>CP085629.1:4800000-6360000 GCA_024704175.1 Paenibacillus sp. P25
CATCCATGATGTTCCCGGTGATGAAATCCGACCGCTCCTCGCAGAGGAAAGCAATTACCCGGGCAATATCCTCCCCTGTTCCCGGCCGGCCCCGGGGGATTCCTCATCGATCAGGTCCTCTACTTCTTCAATCGTCTTCTCTTTATTGGCGCCCCGGATGTCTCCGGGACAGATCATATTGACGGTAATCCCGCCGGCCGCCTCTTCCACCGCGAGCGTTTTCGTGAATGACACGAGTCCTACCTTGGCCGCTGCATAGACAGCACGGTGCGGCCATCCTCTTGCCTCCGCGGCATGTCCGAAGCCGAAGTGAATGATCCGGCCCCAGCGCCTGCTTCTCATCAAGGGAAGGACCATGTGGTCCAGATGCATCACGCCAAGCAGGTTGCCCTGCACCAAATAGTTGATTTCATCCGCCGTATATTCGTTAAACCACCGGCGTTCGCGAATGAATGGGCCGGCATTATTGACCAGAATATCTACCGATCCGAATTCGGCTACAGCCTCATTCACCAGACGTTCACGGTCCTGCTGAACGGCGATATCCCCCTGAACGGCCTTGCAGCGCGCGCCCTTGTACCGGATTCGTTCGGCCAGCTCATAGGCCTCCTGCTCGCTATGGACATAATTGATAACGATATCGCAGCCTTGATCCGCCAGCCGAAGCGCCGTCATTCTCCCCAGACCCTTCGCGCTACCGGTAATGAGCGCCGTCTTCCGCTCCAGAACCATGCGTTTACCTCCCGATGGAATGTTCCCTATTCAAGTATAGGGGAAGCCAGAAAACGATTCAACTGTGCCCGCCGCCGGTGCCACTCCGGTTCTGATCCGCCTGCAGCAAATAGCCGAACACCAGGGAAACCGCCCGGCAGGTCATCTCGATGCCTGCTTTCAAATCCTGTACGTTGCTCCGAATTTCGTCCGTTTGCTGCCTGGGCCGCCGGTCATATTTAGCCTCCGCCGCCTGGAGCAGATCATCCAGCAGGTCGCTATTTATCGTATGAATCTCCATATTGCGCTGATTGCGCAGCCGGTTGGCCGGCTCCCGGGTGGCCTGCTTCAGCTCGTAGAGCCGCTGTTCCAGGTCCGTATGGATTCCGTTCTCATGCATGTTCCGCAGCACGGTGAAATAGGAGAACCGCGCTTTATAGCGTTCCGTCCGCAGCTGGAAGCGCTCGTCTAGAAAATGCCCCAGCTTATCCAGAATCGCGAACATGCGGATAATGGCATTTTTGTAATAGTATAAATGCCGATTGTAATCGTCCCGCTCTTCCTCGGTCATTTCATCCACATACCGGCGGGTGACCCGCCCGGCATACCGCTCGGCGGCAAACCCGCTTTGCTCCAGCTCATCGAGCGCCCGCAGGAAATTCTCGCTCCATATGAGGAACCGGCGCTCCTGCGTACCGGGCGGGTTGGCGGAACTCGGAATAAGCGCGTTCATGTATTGTCGTATGGCATCGTTGGCTTCCTTAAGCGGCCCTTCGTCCTGGCGCCGGGATTCGCCGAATAAAGCTCTTAGCATGGGAATCGGTCTCCGTCTGTCTTGTAAAATAGGTGCCGGATAGCACTGTCATTGTTCGTACAATTAAGTATAACGATTCCCCTGCGGGAAAACAAACAAGGCCCCGAGGGACTCGGGACCGATGAAAGGGGAAGGAGAACATGCTTGCCGGATCTGTATTCGCTTAGGCAGCGCGGGACTTGGCGGAGACCGCTTCCTTCAGCGACTGCATCCGGTCTTTCTGCACCAGGTACATCGCTGCCAGGACCCCTGCGCCCCCCAGATATTGGTTCAGGGAGAGCTTTTCCCCGAGCAGGACATAGCCTGCGATAGCGACCGTTACCGGCAGCAAATAGCCATAGACCGACGATTTGAAGGGCCCCAGCCGGGATAAGCAATAGTTATGCAGGGAAAAGCCGAGGATCGTAGCGAAAATGGCTGTATACCCCAGGCTGATCCAGGCCGTAGAAGTGCGCGCCGCAAGGTAAGCGAAATCGGCCTTCCACAAGAGAAAAGGCAGCAGGGATACGGCGCCCGCCGTCATCTCCAGCGATACCAGCGGCGTCAGCGGGTATCGGCCTACAAGCCGGTTCATGCCGATCAGGTAGAAGGCTCCGAGAAAGCTCCGCAAGAGAAGCAGGACGTCGCCCCGGAGCGTCTCCGGGCCGATATGAAAGCCGTGCGGTCCGCCGGCCACGATCAACACGACGCTGGCGAATGCGAGCGGGATACCCAGGGCGACCCGGCGGGTCAGCAGGATATCCTTCATGAGCAGCGCAATGACCGCCGTGATGACCGGCATGAACCCCCGGCCGAGAACAGCCCCGTTGGCGGAATTGGAGAACTGCAGCGCATACTGCAGCACCGCTTCCATTCCGACGGCGGACACGGCGCCGAGCAGAACGATCAGCCCCAGATCCTTGGGGGCGATGCGCAGACGCAAATGCGGTCTACTGCGGTAATATCCCCAGGTGAAGAGCCATAGAAACGGAATGATGCCGAGATACCGGAGCCCGTTGAATACCAGAGGATCCCACTCCTCACCTCCGATTTTCATAACGGAAATATTAATGCCCCAGAAAATATAAACGATGACAAATCCGGCGTGCGGCGACCATTGCCGCAGTCTTGATGAACTCATGGATGTCAGGCTCCTTACTCGGAAACAAGGAAGTCGGCGGGGCCGCCCGGCCCCTCAGCCGCTTCGGATCAGGCAAAATATTCGTTCCAGCGGCTGTCGACAAGACGGACGATATCCTCCCGCGGGAACAGCTCGTCCGGATAGCCCGGCTTCATCCGGGCGTCAATGACGATCGGCACCTCATAGCCGATATGGTGGGCTTGTACGCGCGATCCGGCATAGATATCGGCGGCCGGGTTGAAGCGGGTAAAGACGGTCCAGAGGAAAGCCGTCTGATTCTCCGTTATCCCCGCGTCATCCGCCAGGATGACCAAAGGCCAGTCCTTGAGCCGGTCCGCGCACTCCTCCGCAAGCCGGCCGCGGCGGCCGCCGGGTCCTCATCGTAAGCTGCGCCGGAAACAACCAGACAGCCCCGGCAGTATACGGCGGCACTGCGGATACCGGGCAGCTCGCCGCCGGTATACTCGCCCGGCGGCTCGCGCTTCGGCTCTCCGATACCGAGCAGAATGGCTTTGCTGCCGTGGTTCAGCCGATCGCCGGTATAATCGAGCGTATCGTGCGACGTATGGTTGATGATGAACAGATCCCGTCCCGGTTCAAACCGCGCCAGTACGGACTCGAGCAGCTCCGGGAAACGCTCCAGATCGATGTCCCGGTCGGTAACGATCAGGAACTTGGTCAGCGTAAGCGCCCCTCGCCGAGAATCCGGAAGGCGGTGCTAAGCGCTTCACGGCTGTAGCTCTCGCGAACGACGGCGGCGGCCAAGGAATGGAAGCCGGTCTCCGCATATGTCCACAGCGACTTCACGCCCGGCATGGCCATCGGGAACGCCGGGGAGAGCAGGCGCTGCAGAAACTCGCCCAAGTAGTAGTCCTCCTGCCGCGGCTTGCCGACGATCGTCGCCGGATAGATTGCATCCTTCCGGTGCCACATATGATGCACATCGAACACCGGAAAGTCATGCGTCAGCGAATAATAGCCGTAATGGTCGCCGAACGGGCCTTCCGGACGGCGCAGGTGCGGCTGCACGGAGCCGCAAATGGCGAATTCCGCCTCGGCGACCAGCCGGTGCCCGCCTCCTTGCGGGTTCTCCGCCAGAGGAAGCTTTTGTCCGAGAATAAGGGATGTCAGCAGCGGCTCAGGCAAATGCTCCGGTACCGGCGCGATCGCCGAAGCGATCAGCGCGGGCGGTCCGCCGAGGAAGACCGTGACGGGCAGCGGCTTGTTCCGCTTCTCGGCTTCATGGTAATGAAACCCGCCGCCCTTATGTATTTGCCAGTGCATCCCCGTCGTCCGGTCGTCGTACACCTGCATGCGGTACATGCCGAGGTTGTGGTGGCCGTTTTCGGGATGCTCGGTATACACCAGCGGCGGCGTGACGAACGGGCCTCCGTCCTCCTGCCAGCAGGTGAGGACCGGAAGCCCGGCGAGCGGCGCTTCCTTGCGGCACTGCTGCAGTACGGGGTCGCTTCGGCCGGCACCGTCTTCGTTCCGATCTTGAAGAGATCGATCAGGAGGTCCCTCTGCTGCCAGAGCGCCTTGGGCGTCGGAGGCAGCGGCGTGTCCATCGCGCCGACGATCTGCTTCATCAGCTGCTCCGGCCGCGGGCCGAAAGCCAAATCGACGCGGCGTGAGGTGCCGAACAAATTCGTTACGACCGGGAAGGACGCTCCCTTCACATTCGTGAACAGCAGAGCGGGTCCCTGTTCGTCGATGACCCGTCGGTGGATCTCCGCCAGCTCCAGATTCGGATCGACCGGGGCCGAAATGACTTTCAGCTGCTTTTCTTTGCGCAGCGCTTCCAGAAACGTTCGTAAATTCTCAAATCTCATATCCTATAGACGCTCCTTCATGACCGGTAACCGGGATCAATTTTCCGCTTAAAATAGAACAGAAGGCTTACGGCGACCTTGGAGCCGCGTAAGCCTGAATGTTTTCTTGTTCCGCCGTCCTCAGGGTCAGCACTCCAAGGTAGCACATCACCCCGAACAAGCAGGAGATCAGCAGCGTGTGCAGGAGGCTGGCCCACAGATAATAATCGTATCCGATGGACAAAGTCACGAAGCCTCCGCTCAGGATTTGCAGCATGACCAGAATCAAAGACCACTTGGCGGCGTGGTAAACACTGCTCTGCGTTCCGGCCTGTGAACGGATGCTTATGAACATGAGGAGCAGGAAGATCCCCAGTCCTGCGGCTGCAACCCTGTGGGTAAAGACGATCGCCGTCGCGCCGTGCAGGTCCGGAATGACCTCTCCATTGCACAGCGGCCAGCCGATGCATCCGCCGAGCGATTCGGTGTGGCGTACAAATGCGCCGAGATAAACAACGACATAAGTATAGACCAGGCTAACCCATACGGCGATCTTCACCCCCGCGACAGGCGGGCGCCGTCCCCTTTTCTTAAAGCCTCGGCTTTCTCCGAAAAGACGAGTGCGAGGAGCAGGGTGAAAGCGAAGGATAAGAGCGAGAAGCCGAAATGCAGGGCCAGCACCGGAGCCGACGTCGGCCAAATCACGGCCATAGCGCCGAGAATGGCCTGCAGCACCGTAAAGAACATTGCGCCGCTAATGTACCATTTGGCGTCTTTGCGGCGGCTGTACATGAAAACCAGAATCATGGTCGCAAGCAGAATCAATCCTACTATACCCGTTACAAAACGGTGGCTGTATTCAATTAACGATTGAATCGTATAGGCCGGAATGAACTTTCCGTTGCACAGCGGCCAGTCGGTGCCGCAGCCTCTGCCCGAGTCCGTTTTCGTGACGAGCGTCCCCATCAGCAGAATCAAAAACATGCCGATTGCGCTGGCATAGGAAAACCGCCGAAGCCATCCATTGATGTTCATATGATAAAGTCACCCGCTTTTTCGTTAAATCGGCACAACTCGACATTTTCAAACTTGTTTCATGTTTTCATTATACCGATTCCGAAGGGCTAAATCCATGCGGAAATGTTACAAAGCCATGAAAGAAGAAAACCCCATTCCACCCCAGGATAAACGACTACGCCGTCCTTGTCTTGCAAGGACCAGCGCGTTTAACAAGGTTGATGCGAAGCTATAAGTTACGAAAACTTATAAAGTCTTATCACCCCAGGATAAACGACTGCGCCGTCCTTGTCTTGCAAGGACAAAAAAGGAGACCTGCGTCTAAAACGCCGGCCTCCTCTTTTACCCAAGCCAAAAAATCAAGAATTGCTCTTAAGCGCGTTCGCCACTTCTACGGCGCGATCCAGGAACTGCTCGATTTCATCGCGCGTTTTGCGCAGCTTGCTTACAAAACGGATCAATTCCTGCCCCTCGCGAAAAGCGATGAAGCTCGGGATGCCCAGAATGTTCAGCTCCGAGCAAAGGTCCGGCGACTCATCCCTGTCGATCTCAATAAATTGCAGCCGGTCCTGATAAGCCGCCTCGACTTCCGGCATGAACGGCTCGATGAAATGGCAGTCCTTGCACCACGTCGCCTTGAATACGGCAACGGTGGGCTTTGAGCCCCCGGTCAGCTCTCTGAAGCGTTCTTCTGTTTGTACGTGTTCCATGGCGAACCCACCCTTCCCTACGGTCTCAAAAATGCTTATTCCACTTATAGCACTACGAGGATGAGGTGTCAACACCCGGGACTCCGACTAAATATGATTTACATTTTCTTGCAAAAGTGATATCATTAAAATATCAAATCGATATTCATCTGATTTCGATTATGGAAAAAGGAGTGGTTCGCATGAAAGAAAGAAAAGCTTGGGTGATCAACGGCTTCGTCGGCATCCTCATTATCGCTGCCTTGCTGGCAGCAACTCTGCTGCTTCTGATCAATGAAACCGCACCGGTACTCGGTATTGCCTTGATTGTTATCGGAGGACTCCTGTCTTCTTCCATTACCGTCGTCCAGCCGAATCAGGCGATGGTCGTAACCTTCTTCGGGAGCTACACCGGTACGCTTCGGGAAAGCGGCCTCTGGATGACGCTTCCGCTTTCGGTCCGCAAGAAGGTGTCGCTCCGCGTCCGGAACTTCAACAGCGCCAAGCTGAAGGTCAACGATATCGAGGGCAATCCGATCGAAATCGCCGCTGTGGTCGTCTTCCGTGTCGTCGATTCGGCCAAGGCGCTGTTCGATGTGGACAATTACATGCAGTTCGTCGAGATTCAAAGCGAGACGGCGCTGAGGCATGTAGCCAACAAATATCCTTATGATTCTTTCGAGGAGGGCGGCTATTCCCTCCGCGGCAATTCGGAAGAAGTGGCGCTGGAGCTGAGCCGCGAGCTTCAGGACCGGCTGTCCGTCGCCGGTGTAGAAGTGATGGAGGCGCGCCTGACCCACCTGGCTTATTCCACCGAAATTGCCAGTGCGATGCTGCAGCGCCAGCAGGCGTCCGCAATTCTCGCCGCCCGCGGCCGCATTGTGGAAGGCGCTGTCGGCATGGTGCAGATGGCCATCCTGCAGCTGCAGCGCGAAGGGGTCATCGAGCTCGATGAGGAACGCAAGGCGGCTATGATCAATAATCTGCTTGTCGCGATCGTCTCGGACCGTTCCGCCAATCCGGTCATCAATACGGGATCGCTCTACTAAAGGCAAGCCATGGCCGCCAAAAAGAGCTTTCCCCTGCGGCTGGATCCGAAGCTCTATGAAGTGCTTGAGCGCTGGGCGGCGGACGAATTCCGAAGCGTGAACGGGCACATCGAGTATTTGCTCCGCGAAGCGACCGCCCGGGCGGGACGTCTTAACGCTCCCCGTCCCCGGCGCCCGGCGCAGATCCGGAAGATTCGGATCCCGGCCGCAAGTCCTAAGTTCACTGCAAAGAAAACAGCCCTTCACCGGTCCGAGGCGGAGTCCGTTGAAGGGCTGTTTATTATTTGCATGAATACCTGGATATACTAATCTCTAGTGATCGTTACCATTTGAAGCTCGCCATCCCATTGGACTTTGGCACCGAACGATTCGGTAACGAAGCGCACCGGTACGTAAGTGGTGCCATTCACCAGGGCGACCGGCTTCTCCAGCTTGACCGTTTGACCGTTCACACTGGCATCGGTGCTGCCAATGGTGAGCTGCAGCTTGTTTCCGCTAAGCGGGTCGATAATCGTAACCTGCTTCGCGGCCGCGTCCCAAGACACATCGGCGTCGAGCTCGCTCCGTTACGAAGCGGGCCGGAACCATGACCGTTCCGTTGTCATTGTACGGCTCGCTCCCCGGGCTGTAAAGACCGAGATCTTCCTTATCGCTCATAAACATGTTGATTTCTTTCTTCGTTACATGCAGATCATCCTTCAGCGGCTTGTAAAGCTGCGAATTCGGGTCAATTCCGGCCAGGAACCGTCCGGCCGTCATCCGTCCATTCGTTTCGTTCAAGTCGTAAACGCCGTTCGAAGTATCGATTGTTGCAATCGTAACCGGTTTGTTGATGTTCCATGCTTCACTGGAGCTGGTGATCTTGAATCCCTTCAGTCCATTGCCCTTGCCTTCCGGCAAGGTAAGGCCGAATTCAACATCGCTTTTGCGGATCGAGAAATCGCCGTCAACATAGTAATCGGCTTTCAGGTAGAGCTTGTCGCTGAAAACCGCCTTCACTTCCGCTCCTTCCTCGGAAGCTAGGAACGATGCGATATCCTGATCATAATTCGTCAGCAGCTTCTCTATTTGTGTTCTCAGGAATGTGGAGATAAATTCGACGGCCAACGTTTTGTTCTCCAGATAAGGCTTGATCTCTTCGGCCATAGGACTCGTGCCGGACTCACCGCCACTGTCCTTCATCGCTTGCTGCAGAATCGGCGCATACAGATCATAAAGAACACTGATAAAATCCTTTAATCCTTGCTCATCCGCCAGTACGCTCGTCAGGAAGCTCTTCACCAGAGCAACCAAATCGTCGCCGTAAATTTCGCCGTGAATCCGGGTCAGCGCCAAATTCTCCCCGTTCACGGTATATGTAGCTTTGCTCACACTAACAACCGGAGGATTCGGCAGGTTACGCGCAAAGAAGGAACCCAGCTTCGGCGCGGCCTCCACTGCTTTCTTCCCGAGCTGCTCCAGCTGCGTCCGCAGCTCCTGCGATAACGCAGGCACCCCGGCCTCAGCACCGGCCGGCGGCTGGTTGCGGATGACGATCGGCTTCTTGGCCCCTTCGACCTGAAGCGTATAAGCCTGGTTCGTCATAACCAATTGGAAAGGAATCGAGCCTTTGCCATATTCCAACGTACCTTTCAGCGATACATGCATCGGGTCCTGCATTTTCGATTCCGTCACATTCAGCTTCAGCTTCCCGAAGAGCTCGAGTGCCGCCTGCTGCTCCTGTGTTAAATCGACCGATGGATCCTTGATGAATTCCACGGTCACGGTTTGACGGCTTTCGGCGGAACTAACGGTAAAGCTTTTGGAGAGGATCTGGGTGAGATCCACCCCGCTGACCGTTTGACATCCCGCCAGAAAGACCATAAGACCGACCAGCAGGACGCAAACCGCGGCGTCCCAACGTTTTCTGTTCATTCGTACAACCTCCGAAATCATATAAAGTATAAAAAAAGACGACGCTCCAAGTTTTTACGCAATAAATGGTAAAATGTTTCGGTCATTGGCAAATTAATCGTGGACGGACCGGAAGAAAACCCTTTTCATGCAGGAGGCATCGGGATATGCAGCGGAGCAAGCATCGCTATACGGCACTGGATTTACTTCACAAGCTCACGGATCTGCCTCAGGAAGCCGCGGAGTGGGTCAAGGGAAAAGCACTGACCGCCGCCTACGAAAAAAATTGCTCCAATCGGCCCGCCGCATCCCGATGAACCGCGCCTCCGTCGAAACGCTTCGGAAGCGACTGAGCTGGATGCTGCGGATGCCCGCCTCCGTATCCGGCGCCGTTCAGCCCCGCCTGACCTCGGCTGAAACCGCCATGCTTGCCGCCATCACCAGGGAACGCGACGCGCACAATTTGAACAATGTCAGCCGGACGGCCGCTTATTTGCATATGTACCGTGAGCACCCGGAGCTGCACTGGGCTTTCCTGGCCCACATGGTGTCCCGCAACGGGGGATGGAATATGACCGATCTGGAGGGCGAGTACCTTCCTTATCTGCTAACCGCGGACGACCGAGAGCGGGTATTCCGCTTCCTGGAGCGCGCGAATGCGCTGATTTTCCGCGATTCTTATCCTCAGTCGCTGCTCTACCGAGCCAGCCTGCAGGCGGGCAAGCCGCTTTTTCATCTCCTGCCCGCCTTCGGCGTTTCGCGGTTCATGCGCCCCGTATGGGAACTGTTCTGGCAGCACCGGGAATCTTCCTTCCTCACCGTCGGCCTTATTGTCAACGAGCAGCATTTCATCGAGCAGCGCGTGGTCCGCGATCCGCTGCACCGGAAGTATGTGCTGGACCGCCTCTTCTTTCAGGCGCAGTCGCTCCTTCAACTAAACCATATCGTGTTTCCGTACCGTTATGGGGAGAATGTCCGTCTGGCCGGGCTTGTGCTTGAGAATTTCAGCAGTCTCATGGAACGCATCGGGATCGGCAAAAAGCTGTACGCCCTGCTGTTCGGCATACCGGCTATCCTTGAAGGCGCCGAAGCTTTCGCCTGCGACCGTCGGCACAGCGGCTCGAGGGCGGATTATTGGCCGCGACTGTTCGCTCCTATCCGGCATGGGGTGCCCGTTCCCCGGGGACAGCTCAAGGAGCGGCTGGACGGTCGCCGGCTCCGTCCCGACGCAGCGCCGTTATACAGCCCGCGGCTGGCCGATGCCTGGAAGAACTGCGAGCTGGAGGCCGTGGAAACCGGGGATTGGTTTCATGAGCTGGCGGTCGTCGACCATTTCGAGGAGATCCGTCCGCCGTCGTCCTTTGAAATGACGCGTGAATTCGCTTTTGGCCTTAAGAAGATCGAAATGGCGGTGCTGGCCGGGGATATATGGCAGTAACACCTGCCGGGCCGGCCGGGAACGAGCTCACGACAAAAAAAGCTCCCCGACCTTGCCGCCGCCATTAGCGGATCAAGGGTACGGAGCGAGTGTTATTGCGTCTGCTTGGCGCCGCCAAGACGCTGGAGCAAAGGACGGGCCAATCGCCGAAGCGGCCCCGGCATGCTGTCCAGATCGCGAAGCGTCATCGTTCCTGTGAGCAGCAGCAGTACCGGATAGGCGGCTGCAGCGACGCCGCATTGGATAAGGGTTTGCACCATCTCATCCCAGCGCGGGTCGCCGAACGGATGAATATAGCTTCGGCCGAGCAGGTCGAGTCCATAGCCGATAGCCGCAATGACCATCGTGGTGATGGTCAGCCCGATCCAGCGTTTGCCGCCAAGCACGCGGAAGACGACTTCTTTTTTCAAGGTGTACAGGTTAAAGAAGGTCATCACGATAAAGCACAGCGCCGTAGCGCCAATGATACCGTAAATGCCGAACACCGGAGCCAGCGCATAGCTCCCCGCCAGCTTGACGGCGATGCCGACGACTACGGCCCACACCAGAATCCGCATGCGGCCCATCCCCATCAACACGGCGCCCGACGTCTGCATCACAATTTGAAAAATCGCGCTGACGGTCAAGGCGATGATCACCGGTGCAGCATAAGCATCCACGACCGGAGAACCCGTCGCATTGCCGAAAATAAATCCGTTGATGGGCCTTGCCGCCACGCAAATCACCAGCACCGCCGGCAGTCCGGACAGGATGGCGAGCTGCAGAACACGCCCCGTCTGTCCGGCGACCTGCTCCATCTCCTTCTTCGAATAAGCGGCCGAAATGATCGGTACGATCGACTGGCTGAGCGCAACGGCCAGAATGATCGGAATGCCTGCCAGCGACTGGGCCCGTCCGCTCAAGATCCCGAGCAGCTCGACCGCCGCCTCGCGCCCGGCTTGTCTTTGCAGCGGCGGGGTGACCAGCATCGAATCGATCGTGTAGATCAACGTAACCGTTATGGAGAAGATGACGATCGGAATCGACAGCCCGAACAGCTGGCGGTAAATCGTGCGGTACGGAAGGTGGCTGACCGCCGTACGGCCGGCCGATGCCGCCGCATCCGCCCGGCGCAGCTTACGGGCAAAGTAAAGCATGACCGCCACGGCGGCGATGCTGCCCACGACCCCGCCGAACGATGCCCCTGCCGCCGCGGTCTCAAGCCCTTGGCCGAGCAATAGGTAGGCTAGCACCACAGATGCGGCGACGCGGAAGATTTGCTCGATGATCTGCGACAGGCCGTTCGGCATCATGTTCTGGCGGCCTTGAAAGTAGCCGCGCATGATGGCGATCAGCGGAAACAGCAGCAGCGCCGGAGCTAGCGCGCGGATGGCCCCGGTCGCTTCCGGATTGCCCGCCCAGCTAGCGCTGTAAGGAGCAAGCACATAAAGCAGCGCAGTCATAACCAGGCCCGCCGCCAGCGAGAAGACGGCGGCCGCACGGTAGATCCGCTCCGCCTCCGCCCTCTTCCCCAGCGCCGTGCGTTCGGAGATCATTTTGCTAAGCGCACTGGGAACCCCTGCGGTAGCTATCACCAGCAGCACGGAGTACAGATTGAAGGCGATGCCGTACCACGCCATTCCTTTTTCCTGCAGCAAATAAACAAGCGGCACCCGCTGCACGACGCCGAGCGCGCGCGCCGTTAGTGCCGCAATCGTTAAAATCAGCGTTCCTTTGACTAACGTATCCTTGGACAAGAACGTTCCCTTCTTCCCATGAAGCTTACAAAACCAAAACCCAGACCAGGAACAGTACGATCATGAGCAGCTGGAGCACCAGCTTCACCACCATCCCCGAGAAAAAGCCGACCAGCGCCCCGATCCCCGCACGAACCGCCTGTCTGAGATCCGTTCCGGTGATCAGCTCGCCGATGACGGCTCCGAGGAAAGGCCCGATCAAGAGGCCCGCAACCGGAATGACGAAGGGGCCCAGCAGGAGCCCGATCGTGCTTCCGATTACGGAGGCGCGCTTGCCTCCAAAACGCTTCACACCGAGCGCACTGACCGCATAGTCCGCGATCATCAGCACGGCGACGATCGTCGTTTGGAGCAGCCAGAACCAAACACCGAACGGCGCAAAGCTGACCATCCAGCCGTAGAGGAAAAAAGCCGCATAGATTGCCAGCGCTCCCGGGAGAACCGGATAGACCGCTCCGGCCATCCCGACAAGGAAGAGCAGAATGACAAGAATCCAAGCTGTGATCTCCATCCGTCCTCACCGGTCCTTTCCATACCTTCTTGCCTTGCCGTGATTATCCAAGCAAATGCTCCCGGATAATCCGGGCTACGCCGTGCTCCTCGTTGCTGACCGTTACCTGATCCGCTATGCGCTTCACTTCCTCCTGCGCATTCCCCATGGCGACGCCCAGTCCCGCCGCGCGGATCATGGATACATCGTTCAGGCTGTCGCCCATGGCAATGACCTCCGCCATCGTAATCCCCAGCAGCCCGCACACTTGCTCCAAGCCGCTGGCCTTACTGATCCCGAGCGGATTCAGCTCCAGATTGCAGGGATGGGAGTTGGTGATTTCGAGCTTACCCCAGGACTCCAGCTCTTTGCGTATGGCGGCCAGGCTTTCGGCATTTTCCGTATAATAGCCGAATTTCAGCCATTCCTTCGATTCGAACTCTTCTTCCGTAACCCAACGGTCCTTGTTAAAGACGCCTTCGACACTGTAAGCCCAGTACCAGGTGTCGTAATATAAAGCCAGGCTCCGCATACGGCGAATCAGCTCAATATCCACCATATGCCGTTCATGAAGCTCCCCGGCGCACGCCAGACCTCGCCGCCGTTCACCGTCACGAGCGGCGACTTCAGCCCCAGATCGTCCACATAGCTCAGCACGTTCTGTACGCCCCGTCCGGTCGAGAACATGACGGTGACGCCCGCGTCCACCGCCTCCAGCATGGCGGCCCGATTCTCGGGTGAAATCAGCTTATCCTCCGTCAGAACCGTCCCGTCCATATCCAGCGCCAGCAGTTTAAATCGCTTTTCTGCCATTGACCATCCATCCCCCAATTCCCGGCTTTACACCGCCCTTTGATACGGGAAGTCCCTGATTCGCGGTGTTCTTTACAACGCTGTGGCCAAAGCCTGCTTCGGCGACTCTTCCATGTAAGTGAAATGCCACAGGGCAAACATGTAGATCGTCCAAATGCGGCGGGCGTAATCGCCCTGCCCGTTCCGGTGGCGGTTCATCATGGACCGCACCGTATCGATTTGAATGTAATCCTCAATCCCGCTGGCGGCGATTTGCTCCATGACCGCCGCCCCCTGCGGGCCTTTGAGCCAATCCCGCATCGGTACCGGGAAGCCCAGCTTCGGACGGTTCAGAATGAAGTCCGGAATAATCCCTTCCATCGCTTTGCGGAACACATATTTCGTCGTTCCTTCGGCGATCCGGTACTTGGCCGGTATGCGGCGCGAGACCTCGTATAGCTCCACATCCAGGAACGGCACGCGCAGCTCCAGGGAATGCGCCATGGTCATTTTGTCCGCCTTCATCAGAATGTCGCCCGGCATCCACAGGTTCATATCGATATACTGCATCCGAGATACGGGATCGAGATGCGCCGATTTGTCGTAGAACGTCTTGGCGATCTGGAACGGGTTGCGGTAGCTGCGCAGCATTTCCCGGTCCGCCCGCACCACTTCCGCCTTCATATCCTCGGTGAAAATCTTCGCGTTGCCAAGAAAGCGCTGCTCGAGCGGCGTCGTCCCCCTAAGCAGGTAGTTGCGGCCGTACGTGCCTTCCGGCAGCAGACGGGCCAGTGCATGCAGCATCCGCTTCACGGCATGCGGCGACCGCTCAACCGGTGCAAGCGACCCCGGCTCGCAGTAAATCCGGTACCCGCCGAACAGCTCGTCGGCGCCTTCCCCGAGAGCACGACCGTCACGTGCTCCCGTGCCAGCTGCGCGACATGGTAGAGCGCAATCGCGGAGGGGTCGGCCACCGGCTCGTCCTGATGCCATACGGCTTTCGGCGGCGTGGCGAAGTAATCCTCGCGCGTGATGATTTTATCGTAATGCTCCGTATCCAATGCCTGAGCCGTCTGCCTCGCAATGACCGTCTCATTGTTCGCCCCTTCGAAGCCGACGGAGAACGTACGGATCGGCTCAATGGAGCGCATATGCGCGGCAATCGCCGTCGAATCGATCCCGCTGGACAGGAAGCGGCCCCGCTCCACGTCGCTCTGCATATGGTGCACGACGGAATCCTTCAGCGTCTCGCGGATCTGCTCCACACATTCCTCGAATGGGCGCTCTTCCGGTGCAAGCATCGGATCCCAGTAACGGCGGATCGTCATGTCCCCGTCATAGGACACGGTGACGTAATGTCCCGGCGGAAGCTTATGTATACCCCTGAACATCGTCGCCGGCTCCGGAACATATTGGAAGGTCAAGTAATTCAGCAGGCTTTCGGAATCGATATTGCGCTCGACGCCTTCCGCCGCCAGAATGCTCTTGATCTCCGATCCGAACAAAAACCGCCGGCCGTCATTGTAATAATAAAACGGCTTGATCCCGAAATGGTCCCGCGCCCCGAACAACCGCTTCTTGCGCCGGTCCCAGATGACAAAGCCGAACATGCCGCGCAGCCGCTTCACGCAATCCTCGCCGAATTCTTCGTACATGTGGACGATGACCTCGGTGTCGCTGTGGGTTTTGAACTGATGCCCTTTCGCCTGAAGCATATCGCGCAAATATTTATAGTTATAGATCTCTCCGTTGAACACGATCCATACCGTATCATCCTCGTTGGCCATCGGCTGATGCCCTTCTTGAATATCGATGATCGACAGCCTGCGGAAGCCGAGTCCGATCCGGTTCTCGCTCCAAAAGCCGAAATCATTCGGCCCCCGGTGTATGATCACATCCGTCATGCTTTTGAGCATGGCTTGGGAGGGTTCTCTGTCATCAAAATACATTGCTCCGGTGATGCCGCACATAAGGTAGTTCCTCCTCCAAAATATCCGCCTTGCGGGTAATGGACGCATGGCCCGATACACTAGTATAGCATAAAACCGCCGCTTTCTGAAAAAAAGATGCCGGCCTTGGAGGAAACAGGGTAGGCCGGGAAACGGATGTCGCTTTTTCCGACTAGACGGGCCGGAGACGGCTGGATTATGATTTGAGCAGAATGGTTGCAAAGGAGAGAGTGCCCTATGATTAAAGGCGTGACTCGAGCGGGACTCGGCCAAACCGGTTCCCTGGAACAGTTCGTCGCCCTCGCTTCGCGGTTCGGCTTCGGAGCCGTCGATGCCGGCGGAAGCGAGCTGGAGGAATGGATGGCCGCTGCAGGCGTGGAGCAGGTCAAGGAACGGCTGGAGGAGCAGCGGGTGCAGATCGGAGCGATCGGTCTTTCCCCGGATTGGCGGCAGGACGAGCAGCGGTTTCGCGAAGGTCTGTCCCGGCTCGTTAAGGATGCGGAAGCGGCCGCCCGGCTCGGCGTTACGAGTCGCTGCACGTATGTGCTTTGCCTTCAACGGATTATCCTGCAGCGCATTTCATGGCGCTCGCCACCCGTCGTCTGCGCACGTGCGCCGAGATTCTGGAAGCCTACGGCATCCGGCTCGGGCTCGAATTCGTCGGCCCTCACCACCTGCGGACGCGCTGGGCGAATCCGTTTATCTGGGATATCCCGAGCACACTGGATTGGATCGATGCCATCGGCAAAAAGAACGTCGGCCTGCTGTTCGACGCTTACCATTGGTATACAACGGAGGCCGGATACGAGGATATTCTGAAGCTGGGCGCCTCGCAAATCGTGCATGTCCATATCAACGACGCGCCGGACGTGCCGGTAGCGGAAGTATTGGACAACGACCGGTTGTATCCGGGCGAAGGCGTCATTCCGCTGGCCGATTTCCTGCGGGGCCTGCGGCAGATCGGCTACTCCGGCGTCGTGGCGCAGGAAATTCTGACGCCGCAGCCGCTGACGCAGACCGGCTGAGGAGCTGTTCGCGAGATCGCAGAAGGCGTTCGCGAAAGTATTTGCCGCCGCCGGGCTGGAATAAGGCAGGCGATACGTTAAGAGCCGGGACCGCGCATGACCTGTCATGCCGCTCCCGGCTCTTCTTTGTTCATGGGCCGTGATGAATCACATTCACTGCAGTGGACACCGCCGCCGCCAATCCCCAAAAGATCAGCGTCATCCAAAACCGTTTCCAAGATGACGACATTCGCCTTCCCTTCATGCGCCCCATCCTCCTTCTTCATGCGGCTTGCTCTTCCGATACATCGATGGTCATAATTTAATGTATGCAATTTTGTTGCGTTCGTGCAACTTCGGGACAAAAAGAAAGGAACCTTCCTCCCGGAAGATTCCCTGAACCTGCGGCCCCCGCTTTCCGCAGGAAGCCGTCTTTCTTTATTATTGCCCTGTTTTAGGAGCCCCTTTCGGCCCCTTATCGTCCAAACCATAATATTGGTCATACGCATCAAAAATTTTGCGTGCAACCGGCGCCGCGCTCCAAGAGCCGAATCCCCTTCAGGGATCACGACCGCTACAGCCAACTTCGGCTTCTCGACCGGAGCAAAGGCGATCAACACCCCGTTGTCCACATCTTTGCCGGCGACGCTCTGCGTCGATGTTCCGGTTTTACGAGCGAAGTTGTACGGGAACCCATCGAAGCCTTGAACCCCAACCTTTTGCATCCCAGTATACACCGCATCCCAGTAGGAATCGGGGAATTGGGTCTCATCCAGTACGATAGGATCGTCGAACTCCTTGATCAGCTTGCCTTCGTAAGTTTTGATTTTATCCACAAATTGGGGCTGAAGTCTCTTCCCTTTGGTTGCCAGCGTAGTGGCATATTGAGCGAGCTGCAGCGTTGTCGTCTTCTCGTTCTGCCCCCAGGAAGCATAGACCATCCGGGATTGGATCGATTCCTTCGTATTCGTCAGAAACTCATTGATACCGGCACTCTCCCTTGGCAGGCCGCCGCCGGTAAGCACCCCAAGCCCGAATTTGGCCAGGTAGTCCGCCCAAATCTTGGGGGCCTCGGCGCCGCTCCGCTGCGCCAGCGGATTTCCGATCATCGCGGACATGAATGTATTGGACGAATGCCAGATAGCCGACCAGGCCACAAGAGGCCCGTATGGAGTGCCATCAGAGTTGGAAATTTTGGAATTATCCTTCCCGAAAACAAACGTCCCTGTATCGTTATAGGGAGTACTTGGGGTAATTAATCCTTCCTTCAGACCGATCAGCACCGACAGCGGCTTGATCGTCGAGCCCATGTAAACGATGGAGGACGGATGTTTTCCTCTCTCATTTTCCGGGTAATCTGGAACAGCGGTAGTAATGGTTCCGTTGTTCATATAGGGTTCAATCCGCTTGAAGTCACTCTGCGAGATGCCGCCGAGCCAAATGCTGGGATCATAATCCGGTATGCTGGCCATAGCGACGACTTTTCCCGTTTTTACTTCCATCGCTACCGCATAGCCTGCGACCGCATTCTGGCCCCTCCGCGCGTACGGATTGTTGCGGGCTTCCGGGCTTTTCAGCCATTTCAGCTGATCGACAATCGCCTGCTCCGCCGCCCGCTGCACGTCCTTATCGATCGTCAGGAACAGATTGTCGCCCTTCTGCGGCTTCGTTATTTCGACCTTGCCCACAATCTTGTCGCTGGCGTCCACGGGATACGACTTGGTCCCGTTCTTCCCGCGCAGCGACTCCTGGTACTGCAGCTCGAGGCCGTCAAATCCGACCGCCTCGGTTTCCATATACTCCGAGGTCTTCTCTTTATCCTTGTAGAGCTTCAGATTGGACGTCCGCGCCGCGGAGTAGGGCCTCATATAGCCAACCAGCTGGACGGCGATCGGCTTCGGATCGTAGGTCCGGATGCTTTCCTCCATCACCTCAACCCACTTGAGCTCGTCGCGGTGCTCCATAATATAAGCCAGTTCCTCTTTGGTCAGATCAGACTTAATCCTTCTCGGGGAGTAACGGTAGTTGATAATGGGCGTATCTTTCTTATTGATATCGTATCCGACGTCCATTTCTTTGACAATCTCTTCGGGCGTGAGTCGCTTCTGATTCGGATTGCCGTATTTGGCAAAAATCCGGGAAAGCTCATTAGCTAGCGCGATGACCTCATCCTCAGGCCGCGGCGACTGAATCCGGAAATACAGCGACTGCGTGGAACTTGTGAAGGCAATCGGATAGTTATTTCGGTCAAATATATTGCCCCGGATCGGCGGGATCGGCGTAGGCCGCATTCCCATCTCCGCTTTCTTCGCCTGAAGCTCCTTACCTTCGACGAACTGCAGCATCGCCAGACGAACGATTAGGATCGAGAACAGGAAAAAGGTACAGAAAAAGAAAATATTAATGCGGATTGTAAAATTGCGTCTTTTGTTGGCCTCTTGCTTCTGCGGGTCGTCACCCACCAGCGGCTTCTTCATGACTCCGGTCGCTCCTTTCTTGCCATAATTCTCGGAGGGAAAGAATCCCCTCCCCGCTGTGATAATCGTACCGCTTGATCTTGACCGCATCAATGCCCGCCTGATTCGGCGCCCAAATGTCGTTGCGGTCATGGTCCCCGATGTACAGAACATCTTCCGGGGCGAGCCCGGACTCCTTCAGGGCCAGGCGGAAGATCGCCGGGTCCGGTTTCTCTAGCCCCACTTCCGTCGAGACGATCACCGGATCAAAGTGGTGCAGAATCCCTTTGTACTCCAGGATCGATTTCAGCGTAGGCGCGAAATTCGAAATGATGCCGAGACGAAAGCCCATGCTTTTCAAAACGGCGATGCTCTCCTCCACGTCTTCGAACAGCGCGTACTGCTCGGGGGCCGTAAACAGGTCGTATAACTCGTGACAGCACTGATGAATCTGCTCGTCCGTCCAATTCTCTTCGTGAACGCCCAGCTTCTGCAAAATATAATGATACAGCTTGATCCAGAATGCGCGGTCCGATTCCGGGGTACAGACATCGAACGGATCGAGCTGCTTTCCGTAATAAAATAGACGAAACGCCTCGGTAAAAAGTTCATCGATTTGCTCTTCTCCGCGATGTAACGATCGTGCCGCCAAAAACTGCTGCATGATAACCCTAGCCGCTGGAATGGTCAGCGGCGTATCGCCCACATCGAAAAAAATCGCTTTATATTGTTCCAGCGCTTTCGGCGGCATGCTTTCTCTTCACCTTCCCGGTCTCTACTCTCCTGTAACAGTGTACCACATCTCCCCGGCAATAGAAAAGCCGGAATTCCTATCCAGCGGACAGGCTTCCGGCACGGGTCAAGCTTCTTTGATATGCGTGTCTTGAAAATGGGGCGGGTTGAACCAGTTTCCGCCGCTTGCCACCCAGGTAGAGTCGAGCGGCACCCATTTCTTCTCCTCGGACAAATAGACTTCGTTCCAGGCGTGAGGCCCGTAGCCGCCTCTACCGTCATAACCGAGTCCGGTAACAACTTTGACATCGAGCCCTACGGACCGCGCCATCACGGCATATAACCGGGAGAAGTCGATGCAAACGCCTTTTCTGGTATTGTAGGTATCCTGGGGCGTCTGTTCTTTCCATATCCGCGCGTCTCGTAGAGATTGACTTTGTCCCAGTCATACGTAATCCGGGTGCCCACCCAATTGTACAGCGACTTCGCTTTCTCCTCGTCCGTCTTGCCCTTAGCCGTAATCTGCTTGGCGGCTTCGGCGATGTCCTGAGGAATGTTGGCATCCACCACTTCATATTTGCGTTGCAGAATCTTGGTGAATTCGTCTTCCACCGCGCGGGTGAACACCGGCGACCGGCTGGCGATGAAGTCGCCCGTCACCGGCTTGATGACCTGTGTGGCTCCCTGCCGGTACAGCGAGGAAGCCTCAATATACCCGGCCGCCGGAGTCTGCGGAAACAACGTTGTGAAAATAAACAGCGCCGCGATCACGATCAGCACGCGACCCAAACCCGTCACCGCACCGAGCGCTCCGCCGACGATGCTGCTGAGGAATGTAGGCCTGCCCGCCGCTCCGCTCCAGGCACCGGTCAGCCAGCCATCCATCAGCGGATCGAAGATCCGGTAGACGATCTGCTTGATGATGCCGAAGCTCAGAACGAACAAGACGCTGATCCGAAGCAGGGAAAAATCCCTTATCCCCGTAGCCGCCGTGTAGTAGAGCCGCTGCCAGAATCCAAGCTCCTCGGTCGGGATGGCGAGCCCGAGGCCCGTCAGCCAAGCCTGCACCTTCGGTGAAAGCCAGGAAGCTAGCTCCCAGGACAGGAACAAGCTGAGCACGGTTACCACACCTTCGGTCACCATCAGCGCCAGCCGTTTGGCGGAAGAGGAGGCTCCCCGAACAAGGCCTTGGATGACGGAGACGGCCAGAATCGCCACAATGACCAAGGTAACGGCATTCCACTCGGTCCAATTCTTCCAATCGATCATGGTGCGGGTCCTCCTCTCTTTTTTTATTTCAAATCAAGTTACGGAGTTGCATTTTTCTTGGCCTGCTCAATCAGTACGTTCAGCGTCTCGTCCGCTTTGATCGTGAACGTCTGGTTCATGAACGTCACCTGCACATCATTCGAGCCGGGCTTGCCGGTCAGCTTCACACTCTTCGTGGATACCGTGTATGAGCCGTCGGGATTTTGCTTATACTGGGCTTCCTTCGCTTCCTCAGAAATCGCCTTGAACGCCTGCGTCTTGGCTTCTTCCGCCACTTTGGCGCCGACCGTCGTCCCCAGATTCATCAGCTGGTCCTTATAGCTCGCGCCGTAGAAAAACAGTCCTGCCAGCACGGCCAGTACAATGATCCATTTTACCACCGTTTTGACAATCTTGATCACCAGAAACAAGACCACCAGGGCGATCAGCAGAATATACCACCGGTCGGCCAAAAACGCGCTCCAAGCCTCCAAAACCATCTCTCCCCTTTTTTTGCTGCTTCCATACCTCACATCATACACAATCGGATGTTATTCTTCATCCCTTTTTTTGCGCAGCTCCGCCAGCTTCCGCTGAATTTCCCGGCCCCTGTCCCGGCCGCGCGTCCGGCGGTAGGTGGATCTCAGGCGCAGGAACGCTATAAGCAGAATCGCGATAAAAACGATCCATATGAACGAATCGATGGCGTATCCCCTCCATTTTCCAAAAAGCTGTACTAACTCCCCGAAAGGAACGTAAACGTATAAAGTAGATACCAAAGGACAACCACTATTCGGATTAGAGGTGATACCGGTGAAAACCGCGGTGTGGCTTTATTTATTCATGTTCGTCGCCTTCTTCGATTTGCACGCCCAGTATCCGATTCTCTCGCCGTTCGCCATCTCTCTCGGCGCGGCTCCTTCCTTTATCGGCCTCATTCTGGGAGTCTACTCGATTACCCACCTGCCCGGCAATCTCATCGCCGGCTTCGGCGTGGACCGTTACGGAAGCAAGAACTTTATCGTCTTCAGCCTGATTGTAGCAGGAATCGTGCTGCTCGTACAATCCCGGGTAACGAGCCCGTGGCGCTTCTCTTCGTCCGTTCCATCAGCGGCTTCGTGCTTGCCTTCCTGTCTCCCGCCTGCTTGTCCCTTCTCGCCAAAATCGCCAAGGACCGTGTCCAGCAGGGCAAGCTGATGGCCGGCAACGGCATGGTGCATACGATGGCTTCGGTCCTGAGCCCCGCCGCAGGCGCTTACTTGGTGGCCAAATTCGGTTTTGCCCAGTCCTTTATTTTTCTCGGGTGGGGCCTCATTGCATCCGGTATTCTGGCCTGGTTCGGCGTCAAAGAGCAGCAGTACCGGCAGGCGGCAGCCGAGTTGATGGCCGAATCCCATGGGCATGGGCAGGGTTCCCGAAACAGTACCGAAGAAGGCGGGCTGGACGGGATTCCATGGCTGTTTTACGGCATACCGCTGGCGATCTCCTGCTCCCAGGGCATCCTGTTCTTCGAACTGCCTCTGCTGAAAGAAGCGCGGGGATCGATTCTAACCTCCGGCGTGTTCTTTTCCCTTGTCAGCCTCGGTGCTTTGGTAACGCTCAGCATGCTGTTCTTAAGCCGCATTTCGCCGCTAATTCGCACATCGTTCGGGAGCCTGGCGCTGGCGCTCATTTTCTTCGGCATGTCGGTGCACTGGCCTGTTCCCATGTACGCCTCCCTGTTCCTGATCGGTATGGCCAAGGGCGTCATCTTCCCGGCCATTGCTTCGCTTCTTGCGGCGGTGACGAGCTCGAGCCGGTACGGCCGCGCCTTTTCGATCCTGTCGATTTCCTACTCGGTCGGAGCATTCATAGGCCCCATTGTTGCCGGACAAATCCGGACGCATGTCTCGCCTTATTTTATCGCTTTCGTGTTCCTGATGCTGGCGCTTACCCTGATTCCTTTCCGCGCCTTCGCCGCACCTCCGGCCCGTGCGTAAGACAAATATCCCGAAAGTGAAGCCAGCCTCTGCCGCCTATTCGGATTACTTTTGGGGGAGCCGTCCTCATAGGCGGCTTTCTTTTTGCGTAATTTTGTCGAATACAGTCAAATTTTCATTATATTTTTAGTTCCCGGGTTCCAAGATTCTAGTTCTTTTGTCTAAAGATTGGTATTTTGCGCAACTTTCATAATTGTACCGCGTTAAATGGTAAGGCCGCGATGTTTCGATCAGGACAAGCCGGGGTAAGAGCCAAAGGGATGGCGCTCACCCGTTTTGTAAATTTTTTGCTATAACGGACACAAACGGCGGTTCCTCTTCGAAATCATCTAAATGGACTTTTCTATGGAGAAGGAGGTGAAATGCAATTGTTAAAGGGGCCTAATCATCGCACTAATTATTTATCTGTCAATCAGAATAGGAGTGAAGCTCGCATGAAGCCAGCTGTGATGCGCAAAACCGCGCAGGTGACGGCGCTGATGCTGCTCATTTCGATCCTGCTTCCTGTTCTCGCCTTCGCGAATTCAGGTTTCGGGACCGACTTGTCATACAGAAACAGCACAGTTACCGGCACCGTGTATTCGGATGTTTACGATTCAAATGTTCAACAAAATGTATATTTGTATGACCCAAGCGGTAATCTCATTTCCACAACGCAAGCTACGTACAGCTCGGTTGACGGCAATGTATACAAATACGGGTTCAGCAGTGTTATCAGCAACACGTATTCTTATCTGCGCCTGAAATGGGAGCCCGTCAAGGCAGACGGTAAAGTCTCCGACTCCGTATATCAATCCGTCTACA
This sequence comes from Paenibacillus sp. P25, assembly GCA_024704175.1. Classification (GTDB taxonomy): domain Bacteria; phylum Bacillota; class Bacilli; order Paenibacillales; family NBRC-103111; genus Paenibacillus_G. The sequence goes on from CP085629.1 coordinate 4,823,733, forward strand.
GAACCAGCACGGACACTAGCAGTCCTGGCGGCGGTTACTACGGCGGCGGTGGCGGCGGAAGCTCCAGTGGATCGCAATCCATCTCGGTAAACTCCGACGGTACGGTTGACGCAACTACACTGGAAAACGCGCTGAAGTCTTACGACGAAATCACCCTGAATCTGAGCGGTGACAAAGCGTTGATCCCGGCGAAAGCTTTGAAGAACTATACCGGCGACAGCAAAAAGCTTCTGAAAGTCGTTAACAGCAACGGTCAATACAACCTGCCGCTGTTCGTACTGAAGCTGGACGATCTCGCAGGTAAAGTATCCAGCACGGTAGACGACCTGACAATTCAAGTCACTATCGCCAAAGCTTCCCAATCGATCGCTGACAGCGTGTATGCAGCGACTAATGCTCTTGGTGCGACGCTTGCAAGCAACATCATCGACTTCGACATTGTCGGCCTGGCTAAAGACGGCAAAACGGCAAGCACTCGACCTCGGTAACAATTACCTGAGCCGTACGCTTCCGCTGACGAAGTCCGTTGATTCCTCCAGAGCGACTGCTGTTCTTTACAACACATACGTTTCAAGCAAATTGAGCTTCGTACCGGCTGTATTCTCTACTAACGAAGCTGTAGTGAAGCGCAACGGCAAGCAGCGTTTACGCTGTAGTCGAAATGAACAAAACCTTCACCGACATCTCCGGCCACTGGGCGGAAAGTAACATCAAGCCGCTGGCCAACAAGCTGGTTGTTGACGGTGTATCCGATTCCCTGTTCCAACCGGAACGCGGCATCACCCGTGCGGAATTTGCTGCACTCGTAGTTCGTTCCCTGGGTCTGGATACGAGCTCCACAAGCACAAGCTTTAAAGACGTATCCTCCAGCGACTGGTTTGCAAGTGTTGTAGCGGCTGCGGTGAAAGCTAAAATCATCGACGGCTACGAAGACAACACGTTCAAACCGAATGCACAAATCAACCGCGAAGAATTGGTCGCCATGGTCGTTCGCGCACTGAACTATGCAGGTGCAGCGCCGGTTGCCAGCGGAAGCCAAACTTCCCTTGCGAAATTCACGGACGCTAACAAAATTGTTTGGGCGAAAAATGAAATCGCAACGGCTATCGATGCAGGCATCATCGACGGTATGACCGACACGACGATCGCTCCTCGCGATACGGCTACTCGCGCTCAATCCGCTACGATGCTGAAGCGCCTGCTGACGAAAGCCAACTTCATCAACTAAGAATCACCACTCTTCCACAGAGAACGGCCTGGCTGATGCCAGGCCGTTTTTTGGTTGATATCTTATAAGTTATCGCAGTTTTATGGCTTCGCATGGGCCTTGATAAACTTGCTGGTCCTTTGTAAAGATGGACGGGGCAGCGACCTGAGTTTGTTGGAAACATTTCATTCCCATAACCACTTTCTCGAGCCGTCTGGACAGCGCAGCCGTTTATCCGGGCTGTTCAGGTTCCTCTTCCCTGTCCGGTTAGTGTTTCGGCTCTATCAGCATCTTATCCAGGACAAGCGTCAGCAGTTCAATCATCTTGTCAATGTCCTCACGTGTAACGATTAACGCCGGCATCAACCGGATCGTCCGCGGACTAGGCGAGTTGATAAGCACCCCTTCCTTCATGCATTCGGACACCAGCTCGGCTCCCCTTGCCTCCGGCAGGTCGAACGCGATCAGAAGTCCTTTGCCGCGAATATGCTCCAAACCGTACCGGCCTCCGATTTGATGAAGCCTAGCCGTTGTATAGTTTCCTTGGATCTCCGCATTCTGAGACAGCTTCCGCTTGATAATCTCGCTGACGACAGCGTATCCCGCCGCCATAGCCAGCGGTTGTCCGGTATATGTACCTCCCTGATCTCCGGGTTCGAAGAGGTTCAGCGATTCCTTGGCAAGCATGGCGGATAAGGGAAAACCACCTCCGATGCCTTTTGCCAGGGTCATAATATCCGGCTGCACACCGTAATGCTCGTAGGCAAAAAGCTTTCCTGTTCTCCCCAGTCCCGTTTGGATTTCATCAAGAATAAGCAGAAGTCCATGCTCGTCGCATAACTCACGCAGTCTGCCTTAAATAATCGGGGGTCGCGGCATATACCCCTCCTTCCCCTTGAACCGGCTCCAGCATAATGGCGCAGGTATCCCGGCTGATCGCCTGTTTGCAGGCCTCGATATCGTTCAGAGGCACATGCTTGAAGCCCGGGGCTTTGGGGGCAAAAAGCTTCTCCCAGCTCGGCTTGCCGGTCGCCGCCATCATCGCCAGCGTCCGGCCGTGAAATCCGCCCCGCACCGTGATGATTTCATAGGCGCCGCCGCGGTAAAGCGAGCCGTATTTTCTTGCCAATTTGACCGCACTTTCATTGGCCTCGGCTCCGCCGCTGGCAAAAAACACCCGGTCGAAGCACGAAATGTCCGTAAGGAGGGAGGCGAACTCGATCATCGGTTTGTTGTAATAGCCGGGGCTGGTATTGACCAGGATGGAAGCCTGCCGCTGCAAAGCCTCACGAAGAACGGCCGGTGAATGTCCCAGACTCGTCACCGCCCAGCCGCCGACAAAATCCAAATACGCCTTGCCGTCCGTATCCCACAGATACATCCCTTCCCCGCGCTCCATAACGACCTCAGGCCGGGCCGCCGTAAATAATACCGATTGCTTCGCTTGCTTTAATAATGGCTCTGTTACGGAAGAATTCAAAGATATCACCCTCTCGACATGATGAATAATTATACATACAATATTATTTTTATACAACCCATAATTTTACTTTACCGTTATGTCCGAACCGGCCTTCCTGCTCCAGCCACGCCCTACAAACGCCTATTCGACATTTCCTGGGAAATACAAACAGCATCCTCTTGGATGGGACAATGAAACAGGATATACTACAAAAAACGGTTATCTAGCAGCTTGTGGGGTGAGCCGATGTCTATCGCCATTATAGTGGAAGGAAAAAATGACAAGAGCAGACTCCGGCGTCTGCTCAGTGAGGAAGTGCGTATTCTGTGTACCTTCGGTTCGCTGAACACGGAGAGACTGGAGGATTTAAAGAGGCAGGTGAAGGATTGCGAGATCTTTCTATTCACCGATAACGATGCTTCCGGCAAGAAGATCCGTGCCATCCTGCGGGATACTTTCCCCGATGCCGAACAGATCTATACCCGCCGCGGATATGCAGGGGTCGAAGGAACGCCGGACGAATATTTGATTCAGCAAATGGAAAAGGCCGGACTGGAGGAGTTTATTCACTACCCCGAGCCCGGCCCGGCCGCCGATTACATGGATAAGCCCAAAACTTTCGACCGCAGATCAAGTGATAAATTTCATCAAGTAAATGACAAGCGTTACCGTAAAGATACTGAAAATCGTTGAAGAAAAGACGACCTGAGAGGAAAACTCAGGCTCGTTGTCGTACTCAACGGCGATCAGTACGCTGGAGAGAGAGGTGGGCACAGAGCAGGAAAGCACCAAGGCTTGCGCCATGACTCCATGAATGCCCATCAGCATGACGATCCCCAGCCCGACCGCGGGTCCAATCAGCGACCGCAGGAAATTCGACAGCATCACATCCGACAGCTTAAGACTCCATTTCATACTGCCCAGCTGCACGCCAAGCGTCAGCAAAGCTGTAGCGATAAAGGCGTTCGACACATAATTGATGGGGGCATAGATCGGCCCCGGGACCGGAATATGCAGCCCTCTCATCAGAAAGGCCAGCGGAATGACATAGATGACGGGCAGGGTGAGAATGGTCCGCAGCGTCTGCTTCAGCTCCGTTTTTTTATGCGCATTCACGCTGTAAATGCCGTATGTATTCGGCAGCAGACTCTGCATCATCATAATGATGATTTGAATCGACATCGTGAAGGCGTCGCCGACGAATACGAGCTGGTTCAGCGGAATCGCATAGTTGGCGCTGTTGTAAAAGATCACGCTGTTCCGCATGGCGGTCACCATGCCGCCCCGGTAGCCCCGGATCCGGATCACGACTTCCACGAGCAGAAACATAGCCGCGAAATAGATGAAGAAAAACAGCAGTGTCTGCAACAAAATCGCGAGCGAAATCGAAGATTCATACAGCATTTTGAATACAATGGCCGGTGAAAACAGATAAAAATTCAGCTTCGACAATGTCTTGATGTCCAGCTTGAAAACGCGGTACAACGTCACTCCGATGACAATCATCACCGTAAGCGGAATGACATTGTTGAGTAAAATATAAGTAAAATAGTTCATGACACTTCCGAAATGCCCCTGTCGTGGTGAATTAGTCTTTGCTGACTTGGATCATATCGTTTGCGATCTTCTCAACATCCAGATCCGGATCGTCTCCTCTAAAATAATTGCGCAGATTTCCTTTCCCGTCTACCAGCAGGATCCAGTTCATATGCGTAAAATTCCCCTGCTGGTCCTTGGTGATCAGCACGCCGAATTTTTTGGCCAGGTCCATGGTTGCCTGCTCTTCGCCGCGCAGGAAATACCAGCCTTTATAGTCCGGATGATAGCGGCTGGAAAACTGCTTCAGCTGCTCCGTCGTATCCTTGGTCGGATCGAACGTAATCGACAGGATCGCCGTCTTGGTGCCGAAGGCGCCTTTTTCTCAAGCACGTCTTGAACCTTGGACAACGTATAGGTCGTCGGAGGACATACATCCGGACAAGTCGAATAGAAGAAGTAGACCAGCTTCCCCTTCCCCGCTGTATCGGCGAGCGTGACCTCCTTGCCGTCGAGATTCTGCAGCTTGAAATCGGGCGCTTTTTGAATGATATCGTACGTTTTCTTCGGCCCCTTCAGCAGCATGTAAGCGAATACAGCAATCAAGGCCACGAGCAGGACCATGACCACCAGCTTGAAACCGTTCTTTTGAAGCATGAACGTCATCCTCTCTTATATGAAAAAATAAGCCCAGGCTCGAAGGCACCGGGCTTTTACACCTGTAAGAAGGTTTTATCCGATATGAGGCGTGTTGATCACCATAATGATGAACAGCGGCGTCAGATAATTAATGGAGTAAATAAATGTCTTCTTGGCCCACAGCTCTTCGTCTTCCGCTTTGAAGCCTTTGATGCACAGGAAGGCCCAATACAGTCCCATGATGACGGATGCGTAAAAATAAATCTGCCCTACATAGCCGTATACATAAAGCAGCATCGATACGGGAACAAGAAGAACGACGTACCGGATCATGCTGATCTTCGTCTGAAAGGTTCCTTTCACGACGGGAAGCATCGGATAGCCGGCATTGCGGTAATCCTCCATCCGGCGAATGGCCAGTGCCCAGAAGTGCGGTGGTCGCCACAGGAACATGATCCCGAACAAGATTAATGCGCCCATGTCCGGGTTCTGATGGACCGCGCAGTAGCCGATGACCGGAGGAACGGCACCGGAGAAGCCGCCGACGACCGTATTCCAGACGGATGTTCTTTTAAACCAGGCGGTATAGACCCATACATAAATGAAGAGACCGATGAGCCCCAGCATCGCTGCGACCGGGTTCGCCCCGAACCACAGTATGGACAGCCCGATCACGCCAAGGCTGATGCCGTACCAAAGCACCGTGTTCGCAGATACTCTACCGCTGGCCGTAGCCCGCTTCCGGGTCCGGGCCATCTTAATATCCAGGTCCCGGTCCAAGTAATTGTTCAGTACGCGACCGGACGCCATGACCAGCGCCGTTCCGATCAAAGTGTATAACATCAGCCGCCAATCGATGTCCCATTTGGAAGCGATCCAGAAGCCGCCGAAAGCCGTAATCAAGTTGGAAAATATAATGCCTGGCTTGGCCAATTGGACGAAGTCTCTCCAGGTTACCGGTTCGGTTTGGGCTCCTTCCGCCGCTCCCGCCACCGGCTCCACGCCGAGCTCCAGGCTTGCTTGCTCTTTCAATGTCACAACCCCCTCTTCTGAAGAATACGAAGCGAGGTTCCGCGCTCCGCATAATCCTCTTACATCATAGCAACCTGCGGCCTTTTTTACAACAAACAGAGGGTGGTGTTCAAAATATTGTCGATATGTCGTGACTGCTTTGCGGCGCTATTTTCAATATGGGAAAAATCCCGGAAACATATGCATCCGCCGGAAAACAATGGCGTCCGCAGACCGATAAAAAAGGCCCGATATGCAGCGCTCGGGTGCACTGCCTTCGGGCTTGGTTCAGGCAAGTTATTTGGGGACAGCCAGCGGAGAGAGAGAGAACAATGCCTCCCGCAAATGGTTCCAGGCCCCGTCCAGCACGGACTTAAGCTCGTATACCCGCTGACCCATTACCGATACGGTTAGTCCGTATTTGTAGGTCAAGCTGACGCCGGTCCAAAGGTCGGGAAAACGCGCAGCCTGGGCTTCGATCCGCTCCCTCAGCTCCTCCGCCGCGGCGGCACTCACCCGGTCGGAGAATAAATAGAGTGAGCCGAGATGCGTGTAACGGTCCCAGCTCCCGATCCCTTGAAGACGCCCCGATTCGGGTCTGACTCGTTGCCTCGAGCAGAAGATAAGTTCCCCGTCGTAGGCGACGGTCATCCGGTTCTGATACTGCTCGTACTGAAAAATCTCGCCCCGATGCGTCCGGCCCGGGCAGGCGATTTCGCTGAGGAACAAGGCGGAGCCCGGAGCCATGCTCACTTCCGTCTCGCTCGTGAAATGCGCCTCTTTGTAGAGCATCAGCGGCTCCGGCATATATTCCGCATACGCGCCGGCCCCGAGCGTTAACCGGCCGCCGCTGGCTCCCGGGATCGGCTGGGCCTTGCTCGTCTTTCCTGGCCGGATGAACTTTGGTATAGGACTGGTTGGTGATAAATACACGGGTATAATCGCCGAACCGAAAATCAAGCTCGTACCGGTCGCCCGCCATAATGCCGGGAGATGCATCCATCAGGTACACCCCCAGCTGACGCTCCTCGAACGGGAAGGTTTTGGCGATCTTGAGCGGGTACGACTGCAGAGGCGAGCGCAGCTCCGTGTCCCCGCCCAGGCGCGCCGCCGTGAACTCGGCGGAGACGGAGCCGGTCACCTTAGGCATGGCTGTACTCGTGCTCGACCCATTTTACGATATCGTCCAGCCCCTGCCCGTCGAATAAATTGGAGAAAATAAACGGTTTGTCGCCGCGCATTTTCTTCGTATCCTCCTCCATCACCTGAAGGCTGGCGCCGACATGAGGGGCAAGGTCGATCTTATTGATGATAAGCATATCCGAACGGATGATGCCCGGACCGCCCTTGCGCGGGATCTTCTCTCCCTGGGCCACGTCGATAATATAGATGAAGCGATCCACCAGCTCCGGGCTGAAGGCCGCGGCCAAATTGTCGCCGCCACTCTCGATGAAGATGATGTCGAGGTGGGAAAAGCGCCGCTCCAGCTCCTCGATCGCTTCGAAGTTCATGGAGGCATCCTCGCGGATGGCCGTATGCGGGCGACCGCCCGTCTCTACGCCGATGATGCGTTCCGCCGCGCGCGCTTCGGAGCGGATTAAGATATTCGCGTCTTCCTTGGTATAGATGTCATTCGTGATGACGGCGATGCTAAGCCGGTCGTTGAGCTTGCGCGCAAGCCGTTCAACCAGAGCGGTTTTGCCCGATCCTACGGGTCCTCCGATCCCGATCCGCATCGGCCGGTCCAGATGGCGGTGCTCCGGTGTTTCCCAATGATGGTGATGATGCGCTCCTCCTTGACACATAAAGAAAACCTCCTTAGATTTTATCAAAGCTCCCTAGTGCGGTGCTTTCCTTTAGGACATAAATAATCTGGAATATAAACCTTCATGCCGCATCATCGCAATTTCTGCGGACGGCGTGCAGCCGAAACCGTCTTCCAGTGGATCCAGCCCGCTCGCTTCCTGCCAGGCGGCCTGGATCTCCGGCAGCAGCGCGGCGAGCGACCGCTGGCCATCCGTCTGCCCGAGCGACATAAGCCTGAGGCCGCTGTTGATGCAGGTGACGGTGCAGGCGTACAGATAGCCTTCAGCCGCCATATCGAGCGGGACCTCCAGCTGGTAGCTGAGCCAGCCATGGATCAGCGGATGCGTGCCGAAGCAGCGTCCCGCCGCCAACGCTTCGGCCAGCGGCTCCCAGGCTAGCCCGGGATACATCGCCCGGCCGAGCTGGTACAGGCGGCGTCCCATCTTGGCGACGCCCTCCCGCGTTTCCGCGGCGGCGCGCTGCACATGCTGCATCCGGTCCACCCGCCACAGCTCCTCCCAGCGGGCCTCAGGCGCGTAAACGTATACGGCCTTCACCGCCAGCGCGTCGACCGGGGCCCAACTGCCGTGCAGCATCGTTATGATATAATTCATCAGCTCCTCACGCCGTTCGATGCGTCCGCTTTGCACGAGCGTTTCGAGCCCGAACGAGTGGGAGAAGCCGCCGATCGGCAGAGCCGAATCAAGCAGCTGCGAATAGGCCAGCCAGTTCATTGGTGCGGTGCCGTTCATGGTCCGGTCGCCCCCTGATTTTTTTCTACATTAAAATAGGAAATAACGCTGCGCCATCGGCGGCTCGGCGACCGGTTCACACGTAACCGCCGTTCCGTCTACCTTCACCTCATAGGTTTCCGGATTGACTTCAATCTTGGGCGTTTCGCCGTTATGGATCATGTCTTTTTTCGTGACGCTCCGGCAGTTTCGCACCGGCTCGATCCGCTTCTGCAGCCCGAGCTCCCGGTGCACACCTTTGTCGTAAGCGGCTTGCGATACGAAAGTGATGCAGTGGTTCAGCGCTTTGCCGAAGGCTCCGAACATCGGCCGGCCGAATACCGGTCGCGGCGTCGGAATGGAAGCATTCGGGTCGCCCATCTGCGCATAGGCGATGATGCCGCCCTTCAGCACCAGATCCGGCTTAACCCCGAAGAAGGCGGGGCTCCATACGACCAGATCGGCCAGCTTGCCGGGCTCGATCGAGCCGACAAGATGCCCGACGCCATGCGTAATCGCCGGGTTGATCGTATATTTCGCCACATAGCGCTTGATACGGAAATTGTCGTCTTCCCGGCTTTCTCCTGTCGGTTCGTCCGGCGCCGCCAGACGTCCGCGCTGTTTCTTCATCTTATCCGCCGTCTGCCAGGTGCGGATGATGACCTCGCCGACCCGCCCCATCGCCTGGGAGTCGGAGCTGATCATACTGAATACGCCCATGTCGTGCAAAATATCTTCGGCGGCGATCGTTTCCGGGCGAATCCGCGAATCCGCGAAAGCGACGTCCTCGGGGATGCGGCTGTCCAAATGGTGGCAGACCATCAGCATATCGAGATGCTCTTCCACCGTATTGACCGTAAAAGGCCGCGTCGGATTCGTGGAGGAAGGCAAGCACGTTGAGCTCCGAGGCGACCCGGATAATGTCCGGCGCATGGCCGCCCCCCGCCCCTTCCGTATGGTACGTATGAATGGTGCGGCCGCCGATCGCTTTAATCGTATCCTCGACGTTGCCCGCTTCGTTGAGCGTATCCGTATGGATCGCAACCTGCACATCGTACTCATCGGCTACACTTAAACAAGTGTCGATGGCCGCCGGCGTCGTGCCCCAATCCTCATGCAGCTTGAGCCCGATCGCCCCGGCCTCCACCTGCTCGGCGAGCGGCTCCGGGAACGACGCGTTGCCCTTGCCCGTGAACCCGAGGTTCATCGGGAACGCCTCCGCGGCTTCGAGCATGCGGTGGATATGCCATGCGCCCGGCGTGCAGGTCGTCGCGCTCGTGCCTGCCGCCGGGCCGGTGCCTCCGCCGATCATGGTCGTTACGCCGGAGGACAGCGCCGTTTCGATCTGCTGCGGACATATATAATGGATATGCGTGTCGATTCCGCCGGCAGTAACGATCTTTCCCTCACCCGCGATCACCTCGGTCGAAGCCCCGACGATCAAATCCGGGTGCACGCCGTCCATGACATCGGGATTGCCCGCTTTGCCGATGGCCACGATGACCCCGTCCTTGATGCCGATATCCGCTTTGACGATTCCCCAATGGTCGATAATCACGGCATTTGTAATCAGCGTATCGAGTACGCCCTGATCCCTGGTATGGCGGCTGGATTGACCCATGCCGTCACGGATGACCTTTCCTCCGCCGAATTTACATTCTTCGCCGTATACCGTATAATCCCGCTCGATTTCCGCCCAAAGCTCCGTATCGGCCAGCCGGATGGCGTCGCCGACGGTCGGCCCGAACATCAGCGCGTAAGCTTTGCGTTCCTGCTGCGCCACCTTAGACGCCCTCCTCCCATTCCGTCAGCCGGATGCGTACCGGCTCCGGAAGGATTCCGCGCCGGACCTGCCCCTTGGAGAGGCCATTGAGGCCGTAGGACAGCTTGCTGCCGCCCAGCTCCACCAGGCGGACCGGCTTCTCCTCGCCCGGCTCGAACCGGACCGCCGTTCCGGCCGGGATATCCAGCCGCATGCCGAAGGCGGCCGCGCGGTCAAATTTGAGGGAGCGGTTCACCTCAAAGAAATGAAAATGGGAACCGACCTGCACCGGGCGGTCTCCCGTATGAATCACGACAAGCTCTGTCGTCGCCTTTCCCGCATTGAGCTCGATCGAACCTGCTTTTACACGATATTCGCCTGGAATCATGGCCATGCCCCTTTCACCCAATATAATGTAATAAAAATTAACATACACCTAACTTCAACACTTACATAAACTAACTTCTTATCGGCTGATGCACGGTGACCAGCTTGGTTCCATCCGGAAACGTCGCCTCCACCTGCACTTCGTGAATCATTTCCGGCACGCCCTCCATCACCTGGTCCTTCGTCAGCACCGTGGTGCCGAACTGCATCAGCTGGGCTACGGACATGCCGTCGCGGGCCCCTTCCATAATCTCCGAAGTGATGAGAGCGACGCTCTCCGGATAGTTCAATTTGACGCCCCGCTGCAGCCTGCGTCTCGCCAAATCGGCCGCTACAGTGATCAGCGGCTTCTCCTTTTCCCTTTCCGTCAAGAACATGAGGGCCTCCTAATCTTGAAATGTGGCTTGCGCTAAACACGAATATTTGCCTTTAGATAAGTCTATTATATTCGCGATTTGCCGGACTGTAAATAACAAATGTAATTTTACTTCACACGAATTAGGGTATAAAATCCGTCCACGCTGCATATTTTCGTCAAAATGACATATTTCATTACGATCGGACTACAAAATCACGAAGTTTTTCCCAATTTGCTGATTTTATATGTAAACTATATTGACACATTAATTACATTCCAATATGATATGGCTTATCAAAGTCAGCAATCACCAAATACTGGGGGAGTGTTCACATGAAATCAAGAAAAAAGGTCTCACCGCACTGATGGCTGTCTGCCTCAGCCTCTCGGCGTCGCTGGCTGGCTGCGCAACCGAAAGCAAATCGGCGGCAACAACCACCGCGAGCCAAAACGGATGCGCCGAAGGACGCCGGCGATAATACGGTTCCCGTCGGCATCGTTCACTCCCTGACCGGTACCATGTCGATCAGTGAGGTGTCCGTGAAGGATGCGGAGATGATGGCGATCGAAGAAATCAACAAGGCCGGCGGCGTGCTCGGCAAACAGCTGAAGCCGATCGTCGAGGACGGCGCTTCGGATTGGCCGACGTTCGCCGAGAAAACGAAGAAGCGCTGCTGCAAAAAGACAAGGCCGTCGTCATCTTCGGAGGCTGGACCTCCGCAAGCCGCAAGGCAGTGCCTGCCGGTCGTCGAGCAGAATAAAGGGCTCTTCTTCTATCCCGTGCAGTATGAAGGACTCGAAGCTTCGCCGAACATCTTCTATATGGGCGCAACGACGAATCAGCAGATCGTTCCTGCCGTCACGTGGTCGCTCCAGAACAAAGGGAAGAAGTTCTTCCTGCTCGGCTCGGATTACGTCTTCCCGAGAACAGCCAATAAAATCATTAAAGAACAGCTGAAGGCCGAAGGCGGGACGCTGGTCGACGAGCAGTACACGCCGCTAGGACATACCGATTACAACACCATCATCAGTAAAATCAAGCAGGAGAAGCCGGACGTCGTCTTCAATACCTTGAACGGAGACAGCAACGTGGCCTTCTTCAAGCAGCTGAAGGATGCGGGCATCACCTCCAAGGACTTGACCACCTTGTCCGTCTCGATTGCCGAAGAAGAGATCCGCGGCATCGGCGCTTCCGTCCTCGAAGGCCATTATGCGGCCTGGAACTACTATCAAACGACCGACACGCCGGAGAACAAGAAGTTCGTTGAGGCTTACAAAGCGAAGTACGGCAAGGACCGCGTAACCGACGACCCGATCGAAGCCGCCTACACCGGGGTTTATCTGTGGGCGGAAGCGGTGAAAAAGGCCGGCTCCTTTGACGTCGACAAGGTGAAGGAAGCATCCAAGGGGATCGAATGGAACGCGCCGGAAGGCAAGGTCAAGATCGATGGAGAAAACCAGCACATCTTCAAGACGGTACGTATCGGCCAGGTGCAGGCGGACGGCATGTTCAAAGAGGTTTGGAACTCCGGCCAGCCCGTCAAGCCGGATCCGTTCCTGAAGACTTATCCTTGGGGAGCGGAAGTAAGCAAGAAGTAAATGCCCTGTGCCGCGACCCTTTTGAAGAACCATCATTCGCAGCTTAGACAAAGCTTTAAGTTGAACCGACGCTATAGGGTCGCCTTCGGGCAGTCCCTTGTGTTTCCGTATACCCCGCTCCCTTAGGGGAAGTGAAGGAGGACTTATTTATGAGCCTCTGTTGCTGCTTCAACTGTTCAACGGCCTCTCCCTCAGCTCCATTCTGCTCTTGATCGCGCTGGGGCTGGCCATCACCTTCGGCCTGATGAACGTCATCAACATGGCCCACGGTGAATTCATCATGATCGGCGCCTACATGGCGTACATGATTCAGCAATTGTTTCAAAAGCTGCTGCCGCAATCGGTTTTCGGCCTGTATTTCGTACTGGCACTCATCGTTGCATTCGCGGTGGCCTTCGCCGTGGGCTGGCTGCTCGAAACGACGCTGATCCGCTATTTGTACGGACGGCCGCTCGACAGCCTGCTGGCCACCTGGGGCGTCAGTCTGGTGCTTCAGCGACTGGCACGCAGCATCTTCGGCGCGCCGAATGTGGCGGTAACGGCGCCCTCCTGGCTGGACGGGGGTCTTGCGCTCAGCGCCGATCTGATTCTTCCTTATAAAAGATTGTTCATCATCGCACTCGTGATCGTCTGCATCACCAGCATCTATCTTTATCTGTACCATACGCGGGGCGGCCGCAGCATGCAGGCGGTCATGCAGAACCGCGGAATGGTCGCGTGTCTCGGCATCTCCACCCGGAAGGTGGACGCCATCGGGTTCGCCTTCGGCTCCGGGATGGCGGGGATCGCCGGCTGCGCGCTGACGCTGCTCGGACCGATCGGACCCACCATCGGCACATATTACATCGTCGATGCCTTCATGGTCGTCGTGCTCGGCGGCATCGGCAAAATCGTCGGAACCGTCGCCGGCGCGCTCGGCATCGGCATTTTCAACACCGCCTTCGAGTATGCCACCAGCGCCTCGCTCGGCAAGGTGATCGTGTTCACGCTCATCATCGCCTTCCTGCAGTGGAAGCCGTCGGGGCTGGTCACGATCAAATCCCGGGCACTCGATTAATTCGAAGGAAGGAGGCCGTAACCATGACTTTATTAAGCAACCGAAGCACCTCTGCCAAAATCGCACTCAGCGTCATTTTATTGGTTCTTATGCTCGCAGCTCCTTTATTCTTATCCGAGTTCCGGCTCGGGCTGCTCGGCAAGTTTCTTGCCTATGCGATTCTGGCGATGGGTCTGGACCTCATCTGGGGGTACGCCGGCATCCTGAGCCTCGGCCACGGTGTTTACTTCGGGCTGGGCGCTTACTGCATGGCGATGCATCTCAAGCTTGCCGCATCCAGTGACGGGCTCCCCGACTTTATGTCATGGAGCGGCGTGGAGAAGCTTCCCGCCTTCTGGGTCCCGTTCCAGTCCCCGGCGGCGGCTCTGCTGCTCGCATTGCTCGTACCGATCGCCGTCGCTTTCATACTCGGATATCTTACCTTCCGCAACCGGATTCGCGGCTCGTTTTTCTCCATCCTGTCCCAAGCGCTCGTGATCATTACGGTTACGCTGTTCGTCGGTCAGCAGGGCTACACCGGGGGAACGAACGGCCTCACCAATTTCGATACGTTCCTCTCTCTGCCGCTGGCGGAGCATTCCACCAAGCTGGGATTATACTACGTTACGGTTGCACTCGTCGGAGCGACGTCGCTGCTCAGCCTGTGGCTCGCCTCCAGCCGTCTCGGCAAGATCCTTGTCGCCATACGCGATGCGGAAAACCGCGTCCGTTTCATCGGCTACAACCCGGTCGCTTATAAAGTGTTCATCTACTGCGTATCGGCTGGGCTCGCGGGACTGGCCGGCATCATGTTCGTGCTGCAGGAAGGCATCATTTCTCCCGCGCAGATGGGCATCGTCCCTTCGATCGAGATGGTGCTCTGGGTCGCGATCGGCGGCCGTGCCACGATCTTCGGTGCGCTCATCGGGGCCGTCATTACGAACGCCGCCAAAACGATGTTCAGCGAAGCGTATCCGGAATGGTGGCCGATCATCCTGGGCGGTATGTTCATTATCGTTACCCTGTTCCTGCCTAAAGGCATCGTCGGTACTTTGAAGGATGCGGCGGAGCGATACGGCTGGTCGCCGGCCAAAGCCTCCTCCGTGCTGAAGACGTCCCCGCCCCCGCTCGCCATCCGCGAGCTGGATAAGAACCAGTAAGGAGGAAGATGACCATGAATGCTTACAACGAAACGTCGCCGCGCAAGGAAGCGGCCATGCCGCTGATCTCGGTCCAAGAGCTCGAAGTCGATTTCGACGGGTTCAAGGCGATCCGCGGTCTGAATTTCCGGCTCGACCCGGGAGAGCTGCGCTTTCTTATCGGACCGAACGGTGCCGGCAAGACAACCTTGCTTGATGTACTGTGCGGGAAAGTCAAGCCGTCCAAGGGCCGCGCCCTTTTTAAAGGACATACCGATCTTACCCGGCATCAGGAGCACCAAATCGCCCAGCTCGGGATCGGACGCAAGTTTCAGGCGCCTTCCATCTTCATCACCCTGACGGTGCAGGAGAACCTGCTTGCTGTCCATGCGCCAGAAAAGAGGCCTTCTCAGCACATTGGTAGCGAAAACGACGGCGGATCAGCGCGAGAAGCTTCACTATTATCTGGAACTGATCGGGCTGGGGGGTAAGCTCAAGGAAAAAGCTGGCGCCCTCTCCCACGGGGAGAAGCAGTGGCTGGAGATCGGGATGCTGCTCATCCAAGAGCCGGAGCTCCTGCTGCTCGACGAACCGGCGGCCGGCATGACCGACAGCGAAACCGAGAAGACCGGCGAGCTTCTCCACCGGATCAGCGACAGGCAGACCGTGGTGGTCGTCGAGCATGACATGGAATTCGTTCGGCGGTACGCGAAACAGGTTACCGTGATGCACGAAGGGACGGTGCTTCGCGAAGGCACTATGGAGGAAATTCAAAACGACGATAAGGTAGCGGAAGTTTACCTCGGAAGGCGGGTGGAGCGCCATGACTGACAGGTCTGCAGGTCTAGAGCTTCAGGATGTGGAGTCCGGCTACGGGGAAAGCATGATTTTACGCCGGGTGTCGATGAAGGTGCAGCCCGGGCAAGTGGTCTGCCTGATGGGGCGTAACGGGGTCGGCAAAACGACGCTGATGAAAACGGTCATGGGGCTCATCAGACCGAAGCGCGGCGTGATCCGGTACGAGGGGAGGGAGCTTACCTCGAGCTCCCCGGACCGGCGGGCGAAGGCCGGCATCGGCTATGTGCCGCAGGGCCGGGATATTTTCCCGCAGCTTACGGTGGAGGAGAACCTGCTGCTCGGTCTGGAGGCCGCTGACCCCAAGCTGCGCAAAGCCGGCATTCCCGAATCGGTGTATGAGCAGTTTCCCGTGCTAAAGCAAATGCTGCACCGTAAGGGCGGCGACCTCAGCGGCGGCCAGCAGCAGCAGTTGTCCATCGCGCGGGCGCTCGTCTCCGAGCCGAAGTCGCTGCTGCTGGACGAACCGATGGAAGGGATCCAGCCCTCCATCGTCCAGGAGATCGAGCGGGTCATCGAAGCGATCAAGGCCCGCAAGACGATGGCCGTGCTGCTCGTGGAGCAGAGCCTGACGTTCGCCACCGGCATCGCCGATTATTACTATGTGCTGGATAAAGGCACGATGGTAGCCGAAGGAAGCTCCGCCGATCTCAGCGAGGAGCAGGTCCGCAAGCATCTGGCCGTGTAAAATGCTGCTTTCAGAAACCCCGCTTCGCTCAGAAGCGGGAATTCTTTTGCATGGAAGCTTCTACGCCAGCACTTTTTTCCTCGCCACCCGGTTTATGCTATGATAGACAAGGAAGTCCAAACCTTATCGAGGAGGGAATCATTCCTATGACAACGTTTCAGCAAATCGGAGATTCTACGGTATTGAGCGGCGACGTGCGGATGCCTTGGCTCGGTCTCGGGGTATGGAAGACCAAAGAGGGCGATGAAGTAAAGCAAGCGGTTACTTATGCGCTTGAGGCCGGCTACCGGTCGATCGATACCGCCGCGGCTTACGGCAATGAAGAAGGCGTAGGCCAGGCGATTCAGGCCAGCAGCATTCCCCGTGATCTGATTTTCGTAACCACGAAGGTTTGGAATGCAGACCAAGGCTACGAATCCACCTTGAAGGCTTTCGAGGAAAGCCGCCGGAAGCTGCAGCTGGAAGTCATTGATTTGTACTTGATTCACTGGCCCGTCAAAGGCAAATATAAGGATACCTGGAAAGCGCTTATCAAGCTGCAGAAGGAAGGCCTGGTGCGGGCGATCGGCGTCAGCAATTTCCAAACGCATCACTTGAAGGACCTTATCGAGGACAGCGGCGTCGTGCCGGCCGTCAATCAGGTGGAGTTCCACCCGCTGCTCCAGCAGACGGAGCTGCGCGCCTACTGCCGAGAGCATAAGATTCAGCTCGAGGCCTGGAGCCCGCTGATGCAGGGGAACCTGGATATCCCGTCGCTGAGCGAGCTGGCGCAGAAGTACGGCAAGACCCCCGCGCAAATTATCCTTCGTTGGGACTTGCAGCACGGGGTAGTTACGATTCCGAAATCGGTGAGTAAAGCCCGGATTGAGGAGAATGCCAACATTTTCGACTTCACGCTTTCCGACGAGGACATGACCCGGATCGACGGCCTCAACCAAAACAGACGGTTCGGTCCGGATCCGGATAACTTCAACTTTTAAAAAACAGTTTGCCCCGGCAGTTGTCAGATTAACGAGAAGCCCGGATTTGAGGAAAATGCAAAAGGTAGCAGGTGGGGTACCCACTGGAGGAGCGATAGCGTTCGCCTTTGTCTGCGGGAAATAACCGCTGAAAAGCGGCTTCTAATTTCCTGCAGACAACAGCGACCGGAAGTGGATACCCCACCGGAGTACCAAGGCAGATTTCTTTATTTCAGGGTTTCTCTACAAGAACAGCCGCCACGGCGACTGTTTTTTTCTGTCACCAAACGAATGCCTACTCCATAGTATGATTGTGTGCTGGAGCCTAGGGATAGGACGACGGAACGCTCCCGTCCGGCTAGGCGGCTTACAATACTTAAGCGGCGGTCGGCTTCTCAAGCCGAAACCGCACTATTGAAGGAGGCTTTCCTTATGTATACCCCTTATCAAACCGGTGCCGGCACCTACGGCACACCGATGTATCCCGGCGGCACTCCCAATGCTGGTTTCCCTGGCGTCAGTCCCATGGGTACTCCCGGCGGCGGTATCATTGGCGGCGGCCAGACCGGCGGTCCAACCGGTGGGCAGACCGGCGGTTTCCCGACAGGCGGCTTCCCGGCAGGCGGCTTCCCGGCAGGCGGAACCCAGGCTACGCCTCCCGTAGGCACGGCTCCTGCGATTCCTACGATCCCGGGGCAGCCGCCGCTCGAGCAATCCTTTGTCGAGAATATTCTCCGCTTGAACCTGGGGAAAATGGCCACATTCTACATGACTTATGAAAACAACACGCAATGGAACGCCAAAATCTTCAGAGGCCGGATCGAAGCGGCCGGACGCGACCATATCGTCATCAGCGATCCGCAAACCGGCATGCGCTTCCTGCTGCTCATGGTGAACCTCGATTATGTCACGTTTGAAGAAGAGTTGAAATACAGTTATACGTTTGGCGGCGGTGGCGGCGGCCGATAATGTCGCAGGCGCGCGGGGCGTTCGGCCCCCTTTTTTTTTTGCTATGGCCCTGCCCCTCCATGGAATAGTCCGTTCAGCCTAAGGCAACAATAAAAGCATCATATGGCGGAACGGGAGTTTGCTATGTCCCTGGTTATTTTCTCTTCCATTACGTGGTTCCTGCTGGGCCTGTTCTTCGTGCTTCCAGGCAAAATCAACAGATTGGACAACGCGCTCCTGTTTATGACCGTCATCCTGCTGAATTGCAACGGGTCCTGGATTTTTATAGAAGAAATGAAGACGATCGAGCTAGCCAAACCGCTGCCCGATTACTTTGCTTTCTTGCTGTTTCGCACGACAGTCATCCCGCTTCTGGTCGTCATATGCCACAACCTGCTGCTCTCCGCCCTGCCGGCCGGTTGGAAAACCGGATGGATTGTCCTGGCGTATGGCTTGCTGCTCCTAATGGAATGGCTTGCTGTGAGATATAAAATTTATACCTATATCCACTGGCATCTTTATTATTCCATGCTGTACTATCTCGGTCTTCAAATCCTCGTCTTTCTTTTTTACAAAGGGTTTTCCCACATTACAGCTCAAGAGGACTAAGGCCCCATGATATTTTTCAGCGACAATTATCTCGGGAAAGCGGCTGTTTTTATTTACTGTGTGCTGATTGCCGGCTATTCTTCACTGCTGCTTCCCAAACGATTTCCGGTTCGCTTGACGGTCTTGTTATTTTTTTGGGGATATACGGTCGATACGATTTACGATTATACCATTGGGGGCCACGTATTGGATTTCTACGATACGTTCGTAAGCCCTCGTTATACGCTAATGGATTTATTGACGTATTTCGCCTTTGGGCCGATGCCTTATATCTTCATTTATCTTTATGAGGATTGGCAGATCCGCGGCAGGAAGACGATTTTCTTTATTGCGGGCTGGTCCGTTCTGTCGATCTTTATTGAAAAATGGGCCACTTCCCTAGGCGTATTTACTTATAAAAACGGGTACCAGCTCTATTACTCATTCCCGATTTATTTATATACACAAAGCCTGACCATCCGCTTCTATCATTGGGCTGTGGAGGCACAAAAAAACCGGAGCGTTCGTTAACGCTCCGGCGAATCCCGCACGAAAGAGCCGAGCGGGGCAATAGAGGCGACTACGGGGGATGGGGTTTCTCCTCATAGTCACCTCTAGTTTTTGCTGTCTATGACTGCATCCGGGCCTGTCCGGTCCGAAGGCGCTTCGCAGCCTCAATGCTCTCGTAAAAATCCGGGCTTGCGCTGAGCAGCCAGTTGCGGTGACGGACCGCCATCTCGTCCTGCTCCGGTTGGCCGTAAATCCACTTCTCCCCTATGCCTTCCACATAATCCTTCATCAGCATCAGGAAGGCCGCGCTCCACTCACGGGTTCCTTTGATGGTCGGGACGAGGGGATAGTACTGGTCATAAGCCGCGCGGATCAAGGCGTGCACAACCTCTTGGTAAAGGCCGGGAATGTCCGCTTCGCTCACTTTCGCCGCGAGGTCTTCCGGCGGCTCCGGCTCATCCGTCGAAGCATGCCGTTCGTATTCTTCGGCGGATACGAATCCCTGCGCTTGCGCCATCCAAAGCTTCATCCGGTCCAGCGCCGGCTTGTAAGCGGCCGGTACGGAGACGGTCAGCTCCGGTCGCGGATCGTCCAGATTGATGACGAACGATTCGCCCATTTTATGAATCCGGGCATTCCCTCGCACGCCCAGCCAGCGAAGTGCAAGAAGGGCATGCGTACGGACTTTGCCGTCCATCTGCTCGTTACGGCACACACGGCGGAGCAGCTTCTCGCTCCGGTTATCCGGCAAGCATGCAGAGGAGCCTGACGCCGGTCAGCACCATCTCGGGATTCTCGAGCCAGCCCTGCACCTGGGCGAAGATCGAATCAATCGGCTCCGTAAGAAGCAGGTCGAGCTCCATGCGGCGTCCGGCAAATTCCTCGAGATTCAGCATGCCCTGCGCCTTTAGGGACTCCTCCCCATGCTGCTCTACCAGGTTCTTGTATGCGTTTTCCAGATCGTCCGCCATCTGAGTGAAAGCTTCCTTCTCCTGTGCACTGACTCCAAAACGTCTCGACATGGCCCGCACCCATTCCGAAAGAGCGATAGGGCTCTGCTGGTACATCATCATCGCGAAGGTAACCATATCCTTGTCGTAGGGGAGCCGCGGCTGCAGAGCAAACCGGGCTAACACCGTCTGAGCGTCATATTCCCTGCGCATGAGGCTCATCGCCAGAACGAGGCCGTTCCAGGCGTTCGCGTTATTGGAGTTCTCAAGGACCGCGCGATAAAAGCAAAACGCCGCGGCGCCGTAAGAATCCGCTTGTAAATAATGCCGGCCCATAGCGCCGATATCCTGTTGATTCATCGTCTGCTCATCCCCCGCGTTGATTATCACTATAAGTCCAGTATACCTTACAAGCTGTCCCAAAAAAACCTTTTCTTTCGGATCCACCGCCAAGCGAAAAGAGCCCGGGTCCGTAAAAATACGGCTTCCGGGCCCGGAGCATTCTATTTTCTTCCCTTGTCCATCATCGATTTCAGTGCGGAACGGTAATCTTCGTCCTTCATCTCGCCCCGCTCCCGCTTCTCCTCGGCAGGCACCTCTCCGGGCTGGCGGAATTTGAGCAGCGCCCGGCGGTAATCGTCGTCCCCCATAGGGCTTCCAGCCTCAGGCTCGCGAGCCCGGGCTTTCCGAAGAAGTTCGGTATCTTTTGCTTGGTCGGAAGCCCCGGGAAAAGCAGGCGAAGGTTCCACCGGAGCTTCTCTATCCGCGGCCACCGTTTCTTCCGCTTCCGCCGGAACCGTCCGATTCCGGTCCTCAACCGCTTTCGGCTCCTCCGCCCGTTCCTGCCGCGGCGGTTCGTCCGGCGATTCGCCATCCGGCCTTGCTGCAGCAGGCTCCGCCTTTGGAGTCTCAGCCTTTGCGGCTTCTTCCTGCTTGACGGGATACTGGCGTTCGCTTCGCTTGCCGGCGGAAGAAGAGGCCATCATCCGCATGTTCACGATAATCAGAACAACGACGAGCACCAGGCCGATGATGACGCTCAATATAGGAATGGTCATCGGTTTCCCCCTTTCCCGGATTGGTACGCTTCCTAGCGCTGAGTGAATCTTCCGGTTATATCGGCTACCCGTTCGCCCAAGGCTCTACCCAGCTCTTTGCCCTGATCGCTGATCAGCTCATCCCTGTCGATCGGACAGGTCACTCCGACACCGTAGTAGCTTCCGTAAATAGCGTTCTGCGGAATATTGCCCGGAAGACCGACCAGAATCATTCCCTGATGAAGCATAGGGGTCATCAAGCTGACCATGGTCGATTCCAAACCGCCATGCTCGGTAGCCGTCGTACAAAATACGGCGCCGATTTTATTCACCAGCTTGCCCTCCGCCCACAGATGGCCCAGCCGGTCGATCCAGGTCTTGAGGCCCGCACTGATCGTACCGAAATGCCCCGGGCATCCCCAGATGATGGCATCCATGCCGGCGAGCTCATAAATATCGGCCGATTTTACATCATGAATAAAGACCTCCGTATTCGGCTTACGCGCAGCGCCCTCGGCAATCGCTTGAGCCAGCGCTTCCGTATGTCCGCCCTCACTGTCGTATACAATGTAAATTTTCACAAGACCGCCTCCTATCGATTGAATGGCCAGGCCCCGCCCGGATTAGATTTGCCGGGTCTGTCCTGCGGCGGGAAGCATAATGACCTCCGTGCCCGTAACTTCCTTCCTTACGCTGATTGCGGTATCTTTATCTTTCCGCACATCCCGCAGGAATACACTTAGAAGTAAGCCGACAACCGAAATGATCGACGTCCAAAAGAAGGCATCGTTAATCCCCATCACCGTAGCATCGACTTGGGCCTGACCCGCCAGTACGGATGCAGCTTGCGCCTGCGCCGATGCCAGAGGCAAGTGGGCCGACTCGGCGATTCGGTGTACCAATTGATTGAAGGAATCCATAAAGGCCGGGTTCGTCGTATCCATCCGATCCGTATACTGGGCGAAGTGAGCACTCGAGCGGTTGGTAAAAATCGTTGTAATCAGGCTTGTCCCGATCGAGCCGCTGATTTGGCGAAGCGTGTTGGACATCGCCGTGCCGTGCTTGCCCAAGCTTTGCGGCGCTGGTTCATCCCCGCTGTCATAATCGGCATCATCAGAAGCGACATGCCGAAGTAACGCACCATATAGAGAATCAAGATAAAGCTGTAGGACGTATCTACGGTAAGGTGTGTAAACTCAAAGGTCGTCACCGTCGTAATGATCATGCCGACAATCGCCAGCGGCCGCGGGCCGATCCGGTCGAACAAAATCCCAGAGACCGGCGACATCACCATCATGATCAGCGCGCCCGGCAGCATGAGCAGTCCCGATTCGAGCGGGGTGAAGCCACGTAAATTTTGCAAATAAATCGGCAAAAGAATCATGCCTGCGAACATGCTGGCCGTAACAAATACGTTAATTATCGTGGATAACGAGAAAATGCTGTACCGGAATACCCGCATATCCAGCATCGGATTCTCGGATTTAAGCCGCTGCAGTACGAAAGCGACGATCAGCACCAGGCCGATGACGATGTAAGCGAGCACCGCGATATCCGTCCAGCCCTTCGTTCCCGCCTCGGTGAGCCCGTATAAAAGCAGCCCGACCCCGGCCAGCGATGAAAACGTGCCGAAATAGTCCAACTTGATATTTTTCGGTTCCTCGATATTTTTAAGCTTGAAAAAAGCGATAACGAGCACGATCACACCGAACGGAACCATGCCGGAGAACAGCAGATGCCAATCATAGTTTTGCACGATCCAGCCGGATAGCGTAGGTCCGACCGCCGGAGCGAACATCATGGCGAGACCGAACAGCCCCATGCCTTTCCCCGCATTTCGGGAGGGAAAATAAACAAGATCACGCTCATGACCAGCGGCGAAAGCACGCCTCCGCCTACGGCTTGAATCAGCCGGCCGATCAGCATCACGCTGAAATTCGGAGCTATACTGCAGATGACCGCTCCGCCGGTAAAACAAATCATGGCGATCAAAAACAGCTTCCGCACCCCGAACCTTTCAATGAGGAAGGCAGACAAAGGGATCAGGATCCCGTTCACCAGCATATAGCCGGTTAGCGACCATTGGATCGTATTCGTCGTCACGCCGAATTCCGCCGTCATATGCGGAAGCGCAACGTTAAGCAGCGTTTGGTTAAGTATCGCAAGAAACAACCCCAGCATAAGCACTGTCAGAAGCGGAATATGCCCGGATACGCCCCCGCCGGTTTTAGCCGCTGAACTTGAAGAGGCCATTACCTCAGCTCCTTTCCTGAAAATAGGCCCTCCTGAAGCCCAGGAGGACGCCTTATTATTTTCTCGTAATTTTCACTTCGGCGTTCATCCCCGGAAGCACCGTGTCGGAATAATTGCCGATGGAGATTTTCACAGGTACCTTTTGCGTAACCTTCGTATAGTTGCCGCTGGAATTGCCCGAAGGCAGCAGTGAGAAGACGGAGTTCGTTGCTTTACCGATCTCTTCCACTTTCCCCTTCAGCGTATTGCTGGCGTCGCCATCCACCGTTACATCCACATCGGAACCGACCTGAATATCCTTGAGATCCGTCTCGTCGATATTGGCAGTCACGTACAGCTTCTTCATATCAATGATTTGCGCCAGCGTCTGGCCGGCTTGAACGGCTTGTCCGTCTTTGGCTTGGTCTTTCACAATCGTGCCGTCCATCGGAACGGCGACATTTACTGTCTTGGTACCGTCTGACACTTGACCGATAGCGCCGGCTTTGGCGAGGGTGCTGCCTTCTTTGCCGGTCCAGCCTGTGAGCGTACCGGATGCCGGTGCGGACAGGTTCATGATATCGCCTGCCACGCGGGCGTCCTCGGTCTTAACATATTGGGAAGATTGGACATAGTAATAGAAGCCTCCCATGACCAATGCAACAATGACAATCACGCCAATAATATTGGCTGCAAATAAACGACCTTTCATTCTGGGTTCCCTCCATGGTGTTTTAATATTTTAATTACTTTTCTATAAAGTAATTTTGTGATAAAGTTACTTTAGCACATCGAAAAAAAGAATACAAATGCCAATGTAATCCTGTATACTTGAAGCAAACGAGAGCAAGCCCACCATGAATAAGGAGAACGGCCATGGACCATTATAATCATGAATTCACGCGCCAACTGGATGCCATAGATCAACTGACCGAAGCTTTTTTGAAATATAAAATCAAGCTGTTCGAATCGAAGCACAATGAACCCGATCTGAGGATGAACCCGACGAAGTACCACATTCTTAAAGCGATTTACCAGTGCGGGTCCTGCATGGTCGTGGATATTTCCCGCCAGCTGCAGCTGTCTTCCGGAGCTACGACGATTTCGCTCAATCAGCTGGAGCAGGACGAGCTGATCGTCCGGCTGCGCAGTAAGGAAGACCGGCGTACCGTCAAGACGACGCTGACCGACAAGGGCAAGCGGGTGATCGAAGAGGCCATGCACATCCGGAACCAGTTGCTCGTCGATATGCTGGAGCCGCTTACCCCCGAGGAGCAGGAGCAGTTCTTCCGGCTGACCGAAAAAATCGCGAAGCGACTGTCCAAGAAGATCGAAGCGCCGAACGCGAAAGAGGCCGGTTCCTGAGAACCGGCCTCTTTCTATAGAATAAAAGTAAAAAAGCAGGCCGAGTGTTACAAGGCTCGCCTGTGTACAACCCTGCCTGTGGATATGTTTATAGAATGACCCAAGCTTATGCACAGCAAGGGTTCGGCCCCTGTTGATATTGTGAGTAAGGCTGTGAATAACTCGCATTGACCAAAAAGAAAAACCTCCCGCGCGAGGAGGCCTCAGTCGTTACAAAGTCTTCGCTATTTCTCGTTCTTCCGTTCTAGCACGCTTTTTAACGTCAGCAAATCCTGTTCCACCATCCCGGCATCTTCCGAAAACTTCGCATCCGACATACCGGGCAGCTGAAACAGCGTGAAGAGCATTTCACTTCCGGAACCGTTCGCAATAACACGCATGGGGTTGAATACTTCTTGGCCGGATTCTAGTCTCGCATAATGATCCAGCACCCCGTGAGCGTTACGTTCGACGAACTTGATCTGCATCGATCCATCCGGCGTTTCAATCACCCACCAGCCGTCTTCGGATTCCCGGATCGAACGGCAGAAGGAGGTCGCCCACTCCGGGAAATGGGCAAGATTCAGAACATATTCGTATACTTCCTCGGGGCGCCGCTCTATGGCAACGCTAAGTGTTTTGGAACGGGCAACGGGCCTCATCCGCTTCTCTCCTTTCGGCTGCA
This sequence comes from Paenibacillus sp. P25, assembly GCA_024704175.1. Taxonomy (GTDB): domain Bacteria; phylum Bacillota; class Bacilli; order Paenibacillales; family NBRC-103111; genus Paenibacillus_G. Next base: position 4,849,202 of record CP085629.1, read on the forward strand.
ATCTTCATTCGGATTGGTATTATTATAGCCTCACAGAAGTACTCGGGATAGTAAAAAACGGACAGCTTGTCGCTGCCCGGTTCGTATGATTCACTGATTCAGCCCCGCCGCTGCGGAACCCAAGCTCTTACGCGCCTCATTGATCTTCTTCGCCTGGACGGCCAGCATCGCGAAGTGAAGCAGAAATACCCCGGATATAATGTAGAACAAGATCGGGATCCCCAGATTGCCTGCCACGATGCCGCCGAACAAGGAGCCGATCACATTGCCCAGGGAATTGGCACTGGTGTTGTAGGAAAAGACGCTTCCCTGGATGCTCACGGGCGTTAGACCCCTCAGCAGCGAGCTGATCGACGGAATCAGGCCGCCGACGCATAAGCCGGTCAGGAAGCGGGCTCCCATCAGAATCCACGGATCGGTAATCCGCGCCTGCGGGAGATACAGGACCGATATCAGGAGCAAAGAGCACAGCAGAATCGTCAGATGCCCGTGCCGGTCGCCCAGTCTGCCCAGGATGGGGGCGGCGATCATGGTACCGAGCGCGCTGGAAGCAAAGATAAGGCCCGCAATAATTTCGACGTGATGCTCGACGTGCAGGCTTTTGACATACAGGGTAATGACCGGACTGATGCTCTGGAAGCTGGCTGCGATAAGGAACGACGATACGAACAGCGTCAGAATGGCCGGCGTTTGCTTCATGACATCGCGAAGCTGCGTTTTCCCCGGCACCTTGGCATGATCCCGGCGGTCCGCCAATAAGCTTTCTTTCCACACCCGGAACTCAAACTTCGGATATTTCTTCGTTTCATGAACCCCGAACAGCACCAGCAAGGTGGCCACAAGAATGAAAAAGCCCGTGAAAAAGAACGAGTTTCGCATGCCGATCCACTCCGCCATGACTCCTCCGAGCAAGGGACCGAGCAGCTGCCCCGTCACCTGCCCCGTCTGCAGCGTGCCCAGCGCTTTGCCTACATGCGCCTTGGGCGTTTCGATCGCCATCAAGGCGACGGCGCAGTTGGAGAAGCCCCCCATCGTCCCGAAAACGGCACGGAGCAGGAGCAGCTGCAGCGGCGTGTGGACGAGGCCCATCGCGGCAATAATGACCGACAAGCCGAAGCCGGAGCGGAGCATCGTTACCTTTTGCCCATAGGTGTCGGAGAATCTCCCCCAGAACGGGGATACCAGCGCGATCATCACGTGGTTGATGCCGAAGATCATCGCGGCCCATAGCGCCGCCTGCTTCACATCGTGAATCCCAAGCTCCTGCACATAAAGCGGCAGGAACGGAATGATCATCCCGATGCCTACCGAGCTGAAAAAAGCACCGAACCATAAAATAACCAAATTGCGTTTCCATGCTTCCACCTGGAGCGACCTTCTTTACTAGTAAAATTGTGCGGTGATGCCTAAGTATGCACTAGCCTTAAGCGCCCCTCGCGGAGGGAAAAAGGCCGCCGGATAAGGCCGGCGCCTGCATCAATCCTAAAGACTATTGTTAGATTACTCCCAAAGGCCGCAAGATACCATGGATTTCCTTGCTGTGAAACATGTACTATCTTGCTTCGGGGAAGGCGGATCATCAAACCGCGTGAGCGCAAAAAATCCGGATTTCCAACAAACGGAAATCCGGATTATCAATTTTAACCCCGCTCCACCAGCATCGCGACACCTTGGCCGCCGCCGATACAGAGCGCCGCGAGGCCGAGCCTCCCGTCCCGCCGCTGCAGCTCATGCAGCAGCGTCACGAGAACCCGGGCGCCGCTGGCGCCGATCGGGTGCCCCAGAGCGATCGCTCCGCCGTTCACATTCAGCTTCTCCGGTGGAATCTCCAGCTCTCTACCGACCGCGAGCGACTGCGCCGCGAAGGCTTCGTTCATTTCGAACAAGTCGATGTCGCCTATCGCGACACCGGTTTTCTTGAGCAGACCGGCGCACCGCATCCACGGGACCGAGGCCCATGACCGCCGGATCCAGAGCACCTGTGAATAGCCTCGGATCCGGGCGATTGGTTTCAACCCGAGCGCTTCCGCCCGCTCCGCCGACATGACGACCAGCGCGGCGGCACCGTCATTGATGCCGGAGGCGTTGCCGGCCGTGACCGTCCCGTCCTTGCGGAACGCGGGGCGAAGCTTGGCCAGCGCTTCTACGGTCGTTCCGGCGCGGGGGTATTCGTCGGTGTCGAACGACACCGGCTCCCCTTTGCGCCTGCGGAACGGGCACCGGCACGATCTCCTCCCGGAAGCGGCCGGCGGCTATCGCTTCCTCCGCCTTCCGCTGGCTCCAGGCGGCGAAGTCGTCCTGCTCCTGACGCGTCAGGACGTAGCGCTCAGCGACATTCTCGGCGGTGATGCCCATATGAATATCGCACATCGCGCACCAGAGGCCGTCGCGGATCATGGAATCGACCAGCTTGCCGTCTCCCATACGCAGACCCGACCGCGCGCCTTCCAGCAAATACGGGGCCGCGCTCATATTTTCCATCCCGCCAGCCACCACAATATCGGCGTCGCCCAGCCGCACAGCCTGCGCCGCGAGCATGACCGCCTTCAGGCCCGAGCCGCACACCTTGTTCACGGTCATCGCGGGAACCGTGTGGGCGAAGCCGCTTTTCAGCCAGGCCTGTCTGGCCGGGTTTTGTCCCAGACCCGCCTGCAGGACATTGCCCATGACTACTTCGTCCACCTGCTCGTCGCTCACACCCGCCCGCTGGAGCGCCTCCTGGATGACGATGCCCCCAAGCTCCGTGGCGGAGATGCCGGAGAGCGAGCCCTGAAAGCCGCCGATCGCCGTACGTACCGCGCTGACGATAACTGCCTCTCTACTGCTCATGGCGCCCTCCTTGCGGGCTGACCGCCAGCTGTTCCGCGAGCTGCGGGCTCACCGTGAACGCCGCCTCCGTCTTCTCCTTCACTTCTTCAAGACCCGCTCCCGCCTGCAGCTCGACGAGCACCATGCCTTCGGGCGTAAAATCAAAGACCGCCAGATCCGTGATTAACCGGTGAACCACACCTTTGCCGGTGAGCGGCAGCTGTGCAGGCCTTCTTCACCTTCGACTCCCCGTATTTGTTCACGTGCTCCATGATCACGACGATCTGCTTCGCCCCGCTCACCAAATCCATAGCGCCGCCCATGCCTTTGACCATTTTGCCGGGAATCATCCAGTTGGCGAGGTCCCCGCTCTCCGAAACCTCCATCCCGCCGAGGATGGCGAGATCGATATGGCCGCCCCGGATCATGGCGAACGATTCCGCGCTGTCGAAGAACGAAGCGCCGCGGACCGCCGTCACCGTTTCCTTGCCGGCATTGATCAAATCCGGGTCTTCCTCTCCCTGCAACGGGTAAGGTCCGATCCCGAGCAGACCGTTTTCCGATTGAAGCATGACGTTCACGCCCTCCGGGATTTCATCCGCCACCAGCGTCGGCATGCCGATGCCCAAGTTGACATACATGCCATCCCGGATTTCCTGTACGGCCCTCCGCACGATAATTGAACGTTGGTCGCTCATGCGCTTTCCTCCTTCGCGGTCCGGACCGTCAGGCGCTCGATCCGTTTTTGGTAGCTTTCACCCTGCACGACACGCTGCACGAAGATGCTCGGTGTATGAATTTCATCGGGATCCAGCTCTCCCGCCTCGACGATCTCCTCGGCTTCCGCGATCGTAATTCGGCCTGCCGCGGCAGCCCAGCGGATTGAAGTTGCGGGAGGTCCGGCGGTAGACGAGATTCCCTAGCGTATCGGCCTTCCAGGCCTTCACCAGAGCGAAATCACCGGTAATGGCTCTTTCCAGCACGTACGTCCGCCCGTCAAAGTCTTTATGCTCCTTGCCTTCCGCAACGAGAGTACCGACCCCGGTAGCCGTATAAAACCCGGGAATGCCCGCCCCGCCTGCACGGATCCGCTCCGCCAAGGTCCCCTGGGGCACCAGCTCCACTTCCAGTTCGCCGCTTAGGTACTGCTTCTCGAAAGTTTTGTTCTCTCCCACATAAGAAGAGATCATTTTCTTAATCTGCTTATTAGCCAGCAGCAGTCCAAGGCCCCAGTCGTCCACGCCGCAGTTGTTGCTGACTACCGTCAGGTCCCGGGTCCCCTGCTCCCTCAGTGCCGCAATCAAGTGCTCCGGAATGCCGCAGAGCCCGAAGCCGCCGACCACCAGCGTCGCTCCGTCATGAATATCCTTTACGGCCTCTTCCATCGAACTGAATATTTTGCTCATACCCTTCCTCTCCTTCCTATGGCTTGATCTTTACTGCGCGGTATATCCACCGTCGATCAGAAGCGATGCACCGGTTACGCCCTTTAGCTTGTCGCTGGCGATCAGCATGGCGAATTCGGCGATTTCATCGACCGACAGCGACCGCTTCTGCGGAACCAGCGGATAGATAACCTCCTCGAGCACGCTTTCCAGCGGCACACCGCGGGTTCGGGCCAAATCCTCAAGCCGCCCCCGGACCAAAGGGGTATCCACATAGCCAGGGCACAAGGCATTGACCGTAATGCCGTCAGCCGCACCTTCGAGCGCCGCTACCTTCGTGAGCCCGATCAGGCCGTGCTTCGCGCTGTTATACGCGGCCTTCCCCGCGAAGCCGATGAGCCCGTTGATCGAGGCCATATTGATGATGCGCCCGTACTTCTGCGCTTTCATGATGGGAAAGGCATGCTTGATCCCGATAAAAGCCCCCGTCAGCATCACCCTCAGCATCCATTCGAATTTCTCTACCGGAAATTCCTCGATCGGGGCCACATGCTGCAGCCCCGCATTGTTGACCAGGATATCCAGCCGGCCGTATGTGCTGCGGGCCGTCTCGATCGCCCCGGCGAACGCGCTTTCGCTCGTCACGTCGCACGCAACGCCGAGCGCTTCATACCCTTCGCCCGCCAGCCGCTCGGCGGCAAGCTTCGCCTTCTCCTCCTGAATATCGGAGATGACGACGCGGGCGCCCTCCCGTGCGAAGGTGCGGGCGATTTCAAGCCCGATGCCGCTGGCGGCACCGGTGACGAGTGCTGCTTTATGGTCCAAAAAGGCTGTCATGACGACGGTTCCTCCTTTAAGCGGTATAATGTAGCAATGGGGTGCCGTTCCCCGGTCTTATATGAAAGACAAAACGGCGGCAATCAGGAACACGGTCAGCGTTTTGACCAAGGTGATGGCGAAAATATCCTTGTACGACTGGCGGTGCGTCAGGCCTGTAATGGCGAGCAGCGTAATAACTGCGCCGTTATGCGGCAGCGTATCCATCCCGCCGGACGCCATGGAAGCGATCCGGTGCAGCCATTCCGCGCTGATGCCCGCCGCCTGGCCGGCCGCCAGGTACTGCTTCCCCATCACCTCGAGGGCAATGGACAGCCCGCCGGAAGCCGAGCCGGTAACCCCGGCCAGTATATTGACGGAAACGGCTTCAGAAATCAGCGGATGGGGGCTTATATTCAGAATCCACGTCTGAATCGCCTTGAACCCCGGCAGCGTCTTCACCACATTGCCGAAGCCCACCTCGGATGCGGTATTGAAAATCGCAAGCAGCGACCCCATCGCCGCCGCGGTCAGCCCCGCCGCGAGCTTGCTCTGTACCTGGCGCATATTGATGCAGAGGGCGGCCAGGATGCCGATGAACAGCGCGATAATGAGTGCCCAGGAAGAGGCAACCGTTTTTACACTGGCGATGTTAAACGCCTTCAGCACATCGGCGCTGTACCAGTCGGCCACGGAAATAAAGCCCCGGCTCAGCAGGAAGTTGAATACGAGCACCAGCACCAGCGGAATGACCGAGATCCACAAATTCGGATACCTCTGATCCGCGGCCGTTTCCGGCTCGTTCTTATGTCCGGTCCCGTAGCCCTCGCCTGCGGCTTCAGCCTGCTTGCGCCGGCGTTCCAGCCAGAAGAGACCGGCGACCAGCACGATGATCCCGCCGACGGTCCCGACAATCGGAGCGGCAAAAGCATCCGTAGCGAAATAAGTAGTGGGAATAATGTTCTGCACCTGCGGCGTTCCTGGAAGCGCATCCATCGTAAACGTGAAAGCGCCGAGGGCGATGGTTCCGGGAATGAGCCGTTTCGGGATGTTCGCTTCACGGAAGACGGCCACGGCGAACGGATACACGCGAAGGCTACGACGAACAAGGATACGCCTCCATAGGTCAGCACCGCGCAGGCAAGCACGACGGACAGCATCGCCCGTTTGGAGCCGAGCGCCTTTACGATGGCTTGAGCGATGGATGCTGCGGCCCCGTTCAGCTCCATCATTTTGCCGAAGATCGCCCCGAGCAGGAAGATGGGAAAGTACGTTTTAATATAGTTCGCGGCGTTCGTCATGTAGGTTTCCGTATAGCTCGGCATTAAGGCGAGCCCGGAGATGACTACCGCCAGCAGGGTGAAGATGGGAGCGAACACAATCACCGGATAACCCCGGTACGCAAAAAACATCAGCAAGCCGAGTGACAGCAGGATCGCAACGACTTGAACAAACACCATGCGCCTCTCCTCTTTTCTTCTGCAAGGATGTGCTTTATGACAGCGGTTACATTACTGTATTCAGTTTACAATGGGAGACGGCAGAGGTAAAATTCATACATCGAATGAAAGCCATTCCAAAAAACTATCGGTTGGGGAGGATCCGTTTTGGATTTACGCAACTTGACTTATATTCTAGAGGTAGCCAAGCAGCAGAATATTACGAAAGCGGCTGAAATATTGCATCTGTCCCAGCCGACGCTGAGCAAACTGGTGAAAAACATGGAGGACGAACTGGGGGTTACTTTGTTCGACCGTACCGGGAAGCACGTCAAACTAACCGATGCCGGAGCGGCGGCCATCAAACAAATTCATCCGATTCTTCAAGCGGTGAATGATCTATACAGCACGCTGGACGATGTTTCTCAATTAAAAAAGGGCTCATCCAGCTCGGACTGCCTCCGGTGATCAGCACCGTCTTTTTCCCGAAAATCGTGGCTCCGTTTCAGAAGAAATACCCGAACGTGGAATTTGTTATGGTGGAAGAAGGCGCCAAGAAGGTGGAGCGACTCGTTGCCGAAGGCTCCATTGATGCGGGGGTCGTCATATCGCCGGAAGAGGATTCCTGCCTCGGGATGGTCCCATTCGTGGAGCAAAAAATATTCCTTGTTCTTCACAAATCGCACCCTTTGTCCGACCGCTCCCCGGTCCTCCTGCAGGATTTAAGTCAGGAGCCGTTCATTTTATTCGCCAAAGGCTTCGGTGTCCGCCATCAAGTGATCGAAGCGTGCCACAGCTCCGGGTTCCATCCCGCAATCGCGCATGAGAGCTCCCAATGGGATCTGCTTGTCGAGATGGTCGCCGCCGGCCTCGGCATCTCCTTCCTGCCGGAGGCGATCTGCTCCAAGATCGTGAACCCGGAGGTGTGCATCGTGCCGGTAACGGAGCCGGCGATTCCCTGGAACCTGTTCGTCATCTGGAACAAGGAGCGGTATGTCTCATACGCGATGAGGGAGCCGCTGGCGTTTATCCGGGAAGCCTCGTTATGAAAAGAATCAGGGAAAAAAGGATTTGAATGAAGCTCTGCGCAGAGCGGCGGAAGACTCCGACAAATTGATCCAGGAGAAGGAGGCCGCTAAGAAAGAAGTAAGAGGCCTCATCCCTTCTCCGCCTGGATGGAACGGGCCAGCGCCTGCATAACCAGGCTCAGCTTATGCTGGATTACTGGATCGGTGATCTCCCCTCCGGACCGATATACTTGCTGACCAAGGGGATGGTCAGTGCCGCGCCTTCCGGCAGATTGGCATCTATCATGCCAAGCGTCAGCAGTAACGACTCGTGCGCATGCTTCCCGCCCATAAGTGAAGGGGATGCGCTGATGACAGCTACCGGCTTGTTCATAAATACGCCCGACGATACACACCAATCCAGGGCGTTCTTGAGAACCCCGGGCACGCCGCCGGCATACTCCGGCGTACAGATCAGCACGCCGTCCGCCTCCCTGAGCCTCGTGCGGAATTCAGCGACGGAGGGCGGCGGCTCATCGCCGTCGATTTCCGGGTTAAAATGCGGCGACCCGCCGATTCCGTCGTACATCGCAACTTCCATGTTCCCGGGAGCCGCGGCGGCGCACGCTCTTAAAATCGAGGTATTGGACGACCGGCTGCGCAGGCTTCCCGATATCGCCATAATTTGGATTCGCTTTTCATTCATTTCCTATTCCTCCGGTTTCCGGGCGGGCTGTGAGCTCCATCGACAGCCCCCCGCTTCTCTTCTTAAGGAATGACAATTATGCGATGGCACAAGATACCGGCTTAAGGACGAGCTAAGATTCAGTCACGCGGTCCCCGAACCGCTTGCTGGTAATGGTCCAGCATGGCGGCATCGTCAATCGATCCATGATGGTGAACCTGCCTCCATCCTCCCTGCCCGGGCACGTATTGGAAGAAACGGGTCGTACGGATATCCAGACCGTTCACTTGATCGCCGGCCTGATAAGTCCCCCTCTCCCGGCCCGCAAATACGGCGTGCTCCTTAGCGGCATATAGAATGATATCATAAAATTCCACTTCCACCCGAATCCGGCCTTGAAAGATCCGGCTGTACATCGCTTCCACAGCTTGAGCCCCCTGACGATTCCGCCGAGCGGGTTATTTAATTGAATCAACGGATGGGGAAGCCAGATTTGATTAAACAAAGCAAGCGAGCGGTTGTTGAATGCATGGTAGAACGTCTCGACGGTGCATAGGCGCCTTGAATGGACGGGTCGTTCGTTTCATCAAGCCGGTTCCGGCTTCCGCGAACAACCGTTCCTTCGAGCGATTGAATAGTGAATTCGGACATGATTATGACCTCCGTTCCATTTCGGCGAGCATGGCGATGGCTCCATTCACAGCCCATTCCATCTGCGCCGGATTCTGCAGCGCACGCGACAGCACATATCCTCCCTGTACTATGGCAGAGAGCGAAGGCCGCCAGCTGGTGCACATCGAGTTCCTTCCGGATCGTGCCTTCCTGCTGCGCCTGCTCCAGCGCTTTAACCAGTTCGTGGTGCAGGCAGTTGAAATAATTCGAGATCGGATGAAGCAGCGAGCTTCCGATCACGGACGGTTCCTGCGCCAGCTTGCCCAGCCGGCGACCGCGCAATGCGTCGCGGGGGTGCTGCAAATAAGCCTTGATGCGCTCCATAGGCGCTTGATTGGGATCGAAAAAGACAGTAAGAGCCTGCTGCATTTCAGCTGATACTTCTCCTAAAGCATGGGCGGCGAGGCCCTCTTTACTGCGAAAATGATGGTAAAAGCTTCCCTGCCCGACACCGCTCTGCTCCTGAATTTCCCGGGGACTGACGGCGTCGTAGCCGTGCTCCCAGAGCAAGGCTTTGGTCGCGGCAACCAGTTTGTCTCGCGCGGACATGCTGTGAGCCTCCTTCCAATTAGTGGTTATGTGAGCTGATAATCCGATTGTACATACTTGTAGGTACAAAATCAAGCGAAAATTTTTTTAGGCAAAGCGTCCGAAAAAAGAACCCCCAATCAAAGGAGGCTACTGAAAAACCATCGAAGCAGGCGAAATCGTTCCGGAGCCGCGCCAGCAATCCTAAGAACGATTCGCACGTGAAGCGGGAACTTTTTCAGTGGACTCAACACAAGCGGGTGCCTTCCGCTGCATCAGGCCATTCATGACCGGCCGGGTCCATCATTCGGCCTCTATCAACCGGATCTCGTGAACATCTTCGGCGGCGGCAAATTGAAGCAGGCGACCGCCCTCTTCGGTGAGTGCCCGGCGGTCTTGTTCGGGCGACCATGCAAAAGGCTCGATGATCAGCACCGCGGTCCCGCGCTGCTTCTCGACCCTCCAAATTCCGCTGACGAAGCCGTCGATTAGAATCGTGGAGCGGATGATGCCGTTCTCGGTAAACACCCGTTTGCGGGCGGCTTCATCCAGGATGCGCGTGCGGTCGGCATAAGACAGAAGCGTATTATCGTATTCGCCGAGAAACCGGGGCGGGACCGGCGTATCCGCATCGGGCCGCGGGGCGTCCGGCAGGTCGAACAGTTCGCCGCCCTGCTCGTCGCGGAACGTGACCAGCCGCGGACGGAGCCGCTCCACTACGGCGCTCAGCCGGGTAAGGCCCGACCAGACCTGCATGTCCTTGACGGAGGCCGGGCCGAAGGCGGCCAAATAGCGCAGCAGCATCTCCTCTACAGCAGGCTCCGGGGCGAGAGGCCGGCCGAGCCAGGCTTCGGCGGAAGTATGCACGGCCTGTCCGCTCTCGCCCCAGAGGCCGCGGGGCGGCGGCTGCACGAGCGGCACCCAGGTCCGGACAGCCGCCGCAAGGGCGGACGGATCCCGGTCAGGCCAACGCTCGCTCAGGCGCTTGCCGATTTCACTGAACGTGAGCGGCTGCGCTTCAACCAGCTTCCTGCCTGCAGCAGCAATCTCCGCGGGGTCCAGGCCTTCCAGGCGCTTGCCGTATACGCCCTTCAGCCCCCGGTCCAGCACCGGCTGCAGCAAAGGGCGCCAATGGAGGCTGTCACGGGCGGATACCAAATGTAAGGTCGAGCGCATCAAGGCGATTCGCACCGTCTTTCTTTCTTCGATGAACCGGGACAGCTCTTCCTGCCGGAAGCCCTCCAGCCGGGTCCATAGGGCAAAATAGGGGGCATTCGGGGACTGAGCCTGCAGACCGGCGAGCCGTTCCACTGCATCAAGCACCGGAAGCTCCGCACGGCTTAACAGCATTTGCCTTGCGAGCAGGGCGCGGTTCAAGGCGCGCCGGCCGAGCACCGGAACGGGTGCGGTTGGATCGGCGGTACCTTGGCTTGGCTTTGTTTTGGCTGAGTTCATTACGGGAAGCCCCCTTTTTTTTACTTATTCGCTATGGATTCGAATCGACGGGAAACGAACCGCCTTCTTTTTGACTTAAGTATAAACAACGGACCCTGACAGCTTTATGTCAAGGTCCATCGGCCGGAACTATTATTTCTTGACGATCGGAATCCAGACTTCACACCGGTAATCCTCCGACCAGGCATCCCCGGCCGGGTAAACCTCCAGCTCCGGTCCCTCCGCATGCTCATACCCTGTAGCCGGAAACCACTCCTGGAAAATGCGCTCCCATACCTTCTGGATCGCCCCCGGCATCGGTCCGACCGACGGAAATACCGCCCATGTTGCAGCGGGAATGACCGCCTGGACGTATCCCGCCTCTTGAACTTCAGCGCCGCTTCTTACCCCGATCATATAGGTGAGTTGCTCCTTCGCATGGTCCATGCTCAAGCAAATCCCCAGCAGATCTTGGCCTGCGCCGATTTGAACAAGCTTGTCAACCGTACCGTCCTTATGGCTCTCCTGCCAGAAGCGCGAGATTTGCCGCTGGTTCTCGCCGTCCTTGGTTGATGTCAGGATCGTGCGGCCGAGCACGGAAAAGCTTTCTTTCTCGATTATTTTGTAATCCATATCCTTGTCTCCCTTCAGTGACAGATGGAAGGAGATGCGGGGAAAGGCTTTGAGCTGCACCCCGGCTCGCGCGCGACCGAAGGTGTGATCCCGTGCGCCTTGCGGAAGGCTTTCGAGAATGCTTCCGGAGACTCATACCCGTACTTCAGCGCCACATCCAGCACTTTGGCCGAAGTGACCGCAAGCTCCTGCGCCGCCAGCGTTAATTTCCGCTTCCGGATATATTCGGCGACCGTGAAGCCGGTCAACATGTGAAACATGCGCTGAAAGTGAAACGGAGACGAGCACGCCGTTCGGGCAATTTCCTCTATGGACAGCGGCTCCTCCATCTTCCGCTCCATCAGCTCCAGGGCCTCCTTCATTCGGATCAGCCATTCCAACCTCATCATGCCTCCTCTGGTATGATCATATCACCGTGAGTCCGGCGAATTCCGGTTCTTCCGTGCTTTCTTCGGACCGATTCTCCGTACGGCAGAGGGGAAGTGTCCGTTCGGCAGTCCCTTTTCCACCAGTATATACCAACATGTAAAAAAAGGGAGAAGCTCCGAAGAGCCTCTCCCCTTTGCCGCCTATTCCCTTCTCGTTAACGTATTCAGCAACAAAAAAGTCCCCGCCGCCGGTAAGTCTACGCTTTCGGTCGCTTTGCCTCTGGCACCGGGCGCCGGATCAGCAGCGTCAGGACCTTCCCTCAGTCACCGCATATACTGCTGCTTGAACTCGGACGGGGTCATGCCCGTGTGCTTCTTGAACAGCTCGCTGAAGTAAGGCCGGTCCTCGTAGCCGAGCGCCTGCGCAATCTCCTGGACCTGCTTTCCTTCCACCAGCATCGTCTTGGCCTGCTCCATCCGCTCCGTCGTCACGAACTGACCTACCGTCATCCCGGTTACCTTCTTGAACAGATTGGCGAAATAACTGCCGCTCAAATAGACCATCTTGGCATAATCGTTCACCGTCATGTTGGAAGCGGCATTCCGGCGGATATGCTCGATGACCCGCTCCACGACCTGGTTCGCATCTTCGAGCCGCCGCCGGTGGATCAGCCGGCATCCCGCCCGGCACAGCTCCTTGAGCTTGCTTTGCAGCTCCGTCCGTTTGTACGAGGACAGCCGCTTGATCGCATTCGCCTGGCGCTCGACCGGCTCCAGCTCCTCCGGCGTCAGCTTTTCCGCGAACACCCGGTTCATCAGGAAGGCCAGCTCGTCGCACATCCCCTTCACCGCTTCCGGGGCTGGTGGGGCCGCCACATCGACCATTTCCTGGAACAAGGCGTCGATCATGTCGCAAGCCTTGTCCACGTTGCCGGAACGCACGCAGTAGAGAAGCTCCTTCTCCTTGTCCGGGGAATAGCGCGTCGCCGGATGGTGGACGAGGCTGATATTGCGGTAGCTGTACACGCTGTTGCCCCCGGTATAGAAATTATACGAGAGCGCCGTTAGAGCCTGGGCATAGGAATAGGAGATTTGATGAATCAGCCTCACCTCTTCCCCGAGCCCGAGGGACACGGTATACCTCGAATATTTCTCGATATTCTCGCGGCACTGCTCCGCCAGCCCCTCGACGCTTGCAGAAGCCGGCGGGTTGAACACCGCCACGAACCGGTTCGTGTTATCGCGGAATACAAACCCTTGAGTGCTCTGCGCTATGCTTTCCTCCAAAATATTTTGCAGCGTGAACCGGATCAGCTCCACCTCTTGAACCGGCGGCGTGCCGGTTTGTTCGGCGAACTGGTCGATCTCCGCCAGCATGACGACGAAGCGTTCCCGTTCCAGCCCGATCTGCAGGAAGTCCCAGCGCTTCGCGGCCTGCTCGGGCGTCGTAGGGAACTGCAGCAGCAACTGAAAATATTCCTGGCGCAAGTAGGGCAAACTTTCCCTGAGCTTGCGTTCCATCTCGTGATAGCGCAGCGCTTCGCCCATTTCCTCTTCGATCGCCTGCTTCGCCTTCAGGACGACGTCGACGATTTTCTGCGGCGTATACGGCTTGACGATATAATCGAACGCCCCCAGCCGAACCGCCTGCTGCGCGTAATCGAAATCGGTGTACCCGCTTAGGAAAACGATTTTCGTACGGGGAACTCGTCCATCATCAGCTGGGTCATCTCCAGCCCGCTCATCTTCGGCATCCGGATGTCCGTGAGTACGATGTGGGGCTTCGTCTCCCGGATCAGCTGGGCGCCCTTCTCGCCGTTGCTCGCCGTCCCCGCAATACGGATGCCGTGCGTCTCCCAGGGGATCTGATTCGCGATGCCGTTCACCACGGTTTTGATATCGTCGATTACGACCATTCGAAGCTCGGTGTTCATGGCCCGAATCACTCGCCTTCCAGTGGAATTGTCAAAGTCACCGATGTGGAAACATAAGGATCGCTGGCCAGCGCGATATCCGCGCCTTCGCCATAGTACAGCCGCATGACCGTCCGTATACGTTGCGCAGCGCGTAGCCTTTCTTCAGCGCCTGCTCCGTCCGCATGTCGGCCTCTACGGTACGGACATCCATGCCCGCCCCGTTATCCTCGACCCGGAGCACCAGATTCGTCCCCTCACGGCGGGTCGTAATCCGGATCCGGCCTCCGCCGTCCATCGCTTCAAAGCCGTGCAGAATCGAGTTCTCGACGAGCGGCTGCAAAATGATTTTCAGCGGCGGCCTGTCCTGCAGCGATTCATCCTCCAGCTCGATGGTATAGTCGAACAGCCCCTCGTAGCATTTTTGCTGCAGCATCAGATACTGCCGGACGTGGTCGATTTCCTTGCCCAGCGTCGTCATCTCATTGCCGCCGTTCAGCCCCAGCTGAAACAACAGCGACAGAGACACGATCATTTCCGTCACATCCCGGTTCTGGGAGGTCTCCGACTTCCAGATGATCGTATTCAGCGTATTGTACAGAAAATGCGGGTCGATCTGCGCCTGCAGCGTCTTCACTTCCATCTTCCGCTTCTCATGCTCCGCTTCCTTGACGTCCTCGATAAGCGAGGTGATCTCCTCGAGCATCCGGTTAAACTTGAGGCCCACCTGGGCGACCTCGTCCTCGTACTTGCTTTGGAACCTGACGTCCAGGCGGTTCTGCTCCACCTGCTTCATCAGCGCCTGCAGCTTGTGAAGCGGCTTCAGGAGCAGCCCGGACAATAGGTTCGACAGGAACAGCGCCAGCACGACGCAGCACAGCATGATGACGAGCGAGGTCGTCTTGATTGCATTGAGTCGCCGGAGCAGATCCGACTGGGCCTGGACACTGACCATCATCCAATCCTCTGCCATCGTCAGCCGCGAATAATTGACCAGATAGGATTCGCCGTTCATGCCGTACTTGAAAAATCCGCGGTCCTGCCCCTGAAGTCGCTGCAAAAGGCCGGATCGCGCGGAAAGGAAGCCGTCTGCGGATCCATCGGCAGCACGGCCCCTCCGCTCCGGTTAATGAGGAAATAGCTGCCCGCATTGTCCAGCAGGTCATCCGTCATGACTTTGCGGATCGCGTCCTCCTTCAGATTGACCACAACATAGACATCGTGCACATTAACCTCGGAGATCGGCTTCATGAGCAGCGAAATCACTCGCGGATTTCCGAGAAACAAAGGATCGTCGTGCCCTTCCACCCATACGACGCGGTCGATGCCGTCCAGGTAACGCGAGAACATCGTACTCTTGAAAGGGACCTGGCTGCTCCGAAGATCGTTCGTGGCATAGAACTCGCCGATCGGCGTATAAATCAGGATCGATTGAATGGAAGGCTCGCTTAATTTCATCTGGGCAAAAGGCGTTTGCAGTGAAGAGAGCGACGTATAATAAGAGCCCGAATTATCCGCGAACACGTCATACATCGATTTCTTGAACGAATCGCTGAGCATCATGGCGGAGGTCGTCACCACAATATGCCGGAGCTTCTCATCCAGCACCCGCGCCGATTTGTTCATCGTATTCTGACTGGACAGGAACGCTTCCTTCTCCGTCGACTGATAGGCGATCCAATAGGACACGACGCCGGTCAGCGCAATCGAGAACACCGTCAGCAGCAGAAAAGAAATCCACAGCCGGCGGCGCAGCGACAGCCGGTAAAACCATTTTTTCAAGGCCCATCCCCCCTTCCTGTTTCTTCCTTCCCTCCCGCGAAAAAGCGAAAGGACGCGCCGCTTTCGGCGGCGCGCCCCCTTCCGCAATAATGACCGTTGTACGATCCGGTTTCTTACTTCGCCAAGGAGCCTTGCAGCTTGTTCGGATCGAAGCTCGGATTCGCTTTAATCTTCGTATCGCCTGCGGCCCGCGCTTTCTCCAGCGCCGCGTTGTAGCGGGTCGTCAAATCGCTGAGCATTTGATCCACGTTCCCGCCGTCCAGCATATATTTCGTAATGGCGTTGCCCGACTTGATTCCTTCCACCTTCGCTTCCGTCACGGACAGCGGCGTCGGAGCGTACAGCGCGTCGAATTTGGTCGGCAGGAAGCCTTCGATTCCCGGAATGGACGGCTTCTTCGCAACGGCGTTGACATCCGGAACAATTGAGATGCCGAAGCCTTTCTCATGGTAGTCCTTCTGGAAGTCCAGGTTATAAATGTACTCCATGAATTTCCAGGCTTTATCTTTGTTCGGCGTGTTCTTGTTGATGCCGATGTAGTTGCCGGCGATGACGGCGATCGTTCCAGACTGGTCGCCGTCCACGGTCGGAGGCAGCGCCGCCGCCCAGCGGACCTTGGTCGGGAACTGGCTTTGGTATACGGCCGGTTCGCCGGAATGGTTGAAGTACATGCCGATCTTGCCTGCCGCGAACTGCGCGCGCAGCGGGTCGATATCGAGCGATTCGACGCCCGGCAGCATCGTCGCCGTCCTGCTTCATCTGGCGAAGCGCTTCGGCAATCGGCTTGTACGCCGCGAAATCGTACTGGCCGGTTTTATAATTGTAGCCGTCCACCACGGAAGTGCCGCTGAACGAGCCGATCGGGTTGGCGATCCGCTGCAGGGCGGAGCTGGGGTTCTTGAAGTTCTCAGCGAAGCCGTAAGCCCCGATGTCTTTGCCGGCTTCCGTAATTTTCTTGGCGTCCTCGACCATTTCCTTAATCGTCTTCGGCGGCTCTTTGATGCCGGCTTTCTCGAAGAGATCGACGTTGTAAATCAATCTCCAATACTGTCCCGTATGCGGAAGCGAATAAATTTTGCCGTCGGACGTATTCAGATCCTCCACCATCAGGTTGCCGTACCGCTTCTTCATCTCGTCGGTCATCAGGTCGTTGATCGGCAAGAGGTAGCCCTTCTTCACATAGCTCGGGAAATCGTTCGTACGCAGAATGTCAGGCGCCTGGTTGCTGGCAAACGCAATATCGACCGCCTGGTTATAGTTATCGGCAAGCACCGTCATTTCGACTTCAATGTTATCTTTGTTCGTTTCGTTGAATTTCTTGATGACATCCTTCATGTAATCGGCATCGTGACGGTCGACGGTCCAGTAGGTGAGCTTCGTCTTCGCTCCGCCCGCCGCACCGGTGGCGCCGCCGGATTTCTGCTGATCGCTCTGTCCGCCGCCGCAGGCTGCAAGAGATGCAACCATCGTCATGCCGAGCACCGCGCTTACCGCTATTTTTTTCTTATTCATGCTGGAAAACCCTCCTCTATTATTCTACCTTATCTACTGATGGACCACAAAATGTAACTGTTTACAGTTTAAACGCGGTTCTTGTCGAACCGTGAAGGACAAATCCACTTTTCATGTAGGAAAAAAACACTATTTCCCAGCCGTAACCGAACAAAAGTCTTATCCCTTCACGGCACCGGCGGTTACCTGCATGAACGATTTGTTCGCAAGAAAGTAGACGACCAGAATCGGCAGGAAGGACAGACAGGCTCCCGCCATCATAAGTCGCGTCTCGGCCGCGGCGCCGATCCCGTAGCGCAAATTCGCCAGCCCCACCGTCAGCGTCTGCAGCTTCGGATTCGTCATCGTGAATACCAGCGGGAGGATGTACTCGTTCCATGCTCCGCGGAAGGTAAACAGCGCGGTGACGCCGAGCGCCGGCTTCAGCGGCGGCAGAATGATCCGCCAGTATACCGTATAAAAGTTGCAGCCATCGATATAAGCCGCCTCGTCCAGGTCCTTCGGAATCGCCTTGAAGAACCCGATCAGCATGAAATAAACCGTGGCGTGCGCGCTGATCAGAATGAGAACGACGCCCCAAAGCGACTTGTTCAGGCCCAGCTTGACCATCAGGTCGAACTGCGGTCTCAGCACAACGGCCCCGATCGAGATGAACATGGTGCTGGCCTGCAGCGCCACATACAGCTTTTTGCCCGGAAACCTGGTGCGGTCAACGGCATACGCCGCCATCGAAGCGACCAGCGGCGTGCCGATCGTTACCGCCGTGCTGACGAACAGGCTGTTCCATGTAAAGCGGGCGAAATTCGCCTGCTTCCAGGCCGTAGCATAGTTGGAGAACTGCCAGACCGAAGGCAGCAGCGTCGCACCCGCCGTCAGCTCGGCGTTCGTCTTGAACGACCCGAGGATCGCCATCGCGATCGGAAACAGCGTAAAGAAGGCGATCGCAAGCAGAAAGATCCATTTGATCAGATGACCGGCGAAAGCACCGGCTTTGAACGTACTCTTACCCGTAGTTGAACTCATCGTTTATGCACCCCGCTTTCCTTAGTCCCGGCTCAGCCGCTTGGACATCGAGAAGTACAGAATCGTGACCACGCCGACGATCAGCGCCGTGACGAAGCCTACCGCACTGCCGTAGCCCAGTCGCTGCACCGTCGTATTCGTCGCCGAAACCGGAAAAAACAGCTTGTACACGTACAGGTACATGACGTCCGTCTTGCCGAACGGCCCGCCCTCGGTCAGCACCATAATGCTTTCGTAGCCTTTCAGCGCGGTGATGATGGCCAGCATGACAATCATCTGCAGCACGGTGCCGAGCATCGGAATCGTAATGTACCAGAACTTCTGCACGGCATTCGCCCCGTCGATCGATGCGCTCTCGTAGATGTCCTCGGGGATGCCTTGGAGCCCGGCGATAAACAGCAGCATGTAGTTGCCGATGGCGCCCCAGACGGCGGTGATAATGACCGTCAGCATCGCGTAATTCGGCCCCAGCCAATCGATCGCTTTGGAGATGATGCCGTATTTGAGCAGAAACTGGTTCAGCGACCCGTTGTACGAGTTGAAAATCGTGAAGAACACGATCGACATCACGGACGTACTGATGATGGTCGGCATGAAATAAATGCCCCGCAGCGACCCTCTTCCCTTCAGCGCCCGGTTCAAAATCACGGCGAGCAGCAGGGAAAGCGGCAGAACGATAATGATTTTACCGGCTGCGTAAACGAACGTATTGTAGACGGAATGCCAAAACTCGACATCGCGGAACAGTCTCGAGAAATTGTCGAGTCCTATGAATTTCTCCTGCCCGTACCCCTGATAATCATAGAACATATACCGCAGCGCCCAAGCGATCGGGTAGATGCCCAGCGCCAGAGTCAGGAACAGGCTGGGGAAGATGAAAATGTAGGAGTTGAAAAGGGAACCCCTCTTTTGCATCGGTATCGGCTCCTTTATTGCAGTTTGTTGTTCTTCTAGGATAGTACAAAAGGCTCACGGGGCGGGAGCGGCAATACAACTGTAGCCGGGGGACAAAGCAACTGTTTTCCCGATACAAAAAAAATCGCCTCCCACCCGGCCGGTGAAGCCGAATGAAAGGCGAGCATTCCTATCTCTTACTATGAAGTATGACTCAAGCCGCCGGCTTGGTTACGGCGCGTGACCGAATAGACGGCCGAAAGGAAAGCGAGAAAGGCCATGAAGCCGCCGACCCAGGCGTTCGCGGTCACCGGGTAATGGTTCACCACGAACCCGCCGACTGCGGAACCGGCGGCTACTCCGATGTGCATGAAAGAAGTGAACAGGCTGATTTGAATATCCGCGGATTCCGGCGCCGTTCGAATCAGATAGCTCTGCACCGGCGCAGCCGGCGCCCAGGCCAAAGCTCCCCAAATCACGACGGCAAGGAGAAGCGTGATTAGGGTTCCTGTCGCATAAGGCAGCAGCGATAAGGAAACGGTAAACAGCAGCAGAATGACAAGGAACGTGCCCGCCCCTCCGAACTTATCCGTCGACCAGCCGCCGACCCAGCCCCCGAACACACCGGCTATGCCGAATATCAATAGAACAAGGCTGATTGCGTTGGCCGATAAGCCCATCGTCGCCTGCAGAAAAGGCGAAAAGTAAGTATACATCGTGAAATGGCCGAGCAGCATCAGGGCCACCATAAGCTGGGCGAAGATGATCTTCGGGCTTTGAAGCGCCGCCAGCTGCTTGCGCAAAGGAACCGCCGGCTGAGGCGGAACCTTAGGCAGGAAGCCCGCAATCCCCGCTGTGGAAATCACGCTGAGTGCCGCGATCAAAGCAAACGTCATCCTCCAGCCGAATTGCTCCGCAATGAACGTCCCCATCGGAACCCCAAGCACCAGCGACGCGCTGATTCCCATAAAGACGAGCCCCATGGCGCGCCCTACCCGCTCCGGAGCCACGATGCTTGCGGCCAAAGTAAGAGCGTTGACAACAACCACCGAGCAGCTGGCCGCGATGATGACTCTGGCGATCAGAAGAACGGCAAAGCTGGCGGCGGCGATCGACAGAATATTGCCTGCAATGAATACAAGCATGGCGGCAAGGAGCAGCTTGCGGCGCTCCACCTTCGAAGTCAGTGCGCTGAACACCGGCGTTCCGAAAGCGATAACGAGCGAATAGACGGAGACCAGCGGCCCGGCCGATCCCAGGGAAATATGCAGGTCTTGGGCAATCATATCCAGAATTCCCGCTATGACCAGCTCCACTGTCCCGGTTACGAAGGTGGCGAGTGTCAGAATATAGACGCCTTTGTTCAACGGCTTCCTCCCCCTCAGCTATCGAACGCGGTGTCCACCGCCAGCTTCTCCCAGGCGGCGATTTCTTCGATTCTCTTGGCAAAGGTGTCCCGAATGCCGTAAGAGGCGTCAGGGCCCACCGGAAAATGAAGCGGCGGATTCGCGCTGTTCACCATCTCCATGACGGCCTTGACCGCCTTGGCCGGATCTCCCGCCTTCAGCTCGGCAAAGCTTTGAGCTACCGCTTCATGCACAGCGGCGTATTCTTCCCTCGGCTCGGCCCGCCGCATCGATCTTCCGCTGAAATCGGTGGCGAATACACCCGGCTCTACGATGGTGGTCTTGATGCCGAATCCGGCCAGCTCCGCCGCCATCGCTTCCGAGAAGCCCTCCACCGCAAATTTGGTCGCCGAGTACAGGCTTAAGGAAGGCACGGTCATCACACCCAATATGGATGAAAAATTAATATAATGCCCTGACCGCTGCTTTTTCAGAACCGGAAGTGTCGCGCGGATGACATTCAATACGCCGAAAACATTGACCTCCCACTGCTCCTTCATTTGTTCATCGGTGTATTCCTCCAGCATCCCGGACAAGCCGTAACCGGCGTTGTTTACAACGATATCGATGCTTCCGAACGCCTTCACTGCTTCGTCGACGGCACTTTGGATTTGCTCTTTATTCGTCACGTCGAGTGCGGCGATATGAACCCTCTCCGGCGCTCTTTCCTTAAAATCCGCGATGGCCTCCAGACTCCGCGCGGTAGCGACGATTTTATCCTCCGTTGCAAGCAGCTGCTCTACGAATTGCCGGCCGAAACCGCTGGAAGTTCCTGTAATGAACCATACTTTACTCATTTTTCCATTCTCCTTCGCCATTCTGTTATAGGTAGGTCAACCAGATCAACTGTGCATCCGGAAGAAACGTTTGCCGCGTTCCGGTTGGTGAATGCTCGTATGGATCGCCGATCGGAAATCGTCCAAAGCGTGCATGCCGCCTACGGGAACGTGAAAGTCCGGCCCGGCGGACGCTTTCGCAATTGTTTGAAGCAGCTTCGCATCCTCCTCTTGAGGAGGGACGAAGAAATAGCGGAAGATGTGAGGCTTTATAGAGACGTTTCTTAGCAGGATGTCGAAATTATGGAGCTGAAACGTTTCGGCGCTGTAGCCGCCGTAGATCACCGCCTGCCCGTTCATGGCTAAAGACCGGATCAGTTCGCCCGCTACAGGGCCTCCAACGGAATCAACCACGCCGTGCAAGCCTTGATTATCCGTAATTTCCACGATCCGCTCGCCCGCGCTCTTGGACAGCTTGGAAAGCTCAATGACTTCCGCCGCCCCCAAGGCCTTCAGGTTTAATGACTCCTGGGCCTGCCTTACGATGGAGATCACCTTCACCCCTCGCCGCTTGGCGAACTGGGTTACCATGGCGGCAACCGTGGAGTTCCCGGCGGTAAGCGCCAGCCACTCCCCGGCTTCACCCCGGATTCCTCAAGCAAATCCCAGGCCGTGATCAAATTGAAGAACTGAGCGGCTTTCTCCACCGGATAATCGGACGGAAGCGGAATGACCCATTCGGCCGGCACGGCGGCATATTCCGCCCAAGCTTTGTCATAGCTGAAGTAAACGAGGGTTCCCGGCGTATGCGTCACCCTCCCGCCGGCCTTGGCAATAATGCCAACGCCGTGCGTTCCTGCGATCTGCCGCGGGAAGACCGGCTTCTTCGGCTCCGGATACAGATTCTGAATGAACAGGAAATCTCCCGGGTTGATCGAAGCCGCAACCATCCGGACGAGGACCTCGTCGTCCCCAATCTCCGGAATCGGGACCTCCTCCAGCCGGAGAGCGGCAAAATCGTCTGCGGGCGAACCGAATTCGTCGAACACGATCGCTTTCATATTCCACCTCTATTCAAAAGAATTTATGTATTATGGAACAGAACTGTTCCGTTCCATGGTTCATATGGTACAGTACTGTTCTGTTCCGTGTCAAGTGAAAAAAAGCACCCTTCGGAAGTTCGTTGGCGGCAGCGAGCTTTCCAACGATTTCTAAAGGGTGCTTTTTCAAGCTTCATATGAAATTCAGGCCGTAGCCTTTCCCAGGTATAGGTCGATGAGGTGGGACGATATTTTTCTCAGTCTGCTCCGCCGGGCCTTCCGCCCCGAATAACGGAACGGAGACCAAGGCTCCGTTGACGACCAGCATCAGCTGCTCGGCCAGCTCCCCGTCGGGCGCGCCGGCCTCCTTGCACAGCTGGGCAAGCCGCGACCGAAGGGCATGCTTGTACTCGACCGCGGCGCGGTGGGCCGGATGGTCCTCCTCCGAGAACTCGGCCAAGGCGTTCAGCAGGGCGCGCCCCGGTATCCCGGCTCCGTCATAATAAGAGTCGTACTCTCTATAATGGCAAGCAGCTGCTCCTTGGGGGACCCTTCGTGCTGGGCGAGCACCTTATCAAACCATCTCCAGTGGAGATTGTCCTTTTCCTCAAGGTAAGCAGCAATTAAATCGTCTTTGGTCGGGAAATGCCGGTAGAGCGTCGCCTTGCCGACACCGGATTTCTCTACGATCGTGTCTACGCCGACCGAACGGATGCCTTCGCGGTAAAACAAGTCGGACGCTGCTTCCAGAATTCGCTGGCGCGCGGATAAACGCGATACTGTCATGTCTTTCACCCATTCCACAAAAGTGTTTTGGCTTGATACGTATATGTCGTCTTCCATTCGACGTAACGGAACAGTTCTGTACCAAGTGTATCATGAGCGAACACCTTCGGCAATAGCTGGCGAAAGCTGACCGGTGCTTCCCTGTTACCGCGGGTCCGTGCAGCGCCCTTGATGTGTATATGCTGCTCCATCCGGGCCCTGGTTTTTTTCTCGCTCCGACGGATCATAAAAGAAGACATGCCCATCGTAAATTTTGCCATGCTCCTGTCCTCCTGCTTCCTCTATGATGAAGGATAAACCGCATAAAAGAAGGGAAGAACCTATGGAAACCAAGTTGTCGTTTATGGAAGAAATCGACCGGCTTCAGGTACTGGATACCCATACGCATTTGGTGGGGGACCGGCTGTGCGCCCGGGATTTCTGGGAGATTGCGCATTATTTTTGGTTTAATCAGGAAATGCAGGCGGCCGGTTACCCGAAGCATGCGGCGGAGCCGCCTGAGGAGGAAAGAATCGCCGCGTTCCTAAACGCCTACCATGCCTCTCGTAATACGCTGATGAACTGGGTCGTCACACAAATTTTTCAGGAGTTGTACGGGATTGAGCTGAAGGACGAGCGTTCGGTCCGGGAAGCGGATGAAGCGGTTCAAGCGAGCGCCGCCAGGGCGGGATGGGCCCAACAGGTGGCGGACAAGCTGCGAATCGAAGCGTTCGTTACCAACATCCCCGAGCATGCGGAGTTCCACGGGATGAAGCGGAGTGCAATCCTGATTCCCCGCATCGACGGCCGGCTTCACCCGTGGGTGCGAAGCATTCATGGCCAGCCGGACCGGGTAGCGACCTTCGAATCCGTAAGCGCCGAGATCGACGAGCTGTTCGGCACGTTCAAACGTCAGGGATGTCCCGGCATGATGACCACGCTTCCGAGATATGAGGCCAGCGCTAACAAAGTCGACGGGATGACGGCTAACGCGAGCCAGGACGAAATTTTGATGGCGTCGCTGCATGTGGTCTGCAGAATGGCGGAAAAGCACGATCTGTTCGTCCAGTTCTTCCTTGGCGTGGAGCGTTCCTGGTGCGGCACGGCAGTGCCGGCGAACGACACCGAACGGATCCTGAAGCTCAGCGGCCTGTTCGAACGCTATACCTGCCCGTTCGAGCTGGTGGTTGCATCCGAGCTCAACAACCTGGACGTCGTTCAAGCCGCCTGGAATTTTCCCAATGTGAGTGCCGGGGGTCTCTGGTGGTTCAACTTCCGCGCCAGCACTTACCGGGATGTCATGCAGTACCGGCTGGAGGCGATTCCGGCCATGAAAAGCTCGCTTATCGCATCGGACGCCCGGTGCATCGAGTGGAGCTTCGGTAAAATCAAGCTGGTCAAGCGGTCGCTGGGCGAATTTTTATACGAGCGAATCCAGTCGGGCTGGATCGATAAGGAGATTGCTCTGCAGGTGGCGAGGAATTGGCTTTTTGATAGCGCCGCTCAAAGGTATCGTTTTCAAGAATCGTAGTACATGGCAGGCTTTCCTGCCTGAGCACGAGAAAGCCTTCCTCAGGAGATAAGGAAGGCTCTTTCCATTCACTCAAAAGGAATGCCGTACAAGCGCCAAGGCTTGGGCCCGCCGAAATAATTGTGCAGATGCGGCACGTCCGGCACCGGGCGAATCGCCCGATCCTCCTCCGCTTCGCCGCAAACGAGCACCGCTTCCTCGCCGGGGCCGAGCTCCAGCTCGAAGAGGCCTCCATCCAGCCGCTTATAGGCAAGCTCGAGTCCGGCTTCCAAGCGGACCGGATCATCGCTGCGCCAGTCCGTCTTCAGCCTGCAGAGCTCGCCCGCCAGGCTCTTCACCCGGATCAGGCGGGTCCGGCCGCCCCTCCGCACCGCACTGACGAGGAACGCGCCTTCGGCCCGCAGATCGTGGAAGGTGACGTCTTCCCATTCTTCAGGCACCGCCGGAAAGACACGGATCGCATCGCCCCAGCTTTGCAGCAGCATGTCGTTGATCGCTTCGGCGGCGGCCAGGGGCGATTCGATCACCGGTCCCGCTTCTTTGTACATCGTGTTCGGCTTAAACAGATCCAGCGCCGTCCGCACATACTGCAGCGCTTCCTGCCCCCGCCCGATCGTCGCGGCAATGGAAGCCGCCCCCGTGAAGGTGAAGCCGCGCAAATCGCCTTCGTCGCCGAGCCAGTGGCGCAGGGATTTTAAGATCAGCTCCCTCTCCTCTTCTTCGTCGCCCGAGATCAAATGCAGGGGGAATACCGCCAGCAGATGGCTGAAATGGCGGTGTCCGAATTCCATCGGCTGGTCCCTGCCGATCAGGAAGCCGTTCTCGTCCGTCGGATACGGCGTAAGCCGCCGGAGCACGTCCTCCCACTTGCCGGCCAGTGGATCGTCCAGCTGCAGACGGCCGCAAATGTCCAGGAGCGTGGTGCAGCCCCAGCGCAGCGACGCCAGATCGTAATGGGCGTCGGCGACCGTCATTTTCTTAAACGAGCCGTATTCCGGGGAAATCGTAGGCGGCAGATGAAGCCGGCCGTCCTCCCCTCCTCCAGGAGGTGCAAATATAAGTTGATGCTGCGCCGCAGCAGCGGATACAGCGACCGCTTCAGCAGATCCTCGTCCATCGAGTACCTGTACTGTCTCCACACATTGTGCAGGGTCCAGGTCAAATTGCCGATTTCTTTATCCAGCTTGGTAACCAGATCATAGCTGCAGCTTCGGCCCAAAGCGCCGAATCGTCCCGGTAAGCCTCCGGCACCGTGCGGATGAGCGTTTCCTGGTTTTCTTCCAAGGCGCGGACGAGCGATTCCCCCAGCTCCAGCCGGTTGGACGTATAGACAGGCGAATAGCTCATCTGCACGTTCATGTTGAACCATACGCCCGCCCATGGCGTCGGCGCAAGCCAAGGCCCCTGGTTATCGATGATCTTCCCGTCGGCCCGGGTTGCGGAAGCGAGCTTGTACATCTGAATCCAGTAAAAGCTCTCCAGCCGGGTATCCGGAATCGATACGAAGCTCTGCCGGTAATAATCATGCCACCACTGCCGGTGCGATTCCACGAAGCCGTCCCATAATTCCGCACGGGCCGCCGCTACCGCATCCGCCGAGCGGTGAACCGCCTCATCATTAATACCGTTCTCGACATTCAGGTAGAAGAGTCTGTGCAGATCGGAATGCCGCACCTCCGTCCAGGACGTAACGCAGCCTTCCTCCGTAGGGTATTTCTGAATCCCGACCGGGATGCCTTCCACTTCTCTTCTTTCCACTTCCGTCTCGGGAATGAACTGATTGAGATTGAAGCCGTCGGCATTTTTCAGCACATGATCCACTTCCGGGTACGGATACCAGCGAAGAACGGCATCCTTCTCCGCTTCGGTCGTCTCCAGCTCCACCGCCAGCACCGGCTTCCCGCTGTGGACGAAAGCGCGAACCTTCACCTCGCCGACCGTTGTCGTAATATCCGCGCGCAGCTCGGCGTTCCACAGGTCAAGACGGATCTGCGTCGGCTGGTAAATGAAACCCTTCAGCTCCAGATCCAGCTCCCCGATCGGCACACGCGGGGGAACCCATTCGGCCGCTTCGCCGTCACGTCGGTATGCCCCAGCACAAACCGCAGCACATGCCGCTTCGCGCGGTGCTCTTCGGCGTAAATCATGGCCCCTAGCCGGCCGTTGCCGATATAGGCGCCCTCATCCCACGAGTACGACTTGACCACCCAGGTCAGATCGTGCCTTGCCATAAATTCCGGCCATGCAATATCCGTTTTGAGCATAAGCTACTCTACCCTTTCACCGCTCCGATCAGAGCGCCTTTTACGAAATATTTTTGCAGGAAGGGATACACGCATAGAATAGGCACGGTCGCGACGATAATGGTCGCATATTTGATCGTTTCCGAAATCAGCGCCATCTCCCCTACGTCCCCTCCCCCGGTCATCTCCGTGGTATTTCCTACGATCAGAATCTCCCTCAGAATCAGCTGCAGCGGATACAAATCGCGGTCTTTGAGGAAGATCATCGCGTTAAACCACGCATTCCAATGGCTGACCCCGTAATACAACAGAATCACGGCGATCACCGGCAGGGACAGCGGCAGAATGATCCGGAACAAGATGGTAAAATCATTGGCTCCGTCCATCTTGGCCGACTCCTCCAGCCCGACCGGTATCGCTTCAAAAGCGGTGCGCATGATAATCAGGTTGAACGTGCTGATGGCCCCCGGAAGAATGAGTGCCCACAAGGTGTTCGTGATGCCGAGACCTTTGACAATCAGGTAAAAGGGTATCAGTCCCCGTCGAAAAACATCGTAAATACGATAATCAGCGTAATCAGCTTCCGGTACCGGAGCGTTCTTCGGGACAGAGCGTAGGCGCCGAACGAAGTCAGCAAAATATTGATGCACAGGTCGCCGACGACCACGATCAGCGTGTTCAGATAGCCTTTGAAGATCATCGGGTTCTGCAGCACCTTCTCATAAGCGATGAAGGTCAGTCCCGCTGGCTTCAGCAGAAGCCCTTTATGTGCCACAATCTCCGACGGGCCGCTTAAGGAGGCGAATAAGACGTACAGCGGCGGGTACAGCGTAACGACCATCAGCAGGAGCAGAAAGATGGCGTTGGCGGCGTCGAAGAGACGGCCGGACACGGTTCTTTGATTCATAGCTCATTCCCTCCTACCACAGACTGGTATCGCTCAATTTCCGGCTTAACCGGTTGGAGAAGATAACCAGACAGAAATTAATGACTGAGTTGAACAAACCGACAGCCGCACTGAAGCTGTAGTTAAAATCCTGCAGGCCCACACGGTAGGTGTAGGAGGAAATGACATCCGCCGTCTCATAGGTCGTCGGGCTGTACAGGAGAATGACCTTCTCGAAGCCGACATTCAGCAAATGCCCCAGCTGCAGAATCAGCATGATGATAACCGTCGGCATGATGCCGGGAAGCGTAATGCTCGTCATCTGTCTCCAGCGTCCGGCTCCGTCGATCTTGGCGGCGTCGTACTGCTCCGGATCGATGCCCGTCAAGGTCGCCAGATAAATGATCGTCCCCCAGCCGACGGTCTGCCATATGCCGGAGGAGACGAAGATCGTCCGGAACCATTCCGGCTGGAGCAGAAGACTCTCCTGCAGCTTCTTTGCCGGTAAACAGGCCGACCAGGGTGTTGACGAGTCCGTCCGAAGTAGTGAAATCCTTAATGATCCCGCAGATAACGACAAGCGAGATAAAGTGCGGCATGTACGTAATCGTCTGGACGGCCCTTTTGAAGACGGCATTCCGGACCTCGTTCAGCAGCAAGGCGAGAATAATGGGCGCCGGGAAGCCGAAGATCAGATCGTAGAGGCTGATCAGCACTGTATTTTTCAAGACCCTCCAGAAGAACACGCCCGTGAAAAAGTCCCGGAAATGCTCGAATCCCGCCCACGGACTGCCCCAAATCCCCAGCCTCGGGGAAAAATCCTTAAAGGCGATCACAGCGCCGTACATCGGCGCATATTTGAACACCGCATAATATAAAATCACCGGAATCAGCATCAGGTACAAATACTTGTTGAGCCGGATATCTTTCAGAAATTCACTCCGGATCCGCGCTTTGGGCGGCGACGAAGCTTTTGTTTCGGCGACGAGCTGAGCCATTGGGTCCTTCCCTCCTAATGTCCATCGGGTTCGCCAAGCGCCTGGCATGAAGGGAGGAAGGCCGCATCGCCTCCCTCCTCTTCAAGCCGCACTTAACGTTTCTGGTAGCGGTCGTAGGCGTCCTGGTTGATTTTCAGCGCTTTGTCGATGCCCATCGTCTTCAGTCGCTGCACGTATTTGTCGAAGTTTTCGAGCGGTTCCTTGCCCATGATGAATTTAACGAACATTTCTTCCTTGTAGGTTGCTGATAGCCGTCATGATCTTCGCCAGCTCCTTGCTCTCGTCCTGGGAAGGCGTGATGAACAGCGGCGGCGTATGCTTATCCGCGTCCGTGGCGCTCCAGATCGCGCTGGCCTCGTCCTGCTGCTTGTAGGTGTTCGTATTTCGCCGGTCGTCCGTCGGGAAAGGCCCGTTCTGCTTCGTGTACTGCGACAGGATTTGCTGCACGTTGAATTTCGAATTATGCAGGATCAGATCGGTAAATACGGGCTTGCCGTTGTCCATTTTGTAGCTCTCGCCCTCGATCCCGAAGTTGAACAGCATCTTGCCTTCCTGGCCGAAGGCGTAGTCGAGCCATTGCACCGCAAGCTTAGGGTCCTTGGCACCCGTGGTGACGGCGGTGCTGGCCGACGGATTATACTTGAAATAACGCTGGCCGATAAAAGCCTTCTCGCCCTTCTTCAAGGTCGGATACGGCGCGGCGACCAAATTGTATTTCGGGTCTTTGGCCTTCATGATGTCGAGCCATCTGCCCATGCCGCCGCCGGTCGCGGCCACAGTTGCGCCGGAAGCGCCGCCCGTCATCTTGTTGTCCTGCAGGTTCCCGCTGTCGTCCGGCACGGCAAAGTCCTTGTCGATGAGGCCCTCCGCATACCAACTGCGGAGCAGCGTCAGCGCATCCTTGAACTGCGGATCGACCGGGCCGTATTTTACCTTGCCCTGATCATCCAGATAGAAGCCGTTGGACGTCTTGAAGGCGCCGATGAAGACATCTTGAATATCCCACTTCTGCCCGCTGAGATATTTGCCCGTGAACGGCGCGGTCGCCCCTTTCTTCTCCTTAAAAGCCTTGAGCACGGTATGCCAATCGTCCATCGTCTCCGGGATCGGCGAGCCCCAGGTCGTCGAGCCAATCCTTGCGGATCGTCGGTCCGTATACCGTCAGGGCCGAAGAATTCCGGACCATGGGAAGACGTAGTACTGCCCCGAATCGGTCTTGACCATCTTGTCCAGCTCTTTGTCTTCCTGCAGCGTTTTCTTTAAATTCGGCGCATATTTGTCAATCAGATCATTGAGCGGCAGAATCACTTTATCGTCGATCGCTTTCTGCGGCCCGCCGGGATACGTCGACGTTCCGTTGCCGGACCAGTCGTATTCGATGAAATCGGGCAGATCGTTCGAGGCGATCAGCAGGTTGAATTTCTCCTTCTCCTGCCCTTGGGCGGGATGCGTATAATTCACCTTCACCCCCGTGCGCTTCTCCAGCTCTTTTCCGAAAGCGGTATCATTTAAGTTCTGAATGTTCACCTGCGGCAGGTTCCCGTTCAGCTTGACCCATCCGTTCAGCGTTTCCTTGGTCTGGATCGGATAGCTTGCGGCCGCCGGCGTCTTATCGGACGCGGAGCCTGAACCCGTACCTGCGGCGTTCTTATCGGCGCAGGCCGCGAGCATGCTGCCCGACAGCGCCACAACGAGTGCGCCGCTCATTACTTTCTTTTTATTGCTCATGAGATTTGCTGCCCCCTTCTAAATTTTGAAATCGCTCACAAAAAGCAGGAATCTTGTTGGCTGCAGCCCTATTGTGGCAAAAAAGCAGGGTGAAAGAAACAAACAAAAACTGAAATCGACCGATAAAAAGCGAAATGAACGACAGACATTTTCTAAAACGGGGGCTTAAAAAACAAAAGAGAATGGCCGATATCCATTCTCCTCCTGTTCAGCCGAGCTCTTTGAATTTTCCCGGTGTGACGCCTTCGAATTTTTTAAAAATCCGGCTGAATGTGTTGACCTCGCTGTACCCGACCATCCTCGCGATCTCGGAGACGGTATGGGACGTACCGGACAGCAGCCGACTTGGCCTCCTGCAGCCGGGTCCTGCTGATGAGATCGAGCAGCGCTTCGCCCGTCTCCTCCCTGAACAGCCGGGATAAATAAGACGGCGTCAAGCCGAATTGCTCCCCGATCATCGTAATATTGAGATCCGGGTCCGCGTAACGCTCCTTCACGAAAGCGGCGACCTGTTCGCAAAGCCTGAACGTTCCCTGATCGCGGTCGCTGCGGATATAGTCGCAAACCTCGCGAAGCACTTCCTTCATCTGCAGCTGCATGTCCTTGATGGTTTGACAGGCCAGCAGGCGGTCGACCGGCTTGATGGCTTCCAGGAAGTCGCCTTTGCTGATGGTGTTGATCTCATCGATGGTTTTCATCATCGTGCTGATGAAATTAAACATCAGGCGCCGGGCGATCTGCACGGAAATAAACGTATTGGAGAAGTTCTGCTCGATAATCTGGTCGAAGACGGCGCTCGCTTTATCATAATCCGCGATTTTCACCAGGTTAATCAGTCGCTGCTCGACATGCAGCGGATAGTAATAATAGCCCTGCTTGCCGCCCTTGTCCATTTCCGCAATCCGGCGGTAGGCTATGATTTCGCCGTCGCCCATGACGACGCGGTATTCCATGGCTTCCACCGCTTCCTGATAGGCCTCGGCAATGCCGTAAATCTCGGCATGCACGCCGCTGATCGAGGCCGTCAGAGTCACGCCGATTTTCTCCCGCATGAACGCTTTGGCTTGCTCCACGATGTGGTAGAGTCGCGCCTGGATTCCCTGCTCCCCGCTCTCTCTTCCACCTGCCGGCAGTTTACGATAAAAGCCAGCATGTCGTCCGTCTCGGCCACATAAGCCGGGTAATGCCGGTGCGCCAGCTCCTCCGCCACATTCGACAGCACAAAGTGGACCAGCCTGGTATTGTCCGCTTTGCCAAGCTCATCGTCCGCGACCAGCTTGCCGAGGTTCTCGATATGAAAGAGCACCACGGCGAAGTCGGGTTCCGGAAATTCGATCTCGTGCGCCGCCAGCGATTCATGAACCGGGATTCCAGCGCCGATCCGGCCCTTGAGCGACCGGACGAGGAAGCCGTTGCGGATCGTGCTGCGGTGCTGCTTCAGCCGGAGGCCGATCTTTTCTTTTTCCTTGACGGTGTCATTGACGGCCTCCTGAATAAATTGAAACTCGTTTATTTTATTTTCGAAGGACATCCCCGTTTTCTGCGATAAGCTCAGGATCAGGGAGTGAACCGGATTGTAATTTCGTTTCAGTGAGTAGAACGTGATCAGTCCGCCGATGACCAGGATCAGTGCGATGCAGGCATACGTCAGCTCCCTTAAATACTGCAGCTTCTCAAAGTAGACCTGGTCCGGCGTCACCGATACGTACTTCCAGCCGGTAATGGGCGAGGTCGTATAGGAGAAGGAAATATCCTCGCCCGACATCTTCTCATGCTGATTCCCCGCCAGTCCCGGAAGCGCGTCATACGAAATAATCGGCGTCCGGACCGAAGGGTTGGTCGATGCGATCAGCCGGTTCTGCCGGTCGACCACCATCACATAGCTGTTGTCGTTCAAGGGGATGTCGTGCAAATTTTCCAGCGACTTGTTGCCGTCGAACAGGAACAGGATCATCGCGCCGGGCATGTCCGGATTCTGCAGCACGGCCGAACGCGCATACATGATAGAGCTGGACGGTTCCGCGGACGAGACTTTTACGACGGGAAAATACCCTTTGACATACTTCTGGTTATAAAAAGCTTTCCATTCCTCGAAGCCAGTGTCCTTCCCCGGCCGGTACTGCTCGTACAAGGATTTGCTCTTCACCCAGCCCTGATCGCTGAGCACGAGATCGCTGTTTTTATAATAGACATAGACTTGATCGATATATTGGTTCGCCAGCTTGTAAACGCTTAAATCTTTGGCTATATTGAGGATCTGGTAGTGGTCGTCGTCGGTGAGCTGTTCGCCGGCATTGATGAAATCCAGCACCCGCTGGTTCATCGATACCTGATACCCCAGCGTATCCAGATCGCGCAGCCGGTTATCGGCCGTTTCTTTAATTTGAATCAGCGGCGCTTCATTGGAGCGGTTGATCTCGTTGCCCACAATGCGAAGCGCTTCCCAGTAGATCGACCCGCCGATCAGGACAGGCACCAGCAGGACGGAAAGATAGGAAATCAGCCAGGTCATCACGATACTGCGGCGTTTGATAGAAAGCTTCATGGTCGTTCCCCTCAGGCGGCTATTGGAATCGGGGGCAGGGCCCTTAAAGCTACTATAGCACAATTTGCGATGGCTTTAGGCTTGAAATTTGTCGTTTCGCGTCGCAGTGAAAGTGGAGTTATAAAACCGCTTTGACAAGTTGAGGTGTCGGTATGATAAAAGTTCTGGTGCCCTTAGAAGGGCATCTAAGGCTTCTGATAATGTTGTATGAATGGGGGGTTCCACCTAATCAAATGTTCTACGTTGGGTAATAGGCTATGCACATCCATCGACCGACTATGAGTTAATTTTGAGACGATACGACAAATAAAAATTCCAACATATGGTACAATGCAGTTAGGGTAATACAATGATGAATGAATGACTTTATTTGGGGTGAAGTTGTGTTGAAGTTAATCTTTCTAGATATTGACGGAGTATTGGTGACTACAAATTCACTAACACCAAGTGATAAGTATTTTGGTCACACGTTCGACAAGACCTGCGTTCAAAATCTCACTGAGATACTTAAAGTCACTGGAGCAAAAATCGTCATTTCTTCTTCATGGAGAGAAGGCAGAACATTGTTTCAATTACAGTCAATCTTCAAGGTTAATGGCCTAGAGGGTTGCGTTATAGGTATAACCCCTTGCTTCAACGGTGAAACAATCAGAGGAGCTGAAATTAAGGCATACTTAGATAGCTGTGATGATATAGAATCTTTTGTGATTATTGATGACGAAGAAGCAATGGGCGACTTAGAGCCATTCCTTATAGAAACCGATTTTAGGACTGGAATTACAGAAAGCGTAAAAGATGAAGTGATAAGAAGATTAATGATGAATCCAACAGGATAACTGTGGAGGGATAGTTTTGATTGAAAATTGGTCGAAATGGAAACCAACAGGTATTGGTGAAATTCCAACAACTACATATCTAAAAATGCCTTAATCGTAGTGATGATGCACTCCAAATATCCTTTGAAACCGAAGAAAAAGGAAAACTAATCAATGTAAGTTTTGATGGTACTATAGTAACGTTCATCGTAACTAATCTTTACATTATAGAAGTTCTATCAACTTGCAGTCCCAGAGTGGTTATCATTGATGATAAAAAGCAACTATAAAAGCACGATTTGATTGAAGCTTTTCAGGGGGCAAAATGATACTTAGTAATGGAATTTCTGGCTTCAACGCTAAAGAAGAAGCATCTTTATTAAAGGTAGATAGAAAAGAATTTAAGAGTATTTGCTACTGTATTTCAACTACCTTGTCGAATGGAAAGCTGGTTGAAATTAGAGAACATTCATCAGCGACTAACTTCTATCAGGCGTCATTTTCCATTCAAGATACAGTTACTCATGTGTTACTAAATGCTCATTATCCTATAATAGCGATTGCTTCACATGTTGCCCCTTTCAGCATTGCCTTTATAGATTCACCCCAGCTTTCTAAAGAATTTAGCAAATATTATACGGTTATATGTAGCAATGAATTAAATGAACCCCTGCGATACAGCGGCGGTGGATTCCTTCTTGATAATGATAATGAGTTAGATATCTCTGAAATAGAACAGGTAAGATACTGGAAGCCTAAGACTGTTGGAGAAATCGCTTTTAACTTTTGGGATTAGTTAAAAAGCAATTATTATGGTGGTACCACATGAAAGTTTGCATTGACACAATAGAAAGAGAAGTTGATGAAGGGTTCATTGTAAGATTTAATTCTTCATATGGTAAAGGCAGGCCACTTATGTTGGAAAAGGACCAATAGCAAATATGGAATATTTTGTGGAAATTGATGTTGAAGGTATCTTTAAGTGGGGAGAAGATATTTCAAGAATTGAGAATAGTCAATGTAAGATTGAGGTAATGGGTGAAATTGGTTTCTCTTTATGGAACGTTGGAATCTCTGGATGAAGATGGATACACAGTTCTGCGCCTAGGTCAAAATAGTACCCACTGAAACAGAAGGCTCTCCTTATCCCATTGGCTCATACGTAAAAATTCAAAGCCCAAGTGTAAAGTTATATGATATAGATATTTAAGTTTCATCATAAACCATGGATTTTATAGTGGTGGGGGATTAGATGCTTTCCATTAGAATAATAAAATGTATTCTAATGCTAATAAGTATGTGTGAACAAAAGGGTTTGGGGGATGAGTCTTTGAAGCAAAAGGATAAAGAAGAAGTTGTTGCCGTAGTCAATAATTTTGTAAATGCTTATAATAACAGAAACGTAGATGAAATGAAATCAATTTACCACGAAAGTTCTCCTGAATTTAATGTATCGGATATGAGGGAGTTCTTGAAGCACGAAGATAGCAAATTAAATATTACGAATATCCAAATTATTGACATATTTGAAGAGCGAGCCGAGATTAATGTAATCACGAAGAAAAAGTCGTCTGATGGATTCGAAAAAAATGTAGAGTTAACCTTCTATATAAGGAAATATGCTGGGGAATCCCATTGGAAATTGTATGATACATTGCTTCATGAATAAATCATTTCATTCCTTACTGTAATTCAATAAAAGAGACGTTTATGCACAGAAACCACTCCATTATCAGGAGTGGCTTTGTCTTTATATACTGATGTATATTTTTTGGTCAAACTGTTTTTCAGCCATACACACTCCTCTTTCCTGTTGTTGTCTCGTTCAGAATGTGCCACTTCGAGGCATTCATCATGTCAAGGTCCTGCTGAGACTTAATGGCCCTCATTTTTGCTGCTCCTAAAAATGAAAATGACCCCTTAAAAGGAGGTCTTGTTTCTCAGTCACGATTATGATGTATGCCCGAAAAGTTCCTTGAAGGTTTTTTTCTACTCAGGATGACTGTTTTGTAGTGATCGCATCAATGATTTTCTTTAACTTTTCTTTCGCTTCTGGAACTGATTCTTTGGCATATCTATCTTTAGCTTGGTCTAAAGCATTTTTCCCTTCTTTGTCTTTCCTGGTAATGTCTGCCCCATGATCAAGAAAAGCCTGAACAATATCTGGATTTTCATAATAAATTGCCATTTCTAGTTGTGTGATATCTGTATGGTAAATATCTCTTCCTGCCGTTTCATTTACATCCGCTCCTGAATCTAACAACATCTTTACCACTTCAACATTTTGATTGTGAACAGCTACACTCAGGGATGAGACTCCATCGTTTGAAGTTCTATAACTTGGGCCGCCCCCTTGACCTATCCAATACTTCACCTGAGCCGTGTCATTTTTAACAGTAGCAAGAAAAACATAATAACTTTTATCTGTAATTATATCTACATGATTTGTCTTTTCGTCCCACTTCACATCACCCTCAGAACTCTCGCCTACAAACCGTAATGGAACAAAAGTAGAACCATTTACTATTCGAGGAGCTATTGCAAGTTCAACTGGTTTATCGTTTACTGTAGCTACATTATTATCGATTTGCATTACTATTTTTACTTTATCAGTCTCACCTGTAATTGATTGAGATTGATCATCCCATGAAACTTTTAATCCTAGACCTTCAAAAACGGGTCGCAGTTGAACAAGTGTATTTCCATTATTAACAATTGGAAGTTGGTTAAATAATACCTGAGTACCATTCACAAATAAACGAATGGGTTCGGTTGAACCTAGTGCACTTGAGCAGAACATAAGACTTGAGAGAATAATACTTAAAGATATGATTCCGAGCTTGCGCACCTTGTTAACCCCTTATCTAAATTTATATTTGGGGCTATTCTACCATAGAAATTCAGACTTGAATATACAGTATATGTAAAACCCAGAGAAGCCAAAGAATGTATTTAAAACTTGCCGTTACAGACAGTCGGTGAGCCGTACCGCAAATAAAGGAGTTGTCGAGAAACCAGCGCCAGTAGTCCTACTCTAAGTCTATACCCATTTACTTGGCCTCCGGCAGCGCCCGCATCGAGGCGATCGCCGGGCGGCCGCCGGTTGCTTCTTCCCGTACGATGCTGGCCTCCACCCGGAACACGTCCCGGAGCATCTTCTCGCAGATCACGCTCTCCGGCTCGCCCTGCGAATACACGGCTCCCCTTTCATGACGGTGATCCGGTCCGAGTAAGTCGCCGCATGGTTCAGATCGTGAAGCACCATGATGACCGTCATGCCCAGCTCCCTGTTCAAATGCACCACCAGCTCCATAATCTCCAGCTGAAAGCAAATGTCCAGGTAGGTGGTCGGCTCGTCCAGGAGCAGCACTCTCGGTCGCTGCGCCAGCGCCATAGCGATGCGGGCTCGGCCGCCGTTCGCCTCCCGATAACTCCTGAATACCCCTCTCGGAGAAGGCGGAGGCGCCAGTCAAATCAAGCGCCCAATCCACGATCCGCCGGTCCTGATCGTCCAGCCGCTGCATCAGCCCCTTATGCGGAAACCTGCCGTAAGAGACAAGATCGTACACACGAATATCCGTGGAGCGTTCCTGGGACTGCATCAGCATGGCCAGATGGCGGGCGAAGGGCTTCGGCTTCCATTCCCTCGCGTCCCTGCCGTCCACATAAACCGCTCCGCTGCCCGCCTGCAGCTGGCGGGAGAGCGCCTTAAGCGGCGTGCTTTTTCCGCGACCGTTCGGCCCCAGAATGCTATGCACGAGCCCCGCTTCAAACCCGACGCTGACCCCATCCATCACCGTATTCCCGCGATACCGGACCCTGAGCCCTTCCGCCTGAATCATTCGTGCATCCCCCTTTTTCTTAATAAGTATAGAAAAAGGGAGCGCCCACTGCCCCCATAATAATGCCGACGGGCGGCTCGACCGGCGCGAAGAGAACCCTCGCCAGCGTATCGAAGGTAGTCAGCACGGCGGTCCCGAGCAGCGCGGCCGCCGGCAGAAGCAGGCGGTAGTCGCCGCCGACCAGCGACCGCGCCGCGTGGGGAACGATCATGCCGACAAAACCGAGCAGCCCGACGACACTGACGGCGCTCGCCGACAGGAGCGCGGCGGCCGCGGTGACCAGCGACCGGGTCTGCTCGACATGCAGACCGAGCCCCCTTGCATCCGAATCCCCCAGCATCAGGATGTTCATCCGCTGCCCGGCCGTCATGGCGAGCAGCACGCCTGCGGCCGAATAGGGGAGCAAGAGCTGCAGATGAGGCCAGCTCTTGGCCGACAGCCCGCCGACCATAAAGAGCAGGGCGCCGTCGACCCTGTTGCTGAAGAAGGTAAGCAACCCCGACACCCCAGAGCTGAAAAATGCGGACACGGCCACCCCGGCCAGTATGATCCGTCCGGGGCTGACTCCGTTGTTCCACGACAGCGCATATACCAGAGCCGCCGCCAGCGGCGCCCCGACGAAGGCCGCCGGCGTTACCAGATAGGCGTAAGCCGGAAACATCACCAGCGTCGCGATGCCGAACAGCCCCGCTCCCGAGGAAACGCCGATAATATGCGGATCTGCCATCGCATTGCGCATGACGCCCTGCAGCGCGCCCCCGCCAGCGACAGATTCACGCTGACCAGCGCTGCAACAAGCGTTCTCGGCGACCGGATGTTCCAGATGACATCGCGGATCATTCCTTGCTCCCGGCCGGTCAGCACCTGCACGATTTTCATCAGATCGACCTGCACAGCCCCGCTGACCAGACTTAACACCATACCGGCTAACGCGAAAACGATCAGAAGGACAAATATACCGATCCGCCAGTAGACGGTTTGTCGAATGTTCACATGCTCCCTACCTTCCGTATATGTCGGGATATACCAGCTTGGCGATATAGGCAAACCAGGAATCGATTCCAAGATTCGGCGTTTTCTCAAATTCCGACGGCAGAAAAACAAGCCTGTTCTCCTTCACAGCGCGGATCGAAGCCCAGGCCGGATTACTTTCCAGGTCCTCCTTCAGCTTCTTCCTTCCGAACTCCTCCGAACCGTGCACCGCGATAAACAGGTAGTCCGGATCGGCCTCCACCAGCTTCTCCAGACTGTAAGGCGCGTAATCCGGCCATTCGCCGGAGGCCATCCCTTCGGCGGCGTTCTTCAGTTTCAGCCTGCGGGCGATATCCGTCGTGGTGTTTGCCGTCTTTCGTGATATATACCCCCATCGGCATGATCGTCACCTGGGCAAATGTGACCGGGTGGTCCGGCGCTCGGCCGACCACGGCTTGGACCCGGGCGTCCGTTTCCTTCAGCGCCTTCTCTGCTTCCGTCTCTTTCCCGAGAATTTGCCCGTAAAGCCGGCCGATCCGCATAACATCCTCATAGCTTGTAATTTTCAGCGGCGCAAAAGGAATTTGGGCGGAAGCGAGCGTATCCTTCAGCTCCGGATTGAAATAATATTGTCCGATCACCAGATCCGGCTTCAGGCTTACGATTTTCTCCAGGCTTACATTGGTGATCTGTCCAACGTCGACCGCCTCTTTCTCCGCATCGGATACGGGAATTCCGGGTGAGCTGGCGCGCCCCACGGCCCTGCCTCCGAGCTGATAAAATAAGCTCAGCGTTTCGTTCGCCAGGATGACAATCCGTTCGGGCTTCTTCTGCAGCACGATCTCCCTGTCCGCCATATCCTTGAATGTCATATAAGGCTGCGAAGTCGTTGCGGCGCTGCCCGCGGTATAGGGCCCTTTCGGCAGTGCCGCCTCCGGTTTCGGCCCGCGACCGGCGGCGGCGAGCAGCAGCGCGCAGCTGATGATAATGCTCCATCTTTTTCTCAATCCCATTCTCCCGCTCTCCCTATTCATTCATCCATTCCTGTTCATACACATAACGCGTGAGCTGAACCCGGTTATCCAGGTGGAGCTTGCACATGATATTTTTCAAATGATTCTTGACCGTATGCTCCGACAGACCAAGCCTTCCGGCGATGTCCTTGTTGGAGAGCCCTTTGGCGACAAGCTCCAAGATTTCCTGCTCCCGGCCCGTCAGCCCGTTCTTCCGGGGAGGCTTCCTTTCCTTGGCGGTGAATTCCCTGAGTAAGCGAAGCGCAAACTCCCGCGACATCGGCGCCTCGTCCACAGCGATCGCTTTTAGATATTCATGCCATGAATCCGGGCTGATGTTCTTCATCAGGTAGCCCTGGGCGCCGTTCTTGACAGCCTCGAACAAATCGGCGATATCGTCGGAGACGGTGACGATGACGATTTTGACGTAAGGGTACTTCGCTTTGATCTGTTTCGTCGCTTCCATTCCGCCCATTCCCGGCATATGGATATCCATCAGGAGCAAATCCGGCATCCAGATCCCCGTCTGCTCTACAGCTTCCAGGCCGTTCCCCGCTTCCGCCACGACCTCGAATTCCGGATCCATCTGCAGAATACTCCGGATCCCTTCCCTGGCATGCTCGTGGTCATCCGCAATGACCACCCGAACCGGTCGCCTCATGGCGCCACCTTCTTTCTGACCGTCAGTATCGTGCTATCCTCTTCCCGCAAGAGCTGCAGAGTCCAGCCCATCTCCAGCGCGCGCCGCTTCATGATCTGCAGACCGAACTGGTCCTCGTGGCCGAAGGGATCGCCCTCATAGCCCCTGCCGTTATCCTTGATGAAAAATAACCAGCCGCCGTCCTCTTCCCTGCCGATCACCTGAACGCGGTCCGCTTCCGCATGCTTCCGTACGTTGTTCAGCGCCTCCCGCAGAATCGAATACAGCTCAACCTTGTCCCGGGACGAGAGCCGCCGCTCGGGCAGGAACCAATGCAGCTCAATCTGCAGGCCGGTATCCGCCGCCGTATCGGCAACGAGGCGCTCGACGGACTCCATCCAGGGCGACCGCGCCGCGTCGGGAGGGTAGCGAAGGCTAGCAATCGCCTGGCGCACGTAATCATTCACTTGATGCACGGATCTGCGGATTTCAAGGTATACGGATGGCCTCTCCCGATCTTCCATCGCTTCCGGCCGCTCCAGCCGATTTACTTTGACCGACAGCATAAAAAGCGACTGCGCGATGCCGTCGTGAAGCTCCCTCGCGATACGCTCCCGCTCCTCCATGGCCGCTTTGACGGCCCGCTCTTTCTTCAGCTCCTCCTGAATGCCTTCCATTACCGCGAACAGCTTGCGGAGGAAAGTCACAGTGACCGCAAACACGATGACCGGCGACAAATAGTTGCCCAGCTCCATGGAAATATACGGCAGCAGGTAGGTATGGCGGACATATTCCCAAATTCCGATCGTCAGCGTCGGGATGACCAGGATCAGCCATTTGATCTTTCCGTAGGTCATCCCTTATTTCGCCAGCGCCTTGATATCGCGGATCATTTGATCGTAAGGCGGCTCTTCCCCGTCGTAATCGGCCACGACCGTGCCCGACTTGTCGACCAGGAAGAAGGAGGTGCCGTGGATGACCTGGTCGGAGGAGGCGTCCTTTTCAACGGCGATCTTGAAGGACTGCCTGGCAAAGGCGCGGATGTCATTGAAGCTGTAGCCCGTTAAGGCGCGCCAATGGGAGAAGTCCGCCTGAAATTTGCTTAAGTACGCTTTCATCGCTTCCGGCGTATCCTTGTCCGGATCGACGGAGAACGAGACGAGCTCGGCGGCGGCGCCTTTATCCTTCAGCTTCTTCTGCAGCTCGGCCATGTTCGAGGTTAACGTCGGACATACGGTCGTGCAGTGGGTAAAAATGAATTGAGCCACCCACACTTTTCCTTTTAAATCGTCAAGTGCTACCGGCTTCCCCTCTTGATCCGTAAACTGGAAGGGCTCCACTTTGTAATTTAGCGAAGCGGGCTTGCCGCTCCCCGCACCGACCGTCAGCAGGAAGCCGAATAGAATGATAAGAACCTTGTTCATAAAGGAATCGCTCCACCCGAAAAATTATTTTTTATCCGCCAGCCACGAGGCCAGCGTGTCGATCTGCTGCCCGTTCAGCAGGCTTTTGAATGCGGGCATGCCTCCGCCGCCGGCTTCGATTTTGCCGGCAATCTGCTCCTTGGTCAGCTTCGCGCCGACCTTTTGCAGATTCGGTCCCACCTTCCCGCTCAAATCCGCTGCATGGCAGGAAAGGCACTGCTGCTTGTATATAGCGGCCGCATCCGGGTTCCCGTCCACAGCCGCTGAGCCCGAGCGATCCTTCCCCTCCTGGGCGCCGCCCCCGCCGCAAGCGGTTAAAGCAAGCATCGTAAGCACCGCCGCCGCGGTTAATCCGTACAGCTTGATAGCCATGTCCCATCCCCTCCGTTTCGTTCACTGCCTGCCGCCGACCGTGAGTTTCTTTTTCGGCATGCTGTGCATGCCTTTCGCCCTCGCATGAGCGATGACATAATAAGTCCCTTCCTCGTCAAAGACGTTTTCTGCGCCGTAGATACCCTCACCCTGACGCGTCGCTTTGATTTTATCGTGCAGGAGCCGCCCCTCCTTCCAAAGCTCGAACTCCACCTGCTTCGCATCGTCAACCGGCTTCCCGTTCAGTGTAAGCTTCGCTTCAATCCGGACCGGCTCGCCCGCGCGAATCGTCTCCGGCACCGCTGCGATCTGAACGCGAAGGGCGGCGGGTTCCCCGCGGAACCGGCCGATCCGGAAGCGGAAGAACAGGCGCTCATGGCAAAGCGGCGTAATCGTGATCATAAGCCCGAAGGCGGATCGGCGTTTGTTTCCGGACACCGGTTTGACCTCCTTTCCCGGCAAGAATCAAGGCGTTCTATCCGTTATTGTAGAGCCTTCTAGATTTTCCCACATGACTCAAGCGGGCTAGAGACTTGGCAAAATTGTGTCCGGAGGAATACAAAAAGACAGGCAAAGCCGGTTAAGACTTCGCCTGTCCTCTGATGATTCATTCAGTTTTCGGTATCAACTGCGTTATGCTTGCGCTGCATTGCGATGTACCGCTCCCCCACCCGGACCATCTGTTCGAGGACGGGTTCCAGGCTTCGGCCGAAATCGGTCAACGCGTATTCCACCTTCGGCGGGACGGACGGGTAGACGGTTCGCTCCACGAGCCCGTCGGCTTCCATTTCCCGCTGACTGGACGGTGAGGACATGCCTCGACACGCCCGGAATCAAGCGCTGGAGCTCGCCGAACCTTCGGGTTCCCCGGAGCGACTCGTAATAAATCCGCGGCTTCCACTTCCCGCTGATTCTCTGCAGTCCCGCTTCCACAGGCTGCACCGAATGTTCCATCCTGGTAAGGCATCGTTTCCTCCATCACGGTCATTTTTTTATGACTAGGTCATAAACTTCTGCGTACTTCCATCCCAAGCTTCCATCCGGTAGGCTGGGGATACCACATCATCTTTTATAAAAGAGGCGATCTTATGACAAACCCTATCTCTGTCAGCAAAGTGATGCAGCCCCAAAACATGAATGCCGCGTTCGCCGCGCACCTATAACCTCGGCGGCATCGACCGTCTGCTTGCTTTATACGAGCCGGACGGCATCCTGATCGGCCCGGACGGCCGCACGAGGCAAGGGCTTCCCTTCATCCGCAAAACCCTGGAAGAGCCGCTTGAGCTGAAGGGCCGCATGAATTCAACCAACGTCTACTGCATTCCTTTTGAAAATATGGCGCTGCTCCGCGCCCACTTCGTCATCGAGACGTCGGATGCAGACGGCAACCCGCTGCGCCTGGAGGGTCACACTTCGGAGGTTGTCCGCAAGCAGCAAGACGGAAGCTGGCTTTATATCGTAGACCATCCTGCCGGGGCGGAGATCAGCCCTCCCCGGTTGACATGACCGGGTCCGCCTGCATCAGCCCTCAAAATGCACATCGGGATGAAACCGATACTCGTCCAACCGAATGAATCGGCCGTTCTCGATTTCCACGCCTTCGGAGCGCAGCAGGAATGTCTGCATTTCGAAGGCTTCCTCCCCCGCTCTGCTGATTTCGCCGTTCGCCCCGACCACCCGGTGCCAGGGAAGACGGTGCTTTTTGCTCATCGAATGCAGGATGCGGACAACCTGTCTCGCTCCCCGAGGGCTTCCGGCACAGCCCGCAATTTGCCCGTAGGTCATGACTTTCCCCTCGGGAATCGATCGGATAATATCTATAACTCGCTCCGTAAAAATGGTCATAGGCTTTCCTCTCAACCGGAAACAAGAATAATGAAGTCCAATGGAGTCCATATTATAACGGTCAAACCATAAAAAGGAGGCAATCCGCATGAACAAGCAAAGGGCGGCCGAAATCGCCGCCTCGCCTGTAATGGCTCATGTAACTTACGAAGGCGTCCCCATCTACATCCAGCATGTGGACGAAGATAACGAAACGGCCCGCATCTACCCTCTCGACGAGCCCGAGAACGAGCAGGAGGTTCCTTTAAACAACTTAGAGGAGCATTAGGACGAACCGCCTTGAAGAGACCAGGATTGACCGGTCGCCGAGAGGCAGTTTTAGATCACCCAAGAAAGTGCCGTTTGAAATGAATAGAGACAGATACGGAGGTGGGGTATCCACTGGAGGAGCGCCAGCGTTCGCCTTTGTTTGCGGGAAATAACCGCTGTAAAGCGGCTTCCAATAAAGATTTCCTGCAGACAACAGCGACCGGAAGTGGATACCCCACCCCCTCGTACACCTCTATCCTCTCATTTGGCACTTTATCAATAAGCTGCAGCCGCCGAGAGGCAGCTTTTTTAAATCCTACTGCTTCACGCGGGCGTTCCGGAGGATCCTTGCCATCATTTCCGTGTTGGGATACTGCCCTGCCTCATACTGCCGGATCACTTCCCCGATATCGAAAGGAACCCGCTCGATCGAGGTGCGGATGCCACCCTTTTCGACTTCTACGATGGCATAGGATGCCTTGGCCAGGCCGTCGAAGGGCAGACCGACGCTTCCGATATTGATCAGAACCTTGCCTTCGATATACCGGATATACGGCTTA
Organism: Paenibacillus sp. P25; assembly: GCA_024704175.1. Classification (GTDB taxonomy): domain Bacteria; phylum Bacillota; class Bacilli; order Paenibacillales; family NBRC-103111; genus Paenibacillus_G. The sequence continues at coordinate 4,893,751 of CP085629.1, forward strand.
TGAATATGAGCGTAGATGTAGATATCCGCCTCAGCCGCCGACATGAGCCTGGACTTCAGCACGTCCTCTCCCGCATCGGGCAGAATAATGTCAAAGAGGCTGTCCGGCGCCGCATGGAATGCGCTGATCGATACGCCTTCGGCTTCCAGCTCAAGCCCGGTCGGGAGACCGTTTAAATATTCGATGTCCTGCGCCTCCAATCGGGAGACCGTCCAATCGCGTTCGCGGTTCATCAGCCCGAGAACCTGGTCGGCCACTTCCCCTTGGCCCACGCCGCGCACAACCCATTCGTCCGCATTTCCTTTGATCACTTTGGTTTGCAGTGCGCGGATCCGCTCCAGCGACCCTTTGGGATCCGGCCCGCGGTAGCAAAGATCGCCCAGCACATAAATTTGATCGACCGACTGTTCGCGGATATCCTCCAGAACGGCATCCAGTGCGACGGAATTTCCGTGAATATCCGAAATGAACGCAAGCTTCACTTGGGTGTCCCCCTCCCTTTTCCATAGGACCAGTATAGTGGAAATCGGCGGTTTTCTCAAAACGCCCCCGGGCTTACCCGGCCTTAAGCTTATAGATGAAATAGCCCTCCCCGAAGTCGATTTTGTCATAGTGCGAGTCCAAATACTGCCTGAAGCTTCCGTCATCCCCATAAATATAGCCCTTGAGCGGCACAAAATATTTCGCTCCCTGCCCGATATAAGAGTTCAGCTCCGCGACAGGGTTGTCCGGCAATGCATTCGCCACCCTCCAGCCTCGTCGATGGCTGGCGTTCAGTAAAGCCGGGTCGGGCGTTCCCACGACGATCAAGTCCTGCTTGTCCGTCGCCTGCTGCACGAGCTCCCCTGCCGGATCAGCTCCGTACGCTGGGAATCGAACATCGGATGAATGCTGCGGAAGCTGCTTGCGCAGACCGCCAGCAGAAGCGCCGCTGCTGCGATCCGGCCCACTCGGTCGCCGGACAGATCGGAGAGCGCTACAGCCCCGAGCAGGGCAACGACCGGACTGGTCAGGATCAGATAATAGTCGAACTTGATGACGGCCACCACCGTGACCAGCTCCACGATCATCGCAGCGGCCCAGACGCCGATCGGGTAGGCTTCCCGCCACTTCAGCCGCAGAAGCCCCAACGGGACAAGGATCAGCCCTGCCCAGGTAAATGCAGAAGGAAGCTCTTGATAGAAGAACCGCCAGGCTTCCGGCGTCCCGATCGCGCTGAACATCTCCGGCAAGCACATGCTTCGAGGCGATGCCGCTGACGAAAGCGGATTCGGCGACGGTGCCCAGCCAACCGAAATAAAGCAGAGGCAGAACAAGCGCAAGGAACGCGAAGAGCCAGAGCTCCCTTTTCCACAGCATCCGCAGCTTATATTTCGCCATCGTCATCGCCAGCATGGGAATCCCGATGAACAAGGTGGGGATTTTCTCGGCGGCGACCACTCCCGTGAACAAACCGGCCAGCAGGAGCAGCAAGAGCCGGTCACGGCGAATCCATAAGGTAAAGAAAACAAAAGCCCCGAGCATAAAGAACAGCGCCGCGGACTCCGGCATGATCGCTCTCGAGTACAAGATGTTCAAGGGGAGAACGCCGTAGAGAGCGACGGCAAACAAGGCGGTGCGCTCCGGGAAGTAAAGCCGCCCGATCCGGTACAAAAAGAAGGCCGAGCCCATAAAAAACAGCACCGGGACAATGCGGGCCAGCGCGTAATGGTACCCGAACAGCTGATACAGAATCGCGATCAGGTAAGTCGTGATCTGCAATTCGAGCTGCACGTAATTGGGCAGCGGTCCGTCATAATTCAGTGCGGGTAGAAGATATTGAACCGGCTTTCCACGAAATTTATCGCAATAGATTCAGTATCCGCCTGCCTCCAGGCGTCGTACTCGTAAGGCGAATTCGCAAGATTCGGCGACCGGAGCGCGAAAATGATCAGAAAGACGATAAGAACGAGAAGAGGCCGGGCGGTCTGCGGTTTTTTTCAGCATAAAAATCCCCCTGCTTCAGCTGTTGACCCGTTTGATCAGATGAAAGTAGCCGACGATCGTGCGAAACGCTTTCATTTTGCTCTTATCCTCTTTCAGCTCGTAATGCAGCACCAGAGGGTATTCGCCCGCTTTTAGCCCCAGCTTGCTGAACCGCGCCATGATTTCCGCCATACATTCGAAGCCTCTTGAGGTGACGAGCCGCTTGTTGTAACTATCCATCGCCTTCTGCAGATACCCGACACGGTAGCACCGGTACCCGCTGGAATAATCCTTGACGCCGGGGATCGGGAAGAACATCTTCAGCAAAAATGCCGCGCCGCGGCTGTACAGCTTTCGGTAGACAGGCAGACCGATTTCCTTCCCGCCCTCCATGAAGCGCGATGCGATTACGAGGTCGAGCCGCTCACTTTTCAGCTTGCCGATCATTTCCGGGATCATCTCCGGGTCATGCGTATTGTCTGCGTCCAGCGTGACGAGCACATCCGATTCGCCGTAATGCTCGCAGACGTGCCCGAACATCGTCTTGATCGCTTCCCCGAGTCCCTTGTTATAAGGATGATTAAGGTAAGTAATGTTAGGATGCAGCCCGGCGTACCGGTTCAAAATCCGCTCCGTCCCGTCCGTGCTTCCATCGTTGACGACAAGGATCGTCAGCGGCGGATGACTATCGCTTTCCAGTCTGCTCAGCTTATCCAGCAGTTTGGCCAGTCCCGACTCTTCGTTGTAAGCCGGAAGACCGACGATAATCTTGTAATCCATGCTCCCACCCCCTTGTATTACCTTATTAGACAACCATGCTGCTACGCAGCACCATCAGAAGGATGAAAATGGTAGTGCGTCGAAGTAACTTCTTACGGCTGGCGAAGGGAGGTCGCGTCTCTATGGTGCTGCGAGCCCGTTTATTAGACAGACCCCAGCGACCAGGTGCACCACAGATTGTTGCTCCGCATGGAAGCACGGAGGATAGATTAACCCGGATGGTTGTTGCACCAGCCCTTTAATCTATACAGTCGTAGAAGGAGTATGAGATGGACGTCGTTTACAGTCGCTGTTGCGGTCTTGACGTTCATAAGAAGAACGTCGTTGCATGTGTCATCACGCCGGAGGGTAAGGAAATCCGTACGTTTTTGACGATGACAGAAGATCTCATGGAACTTGTGAACTGGTTGAAATCCAAAGGATGCACTCATGTAGCCATGGAGAGTACAGCATCATACTGGAAACCGATCTACAACTTACTTGAGCTGGAGGACATTCAACTGTTAGTGGTTAATGCCAAGCATATGAAGAATGTCCCCGGTCGCAAAACGGACATAAAGGATGCTGAATGGATCGCAGGATTGCTGCGGCATGGATTGCTTCAAGGAAGCTACATTCCTTCGCGCGATCAAAGAGAATTACGAGAGCTGATTCGTTACAGACGAAGCCTCATCGATGAGCGAGCACGGGAAATAAATCGTGTGCAGAAGGTGCTTGAAGGAGCGAATATCAAGTTGTCGTCCGTTGCCAGCAATGTGCTTGGGAAATCGGGGCGATCTATGCTCGAGGCGATGATCGCCGGTGTTGAAGATCCGGAGGCGTTATCGGAGCTGGCTCAGCGCCGAATGAAAAGCAAGAAAGAAGAGCTTAAGCGTGCGCTAAACGGACTCATGGGTAAACACCAAAAACTCATGCTGGAAACCCAGCTTCGTCATATCGATTTTCTGGATGAAGAAATCGAAAGACTGGATGCTGAAGTGAAGGAACGCATGCGCCCTTTTGAAGAAAACCTGGAGCTGTTGGATACGATTCCCGGAGTTGGTCGGCGCACAGCAGAACAAATCCTTGCTGAAACTGGAGTCGATGTCGGAAACCAGTTCGGCTCCGCTGCCCGGTTATGTTCGTGGGCAGGATTGTCTCCAGGTAACAACGAAAGCGCCGGAAAAAGAAAGTCAGGCCGAACCCGAAAAGGAAATAAAAAGTTGCGAAGTGCTTTGGTTGAAGCTGCAAGAGCAGCAGCAAGAACCAAGAACACGTACTTATCAAGCCAGTACCATCGGATTGCAGCAAGGCGTGGAGCAAATCGAGCAGCCGTTGCTGTAGCTCATAGTATTTTAACAATCGTTTATCATATATTGACACGAAACCAGCCGTATAACGAACTTGGTGCAACATATTACGAAGAGCGTAAGCGTGATACGGTGATGAAGCAATCGGTTAAGAAATTGGAGTCTTTAGGATACAAGGTCACCATAGAATCTGTAGCTTAATCATATTGGATAACGGAATGATTGAAGCCCGGATCCGTTTTTTTAAAACTTGGGTTTGCCGGGATAGTTTCGCATTGCCTTTTTTAAGAATACTGCGCGAGTTTAATTTTCAGGATAGGGAGATCGGGTATATAGAAGCACGCCGCTAAAAGAACCGGAAACCAGCCGTTCCATTTATTGGCACGTCTCAACTATTCGCAATTGCAAGGAACTAATAGTATGATTAAGATTAGTAGATTCATCCTTTACTCCAAGATATTAGGGGAACCCATGCTATGAAAAAAAGCTTAACCCTGCTCACCGCCGCGGCTGTAGCGCTCTCGACGTTCACTTCCGCCGCTTTCGCCGATACGTCCAAGTCAACGTCCGATTTTAAAGACCTGGCCGGCATCGACGCCGGTTTAAAATCCAAGATGGATTCGCTTCTCTCCAAAGGGATCTTCGAAGGAGTGTCCAGCGACAGCTTCGGCATCTCGCAAAATATGACCCGGGCGCAGTTCGCCAAAGTCGCCGCTCTCGTCTTCGGCCTTCAGGTCGATCCGACGCTGCGGACCTCCGGCTTCACGGATGTCCGTGCCGACGATGCGGCGAACGGCTGGGCGATTCCGTATATCGAAGCCGCCAGGAAGGCCGGACTCATTGACGGAATGACGGATACCTCCTTCGCTCCCGGGGAACAGGTCACCATCGGGCAATTGGACACGGTGCTTGTCAAAGGGCTTGGCAAAGCCGTGAATACCGCCGCTAGCCCGTGGTATGCGGATGCCGTGAAGCAGGCGTCGGAGCTGGGCGTCCATCCCGCGGGCAAATCCGGCGACATGGCCGCTACCCGCGCCGATCTCGTAGAGGGCGCGTACGGCGCCCTCGCGGCTTCCGGTAAACCGCGGGGACAAGCGCAGCCGGTTTCAATCGTCTCGGTTCAGGCCTCCGGCGATCACGCAGTACAGGTCACACTCGATCAAGCGGTGGACACTTCTAAAGCGGTCCTCTCGCTGAGCAAAGACGGAGCCGTGCTGCCGACAACGGTTGCATGGTCGGACAACAGGCAGTCCGCGGCCCTAACCTTATCGGGGGATGCCAAGCTGTCCGTCGGAAGCTATACAGTTACCTTAAGCGGCCTCGACCCGGCTTCCGTCAAGACGGCGACCGGCACGCTGACTGTCACCCCGTCGGCTAACGACGGCGACCTTCAATATTCCATTGGCGATACTTACGACTTAAGCGGCGTCATCGAGAACGGGATCACAGCGCTGGCCACGGGAAGAGACGGCCAAGTGACGAGAGCGGAAGCGGAGGATCCGGCGTTCAGCAAGTTCGCCAAGGAAATCGTCTTCTCGGCCACGAGCGCATCGGGGAGCACGGTGGCGCTGCCCGGGATCGTTCAGTCGGTCACCTCCTCGAATCCGGGCGTCGTCAAAACCGCCGTTACGCCGGATCATAAAGGCTATATCCTTGGCAATAAGGCCGGAAAGGCGACGGTAAGCGTCGTATTCTCGACCACGGGCGGCGGCAGCGCCAGATCTCCTTCCCTGTTACAGTCAAGGAAGACGGCGTTTCGGCCGAGAAGATCGAAGCCAGGGAATCCACGATCGATCAGGACCTGACCGTCACGGACGACGTCTATTCCGGCCGGTTCAATGCCTATGAAGCGATGGATTTGAAGGTGACGGACAACTTCGGCATCATTTACGAGCAGGATGAAATTCAAGGCTATAATTTCGCTCTGGGAACAACGTTCCTGGTGGACGATGTGACCGGTGACCCTAAGCTCGGGCCGACCGGTACGGTCACCGTCGGCGCGGACGGCACCGTACAAATCACCGGCAACGTGACCGAGTTTACCTTAACCGCCGCGGTTCCCACCGGCAAACGTGCCACATCCATCGTCGAGGTTCACCGGCAGTAATGCTGTAATAAATTTTGTATAAAAAGAAGCAAGCCCACGGCCGGAGCCGGGGCTTGCTTCTTTGCTTTTTGAACGGTAAAACGGATTATTTCTGGCCAGCCAGGTATTCGGCCAGTTGATCGAACGTGCCTCCGAAGCCCTGCTGCATCATCGGCCTCATAGCTTCGAATGCCGCGCGCTCCTCATCCGTTGCGTTATGCGGACCGCCTTGCAGCGTAAGCAAGGTCTTACCTTCTTGTTCCGTGAGCGTCAGATTATTCATAATCTCCAGCGGCCAATTCGGATTAAACGGCGCCCGGACCGTGTTGCCCTCTTCATCGGAGAACGACTGGATGAAGACGAGCTTCTCCGGCGGCATCACTTCCAGGTACGTGAACTTGCCCCACATCACGTGGCCATCGGGTGACTTCTGGTCGCCCAGGAATATGCCGCCCGGACGCATATCCATTTTGACGATATGTAGGGAGAAGCCTTTCGGTCCCCACCATTTCCCGAAATGCTCCGGATCCGTCCAAACCTTGAATACCAGTTCGCGCGGAGCATCGAAAACACGGGTCAGTACCAATTCACTTGCTTGGCTTTCATTCATCAAAACTCCTCCTCGCTATAAAGAAATTGGAATTTTCCCTAAAAAGAATATACCCCAAAAGGAATATTCATGTCAAGGAGTTAGGACTTTTTTAATCCGGAACTCACGGTTCATGTCCCCTGACTGCAGCTGTCAGGGATGAGGGGTTATACTGAAAGCAGAAGAGCGATAAGCAAAAGGAGGACAAGCATGGAAAAGTTCGGAATGTACGTGAAATTCACCACGCGGACCGGGGCGGCAGGGCGAATTCTCGTGCAGTCGCTCCTGGAGGCGGTCGCCGGCATGCAGGCCGTGAAGGAATGCGAGCTCTATATCGTTGGCGTTTCGGAAACCGAGCCGGAGACGGTATGGGTGACAGAGGTGTGGAACGATGCGGCCGCTCACCAGGCGTCTCTTCAGAACGAGGAAGCGAAGGCGCTGATCCAGCGCGCAAGGCCGCTCATTGCCGCCGCCGAGCAAATCCGTTTGCGTCCTCTGGGAGGCAAAGGAATCTAGCGGCATAGAAACAGCCGGCCCCCCCCCTGGGCCGGCTGTTTCTATGTATTATTTTTTATCGAGCGGCACCGTGAACTTGGCCTCCGGAATCCACTGCTTGCGGTAGAAGTCGCGGCCCTGGATCACGACGCGGTTCGCATAGACCTCCACGTACAAGCCCTCGCTTTCTTCGGGAGCGAGCGCGGTTTCTCCGCCTTTCCCGTCGCCTGTCATCGGTTCATTGACCGAGGAAGTGTTGACCACCGTAAACTTTCCTTTAAACAAGGCGTCCGGCGACTTTAAATCCCAGTGCGTATGTCCGGAGAACAAGACCACCTGCGGATACTGCGACAAGATGTCCTGCAGTTCTTTATACTGAACAACCGAACGGCTGTAAGCCCAAATATTCGTTCCCGAGACCGTATTCGGCGGCGGCTGATGAAGAAATACGAAGATCGGCTTCTTCGGATTCGCCCCTTCTTCAGGGTCGCCTTAAGCCAGTTGAGCTGCTCCGGCGACAAGAAGGCATCCTCGTTGTTCGAGGGATCCGATTGCTGGTAACGTTCCGAGCCTAGAAAAATAAAATGATAGCCTTTGATCGTTTCGTCATAATAGACACTGGATTTCCCCGCGAACTGCAAAAACCGGTTGATTGAGGCCTGCTCCGTCTCTCCGTTGGGGAACGTGTCCGGGCTCCATTTCCGGTCGGCATCGTACCAGGCTTTGTAGAACTCGTGATTTCCTATCGTGTAAAAGGTGTTCTTCGGGTGCGGCGACTGATTCATCAGCTTCTCGAGCCGGGAATAATCCTCCGGCAGGCCGCTGGTCAGGTCGCCGTTCATCACAAGCGCGTCGGCGTTCGGGTTCACGTTGTTCAGATCGTTCAGGGCCGACTTGAATTTCGTCTGCGACAGCTTGTCGTTATCCTGGACATGAACGTCGCTGAGCACCGGAAAAGTAAGAAGGGGCTTGTCCTCCGCTTTCCCCTGCCGGCCGCCGGAAGTCTCGCCCGCCTGCTTGGCGGACAGAATCGAAACCGCCGCCTTGCCTGCATCGGCGGCGGCAGGATTGACAGCCGCCGTAGGGCTAACGGCCGGAGGAACCAGGCGAAGCGCCGCTTCGGTAGGCCCGACGCCGTTAACCGTAAGTCCCCAAATCAAAACTGCGGGTAACAACCAATTTTCCATTCCCATCCACTCCTGTAATCTCTGTCTATATCATTTACAATAAATGATCTGTATTATTAGAGGATCATCGCAGTCTAAAGTTTTTTTGAAAATAATACAGCCGCCTACTCCGTTTTACCCCAAATGACAGTATACGACACTTTTTGAATATGGGAAATGCCTTCCAGGAAATTGCTTCCTTACCGGCCAATGAGCCCCTTGCCGTCCGCCGCGGTTTCACGGACTTATCTCTAACGGACACCACGGTCGCTATGGGAGGCTATTTCGACCTTTTAGGCTTTTAACGGACATGAGTGCAGCTATTGGTTAAAAATACCCTTAATGACAAGTGGTTCGAAGCAAATAAGTGCTCTTGTGTCCGTAAGGTTCTGAAAACAGCTGCACCTTGCGAAATAAGCTCCGTGATGTCCGTTATAGCAGGAGACAGCTTAAAGCCCGGCCTTATGCGAGGTACGCACGTTTACCAACGAAGCAAAAGAAAAAGCACTAGCCGCCGGGCTGTGCTTTCGCCTGCTATGATCGTTAAGGAGCTGCACGCCAATCCTCCCTTGCTTTACCCGGCTCCCCTATGTTTAGTCCAGCTTGTAGGTCAGCACATGCGCTGGCCCATTATACGGGAACAGCTGCGTTAAGGACTTCGCCCCTCCCGTAACGACCGTCACGTAGGTTTCGCCCTGCAGCGTGTAGACGACCGGCGCCGAACCGATCGGAGCGCCGGTCTCCGCCTTCCACAGACGCTTGCCGGTCGCGGCGTCCACCCCTTCGAACGTTCCCTTCGTATCGGCCTGCCCGAACAGAACGATGCCGCCGGCATTCACGGTGACGCCTCCGATCGGCGGAGTTTCCGTTTGGATCTGCCAGCGGATCCGCCCGGTTTCCGCTTGCACCGCGGTGATCGTCCCGGTCCATTCCGATGCAGGGGCAGGATTCTGCCCGGTGCCCAGATCCTGGTCGCCTTCCTCATGCGGTCGCGGCCTCGAATAGAGGATTTCCGCTCCGTTGATGCCGGCGATGTACGCCAGCTTCGTCTTGGGGCTGTAGGCGGACGTCCCGTAATTCGCCCCTCCCATCGGGCCCGGCCATACCTTCGTGCCCTCCGGCGTCGGCGGCTTGCGGTCCTGTTTGACGAAGGCGACCGGCTCCATCACCGGCTTCCCCGTATCCGCCTCCCATTCGTACCAGAAGCCGTCCTTCCCCGCTTCCCCACGATCCAGCGGTCGCCGCTCCGAAACAGCAGCGGAGGCGAAGCGACATCGTAATCCCACAAGTCGTGCGGTACCTCCTGCTGATACCAGACGATTTGCCCGTTACCGGCGTTCAAGGCAATAACGGAATCCGTATACGGATTCGGCCCCTGGCGGGCTTCCCCGAAGAAATCCGGCGACGGATTGCCCGTGCCGAAATACAGCCGCCTATGCACCGGATCATACGCCGGCGTCGTCCAGACAGCCCCGCCCCCATGCGCTCCATCCGCCGGCGACCAGTCCTGCCCCCGCTCCGGAACCGTGTAAAAGCGCCACAGCTCCTTCCCGTTCTCCGCGTCGAACGCCGCCATAAATCCGCGAACGCCCTGATCCCCGCCGGAGTCGCCGACGAACACCTTCCCGTCCGCGGCCAGGGGGCCATGGATTCGAAATACCCTTTGTTCTGATCCGCCACCGTGACCTTGAACACTTCGGATCCGTCCGCTTTCCGCAGGGCGATCAATTGGTTATCCGGGGTAAGCACGTAGACCCTATCCCGCCACAACGCGGCGCCGCGGTTGATCTTCGGTATTCCCCGGTTGACGTGAATTTCCGGCTTATGCGTCCACACCGTCTTCCCCGTTGCGGCATCCAGGGCGATGACATGGGCCTCCCCGGTAGTTACGTACAGAATGCCGCCATCGATCAGCGGATAAGCTTCGTTCCCTCCCTTGGAATCCGGCAGAACCTGATCATAGACAAGCTGCAGCCGGCCGATCGAATCCGGTGTGAGCCGCGTATCCGGCGAAATGCGGGTTTGCTGCAAGTTATTGCCGAAGAGCGGCCATTCCCCGGATAAAGACAAGCCGTCGTCCCATGCTTTCTCTGCCGGAAGCTCAGGCGGCCCTGCTTCCTGCGCGGCTGGCGGTGCTGCAGACGGCGGCGAAACCGGCTGGGGGGCCCCGGGTTCGAACCGGAACCGGTCAGGGCCAGGACCGTAACGGTACAGACGGCAAGAGCCGCGGCGGCTATCTTCCATCCTGTTGACACTTTCATCGGGATCCTTCCTTTCCTCTTATTCATTTGACGGTTCGTGCCCCGGCCCGGTTGCAATGTTCCCAATCCGGTACGATGACCATGCAGCGAGCGGAGGCTTGACTTTCCATTTGAGGGGAAGGTTTATAATTCGGCTACAGTAAAACAAGAGGAGCTGATAGCATGACAAATTCACCCGAAAACCAGATGATTGCCGAGTTTCATGTTCCCGTAAAAATGAGTGACGGGATCGTGCTGCGCGCTAATATTTACCGGCCGAATCGGGAAGGAAGGTGGCCCGTTCTTCTCCACCGCCATCCATATAATAAAGATGCACCGCCCGTTTCCTTTGGACTCTACGATATTTCCCGTGCGGTCGCGTCCGGGTATGTGATCATTGTCCAAGATACGCGAGGACGGTTTGCATCGGAGGGAGACTGGGACCTCCTCCGCACCGCAAATCAAGAAGCATTCGACAGCCGGGACACCATCCGGTGGGCTGCCCAGCTTCCATACAGCAATGGCCGGGTAGGCTTGTTTGGCGAATCTTATTCCGCATTCGTCCAATGGGCGGGTATGCTGCAGAATCCACCGGAGCTCAAAGCGACCGCTCCCTCCTTTTCCTGGAGTGATCCCTTTGACGGGTTGATGTACCGGGGAGGAGCGCTGGAACTCGGATTTTTGTCGTACTGGCGACTAGGGATGCATCTGGACACGGTCCCAAGACTCTATTCGGACGAGCGGGAACGGGCTATCGCTTTGAAACGGTTAATTTCGGATATCGATCATCTCCAGACCGGCATTAAAGCCCTTCCGTTAAAAAATTTAGCGCCTTTCGCCCGCAATCAAGCGGCTCCCTCCCTGCTCGAACATTGGGAACGCGGCATGAATCCGAAGGATGCGGAAGCTCTGTCGCTAAAAGGAAAATATGACCAACTTACCGTACCTACGCTTAACATTGCGGGTTGGTACGATATCTTCCTGCAAGGAACCATCGACAACTTTCTGCAAATGCGTAAGAAAGGCGGCAGTCCGGAAGCCCGGCAAAGCAAATTGATCATCGGGCCTTGGATGCATTTGGATCACGGCCACCAAGCTGGAGAAATTCAATTTGGCCTGGTCGCCCATTCCGCTGTTGCGGATTTGACCGGACTGCAGCTGCGCTGGTTCGATCATTTCTTAAAAGAAAAGGATACCGGCCTCGCGAGTGATGCACCGATCCGGCTGTTTGTCATGGGGGAGAATGTTTGGCGTGATGAATATGAATGGCCGCTTGCCCGGACCCGGTTCACTCCGTATTACTTGCACAGCCATGGACATTCGAACACGCTTCACGGCGACGGGGTGCTTAGCACCCGATTCCCCGGTCAAGAGGAGCCCGATCATTATACGTATGATCCCATGCACCCGGTCGTCACGAAAGGCGGAGCGATCATGATGCCGCCCGATTTTAACAGCGGTGCGTTCGATCAGAGAGAGATTGAATCGCGCGAGGACGTATTGGTTTATACCACTTCCGTATTGGAAGAAGACGTAGAAGTGACGGGACCCGTTAAAGTGCGGCTGTGGGCAAGCTCCAGTGCGGTAGACACGGACTTCGTCGCACGGCTCGTAGATGTTCATCCCGACGGGTATGCACAGAATATCACCGATGGGATTATACGGGCCCGGTACCGGAATGCTGCCGAAGGAGAAGCTCCGAGCCTGATCGAGCCCGGAAAGCCGTATTTATACGAAATCGATTTATGGTCAACAAGCAATTTGTTCAAAAAAGGACATCGGATTCGTTTGGACATAACGAGCAGTAATTTCCCGCGCTGGGACCGAAATCCAAACACCGGCAATCCTTGGGGCGAAGATAGGGAGGAAGATATGGCGGTCGCCCGGCAAACCATTTTTCATGACGCCGAACACCCTTCTTCCCTTATTCTGCCGGTCATACCTTTAAGCTAAAGAATCGTCCGGCCATAACAAGGGCCGGAGGCAAGTGGACTCTTGCTCCTTTTGCCGGAATATCGCCGCAACGAGACAAGGTCGCCGATCATACCGGCGCCTTTGTCTCGTTGCGGCTTATTTGCATCGCAAGGATGCTTCGAATGTCCCCTATCTCCCCGGAAGCTATTTTACTCCCAAGGGTACTTGGTCCGCAGATAGTCGGCGAAGTTTTTGCTTTGCTCCCGGCGAAGCTTGCGCATATCAGCCCGGTGCGCGACCGTTTCGTAGAGCTTCTTCTCTTCCTCGGTCTCCGGCACGATCTGCGGCACGGGCACCGGGTTGTTGTTTTCGTCCAATCCGACGAAGGTTAAGAAGGACGTGGCGGCGATTTTCCTCGCCCCGGTCTGCAGGTTCTCTTTGATCACCTTCACGAACACCTCCATGGAGGTTCGGCCTGTCCAGGTCACGAACGCTTCCAGGGAAACGCAGTCCGTCGGGCGGATCGGCGACAGGAAATCCACCGAGTCCGTGGACGCCGTAACCGCCGTGACCCGGCACAGCTTCGAGGCCGAGATGGAGGCGATGTCGTCGATCAGCGACATGAGCTTGCCGCCGAACAGTGTATTGTGATTGTTGACGTCGAGCGGGAAGACCCGGGATATTTTAAAACAGCGGGTTTCCTTCATGAATTTTTTCTCCAAGCGGGATCACTGCGCCTTTCTGGGTTCGTTGGGTACATTTTTTCCATCATTCGCCTCCCTTATCCGCGCCCCGACCAGTGAAAATGGGTACTATAATAAGATAGTACTATCCGAATTTTTACAATCCGATATGATATAACTATAACCTGGTCCTAAGACGAGGGGCTAACAACGATTGGGGGCACCCTGTATGCTTCACGCATTTATTCGCTTCATTTGCCGGTCGCTGTTCCGCCTGCGCATCACTGGACTGGAGAAGCTCCGTCTGGAAGGGCCGGCCATTCTGATGCCGAATCACGTTTCCCTGCTGGACGCCGTGTTCCTGGCTGCACATCTGCCGCCGGAGACCGTATTCGTGGTCAATACGGGGATTGCGCGGAGAATTGCTCCCGTGCTCCCATTGTTTCGACATATTACCGTCAATCCTCTGAACCCTTACTCGGTGCGGGCCATGGTCAAGGTCGTGCAGAGCGGAAAACCGCTCGTCCTGTTTCCCGAGGGGCGGATCACCACGACCGGCGGTCTCATGAAAGTATTCCCGGGCGTAGGCTACATTGCGCTGAAGACCGGCGCCAGCCTGTATCCGATCGCGATCAACGGACTCGAACGAAGCAAATTGTCTTATATCGGGGATAAAATCAAAACGGTCCTGTTCCCGCAGGTTTCCATCGATATCGGGGAGCCGCTGAGTCTGAAGCTCAAAGAGGGCGAGCCGCTGCGGGTGCAAAAGGAACGCGCAGCCGAGACGATTCTCCGCGCGCTTCAGGAGCAGCTCGTGAAGAGCCGCCTGCGCTCAGGCCTTAACCTGTTCGATGAGCTGCGGTTGCAGGCGAAGCGAAGCGGCATGGGGCTTGCCGTATGCGAGGATTTGACCCAGAAGCTGACCTACCGCAAGCCGCTGCTCGCCTCTTATGTGTTCGCCCGGAAGCTGGCTCCGCGGCTTAAGGGGCAGGAGCGGGCCGGACTGCTGCTGCCGAACGCCGCCGGGCAGGCGATCGCATTGTTTGCGCTCTTCCGTCTCGGCAAAGCCCCGGCCATGCTGAATTATTCCGCAGGGGTGCAGACGGTGGCGGATGCCTGCGAAACCGCCTCGCTGCAAACGGTGATCACCTCCCGCGTGTTTGTCGAGAAAGCCAGGCTGGAACCGATGATTGCGGCTTTATCCGCCTTCTGCCGTATCGTTTATCTGGAGGACGTTCGAAGCAGCGTTAGCCGGGCGGACCGCTTGGCGGGGCTGTGGGATCTGCTCCGGAGAAGACCCGCGGACCGGGGAGCGAAGGAAGTCATCCTCTTTACTTCCGGAAGCGAGAGCAAGCCGAAGGGCGTCGTGCTCACGCATGACAACCTGTTCGCCAACATTCAGCAGGCGCGCTCGATGTTCGATTTTACCGCCAAGGATAAAATCTTTAACGCGCTCGCCCATGTTCCACAGCTTCGGCCTGACCGCCGGCACCCTCTTGCCGCCGCTCACCGGAGTCCGGCTGTACCTGTATCCGAGTCCGCTGCATTATAAGGTCATCCCCGAGCTCGTCTACGACCGGAACGTCACAATCCTGTTCGGGACGTCGACGTTCCTCGCCGCATACGGCAAGACGGCGCACCCGTACGACTTCTACTCGGTCCGTTACGTCGTCGCCGGCGCGGAGAAGCTGAAGGAGGAGGTCATCCGGCTGTGGAACGAGAAGTTCGGGCTTCGCATCTTCGAAGGCTACGGCACGACGGAAGCCTCGCCGATTCTCTCCATCAACACGCCGCTCCATTATAAAAAAGGGACCGTCGGCAAGTTGCTGCCCGGCGTGCGCTGGCGGATCCGGCCCGTGGAGGGCATCGCTTCCGGGGAAGCCTGGAAGTCGCGGGTCCGAACCTGATGAAGGGGTATCTGCTGCACGGCAAGGGCTTCGTCCCGAACGAAGAATGGTACGATTGCGGCGATGTCGTGACGATCGACGAACAGGGCTATATGACCCTGCAGGCCCGGTTGAAGCGGTTTGCCAAAATCGCCGGCGAGATGGTTTCGCTCCAGCTCGTCGAGGAAGTCGCCCGGCAGGCGACCGGGTTAGAGAACCTGGCCGCCGTATCGGTGGCGGACGGCCGCAAAGGGGAACGGATCGTCCTCTATACCGCCGACCCGGAGGCCGCACTGCCGCCGATCAAGCAGTATTTAAGCGAACGCGGATATTCTCCGCCGCTCATGCCGTCCCGCCTGGAGAGAGTGGACCGGCTCCCAGCCGCTGGGAAGCGGCAAGACCGATTATGTCAGCCTGAAGAAGATGGCGGAATCGCTGTCATTCTGAGAAAAGGGAAGGTACCGAACATGAAACCGACCGCACTTAAGCCCAGCTCCATGCCCGCCGTCCGCACCGGAGGCCGGAAATGGCTGTCCCCGCTGAATAAACTGTATGTTTCGCAGTTTATGTCCGCTTTTGCCGATAATATGATTCTGTTCATTACGCTTGCCGTCATTAAAGAGCGGATGCTGCCGGAGCTGTATATCGGCGTCGTGCAGGCGGCATTCCTCCTCGCCTTCGTGCTGCTCGCCCCGTTCGTCGGGGCATTCGCCGACCGCAACTACAAGTCGCGCGTGCTGCTGATCGGCAACGCCGTCAAGGCATTCGGGATGGCCTGCCTGATCCTCGGGGCCGACCCGGCGCTCAGCTACGCGGTCGTCGGCATCGGCGCCGCCGTCTACTCCCCGGCAAATACGGCATCCTGCCGGAGCTGACGGAGGACGAGAACGGCCTGCTGCGGGCGAACGCCAAGATCGAGGGCTTTACGATTCTGGCGATCCTGACGGGTTCGCTGGCCGGAGGCATGCTCGCGGACCGGTCCATTCTTCTCGGTATGATCGTCTGCATCCTGATCTATCTTCTGGCCCTGACCGTCTCCTTGTCCATTCCGAAGGGACCACGCAACGCGGACATCCGTTACCTTCCGGAAACCGCCCAATTTTTCAAGGATACCGCCAAGCTTTTCCGGATAAGAAAAACCCGCTTCTCCCTGGTCGGAACCGGCTCCTTCTGGATGTGCTCCGCCGTACTGCGACTCGCCTTGATCGCCTGGGTGCCGGTTCATCTCAGCATTCATTCGCTGGACAGCATTTCGACGCTGACCGCGGTAACGGGCATCGGGATCGTCTTCGGCGCCTTGACCGCCCCCCGGCTCGTTCCGGCTGCAAAATATTACAAAGCGTACCTTTTCGGAATCGCGATGGCGGCCGCCATGCTGATGTTTCCGTTCGTGTACCATACGGCGGTTACGGTGCTTCTGCTGCTGTTCATCGGCTTTGCCGGCGGGGTCTTCATCGTGCCGATGAACAGCGCGCTGCAGGCCGAAGGGCATAAAGCCGTGGGGGCCGGGAAGACGATCGCCGTGCAGAATATGATCGAGAACGCGCTGATGATGTCGGGCGTGGGCGTATATACCGGCGTATCCAAGCTGGGCGTCTCGACGGATGCCTCCATCCTCGGCATGACCGCCGTTCTGCTCTTGATGGTCGCCTATCTGGCCGCTGAGGTCCGCAGGCTCCGCCGGGAACGGCGAAGCGAAGCGGAGTAGCCTCTCCCTTTACCCCGCCTGGCCGAAGAAGTAAAAGAAGCCCCCGCCGCGGCGATTAGCAAGAACCAGGCCGCGGCGGTGCGCAAGCGGGGCGGCGGACCGTCCCTCAGCACCTGAAGGCCCAGCGGCATAAGCGCGAGGCACAGTCCGGCCGCCGCGATCAGCGAGGACGGCGTCGTGCCCTTCAGCACGCCCAGAGGCAGCGCCGCCATGAGCCCCAGCGCAATGGACTGAAGCCTGTTCATCGTGCGGGACAGGTAGGCGCCGGCTGCGAGAACGATCCAGCCCAGCAGGATAGCCAGGTTGAAGATGCTGAAGAGATGGAACGCGCCGTAGGCTTCGGAGACCGCCTTCACGGCGGAATCGAGCCCTTGGTCGCGGACAAGCTGAAAAGCGAGATGGTCGACACCGGCGTGAAAGGTGCGTGCAAACAGCCCGCAGATGGCGAAGATTCCGCCCCACATGGCCCAGTACGGCCTAACGCCGCCGATAAGTCTGACCAGCGTAAGGACCGCCGGCCATAGCAGGAGATTGCCGGCGGCAAACAGGCTGTAGGATGCGGTCATCAGCGCCGGGTGATCCCGGAAAGCCTCCAGCCGCTGCGGAAAGAAGAAGTGAAACGGCGACCGGAGCGCCACTCCTGCAAGGAGCAGCGAAAGGCCCAAGATCAGCGCGCCTCCTCCTGCCCACCGTCCGGGAAACCAAATCTCCGCACGCCCCCGGCTTCTTTTTATAACCTCAACCTCATTCATGGAACCCTCTCCTTGTCATCGATAAGCTCGCCATAACAGCAACCCCATCTTACCCTCATAAGCTTAAGCCTCGGAGAAGGCTTTCTTAACTTTTACTGAACGTTGTAAAAGCAAAGACCCTCCCGACGTTTCATGTCAAAGGAGAGTCTTTGCGATTTTTTTGCCAATTGCTAAGTTACTTGCCTAATCCTTCCCATTCATCAATATATAAAACTTCGATCACGGAATGATTACATTTTTTATGTATGATGGTTCTAGCTGTATTACCCCTCGCCGTAACGGTTCAAACCTCATTCCAATCGCTTCCGTTTAGGGCCCCGTTTGTACCGTTCGCGAAAAAGCCGTTCTTCGTTCCAAGCCCGGCCGGCGTCCTGACGAACCGACCAAGTAAAGGAGAAATCATGAAACCAGTCCGTACTTTGCTGTCATCGTTATCTTTCAAAATCGCTGTGGTAAGCTTGATTTCCGCACAGGCGGCCGGCTTTCTGCCGTCCGCGACCTTCACACCGGCGGCTCATGCCGCTGAATCCGCACCTGCCGTTACACCCGGGCCGTCTGTCAAAGCGACCTGGGTCTGGTATACGGCGGAAGCCTTCAAGAACATGGACACCACCTTCAGCCAAATGCAGGCGAACGGCGTAAATCTGGTGTACCTGCAGCAGGATGTCGATATTCCGAACGGCCAATACGCCGCTTTTATCAAGAGAGCCCGCTCGCTCGGCATCGAGGTTCACGCCTTGGCCGGGGAGCCGAACTGGATTCTTCCGGACAAGCAGATCAAGATGTACAAGTTCATCGATTGGGTGAAACAATACAACCTCAGCGTGAGCCCGGACGAAAGATACACGGGGATCCATCTGGACGTCGAGCCGTTTACGACCAAGGAGTGGAACCAGAATCAGGATGCGATGCTGGGGTACTGGCGGGATACGATCACGGGATTCGTCCAGGAATCGAAGACGGAAACCGGCCTGCCGACCGGGGCGGACATCCCGTTCTGGCTGTACAAATTTGATATTCCCGACGGACAAGGAGGCAGAACGACGCTCTCGAGGTTTATGATCGGCCAGCTCGATTCCACCACATTGATGGCTTACCGGGATAATACGGCGGAAATCACCGACGTGGCTTCGAAGGAGCTGAATGAGGCGGAAGCGTTAGGCAAACCGATGCTGCTGTCCGTTGAAACGTCGCCGAATCCCGACAGCTTCATTACCTTTTACGGCAAAGGGCGAACGAAGCTGAACACCGTCATGGGGGATTTGAACGAGAAGATGAAGAACCTGAAATCGTATAAAGGCTACGCCGTGCACGAATTTAGCGCTTGGACCCAAATGGGCGACTAAGCATTAAGAGTACATACGAAGAACGGCTTTTTCGCAAAGGGCATGAACCGGGAAGGGGGCTATCCGCTGGGTTTCACGGAAGTCCGGTCCACCGTCAAGAGGGATTGGAACCGATGAAAGACCCAGAGTCCGATGAGACCGCCGATTTCGTTCAAAATAAGGTCATCCACGTCCGCCGTACCCACGCGCAGGAACATTTGCAGCGACTCGAGCAAAACAATGATGCCTCCGAATATCACGGCAAATCCCGCATAGCTCCGGGCCCTCTTAAACAAGAAGGGCAGCAGCAGGCCAAAAGGCACAAACACCCCGATATTCCCGCCAAATTGATGATCGGGAACATCCAATTATGCGAGCCCGCCGTCGTCATAAAATGGAGTATCGTTTTCAAAGGAATGACGTTATACCGCATGCTCCACAGCCGTCAGGGTGGAACGGCGAAAGCCCACGAACATCCAGTACAGGACACAGGAGCCGTACCCGGCCAGCAGGAGCCATGCCAGGCTCTTCATCCAAACATGCTTCTTCACGGGATGCCTCCTTCCAGGTCATAAGCTGATCCCCATCCTTATACCAAGAGAGGGAGAGCCGCTTCCGGCTCCCCTTCCTTAGTCGGTATTACGGATTCAGCTCTTGCAGCCTCTGCTTGATTCTCGGAAATACCTGAAACGCATTCGCGTAAAATACTTCGTCGTGATGCTTCTCCGGAATCAGGCGCCGGACGAAATCGATGTAAACATCAATGGGCGCCAGCGGCCAGTCCGTGCCGAACAGCATTTTATCGTAGCGGTCGGCATAGACGAGAGCTCTTCGAAAATGATCCATGAATAGCGGCTCGTTCAGGAAGCGGTCGAACTTCTGTCGGTCCCCACGACAAGGCCGGACAGGTCGGCATAAACGTTCGGATTCTTGGCGACGACCTCCGCGCGTCCATCACCCAGGGATCTCCCAGGTGGCAGATCATGAAGCGGACGCCCCTTTGCTGATACGCGAGCTCATCTACCGTGAGCGGATGAGAATACTTCAGCAGGCCGTTCATCGAATACGTATCCCCGTATGAATCACGACCGGCAGGTCATACTGCTTCGCGAGCTCATAGACCGGACCGTAAATCCGGTCCGTTACATAATAATGGTAATACCCTGCATACAGCTTGATACCGGCGACCTCGCCGGAAGCGAGGCGCTTCTCGATTCGCCCCAGCTCCGCCGCTCCTTCGGGGAAGCCAGCCGGACCGGGTTGATCCCGACGCACTCCATCAGGAACGGGGGCAGTGGGCCCACCAAATCCAGTCCCATCGGGTTCGGAGCCGTCTTATCGGGAAAAGCCCCTTGGACCGTCTCCTGCACGCCCATACCGATCCCCAGGATGACATCATTCCGCTCAAATTCCCGCTGCAGCCCGGCCGCAGTATAATCTACTCCCGATAGCTCCTTCGCCGTCCGGTGAAAGCTGTCGATGTCCGATAAATGAATATGAATGTCGATAATCGGCATTGGTTACCCCCTGTTATCGTCAAAACGAATCTCCGCAAGTCCCCGCGACTCATCGTAAGAAAGCGGTTGGTCGGCAAAAGCGAAGAATACGGGCGCGGTCCAGACGGATTCCCCATCCTCTATGGAACGGCCCTGCGTAACGCCGTATTGGATCAGCCGATTGTTGGTATACAGCCACGCATCCGTTCCGGGATACCGACTTACCGCATGGAGGATATCCGAACGATGGTCGGAGCCGAACCGGATGATCCCTTCGGAGGCGAGGTCCGCCCCTGCTTGGCCGCAGCGGTACCGGACTTCGTCCTCCGCTTCCGCCCATCCTTCCCGAAGGGAACGGCCGGGGTGGAAGAAACTGTCGATTGTACTCTTAAAATGAGTGTAAACCAGTCCCGTCCGGTTCGTCAAACGGGTGACGCAGCAGAGCACCGGGGCTCCCGGAAGAAGCAGAGCGAACAGGCTAAGCTGGATCCCGCGGTATTTTTCATGCTTCTCGATATACGTGTTCAGGGAAATTCCCGTCCATTCATTGCTCCGGTTATCCTTTAACGAGACGAATCCTGCATCCCGCCTCTCCTCCTGCCGGCTGAGCGGAGACAAGTTCGGGATTGAAGCGGAGATGCCTCCATGCCATGGATTCCACCACGAACGCGGCCCCGGCTCGGGAAAGGAGCTGTCCAGCCACTCCTCCCCGTTATAACGGAGCGAATGGAGCACTGCCCCGAACGCCGGGGAAGCTTCTATCGTAAGCGGACCGTTCGAGCACCGGTACCTCTCGCCGGCCGCCTCCCTGCACACTTCCTGCTCCACCGGTGCCCCCGTTACGGGAATTACAACCGTACGGCGCTCCGTCCGGAGATCCTCCGCTTCGAATATCAACTGTACCTTCTCCACCCTGCCCGAACCACCGGATTCCGGAAGGGCGAAGGCCGCTTCATAAACCTGCTCCTCACGATGAAATGAGGTGCGGATGGGTTCGGCCTTCCCGCCGGAGAGCGAGACGGTTAGCGTCCCGTCGATTGGCTGATTCCGGTGCTGCCGGAGCTTCAACTCCGAAGCGCTGCCCGCGAACGGATTTCTTCCGCTCGGGCCCCATTCCCAATGGTCCCGCAGCAGCGGCCTGACCGGATCCCTCCGCTTCCGTGCGAAGCAGCGGAAATCCCACCAGTCCGCATACGTGCCTATGGCAAGAAAAGACGACCCCGTGCGAATTGTTGTCCCGGGGCTCGGACGGCCAAGCGCATACTCAATCCCGAAGTGCCAGTCCAGCTTCACCAGCTTCGCGGAAGCGTCCCAGCAGAAACCGCGCGGCGGTTTCGCATGGCGGCTGAACAGCCAGTTCTCCGTCATCCGGTCCATGTCCCAGTCGTCGTAACCCGCGGCATACCGGTCCTTCAGATCATAGTAATCGCCGTCATAAGGAAGCACGAGGCCGTCCGTTTCATGATCGAACGCATCGGCCAAATACAGGTCCTCCGGTATCGCGCCCCCGAATCATGGCGGACTTCAAAATACCGCTCCACGATTCCGTTTGCGTTCAGCCGGGTCAACGCCGTAACAACCATTCCGGGAGCCTCCTCCGGCCGGTACTCCGCCGCCAGCACCATCGCATCGCCGTCCGGATAGATATCGACCGACTCGGCCTTTTTCTTGGAAAACTCGATGGAATACGGCCTGCCAAGCCGCGGAAAGAACCAAGAGGTGTGTCGTCCTCCCTGAAGGTGAGAGGTCCACAATTCGTTGTTCCGTTTGTTCAGACCGACCGTATACGGCCCGTTCACGGCAATCCAGTGATCGGCGATCTCTCCTCCGAAGCGGCCCGTATTTCCTTTGAAGACGCCGTACAGCCTGCGGGTGAACAAAATAGGCTCTCCGTTATCCGGCATCGCCTTAATTTCCGCATCGACGGAATAAAGCCCGAACCGGCGGAGCGTATAAGGAATCTTGACCGCGGCCTTCCCTTGGGCCGGAATCCGGACCGAAACAAAGGAAAGACCGAAGTCCGCAAAATCGCAAGCCGGAAGCTTCAGCTCAAATTCCGCCGCTTCCTTATAATGATTCTCAAAGGTGAGAAAGGCTTCTTCGGCAACACCCGTGTACTGCTCTTGGCCCTTCACTTCCAGCCCGATGCCGGCAGGGAACTTCGGCGCTATGCCGGTACGGAATTCCGCCGCTTTTCCGTTAATTGTCCATTGGGAAACTACGGCAGGATGGGTCTTCCAATCGCTCTGTTCCTCGAACACCGGGTCGATATAAAATTCGCCCTCCACCACCATGGTATCCTGAACGCGAACGGTCCGGTTCAGTTCGAACTGCAAATTCATATCGTCTCTTCCTCGAATCGTGCATTCCAGCGGGGCCCCCGACTTATTCCGTATGATATAGCGGACAGGATAAGCGCTTCCAAAGACCAGAGCATGCCCGTCGATTTCCGTATGAATCGAATAATCGTCCGTCTCGATCAAGCGAATCCCTCTGCCCGTCTTCTCGAATTCAACCCGCGCCGAGGTTCCGTCTTTCCTCCAGGCGTATTCGAAATAATCGAAGCCGTTCTCCATCCGGCCGTCCGGCTGAATATCCAGACTGCGGAGGCTGTCGGCATACCAGTCGATGCGCCCAAGGTAAGGCGCCAGAGCTTCCGTCTGCAGTACGGTCGGAATGAAATTCATCAGATGCACGGAGTTGTCTTTCTTCTCCCAGAAGAAGCCGCATTTCTTGTACATGGGAACCGCCTTTGTATTGCCCGCCCAAGTGAACAAATCGAGCCGCGGCCACCCCAGCTCCACCGTCGTTTCGACGGCTTTCAGAATCAGCGCCTTCCCGATCTTATGGCCGTGAAAATCGGGCCTCACGTTCAAGAGCGGCACGAACAGCGCCCCTTCGTCCTGCCTGTAATAAGAGAAGCTGCAGTAGCCCACGACTTCATTCCCATGAAGAGCCAGGAACACTTTGAGATGGCCGGCATTCTCATGCTCCCTTGCTACATTCTCCGCCGTGCGTATGCGGCTATTCCCGCCCCAGCTCTCCTGGCTGCAGTTCCACATGTCGGCCACAGCCTGGGCGTACCGCGGTTCATACTCTACAATCTGAATGCTGTTTGTTGCATTTGCAGGACTCATCGGTTCACCTCTTGTCTCTTTGGTTGATCCAAGCCATACCAAGATGAATATACCTGAATTTTAAAATATGCCCAGAATCAGGTAAAGAGACATTTCGGTTATAACGATTTGCGTCCTCCGTCAGCATATGAAGTGCATTTCAATCCGGAACATTGCCCGAAGCTTTCCCAACGCTAAAAGGCGTAGTTATCCCTTCATAATTCACCATCATATCCATTCCGTTCGCCGCATGACCGAGGATATGGCAGTGGATCATCCAAATGCCGGGATTGCTCGCGACAAAGGCGATATCATAGCTTTCATCCGGAGGAACTGTTATGGTGCTTAACGTGATGGGGCGCCGGTTAGCGGCCGTCCGTTATGCGCTATCACCTGAAAGGAATGTCCGTGCAGATGCATAGGATGATCGTCAACCTCCGATTCGTTCTTTAGATGTATTTTTACGAGGTCTCCCTTCTTAACTGTGATCATGGGCGTATCCGGGAAGGTCTTGCCGTTAATCGTAAATCTCATCGTAAACCGGCCGTTGAAAAAGCCGGGTTTATTCCCTAAGGTAAGCGAATGTTCTGCTGTGAATTTCGAATGTAGTGAAAGCACATTCGGGTCCCCTGGAAGCGGACTTCCATACGTATTCATATCGAATAAGGGCTTTTGCGCCAACGAACGCAGATCGGCAGCAGGGCGGGCACCGTCGCCGAACGTCGCTTTCAAAGCCTGATTCTTCGCTTCGGATGAAGGGGTGAAGAACCATCTTTTGACCGGATTCGATGATTTCACAGGTGTGTCCACATTGAGCGACTGAACAGCGCCGTTATCCGGCATTCTGAATTCCAAATCGTATCTTTGCCCTGAACCGATCGCAAACGGAAGACCGTCCAGATCCGTCGGTTTATGGATCTCATAAGCATCCATAGCGACAATTTGATAAGAGGTACCGACCAATGCCATACGGTAGGTGGAGTCGCCGCTGTTAATCAGACGCGACCGTACCAGCTCACCGGGTTTGGCCTCATAGCTCTGTCCCGCGCTTGATCCGTCTATAGTAAAGGTGTTGTCATCCCATTGGTGCAGGACGGAAACGATCTCTCTATCGTATTTATTCGTTTTCTGTTTCGGTTCAACGATAAGAGCGCCGAATAGCCCCTTACCGGTCTGTATACTGCTTTGTTGGTGGGAATGGTACCAATAGGTTCCCGGATGCCGGGCAATAAAATTGTAGGTGTATTCTCCACCCGCGGGAATGGCATCCTGCGTTACGCCCGCAACTCCATCCTCCGCATTCGGCAATTCCACCCCATGCCAATGAATGGTGACCCCGGCCGTAAGCTGATTTTTTACATGGACGATCAGCCGGTCCCCTCTTGCACCCGAATCTCCGGCCCGGGCGCTGTTCCGTTAAAGGTCCAGGCATTTATCCTTTTCCCATCCCCAATATCCAGTTCCTTCTCTTCAGCCGTCAATTCAATGGTTCTAACCGGGGCATCCGATGCCGATTCTCTCAATGTATCCACACGGATTCCATCCGTGCTGCCCGTATGCCCCATCCCACCCGGTTCATGGCCCATGGATCCCATATTCATGCTGGCGGGATGAACGGAAGACTTGGCCAGGGCATAGACACTTCCTCCGCCTACCGCTATTACAATCATTATTATGTTAAGCAGCATTTTCGAACGTTTTCGCATGATCACCGTTTCCTCTTCTTTTCTTGTAAGCCCGGCGGCGGAGTACCTTGCTGGTCAGACCGAATTCACACTCAATAAAATTCTTCCGCGACCGTGTCTGGTCTCGCTCTTATCATGGGCCCGCCTTACTTCGTCTAGAGGATAGATATGATCCATCTCCGCTTTTATCGTCCCATCGGCAATGAGTTGAGCGATCGTCTGCACATTCTCGTAAGTCGGAATTTTTGAGTTGAATTTGGCTGTGACGCCGTGCTCTTTGGCTTTATCGAATGAGGGCGGCCCTGCCAAAGCAACCAGAATTCCGCCTCGTTTTAAAACAGGCCATGACCTGTTCTGTGTATCTCCTCCGACACAATCGACGACAAGATTAACAGGTTTAACGACTTCTTCAAACGGCGTCACGGTATAATCAATGACTTGATCCGCTCCCAGCGACTTTACAAAATCCAGATTAGCTGTTGACGCCGTGCCGATAACCGTTGCTCCTCTCCATTTGGCCAGCTGAACGGCGAATTGCCCGACTCCACCGGTCGCGGCATGAATGAGCACCGTTTGGCCGGCTTCCAGCTCCCCTTCGCTAAATAGAGCTTTCCAGGCCGTATCCGCCCCTCCCCAGATCGCGCCGCTCTTTCAAAATCCAGAGTTTCGGGCATATGTGCAAGGAACCGGTTGGGATTCGCTTTATTATGAATTGCAGCAATACCGTACTCAGCGTAAGCCCCATTCAATGCTCCAAAAACGCGGTCTCCTGCTTGAAATTCGGTTACCCCGCACCCACGGACTCGACGATTCCGGAAGCGGCTATTCCCGGGATATAGGGGAATGTGTTTGAGAATATATTTTTCATTAATCCTTTTCGAATCCTCCAATCAAGCGGAATGACCGCTGCACAAATAATGCGGACAAGTACCTCGCCCGCTTGAGGATTCGGCCGATTTACGTTTTCTATCTCCAAAACATTCGGACCGCCGTATTCATGGACAAGAACAGCTTTCATCATAGGATCTGACATGATAGTTACCACCTTCTTTTTATAATGGTTGAAGTCACTTGTTCCGTCCCCATGACACGTTAATAATAGATTTGATTGCGTCTTGATTTGCCGCTGTATCGAGAAGGACGGAAGCCAGGTCCGCTCTGCAAATTTCGTAAGGGCCGGATTCGAACTCGTGCCCGCCCGCTTGAAGCCGTACATGTCCGGTTGCCGGTTTATCATGCAGTCTTGTAGCGCGTACAATCGTCCAGTCCGTCTTGCTGGACTGAATGATTTGATCCGCGGATAACCGGTCCGCCAAAGAATGACGCAAGAGCCATTGGAACAATGGGGTGATCACCCTTGGGCGCGTTGAACCCAACAAGTAAGAACTCACACAAACCAGGCGCTGCACACCTGTTTCATACATAGCTTGTATGAGGTACCCGGTAATTTCAGCCGCTACCGGAACCCGCCGGTCTCCCACAATCGCAATCACCGCATCCTGATTTTCGATGGCTTGTTTTAAATCGGATACATGGAGGGCGTCCCCTGTGACTATTTTTTTCAAACCGGAAACCTTTTCCAACATTTGCGGTCTTCGTGTAAATGCCGTGAGTTCATGTCCGCGGCCTATCCCCTGTTCGAGAACATGCATACCGGTACGGCCCGTGGCACCTATTACCGTAATTTTCAAAACGCTACCTCCATTCCAGTTACAATCGCTGGACAAAAATCAAAAGAACGACCATGCCCGTTATTCCATATAGTGCAATGATTTTCGTTCGAAACCTTTGCTTTCCTTTTGCATCCGCATTGGCAACGAAGTTAAGCGATACGCCGGAAATGATCAGTAATAATAAGAACAACGTATAATCGAATATCGTAAGAGGCATCCTTTCCTCCACTCCGATTGAAGATTGCCCGCTTCTTTACTGCGTTTTCCGAACGATGGACAAGGTTTCCACGAGCAGCAGGATGGCAATTACCGGATGAAGAGCAGATAAATATCCGATCGCCGCCGGTAAATGGGCACTAACCGCTAACAAAATGACGATGCCAATCAAACCTCCGCTACGCAGACGAAGAGAAAGCGGCGACCGTGCGACGAAAGAAACCACGAGCATCAAGACCGGGATCATGATCAGAATTCTTGAGAAGCCCATATGACTGGCCCATTGGGCCGGGTTCCAAAACAGGGCGAGACCGGCAAGAAACACCTGGACCAAGATGCCAATCGCAAATATCCATACCATGGCTTTAAAGACCCGGCGCATTCCGACTACGAACGGGGATTGAGTAGGTTTTTCCACTGTACGCCCCTCTACATTTGGTTCATTACGGTTTGTGGACAAGTTTGCTCATCCTTTAGTCCTCGCTTTCGATAAAATAAGATTTTTTATGTGCAAGACTTGGCTTTTTGAATATATCGATAGAGCTTCAAATCGATCCCATGATCCCGCTCCGCCGGGCTTTCCATATGGAATCGTTCAATCGCCTGCTCGACTTCAGGATCCTTGTCGTTAAATAGGTTCTGTAACTCCTCAAGCCGTTTGGCTAATGAGATGATCTCCTCGTTTTCAGGAGGTAAACCCTGTTCCAGTCCCAGGCTCAACCTGTTTATCAACTCATTCGATTCTTTTCTAAAAGCCTTTAGTTGTTCGGTGGTAAATTGCTCCATCTTCTTCATCATCTTTGCCTCTTTGCTGCGGTGTGAAGTATTCCCATGCACCCATATCCATCTCTCCATTTCCACTTTAACTTGGCTTCCCGTTCCATCGTTCTTTCTTGTTCTTCGCGGCTGTATCTCTCCTTTCACAGCCAGTGTACACAACAAATGTCGAGAACTTATGCAGATCTTCCTCTCTTTGCATGGATTCCTTCAAGAACCTGTTAAATCACGGTATAATTTCGTTAAGCGGTATATCTTCGTCGATGGAAGCAGACCAACAGGAAAGATGGGATTGAAATGGAACCGAAATTGTTGCTGGTGGAGGACGAACCGGGCTTGCTTGAGGAGATGCAGACCTATCTGGGGCGTGAAGGGTTCCGGGTATTGACCGCACGTACCGGCATGGAAGCGCTAACGGTAGCCCGGTCCGAACGGCCTGATCTTGTCGTGCTCGATTGGATGCTCCCGGGGAAAAGCGGCATCGACGTATGCCGCGAACTAAGGCAAACCTCGCATTGCGGCATTATTATGGTCACGGCCCGATCGGAAGAATCGGATAAAATCGTGGGTCTCGAAAT
This sequence comes from Paenibacillus sp. P25, assembly GCA_024704175.1. GTDB lineage: Bacteria > Bacillota > Bacilli > Paenibacillales > NBRC-103111 > Paenibacillus_G. The sequence goes on from CP085629.1 coordinate 4,922,170, forward strand.
CGGCGCGGATGATTACTTGACGAAGCCGTTCAGCTTGCGGGAGCTCGCTTCGCGCATTCGAGCTTTGCTTCGCCGCCTGCGTGGACCTGAAGACAGGTTGACGTTCCTGGAAAGAGATAACTTGATCATATCCGAGGCCAAATGTCAGGTACTCAAAGACGGGCGGGAAATCCAATTAACACCGACCGAATTCAAAATTTTGTACACGTTGGCGGCGCGTCCCGGAATCGTCTTTAGCCGCCTGCAATTATTAAAGGCCGCACTCGAGGACGAGTATACGGGATATGAACGGACAATGGATTCGCATATTCGAAATCTCCGCCGCAAGCTGGAGGATGATACGGCCAATCCCCGATATATTCAAACAGTATACGGTTTCGGATACCGCTTCGGTGAACAATCATGACGATGACGGTACGCCAAAAAATATTTGCCTTTATGGGACTTCTCGTTCTAATCATCGGCGTCTCTCATGCCGTAACCAATCAGGTCTACATCAATTTTGTGTTCGATCAATTTCGTAAGGAAGAGATCAATACCTCTTACTTGAACGCAACGCCCGGGGAACAAATCGAGATTTTGAAAACTTATGTTACCAACAAGATGAAGCTGATCGGGCTTGGAAAAGGGGTCTTTTTCGTAGCGACCGGATTGTTCTTCAGTTTATGGATTTCGGGGGTGCTGACGCTCCCGCTTAAAAAACTCATGGAAGCGATCGAACGCGTTGCACGGGGGGATCTGGACGTAAATGTTCCTGTACCATCGAAGGACGAATACGGTAAAGTCATCCGGACATTCAACGATATGACGCTTCGCCTGCGGGAAGCTGAAGACGCCCGCAGGCGGCTGGTAGCTGATGTCGCTCACGAGCTTCGAACCCCGCTATCCATCATGCAGCTGAAATTGGAAAACGCTCAACAAGCCGGCCAAAACGTCCCCCCGGAAATGCTGCTTAGACTTCATGACGAAGTGATCCGCTTGAGCCTGCTCGTAGAGGATCTGCATAACTTGTCATTGGCCGAGGCGGACCGGCTCATATTGGATCGCAAATCACTCGATCTGGCGGCGAGACTTGAACAAATCGTGGATGATGTGAAGATGGAGGCGGAGGAGAACGGACAGGTCATTCACCTCTCTATAAACACGAGGCCGGTGATGGTGATGGCTGACGCAAGAAGGATCACGCAGGTTTTCATCAATTTGTTGACCAACGCCATCCGTTACACGCCCGAAGGTGGGAAGATTTCGGTTGTAATTGAAGACCGGGTCATGGAACGGAATGCGGCCTACGCCTGTGTCTCGATTATAGACACCGGCATCGGTATTCCGGCGGAAGAGCTTCCTCACTTGTTCGACCGTTTCTATCGGGTGGAAAAGGCTCGTTCGCGGCATGCCGGCGGAACGGGGCTCGGATTATCAATCGCCCATCATTTTGTCAGAGCGCACGGCGGTTTCATCCGCGTTGCTAGCCAGCCTGACGAAGGTACGAGATTTTCCGTTTATTTGCCAATAGGTATGGATATTTAAAATACAAAAGCCGGCCCTCAATGAGTAGAGCGGCCGGCAAAGTCCGTTTGTCCGATAGGGTTGCCTCTTTCGGTCAACTTATATCGCTCAAACCTTATACCCGGGGCCGGCTACAATTCTCAGCAGCACTCCGGCATCCGGAATCCGGTAGCCTCCGCCCCCTGCGAGCTCAGCACCATAATCCCGGAAAGAACCGTTAAATAGCAGGCAATCAGTTCCCACGGATCGCCCTCCGCCACTTCCCCGCCTTCTGCCCTTCCTCAAATACGGGAAGAAGATGATCTACGAAGGTCTGCATCGGATACTCCTCGATGAGCCGCTTCACCTTCTCGGGGACGCCGTCCGATGTACGTGCCTGATGAATCAGCATGAAGTAGGGTGCGCCTTTCTCGTCAAGAATGTCCGCGGTCAGGGCTCGGATCTTTTCAATCGGTGAACCCGGCAGACGGTAGATGTCTTTCATCGCGGATATCGATTCCACCATAGCCCCCTGAACGAGTGTGGTGAACAGCTCCTCTTTCGACTTGAAGTAGTGGTAGAGAAGGCCGTGGCTGATGCCGGCGGCATCGGCGATCATGCTCATTTTCGTTCCGATGATCCCCGCCGGGCAAAGACCTTCAGCGCCGCCGCCATAATTTGCTCCCTGCGTTCATCGCGAATCTGATTCAATTGTTCGTCGTTTAATGGCGCCACAGGCCCTCATTCCCTTTGCATCTTTATTTCTGAACGTTCGCTGCTGCTGCTCTCTTGTTAACAACAATACTCTATTTTCATTCAGCAATCAATAAGATGGAGTAATGTAGATTGAATAAATCAGTCAACATTTAAGCGAGCGAACTTTGCGCAAAGCAAGCATCGACCCGCCCCAGGAACGCATCAAGCTCTTCCCGCCCTTCTTCAAGAAGTTCAGTCAGCCGCTGCTTTTCCTCTTCCGTTGCTTGGGCAAGAACGCTTGAGATCATGTCCGGGTTCATGATTTCACGCGGGGATAAGGATAACGTATTGACCGCCCAATACAGTCCGAAACGCTTGAAGTCCTTCTCCGTCATCGCCTGTTTCAGATAGACATCCAAAAAGCGCTGAGCAAAGCGGATGCCTGCAAGCTCATCGGAGCCGGCATATTCGACGCCTTCCCACTGCAGGTCATTCGCGCAGTTCAGCCACCAGGCCAGCTCCATCACATTCTGCATGTCACGAAGTACTTTCCGCTCCCAATGGGGCCTAGGGTTCCTGCGCTGTTCCTCCAAACAGGATTGCAGGATCTCCGCTTCGCTTACCGCAACCGTCATGCCTTGACCGAAGATCGGATCATAAATGCAGCAGGCGTCTCCCAGTACGAGAAGCCCGGAAGGCCAATCGGTCACTCGCTCATAATGGCGGCGGTATAATTCCGGCACACGGAAGCCTTTCGGTGCGGTGATCGGTTCCAGATCCCGTACTATATCCGCGATAAGCGATGTCGGGAGCCCGGCAACCGCCCGTTCGAAGGCTTCGGCATTCGTAGGAGGATAGTGACCGCCGGGACGGTACAGCAGCACTTCCGCCACTTCATTTTCAATAAAAGAGAAGACGCCTCCCATCGCTCCGTTAGCCGGTTTGCCCCGTAATGTTAATGACATCCCACTCCTGCACGATATGGGTCATATGGGCAGGAACCTTATACCGACGGGTGGCGTATCCAATATCCGCCTTCAGCAGGTCCGGAGCCGGAACTTCAAGACCCATGTCTTCCAGCCAATGCGCCAGTTTGGAGCCCCGTCCGCTCGTATCGACGACCAGGTCGGCTGCAAGCTCCTGCTGCTGACCGTGCGAGCCGTGCTCCTTCATTTGAACCCCGATAACGGCCTTTTGATCCGGTGCTGTTATTAAGCGGAGAACCTCATGCCTCGTAATGAAACGAACGCCCGGAATCTTCTTCACCCGCTCGCGAATGACCCATTCCAGCGCGGCCCGGCTGAACTTGACATCCTTCCGCGGATAAGGCCCCACCATGCTGCCGTATTGATTCATGTTATGAACGGTCTTATTCTGCGACGAGGGAGCTCCAAGGGCCAATAAATCGTCCTCGAAGCCCGGAAAGAGGCGGTCTGTAATCGTCTTGCCGCGCAGGGTGAACCGGTGGGGGTGAAAAGCATGCGGCGTGCCTGCCCGGTCCTCCGGCTGATCGGGTAAGTCGTCCTTCTCCACAATAACGACTTCTTCATAATAGTCGGACAGCACCCGGGCGGTCATCAGACCCGCCATACTTCCTCCAATGATAACTGCCTTTTCCCATTTTTGCTCCATGCTCATGTTCATCGCTCCTCTAATTTTATAGTATTTAAAAATTTAATTGTTCAGCAAATTTTTGATTGATCTAATCGGTCAATATTAAAGCAAAAAAATTTGAGTTATTCCATTCAACCTTTGTTGAGACCGCCGGCGGTTCACTTCTCCTTTCAGTTCCGATTCTAAATGATTTTAGATTGATTCATTCAGTCAATAACAGATTAGAACACTTCCCTGTTTTTGTCAACCATCATTTTTATGAGTGTATAAGAAAAACTCCTTATCGGAGTCCTTTCAAAGATGCCAGACCGTTTTAAGCGGAAGTTTTTTCTTAGTAAAGAATTTTGCAGTCCGCTTTATTGCTTTAGCAAACTTAAAAATTCTTTAATGTTAAAAAAAATTCCCCAAGCTATGGGGAATTTTGTACCGCCGCTTTCAACGGCTCAATGCCGGTTTCCGTTATCGGTTTCGCCGGTGTGTTCCAACAGTTTCTGCAGCTGGGATGAAATATCCCCCCTGCACACTCCCCGTGATAGCAGATCACCAAATCGACCTCCAATTCCCTAAGCTGCTCCAGAGAACGAAGAGCCGTTTCCATATCCGGCGTGTTATGGGGATGGGGGGCCTTCAGACTGCCATTCACAGCTTCTATGGCATCTCCGGCAATCAGCGTTTTACTTCGCTGCAAATAAAGACTGATATGTCCCGGAGTATGCCCCGGTGTGAACAGCACCTGGACACCTCCGCAGAAAGGCAGTACTTGGCCATGCTCCAGCACATGGTTGACTTTCGCCTTCGGAGGATTCTCGCACAATGCGATTATGCTATTCTTTACCTTCTCCGGAAGAGCTTCCAAGCCTTTGCCTATACGGCTGAGGTCCGTTTTGATGAGCGGCAGGTCCCCCTCAATGTACGGTTGATCCAGCTCATGCGCATAAACTTCAATCCTCTCGCCCGCCTCCTCCAGTATTTCAGGAAGACTCCCGATATGATCGATATCCTGATGCGTCAAGATGACGGCCTTCAGCCGATCGAAAGGCACCCCCGCCCGGCTCATCGCCTCACGGATTTGCCCGGCCATCCCCGGCATGCCTGCGTCGATTAATACGGCCGTCTCTTCATCCCAAATCAAAGTCGGATTCAGGGTAATCCGCCTCCCGAACGCCTCCCCTCAAGCTCAAGCATCTCAATACCTTTGGAAATCCTCATAGAAAATGCCTCCTTCATCCTTTGATTTTAATTTGCATGCTAACTATATAACCGAAACAGAACTAATAGTTCTGCATCGCTCTTACTACCATCCGCAGGAAAAAAGCTTTTTCATCGGAAGTAAATCCCTGCAGCGTTTTTTCGTTCACAGCCTCAGCCTCGGCGGTTAAAAGATCCGTCAGCGACCGGCTCAGATCGGTCATAAATACCCGCTGCACCCTCCGGTCCTGTAAATCGGCATCGCGCCGAATGAACCCCGACTTCTCCATCCGCTGCAATAATCCGGTGACCGTGGCACCTTCAATACCGAGCTTCTGCTGGATTTCCACCTGTGGCACCCCTTCTCTTTCGTTTAGCAAAGAAAGCACCGCCCACTGCGAGATGGTAACCCCGTGCTTTTTCAGTCTCGCATCCAGTTCATTGGCCATGAGATGGGCTAACCGGTTAATGAGGAACCCGGGACTTTCGAACAAATTCATTTGGAAAAACCACCCATTCTTCTGTATGTCGTTATCATACCACCATCAAGAAATGTTAGCAAGCTAATTATTTTACAACAAAATATAGATTGACTCTGCCATTAATGTCAGCCTTTATACTAACGTCATCATTCCTAAAGGAGCTGGCAACCCATGATCATACTTACCTTCGGCTATAGAAAAGACATTCCGTTCGACGAGGCCTATTATTTGGGCACGCATCTTCCCCTACTTTCGAAGAAAACCGTTCTGGAGATGGGGGCCGTCAAATATGAAGTGAAGAAGGTCCTATCCACCGCCGCCGGCGCTGAATCACCGTATTCGTTTATTTTTCAACTATACTTTGAAACCAAAGAAGCCTTGGACACATTTATACGTGACCCGCGAATCAAGGAACTGCAGGATGACGTCGCTAACTATTACAGGGGCGAGCAGGACATTACTATTGAAGAAGTGGTTGCTTCGTTCGGCCCCGCCGGCTCATAAAAAAATGTGTAAAACTATCGATGTTTTCATCGGCTTTACTCGTTTTCCAAGCATTCGCCGGTATGTAACAATGCTTTTCATTGCTAGTGCTTAGCCTGGCGGCCCTTCCGCAGAAAAAGAGGAGCTCCTAATGGGCTCCTCCCTTCCTCTTTGCCGTAAGTTCACATTCTGCTGTCGTTGTTCTTACTGCGAACGCCCCGGCTTCCGGCTCCGCTTGCGCCTTATCCCTGCTGTCCGCCCACCGCTCTGCTCCAGGCTTCCTCCGCCACCCGTTTCATCACAAGCGACTGCTCCCAGCGGTCGGACAGCTCTTCCGCCGAGTCTTCGCTCGGCAGTCCGCCTGCGGGTGATGGCGTAATGGCGGCCGATTTCGCACACGAAGGGCAGCACCTCTCCTGGCTTCGCCTGAGCGTACCAGTAGCGCATCCCCTTTTCCCACCAGCGCTTGAACGGCTCCGCCTTCGGATGATCGCCTGCTCCGATATCGATTTGGATTTGCTCGCCGTTGCTCACTCTCCCGTGGATGGAGGAGGTCCGCTGCAGAAGCTCGTCAAAATAAGGCTCGGCTTCTTCGCTCGGGGCCGTTAGCTCACCGGCAAGCACGTAATGGGAGAAGTCGATCGTGAGCCGAAGCCCGGGCAGCTGCCTCACATAATCCGCGGTCCGCAGCAAATCCTGCGTCACCCGTCCCCTGTGGGTCTCCACGTAGAACGGAAATCCGCTCCGTTCCGCTTCCTCCATCAGCCCGGCCAGCGTATCCACCGCCCTCTCTCCGACCAGAAAGCCGGTGCCCACCTGCGCGTTCACATAGGCAACATCGAACGCTTTGGCCCGTTCGAGAAATGGCCGGAAATCGCTGACGTCCATCGGGAAGCTCTCCACCCCGAAGGCCAGCCCGTGCTTCGCCTGCAATCGACGCCAGCGCTCCTCCATCCCCGGCTCCGGCAGACGGCCGAACACGCCCTGGAAGCCGGCCGCGGCGATCCGCTCGAGCTTCTCCTCCAGCGTCCATTCCCGGCCTTCGCCCGTGTAACGGTCCAGCGCCCAAATCGCCTGGTATACGGCCAGCACCGGCTTCGGCTGTGGCGGTTCATTGTGTCCATACTCCATCGGAATCCGCTCCTTTTCTCCCCGCATCAATGCGGATACAAATCGGCATACTCCGTTCCGCAGGGCCCGCCGTCGGGATTGGCCTCGAGGTCTACCGGGGTGCCGTCGGCCCGAAATAATGGCCGGTAATGTGTGCCGATGCGAGCGGCGGAGGCGTTGGCGTAATGGCAGATGAACGCCCGGCGAAACCGGTCCTTCGTTCTGTTCCGATACGAACCGTGGATCAAATTGCCGTTAAAGAACAGCACGTCCCCTCGATCCATCACCGCCGGAATGACCTGCCTGTCTTTCGGCGGCTTCACGAGGTGCGTCGTGAACGATTCCTTCGCATCGGCCTCCTCGGGACAGACGATGTCGTAATCGTTCGTCTTCGGCACCACGAGCAGACCTCCGTTATCCTCATCGGCCGGATCGACGGCCGTCCATGCCGCAATACAGTTGCCGGGCTCCACCTTGAGGTAGAAATTATCCTGATGCAGCGCCTGACCCCGCGAGCCCGGCGGCTTATAGTAGAACATGCTCTGGGCCGCAAGCGGCTCTTCTTCGTACAGATCCCTAAGCACATCCAGAACCGGTGCATGCAGCAGATACCGCTTGGCCGTCTCATTGAAGCGGTGCGGATGCATCACCCGCGGGTAACGCTTCAGCGGGTCCGTCACCGGCATGCTTAGATCGGGCATGAAATGCCCCGGGATCGTTTGATGGCTGATCTCCTCAAACGTCCGTCCGATCTCCTCCAATTCCTCCGTACTAAACAATCCTTTTACGATCAAATACCCTTCCGTGTCAAAATGCCTCTTCTGCTCCGGCGTCAGGATGCGCAGTACGTTTGCCATGGCCGTTCCTCCTCTTGTTCCGCTTTTTCATAAGCCGCATGCTGTGGTCTTACGATCAAGCTTATGGAATCATCTTACTGCGTCAGGCCCCTCGCCGGAAGTAACAATCGCGCTAACTTACTGCATCGATTCTGCTATTTTCTTCACTATTGGCACAAGTAACTATTTGTAATATGCTACAGATATACATTCGAAGGCTCGGCATATAGGAAGGAGAGCGGCAATGAAGCATATTAACGTTCCGGGGACATACGGCCAGCCGGTGCCGGGGGTGATCGTGGCGGGGCATTTTGACGAAGGCGATTCCTACAGTGTCAAACGTCCGGGCGGCATGAGGGATTGTTTGATCACCCTGACTTTAGGAGGCGAAGGCTATTTCATCACGAACGGGCGGAAGCGGATTTGCCGTGCCGGGGATCTTACGATCCTGAAAGGCGTCCCGCACCAGTACGGAACAAGCCGGGGGCAGCGGTGGAACTTTGTTTGGGCTCATTTCTCGCCGGAGCTCTTGGAGCCCCGGTTCGATTTCGCCGAGGAATGCGCCGTCTTTCCCGTCGACAATATGTATATGAGAAAAAGGATGTACCGCGCGTTCAAGCGGGTGATCGCCGACGCCCAGGAACGGGGACCGTATTGGCAAGAGCTCTGCCTTCATTCGTTACGCGAAATTCTGCTGCTGAACCAGCGCCGGAGCCACCGCATGGACCCGCGGATCGAACAGGCCCTGCATCTCTTGTCCACGCAGATGAAAAAGCCTTTTCTCGTCGCCGATTTGGCGAGAGAGGTCGGCTTATCCCCATCCCGGCTGTCCCATCTGTTCAAGGAAACCGTCGGTTGCTCGATTGTCGAATCACTGAACCGGATGCGGCTGGACCAGGCCGCGTTGCTGCTGGAGCATACGGAACGCGGGCCGTCGGAGGTCGCCTATGACGTGGGGTTTCAAAACTATAACCATTTTGCCGGACTTTTCCGCAAACGGTTCGGGGTGAGTCCGAGAGCTTACAAGAACGGCGACCGTGAGCATTTGGGGAGGGGAGTAAAAAACAGCGGCGAACAGGGATGATCTCCCCGGCGCCGCTGCTCCCTTTTTAACCGCTCCCAACCTAAGGCACGATCGTCTGCCCCGTCATGGTTCCTTCGATAGCTTGAACATAAGCCTGCGCCACGTCACTGGTCGCGGTTCCAGTGACGTTCCCGAGTCCCAGACTTGTTATTAGCTCTGTTCCCAGGCTCTCCAGCGTTTCCTTAACCCACCCCGGGCTGACAATATTTACCCGAATTCCGCGCGACATTTCCACCGGTCGCCGCACGAACGAAGCCTTCCAGCCCGTTGTTGACAAAGGCGCTTACCGCGCTCCCGGGAATAAGGTGCTCAAACATATTCCCGCCTGTGATGGTAATGGATCCCCCGTCCCGCAAATGATCCGCTGCACGGCGCAGGAGATGAACCTGACCCAGTACCTTGCTCTTCATGCCGTACACAAATTCTTCTTCCGAAACCTGCTCCAGTGGCGTAAGCCTGCCGCTTCCGGCCGTAACGACAACGGCATCGATGGCATCCACTCTCGCAAAGAGCGCATCAATCGAAGCCGGGGCTTCCAGGTCTACCTGAACGTCTCCATTGCGCGACGCACGGACCACTTCATAGTTTCTTGCTTCAAGCGCATCGGCAACTGCACGGCCAATGGTTCCGGTAGCTCCGATAACGACCGCTTTTTTGGTTATGGTCATAAGTACGGGCTGTCTCCTTTATCGGGGAATTATTTTGTCAGCACATCACTTCGACTTGAAATCCCCCGGGCGCCTCCACATAAAAAGTATACGCATGCGAATGGACCGGCGGCTTTACATCATAGCCGTCCTCTTTGAACCGCTGATTCATCCGATCCACCTCAGCTTCGTTCTTCTGAGGAAACCCGATATGGAAGGTCTTGGGGTAACGAATCTCGCTCCCCTTCATTAGGGTCAATACGAACCCGTCCTGATCGAACAGTACGGCAAACCCGTTACGGTCACCTGCCATACTCGTCAAGCCAAAATAAGTTTCCAAAAACGCCTTGGTCGCCTGCACATCGGGAACCGTTAAATTAAGATGGCCCAGTTTCATGATTTCGCCCTCCCTTAATTTTCAGCTTACCCCTTTATTATATAACTTTGAAGCAAGTGACAGGGTACGGCTGTAAAGGAAGTGAATTTTATCCAAAAACTTCCCACATGGTTGAAGGTTTGGGTTTAGAGGGGCTAAAGATTACTTCAGCATGAAGCCTTGGATCGAAGCGTAAAAAATAAATAAAGACGCAGCAATGCTAGCGTATCCCCAGACTCTTTTACCGTTACCTTGGAGCTGCGAGACCCCCGACACCAACATAAATAAACCTAAAAACAGCAATAGGAATGGCATCAATTCAAAGCTTCTAGTCAACAAACTATAGACGGCTATACCAATAACAACGATGGACAAGCCATTATGAATGATCTTCAGCAGTGATAACACCCCCGGAAACGTAATTCAAGCACTTACTCCACTTTTCACAGACGTTTCCAAACATTGGAATGTTACACAATTGTTATAAATTTCCTTGACCCGGTTTAGCCGGCAGATTGAGCTTCATCTCCTTGTTCTCCCCATTTTCAACCCAAGTCACGCTAGCGGTTACTTGCTTAATGAAAGAGTTGAGATCCTCTTCGCGCTCAAATGTGTAAAGGGAGTAATAATCCATAGTTTTCCCTTTATCGAACGCCCCGTATATCCCCCGCCAAAGGTGGTTGAATATTTATAGCCAACAGGCTCGGATTCACTTAATCTGATCTGGATAGACTGCGCCGGTCGGCTCCCTTTGTTCTCCACCCCGACAAAAATCCGAATCATTATCGGTGTCTCCAACGAATGAGCCGCACCATTAAACCGGTTGATATATTGCTTATCCCTTACAATGTCATAGTCAACCGTACTCCATATATTTACTCCTTGATTCATCTTAGCCTTATAAGCACGAACCATTGGATCTTGATCTTCCTTCGTGCAAGCGACCAAGAATAAGAAGATGACGATAGCTTGCAAACCCCTTCTCAACCCTACACCTCACTTAAAAAAAGGCGCTCACCGAGTTCTTATCAGGCTTCCCCGTTGAGCCTGCTCTCGATCTCCCGGACCCACCTTGCCGCCATCGCTTCATGCCCGGCGGCGGAAGGGTGCACAAGGTCCGAAGTCAGCTCGGGGGCCGACCGAACGATCCGGGTTCCCGGGATATAAACGGCGCGGCGGAACGCCAGGTTGTGGACGGCACGCTGCACCGCTTCCCTGTATTCCTTCACCTTCCCGCTTCCATCAAAGTCTCTCCGGTTTAAATACAAATCCGTAATAAACAGCCAGCGGTCCGGGCGGCGGGAGGCCAGCACCGTCAGAAAGTCGCCGACCTTGCCTGCGAAGGTGGCCGTATCCCAGCTGTCAATGACGTTAATCCCCATTTCGATGGTTGCAAAATCCCAATCCTCCCGATTGGCGATATAATGTGCAAGAGCTATATCCATCTGCGCGCTCCCGGCAAAGCCCAGGTTGATCAGATCACAGCCCAGCGCCCGGGCGATGCCCATCGCATATGTGCCCGTCGGTCTGACCGCATCGCCCCCATGCGTGATGGATGAACCGTAAGCAAGATAACGTCGGGAAGGCATTTGTTCCGGCCTGGGCGGCGAGACCTCCCCTTTCACCCCGATATAATACGCTTTCCAGTCGTATGGCAAAATGATCCTTCACCAGTTGCGGGTCAAAAGAACCGGCATCTCCTGCGGATAGACCGGCCAGTGCTGTATATGTCTCTTGCGTACCGTAATCTCGGTCGGCTCTGTGCCGACGATGGCCGGGGTTTGCCCGTACGGGCCCTGAAACGCGCCAAAAAACACTTCGGCGACCGCCTGCGGAGCCGCATTCGCGGCATCGTCCCGGCGCAGAACAATCACAGCTTCCTCGCTGTGCAGATTAAAGCGGAGCTCGCAGCCGCAAGGATTGATCGAACGGTGAGCCCTGGCCGGCTCGTTGAGCGCGGCACGAACGGCGGCCGGCACCCGGCTCATCGCCCAGCCGCCCGCCTTCTCCTCCCAAACCAGTTCCTCGACATTATGAAACCCGATCCCGTCTTTGATTAACATAACCATCCTCCAGACCATGTCTATCACACCAACGATTTGACCGATGTGAGTCTATAAACAGCGCCAGGCTCGGATTGGAACGTAAGCTGTCCCGGCCGTGCGCCCTCTTCATAAGGCGGAACACTGCCGTCCTCCGCGACCAGTGTAACCGGCGATTGCACGCAGATGCTGCATGGCCCTCCGAGAGCCGAAGCGATCTCCGCCGCAGCAAGCTTGCCTTCCTTCCATTCCAGGCTGACGGTGAATCCCCCGCGGGCCCGCAAACCGCTTACACTGCCGGAGCTCCATGCTTCCGGAAGCGCCGGCAACAGGTGAAGGAAGCCCCGGTGCGACTGCAGCAGCATTTCGGCGATTCCCGCCGTAGCGGCGAAATTGCCGTCAATTTGGAACGGCGGGTGCGCATCGAACAGGTTGGCATACACGCCCCCGCATTCATACCCGAAGCATCCGGTTTGACCAGGCGCAGCAGGTTCGAAATAAGCCCCCACGCCCGGTTCCCGTCTCCGAACCGGGCCCACAGCGAAATCTTCCAACCAAGGCTCCATCCCGTCCCTCCGTCGCCGCGACGTTCGAGTGAAGTCCGCGCCGCCGCAAACAGCGCCGGCGTGTCCTCGTCGTTCAGCTGACGGCCCGGATATACGCCGAACAGATGGGATACATGGCGGTGATGCACGTCCTGATCCTCAAAATCCCGGTACCATTCCTGCAGCTGCCCGTAACGGCCGATCTGCAGCGGAAGCGACCGCTCTTTCGCCGTCAGCAGTCGTTCCTTGAAGCCGGGATCCAGCTGAAGGATGTCCGCCGCCTCGCAGCAGTTCGTAAACAAGTCCCAAATTAAGGCGAGGTCCATGGTGGAAGCCGTGCTGACGCCGGCCAGCCGGCCGCTCTCGTCCTTGAATTTATGCTCCGGTGAGGTGGACGGCTTCGTCACAAGATAGCCCTCTTCGTTCTCGATCAGCCAGTCCAGGCAAAATAGAGCCGCCTCCTTCATGACCGGGTAGGCCTTGTCCCGCAGGAAGCCCACATCGCGGCCGAATGCATAATGCTCCCACAGATGCTGACTGAGCCAGGCGCCCGCCATCGGCCAGAAAGCCCAAACCGGGTCGCCGTGCCCGTAGTCGCCGACCGGAGCGCTCTGCGCCCAAATATCCGCATTATGGTGGGCCGTCCAGCCGCCAGCACCGTAGTTGGTCTTCGCCGTTCTCGCGCCGGTGACGGACAAATGGCCGATAAATTCGAGAAGAGGCTCATGGCATTCGGCAAGGTTGCAAGTTTCCGCCGGCCAGTAGTTCATCTCGGTGTTGATATTGAGTGTATAATTGCTGCTCCACGGAGGACGCGTCTCCCGGTTCCAGATTCCCTGCAGATTTGCCGGCTGCGTGCCGGGCCGCGAGCTCGCAATCATCAAATAGCGCCCGTATTGGAAGAGAAGTTCGACCAGCTCCGGGTCGCTTGCACCATACTGCTCAATCCTGGCATCGGTCGCCATGCCGTCCGGGCTCCGCCGGTCCCCAAGGCGGATCTTTACACGATCGAACAGGCTTCTGTAATCCTGTACGTGGCGTTCCCGAAGCTCGGCATAGGACCGCCGAAGTGCCGCAGACAAATACGACTCGGCCGCCAGGCCCGCGTCCTTGCCTTCCTTCCGCGGGTTGCGGTCAAAGCCGTTAAACCCCGTAGCCGCGCTGAAAAAAAGCGTTACCCCCGTCGCCCCGCCGACATGCAGACCGTCATGATCGTACCGGAGGCCGCCATCGTCCGCAACGGCCGCAAGCCTGCCTTCAAAGCGCATGGACCTCCCCTCTTCCCCTTCCACGTTCCGGATCGGGTCGGAATCGCTGCGGACATAATTCGGCGACACATGATCCGGGGCTAGCCCTTTCAAGATCCATCTTCCTTCCTCCAGCGCCGATTGCACGCTCAGCTTGCTGTCCAGCCGCGCCGTCAAATTCAGACCGCCGGGCCTGCTGCATGTCAGACGGATCACGATCACCTGGTCGGGGAAGCTCGCGAACGCCTCCCTTGTATAAACGGCCTCGCCCACCCGGTATTCTACCCTCGACACCGCTTCCTCAAGATCCAGCTCGCGCTTATAATCGCTCATCTCGGCGCCGTGCGCGAAGGCGATCCGCAGCGTACCGAAAGGCAAATAAGACTGCGTATAAGGACCCAGCATGTTGCGGCAAGCCTCATCCGCTTCCTCATACCGGCCCTCGTCCAGCAGGTTGCGCACGACTGGCGACCACGTCCGGGCTTCCGGGTTGTCCCAATCTCTCGGTGCGCCGGAATACAGCGTATCCTCGTTGAGCTCGATGATTTCCTGCTCTACCGTTCCGTAAATCATGCCCCCAAGCCGGCCGTCGCCGATCGGCAGGGCATCCGTCCATTCTTTTGCCGGCTTATTGTACTGAAGCTTCACCGCATCGTCCTCCTCTTGAGATAAGCATACATTTTCGCAGGAATAGAAGAGGGGCCCCGAAGGAAGCGTTCTCATCGAAGCTTCGTCCCCTCTTCCTTTTTTCTCCAAACCTTACTTTTTCATTTTATCATAAGCTTGCTGATAAATTTGCAGGAAACGGTCGACATTCAAATTTTTAAATCCGGCCAAATAGGCGTCCCAGCCGCTGTCGATATCTTTCGCCCCCGTGACGAACTGCAGCATGTTTTCCTCCACGTATTTCTTAATGTTCGTCTTGAGGAGAGCCGCTTCCGTATTCGATGCCTCGTCCAGATAGATCACTTTCGGGAGCACCTCCTTCGGCTGATGTCCGTCGTACAGCCTGGTGGCTTCGAACAATCTTCTTTCATAACCGGCGGGATCCTTCACATCCATCGGCGCCGCCCAGGAGGAGCGGTAATCCTTCGTCTTTACGAAGGGCCCGATTTCCCCACCTGTTATTCAGCGGCTTCTCTCCGGACGGCCGCTGAATCGGCACATACTTGGCCGGCTTGCCGTCCAAGCCGATATCGTTAGGCCCAGCGTCGTTCCAGTTCACGCCCTTCTCGCCCATCGACGCCAGCGTCGTGCCTTCTTCCGATGCCAAATAATCGGCCAGCTTGATAAGCGCGATTTGCTTCTCCGGCGTCGCCTTGTTCGTGATGGCGAAGTTGAATCCGTCGATGAATTGCGACGTCGTGGCGAGCTGAACTCCCTGCGGCCCGGTTAACGGGGGACGGGGTCATAATTTTTTTGCAGCGGATTCGCGCCGATATCGATGAAAATGGCAGGGTGCATCCCCGCGCCGGCTCCCAGCAGCGTTACATCCGTCCGGTTCCCGAGCCGCTTGTAAGCATCGGCATTCTGCGTAAACGCTCCTTGATCGATCAAGCCTTCTTTGTAAAGCGAGGCAATGTATTTCAAGCCTTCCTTCCACTCCGGCTGCATGGCGGCCACATCCAGCTTGCCGTTATTCAGCCGCAAATACGTCGAATCGTCGTTGTAGATAAAGGCGTTCATCAAAAATGCAGTGACATGCGTGCCGTACGTTTCATTGGCTCCGCTGAGCGGCACTTCGTCTTTCTTGCCGTTGCCGTTCGGATCCTGATTCTTAAATGCCTCAAGCACCTTCTTGAATTCGTCCGTCGTCTTCGGCATCGAAAGCCCGAGCTTCTGCAGCCATGCCGAGTTGATCCACATTTTGGACGGGAAGGAGCAGTGGTAGCATTCGTTGATGGCCGAAAGTCCGTAGATGTTGCCGTCCGGTGAGGTCAGCGCCGCCTTTTCATACGGGATGGTTTCCAGGTTCTTCTTTAGAGTCGGCGCATATTGATCGATAAGCTTATTAAGCGGGACAAGCACGCCCTGCTGCCCGTATTTCATTAAATCCGAAGGGGTGAACTCATCCACCCACGTCTGCGTCATGAAGGCATCCGGATAGTCGCCGCTCGAAAGCGACAGTCGCCTCTTCTCTTTGGCGGCGTCGTACGGCGTGACGGTCCATTCAATTCGGATCCCCAGCTTATCCTCCACCAGCTTCGTAAATTTATTGGTTTTGTAGTCTGTATTCGGATCTTGAGGCGCGAAAATCGTAACCGTCACCGGCCCTGAGGAAGACTCCGTGGAGTCGCCGCCTGCCGGCTGTTTCGCGCTGTTGTCTCCGGAGCAACCGCTAACTGCGGCGGCTCCAATTAAGCAAACGGTGAATACGGATACCATCCTTTTTCTCATTCGGATAACCTCCCTTGGTTTGTAAAAAGGCCATGTTATCGCTTTCTTTATTCTATCATCTGCAGAAACATCCCCCTATCGGAATTGCGAAATTCGTAAGTGGGCTAGCCTTTGATCGAACCGATCATCATGCCTTGGACAAAATGCTTTTGAACGAAAGGGTAAATGATCAGAACGGGCAAGCTCGCAACTACGATCAGCGAATATTTCATCAGATCCTTCATCCCCTGCCTGGCGAGCATTTCCTGCAAATTCGAATTGTTGCCCGCCTCCGTGTTGAGGATCAGAATGTTCCTCAGCACGAGCTGAAGCGGAAATAACGCCTGCGATTTCAAATAAATCAGCGCATCGAAATACGCATTCCATTGGCCCACGGCGTACATCAGCACCATTACGGCCATGATCGGCTTGGACAAGGGGAGCACGATCCGAATCAGAAAATTCATATCGCTGCAGCCGTCGAGCTCCGCCGCTTCCGCCAGCTCATCGGGGATCGTCGTCTGGAAGAAGGTCCGGGCAATAATAATCTGCCAAACGGCCAGCGCCTGCGGAAGCAAGAGAGCCCATCTCGTATCGATCATGTGCAGCTGTTTGACCACCAGATATAGCGGGATGAGCCCGCCGGAGAACAGCATCGTGAAGGCGATAAGCAGCATCAGGACATGGCGTCCGTAGAAGCTTTTTCTGGATAACGGGTAGGCGATCATGACGGTCAGCACGACACTGATGACGGTACCGAGTACGGTATACACGATCGAATTCCAATAACCGAGCCAAATCTGGTTGTTGTTGAACACCGCTTTGTAGCCCATGAGCGTCGGATGGACCGGCCATATGCCCACCTTGCCCGAGGTTACGTCCAGGGGACTACTGAACGAAGCGCTTAGAATGCAGCAGCGCGGAACCAGAATGATAAGCAATACCGTGGCCAGAAACACATAGATGGCTCCCAAAAACAACCGGTCTCCGTACGATTCCCGAATGACGGCACCGGACCGTCCGCTTGAGTGCAAGATCAAGTTACTCCCCCTTTACCACAAGCTGTTGCTCGAAATGCGCTTGGCGATGAAATTGACGATCAGCAGCAAAATCAGATTGACGACGGAATTGAACAGTCCCACGGCGGCCCCGAAGCTGAAGTTGGAATCCAGCGGCCCCATCTTGTACACATAAGTTGAAATGACCTCGGAGGAGCCCGCATTCAGCGGATTTTGCATCAGGTAAATTTTCTCGAAGCCGACCTGCATTATATTGCCGACGTTCAGAATGAGCAGAATCGTCGCGGTCGGCAGAATGCCGGGAAGATCGACGTTCACGATTTTCTGTAAGCGTGACGCCCCGTCCACTTTGGTCGCCTCGTACAAATGCGGATCGATCCCGGACAAGGCGGCCAAATAGATGACCGCACCGTAGCCTACGTTCTGCCACAGATCGGACCATACGTAGATGGATTTGAAGTACGCCGGAATCCCCAGAAAATTAGGCATCTCCGCTCCGAAGGCGTGCATGATCGTTTTTACGATGCCTGTCGTCGGTGAGAGCGCTATCATAATGATCGATACCATAATGACCGTCGAGATGAAATACGGCGCATACGTCACGAGCTGAACCGTTCGTTTGAACAGTCCGCCACGTATTTCGTTGAGCGCAAGCGCCAGGATGATGGGACCCGGAAAACCAACCGCCAGATGATACAAGCTGATGCCGAGCGTATTCTTCATTAAGATGCCGAAATACGGATTGTGGAAAAATAAATTGAAGTACTTAAAGCCCGCCCAAGAGCTTCCCCATATGCCTTTCACGACATTGTAATCCTTAAAGGCCATCGCCACGCCGAACATCGGAATGTACTTAAAGATCACCAAATTAGCCAAGGGAAGTAAGATGAGCAGATAAAACTGCCAATGGCGCCGGATCTTTTTCCAGGCGGTTTTCTCCCGCCTGACGGCAGACCGGGCCCGGGAGGCATCCCCCTGAGCTGGAAGCGCATTCATTTTTGTCCCACCTTTCATCGGATTTGCCAAGGACATCGTACAACGTACACCGCGTCATCGGCTAGAAACAGTTTTCCGCGAGGGGACATTTTCGGTAAAACGGCAGGGGTACACTTGCTCCGCACCGTACAGCTGCGGTAAAATGCACCAGAATAAACGGCTATGCCGTCCTTGTCTTGCAAGGACCAGCGCGTTTATCAAGGCCCGTGCGAAGCTATAAGCCCGCAAAACTTATAAAGTTTATCAACCGAAAAAACCGCTTGCCATCAAGCGGTTTCAGGTGTGCTATTTCGTCTGCGATTCGTCTGCCGCGGCGATGGTTCGATAGACGCTCGGCGGTGCCCCGGTCGCCCTCTTGAAGGCGCGCCGGAATGCATGAGCGCTGTTATAGCCGACCCTCTCGGCAATTTCCTCAATCGTATGCTGTCCCGAGGACAGGAGTTCAGCCGCGCGCTGAATGCGAAGCTTCTCAAGATAGACGGAGAAATTTTCGCCCACTTGTTCTTTGAACACTTGAGATATGTATTTTTCCGGCGACTGAACATGGTCGGCCGCCGCAGCGAGGCTTAACTGAGAAGAGGAATAGTTCGTTTGCAGGTACGCAATCAGCCGCTCCGTCAACGTTTGGTCTTTATGCTGTCCTGACCCTGCGCTTTCGCATAAAGCCCGGAACACCTGCTCCGCCGCTTCCCGGACAAGCTCCGGACTTTCCTGCGGACTGATTCGCTGCGCCAGCTCCTGAAGCCGGCGGGAAGCCTCCGTATTCCGGATTTGCGTGATCAGCTTGTATGCCGTCCCCTTAAGCTCGAAGGCCAGTTGCTTGAACATTTCGCCGGACACCTGGCGTACCGATATGTTTTCTTCGTAGATCCGTTCCAATATGGCGCCGACCTCGGCCCAATCCCCGCTTTTCGCCGAAGCCATGAGGCGCATCTCCAAGTCGATCGGGTAGTACAAGCTGCCCATTTCCGCAGGAAGCTGTTCATACCATACGATTTTGGAAGGGGAGGACAGGGCGTGCTCCATGGCTTGCCGAGCTTCATAATACGACCGGTATACATCCGTCAGCGCTTGAAAGCCGCCTCCCACCGAAATTGAAATGCGGATCCCGTATTGCTGATTCAAAAGATTCGCCAGCTGGTGGAGACTGCCGTTCAAGCTATGGAGCTCATCCCGCTCCGGCGGCCGGGCGCTGGTCCATAGGAGGGCGAGCTGATCCGTTCGGTCGTCGCCGATGACGATCTGCTGTCCAAACAGCTCCTCCACTACCTTGCGAATGATCAGGCGGGATACGTTCATTTGATGAATATCCTCCTGCTGCAGCCGGCTCAAGCCGTGAACGTGGAGGAGGCAAACATAGCCGTTCGGACCCTGGAAGCGTATTCCTAACTGCTCATGGGCATACTCGTCTTCTTGATCGGCAGGCTTGCCCGAAAGGAGCCGCCCGATATACGCTTCCCGAAGCACAGGCAGCTGCCTCGACATGTCCTCTTCCAAGGCTCTGTAGTTCCGGATCAGCTGAGTCACGTTGCCTTTCAGAAAATCAAAGCCGTTCTTGCCCGAAGTATCGCTGCCTGCGCCGATATAATCCCTTAGGAGCGAGGCCAGCTCGTTCAGCGGAGCGCTGTTCCGGTACGAAAACAATAAAGCGATGACCAGGCTGACGGCGGTCGTTATCATCAGTATATATACCGTTACATTGCGGATATAGAGCGCCTTGCCCAGCACCTTGCTCTTGGATAGGCCGGCCGTATACGTCCAGCCGTTATATTCGGATTTGGTTTGGATGAGCAGGGTGTCTTTCCCCGCCGCGGCTTCGCCATTTTCCCCTTGGTCCGGCATATCGCCATAGGAAGCGATGATTTGCCCCTTGGAGTCCGTTAAGCGGATCCACCCGCCGTATTCCGATGTATTGCGGCTAAGCAGCTTTTGAACCTCCCGCTCGTCAATCAAGATCACCAGCGTTGCCATGTCGTGCCCGAAGGAAATCGTATTGGCGTAGGTGATAACGTTCAGCTCCTGCCCTTTCATGACAAACGGGCTGGATGGAATCATGTCATCCTGATGGATCTTGTCCAGAACCGCGGCTTTCCACTGCTCCATAGTCATCCCGTTATAGCGGAATAAACCGTAGAAGTCCTCAAGACGTACGTAGGGACCTTGAGGGGTTAAGATGAGATTGTTGGATTTGGTGTAAATGTAGAAGCTTAGAATCACATCGCTTGAGAAATGGTAAGGAGCGAGGCTTCGCCAAGCCTTCCAGGTGTTATACACGCCGGCGTCCATGCCGCCGCCGTTCACGTAAGTGCTGATTTCATCGTTGGTGGAAATTTCCCTGGATAAGCTTTGAATGCCCTGCATCAGGTGGTCCACAAAATCTTTGCTCTGGTTCAGCATCATCAGGCTTGTCTTCTCGGAGCTCTCCGTAATCGCACGGTCGGCCACCCGGTAGCTGATCGCACCGCTTAAGAGGGTTAGAACCAGAAAGAGAAGATAAGAGATCAGGAATTTTCGAAACAGACTGAATTGAAACTTTCCCTTCATCGAGCTTCCTCCCATCCCGGGCATACCTGCAATGAAGTATGTTTCGCCGGGTAACTGCGATTTCCTGCCTGTAAGCTTTAAGTTCGCATAACCCGGAAGGAAGGCCGAAATCAGCAATCGATAAGAAATGCCGAAAATGAAGGCATGCTATAGTAATTTCGTACCATATTTTTACAAGGAGCTGAATGTTCATGGGGAATGTGATTTTAACCATGCAGATCTCGCTGGACGGCATCGTTTCGGACGAACATTTATGGATGACGCTAAGCGAGGAAATACTCAGCGATTACTTGGAGTATTACAACACGGTGGATACGATTGTCGTTGGAAGCCATTCCTACGCCTCGCTGGCGCAATATTGGCAGCAGGCCGAGGATTCGTCCGATGCGCTGGAACGGGCTATCGCCCGACGTATCAACGAAATTCCCAAAGTGGTGATCTCCCGCTCCGCAGTGGATTTAGTATGGAGAAACTCGCAGCAAATGGTTGTGAAAGACCGTCATTCTCTAGCT
Organism: Paenibacillus sp. P25; assembly: GCA_024704175.1. GTDB lineage: Bacteria > Bacillota > Bacilli > Paenibacillales > NBRC-103111 > Paenibacillus_G. The sequence continues at coordinate 4,943,452 of CP085629.1, forward strand.
CAGGAGCTGGAACAGCTGATAAAGCGCACGAATACGATTTCCGTCGAAAGCGGAGCCCGAACGTGGCGACTCTTTATCCAAGGCGAGCTGTTTGACGAGCTGTGGTCGCTTGTCCATCCCGTCATCGCATCGCGGGGTGAAAGATTGTTTGCCCTGGCCGAACAGCGACTTCCCCTTCATTTGAAAAATACGAAAACGTATGCAAACGGCGTGGCAGGCTTGTACTATCAAAAACAGCCGGTACGGTAGACAGGAAAAGTCAGCCTTCCTTCGGCTGACTTTTTTCCTATGGCATATAAAACTACTGTTATCGTAAACGCTTAATTTATTCCGTGCTGCATTTCAGCCGCATAGAAAAAAGGAGCCCGGAGGCTCCCTTCTTGAAATATCAATGCGACGGGTTCATAGCCCCGTGCTTCACAACGACGCGGCGGATGAAGAACGCCATAGCCAAACCGATCAGCGTGACGATCATCGCAAACAGGAACACGTTCTGAGAAGCGAAGGTCATCGCATTGGCTTTTTCCGCCAGGTTGTTCGGCGCGGCGGAGTTATGCAGATATTTCTCCATGCCGTTCGTCAGAATGCTGATCGCAATCGCCGTACCAATCGCACCTGCGACCTGCTGCAGCGTGTTCATCACCGCCGTACCGTGCGGATACAGCTCCGGCGGCGACTGGTTGAGGCCATTCGTTTGCGACGGCATCCACACCATGGAGATCCCGACCATCAGGCCGATATGCAGGGCGACGATAAAGGCGACCGAAGACGCCGGCGTAATGCCGGAGAAAAACCACAGCATCGCAGCGACGATAATGAGACCGGGAATAACCAGCCACTTCGGCCCGTATTTGTCGAACAGCCGCCCCATGCGCGGCGACAGGAGACCGTTCAGCGCGCTGCCCGGCAGCAGCATGAGTCCGGCGGCGAACGCGGACAGCCTCATGCCGTTCTGCAGATACATCGGCAGGATGATCATGCTCGACAGGATGATCATCATACACGACAGAACCAGAAGCGACCCTACGATAAACATCGGGTACTTGAAGACCCGCAGGTTCATCATCGGCTCACGCATAAAGATTTGACGCAGTGCGAACAGAACGAGTGCGACCAGTCCGATGACGATGAAGGCGATCACGACCGGGTTCGCCCAGCCTTCCCCGCCTTCGCCCGCCTTGCTGAAGCCGAAGACCACGCTCCCGAAGCCGATCGTGGACAAGACGACGGACAAGAAATCGATGCGGGGCTTTGTCACTTCCGTGACATTCTCCAAGTTCTTCAGGCCTACCAGCAGGCCAATGATCAGAAACGGCGGCGACAGCCAGAAGATATAATGCCATGATAAATATTCGATCAGAAGCCCCGCTACCGTCGGGCCGGTAGCCGGAGCGAACATAATGACGAGACCGACGAAGCCCATCGCCGCCCCCCGCTTCTCCGGAGGATAAACGACCAGGATCGTATTGAACATGAGCGGAATCAAGAGGCCCATGCCGGCCGCCTGCAGCACGCGGGCAACCATCAGCATTTCGAAGTTGAATGCGAGCGCCGCGATGAGGGTGCCGACAATCGAGCTTACCACCGAGCCGATGAACAGGTTCGCCTCGTCGTGAACCACTGCAGCAGCGGCCCGGTCATCGGCATCAGAATGCCGAGCGTCAGCAGGAAGCCAGTCGTCAGCCACTGCGCGGTCGCGGCCGAAATCTGGAACACGTTCATCAAATTACTGATCGCGATGTTAAGGGCCGTCTCACTGAACATGCCGACGAAGCCGCATATAAGCAGCGACGCCATAATGGCACGCGTATTGTATTGCTTCATTACGGTAACACATCCCTCTCCACTAATCTCTTATCTATGCGAGACCATTAATTCGGGTCTGCTATCTGTTACAATAATGTTTACAGTTCCGGAAGTCAATACTTTGAACCTAATTTATTTGTAAAGATACGCCCGTTTACCTGATCCGCCAACATAGCATATTACATTATTAACCTCAGGGGGTGATAAATATTTATTTTAATTAACATTTCCGGCGGATTATACTCTTTGTACATACTGACGCAATATGTTTCCGAGGTGACTGCATGCAGATCAATAGACTGTTTGAAATCGTATATCTCTTACTGAGCAGGAAACGGATAACCGCCAAGGAATTGGCGGAGCATTGCGAGGTCTCTGTAAGAACCATCCTGCGCGATTTGGAGACCTTATCGGCCGCGGGCATACCCGTTTATACCGTTCAGGGCAAGGGCGGCGGCATCTCGCCGCTGGATCGTTATGTTCTGAATAAAGCTCTGCTTTCCGAGGAAGAGCAGCAAGCACGTTTTATTTGCCCTGCAAAGCCTGTCTTCTACGAATCAAGTGGATGTCGGCGGGATCCTGGCGAAGCTCCGAGCTCTTTTTAATAAAACCGGAAGCAGCTGGATAGAAGTGGATTTTTCGCCTTGGGGTGGCCGGGAACCGGACCGTGAACGATTTGAAATCCTGAGAGAAGCCATCATCGGGAAGCAAGCCATTTCCTTTACTTACATAACCCCCTACGGTGATGGGACATCAAGAACAGCCTATCCGTTCAAGCTGGTATTTAAAGCGAAGGCATGGTATCTGCAAGGCTATTGTCTTGGACAAGAGGATTTCCGGACGTTCAAAATCACCAGAATGCACCAAATTGAGAGGTTGGCGGAGAGCTGTCCGGACCAGCCGCCCGATCCCCCGCCTATCGAGTTTTCGGCTGAGACGGCCTATCCTCACGTTCATTTGAAGCTGAGGTTTGCTCCGGAGGCGGCGTACAAGGTTTACGATGAATTCAGTCCGGGAGACATCACCCCCATCGAAGACGGCTCGCCGCTGGTATCCGTAAGATTGCCGGATGATGACTGGCTCTATGGCTTTCTTCTATCCTTCGGAACGTCGGCCCGCATCTTGGAACCGCGCCATGTCCATGACAAATTGCTTGAAAAGCTGGAGGCCATCAAAAAAATTCCATAGCCGGCACATACCATGACAAACTGTTGTCATATTTGGAATGCTACGATCGGGAGGTGAGCAACCATAGAAGATTTCTATGATGTGCTGGCCGGGCATGGCATGAGGATGAGCGATGCCCGCAGGCAAGCCTATGCCGAAGCCTATGCCCGCCCGGGCGCGTTGAAAGCGGGGTTTGATTTGTACCGGTCTTTCCCGGAGGACGAACAAGATAATGCCGCGTCAAGGCATGTGACGGTATCTAAGCCCATTCTCTACCTGCGGGGAGCAGACGAGCCTGTCCATATCGAAGCCTATCTCGCAGGATTTAGGGAACACGGCCTGCACAATATCGAAGCGAAGATCATCGAACGTTGCGGCCATTTTTCGGCGGAAGAACAACCGGAGAAAGTCGCTTTAGCGATCAAGGAGTTTATCGGTAATCACCCGGTCATTTTTCCTTAATCAAGCAACCGCCGAACGGAGCGTACCGCCTCGTCGGGAATCTCCTCCAAATCCCTATAAACGATCTTCCCCATTCCCAGCGCCGCTCTTACCATTTCATCCGCACCTTGGGAGGGACCTCCTATTCGCAGAACGGCATCGCAATGCTTCAAGAGCCGCAGCGAGGATGGATGAAATATGCGCTGATAGATTTCGTCCCCGATCTTTCTCGACCCTGCTTTCTCGAGCAATGGAAGGGCATACCATTCGCCAAGGACGGGCAGATGCCCCGCTTCGTATACCTTAAGTGCCGTTTCGTTCATCAGATCCAGGTTACGCTGAATCAAACCCGGATCGTCACCCGTTCCTGAACGGTATGGCCCGGCTATAAGGATATGCTTTGCGGGCTGGGAACGGGGTCCAGCAGACGGTTGATTTCAGCGTACTGCAGCAGCATAATCGTCTTGGCGTCTTTAATCTCCCCTTCTTTGATCATGCCCAAGGCCCGCTGAAAGGGATACTCCAGCACTTCGATGTTTTCCTGCTCTTCCACGACTCCTCCGCCTTCTCCAACCTTCATCGCGGGCGTATATTCCGCAACAAAAAAATGCAGAATCTCCGTTACCGATCCAGGCGACATATAGGCTTCGCCGATTTTCCGGACGCGCCCACCCTGTAACCGGTCTCCTCTTCCGCCTCCCGGCGTATGCTGTCTTCTGCGCTTCCCTTGTCCAGCAAACCGGCGCAGGCTTCAATCAATAATCCTGTCTCGTTCCCGTTCAGATACGTCGGAATCCGGAACTGCCGCGTGAGAATAACGGTTTGACGCTCCCGGTTATAGAGCAGAATGGTAGCCCCGTTCCCCGGTCGTAAGCTTCCCTGGACTGGCTCTGCCAAGAGCCGTCCTTGGCTTCGCTCATGTAAGTAATTTTCTTGAGAATATACCAGTTATCGGACAAAATTTGTTCATCCACAATGCGGATTTTTGGATTCATTCCTATCTCCTCCCTTTCTACGGAACTCATTCTACCGGGTTACGTTACGTCATCCGCAAGAACTTTTTTTAACCCGGCGGCACTCAAGGACCCTCCCTTGCGGGAAGGCCCAAAAAGCGCTATTTCCGCGCAAGGAAGAACCCCGAATCCATGGTGATCCGAATATTCCCTTCAAGCTCCAGCTTCTTTTGAAGAAACGCGGTGAACTTCTCCCGCTTGGCGCCTACCAATATCTTTCGTGCATTCATAGGCGTTGAAGTCATATAGCTAAGCGGCGGCTGCACTTCGTTGATTATTAAAAGATCCTCATAGCGGACAGCCCTCACTTCCGGAAAAACGGCGGACAGCAGTTCTTGTCCGTGGTCCAGCTCGAACCGCTCCATAACCGGATCGAGCACCCTGATTTCCGGATCGAAGGCTTGCGCAAGCAGGTCCATCTCCTTCAGATGACTCTTACTCATCGTGGATGCAAAGAACCGGGCCTGCGGCTTCATGACGCGATGGATTTCGGAGACAGCCTTGCGGATATCCGGCACGTGATACAGCATATGATTGGCTATCACGATATCGAACTCTTCGTCGTGAAAGGGGATCGACTGCACATCGGCCGTAATGAATTGGATTCGCCCTGTCGCAATCCGGATCGTTCTGCGGGCTTCTTCCAGCATACCGGGTGAAAGATCCGTGAGTGTGATTTTCCACGAATCGGGGATTCTGTCCGCATTCCTCGACCACAGGGTTCCGTCCCCGCGACCTACTTCCAGAATTCGCATATCCGATCCGCCGCCCAAATGTTCGAAAAACCACCGGTGCCATCCTTGCTTGTTCACACCGCATTGTTCATATAAGCCGATTCGGGTTTGCAGCCGGTTAGCGGTATGGTACTGTTCCACCCAGTCCTTCTCGGTATGGACCGCATGAATCAGCTCGGCCAGCGCCAGCCAGTCCACCTCCTCTTCCCCGGCGTCCGTTAACTTGGCCACAGCTTCATTAATCGCCTTTAAGACGAACTGCAGATCTGCTGTCCTTTGCAAAAGAATCTCTCTCTGCATACTTAATGAGCCGCGCAAATCCTGCTCCTGGATATGACTTTCTCCCACGATTTGCCTGATATCGTCAAGGGTGAAGCCGATATATTTTAGCGTTTGGATCTTTTGCAGCTTGATCAAATCCTGCCCGGTATACATCCTCTGCGAGGATTGGCCGTATTGCGAGGGCTTCAGCGGCCCGATCTGGTCGTAATATCTTAAAGTTCTTACGGTAAGACCTGTTTGCTTGGATAGCTGCCCGGTAGTCCAATATTCGTTTGGCGGTTTGGATGGCATGGCCTCTCCCCTTTCTCTTTTTCCTATACATGTAGCACCATGCGCCGTCAAAATAAACCGCAGCAATGACAGTAGTATGGTATAATTTGGATTAATGTGGACAAAACAGGAGGACTCATGGACGCGGATCATGCTACGAATAGGGTACTTCATATAAGGAACATCAAGGATCATGAAATCGTACAAGTCTCCCTCATCCTGGAGGAGGCGGCGCTGTGGCTCAAAAACATGGGACGGGCAATGTGGAACGAGAGCCAGTATTCCGTTAACGGGATCGTTAGTCATTACCGCATAGATGACATTTATCTCGGATTTGTAGAGGATGAGGCCGCGGTCGCTATGATTCTCCAGGAGGAGGATCCGTTGCTGTGGCCGGATGTAGAGACAGGTCAATCCTTATTCTTACATAAACTGGCTGTAAAAAGGAAGCATGCCAAACAGGGAATCTCCGGCGGAATGATCGGTTGGGCCAAGGAGCTGGCCAGAAGCCTCGGTAAGAGCTATCTGCGGCTGGACTGCGCCTCGGACCGCCCGTCGTTATGCGGTTTTTACGAGAAGCATGGATTCGTCAGAGTGAAGAATCTGCTTGTTCTGAACAAGTATCCTACCGCTTTGTATGAGTTTCCGATTCCTTAAGTAAGGAGTGGATGGCTTGAACGATTACGCAGGCATCATGGTTGTATTGCTGTTAGGGCTGGGATGGCTGTTTGTGAAAAAATCGAAACGGTCCGCGGACAGCCGGTCCTTGCGGCTTATAGACTATGGATTGATGCTCATGGCTGGCGTTCTAGTTGTTTTTATGGGCCTCATGGATAACGCGGAAGCCTTGCACCAATATGGACATTAACGGGGTGATACTCGGCATATGAGAACGAATTTGATTTTTGTACGGCACGCTCACTCCCTCTATACCCCGGAGGAGCTGACAAGACCTTTATCGGAACAAGGCTTAAAGGATGCAGGTAAAGTGACGGAGCCGCTTAGGACAGTCACTGTTGATCACGTCATATCAAGCCCCTATCAGCGGGCCTACCAGACGGTCCAAGGAATTGCTGAACACCACGCCAAGGAAATAGAGGTACGGGATGAGTTTAAAGAAAGAACGTTATCGGCTCGGCCGGTGGATGATTTTCATGGGGCTATGGAGCGCGTTTGGAGTGATGTTCACTACTCTTTTGAAGGCGGGGAATCCAACACGTTCGCCCAGCTTCGGGGAGCAGAGGCACCTTACGAATATTGTACGAATATAAGGGCAAGACCGTCGTGATCGGGACCCACGGCAATCTGATGGTGCTAATCATGAACTACTTTGATCCGAAGTATGATTTTGATTTTTGGAAAAGGCTGGGTGTGCCGGATATTTACCGGTTAACGTTCGAAGGAACGGAGTTGAAGGAAGCTGTCAGGCTGTGGAAGTGAAGTGCCGGGCGGGGCGTAATCTGCTGTAATAAATATGTCAGGAGGCGGTCCAGTCGCTTACGATCAAATTGCCGAGGGAACAAAAGGAAGCATTAATCAAACGGGTTCAAACCTACTTTTACGAGGAGCGGTCGGAGGAGATCGGCGATCTGTCGGCGGAGCCGCTGCTCGATTACATGATCAAGGTGATCGGCCCGGTGATCTATAATCAGGCCATCAGTGATGCCGTCAGAACGGTTAGCGAGCGAATGGTATCCTTGGAAGAGGATCTGCACGCATTGGAAAAGCCCATGGACGGGAACAGGCGTTAAGCCGTATGGGGATGAGGCGGGCCTCAAGCAACACGCTGTAAAATACGTGGGCACAGCCGAAAGAGGGACAGCCGAACGTACCGGTTGTCCCTCTTCTAAAGTTATAGCGGCTCCCCAAAGCCGCTACCCGTTCCGTGCGGCCTTCGGCGCGCGGGTACGGACCTAATCTCATGTGAACCGGAGTGCCCCCACACCCGGGTTCATCCGTAAGGAAATTACCTCTTGAGTAAAATGTAACATATTTCCTACTAGAAGTAAAGTATTTTTTACATTACATGAGTGGATGACGGATCGACGCCCGGCGTACCCCGCTTTCCCTGTTCATGAGCGCCACCCCATACCTCGCGCCGAAGCGCAGGTGGAGTCTGCGGTTCACGTTGTATAAACCGACGCCTCCGGTCTGTCCCGTCGGCACCTCCAGGCTTCCGATCCGCGCCAGCGCCTCCTCGGAGCAGACCGGGGCCGTTATCCTCGACGGTACACACCAGCTCTTCGCCTTCGATGAAGACGCGCACAAGAATTTTGCCCTGACCGGACGGCGGCTTGCTCACCCCGTGCCTGACCGAATTTTCCACCAGCGGCTGAATGATTAATTTCAAGATCGGCACATTCAGAGCGCGCGGCTGAACGCTCATGACGACCTGGAACGTATCGGGGCTCCGCAGCGCTTCGATGCTGAGATAGCTTCGGACGTGCTCGATTTCCCGTTCGACGGTGGTGAACTCTTCCCCGTTGTTGATGCTGTAACGAATGAGATTGCTTAACGACGTCACCATCTTCGCGATCGTATCTTCCTTCACATGGACCGCCCGCCATTTGATTGCATCCAGCGTATTGTACAGAAAATGCGGGTTGATCTGGTGGATCAGCATCTGCATTTCCGTCCGGGATTTCTCGGACTCCATTTGTTTCGTGGTGTCCAAAAGCTCCAGCATGCCGAAAATAAGCGAGTTGTATCCCCTGGCGAGCTGGCCGATTTCATCGCTCCGTTCCCCGTACTTCGCGCTTGAAACGAGCTGGCCGAGCTGCGCCTTCTTCATCTGCCCCACCACATATTTGATCGGGGAAATGAAGCTGTTCGTGATCAGCGCCAGGAGCAGCGAGATCAGGCTGATGCTCACCAGAACGAGCAGCACGGAGAAGCGCTTGATCGTTTCCACCGGGCCGATCAGATCCTTCTCCGGCACGGCCGCGACCAGCTTCCACGGCAGGCCGGACAGCGGAATGTCCGACGTGAACATCCCCTTCTCCCCGTAAAGCGTCCGGTCGCGGCTTGCGACCAGGACGTTCCCCTGCTCGGCGTCCACGAGGTAATGCTGAAAGTTCGGATATTCCGCCGGCGATAGAATCTGCTGATTGACCAGAGCGGCCGGGAAGCTCAGCTGAATGACCGCCAAGGGCCGCAGGTCGGACATGGCGCGGATCAGTCTCGCGAAGATGAACGTATCGTTCTCGAAATACCAGTAGCCCCTTCCCTTCAGCTGAATCGCTTTGCGGAGCCATGCCGGATCGAGTGATTTCGGTCCGGTCTGAAGAAGCAAAGAATAAGTACCGTATCTCGTCTCATCGGCAGGGTAAATCGACAGCTCGTAATTTCCCTTCAGCTCGCTCATGAGCGAGATGGATCGGCTGAGGAACAGGCGGTCCTCCAACCCGTTATCCAGCACCTCCAGCTTCCGGGAGGCGATAATCGACTCCGAATGCAGCTCAGCCTGCTTGAAGAACTGCTCAAGGCGCAGCCGGTTCTGCTGCAGATTCTCCGTCAGCAAGGAAGAAGTGACATGCTCGATCTGCCCGCTTGACTTGTTAAAGTACCACGCTCCGAGAATGCCGACGGGCACCGAGACGGACAGGAACAGGAGGATGAACATTTTGACGAACAAGGTGAGATTGCCTATTTTAAACGCTTTCATTTTCCGTACCGGAACTCCTTTGGCGTCATGTGGGTCCGTTTCTTGAAGAGCTTGCCGAAGTACTGGATTTCCTGGTACCCGATTTTTTCGGCGATTTCGTAGATTTTGAGGTTCGAGCCGCGCAGCACCTTTTTGCCTGTTCGATGCGTACTTCAGTCAGATAGTCCAGAAAGTTCTGCCCGGTCTCTTTCTTGAACAGTCTGCTCAGCCACACCGGATGAATGCTCAGCTCGTCGGCCACGCTCTGCAGCGTCAGCGGCTCCCCGTACTTCTCATCGATGATCCGCTTCGCTTTATCGATGATGTAGTTGGCCTGTCCCGACGGTCGCGGCCCGCTGGCCAGCTTCATCAGCTCATGCAGGTGGTCCAGCAGCGACCGCTTCAAATCCTCCACGGCCGGGCAGCGTTCCGCCTTTTCCCAGAGCTCCATCGGCAAGTGGCCGATATCCGCCTCCACCCTTTCGGCCAGGCTGGAATGCACCTCCAGGATCCATTCGAAGCACTTGATCGACAAATCCGCGGTTTTATTCACGCCCCGGTCCAGCATGAAGCGGTGAATCGCTTCGTCCAGCCATCGCTTCGACGCTTCCTCGTCCCCTTCAAGCACCGCCTCGGCTACCCACTCCGAGAGGGAGCCTACCTGCTCGGGTCCGATCCGTCCTGTCAGATCGGCGTAGCTGGCAATCCCCCGGTCGCGGTCCAATAAGGCAAGCTTGAGGGCTTGACGCGACTCTTCGTACGCCTCCGAGATCGCCTGAAAGGCATACTTCCGCTCGCTGATCCCGAGGGCGGGACTGATTTTCTGGTATCTGAGCACCTGGTCGTAAATCGCTTGAGCGGCCGCCAGCTCCGGCTCCCAGGCGGTAAGAATCACCCAGTCGTGATGGATGCTGCGGACCATGACCGAGGGCTGGAAATTCTTCAGCGTCTCTTCCGCAATATTGCCGATGGCGAACAGATCGAGGTTAATATCTTTATCCTGCGTTCCTCTGGCATCCTCCCTGCCGAGGCTTAATGAAACGACGACATAAGACTGCGTCTCCAGCCACTCCAAATTCCATACCTGAAGCCGGTGGTGGATATGCTCCTGAAGCGGCGTCTTCTGCAGACAGAGCCCCTGCACGAACTTCTCCTTCAGCGCTTCCGTGCCCAGGCGGGCGTAAGCGGTTTGGCTCCGGATCTGCTCCTGATTCTTCCGCTCGCTTTCCATCAGTTGGTACACAGCCCTGATTTTCTCGGCAAGCTCCTCTTCCTGAACGGGCTTCAGGATATAGTCGACCGCCCCCAATTTGATGCTGCGCTGGGCGTACATAAAATTGCTGTAGCCGCTGATCACAAGCACCTTCGGACGGTAATCCGCCGATTTCACCGCCTCGAGCATATCCAGCCCGCTCATTTCGGGCAGCAATATATCCGTCAGAATAATTTCCGGCCGGTGCTCTTCGATCAGCTCCAGGGCCTCCTCAGCGGTATGCACCGCAAATATCCGTTCGAAAGGCTGACCGGCTGCGCTCGATGACCGCTTGAATGCCTCTTAAGATGTCGACCTCGTCTTCGATGACTATGATGTTCATGCTCATGGCCTCCCTGGTATGCGGGCCGCCGTTTCCCGGTTCCGGGTACGGCACTGCCCCCTCATTATAACTCGGCCTCGCTTAGCCGGTATACCGGAAAACGTAAGAAAGACCCGTACGGCTTAAGTGCCATAGGTCTTCTTGGGAACGCCGAAGCCGGGGTGCTCAGCCTTTTACCGAGCCCAGCGTGATCCCTTTGATAAAGCTTCGCTGCAGCAAAGCAGGAAAAAGATAATCATCGGAACGGCCGCAACCGACGCTCCCGCCATCGCATAGCCGTAGTTCGTGTTGTTCTCGGAATACGTGATCGTGGATATGCCGAGCGGCGGCGTCAGCTTCTCCTTGGATTGCAAAATAATGAGCGCCATAAGTAATCGTTCCAGGTGTGCATGAAAGCAAAGATGGACAGCGCGCCCAGTGCAGGCAGCAGCAAGGGCAATACAATCGCCCCGAACAGGCGGATTTCCCCGCGCCGTCGATCCGCGCCGATTCGATCAGCTCGTCGGGAATCGACTTGGCGAACTGCCGGACGATAAATACCCCGAACGGGAAGGCGATCGCCGGCAGAATTACGCCGAGGTAGCTGTTGACGAGCCCCAGTCGCCGGCAGACGATGTACAGCGGCACGAGCGTGACCTGGGTCGGCATCATCATCGTGGCGATGACGACCATGAACAGGATTTTATCGCCCGGGAACCGTTTCTTGGCATACGCGTACCCGGCCATCGCCGAGAAGATGACGACAAAGACGACGGTCGCAAGGCTCGTGAATACGCTGTTGAACAGCCATTTCAGCGCCGGCGTAGTGGTGAAAATATGCTCGTAATTCAGCGACCTGAACTGGGACGGGAACCATTGCGGCGGAATCGCCCAGATCGCCACCTGCGTTTTGAAGGAGCCTGTGAGCATCCAGTACAGCGGGAAGACGAACAGGACGGACATGATGAGCAGGAACGCATATCTGGAAACCAAATGTAATTTCATTCGCTTACTTCTCTCCTCTCTCCGCGCCCGCTCTTAATCCAGTTTCGATTTCATGAGCCGGAACTGCAGCGGCGAGATCACTAGTATGATAAAGAATAGAATGACGCTTTGCGCCGACGCCCTGCCGAATTCGAGCGACACGAAGGCGGTCCGGTAAATGGTGTATACGAGCGACTCCGTTCCGTGATACGGTCCGCCGCTGGTCAGCAAATGGATGACGACGAAAATCTGGAACACGCTGATCGTCGAGGTAATGACGATAAGCGGCGTCGTATGGGAAATCATCGGCGGCGTGATGCTGAAGAACGTGCGCAGCGGCCCCGCCCCGTCGAGCTCGGCGGCTTCGTACAGCTCCTTCGATACGCCGTCCATCCCGGATAAATACAGGATGATGGGCTGACCGACCATCCAGGTGACGACGATCCCGGACAGCGCAAGTATAGCGCTTAATTGGCTGGAGAAGACATCGACCGGCCCGAAGCCTAGCAGCTCGGCGAAATATTTGATGATGCCGAAGCTCGGATTGTACATCCAGCCCCACACCAGCGAAAGCACGACCGGCGTGCTGACAACCGGAAGATAAAAGACGAGCCGGAAGAAGCTTTTGGCCGTTTTATGAAAGCCCTGCATCAGCGCGGCGATCAGCAGCGAAAACACGACGACGCAGGGCACGATGATCAAGACGAAGTAGAACGTATTGACGAACGATTTGCGGAACAATTCTTCCCCGAACAAGCTGCTGTAGTTGGCTAAGCCGACAAACGTCGATTTATAAATATCGGCTTCAAAGAAGCTCAGGTAAAACGTATAAAACAGCGGGTACACCAAAAAGGCGGTTAGAAAGAGCAGGTTGGGTCCGATAAAAAAATAACCCCACAGCCCGTTTCGAAGCTTCATCTGTCCTCACACTCCAGCTATTCCTGATCGCCATCGCAGGCTTAAAAGCATTTCGTCCCAGTGCTGCGGACAGACCGGGACGAAGGGATTTCATAGAGCTAATTACTTCTTGGCCGCCAGCTCGTTGGCGTTCTTCACGAAATCGTCGAGTGCCTGCTTCGGACTCTTCGATTTCAGGAAGGCCGCCTGCATTTCCGGGTAAAACTTTTGTCTCAGCGTTGCAAAGTAAGGCTTGTTCTTGCCGAGGTCGATGATGTCCAGCTTGTTGAGCAGCTCGAACAGCTGGGAGGCGTCTTTGTTCTGGATCTCATAAGTGGCTGACTTGCGCGCCGAGATGCCGTAGGTGGCCTTGTTGATCGCCTTGATGTTATCCGGCTGGGTCAGGAACTTGACGAATTCGATCGCCATCTTCTTCTTCTCCGCGTTGTCCTGCTTAAAGATCGCGTAGCCGTTCTCTCCCGTCACCGTGATCTTCGGGGTGACCCCTTCCTTTACGATCGGCACAATCCCGTAAGGCTCTACCGACGGATCGACGGCGCCGTTCTTCTTCCCGGCCTCAATATCGCCGTATACCGGAGAGGTATGGTTCAGGATCGCCAGCTTGCCCTGCTTGAACAGCTCGAAGTTCGCGTTAATATCCATCGTGGCGGTGCCCGGAGCGACCAGCCCTTCGTCCGCCAGGCTCAGCATGAAGCTTAGCGCCTCTACGCCCTGCGGGCTGTTCACGGTATACTGCGTGAAATCCTTGTTTGCCCACTCGGCCCCGGCGGAGAGCAGGTTGTTGACCATCACTTGATCCGCCTGCTCGTTCTTGGCGAAATACGCGATGCCGTACGTGTTCTTATCGGCGACCTTCTTCAGCGCATCCTTCATTTCGTTCCAGGTCCAGGAGCGGTCCGCCGGTAAGGTTACGCCTTTTTTCTCGAAGATGGTTTTATTGAGGAATACAACCTGCGGCACACTTCCCAAAGGCGGCGCATACAATTTGCCGTTGATCGTTCCGATGTTCAGGAAGGCATCCTTCCAGTCCGCCTTATCGTCCTTCACCACGTCGTCCAGCTCTTCGAGCACGCCGTTGCGCGCATGCTTGCTGATCCGGATCGGGATGTTATCGTACAGGATGTCCGGCGGATTATTGCCCGCAACCGCTACGTTCACCTTCTGCTCGATGTCCGTGAACGGAACGGACTCGACTTGAATGGTCACGTTCGGGTGAAGCTTCTGGAATTCCTTGGCCTTCGCCTTCTCCCAGTCGCCGTAGTTCTTGCTGTCATAGCCCTCGATATCTTTAAATCCCGTACCGGCCCACATCGTCAGCGTGATCGGCTTCTCGCCTCCGCCGCCACCTGTGCCGCCCTGCGACTTCGAATCCGTATTGGCCCCGTGACCTGCTGCCAGTCCGGCAATGAGCAAAACGGCGGCTCCCTTGTTCACGAGCTTCTTCATCTGTGTCACCCCTGTGTCTTTTTAGCCTGCAACCACGCTACGGTGATTGGTTACCTTGATTATAAAGAAGAATCGGGGCCGGTTTAACATGTGTAAATTAGCCTTTTACCCTATAAAATTAACCTGTTCGCTGCGGATCATCCATAAAAAAGAATCCCGGCCCCGCATGGGGCGCATCGGCTCCGCATGAAGGTCCGGGATTCGAGTTCGGCTTAAAACAAATCGCGGTGGATCTTGACGACCAGCTTGACCAGGTGAGCTCCTTTGTCGGGATGACAGTTCGGGCGGTGAACCTCCCCGGGCCAATACACGGCGAAATCGCCCGGCCGCAGCAGGATGCGCGACTCGTTCTCCACCTGCTTATACAGCGCGTAGTCGCTCACTTCCAGACGGTCCTCTACGGCTTCGGCATCGCCGGCCGACGCAGCGAAGCCCTGCCATTCTTCCCCTTCCGCCACCAGGTGGATGTCGGCGTGCTGCGCGTGAACCTCGGCAAAGTTGCTCCTCGAAGGGAGCGGCCGCCGGATTCTGCTTCATCACGAACAGCCGCTTGCCGTCGATCTCAAGCGTGGCAGGCATCTCCCGGATGTCCAATCCGGCGACGAAGCCCAGCGCGCGGCGCACGGCTTCGCCGTATTGTCCGCGGTTCCGCTCGAAGTCGCGGAGCGCGCCAAAGATCATACCCGCTCCTCCTGCTGCCCGGCTTTCGCGGTATGGCGGTACCGGCGCAGCGTCTCACTCCCGGCGTAATACGCCTCGATCCGCCCGCGCTCCTCCGCGGTGAACTGCTTCAGCGGCTGACGCACCGCCGGCGCCGCTATTACCCCCTGAAGATACAGCATATATTTCTCGTAGGCGAGCACATCGAACTGAATCATATGCGCGATCACGTCATTCGCCTCCGCCTGCAGCGCCTGCAAAGACGCTTTGGACGGCCGGTCTTCCGACGAGACGAGACGGTACAGCTCGGCAAACAATCCCGGCATCATATTAAACGTCGCTGCCGATCGCGCCGTCCGCCCCTGCGTAGGCTCCGCCGGTATACACTTCGTCGTGCCCGTTAAAGATAAGAAAATCCCGGCCGCATCTCGCGCGGATCTGCTGCATTTCGAACAAATTGAGCGAGGTGAATTTGACCCCGATGCACTGCGGATGGCGGCTCATCTCTTCATAGAAGTCCATGGACAGGCTGACCCCCGTTGCCCCAGGAAAATGGTACACGAGCATCGGCGACTGGACGGCCGCCATGATCGCTTCGTAATGCTCGCGGATCTCCTTCGTCGTCACTTTATAATAAAACGGGACGACCGCCGATACGGCGTCAACGCCCTGGAGCTCGGCATGCTTTGCCAGCCGGATGGACTCTCTCGTGCTGATGCAGCCGACATGCGCAATGATGGTTACTCGGCCGGCCGCGGCCCGGACGACCGTCTCCAGCGCCCGCTCGCGTTCCTCGCTGGTCAGAATAAATCCTTCGCCTGTGCTTCCGCCGACGTAAAAGCCATGGATCCCCTGCCCGATTTGATGCTCGACCAGGCGCTCCAGCGATTCAAAATCAATGTCGCCGTTCTCGTGCATCGGCGTCAGTAATGCCGTAAAGATGCCGTGAAACTTATGGTTATCGATCGTTTTTTGGTCCATGAACGTTCGTCCTCTCCCCTGCGCTCCTGCGCAATCCTTGTGATGACCGTATTGTAGCCCGCGGAGGAGTGAAACGGCTTTCATTTTTTTATAAAACCTCTCATTTCTTTACGAAAAGGGCCCGGGTATAATGGAGCTACTACCATGCTAAATCTCACACGGAGGCGACTTAAGCCGATGTATCCGGAATACCTGTTCGAATACCCGAATATCGATACGGATTTTCCTTTTCATATGAAGAAAAAAAGGTACACCTCCGTCCCTTCTCACCGCCACGATTTTATCGAGTTTTCGTTCGTGCTCGAGGGGCAGGGCAAGGAATGGATCAACGGGACGGAGCATGAGATGCGTCCGGGGACGGTCGTGCTGCTGCTGCCTTATCAGATTCACGAGTACCGCGCCGCCGCGGATGAGACGCTCCTCATGTAC
The DNA here is from genome assembly GCA_024704175.1 of Paenibacillus sp. P25. Lineage (GTDB taxonomy): Bacteria > Bacillota > Bacilli > Paenibacillales > NBRC-103111 > Paenibacillus_G. Next base: position 4,959,800 of record CP085629.1, read on the forward strand.
ATCTGCAACTTCGACATGAAGCTGCTCACCGGAGGGCCCGAAGCCGCTTGGGGCCTGAACGAGCTGCTCTTCGGCCGGGATCATGCTCGCCCCGGGTACATCCAGCTGGAAGGCAGCGCCGTCGAAGAAGGGCTGCGCCTGTGGGAGCGGCTGTACCGGGAGCACGAATCGTCGCTCGCCTGGAAGCCGATCATGCTCCGGGCGCTTCTGTTCGAGGCCCTGGCGCTGTTCGTGCGCAGCGGCGGGCAGGACGTGAAGGCGGACAACGAGGAGCGCGGCCCCTATCGTCCAAAAGCATTTGGCCGGTGGTCCAGTACGTCTACGACCATTACCTGGACGAGCTCTCCCTCACGTCGCTGTCCGAGCGGTTCCGCATGCATCCGGCCCAGCTCAGCACGCAGTTCGGGGAAGTGCTCGGTATCCATTTTGTCGATTTCCTTCACGAGCTTCGGATCCGCCACGCCTGCAGCCTGCTCATCTCCTCCGACCTGCCGATCTCGCAGGTCGCGTTCGAATCCGGATTCTCTTCGTACCCCACGTTCTCCCGCGCCTTTCTCCGCATAAAGGGCACGACGCCGAGCCGGTACCGGGAGGAGCAGGGGCGGAAGCGTTGAGTTAGTCCTGAAGCCGCCGAGGCGCAGGGCCTCCTTTGAGCGGCTTTGATTCCCGCGAAAAGGAGGTCGCTAATTCCTAGATCCAATAAAATGCCGCTGCAAACGGTACGGTAACGCTCGGATGGCCCGTACGTGCTGCAGCGGCATTTTATGTTATGATAATGAAATACATAGGGATGACGGAAACCAACTTTTGAAGGGACAGATCACATGAAGCGCGGAATCGCACTCCTGATCATCGCCACGGTTTTGTGGGGCGGCAACTATATTTGCGGACGCTTTCTGGCTCCGGCCCTGCCTTCGACTTTGTTGAACACGGTTCGATGGGGGATTTCCACCGCTTGCTGCTGATCGGGCCGCTGGCTCTTAACCGGAAAAGCCTCCCGCTGCTGGCCCGATGGAAGGAGTTCGCGATTCTCGGGTTCCTCGGCATTTTTTCTTTTTCCACTTTAACTTATCTAGGGTTAAGAAGCGTTAGTGCTTCACATGCCGGTATGATCTCCGCCGGGATCCCGATTGCGATTCTGATGTTCACTCCTCTCGTGCTGAGAGAGAAGATTAAGCTGAAGTCGTGGCTGGGTGCCATCGTCTCCATCGCAGGCGTGATCGTCTTGTTCCAGGGCAAGCCTGCGGAGTCGTCTCACGGCTCCATTCTGGGCGACATCGAAATCATTTTGTCCTGTTTCGCTTGGGGCCTCTATACGGTTCTTGGCAAACGGTTCGGAAAAGAAATGGACCCGCTGACGATGACCGCCGGCGCCGCCTTCTACGGAACGCTCTTCAGCGCGCTCAGCTGCATCGGAACCGTGAGTCCCGGCAAGATCCATATGACCGGGATCGCCTGGCTGTGTGTGATTTATGTCAGCACGTTCGCATCCGTGGGCGCCTACCTGGCCTGGAACGCCGGCGTACGGGTGGTGGGTGCGGGCCGCGCGGCGCCTTATATCAATCTGCTGCCGGTCTGGACGGTGGTGTTCGGCGTCCTCTTTGCTGCATGAACAGATTTCCTGGATGTCGCTCGGGGGCGGAATCATGACAATTCTCGGCGCGGTACTGGCAAGCTTGTAAGCGGCGGGTTCATCCGGGCGGCAGTGAGTGTGGGGAAGCCGCCATTAAATTAGCTCAGAGCCTTCGACTTAGAATTCCTAGAAAAGCGGGTCTGCCCCGCTCTGCAATAAACCGGAGAGCCTGTTTCAGCATACCTTGGCGAAATCCGAACGTCTTTTCCATCATCACCTCCCAATCTTCTTGTCGGGAAAATTCATGAACTTCGGTCCCCCGGTCGGTTTTAATCAGCAGCTTCTGATTCATAACGGAATAGGCGGCGTCCCCTTTAAACAAGGTAACGACAATCCGGCGCATAAACGGATTATCCTCTTCATCCCTGAGCGAATGGGTGATATCCTGTTCAAAGCTCTCCGCCTCCACCGGTGTCCAATCGATGTATTTGGTTACGATACTTTGCCCGTTCACCCTTCTATCGATCATAAAGAGACCGGTGTTCAGCCGGACGATCTCCACCTCCTCCCCGCGGCGGGAGAAACGGGGCTGTTCCTCCAGCTTGAGCGGTTCGAACAAAGGGGCCCCGTATCCCACATCCACATAATAGGAGTGTCCCTCCACGGTCACCTTATTCGCCAAATGCACATTGCCGTTCGTTGCGCGGACCACCTCAACCTGAAATCCCAGCGCCTGAAGCGACCGTCCGAAATGGAGATTCAGGATGTAACAATTCCCTCCAAGGCTTTCACGTTCAAAATGATTTAAATAAACGTCCATGGAAGGAAACCACTGAAAGCCCGATTGTCCCCGGTTCAGGAAATAATGGATCTTGCTCAAATTCTCGAAGGGGAAACGGTGCAGGTGGCGTCGGACCAAATAGCGCAAATAGTCCAATGAGGGGGAGCCGGCTTCCGCCTGAAGGCAGGACAAATACTTTTTCAGCAGCAATTCCTCCATATCGCTTAGCTCCCTTAATGCGGTTTTGCAATCATCAGGATAAAAATCAAGAGGCCCAGTACCCCCGACCATAAGTGGAGATTCCGCACACGTGCATACAGACTGCTCAGCATTGCAGAGGGCTGCTCCGCGGCCGCTGCAGCGGGTTCGCCAATGAGCTTCAGGAGCTTTTGCGTCGCCGGATTCAGAAACCCGATAACAAGAATTTCGATCGCTACATAAACGGCCAATGAACCGAGAATCCACACCTGAACAAACGGCCCGTACGATCCGAGAAAAAATAAGGCTAGCCCTGAGAGAATGGCAAGCGTGCCGAAAATTTTGGGGAATGCCTCCAGATAAGCAACCTGCAGCAAATTCCTTTTCATTTCGTCAACCGTGGAAGCCTTCCGCAGCATCCAGGGAAAGGCGTAGGCCGGCCCGAGGCCCAGCACCGCGGATAAAACATGAATCATCACGAGCACAATCAATCGACAACACCGCTTTCATGAGATTTGACTTACTGCTCTCATCATAGCGGCTGGAAGGCTCTCCTTGTATCGGTGGAATTACGTATTTATCGGCTGCGTTCCGTATCTTCCGGAAGCGGCCCCTTTTCTATCACATAACGGGTCAAGGCCGCGCGGGACGGAACGTCCAGCTTCTGGTAAATCCGTTCCAAATGCGTCGTTACCGTTCTAGGGCTGATAAACAGCCGTTTTGCGATTTCCGCGTTCGTATACCCCTCGGCCACCTCTACCGCGACCTGGCGCTCCCTTGCGCTAAGGCTAGAATGAAACGGGTCCGTTTCCTTCGCCCATTGCAGCCTTGCCCGTTCCACTATCTGCCGGAACAGCGCTTCCCGCTCCTCATCGGATACGGATGAAATCCCGGGCAGCGTTTCCCCAGCCTCGCCGCAAGAAGCGAAAGATAACGGTCCTCCAGCGTATGAATGTCGGACAGCCCGCCGGCCTCTTCACAGCAGATGATGCCGATCACCGAGTTAAAGGCCGTAACGGGAAAAGCCAAATAACTGGAGGGGGTCGTGTCCGTGACAGGAATCGCAGGTCGCTCCTCCTGCTCCCGGGTATGGGACCGGATGGAATGAAGATATCGGAGCTGGGAGCGAATGTTGTTCAAACGGATGATTCGGCGCTCCCTTGCGGCCAGCATGGCCATCCGCTTCATGGCATCGAATGCGGCCGGGTCCACCCCCGCCCCAGCTACGCCCCGGGAGGCCTGCAGCGTTACCTCCTGACCCGGTTCAGCCGGAGTCCAATAGGATAACCAGCGCCATCCGTGAACGGTCGCCAAGACCTGCAGCAAATCTCCGTAAATTTCCGGTGCAGGCTTCAGATGAAGGGATTCCTCCACGCATTGGCGGACCGATACGATTTCGAAGATCAGAACCGACTTTAGCTCCGCGGGCAGCTGAACGCCTGCGACCCAGGAGACGGTCACAAGATCCTGACGGATTTGCTCGAAGAGAGAGCCTTCCCGCTCGGAGCGGAGGTAGCGGACGGAAATTTCCCAATGGATCCAGTCGTGGGGATTCATGATTTTGATCAGGGCGAGCGGATGCTCCATCAGGTTCCGGTACGTTTTGTTCAAGAGCTGGTTGGCAATAGCAACGCAGCCCGGTTCCACATACCACACCCGGGTCAGGTTGGCGATGTTCGGGATCCCCTCCGCCGAGCCGGTTGCTATGCAGGATGGAAAAGCGCCCTCGAATACGGGCATCAGTTCGGTCGGGAGCATCATTCATCCTTCCATTCCGCCACAAGAAATCCGGCGCCGGTGCCGGGGTTTGCGAGAAAACGGAGCGGATTCGGAAGCCGACGGCGAGGCACTCCGAAGGGGCGACATGGACGAGCGGTACAAGACCGGGGGTATGCAGGGATATCCATCGGCGCTGCCCTTCCATGGCGAGGACATCTTCCTTCGTAAGCGGCCGGAAATCCATAAATCGCCCTTTGAACTGGTAGGACTCGTTATCCACTCCCGAGGTAAGAAGCGCGGACAGCTCTTTTTGCCGGCCCATCGATTCTTTCAAACGGAGCCACTGGTTCTTTAAAATATAGATCCATAGATTCTCCGACTCGAAATCCAGCCGGAAGCCGTATCCCCTGCAGAGGAGCGGTGTTCCCCCTTGTTGCACGGCCGCCAAATGGGTAAAGATCGGTACGGAACGTTCTAAAAAACGGGTTACTTCATCAGGCGACTCACTCATTTCTGACCTCCCGTATCCTGGTATCCAACTGAGTCATCATATTCGGCAAAAGGCTTCAATTCGTCAATAACTATCATTCCAAATATATATTTAAATGCTGAGATGAACAATAACAGTCCAAAAGCATCGCAGTCAAAGCAGAAGCTCCCTTTCTCAAGGGAGCTTCATTGCAAGTGCAGCTTTATTCCGGAATAGGCCGCGCTGCTTCCCAGCCTGCGGCGGGCGGATGAACCAGGTGCTTGCTTACTTTTCCATCCACGTCTTCAATGGCAACCAGAAGTCCTTCCGGATGAGGAAGAATATGATGAATCTCGCCATTCGGGACAAGGCGGCCGGCAAGGGGGCCTAGGACCGGAATCAGCGCATCTTCAAGCCACATTCGCTCCCGATACCAACGCGGAGCCGGGATAGGCTTCGGGTAGCCGCTGACAGGTACACCGAGCTGAGCCGCCATTTGGCGGGGATCGGAGGATAACGTTCGTCCCTCGCCAACAGCCGCTACAAATCGAAGGCAGAATTCAGCGGTACGAATCACCTCATCATAGTTCAGCGATCCGTTCGCGTAGCGGATTTCCACCGTACCGATATCGAACCACGCGGCCAGATTGATCCCGCAGCGGTGCGATTGGGGGCGGCCTTTATGACGGAGCGCTTCTTCCCCGGGATTAACCCTATAGCGGTCGATCATCTCGGGAGTAACGGGAGGACAGAAGATCAAGCGGTCGTCCCCCGTGTTAAACAGGTGTCTTACCGCGTCTTGATACATCAAGGCGACCTCGATAAACCGGGGAATCCCTTCTTGTCCCCATGGTTTCAATCCGACATGAACATGCAGTCCGCAGTTCCAGTTGGCCCGGGCTCCTGTGACTTGAAGCCGGGCAAGCATTTCCCGGATCTGTTCCCGCCGCCCCCATACCAAAGGAGGCGGCTTCAGCTCGCTGCCCGATTCATCTCCCGTGTCGTCCGTCTGCCGCTCATTCAAATCCATGATCCACCCCGGCAGCAGCTCGACCTGCTCCGGCGCACCGCCTACAAACTCAATCTCGACGCCAAAGGTAAGCTCTTTCCAATCTACGGTCTTCATCGTATGCCGTCCTCCCGATTTCATTGTATAGTTCAAACCCAATGAAACAGGTGAAGCCGGCGGAGCACGGGATTAACGGGGGACTTTTTTTCTCGGCATGGCCCTTCCTCCAACCATATTTTTCATGATACGGAAATTATAATCAGTACGGCACCACTTAGCAATATACTAAATTACAGCTTTCTTCCATCAAGTTTTTACGCGAAAAGCTATTCAACAACAGAACCTTAGGCTATCTTAACACTCAAAAAACGGGAACGAATATTTAGCCAGCTCAGCATGAAACCTGTCTTCCCAAGCGGCCCATTGTTCACGAGGCGGCTCGCCGACAATTTGGAGCCCGGAAGGTTCGACGGAAGCAAATAAGTAATGGGAAGACGCTCCTTCTTCACCAAACCATGCGGGACATTGATTCTCCTTCATAATAGGATGGGGCAAAGCCAAATAAACCTGTCCCAGCTGTTCCCATATCGATTCGCTAAAAACATGAAAATCCAGGCAATACACTCTATCGATAGAGATGTCGCCGTTCTCTTTCGGCAGCATCCCACTATTGTCGTAAAAGCAAATGTTCATGCAGCATCCTCCATTATTCCAGGCTTTGCAGATCCGCCCCAGCCGCAATCACCCGGTAGATCGCATCCGCCATCTGCTCCGCAGATACAGCGGCCGGCTCCCGGCTCCATTGAACGGCAGGCCCGAAGATTGCCCAGCTGATGACGCGGGACGCCGCTTCAGGCGGTACGCCTTTTGGCGCATCATGATCTTTCAACAAGCGGCCGAGAAACACCGTAAGCTCTTCATGGATCGCCCGTTCGAGGATCTCAGCCGGAAAACGCGACGCAGGCAGGCGGTGCCGGTACTTCTTCCCAAAACAGTCCAGCACGGTCAGGATCAGCCGTTTCAAGGCGACTCCGTCCCACCCCGCTTCGGGAGGAAGCGCATCGCTCAGCAGGTTCCGGAAATTCTCCCGGACCACTTCGTCAAACAGCCTGTATTTATCCTCATAGTGGATATAAAAGGTTCCCCGGTTCACGTCGGCCCGTTCGGTAATATCTTGAATGGTCATAGCCGCGAAGCCTTTATCCCGCATCGTCTCCATGAACGCCTGGCGCAATAGCTGACGCGTACGCCGGGTCCGCCGGTCCTCATGTCTCTTCGATTCCGTCATGGGCCCCATGCCCCTCTCTCCCTGGTTTCTACCGATCAAACGCCGCCGGCCATGCTCCATTTCCTCAACAGTTTTCTTCATCTGTTCAATAGTCAACAATCCCGCGAAGCTGCTCATTGAAGGCGCGGCGCCGGAATTCTATCCTGAACATATCACGGGTTGCGGCGCTACGCAACGACAGGAGGAGAGAACCTATGCTATCCGCTTTAAACAAAAAGGAAGAGATTTCGCAGCGCTACACGGAAGCAATTCATGCGCTCTGCGGAATCGCGGGAACCTATCACGCCCTCGGACGGTCATCCGACGCCCGGCGGGTAATGCATCATGGCCTGCAGCTGGCGGAAACGAAAGAGGCGGGAACGGAGGACCGCCTGAAGCCGCTGCTGCAGTACGGCAGGATCCTGACCATCGAATACGTATATACGAATTCGGACGCCGACCTGATGTTTGCAATTCTTCAGGAGGCGAGGCAGATTGCCGAAGCGGCTCCTCATAGGCAGGGGCTGGCGGACGCGCTGAGTCTGCTCGGACAGGGCCATTATTTTGCCGTATTGAATGCGGGCCCTGCAGCGGACAGCTCGCAAGGGGAATACGATGAAGCACTCGCCTGCCAGCAAGCAGGCTTTGGAGCCTGCGGGAAGCGCTGCACGATACGAGGGGCATCAGCGAATCTTATTTTCTCATCGGTACGGTCCATGAACGGCGGCGGCAGTATGACATGGCATTGGAAGGTTATACGAAGGCTTTCGAAATCGCCGACCGCCACGGCCACCTGTACGAGAAATGCGAGCCTGCCCGCCATTTTGCCTACAATGCACTGATCCAAGGGGATCTGGACCGGGCTCTCACCCATGCTTTACAGGCCCTGTCTTTACGTGAAGAAGCCGGATTCCGGCCCTATCTGCCCCTCGATCATCTCCTGCTCAGCGACATCTACCTGAAACAAGGCGATGCGGCGAACGCCCTGCTGCATACACAGCAGGCATATACGCTGGCCGAAGAAATGGGATATAAAAGAGCGCTCGCCTCCTCCCTGCTGAGCCTAGGGGATATCCAGGCCGCCCGGAACGAGAAGGCCGAGGCGCGAGCCTGTTATGAACAAGCGCTGGCCCTTGGGAGGGAGCCGCAGCTTCCCATGACCATAGTCCGGGCAACGGACCGTTTGGAGCAGCTTGCGCCATCGTAAGATTAACCGGCCGCCATATGAAAAATTGCCGCCAGGGGTTGGGTTAAGCCTCCTGACGGCCTGACCGCTGACGGGAACAAGGGCCTATTGAAGCCCTCCGCAGCTTATTTCTTCGTGACCGAATCCAGATCGATGAACGGCGTAGCCCCGCTGGTGACCGCCGGAAGGTGACCGTCCCATTTTTGAATCGCTTCCTCCTGAATTTCGATCTGCTTCAATTGGATTAAGTCCGGGGTGACCTCCTGCTTCTTCAGCTTGAGCGCTTCCGCATCGGCCTGCGCCTGGGCTACCTTTTGCTGGGCTTCAATCTGCACGCGTTTCAAGTCGTTCTCGGCCTTCAGCGCCTGCTGCTGGGCCACCTGCTTGGCTTCGATGGATTGGTTGAACGCATCGGAAAATTTGAAGTTGACGATATTGATATCGTTCACGACCAGGTCGTATCTCGCCAGCCGTTTGGTCAGCAAATCCTTGATTTCACTGGATACCACATCGCGTTTCGCGATCAAATCCTCCGCCGCATATTTCGCGGTCACTTCCTTCACAATCTCCTGAATGGCCGGGGAAATAATGACCGAATCGAAGGAGCCTCCAATGTTGTTCATCAGATTATAGGCGGAAGCTTTATTGATCGAATAGTTGACGGCCACATGGGTCGAAACGGGCTGCAGATCCTTGGAGGATGCCGACGTATCCGCCTCCGCTTTGGTCACCTGGGTATTCACCTGGATGATGGTCTGGACGAAAGGAATTTTAAAGTGAACACCGGGATTCAAAACCTCATCGCTCAATTTGCCGAAGGTTTTGTAAAGGCCCACATTGCCGTACTGCACCGTGGAAAAGCTGTTCAGCGCCGCGATCAGCACGATGACGGCCAAGACGCCGACGGATACCACTCTTCCTGCTTTCATGCCCAGCGGATTTCTTTTCAGTTCCGGATTCATCTTAGGTCCCTCCATTTTCTTACATCCCTCTCTACTCATGCTTACGTGACACCGCGATTTCGAGTTCCATTAATTTTTCTTTAGTGTTTAGAACATCAAAAAGACATACTGCAGCGGCAGTATGCCTTAAGTGCTCAAAGCCTGGAGCTGTAGAAGCCGACCAGCTTAAAAGCGTCGACAATGGCGTCCTTGGAAACCCGTTTGTAGCGGTTGGAAACGAAGAGCGCCGGGTTGAATTGAAAGTTTCTCTCGGTGTACCGGAGTAATGCCATTTCAAGCAGCATATCGTACGCTTGGTCCGGCTCACGGAGCGGCGGCACCGCCGCCAGAGCGATTTCCTCCCTGATCGCGCGGTGCACGGGTTCCGGCGACCGTCCCTGGGCCTCCTGCCGCTGCAGCTTCAGGTAATAAATCCGCTGATCGTTGTCCAAACGAAAACGGCGGTACTCCTTAAGCGACCCTTGCAGCTCCGGGTGTGCCGAACATAGCGGGCCGTCCACATCGCTCAGATTCCACTCCAATACTTCCTCGAGCGATAAACCGGTAGAGGCTACTACCCGGAAAATGAGGTAATTGCGAAGCTTGTCGCGGAGTTTGCCCAACTTGAGGTCGGCATTCCTGTCCTGAAGGACCGTAACATAATCGCGGTAAAGGCGGGCTTCGATCCTCTCCAATCGCCCTTCAATCCGCCCCTTCGGATGAATATCCTCAAATACATTGCTTTTGTTCAATGGCTTATCCAGATATTTGGAAAAAGCAGCAATAGCGGAATACAGCTTATGTATATAGATACGGGACCTGCCCTCGCTCTCCAGCGGCTCGCGGAAAAATGCATTGACGCTTCCCTCATCGAAGCTCGGAAACGTGTCCCTGTGCTCCCGGTACAAATAGTCGAAAAAACGTTCTAGACTATAAACATATACGTTCCGTGTCGTTTCGGCACTGTCCTTAAGTACATTCACCGCGAAGGCTTCAAGCTGTATCCCGCAGCGGCGCAAACCTTGCCTCGAGCTCAAGCCTGCCGGGCTCCCTTTTTGTGGTCTGAAGCATAAACTTGAATGACCCCCTTGATCATCCAAATGCCGGCACGGATACGCGCCGGCATGGAACGCCCGTCCCGGGACGGGTTATTTCAATTCTTTGACAAGCCGCTTCACGGTGCCGCCCGGCGTATCGATCGTCTCATATACGCGGATCGTGATCCCGCTCTCGATCTGATCCGAGGTAAGGCCCGTGAAGGTGATTCGCTGCTTGCCGCTGATCAATTTGTCGGTTCCCGTGAATGTCATTGTCTTCGAGCCGACCACACGGTCCAGCGTATCGACCAGATCGAATTCCATCTTCGAGAAGTTCTGGTCGACGACGACCGGATCCTGATGCTGAATATCCATGGTGATATCGAGCAGATAGGAGTAGCCGCTGCTGTACGTCCAGCTCAGCGAATAATCCTTAAGATTCACCAGGAATGGGTAGAAGGAAAGGGCGTTCGTATCGCTCTCCGGCTGGATGGCGACCTGGAAGGCGCCGAGCGAGATTTTCCCCTGCGCAACCGATTGATCGTCATACACGTTCAAGGCAAAGCTTTGCTCCTTCTCGCTGGAAGGCAGCAAATAAGAGTAGCTGACGATGTAGGACGTCCCCGGCATAATTTGCGTCGCGACCGAGCTTTGTCTGGTGCCTGTGTAAGACTGCCCGAGACTGTTGCTCAGCTCGTTCTCCAAAGCCGGCGGCGTAACGGAGGACGTGCCGTTATTGGTGAATTTAAATTTAGCTATGGCCGTTTTATAGCCGTAATCCTCGTTCTCGTGAAGATGTAGCTCGACAAGCGAGACATCCAGATTTTTGTCAATCAGGCCCGTATCGCGCAGAGCCAGCTTGCTTCCCATTTCGTATGCCTGCGCCTGCTGCAAAGCGGTAACGCCTGCGGCCGCTCCCTTGAGGCTGAACGCCATCACCGGAATGCTGGTGGACGAGCTTGAGCCGGTCGCCGTGCTTGCACTGGAATTCGTGGAGGAAGCGGACGACGATGAGTCGCTAGTGCTTGTAGACGAGCCGGTTGTCCCGGTGGACGTGCTGCTGGTCGTTGTACCGGAGGTGGTGCCGGACGCGGTCGTCGAAGCGGCTGTTCCCGTCGCGGCCGTCGATGCGGCCGTTGAGCTCGACGATGTTGAAGCAGATGCGGTCGTATCCGATGCGGACACGGATTTCCACAGTACCAGCAGGGCGGAATTCGGATCCGCTCCGCTCGGCAGGACGGCGTTGAAGTAGTAGGAAACCGACTCCTTTGGCGCCAAATACGCGGCGCGGGAGGAATGATCGCTCGAGGTCACGGCCGCCCCGCTCCCGCCGAATTCATACGTCGCGGACAGCGACGGTACAGCTGCGTAAGTATCCCCTTGATTGGTCAGGGTGACGATCGTCTGGATATGCAGGCCGTCCGACTGCTGATTGTAGACGGACTTCTCCGTCGCCAAGGAGAGTTTGTCCGTGCCGTCTCCGGTATAGGACTGTTCCGAGCCCAGGGAAGCGGCCGTCAAGGATCCCGCCGCATTCAGGCTTCCGAGCACCGTGTCCGTACCTTGGTTCGAAGTATAGAACTCGGCCGTCAGGCCGTTTTCCGTCAAGCCCGCGGGCACCGGTGTTTTCAATACAAGGCTTGCGGATTGCCCCGGGAACAGCGACTGTCCCGATCCGCCCGTCAAAGTCGAGGCATAGGTCAGCCCGTCGCCGTCCTTTAAGCGGTACAGCAGCGCGGAAGGGAGCTTCAGGCTGGCCGAGCCCAGGTTGCGGACCGTGAGCTCCGAATAGATCTCCCATTCGTTATTGTGAAACACCCGGTAGCTTCGGCCGAGCTGAATGCCGACAGAAGCATCGCCCGCCAGCGTATTATCCAGCTGATACATATTCAGTACGAGCCGCGATCCGCTCCCCTGTCCCTGCGCCACCGCCGGTTCCACCGGCGACTCGCCGAGGTCGCTCATGAAATCCGCCTGGCTTTCGTCCCAGCGGAAAATATCCACCTTGAGCCGGTTCGCCGTTTCGCTTGCCGCCACGCTGGAGGTAAAGCGGAACACCTGCTCCTCGCCCGCCGCGACCACGGAGCTTTTCTTCTCGTTCAGCTTCGCGGTGAAGCTTCGTCCGTCCGTATCCGTGACGCGGACGCCGTAGTTGTTGAAATCGAAGCTCCCGCCGCTCCCGTTATGTAAACGAAGCGAGAACTGCAGGGTAGACGAGGATAAGGCCGCCTGGTCCAGTGTAAAATAGGCGGCGCTGTCCACGAAGACGCCCGCCTCCCCGGCATGAGCCGCCGGAGCAAAGGCGCCAAGCGCCATACTCCCGGAGAGAAAAAGCGCCAGGCTTGCTTTCAGCCATGTCACGGTTCTGAATTGTTGAATCAATGCCGTCAACCTCCTGTTTTCACATTGTCGAATAGATACCCGTTATCAGTCGGTGCGAAGCGCATCGATCGGTCTGAGCTTGGACGCCTTGTTGGCCGGGTAGATCCCGAAGATGACCCCTACCAAGGCGGAGAATAAGAAGGCGTACATTCCGGAGCTCAGCGAAAGCGATGTCGTCTGGCTCGGACTGATCAGCGGCCAGGCCAGCGATAATACAATCCCGAGCGCAAGCCCGATGAGTCCGCCCAAGCCGCTGATGACCGTCGCTTCCACCAGAAACTGGAACAAAATATGCTGCCGCTTCGCCCCGATCGACTTGCGGATGCCGATCTCCCTCGTCCTTTCACTCACCGTCATGAGCATGATATTCATAATTCCGATCCCGCCGACGAGCAGAGAGATCGCCGCCACACTGACGAGTTGCCGGGTCATGGTGCTGGAGGATGCCTGCATCGTACTCAGCGGCTGCGAGGAGTTGAAGATGTTGTAGCCCGAAGTGCTTTTAAATTTGTTGTACAAATAGGTGTTCAGAACGTTCTGCACCCGCGTCGTATCCGTGCTGGAAGCCGCTTCGACGTAGGCGGCTGCGGATCGTGCCCAGCTTGAAATCCCGCTGCAGTGTGTTCAGCGGAACGAAAATGCTGCTGTCGAGCGATGTGCCGTTCGTATTGGAGCCTTTCGTTTTCAGCTTGCCGATCACGGTGTAGACATAACCCGAAATATTGATTTCCTTGCCGATCGGGTCGTCCTTGCCGAAAAATTCCGTCGCAATGTCGCTCCCGATCACGGCCACATGGTTGCGGAAATCCAGGTCGGCCTGCGCCAGGAAGCGCCCGGTCTCGACCTCGCCCTGCTGCATTTCGAGGTAACGGTCGTTCGTGCCGATGACATTATAGGTTTGCTGATCCTTCTCGTATTTGACGTTCGCGCTGCTCTTGGTCATGGTCGGGGCGATCGACTTGATGCCGTTCGTGCTCTCAAGCTGCATCAGCTCGTCGTAATTGAGCTGGGTGGCGCGGCCGGTGCCGCGCAGATTGACGACGAGCAGATTCGTCCCCAGACTCTCGTACTGCTTCGCGATCGTCTCCTGGCTCCCTTTGCCGATGGAGACCAGCGTAATGACGGAGCTGACCCCGATAATGACGCCGAGCATCGTCAGGATCGTCCGAAGCAGGTTGGACCGTACGGTCCCGATCGCCATGCCGAACAACTCCCACAGGTTCACGTAACCACCTCCGGTACAAGCTCCGGCACCGGCGCCTCCGTAGGGACGGGAAGCGGTGCGTTGCGCACGTCGCCGACGATTTCGCCGTCCCGTAAGGAGATCACTCTCTTGGCATTATCGGCGATATGGTTATCGTGGGTAATGAGCACGATCGTGTTGCCCTGCTCGTTCAGCTGGACGATCAGCTCCAGCACCTCGGCGCTCGTTCTGGAATCGAGCGCCCCTGTCGGTTCGTCCGCCAGAATGATGGACGGGGATATCGCAAGGGCTCTAGAGATGGCGACCCTCTGCTGCTGTCCGCCGGACAGCTCGCTCGGCCGGTGATGCCCGCGTCCCCCCATCCCGAGCTTCTCCAGCATCCGCTGTGCGCGTTCCCTCCGCACCTTGGGCGGAATGCCCGCATAGATCATGGGCGGCTCCACATTTTGCAGCGCCGTGAGCCGCGGAAGCAGATTGAACTGCTGAAAGATGAAGCCGATCTTACGGTTGCGGATCTCGGCGAGTCCGTTGTCGGACAGCTTCTCCGTGGCTACGCCGTCCAGCTTATAGTCGCCGCTGGAAGGGGTATCGAGCAGCCCGATCGTATTCATCATCGTCGATTTGCCGGAGCCGCTCGGCCCGATAATCGCTACAAAATCGCTTTTCTGAATCGATAGGGAAATATGTTTGAGAATATGCAGCTTCTCGGTACCGCGGGTATACCATTTGCAGATGTCGCTGAGTTCAATAATGTTCATGCCGCTAATCGCTCCTTTCCGCGGTCAGGTTAGGATCCTGGAGGAGGCCCTCCGTTACCGCCATTGCCGCCCCCGCCAGGCATACCGCCGCCCATGCCGCCGGGCATCTGATTGTTCGAATTCGTCGTTGTCGTCTTCCTCGTCGGCATCACGACCTGATCGCCCTCCGACAAGCCGCTGACGATCTCCACCTTGGTCGAGCTGCGGATCCCGATCTGGACTTCGTGCTGCTCCTCCATCGTTCCGTCCGCTTTCAAGAGCGTAACGTAATACTTGCTCTTCTGCGTCTGCAGCGCCTGGATCGGGAGCGTAAGAATGTCCTTCTTATCCTGAATCTGAATTTCCGCGGTGGCGGTCATCCCGTATTTGAGATCGTTCTGTTCGGTATTCTTTACCGCAACGACCACATCATAGGTCGTAACCCCGTTGCTGGTCGTTCCGACGTTCGATACTTGGGCCACTTCGCCTTCGAACGTTTTGCCGGACAGCGAGTCGACCTTGACCGTCGCCTTCTGCCCGACCTTGACGCTGGTTAAGTCCAGTTCGTCGACCGCGATCGGAAGCTGCATCGTATCGAGGCTCGCGACCGCTCCAAGATTGGCGGACTGCAGAATTTGCGCCCCGACCGGGTAGCTCGCCAGCACATTCGTCTTGCTTTGCTGGCGAAGTCGCTCGAGAAAACGCCGTCGAACGGCGCGGTGATCGTGAGCTGTTTCACCTTTTGCTGCGCGTCGTTCACTTTGATCTTCTGGCTCTCGATCGCCGCCTGCTTGCTCGCAATGTCGCTCTGAAGCGTATCGTTGACCACCACGGCGATCAGATCGCCTTGAGTCACGGTCTGGCCGGTCTTCGGCTTCACGCTCTGAATCGTTCCGCTCACATTCGCGAATACATCCTGCGTATTCACGTAATCGAGCGCCGCCTGGTTGTTCGACTGGATCTCCCGGCCGCCGGCCGTGAAGCACGCCCTTCACTTTCATTCCTGCATCCAACGTCTTGTCGTTCTTCACGCGGATATTGACATCGACGAGCTTGCTTCCGTTCGCATCGGCCGTGACGTCGCGGCTGACGGATTCCACCGTTCCCGTCTTGGTCATCATGTAGCCGTCCACGCTCAGTTGGAGGGAATCGCCCTGCTTTAACTGAAGCGCCTCCTGCAGCGGAAACGACAAGGTTACGCTCAGCAGGGACGGGTCGGAGATCGTGGCGATTTTGGTCGTTTTCGACACCTGGTCGCCCGCGCTGATATTCGTCGCGAGCGTCAGCTTCCCGCCGGACGGCGCCGTGATGTTCAGATGATTCTGCTGGTCCTGCAAATCCTTGAGATCCTGCTCATACTGCAGCAGCGTAACCTGGGCGGACTGCAGATCGGCTTCATAGGAAGGAACCGACAGCTCGACGAGCACATCCCCTTTTTTCACCGCCTTGTTCCGGGTCAAATTCATCGTTTTGATCACCCCGTCGACGGGTGCGATGATGTTCTGCATATCCTTCGCCTGAAATTGCGAGGTTCCCGAGATTGTGGAGCTGATAGCCCCTTTCGTCACCTTCATAACCGTTTGATTCGTGGCCGTCGCCGATTTAGCCGACGTCCGATGATGCAAGTAATAATAGGTGCCCGACCCGGCGAGCAGCAGACCCGCGAGCAGGACAATCCATTTTTTCCCCAGCCGCATTGCCATACCCTTGCTCCTCTCATAGATGATCGTTCTGTCCGGTTGTTATGTATCCCGCCTTGTTCCTATGGAAGCCCTATACTCTGTATCCCCCTTATCAAGTTTGTTGCCTGTGGCTTCCATGGATCGGCTTGCCAACACCAAGTATAGGTGCCTTCTCTGAAATGGCTATGAAAGCCAGCTGAAAATCCCCTGAGCGTCAACTGAAAGTTGGTTGAATTTGGCACATTGTTAGGTATTAACACCCATATAAAGTATCTTTGTCCGGACAAAAATAGTAGTTTAGACCCGACACACGACAAAATAAGCCTCCAACTCATTACCACCATGCATGAAAACAGTGTAAAAAATGAATTATACACATTGATTCTTCCGGTGTATGCTTATATGCAGAAAATGTGAATCGGAAGGATGAAAAACCATGAGCCTCATCACAGCAGCGAAGTCTATGATTAGAGAGGCGGAAGCGAAGGACGAGGGGTATCTCGAACGCGGGAGCAAGGAATACAGGCAGGGGAGCCTGGCTTTGTTTGCCGCGGGCTTAGCCACCTTTGCCGTTCTGTACTGCGTACAGCCGCTGTTTCCGGTTTACGTCAAGGAGTTCGGCCTATCTCCTGCGACGGCCAGCCTGTCGTTATCCGTCAGCACCATTCTGCTCGCGGTCTCGGCGCCGGCGACCAGCTTCTTATCCGACCGGATCGGCCGAAAATCGCTGATGGTGCTGTCGCTCCTCATTTCCTCGGTCTGCTGCCTGCTGACGGCCTTTGCACCGAACTTTGCAAGCCTGCTTGCGATCCGCGCGGTTCAAGGAATGGTGCTCGCCGGCCTGCCTGCCGTAGCAATGACTTATCTGGCGGAAGAAATGGAAGCGAAAAGCCTGGGATTTGCCATGGGGCTGTATATCAGCGGGAATACGATCGGGGGATTGTTCGGGCGGGTCGCCGTCAGCACGCTAACCGAAGCGCTCTCCTGGCGATGGGGAATCGGTATCCTGGCCGTGATCAGCCTTGCAGCCAGCCTGTATTTCTGGCGGAATCTGCCGCCTTCCCGGCATTTCCGGATGCGGCGGATGGAGCCGAAAGCCATTCTGCAGCTCTTCGCCGCACAATTCCGCGATTCCGGCCTGATCTGCCTGTTTGCGCTCGGCGCGATTCTGATGGGGGGCTTTGTCACGCTGTATAACTATTTGGAGTTCCGTCTGCTGGAAGCGCCGTTTCATCTGCCTCCGACGCTGGTCGGTTGGGTTTTCGTGATTTATTTGGTAGGAACGTTCAGCTCTTCCTGGATGGGCCGGATGAGCGACCGGATCGGACGGCGGGCGGTTCTTTGGATCAACGTGCTCCTGATGCTGGCCGGAATCCTCCTGACGCTTTCCGCCCAGCTGGCGGTAGTCATTCTCGGGGCGGGGATCTTTACCTTCGGCTTCTTCGGCGACCATTCGACGGCCAGCTCCTGGGTGGGCGACCGGGCGGCGGCCGGCAAAGCGCAGGCGTCCTCCCTGTATCTGCTCTTCTATTACGTGGGATCGAGCCTCGGAGGATCGGCCGGCGGGCTGTTCTGGAGCCGGTACGAATGGGCGGGCATCGTCGGCATGATCTCTGTCATGCTGCTGCTGGCCATGGTATTCTCCTTTGCTCTAACCGCACTTGTACCGGAGCGGGCTAAGCTTCTCCATTAAAATACTCCATCACAAATTGCAAAAACCGTTTGGCCGAGGGAGACAAATACCGCTCTTTCACCCAGGCTACGCCGATAATCCGGCGGCATTCCGGGAAGCTTACACTGAGCTTGGCCAGATGATAGCCGCCCAGTCCCTTCACCTCGGGAATCAACGCTACGCCGAATCCGGCGGCCGCAAGACCCGCCACGGTATGGATCTCCTCCCCTTCGAAGGCGATCCTTGGGGTAAACCCTGCCTCCGCGCATAACCGGTCGATAATCGTACGCGGCCCATAGCCGGTTTTGAAGGAAATCATCGGCTCGTCCGCAATTTCCGCCAAGGAAACCGACGGGCGATCCACGAGCCGGTGATGGGTCGGCACGAAGACGAACAGCTCCTCGCTCCACAGTTGCCGCCATTCCAGCGGAAATGGGGCATCTCCCGGCACCGAGCAAAGGCAAAGGTCGGTTGTGCCCTCGCCGAGCTGCTGCAGCAGGGAAGTCGTATTGCTCTGGTTCAGCTGAAAACGGACCTTCGGGTACCGGACGCGAAACGAGGCGATCAGATCGGGAATGAGATGAGAGCCCAGCGTATGAAGAAACCCGAGCGCGACCTCCCCGCTTCCTCATCGAGCAGATCCTGAATTTCCAGTCTGCCCTCCTCATACTCCTTCAAAATCCGCTGTACCCGCTTCAAAAACAGTTGCCCGTACCGGTTGAGCGTGATCGAGCGCCCCTGCCGGTCGAACAGCGGCACGCCCAGCTCGCTCTCCAGACGGGCGATGGAGCGGCTCAGCGCCGATTGGGATACGGACAAATATTCCGAGGCGCGGGTCATATGCTCCATCCGGGCTACGGTTTGAAAATATTCAAGCTGCTGCCATTCCAAAGAAACTCCTCCTGTAAATTGCCCGTTTTATCAACATTTTAGCAAAAAAGGTGCCGTCCGCCTAAGCAAAAGCTGAGCGATAATCCATTAACGGGAGTGGAGTCCGTCATTTTCGGGACATTTCAAGCTGACGTGGCCTTAACGGAAGTTTCCCGGCGATTGTAGCCCAAGATCGGCCCATGCTATAATGTCGGGATGGATCAAGAGGGGGAATCATTCTCATGGCACTGCTTCAAGCCGCCAAAATGGCCGACAGCCCGCAATCCAAACCACTGTCCAGAGGACTTGTTCTTCTGATGGCGGTTTCCTGCGGACTGACGGTGGCCAATCTATACTATAATCAGCCGGCCGCTGGCCGATATCGGCTCGACGTTCGCAGCCGACGCCCGTCACACGGGTGTGATTTCGATGCTGACCCAGATCGGGTACGCCGCCGGCTTGTTCCTGTTTGTCCCGCTCGGGGATATCCGGGAGAAGCGGAAGCTGATTACCATCCTGCTTGTGGCGGTAGGGCTGGCCTTGATCGGCGTCGCCACGGCCAATAGCTTATCATGGATTTACATAGCCAGTCTGGCCGTCGGCATGACAACCGTGGCTCCGCAGATGATCGTGCCGCTGGCCGCTCAGCTTGCACCGCCGGAGGAGCGCGGCAAGGTCATCGGCAACGTGATGAGCGGGCTCCTGATCGGCATTCTGCTCGCACGGACCATCTCCGGCTGGATCGGCGAGCTGTTAGGCTGGCAGAGCATGTACTTGCTTGCCGCTCTCGCGATGTTCATACTCGCTTATGTACTGAGGCGGCGGTCGCCTGCCAGCCCTCCGAATGTTCAGCTCTCCTATCCGGGCTTAATCCGTTCCATGGGCAGCTTGATCCGAGAGCAGCGGACCTTGCGCGAAGCCGCGCTCATCGCCGCCTGTATGTTCGGAGCCTTCAGTGTGTTCTGGACCTCGCTCACCTTTTTTCTTGAAGGGCCGAATTACCGTTACGGCGGCGGCGTAGCCGGAATGTTCGGACTCGTCGGCGTTGTCGGCGCGGCGGTCGCTTCCGTCATCGGCCGTATCGCCGACCGGGTCCGTCCCCGCAGCATGGTCGGCTTGATGATCGGCGCCGCGATGCTGTCGTACTTGTCCCTGTGGCTGACCGGGATGTGGGTCTGGGGATTGATCGTCGGAGTCATCCTGCTGGATCTCGGCGTGCAGGGCGGACAGGTGTCGAACCAGGCGCGGATTTATGCCCTGCTTGCCTGAGGCCCGAAGCCGGCTGAACACGGTCTTCATGGTCAGTACCTTCCTTGGCGGGGGCCGCCGGTTCGCTGATCGGCAGTATGGCCTGGAGCCGGTGGGGCTGGAACGGGGTCTGTGCGGTAGGCGGAGGACTAGTACTCCTGGCCTTCTTGATCTGGGCCGGTCACCGGATGACGGGGAAAGCGGAATAAAGCATACAAAGGCATGTGTCTATAATAATGGCGCATGTCTTTTCTCAACGATGTCTGTGATATAATCAAAGCATTGAAGGGTAATTTTTCCATGCCCCAATTGAACGGAAGGGAGAGGCTGGTCCTGCAAGAGCAAAATTACGCCAATCATCGTAAGATCGATCCAAAATATCACTTTATCCTTGCGCCGCTTAGCTTGATCGTGCTCATTGGAACCGTTATTTTCGTAATCCATTCCATCCTGACGGGAGAATGGGTCTGGCTGTCCGTGCTGAACTTATTGATCGGTATCGTACTTGTGTTAACCGTCGTTTTGGTGAGGATGTACCCATTGATAGCCCAGGACCGGATCATCCGTACCGAGCAGCGACTCAGGCATTACATCTTAACGGGAAAGCCGCTTGATCCGAGCCTGACACTGAAGCAACTCGCCGGGCTGCGATTTGCCGGCGATGCGGAATTCCCTGAGCTGTGCAGGCGGGCGGCGAAGGAGAACCTGAGCGGCGACCAAATCAAACGGCTGATCAAAGAGTGGAAAGCCGATCATGACCGAATTTAGGGCAGGGGCCATGTCCCTGCTTTTTTTTTGACGCTCCACCCTCTTTACATTTGGGGAATCGTGTGCTATCTTATTTCTATAAATTTAGAAATAACGAAACAGCAAGGGTGAGGTAACGATGGTCGAAGACAACACCGAACTGCGGCAGGCCGTCAAAGTGTACAAAGCGCTAGGAGAACCGACACGGCTTAAGGTCGCCATGATGCTGACCGAGGAAAGGAATCTTTGCTGCTCCGATATCGGGAGCAAGCTGGAATCCGTAGCCGGCTCCACGCTTTCTCATCATCTGAAGGTGCTCACGGATTGCGGCCTGCTGGATACCCGCAAGGACGGCACATACATCTATTACAGCGTGAACCGCGAAGTCGCACAGAAATACGCGCCTTATTTGCTGCAGTAATTTTTTTTCGTTCTTATTTCTATATTTTTAGAAATATAAATTAAACGGAGTGGAGAGAGGAGCAAGAAAACTATGTCAAATGCTTGGAAAATTTACATGCTGGCCATCGTCAGCTTCCTGGTCGGCACGTCGGAATTCATTATCGCCGGAATCCTGGATAAGGTTGCCAAGGATGTCGGGGTCCCCGTATCGGCGGCGGGCCAGCTGATTACCGTCTTCTCGCTCGCATACGCGTTCGGGACGCCGGTCCTGATGGCCCTGACGGCTCGCCTGGAACGGCGCAAGCCGCTGCTTTACTCGATGGGCGTCTTCGTCCTCGGCAACATCGTCGCCGTCGCTCTGCCGGGCTTTGAGTTTCTGATCGGCTCGCGGATCATTCTGGCCCTTAGCACCGGGGTATTCGTCGTTACCGCACTCACCGTCGCTTCCAAGCTGGCCCCGCCCGAGAAGCAGGGAAGCGCCATTGCCACGCTGGTGATGGGCTTCAGCACCGCCTTGATCATCGGCGTCCCCCTCGGAAGAGTCGTCGCCGCCATCTACAATTGGAAGGCGATCTTCGGCGGAATCGGCGCTCTCGGGATTCTCGCCATGCTGGTGATCTACTTCTCCATTCCGCAAACGGACGGCGAGGAGCCGGTACCGCTTCGCAAACAGCTAGCTCTTCTGAAGCGACCGAAAATCGCATTGGCCTTGTCGGTGACCTTCTTCTGGATCGGCGGGTATTCGATCGCCTACACGTACATCTCGCCGTTCCTGCTGACCATTACCGGCATGAGCGAACAAGGAGTCAGCGCAGGACTGTTCGCCTTCGGCATCGCCAGCCTGATCGGCTCCAAGCTGGGCGGCTACAGCACGGACAAATACGGGGTTTCCCGGACGCTGATCGGCGGCATGCTGCTGCATGCGGTGACACTCGTCCTGCTGTCGCTGGCCGCTCACTCCCCGGCTGTCGTGTTCCCGCCGCTGATGCTGTGGGCGTTCTCGGCCTGGTCGTCGGGCCCTACGCAGCAGTATAACCTAATGACCCTGGCTCCGGAAGCGTCCGGCATTATGCTCAGCCTGAACACTTCGGTGCTGCAGTTTGCCATGGCCGCCGGCGCAGGCATCGGGGGCGTTGTCGTACAGCAGGCATCGCTTAGCGCCATCAGCTGGATCGGTGCGGCAGGGGTTGCCGTTGCCGCCGGGACCGCCGCTCTGTCGCTTGGCGTAACCCGTTCCCGCCGGAACGCGGAAGAACGGAGCTTGGAAAAGGCCGGAGCCTTGCCCTGGCTTGAGTAAACCGGGGCTTTAATACGATACGAAAAACAAGCGAGGTCGCGGTGGCGACCTGCTTTCAATTTCAACACCCTAGATTCCAGTCATGATCGCTTGAACTGCTTACGGACCAGATGACCCTTATTTTGAGAAATGGAGCAATTTGAAATTTGTAACGGACCTGGTTGACGCTATTTACCGAATCGGGCCGCAATTGCGCAGCCTTTTCATCTAATAAGGATCCTGGAGTCCGTTACCTTTGAAACGAAAGCAAATGAACGATATTAACGCCGCTCAGGTCCGTTAGCCCCTAAATTCAAGTTAATCAAACCGGGAATACGAAGTATTTTGAGAAGGTCGCCGCGGCGCCTTCTTTTATTTCCGGCCTATATTGCTTTCTCCTTCTTACTTCATCTGCTTCTGCTTGTTGATGCTCTTCTCCAGGTCGCCGTCATATCCGTCCTGGAAGTAGTAGAGGTTGATGACCTCCTTGTTATCCCCGGCCAGTCCAAGGACATAGGCCGTGCCGTTGGACAATTCACAAAGGACGGGCACCCCGAAGTTCCGGATTCTCGGTCGCTGCTATTTTACTGCTGCTGATCGTAACATTCTTCGGCAGCAGGGCGGCCAAGGCCTGCTCCGCCTTTTCCCTCCAAGCCGTGTCATTCGGGTTCGCATGAAACTGGGACGGCTTCAAGGTATCGTCGAAAGAACCGGCGTTAATGACCGTACCGTTCACCGAGTTCATGTAGACGCTGTAGGACTTTCCGGATGCTGCGCCAGTGCTTGCCGGTTTGACTGGAGTCCGTGCCGGGCTCGAACGAAACCGACCAGGAATCCGTCCCCGGAACGCCCCCTCTCAGAAAGCCCGCTCTGGCCGTATACCCCTTCAAATCGGCTCCAAACACCTGTTTCAGTACGGCCGCCCCATAAGTCGCCGCCTGCTCTGCCGTAAGATCCTTTTCCCCCGGAATATAAGTAGACTGGATTTCCTCGGCCCGGCTCTCCAGCTGCGCCGTGGGAACACCCTTTGCTTTTAATTGATTCTGGAGCTTATCCCCGGTAAAGTTCTTGGACTGGTCGATGACCGTGTACTCCGCTTTGACCTCCGCTTGTTCCGGCGCCGTTCCGGACGGTGCGCTTTCCTCCTGCTGCTGCTGAATCACCCGGTCGCTGTTCTCGGCGAAGGTCTTGCTGCCCAGAATAAAATTCATCGTCACTCCGCTTCCCGCAATCAATGCGGCCGCCACCGAAAACACCCATACTTTCTTCACCGTTCCTGACAAATTCGCCATTTTGATTCTCTCCTTTTCAACTTGTTCTGTAGGACACATTCATCATACCTCTCCGGGTATTATCGAGTTTTCAGAGAGTTGTTAAGGAGTTGTAAAAATCATCCGCACCGTCGTCCCTTTCCCCGGCTTGGAGTGGATGGCAAGTTCCGCCCGATGCAGAACGGCGATCTGCCGGCAAAGGGACAGGCCCAGTCCGACGCCGCCCCCGTTCCGGGTCCGGGCCTTATCCACCCGGTAGAAGGGCTCGCACACCATCGCGACCTGATCCTCCTCTATGCCGCATGACCGGAATCCCGCACTTCCAAGATGGGCCTGCCGTCGTCATAGGCGGATAATCGAATGGAGGAGCCGGGAGCCGACGCCTTCACGGCGTTGTCGATAAGGTTCAGGAGCATGGACTGCAGCAGCACGGAGTCTCCTAAGATTTCTTCTAATGTACAGAGCATCTCCAGCCGGATCTCCTTCTCCCCCAGCATCTGCCCTGCCGCCGCCTTCACCGAATCCAGCGGCTCCGGCACAGCGACGGGCCGCAGTTCAACGCCGCTGCTCCTGATCAGCGCCAGATCCAGCAGCTTGAAAGCGAGACTCTGCATGCGCTCCGTTTCGCTGAGGATATAGCTCGCCGCCTTGATGCGCGCCTGTTCCCCGGCATGTGCATTCTGCAAATATTCCGCATACCCGCGAATCGCCGTCAACGGCGTCCGCAGCTCATGCGCCAAATTATCAACGAGACGCCGCTTATCCTGCGCCGTCCGGTCCAGCTCGGAAATTTTCTCCTCGATGCTGGATGCCATCTGATTGAAACTCATCGCCAGGTCATGGAACTCGTCTCTGCCCCTGATCTTGATTCGGCGGTTATATACGCCCCCGGCGATTTCAAAGGCGGCTTTCTGCAGAGACCGGATGGGGAAGTCAGCTTTCTCAGCAGCAGGAGCAGCACGAGGGCGAGCGCGATTTCCATCGACATGCTCACGAGAATCAGATAGCGGGTGAGCTTGGACTGGGCCTCATACAGCTCGGACTTATCCCGCGCATACGTAAGGGTATAATCTTTGTAACGGCCGCCGATGTTGCCGATGATCACTAAGTAGGGTGTCCCGTTAACCAGTTCTGTCCTGGAAGCATCCCCGGCTTGTACACCCGTTTGCGCCTTAAGCTGTGACTCGGCGGCGGACGGTACATTGGAGAAAATCAGCTTGTCCGGGCCGCGGAGTTCCAGATAAACCTGCTGCTTGGCGTAATAATCGGCATAAGAGCGCATGAAGCTCTGCATGTAGTCGGGGACCGGGATCGTCTGCTCCCTGAAGTACAAGCTGTCCAAAGTCTGATACAGGCTGTTCGAGATAAAATGATACTCGCCAAGCGCCCGGTCGGCATCCCTCTTCATATCCAAGTTATAGTAGTATCTGGCGATCAAGTACAGACACAGATTGATAAATACGATAAAAACGACCAGCACGGCGATAAACGTTTTCTGCCAAAACTTCACGTGCTGGCCTCCAGCCGGTAGCCCATTTTATAAACCGTCTTGATCCGGTCTTCCCAATTTAATTTTTTGCGCAGCTTTTGGATGTGGACATCGACCGTCCTTGTTTCGCCGAAATAATCATGCCCCCAGACGAGATGAAGCAGCTTCTCGCGGGACAGAGCGATGTTCTTATGCTTGATCAGCGTCTCCAGCGGCTCGTATTCCCGCAGCGTCATTTCAATTTCACTGCCGTTCACGGTGATTACCCTGCTGTCCAGATTCACGACCGTTCCGTCCAGGGAAAACACCTGCGGCGCCCGGTTGATGCGGCGAAGCACGGCATCGATACGCGCGAGCAGCTCCACGGTTTCGAACGGCTTGACGATGTAATCGTCCGCGCCCAGCTTCAGTCCCTTCACCCGGTCGGACAAATTGCCCATCGCCGTAAGAAAAATGACGGGCGTCCCTTCCCCACATGCTGGATCAGGTTAAAGCCGTCCAGGCGAGGCAGCATGATATCCATAATGATCAAGGAATAAGTATGATTGCGTAAACGTTCAAGTGCCTCATTGCCGTCAAAAACCTGCTCGCTGGTATGACCCACCAGTTTCCAGGTTCATGGCAATGAGGTCGTTGATCGCTTGTTCATCTTCAACGATAAGAATGTGCGCCATTCTGCCACCCCCGTTTCTATTCTATCACAACCGGGAAGCACTTCTCTTTCCCGTGGGCCGTCGGCAAGAAGATAAAAAGCCCTCTTCGCGGAGGGCCCTTACCTATGTCTGCCGGATAAGCATTCTGCGCAGCTACTGCAAGCTCTTCATCCGATCCGCGACCAGCCGGATATCTTCAATGAAATATTTCATGAGCACCGGTCTGCGGCGGACGGCGAGCGGATGGTAAGAGAAGGCGGCCGGGATCCCCTGAACGTTGTGCCAATGGCCGCGATAGCTCTTCACATCGGCTTCTTGGCCCGGGAATAACGTCTCCACAACAACGTTCCCCAGACCCAGCAGAATCTGCGGCTTCTTCTCCGCGAATTGATACTGCAGATGGGGAAAGCAGGCTTCTCTCGCGGCCGGCTTGTCATAAGCGCGGATCGGGCGGCATTTGAGCAGATAGCTTACATAGATCAGTTCTCTGTCCAGGCCCGCCTCCAACAGGCCGAGCTGCAGGGTTTCCCGGGTCCCGCATACGAAAGGGCGTCCCTCCCGGTCCTCGCGCAAGCCGGGGTTGTCGAGCAACACAAAGACCGGGGCATTCGGATTCCCTTCCCCCCAAACCACGCGCGCGCCGCTGACGGGCAAGCTCGCATCGTTCGCACTGCACGGCGTGTTCGGGGGCGGACTCCTCCGGCAAGATAACGGGGCAAAAATCAGCCATTTGCTTGTTCTCCTTAGCTGTTGGCCCTACGGCTTCCATTTCTTCTGTAACCGCATGGGATTATTCCTACTTTTCCCCATTTGACCCATGGCTATTTTCGCTTTACGGTACAGGCTGAGAACGCACCTCTTCCTTCCGGATGAGTTCCATCGTCCTCGCATTCCAATCCGGCTGGAACGTATACCGGAGCGGTGTATTCATTCCCGCGGCCATTCCGCTCTCCACGACCAGCTTCCCTCCGACGACCTGCGGCTTCCGGCCGGGCGACGTCTCGAACGTGTCCCTGTCCGTTCCGTCCAACCGGAAGGCAAACGGAAACGCCTCGCCGTCCCGGACGCCGAACAGGTAAAACTCCAGTCCGTGACAATCGGCATAGGCCGGCATGAAAGCGAAGGCCTCGTACGAGCCGAACGTCAATTTGTCCATAGAAATAGGTTCCGTATCCGGGCGGATCAGCGTCAGTTCATCGAACGATCGGACAATCTGTTCTGTCCCGTCCGCCCGCTTGAACAATACATCGTAAGCTCCCGTTATGCGGTAATCGTATTCCTTGCCCAGGCAGCTCGGCGCTCCCAGTCGCTGAAGACGCTCTTCTAATCGGGGTGCAAGCACAAGCTCTCCCTGTTCGCTCGCACCGACGGCCCGGGGCTTGGCGGTTCGAAGCAGCTTAAACGACTCAAACCGATAGTCCCGGTTGATCCAGGAGGCCAGCTCCGGGGAGAGAAGAATGCGCGGTCTGCGGGTCCCCATCACGGTACAGAAAGACCCGTCCTTCCTCCTCATGGCAGTCCGTCTTCAGCCCGGCGGCATCCATCGTGCATACCGGCTCCAGGGTGAAGGTGCGTCCGTCCTTCAGCGTAATCCCCACCTGAACTTGAGGACGTGCCGGCTCCGCCGTTTCCCCACCTGCAGCGAGGGGCTCCCCTTCCTTGGCGCGCCGATCCATCCCACCAGCCGGGAAATGATCTTCTTATCATCTTCCCGGTCTGCGAGGAACGGCTCCGTGCGATCCTCCTCCACCGGTATCTGCGCCACTTGTACGCTCTGAACCGATTCGAGGCGCGGCTCCTCGGAAATAGGCTTATTCGGCGCCGGCGCTTCGGTCGCCACAGGAGGCGGCGCAGACACGTCTTGCGGTGCCGCGGCGGGAGCATCGCCATGGGAGCAGGCGGTGAGCAGCAGCACGAGCAAAGCCAAGACCGCCGGCCCTCTATTTTTTACCATATCGTCCCTCTATTCCCTGATCGTTCTTGTTAAATAGACGGATGCAAGGGGCTGAAGGTTGCTGCGCCGGACCTCCATTCTCTCTGTCTTTCTGCCAGGGAATATTCAATGATCAAGTCGAGCAGCTTGCTGAACGATAGGCCCGCCGC
The DNA here is from genome assembly GCA_024704175.1 of Paenibacillus sp. P25. Classification (GTDB taxonomy): domain Bacteria; phylum Bacillota; class Bacilli; order Paenibacillales; family NBRC-103111; genus Paenibacillus_G. Next base: position 4,987,716 of record CP085629.1, read on the forward strand.
TTGGGCGCTTTTCGGCAGAAGGCTGTTCCTTGTAAGGCCCGGCAAGCGTATTGACTTCCATTACATAGGGGATGCCGTCCTTCAGGATCATGTCGACGCGGGCGTACACGCTGCATTTCAGCGCCCGATAGCAGGTTAGCGCCGCCGACTTCACCCGCTCGTAAACATCTGGAGGCAGCTCGATCACTCGCTCATCGGCCCCGCCGTCGTCATACTTGGAGGAATAATCGAAGAAATCGGCCTTGGGGCGAATCGCAAGAATGGGAAGCGGCTCTCCGTTCAGGATCGCGCAGGTAATCTCTTCCCCGGGATATACTGCTCGACCAGCGCCTCGTCATCCCAGCGCCAAACCTCGCGGACCGCCGCCAGCAGCTCCGGATCGTTGCGCACGATCTGTACGCCGATGCTCGAACCGCCGGAATTCGGCTTCACGACGAGCGGATAGCCGAGAGGCTCCACCGAAGTATAAGCGAGTTCCTCCCTGTTCCTAAGCAGCACCCAGTCCGGCGTTCGAACGCCTTCAAACCGCATGAGCTTCTTGGACAGTTCCTTATCCATACATAGACTGCTGGACAATACGCCGCACCCGGTGTAGGGGATACCGAGCGTGTCGAGCGTCCCTTGAACGGTTCCGTCTTCGCCGTACCACCCGTGAAGCGCAAGCGCGCCGCATCGAGATGCTTTGCTTTTTCTATCAGATCGGATTTACCCGTGATTTCAATCGGTACTACGTCATATTTACTTCGGTCCAGGTTTGCGATCATCTCTCTCCCTGTTGCAAGGGAAACCTCCCGTTCCGATGAAACGCCGCCCATGATTACGCCGATTCTCATGTTGCACCCTCCGTCATGATTTGTTTGGCCGTCTCGCCGATGATCCGGATGCCGCGAAGGATCTCCTCGTCCTCCAGCCTGGAGAAGCCGAGACGCATCGTGTTGTGCCCCCCGCCATCCGTGAAAAACACGCTCCCCGGGGTTATCGCCACCCCTTGGAGATAACAGGCCTGCTGCAGCAGAGTCACATCAAGCCGATCATCAAACTCGATAAAAAGATGAAGCCCGCCGTCCCCCGACAGCCGCCGCAGGGGAAGGAACTCTCTGCAGCACCGGAGGGTGAGTTCGTACTTGCGTTTGTACTCGGACCGTGCTTTTTTCAAATATTTCTCGAAATTGCCGTTATGAAGATATTGATACAGCAGGGCTTGATCCAGCGTAGAGGTGTGAATGCTGCGGGCCCGCTTGAGACTCTCCAGGTAATAGATCAGCTCTTGATCGGCAAGCACCCACCCCACCCGGAGGCCCGGAAACAATATTTTGGAAAAGCTGCTCAAGTAGACGACGCCATTCCCATTGCCACCACATGCGATTAAGGGAGCTACGTGGGAACCGGAATATCTCAGTTCCTCATTAAAGCCGTCTTCGATGATAGGGATTCGGTATTCGGAGAACAGCCGGATGATCTCCATCCGCTTTTCGGGGGACATGACGATGCCGGTCGGGTTGTGGTAAGAAGGAATCAAGTAAGCCAAATCGAACGGCCCGTTCGCCAGCTCCCGCTTGAGCTGTTCGATCTGGATTCCGTCCGGTTCCATGGCGACGCCGGTGAGGTCATAGCCGTGCAGCCGGAGGTTCTTGACCGCCGTAGGGTGGGTCGGATTCTCGCATAGCGCACGTCCGTGCTTCTTATGGATGGCGGATAAAAGGAGATCGAAGCCTTCGGTGAAGCCGTTCGTGATCAGGATGTCCTTGCCCTGCAGATCGGCGCCCTTGTTCTCCATATAGCGCAGCAAGTATTCCATCAGCGGCCGGTAGCCCTTGGCATAGCCGTAGTTCAGGATGATCTCTCCCTCCAGCGACAGCCGGTCCAGAAAAGCGCGCTTCACGTTGTCCAGATCGAACAGCTTCTCATCCGGGGCAATGCTGGTGAAGGAGATCATCCCCTTCTCTGGCTGCACGCCGTGCTTCCTGAGATCGAGCTCTTCCGCCAGGAACGCTTGGCCGCTTATCGCGCTGTTCCAATCCATATGCCATGCGGTCGCTGGGGTACTGCCCGAGCGGGAGACGAAATTCCCTTTTCCTTTCACGGCGTAGACCAGACCTTCTTCCTCCAAATCCGCATAGGCGGCCAGCGCCGTATTCCGGCTGACCCCGAGCAGGGAACTGAGCTCCCGCGTGGAGGGCAGCTTCTGATCGGTCTGCAGGATACCCCGCAGAATGAGCCGCTTGATGTAATCCTTCACCTGGATATAGACCGGGCGGTCCTCCGCAAGCTTGAAATCGGCAAACATGCCATCATCTCCCTACCCCTATCTTGGCATAAATGCTTAAGCAAAAAAGAACCGCGAAGGGCCATCTTTGCGCCGCTTGCGGTTCCTAAGGGATATGTTGAGACACCGCTTTTTTTCCATATAACTACTTATATAGGATAATTTCGGAAACTTTCTTAATAAAATACAAGAAATTATGCTATAGTAATTTGTAGTATTTGGAATAATAGGAATAACCAGGGGTTGATTTGAGTAGCTGGCCAGCTTTCAAATAAATAATTTTTTTGGAGGATAACCTGTATGTTTAAAAAACTACTCAGTACTATGGGAATTTCTTTGTTACTCTTAAGTTTGCCTGTTGTTGCCTCCGTGACCGAAATATCCTGCGATAACGACACAACAAACGACAACTATTGCAGTAATCAGTTATCTTATATCCATAGTTGGGACCTTATATCCGAACCATATTATTCTTGGAGTGGTGACTACAGAGTTAATCAATGGCCTGACGATGGATGGTATGGATGGGAAATCAAAACCGGAGTCAGCAGTTCCAGTCCCGTGTCAATGACATACACAGTCTATTTGAATAGCGAAAACTTCCATGATCAACATGCTGATTACTACGTTGATGGCGTTTGGAAAAAAACATTAAATCAGGAAACTGCACCCGTTTACAATGCTATTGGGTCTAGCAGTAATTATGGTACAATAAGTATTAGAGTGATTGATAATGACGGTTATACTGGCGCAGATATGGCAAGAGTAAATTGGTAATTCAAGGGAGGAACTCACAATGAAAAAAAAGGTTACTTTAGGAATTTTTTCTTTCATGATTGTAGCTGGTGGAGTTGTTTCTGTAGGAGTTAATGCTGGTACATTCTTCGGCGATAAACAACCAGTGGCTCAAGCAACTTCGAAACAAACAACAAGTATTCAAGATAAAATGCTAAATGCCATTGATTATTATAAGACGGTGAAAGGATCCTATTATAGAAATATTGCAGGTCAAAAGTACACCGCTGATTTTGAGGTTAACGAGGGATCTCAGCCCGGTAGTAGTGTTATTCTGAAGGATGAGAAAGGAAACGTAACAAAGGAAGTAAAATCAGACGCTGATTCTATTTTAGAATTAAATAATCAAGATCGTAGCTATAAAAAAGGATTAAGGGATAAAAATTTTGACATTCCTGCAGAACGCTTAAAGAAAAATTCTGAGGGCCAATTGGTAGCTTATTACAGAAACGATCCTGCGGCAGTTCGTTATGCAGAAGAAGTTACATTTCCTCAGGATTTCGCGTTTTGGATGAATAATGAAAATAAAAACTACTCTATCGTAGGAGAAGAGAAATATCTTGATCGCAAAGCAACGGTCATTACCGGCACTTTAACCGATGTCATGGCTCGAAAATTGAAATCCGATCAATTCAAATTCTGGGTTGATTCGGAAACAGGCGTTCTACTAAAAATGATAACAACATCGGGTGGCCAAGAGGTAAATAAAATTGAAGTTACAAGCATTGCCTTTGATAAAGATGTAGACAAGACAAAATTCACTACTACTGAAACAAAAGGTTATAAAGATAAAAGTCCTAAATTTGAAAAACTAAAAAAATAAACCTGAAATTCGGGTCCGCCGCGGCAGGCGATCTTGCTTCTGTGGAACAATACAAGAAATCGGCCTCCGTTCGCATGGTTTGCGAGGAGGCCGATTTTCATTTTTCTCTGAGGATGTCGATCCACCCTACGACACTCATCGTCAAAATATGCAGCAGGGTGATCACGACAATAACCTTGTATTCAAATTTCTGATTGACCCAAAAATTTTAAGCCATTCCATAGAGCTTCGCCTCATATTTGAAGAATCGAAGGATTTGATTCCAGTTTTCCATGGCAACTTCCATTCCCGGGATCATTTCTACTTTTAAATATTAAATTGGTTAGAGTCCCAATAATGAAACTGACTATCAACGCAAGGAAAACGGATTGGATCATTGGCCCCAATATAGCACCTCCCTGAATCACATCCATTATTAAAAAAATCGCGACAAGAAAGAATGACACAGCATTGTCAATTCATTCTAGTTTGTTTCATTTGCATCCATCAATTTAATTAGTATCCCATAAATTATAGTGACATTAACATTAAAGGAATTATATTACTTCACCTCTGCATAAAGAAAGCCAAATGGCAAATAATACGCTTAAAACCAATCAAAGGAGAGCCGCACCATGAATCCGATGGAAGAAGAAGCCGTACAAGAGCCTGCGGAGCAAGCTCCAGGCGAAGCCGCTGAGGAAATCAGTGAAGAAGTGAATCCCGAGCACACCCACATCGAGTGGGCCGGTTATATTTGAAAAGGGGCCGTAAAACAAAAGAAGCTTCCATCCCGCTATCGCAGGAAATTGGAAGCTTCTTTGCTTGAACATTCGCTTACAGCCCATGCCCAGCTTACGGCCGTCCGCCGATCATGCCTTCCGATATGAGCCATTCCTCGCACAGCTTGGTCCACAACGCTACCGGCCCCTTGGCGAGCCGGATCCCGAACCCGTGGCCGCCCGTGCGGAAGATATGCAGCTCGGCGTCGGCCTTAGCCGCTTTCAACGCCTGATAGAACAGCACGCTGTTCTCGGTGGAGACCCCGTCATCGTGCGCTTGAACGATAAAGGCCGGAGGCGTATTCGCATCGACATGCAGCTCATTCGAGAACCGTTCGACCAGCTCCTCGCTCGGGTCCGCTCCGAGCAGCTTCCCGCGCGAGCCTGGGTGAGTTATCCCTTCCTTCATCGAGATGACGGGATAACCGAGCACGAGGAAGTCCGGTCTGGCATCCAGCCCGTCCGCACCGTCCACCGGATCGTATACCGGAGCGGTATACTGGGTCGCTAGGGTGGAAGCCAGATGCCCTCCGGCCGAGAAGCCCATCACGCCGACTTTGCCCGCATCGATCCCCCATTCGTCAGCATTTTGCCTGATGATTCGCATCGCTCGCTGCGCATCCTGCAGCGGCACATTGTAGCCCACCTCGTGTCCTTCTCCCGGCAGACGGTACTTAAGAACAAACGCCGTGATACCGAGCGAGTTCAGCCATTCGGCGATGTCGGCCCCCTCTTTGTCAATCACCACGCGCTCATAACCACCTCCTGGGGCGATCAAGACGGCGGCCCCGTTCGCCCGGCCTTTCGGAGGGAAGAAAGGAATGATACTCGGATCCGTAATCCCGGTCACGGCTCTGTCCTGAACCTTGGGATCCGTGCTTCGCTCCAGGACCTGCTGTTTCAGGTCCAGTCCCCCGGAGCCGGGGGCCGTACCCGGCCAGAGCGGAATTTCCTCCCCGGCAAACAGCCGGTTAGGCACTTCCTTCTTCGCAGCCGCCGCCGGCGAGATGACGCCTGTAAGCAGAAGCAGGACCACAAGCGGCGCTTTCCATTTCAGACTAAACACGAAACATCACCCCTGTTACAAAAAGGTTGGGAACCCCGTTATTTATGAAGAGAACCCTGCACCGGCACCACTTGAAAAGACTGCGGCGCCGCCGCGTTGCCGGCCGCATCCTTGGCTGTTACCGCAATTTCATTCTGTCCCGGCTGCAGCTCGACGGGTCGCGAGGTGAAGGTCAAATCCTCATGCACCTCAGCGGCCTTGCCGTTGACTTGAACCTCTCCCTTTTCGTTCAATCGGCCTGTTACGATAAACGGAGCGCTTGCTACGTTATAATGGTTGCCCGTCTTGGTTCCGGGAGCTTGAACCGTGAGCACCGGCGAGATTGCATCCTCGACGCGTTTTAACGTACCGACCGTCAGCTTCCCTCCGTCGGCCGTCTGCGACTGGTTCCCGGTCACTTTCACGTAAACCCGATTTTCGAAATATCCCGTGGACGCGGCGACCTGAAGCAGCTTCGCAGGATAGGTTCCCGCCCAGGAGTAGCCGTTCCGGCGTTCGGCTTCGATCTCCAGGATATTGTGCTTGATCACACCGTCGCGGCCGGAGAAGATCGGCAGATTCGTCCCGATTTCATAGAAGCGGTACCAGATCGTGCTGTTCGGGTCCGGAACGAAATAGACGTTGTTCGGATCACCGGAGACGTACTTCATGCCCACGATTTTGTTAGCATTGAAATAAGCCAGAGCGCCGTCCACTGCCTGCTTGACCTCCGGCGAAGGGTTCGGCGGCGCCATCAGGTACTTGATGATCCCGACCGATTCGGACCCCGAAATCGAAGGATGCTCATAGGCGCGGGCCCCGCGCGGCTCGTAGGTGACCGGGTCGTGCTGCGCGCACCAAGCGGTCAGCTCGCCACCTACCCGGATCTGCGCTTTTAGAATATAATCCAGACCGTTATCGAGGCTTGTTCCGATCCGGCGCCTTACGGCATCGTCCACAATATCGGTGTTGAAGGGGTACTGCTTCGCCTCGGCCATGCTGAGCACGCCCATCACGCGCATCATGGCATTGTCGTTGAAGGTAACATAGTCCGAATAGTTGCCGCGTGCAGGGTATACCTGCGGCCAGCCCCCGCTCGGATACTGCATCGTCAGCAGAAAATCGATGCCGCGCTGAACGGCGGCTTTGTACCGCGCATCCCCGGTTTCCTTGTACATCACGGCTAGGAACAGAATCTCATTGGTCGTCGCATTGTTGTCGATCGTGCCGATATCTTTGCCGTCCTTGGTCCGCCAGTCGGACTTGGGCTCCGTCCCGTTCCACGGCCGCTTGAATCTGCTGGTCAACTTGTACCAGCCGCCGTACTCGTCCTGCCAGCTCAGCAAATTGTCCGCCTGCCGGACATCCTTCGCGCGGTCTCCCGTGTACGCGTAATCCGAGGTGCTCAGGAAGGGAACGCTCTTCGGATTTTCCGTCACCGGCCTGTCGATGGTCGCATCCGGCTTGACCGGTCTGCTCCGTTTCGAGCACAACCACCGTATTTCCGTCGGCATTGGTCTCCACTTTGCTCGTTTTCACCGTAAAATTGTTCGTCAGCTTGGGGTCCAGGCCGTACCAATCGCCCAGAGCCGAATCGAGCTCGAAATCCGACGGGTTCACAGCGCTCAGCTTTTGATTCAGCGTGACTTTAAAGGTCGTAGGGGTGACCGCTTCGGCCTTCACAATGGTCAGCGGAGCCGCTTCGGCGCCTGCCGGCTTGGGAACCAGGGCCGGGCCTATAGAGGATACCGCGATGAGCGAACAGACGGCGGGGATGAGTAAGTTGGATCTGAGTGTACGAAACATAGATGAGTTCAGCCTCCTTGAGATGAATTACAAATATCGTCATGTCCATGCGAATTACCGGACTTCATTCCTTATCCTGTCCCAGCTTCACGGGACCGCCCCACTTGTTCAGGGATGGCTTCGGATTCCAGCCGTCCTGCCCCTCGAGCACCTTCTCCGCCGTATAGTCCTTCGATTCCTGCACCGTCAGTTGCCTGGACCAGGATACGCGTGCCTCCGGGTTCGCCCCCAGGCCCTTGCTGTGGTATTCCGCGTAGCGGGCGGTGAGCTCCCGGGCCGGATTGTTCCAGTTATGCCATCCGACCGGACGGATGATGTCCGACATGGTCGAGTCGATGAAGGTGACGGATGCATAGTCGCGCCACGGGCGGCCGAGGTATACCGTGCCGGCTTCCACTTGATCCGACCCGGTCAGCCGGCATTTGATAAAGACCAGCCCGTACTTCGATTCCTGAGGAGCCGAGGATGCCGTAATATAACCGCCGGTCCGTTTGCTGTGAACCTCGCACTGCTCGAATACCGCGGTACCGCTTCCATAGATGTAATCCACGCCGCCTTCGATGTAGCAATCCCGGAAATAGGATCGCTTGCCCCCTCCTTCGACCCGCGGCGTATCCTGCCAGCCGAGAAAACGGACATGCTGGAAGACGGCCCGGTCGCCGTTCATATACATGGCCAGCGCCTGAGCGATGGTGCCCGCCGAGTTCTCGAAGGTCAGGTTGGACGCCCGGAAATCGTTCGCCTCCACATAGACGGTCGGAATCTCTTTATTGCTCAGCTTGTGGCCCGGGGGCCGCTCGATCCCTGCGTAATCGTCGAAGGTAATCACCGTTCCGTCCTGGTCTTCCCCGATGAGGGTAATGTTGGCCTGGCTCGGCTTCACGACGACCTTCTCCTTGTACACGCCTTTCTTGATAAAAATAACGAACGGTTCGGTGCGGTTCGCCGGTACGGCATCGATCGCCTGCTGCACCGAGCTGTAATCCCCGGCGCCGTCCCGGGCCACCACCAAATCGTATTTGGTTTGGGCCTCCGCCGGGAAGTCCGCCTGTGCCCAGCCGCTTGCCGGCTGAACCGCTTCATCCGCTGCAAAAGCCGGGGCAAGTCCGGTGAGCCCCAAAGAAAGAACTGAACAGATCACAACTTTCGAAAGCCCTTTCATCATCCTTCACTCCTTACTCCTTCGGCTGATTTGCGCTTGAACTGCCTCCGCAGTGTAAACGCTAACAATTTTCCGGGTAAAATCGCTGCGCCCTCCCCAATCTATATCCCGAGACGAAAGCATGTCCTAAATATACCATGACGGAAGGGGCCAAAAATTTGTCTTTCTTGCTCTTTTGTATCACATCCTTGTCCAATTGTAGCGAAAGTCAGAGGAGCTTTCCCGGTGACTGAAAAGGCTTATAGATGGGAAATATAGGACGAAGGAGGTGGACGTTAGTGACCTTATCCTATCCATCGTACGAAGACATACAAGCGATTAGGGAACAGCTCTTCAAAGCCTCCATGGATCACTGGATTCATCATGACTTCCTTTCGTGGAAATGGTGGTCGCTTGTTGGCCTGACCGTCATTCCCTGGATCCTATGGTGGAACCTTGTTGACCGGCGCCGCCGTCAGCCCATCTTTCTGTTCGGATGTCTTATGAGTATGTTTGCCGTGATATTGGATAATCTGGGGACGGACTTATTGTGGTGGGGATATCCCGACAAGTTTCTCCCGGCCATACCGCCGCTAATGTCGGCCGATCTAACACTCATCCCGGTCTGTTATATGGTGATCTACCAGCTGTTTCCCGGGTTCAAATCCTTTCTTACCGCCACGGTCTTGCTGGGGGCCGTTCTGGCCTATATAGCGGAGCCGCTGATCTTTATTAAGCTGGATCTTTACCGTTTGAACAGCTGGAAGCTCACGTATTCCCTGCTGTTTTATGTGATCGCGGCGCTCGTTGCCCGGTTTCTTGTCCGGACGATGAAATCCGAAGAACCGTCCGCATGAGCGCCGCAGTCTCTTTACCATTTTGCCGCCAAAGATCACTTATAAAGAATATCGTCCTTCAGCGCGACCACATGCGCCAGCACCTGATCGATTTCCTTCTCATCCACGTGAAAATGGGCGAGCGCATCATGCAGATGGCCGGCCACCGCGTTAAAATGCTCCGGCCGCAGGTTCATGCCCTGATGGGCCTTGGCCATCGAATGCCCGGAATATGGATTGGGTCCGCCGAGCGCGAAGCTGATAAACTTCGTCTGGTGCCGGCGCCGCTTCTCCATATCGGTCTTGGTAAAGAAGTGATTGATCGTCTCGTCCGCCAAAATCCGTTCGTAAAACTCATCGACCACCTTGGCGATAGCGGCTTCTCCGTCCAATTTTTCATAAAGCGTTGCCGTTTGCATAAAATGACCTCTTGGATATGGCTTTCTATAGCATCCTTACCTGTCTTCCACGATTTTCTTCAAAAATTGCAGCGTTCTTTCGTTCCGCGAGCTCCCGAAGATTTGATCGGGTGTTCCCTTCTCCACAATGACGCCGCGGTCCATAAATACGGCCTGATCCGCAACCTCCCGGGCAAACCCCATCTCGTGCGTGACGATGACCATGGTCATCCCCTCCCGGGCGAGACCCTTCATCACCTTCAGCACTTCCCCCACCAGCTCCGGATCCAGCGCGGAAGTCGGCTCGTCGAATAACAGCACCTCGGGATCCATGGCCATGGCCCGGGCAATACCGACGCGTCGCTGCTGTCCTCCGGACAGCTGATGCGGATACTGCTCCGCGCGTTCCTTCAGACCCACCCGCTCGAGGAGAGCCATCGCCTTGCGGCGCGCGTCCTCCTTGGACCGCTTCAGGACCACAACCTGCCCTTCCATCACATTCTCCAGCGCCGTCAGATGCGGGAATAGATTGTAGTTCTGAAACACCATGCCCGTCTTCCTGCGGATCGCCATGAGCTCCCTGACGCCCAGCTTGTGCTTTCCGTCAAATTCGATCGTCGTATCCGCTATCGTGAGCCGCCCCCCGTCGGGAACCTCCAGCAGGTTCATGCAGCGCAGCAGGGTCGTTTTGCCTGAGCCGGAGGGGCCGATGATGACGGTGGTTTGCCCCTTGTCCACACGTAAATCGATTCCGCTCAGCACCTGAGCCCCGGAGAAGCTTTTGTGCAGCCGTTCGATCTGGATCATGGTTTCGCCTCCCTATTTCGCGACCGTGCGCTCGAACCGGGCTTCCAGCCGGTCCTGGAAATAGGAAAGCACGGTGCTGAATATCAAATACACGGCGGCCACCTCAATGTACAGCCAAAGGGGCTCGTAAGTAACGGCAGCGATCTGCTGGCCCTTCTGAAACAATTCCGTCACCGTGATCGTGGCGGCCAGGGAGGTGTCTTTGACAAGACTGATGAACGAATTCCCGAGCGGGGGGACCGATACGCGTGCCGCCTGCGGAAGAATGATCCGCCGCATCGCCTGCCATTTAGTCATCCCCAGCGAATAAGCGGCCTCCCTTTGTCCTTTCGGAATCGACAGAATGGCGGCGCGGATAATCTCCGAGCTATAGGCCCCTTGTTGAGCGTAAAGCCGATGACGGCGGCCGGGAAAGGATCAAGCGTGATCCCGAGGCTCGGAAAGCCGTAGAACAGGATGAACAGCTGAACCAGCAGCGGGGTGCCGCGGAAGATCCATACGTAGAACCGGGCGAGGGCCGTCAGCGGCCCGAAGCCGGACAAACGGGCGAGCGCAACGAGAAGCGCCAGGCTGAGCCCCAGGACGAAGGTAATCAAGGTCAGCGGAATCGTGTAATACAAACCGGCTTGCAAAATAGGAAAAAAGGAATCGCCGAGGATTCCTATGATGCGCTCCGTTCTGTCCGTTGCCATTTGCCCCGCACCCTTTACTTGGAAACGTCGGTGTTAAACCATTTTTGCGAAATCTTCAGGTACGTGCCGTCGCTCTTCATCGCCGCCAGCGCCTTGTTCACCTGCTGCACGAGATCCGTGCTCCCCTTACGGAAAAGGAACGCATTGCTGGTCGCATTCGGCTCTTCGTAAACGGTCTTGATCGGCAGGTCAGGACGCTGCTTCTTCAAATCCAGATACGACAAGCTGTCGTTGATGGTGGCGTCGATCCGCCCCGAAGTCAGCAGGTCGATCGCCTGGTTGAAGCCTTCCACCACCGTATTGGTCGCGCCGTGCGCCTCGGCGATTTTACGGTAGTTGCTGTCCAGGGACTGGCCGACCTTCTTCCCTTTCAAATCGTCTAGCGATTTAATCGTCGTATTGTCCGACCTGACGACCAGCACGGCACGGGAGACGATGTAAGGGTCGGACATATCGTACTTTTCCAGCCGGTCCGGCCGTACCGCCACTTCGTTCGCGATCATGTCATAGCGCTTCGCATCGAGCCCTGCAATCATCCCGTCCCATTTGGTTTCGATGAAACGGGGGGTGAGCCCGGCGCGCTTGCACACTTCCTGCGCAATTTCTACATCGAAGCCCGTCAACGCTCCGGATTTGTCGTGAAACGTAAACGGAGAGTAAGTGCCCTCCGTGCCGATCGTAATCTCCTTCGCTTGACCGGCCGGCGTACCTGCGCCCCCGGCTTGCTGCTTGGTGCCGCTGACCGATGACGGCCAGTAGAAACAAAACAATAACGGATAAGGCGATGGTCTTCTTCATGTCGTTAACCCCCAGCGAAAGTTGGTCGATTCTTGGGATTGCAACCGTATTATTCCCAAGCGGTCGCCGGTTTTCACCATCGCCCGTTTGGAAATTGCTGGGGAATGCATCCACCCGCCGAAATTAACGCTGAAGGGCGTTTCGGAACGCTTGAACGATTTGTTCGGCGTTCATATATAGCGCCACGGGGTATTGGTAGCTCTTCATGGGCGCCGGCGCCTGGATATTCCAAGCCGGGTCCTTCCCCGCCGGGAGCAAGGCGGCCGGATTCTCCAGCTTCTCTTTCCATTCCTTGACCAGCCCCGCGAGCGCGTTCAAATGCCCGGCCCACAGTTGCCTGTCCTCCGCCGCCAATCCTCCGCTCTCGGACCACTTCGTCAGGACTCCCGTCATCTCGGCAAGACCAGCATAGCCGGAGCGGAGACCCTGCATTTGCCGGTTCAATTCATTTAAGGCGCCCTGTTTACTTCGTCCGAAAGGGCGGTAACGCAGGCTCTGCTCCGCCTGATCGAGCTCGGTGGTCGTTTGATGGAGCTCCCGGAACAAGGGCTGCAGCGCATTGTGCAGCGGCCCGGCCTCACTCGGGGGACAACCTCCCTGTACCCAAAGCGCGATGCCCGCAAAATGCCTGGACAGATGGTCCGCGAAACGGATCATCTTTTTCCTTGCGATGTCCACGGAATCGGGCGGGAATACCAGGATGTGGATTACGAGGGTCGCGACCGCACCGATCAAGGTGTCGCGGATCCGATCCAGGGAATAGCTCGGAAACTTGCTCTGCAGCTCCAGCACCAATAAGATACTGAGAGCCACCTGGATGGTCAGGGCGTGCTCCAGCTTCAGCCACGTGACAATCAGCATCCCGGCCAGCAGAAGGAGTCCAATACCCCAGCCGCTTAATCCGACGTAAGGCATCAGGACGATGGTAAAAAGAACGCCCGCGATGGTGCCGACGATCCGCCGCCATGCGAACCGGACGGACTGGTCCACCGTTAGCTGGACGGAGAGCACGACCGTCAAGGGAGCGAGGTAAGGATGCTTCGAGCCGGCCAGCTTCGCGAGCTCCCATGACAGAGCGGCCGCCAGGGGGATTTTCCATACCACCCCCTTGTATTTGAGGAAATCCGTGAATTTTCGCATCGAATGGTTCATCGGGGTCAGGCCTCGTCTTCGTTCAAGTTCTCTTGCGGCAACATGAATAAATTACCCGGAAAAGGCGGGACCCATCCAAAAAAGCCAAAACCATGCGGTTTGGCTTTCCCGTTGAGTGCTGCATGCTTGACGTGATTCTATCGGATTGCTTTGTCGCAAAGGGGAAAAGATGCTTTTCATGCCGGCGATAACCTGCTATATTGTGGGAAAGCAAAAAATGGATTGAAAGCTGGTGCTCTTTTGTTTTTCCATATTCTGTTAACCGCTCACATCATTCTGGGGATCGGCTGTCTCGTTACCGGCTTGATCGCCATGATCGCTGCCAAAAGAAAGGGAGTCCACACGCGGTTCGGGGAAATCTACCACGCCCTCTATGTCGGCATAGCGGTGACTGCGATTATTCTGTCCCTCCTGCGTTGGAGCAAGGATGCTTACTTATTCTACATAGCGATTTTCTCCTACGGGAACGCCTTTCTCGGCTACCGGGCCAAGAAACGCCGGGCGAACAATTGGCTCACATCGCACATTGCGGGCATGATCGGCAGTTATATCGGCGCAGTCACCGCCCTGATGGTCAACGTAGTGCCGCTGATCCCTGTCTGGAACACGCTCTATCCTCCCCTTATCAATTGGTTTCTGCCTACCATTATAGGCACCCCCATTATTTTTCACTTGGTCAATAAACATGTAAAATCGAAGCTGAGGTCTGCACCGGCCAATGTGAAGCGATCGGGCCCGGGAATGGAATAAAGGTTGCTCCCGGGTAGGGATTGTGATAAGGTTATAACCATCAGTAACGAGAGGGTGACCGTAAGCCAATGATCTACTAATCCTATTTCCTAAGAAAATATCGTTTAATTGCGATGCTTTCCGGATAGGATTGGTATGGGCTTTTTCATAGATGCAAGAAGATCGGCTCTTTCACACAGGGAAGAAGCGCGTCTCTTTGTCTGTATGCCTGCCTCCTGTCCGGAAATCGGAACAGGAGGTTTTTTGTTATGGCGAAGAATGATCATATCCATAAGCTTTCCTTGGGAGGTAACCGTATGAGGATCTCGATACAAGAATATAAGGTGAGGCAAGGTTCAGGACCATACGGAATCACAGCCGGAAAAGACGGGGCCTTGTGGTTTACGGAACAGAAGGGAAACCGGATCGGACGAATCGATACGGAAGGCGCAGTCCTTTCCTTCCCCATTCCGACGGAGAATGCGGGGGCGATGTCGATCCTTTCGGACCGGGACGGCGATCTATGGTTTACGGAGTACAACGCCGGTAAGATCGGAAGAATGTCGGTGAACGGACAATGTACGGAATATGAGCTTCCTGCGGCGAATGCGGCGCCATTTGGCATCGCGGAAGGCCCGGACGGTGCCATCTGGTTCACGGAAATGAATACCGGCCGGATCGGAAGGATGGCCAAATCAGGGGCGATTGCCGAGTTTGATCTGCCCGATCCTAAATCGTATCCCTCCTTTATCACGGCAGGTCCGGATGGGGCCTTATGGTTCACGCAGAATCAGGGCCATTCGATCGGAAGAATCACAACCACCGGTGAGGTAACGGAATATAGAATTCCAACGCCGAATTCCGGACCGGTCGGCATAACGTGCGGGCCCGACGGAGCCTTGTGGTTCGTGCAAATCATGGGCAATCAAATCGGAAGAATTGCGCCATCCGGCGAAATAAGCGAATTTGTCATCCCGACGCCGAACGCCCGTCCTCATGCGATCGTTTCCGGGAATCAAGGGGATCTGTGGTTCACGGAATGGGGCGGCAACCGCATCGGCAGGATCACAACGGACGGCGTCATTACGGAATATGCCATACCTTCAGAGAATGCGGAGCCTCATGGCATTGCCCTAGGTCCGGACGGCGGTATCTGGTTCGCGGAGGAATGCGATCAGATCGGACGGCTGACGGTTTCCGCGTCATAGCTTTACCGTATGGCGGGTGGAGCGGCTTTGCCGCCGCGCCCCTGCCATGTCCGGTTTTAGAGATGTGTATCCATGCCCTGATTATCTCTCGCTTAAACCTGTGACCCGTTCTGTTTTCGGCTGAGGCCGCAGCAGACATAGTCCGAGTACAACTGCGATGAAGAGGAAGACGGCGAAGAACCGGAAACCGGTATTCGAAGCATGAATCAGAGCGTCCTTGGATTGGGCTGATTCCTGGGCTCCGGCCCCGGATAACAGCTGCGAAGCGACATCGGACTTGGCAACGAGCTGCACAACGGCCAGCGCAAGCGCCTGACTGATGGCCCGGCACATATTGTATACGGTCCAGAACATACCGGATGCGGAGCCTGCTTGTTCCTGCGGTGCGGCCGACAGCACGGCTTTGGCAAGCGACGGCCAAGAAAGACCTGTCGCGGCGGAGATGACCGCAAGAGGGATGATCACGGCAAGGGTAGACAGCCGCGGACCGAGTCGCCCGAGCATCAAGAGAGAAAGTCCGATGAGGAACGACCCGAGCAGTATCATTCGGGCCGGGCCGAAACGGTCTGCGAGCCTCCCTCCGAACGGAGCGGTGAACAGTTGAGGGATGGACAACGGAAGCAGCAGGAGTCCCGATTCCAATGGACTGAGATGCTGGGCACCCTGCAAATACAGCGTAAGCAGAATGGTAACCGCGAAATAACCGATACAGTAGCTCATCGTGATCCCAAGTCCTATCGAATAATTCCGATAAGTCAGAAGACTCAGATGAAACAACGGATGCCGTGCCTTTAGCTCAATGAAGACGAACGCACTCCACAGAAGCATCGCCGCCAGGAACAACCCAAGTGTCTTTCCCGATGCCCATCCCCATGCTTGCCCCTCGGACAACGCGATCAGCAGGGCCGTCAGACCCGGACCGAATGTCAAAATACCCGGCCAGTCCGTGCCGGCCTTCTCCCCTTAAAAGTATCTCTGAGAAATAGAATGCCCGCGCCCAAACCGATAACACCGATGGGAACAACCGAATAAAACATGGAGCGCCATCCGAACTCGCCGATCAGTGCTCCCCGACAACGGGACCCAGAAGCGAGCCCGTCACCCAAGCGATGTTATTGATGCCGAGAGCGACCCCGAGCTCCTCGGATGGAAAGGTCCGTATCAGAATCGGTGTGGATGCCGCCATCGCCATCGCTGCGCCGGTACCTTGCAGCAGACGGGCCGCCATCAGCGCCGAGCCGGAACCAGCCATACCGCAAAGCGCGGTCGCCAGCGTAAACAAAGCGAATCCCCAAAGGAAAATGCGTTTCGTTCCGAACATATCCGACCACCGGCCGGAAGGAAGAAGAAATACGGTGCTTGTGATGTAGAAAGAAGTGATCGTCCACATGCCGGTTCCGATGGAGAGCTGCAAATCCTCCATGAGCGGCGGCAGACCGGTGACGACGATGGTCGCGTCCAGATTGGTGATAAACGAGACAAGCGCGACTACGAATAAAACGGACCATTTGCCCGGCTCCTTGATTTTCATCCTCTTGTTCGCTCCTCCGTGACCTCTTGCTTCTCATGACCCAGCGGCCATTGCTTGCGCGATAGGCCTCCTCCATAACCGCCGAGGTCTCCATCCGAACGGATCACGCGGTGGCATGGAATCACAATCGCCAGTTGATTGGCGCCGCTCGCTTGGGCCGCCGCGCGGTAAGCATCCGGCTTTCCCACCGCCGCTGCAATAGCGGCATAGGAGGCGGTCCGGCCCGGCGGAATCTTGCGCAGCTGCTCCCAGACCTTCTTCTGAAAGGGGGACCCCACCAGTCTCAGCGGCGTTGTGAATTCCGTCAGCCGGCCTTCGAAATAGTCCTCCAGTTCGCTCTCAATCTGGCGGATTGGCGGCGAACTGCCTGGAATAACAGCCGATCGGGTCCTGCTTCTCAGCCGTTCCACCTCGCGCTCCAACCCCCGCCGATCTACGAATTCGAGCAAATACAGCGCTTCTTCATCGGCAATTGCGAGCATGGGTCCAAGCCGCGTATCCAGCCATGCCGCCTTGAGTACCTGCTGATTCCCTAGCTGAGCTGGCGCCGCCCCCATCATTCGTGAGAACGCGTCCCTAAAGCCGCCGCCGGATTCGTAACCGGTGGCAAGCTGGGCCTCAATCACTGCACTGCCTGACCGGATATGCTTCAGGGCGATCCCCATTCGCCGGGCTCTTGCGTATTCGACGAAGGTCATGCCGAACCGCTTCTTGAACTGACGGCGAGCCGTCGATGCATCCACGGACAGGTTTCGGAAGTCTTCCTCCGTCCAGCGCCGTTCCGGATTTTCCTCTATCGCATGAACGAGTTTTCGAACAAGCTCCGACACATGGCCGGGATGGGATAACGGGCGGCATCGCTGGCAAGGACGGAACGATGCCAGAAGAGCTTCCTTGGCCGTTTCGTAAAATTCGCAGTTCTCATACTTGGGCTTCCTTGCAGGGCATGTCGGACGGCAGAAAACACCGGTGGTTTTGACACCGACATAGAAGATGCCCTCATATTCGGATTTTTTGTCCAGCAGCGCCTGATAATACTCCCATTTCTTATCGGCCGGGATCATGCCGCGTCCTCCTTTCGCAGTGCAGCTTTCTTATCGGAAATGAAGCCTTGCGGATAGTAATGATTATACCGCTTCCGTAAAAACGTGCCGCCGAAAATCGGGCATTGATTTTTTTCTTCATGGAACATCTTGTTATAATAGCTTTCTGTAGAAAAAAATAGAGATAGGCATGTGTCATCATTGCCTACCTCTACCCCTAAGCGGGATTAACGTATATTACGACAATCAGTCGATCATTCCTAACCCCTTCAACATTCTAATGAATACGACCGCCGCTTGCGCGCGCGTCGATTCCCCTTCGGGCTGAATGTATCCTCGCTTGTGCCTGCCATGATCTGAAGCTTAACCATGAGACGAACGTCCTCCAGGAGGTCTGCATCCACGCTTCCAATATCCTTATAGCTTCCCAAGTCTACGGATTCTTGCGTCGTCGGGAGCTTCTCGAATTTAATGACTGCCGCCAGCATGCTCGCCATTTCCTGCCGCGTCAGCGGCTGATCGGGCATAAAGCTGTTGCCGTGAACAAAGCCCAGCAGTCCTATCTCCTTCGCTTTGGCTATGTCGTCAAAATACCAGGAGCCGGACTTTACATCGTCATAAGTCACTGTGTTTCCGGCGGCCGATGTAACGCCTCCGAGCGCCCGAACCAGCATCGCCGTAAACTCCGCTCTCGTAACAGACTTATCCGGGGCGAACAGACTGCTGCTTACGCCTTCAACAAGTCCTTTCGCGGCGGCTTGCCGGACAAACGGCCTGCTCCAATGCTGCTCTACATCCTCAAAGCTCATCGCACGTTCTGCCACAACATATACGCTGTTGGAATAAGAGTTGATCATCACGTAAGGCTCGCCCTTAACCTGTTTCGTCGTAGCAGGAACAAATTCAAACTTCTTCGTCGCCGCATGATAGTGGTACGCGCCCCACAGCTCCGGCATGCCCGACATATTCCCCGGCATCGGGATGATTCTTGTAATCGCCTTGCTGAATTTGTCTGCCGTTCCGATGGAATGCCCTGTTTTCGTTACAATGACCTCCATGTTGAAATCGACAATCGCACCCATCACTTTACCATTCGGCAAGCCGCTGTCAAACGCCGCAAGGATGTCCTTGTCTCCGGACCTGTCGGTCAAGGTGATCTTGAAGCTGATCTCCTCGGCTTTGAGGTTGTTCGCAGCAAGCAAGTCCTGCAGCCCCGGAATAAGGGACGCCAGATTGCCCGGCACTTGATAGTCGCCGTATGGGGTCTTGATCTCGATGAAAAAGGAGGCGTTTCTCCCCTCTAAGCTCGTTAAAATGCCGGCCGGGATGCTGGCATAGGCCACTCCGTCCTTAGGTGTCAATTCAAGCGTAACGGACGGCTTCGTCGTGTCGATTTTGTCCGGATCCAGCGGCACCCCGTTCAGGTCAATGACCTGCTTCACATCGGAAGGAGTTGACTCGTCACTGCTGCTGTCGTTGCTACCGCCGCTGTTACTGCCGCCGCCGCTGTCAAGTGGCTTGCCGCTTACGGTAACCGTTGCGAATTTCCCCGTAACCTCCACACCGTTTAAATAAACCGTCATCGTGTGGGTTTTGGCGCTCGTGTCCGTGTTTGGCGGAATGATGACGGTTGCTTCCGCGCTTGTCGCACTACTTATAGCAGCAGTGGCGGCGTCAGTTCCGTCCATGTAGATGTGGACCGACTGCCCCACGAGATTTGAACCTGATAAGTTGACTAATATGCTGCCCCCGGCACTAGTGAGGCTTAACGGATTCGCAGTAAGCTCGCTGACCGCAGGTACAGCTATTGTAAAGCTTGAACTTGCCTGATCAAGGGTATTGTGATATACGCTTTCCACTACACTGCCCGCAACATTTACCTTATAAATGCCATCTGCAAGTGGGCTGTTAAAAGTCAACGTATACGTTCGAGAATGTTCGTCATAGCTTGCCGAGTAAGCTGAAAATGCCGCACCGTTCTTCTCCATACTGACAAGCGAAAGCGCGTTGGAAGAAGTGAGCGACTGTCCATCCGCCACCCAATATACCGCTTCGCTGACGGATACGGTGATCGAGGCAGGCGGAGCGGTAAAGCTCTGACCGGCCGTGAAGCCGCCGAATGTCACCATAGGCTTGGCGGTATCGTACATGACACGCAGGGCGTTGGATGCGGTATTGCCATTTGCGGCTGCATCGGTCGCTGCGTCCGCCATAACCTGTACCGTCACCTGGCCGCTGGCGGTCGGAGTGATCGTGGCCGTGTAGACAGACGCGGTGACTCTATTGAAACTGGAAACGACGCCGTTTCCAACCGCAATGCCGCTCGCATTAAAGCCGGTTACGTCTTCGCTAAATGTGATGGTAATCGGGAATGCAGCATTTACCGTACTGCCTGCTGTGCTTGAAATGGCGGCCGTAGGCTTCGTAATGTCAAGTATGACACGAACTGAATTCGTAACCACGCCTGCTGGATTTCAAGCCGTCGTTGACCGTATAGCTGATCGTGCGAAGCCCGCCCGTGCTGCCGGATGAGTAAAAGCTAACGCTGTTTAATGCGCTTTGCCACTGCGCCAAGGTGGCCCCGCCCTGAGCCGTCATCGTCAGCACGCCGTTCGTGGTATTGTAAGATCCGGTAATAGGGCCCGTTGCGATAAACGAAAGGATGTCCCCATTTTGAAAGCCGCTCGAGACGGAAACCGTCGCGCGAACCAACGTTGTATGATCCCGGTCGGATATCCTAATACCGGAGTCGATGGCGACTCCAAGTGTGCCGGCCACGTAGTCGGTCGTCCCGCCCGTCGTCGTCACGATAGGCGTCTGGTCTATTGCGGTTACAGTAACGGTTTTGGTTGCCGTATTGCTGGTATTTCCGGCACCGTCAACTACGGTGAAGCTAATCGTGCGCGTAGACGTATCCGGCGTGATGGCGGAATCGGTATAAGTAATCGAGCCCAGGGCGCTTTGCCACTGCGCCAAGGTGGCTGTTGCGCCTGCAGACGTCAGTGTCAGCACGCCGGTTGCGGCATTATAACTCGAATCAATATTGCCCATGGTCGTCCTATCGTTGGTAAATTCAAGCACATCTTCTCCGGAGTGAAGGTTACCCGTGATGGCCACCGTTGCACTTGCAAGGGTAGTGCTGCTTCCACCCGTTACCGTTATACCGGAATCGATAACGACCGGTGTCGAGGCTATGTTATCTCCGGACACGAAGGATGTCGGCCCGACCGTGGTAGTTAAGGAAGGAAGCCCGACCACATTGACTTTACTTGTTTTCGTGGCGCTGGTTTTCGTGCCGTCATTCACGGCGAAGCTAATGGTACGCATCCCGTTTGGCGTGCTGTTCGCTGTCGAGAACGCAACTGCGCTCAAGGCGTTTGACCACTGCGCATTGCTGGCTACTGCGCCTGAAGAGGTCAACGTCAGCACGCCGGTGGCCGTATTATAACTACCAACAATATTGCCGAATGTGGTCGAATTGGTGTTGACGAAAGTAAGCGTATCTCCGGAATGAAAGCCGCTTGCGATGGATACCGTTCCGCTGGACTGCGTTGAGTTGTCCAGGTCGGATACGGTCACTCCCTCGTTGATGATGACTGCGGCTGTGCCGGCCGTGTAGTCGGTCGTCCCGTTCGTCATTGACACGATAGGCGTCTGGTCGGTCGCAGTCACGGTAACGGTTCTGGCGACCGTATTGCTGGCATTTCCTGCGCCGTCAACTACGGTGAAGCCAATCGTACGCGTTGTCGTATTCGGCGTGGTGGCGGTATTGGTAAAAGTAATGGAGCGCAGAGCGCTTTGCCACTGCGTCAAGGTAGCTGTTGCGCCTGCAGACGTCAGTGTCAGCACGCCGGTTGCGGCATTATAACTCGAATCAATATTGCCCATGGTCGTCCTATCGTTGGTAAATTCAAGCACATCTTCTCCGGAGTGAAGGTTACCCGTGATGGCCACCGTTGCACTTGCAAGGGTAGTGCTGCTTCCACCCGTTACCGTTATACCGGAATCGATAACGACCGGTGTCGAGGCTATGTTATCTCCGGACACGAAGGAAGCCGATCCGCTAGTGACGGTCAACTGAAGGGTCCCGGTCACATTTACGTTACTTGTTTTAGCGTCGCTGGTTTTCGTGCCGTCACTTACGGCGAAGCTGATTGTCCGTATTCCGCTCGGCGTGCCGTTCGCTGTCGAGAACATTACCGCGCTCAAGGCGTTTGACCACTGCGCATTGCTGGTCGCTGCGCCTGATGAGGTCAACGTCAGCACGCCGGTGGCCGTATTATAACTACCAACAATATTGCCGAATGTGGTCGAATTGGTGTTGACGAAAGTAAGCGTATCTCCGGAATGAAAGCCGCTCGAGACGGATACTATTCCGCTGGACTGCGTTGAGTCGTTATTGTCGCTTACCGTCACTGTCCCGTTGACGATGACTGCGGCTGTACCGGCCGCGTAGTCGGTCGTCCCGCCCGTCATCGTCACGATAGGCGTCTGGTCTGTTGCGGTTACAGTAACGGTTCTGGCGACCGTATTGCTGGTATTTCCTGCGCCGTCAATTGCAGTGAAGCTAATCGTACGCGTTGTCGTATTCGGCGTGAAGGCGGTATTGGTAAAAGTAATGGAGCGCAGAGCGCTTTGCCACTGCGCCAAGGTGGCTGTTGCGCCTGCAGACGTCAGTGTCAGTACGCCGGTTGCGGCATTATAACTCCAATCAATATTGCCCATGGTCGTCCCGTCGTTGGTAAAACCAAGCACATCTTCTCCGGATTGTAAGCCGCTCGTGATGGCCACCGTTGCACTTTCAAGCGTAGTGCTGCTTCCATCCGTTACCGTTATGCCGGAATCGATAACGACAGGAGTCGATGCCGTGTTATCTGCTTCCACGAAGGAAGCCGATCCGCCGGTCGTGGTCAAGGCAGGACCCGGAGCGGCGAAGATAGTCGGTGTAAAATAATTTCCCGGGCCCATCAGAAGAATTAATGCAAGGGCAACCATGAATGTCGATTTGCGCAAAAAATTCATTTTGACGTTTTCCTCCAAAGGATTCTGTAATTCTCTATGAAATTTTTAGTAGATTATAGCAATTATAACACTGGTTTTACTATGTTGTTAATTATTTTGAAGCTCACAGCCGGCGGATGCAAATTCTTGTCCCCCGACACCTCGGCTCTTACCGCACACTCACGTTCATCTGCAGAAAAAAATCCCGCAATTATTCGCATAATTACGGGATGGTTCCACCTGTTTATGGTCTAATCTGTTCTACGGACTCCAGCGGCTCCCAAGCCTTATCCGGGTCGACGCTGCCCGCCCGGTCGGAAAGCGCATTCGCGGCGCCCGCCGCAACGGCAAGCCGCAGGCAGGCCTCGGGGCTCTCCTGACGGAAAGTGCCTACGGCAAAGCCCGCCACAAACGCATCGCCGCACCGACCGTATTGACCGCTTCCACCTGCGGAGCCGCCATCCTCCAGCGGGTGCCGCCGGCAGACAGCAGCGCCCCTTCGCTCCCATCGATACGCATACCGACCGGATGCCTTCCCTGTGCAGCGCATCCAGCCGCCGCTTAAGCCCGGGATCCTCCGCCCCGGAACCGGTCAGCCGCAGCAGCTGCGCCAGCTCCTCTTCGTTCGGCTTGATGAAGTCCGGCTGCGCCCGGATTCCCTGACGGAGCGCCTCTCCGCTCGTATCCAAAAAGACGGCGGCCCCTGAGACTTCGCGACGCGGATCAGCTGCGCGTAATAATCGGCGGGGACGCCTCGGGGGAGGCCGCCGCTGAAGCAGACGACCCGCGACCGGGCGGCCAGGCCTTCCAGCTTCCCGGCCAATTGCTCCATCGCTTCCGGCGTAATGACCGGGCCCGGCTCGAGCAGCTCGGTCGAGGTGCCTGACGTTTCTTCTATAATATTCAGGCAAATTCTCGACTCTCCGTCCACGGTGACAAAATCGTGGGGCACGTCTTGCCGGCTCAGCCTCTCGGCGATCCAGACGCCATTCGCGCCCCCGATGAAGCCCGTGGCCGTGACGGGGCGACCGAGTCGCCGGATCACGCGGGACACATTGATCCCTTTCCCGCCGGCCTCCGCAACCATCCGCTGCACCCGCGACACGCGGCCCGGCAGGAAGCCGGGCAAATAATAGGTTTTATCGATCGCCGCATTGAGCGTTACGGTCGTAATCATGCGTTCGTCTCCTCTATGCGGCTCCGGCAGGTCAGGCCCGAATGAAGCCCGCTTTGCCCACGCAGCCGAGCATCCGCATTTTTTCCATGGCCGCCGCTTTCACAGCCGCTTTGGCAGGTATCATATACTTGCGCGGATCGTTCTCCTCCGGATTCTCCCGGAATACTTCTTTAATCGCATTCGAGAAAATGATCCGGATTTCCGTCGCAATGTTCATCTTCGCCATCCCGAGAGCCACGCAGCGCTTCACCTGCTCTTCGGGAATCCCCGATCCCCGTGCAGCACCAAGGGGAGCGCCACCTTCGACGCAATCCGTCCGATCCGGTCGAAATCGATCTTCGGCTCTCCCTTATAGATGCCGTGCGCCGTCCCGATGGCCGGAGCCAGCGTCGGCACGCCGGTGCGCTCTACGAATACCGCGCATTCCTCCGGGTCGGCCATTAGAGCCTCGTGTTCAGCTACGACAATGTCGTCCTCCACCCCGCCGACCTTGCCGAGCTCCGCCTCGACGTTGACGCCGGCCGCTCGGGCCACTTCCACTACCCTTGCGGTCAGCCGCACGTTTTCTTCAAAAGGATGCATCGAAGCGTCGATCATCACGGACGTGTACCCGGCGCGGATGCACTGCACGATCAAATCAAAGTCGGTGCAGTGATCGAGGTGAAGCGCGATCGGAATGCTCGACCGCTGCGCGGCGGTTCTTGCGGCGGCGGCAATGTAATCCGCCCCCAAATGCTTGACCGTGCCTACGGTCGATTGCAGAATGAGAGGGGACTGCGTTTCCTCCGCCGCTTCCACCACCGCCTGCAGCATCTCCAAAGTATGCACGTTAAATGCGCCGATTCCGTATCCTTCGGCCCTTGCCGCCTTTAGCATCGGCGTGGACGATACCAGTGCCATTCCGGCCCCTCCTCCTGTGTGGAAAATTCAAACCCGCAAGGAAAGCGTTTACCTGCCGAGCCGGCTAAGCGCCATCAAGGCACTCCCGGCCACGCCCGCATCCTCCAGCCGCTGCGCGGCCGTTACCGTCAGCCTCTCCTTGTAAATCGGGAGCAGGCGGGCGTCAAGCTCTTCCCGCATCGGCGCGAATAAACGTTCACCCAGCCGCCGCCGCGCCTCCGCCGATGATAATGACATCGGGGCTGAGCAAACACACCGCGGTCGCCAAACCGCGTCCCAACAAGCGGCCCGTGCGGGACATAATTTCCCGGCAGACGGAGTCCCCTGCGTCGTAGCCTTGGGAAACCGCCTGGGCAGTCACAGCGTCAATCCTACCTTCCTCGATCCACTGACGGACGACGGTCGGCCTTCCCTGCGCCAAAGCCTCCTGCAGCTGGCGCTCCATCCCCCGGCCGGAAGCGACCGTCTCGAGGCGACCTACCTGGCCCGCGACCGCAGCGGTACGAAATGCCGTCCATGGGAATATGGCCAAGCTCCCCGGCGAGGTACCCTCCTCCGTAGTACAGCCTGCCCTCGCTTACAACAGCGGCCGCCAGACCCGTTCCGAGCGTCACGCCCAGCACGTGCTTGAAGCCTTTTCCCGCACCGGCGGCCGCTTCCCCATACACATACATCCGCACATCGTTATCGATAAAGACGGGAACTCCCTGCAAAGCCGCGCTTAACTGTGATGCAAAAGGAAGATTCCTCCACCCCAAATTCACCGTCTGAACCGACAGGCCATGCTCCGGGTCGACGAACCCGGGCACACCCGCTCCTACCGCCGCCAGTTGATCCGGCGAGAGGCCCTCCTCCCGGCATAGCGTCCGGATGGCTTCGGCCAGACGACCGATCACCGCATCGCTTCCTTGATGAGCTTCCGTAGGGAATTTGGTCAGCTTTAGAACCTTCCCCTGTTCATCTACCAATCCGCATACGATATTCGTGCCTCCGATATCGACGCCGATCATTCGCCTCATGCCGGTCCCTCATTTCCCGGGACGGCCGTAAGCTCGGCCAAATGCAGCTCAAGCCCCTGCTGCTGCAGCAAATCTGCGAACGCGGCTTCCGGACGCCTGTCCGTGATGCACCCCCGCGGCGCGCTCAGCGGCGCAATGCCGAAGAGGGAAGCCTTCCCGACCTTGGTATGGTCGAACACGGCGTACGTCTGCAGCGACCTCTGCAGCATCAGCCGCGCGATGTGCGCTTCCAGCTCGGAATAGGTCGTCACGCCCTGCTCGGCGGTAATCCCGTCGATGCCCATGAACATTTTGCCGATGTTCAGGCTCTCGACGATCTTCTCCGCCAGCGGTCCGCAGAGTTCGTAGCTGTTCTTCCGGACGACGCCGCCGGTCAGCACGACCTGCACCCCCTCGCTGTCAGCCAGCTCCATGGCGATGTTGACGGCGTTCGTGACCACCGTAATGCCGCGATGCAATTTGAGCTCCTTCGCAATCAAGTAGGTGGTCGTCCCGCCGGTCAGCCCCACGATATCGCCTTCCTCCACCATGGAGGCGGCTTTGCGGGCGATCGCTTCCTTTTCCGGCGACCACTGCTCCCGCTTCTCCGTGAACGACTGCTCCCTTAAGAACGACATGCCGTCCAGCTGGGCTCCTCCCAGGTTGCGGATCAGGGTCGCCCTCTTTCTCCAGCAGATCGAGGTCCCGCCTCGCCGTCGCTTCCGAACAGCCGAACACTTCGCATACTTCCTGAATGGTGAGCCTGCCTTGACGCTTCAAGAGCTCGAGAATGCTTCGGCGCCGTTTTTCGCCTTTGGACAAGGCCTCGTCTTTCGACATACATCCATCAACCCCATGCTTCAAACTAAATGGTAACCACCTGCGTCAAATTCCTCGGCGAATCGGGATCGCAGTTCTGCTGCAGCGCTTTGTAGTAGCCGAGATATTGCAGAGCGGGCATGTAGAGCACCGCGCGCGCTTCGTCGGATATGTTCTCCCCGCCAAGCTCGATCACGTAATCCGCGAAGGCTGTATCGGCTCCGGCCTTAGCCGTAAGCAGCAGCACATCCGCTCCGTAGGCTTTCATCTCTTCGGCCACCT
This sequence comes from Paenibacillus sp. P25, assembly GCA_024704175.1. GTDB lineage: Bacteria > Bacillota > Bacilli > Paenibacillales > NBRC-103111 > Paenibacillus_G. Next base: position 5,014,724 of record CP085629.1, read on the forward strand.
TCAGCTCATAGCTCCTCGCCTGCTCGGACAGAAGGACGCAGACCAAGGTGCCCGGCTCGACGATCGACTTGGGGCCGTGGCGGAACTCCAGCGTACCGTAAGCCTCCGTCCACACGTTGGACATCTCTTTGATTTTCAGACAAGCCTCCAGTGCCGTGCCGTAGAGCGTACCCATGCCGAGATAGATGAATTTGTTGTAAGCTTTCGCGCCGCTCTTGAACATGGCTCCGACCGCTTCGTCCGCGACCCTCACCACAGCGGCATCCGCATCCCGCGTGAATTCCAGCTCCTGCTTCCATTCCGGCTCGCCCGCAGCTTCGGCGATGGCGGCCTGCATCATGAACGTCATGCTGCTGAACGATTTCGTCATCACCGTACTCTTTTCCTTGCCGAGAGGCGAAATCAGGCATTCCGCGAGCTGCGCCAACCGGCTGTCTTCATAGCGGCTGATGCCCGCTACGGTAACGTTCGGCAATGCTTTAACCGCTTCCAGCGCCAGGACAACCTCCGTCGATTCCCCGGAACGGGAGACACCGACGACCAGGTAGCGGTAAGCGGCCGGGGCCGTCTGCTTAAGGAACAGGAACAGCTCCGAGGAAGGATAGGCGGAAGCCCTTCTTCCAAGCCAAGCGCGGTACGTCGAAGCCATCGATAAGGCCTGATAATACGACGAACCCGACCCGATAAAAATGATTTCGTCATATGACGGATCGAGCAAATACGTTTCCACCCAATTCCTCTGCTTCTCCAGTTGCTCCCAAGCCGCTTTCAGCGCATCGGCCTGCGCCGAGATCTCCGAATACGTATGCTGCCCTCTTGCTTCCATCCCGATCTCCTCCCAAGGTAAGAAATGGCATTTGATTGCTTAATGCAATATTACTACAATAATTTGATTGTTTCAATCATAATTTTGATTTATTTAATCATATTTTTAGTAAAAGCATATTCGCTCCTTATAACGGACACAGCGGCCGTTATGGAGGGGAATTGGGGCCATGTTGGTTGCTAACGGACACCGACTATATAGCCCCCTAATCCATTTGGACACTCCTAACCACTTCAGATACACTAAATGGGTGGGGAAAAATCCATGAAAAGACGTTTTAGATGCCCGGTTCAAGCAAAAAAGGATCTCGTAGTAGAAGTGCTCTCTGGCTACCGTACAGAGGTGGTGGCCCGGAAGCATGGCATGGCTCCTAAAACGCTTAGCAACTGGGTTCGTCAATACCAGGATGAGGTGGGCGACCTTATGGCAAAGAAACGTGATGAAGAGGAGAAAATCAAGGAGGATGCAGCCAAGTTCAAAGAGCTTCAAGAGAAATACGATGAAGCCATGAAACTGTTGGGCCAGAAAGAACTGGAGAACAGCATCCTTAGAGATTTGGTTAAAAAAAAGTATCCCGACTGGAAGTAGCCTCCTATTGGATCGGAGAGGGATATCCGGTTCGTACGGTGCTGCGTCTGTGCGGAGTGCCCCGTTCCACTTATTACTACCGCCTTCGGCATCCGGAACGTCAACAGCCCGCAGGTAAGGGCCGTCCTATTCCGGGATATTCTTACGATAAAAATGGATCCGTTATTTTGGATGCCCGGATCAAGGGATACCTTAGAAGTTTAATTAGAGGTCCACACGCTGCAGTCGGCTATCGGAAACTCACGGTCCTCTTAAGGCGAAAATACAAGTTAGTCATTAACAAGAAAAAAGTATACCGGCTTTGCAAAGAGCTGGGCATCCTCACTCCGCAACGGGAGAGGACGAATCCCGTACCCAAAAAGGTAGCTAACAATCGTGTTGTGAACGGCCCCAACCAACTCTGGCGACTGGACATTAAGTATGGGTATGTGGCTGGTAAACGGCGCCATTTTTTCCTGGCCAGCATCATCGACGTGTTTGACCGGAGCATTGTCGCCCATCATCGAGGCAAGGTTTGTAGCACTCAGGACATTTTACGAATCGTCCAGAAAGCACTCCTGAAACGCGCGGCATACGGGCAAGGGAATCATCCTGTTCTTCGAACCGATAACGGCCCTCAGTTCGTCAGCAAAGCCTTCTACGCCTTCTGCGAGCAGGCTGGCATTGAGCATGAGCGCATTCCAAACCAAACGCCAAACAAGAATGCCTTCATCGAATCCTTTCACAGTATTTTGGAAAGGGAATGTTACCAGCGGAATTGCTTTGAAACTTATGAGGAAGCTTTTAGAGAAGTAGATCGGTTTATTCGATATTACAATAACGATCGCATTCATGGTAGTCTTCAAGATTGGCCGCCAAAAGAATATCTACGGCTCGTGTCCGAGGGGACGATAACACCAAAACAAATTGCGCTTTAATGCGATAGCACAAGGATGAAGGCGGCTAGTGTCCAAATTTAGGGGTTAATCCGCCGATGCAGCTATGGGTTCCTAAAGTGCATAAATTGACGGTGTTCGGAGCAATTAAGTGCTGTTATGTCCGTTACCATTTGAAAAGAGCTGCTTTTGCCGATTTAGCGTCCATGGTGTCCGTAAGAACAACGCTCCTAAATATGGCATGCTCGTTCGCCTCCGATTCCCCTGTGCATCAATACTCTGTTTAAAGGCACCCATCCTATAAAAAAGAAGGGGCTATTCCAAAAGGCAGTTTACGATTTATCAGCCTACATTGAGATATAGATTTCACGATAAAAAAGAACCTTCATCTCCACTTTGCAGGCGGATCTGAAGGTTCTTTTGCTTAAAATTTGGGATCCAAATTCATGCGATCCCTTTGGAGCCTGCCCCTTGTCATCAGGCGATGCGGGATGCCGGCGGTCGATTCATGCGGAAAAGCCTTACCGCCCGCGCTTGCTCCGCCTCTTACAGCTTGATGCATACCTTGCCGAAATGCCCGCCCTGACCCAAATATCTGAGCGCCTCGGCCGACTGCTCGAACGGGAAAACGCGGTCGATGACGGGGCGCAGCTTATTTTGCCCGATCGCCCGGTTCATCGCCTCGAACATGTCGCGGTCGCCCACATTGATGCCTTGGATTCTCAGCTTCTTGCGAAAAGCCGCTCGAATATTGAAGCCGTCTACCGTATCGCCCGACAGGATCCCGATCAGGCTGATCTGCCCACCGATCCGGGCGGCGGCCGCTGATTGGTTCAGCGTTGAGGCACCGCCCAGCTCCACCACAAGATCCGCTCCCCGGCCGCCCGTCCATTCGAGCACCGCTTCGCTCCAATCGGGTGTTCGCCGGTAATTGATGCCGTAGTCGGCGCCTAGCTGCTTCGCGCGCTCCAGCTTCTCGTCGCCGCTGGACGTCACGATCACCGCCGCACCGCTCAGCTTGGCGAACTGCAGAGCAAATAAGGAAACGCCGCCCGTTCCCTGCACGACGACGGTATCGCCGGCCCTCACCCGGCCTTCCTCCATCACGGCATGCCACGCCGTCACTCCTGCACAGGGAAGCGCTGCAGCCTCTTCGTCCGTCAAGTGCTCCGGTACGCGGACAAGTCCCTGCTCGGGCAGCACGACGTATTCCGCCAGCACGCCGTTCAAGGGGCCGCCGAGCGTCGTATGCATCCACGCCTCGGTCGGCTCGCCGGATATCCAACCCTGCGAGATGATGCCGCTGACCCGCTCCCCGATCCGGAACCGGGTCGTTCCTTCTCCAAGGGCCTCCACCTCGCCGACGCCGTCGGAAACCGGGATCAGCGGCCACTTGAGGTTAGGATACAGCTTTCCCTCGACGATGCCGATATCTTTATAATTCAGCGCGAAGGCGCGCATTCTGATGAGCACTTCCCCTGGGCCGGGTGCGGGAACGGGACGCTCGACGGCTGCAAAATAGTCAAGGCCGAACTGCCGGATTTCGAATGCTTTCATAGGATCTCTCTCCTTTGGATTCTTTTCGGTAAATGGGTATAGACATAAGATACTCCTCGCACTAAAATTAAGTAAGTAGGCACTTTTCGGTGCGCACGGAACCGGTTGGTGCGCAAGGAGGGAGAAGATGATGAACAAAGCGGAGGTAAGGAAGCCGGATCTTTCGGTGGAGCGCTGCAGTTACCGGCGGATTTTGGAGATCATCTCCAGCAAATGGACGGTCCTCGTCATTGTTGCTTTGGAGAACGGAACCAAGCGTTACGGGGAAATAAGAAGACGCATCGCCGACATCTCGCAAAAGATGCTGACCCAGACGCTCCGCCAGCTGGAACGCGACGGGCTGATCCGGCGCGACGTTCATCCGTCCGTGCCCCCGATCGTTGAATATACGCTGACCCCGCTCGGGGAAACGCTGCTTCCTTATATGCATCAATTGAAGCAGTGGACGAAGGAGTTTTATCCGCAGGTGGAAGAGGCAAGAAGCGCATACGACCGGGAGAACGAAGACTCGCCGGACGAAGCCAAAGCCGTTCGAGGGTGAACCGAAGCGGAAAAGCATGCAAAAGAAGAGCCTCCAGGACCGCAGTACAAGCGGATTGGAGGCTCTTTCATTTTTTTCAACGGTTACTTGCTATGGTTTAGCGACCATTCGGCATCTCTCAGCAGGTACCCGGCCGCCTCGGCGGAAATATGCCTGCCGCTTTGCGCCCGCACCTCGTTCATAAACGCGCCAAGCTCATTCCGGTCCAGCTTCTCCTGCAGACCGTCTGCGATTCCGGGCTGATCAATTCTTTTATCCCCGGCAAAACGGGCGACCAGCCTTTTCAGGGACTGCACACTGGCCGTTGTTGTAAAAGCCGACGTAACGCCCGCCGCATTCCCCGCCTGGTCGCGGGCCGATACGGTGAGCTCGTGGGGTCCGAGCTCCAGCGTATAGAGCGGGATCGCGGCCCCGGGCCGTTGCTCCCGGCCGTCCAGCCTGACGGTTGTCCGGCTGTCGTCCACCCCGGATAATGCATCAGTTATCTGAACCTGCGGGATCAAATCTCCGGAATCGGCATAGGTGGTTCCCGTTCCCGGCGTTTGGATGGTAATCACGGGTGCCCTCGTGTCCAAATTCAGGTAGACACTCCGCGAAACCTCCTGATTTCCCGCCCGATCGACAGACTTAAACTGCACAACATACCTCGCACCCCTCTCCAACCGGATCGGCCCTCCGTACACTTGCCAAGTCACGCCACCGTCCAAACTGTACACCGATTTCTGCACGCCGGAACGGTCGTCGGTTGCGGCAAGATGAACGGTGACCGGATGCACATACCATCCGTTCCGTCCATCCGGCGCAGCCGGGGGCGACCACAGAGGTCGTAACGGGAGGTACGGTGTCCGGCTCATAAACGTTCACCGTAACCGCCGCCTCCCGCGCTTTCCTCCCCTTCGGGTCCGTCACGTTGTAACGAAGTTTATAAAGTCCGGCCCGATCCGTATCAACGCCGCCGCTAACGGTAACATCCTCGGTCAAGTCGCCGTAATAAGCACTAGTTGCTTTATACGCCGGAGCCGTGAACGGCTGATGCAGTGCCAGATTTCTATAAGTATCCCCTTCGACCGTTAGGACAGGATCCTGGGTTTCCAAGAAGCCTGCAGGGTACACCCGGATATTATCCAGGTAGAAGGTCCCCGTTCCCCCGGTGGATGTGGACGCCGCAAACGCTGCAAGCGTGGTGACGGAATACCGGAACGCCGCATCCTTTACTTTCAGCTCACCGTTGATGTAGAGGGAAAAGCGGTCGGACGCGGGGTCCGCGATGATTTTAAAACGGTACCAGATGTTCGGGCTGTAGGGTCCGATCACCGTGTCCCCGCCGGAGTCATTTTTGTAGATGAATACATTCGTTCCGCCCGAAACGGAGCTCATCACCGTGACGCCGTTGATGCCGGCCTTATCCTTCAGGTTCCATGAGTGATAGGCGCTGTAGGCAGGAAGCATGATGTCGAATTCGGCCGTCACAGGGCCCTGCTGCGGAAAGAAGGCTTTCGTCGCGACCGCCGCCTTGGACGAGCTGTCCGCGAACTTCAGGCTCTTATCGGCAGCACCGGGCACCTGGTCGATCTTGATCGTACCGCCGCTCGGATCCAGCACATAACCGCTTGGGCTAGCGCCCGTCCCTTCCTTGTTGTAATCGTCGTCGATCAGAAACTCGAACGGATACGCCTTAATTTGATCCATATAAAAAGCGCCTGTCTGCAGCGAACCGGTGGAAGCGGCAAAACGCGATACCCGCGTAACCGGATGGCTCAGAGGTACCCTCGCGGCTTTTTGGGCCCCATCGATATAGACGCTGTACCTCTGTTTCGGGAGCTCCAGCATGACCTTGACGCGGTACCAGCGGCCTGCCTCGTACGGCTGCAGCGCCGTTTCGGCCCCTGAAGCGTCCTCGAGAACGAGCGACCCTTTGGCGGTCTTGACCGTGAAGGCGCTAACGCCCCTTTCATCTTGCAGACTCCAAGCAAAGCCGTCCTTTGCTTCCGGCAGCATCAGATCGAATTCGGCCCCCACCCCGCCCTGCTGCGGCAAAAATGTCTTGTACGCGGAGACAGCCGAACCTGTACCGGTACGCTCGAAAATCACGCTTTTCCCCGTAACGGCGGCGGCTTCCGTAATCTGCACCGTCCCCCCGGCCGCATCGACCGTATATCCGCCCGGCGCACTTCCCGGCTTTTCCGTGTCAAAGGAATCGTCGATTACCGGAATGAACGGGTAAGCGTAAATATCGTCCACATAGAGGACGCCGGTGCCCGAAACGCTTGTAGAGACCGCAAAGGACGTCAGAGACGATACGGAAGTGCGGAACGGAACCCCGCTTGCCCGGACCACGCCGTCCACATAGATATTGCAGGCGGCGGTGCCCGGATCGGCCAGGATTTTCACCGTATACCACGTGTTCGGGCTGTACGGTCGCAGGACGGTATCGCCTCCGGACGCATTTTTGAAGATGAGATTCCCTTTGGAGGTCATCACCGTTACGGCATTCACGCCGCCGTCGCCCTGCAGGTTCCAGGAATGGTAATCGCTTGCCGCCGGAAGCATAAGCTTGAATTCCGCCAGGAAGGGTCGCTTCTGCACCCCCAGCGGCTTCGACGCCACAACCGCCTTCGTTCCGCTCGTATCGGCGAGCTTCAAGCTCTTGTTCGCTGCACTCGGTACCTCGGCAATCTCCGCGCTCCCTCCGGAGGAATCGATCGTATATCCGGAAGGAACCGTCCCTGTCACCGCCGAGTCGAAGTTATCGCGAATCACGTATAGATCCGCTTTCAGCGTTGCAGCGCTCACCGGCCCACCGGGCTCAGACAGCAGGCCGGAAGGATCGAAGGCCTGCACGGTATACTCGTATGACGTTTCCGCCGCCAGCCCCGTATCGGTATATCCCGGCGAATACACCGTCGTCAGGTAGGCGCCGTTGCGGTATATTTTATAGCCCGCCACACCCGAAGCATCGCTCGAAGGAGTCCATTTCAAACGGATTTGGTTATAGGAAACCGGCTCCGCCGACAGATCGGCAGGCTTGCTCGGAGGAACCCCGTCGGGGCCGCTTGTTAAAGAGAAAACCGCTTTGACCGTCCCCCCTTCGGTCCCGCCCGGATCGACGGATAGCTGTACCGTCGGGCTCAGCCGCTTCACGGTGATCCTCGGGTCCGCCGTCATCACGCCGACGGCCGCCCGGAACACCTCCAGCTCGATCGGCGACGTCCGGGACTGCGTCGGGTCCGCCAGGGACAGCTCCAGGCGGCCCTCCGCTTCCTTCGTCATAACCGAAGCCTTGGCATTGCTTGACAGCCAGTCCGCTCCATCCGCTTGGACGGTCTTCGGCGCATCGTTCCAGAAGTTGGCTCCTACGATGCCGAGCCTCTTCTCCTTCACGGCCTGCACATCCGCAGAATTCTCCAGCACGGTAAAGTCGGGATCGGTCGCATACTGCGCCACCTCCGCCTTTGAGAAGTTCGGCAGGACGGCATACTCGTAGCCCGCAGCGCTTGGATTCGTACCGTGATTGAACCACAGCTCCTGGTAATTGCGCGTAATCGGATCCGTCACAGCCGGCCCTTGAACCGCCCCCCACGAACCGGTACGCGCCTCGCGAAGACCCGACACCGTGCCTCCCTCCGGAAAATAGTACCCGATATCGGAGCCCGCGCTATCCCCCGCCAAATGCATCCAGCGGGCATTGCCGTATGTCTGCGTGCCGCCGGTTAGCGACGATGGTCGCTCCTCGCCGTTCACCGTTAGGACATTGCTTCCTTTGCTGTTCAGCCTCCGGTTTTCGATGATCGTCTGGACCGGCGGCCCCTTGAAGGAAGTAATCCCGGAGCCGAGAGCGACGATTTCGTTGTCGAAGAGGAACCACGATTTCTTGCCTGTCAGATCCGTGCCGTAAGGGCTAAACTGCATACCCGCCGCCCCGAACTCCCCGTCCGAGACACCGCCGACCCAGCTGTAGGGCGTCTTGGTGCTCTGCCCCGCCTTGTCGGCCAGCGTTTGAATCGACGTGGTGATCCCGGGAAGCCGGTACATATCGACCGTCGCCCAGTAATCCTCGTCGTATTGGCCGAGATCGCCGTTGTACAGATAAGTGACGCCGTCGCCCATGCGCCAGCCGTGCAGATTGTTCCCGTTAATGGACTCATAGCGGTACACGCGGGTGGAAGACATCGCGATACCGAAAGCGAACCCGGGCCGCCGGTGAACGATCCGGTCCGATTGCGTATAATTTTTGTTCATCGCCATATCCCCGAAAGGAACAACAGCGGAATCGCTTACAATTTGCTTCGCCAGGGCGGAATAATAAATCGGGGCATTCGTGAGAAAGCCCCGGTACGTGTCCTCCGTCACCCAGGATTTGACCATCCTTCGGAAAGCCTCGGCATCGGACGGCGGCGCGAACTGGGCGGCGGTAAGCACCCCTTGGATCACGCGGTGTCCGGCCACATGGCTCTGAACGCCCGAGTTTGCGATCAGCCTTCCGCGGAACATGTCCATTTGCCCGCCCTTATACAGCGTAGGGGCAAAGGAATCGTACACCCACTTGAAGACATTGGACAATAATGGGTCCCTAATTTCCCAGGAAGATCCGTTCAGTAAATAAATCGCATTGCCGAGCAGCTGGAAAAAGGTCGTCCCGTAATTGCCGATATACGGGTGGGGGCCGTGCTGAAGGAACGAACCGTCCTTATGCATGCCGTCCGTTTCCGGAACGGTCGTATAAGCGAACACGTTGTTGACGCCGTTCGTGGAGGTGGAGGTGCCCGTGTTATCGCTGAGCGCATCCCGTGCCAAAGCGACCTCCGCGCCGTCCTTGACCAGAATCCCCCGCAGCATGTAGACCCAGGCCTTTTCCACGCGGTTCGCCCCCGTTGCCGGTGTGCCGTTCGTGAGGTTGGGGTCGGGGAAAAAGCTTTGACCGCCTTCATGTAATTCGCAATCTGCTCCGGGGTGAGGTAAGGGTACATCAGAACCACGGTATCCATCAAATTTTCCGGGCCGGACATTTCCCAGTGGTACCAGTTATCGTACCGGACCGTATTCTCGTTGTAACGGTTCGCATACATCCAGTCCAGCGCATCCACGATGGCCGCCTGCAGAGCGCTGCTGCCGTACAGGCGGCTCCCCGGTGTGACGTAAGCGAGCGCCATGGAACGCACCGGTCATAAGCCACTACATTGTTGCCGGATTTCGCGGTCCCCGTCAAATCGGTCCACAGGCAATCGCAGCCCGCCCGGTCCGCGCCGGCCTGCAGGGTGTCCCAGACTCCGGTCTGCCCGTTCTGCACCTTATCTTCGATCATCCGGATTTGGGCGGCAAAGTCGGGGTCATTCGGATCGAAAGCGCCGCCTCCGGTAAGCACGTTAAACCATTTTTGCCGAAGCCCGTCAAATTCGTCGGCGCCGCCAACGGGACCGGCGCGGCATAAGCCGCAAGAGGTGCCGCCACGGAAAGCCACGGGAGAGCAAGAGCTAAACAGAGGGCGACCATAAGCGGCTTGGAAAATCTCATTTTCATATCCATGCAGCTCCTTCTCCGGTTTTATAGAACAACAACACTGTTATCCTTTCTTGACCGTTCGGCCGCAAATCCGATCCGGTGCCCGTCGATCGATTGGTCCAGGGAGGTTGAAGAGATGGAGGGCCTCTCCCCGCGAAGCACGCGGACGAAATCCTCCACCAGCAGCAGATCGCCGCCTCCATGGCTGTCGTTTGTGACGTCCACCGTAATTTTTGTCTCGCTGTATTCATGGCCGTATCGGGGATCCGGGCGCCTCACGACAAAATATCCGTCCTCCAGCACGCCCTGAATTTCGCCCTTCGTTCCGATGACATGCAGAATGCGGCACGGCCTCGAAGTGGCTCCGACCATATTGTGGGAGGCCGTCATTTGAGTGTCGAATTCGACGATGACGGATTGATGGTCGACCACATCGTTATCGCAGTGCCATACGCGGCGGCCGTAGGGATTATCCGTCAGCAAGGACATCACTTTCTCCTCCACCGTCATACTGACGCCGAGATGGTGGTTGTTCCAGACATAGGAGCCCCAGCGGGCCTGGTCGATATAGTTTTTGCGTGCCGAGTAAGGGCAGCTCTCCTCGATCCGGCAGTCGGTCAAGCGGCGGGTGCCCGCGCCTTCCGGAGCCTTGTCCGGCCGGAACTGCATGAGGTCGCCGAAGCTGCTCACCTTTGCCGGACGTGCGTCTCCAGCCAGCCACGTGATCAAATCGAGATCGTGGCAGCACTTGGCCATCAGCATCGACGACTTGCATTTCTCCTCGGAATTCCATTTTCCCCGGATGAACGATACGGCCATATGATGATAGCTCACATGCTCGGACGTTTGAATGTTAACCACTTCGCCAATCTCCCCTGCGGCAATCCGCTCCTTCACGGCCCGGTAGAAAGGCGCGTAGCGCAGCACATGGCAGATCATCACGGTGCGCCTGTGCTTCCGGGCCGCCTCCTGAAGGCGCAGCGTTTCTTCCTCGGTCACGCCGATCGGTTTCTCCAACAGCACATCGTACCCCATCTTCAGCAGAGGCGGCGTCGTCTCCACATGCAGCTCATCCATCGTTCCGTTAATGGCCGCGTCGGCCAGACGGGGACGCAAGCCTAATTCCGCCACGCTCGCAAACGTACCTTCCTCCGGAATCCCGAACCGCTCCGCCGTCAGCCTTCTCCGCTCCGGATCCGGCTCGACGACGCCGACAATCTGCAGCTCCTCCGGATGACGGTCGGCATAGGACGCATAAATCAAGCTTCGCTGGCCTGCGCCGACGATCACTGCCGTTATTTTCTTGCCTATCTGCTTCTGTTCCGTCATGGATGATTCCCTCCACCTTCCATCTCTTCCAGCGGCCTGAACAAGCGGTCGTAATCTTCCGGCTCCAAGCTGTACAGCTTCTCCGCAGGGACGTCCAAGGAAATCGCTTCCATCTCCTCCTCCCGGAACCGGAAGACACCGCCCAGCAGACGCTCCACCTGCTCTTCCATCCCTTTCGCCCTCAGCTGACCCATCAGCTCGTAATCCCGTATACCCCGCAGCGACCATTTGTATCGCAGGGAAAGCATCGGCTTCCCGCCCGTCCCCGGGTAGACGAAATTCGTCTCGCCCGCAGGCCAATGCGAAGGCCGGTACCGGATCGACTCGAGCGGGCGGTCCGGCCAAACCGTATAGTTCCAGCGCAGGAAGCCGTCCAGCTTCAGCCTGGCGGCCAGCCAGGGAAGGATCCGGCTCTCGAGAGCCGGCGAGCCGATGAACGTATTCGGCCTCCGCGGGTTGTTGCAGACATAATAGAGCATCCGGCCGGGAATCTCCGCCTGGAGCCTGCGTACATGGCCAAACCCGTTCAAAGCGCAGTTCAGTTTGGGGACGTAATCGGACATGCCGACGAGCTTCTCCTCCAGAAATTCGGGACGGTTCACCGCAATCTTGTATCGAAAAGAAGGCGCTGCCCGGCGAAGTGCTTCCAGCCTCTTCGCGAACAGCTCCGGATCCGCCGGTTCGTCGGCCATGATCCGTACCCGGTCCGCCAGGCCTCTTGCTATAAGATGCGCTTCCAGGGAGCCGATGTAATGCTCCAGCTCCGCCCGTCTGCGCATAAAGCGGAAGGTCCCCGTCCCTTCATCGTAGTAGCGGATGCGGATGCCGTCCGGATAGTCCGGGGCGGGAGCACCGTATACGCCGTCCCGCGTCTGCCACACGTTCAGCAGGCCGAACAGCTCGATTTCCTCGTCAATACCGTGGTGTGCCGCCAGATCGATGTAACGGTCGAGCGCGCTGTAATCGTATGTAAAAGTCCCGTCCGCCCCCGGGTGACCCCGACGATATTGTACTCGAACAAATCCGATGGGCTGGCATCGATGTGCGTCGCTTGGCCGGACCATGGAATTTCCGAGACGACCAGCGAAGCCGCTTTCTGGCCCAGCTGTCCCAGGCTTTCCAGGTAGCTGTCCATGATCGCAAAATGCTCGTCAGACCAAAGCGGAACCTTGTACTGCCTCGCGATATTGGCGTTATGCTGCCATAAATCGAGATAGAAGCGGTATTGGTCCGGCGCAGGCAGTACCCGCTCCAGAACCTTCAGGCGAAACGTAAGCTCACCGGCCGGCTCTTCGTCCTCGAACAGCGTGTGGGTGTACAGCCCGATCGTGCCCGAATATACGCCGGGCCGGGCATCCGCAGGCGCGTGAAGCTCCACCCAGACCTGCTGCAGCTTCCGCTTCTCCACGAACATATGCCGCTCATCCAGCAGCACATCCGATCTCCGCGCTCCGTCATCGTCCTCCATCAGCCCGACCAGCTTGATCTCCGCCCGGAGCCCCGCTTCCATAGCGTTCGAGCATAACTCGATGCGGGCGATCGGAAGCGGCCCGCCCTTCCAGAACAGGGCTTCCCTGCCGATCGTCAGCAGGAAATCCTCTTCCGCCCCGATCACGGCCTGCAGGGCGGCCGAATCGCCCCGGCAAGACACGAGATCGCGGTGCTTCGCGGCCGTATCCTGCTCCGGCTGATTCCAGAAATTCACGCCCCAGGCGTATTTGTAATACATCGACTGCAGACCGAAATGAACCTTCATGCCCCATCACCTCCGCGGTTACTTGCCCGCTTTGTTCGCAGCCAGCGCTTCGTTCGCTTCCTTCTCGATCGCATCGCCGCCGCCGGACCTGAATTTCTGCACGTAATCGTCGAAGGCGCTGACCGGCGGCTCGCCCGTGATGATTTTGAAATAGGTTTCCAGCGTCAGCTTGTAAAGAGAAGCCAAATACTTGGTATACGAATCCACCGGCGGAACGAAAACCGGCGAATAGCCGTTGTACTTAAAATTCTTATCCGCATAATCGTAGTTGAATTTGCCGTTGATTTTCTTGTAGAAATCGTTGGCTACGAGCACGTGGAAAATATCGATGCCCCGCTTCTCCACCGGATTGTTCGAATCGGTAATCAAATTGACGTAGCGGTCGCTCTCCAGCTTATAGTCGACATCCTTCGTCCCTTTGCGGATGGCGACGTAATAATCGAAGTCGGTGGCGGCCGTCTCGACCATCTTCAGCAGCGTCTCCACCTTGCGCGGGTCCTTCGCCGCCTTGGTCGTAATGCCTACAGGAGTGCTGGAAATATCCCACTGCGGCGTCCCCGATTTGCCCTGCGGGCCGACCGCCGGCTTGCCAAGCACCACCGTGCCGTTCGGTTGCGACTTCTTGAACTGCTCGTAGGAGCCGCCTCCCTTGTCCGCCGGGTTAGCCGGATCCAGCTCAGTCCGCCAGTGGTAATGCGCGCCCTTGCCCGTCAAACCGATCCGCCCGTTGTAGAAGGCCTGGCTGTGCGCCCAGTAGCCCGATGAATTCTCCGAGGTGACGAACTCCGGATCGATCAGCCCGTCCTTGTACCACTTTTGCAGCAGGGCGAGCGCCTCCTTCATTTCCGGCTGAATCGCCGCAAAGGTCACTTTGTCCCCTTCTTCGTAAATTCGAGCGAGACGCCGCTTTGGTTGCCTTTGAAATCAATGATGCCCGGATGCCCGAATGCGCCGAGAATGTTCGGGATCGCAAAATCCGACATGCCGTATGTATCCTTCTTGCCGTTCTTGTCCGGATCGTCGTTGCGGAACCGCTTCAGTGCCTCCTCATATTCCTGAAGCGTCTCCGGCGTCTTCGCAATGCCCACATTCTTCAGCCAATCACCGCGCCAGGCCACCGCCGTCGGATAATCCCCGTCGGGGTTCGTCGTCGGAATCGCATAGATTTTGCCGTCGTACGTCACCTGATCCCAAATTTTCTTCTCGTCAATGTATTTGGTGTACTGGGGTGCGTATTTCTCCAGCATCTCTCTCGGAATCGGCGCGAGAATGCCCTGCTTCACATACTTGGCGATGTTTTGCTTGTTCGGAATTTTCATTATGTCCGGCATTTCCCCGAGCCGAGCTTCACGTTCAGGTTGTCGTCCCAATTCTTGGGATCGATGTACCAGACGTTGAATTTGGCGTTAAACTTCTCCTGCACCATTTTCCCGATGGGATTATCCACGTTAGGCTGATTGTAAGAGTTATAAGCCAGCCAGTCGATCGTGACCGGGCCTTGATCGGAGGAAGCCCCCTTCCCGCCATCCGCGCTCTTCGGATCGCCGCCGCAGGCCGACAGCAGACTGACCGTTAGCAGCAGGCTTCCCACCATTATTTTCTTCGCACTACGTCCCTTGACCATGGTGAACCCCTCCAAATATCGATGATTTTACCTCACGCAGAACCAAAGACTAGCCTTTCACGGCGCCCATCAGACTCCCTTTGACGAAATACTTTTGCAGAAACGGATAGACGATCAGGATCGGAAGAATAGAGACCACCAGCGTCGCCATCTTGACCGATTCAATATCGCTGACATTCTGGCCCTGCCCCGTCATCTCGAATTCCGCCGTGTTGCCGAGCAGAATAATCTTCCGCAGCACGAATTGCAGCACATGCTTCTTGCCGTCCTGAATGTAAATCATGCTGTCGAACCAGGCATTCCAGTGGTGAACCCCGCTGTACAGCCCCACGGTTGCAATGATCGGAAGCGAGAGCGGAATCACGATGCGGAAGAGGATCACAATGTCGTTCGCGCCGTCGATCTTGGCCGATTCCTCCAGGCTTTCGGGGAGCTCGGCAATGAAGTTGCGAACCACCATCACCATGAACGTATTGATCGCCGGCGGCGGCACCAGAGCCCAGATGGAGTTCATCAGTCCGAGACCCTTGATCAGCAGGTAGAGCGGGATGAGGCCCCCGAGAAAAACATCGTAAGCACCACGAACGCCATCCAGAACGTGCGGTGGGGCAGGTCCTTCTTGGTCAGCGGATAGGCGGCGCAGAAGGTCAGGATGATCGTAAGCGTTACGCCGAGCGCCGTCCTGAGAAGCGTGTTGCCGTAAGCACGCCAGAGGTTGTCGTTCATAAACACGGTTGCGTAGCCTTTGAAATCGAACTTCAGCGGAATGAAATGAAAGCTGTAGCTGTTGATCACCTCGCTGGGACTCATGGACAGGGTGATGACCTGCATCAGCGGCAGCAGCGAGCAGATCCCGAGCAGGCTGAGCACCGTGTAGGCCAAGATGGCAACAAGCTTATCGGATAACGCGGTGGGTCTCAAGGTACTCCTCTCCTTTCTTTCCTTATTTTAGAAAATGGCGCTGTCTTTGTTGACTCTTCTCGCCAGCGTGTTGGCCGCAAGTACGAGCACCAGGGCCACGACGTTCTTGAACAGTCCCACTGCGGCGGCATAGCTGTAATTCATGCGGACGAGCCCTTCCGAATAGGTGTAGGTCGACAGCACATCGCCCACATCCATCACCTTGACGTTCAGCAGGTTGAACACCTGTTCGAAATCGTCGTTGATGATGGAGCCGGTGGACAGAATCAGCATGATGATGATCACGGGAGCGATGGACGGCGGCGTGATGTACCGCATGGCCTGCAGCCTGCTGATGCCGTCCACCCGGGCCGCCTCGTACATTTCCGGATTGATTCCGGCGATGGTCGCCAAGTAAATGATCGTATTAAACCCGGCGTGCTTCCAGATTTCGCTGGCGACCAGAATGGAGCGGAACCACTTCTCATCGGCGACGAAAAAGACCGGTTCCCACCCCAGCATGGACAGCACCATGTTCACGGGCCCCGGCTGGGCGACAGAAATTCAATTACCAGGCCGCTGAGCACGACCCAGGACAGGAAGTGGGGGATGTAGCTGACGGTTTGCACGATTTTCTTAAAAACCGGCTGCATGATTTCATTCAGCAGCAGAGCCAGCAGGATCGGTGCAGGGAAACCGAACAGCGACTTGTAGCTGTTGATGATCAGCGTATTTTTCAGGACGACCCAGAAATATTCATTGGCGAACAACTCCTTAAAATGCTCCAGGCCGACCCACGGGCTCCGGAGCGCTCCTTTCAGAAATTGATAGTCCTGAAAGGCGATGAGCACCCCATACATCGGAGCGTAGTGAAAGAGGAAGTAATAGAGGAACACCGGCAGAAACATGACGAACAAATATTTTTTTGCCGCGTACCGCTTCAGAATGCCGTCTCTTCGCCTTCCCGCTCCTCTTGTGCTCTCAACATGCTTTGCATTAGAATAGGTTACATTCAAATTTCTTCACTCCGTTTCCCATCTGCCGTCATTTCAGCGAGCGCTTTCAAACCTATGCTACCCCGACGTCCGTCCCGCTGACAATTTACAAATACTTAAGAAAATAGCGATTTTTTCGCTTGACGAACCGGTTCTGCAAAATAACGATTTCTTACAACATTGCGGTTATTTATCATCCTGTGGAGGAAACATGCGATGAAACAAGCTTTTATGCGGCTCACGTTCCTGAATGTGGCGATGATCATTCTGCTCACGGTGATTCCGTCCGGCGTTTATTTGCATCTGCTCGGGGAGAATATGAACGAACAGGTCAACCGCCTGAATGAGCAAATGGTAACGGAATTCCGCAATGCCTTGGATGACGACATCGTAAAAGAAGCCATACGGATGACTGACCTGTACCTGACCGAAAGAGGCACCAACGAAACGCTGATTTACCCTTTCACCCATGATATCTCGGGCGACACTTCCCGAATTCTGGCCGTCGCCGAGCAGCTGAAGGATTTGAAGAACGGCTATCCTTTTATCGAATCCGTGGATATTTATTACCGGACCGGCGGCCTGCTGTTTATGGGTCCGAACGTCTGCTTTATGAAGCTGCGGAGCTGCGACGCCGGCGGAAGAGAGGCATGGCTGAGGAAGTTCAGCGATACCGACAGCCACGTCGAATGGATGCAGATGCAGGTCAAAGAGCAATCGGCGGACAAGCAGTGGATCTCGTACGTCCGCAGCTATCCCTTCTTCTCCACCGCAGACCGAGCGTCAGGGCATCATCGCCATTAATATCGATGAAGCTTATGTGCGGGAGAAGATCAAGGCCCTGCGTTTCGCCGATAAAAGAAAGCTGTGGGTCGTCGATTCCGGCGGCCGGATTCTGAGCTCCAATACCGATGCGGGCCTGCCGCTGCCCGAAGACATGGCCCCGAAGCTCCTCTCCTTCACGGATGAGGAAGGAAAATTCGATACGACAATAGGCGGCGAAGCGAGCGTCGTCTCCTTTTCCCGGTCGCCTTACAGCAAGTGGTACTATGTTTCGGCGGCTTCATTGGACGAATATAACGAAAAAACCAACGAGCTGAGGAACGGGCTCATCACCGTAGGTGCCTTGCTGCTTTTGATGAATCTGACCGTAGGACTGCTTATCTTCTATAGGGCGCAGCGACCGATCCGCACCTTGTTTACCAAATTTTCCAGGGATCTGGATGAGATGAAGGAACGCTGGGAGCGCAACCGGCTGACCATCCGGCAGGATTACATCGCTAAACTGCTGCATGGCCACGGCGAGCAGGTCTTGAACGGCGGGGAGAACGAGGAGCGCTGGACGTCCGTTTTACATCGGATTCCTGCATGTCCTTCATCATCGGCTTGACGCCGGGACCGATGCCGCTGCGCGAGGAACTGCTGCTGCCGTACCGGCTGATCGAAACGCTTGAGTCCCGCTTCATTCCCGGCACCTTGTATGCCATAACGGGTGACCAGCGCCAAGTCATCGGCATGCTTCACTTCTCCGGCCAGGACCCGCGACCTTTAACCGAATGCATGCTGTCGGTGCTGGAGGAGCAAGGGGAAGCCCTCGTAAGCTTCAAAATCGCGGTCGGGCGGGTCTATCCCTGCAGCCCCGAATTCGCCGCGGAGTCCTTCCGCGAGGCGTCGGCCGCCATGGAATACCGGTTCTTATGGAAAGACGCGCTCATCCCTTATGACGGGCCGCATATCGATGAAAGGGCGGAGAGCGGAGGTTCTTTTCGTTCCTTGAATCAAATGGAGGAGGCCATGCGTTCGGGGCATGAGGAGAAGCTGAAGGGGCTGCTGGATGAGCTGATCGCCGAAATCGAGACCGGCCGCTACACGCTGTCCCACTGCCGGAATCTGCTGCAGGACGCGCTGTCGGCCCTGCACAAAGGGATGAAGGCCGTCGGCCTCCATTCCGCTCAAGTGTTCGGCTGTGATCTCCGCCGCCGGGGGATGGAGATGGAGAGCTTGGACGCGTTTCGCGAGTGGGCATACGGGCTCATTGAAACGGCGGCGGCTAAAGTTAAAGAGAAGAAGCAGACGGTGGATGCGAAGCTGGAGCAGAAGTTGCTGGGCTATATTCACGAGCATATTTTTAACGATATCTCACTCGAATCGATCTCGGATCATATCGGCATGAGCCCCAATTACGTGAGCAAGCTGTTCCGCACAATGACCGGCCAAACCTTCATCGAATATGTGACCGAAGCCAAAATGCGGAACGCCGCCAGACTGCTGATGGAGAAGAAGCACACGGTACAGGAAATATCCGACCTGCTCGGCTACAATTCGAACTCGCATTTTATCCGGGTATTTAAAGAGCGGTTCGGCTGCACCCCCAAGCAGTACCAGAAAAACTTGCCCATGGAAGCCGATTGACAGCAAATAACGCCTACCTTCATACAGAGGATAGGCGTTACTTTTGAAACTCGATATCACTTCCGCTCATCTCGCCTTTTCACGGCGGTTCAAGCGCAGTTCATACGGGTCGTCCTCTTCCTTGATTTCACGGCTGAGTGATCCTTCCTGCCACATTTGATACAAATACAGCAGCAATGCAACCCCACCATCATCAAAAACAGCTGAAAATGCGTGATGTTGTAGAACCGGTAAAATCCTGCACGGGCGAACAAAGGGTCCAGGACGAATTGAAACAAACCGTCGATCACCGCATTGGTTACAAAGAACAGCCAAAATTTATGGTAGGTCAGCTTGAAAATCCAAAGCGTACCTATCAAGAAGAAACCGTAAACATACGCGGTGTTCGTAATATAGCCCCAAGGAACGATCATCGCCTTCCCGAAGATGGTCCACCACTTGAACGCATGCGCCATTTCGAACACGATGGTCACGATGAGGGCGCCTAAGATCGAAACCGGCATGAATCGGCGGATGGAGGCCGGTTTTAAAATAAACAGCGAAAGCCAGGGTATAACGAGCATCGCCCACATCAAAGCTTTGGCATACATCCTATCCCTCCTCGCATACGGTTAGTTTCAGCATGCACTTCTCGGAGGAAAATTATGCAAACCCGCCCCCTGCCAATAGAATAACATATAAAATTAATCCTGCGACGCGCCGTCCCGTGATTTCTGCACCAGCCGCTTGGCCGCGCCGCGGTCCGTCACCTGCAGCTTGTTGAGGATATTCGAAACGTAGTTGGCGACGGTCTTTGCACTGATTTGCAGCCGCGATGCGATTTGCGCGTTGGTGTCTCCCTCGGCGATACGCTCCAGAATTTCCATTTCGCGCTTCGTCAGCTCGGCGAAGGCCGGATCATCCGCCGGTACCGCCGCCTTGGGCGAAGCGAAGTAATGCATCATCCGTCCCGCGATATCCGAGCCGAAGACAGCTCCGCCGGCGCCGACCATGCGGATGGACTGCAGGAGCTCGGCCTCTTCCGCATCCTTCAGCACGTACCCCTTGGCCCCTGCCCGCATCGCGGTAAACACGGATTCATCCTCCCGGAACATGGTCAGCATCAGCACTTCGACGGACGGATGCTTTTCCTTGATCAGACGCGTGGCTTCGATACCGTTCAGCCCGGGCATCCGGATGTCCATGAGGATCAGATCCGGCAGCGAGCTTCTCCGCAAGCTCGATCGCCTCTTCCCCGGAGGAGGCCTCGCCCACCACCTGCAGATCTTCTGTCGTTTGCAGCAAATTCCTTACGCCCTTCCGGAACAACGGGTGATCCTCGGCAATCAATATTCTCATTGGAAGCTCCTCCTGTCAGTTATAACGGTAAAATAGCCGATACCCGCGTGCCTCCCTGCTCCGTCCGTTCGATCGTGCACTGCCCTCCCAGCTCCGCCGCCCGTTCGCGAAGCGAGACGAGGCCGATGCCGCCTTTCCCTGCGGCCGGCTGGGGATGGGGATAATGATGGAGGCCTGTGCCGTTATCCGTCACTTCCACGATCAGCCGGTCCTGCTGAGACATCTGCAGCCGGACTGTACAGACGGTCGCTTTGCTGTGCTTGAGCACGTTAGCGAGGCCCTCCGTAACGATCCGGTAAGCGGCGACCTCGACGGCGGCGGGCAGTGCAGGAAGCGACGGCGGCGCCTGCAGCTCGATGTGCAGCGGCTCGGTCCCCTGCTCGTCCGCCAGCGGCCGCGCCGGCTTGTTCAGTTCGGTAATCCGCTGCTCGATCGAGCCGATCAAACCGAGCTCATCCAGCGAAGGCGGGCGCAAATCGTGCACCAATGTTCGGATTTCGTCCACGGCGGAACGAATGACCTTGCGAAGATCCGCAAGCATTTCAATGGCGACGGCCGGCTCGCTTCTCCACGTATTTCTCCGCCGTGGCCGCATTCAGCGCCAAAGCGGCAAGCCGCGGGGCCAATTCGTCGTGCAAATTGTTGCGGATTTGCCGGCGCTCCTCCTCCCGGGCCAGGACGAGCCGTTCCCGGGACTCCTGCAAATCCTCAGCGAGGAGCTTCATGCCAAGCATCATGTTCACATTTTCCACAATCGGTCCGGCCTGGCGCAGGAGGACCTCCAGAAACTTGTAATCCTCGGTGGAGAACGCTTCTCCCGGCGAGCGGCTGGATAGATGCAGCACCCCTAGCTCCTCCCCCGGTAGAGGATGGGAAACGGCAAAGCACGTCGTTCACCGGCTCTCCGGCGGAGGCCGCCAGCGTATCCTGGCCGCCGATATGGATCGAAACGCCGGCATACGGCAGACGAAGCGCTTCTTTGACGGTCTTCGTTACCGCGGCAAGCATGTCGTCCGGCGCCAAGGGCTGGATCAGCTGGTCGCCGAGCTCCAGCAGCACGGCATACGGGTCGTCGTGACGCCCTTTCATGAACCGGTTGATCAGCCGCTGCAGCCGGTCCTTGAGCGGTGCGAAGGTCGCGGCGACCACCGCCGCCGCCACGAGCGAGATGATGAAGTTATCCTTCGTCTCGAAGAGCCGGCTGAGGTACAGCACGGCAAACGTATAAATCGCCACCACGCAAACGGAGAGCGCCGCGTACACCAGCGTTCGTTTGACCAGCGGGTCGATATCCCATAACCGGTGCCGCAGAACCGCCATGGTCAGCGTGAAGGGGATGGCGGTCAGGGAGAGGTTCAGAATCGCGTTCAAATAAACATAGGTAAGCGCACTGCCGTCATTCAGCCGGGGGTCGAACAAGATGCTCATCCCGATGAATCCGATCATGCCGATGGATACCCCGTATACGACCCATTTGGTCTCTTTGCCGCTGCGCCGGGGTGGACACCTTGCGGTACCGGTAAACTTGCGAATAAATCAGAACCAGCGTCGAGGAACCGTACCACAGAAGCTGGAAGGGGGCGGGAACCTGCAGCTCTCTCCAAATACTCCCGTCAAAAAACAAGTTGATGAAATCGATACATGCGATAACGGCAAAGGCGCCTCTCGTCCATCTCGGCACGAAGGCTCCGTTCGGAAATAGAAAGAACAGCAGGGACAAAGCAACCCATCCCAGCATGCTGACGAACATAAACCAGGCATATACCAGCGAATGGCCCGGGAAGGCAACCGACATCAGCGAGGGGAACGATGTGCCGAAGGCGATCAACGCCAAAGCGGCCAGCAGTCCCATCGGCTCATGGAATGCTTTCCACAAAATGAGGAATGCCGCAGCATAATAAATAAAAGTAAACACGCAGTCGATCAGCACAAATAAAATGCCGTACGTTTCCAGCGTGAGACTTATCCCCCCGCGTTCTCCAGCGGCATCGCCGGAACCGCCAGTCCGCGACCATTCACAATGCAGGTGGAGACAAGCTCCTCGTAATAGCGGGGAATCCCGCGGATATACAGCACCATCGTAATCAGGCTGAAGGCGGCGATGAAGAGCTGCAGAGCCGTCAATTGCCATTTGGCCATCCGGACATTCGGTGCGGCTTCTTCACCTTTAGGGCCATGAATTTCTGATATCAAATGCGGGACCCGCCCTTCGTATAAATCAGCTCTCGTTTACAAAGCAAAACTTTCCACTTTATTATAACGGTGCGCCTGCGAATTGAATACGGATTCCTTGCAACTTCCCGGTTCCGGTCCCGATTTTCCCGAAAACATCACAGTTCCCGTTCCCGTTAACCTCAGAAGGCCCTGCTCTGTCCCCCAGGATTTTCCTTCCATTACAATGAAACTCATCCAGGGATTATAAAGCATTGGAGGCTGAAAAAATTGAGTGAAAAGCAAGTGGTCAAATGGCTTGGAATGATTTGTCTGGCCGCGGGGATTACACGTATGGGCATGACGCCCAGCTCCCTGATTTGGGGCTCGGAAAGCGTGCAGGAGCTGACCTGCGGGTTCATTGCCTGCATCCTGATGTCGGTCGGCACGATCGCAACGTACCTGGTGCAGTCCCGCGAAACCGGGGTAACCGGATTTATTACAACGCTCGCCATCATCATCGGCAATATCGTAACGACCTGCATGCTGTGGGGCTCGTTCGTCTCTGCGAATCCTGCCGTGATTCCGGAGGGCGTCCTGTTTAACATCTCGCGCACGCTGTCGATGATCGGTTTAACGGGCGGCACGCTGGTATTTACCGTGCTGACCTTCCGGGCAGGCGTATTTCCGCGGTGGGTCCCCGTGCTGCTGGTGCTGATGATGATTTCCATGGTGCCTGCCGGTGGAGGATAACAAATATTTTGCATTCTTCTGGGGACTGGCCTATGTAGGTATGGGCTATGCGATCTGGGCGGGGAAATTGAAGTCGTCCGATTACGCATCGGGGATACGGCGGATCAACATGTAGGTTTGCATTTCGCCACGGCCGATCTGCCGTAGAAGCCCGCGTATACGGACAGATAAGAGAGCAGGGTACTGACAATGAAGTAAAAATAGCTGAAAGAGAAGTACGGAAATTCCTCGCTCAATAAACCGAAGGCGCCGGAACCGAGTAACGGATCGCTTCGAAGAACCGCCGCGGCAAGGGTGAGCGGGATGATCTTCTCCAGAACGACCGACAGGATGGTCAGTTGAGCCGCGATCACGTGAATGTCCATCTTAAACGGAGAGGCAGAGAGCATCCATCCGATCAGGAAAAAAGGCAGGACGGAAACCATCATCCCGATGCTGATGCCGGAATGAAATTTGATCCGGTCGATGGGAACCGATGCCACCCCTCCCACCAGCGACCTCCCCAGGAAATAGGATGCAAAGTACAGCAAAACATAGAATACGGATAATCCCAACGTATACTGCATTCTCCACCCTCGAGCGGCGTTCATAGCCGAACCTCCTGATCCGTTCAAAAATAAAAGAACCTTGCTGAAAGGTTCTTTTATTTTACCATATATATCCTTATCTGGCGCGCTCCCGTTCACGGTACACATTGCGGCGTTCGCTCTCGGTTTCCCACAGCCGCTCGATCTGCTCCAGCGACTTGCCCTTCGTTTCCGGCACCATCCGGATGCAGAAGATGACGGCGATCCAGGAAACGACGGCAAACAGCCAGAACGTGGCCGACGTCCCGATCCCTTCGAGGAGCATCGGGAAGGTCTGGGATACCAGATAATCGGCCGCCCATAAGCAGAGGGACGCGATCGCCGTGGCCCGGCCCCGGATGCGGGTCGGGAAGATCTCCGAGATCATCACCCAGACGACCGGACCGAAGGAAACCGCGAAGGACGCCACGTACAGCAGAATGAAAGTCAGTACGAGGTAGCCGGATATCGTGGGGGTATGAAAGCCGTACCCTACCACCACCAGACAAATCGTCATGGCTATGGCACCGGCAACGAGCAGCGCTTTCCGCCCCACCTTATCGATCAGCCACAGTGCAATCAGCGTAAACGCGAAGTTCACGATGCCCACGAGGACGGTTTGGATCAGCGCAGCATTGGTCCCCGCTCCCGTCTGCTTGAAGATCTCCGGCGCGTAATACATGATCGCATTGATCCCGGTAATTTGCTGAAGGATGGCAAGCACCACCCCGATGAGCAGCGGCGGCCGAAGCGCAGGCCGGAACAGTTCTGCGACCGAGCCGACATCGCTTTCCTTCAAATTCAAGATTTCATGAAGCTCCGATTTGGCCGCTTCTTTCCCATTCATCCGCTCCAGCACTTCCAGGGCGCGAACCTCCTGCTTCTGCTTCATCAGCCAGCGCGGCGTCTCCGGAATCAGCAGGAGCAGAGCGAGATAAATCACACCCGGAACAACGCCGAAGCCGAACATCCAGCGCCAGGCGGAACGGATGTCCCAGAGATCGTCGCCGTATCCGGCAATGGCCGCATTCGTGAAGAAGGTGACGAAGATCCCCGTAACGACGGCGAACTGATAGATCGACACCAGGCGTCCGCGGTTTCGGGCCGGGGCAATCTCCGCAATGTACAGAGGGGATAACGTCGACGTCATCCCCACGCCAAGGCCTCCGATGATGCGGGCGATGACCAGCGCGGATACGCTGTTCGGGATGGCCGAGCCGACGGCGCCGATCGTAAACAGCAGCGCCGAAAGGATGAGGATCTTTTTCCTTCCGAACCGATCGCTCAGCACACCGGTGAAGGCGGCCCCGATTGTCGCGCCGACGATCAGGCTGGATACCGTCCAACCCAGCATCGCCGTGTTCAGCTCAAAGCGGTCTTTGATAAAACCGATCGCACCGGAAATAACGGCCGTATCGTAGCCGAATAAAAAGCCGCCGATAGCCGCGATGATCGAGTAATAAGTCGCATAGCGTGAAAAGGTTCTGGATTTGGCTCTGTTCAAAGGCAGGATCCCCTTTTTCGGAAAATCATACTTATCCGTTAATCTCTGATCTTTTTCCGAAAATTATGCAAAAAATGAAGAGGCCGCCGAAAAAGCCCGCGCCGCCTGCACGGATCGTTCTTCCGAACACCAAAGGTTCTTCAGAACGGTTCCGCCGGCATCGCTTGTTTTTCAGCGACCTCATAAGGATCCTTCCAAGGATGACTTCGCTTACTCCCGGACCACGGCATGTCCGCCGAATTCATTGCGGAGCGCCGCCACCACTTTGCCGGTGAACGTGTCGGTTTCCAGGGAGCGGTAGCGCATCATAAGGGACATTGCAATGACCGGCGTAGCCGTCTGCAGATCGAAGGCCGTCTCGACCGTCCATTTGCCTTCACCGGAGGACTGCATGACCCCTTTGATGTCTTCCAGCTTCGAATCCTTCGCGAATGCGCGCTCCATCAGCTCGATCAGCCAGGACCGGATGACCGAGCCGTTATTCCACACCCGGGCCACCTTCTCGTAATCATAGTCGAAATCACTCTTCTCGAGCACCTCGAACCCTTCGCCGATGGCCGCCATCATACCGTACTCGATGCCGTTGTGAACCATTTTCAGAAAATGGCCGCTTCCCGCTTTGCCCGCATAGAGGTAACCGTCCTTCACGGCCGTATCCCGGAAGATCGGCTCGACGACGGTCCACGCATCCTCATCTCCGCCGACCATGTAGCAGGCGCCGTGACGCGCTCCTTCCATCCCGCCGCTCGTCCCGGCATCCATGAAACGGAGCCCCTTTTCCTTCAGCTGGTTATACCGGCGGATCGACTCCTTGTAATGCGAATTTCCGGCATCAATGACGATGTCGCCCGGCGACAGCCAAGGCGTAAGCTCGCCGATCACGGAATCCACAACCGTATGCGGAACCATGATCCAGACGACTCTTGGAGCTTCCAGGCTGTTTACCAGCTCCTGATAGCTCGCAGCGCCGGCCGCTCCGTACGATTTCAGTTCATTCACAGCTTCAGCGTTCAGGTCAAACCCGATCACCTGATGCTGGTGATCGAGCAGATTTTGCCCCAGATTGAGGCCCATTTTTCCCAAACCGACCAAACCGACTTTCATAGCAGGTCCCTCCGTACTATCCGTTTTTCTCTCTTATATTAGCATTACACCTGACCGCTGGCCATATTTAACGGCTGCACTGATGCATATTGTTCTCCGTTTGCTTCGCTCCTATGAATCCCGGTTTCGGAGTCCAGCCACCATTTATATCCATCCGCTTCCAGCAGCTGGTCTGCCGCCTCCGGACCAAAAGAGCCCGCCGGGTATTCTTGCAGCGGAACAAGCTCGTCCCGGTACGCGTCCAGAATCGGCTCGCACCCATTGCCATGACAGCTCCACCTCATCCCAATGGGCGAAGAACGCCATTTCCCCGCGCATCGCATCGTAGATCAGATTCTCATAAGCCTCCGGCAAATCCTTCGGATTCGAGTAGAAGTCGATCCGGACCGGTTCGAGCTCGCCGCCGTGCAGAGGATTTCTCTGGTTCAGCTGCATGAAGATCCCTTCATTCGGATGAATCTCAATCACAAGCAGATTGGGAACATAAGTCTCCAATTTATTAACCGCTTTTAACGGCTCCTTAAACTCGATGACAATGCGCGTCGATTTCTCTTTCATTCGTTTTCCCGTCCGGATATAGAAGGGGACCTCGTTCCAGAAATAATCGTCGATCCAGAGACGGGCGGCGATGAACGTATCGTTGCGGGAGCCGGCGACCACTCCGGGTTCATCCGTGTATCCCGCCACCGGTTTGCCTTGGATTTGGCCCGCCGCATACCGGCCGCGAACCACGTTGTACGGAACGTCTTCCTTCTGAAGGGGGCGGAGCGATTCCAGCACTTTTTTCTTCTTGAAACGGACCTCTTCGGCGCTGCTTTGCTTCGGAAGCTGCATGGCGGTCATCATGAGGAGCCGCAGCATATGGTTCTGGAACATATCGCGAATCGCACCGGCCTGATCGTAGTATCCGGCCCTTTCCTCGACCCCGACCGTTTCCGCGGCCGTGATTTGCACGTTGGCGATATAATGATTGGACCAAACCGCCTGAAGGATCGGATTAGCAGATTCCAGAATTTCCAGGTTCTGCACCATCGGCTTGCCGAGGTAATGATCGATCCGGTAAATTTCCTCTTCCTTAAATACGGTACCCAGCCTCCGGTTCAGCTCGCGGGCCGACTGCAGATCGCGGCCGAACGGCTTTTCGACCAGCGACTTCTTCCAGCCCCGGGTGTCGGTCAGACCGCTCTGTTGCAGGTTCAATGCAATCGTACTGAAGAATTCCGGCGCAACGGACATGTAGAACATCCGGTTCCCGGGAATGTTCAGCTCCTCCTCCCGGCTCCGGGTAAGCTCCAGCAGACTTCCGGTAATCGTCCGCATCATCGATATTCAGCGTACTGTAACGAAAGGCGCTTAAGAAGGCTTGCAAAGCCTGGGGATCCTGAACCGCTCTTCTGGAAAAAGCGGCAACGGACTCCGCCACGCGGGATTGAAAAGCTTCGTCCGAAAGCTCTCTCCGGCCCAAACCGATGACCGAGAACGCCTCCGGCATTTTCTTGTCGAGAAACAGATTGAATAAGGCGGGGTAAATTTTTCGTTTCGCAAGATCTCCTGTCGCTCCGAACAGTACCAAAGTAGCTGAATCCATACGATATCCCTCCACATCGCTTATCGCGTCTGTCTATTTAGGAAAAGAAACCTCCAATTCATCCGGATGATGTCATTGGAGGTCTTGCATGATGTTCATGATGTTACAGGGCGTGAGCCGCTGCTTCCGCTTCGGCGGTCTCCAGGAACCGCTCGCAGTCGAGGGCCGCCATGCACCCCGTCCCCGCGGCGCTGATGGCCTGGCGGTAGCGGCTGTCCTGTACGTCGCCGCAGGCGAATACGCCCGGAATGTTCGTCTCGGTCGTTCCCGGCGTCACCAGCAGGTAGCCGTGATCGTCGGTCGTCAGCTGACCGCCGAGAAACGCCGTGTTCGGCGTATGGCCGATCGCCACGAAGACGCCGTCCGCTTCAATGAATTCCTCTTGGCCGGTCTCGTTATTGCGGACCTTCAGCCCGGTCACGCCGCGTTCGCCGGCTACCACTTCCAGCGGTGTGCGGTCCAGCGCCATACGGATTTTCTCATTGGCTCTTGCGCGGTCCTGCATGATCTTCGAAGCGCGCAGCTCGCTGCGGCGGTGAACCAGCACCAATTCGGATGCGAAGCGGGTCAAATAATTCGCTTCCTCCATTGCCGAATCGCCGCCTCCCACTACAATAATTTTCTTGCCGCGGAAGAAGAATCCGTCACAGGTGGCGCAGGTGCTCACTCCGCGGCCGACGTTGTCCCTCTCGCCCGGGATGCCGAGATATTTCGCCGAAGCGCCGGTCGAGATGATAACCGATTCGGCCTCAATCTCTCCCAAGCCCTCAACCGACAGCTTGAACGGGCGTTTGGAGAAATCGACGTGATTCACCCACCCGGATTTAAACTGCGCCCCGAAGCGCTCAGCCTGCTTCCGCATGTTGCTCATCAGCTCCGGGCCCATAATCCCATCGGGGAATCCCGGGAAATTCTCCACTTCGGTCGTCGTCGTCAGCTGGCCGCCCGGTTCCTGTCCTTCGATCACGAGCGGGTTCAGATTCGCTCTCGCCAAATAAATCGCAGCCGTCAGCCCGCTGGGGCCGGTGCCGATAATCACCGTTTTGTACATAGGAATCTCTCCTTACTAATCTATATTTAATAACGTCGCTATTGTTAATTACAAAAAAATCATACCATTCATGCCCAATCGTTGCATGAAGATATGATGAAGATGGAGTGAAGGGTTCATGAAGATCGGCTTCATGAACCTTTCACTGGAGCGGTTTTATAAGTTCCCGGAAGCGTATGGACTTCCGGTTGAAATCCTTCCCTATACGTGTAAGTAATCCGGCCGGGAACGGGCCGGGCATGCCCTGCCGCGATGTCCCGAACGAGTCGCCTGCCCGCCTCAGGCGTCATGGCACGGTACCAGATGCCTTGCGGATATTGGATTACTACACAAGCATCGTCGCAGCGCCCGTTGCATCTTGTGCGCGTGGTATGGATCAGCGGATCCAGCCCTTCCCGCGCGATTTCATCCCGGATCGCCTGCGTCACTTCTTCGCCCTGCTTCCGCATGCAGCGACCGCCGTTGCAAATGAAAAGATGATGGGTCGTATCTGTTAAATTCCAGGTAGCCATTATTCGTTCAACACAGCCTTCAGGCTGTTTAAATTTTGTTTCATCAGGCCAAGGTAATCCAGATTCTGCTTCTTGTCCTCATCCGTCAGCCCTTCGATCGGGTTCAATACCGATGCCTTCGCTCCGATTTCCTTAGCGATCGTCTCGGCTACCTTCGGGGCCGCAAGGGTTTCAAAGAAGATCGTTTTCACTTGATGCTCCTTGGCGAATTGAACGATTTCTCCCATTTTTGCAGCCGACGGCTCTTCCTCCGGCGACAGCCCCGCGATCGGAACCTGAGTCAAGCCGTAGCGCTTGGCCAAATACCCGAAGGCGGCATGCTGGGTCACGAATTCTTTGCGTTTCACCCCGCTCAGCCCGTCTTTGAACGCTTGATCGAGCTCCTGCAGCTTGCGGGTGAAAACATCCGCATTGTTCTTGTATGCTTCTTTATTCGCGGAGTCCGCCTGCTGCATCGCCGCCGCGATCGACTTCACCTCCTGCTGCGCCAATACCGGATCGAGCCACACGTGAGGGTCCATGACCTTCTCCTGCCCTTGGGCTCCGGACTCCTGCTTATGGTCGTGACCGTCTTCCTCCTCTTCCGCCGTTCCCTCCATGAGCTCAATGCCTTTGCTCGCTTCCACTACCGTGAGATGATCCTTATTGATGCTCTTCAAAGCCTTGTCCACCCAGTTTTCGACACCGGCTCCGTTGTACACAAATACATCCGCATCTTGAATCTGCTGAATGTCTTTCGGAGTCGGCTCCCAATCATGCGGTTCGGCACCGGCCGGAATCAAGCCGACGACATCCGCCTTGTCCCCCGCCACCTGCTTGCTGAATTCGTACATCGGATAGAAGGTGGTGACCACCTTCAAGCGTTTCTCCGCCTTGGGGGCGGCCGATGCCGGCGATGCCTGCTGGGACGTGCTGCAGCCGGCAAGCACGAGGCTGGACAGAGCTGCACCCAATACGGCTTTGTAAACGAACGATTTCATGATGAACCTCCCGATTTGGTAATAAATTCTCTTCTTTCCCCAAAAAGCGCGGTTTCCGCTTGAAAAACGGATTCCTTGACGAGCTCTCCCTGCTTCCTGCTTCGTGCTTTACCGAGCTGCACTGCCGCTTTTTTCAGCAGCAAGCCGAGAAGGAGCATGGCCAGAAGGACAAGTGCGATCGTCCCTCCCGGCGGCGTACTCAGCTTATAAGAAGCGGTTAATCCGGAGCATACGCCGGTTACGCCGATGACCATGGCCAGTCCCACCGCCGCCGCAAAACTTGGAGCCAGCCGGATCGCCAGCGCCGCGGGCAGGATAATCAGGGACGAGACCAGCAGAACGCCGACAACCGGCATGGCGGCCGAGACGATCATCCCCGTCAGGACGCTGAAGGACAGCGAGATCCACTTCACCGGAAGCCCGTTCGTCCGGGCCGTCTCTTCGTCGAACGTAATCTGATACAAAGGGCGCCGGAGAAAGTAAAAATAGACGGCCGTCACCGCGGCAACCGCAAGCATCATCCGGAGCTGGTCATTATTTACGGCGACGACCGATCCGAATAAATAAGCGGAGAATCCTTTGTTGATGCTCTGATTCATGCTCATGAGCACCACGGCTGTAGATAAACCGCCGATCATGATGATGGCGATGGACATTTCGCTGTAAGCGCGAAACGACCGTCTGACCACTTCGATTGCGGCGCCGCCCAGAATAGCTACAATAGAGCCGGTGAAGGGCGGATTCAGGTGCAGAACAGCCCCTATGGCGACACCGGCCAGCGATACGTGGGACAACGTGTCGGCCATCAGCGCCTGCCGCCGCAGCATCAGGTAAACGCCGAGCACCGAAGCCAGCGGCGCAGCTAAGATACCGGCACAAAATGCCCGCTGCATGAAGTCGTAGTGCAGCATTTCCATCCGCCATGCTCCTTTCGTTCCAATTGGATCATCCGGTTCAAATAGGGCCTAACCTCTTCCAAATCGTGGGTGACCATCAGCACCGTCATCCCTTGCTCTTTCACGCAGTGATCCATCAACCGGTAAAATCCGGCCCGGCTGTCCGCGTCCATCCCCGTCGCAGGCTCATCGAGCACCAGCACATCCGGCTGTCCGGCAAGCGCACGCGCTATGCAGATACGCTGCTTCTGTCCCCCGGACAGCTCGCCGATCCTGCGGTGACGAAGCTCCCACATGCCTACCTGCCGGAGAGCGAGTTCCGTGAGTTCATGATCCTGCTTGGTTAACCGGCGGAACCACGAGCCCGAAGCGTACCTTCCGGAACGGACGAATTCCAGCACCTTGCTGGGAAAACCGCTGTTAAATGCAGCAACCTGCTGCGGCACATATCCGATTCGGGGCTTGCCTCCACCCGTCGCCGCTCCTGTCCATTCCACCTTGCCCTGCCACGGCTTAAGCGACCCTAGGAGCAGCTTCAGCATCGTCGTCTTGGACGCGCCGTTCGGTCCGGTAATGGCGATAAATTCGCCGGATTCGATGCTGACGTTCACATCTTCCAGGCAGGGCGTATCCGAGTACCCGAACAGGACGCCATTCATCGAGGCTAATTTCATGCCGATCCTTCCTTCCCTTCCATGTCGGATTTATAATATAGTAATTATTACGATTTGTAAACAGTAATTATTACACTTTATTTGTGTGCAGGAGCTTTTTCTTCCCTTTCGCTAACCGTGCACTCCGCGCAATACCCATAAATCTCAAAGCGGTGCTTGACAACCTTGAATTGATTCGGCACCTCTCCGACATGATCCATCGGGCAAAAATCAAGCGGATAAACACGTTCGCAGGAAAGACAAATCAGATGATGATGATGGTGCTGCCCGGCAAAGCGACCGATCCGGAATTTCACGCCGTCCTCAAGATAAAACTGCTCCAGCATACCTAAATCCTGCAGTATGCGCAAATTCCGATAAACCGTTTCAAAGCTGAGACCGCGGTGCTTGGTTTCCAGCCGGTCGTACACTTCTTTGGGCGTCAAATACCCGGCGGCTTCCGCAAACAGTTTGGCCAGCGATTTGCGCTGCTCCGTTACCCGAAGACCGCCGCGGGCCATCGATTCGAGCATTTGCCGCTCGCGGTTTGGTTTCATCCGATCATTCACCTCCAAATTGACAAGGCTCAGGCGAGACTCTATACTCAAGATAATAGTAATTTTTACAATTAAAATCAAGGAGTGAAATTCCATGTCCCATCCCGAGCCATCCGATCAGCGCATTCCCGTTACCGTTCTTACCGGCTTTCTCGGTGCCGGCAAAACCACGCCGCTTAACCATGTATTAACGGCGGAGCACGGTCAAAAAATCGCGGTCATCGTGAACGAATTCGGTGAAGTCGGTATTGACAACCAGCTCGTCGTCGGAGCCGACGAAGAAATTTTCGAAATGAACAACGGTCGCATCTGCTGCACCGTTCGCGGGGATCTGATCCGCATTCTCGGAGAATTGATGGATGCGAAGCGGGGCTTGTCCGGCCGGAAGGCGGATTTTGACCGGGTGCTGATCGAAACGACAGGGCTGGCCGACCCGGCGCCGGTGGCGCAAACATTCTTTGTCGATGAAGAAATGGCTTCGTTTTACCGCCTGGATGCGATCGTTACCGTCGTTGACGCGAAGCATGCGGGCCAGCACCTCGATGAAGGCCATGAAGCGCAGGAGCAGGTGGCTTTTGCCGATGTGCTGCTGCTGAATAAGACGGATCTCGTCCCCGAAGAGGAGCTGCATCAGCTGGAAGGCCGGCTGCATTCCATGAACCCCGCCGCCAAGATTTACCGCACGCAGCAATCCCGAATCGACATCGGTCGCATTCTCGGGATTCATGCCTTTGATTTGGAGAAGAAGCTGGAGATCGAGCCCGGATTTCTGGAAGAAGAGGATCACGAGCACGATGATGAGGTCACATCGATCGTGCTGCAGGAAGACCGCCCGCTGGACCTCAAGAAGCTGGAGCAATTCCTAAGCGTATGGCTGTCCGAGCACGGAGCCGACACCTTCCGTTACAAAGGCGTCCTGCAGATCAAAGGCGTTGATAAGCGCGTTGTGTTCCAGGGAATCCATATGCTGTTCGACTCCATGGCGGATCGGGAATGGAAGCCGGATGAGCCGAAGCGCAGCGAGTTTGTCGTCATCGGCCGCGGCCTGGATGAGGCCTGGTTCAAGGAGCAGTTCGCCGGCTGCGTGGCGGGATGAGCTTTATGCGACAAAAAAACGGAGCCACGACCCTCAAACGGTTCGATGGCTCCATTTTTATTTACAATTCCGCAGCTTCTTAGTTGGCAGGCCCGGGACGATTATCTGGCTTCAGGCCGAACGCGGCCATTCCGATTTGGAGCCCCAGCTGATTTTGATCGGAACCCTTGGCGTCGGTCGAATTCACCGAATAAACGACCCTTCGTTCCAGGTCCCGGGTGGCAAACATGCCGTTCGCATAGCCCGGTCTCGCTCCGGTTTTGCCCCACAAAGTGAGCCCCTTGAATTCCGTCCGCATCAGGCCCATGCTCATTGTCGCCCGCCCGGCATCTTCACCGTCTTTATTCCATACCGGAACATCCGGCACGGTGAACATATGCTCCAATTCGTCTTTGGGTACTACCTCCCCGCTGAACAAGGCTGTCATAAAAGTATTCAGATCATTCGTCGTGGAGATGATTTCCCCTGCCGCCCAAGTGAACGACTGGTCGCCTTCCGTGACATCGACCAATTCGGTTTCACCTCCGTTACGAACCGCTTGATAGCCTTGGGCATGAGTACCGACGATTCGAATGTCGCCGCCAGGCAGGTATGTATTGTACAGATTCAGCGGCCGGATGATCCGGTTTTGGACCTCAACTTCGTAAGGGTTACCCGTCACTTTCTCAATGAGCAGGCCCGCCAGCACATAATTGATATTAAGATAATGCTGCTTGGTGCCTGGTTCAAATTCCATCCTCTTCTTAAAGGCCAAATCGACAAATTCCTGAGGCGTCCAATTTTTATACCGCATCTCTTCCTGGCTCACATCGTCCGGACGATCGGGGCTCGGCAGACCGCTCGTATGATTGAGCAATTGTCCGACAAGAACCGGAGGGAAATCGGCAGGCAGCAGGCCGGGCAAATAATGCTGAACCGGCTGATTCAAATCCACCTTCTGTTCGGCCGCCAATTGCAGCACGACGGCGGCGGTAAAGACTTTGGTGATGCTGCCGATTCGGAATCTTCCATCCGCCCGTGCCGGGGTCTTGGTATGGATATCCGCCACTCCCGACGCCCCCATCCAGCTGTCGGTTGGAGTACCTACATAAATCAAGGCGGCCGTGGCTTTTGCGTTCGGCAGGCCGGAGAGCACTTTACGCAGAGCCTCAAGGTCCAGCGGCGGGAGCACACTTGCAGATGACGCCGCCGTCTTCACAGTTGCCTCTTGAGCTGCAGCGACCGACGGGATAGATCCTGCCAAAGTGCCGGCGACTAACATAACGGTAAGGATCGAATAGCCAAGTGCTTTTTTCATAAGAATAACTCTCCTCTAATCATTTATGATAGTCTCATTATAAGATCAGAGGATTGTTGGAATAACCTTCGCAGGACCAGACTTTCATCTGGACCTTGGTCCAGTAAAGTCCTGCCAGCCCAGGTCTTGATCCGAACGAAGCATCGTTGCTTCTGCGCCCATGAAAAATAGACGGATCAGCGGATGCCGCCGTCTATTTCCCGGAAGGAGGATCTATGGGGGCTGTGTGGGATAAGTTGGCGGGGGTTATCCCACATGATATCTTATGCAAATCTAGCAACTCCGAAGCGACTAGTTTCCCCTGTTATAAAGCACATTCTTTTGCCGCAGGGTTAGCAATTATTAAGTTACTTTCTCCTGGTCATATTGGAACAAGCCGCTTACATAATAATGAGGTAACTATGCGGACTTAACAGGAGGGGATAGTTATGCCGGATGTGTTTGTCACCCGATCATTAGATGAAATACGATTT
Organism: Paenibacillus sp. P25; assembly: GCA_024704175.1. Taxonomy (GTDB): domain Bacteria; phylum Bacillota; class Bacilli; order Paenibacillales; family NBRC-103111; genus Paenibacillus_G. The sequence continues at coordinate 5,050,145 of CP085629.1, forward strand.
TGGTCCAGAATTATGAAAGAACATTCGCTCTTTCTTCGGCTTGGCTTCCGATGTGAAGATACCCAATTAATCAATGAGGCTAATCAATTTTACTCTCTATTCGAAGGAATCGAGGCCAGAGCTCATGCTTATACCCCTGATGTGGATCCGGCAACCATTCAAAACTTCAATATAGAAGTACATAACGCCGCTGCACACATATGGGCCTTTAAAAGAAAGGTGCTGGGCCTGATTTTGAGCTGCAAACTCCCTGGGCAGAACAATTTCCCGCTATTGGTTGATCATGTCAGCCGGGAAGCCAATTATTTCAGGAATCGATTGGCTGAGCTGAATTCAGGCCGATTGGAACCGGCGCCTGACGCGATTATCGATGAAAACGTATTTTTCCTGAGAATTATGGCGGATCACGCTAAATTCATCAGTCATTTGCTGGATCCTTCGGAGCGGAAGCTGGTGGATCAGGCCAACGATTTTAGCCATGACTTCGATCAATTGCTGTTTCAAGCGAGAGATTTGGATTCCATGCGCCCCCAGTCCCAAACGCCTCCCCTTCTCACGCAATTTTTGGATCAGAACCGGGTCTCGGTCAAATCGTTGCGTGATTTTAAGAAAACGGCGCGGGAATTGATAGTGGCTTGTAAAATTAAAAGCATCATCCATCCTTTGTTGGCGGATCACGTCTTCCGGGAAGCCGAACGATTCCTGGCCATCATCGATATGTTCGAACAGGCTCTGTCCGGGCAGGGAATGACGATGGAGCAAGCCAAAGGTATGGGACTGGACTTCCACTGAACATCCAGAAAAGGGCAGCGGTTGTTGTCAGAACTTTATTCGGTACTTTTATAGGGTGTTTGCTGAGTGTTGGGGTGAGCTTCTTTCGGTTACGGATGTTTAGCGGAGTCAACCGAACGTTTATCACGTTAAGAATACCGGTCGGCATCATTCTGGATATATTCCGTATTCCATGCCCATAACCGAGTAAAGCGTCATCTCCTTGATGAGGAGGCAGATCATAAGTGATGGCTCCGCCTCCTCGAATACGGTAGAAGCTTCCTGTAAATCTTTTATACGCTTACATATATATCGTCAGAGAATCTCTCCTTGTTCGGTTCAATGGGCTCCACTTTACCTAACCAGAACATATAGGTGAGTGCACCGATCAGCGTAGCGCCCCCGGAAACGAGCAGTGCCGGGATAAAGGAATGGGTAACGGAAACAATGAAGCCGGTTACGATCGGGCCCAGGATACCACCAATGTTGGAAACGCCGTTCTGCAGACCGCCGACCACGGAAGTCATATTCCGGGGAGCGACGTCCCCCGGCAAGGACCATATGGCGCACGCCGCGGAAGTTAGTCCCGCATAAGAAATCGAGAGCAGAACAACAGACCAAGCGACCGAATTGACCAAGCCGGCAAAGGCGATCATCGTCGCCAGTAACATGCCGCCTACCAAATTTAACTTACGGACAAAGGTTAAGGAATATCCTTTTTCATATAAACGGTCCGAAAACCAGCCGGCAAGCAGTTCGGCTATCAAACCGGCCATCGGCGGGATCATGGATACCCATCCCATCTTCATCAGTCGCATACCGCGCTCCTGAACGAGATAGGTCGGAAACCAGGTGATAAAGAAGTAAATCGCATAATTGAGCATAAAAAATCCGACACACATGGCCAAAATGTTGCGGTATTTAAGCAATTCATACCATTTCATCGGTTGGACGTTATCGAGTCCTTCCTTCTTGACTTGACCTTTCCGAATGTAGGCAAGCTCCTCTTGGTTTGCATATAAATGCTTCTCGGGGTCACGGTAATAAGCCCACCAAATTACGACCCAAACCAGACCGATTAAACCGGATACAATAAACGGCACTTTCCAGCCAAACTCGGTCAGCATCCAGACAACGAACGGCATGGTCAGTGCGGTACCCACCTTGGAACCGCTGTCAAAAATAGCGGAGACGCGTGTTCGCTCTTTGTCCGGGAACCATTTGGCCGTTACTCCGGCATTGCTCGGATAGGCCCCGGCTTCGCCAAGTCCCAGCAGGACGCGGAACAGAATCAGCGATTTCAATCCTTGGCTCACTACCGTTAATGCCGTTGCGACGGACCACCAGGCTACAGATAAAGCAAGGGAAATCCTTTGCCCCACCTTATCGGCAAACCAGCCCGCAGGAATTTGAAACAATGCATAGCTCCAAAAGAAGGCTGAAAGGATGAGCCCCATTTGGGACGGATCCATATGAAATTCCTTGATCAAAGCCGGCGCTGCGGCAGAGAGTACCGTTCGATCCAAATAGTTGATAGCTATAGCCGCCCACATCAGCAGCGCAATCGTCCATCTGACATTCGTTCTTGTTCCTGTCTGCCGGTTCATTATAGCAACCTCCTTCAGCTGATTGAAATCGCTTTCAATAAGTTGGAGATTCAGGAATACAACCCCGCTTTCCGGCTGCATCCCCGAATACGACTACAAATGATCAAGCTTTGACAAATACCGTCTTAATCGAGGTAAAGAACTCTATCGCCGCCTGCCCCTGCTCGCGCGAATGGGAGCTGGACTCCTTCATTCCGCCGAACGGCGCCTGAAGCTCCACGCCCGCGCTCTCCGCGTTGATCCGGACAAGCCCCGTCTCGATTTCGTTGATAAAAGAAAGCATGTGGCCGATATTCTTCGTGAAGATGGAGGCGCTTAGACCGAACGGAACGTCATTCGCGAGCGCTAACGCCTCTTCCAGCGATTCCACTTGTATTAAGGCCAGTACCGGGCCGAAAATCTCTTCCCGGGCAATGGTCATGCCGGGCGTCACATCCTCAAAGATGGTAGGCTGAACATAGTAACCGTCCTGAAGCCCGGCTTGTTCCGCCCTGCCGCCTCCGCAAAGGAGGCTGGCCCCTTCCTCGATGCCTTTCTTAATATAGGATAGAACCGTATTGAACTGCTTCTCGCTGGCGCACGGCCCCATCCAGGTGTCCGCGGCCAGGCCGTCGCCGATGTTCAGCCGGCTCACTTTATCCAGCGACTTAGCCTTGAACGGCTCATAGACTCCCTTTTGGACAAAGACGCGGCTCGTAGCCGTGCACTTCTGGCCCGTGGAACGAAGGCCGCCGCTGATCGTCGCTTCTACGGCCAGATCCAGGTCCGCATCCTCCAGCACGATCACCGGGTTCTTCCCGCCCATTTCCAGCTGGTACTTCGCGCCGCGGGCGAGAGCGCCTTGGCCGACCCGTTTGCCCACCGCGTTCGAGCCGGTAAAGGTAATGCCGTTAATATCCGGATGATCGGTAATGGCTTGGCCGATTTCGGCGCCGTCACCTGTGACCATGTTAACGACGCCCGCCGGAAGCCCGGCTTCATGCATGCATTCGATAATTTTGGCCGCGGTCACGGCCGTTTCCTGCGCCGGCTTGAACACCACCGTGTTGCCGTAAACGAGAGCGGGCGCCATCTTCCAAACCGGAATGGCCACCGGGAAATTCCACGGTGTGATCACCCCGACCACCCCCAGCGGTACACGGGTGGTGTACATGAGCGCTTCGCTGTCGGTTGACGGGATGACGTCGCCGACTTTGCGCATCCCTTCCCCTGCGTAATAGCGCAGAATCGCAACCCCTCTGGCCGTCTCGCCCTTCGCCTCAGGCAGTGTTTTACCCATTTCTCTGGTCATCGTTTCGGCAATTTCATCCAGACGTCTTTCTATGGCATTCGCGATCTTGAACAAAAAGTCCCCTCTCGCGGGTCCGGACAGCTTCCTCCATCCCATCCGGGCCTGCTTCGCCGCCGCCACCGCCTTGTCCAGATCCTCCTTGCCCGAACGCTGGATGTAGCCTACAATTTCCTGTTTGTTGGCCGGATTGATGCTGGGATCCAGCTGGCTTGTAGAAGCTGACCACCCATTCTCCGTTAATATAGTTCAGATACGTGCTTACGTTTTTTTCAAAGCTGGTCACTGTCATGATAGAGCACCTTCCTTCCTGAATCGATGAATAGTTTAAAACGTCGGGCCGATCCGCCAAATGCCAAAATCATGCTGCTTCAATATTTCCGATTTGGTCAGCTTGCCGGAGGCGACCGATGCAATTTCGCCCAAAATCCGCCGCCCGACCGATTCAATGGATTCCACGCCGCTGATAATCGTTCCCGCATCCAGATCCATGTTCTCCCGCATCTTCTCAAACATCGGCGTATTGGTCGCAATCTTAATGACGGGAGCGATCGGCGATCCGGTCGGCGTCCCCCTGCCGCTCGTGAACAGGACGATTTGCGCTCCGCCGGCTACCATGCCGGTCAGCTGTTCAATATCGTGTCCCGGGGTATCCATCCAGACCAGGCCCTTTCGGGTCGGAATCTGGGCGTACTCAATGATCTCCTGGAGCGGTCTGGTGCCTGCCTTGGCCGCCGCGCCGAGCGATTTTTCCTCCAGCGTGGTAAGCCCGCCCTTGCGGTTGCCCGGGCTCGGATTGCCGTCGCGAATATCGACTCCCATCGCGATGGCCCGGTTCTCCATCGCCTGAATCACTTCGTAAGCCCGCTTCGACACCTTCTCGTCCACTGCTCGGTTGGCGAGCAAATGCTCCGCCCCGATCAGCTCCGTGGTTTCCGCAAGAATGGCCGTGCCGCCGTAATCGACCATCATATCGCTGACTACGCCGACCGCCGGATTCGCCGACAGCCCCGAGCACGCATCCGACCCGCCGCATTCGGTTCCGACGATCAGCTCGCTGAAATCAAACGGCTCCCGCGGAACGGCGGAGGCATCCTGGACCATCTGCGCCGCGATTCTCGCACCCTGGGCGATGGCGCCGAGCGTCCCCCCATGATCCTGGATCGAAACCACTTCAACAGGCTTCCCGCTCTTCGCTATCTCGCCTGCCACGCTCCGGGCCTGGTGGGTTTCACACCCGAGACCCAGTACGACGACGCCGTACACGTTCGGGTTCATCCCCATGCCCGCGTAGGTGCGGAAGGTTTGCTCGTAATCGACGCCGACCTGGGCGCAACCGTGCTGATGAATGAACGAAACCGTGCCGTGCACGAGCTCCGTAATTTGCTTCGCCGCCTGGGTTGCGCAGGTGATGGTCGGCAGAATCAAGACATGATTGCGTACACCGATTCTTCCGTCCGGACGCCGGTACCCCAGAAACTGAAGCTTGCTTTGCGTACTCAAGCCTGATCTCCCCTTCCGCTTATGAGCGCCGCCGCAGCCTAGATCCTGCGGCCTCATCTTAACCGTCTTGTATTCCATAAGCCCCTCCTTACGGGGTAGCTACGGCGACCTGCGCCTGCACCGGATTCGAAAGAACGCCGATCCCTTCGATTTCAATCTCCACCCGGTCCCCATCCTGCAGCGTAAAGTCATCCGGAGGAATAATGCAGGTCCCCGTGAGTAGAACGGTTCCGTCAAAAATCACATTGTCTCTCACCAAATACGAAACCAGCTCCTCCAGCTTTCGCTTCAGCTGGCCCGAGCTTGCGGAGCCTTCCACCACCTTGCTTCGCCGCCGCGGAAAATCCGGCATGCAATGCGGAAGCCGTACGGATCGCTGACCGTTTCCGCCAAGCGGATGGCGGGGCCGATGGAGCAGGAATTCCGCCATATTTTCGCCTGGGGGAGATATAACGGATTCTCGCCCTCAATATCCCGCGAGCTCATATCATTGCCGATTGTATATCCGAGAATTTTACCGTTCCGGTCGATCACTAGTCCAAGCTCCGGCTCGGGAATCTGCCAGTTCGAATCGCTTCGCAAATAGACGGGGCCCTTCGGCCCTACGGTCCGGGCCGCTGTCGATTTGAAGAAAATCTCCGGACGGGGCGCATCATACACTTTGTCGTAGCAGGTTACCGCTTCCGGCTTGCCGCCGCCGGACTCATGGTTTCTGGCGTCCTTGCTCTTCTCGTAAGTGACGCCGGCGGCCCACACCTCCGGAGCTTCGATAGGGACCAGGAGCTGATGCTCGAACGACACGTTTACCGGAATCGCATCTTGAATGAATCGCTCCGCTAACGCGGAAGGGGCGACCTGCTGATCTTCCGCAGTGCGGATCAACTCCATAAAATCGGTAAAAGGCAGTTCGTACACTTCATTCTCGTCAGTTAAAGCGACCAGAACGGGAACCTTGCTTTCATTCAAGAATCGGATGATGCGCATGGGACCAAGCCTCCATTTTGTTTTATATTATAGAACCCTGTTTTGATAAAAGGGCACTACTACCCGCAAACACAGGCGCCGCCAGGCTATTTCCTTAAAATTCCAAACCCCAGCTTTTGCGATATTTCATCCGCCGCTTCTTTTAATAAGGGCAGCACTTTCTCAAGGGGATCTTCGCCGAAGCTCGAGACCGGGGTCGACATGCTGACGGCGGCGATCACCTGCCCCGTATGATTGCGAACGGGCACAGCGACGCAGCGGACGCCGGGTTCGTTCTCCTGATTGTCGATAGCGTAGCCTTCCGAGCGGACCTTCTCAAGCTCCTTCAGAAAATCCGGTCCATTCGTAATCGTATTCTCCGTCTGGATGCCAAATTCATATCCCTTAAGAATCTTTTCGATGTCATCCCTATGTTTATAGGCTACAAGAGCTTTCCCGACGGCGCTGGAATGGATCGGGACCCTGCGGCCGATACGGGAGTAAGCGACAATCCCGGAAGTCCCCTCGATCTTATCGATGTAAACGCCTTCATTCCCGTCAAGAATGACGAGATTCACCGTAAGCCCGGTCTTAACCGTTAGGTCCAACAAATATTTCCGCGATATCGTGCGCAAATCCAGGTTATGGATGACAAGATTCCCCCGCTCGAACAGCTTCAGTCCCAGCTTGTATTTGCCGTTCTCCGGATTCTGGTCGATATAGCCATGAACCTGCAGCGTTTTCAGCAACGAATGGACCGTACTTTTGTGCAGCCCCATACGGTCGCTGATCTCCGTAATTTTAAGCTCCGTTTCGTATTCGTCGAACAAATCCAGAATATTCAAGGCTCGTTCAACAGCTTGAATCATCGGCAAAAAAGGTCACCCCGTCTGTATTCCCAGAAGTTATGAAGTTCATCTGAAGTCTTGGGCATTTGGTTGTTCTATATTATAAAACCGCGTTTAGAAAATACCCGACTTACTTTGTATAGTAAATGACGCTGCCCCGCCCGTCAATACACATTTTTCCATTGGAAAGGACCGTACGGGTTTCCGGACGGTCCTGTTGTTGAGCCTATTCGTTTTTGTTTGGGCTGAAAACTGTATTTTTTCAGCGTTATTGAGCCTGCGGCATACCCTGCCGCTCGCTTAAGCGCTTCGCCGCTTCCTCCGCTTCGAGGCACGCTGCTTCAAAAATTCCTCGCGGGTAGGCCTGGAGGTGCCCTGGACCCGAATGATTTGGTAATCCTCCACACCGAGGAAGTTAAACATGGACTTCAAGTATTTATGCGAGTACTCGACCTCGGCATACCAGTCGTTATGGGTATAAAAGCCTCCGCTCCCCTGGATTACGAGCAGGTCTGCGGCCGTCCTTCAGTAAGCCTACGGAGCCCTTGTCGGTAAAGGTATAGGTTTCCCGCGGAACAATGATATTGTCCATATAATCCTTCAGCTTGGACGGGATACCAAAGTTATGTAAAGGCATGGCGATGACATATTTGCGGGCTTCCTTGAACTGCCTTAGAATTTCGTTCAGCCGGCCGTTCAATTGCTGCTCTTCGGCGGTCATGGGCTCGCCGTTCCTCCGCTTCTCCCATACGCTTAGAAAGGTGCGGTCCACCATCGGGACCGGGTCCTCATACAGATTGATTTGTTCCACGGTCCCCTCCGGATTCAGCTCCCGGTACACCTTTAAGAAACGGCTCAGTACCTGCAGCGTGAAAGAAGACGTCGATTCCACCAGCGGATGGGCATTGATCACAAGCATTTTTTCCATACGGCATTCTCTCCTTATTTACTCGACTGTTTACAAACCCTAAGACGATCCTGGAGAAAGAAATGTGACTTCAAAGATCAGCCGCGAAAAATAATTGTGCTGCGGAGGGAGCGATGATGTCTCCCGCCGCAGCGACCTGCTGTGCTCCTGCCCAACTATCAATTTCGGCCAACAGCTCTCTCTAGCCTTTGCCCTCTCCGGTTCCGAACCTTCTTGCGTTTCTCGCCCGGGCCCGCTCGATTTCCACCTCGCGGTTGCGCGGCTCGGACTGGGTTACGAGCGAATTCATCAGCTTTCGTGCCGCGCGGCTACCTCCTCGACGGCCTGGTGGAAAGCCTCCTCATTCGCCTTCGCAGGCTTATTCATGCCCGAGAGCTTTCTCACGAACTGCAGCGCGGCGTCTTGAATCTCCTGATCGGTAGCCGGAGGGTCGAAGTTAAACAGCGTTTTGATGTTTCGGCACATGGCGTTCTCCTTTTTTCCCATTATGGTACTCCTGCCTCCATCTTATAACAGCCGCCGCCGCTTCACCAGAGCCCTGACGCAAGAACCGCCGCCTCACGGCGACGGCTCAAGATGAAGTAATCCGGAAGACGGGAGCAAAAAACCTCGGACGGCCCGCCGTTCCGCGTTTCTAGTGATGCGGGGTGACAATGCCTTGAGCCAAACCGCCGTCGACCGGCGGCTCGACTCCCGTAGTGAACGTCGCATCGAAGGCAAGGAACAGCGCCGCCTTGGCGACCTCTTCCGGCCGGCCGATCCGCCCCATCGGGGTAACCGCGTTCCCTTCCTGTTCAAAGGCGGCCAGTTCCTCTTGCGTGGCGCTGGCTACTCCCATCGTCGGCGTCTTGATAAAGCCCGGGCTGACCGCATTCACCCGGATTCCCTTCGGCAGGAGTTCCGAGGCCAGCACCTGCGCGAACGAGCGGAGAGCCGCCTTCGCCCCGGAGTAGACGCCCATGCCGGGATAGCCCATCACGTCGGCGACGGAGGTCGTAAAGACGAACGCTCCGCCTTCCCGGACAAGAGGAGCCAGGCGCTGCGCGGTGAAGAAGGCGCCCTTCGTGTTGATATCAAACTGTTTATCGTAAGAAGCCTCGGTTACCCGATCAAAGGGCTCCAGCTGGGAGTAGCCTGCATTAATGAACACGGCGTCGACCTGCCCGAGCTTCTCCTTGACCGTTTCGCCCAAAGCGGCGATGTCGGCCATATTTGTAGTGTCGGAGCGCACGATGTGAGCCCGTTCTCCCAGCTCCAGGCGCACCGCCTCGAGGTTCTTCTCGTTTCGCCCCGTGAGCAGCACCTCGGCGCCTTCCTCCAGCGACGCTTTGGCGATGGCGAGACCCATGCCGATGGTTCCCCTGTGATAACCGCTTTTTTCCCAAGGTATTGACTCATACGGTTCCTCCACGTAATAAATTATGTAATTAATACAAAACAGTTTAGTTTTCTTTGAAGCAAAAAAGAGATGCCGATGCATTGTCGCTAATCGCTCCGGCGGCCTATCGAAGTACTTTGATGAGTGCCCCGAGCTCCTCGTCGCCGTAACCCGCGTCCAAGGCCTTCTGGAATAGCTTCTGGGCGAACGCCGGAAATTCGGAATTGATCCCGGCCTCACGGGCCTGCTGCATGAACAGCTTGACCGTTCCCATGCACGTATCGACAGAACTTTGCGGCTGATCGTACGTTTCCGTCTGGATCACTTCCCCTCGTGTCTGACCATCTCTCCAATGGCTGGCGAGATTGCGGCGATCATGTTGCCGAAGTCGTCGACGCGAAGTCCGTCCGATTCCAGGATACGCGCCGCATGGAAGAACCCGATCATCCCGCCGAACAAATAGGAGAGAAACGCCAAATCGGTCGACGACGCGGAGCTGACCTTCTCGCCCAAATACGGCACATTGCCCGCCAGGCTCTTGAGGAACGCTTCGCTTTTCTGGTAAGCGGTTTGTGAGCCCGATGTAAAAATGGTCGTATCCGGCCGTCCCATCTGGGGCGGCGTAGCGGCGATGGCGCCGTCCAGGTAGTCTGCGCCCCGCTCCCGAGCCCAAGCCTCGTTGTCCCGTGCCTGCTGCGGACTGCCGGTGCTGAGCTGGACCAGGACCCGGCCGGCAAGGGCGGAAGCGGTCTCCGGGGTATCCAGGATCCGGTACGAGGTCTCGTAATTGGCCACGCATACGATCGCGACAGGGCTTGCTTCGATCGCGGCGGCGGCGCTGGGAGCAAGGAGCGCTCCTTCCCGGACCAGCGGCTGTGCTTTCTCGCTCGTCCGGTTCCATACGGTTACGCGGTGGCCGCCCCGCAGCAGTGCCTCCGCCAGTGCCGTGCCCATTGGTCCCAGACCGATGACAGTAACTTCGTTCATTTTATACCTCCAAAAGCTGTTATTTTGAAACTAAACAGTTTTGTTTTGTTTCATGCTGAAATGATACAATAAGGTTTTGTTTGGTGTCAAGATGTTTAGATGGATGAAATTACAAAAAAATTCCCCTTCGGATCGAGCGAACGGCCAAAGGCTGTTCGCTCGATCCGAATAGGGGAATTACCTGCATTTTCAGGCTTTTACTTTCGCCTTTTCCCAATGCAGGTCAATGAGATGTGATGCTAGCTCTTTCAGCTGGGCGGCGGGGCCGGCGAAGCCGTACACCGGGACCGAAGACAACGCGCCGTTGATCACCAGCATCAGCTGATCCGTCAGCTTCTCGTCGCTAATGCCCGCTTGCTCGCTGAGACGGGCCAGCCTGAGGCGGATCGCGCGGTTATACTCCACCGCCAGCAGATGCACGGGATGATCCTCCTCGGAGAATTCCGCGAGGGCGTTGAGGAAGTGGCGACCGCGGTGGTAGCCCGGTTCCAGCAGTTCAACGGTAGCGTCGATCAGCGCCAGCAGCTGCTCTTTGGGCGATCCTTCGTGCCTGGCGATGACTTCGTCGAAATGCTCCCAGTTGATATGGTCCTGCGCTTCGAGATAAGCTACCACCAGATCGTCTTTGGTCGGAAAATGTCGGTAGAGGGTCGCCTTGCTTACGCCCGACTGCTCGACAATCATATCTACACCGACGGAACGGATACCATCCCGATAAAATAGTTCGGAAGCCACATCCAATATATGTTGACGTACGGAAGCACGTGCCACTCTTTTCACCTGACCTGTCTCTTGGTTCTAGTATGTGCTTGTAAGTATCCGCTTCGGAAGACGAAACAGTTCTGTATCAAAGTGTAACACGTATACCGGTTTTCAGCAAGAGACGATCCGGTTAGGGAGCCCTGGCCTGCCCGTTCAACAAGACACGCGCCGGAGACTCCCGTTGTTTTGCATCGCATACCGATGTTATATTTATGTAAAAAACGAATTGAGGTGGTTCAATAGTGAAATTTTATGATGGTCCACACCAGGATGATAGTCTGCTGGGTAAGGAGTTCATTTTTATTCTCTACTTCCTCATTTCGTTTTTCTCTCTAGTAACCCTGAAAAGGAATAAAAAAATCGAAGCAATAAAGGAAGAATTACCGTTAGAAACCGCAAAGTTAAAGCGAATATATTCCAAGGATTAGCCTCACATATTATCAGCGGATGCCCGCCTTAAGAAGTTGAAGAGCGGGCACTTCATTTTTATAATCAATTTGCCACTTCATTCCCCCATATCGCTCGTCACGGCGGAATAACACATCGAGTCCTGCCGGACCCGCTTCTCTTTCATTTGCCCTATCTGCTTCTCCAGCCTCTGCTGGACGACGGCCAGTGTATTCATTTGCCGGTTGATCTCGGCTAATTTCTTCTCATACGCTTCCAGCATTTCGCCGCAGTATTCGTCTATTTCCGCTTGCGGATAGTTATCCTTGCAGTTCAGTACCTGCTCGATTTCGTCCGTGGTCAGCCCAAGGCCCAGGTAGATTTGAATGGTACGAATCCGCTCGACCGCGGACTCGTCGAACTCCCGGTAATCGTTGTCCAGGCGGGTGGCGGTGAGCAGCTTCTTCTTCTCGTAATGCCGTATGGAACGGGGGCTGACCCCGGTTTTTTCGGACAATTGGCTTATTCTCATGAACCGTGCCTCCTTCGGCAAAAAAGAGTCCTTTACTATTATAAAGTATAACATTAGTGTTAAGGTCAATAGGAAGATTTGTCGAACCGGAGCGGCTGTCTGACGTCATGAAGAAGGGGTTTGACGTTGACATTAGTGTCATCCATTAGAATAGGGTTCAACCACATTGAAGGAGGCACTGTCATGGAAAATAAGGAACTTAGTGAGAAAACGGAACTTGTGGCGGAGGAACCTGTCAGCCGCCTGCCGGTGACCGTTATTGGTCTTGGAGCGATGGGCTCGGCACTGGCCCGCGCTTTCTTAAAGGCCGGTCACCGGACGGCCGTCTGGAACCGCTCGGCCCGTAAAGCCGACGACCTCGCCCGGATTGGTGCGGTCCGGGCAGCCTCCATCGCCGAAGCGGTGTCGGCCAGTCCGCTGGTGGTCGTCTGCGTCCTGGACTATGAAGCCATGTATGAGATTCTGGAGCCCGCAAGCGATTTGCTGTCCGGGCGCGTGCTGGTGAATCTTACGAACGGCAAGCCGGAGCAGGCCCGCAAGGTCGCTGCATGGGTGGCAGAGCGCGGAGCGGAATACCTGGACGGCGGGATCATGGCCGTGCCCCAGATGATTGCGGGGCCCCATGCGCTCGCTGCTCTACAGCGGATCGCAAAGCGCCTTCGAGACTTATCAAGGGGTGCTCGGAACCCTGGGTAAAAGCCAATACCTCGGTGCCGACGCCGGCTTGGCACCGCTGTACGACCTGGCCCTGCTCAGTGCAATGTTCGGGATGTTCGGCGGCTTCTTTCACGCCGTCGCCCTGGTCGGCACGGAGCAGGTCGAAGCGACGGCGTTCACGTCGCTCGTGGTCCCGTGGCTGAGCGCCATGATGGCCTCCCTGCCCCGTTTGGCTCGGGCCGTCGATACGGGAAACCATGCTACCAACGTGTCCAGCCTGTCCACCAACGAAGCCGGTTTCGTCAACCTCATCGAAGCGAGCCGGGAGCAGGGCATCAGCGCCGACTTGTTCCTCCCGCTCCAGGCCCTCGTCCAACGGGGAGTCGCCGAGGGCTACAGCGGCGACGGGTTATCCAGACTGGTGGAGCCGCTTCGACATCCGGCTCCCGCTTAATAAAAAGAAGCATTCCATCGGCCCGGAACAGGCCCCAGGGAATGCTTCTTCTGCGTTATCCTCTTTACCCCGTAACGACCTCGGATAAATAAGGGATCGCCTGCTGTGCACCCGGACGCGTAACGGAAATCGATGCCGCGTGCTGCGCGATGTCCACCGCTTCATCCAGGCTTCGGCCCGCAACGATCATCGCCGCCAGCGTGCCGGAGAACGTATCTCCTGCGGCCGTCGTGTCGACCGCCTCCACCTTGCGGCTTTCCTTAAACACATTCCTGAGGCCGTTATAATAGACGACGCCCTTATCACCGAGCGTCACGATTGGATATCGAATCCCCTTGCGCCGCAAACGCTCCAAAGCTTCAAAGCCGTCCTCGGCGCTCCTGATTTCGATTCCCGTATAGGTTAGGCACTCGATTTCATTGGGCGTAAAATAATCCACGCCCTCCAGCACGGCGTCCTCGATCGGAGCGACCGGCGCCGGATTCAAGAAAACCGGCACCCTGCCCTTCACCAGCCGGATAGCTTCGTATACGGCCGGCATCGGAATCTCCAGCTGCAGCATAACGGCTGACGCCGAAAGCAGTGCCCGCGAATAGCCCCGGATGTATTCTGGCGTGACCTTCAGATTGGCCCCTCCGTCCAGGAGAATGGAATTGTTCCCCTGGCAAACGGTAATCGCAGCCACGCCTGTCGTGGTATCCGGTTCCACTGCCATATACTCGGTATGCACGCCGAATCCGGCAAGGCCGCCCAGTAGGGACTGCCCGAACAGATCGTCCCCCACCTTGCCCAGCGACCAGGTCTCCGCCCCCATCTTGGCGCAGGCGACCGCCTGGTTGGCCCCTTTACCGCCGGCGGACAGGCTGAAGCCTTCGCCCTGCATCGTCTCACCGACGGCCGGGATCCGGCTCGTCCGCATGACCATGTCCATATTGGCGCGCCGATGACGATAATGCTCATCGTAATCCTCCTCCAAAGACCTAGAGCTCCGTGAACCGGATCGGGCCGTAGTAAGTTCTTGCCGCGGACAGCGTGCTGACCCCGAACATCCCGTATTGGAACGTATCATCCTGGTGCTGAAGAACGCGCTCTCCGTTAATGTCAACCGTAATCGTATTCCCTTGCGCCGTGACGGTAAGATCATAGTCTTGATCAAACCGCCAAGGGTAAGCACACTCCGCCAGCTTTTTAAACCCGAAGTCGTTGATGTACAAGGCTATCCTGTTCTCTCCGTCGAAGCCGGCATGGTACCCGCGCATCGCCCCCTGCGCCCGGACGGCCACGAGGTGCGAGTCCCCGATCTGCGGACTCAGCGTCACCGAAACGGTGTAATCCCTGGCAAAATAACTGCCCGCATAAGCCTCGCTCGGCTCCGCGGTCATGAGATACATGCGTCCGTCCTCCAGGCTCCAGGCTCCATGGTTATGAGAGAACGGCGTCACGCGGCCGAAGCTCATCCGGCGCTTGCGGAAGTCGATCGAATAATCGGCTTTGCCGCTGATCCGAAACTCATCGATGAAGATGCGGCCCAGGCTCTTCGGCTTGCGCGTCGAGTACGACTCGAGCACAATGCCGACCTCGTCGATGAGCTCGCCCTCGGTATCCGGGATCGTGAACTCGATCTGAATCCACTGCTGATCCACAAGCTTGATATAGCCCTGAATCAGGTCCTTGCGGCTCTTCGCCAGCCGGACATAAGGAGCGATCCCCATCGTTTCGTTGCCGCCCCATTGGTCGAGATAGATGCTCATCGATACCTTTTGACCGGAATAGGCTTTGGGGGTAAACACCGGCGAATACCGTTCATCACTGAAATCGTCTCTGGTATAGAACGGCTTGTAATAAATCTTCGACTGCTCCCCGCGGGTCATCCGGTCGAACAGCACTTCCAGGGAGCCGCTGCCCTGGGACGCCTTCTCCGTGGAATGCTTGATCCGGCAGAAGAACGGGTCCGAGATGCGGAAGTTGTGTGTCGAGCCGGGAAGCTCGAAATCGAAATAAATTTCATCTTCCTTGAAACTGCTTAGCGAGCTCCTCGGGACAAAGGTCGCTTCGCGAGCCGATAACCGAGAATCGCAAGCTCCTTGGCATACGTAGGGATATCCAGGATATTCAGATAGCCGGAGATGCCCGACATGACGATGCCGTCGTTCATCGGCGCGCGGTATTTATCCGCAATTCCATCAAGGCCCGCGGCGACACCCAGTACCGTACCTACGTTGCCCGCGTTGCAGTCGGTATCCCAGCCGCACATCGTGGCGATTTCCACCGTCCGGTTAAAATCCCCTGCCCGTAAATCATCGCCAGGATGCAGACACCCGCATTCGGAATGATATGGCACACGCCCCGATACTTGTCGTAGCCCCAATCCCGTTCCAGCATATCCCGGCAGGCCCTGAAATCGTCCGGATGCTCATCGTAGAAAGCCAACACCGCACGGGCCACCTTGGCATACGTGGAATCCTGCGGAATCTGCCCGAGACCCGTTTCGATAATTTCGCGGATATCGCTTGTTTCGAAAGCCTTGGCAATCGCCGCGCAGAAGAATCTCGCCCCCAGCACGCCTTCGCCGTCATGGGACACCCTTGCCGCCGTCTCGCCGTAATCTGCTGCTTTCTTAGGGTTACAGGGATTCACCAGCCCCCAGGTATCGATGAAAATTTGGCCCCCGATCTGCTCGGCGATGATTTTCCCGTTCTGCCGGATCGAGCCGGACTCTGGCGCCTGTATCCCCTGCTTCAAATTGATATAAGCCGTATGCTCCGTGCTGACCCCATAGCCGCCCCACCAGAACATGCCGACGCCTTCACGCGCATAGTTCAGCCAGGCCCGGGCGACATCGTTCGGCGTCAGCTCCCGGTCCGCCGCGTCGTCATACAGCGCCCGCAGGAAATAATAAGGGCCATTCGCGTCGTCGTCCGCGGCAAAATTCTTAAACTCCTTCACATAGTCTGTGATCTCGCCGTACGTATTTCGGATTCGTTCATAAGTCCAGATCGTCGGCTCCACCGGCGCACCCAGCCTTATGCCTATGTTCATGCCCAAATAACCGGAGTATACCTTTTCCAAATAATTCGAGGGAATCATCAAAGCACCGCCTTATACCTGTATTGAATGAAGCCGCTCCAGCCTGGCCCGGTCCGCTTCCAAATCCTGCAGAATGATCGATGACGCCGCCTCGATGAACCGGCTGACGCTCGTCTCGAAATCCTGCCGGTTCGCGGCTTCCAGCACGGCGATTTCGTCCGCCGGTATAACCTGCACGCCCTGCATCGCGCCGAGAATGGCACCGATCATGACGCCGATCGAATCCGTGTCGCGCCCGGAGCTCACGCCGTCCTTGACCGCCTCTAGGAAATTCCCTTCGTGCAGCACAATGTACGCGAGCGCCATCGGCGCTCCTCGATCGAGAATAACCGGCTCGGCGTGTAGTAATTGGATGGAATGCCCACCCGGTCGATGCTCCGGTTCACATCGTCGCCCATCGGCGAATATTTCGCCAGGACGGCATGAAATCTCGCCACGACCTCGTCGCGGTCATCCCGCTGAGGCCGGAGCGCAAGCGCCGTATCGCACAGCTCCTGAATGGCCCGCTTCGTCCCGTCCTTGGCATAGCGCAGGGCCGTGCTTACGATGTCCTCTACGCTCACACCCGGCTCGAACGCCTTGGCCACGCAGCAGGCCATCACGCCCGCCGCCTCCAGCCCGTAGCTGATCTGATGCCCGGAGGCGAACAGAATCGCTTCATCATAAGCCGCCTTGGGGCCGCAGGCGTTCACGACGCCGACCGGGGCGATGTACATGGCGCGCCGCAGTTGACCATATTGCCGTAGCCGCCCTCCCGCGGCTCGCAATTAGCAAGCACATGCCGGTTGAAAATATGCTTTTCCGGGTAAAATAACCGGTCGAGAATGAGAGCCTCCTTCCCGAGCTCCGGAATATACCTTGGCCGGAAGGCGATTTCTTTTACAAATTCACACGCCAGATCGTAGGCATCCAAGTGCCGCCTTTCGGTGCAGTACACGTTCATCAGCGCCAGGGTCATCAGCGTATCGTCGGTTACGATGCCCTGCCCCCGCATTCTTCCCAGCCGCGCCTCCTCCGGCCAATCCGCCTTCCACCACTTGGTTCTCGTCGTTTCGACTCTTCCGTACTTCGCCTTGATTTCCCCGTAGGGCATTTTCTCGACGACCGCACCCATCGCGTCGCCGAAGGCCGTGCCGTAGAGGACACCCTTGACCCGTTCCGCAAAAGTGATCATTCGTACCGCCTCCCCCGAGCTTCCCCAGGAAACTCTCCAGCGCCGGTTGCGATGCGGAGCACCCGGCTCCGCACCCGCCGGCTTTATTTCCCTACTTAATCGTCTTGTTCGCGTAATCCGTAATCTCTTTGCCGCCGGCCGCATTCCAGTCCTGGACGAACTTATCGAAGTCCGCTCCGCTCTTCTTGCCGGTTACGAAATCGGCTGCGAATTCTTTGTACAGCGCCGTGCAGGCATCCCATTTGGTCGCGAGCTCGGCCGGGATAATGAAGCTGTTGTCCTTCGTCGACATGGAAGCGAACATCTCAAGCGATTTGCTCGCCGGCTCGGACAGGTAAGGTGTCGACGGATCGAACTCCTTATCCGGCTTGAAATTGACCGTGGACTCCACGAAGTGCGGATACCAAGCGGCGAATTTGTCGGTCAGCTTGATTTTGTTATTGACGATCTGATATTCCTGGCCTTCCGTGCCTATCTTATCGAGCAACTGGCCTTTCGGGCTTGCCATATACTCCAGAACGGCGAAAGCCAGGTCCTTGTTCTTCGACGTCTTGGCGATCGCGAAGCCGCGGCTTTCCTTGCTGACATCGACCGGCGTGTAGCCTTGGGCCTTTCCTTTGGCCGGCTGCAGCGGCACCACCTTGGCCCCCGCCCCGTTCTGGGCGATGGACTTCGTATTGTACAGATCGATGACCTTGCCCTGCGTGCCCGCGATGATCGCCGCCTGGCCGTCATAGAACGCTTTTTCCTTCGTATCCCACTTCTTCGTCAGGAACTCCGGGTCGAGCAGCCCTTCTTTGTACAATTTGGCATAAAACTCAAGCTTTTCTTTCTCGAACGGGGTCGTTTTACCAAATGCATACTTGCCGTCGGCTCCTTTGATCCACGTGGAGGTCAGCCCGAACGCCTGCCCGAACATCACGTCGAGCTCGTCGAGAGTGCCTGCGGTCGTGTACGCATACTTCGCGCCGCTCTTTTCCTTCAGCTCCTTGAAGAAGGCATAGTAATTGTCTATCGTCGGACTCGCCAGAGCCGTCTTGCCCGAAGCGGTCTTATCGAGCAGATCCTGACGAACCACCGGAACCTGGTCGCTGGTCGGGGCCAGCCAGATCAAGTAGGGGTAATTTTTCAGACGCTCTTTATTAAAATCGCTCATCGAGGCTTTGACATAGGTGGATTTATCGACGTAAGGCGTCAGATCCTCGAGAATCTTCTGCGTGATTGCGAAATTGTAGTCGCCGCCCTGGAAGTAGATCAGGTCCGGAATGTTGCCGCTTTGCAGCAGCAGGCCCAGCTTCTCGGAATATGTGCCGCTCTGGACGGGAGCGATCTGCAGCTTGATGTTCTTGCCCTCCGCCTTCATTCCATCTTCAATGGCTTGAATAAGCCGCTTCGTGTTCGGATCGTCGGCCGGGAAATCTTTGGCCGCCATCGTGATCGTCACGGGCTGGCCGGATTGCCCCGGAGCCGGGGATGAAGCCTGGTCCTTGGATGCCGGACTGCCGCTGCAGGCCGTCGTAACGGCCATCAGGCCCGCCGCCGTCAGCATGAAGAGCGATTTTCTCATTGGTTTGTTTCCTCCCTTTTTCTACTCGCTGATATTATTCCTTCACGCCGCCGTCCATCACTCCGCTCGTATAGTACCGCAGAATAATGGGATAGAGCATGAGGATCGGAACCATGGCAATAACGATCGTAGCCGCCTTGAGGGCCGTGAAATCGAGCTGCGCGATATTGTTGTTCTTGAGCAGGTTCGCCGCGCCGACCAGGGCGGATGTATCCTTCTCGACCACGAACTGCCTCAGCAGCACCTGCAGCACCGTGTTCTCGCGGCTGGACAAGAAGATGCTGGATTTGAAAAACTCGTTCCACTTCGCCACCGCATAGAACATCCCGACCGTCAGCGGCGGCACACGGGAGAGCGGCAAAGACGACCCGGAGGAACGTCGTCAGGTGCCCGGCTCCGTCCATCCGCGCCGCCTCCATGAGCGACTCGGGGATCTCTTCAATGAACCGCATCATGATGATCAGGTAAAACACGTTGATCGTGCGGTAAAGGACCATGGACCACAAGCTGTCCAGCAGATGCAGGTCCTTAACCACCATATATTCCTGTACGATCCCGGGCTCGAAGATCATGATGATAATGAGGAAAATCATGATCGGCGTTTTGCCGACCAGGTTCCTGCGTGTCAGCACAAAGGCCGTTATCGTCGTGAAAAAGATGCTGAACGCCGTGCCGACAACCGTGATAAACAAAGAATTCAGCAGCGCCCGGCCGACGATGGGGTTGCTGAGCACCACCTGGAAATGGATCAGCGAGAAGCCCTTGGGCACGATATCATAACCGTGCAGCAGGTGCACCTTGGCCGGATCAGAGAACGCTTTCGCAAACAGATTGATAATCGGCACGAACATCGTGAGCGTGATGATAGTGAGCACGATCCCGATCGCGAGCTTGGAAACGGTTAATTTTTTTCCTGTCATGCGCGAATCACCTCCTTACCAAGCGCCTTTCGAGGTCAATTTTTTGGAAATAAAGTGCGTGGACAAGACCAGAACGACCCCGATCACGCTCTTGAACAGGTTGGCGGCCGTGGCAAAGGAATATTGTCCGTTGATCAGGCCTACGCGGTAGACGTACGTATCGATAATATCGATCCTGCTGTTGACCGAGTCGTTGGTGAAGTTCAGGATTTGATCAAGCCCCGCATTCATGATGAAGCCGACGTTCAGGATAAAGATGGTGACCATCGGAATATACAGATGCGGCAGGATGATCCGCGTGACGATGTGCCAGCGGTTCGCCCCGTCGACGTAAGCCGCCTCGTACAGGCTCGGGCTGATGCCCATGATCGCCGCCAGATAGATGATCGAATCCCACCCGGTCGACCGCCAGGCTTCGCTGGCCAGCAAGCACCCAGCGGATGGCGTCTTTGTCCGTCAGGAAGTCGCGGCCGGGAAAGCCGAAGAGCTGAATGATCTGATTCACGGCGCCCGTCGATTTCGACAGGAACTCGAGCCAAATGCCCGCAATCACGACCCAGGACAGGAAGTGCGGCAGGTAAGAGATGACCTGCACGGTCCTGCGGAACGGGCCGTTCATGAATTCGTTCAGCATCAGCGCGAACAGAACCGGAACCGGGAAGAGCAGAAACATTTTCATCGCGCTGATGATCAGGGTATTGCCCAGCACGGTCGCAAAGATCGGTGTGCTGAAGAGCTCGCGGAAATATTTCAATCCGACGAAGACATGGTCGCCCAGAATCCGGTAATCGTAGAACGCCAGCTTCATACCGGCAATCGGCAGGACATGAAAGATGATAAAATACGCCATTCCGGGCAGCAGCATGAGATAAAGCACCTTATCCGCCCACATTCGTTTCAGCAAGGAAATCGCACCTATGATCATCGCCCCCTCTGCTTATACGTCGATTTCCAGATTCATCAGCGGCGCATGCTGCTGTGCCCCGTATACATCACGGTCCAGGAAGGTTCCGGAGGATACCTTGCGGGCGAACGTAATCTTAAAGCCGAGCGCCTGGTCGAAAAAGACAAGCTCGGTAATCCGCTCCTCCGGAATGCTGTACAGCTCGGATATGAGTGCCTTGTTGATGACCCCGGCGTCCTTGATTTTGCGGTAAACGGCCGGGTCCTTGAACAGAACATCCAGCGTAATCTCGAACGGTCCGCTGTTCTTGCTTCGCAGCACCGGCGCGGCGTCGTAGAGCTTCATGGCAGCACCTCTATATATTCATTCCGGAACATCTCGAGTCCGTCCGCGACTTCCATCAAATGATAAACCGAAAATTCGTACACGGCGCCGAACGGGACATCGCTCGGTGCGAACGGAAACGCCAGATTGCCCGCAGTCGATTTCCTTCCTTCGTAGCCGTAATGCAGGAACGTGGACCTGACCGAGCTGCAGATGGCGCTTGCCAGCTCCTGCGTCGCGGCGATCACCTCGAACACCACCCCAAGCTCGTGCGCGGGCCGTTTCTCCCTCTCCAGCTCCCCATCACGCCGTTCAAGCCGTAGTTGATAAAATGGATCTCGTACTCCTCCTGCGGAATTTCGGCGTAATATTCGGCTACCTGCCGCTTGACCTGCTCCTCCACCTCTTCAATGCGGGAGATCAGCGGCGGATCCCGGATCCCCGCCACGACGAACGTGCGGTAAGCGACCTTCATCGCGCCCTCCAGCTTGACCTTGTAGACCGGCGTCTGCGAGATCCGGTCGCCTCTCACCTCAACGCCGCCGTCGCCGAGCTCCGTAAAGCTGCACTGCTCCAGATCCAGCACCATGCCCGGCCCGTGCAGAATGTAAGGATGATCCTTCTCGTAAAAGGTATGGGCGACCACGGATACCGCCGTGCATTTGCGGAAATCGTTCAGCGGCTTCACGATGAAGGAATCCTTCTTCAGAATCCCGAGCATGCTGTCCTTGGTTGTACCCGGCTCGGCACTGAGCGCGGAGCACTCGAGAATCTTGCCGAGATGGTAGGCCAGCGCGGGATCGAAGCCGTGATGCATGGCCACCGCGGCGAACGGTGAAGGATCATACGCCCTGCCGCACACCACGATGTCGGCTCCCGCCTCCAAAGCCGCGATGATCGGCTCATGGCCCATTTGCGCGACGATGCTTGTAGTCGCCTCCAGACGCTCGGTTGTGAGCGGTTTCACAGCAAGCCCGAGCGGCTCGACCTTGCCTTCCGCAAGCTTTGCTTTTACCGCTTCGTGCGGGATATCCGCCCAGATGACGGCAATCCTTAGCCCGCGGATGTCGTGCTCCTTCAGGATCTCCTCTATTACGGAGAGCGTCCATTCCACGTGCACCCTGGCGCCGCTTCCCCGGCGGACCCGATCAGGATCGGGATCCCGGCCCGGGTTCCCTCGGTAATCATGATCTCGAGGTCCTTCTTGTAAGCCTTCCTGCTGACGATCGCCGTTCCTGCGCCCAGCTTATGCGGTCCGGCGTCGGTGGAGCCGGCGTCCACGACAATGGCATCCGGGCCGTACTCCATTCCTTTCCTAAAAGAGGCGGCGGGAAAGCCGTAGCCTAACATACCGCAGGGAGCCAAAATTTTAAATTCGTCTTTTGCCATAATCTCCTCCACGATCCGGCATGTATGCGGAGCCGCCGTCTTATTTGTTTGCGCTTTCAAATGGTGTGAAAATATAAAGCCTGTTCTATTCTCTGCCATAAGTTGGATAAGTGGATGGTCCAATTTGCATTGGACCAAACGGCGGTCATCCGCCGTTTGCCGAATATGCGGCTTTTAGCTGAACATTTTGCTTTACCTGTCCCAGATGATACAGCGGCGCCTCTTTGGCTTTCACCGGGTCGTGCTCCTTGATCGCCAGCAGGATATTCAGGTGCTCCTGATAAACCTCCTGCTTCCGGCCGGGAATTTCCACGGTCTTGATCATCGTCTTCTGCAGCAGATCCATGTGCAGATCGATCAGGTTGACCAGCACGACATTATGCGTCGCCTTGGCGATCGAGAGATGGAACGCCTGATCCGGGCTGGCGGGGTCATCGGACTCGCTGTCGATCTTGCCCCACTTCTCCAGTGCGTTCTCGATCTCGACGATATCCTGCTCCGTCGCACGGCTGGCTGCAAGCTCGACAATGCCTGTCTCGAAAATTTCCCTTGCCTCCAGCGGCTCGATAATCGTAGCCCGCTCGATATTCTCGATAATCCGCTTCTGGTCCTCCGCTTTATTCAAGTTCTTGCTGAGAAAACGTCCGCCGCCCGGGCGGGTCTCGATCAGCCCTTCGCGCTCCAAAATGCGGAAGGCCTCGCGAAGCGTCCCCGGCTGATTCCGAACGCCTGGGCCAGTTCTCTCTCCGTGGGCAGTACGTCGCCCGGAGCCAGGTTGCCGCTGAGAATCAGATTCTCAATCTGCTCGATGACGTCCTCATATACGCGATGGTACTTGATTTTTTTGATGGGCATAGTCGATTACCTTCCCAATGGAGTAATTCTGTCCGGATAATTGGATCATCCAATTATCCGCTCTTTTATCTTAAGCCCGCCTCCCGGGTATGTCAACGAAAAAATGACGGCCTTCCGGCGCACGTGAATGCCCTCTCTAAGGGGCGCTCTTCATTGCTTTCCAGAATTAACGGGATGGGCCGGCCTTGCTAAGCAACCTGCACTTCATGCTCAGCTGAAAATAACAAAAAAGCCTTCAATAAATATAAGGCTTGGGCTTTCCCGACGCTATGAAGCACCGGAGTCCCTTCCGGTCGCCCTCTTGGTGCCGGGTCCCACCCCGGCGCTTGCTGCTCCCCCGTTCCCGCGCGAAGGAGCGGAAGGACCCGAACCCCGTCCTAAGCTGATCCGCCGGACGCCGCTACCCCAGCCGCCGTTTCCACGCATTGTACCACTCGTCGATCTCCGGTCTGGGGCTGAGGCCCAGCTCCTGCTCAAGCACCTGCTTCAGCCGGAGGTACTGCTCATCGACCGCCCCCCGATTATCCAGCTGGCCGTACAGCTTCATCAGCTCGAAGTAGCTTTCCTCCGCATAGGGGTGCTGTCTTTGAATCCGGTTGTACACGGTGATCGCCTCGCCGAGCAACCCCTGCCGCGTATAATAATCGCCCAGACGCATGGCGTGCTGCAGCCAGAGCCGCCGGAGCCGCAGGCGTTCGTTCTCGGCCCAATGATAGTCGTAGTCGCCGAGATAATCACCTTTATAGAGACCCAGCAGTTCCCTGTGCCGAGCCAGGTTCCGCTCATGGAGCGCACCGGCTTCCGTTAGGTTGCCGTTCCCATTCCTCCGCGTCGATTCGAACATGGCTTACATCAAGCATATAGCCTTCCTTCATTCCAATGCTGTGAATAGGCATGTGCAAGCCGGCCTGCTTCAAACATTGCCTGATTTGATAAATGGTCGTATAAAGATGAGTGTTCGCTTTCCTCTCGTCGGTTGCCGGCCATAATAGATCAAGCAGCGTGCTTTTCCGCACCAACTGACCCCGATGATGAAAAAGATACGCGAACAGTTCCTGCGCCTTGGAGGTACGCCACTTTATCAGCTCCGGCCCCCGCCCCGGCCTTTCGACCCTCATGTTCGGGAAACAGCAGAACAGCGGCAGGCTATCCGCCGGCTCCGGCTGCAGGCTCGGCCGTATGCCGCATCCGCCACCGCTGAATCGTCCGTTCGAGCCGGTCCCGCTGCAGCGGCTTCAGCAAATAATCCAGTGCGTTTAATTCAAAAGCTTTCACGGCATATTCGTCATAAGCCGTTATGAAGACGATCTCAGCCGACGGACAGCATTCCTGGATCGCTTCCGCCGCCTCCATCCCGTACAATTCGGGCATATGAATATCCAGGAAAACCACATCCGGTTGAAGGATTCCCGCCTCGGCGACCGCTTCCACCGGATTCATGAACGAGCCGAGCACGTCCACACCGAATTCCTTAAGCATTTTATCCAGCTGCATCAGCGCCAGCCGTTCATCATCGACCAACATCACTTTCATGGCTTTCGTACTCCTCACGCGCTTCCGAGTCTCCGCCTAACTTCCTAGTCTAGTAATAATTTCCCATACGGCTAATCTATAGTCAAGCCTTCCTTTAGAATTCGTCATTTTTTTACAGACAGGAAATTCCCTGACATTCCGACTTACGACCTACGGCCGCCTTCTGGAATTCCGGAATAAGGTTCTTTTGGCGCAAACACGGCTTTCAAGATACCCTTTGTATCTTAGGGCCAAAAAAAACAGATATCCGCTTAACAGGAAAAAGAGCTGCGGTCTCCAAGTCTTGCGGGGAAAAGATCAATGATTAAGCCTGATCCGCCGGCTTCGGTCGCCATACTTATAAGTTTTTATCAACTAAAAAATAACTATTGCAAAATGCTTCGAATTGATACATTATGTATCTATATGAATATTTTCCTGTCCGGGCCGTGTCGTCGAAAACAATCATAACAGGGGGTGAAGCCGGCGGTACCGTCCGCTGTGCGCAAGCTTAAGCCGGGTAAGCTATGCGGCCTCTACAGTCCCTCTTAAGGATAATTACAACGGAACTGCCTTTCTGAAACCATCACGGGATAGGATTATTAGAGAGAACATACTAGATGAACATAGGCGGTGTGTAAGCAATGGGGAATTTGCAAAAAAGCCGTACGTACGGCCGTTGATCTTAGCGACTCAGCTGATCGTGTTCGAAACGGGGCTCTCCTCTGGCGGCCCTGGGCATCCGGGGGATCCTGGACATCCGCCTCCGGGCGGAGGCGGAGGGGAGGAGGCGGAGATTCCGGCGGTGGTGACTCCGGTGGCGGGGATTCCGGCGGTGGCGGTGGCGGTGACACCGGCGGCGGGAATTCAGGCGGCGGCGGAACCGGTGGAAACCCGGGGGGCTCCGGCGATTCCGGAAATTCGGGGAATTCAGGCGGCACCGGAAGCACCGGACCGGTTGACACGCATACGGGCGATTCGCATACGGGTACATCGGGCCAGGGTACCGGCTCTACGGATAGTCCGGGCGTGACGAGCACCGACCATCCCGAAGCCGTGAGCTCAAGCGATACGGGAACGCAGCAGACCGACAGCTCCAATTCGCCGGCTGCGACCGGTCAAGAGGAGACCGGGACAAGTGCCCCGTCCCCGCAAACTAGCCCGGTGGAGAAGGAGATGCCTCTCGCCCTTGTCGGGGACACTTCCACCCAGGCCATCGTCGGTTCCTACACGCCGCCGAACACGGGAACCACATGGTATACCTGGGGTCTGGAAGGCTTCCTGGTTGCGGGAATATCCGGCGTCGCCTTATGGAGACGTCTTCGAGAGGTTCACAAGCAATGAGGGTCTGGACCCTGGTCTTGAGCGCGGTATTCGCCGTTTCTCTCGGCGTGGTCCTCTACAGCGTATATCAGATCGGTAGCAGTGAATTGGAGATTCAGCGCGGTGTCGAAGCCTGGGATCAAATTCGGCTTGATTCCCCTCCGTCTACTACAGCGGCTGCACCTGAAGACCAGCACCTGGTTGGGAAAATCAGTTTTCCCGCGATTGATAAGCAATTTCCGATCGTACGGGGCGTTTCCGATGAGGATTTGAAGGAAGGCGTGGGATATGATCCGGCTACCCCCTCCCTCGGCTCGAATGGAAACGCCGTACTTGCCGGCCATCGCGACGGGGTGTTCCGTAAACTGGGGCAGCTTCGCAACGGGGATGAAGTGGTTGTTGAGACGATGAACGGTACGTTCCGTTACCAAATCGTCGGTCATGTGATTGTCAGCCAGTACGATAAGCAGGCTGTTCAGCCAAGCCGGGAACCGCTGCTCACGCTGATTACCTGCTACCCGTTCACTTATATCGGCAATGCTCCCAACCGGTATATTATCACGGCCAAACTAATCAATAATGCCGATCAGGGACTCGCTCAAGGAACATCCGCATCATGAATGGGAAAAAAATAAGGACAGCCCGGTCGGGCTGTCCTTATTCTTATTACCAGAGAGGTTCCGGAATCAGCTTCGTCATCGTTTCGGAAGCATCCGGATTGCGGTTCGATTCGTGCGTCACCGCACTCTCCTCCACTTGTCCGAATGCCCAATGCTCCGGCGTCATATCCGGGAAGGTGACTTCGGCATTCATCAACGGGCCGCGGTACAGCGACCGGTTGATCATGGTCACCGCTTCGGAGCGGATCATGGATGCATTCGGCTTGAAGGTTCCGTCCGGGTACCCCTCAATAATGTGATGCCGGTATACATCTTCAATGACATTGGAAGCCCAATGACCTTGGGTATCCGTAAAATGCAGCTGAATCGGAGGCTCGCTCCTTCAGCTTCAAAAATCTCGAAAGCACTGTGCTCAGCTCAGCACGGGAGATCGGCCGATCCGGCATAAAGGTTTTATCCTCATATCCGCCGAACAGTCCGGCACGCGTAGCCGCCTCAATGTATCCCGCCGCCCAGAAGGACGGCTGGACGTCACTGTAGAAGCTCTCTCCCTTAACCGTGCTTTGCAGGTCCATAATGCGGGCGAAGATCGCTGCGATTTCCGCACGGGTAATGGATCGATCCGCCTTGAATAAACCGTCCGGATAACCGGCGATATATCGCTTATGCATTTGCACCCCGTAACGGGCGCTGAACAGCATCACTTGAATGGAAGACTCATCGTTCTCCGTATGCGCTACAGCCGAAGCCGATTGAATGACCGCTTCGTTCTGCACCAGGTTTTCCGCCTTCGGCGCCTGCTTGTCCACAACCTGCACCTTGTAGGAAATCGTCCCCTTGGCGCCCGGCTCCAGATCTCCCAGCGTCCATTCAATGTTCGATTGGTTCACAACGCCTTTGGCTGCATCGAGCACAGTCGTGTACATCGGAATTTGTGCTGTCAGCTTGACACCCGTCGCTTTGACACCCGATTTGTTCGCATACTCTATCGTGTACGTAATGACTCCGCCTTCGGGATAAGCTGCGCGGTCGGTCCAGAGCTCAACGGCCAGGTCGGATGCCTCGGTGTTCCCAGCCGCATTCCCGCCTGGGGTCGTCGAAGTTCCGGAACCCGCAGAACCTCCGGCCGAGCCTCCTGTGGAGCCACCGGCTGAGCCGCCGGAAGCTGGTACCGGACTCGAGTCGTCGCGAACCGGGCGAAGCTGAACGTCGTATCTTACGATCGAGTCCTCGACGCTGATGACCTGACTGGTGTGAGTGTAATATCTCGGCTTCGACACTACGATCGTATAATCCGTGAACCCGTAGACCATATACGCATATTTGCCGAGCGCATCCGTCTGCTGCGGGTTATGGTTATCGTTCGGTGCAAAACCGATCAGCTCCGGAAGCGATACAAGTTCTCCGGGCTTGCGGCCGTTATCGCGGTTTCTTTGCGTATCGGCATACAACAGTTGAACCTGCGCCCCCTCGATGACTTCACCTGTATTCGCGTCGGTCACCGTTCCATAAGGGTCGATTAGTTCGAGAGCAATATTGAGCTCGCCGTTTTGCTTCAGCTGCAGGATAGGCGACTTGCCGTCCGTGCCCCGGTTCACAATGATTTCCCGCCCCGGTGCCACTTCTGTTACGATAGCCAGCTGATACGTTCCTTCATTGAGCCCTTGTACGTTGAAAGCTCCGTTATCATTAACGCTGAATTCCAGGCGAGTCCCGTCCGGATTCCGAAGCACTTCGCCTTGGGCGTTCAACAAGTAACCCTTCATCTTGCTGTATAATGCCTTGGACAAAAGTGACGTTTGCTGATCCGGCGTCCGGATCAGAACTACGCCTGCACCGGCTTTATCCACGGAAAATCTCTCTTTTCCGTTTTCGGTAATGGTACCCGCGGATACGGTTTGCGGGAACGGAACGGATACCGTTTGACCGCCCACTTGAACCGGTTTGGTAATCGTCAAATTGTACTTCGTATTGCCGCGCGGAATCGCGATCAGATAAGCACCGTCCGCTTTCGTTACGGCACGTGCCATGAAATCGGTCACGCCGTCATCGTTGAAATCCTTGGTCACGACGACTTCCGCACCGGCGACCGGCTTCGGTTCGCCGTTCACCATCTCCGTTACAACGCCGGCGATGGCGCCGGGATCGAAGGTAATCACAAGCTGTCTCGAAGCGCTAAGCCCTCTGGCCGGATCCTGAACGTCAGCCGTTACCGGAATACGCTGCGAAATCGCGCCGGTAACGAGATCGGAACGGAACGGCACGGCGGCTTTACCATTCGCATCCGTTACAGCGGTGGTCCCGTTAGGGAAAGTGCCTTTGCCGGTTGGCGATGCAAAATGAACCTGTACCCCTGGCGCGGCTTGCCGTTCGTATCCACGATGGTCGCCGTTAGCGTCGTCTCTGATTTCCCGTCGCCGAGCAGAGTCGAAGGATCGGCTTCCAGCGTGATCCGGTAAGGCGACAGCGATGCGTTAACGATGATGGTATTCTCCGTTCCGTCCTTCGGCGCGCATAGAAGTCGATGTTGGCATCGGCGTATCCGTCATGCTGCACCGCCAGCGTATACCGGTTCACCGTAACGTCGTTAAACTGATAATTGCTTGTACCGTCCGACTTCGTTTCCGCCACTTTTTTCCCGGATGCCGGGTCAATCAGCGCTACGCTGGCGCCGGCAATCGGCTGGTGGGTGACAGCATCGGTAATTTGGCCTTGAACGGTCAGCTTATATTTCACGACAAAAGGATTGTTAGCCCCCACCGGACCCTGGACGCTGTCGGTTTCTGTCCAGAGGTTGGCGCTGTCCGAAGCAACGAACGTGACCCCATAATTGCCGGCCTCGATTTGATCGGGCAGCATCGTGGAAGCATACCAGCGCTTGTAGCCGTCTTTAACGTACGTATCCGGGTTCGCAAGCTTCATTTCGATCGGAGCGGAGGTTCTTCCGTCCTTGATGTAATAAGCTTTGACCGTCGTGATATGGACCGCGCTTATGGCTTTCAGAACAAGCGCATCGCCGTGGCCGTACACCGGCAGGACCCATGCCTCTTTCTCCGAGCCGCCGCTCCATCCGTCGAGCGGAATGCCCGTAATGGTAATCTTATCCTGAACGATGGAAGTCGTGGTGTCGCCGTTTCCGGTAGCCCGGATCGAATAAATTTTTGCCAATTCCTTGTTGTAAGGCGTATTTTCCGGAACATGCACGACAAGCTTCAGCGACTTGGTCCCGCCGGCTGGAACATTTACCGCAGGAACGTTCCCGCTGTCCCAGACCCAGACATTGCCAACCAGCCGGCCGCTTGCAATCTTCTCTCCGCCTGCATAAAGATCTGCAGGATACGGTCCGATTAATGAAATCAGGAATGTATCGTCGCCTGCTCCGGTATTGCGAAGCGTATGAACATAAGTGGCGTCTTGACCTGCCGTCACTTTGATATCGTCCGACTGCTCCAGCACATGCTGCCCGCTGACCGTCACTCCGATTTGGTTAAGCGGAAGCGGTTTATAGACTTTTCCTCCCCGTCGGGCAGAGAAGAATACTGCTGCAGGTTCGCATTGACATATACTGCCGTAGTGACACTTGTCGTGTTGAGCGACCCTAATTTAAATGTCAAGGTGCGCGATTGTCCCACAGGAACCGAGCTCATATCCCATACGAAGTGCGTATCGCTGAGCCGCATAATGGGATCGCCTGCGTTCGAGCTCTGGCCGATCGAAGTCAGGTATACCCCGTTTGTGACCGTAAGATCCAGCTTGGCTGCATAAGCGGTGCTTTTCCCGGTATTGCTTGCCGTCAGCGTGAGCGTGCTTTCCTCCCCGCCGCGGTTAGCCCTGTCTTGTCCGCGTTCAGCAGCAAGGACATGGCCGGTTCGATAATCGTCTGCTGCAGCTGCCCGGCGGAGGCCGATGCCGTCCCTGCAGCGTTCTTATCGGACTGATAAGTAATGGAAGGCTGGAACACGGCGGTATACGGATTTTGCGCATGATCTTTATCCGTGCTTACCCGGGTTACCACCGTTACGTTCGTGTCTCCCGAAATATCTCCGATGACATAACCGTTATCGGCCGGTGAATAAGGAATGCTTTTGTCCCCTACCTTCACACTTACGATTTCCTGCTCCAGGAGCTTGGTACCCGCTAAAACGACATGATACGCGGAGCTGTCCCCGGCGGATCGATGACGACCTTATAGGTCAGTTCATCACCCGGGCGTGCGGTATTCAAATCCCCGCCATCGTAAGTATTGCCTGTTAAGGTCGCGGTGAGATTGACCGGCGCTACGGATAACGTTTCGGTCTGCACTGCATTCAACTCATAAACCTTGGTCAACTGATCGGTTTGGTTCGCCTCGGTGGAATGATACTTATCCAATTTGGCTGTAAGAACAAGATTTCCTTGTCCCGCTCCGACTTGATTCGTAGGCTTTAAAACAAACGAGACCGGTTTCGTGTTTTTTCCACCGACGATCAGGTTGTTCCAAA
Organism: Paenibacillus sp. P25; assembly: GCA_024704175.1. GTDB lineage: Bacteria > Bacillota > Bacilli > Paenibacillales > NBRC-103111 > Paenibacillus_G. The sequence continues at coordinate 5,081,366 of CP085629.1, forward strand.
CGACCTTCCCGTTCGCGAATACTCCGCCGTCCGTAACGCCGTCTACCGTAAGCCCGGCGGGTACCGTCACTTCCAATACCGGAACGATGGCCGGAGCGGAGCCGGTATTGTTGTCAATCGTGTAGCCTGCTGTAATCGAAGGCTGGCTGTCGGAAAATGTCTTGTACACGATTTGCTGCGTAAGCGTTACGTTCGGTTGTTGAATCGTTACCTGAACAGCGGCGGGCACCGTTTGTTCTTCCTGTACGGCGTTTACCGTCGGTTTCCAGAAAGCCTTGGCCGAAGCGCCTAATGTTTCCAAATCGGAGGAATAGGCCCCGGTAGTTGGCGAATTCCCGGTTTCTTTGGCTCTCAACCGGATTTTGTTCTTATACACCGTTGCCGTATCGGATGGAACGGTACTGCTTTTCAGGTCGATCGTCAGCTTGCCGCCTGCGGCCGCATAAGTGCTTCCGCTTGGAGCATTAGGGGCCAGATCCAGCTTAACCACGTCGAACTTGGTGCTCAACGAGTCGATCGTATCTTCAATGCGAACATCGTAGGCCTGCGTTCCCGGCGGAACCGTCAGGGTCAGGTCATAATCCACCGTATCCCCCGGACGAATGACTGCTTGATTTCCGGGAAGCGTATTCCCCGCATTGCTGGTTGCGGTAATGACATGATCCAGCATAACGCCCGGCACGATCAGCGCCGCTTGGGCTACCGCCGGGTCATATTTCTCGTCCGGCAGAACCGAATTCGGCGTTTGGGTTTCCTGCTCATAAGCTTCATGCGTTGCGTAGTATACGCCGGAGGTTCCCACAGCGTTGAAGCTGGAGCCGGAGCCTTGAACCTGATTGAGCTTCACGGTAAACGTAAAAGCTTGTTGGGCCGCTCCCGCCAGATTCTGCTTCGGATAAGTGATCGACGTCTTGTCCGGCGAAATCACTCCTCCGTCTGCAGCCGCCGTAATTTCATAACCGGCCGGAACCGTCACCTGAGGCGTAAAGTCGTATGCGACGCTTGCCCCTGTATTCTCAATAGAGAACACCAAGTTCTTCTGCTCGTCCTTGCCGATCTTTACGGACGTAGGACTAAACGAAGCGACGAGGTTCGGCACTTTGGCAGTCACTCCGGCTGTGCCGGACTGTACGTTTTGATATTGCGCTGCACCCACTGCATCCTTCCACTTTAATTGCGCTGCAGAGCTTTGAACCTGTTGGTTCTGCGCATCCGGGGTGACTTTTTCCACCCTGGTTTTAATGTAGTAGACCGGCGTCGCAGACGTGCCCGCACCCTGGCCTTCCGTATCGGGAAGCGTGAAGGTAACGGTTCCGCCGGAGGTCCCGGAATAGTTGTAGTCGCTGGTAGAGACGACCGTTCCCGTATGCATGGTAGTATCGTACGTCGACGTTACTTCGACCAGCTTCTGGTTGACAGGAAGCGTATCGATCAGTCGCGGGCTGTACAGCCAGTCATTCTGCGGCAGGTTTGTCGTGACTTTATATACGACGTAATCGCCTGTTCTTACACTGCCGCCGCTTACCGGCGTATAAGAATTTTGGCTGACATCGTAATTGTAGGCCTCGACCAAGGTCTTCGTCACGGTCGGTTTGTTTACCGTCATGGTATTTGAAGGGCCTTCCGAACCGGTGTAGTGACGATTGACCGTTCCGCTGGCTTGCGAATCATAAACGGTCTCCGATTGCTGCTGAATCTGCTTGCCGGCCCCTACGGTGTCAATGATTTCCGCTTCATACTTCAAGGTAACCGTTCGCGTATTCTTTGGTTCGATCTTTCCAATCGGACCGAACAGCAACTTGGTCGGGTTCGAAGCGTCGGGCGACGGGGTGAACGGATAATCCGAGCCTGCCGCGACCGCGGGATTTTTCAGATCCGGAGGCAGCAGCTCGGTCAGGTTCACGTTGTAAGCGGGCGCCTCGCCTTCGTTCGTCAAGGTGATCGTGACCGTTACCTTGTTGCCGCCGTCTACCGTGGTTTGGCTAACCGAACGGGTAATCTTAAGTTTCGGCTCGATATATCTGAGGCTGACGCTGTCGCGCTGACTCTCGATGTGACCGGGCGAGTTTTGGTAGGAGAGCGTCACCAGATTCTCGGCGCCTTTGTTCGCCAGAACATACTGGGTGCTGTCTTCTACGATTACATTTACCTGCGCTTTAATCTGATCAGTATTATTGGGCAGGTCCCCCAGACTCCATAGAAGACTGTTGGACTTGGCCGGATAAGCTCCGTCATAGGAAGGCACTTTGTCCCCATTCGGAGTAGAGAATTTAGCCGACGAATAGTCGTCGTTCACGTATCCATAAGGAGCGGTGCCCAGCGGAAGATAGTCCGTAATCTCGACATTATGCTGAGCCGCATTCATTTGACCGGCATCATAGGTGATCTCGAAGGTCAGGATATCCCCTACCGTAACTGTGGCAAGCCTGTCATTCGGCGAAGTAACATCCTGGCCGTTGATCTTGACGATTTTCTCGCTGATCTTCGGCGTATCGATGGTAATGGAGGTTTCATCCTCGTCACTTACAATGCCCGAAACGTCGGTTTCGCCCGTAACTTTCGCTGTATTAACAAGGCTGTCACCTGCAAAAATCGACCCATTGCCGTAGGAACCGGACCATTTCGTGTCGACCTTGACCTTATAACTGAGCTTAACCTCTTTCTTGGCATCATTCAAAGTCTTTGCATCTACCGTACCCAAACTCCAGGTCAGTGTAGTTGTGCCGTCCGGATTTTTGCTCGGAGCAGCGTTATCGCCCACTGTACCGGAATAGGCTACAAACGTCTGCCCGTCCCCGATCGTGTCTTCTACAACCACATTCTTCACCGGATAGTACTCGTTGGGTCTTACGGTGAGTGTATAGATTAGCTCAGTGCCATAACCGATACCTGTACTTTCCGCTACGGACTTGGTAATGATAATGTCTTTGGCCGTGGCCAAGTCATAGTCCATCGGGTCCATTGTTGTAGAAGGATACGGCTGGTTGGTGGAGGCATTAACCGCCGAATACGTGAGCGTACCCTTCACCGAATGACCATCCTTCACATCGGGACCGGCATTCTCGGCCGCCGCCGCATTCGCCGCTGTGGTCAGCATTTCCTTGTTAAAGAAGGCCCCTTTGAAAGAAAGTGTCTTAACGGCTCCCTGGCCTACAATCAGGTTGGTCCACCCGAACGAGCGCTTGTTATTCGCGTAATCCACAGCTCCCGCCGTACCGCCGTCCGAGATGCCGTAAATCTCCACCTCGCCGGGGACCGTATTTGTCAAACCGGTGAATTTGGTCGCGGCTCTCGTATTGTTCACTATATCGAACATATAGTCGAACTGACCCCATTCTTCTCCAGACGGCGGCAAACTCGAATCCGTCCCTGCACCTTTCACTGCCTTTGCAGCCTTGGAAGGCGTGATCGTGAACGGTACGACCTTGATCGACTTCGTCCCCGATACGCTTGGGGCTGAAGGAGGCTCATACAGGTCTCTTGCCGTATCGCTGGCATAAACATTCACTGCCATGCCCAGCGTGTTGCCGAAATTCACCTGAGCAATATCGACCGAGTCGATGATCACCGGAAAAGAAAACGACTCGCCCGGCGCCAAGCTTTTGATATCCCTCCAATAAGAAGTTTCCTTCTGGCTTGCCGCATCGATCGTCTTCGTACTCGGTGCCGGGCTTTGCGAGGCATCGGCCCTCAAACCGTTGTCCAGTACCAGCTCGACCCCGACATTATGCGCCCAGCGGTCGCCGTCGGTATTCTTGATCGTGACGGTTGCCGTGACCTTGTTCCCCAGAGCGACTTGGTCCGCCGCATCGATCGTGACGCTCAAGTTTCCCGTTATGGCCGCGGCCGATACGCCGATCGCGCCGAAGAACACTTGAAACATCAGCAAAAACGCCATTAAACCAGCAAATAATCTGCGTCTCAATCGTTTCCCTCCAAATAAAATATTTAGTTGTCAATGAGCGATGAAACCTGTTATTCTTTCCTATATCCGGCGTAGGCCGGCCGGATTCGGCGGCGGATTGGCGCGCCGCTTAAGCGCAGCTTTCAATGAATGTCCCCCTTTGGTCGCTCTATTCTCAAAGTCTTCCAAAATACATTAAAACAAAAGGACCTGAACAAAATTTGAACAAGCCCCAAAGCCCTTTGAAAATTGATCCAAATAGCCGCAGCGTTATGTTCAGAAATTGTTTAGAAGCCTGTGATACATTATTAATTTGATTCACTATTTACAACTAGTGCTTCTTTGAACGGGGCCGAACAGGAGTGAACGTTCATGCTGCTAGAAGGTTATTACAATTACTATATCGTTGCTCTCTCCGTCATCATTGCCACCTTGGCCTCCTACTCCGCCTTAAATATAACTGCTAAAATCTCGCACGCTAAGGGAAAAACCCGCTATTTCTGGTCGCTTGCAGGGGCCTTCGTCATGGGAAGCGGGATCTGGTCGATGCACTTCGTCGGTATGCTGTCGTTCCATCTGCATGTTCAGGTCAAATACGACGTGACCTTGACGATAATCTCCCTGCTTGCAAGCGCGGCCGCCTCCTTCATCGCGTTTTATATCACCATGCGGCAAAGACATCAACTGGGTGAAACTCGCAGTCGGCGGTCTTTTTATGGGAAGCGGCATTGTCGTCATGCATTATACCGGGATGGCCGCCATGATTATGCCGGTTCAATTGGAATACGACCCGGTCTACCTGGCTTTGTCCGCCGTTATCGCGCTGCTCGTCTCCTACGCGGCGCTTATTCTGTTTCTGCGTTTCCGGAACCATCAGGCCGCAAGCTCCCTCAAATGGTTATCCGCCGTTGTCATGGGACTTGCGATTTGCGGGATGCATTATACGGGGATGAAAGCGACCATGTTCCGGGCCGATCATTCCATGACGATGCCTATGCAGTATGATATACAAGCAGACCCTGTACTCCTTTTCGGCGTCACCATCACGATTACGATCGTTTTGTTTGTCTCCTGGGCCGCCATGTTCTTCGACCGGCATGTACTTGAGAAGATGGCTTTTACCGATACGATTACAGGGTTGCCCAACCGGAACCAGATGAACCAGTTCTTTGACACTTATACCGGGCAGGAGACGCTCAGCGTATTTTTCCTGGATCTGGATCAATTCAAAGCCATCAACGATACCTTGGGACATCATGTCGGCGATATGCTGGTGCAGGAGGTCGGGCGCCGTCTCCAAAGCTTCATGACAGAGAGGCAAAGCAGGTTTACCGGATCGGCGGAGACGAGTTCTTGATCATCTCCCGCGATTGCGGCCAGGAGCAGGCGGAACAGCTTGCAGGTCAAATCCTTCAAACAATTAAGAAGCCGTATTTTCTCGAAGGAAACGAATTGTATATCACCGTAAGCATCGGGATCAGCATCGGTTCGATTCAGAGCGAAGACCGCTCGATTCTGCTCAAGCGTGCCGACACCGCCATGTACAAAGCGAAAGGCCTCGGCAAAAACCAGTTCTGCGTTTACAACGATGAAATCGGAAGCCAAGCGGTCCGTCGGATGGAACTCGAGAAGGATCTGCGGAGGGCGTTCGACCATGAGGAATTTTTTGTGGTATACCAGCCCAAATGGAATGTGACGACGAACAGGCCGTATGGGTTCGAAGCGCTGATCCGTTGGCAGCATCCCCGTCTCGGGGTAGTCTCCCCCGGTTGAATTTATTCCCATTGCCGAGGAGACCGGACTCATCGTCCCGATTACAAGATGGGTGCTGGAAAAAGCCTGCCGCCAATGCCTCGAGCTGCAGAAGAAAGGGATCTGCCAGCCGGTGTCGGTCAACTTGTCCATCCGGCTGTTCAAGGGCGATAATTTATATGACATCATTCAAACGGTGCTGTCCGCCACGGGGCTGGATCCGCAGTATCTGGAACTGGAGATTACCGAATCCATGATTCTGTACGATTTGAATGACATCGTGCGTCAATTGCATCAAATCCGGGCCCTGGGCGTACGTGTCTCGATGGACGACTTCGGCACCGGGTATTCCTCGATCGGACTGCTCGACCGGATACCTATCGATGCGCTGAAGCTGGACAGGCTGTTCACCAGCGACCTGCATACGCCCAGTAAACGGGCCATTATCAACGCCATCGTTCTGATGGCCGAAAGCCTGAAGCTGGACGTGATCGCGGAAGGGGTGGAGAATGAGCAGCATATTGACTTCCTAAGACAATTAGGCTGCACGGTCATGCAGGGCTATTATTACGGCAGGCCCATGAATGTCAGCGAAATCGAAACCTGGCTGGAGTCGATGGAGCAATTTGGCGAAAATAAGGAGCCGCCGAAGCGGCTCCCTCGTGCCGAATCAGGATAAACGGCTGCGCCGTCCTTGTCTTACAAGGTTCAGCGCGTTTATCAAGGCCCTTGCGAAGCAATAAGTCGATAACTTATAAAGTCTGATCAACTAAAAAGGAGCCGCCGGCGGCTCCTTTTTGCGTGGGATGAAAAGCCTGGATTTGATGGATGATAAAAGCAAAAGGAGGTGACCCTATGAACATTATGGACGGAATGGACGCCGCGAGGTTTACGTCGGGCAATCCGGAGGACCAAGGCAAGAAGAAGAAAGCCAAGAAGGATGCGGAAGCGATCAAAGAGCAGGTTCTGCGGGATTTCAATAATAAATAGAGCCTCAAGTGTCAAGAAGGCCGCCACTACGGCGACCCTCCTTCCCTTAGCCCGTTAATCCTGATAAGGACGTTTAAAAAATGCAATCAGACGGCCTTCATAAGGCACCACCGACGTGAGCTCCCACCCTTGTCTGCCCCACCTAGAAAGCGCATGATCCAGGATCGTGATTTCGAGCTCTTCCCGCCCGGACTTCAAATAATCGCTTAATCCCGTTTCCGCGCTGTACTCCCATCGCTTTACCTGGCCGCCGCTCCGGTCCTGATGAAGCACTCCGCCATATTGATGATTCAAGCGAATCGCAGCATGGGAAACCGCCTCGATAATCGCTTCCTTGTCCGTTACTTCCAAAGCAAAAATATCAGGCGCCAGCGGAATATCGAACTTGACATGAGAGTGAAATACCCGGAGTACCAGGGTCCCGAGAGGGGAACCATCCGCTTTCTTCACCACGCACCACATGCATCTTTCCCGTTCCTCCGGGGGACCCCATTGCTCCAAGGAATTGGGGACAATGAAGCCCGGCTTCATGACGAAGCCGGCATCCGCCAATTCGTTGAAAAGCGGCTGCAGCAGCAGCATCAAATACCGGCCATAAGCGGGTTCTCCGATTTTGTCAAAGGTATCGAGCAGTTCTTCATGATGGTCTTGAACGGTTCTTTCCCACTCCTGCCGAACATATTGATTCATATACTTGGCCAAACTGTGAATCGTAGCTTCCTCGTTCTGCGGCTTAAATTCGTTCCATGTTTTCATTCCTGAAAACCTCCTCATCATGATTTCGGCGGCGCATGCCCCCGGCAGTTCTCGAAGCAACCCGGCTTCATTAGCGAACCCTCCTCAGCTCTGTTAGTTATTAATAACTAACATATGCTCTAAAAAAAATTATATCTTTATACCGTTGCAAAACGTCCTGACGCCGGTTTCAATGAACTCTTCTTTCGGCAGTCCGATGAATAAAGTACCCCACAAAGCGGCGGACGAGAAGTAACCGTATAGCAAGGCCAGGAAAGCTGTGGCCTCTGCGTTGGCATCGGATTCGATCATTTTCTTTTGGCGCTGCATTTCCTTAAAATAATTCGAAATATATTCGAGCAGCTGCTTGGTGTTCCCGGAAATAAGGCCCATCAGCTCCGGCATAGTCGTCCGTTCTTGAACGGCTATCAGATAAATGGGCCGGTTGTTCTCCATTAAGTTGAAATAGGAGCCCGCGATCAGCCGAAGATCGTGCTCCAAATCCCAAACGATCTTTTCTTCAAAAATTTTCTTAAAGCTGGGGACGAATGAATATTTTTTCACCGGTCGCCTCGAGAACCCCTCGCTTGGATTCAAAATGGCGGAAAACCGTCATTTCGCTCACTTCCGAAGCCTGGGCAATGTCTTTGACCGTCACTGATTTGAAGCCTCTCTCCTGCATTAACTGAAGCGTCGCACGAAGGATTCGGTCCGCTGTCCCCACATCGTTTGCCTGCATACAAGAATACCTCACATTTCATCCGACAGATAGTTACTGATCACTAACATGAATATACTTCCACGCGGCGTGAATGTCAATCCTTTCCCGCAATCGGAGGCCGCAGACCGGGTGTCTCAAGATCACGTCCCGGCTCCTTAATTTGCTCCTTCAGTGCGGTGGCACATATAAATCAATGCTCTTGTATGTGCAAGTCCGGGCCGGACCAATGGAACGGACGTTCGAGAGACGGCGGCGACTGGGTGCCGGCATCGCCTTTTGCCGAGTTGACTTGGGGCTGGGTAAGAAAAATGCTGGTGGACAGGTCGGCTCCCCGGAGGTCGGCGTCGCGAAAATCGGCTCCGATCAGATCCGCCCCCGCAGGTCGGCTCCTCGAAGATCCGCCGCGATAAGGTAAGCTCCTCTCAAGTTGGCACCCCGAAGATCGGCTCCCTTCAGCTTGGCGCCGACCAGATCGGCTCCGCGGCCGTACGTTTTCCGCTTCCCCGGGAGATTCTTCAGCCGCCGAAGGGAATCCTCCCGTACGAGCTCGCTGGTCCGAAGCAGGAGCGTATTCACCTTGGCCCGGTGCGCCGGCAAATCTATGGCCATAAGAGCGTCTGGACCGAGGCCTGTGAGGCGTTCCGTCTCTTCCAGCGCCAGGCGAAGCTCTTCCCGGATCGGACGGGCCGGCTCCAGCATGAGCGATTCCGTCAGATACCAGAGAAGCTCGTGGAGCCGCTGCATTACCGGGAATGCTTCGAACATGGCCTTCGCCGTCTCCGGCGATTCCCGCCAGTCTCTTCCGCCGAAGGTCGATTGCGATATCTTCTGCCCCGCGCCGAAGCAGTCATACACGGTACAGCCCCGGAAGCCCCAGCCGCCTGAGACTGCTGTGAATGCCGCAGCGATAGTCCGCTCCCAGGTTGGAGCAGGGCTTCCCTCCCGCTTTGTCGACCGCGAAATCCACCGAAGCGGCAAAAGGCAGCGCAACACAGCACAGGCCGAAGCAGCTCTCGCAATCCCCTTGCAGACGGAGCCGGCTCCGGTCCGAAACGGCTCCCGTTTTTTCGTGATTCTCTGACATTGGCTTGGTCTCCTTCAACTTCTAATCCTTATATGATAGTACTGAATACCGGCCTTGTCTATTGCTTCCGCCGTCCGCTTCAAACGTCATGGGGGAGTGCCAGCGTACTGGCTTAGAAGTTGGTTGGGGACGATAAAGCCTCGATCGATATGATTGACTTCGTATGATTTAGAATATAAAATCTAATATTAGAATGATTATTCTATTGCAAGGGGGGTGAGAGGGATCACGAACCGTATCGATGTGCGGTCTATTAGACGTGAGCAGATCCTAGAGGCTGCGGAACAATTGGCTATTGAACGAGGATGGGAACAGATTACGATATTGGATATATGTCAGAAGGCAGGGGTATCGTCCGGGGTATTAACTTATCACTTTAAAAATAAAGACGAGATCCTATACACACTATTAGATGTGTTTATCGGGCGGATCGACTTACATCTGAATACAGCAACGCGAGGCAGGATGTCTCTTCAAGAAGATATTAATGGTTTCTTACAGGGGCTGGAAACCTTATTGGTTTCGGAACCTCATTTTCCTTATCTCCTGATTCATTTCGCAGCTGCATCCTTGAATAGACCGAAAATCGCTGAAAAACTGAAGACTCTCTTCGCTGGTTTTCGGCACCGCAAATTGGAGGAATGGAATGCAGCAGGAATCCTGACGAATAGGGAAAAGGACGACAACCTGATATTGATCAGTATGCTGCATATTGTCAGTCTGGGCGTCGTCTTGGGGCGCCCGATTATCGGGATTGATCTGCCTCATGATCGCTTGATACAGGAGGTTAAGCGAGTCATGCTGCTCCTGGTCGCCGACCCGCCTCCCGGCTGAAAAAGTTCTTTTGAGTAACTTAGAGGAGGAGAACCAAGATGGAAGTGTGGCGACTTTTAGCAACATTGTTGGTGAGTGTCGTCTCAATGATAACCGTTCTTGGGGGACTACTGGCAGATTTGGTAGTGAGCACAACAGCAAAACAACATATGCGCAATCCACATTGGCCACCGCATGCAAAGTTTCACAACGGTCAAACCATCTGTTTGGGTGTACTTCTTGGCTTACTTGCACTTTGCATCCTGTGGTATCCCGGCGGCGATTTAGCGGGCCGGTTTCATCTCGGTGTTATTATCGCAGCCCTTTACTGGCTTGCCATGATTGGAGCGAGTCTGCTTCCAGGAACCCGTTGGGTAGATCCGGAGTTTGTAAAGGATACAAGATTGGTTTTAAAAATGCCTCCACAACTATTTCTTGCCTGTTTCATTTTTATCCTATTAATCATTAGCGAAATGCTATTTTTCCTGTAGTAACGGGTGAGTATTATGATGCCTGCTAATGGGCTCTAGCGTTTACCCTATCCGGTCGTTCAGGCTTAATGAAATAAGCGGCCGACCGAATAGACCGGCCGACCGCACAGGCGATGATGAAATAGGATGCGGATTAATAAATGGACTGCGTCGTCACGTTGTAATAGCCGTTGTATCCGTTCCCTCCGGTGACATAAACCGTCGCTTTCGCCTTGACCCCCGACGTGCTGGTGAACTGGATGTGCGTGCCGCCCACGATGACCGCCTGGATGTTGGCTGCACCGGCCACCGTTACGGATTTGACATTGTTCTTAAGGGTGGCCGGAAGCTCCACCAGCTCGGTTTTGTACTCGGGATAGATTAAGGACACATCGCCGATATAAGCATACAGCAGATACGGATTTTGCAAAATGATGCCCTTGTCGACCGGCTTTCTTTCCGGGGTCTGCGCACCAACCGGCATACACAGCATTGCGGAAGCCACCACACCGAATACAGACGCCTTCAATACTTTTTTCACATTTTCCATTACACTTACCTCCTAAGTTTTTTTCGGTGAACGCTCAGGTTCGCCTTCACAATTCGTATCCTACCAGAACCGGAAAAAGTGCGATATACTTGAAAATTCGAGTAAAATCGGCCATATACTCACTTTTTTGAGTATAGACGCCAGGCCGTACAGACTTAAAATCCGCATGACCCGGTACGAATACATAACGGAGTGAACTTGCCTCGAAACCAAACAAGTGAGGAGCCGGAATGAAAAAAATTTCACTTATGCTGTCAGCCGCTCTCGCCGCCCTTTTATGGACCGGGTCCGCCGCCTCTGCGGAAGCCTTCCAAGACGTCCCCTCCGCCAGCCCCTACCTGCCTTATATTGAAGATCTGCAGAAAAGCGGAATTATCGACGGGATCGGTCACGACCGGTTCGGCCCGGAGCAGACGCTCACCCGCGCTCAGCTTGCCAAGCTGCTCACGGTCGCGTTTCACCTGAAGGACGACGGCCGTCCGGTGCCTTTTACCGACATCCCGGGGCATTGGGCCGCCGCTTACATACGTGCCGCTTACCAGGCGGGGATTCTGGACGGCACCTCGGATTCGGTATTCTCGCCGGATCAACCCGTTACACGCGAAGAAGCCTCCGCAATGGTATGGCGGTATGCCCGGAAGAGCGGGCAATCCCCCGGCGCCCTTCTGAATCTTCGCGAACGGCCCGACGACTGGGCGGCGGAAGCGGTCAGCGGCTGTGATCGTCCGCGGATGGTACGGTGCGGATGTTTCGCGAACGGGCGATCTCTGGTCTTACCGGCCGAAGGAACCGATGACCCGTCAGGAAATGGCCGCGCCGCTGGATTCGTCGATGAAAACGTTAGGCGGCGGTCCCAATTTAGCCGAAGCGCCCGGCGGGCAACCAAGGATCAGGGCTACCTGGCTGTGGAACAGCGATGCGCTTCTGACAAAGGAGGAAGAGGTTTTTTCTTTTCTTCGGGACAACCGCATCAATCTTATTTATTTGCAGATCGATCCGGATCTGTCGGCGCAGGAATACGGGGATTTTATTGCGAAAGCCGGCATGCTCGGCATGGAGGTTCATGCGCTCGGAGGAGCCCCCGACTGGATCCAGCCGGGCAGCCAGGGGAAAATGTACAAGCTGATCGATTGGGTGAAGAGCTACAATAGTGCGGCGCGCAGCCGGACCGCCGGTTCCAAGGAATTCATCTGGACGTGGAGCCCTTTACCCTGCCGGCTTGGCAGCAGGACACCGATACGATGCTGGGATTATGGAGAGATACGGTAAGCGGTTTTGTCGAAGAGATCAAGAAGGATTCGCCCGGACTCATTGCGGGGGCGGATCTGCCCGTCTGGCTTGAGCGGTTTAACGTACCGGACGGCCGCGGCGGGCGGACGACCCTATCCGACTGGATGATTCGGAAGCTGGATCAAACGACCCTGATGGCTTACCGCGACAATGCCGGCGATATTCTGGGCAGTATTGCGGCGGAAATGGATGAGGCGGGCAAAGAAGGAAGATCCGTGATCGTCTCCGTGGAAACGAAGCCGAGCGGCGAGGGGCCTATCACCTTCTACGGCAAAGGGCAAGCGCTGATGATGCAGGAGCTGGGGAAAGTGGCCGATGCGCTCCGCGCCCGCGCCCCCTTTCGCCGGATATGCCGTTCATGAATATGAAAGCTGGGCAGCGCTGAAGCAGTAATTCCCTTAAAATGAAAAAGGGCTCCGAAATATTCGGAGCTCCTTTCCCCTTGCCCGCTTACCCTTCCGTCACATCCGCCCGGAGGTCACTCGCAACCTCCAGCATCTTGGGAATCACGGCCTCATTGGTGCCGGATACATAAAGATCCCCTTGGTAATGCCGGAACGGGATCTGTTTATCGCCATAGCTCCACAGGAAGAAATCTCCCTCAATGGACATGGTCGTGGCACCGGCTACGGTGAACACGGGCGTATAGGTAAAATCGGGCTTGGACGCAAAATACTGCTTGCATTCTTCCAGGGATATAATCTGCTCTGTATCCCCATGTTCCTGAAAAGCTCTTGTAATCCGATAGCGTTGACTCACTGAAGTCGGCCTCCTATAGGGTTCACTTTCCGTCTTACTCCTCCACAATCGCAACCGGGCGGGCCCAGCCGGCGCTGCCTTTTTCCACCTTGATCGGGAAGCAGATGACCTTGAAGCCGAACGGCTTCGGAATTTGATCCAGATTGGCCAGCTTCTCGATCTGGCAGTATTCCCGGTCCTTGCCGGCATAATGCGCGGCCCACAGGACGCCTTCCCTCGGCTGCTTTTTATACGCTTCGGCCTGCAGGTTCAGCGGAATATCCCAGCCCCAGCCGTCCGTACCGACCACCTTGATGCCCTGATCCAGCGACCACAGCGTCGCATCGGCCGACACCCCGGCATGGGAGAACGCATAATGCTCGTGATATAGCCGCTTGTCCGCATCGCTTCGGATCAGAACGATATCGAGGGGCTTCAGCTGATAACCGATCCGGCTCAGCTCGGCAATCAAATCGTCCGTCGTAATCTCGTAACCCGGCGGCTTGGCGCTGAAATCGAGCACCACCCCGTCGGAATAAAACCATTCGAGCGGCGGCTCGTCAATCGTTCTTGCCGGTCGCCCTTCCGATGTCGGCCAGTAATGCCATGGCGCATCGATATGCGTACCGGCATGCGTATTCAGCGTTACCGTTTCCGTCGCCCATGCCTTGCTCTCGGGAAAATCCTCAGGCCTCAGGCCGAGGATGGCCGCCGCTTGCCGAGCCCCGTCCTCATGCGAAGCGTATTCGATCTTCGCCGGCGGCGGCTCGCGAATAGCAGGGCTGATCGGCACGCTTAGATCAATCATCTTCATCCGGTTATCCCTCTCCCTTTTCCCCAAATCGGGGCCCAATATTAGCCATTATACCACCGAATGCGGAAACGAAACGATCGCCTTCCCTGTGGTATTGAGAAGACGGCCGTGCTTCTTTCTATGCGTTCACCCGATATAGACTGCAGTCCCATCCCGCTGCAGCGCTCTGGGCGACTCCGCCAGGAGCAGATCGATCCGGCTCACCAGCTGTTTCATCCGCTCCCCGCCGGACTGTTCCAAGGCCCACTCCTTCAGCCGGTTCAGTTCACCCAGCACCTCCGGCAAATCCTCTTTCGTGATTTCAATCCCGGTGGAAAAGACCGGCACCCATCTCAGCCCCAACTCTTCTGCAGCGGGTTCCCAGCATTCCGCGAAGAAAGCCTCCGTGGAGACGGGTATGTGAAACTGCCGCTCGAGATCGTCTGCAGGCTCGGGTATAAAAGCGCTGATCGACATTACGGTTTCCCTCCAAACAAAGCCTTAAAAGTATAATCCGGATATTCGGATCTCAGCTGATTCAAGCTGTTCTCTACAGCGGTTCGAAGCTCCGGGGTATCGCCATCGAGTCGGAATACGAAATCGCGGATCGAGTTGATTTCGTCCAAATGGGGCACTTCCGGAGATCCGCCGCGCGTCGGACGAGTCGAGGTCGCCTTTTCCAGCATATTCTGAATGCGCACCCGCGTCTTCTTGAGAATCTGCTTGTCGGCAAATTCCTGCGGTGTCTGCGAGGGTCGCCCTGTACGCGGATTGATGCGGTCCAAACCCTTGGCCGTCTTGTCTTCATAGAAAATCCTGTTGTTCAGATCGATCTCGTCAAACTCGCCCAGCGGATTGCCCCGATGATCTACGATTTCGACCCCATTGTACTTTTTCCCTGCCACAGGCGCCCTCTCGTCGTTCCCATCGTCGGCCCGCTCTTCATCCGGCTTCCGGGCATGCTCCGGTTCGTCCGGATGATGGCCCGGGCCGGGGCCGTCACCTTTCGGAGGTTTGCCCGGTATATCCACCTCCGGCTTTCGCCTCCCCAGCTTTTCCAGGAGCCTTCGAATATAACCGCGGCCTTTCTTCCCCGCCCATTCGAGCCCCCTGCCGAAGGGAATCCGGCTTAAGAGAATGCCGGTCGCCACGGCGAGCGCATTTTCAGGCGTCAGCATCTTTCTCGGGTCGCGGATATAATCCGCAATCGTATGCCCGCCGCCGAAGACGGAGCCCACCGTCAAGGCAGTGCCAAGCGCCGGCCAGAATCCGACGAACAGCATCGATAAGGCGAGCGCGCCAAGCAGGATGGCGGCCTGCTCATACCATTCGCGGCGGTCCCACCAATGCTGCAGGGAATCGAACAAACAAGCGAAGCAGGCCGCCTCATCGCCGCCCGGGTAGTAATCCGCCATGCCTGCGAACAGACCCGCCGCCAGCAGCAATGCGGCAAGCCCGGTAAGCCCCCGGTAAAAAACCTTCATCTGCGCCTGAACCCGCTCCCGCCTGCCGGCCGCTTCCTCATTCCCGTACAGCAAGTTGAAGCCAAGCTCGCGCCGCTCCCGGTAAAAGCCGAGCCAATAACCGAATCTCCCCGATCCTGGAAGAGAGCGCGAGTGATGTTCCACAGCTCCGTGAACGGATTGAGCGGCGGCTCTCCCGGCAGTGCCGGAAGGCGTTCCCGGATCCGGTTCAGCGCGCGGTAATCGGCGAAGAGCGAAGCCGCCAGCAGGATCAGAAACACCGGTCGCGTCTTGTACCCGCTCCCGGTCCATCCGTGAATGACGAATACCCAGTGCGGCAGTCTGCCCTGGCCGTTATAGGCGGCGTGGTCGAGTATCGACCAGAGCAGCATGAGCGCGGGGAGCAGGTAAGCCCATCGTGCCCAACGCGCCCTCAGTCTGTAAGCAATACCGCAAGCTAGAGTAATCATCGCCGTATGTACGGGATGTCCGACCGACATCATGGTGGGAAAGAAGCTTTCTTCGAACCGTCCGGGGAACAGCGCAAACAAGTCCCAGTGGATCGTTTCACCGCCCAGCATCGTAGTGCTGTAGCCGAAGGTTCTCCCAATAATGCCCGAATTCAGCCAGCGCCGGGCAAGCTCCTCCATAAGCTGGAAGCCGACTCCGGCCGCCGCACCGATCAAGGTAAAATCACTCAGGCTCAAAGCAGAAGCCCGGCGCGAGAAGAACAGGAAGACGGCGAAAGGAAGCAGCTTCCATAGCTCCTCGAAAATCGGCGTGACAACGGCGTTGGACCACGTATCGGACGTTCTCCCGCCAAAGACGCTGTGGAAAGCCTGAAGCGTCAGCGTCGTAATCGGGATGACGACGAAGATGCCGGCAAGGACGAACAGGACCACCTGCTTCCAGGGCAGCGTTTTGCTCCGGCACAGAAACCAGAATTGCAGCAGGACATAGAAGGACCATAAATACTGGACCAACAGGGTACGCGATTCCCTCATAAATAACAGGCTGACGACGAACACCGCCAGAGAGAGCCACGAAAAAATCGTATACGCCACCCGGATAAAAGGATATTTCGCTAGCCAGGCTTTATAGTTCCGATAAAATGCCTCCAGATGATCCCGGACCCTCGTACGAAGAGTCCAAAGCGCATTCAACCTCATCGCCCCCTTATGACGGATTCCTTAGTTATTCGGGAACCGAAATGCTTTATTACCCCTAATTCCAACTTCTGTAACATAGGGTTCGTAAGGAGAGCCGGATTTGGTAGTACCTTCCTAGGATTTTGATACGATTTCTCCTTCACCAAGTTATGCTACCATTGGGGATGTTAACCATAAAATCGTTCCGAGGTGATGGGAATGGAGCAGCTCCAAAGACGGGGCGACTATGGCATCGACGCTCCCGGCGTCGTACGGAACCTGCTGCTGATGGGAGCCGGATTTCTGTTTCTTGCTATACTCGCTTTCATGGATTTGCCGGGGCGGCTGCACTGGTTGGGAACCCTTGTTGAAGTCGTTTGTACGGTTTCATTTCTGGTCGTCATAATTGAGGCATTGTACATGATTTGGAGCAGCAAGGCAGGCAAATTCCACGAGCGGGAAAGGCCGCTGGATCTAGTTGCGCTTCGCGGGGATGAGAAGGTGCTGGATGTCGGTCGCGGCCGGGGGCTTGTCCTGAATGCGGCGGCCGGCAGGCTGACCACAGGCCAAGCGGTCGGCGTCGATATTTGGAACAAGCAGGACCAGTCGGGGAACGATCCTGAGACGACGCGGAGAAATTCCGTTATCGAAGGCGTAGCGGAGCGAGTGGAAATCGTGAACGGGGATGCGAGGAGCATGCCTTTTGCAGATAGCGAATTCGACGTCGTCGTTTCCAGCCTGGCCATTCATAATATTCCGACCCGCAAGGAACGGGATCAGGCGATCGGCGAGATCATGCGCGTGCTGAAGGACGGCGGCCGCTTCGCCCTTCTTGATTTCCGGCACGTGCAGGAGTATGCGGAAGCGTTCGAACGGCACGGCGCTGTCCAAGTGAACGTCATAGGGCCGCACTGGCTGATGTTTCCTCCTGTGAAGATTGTGACAGGACGAAAGGCATAGCCGTTCCATTCACATTCACGATAAAAAACGGGAGCCGCATGACCGCTTGCTCCCGTTTCATTCATCCAATTCCTGAACTAATTTGGTAGTGAAGTGTGCTTTGAAATAGAATGGATTATTAAATCCCAGTCATCATAGTGAAGTTCATGCCCCGTACCTTCCAATGTCAGCAAAACCGCACCCGGAATTTCGTTAGCAAGATTTTCCCCATGCTCATAAGGGATAATGGGATCTTCAGTACCGTGTACAACCAGAGAGGGTACATTGATTTCATTCGTCCTAACTAAATAGGATTCTCCGCCTGTCAGCAAGGCGTGATTGGTCATGCTGGCTATACGGTCGCCTCTTGCAAATTCTTTTTCAGCCAAAACGCGAACTTTTTTCTCATCAAAAAGATGCTTTGAACCTGCCAGGATTCTTGATCTATGAATAGCAAATTCGACTACCGATTGTTCGTTGGACCAATCCATCCCCCCCATATTCGAGAAAAAATCCATAATCCGTTCCTCCATCGGGGGAGATGCGGAGCAAAATTGGACGTTGATAGGAGGGTAATGGTTAGAACTCTCTCCGGATGCCGCAGAGCAATCATTTGAGTCAACATACCGCCCATGGACATGCCTGCGATATGCGCTCGCCCAATCTCATAAGCATCCAATACCCTAACGGCATCATCCGCCATATCCTCAAAAGTATAACCCGGTTGACCAGGCTCGTAAGTGGTTGAACGTCCAACATCGCGGTTATCATAACGAATAACAAAGCGCCCTGCATCTGCTAAACGCCGGCAGAATTCTTCCTCCCACCAAATCATGGAGGATTGGGCTCCCATAATCAGCAGAATGGCCGGGTTCACCGGGTTTCCGAAGCTCTCCGTACATAAATGAATTCCATCTACTTGTATTAATCGTTCGTTCATTTGGAACCCTCCAATGCTTATATACAAAAAAACACAGGCTATTGGCCTGTGCACGCAGTAATCGAAAAAGAAGGGTTCATTCCCTCTTATTCAAATCCAGTCTATGCGGCATAGAGATAGAGTTGACCCTACCTCCAAACGCATATAACTAAACCAGGTTACCGTGAAGGCAAACCATTCTTCGATTACTATGCACACAAAATAGCCCTAAATCACTATTGGATTCATTGTGCAAAGAAAATCGAAGAATTAGTTTAACACACGTAACCCCTCCGTTCGTATCAGTTAATGCAATGCTAACATGCGCTGAATCTCCATGTCAACACTTGGAAAATCGCTTCAAGTTCATTCCAGCGCTTATAAGTTTTTTCTTCAGATCGTCAACAATTTTAATTGAGTTGTTGTTTATACAACGAAACCGATGAAATTAACGATTGTTTTGTTTATGCTTCTATAATAAATTATGGACAGATTTCGAGAATGCATCAATCGTCAATTCGATCCGTCGTTCAACAAATATAGCAGCACTATGCGGATTTTGAGGGCAACCCGCCTGCTCTGACGATCGAGGAGCACCTGTTGGATTTAACGATCATACAGACCCTATCGGTCGCGAGTTCGGAGAGCTCTATTCATTCTTTACCGAGAATTTGGAGGTATATATTATTTTGGCCAAACAAAACAACTTGCTCCTGCTGATATTAACCATAGGCGTATTCGGCATCTTAAATACCGAAATGGGGGTTATTGGGTTATTGCCTTCCATTGCTGATCACTTTCATGTCAGCATAACAAAAGCAGGATGGCTTGTAAGTCTCTTTGCTTTTACGATTGCCGTATCCGGACCAACGTCGCCTTTATTGTTTTCCGGGATCAATCGTAAGAAGGTCATGTTGCTTGTATTGGGAGTTTTCGTTTTGGGGAACATGGTATCCATATTTACATCCAACTTTACCATTCTATTAATGGCACGGATCATTCCAGCCTTTTTCCATCCCATTTATTGTTCTTTGGCATTTACCGTGGTCGCTTCCTCCGTAAGTCAAAAAGAAGCTCCAAAAGCGGTTTCCAAAGTATTTATCGGAGTATCTGCCGGTATGGTAGCCGGGGTACCGATCGCAAGTTTTATTGAAAGTGCCGTTTCGTATGAAATGGCGATGGCCTTCTTTGCTATTGTTAATTGTATTGTATTCATTGCTACTTCGATGTTTGTACCAACTATGCCTGTTGAAAAAGACTTTCTTACGGTACCCAGCTTTCCGTATTAAAAAAACCTATGGTATGGATTTCCATCGTGACTGTCATTTTATTAAACTCTGCTGTATTTGGGGTTTATAGTTACCTTGCCGAATATCTGAAAACCGTAACGAATCTGTCTCCGAACACCATCAGTTTAACGTTGTTCATCTTCGGCGGAGCCAATATCATTGGAAACATTGTCGCGGGAAGGTTACTTACCCATCATGCCATGAAGTCTATAGTATCTTTTCCTTTATTATTGGGTGCCGTTTACATCATTTTATTCTTCACAGGACAGTTTACCGTACCCATGGAAGTTTTAACTTTCATTTGGGGAATATTAGCCGGAGGGATCATGGCAAATATTAATCAATATTTGATTGCGTCTGCAGCTCCCGAAGCGCCCGATTTCGCCAATGGATTATTTATCTCAGCCTGTAACGTGGGAACAACATTGGGTGCAGCCGTAGGCGGGTTATTTATATCAGAAATGGGTACACCCTATGTCGTCCTGGTGGGAGTCCTATCCTTGATAGTCAGTTTGGCGACTATTTTACTGAGAATCTATATGTTTACTCCGGCCCAACAACTTTCCAGATAAGGAATTCATTCAACATTTGGGTGAATCACCGGCTTCAACCTTTTCGGCGAGCTGCATGCAGAACAGACCAATTGCCGCGGCTATGATCTAGAGTTTCGTTACCCAACCTCCATTATCCCTGACGGATAAAAGACTGGATCAATTGGGATTACGATGCCGACTAGAACCGATGATAGAGGTAGCGAAAATGTTGCAAACACACTTTGATGGAACCTAAATTGGTGCGCATCGTATTAACTGAAAAGATTACTCTGAAACCCCTGGAGGATCAATCATGGATTTTTCATCAATTCTATTGTTGTCTTTAATCGTGCCTGTCTTTATTTTAATCACTTACATCATGATCAAAACGCTTATTAAGAAAGAAATACCTGACAGCAGGTATAACCCCTTTGATTACATTACGGGTCAAACAAGAATTGAATTCCAAGAACAGAAAGAAACAAAAGAAGAAGATGACGACCAAGGCGATGATAAAGATAAAAATATAAAAAAAGGTATCTCACCTAATTGACAATTATCCTAATAGAAAGTGGTAGAATAGGGCCTTTCTGTTTGTTTAAGAACATTTGCGCATGCGACGTGGTAAACATCCTCACAAAGTCACCCCAAAAAATATCAAAAAAAGGAGCCCATGACTAAACTGGACCCCTTGTCAAGGACACTTGAAAAAGAGGATTAAGCAGCACTCAAGAGATGATTCCTGTATTGCACAGGAGTCATCTTTTTTAATCCCCATTGGTACCTGTAGTGGTTGTAGTAGCGAATGTATCGCTTAATTTCACGTTCTAACTCTGCGAGATTCTTGCAGTCCCGGCTTTTTACATGGTCTTTCATATGACCGAAGAAAGATTCTTGAGGGGCATTATCCCAGCAGTTTCCTCGCCTGGACATGGATTGTCCGAGCCCTTTGGATTTTAATAGATTCTGGTAGATAGGGCTGGTGTAGTGGCCGCCTTGATCGGAATGGATGAAGGCCTCCTTATGGAGCTTAAAACGCTTCTGTTTCATTAGCGGCTCCACGGTTTCAGTGGCCAGAGGCAGATGAAGGGTGGGGGATAGATTTTGAGCCAGAAGCTCACCTGTGGATGCATCCAGAATGGTCGAAAAATACGCCATCTGAGAATTGCCGTACGGAAGGTATGTAATATCGGTTAGCAGTGCGAGGCCGGGAATGCCTTTCTTGAAATCCCTCTGCAGCATGTTTTCAAGTGTGCGGTGCTCTTGAGTAGCCTTGGCCATCCGGCGGTAAGGATTCGCTCTCCGATGCGGGCATACAAGGTTAAACTTGCGCATCAGTCTTCGAATCCGCTTCAGATTGTAAACCGTATGGTACTCCTGCTCCAGGGTCATCTTAATGGACCGAGAGCCCTTCTTAAAGCCCCGCTTATGAAACGCCTTTTTGATCAGGTCGCCTGCCTTCTCGTCCGCCTGCTTACGCGCCAGTCGTTTGTCTGCGGAACGGAGGTAGTTATAATATCCCGAACGAGACACGCCAAGCAGGTCACAAAAATAACGTGTCATTCGCTCACGGCCATTCTTCACCACATGCCGGATCAGCTCAAAACACTCACTCGGGTTTAGGTCTTTTCCGTTTGCTAACAGCCTCCTTTCGTTCTTGTCTAACTTTTTTACGTATGCCAGTTGCTCCTCCAGGAGCCTGATTTTGGCCTCCTGCTTCGCGATGATCTCCTCTTTGGACAAGGGGCGTTTTGAAGGACGCAGGGCAGCTTCCTTGCGCGAGTCCGCCAATCCGATGATACCGTCCTTCTCGTACGCTTTCTTCCACCGGTCGGCACATTGCTCCACCCGTTTCATTCCGAGCATCTCTACATCGAATCCGTTCGCTTCGAAAATCTCCCTGGGTGTCCGGCCCAGTAAATATTGATCGATAAACAGACGCTTGAATTCATCGGCATAAGTGATCGACTTCTCGCTTACCCGCAGAACATATGGGTTTGCTGATAATTGTTCCCGTTCGCTTGGATTAAAATGTTTCTTGCTCATTTTGCCCGCCCCCTATAGCTAATTCCAGTATACAAAAAGGCCCCCACAGCCTAAACACTTTTTTCAAAGTGTCTAGACTATGGGGACCAGTTTAGACCGCCCTCGGCGGCCTGCACTCCTTTTTCCAGCCTGCCCCGCTTACAGGACATGCGATAAATGTTCACGACATCGTCGCGAGTCAGCTTTTTGAAGTTGCCGAAGTCTCCGTACACCATCGCCTTATCGGCCACCAGCTCGATGGAGGAGTCGTCGATATCGTAATAGGCCAATCGGGCTGGCGCGCCAATGGAATTGAAGAACTGTCGAAGCGCCGCGATTCCTTCTTCAGCGACTTGACGGTCGGATTTGCCTGTGGCTTCGATACCAAAGACGCGCTGTGCGAATTGTTTGAACCGCGCTACGTTAGCGTCCAGCGTTTAGGTCATCCAGTTCGGGAACAGGATGGCCAGGCCCCCGCCATGCGGAATGTCATGCACCGCCGAAACGGCATGCTCCATGTTATGGGTTGCCCAGTCGCCGAGAATACCCATTCTTAACACGCCATTGAGAGCCATCGTACCGCTGTAGAGAATGGTGGCCCTCTCTTCTAGATTTTGCAAATCTTCAAGCGACCGAGGTGCCGTTTCAATTACGGTGCGAAGAATGGTTTCACAGAAGCTGTCCTGCACTGGCGTATTCGTCACATGATGAAAATACTGCTCGAATACATGAGACATAATATCGACCATGCCGTAGACGGTTTGATTTGCAGGTAAGGAAGCCGTATGTGCCGGATCTAGAATCGAAAACTTAGGAAACGCATAAGGAGTACCCCAGAGCAATTTCTCTTTCGTTTCCCAGTTCGTAATGACAGAGCTTGAATTCATTTCCGAGCCTGTGGCGGCTATTGTCAGCACAGTACCGAGCGGCAGAGCGCCTGTCGCTGCAGCTTTGCGCGTAACGATGTCCCAGCTGTCATCCCGTGCCTTCCATTCAGCTGGTAAAATTTTATCATTCTCCGAGTTCATAATACCTCCCTGTACTTCAACTATTTCGGGTAACTTTGGGTTTCTACGAGGATCACAGTTCTTTTACAAACAAAACTCGATCTTGCCCTATCCCATCATAGTTAATTGCAACTGGTATACCATCAACCTCACCGGTTCCTTTTTCAATCTGGAATCCCATACGTGTGTGAAAAGCTATTGATGACTTGTTTACCGGAGATGTGACGCAACGAACCACGTTACACCCCTTCTCCCGAACCTTCTCGAAGAACATCTGATATAAATCTTTTGCAACTCCATCTTTCCTGCAATCAGGATGCACACCAATAAAGTGAACGTATGCTTCAGTCGGAATGGTTTGCGAGACAAACCCGATTAAGAATCCAATGACTTGGCCCTCTTGTTCGGCTATAAAGCTTGTGTCTTGAAAATGCTGAAAGAATAATTTTGGCAGCATGTCGGCCATAGGCCGGCCGCCCCACCAATCATTGATTACGGAAATCACCGGTATATAGTCGGATTCAAGTACATGCCTGAAGTTCATAAAGACATCTAATCCTCCTCAAGTATTCTTCACCATATTTTACCACAATCTTGCCCCGTTATTAGTACCACAAAAAAGGAGCCGCTGTCAGCAACCCCCATTCTTAAGCTCAAGCCGCCTGTACGGGCCGTTTATCGCCACTCAACAATCTCATCGAGATGTTGTCTTGCTTTTGGACGTTTGGGATCCTCCTGCCGATACCCGAAAGCGACCATACAGGCTACACCGAAATTGCTCACGTTAAGGATACCCTCATTTTGTAAAATAGAGGTCACCCGCACTTTATCAAAACCTTCGATCGGGCAGGAATCAATGCCAATTTGAGTGCGGCTGTCATCATGTTTCCCAATGCGATATAGGTTTGTTTGCATGCCCATTCAAATAGGAGACGATCGTTATCTTCGAGTTCTGTTTCAATGAAGGATTTATAGTGACCGGAAACATGCTGCACGACTTCTTCAGGCATATGATGAATGTCTTTCATCATTTTGATCACGTGAGCCGAATCATGCCTCAAGCCTTGTCTGGCCAATATAACTACAAAATGGCTGGCCGTAGGCAGTTGTCCCTGGGCACCGGCGGTTGCAGGTATTAATTTTTCGCGAAGTGCTGCGTCCTGGATCACGACAAACTTCCAAGGCTCGAGGCCAACTGAACTTGGGGATAATCTTCCAGTCTCCAAAATAAAGTGAAAATCTTCATCCGAAATCTTTTTGCTCGTGTCAAATGCCCTGCAAGCATGTCTGAACTGGTAAGCTTTTAAAATTTCTTGTTTCTTACTCTCTGTTCCTCGATTCATCTTTCCCCAGCTCCTTTTAGGTTTTGCACATATAACAACGCAAGGCTCTGATTTGTGACAACGGAAATTCAACATATCCTTACAGCGATTGGTAACCATTTTGCAGAGATAAGCTTTCGGCTCCTCATGAAACCTGTTGACATTTCAAATAATTTTGAAATATAATGACTTAGAACATTTCAAAAATATTTGAATTAAAGGAGTGATACGCTCGTGTCTACCGATCAACAAGCACGGCTTTGCCCCTCTTCATCTGAATTCACTGCCGTCAAGCAGCAGGCCATGGGATGGAGTTTGGCGCTTCTCGCTTTAGCCCAGCTTATCTACGGGCTCGACATCAATATCGTGTTCGTAGCTTTGCCTGAGATCGGCCACGGTCTCGGCTTCTCGGAACAGTCACTGCAATGGGTGGTCAGTGCCTACACTGTTTTCTGTGGGGGCTTCCTGCTTCTTGGAGGGCGCGTCGCCGATTTGCTCGGACAAAAACGAATGTTTATTTTCGCGTTGGTCCTCTACGCGCTTTCGTCTCTATTGGGAGGTTTGGCCTGGGATCCGCTCGTCATCATTATAGCCCGTGCCATCCAAGGTATAGGAGCGGCGTTCCTATTTCCGGCCACGTTATCGCTGATCAACCGGTTGTTTGAGGAAGGTCCGCGTCGCAACCGCGCTCTTGCCGTATGGGGCGGCGCCGGCGCCAGCGGACTGACGATCGGCTCTATCTTGGGTGGAGTATTGACCAATGCGTTCGGCTGGGAAGCGGTCTTTTTGGTTAACGTTCCGTTAGCGGGAATCGTTGCACTAGCCGCGCTGTTCGTTATTCCCCGCGACGAGCAGCGGAATCAAAAGCGTCATTTTGATGTACCGGGCGCCGCCACCGTAACCGCAGGCGCTACTCTTCTAGTATATGTTCTTGTACAGGGACCCGAATTGGGCTGGGTTTCCCGGGAAATTATCATTAGTGCCGTACTTTCCCTGATCCTCCTGTCGATCTTCGCCCTTATCGAAATACGCAGTACTGCTCCTTTAATGTCGATACATCTTTTTCGTAACCGCAGACTTGATTACCAGCATGGTCATAACCTTCATCTACATGGGCACGTTCGGCGCTTTACCCTACTTCCTGACGACCTTATTCCAGAACGTGCACGGATACAGTGCTCTGCAAACCGGGCTTGCCTTCATCATTCCTTCATTGGCGATTGCAGCAGGCACTCAGCTCGGCGAACGGCTGGCGACCCGCTTGGAGGCACGAAGCACGCCGCTTGTCGGCATGATGATCGGAATTGTCGGGACTCTACTGATTCCGTTAGGAGCGTACACCGGCGCAGCGACTATTTGATGATCGTTCCGGGGCTCATTATTTCCGGCATCGGCCAGGGCATCACCTGGACCGGCATGTGGATCGCTGCTTCTAACGGCGTAGCCCCGGAGGATCAAGGCGTAGCGTCCGGAATAGCGTCAACCACTTTAAACATCGGTAATGCCATCGGGCTTGCCATCTTGATTGCCATCGCCAACTCGGGCATTCAGGGAATGACGGGTGAAGCTCTTCGCGAAGCATTAGCTGAAGGCGATCGGACGGCTATTTATGTGGCGGCGCTCGGTATCCTCATCGGCGCGGTTGTCGCCTTGTTTTTACCTCGAAAACGAAAAATATGACGGCCACCGCAACTCAACAAACCGGCTCAAACCACGAAGTATGTTTTAACGTGGTTTGGGCCGGCTCTATATTTCAAGCCTCCGTTTAACCAGACAAATTCGAGCAGCTCTTATTGAACATCTACTGCATGACCAAGTGCTGAGTTAATCAAAGCAGTGTCGAAATAATAAGGAAATCCTTCTATAACTAAATTGTCCTTCATTTTTAAGATTTGAGCGAAAGGCAACCGGATTTCTTTTTCAGTTTGTCTTGCCTTAGCCACTAAAGTCCCCCCCATAAAAAGGGTATCACCATCTAGTGTAGCTATCATGTTCTCGACGTTCATGGAACTCCACGTATTATGCATAGTATTAAAGAGTCTTCCGAGCTCTTCATAACCACACCAATCGCCTGGATAAGGAAGCGATGCAGGTTCATGAACCACGATATCGGGGTGAAAGGCTGATCGAATACCGCTGAAGTCAGTTCCATCCGAACGCATAAATTCCATTTCGGCTGTAAACATTCGATTTAATATTTCCATTGCCTTTGTGCTGTTGTCGCTTAATGAATTATTCATACTTTTAATCCTCCATTCATTTTGATTCCTCTCCGTCTTTGATTATAGAACATAGGAACTTTCGATAAGTTGCTGTTCTATTCCTCACGGCATTAATGCAGAAGATCCCAGATGAACCTGCCCTTTGCTTAATGGAGTCCGCCGATGACCAGGTGAAGCGGCCCTTTTAAAAGCAAGCGACCCTGTCGCCAGACAGAACTGCAACTTAAACGTTTACTATTGATTTTTGCTAAAATCCGCCCGATTCTATCCCTTATTAACTTCACATTTGATACAGATTCACCTTAAATTCGAAATATTTGACCACTTTTGTTAAAAACCCATTGACAATGTATCCGTTTTCAATTAGTATGGTTACGTAAACGTTTACTATATCCTATTTCTTAACCAAGGAGGATTTAGAAATGAAAAACAAAGCAAAGTGGAGCGGTGTATTTCCGGCAGTTCTTATCCCTTTCAAGGACGATTACTCGATCGACGAGCCGGCATTCCGGAAATTGGTCCGCTGGGTTGCGAGCCATGAAGGGATCAAGGGGATCGTGGTTAACGGACACACCGGGGAAATTATGACCCTGCTTCCCGAAGAGCGTGCGGAAGCCGTACGTATTGCCGCCGACGAATTAAAGGGCCGCATTCCCGTCATTTCCGGCGTATCCGCCGAGGGCACTATCGAAGCTATCCAGCATGCTCAAGCGGTCGAAAATGCGGGCGGAGAAGGCATTCTGCTCATGCCGCCGCACTCCTGGTTAAGATTCGGCATGCAGCCGGAATCGCCCGTTCAATTCTTTAAAGACGTAGCTCGCTGCTATTAACATTGGCATTATCGTTCACCAATACCCTACTTGGACGAAGACCTCTTATAAAACCAATCAATTGCTGCAAATGGCGGAAATTCCGAATGTCGTTTCATTTAAAATCGGCCAAAGGGATATGGCGCAGTATGAAGTCGATGTTCGCGCTTTGAAAAAGCATGCCCCGGATGTTTCGCCGCTGACCTGCCATGACGAATACCTGCTCCCTACCCTCATTCAAGGGATCGATGGCGCACTCGTCGGCTTCGGCCGCTTTGTTCCGGATTTAATTGCACAACTCGTGGAAGCGGTTAAAAAACAAGATTTGGCGGCCGCCAATCAAGTGTATGACCGGATCTTTGAACTCAAACATGCCGTATACAAAATGGATGAGCCCTCCTCCACCTCGCATTTGCGCATGAAGGAAGCCATGTTCCAACGCGGATTGATCAGCGGCTCCCTTGCGAGACGTCCCGTTCTGCCTTTGACGGAGCAGGAAAAAGAGGAGATCCGCCAAGGCCTGCAAAAAGTAGGCTTAATCGGGGTCAGCTGAATCGCAGCCAAGTCCGGTAGTGGTTGCGGGGCTTCCCGCGACCACTCCTCTGTAGTATTTAAGCGGGGCTGGTGTATAATTATTAAAGATCTATACTTGACCCGCGGAGGTATGTCCTTTGACTGTAAGTATAAAAGATGTGGCACGCGCAGCAGGCGTGTCAACGGCTTCGGTATCCCGTGTATTAAGCGGCAAGCCCGGTGTCGGGGCCGATACGGCGGAGCGGATCCGTAAAGTGATAGAAGAAATGGACTACCGCCCCAATTTAGGCGCAAGAGGGCTCGTGAAACGGACAACGGGCAATATTGCCGTGGTCGTTCCGAGGGGTTCGTTTATTTTAAATAACCCGTTTTTCTCCACCGTCCTGGAAGGTATAGCCAAAGGTATTGATCAAACGGATTACAATATGTTAATGTCCTTCACTTCCGCGCAGCAAAAGCGGCCGCTGGAAACCCAAGCGGTAGACGGGGTAATCCTGTTCTCACCCCGCCATGAGGAATTAAGTCTGGAATGGCTGCAAAGCATCGGCCTGCCCATCGTTGTCGTGGGGAGCTATTTGGAGGAATCCCCTTCCCCTGCGTGCGTCCCGACGATGAGGACGGAATCCGGCAAGCGGTCGGCGCGCTTTATGAGCTGGGGCATCGAAACATTGGGATGATGAACGGACCGATGAGCTCCATGCACAGCGTAAGGTGCTTGAGAGGATACCAAAGCCGGATGCGCGAGCTCGGACTGGATGCTTCGACCGGCAACGTCTTCGAGATCGATGAATTTGATGTGCTGAAAGCGGCAAGAGGAATGGCTTCCTTTTTAAAAGACCATAAAGAAATTACCGGGGTCGTATGCGCTTCGGACTATTTGGCCATAGGCGTGATGAAAGCGGCTACCATGATCGGGCTTACGGTACCCGAGGATTTATCCGTAGTCGGCGCGGACGATGTTCCGATTTCCGAATTCATCACCCCTTCCCTGTCGTCGGTTCATGTAGATTTGGTCGGGATCGGTAAGAAAGCCACTTCCATTCTCCTGGATATCATGCAGGGGAAGCAAATCAGAAAAAAGACGTCGTATTCAAAATGGAATACATCGGCCGGGGCACGACTGCGGCCAGGACTTAATGAACCCGGTTCGGGAGCCGGTCCTATTTTTAACGGCATATGAAAGCGGTTGCAATTTTGGTTTCTTTGTATCCCTATTCAATGGAGGGGTAGTATGAATGTGGAATTGAACAAGCAAGCTGCGGAGCTTCCGGCGGAAGTTCCCGGGAATTCAGAGAAATTTCAATTATCCGGCGCTGCTTCGGAGCTCATTGCCCGCATGGAAAGCGTCCCCTTCTCCCGTTGGCATCTAAAGCCGCGCGTCGTGATGGGCAGCGCCACGTTCTTCGATGCTTTCGATTCGTTGTCCCTTGCTTTCGTGCTGCCAGTCCTCATTGAGCTATGGAAGCTGACGCCGGGGCAAATCGGCATTATTATTGGCGCCGGTTACCTTGGACAAGCCGTCGGGGCGATTTTCTTCGGCTGGCTGGCAGAGCGCTTCGGAAGATTGTACAGCGCGAAATATACGATTTTTTTGATGTCCGTCATGTGCATCGCCTGTATGTTTGCCGGCAATTTCAATACGTCGCTGCTCTATCGTTTCGTGCAGGGGATCGGGATCGGCGGCGAAGTGCCGGTTGCTGCGGCATACATCAATGAGCTTTCGCGGGCTCACGGGCGGGGGCGCTTTTTTATGCTGTATGAGCTGATCTTCCCGCTTGGGTTAATGATTAGTGCGCAGGTCGGATCCCTGGTGGTTCCGAGCTTGGGTTGGAAGTGGATGTTTCTCATCGGCGGGGTCGGCGGAATCCTGGTCTTCTCGCTTCTGTTTACCTTGCGGGAGTCTCCCCGCTGGCTGATTTCCAAAGGCAGGCTCGACGAAGCCGATCGTGTCATTCAGGAGATTGAAGCAAGCACCGATCAGCGTATGCCTGCTTCCATGGCCGCGCCTCAAGCGATCACCAAAGGCCGGTGGAATGAACTGTTCTCCCCTTTTACCGCATGACCGAACCTTCATTGTGTGGACACTGTGGTTTTCGGCTTATTTTGTCTCCAACGGATTAAATAACTGGCTCCCTAGTCTATATAAAACCGTGTATCATCTTCCCCTGCAGGAATCCTTGCACGCCGCTTCCATATCGAATATCATTCAGACGGCCGCCGTGCTGGCCTGCGCCTTTCTGATTGATAAGGTCGGCCGGAAAAACTGGGCTGCGGCGGCCTTTATCCTCGCAGGTATTCTGCTTGTCATTCTGTGGGCGAACGGAGCCAAGTCGGCCGAAAGCGTCATGTACCTTGGGTCTTCCGCCTATGGCGTCATGGGGACGATCACCGTGCTGCTCTATCTTTATACTCCCGAAATCTATCCGACCCGGATCAGGGCGATCGGCACCGCCTTTGCCACCGCATGGTCGCGTCTGGCCTCGGCCATTGCGCCGACGATCGTCGGGTTCGTGTTAGGCGCCGAAGGGATCACCTCTGTCTTTCTGCTGTTTGCGGCGGTTGCCGTCATTGGCGCGCTGTTAGCTTTGAAGATGATTGAAACGCGTGAGAAGATGCTGGAAGAAATCGCTCCGTAAAAATAAAGAAGACGCGCTTCAAGGGATAAGCCCTTGTAATGAAGCGCGTCTTTGACTTGCGGTTATTCTATTTGGAATTTCTCTTATCGATCAGCTTCGCTTGTATCAGCATCCGCTGCGCCATAGCGGCTGTCTCGGCCCGGGTAATCTCGCTCGCCGGTTTCAGTCCCGCTTCCCGGCCCTGGACCAATCCGCTCTTTACCGCAGCTGCGACCGCTTGCTTCGCCCATGCGGATACCGATGCGCTGTCCGCAAACGGAGCAAGTGCAGATGTAACGTCCGTGCTGCCGACATTCGTATCAAGTCCCGCCAGCTTCATCGCCCGCGCGATCATAGCCATCGCTTCTTCGCGTGTGATCGTCTTCGCCGGACGGAACGTGCCGTCTTCGTAACCTTCAATGATGCCATACTCCTGGGCTTTCGCTACCGCGCCGACGAACCAGTCGCCGGACTTCACATCGCTGTATGCCGTAACTTTACCGTTCTCAGGGAGACCCAGCGCTCTTACGATAATGGCCGCGAACTCCGCCCGTGTGATGGCTGCATTCGGGTTGTAACGAACCTCATCTACCCCATTAACAATGAGCCTCGACGCCATGTCGTTCACTGCATCTTTCGACCAATGCCCTTCCACGTCTGCGAACGTCATCGGGTGCCAAATCAAGGTGTATGTGCTATTTGTCAAGCCGCTTACAACCGCGTAATACTTTCCTCCGCGGACCGTAATGTAAGTTGGTACATGATACACCGTTCCGTCCGCCAAAAGCACGGTTGCCGTCGTAATCTTACTCATGTCGATGCCGTCCGGCGCGGAATTTCACGCTGAACATAAGCGTTGAACTTGTCCACTTCCACCGTCTTTGCCATTGTAGGAAGCCTTTACTGTGAAATCTACCGGCGGTACAACGACGCTGAACTTCCCTTTCTCAGCTGTGCTTGCCGCGAGTTGAACCTTCGCTGCATCGCTCTTCGCGATATCTACATGAACAACGATATCCGACAGCTTCACTTGCCCGCCAAGCTGCGCCGACAAGCGGTCGATGGCAATTTGCGAAGCAGGCGCCTTATAGTTTCCGTTAGCCGTCTGCACTTCCAAAATCGCCGATCTGTTTTCCATCGCTTTCACTGCGTCCCCGGTCAGCACCGCGGTCACTTTGTCCGCACTAACGGTCGCCACTGGGATGATGATGACCGGCTTGTCGCCTTCCTGCGCAAGCTGAGCCGCCAATTTGGCCGCATCCACCGTAGCCGTTAGTACGTTCTGTCCATTCTCCTTCGTTAAAGAACCCGTTGCGATTTGTTCATACTCCTTGCCGTTCACAATGACGCGGAACCCTATGTCCGTTGTGCCGCCGCCGCCGCCGCTACTGCTTTGCCTCCACCGGAGCCGCCGGTTGAACCCGGGCCGGAGGAGGAAGAGTCTGTGTCCGACCTACGCGTCACCGTCACGGTGTACGTTTGCGTCGTGCCGTCCTGCGCCGTTACAACCACCCAGATCGTGTTGGTGCCCACGCTCAGCGGCGGCTGAATCCGAAGCAACGCCGTTCGTCAACGTAATCGGACCTTTTACCAACGTGCCTGCGCTGTTGTATACGTTCGCCGTCACTGTAGCATGGGCGGAATCATACACGGTTGCCGTCACCGTCGTGCTGCTCACTCCATAGGATACGCTCGAGGTATAGTTTGTCGTGCCCGCTCCGAATGCCGGGCTTAATGTGCCGCTCGACAGCGTCAAGCCGCTTAAGTCCGCGTTGCCGGACACTGTACGAATCGTTGTTCCTGCGCTAGCAGCAGACGCATTCTGAGTCGCCGTCGCTTTCACCCGTGTTACAAACGTATATTCGGTGTTCGGCGTCAGTCCGCTGAACGTCGGACTATCCTGCCACGTCACGCCGCCGTCTTTGCTGTATTCCTGTCCGGAAACGGCCTGCAGCGTAATGCTTGTTGTTGTTTTGCTTGCTTCCACAGGCGCTTCCGGAGCCGTCGCTCCATCCGCTGGGGCTACCGCACCTGTCGCCGCGCTCGTTACACTGCCTGTCGCATGAACACCGTCGGCGGTGACCTTCAAGGTGATGGCTGCACCGAGATCATCAGCGGTCAAGGTGTAGCTAGAACCGGTGGCGTTTGGTATAGCAACCCCATTGCGATACCACTGGAAGATCGGCACGTTGCCCGTCGTGCTCGGCGTATAAGTAATTCCCGTAACATTAGCCGTCAACGTTTGACCAACCTTGGCAACTCCGCTGATCCCGACAGCCGCCACTCATAGTCGGAAGAGCGACCGTACTGGCTATACCAGGAGCCCGGCCGATGCCTCCTTTTACGCGGACTTTGGCGTTGGATACAGGATTCGGCACGCTTGTCAGCGTCTGCGGATTGGCAGTTGCTGTCGTCCATGTTATCCCGCCATCCAGCGAATACTCATAATCGGAAGCGTTGGGATATCCTTCTACATTGTTCCACGACAGCGTCTGCGCACTTGCGTCCAAAGTGACATGGGTTGGAGCCGCCGCTCCATCCGCTTGGGCGACTGCTTCGCCGTCGCCGTGCTCGTCACGCCGCCTGCCGCATGCACACCGTCGGCGGATACCACAACCGTAATGGCTGCACCTACATCGTCACCGGTTAACGTGTAGCTTGAACCAGTGGCGTTCGTTATAGCGACCCCATTGCGATACCACTGGAAGGTCGGTACGTTGCCCGTCGTACTTGGCATATACGTGATTCCCGTAACATCTGCCGTCAACGTTTGGCCGACCTTGGCGATCCCGTTAATCGCTACGCCGCCTACCATAGCCGGAAGTACGATATCTTTTGTGACAGTGATGATGTTACTGATGACACCGGGATTATATTCGACAATAACACCCGGATCTTTATATGCCTGCCGCCACCGTGTGTATTATTTACGCCTAAGTATCGCACTGTAGTATTATTGGTGTCTAGCAGAAGTGTAAGATGGACGTAGTCGGCTCCGTTATAGTAATAATAAGGCGCTGACTCAAGATTTGTATGCTGACCGATGTTTGATACATAGTGTGTCGCGCTATCACCATTAGAAGTGCTCCAATTAGATGCATCTGTAGTTTTAGTAGCGCCAATAAAGCTTATAAAGTACCAGCTTCCTGACCAGAAACTCTTAAATTCTTTAAACATACTGGCAATCGCAAGTATTTCTTGAGCACCAGCATCACCTGCCGCCGGCTCTACAAGATGTCCGTTTTTGCTCGTTGCAGTAGTCACAGCATCGTTGAAAGTCATGGTACTCTGTCTAGCCACATATACAAAATGGCGCCCATTATATGTACGTACAGAGGTTTTTCCATCGGCCAATGGTGCCCCTGGCGTTACATTAACTGTGACCGTTTGGGTTTGCCCTGAAACTTGTGCAAATGTCAGATTTCGTATGACAGCTTGAATATCTTCATAAGTATTAGTGCTTGAAAAATTGAACACTCTGTTTGTAGAAGTAGATTGGTCCGTAGTAATGGTGCTGATTTTTATGCCGTTAGTCAACTCGGTAATACCGCTAGGAAGCGTTCCAACAGCAATTGAGCCACTATTTACCGCCACAGTAAAGTATCCGCCATTTGCATCAACGACACCTGTGCTTCCAAATGCGGCATTGGGCGACTGATAGGTTGTTCCGGTTACACTAACAGGATTGCCAAGATCAAGGGTTGGTGTTGCCGCTGCTCTTACTTCTAAGGAATGAAAAGGCAGCATCGTCAAGACCATAACGATTGCCATCAGTAAAGATAACATTCTTCGATTTTTTAATTTCATCTTTGGTTTACGACTCCTTTTAATTCAAGTGTATCAGCTCACGTTTGTTGCATCCGGTGTGCTATAAAACGAACACTCTGATTCTATCCCGCTTATTTTTGCATACAAAAAAACCTCCTGCCTATCATGGAATAAAATGAATAGACGGAGGTTCCCGCCGTATTCGGTAACTGGCTGGCATATTGGAATCATTGCCCAATTTAGCCCCTGTAGCTTTGCGTCCCCACTTTTCAACGGGTTTGCCATTATCGTACGAACATATCCTGTTGTCGAGTAATGTAAATTTACATGAAGTCTTGGAATTTTAAAATAGTACTTTAGCACTATTTACCATCAGATAGATAGCAGTCAATTCCTAATATTATATTAAATTAGTATTAAGCTTCGCCGGTTTGTACCCCGTGTCCCTCTACTACCCTTCCTTTTGAATCTTGGCCGGGTTGTTAATCTTATAAGGCACCGGATGCTTTGTAAGCTTCTTGGCTATGACTTTCGCTTCAAACGTAAGCGTATCCCCGATGTTCAGCTCCAGCTTCTTGAGGGTGGCGCTGTAGCTGGACCAGGCGGTACCGAGTTCGGTTTCGGGCTCGGTAATGGCAACGGCCTCGTAGATGACAACCTCGTCGTCGTTATCGGAGAAGTGGTTGGGAACCGTCGCAAACTCCTTGACCGTGGCTTTCATTTTCACCTTTTCTTCCGGCGGACTGGACCTTCCTCGGCTTTTCCTTCTTGCCCTTGTCTTTCGCCGCTTCTTCCCCGGTCTCGGCTGGGTCCGCCTTTGCCTGCTGCGAAGCGGGGGCCTCTTCCTCCAACTCATCTTGAACCGCTTCTTGTACCGCAGCTTGTACTGTCTCCTGTGCGGCGCTCTCCGCTGACGCCTCTTCCGGTGCTTTTCGCTCAGGCGTTCGCCGTTTCTTCCGCAGCTCCGCCCGATTTTTGCCCGAATTGGGCCGCCTGCATCTCCTTCAGATAAGAGGGATGGATGCAGTGCTTTTGCCCATTCTCCAGCTCGATCACCGCCGTCATGGGATCCACGAAACCGACCACGCGGCAGGACAGATTGAGGCCGTTTCGCTTATAGAAGAACGCTTTCGTTTTGGCGACCTTCTCGGAAAGCGACCCCATCCCCTGCACTGCTCGAGCTGCGCCGCTTCATCCTCAAAAGCGGTGTAAGTCACAGGTTCGATGGCGAATGCATAATTCATAGCTTGTCCACCTTCCTTCATGTACTGGGAATATTTTATCATTACTACAGAGCAATTGGAAAATTCGGCGAACCTTTTGGCGGAACCCGTTGTTTATATGGCAGAAACGGAAAGGAGGGCGAAGCTTGACGGAGAAGGAACTGTTCGAGACGTACAACAAGGACGTCTACCGGACATGCTACTTTATGCTTCAGCATGCCGCCGACGCGGAGGATGTATGCCAAGAGGTCTTTATGACGGTGTTCCGGCATGACTGGAGACAGGTGGAGCATCTGAAGACGTGGCTGATGCGCGTGACGGTCAACCACTGCCTGAATCAATTGAGGAAAGACAAACGTCTCAAATCGAAGCAGGAGCGGCTGCAGCTGGAGCCGGCAACATGGACGGAGAAGGCGGCCGAGACCATAGCCGAGGAGCGGGAGTCGGCACTCGAAGCCAGGTATTTGCTGAGGCGGTCGCCCGGAAAAATGAAGGCCGTCGTATCGCTCCGGTTTATAAACGATTGCACCTTGAACGAGATCGCGGATATTCTCGGCATCCCCGTAGGAACGGTTAAATCCCGGCTGCACAAAGGACTGAAGCTGATGCAGCGGATGGCGGTCAAGGGGAAAATCAACCAAGGAAAGGACGGGAAAACGTATGGACAAGGCGGAGCAAACATTTGCTAAATTCATCAAGGAAGAGAACCCGATCGAATATCCGGATTTTGACGCGATGTGGAAGAGGCTGGAACCCCGCCTGCCCGGACCGGGTGACCAGTCGCTGCCCGTCGATAGGAATGCTCCGAAGCGGCGGCGGCTTCGCAAAGCGGCGGCCATTTCCATCCTCTCGGCTGTGCTTGTTGCCACTCCGGTTGTCGCGGCCATCTCGTATAACTGGGATCAGATTCTCTCTTACCGCAGCGGGATTCAATCGGCGCTTCAGCAGGGGCTCGGGCAACGCATTGAACAGTCGGTCACGCATGAAGGAGCCAAGCTGACCGTACATACCGCTATTGTCGACGATAACCGGACGGTGCTGCTGTACAGCCTGTCGACGCAGGACGGTTCGCCGGGCGGCTTGTATTTTGCCAAAATGCAGATGAAGGACAGCCAGGGCCGCATCATAGAAGGGCGGCATGAACAGACCTGGGATCAGGCGAGCGGGTCATGGACCGGATACTTTGAAACGGAGTGGACGCCGGACCGTTTGGAGGCCGAAGTGCAGCTTACGGCGGAGAAGCTCCAGGCTTTTTCCCCGGCGGAGCGCAAGCTCGATGTCCATCCGTTCGACGGCAAGTCGCAGTCGTTCGATATCGGGCAGGATGGGATGGATCGATTGACGCTGCAGTCTTTTATCCAGGGAGACCGCGTGACGCTTTCTTCCTCCGTCGTATTTAATCAGCCGGAGGCCCAGGGATGGACGTATCCGCGGATCGGCGTATTCAAGGGAGAGACGCCGGTACAAGAGGCGGGCACCGGCGTATTCGGCAAGCCCGGGGAGCATGGGGAATATACGGGTCAGCAGCAATTCGCAGCAAGCGATCTGCAGGATCCTTCGGTCAACTACAAGCCGCTGTATACGCGGGAGGATCGGCGGATCGACAAGGCTTGGACCTTCAACCTGCACTTGGATAAGAAGCAGATGCTCAGCGGCACGGTGAAGCGCAGCCTGAATGTTCCGGCCCAGCATCCGGACGGGCGGATGGTATTGAAGGAAATGATCATTACGCCGACGCAGATCCGAATCAAGGCATCCCATGAAAAGTATCTACGCTTCCCGTTCCTGAATTACGCATTGGAGGTGAATGGAACCGTCTTTCGTGGAGGCATCCAATACGGGGAAGGGTCTCCGGAAGAAACGACATTCCGGTTCGAGGTTCCTCCGGGGCAGAAGATAACGGAGCAAACGCCGATCACGTTCATCGCAAGTCATGAGGTGAGGGAGCATAGGGACGCCAAGGATCCGATCCGGCTCACAGGGATCAGTGAAGATAAGAAAACGATGACGACCCGGGTAGGAGGCTACACGGTCCGGTGGACGTACTACAAACAGGACGGAAATCTCTATATCCAAAGCGAATGTGATGATCCGAGCTTCGGCGGTGTCAACCAGACCTATATGCTCTCGGGGATAAACCTATCCCCGGGAAAAAAGCTACGACGAATTTCTCCGGTGACGGCAATAACAAATCGATCGACATGTATCCGAATTTTGCAGGCACGGAAGCGGATATTCATATCTATTGGTACTATACGGAAGATCCGGCCAAGGAACTCAGGGTCGGTCTGTAAACGGATAACGACCGGCCGATCCGCTTGGAAATCCATCCATCGGACAAGTCAGATCCGGAAACCCGGATTGGCCGCGGCTCTTGCTTGGATACGGCGCAGCTTTTCGTGTCCAAGCATCCTTTATTCGCTCCTTTGGCATCTATAAAAGGAATCCCGTCATTTAACCTCTAAAAACATTTATTAAGTTTTAGGCTACCTCATTGAACTCCCGTTAGTGGAACAAGACAATAAAAAACTTTTATATTAAAATATTAGTATTTACAAAAGGAGCCTTATTCTTATGAATATTTTAGTTTTAGGTGCAACTGGACGAGTTGGAAGTCAAATAGTTACTTTTGCCCTTCATGACACACATCATGTTACTGTATTCGTTCGCACTCCAGAGAAGATTCAAATAAATAATGAAAATTTAACCACTATTCAAGGAAATGTTTTAAATAAAGATGATATAGTACGTGCAATGCATGGGATTGATGTAGTTATTAGTGCACTAAATACTGGTGGCACAACCACTCTATCAGAAAGTATGCCACTTATTATCGAAGCAATGGAAAACGAAGGTATAAAACGGATAATAACTATAGGAACTGCGGGTATTCTGCAAAGTAGAACCACGCCAAATTCACTGCGTTATCAATCAAGTGAATCAAAGCAGAAGTCAACTCGTGCAGCGAAAGAACATCATAAGGTTTACGATATGCTCAAACGATCAACCCTCGAATGGACGATTGTTTGTCCTACATACTTGCCGGCTGGAAAAAGGGTAGGCATATATCGAATAGACCGAAATTTTTTGCCTGAGGGTGGAGCTGAAATATCCGTACCGGATACAGCAGAATTTACTTTTAAACAGATAAATGCAACCGATTATATAAAATCGCGTGTAGGTATTGCCTACTAATAATTAAGCCCCCATTCGGCAAGAGAGTCACTGATTCGTCAACGGTATTCGCTCGTTTCATCTGCCAAAATGCTTCTTCAACAGTTCTTTGAATCTGCCGGAGTCAATTTTCTCTTTCACGACAGCCCCGTCGATCCATTGCGTCAGCGAGGCACCGGTTAATGTTACGCTTCCTTGATCGGTGCGCCGGGTAATTTACGGATGCTTGTTGAATGGCGAATCCGGATGTTCGGCGATGATTGTCTGAATCTCGTTCAATTCCGCCACATCGGCGACCGATTTCTCAGAATCGAAGGCATAGCCGATTCTCCAATCGTTATCCTTATGTTTCAGTTTCATTTCCAATACATAGTCCCCATGTTCACTATGCGCTTTCCGCACTCGAAATGCCCCGTTGCGCGAAGTGACGGTTTCCCCTGTCATAGGAACCGGCGTTAGTGGCAAATTCCCGCCAAAGCCCGTATCAACCAGATACGTTTGATCCGCGTGCACGAGCAAAATCGCCGCATGCGTTCGTCCGATGGTCAAATACGCCTGCGCCTCGTTATTGTAAACGACGCCCCTCGTCAGAATGGCGTGAAAACCGTTGTCGATCAAGAAGAAATATAGCAGTGCATTCAACTCGTAACAAAGACCGCCCTCCTTGTCGACAAGCAATTTGCGAACCAGGTTGTCTTTGGCGATCACGCTTGCGCGATGTTCAATTATGCTGAAATTTTCAAAAGGGATGCTTTTTGCTGTCAGCCCAAGAACCCGATCTAACGCAGCAAATGTTATTTTTTCGTTTTCCGGCATGCCAATTCGTTGACGATACAAGCCATTCAGCTCGCTCATTCCGAATTCCTCCTTAGAATGGATCTCCTGTACATCGATAACAACCGCAGCGAACGCTCGATTAAGCCCGTGGTTATCGGTTGAGCCGCCGCCACAGCTTCCCAATCCAGCAGATCCAAAAGCACTAAACAAGCTTGCTCTTGGTCAGCTTCATTGCCACTTGTACGCCGCGTCTATTCCAAATAAGCATCGTTCAGCCTCGTTCCATCCAAAACGGGGTTGTTCGGTGTTCCTACAATTCTCGTGTTTCTTGATAATATGATTAAGGCTTGAAAACCATCAACAGAATAGAGATCACACACCGAATACGAGACTGAAATGAGGGTGGATGGCGACCCATCCTCTGCTCCATATGAGACTACATCACTCTTCGGTATGCAATCCCCACCCATTTACATTTATAGGGGCCCGCAACCTCGAGATTATTCAACATGCAATTCGCCACGTCTTCATAAGCCACATCGAGCTCCTGAAAACGGCTGAACAAATGGCCGGCCAATTCCGCGTCTGAAAGCTCCCGCACGGTTTCCGGAAACGGCAAGGGTAAAATGTCTGCGGTAATATACAGGTGATCGGGCGCGGATTCCTCCTTAGCATCAACCATTGTTCCGGGACACATAATAGACCAATCAAGCTTAGTCTGTTGAAGCCGTTTCAGATTCTGGTTATGATATTGGAAAATAGGAGGGAAGCCGGGCAGTGCGTTGCCGATGATGTTGGTATGTGGAATTTCAAGTAATCCCGCACCTCCCATTAACCATACGCGGCCGGAGAACAAGGGATGATCTTCGCACTGGGTGACAATGTTGTCGACGATACGAATAAACTCTTCTCCATTGCCGACATTACCGGCCGCAATCACGGCGGCATCCTGGTGACTAAGTGCCTCGTAGACGCATTGCGGGTCCATGATGTTCTGTGTAACTACCTTGACTTGCCTAGCTATCTGCTCACCTTGCTGTTCGCAAAGCTTTTCCGTGCTCCGCACGAAAGCGGTCATTTCATGTCCCTTTTTTATACCCGAGGCAAGCACTCTTTTTCCTGTATTTCCCGTTGCGCCGAAAACAATGATTTTCATTAATCATTTCCTTCTTTCTTTAAGTAAACTGTTTTATTACTTTCAATTGACTTAAAAATAACATTGGTCATTCAATCATGTTAAGAACCCACTTTAAAGTAGGTTACTAACTTGAAAGTAAGGTTACTTTAGTGATGGTCCATCTAGCCGCCGACGGCCCTTTGGGCAGATAAGGAAGTCTGGACGTTGTTTGAGTTAGTTAAGCGATTACGACAGTCTAAAACTTTATTAATTGTGAGCCAGATGCGCAAATTCAACATTCGCAAAATTTGTAGAATCAAAATAAAAAATAATTCTTTTGTCCCAGACTCTAATTTATGATACAATACGTATCAATGTAGTATTGATGCCGAAGGGGGCGGATCCGTTGGCTGTTACCGCTAAAGACTGGATCATTAAGCAAGTGGAAGGGTTTCGGGGGATTTACCGCTATCCGAACCGGATGCTGGGCCGAAGACTGAATCGAACGGATTTGCCCGACAAAACCGACATCCTGGTGATCGCGGCGCATCCGGATGATGATGTATTAGGCATCGGCATCGGGCTTCACAGGCACAGCTTGTCGGGTAAACGAATCACGGTGACGTTTACCACCAATGGCACGGGAGAGAGCTGGAAAGCGGAAACCCCCGTTTCCAACCGAATTGCGGAAACGAGGTTGCGTGAAGCCGCCGAGGCCCTCAGCTTGATCGGCATCCCCTCCCGGCAAATCCTTTGTTTAGGCTTTCCGGACAGGGGAACCCACCGTTATCTAAAGGAGATGGCGGATGATCTGTCCTTCCTTATGGATATTCTCCAGCCGGAGCGCATTTATGTCCACTCTATTGAAGGCGGACATATCGATCATGACCTGACTTCTTACGTTACGCAGTCGTTATGTGCCATGAAACAGTACAGTTCCGTGTATGAGTGGGCGGAATATAACAAAATGTATTCGTTAGGAAGCTCTCACATAGATTTCCCTCCTCATCCCTCCGCCGCCCTTGGCCAGAAAGAAGCGCTCTTCCTTACCGAGCAGGAGCACCTTCTGAAGAAACAAATGCTTGCATGTCATAAATCCCAAATTCTGCCCGAATATACCGCCAAAGCCGAGGTATTTCGACAGGCGATGTGTTCCGACTTGGATGCCCAGCTGTTTCATCATTGCAAAATGAATAAAAACCGGCTCTACGCTGCGATAACGGATTTTAATAAATCACGAACAGGACGTGGAAATCATGGAATGCATGAAGTCGAATATTAGTGTTGTGATTGCCACCCACAAGCGTCCTGTCTATCTGGACAAGGCCCTCGAGTCCGTGTTCCGGCAGACGGTTCTTCCGGCGGAGATCATTGTGAGTGAAGACGGCCTGGATCCCGAGACGGAACGAGTCGTAACTCGCTATAGAGGCAGGGGCATCCCTATTCGCTATGAAAGGCATGAGCCCAAGCTCGGGCAGCTTAAGAACAGAAACGCGGCTTTGCAGCTGGCTTCCTGCGAATACGTTGCCATTCTGGATGATGATGACGAATGGTGTGAAACCTATTTGCAAAAGACCTGGGAGGCGCTGGAACATCATCCGCAATGTGGATTTTGCTTTACAGATCATTATTTGATCGATACGCAGGGAAATATTCTGCATGAAGAATCGGACCGCTGTTCTCAGCAGTTCGGTCGCGCAGCGCAATGAAGACCGGTGTCTATGAGGACGTCTTGAGCAGAGCGCTGAAACCGAGGCCTTTTACCCCCATGTTACGTTATTTCGCAGGGCTGTACTCAAGAGGGCAGGGTTCTTTCCCGAGTACGGAGGAACGGTTCCGGATTTGGCGCTTTTTCTGGAGCTGGGCGCTGCAGGCATCAAGGCCTGCTATATTAAGGAGAAGCTCGGAAGGTACAGGATCCACGCAGGGCAGCAGACCTCTAAA
The DNA here is from genome assembly GCA_024704175.1 of Paenibacillus sp. P25. Lineage (GTDB taxonomy): Bacteria > Bacillota > Bacilli > Paenibacillales > NBRC-103111 > Paenibacillus_G. The sequence continues at coordinate 5,124,034 of CP085629.1, forward strand.
CGAATCGAGAACAGCCGGAGTCGGGTGGAATGCTTTCTAAGATTTTATAACAAGTACCGTCTCGAGGGGAGGATCAGAAGGTGCTGGCTTCCCTTTACCGGACCTCCGTCATGGAACTTGCGATTGCTTACGCCCACCAATTCCAGCGAAAAGAGAGCTTGCGGACGCTCAAGGAATATTACCAAAAGCTCGGCTTTGGCCTTCCCAATCTGTCCCGTCTCACGGTCTTATTAACTCTGTTGGCACAGCCTGCGGGTAACGGCAAACAGAGATTTCCTACTTGAATCCGAGGTGAATGAGCATGCCGGTGAATAGCTTCATTCCGAGGAAGTACGCCACAAGAGGGTTTTGGGAAAAGCTTCAAAAAAACGCATACAAAATACCGTTCGCCCGTGACGCCGCTGTGATGTACTATTGCGCTGTCGATTCCAAATCCCCTGAATTTGTAAAAGCTATTGTTTTTACGGTATTGGCCTATTTCGTCTCCCCAATCGATTTCATAATCGATTATATACCGGTTTTAGGCTATACCGATGATACAGCTATCATGTTATTTTCCTTTTGCCTAATCCATAAGCATGTAACGGAGGAACATTGGGTGAAAACCCATTGGCTGGGTAAATAGATTTAACAATCAACAGCCGATTGCAGCCGTTACTCCTACCTTTCACCGCTCCCTCCGCAATGCCTTGAATAATCCACCGCTGGAAAATGGCGTAACTTCACTTCAAAGGAACCCCGACTGGTGTATAATGACGGAAAAAGAAAAGGATTGGAGAAAACCACATTATGCAACCGGAAAAAAGAAGCGACCGCTGGGGACTTGTCCTCTTGTTAGGCGCTTTTTCGGCGTTAGGGCCTTTGACAATCGATATGTATTTGCCTTCGTTTCCTGAAATTACGAAAGATTTCGGAACACAAGCCTCATTCGTTCAGCTTAGTTTGACCGCATGCCTAATCGGTCTTGGACTCGGGCAAATCATCATGGGCCCCCTCAGCGATGTTCATGGAAGACGCAGGCCGGTCATTTTATCGCTGATCTTGTATTTGGCCGCCTCCTTCATCTGTGCCGTTTCACCGAACATTTATTGTTTTATTGCGGCGCGGTTTATCCAAGGCTTCGCCGCTTCGGCCGGGATTGTTATTTCCAGGGCCGTTGTCCGCGATTTGTACAGTGGGCCGGAATTGACCCGATTCTTCTCCCTGCTCATGCTGGTGAACAATCTGTTTCCGCTCATCGCGCCGGTGGCGGGGAGCGGCGTGATCTCGTTAACGACTTGGGTGGGTGTTTTTGTCGTTCTGGGTCTGGTGGGGATCGTGCTGGTTGCTTGGGCATCCGCCGGTCTGAAAGAGACGCTTCCTCCGGAAAACCGCGTTCCGAGCAATTTAGGCCAGTTGTTTAAAGGGATTCGTACCCTTCTAGGCGACCGGCAGTTTCTTGGCTATGCCCTGGCTCAAGGCATTATGATCGGGGGCGTCTTCGCGTATGTGTCCGGTACGCCTTTTATTTACCAGAAGATTTATGGCGCTTCGCCTCAGCTGTTTGCGCTTCTGTTCGGTTCTAACGGCATCAGTCTGATCATCGGCTCCCAGCTCGTGGGACGCCTTAATCATGTCATTTCGGAGCGCCGGTTCCTCGTGCTGGGGTCGCTGCTGGCGGCCGCATCCAGCGTGACGGCGCTGTCCGTCATTCTGATGCATGGCCCGCTGTTCGCCCTCGTCTTTGCCGTTATTCTGCTTTGTCGCCTCGATCGGGATGACGTCCACCGCTTCGTTCTCGCTGGCTATGGAATCCCAAAGCCATATGGCGGGAAGCGCTTCGGCGCTGCTCGGTCTCTTTGCCGTTTCTGCTAGGCGCCGTCACTTCCCCTTGGTCGGTGTCGCCGGTGAATATTCGGCCGTTCCTATGGGCGTTATTCTTGTCTCGACCAGCCTGCTGGCGCTGCTCGCTTACTTCGGCCTGGCGCAGAAATCCCGGCAGATCAAGCCGGTCGTACGGAAGGAACTGAGTTCGCAGCAGGGGTAAGAGAATAATAGAACCTAAATCAAGAAACCCGGTTCGGTTGAGCCGGGTTTCTTGACTTCAATCGGATGCGACTCCGATAGGCGTTCCACCTGGGGGTAACCGGCCGACATGCACGGCGAATTCTGCTTAAGCCGGCGGATTGGGGGACATTTGGTTTGCTGCACACGGAAACAAGAGGCACCTTACGTATGGCTAACGGACCGGGCGACCGTTAACCTGCGATTGTTGAAGGAAATGGAGATTTAACGGACCCAGAAAGCTCTATTGGCGGGAATAGATCGAAATTGGCTGCATTTTCGAATAATAGCTGCTCCTGTGTCCGTTACATTTGAAAAAGGGATGTTATGCCGCTGATAAAGGCGGTGAGGTCCGTTACATGGGGCTACTGCTGGGTTAAGGCTCAGAGCTACTTAGGGTTGCTGCACGGTTGCTGCACGGTTGCTGCACGGTTGCCGCACGGTGCCGCACGGTTTTCATCCAACACTGTAGGGCCACTGCTTGGTCTGCGGCTCGGTTACTCACGGTTACATCGGCTACTTGAGGACTACTGTACTATTACTGCTCGTTTGCTGCCCGGTGCCGCACGGTTTCATCCAAGGTTACCGGAATTACGCCTCTGGGTCGCTTGACAATGAAACGTGGCGAAGGAGCATGCATGACACCGAACGAGGCAGTGACCGGGCATTGCCCAAACCGACCGCCCAGCCTGCGTACAGAAAAACAGAGCCGCGCAAAACGCGCAGCTCCGTTCCCCCATCACAACCCCAGCGCCTGCCGCTCCTCCTCCGTGAACACGCGGGAGCGTGTCAGGAAGCGCCGGCCTTCCGGGCCTTCCAGCGAGAACATGCCTCCCCGGCCGGGCACGACGTCAATGATGAGCTGGGTGTATTTCCAGTACTCATATTGGGCCTCGCTCATATAAAAGTTCACCCCGCCGATGTCTCCCAGCCACACATCGTGGTCGCCGATGAGAAACTCCCCTTCGCGGTAGCACATCGGCGAGTCCGCCGTCGCAGCGACCGCCCGACTGATGGAACATCACCGGCCCGTATTTCGCTTTCAGCGGCCCGATCAGCTCCAGAGCGGCGTCCGTGGCCAGAACCTTCCGTACGTCCATGGCGCGGCCGCCCTCAGAAGAAGCCCAGCGCGTTCGGGCTGTAGCTGATCAGCAGGTTCTTCGTTTGCTGGTAATGGGACAGCATCATCTTGTGCGTTTCGCGGCCGATGCCCGAGACCTTGTAGCCCCCGAAGGCGGCGTGCGCCGGGTAAGCGTGATAGCAGTTGGTCCACACACGGCCGGCCTGAATGCCCCTGCCGAACCGGTAGGCTGTGTTGATATCGCGGGTCCACACCCCTGCACCCAGTCCGTACAACGTATCGTTGGCGATGGCCAGCGCTTCTTCCTGGTCCTTGAAGGTCGTTACGGACACGACGGGCCCGAAGATCTCTTCCTGGAAAATCCGCATTTTATTATTCCCCTTGAACACGGTCGGCTGGATATAGTACCCGCCTTCCAGCTCGCCCTGCAGGGCCGCCCGGCCCCCGCCGGTGAGGCATTCCGCCCCCTCCTGCTTCCCGATGCTGATATAGGACAGGATCTTCTCCACCTGCTCGGAGGAGGCCTGCGCGCCGATCATCGTCTCCGTATTGAGCGGATTGCCCTGCTTGATCTCGGCCACGCGCTTTAACGCCCGCTCCATGAACGGCTCGTAGATCGATTCCTGAATCAGGGCGCGGGACGGGCAGGTGCACACCTCGCCTTGGTTCAAGGCAAACATAACAAACCCTTCAATCGCCTTGTTCACGAAGGCATCGTCCCTAGTGAGAACGTCTTCAAAGAAGAGGTTCGGCGACTTGCCGCCGAGCTCGAGCGTCACCGGGATGATGTTCTGCGAAGCATACTGCATGATCAGACGGCCGGTCGTTGTTTCCCCGTAAAGGCGATCTTCGCAATGCGGTTGCTGGAGGCCAGCGGCTTGCCCGCTTCCAGCCCGAAGCCGTTCACGATATTGAGCACGCCCGGAGGCAGCAGGTCGCCGATCAGCTCGGCCAGCACCATAATGGAGGCCGGCGTCTGCTCCGCAGGCTTCAGGACGACGCAGTTGCCGGCGGCGAGGGCGGGTGCGATCTTCCATGTCGCCATGAGCGGCGGGAAGTTCCACGGGATGATTTGCCCCACCACGCCAAGCGGTTCATGAAAATGATAAGCCACCGTATCGCCGTCGAGCTCGCCGAGCGTGCCCTCCTGCGCGCGGATGCAGCCCGCAAAATAGCGGAAGTGGTCGATCGCCAGCGGCAGGTCGGCGGCCAGCGTCTCCCGGACCGGCTTGCCGTTATCCCAGGTTTCGGCCACGGCCAGCGGCTCCAGATTGGCCTCCATGCGGTCCGCGATCTGCGACAGAATTAACGCGCGCCGGGCCACCGGCGTGCGGCCCCATTCATCCTTGGCGGCATGAGCCGCGTCCAATGCCAGTTCAATATCCTCCGCCGTCGAACGGGCGACCTCGCAGAAAGGCCTGCCCGTAACCGGGGTAACGTTTTCAAAATACTGCCCTTTTACAGGAGCCACCCATTGTCCCCCGATGTAATTGTCGTAGCGCTTTTTGAAAGTCACCTTCGAGCCAGCCTGTCCCGGTTGAGCATAAATCATTTTGTTCAGCCTCCCATTGGCAAATAAAATTTTTTCTACACTATCGATCTAAGCAAGAGTCGTGCCAACGCCGGAATGCGGCTGGAGCAAAGCCCCCTTTGTAAGCGCTTATATTGAGCTGTGCCACTATGAAACACTCCGGGTATTCCGCATTGTTCAAAATAAATACACAGGATCTTCCGAACCGGTCGATGCGGCCGGACCCGTCCGGTTGTTTCAATCCCTGTTCGCGGAAGCAGTAAGGCTTCTTTGCCTCTAGGCACCCCTTCGTAAGCCCGGTTGGCACGAGTTTTGCGTCTATAAATTAGCGTTGCAAGCCTGCAACCATTTGGGCATATTGAAAAGGAGGATTCCGAAATGAAAGCCGCCGTCGTGAATCAGTTTCATCAGAAGCTGGAAATCAAAGAGGTTCCCGTTCCGGAAGTTGGACAAGGCGAGGTGCTGGTAAGAATCACCGCTTGCGGAGTTTGCCATACCGATCTGCATGCCGCGAACGGCGATTGGCCCGTGAAGCCTAAGCTTCCTTTGATCCCCGGCCACGAGGGAGTCGGCCATGTGGAAAAGGTGGGGCCGGGCGTCACCTCCTTAAAAGCCGGGGACCGGGTCGGCATTCCGTGGCTGTACTCCGCCTGCGGCGAATGCGAGTACTGTCTGCAAGGCTGGGAAACGCTCTGCAAAAAACAATTAAACGGCGGCTATACCGTGGACGGCGGATATGCGGAATACTGCGTAGCCCCCGCCGCTTATGTGGCCCGAATCCCGGACGGCGTTTCGGATGTGGAGATCGCCCCGATCCTGTGCGCAGGCATAACCACCTACAAGGCCCTTAAGGTGACGGATGCGAAGCCCGGCGAATGGGTCGCGATCTACGGCATCGGAGGACTCGGGCATATTGCGCTTCAATATGCGAAGGCGATGGGATTTAACGTCATAGCCGTCGACATCAGCCAGGAAAAACTGGAACTGGCGCAATCGCTCGGGGCGGATCTGGTCATCAACGGCAAATCGGTCGATCCCGTGCAGGAAATCGAAGATAAAGTCGGCGGCGCTCATGCGGCCGTAAGCGTGGCGGTAAGTCCCAAAGCCTTCGAGCAGGCGTATCGTTCCGTTCGGCGCGGCGGCACCTTGGTGGTAGTCGGTCTTCCCACCGGCGAATTGCCGATTCCGATTTTTGACACCGTTCTGAATGGCGTTACGGTGAAGGGCTCGATCGTCGGGACCCGAAAAGACATGCAGGAAGCCTTGGATTTCGCCGCACGCGGCAAAGTGAAAGCAATTATCGAGACACAGCCGCTCGAGAAGATCAATGAAGTGTTTGACCGAATGGAAAAAGGCAACATTAACGGGCGAATTGTTTTGACTTTTTAATTTGTAAGCGTTCCCTTCTACAGCAAAAGCACCGCGGCGTCATGGATTCCAATGAATCCGGAGCGCAGCGGTGCTTTTTACAATGAATAGATGAACAGCCTCACCGATATTCCGTAACGGTTATCCGGAATATCAAGCATCCCTTCACTTGAAGCGCCTCGGCAATTCTCGGGTCGAAACCTTAGTCCTCGATGGTTGACATATCTCCGGTCGGAAGCCCCAGCTCCCACGCCTTCAGCACACGGCGCATGATTTTGCCGCTGCGCGTCTTCGGCAAGCTTATCCTTAAATTCAATCTCGCGGGGCGCCGCATGAGCGGATAATCCTGCTTTCACGAATGCAGTAATATCCGCTTTCAATGAGTCCGAAGGTGCGAATCCTTCGCGCAGGGCAATGAAGGCCTTGATGATTTCCCCCGCATCGGGTCAGGCTTGCCGATCACGCCGGCTTCCGCCACAGCAGGATGCTCGACCAGCTTGCTCTCGACTTCGAAGGGCCCTACCCGCTCGCCCGATGTATTGATTACATCGTCAACACGCCCTTGGAACCAGAAGTATCCGTCTTCGTCGCGGAAGGCGGAGTCGCCTGAGACATACCAGCCCTTGAAACGGAAATACTCCTCATATTTTGCCGGATGGTTCCAAATGCCGCGCATCATGGACGGCCAGGCCGTTTTAATAGCCAAATGCCCCATCCGGTACGGCTCCAGTTCACGGCCCTCGTCGTCCAGAATCGCCGCATCCACACCCGGTATCGGTTTTCCCATCGATCCCGGCTTGATCTCCATACACGGATAGTTGCATATCAGCTGCCCGCCCGTCTCCGTCATCCACCAGGTGTCATGAATCCGCTGCCCGAACACCTTCAGCCCCCAGCGAACGACTTCCGGGTTGAGCGGCTCGCCGACGCTGAGCATATGGCGCAAAGAGGAAAGATCGAATTTCCGGACCAGCTCTTCGCCGGCGCTCATCAGCATCCGGAAGGCGGTCGGCGCACTGTACCAGACGGTTACACGATATCTCCGGATGGTCTCGTACCAGTCGGATGGTTTAAAGCGGCCGCCGCGGACGACATTGGTCGCTCCGTTCAGCCACGGGGCGAAAATGCCGTAGGACGTCCCGGTTACCCACCCCGGGTCGGCGGTGCACCAATAGATGTCGTCCTCTTTGAGGTCAAGCACAATGTGTCCCGTATAATAATGCTGCAGCATCGCATAATGCACATGAAGAACGCCCTTCGGCTTCCCCGTGGATCCCGAGGTGTAATGCAGAATGAGCCCGTCTTCCCTATCCATCCATTCGATGTCCAGTTCTTCGGAGGCGCTTTCCATTTCTTTAAAATAATCCACTTGGTTCTCTTCGAGCCGCAAATCGCTGCCCACCAAAATAACATGCCTTAAACTTGGCAATTCCTTAAGCGGAATCCGCGAAAGCTGCGAAGGCGTCGTTACGATCGGTCGCGGCCTGGCTGTCTTCCAAGCGGTCCTTCACGGCCGTCTCCATGAATGCTTCGAACAAAGGACCGGCAATGGCACCGACTTTGATCGTACCAAGCAGCGCAAAATACAGCTCCGGCGAGCGGGGCATGAATAGGAAGACACGGTCGCCTTTGCCGATGCCGAGTTTTCGCAGAACGTCGCCGAACCGGTTCGATTGATTCTTTATTTGCTCGAAGGTGTAAGTCTCGTCCCTCTTATCGTCACTATAGAATAAAGCGATTTTGTTCTTTCTCGCGGAATTTGCATGCCGGTCGATCGCTTCATAAGCCATATTGATTTTTCCGGTGGTATGCCAGGAAAAAGTGCTTTCAACGTCCTCCCAGCGGAATTGTTTCCGTTCGTCTTCATAATGTTTCAAATTGGGATTCGCCGCTGTGACCGCAATACGTTCGTTCAGAAGCTGATTCATATTTCCATTCCTCCGGATCGTTATTTTAAAATGAATGTACCCTGCGGGCATACGCTCTTCGTGAACTCTTTCACATATATTCCGATGCTTTTACCCCTGCTAACGGCGCAGCCCCGGAGAATACTCGAAATTTGCCCAAATACATCTTCGACTCCGGCGTCTCCATCCACCGCCTGCAGCAACTGTCTCGATCTATAAAATTGCAGCAAAGGCCGCTGCTGCTTCAGGTTTACTTCCAGCCTGGCGGCCACCGTCTCCTCCGAATCATCCGCTCTTTGAACCAAGGCCCCTCCGCATTTTTCGCATATGCCTTGTTCTCTCGGCGGATGGAACACGACATGGTAAGCGGCCCCGCAGGAACTGCATATTCGCCGGCCGGCAAGACGCGAGAGCAGGTTTTCTGTGTTCACGTTCAAATCAATCGCGACGTCGACCCGTCTGTTCATCGCTTGCAACGCCTGCTCCAATTGCTCCGCTTGAAACACGGTTCTGGGAAAGCCGTCAAGCAGGAACCCGCCTGCAAGATCCGCATCGCTCAACCGTTCACGAACGATGCCGACGGTGATCTCGTCCGGTACAAGTCGCCCCTGATTAACGTATTCCTTCGCTTTCCGTCCCAGACGCGTTCCTGTTGCCATAGCTGCACGGAACAGATCCCCGGTCGACACGCGGGGAATGCCGAAGGCTTGATGAATTCGTTCCGCTTGCGTACCTTTGCCCGACCCCGGCAATCCGATTAAAATGATTTGCATCCTGTTCATCTCCCATCGCTTCGGTTTGCAAATGAAAAGCTGCAAATGGGATGAAGCAAAATACGTGCCAAACGAAGAAGAACGCATTTACCCGCACCGAACCGGTACAAGGCGGCTTGAATATCCCCTGCCCGGCGGCGCAGTGTAACAATTTGAAACAATCTTGTTCAATAAAACACAGGGATAAATCCATTATGCTATACTGAAATTAATATCTCGCAATTCCATTTGTGGAGGTGTTTGCATTGTCCGTTGCGGAAGTAAGAAATCATTCGGAAATCGTTACAAATTCGTGGAAGCGCTGCCAGCAGCATGGCTTAAAGCCAACGGATGCGGCCGACGATCAGTCGCTTACGGGAAAGCGAATGGATGAAATTCTAAAAGAGAACGCCCTTCTGATCCGTCACGCCTCCCAAATCTTCGGAAAGATGGAATACTTCATTAAGCAATCGGGACAAGCGACCCTACTGATCGATGCCTGCGGCAACATTATTTATTCCGTCGGCGATCCTGACTTTTCCAAACGGGCGGTCGCGGTTCAGCTGCAGGTAGGCGCAAATTGGGCGGAGAACCGGAAGGGAACCAATGCCATCGGGGTCGCTATCAACGAACGCATACCGGTCCGCGTCCATGCTTCGGAGCATTATTGCCAGATGAATCATTTTCTCACCTGTGCTTCATCCCCCGTGTTTGGTCCGACAGGCGAACTGCTCGGGGTCATCAACTTCAGCAGCAGACAGGAAAACTTTAATGCCTTTAGCCTGGCCCTTGCCACCATGGTCGCGGAAGCTTTGCAGAATCATCTTCTTATAGAAGAATCGAAGAAGGAACATCTCATCACTTTGAAAGAATTGGAATGCCTGGCAAAGCATAATCCGCTCCCGCTGCTCTCCCTCGATCACGAAAACACCATAATTCGCGCCAACCAAGCCGCCCTCCGGATTCTGGGCAAAGATGCGGTGGGCAAAGCATTCTCCGGCATTGAAGGCTTTTCCGTTGAAAGAATTCACGATCATCGGCAAAAGGTTTGGCGTTCGGTTGCGGTTCAAAAGCAAGTGATCAACGTGAAGCGCTTGTACCATTTTTCCGACATCGCCGGCTCTTGCCCTGCCATCCTGGAGAAAAAGGAATTGGCCCATAAAGCGGCTTCCACCGAATTTCCGGTTCTCTTGCTCGGGGAAAGCGGCACAGGGAAAGAATTGTTTGCACAATCGATCCATACCGCCAGCTTGCGGTCCAACCATTCCTTCATAGCCGTGAATTGCAGCGCCATACCGGAAAGCCTTATCGAGAGCGAATTATTCGGTTACGAGCGCGGCGCGTTTACGGGTGCCAATCGGGAAGGAAACGCGGGGAAATTCGAGGCGGCTCATAACGGAACGATTTTCCTCGATGAAATCGGCGATATGTCACTGCGTGCACAAGCCGCCCTGCTCCGCGTTTTGCAGGAACGCACCATAACGCCCGTCGGAAGCGTCAAAAGCAAGCCCATCGACGTTAGAATCATCGCAGCGACTCATAAAAATTTGCAAACCGAAATCCGGGAAGGACGTTTTCGCGCCGATCTTTATTACCGTTTGAAAGGCATTCAAATTACCCTGCCTTCCCTGCGGGAAAGAAGCGATATTGTCCAGCTTGCCGCGCACCTGCTTCAAAAACAAGCTCCGAACGCTTGTTTATCGGAAGAGGCGGCCAGGATGCTGGCGGAATATGCCTGGCCCGGAAATATCCGTGAATTAAACAGCGTTCTGATTCAGGCCGCTTTTCTGGCTGACGGCGGGACGATACGCCCCGAACACCTGCAATTGGAGCACAAGGACCGGACTGAACGGGAGATCCGGGCCGCCGGCGATTACGGACATTCGCTTAAAGATGCGGAAATCGCGGCTATCAAAAAGGCGCTCGCCGCCACGGGCTGGAATATGAGCAAGGCGGCCCATCTCTTGGAGATAGGCAGAACGACCTTATACAGAAAAATAGAAGAATACAAAATCACGATGTAAAGGTCCCGTATGACAGCCTTGGTTCTGAATTCCAGGAGACCGGGGCTGTTCATTCCATCGCCGTTCTTGCCTTTTCGAAGAGACGCACCATGTCCTGAACCTCCTGTTGTCCCATCTCCTCCAGATCGAGAAAACGGTAAAGACGGCCGAACCCTTCCCGGTAGGATTCCCGATCGTATACGTCGTCCTCCTGCAGACCCTGGCACTGCATTCGATGCACGCAGTATTTGTAAACGTAAAGGATGCTTTTTTCATATCCCCATTCGAGGTTGCCGTCAACCGCCTGTTGAAGAAATTGCGGAGATTGGTCGCCCCACAGCGTCTCCGCGAGCAAGTGAATCTCCTCTCTGGCAAGGAACAGGCGTTCCTTCATCTCCGCCAGCGGCCGATCCAGACAGAAAATGCGGATGAAAGCCTTATACAGGTGGTCTTGCCCGAAAACACCGATATGCTTCTTCAAAAAATATTCGGTGCGGTTCTGGCTCCTCGGCAGCATCCGGTGCCGCCAATAGGTTGCCAGCACCAAGTCGTTGAGCCCGATACGCAAATGCGCGGCGGCAGTGCGAAACCGTCCCTGCCCCAGCGGCTCCTTGGCCCTCTCCAGACGGGCGTCGGCCTGACGGAGCGCTTCGGCGGATTTCAAACGGGTTACCGTCTCGTGAAATAAACTGCGGTCGAATATCTCTTTGAACCGGCCAAGAAGCCCCGTCGGATCGTAAACGATTTTACACCCGTAAATTTGAATCCGAAATTCCAGCACGGACGCATCCGGCTCCTTGAATCCGGCCAGAAACTGTTCGATGCGCGGCTTCGTAAACTGAAAAATTTCGACCCCCATGTTTTCTATCACGTTAAAATGCTGGAATTCCTCAATCCGCTCCTCGACCAATAGGCACAGCTCCAGATCGGAATGTTTCCAGGCTACCCCGCGCCCGATGCTGCCTCCAAACGCGATTCCCAAAATATGAGGGTCGTCTACAAACCTTGCCGCAATTTTGTTGGCGGTCCCATACAGCTTAGCTTTCCAATGCAACCCTATCCCTCCTCTTCCTTGTGACGGCTATGGAGGTAGTATAGGTCTGGCTATATTTTACTGCAATTGGACTTTCTTGCGCTGTCTTTCAGGAAGCTGCTTTTTCAAATAAGACCACAACACCGTGCCCAGTCCGAAGCGGCTCGAATTGCCTCCGGCATACAGAATAAGGAACGCACCATCAGCATTTGGGGGATGATACTGATAGATCCGGACAAGAAGAAAGAGAAGTTCATGATGGCCCCCATAAACGCCGCAAAGATGGTAGCCAGCCCTAAGATCAAGGCAAGACCGATCAGAAATTCGCCCCAGGGGACAAGGAAATTGAATACATGAACGTTCGGCAGAGCGACGTCGTGCAGAAAATTCCCCACCAGCCCTGTACGGTGGCTTTGTCGCCGACAGACCCTTCGATCGCTTTTTTCAAATAGTCGTCCGCCTGAAACGGCGCCGATCCCGTCAGCTTCCCCCAACCCGAAGTCATCCATTTCCACCCCAATAGAACTCTTACAACTGTCAGCGACCCGGCAGCGTAGCGATTCTCCCTAATGAATTTGCCTACCATGGTTTTCCTCCCGAATGGACGTTTTCTTAATCATAGGATACGGATTCCGCCTAGGAGCAAGTGCTCGGAAGTTAAGCGGCGCAATTTGTCTTCGCGTTGAAAGTATCACTTTTCCGCTTTTTCCCTCAATAAGCCGGCAGATTCAAATTCCAATCGACACGGCTACAACGTATGCCGACCTTTACATGGTATTCAAATCCACTTTACGTTCCGAAAATTTGTTAAGGCATACATATTAGGAAATTAAGAAATACACTCAGCCGCTAGTGTCGAAAGAATCATTTTCAAGCATGTAAAAAAAATAGTCAGGAAGACCCTATCGGCGTAAAAAAGAAATAAAAAACAAACCGCTCCTCGACGGAATGGTTTGTTTTTTCAATAAAGAAGATCCCAAGGGGGCGGCTCTACTCCAGGCTGCACCCGATTCCCAGTTGCTGCGCCAATTTAACATAGTAAGATGCTACGCTGATATCAAATACGGCCATACCCATCGGGCAGAACAGTACCGGCTCTTCCCATCCGTAGCCCGACAGGGCGCTGCGGCATACTACGTCAGCCAGGGTGCGGGTACCCGATTCGTTCAGCTTGCCCTCCCGGTGAAGCGGCTCGATATCCGTATTCTCCCGGCATACTTCGTTCCAATCGTCCACGATGACCGCACGTACGCATTCGAGAGCCGAAACCATATAGTCCCGCAGCGAAACATGAAGCAGCAGGTCGCCCTTCGGCGGTTTCAAATCGATATACCTTGCGTCGCTTACCGTGCAAGTGATACACACGTCGGACTCCGTGTACAGCTCCTTCCAGTCCGGGGAGCAATGAGTGCGCTCACGCCATGGCAAGGGGATGCTCTCCTCGTCGATGCCGCGGAGGTCGAATATCAAGATTTTCCCGATCCGGTCACCGTACAACCGGCAGATCATCTCGTAATGAAGCCGTCCGATGGGCCCCCAGCCGATGATCCCGATCGTCAGACTGTTCTTGGGACGGTGATTCAAGAAATGGTGCAGCATCAAGCCGCTTACCGCCGCTGTCCGTATCCCGTTCAGCAGGGGGCGTTCAGAATCGCCTCGGGCTTTCCCGTATCGGGGTTGTTAAGCACGGTCAGGCTGTGCGCACGCGGCAAACCCGATCGAATGTTGTCGGGAAAGCTGGCAACCCATTTGATTCCTGCCGCATGGAGGCCCCTCCTACAAATGCAGGCATCGCAATGATCCGGTTCTTGGGATTGCGATAACGAAGGTAAGGCTTCAAGGGCTGGGCAAAATCGCCGGAGTCCGTTGTCCGAACCGCAGATGCTATGGTATCCGTCAAAGCCGTCCAATCGATACCAGCCGTTCGTATATGCCCGTCATTCAAATATAACAAAGGACTCATTCCTCCATATCTTCAATGGATCTGCCGAATTGGCCCGCTACCCATTCGTCCGAATACACCGTGTCCAAATAACGTTCGCCGCGGTCATGAAGAATCACGGCGCAAACCGATCCCTCCGGGAGACGGGGTTCCATTCGTTTCAACGCCATGACGACGCCCCCGGATGAAGGGCCCGCCAGGATCGACTCCTGCCGTACCAGCCGCCTGCGGCCCATAATCATGTCCCAATCGGACACCCGGACGACCTGATCCATAAAGTGCGTTTGACTGAACGGGGGGTGAATCCCGGCACCTAATCCCGGGAACCGTCTCGGACCCTTCTTCCCTCCAAACAAGACGCTTCCCTCCGCGTCCACAGCGACGATCTTGGTGGAAAGCCCGTGGTCGCGGACGTATTTGGCACAGCCGTACATTGTGCCGCAGGTGCTCACGCCTCCGAATAGATAATCCACCTTGCCGAGCTCGGCGGTGATTTCACTCATCGTGGTCTCATAGTGGGATAAATAATTATTCTCATTGGCATATTGATTCGGCCAGTAGCTGTTAGGGATCGTCGATAAGAGCTTCTGTACCCGCTTGAGCCGGGCTTGCAGGAACTCCCCTGTTTCCTGATCCGGCTCGCTTACATACTCGATTTCCGCTCCGTATGCCCTCAGAATTCGTATATTTTGCTCGGCGGTCCTCGGATCAATGACACTGATGAAGCGCAGGCCTAGAAACGAGCAAATATAGGCCAGACTAATGGCCATATTGCCCGAGCTGGATTCAACGATAACGGAAGAGGGGCCGATCTTCCCCTCCTTCCACGCTTCGCGGATCATCCGGAGTGCAGGACGGTCTTTGGCGCTTCCGCCGGGGTTCAGCATTTCCAGCTTCGCAAACACCTCAATGCGGCGTTTCGGCCCCGGCCACTTCGAAAGCTTGATGAGCGGGGTGCTTCCGATCACCGATAAAATGTTCCTTTCCATTCCCACCAAGACCTTTCAGTAATATATCTTCTTTGTTTTGACCTTTCCTCTTTCAAAGGAGACGTTATCCTTGACCGCATGTACTTCAATGGAATGCAGTATGCGGTTTCTGATCATCATGCCGATTTCCGGTATTTTATCCTCAATGCTCTGTTGAATCAGAGGGATCGCCGTATCGTCTAACGAGTCGCTCTTGATATGAATGGAGAGCCGGTTATTCTGTACCTTGACCCGCGTTTCGGCATCATCCACAAATTGGTATATGACGTCTTCAATATCGTACAGACTGATTTTCTCGCCGTGCTTCAGCTCCGGGCCGATCCGTTTCGATATACAAGTAAAGATCTGCTTAAGCTCGCCGTTCACCTCGATGGTTTGCAAATCGCGGACCACGTCGTAAGTGACATACCTCAATGCGGGAAACATGGAACGAACCGTCGAAGTCAGCACCAGCACTTGTTCATGATCCGGCGCGGTTCAAACCCTTCCTCCAATCGGTCGGTCCCGATCCCTTCCGCGTACAGGCCGTCGGCGATAACATACTTGCCAAGCTCGTGAGAGTAAGACGCGATGGTCCCGATTTCGATAGAACCGTAAGTGTCGAGAATATCCTCCGGGCCGATGCCCAGCAGCATCGCCATTTTCCGCCGCCATTCCGGAGTCGCGATTTCACCCACCAGGATGATTTTCTTTATCCCGTAGCGGGACGGGTCGGGCGACGCACGGATGATTTGTTCCAGGATGGACGGCATCGTGTAGAGCAGGTCCGGGCGGAACGATTCGAGACGCTCGATATGCCGTTCGACGGGCAGCTCGAAAGAAATGGACTGCGCTTCCAGACCAAGCCGGCCGAAGATGGTTAAAGCCGTGCTCGCCGCATGGCCCGTACCCATATCGGCCAAGGCCTTCCGGATCGAACCGCCCCGCAACCAATCCCCGAACAGCTTCGTCTTGATGCCGATGTAATGCTCGTCGTCCTGCTCCGAGTAATAGATCGATTTTCTTTTACCCGAGCTTGTGCCTGATGTCGAGTACGCGGAAAGGGAGGCGTCGACCTCGGGAGGCCCGCTGTAATAAAATTGTTCGAGGATACCCGCCGTCACCAGAGGCAGATGTTCCAGCTCCCATGGACCGCTATGCTGAAGAAGACTCCGATACCATGGAAAAACTTCGCAGGTGGCATTCACCTTTTGCTCAAGCGCTTCTGTACCAATCAAACGATTCCATCCTCCTTAAAACATGCTGTGGCGGTACATTCCCCGATATCTTATGTACAAGAGGACGAAGTGTTCTGGATGCATCGGACATCCGTCCGGGTCAAATTCTCGGATTGTTCCATAGTCTAGGGTAAATCATTCTCGACGGAGGGACAGCATGAAGAGGAAGTACCCATCGCACATCCCCAATAAATGGGCGAAGCACAAAGTACTGGCAAGAAACGGGACCTTGTCCCAATATGTGCCTTCAACACGGCTCATGAACAAGACCGGTTTGCGGGCCATGCTGCGTAAGTATGGAATGGTCTATGTCAAACCTTGTTTCGGGCTTCAGGGACGGGGAGTGATCCGGATGGAACGGAAAGCCGGACAACAGCGGAAATACCGTTACCAGCTGGGCGAGAGAATCGCCGCCTTCGCCCATTTTAGAAAGGCCTACCGGTCGATAAAGAATCGAACCCAAGGCAAGCCCTATATGGTCCAAAAAGGCATCCGTTTGCTGACTCATGGCGGAAGACCCTTCGATATCCGTTTGATGGTACAAAAAAAGCCGGGAGGATCCTGGAAGGTTACCGGCGCTGTCGCCCGCGTGGCTCCCCCACGGAAGATTGTGACGAATGGAAGCCAAGGGGAATCATCTACCCGTTGGACCGTCTGGTTAAGAAGCATGCGCCGGCCTGGAGACGAAAGAAGCTATACCGAAAGATGAAACGTATCGGCTTATCCGCTTCGAGGCGACTTCGCCGTTACTACCCGGGCGTGCGGGAAGTAGGGCTCGATATCGCCCTTGACAAGCGGCTTAAGCCATGGATCCTGGAAGCGAACACCAATCCCGATCCTTGTCCTTTCACCAAATTAAGGAATAAAAAAATGCTGCGGACCATCATTCGATACGCCAAATCTTACGGGCGCACCTACAGGCTGCGCTGTTTACGTGCCCGTACAGGCCGATGATCCGCCTTTCCGGCGAGCCGCCGTCGGGCATCCTTCTTCCTCCCGGCCGGGGAAGGAGCCTTCATTCCATCGCGCCCAGGGACGGTGCGCGCCAGCAAAACGGGGTGCCTCACGGCACCCCATTTTGATATTGAAGCTATCGTACTGCAAGAACGAACCCTTCTGCACTCACGCCGGCAAGTAGACGGTGAACACCGAACCCCGGCCGACCGCGCTTTGCACCTCAATCCATCCCCCGTGAGCAAGAATGTTTTGCTGCGCGATCGCAAGCCCTAGACCGGTCCCGCCGCTCGGACGAGCCCGGGAATGGTCCGCCCTGTAGAATCGGTTGAAAATATGCGGCAAATCCTCTTCGGATATGCCGACACCGCTGTCCTCAATCCGGATTCGGGCGAACGGTCGCCGCCGGTCCGGCAGGTGCGCGGTTTCCGCTTGAAGGCGGATTTGTCCGCCGGGATTCGTATAGTAGACGGCATTTGTCAGGATGTTGTACAGCGCCTGAAGAATGCGGGATTTTTCCACCGAAACCGGAATCACTTCCTCCGCGGCATGCATAGTAAGCTGGATCTGCTTATCCTCCACCATAAACCGCGTCTTCGCCGTTAAATCCTCCAGCGGCGCTACCAGGTTCTCCGTTCGCGGACGCAGCTCCGTCATGCCTGCCTCCAGCCTCGACAAATCCAGTACATCGTGAACCAAACGGGACAACCGCAATACTTCATCAAGAATGGAGGCTTGCTTGGCGGTAGAGAGGGCAGCTCCCGTTTCATGAGCCAGCTCCAGCTCCCCTTGAATGATCATGAGCGGAGTTTTCAATTCGTGGGCGACATCGGACAGCGACTGCTTGCGGGTTCGTTCTGCCTCGGCCAGCGAATCGTTCATCTCCCTAAGAGCCCTGGAGATCGCTCCGAATTCATCCTTCCTTTGTTCTGGGAAGACGGCCGCGCGGCATTGCCTTCTTTGATGGTTTCGATGCCTTTGATCATTTTGCGAATCGGGCTTGTCAGTCTCCACGACAGGAAGAAGATGGTCACAAGAGCCGCGACGAAGGTGAAAAGCACCGAAGCGATGCCGATATGGGGCAGCATGCCGTACCACATCGCCTTAAACTCATAAGTTTTGAACTGCCTGTCGTTCATCACGTACAGTCTGCCAACCCTCCGGTCATCCTCGGTAAGCACCAGTTTGTAGCCTTCCTTGAGTAGCTCATCCGCGCCCGGCTTCCCTTGCTGATACAAGATTTTCCCCTCCGCAGATAAAACGATGCCGGCGAAGGAGCCGGTATGTTCAAACCTGAAGCCGCCGACATTTTCCCAGGTATTCCCGTTACGCTTGTAAAATTGTTCGAACTCCTTCCTCAAGGATTCAAACGTATCTTTATCCTCCAGATAAGCGAAATCGCGGGAAATATAAAATTGAACATGGATGACGGCAAGCAGAAAAAGCATGATAAACACGATCAAAATGCTCATCGACAGGATCAGCTTGCTTCTAATCTTCATGTTCCGCTCCGAAACGATAGCCGAATCCGTAGACCGTCTGAATATAGTCGGAGCTCCGGCCGCCCTCCTCGATCTTCTTGCGAAGCTTGCTGATATGGGAATCCACCGTCCGTTCGTCGACGATAAATTCCTCCTCGAAAGCGTGCTGCAGCGGCTGCATTCGGGTGTACACCCGCCCGGGCTTCGACGCCAGCAGGTGCAGGAGCTTGAATTCGGTCGGCGTGAGGTGCAGCTCCACATCCCCTTTAAATACTTGCAGGCTTTCCTCATGAATCGTAAGATCGCCTCTTCTTAGTACGCTCCCGGTTCCGTCGCCAGCGTTTCTATTCATTCGTCTGAGTAAGGAACGGATGCGTGCGGAGAGCTCCCTCAAGCTGAAGGGCTTCGTCAGGTAATCGTCCGCTCCCATTTCGAGGCCGACGATTTTGTCGGTTTCCTCGGATTTGGCCGTGACCATGATGATGCCGGGAGACCCTAATTGTCTGAGCCGCCGGCAGGTATCCAGTCCGTTCAGCTGCGGAAGCATCCAGTCGAGTATAACGATATCCGGTTTATGTTTGGTATAGAGCTGCAGCGCCGATTTGCCGTCCGTCGCGGTTAGACAATCGTATCCTTCGGTTTGAAGAAACGATTCCATAAGCGATGCGATTTTGGCTTCATCCTCTACGATCAGAACCTTGATTCCCATTTCCACGCTCCTAGATATATCCATTCTTATTGCCTCTCTATAGGATATCCGCGGCCTCCACAACCTGTAAATAGTTTCACCACAAGTTCGCAACATTTCGCTGCTAGTATAGCAATCAAAGAAACCCTTAGGGAGGACTTAAACATGAGTTACAAATTGTCTATGAAGAAGAAGCAGTTGATCATCGTCATCCATGTGCTTTCGGTGGTCTGCTGGCTTGGCGGAGCAATGGCCATGCTGCTGCTCGGCATGTATATGCTCAAGGCGGAGAACGGGGAGCAGTTGTATTACACCTTGGACAATATGCATTTGATCGATGTCGTGTTCATCCGGTATACCGCACTTGTCGCGCTGCTCACCGGTATTGTATTGTCCGTCTGGACGAATTGGGGGCTCTTCAAGCATTACTGGATCTTGATCAAGCTGATCCTGACCTTAGCGCTGATTGCTTTCGGCATCGAGTATATGGGGGACTGGTTATCTCAAATCGTCCGCATGGCCAAACAGGAGAGATTCCTTGCGCTGAGCGACGCAGCCTTTCTTAAAGCAAGCTATTCGCTCATTGGAGGGGCGCTGGCCAATATCGTCTCGCTGGTCTTTATGACCGCGATCTCATATTTCAAGCCATTCGGCAAAATGAAACCTATCGTCCGCAAGTCCAAGCCGCAAGCGACGGCCTGACGATGCATCCGATCACGAGGAGTGGAACCCATGCTTGAAACCCTAGTCAGCATCATCTTCACGGTCAGTATGACCTTATTATGGGGATCGCCGGTATTGCGGCGGCAGGCCTTCCCTACTCCCGTACCAGTCAAAGCTTGAAAAAGAAGTGTACCTTCCTGCTCTGGACGGGGGTACGGCGCTTCTTCTCAGTGCACTGTGGTACGCGGCCATCCTCGGCCAGCTCTTCATGAGCGGCTGGCTGTTTGTAGAGGGCACGGTCAAAACCCTTCTTCCGCTGACTTTGGCGCCCCAATGGTATTTGGCTGTAACGATACTGCCTCGGTTAAAAAGCATGCAGGCTTCCGGCGGGGAACCGCCGGCGCAGGAAGCACTGCGCGCGGCGGCTCATCCTTCTGTACCGCTGTCCTTTTCCGCGGCGGCGCTTGCTTCCGGCATTTCCGCCTTCAGCACCGTCTTCGCTCAGCCGGTCCTGCCCGGCCTTCTTGAGATCGCTCTGCGGTTTATGCTGGTTGTGCTGCTTCTGCTTGTGCCGGCGATTTTTGCAAGAAGAAGATACGCTAAGGTTGTACGGGGGAGCATCTTCAGCGCGGGCTTGTCGTAAGGCTGTTAAACTTCGCAGCCGCGGGCATTCTTACGATTATGGTTGCCATTGCTATCCTCGTATCCACTGTACTGGTAGGAGTCCATACCTCCAAACTTCCGGAAGCATCCGACATGATGAATCACGACCGGATGGACGAGGGCGGCGGCGCGGTCACCCGGATGTCCGGAGACTCCGGTCAGCATAACCATCAGCAAAGCACGTGAATCATGAGCCATCCGGTACAGTAGAAGTAGCTGCTCTGACCGGGGATATTTCGGCTCCTGCCGATGTGAAGTTTGAACTGGTGGCGCAGCGGAAACAGATGACGCTTGCTTCCGGGGCCGTCATCGATGCCTGGACTTACAATGGGGAAATCGCTCCCGAGCTTCGGGTGAAGCATGGCGATATGGTCGAAGTGAAGCTGATCAATCAAGATATCGACAGCGGAGTTACCATTCATTGGCATGGCTATAACGTACCGAATGCGATGGACGGCGTGCCGGGGATGACCCAAAACGTCGTGAAACCGGGGCAATCGTTCACCTACAAGTTTCGGGCCGAGCAGGAAGGCTCCTACTGGTTTCACTCTCATCAACAGGCGTCGGAGCAAGTGATGAAAGGGCTTTTCGGTACGCTGATTGTTGAACCTAAACAGGATGCTGAGACTTATGATGAACAAATGACCGTGATTACCCATCGATGGGTGACCGATCAAGGCTACAAATATGCGTTCGGGCAACAAGACAACCTGCAGGGGAAGCAGGTGAAACCGGGAAAGAAGGTAAAGCTTAGAATCATCAATACACATAACCATTCTCAAAAATATCTTCTGCAAGGGACCGATTTCCGAATTGCGAGCATAGACGGGGTACGGATTCAAGACCCGCGACCCTTATCCGGTCAAACCGCATTTCGGCTCGGTTCGGGCGGCAGATACGATGTGATCTTCACGATGCCGGACCATCCGGTCTTTTTTAAACAAGGCGATTTCAATAACGACAGCAATCCGGGAATCGTTTTTTACACCGGGAATCCTCCGGAGAAACCGGTTTTCCAAGCGGAATCCGCTCTGTTTGACCCGTCCGATTACGGCAAGCCCGTCACAAACGACGTAACCGGCGCGATTACATTCAACCGGGAGTTCCAAATGATTCTCGGAAATGAGATGGGATTTTACAACGGCAAGTTTCATTTTCTATGGACTATCAATGGCGGAGTTTACCCCCGGGTGCCGACGCTCGTCGTCAAAGAAGGCGATAAAGTGAAAACGACGTTTGTGAATAAAAGCTTGACCGAGCATCCGATGCACCTGCACGGGCATCATATGACGGTGCTGAGGAAAAACGGCCAGAAGGTGAAGACGCCCTGGCTCACCGATACATTAAACGTACTCCCCGGCGAATCGTATGAGGTCGCGTTTCTCGCGAACAATCCCGGCATGTGGATGGACCACTGCCATAATCTGGACCATGCGGCAACCGGCATGATACTGCATCTCATGTACGATCATGTGCGGCCTTCCTATGAAGCAGGGACAAGGTCCGGAAACCTGCCTGATTAAAAGTCCGTCTGGGTTGATCCATCCCCGCCTGTCAGCTCCGCCGCGATTACGCCTGTTGAAGGCGGATGATCGGCAACGGACGACGTTAGCTCACGTACAAATAGCAAGCGGCCCCTATCCGTCAGCAGTGCTCGCGGAAAGGGGCCGCTTGTTACCGCCGATTATTTCGCCGCGGATGCTTCTCTGAAGCCGCACGCTTTGTGCGTGCCGTCGCAGAATGGCTGGGTGTTGGACCGGCCGCGGCGGCATACGGCGACCCTATCGCCGGTTTGGAAAGCATTCCCCTGCCCGTCGACCAGCTCAAAGTTCCCTTGAATCACATAGGGGCCCTCGTCGTATTTGGTGATGATGACTTTAGACATTGCTTGTTTCACCTCCTTCCGTACGGATCATCCACGCGGCTCGCCATGATCCCCTGGCTGTTAGAGCGACATGGACGCAGACAGCGAGCAGCAGCAGATCGAACTCGTAGCCGGTAGCTGTGCCGGATATGAACCCGACGCTCAGCTTCACCTTCAGCAGGGCGGCCAGCAAGATCAGGCTGAACGCGGATGCGATGTACCGGGTTCCCAGGCCCGCGATCACGAGCGACCCTCCGACCAGTTCGATCCAAGGCAGGAGATAACCGAGAAGCACCGCAAGCGGAAAGCCCTGCGTACCGAGCCACTCCGCCAAATTCGCATAGCCCCAATCCAGCTTGAACTTCCCGTGCGCAGCGAAAATAATGCCCACTAGCGACCGCAATGCAATGTAGGTATAGGCGGCCATACTCCGCATTTAGAAATCAT
Organism: Paenibacillus sp. P25; assembly: GCA_024704175.1. GTDB lineage: Bacteria > Bacillota > Bacilli > Paenibacillales > NBRC-103111 > Paenibacillus_G. The sequence continues at coordinate 5,146,660 of CP085629.1, forward strand.
CTCCTCCGGCTCGAAGTTAGTTTCATAATCAACAATTGATTACACAACAAAATATAGCAAGATAAAGTTGTGCAGTCAACAATAATTTTGTTGATCACACAACTAAAATGATTTAGACTGAACGTATCCCACCGCAAAGAGAGGATGAAAAGCATGGATAAAGTTACGGATCAGGAGCTAACCGCTTGGCGGTATTTTATAAAAGCGCACTCGAAAATCATCGAGAACATTGAACACGATTTGTCTCAGCACAAACGGGTGCCGCTGACCACTTACGATGTTCTGATCGCGCTGTACGAAGCACCGGACCGGAAGCTGCGGTTCGGCGAGCTGAACGGGAAGGTCGTCTTAAGCAAAAGCGGGCTGACCCGGCTCGTCGACCGGCTTGAACGCGAGGGCTTGATTCGCAGGGAGCGAAGCGAAGAGGACCGTCGCGGAGCGTATGCCGCTCTTACGGAACTGGGGGAGCAGGAACTGCGGAAGGCGTGGCCCATTTATGCGCGAGGAATTAAGCGCTACTTTGCGACGCCGCTTGGGGAATCCGATTTGCAGGCGATCGGCAAAGCGTTTGAAACGATTTATCAGCGGCTTCTATTGGAAGATCAGGAGGGGACATCCGTATGAACGGCAAATGATCGTTGATTGTGTGATGCTCGCCGATACACCGGGTACCTTCGTGACACGCCGAGTGCCCGTTATCGACGTGGAGATTGGGGGGATTCCGGGCGACCGCCATTACGGCCTTCTCCGCCCCGCTGATCCCGGCAAAAGATATATCCGCGCGGATCGTCTGAGAGTCCCTTCTCTAAATACCCCTTCATCTGATTACACCATTCAAGTAACGTGAGGCAGATTTCGGGGGCGCGGAAACTGTGGAGGATGCAGAGCCGGCTTCCCGTTTATGATTAGAAAGCAGGTCGACATTAATGTTCAAAAACACATGAAAAAATGTGCAATTTTTCAGGTATACAAACGCAATATAATTTCCTATTCTTAAAAAGGACTTGGCAGTTCATAGTTGAATGTAAAGAACCCTGGATACACTTCAAGCTAAATATCATGCCGAAGCGCGATCCGGTTCAAGAGGCGGTCGACCGTTACAAAGAGGAGATGCGCCGCAGCGAAGAGAACAATGCCGTATAGATTTTAGTACTCACTCTAGGAGGAGTCATAATGGGAAACGTGAGCATTCGATTCGACCGGTTTCCGGGAGGGCTTGGCAAGGCGGTCGTGCTTAGTTTTGACGATGGCCGCGAGCAAGACAGGAGGCTGGTACAGGCTTTTAACCGATATGGCCTCAAAGGAACGTTCCATTTGAATTCCGGCAAATTCGGCCAGGAAGGATACATCAGTGCCGAAGAAGTGGCGGACTTATATCGCGGCCACGAGATTTCGGCCCATACCGTCACGCATCCGTTCCTGGAGCAGTCTCCGGACGACCAGATCGCGGAAGAGCTGATCGCGGACCGCCGAAATTTGGAAGCGATTGCGGGATACCCTGTACGCGGCATGAGTTATCCGTTCGGCACCTACAACGACCGCGTCGTGCACGCGCCGCCGGTGCTCGGTATCGAATATGCCCGCACCGTCCAGAGCCACGGCGGGTTCCACATGCCGGATGATCCGCTGAGATGGCATCCGACCTGCCACCACAAGGACATGGTCGGGAAGGCGGAACAGTCGCTGTCGTCCAAACCATTCTTCGGCCGGATGGAGCTTTTGTTCATTTGGGGGCATAGCTACGAGTTCGACCACGATGACAACTGGGAGCTGGTAGACAAGGTTGGAGAGATGCTCGGCCGCGAGGAGTCGGTCTGGAAAGCGTCGATGACGGATATTGTATCCTATCAGAATGCGCTCAAAGCACTCCGCTTCTCGATTGATCGAAGCATGGTGCATAATCCGAACGCCCTTGAGGTTTGGGTTAGCGCAGACGGCGAAGCCGTCCGTATTGCGGCAGGCGAAACGAAAAGGCTGCGATAGCAAGTAAGCTGCATTCCCAATCCTTATATACTGTGAGGAACTCCGGAAAGTACCGCCAGTTAAGGTAGAAGAAGTGATTTGCTGAATTCGTTCATTTTGATTAGAACGCATCTTGTAGTCTCCTTGGTTTGTTTTTGGAACCGTCGGTCGCCCAGCGCCGTGGACCCAACAACATCATACCAAGGAGTCTTTTTGTTTCTCAAACCTCGTATTTCTTCATAAAGAGCGCTCGTGTCCGTTATATTTTCCAAATCGTAAAAACAGGTCATATAAGAGCGTCTCGGTCCGCTAGCGCGCATTCCCGATCGCTATATCTGTTGGCGAGGGTAAAGGACGTTCCCTCCCCTACGCAATAAAGGGGCTGTCCCAAGGTAGGTTAATTCTACTTTTGGGACAACCCCATCGTCTAAAAGGATGCCTTAGGAATACTTGACTGCGTATTTGCCGAGCTGCTTCGCATTGAACTCGACATTGCCCGTTTTCGGATTGTACTTCGCATAATTGATGATTTCCAATTTGCCGTTATCGTTTAAATAATAGAGTGCGACCCGGTTCGGTTCCTCGCCGTCCTTAAGCTTATAGCCGATCGCCACTCTGAAGTCGTTACCGTCGAATTTCGTTACCGGCTTCCCGTCAACCGTCAAGCTGAAGTCGAGTATCCTGTCTGCCGTTTAGCTTGTTCCGTACTGGAAGTGTGCTTGCATCCACGATGCCGACTTGAAGATCAACGCTGGCCGTTGACGACAGACTTTCTCTACGTACCAGCTTCGGATCGATCGAGACGACGGCAAGTCCGTTGCCGACCACGATCGATTTGACACCGCGGTCGTCCGCATAGGAAAGCGACTTGGCCGTCATTTCTACTTTCACGGCTTTGACGTCCGCCGGCGGGTACACCGCAACGGTCACCGTCTTGTCCTGCGTCTGCTCTATCGCACTCCGCATGATCTCCTCGCCCAAGGATACGGATGCCGTCCCCCCGGCGTCCGCACCCGGAAAGGCATGGATAGTGCCGTTGCTTTGCGTAATTGGTGGCGTGACGGTGACAACCGCCGTGGCAGCATATTGGCCGTCCGCGCTTACTGCGGCGATTGTCATCGTCCCCTGCTTCAGTCCGGTTATCTGATCTCCGGAGACGCTAGCAACGGATGTGTCGCTCGATGACCAGACGACCGGACGGCTGGATGCACCGCCGTCGAATACCGGAACGAGTGCAGCCGATGTGCCGGCCTCAACCGTCAAATCGTTCACATGGAACCCTTGCACCGTCGCACCCTGTTTAATATCGCCGCGCACGATGCCCATACCGTTCGTTCCGATATAGACCCGGCCGTACACTTGTCCATCGCCCGTAATCGTCCCCACTGCATTGGCGAATTGATGCTGATCGTCATTAATGCGGATCCAGCTCGCTCCTTCGTCCTCCGAACGGTAGAACCCGTACTTGCCGCCGTTCACTTTCAAACCGGCATAGATCGTTTTATACGTTTTGCCCGGTGCTTCTTTACCGAAACCGACGGATAAAGCCTCGCTGATGCCGCTTACTTTCTTGAAACTCGCTCCCGAATCCGTCGAACGGAACAGTCCTTCCGAGCTGGCAAGCCAGATATCGCCTTCGGCCGTAGGAGCGACTTTGAACTTGCCATTCAGATTTTGCGGAAGTCCGGATGCCGCCGAAGCCGAGAAGTTGGCGCCGCCATCCGTGCTGACATAGAACACCCCGTTAAGGAAACCGTAGAATTTGTCCGGATTGACGCGGTCCGAAGAGACAATCGCGCCTTGCGGAATGCCTTTCGAGGCCGTCCACGTCTTGCCAAGGTCGGTAGAGAAGCTTACCGGGAAGACGCCGTTGCCATCCGGAGTCGGAGCCCATACGATCGTATGGCCGTTCGCGCTGACCGCAACCCATCCTCCGCCGGTGTTGTAGGTGCTCTCCGCCTGCCAGGGATTGGCCGCCGGCGTCCAAGTGACACCGTTGTCCGTCGATACGCCCATCCGCTCGACGATGTCCGGCTGTGAATGGCCGACTCGCACGATCAAGTTCGGATTCGTCTCCGCGTAGTCCAGATCGGTGCTGGCATTGATATAAGGATTCCTGATCATATGCGGCGACGTATTCAGGTCTTCATGACGGAACCCCCCGATATCGCCCATTGCGCTGAACAAGGGCGCCCCGGATGAAGGACTGATCAAGCCCAAAATTCCATTCTCTTCGATCCCGTTCGCCATGACGGAGATCCCGATTTTCTCGCCCTTGTCGAAATCGGTCATGTCCTCGGAGCCGTACAGCGTTGCCCCGGTACCGTACATGATCCGGTTGGAGTTGAACGGATCGATCTCCAGGTCGCCGATTCCCCAGCCAAGAGTTGGCGAGGTTACCGGACTGGTTTCCGGATCGGGATGAACGCCCCAATCGAGCCATGGCGAGATCGAATAATCGATCGTGTACCGGTTGTCGCGCTTCGGATACGAGGTGAACTGCCACAGGTTGTTCCATGTTTTTCCGCCATCCGTACTGCGGTAAATCGATTGGTCCGGCCACCATTTGTTCAACGTAGTAACCATCAGCGTATCGGGATGCTGAGCGTCCACGCCAAGACCGCCGTACGGATTGCTCGTATCGCCGGCTCCGGTCGGGCTGATGTCCGTCCACACGCCCGTCTTCGTATCCAGCTTCCATACCGAACCAGCCGCCGGCGGTGAACGGTCCGATCTCCGAGTTATACGTTACGTACAGCATACCGTTGGAACCCAGCGTTCCGTGATGGGGCAGGAATCCCTGCTTCGGCTGGCCCGCCACCGGTTCCCAGGTAGCCCCGCCGTCGACAGACCTGTAAATGCTCGTCTGCTTGTCCGCCAAGCCGACATAAATCGTCTGCGTCGCATGGCCTGCAGATCCGGTCGAAGGATCGAAGGTGATCCATACGGGGCCGACTTTGCCGCCGTAGCCATCCTCCACGTCGCCGACCGGAGTGAAGTCGCTCACCTTATGCCATGTCGCTCCATAGTCCTCGCTCTTCCACAATCCGTTTCCGTTGCGTGCCCCCAAATAGAGGATCCGGTTATCGTTCGGGTCGACAGCCAGACGTTCGCCCATGGTCCGGCCTGGCATGTTGCCGCCGAATTTGAACGGTATTTCCGTCTTCTCCCACGTTTGCCCGCGGTCCTTCGAACGAAGAATATAACCGTTCGTTTTCACCCAATCGTTCGAGTAGGTGCCGGCCGCAATGTAGACGCGGTTCGGATCGACAGGGTCGGTAGCCAGACTCTCCACGCCCGACAGGTTCCAGTCTTCCATGCTCACCCAATCCAACAGTTGAATCCACGTCTTGGTCGCCGGGTCCCAGCGATACGCGCCCCCGATGTCCGTGCGGGCATAGATGAGATCCTTCTCCTTCGGGTTGAAAATAATGCCCGTAATCAAGCCGCCTCCGACGACCTTCACTCTGCCCCAATCATAGGCTTGCGTTTTCAACGGGACAATGTTCGACTGTACGGCCGCCGCTGCGCTTCCGGTCGAATCCGCTGCGAATGTCTTACCGGGGACCGTCGTCAACGAAGAAACCATGCTTACCGTTAAAGCGGCGGCCGTCAGCACGGCCAGCCATTTTTTCCTTTTTTTCATGTTCCTTTTTGTCCTCCTTGTGATTAATAATATTGCAAACGCTGTCATTAGCGTCCGCGGTATTTTTCCATTTTCCCCTTTCTTGCCGGAAACGCTTACATTATAGCACGTTCAAAAACTTTACCAATACCTTACTTTTTAAACAAGTTATCACCTATATTTTAAACATTAGTCTGAGCGGAAATGATCAGCCGGAGGGCTCATTAATCGGAACCAACCGAAGTCGAAATGGCTTCCCGGCAGGATACGCCGTGGGTGCCGGTGGCTTACTCCATTGCTCCGGATGGAACCACCCGGGACACCTATAATCAGCTCGCAACCGGATACAGGGGTCGATTGAATACCTCTAATTTTTGGGGGCTGTACTACTAATATACGTATGTCAAAGGGGTGAATGTAGCGGAGAAGGCTTCCTATTATTATGAAGCCTTCACCAAGAGGCTCCCGTCTAATTTTTGGGTGGCTGTGATGAACATAATCTATTTCGGTTTCGGGACATCAAAAATGCGCAAATTGATTAAAAATGGAGCCGGGGATTTAAGCGGAATTACCGGTACAACCGCCGCTCTTGAAACATAAGCATCCGAGCCTTGGCGCGGATGCTTACGATATACATTCTAATTCTTCACTTGCGCTTTGGCTTACTTTAATACTCTCCTTTAATGACAAAGAACGAGCCCCGAATGGTTCCAGCCAGTTTAGACTCCTGCCTGGCAAACTTAAACTTCTCTTCCAACTCCTTGGGTACTTCCATCCCCTCGGAAAGTTTAAAACCTACGGCCCGCTTCTTAGGGTCATCCACCGTATACATGACGTTGACCGCAAGACCATCCTCATAGAAGACGTAGGCCATTTTGATATTTTCCACTTGAAAACGCGATGTTTCCAAGGGTTTGGCCGAAAACTCAATATTACGTTCTTCTTTCAGAATTCGGTTCACATAATCCAGGGTCTCCTGACTTTCGCTAGCGGGTACCACCGTAAATTCATGCTTGTATTTGGTCATAAAGTAACGGGCTTCATTGGCACGTAAACCGGCAAGCGCTTCGGCTACAGGTGAGGACTCTAAACCAACCGTAGACACATTTTTGAAATCAACGATATAGGACATTTTCATCTCTCCTTCGGGAATGAACGCCGTTATTGTTCCAACAACTTCTCAAGATCGCCGCACCATTTGCTCCAGCCATATCTAGCTCCACCCAGTGCTTGTTCGTTGGAGATACCGGTTTGCTCGAGATGAAGGTTAACCTTTCCATCCCCTAAATCCTGCAGCGTCCAGGTGACCGTATGCTTCTCCCCGCTGGCCCAGGTATAGGATAATCGGTTTGGTTCCTCCACGATCAGCACTTCTCCCTCGATAATCCCATTCCAATATTCGGTCGGTGCGTGCGGAACTGAAAACGGTGCCCTACGACGGGCTTAAAATCATTATCCATCGCCTCTCCGGTCTGAATGTTGGACATCCACTTGGCAAGCTTGCTTGAATCGGTTAAAGCGGACCAAAGCTTCTCGATCGACGTCTTGAACTGGAAATCCATAGATAAGGTTAAACTCATTCTTCTTCCTCCTCTAAAAATTGTTTCAATCGCAGCATATTCGTAGTCCAGAACTTGCTGTAGAAACCCACCCAATCTTGAACTTCTTGGAGTGGAGAGGCGTTTAGCCTAAAGCGCGTTTCCCTGCCGACTTTTCGGTCAAGGACCAGCCCGGCCTCTTTAAGGATGGTCAAATGCTTGGATACCGCTGTACGCCCCATTTCAAAATGTACCGTTAACTCGTGAAGAGGCGGCTCCTCTGCCTCAGCCAACAGTCGAATCAGCGTTCGCCTGGTTGGATCGGCAATCGCGTCAAACACATCCCGCATGTGGTTGTTCTCGCTCACAACACCCTCTCCCAAATCTTATTTTACTGCAGCAGAAGCGGGTTCCAAACTTATGAAGTGACTAATCGTTAATTGGGCACCATTTAGTGTCCTTTTCATTATAAGACACCATTTAGTGTCATGTCAACAGTGTTTACGCTGATCCTCACCAACTAGGACCCCGCCGCATTTCCTACAATAGGACAATTTCTTTGGCGGAAGCTATCGGACTTTTCGGAATTAATCGTACAATCGAGTACAAGCCAAACTGCTTCCAAGCGAGTATTTTACTTCTGTTGTAATTACCGCGATACGGCAGCAAAAAGAGGCTCCCATTGATCCGGAACCTCTTATTTTCATCAAACATTATCCACAAATTTATCCACAGAATATCCACACAATTCACACTTATTCCAAATCTATGATCAAGTTTGCCTTGGACTTTTCGACTATCGGGAACAAGAGCACGTTCTGAACGGTAATGTTTTCTATGAGTTGATTTTGCTTGTCCTGTACCTTAAACTTCATGTTAGAGCGACCTCTTAGATGGGCTTTTTGAGGCTTTTAACCTCGTGCGTAACCCCATCGTACTGAGGCGCTCGTTTTTATTCAAGCACCAAAATTTTCGTTTTACAGGAATTCTAACGTTCTCCGATAGCGTAATGAAAAGAGTTGACTGCCTCGGCAGTGGACTGAATTGGAGGTTGACCGGCGGCCGTCATCGTTCTCACGTTATCCTTGACGATTCATCTCCAAGAGCACCCCGGCAGAAATAATGCTAGTCCCACCCAAAAGCCGGTCGACGATCGTTTCCAACGCTCGATACTTCTTCGTAAGTTCCTCCTCCGACCACCCGAATATCCCGCGGTCGAACAAGAACGAGATGCCTACCAATAGAAATTCCGTCACCTCATCGGGATGATCGACTTGAAATACACCTTCGCTGATGCCTTGTTGCACGATGTCCGTTAGAAAGGGATGAAAAGCCGCGATCTTGGCAACCAAATATTTTTGATGCAGAATGCTGTTGCTCTCGTCATGTAAGTATTCCAAAATTACATGATCCTTCTGCGGGGCCGGAAAACCCTCTAACAGCACTTTTCTCAGCTTATCCACTGCGTTAAGGGCTTGATCTTCACTTACAGCTTTGACGAATGCCAGCCGAGAAGCCAAGGACCTGTCATGCGCAGCGGCAATCTCTTCTTTTGATTTGAAATAATAATAAAATGTCCCCTGCGCCACTCCAACTTTTTTGACGATATCACTGACGGCCGTGTTCGCGTAGCCTTTCGTGTTGAAGAGCTCCATGGCCGCATCCAAAATTTCGTTTCTCCGCTCCTGAGGATCTTTGGCGATCCGTGGCATCCTTCATGCACCCTTCCTGTCGATGTATCTATCCTTAAATATAATTATTGACTGATTGTCGGTCAATATATTACAATCATCTCATAATTTGACTGACTGTCAGTCAAAAATAAAAAAATAAGGATGTGCCGTTCGGATGAAATCTCGTTTTCGTTTGTACGTACTTGGTTCTTGCGCGGCTAGTGTGTCTTTAGCCCAGAACCTGTACGTACCGCTTCTCCCTCAGCTGCAAGGCGACTTACAAACTTCCTTTTATTTGGTCAATATGACGGTCTCCTTGTTTACAATCGCCCTTGCCGTGATGCAAATCGTCTTAGGCCCCCTTATCGATGGCAAAGGGCGAAGAGCCGTCTTGCTGCCCGGGATGGTCTTATATGCGTTTGCCTCGGTTGCATGCGCCTTTTCCAGTACTGTTTACACGCTTTTAAGCTTCCGTGTCCTGCAGGGGATCGGGGTCGCCGCCGTGCCGCTCGTTGCCGCCACCATGATCGGCGATCAGCTGGAGGGCAAGCAACGGGCGTCGGGGATGGCTACCTACCAGATGATTTTAGGCATCGCCCCTGCCGTGGGGCCACTCATTGGGGGAGTGATCGGCGTTTATTTCGGCTATCAGGGCGCATTCGGCTTTCTATCCATTACGGCCTTCGTGATGCTGCTCGTTGCCGCTTTCACACTGCCTGAAACCAAACCTGCATCTGCGAAAGCCGGCGCATTCCGTCTTGGGCCTTATCTCAAGGTCATGACAAGCAAGACCGGGACAGCCGTCTTGCTGCTGGGATTCATGTTGTATTACATGTTCTATGACTTCATCGTATTTTTGCCGGAAATCTTGACAGTTACATATAAATTGGATGCGAAGCAGATTGGAGCGGTGTTCCTCATGCTCATGTCCGCTAGTTTCATTGGAAGTAAAATTAGTGGGAACGTGCAGGGACGGATGGGGACGGTAAAAAGTTTGATTTTCACTTGCTCCCTCGCCTTGATCAGTCTGGTGGTCTTCATACTTCTTGCCAAACTTCACCTAGCTCTTTTGCTGATATCCCTTGCGATAATTGGATTCACCGCAGGCCTGACCATGCCGGTCCCACCGACGCCGCTGGCCGGGGAGTTCATCCAGGAACGCGCAACCGCCATCGGAGTCTACAACTTTGTCCGTTATCTGGGGATGGCCGCAGCACCCATAGCGGGGAGCCTGCTTTACCCAAGGGGCGGTATCATCATGCTGTTTGGTTCCACAGCGATCTTGATTGGGATTGCTGTTCTCTTTGCTAAGCGGCGGCTCGCCCCCTGGCGAATAAGCAATCTAGTACGACAACTGTATGAGACGCCGCGCGGAAGTACATTTTCAGAACCTTAATTAGATGTTAACGCAAATAAAGAGGCGACCGATCACATGACCGGGTGCCCCTGTTAATACTTATACTATCGTTACCCGTTAGCTGAACAGCCTGCAGGATCTCGCCGGCAGTAATTTCCATACCGTTTCTTATTCCGTCACTCGCCCCCCTTTAATTGTTATATATTCAAACAAATTACTTTATTAGACAACCATGCTGCTACGCAGCACCATCAGAAGGATGAAAATGGTAGTGCGTCGAAGTAACTTCTTACGGCTGGCGAAGGGAGGTCGCGTCTCTATGGTGCTGCGAGCCCGTTTATTAGACAGACCCCAGCGACCAGGTGCACCACAGATTGTTGCTCCGCATGGAAGCACGGAGGATAGATTAACCCGGATGGTTGTTGCACCAGCCCTTTAATCTATACAGTCGTAGAAGGAGTATGAGATGGACGTCGTTTACAGTCGCTGTTGCGGTCTTGACGTTCATAAGAAGAACGTCGTTGCATGTGTCATCACGCCGGAGGGTAAGGAAATCCGTACGTTTTTGACGATGACAGAAGATCTCATGGAACTTGTGAACTGGTTGAAATCCAAAGGATGCACTCATGTAGCCATGGAGAGTACAGCATCATACTGGAAACCGATCTACAACTTACTTGAGCTGGAGGACATTCAACTGTTAGTGGTTAATGCCAAGCATATGAAGAATGTCCCCGGTCGCAAAACGGACATAAAGGATGCTGAATGGATCGCAGGATTGCTGCGGCATGGATTGCTTCAAGGAAGCTACATTCCTTCGCGCGATCAAAGAGAATTACGAGAGCTGATTCGTTACAGACGAAGCCTCATCGATGAGCGAGCACGGGAAATAAATCGTGTGCAGAAGGTGCTTGAAGGAGCGAATATCAAGTTGTCGTCCGTTGCCAGCAATGTGCTTGGGAAATCGGGGCGATCTATGCTCGAGGCGATGATCGCCGGTGTTGAAGATCCGGAGGCGTTATCGGAGCTGGCTCAGCGCCGAATGAAAAGCAAGAAAGAAGAGCTTAAGCGTGCGCTAAACGGACTCATGGGTAAACACCAAAAACTCATGCTGGAAACCCAGCTTCGTCATATCGATTTTCTGGATGAAGAAATCGAAAGACTGGATGCTGAAGTGAAGGAACGCATGCGCCCTTTTGAAGAAAACCTGGAGCTGTTGGATACGATTCCCGGAGTTGGTCGGCGCACAGCAGAACAAATCCTTGCTGAAACTGGAGTCGATGTCGGAAACCAGTTCGGCTCCGCTGCCCGGTTATGTTCGTGGGCAGGATTGTCTCCAGGTAACAACGAAAGCGCCGGAAAAAGAAAGTCAGGCCGAACCCGAAAAGGAAATAAAAAGTTGCGAAGTGCTTTGGTTGAAGCTGCAAGAGCAGCAGCAAGAACCAAGAACACGTACTTATCAAGCCAGTACCATCGGATTGCAGCAAGGCGTGGAGCAAATCGAGCGACCGTTGCTGTAGCTCATAGTATTTTAACAATCGTTTATCATATATTGACACGAAACCAGCCGTATAACGAACTTGGTGCAACATATTACGAAGAGCGTAAGCGTGATACGGTGATGAAGCAATCGGTTAAGAAATTGGAGTCTTTAGGATACAAGGTCACCATAGAATCTGTAGCTTAATCATATTGGATAACGGAATGATTGAAGCCCGGATCCGTTTTTTTAAAACTTGGGTTTGCCGGGATAGTTTCGCATTGCCTTTTTTAAGAATACTGCGCGAGTTTAATTTTCAGGATAGACAACCATGCTGCTACGCAGCACCATCAGAAGGATGAAAATGGTAGTGCGTCGAAGTAACTTCTTACGGCTGGCGAAGGGAGGTCGCGTCTCTATGGTGCTGCGAGCCCGTTTATTAGACAGACCCCAGCGACCAGGTGCACCACAGATTGTTGCTCCGCATGGAAGCACGGAGGATAGATTAACCCGGATGGTTGTTGCACCAGCCCTTTAATCTATACAGTCGTAGAAGGAGTATGAGATGGACGTCGTTTACAGTCGCTGTTGCGGTCTTGACGTTCATAAGAAGAACGTCGTTGCATGTGTCATCACGCCGGAGGGTAAGGAAATCCGTACGTTTTTGACGATGACAGAAGATCTCATGGAACTTGTGAACTGGTTGAAATCCAAAGGATGCACTCATGTAGCCATGGAGAGTACAGCATCATACTGGAAACCGATCTACAACTTACTTGAGCTGGAGGACATTCAACTGTTAGTGGTTAATGCCAAGCATATGAAGAATGTCCCCGGTCGCAAAACGGACATAAAGGATGCTGAATGGATCGCAGGATTGCTGCGGCATGGATTGCTTCAAGGAAGCTACATTCCTTCGCGCGATCAAAGAGAATTACGAGAGCTGATTCGTTACAGACGAAGCCTCATCGATGAGCGAGCACGGGAAATAAATCGTGTGCAGAAGGTGCTTGAAGGAGCGAATATCAAGTTGTCGTCCGTTGCCAGCAATGTGCTTGGGAAATCGGGGCGATCTATGCTCGAGGCGATGATCGCCGGTGTTGAAGATCCGGAGGCGTTATCGGAGCTGGCTCAGCGCCGAATGAAAAGCAAGAAAGAAGAGCTTAAGCGTGCGCTAAACGGACTCATGGGTAAACACCAAAAACTCATGCTGGAAACCCAGCTTCGTCATATCGATTTTCTGGATGAAGAAATCGAAAGACTGGATGCTGAAGTGAAGGAACGCATGCGCCCTTTTGAAGAAAACCTGGAGCTGTTGGATACGATTCCCGGAGTTGGTCGGCGCACAGCAGAACAAATCCTTGCTGAAACTGGAGTCGATGTCGGAAACCAGTTCGGCTCCGCTGCCCGGTTATGTTCGTGGGCAGGATTGTCTCCAGGTAACAACGAAAGCGCCGGAAAAAGAAAGTCAGGCCGAACCCGAAAAGGAAATAAAAAGTTGCGAAGTGCTTTGGTTGAAGCTGCAAGAGCAGCAGCAAGAACCAAGAACACGTACTTATCAAGCCAGTACCATCGGATTGCAGCAAGGCGTGGAGCAAATCGAGCGACCGTTGCTGTAGCTCATAGTATTTTAACAATCGTTTATCATATATTGACACGAAACCAGCCGTATAACGAACTTGGTGCAACATATTACGAAGAGCGTAAGCGTGATACGGTGATGAAGCAATCGGTTAAGAAATTGGAGTCTTTAGGATACAAGGTCACCATAGAATCTGTAGCTTAATCATATTGGATAACGGAATGATTGAAGCCCGGATCCGTTTTTTTAAAACTTGGGTTTGCCGGGATAGTTTCGCATTGCCTTTTTTAAGAATACTGCGCGAGTTTAATTTTCAGGATAGAGAGGTTCAATCTTGATCTCTGCACAATAAGAATAAGCAACCTTACGGGAATGGCGGGTATCCGAACTCAATACCAAGTTATTTTTCAAAATTTACGCTTCCGAATCCATGAGACCGATGAATTCCCGGATCGGCTGTCGTCTATATAAACGAAGGCATAAATGAACACAAACTAATTTGACGAAGAGGTGTTTTGAAAATGGCATTAACGTCCGCATTCACGAGCTTCAACCTGCCTGTAAAAAACGTAGAACAATCGAAAGCGTTCTTCACCGGACTCGGATTCGAGATCAACCCGCAATTCCCCGAGAACGAGAATTCGGTAGCCATCGTGATCGGCGACAACCTGCAGGTCATGCTGATCAATCAAGCATTCTTTAATACGCTCACGGGGAAGGAATCCGTCGATACGAGCAAGTATGCGCAGATGACGATCGCCTTGGCCTTCGAGAGCCGGGAAAAGGTCGATGAAATCGTGAATACCGCGGTCTCCTTGGGCGGGAAATTGCACGCTGAACCTGAAGAGCATGGGTTCATGTATCATTGGGGCTTCGTGGACTTGGACGGCCATCTGTGGGCCATTAACTACATGAACATGGATGCGGCACAAGGTTAAGGCTAACGGAGAGCACGCTCGTACTAGGGTTCAAAAAGAAAGACGCCGGGCATCTTCCCCGGCGTCTTCTTCGCGATGATTAGTTTTGTTCGGTATAGGCTTTGAAATTGTCCATGATCGCTTGCCAGCCTGCTTGCTGGAACTCGACGGGATTGGAGCTTTCCGCGTCGAACGTTTCGCTTCCATCCGTGTCAGAAACTTGCCGCCGACCCGCAGATCGTTTTCGGCTCTCGGCGCATGCCAGTCCTCGGACGCTTGATTCCACTTCGTGATGTGATCCGGCTCGGTCCAATAGCGCCATACCTTCTCGACAGGCGCTTGAATGACGGCTTGCACGGTTACTTTCGTCGGTTGACTCGTTTCCATTTTAAATAGACACCTCTCTCATGATATTCGTCGTTTGGTTATTCTCAATGATATAGACGTAAGCCAATGACGAAATTCATCGGTCCATTCGCTCAGGCGACCCAAATCGCGAAAATAATGGCGGATGAATGAAGTTTTGAACGTGCAGGATTTGATTTTCTTTGGTTTCGATGACGTGGATGCCCCAGGGTACCAGCCCAGAGCCCTCTTTGCCCGGCACATACTGGGCCAACGCCGGATAACCGCCATTCACCGTAATGGGCACAAATCGCGAACCTTCGCAATGCCAGCGAGTAAGCGAATAGAAGGCGGATAAATCTTCCTTGCCGCGGATCCACATCTCGAAGGGCGGCATCGACATGCAGCCTTCCTCGTGGAACAACGCGACAAGCGCAGCAATATCGAATTGCTCGAAGGCCTCCACATACCGGGACAGCAGCTGCTGCTCCGGTTGAACGTCCATGCTGCTGAGCTCATCCGAGCGAAGCTGCGCCCGGTCCATCGTCTCTCGTGCTCTTTGCAAGGCGCTGTTCACCGGCCGCCGGCGACATTGCCAACGTTTCCGCGATCTGTTTGGAGGACCATTCAAATACATCCTTCAAAATGAGTACCGCACAGCGCCGCGGAGGCAAGGTCTGCAGGAGAGCGATGAAGCACAGTTGAAGGGTATCTCTGCGGACGAGCCGATCCTCCGGATTGCCCCCAAAGTCGGGAGACGGCCAGATCCAGGCTGAGTCCGGCGGCGTGTCGCGCGGCTCGACGATGGCGACGGCCGGGTCGAACAGGTCAACGGGAAGCGCGCGGCGTTTGGATTGTCTCAGCTTGTCCAAGCACAGGTTGGAGGCAATCCGATAGACCCAGGTTTTGAACGAGGAATCCTGTCTGAACGTACTCCAGCTCTGCCAGACCCGAATACTCGTCTCCTGAACGGCATCGTCCGCATCGTCCATAGAGCCTAGCATTCGGTAACAGAACGAGGTTAAGCCCGGCTTCAAGCTTGCAAATAATGGTTCGTCAAATGCGGTCTCGTTCATCGCGGCCTCCCTTAACGATCTCCCCGAAGGGTGGTACCTTCATTATATGCAATGAAGCGGACAGCCTCAATCCGAATAATTAGAACTCTAGATGAAATTATACCTCACCAGTATTCCAAGACATTATTCTAATAAGGATAACGGTTTTGAGAAATACTTTTACGGAATAACACAGGAGGTGAACGATAAAATGAGCACTAAAACCAAGCCCGATAAAAATAACCCCAAAAGTAGCCCGTCACGATCTAACGACCCAAACGATCAAGGAAGATCAAGAGTGCAAAATAATTCGAAGTAAAGCTGACATGCCCAGTTAAATATTATGAATACATCACAAACCCCGGTCTGCATGCGAATGACCGGGTTCTTTTATGTGGAAAGTATCCGTTTTGCCGCTCTGGCCGCCGTTACATAGCGATCGGTGCAGGACCAGCCCGGGCAACGCGGCGTCCCCGCCCTGTCTTGCTACTTTTTTGAGGCGTACCGCTCCAGAACGGTACCTCGAAGAGCCAGATAGAGAATTTCCCGATCGCTTCTCGGTTAAGCGAAATTTCCCAATCTGCGTTGGCACGACGCTTGGCCTCCTTCATACATCTTCGAATCCGGAATTACCGTGCCGTCCGCATCGGCTTCTGCTCCTTATACTGCAGCTCGTACAGGCGATAATAATATCCCCGCTGCGCGAGCAGCTGGTAGTGATTTCCGGTCTCGCGCACCTTGCCCTTGTGCATCACGATGATTTGATCCGCGTGCTGGATAGTGGACAAACGGTGGGCGACGATCAACGTCGTACGGCCCGCCGAGATGTTTTTCAGGGCGTCCTGCACGATAAGCTCCGTCTCCGTATCGATATTCGAGGTCGCTTCATCGAGGATGAGAATCTGCGGCTGGAACGCGATCGCCCGGGCAAAGGACAACAGCTGGCGCTGGCCGAGTGAAAGGTTGATCCCGCGCTCCCCGAGCAGCGTACCATAGCCCTCCGGCAGGCTGCGGATATATTCGTCGATATGTACCATCCGGGCGGCATGGACGATTTCCGCGTCGGTGATTTCGGTATTGTTCAGCCGGATATTCGAAGCGATATCGCCGGTAAAGAGGAACACATCCTGCTGCACGATGCTGATGTAATGGCGCAGCTCATCCAGCGGAATGTCGCGGATGTCGACGCCGTCGAGCTTGATGCTGCCTTTCTGAATATCATAGAACCGGTTGATGAGCTGAATGATCGAGCTCTTGCCGGCACCCGTGGCTCCGACGAAGGCGACGGTTTGCCCGGGATGAATCGTGAAGCTGACATCCTTCAGCACCCACTCCTCACCGGAATAAGCGAACCAGACATGCTCGAACGCAATTTCGCCGCGGACCTGCTTGGGCAGATGCTTCGGCTGCGCCGGATCCACAATCGCCGGCTTCTCGTCGAGCGTCTCAAAAATCCGCTCCGCCCCCACCATCGCGGTCTGAATCTGGTTGTATTTCTCCGCGAGGCTCATCAGCGGCTGGAAGAACTGCCGGACATAATGAGTGAAAGCATAAACGATACCGAAGGTAATCGTTCCGTCGATGACACTCGCCCCGCCGTACCAGAGCAGCAGTGCAATCGCCAGGTTGCCGAGGAAGCCGATGGCCGGCTGGAAGATCGAGTTGATCACCGTTCCCCGCATGCCCGCCCGGTAATACTCGGTATTAAGATGGTCGAACTGCTCCCGCCGCCGTTCCTCGCGGATGAACAGCTGCGTAATCCGGATCCCGGATAAATTCTCGGCAAGAAACGAATTGAGTCTCGATAATATGACCCGCGACACCCGCTGCGCCTCCCGGATGACGGAGCGGTACCAGAAGGTGAGCGCGGCAAGAAACGGCAAGCACCGCGAAGGAAAGCAGCGCCAGCTTCACGTTCATTTGCAGCATGACGGCGATGATGCCGACAAGCACAATCACGTCCTTGACCAGGTTGACGACCACCTGAGAGTACAACTGGTTCAGCGCTTCCGTATCCTGGGTCACCCGGACGACCAGACGACCCACCGGGTTGCGGTCGAAATAGGACATCGACATGCGGCTCAGATGGCGGAACAGCTGCTCGCGGATGTTGAAAATGATCGTCTGCCCCGTATACTGCAGCAGATTGCTCTGCAGGTAGTTCAGTACCGCGGCCCCGACGACCGTGAGCAGAAATAGAACGCCCAAGCGGGCGAAGCCGGTATAATCCTGGTGGCGGAAAGCGGCGAGGGCTTCGGCGTCCATTGGAGTCCCCGGATAGGTCCTCCCGTTCACGACAAGTCCACTACGGTCGCCCGTGACGCGGACTTCCGGCTCGGCGACCTGCGAAGGCAACCAGCCCGCGATGATCCACTCCCCGTCCGGCCCGCTGACGATCTGCGCCTGATCCATCCCTTCCGGGAGTCCGGCAGGGAGAGCTCCTTTGTCCACACGGGCATAAGCTTTTCCCTCCCAAACGACCGGCTCGCCGTAAGCCTTCAGGCGTTCGGACTGCGAAGCATCCGCCGTTACCATCGGCTTATACAGCCCGTTGATATGGCCGTCAATGGCGATCTTCATGATATAAGGCCTGGCCAAATCGGAGACGACGCTTAGAAAAGCAAGCAGGATGCAGAAGACGATCATTTTCCAATAGGGCTTGGCATAGGCAAGCGACCGCACCAACAGCTGCGAATCCTTCATATTCTTAACTTGCTTCTCCGCGTGAATATTCATGCACCGGCTCCCCTTTCGCCAGCTGTGAAGATACGGCTCTCGGCATCCGCGCTTCCTCGCGCTCCGCTTCCTGATCCAGCAGCTGCTTGTGATACGTATCCGCATAGAGACCGTTATTTCTGAGGAGCCGCTCATGCGTTCCCCGCTCGACGATCCGGCCCTCGTCCATGACAATGATCTGATCCGCGTGCTGCACGCTGGAGATCCGGTGGCCGATGATGACGGTCGTCCGTTTGTTCATCACGGACTTTAACCCCTCAAGAATAAGGTCCTCCGTAATCGTATCCACGGCCGATAAGCTGTCGTCGAAGATCAGCACGGAAGGCTTCTTGATAATGGCCCGGGCAATGCTGACCCGTTGGCGCTGGCCGCCGGACAGCGAAATGCCCCGCTCCCCCAGTGCGGTATCGAACTGGTCCGGGAACTCCACGATGTTATCGTAGACCTGCGCGACCTTGGCCGCTTGAACGACCTGTTCGTCCGAATAAGGCTGCGGATCGAAGCCGATGTTATCTCGGATCGTGGACGAGAACAGGAACTGGTCCTGCGGCACGATCCCTATCTGTCCGCGGAGGGTCTGCAGCGGGATCTCATGGATGTCACGCCCGTCAATAAACACCGTCCCCGGGGCGGGTTGTACAGACGGACGAGCAGGTGCACCAGCGTGCTCTTGCCGCCGCCGACCCGGCCGACGATGGCGAGGCTCGATCCCTTCGGCACCTTCAGCGAGATATCCCGCGGCGCCGGGCCGGGGGCTTCGGGATAAGCAAAGGTGAGATTCCGGATCTCGATATCGCCTTCGAGCGTCTGAATGTCATCATCAGCGGATGCATCGTCCACAATATCCGGCTGTGTATTCAAGATTTCCATGAGGCGCAGCTCTGAAGCTTTGCCCCGCTGAAGCAAATTGACGACCTTCCCCAGGTTCTCGATCGGTCCCATAAGCAGAGATAGGTAGGTGTTAAAAGCCACAAACTCTCCGAGCGTAATGATATTTTTCAGAACCATAATCCCGCCCAGAATAACGGATACGAGAAAGCTGAAGCCGACGATGCCGGTGCTGAGCGCTCCGAACAAGGAGTTCGAGCGGACGAAGCGGCGGTTCATGTCGACCGCGCGCCGGTTGTCCCGCGTGAAGAGCCTGCGCTCCGCCTCTTCCTGAATGAACGCCTTCACCACGCGGATGCCGGCCGTGAATTCCTGAACGCGGCTGGTCAAATCCGATATGGCGGCCTGCATATCCGCCGACTGCTCCATGATCTTGCGGTTGAATTTGTAGGCGAGAAGACTCAGCGGCGGAAGCGGCAAGCATCGTCACGAGCGTCAGCCACGGATTCACCGTCCGTACCATGGCTCGCGACGGATACGGCGATCAGGAACACCGCCTCCATCACGTTAAAATACCCCTGCATCGTCACCTCGCGAATGACCCCCACGTCGCTGATCGCATGCGACATCAAATCCCCGATCCGCCGATTGTTGAAATATTGGGCGGACAGCTTCTCCCAATGCGCGAACAGGTCGCCGCGAACCCGCATCTCCAGCTCGCCGCGACAGCCGGAACAAATACATCCGGGAGACGGAGCGGAAGAAAGCGATTCCGAGACCCGCCGCCATCATCCACACCGCGCTCCGGACGGCTTCCCGGTAGGTGAGTCGCCCAAGCTGCAGCCTGTCCGTAAACTGGCCCAGCGACCAGGGGATGTAGAGCTGCATGACGGAAGATATGGACAATAATGCAAAGCCCAATCCGTAAGCCCAGCGATTGGCTTTGATGTGCGTCCAAAAAATATTTTTCCTCTCCATCCGGTATCCTCCTGTGTTGTCAGAGACTATTGTAAGGTTACATCGAACGGAAGGAAGAAACCATGGATTTCTTTACTGCAAAAGATGGACTATTTCACCTTTCGGAACGGCCACATGCGGATTTTGGCGCTCCCTCCGGGAACCCAATCGTCCAGCGCGCTCCAGTGCTCCGGATCCTGATCCGGCAAGCTTTCGGGAGCGCTATACTCCCCGTCCGCGACCACTTCATCCGCTCGAAGCCTTCGGCATCCTGGCCTCTCCACAGCTCTACGAAAAGTCCGGGCTGCACCTCGCTTTCGTACCATTCCGTTTCCGGATGCAGACGGCGTACCCGCTCCATCCAAACCAGATATTCATCCCGGCATTCGGGCTTAATAGCATATTCGACAAAGACGAGACACATATTTTTCACTCCTTCGGCTTTATTTTGAGGTAGAAAATGATACACTAAAAGTACTGGGCCGAAATACACTGCTTAAAGGAATGCTTCGGAGCGAAGCCTTTCGTTTAAGGCCCGTTCGCCTCTGAAGAGGGCTCTTCCCGCAAGTAAAGGTTGAACGCCGTATGGCGCAATAAGCGCTAGGAGGTTTGTCATGGACACCGGAACACATCTTGTGATAGGACTGGGCTTAGCGGGTCTCGCTTATGTCGATCCTGTCGTTGCAGCCGATCCGATGGTTTCCACGGCCGTATTGATCGGAACAGTGCTCGGCTCCCAGGCGCCCGATTCGGACACGCTGCTCCGGCTGAAGAGCAATGCACTGTATATTAAGAATCACCGGGGCTTGTCCCACTCCCTGCCGGCCGTTGCCCTGTGGACGCTGGGCATCACCGGCCTGCTCGGCCTGATTTTCGACCACCTGCCGATGGCGCATGTGCTTCTGTGGGTATTCATCGCCGTAGCGTTTCATGTATTCACCGATTTGTTCAATACGTATGGAACCCAGGCTTTGCGGCCGCTGACGCCGAAATGGATATCCTGGAACATCATTCATATTTTCGATCCTGTTATCTTCGCGTCTCACCTGCTGGCGATTCTTCTCTGGTCTGTTCATTGGGTGGAGCCTCAGACGCTCTTCCCGATTCTTTACGGATTCATCGCCGTTTATTACATTTGGCGCTCATGGATCCACCATTCGCTGGAATCCAGTCTCCATCTGAAGGATGTCACCTTCGAGGCCGGTGACCGGTACACCCTGATTCCGACGGTGCAGCTGAACGCCTGGCAAATCGTGAAGCATAAGGCCGACGGCTCCTTTCAACTCGGCGAATACAAGAACCGTTCGATCAAGTGGGTAGACCGGGTCTCCTGCGCCGTTCATCCTGCGGTAGAGGCATCCAAGAAACACCGGGATATCGCCTGCTTCCTATACTTTACCTCATTCGCTTGTGCCGAAGTCAAGGAATTTGACTGGGGGTACGAGGTGCACTGGGCGGATGTCCGCTACCGGCACCGCAAGCAGTATCCTTTCGTCGCCGTTCTGCGCATGGACCGGGATTATCGGCCGCTTGACTCTTACGTGGGCTGGCTCAGCCACTCCCGGCTGGAGAAGAAAATGCGTGTCGACTATTTATCCTGATACGGATAGGGGAACCGCGAAAACGGACGTCTTGGCGCTGACCATGGAGAAACTGGCGCCGGACTCCGTTTTTTGTTCGGACAAGCGCCGAAATGCGTAAAAAAAGCCCAAGGATTTCTCCTTGAGCCTTTCTTATGGATGAATCATTAGCGGGTCGTGCCGGCTTGCCCAGCGATGGACTGCTCCGCGATTTGTACCAGACGGCGAGTGATGTGACCCCCGATTGCACCGGTATCGCGAGTTGCCATGTAACCCATGTACCCGTCTTGAGGGATTTGAATACCCAGCTCTTGGGCTACCTCATACTTCAATTGATCTAAAGCTTGATTAGCTTGAGGAACTACCAGTTGGTTGCTGCTGCGGGATTGACCTCTTGCCATTGTTCTCAGACTCCTTTCAACCGAATGATGTCTTAGATGTATTTGCAAGCTTGCAAGCTTATTATGTGATGATTGACCAAAGATATACGCTGATATTGAAAAAAGTTGTCCGAGTTTCAAATGTTCTGCGAAAGGCGGTGGATTCCGTATGAGTAAAGGACTTGCGTTGTTTTTTGCCGTGGTGGGGACGGCACTGCTGGCCTGCATCAGTTATTTCATGGCCGCGGGCAGACCGTGGCTTGCAATCTTGTTCTCGGTTATCGCGTTTCTGTTTATCGGAGCGGGCTTTATCGCCAAAGCGAAGCTTCGGAAAAGAAAGAGCTAGCGGCGCGGAAGCCTGTGATTCTTGCTAAATCAAAAAGGATGTACCTGCTCGTCGGCGTTTGTACGCCTTCGCGCAAGGTACATCCTTTTTGTTATAAGCCGCTTCCGTCCTCGCCAGCCATAGGGCTCCTCGGCACTAGAGCAGCACAAAGCCCATCTTTTCCTTCACCGTCTTCAGGATGCCGTCGGCCTCCGCCGCCGCACGCTCCTGGCCCTGCTTCAGCACATCGTACAGCTCGCCGGAGCTGCGAATCTCACGGTAGCGTTGCTGAATCGGCTCGAGGACGGACACGACGGCCTCCGCCAGCTCCTTCTTGAACGGGCCGTAGCCTTGGCCCTCATACTGCGCTTCCAACTCCTCGATCGATTTGCCGGAGCAGAGGGAATAAATCGACAGCAGGTTGCTGACCTCGGCTTTGTTCTGCGGGTCATATTTAACTTCCCGCCCGGAATCCGTCACGGCACGGCTGATTTTCTTCCGGATGACATCCGGGCCGTCCAGCATCGCAATGAAGCCGCCCTCGTTCGGATTACTCTTGCTCATTTTCTTGGACGCGTCGTCCAGCGACATGATCCGTGCCCCGATCTTCGGAATATAGGGCTCCGGAATGGTGAACGTCTCCCCGAAGCGCTGGTTGAAGCGGTGTGCCAGGTCGCGCGTCAGCTCCAGATGCTGCTTCTGGTCCTCCCCTACCGGCACAAGGTCGGCGTTATACAGCAGAATATCCGCCGCCATCAGCGCCGGGTAGGTGAAGAGGCCGACGCCTACGGATTCCTTGCCGGCCGCTTTGTCTTTAAACTGCGTCATACGCTCCAGCTCGCCCATGTAGGAGAGCGTCGTCATGATCCATGCGAGCTCGGCGTGGGCCGGAACGGTGGATTGCAGGAACACCGTCGCTTTCGACGGATCGATACCGGCGGCCAAATAGAGGGCGGCGACCGCTTCGGTCTGATCCTTCAGCGCGGCGGGATCCTGAGCCACCGTAATGGCATGGAGATCCACCACCATGAAAAAGCAATCATGCGTGTGCTGCAGCTTGACGAAATTTTGCAGAGCGCCGATATAGTTCCCGAGGGTCAGCCTTCCGCTGGGCTGTATGCCGGATAATACTTTCGGTTTGGACATGGTCTTCGTATCCTCCTTTTATTTCATCCGCTAACCGGATCTTTGGAACGCAAAAAAGGCCTCCCGCCGCAAGGGACGAGAGACCGTGGTGCCACCCTAATTCGCCCGGTTCCCAATGGATGGACCATCTTCGGGAAACGAGCCTTCGATTCTCCTGTAACGGGGAGAGGCCGGAACAGCTTACATACGTGCAGCATACGTTCTCAAGTTAACCCGGGCCCGGGTGCGCCGCCGCGTTCAGCCTTCAGCTCGGGGATCCATTCAGCCTGCCGCCGCCCGCCGGTTTGCACCTGCCACCGGCTCTCTGAGGAGCATGCTCTGCCGCCTACTTGTTCCCTTCATCGCTTGAAATCATCTTACCGGACCGTCCGCTTCATGTCAACCGGCCTCCGCAAAAACTCGTCCTATCTCTCCCTCGTCCGGCATACGATGTAATAATTACGATAAACGAGGGAGAGTAAACCAGTGCAAACATTAATTAATCGCTGGGCCGGGAATACGCTGGCCGTCCTATGCCTTGTCATGCTGATCCTGATCTGCACGCAGAAGCCGCTCCCCGATCTGTCCTTTCTTTCGTCCCCCAATGTCCAAAGCTTCAAGACGCTGTTCATCAGCATCATTCTCGAGGCGCGCGCCTTTCGTGCTGCTCGGGGTGCTCGTCTCCGCGCTTCTGCAGCAATTCGTATCGGAGCAGCGGATCCGCCGCATGATTCCGAAGAACCCGGTGCTCGGCATTCTGTTCGCCTGCGTGATGGGCCTCCTGTTTCCTTTATGCGAATGCGGGATGATTCCGGTAATCCGCAGGCTGATGCGCAAAGGAATGCCCGCTTACGTGGCGACCGTGTTCATTCTCGTCGGGCCGATCATCAATCCTGTCGTATTCGCCTCCACGTATATCGCGTTCCGCGACCGCCCGGAGATGGCTTATTCCCGGATGGCGCTCGCCTTCATCGCCGCACTGGCCATCGGCCTGATCGTTCACCGGTTCGTGAAGAGGAATCCGGTTCGGGGCACGCTGGAGGACGGAGCATATGGGGGAAGCGGCGGCGCTGGGCCTGCTCAAAGTCACGCCCATCCTGCGGCTGTCGAAGGGGATGTCCGTAGGCAAGATAAGCATGCGCACAGCCATAACCATAACCATGGCGGAGAGCGTCATCACCCCGCCGCTCATGTGCACCGTCATTCTCACGCCGATCATCATCATGACCACGATCATGAACACGGCCAGGGCGGCGGGGCTTCGGCAGGCAGGCAATTCCTGTCCGTTCTCGGCCATGCTTCGGACGAATTTTTCGATATGGGCAAATATTTGATCTTCGGCGCCTTCCTGACATCGGCGATCCAGACGCTGGTGGCCCGGGACAGCCTCGTGTCCATCGGTCAGGGCGAAATCAGCTCGCACCTCTTCATGATGGGCCTGGCTTACGTGCTGTCGCTCTGCTCGACCTCGGACGCGTTCGTCGCCTCGTCGTTCGCGACAACCTTCTCCACAGGATCGCTGCTGACGTTCCTCGTCTTCGGGCCGATGCTCGATATCAAAAGCACGCTGATGCTGCTTTCCACCTTCCGGACGAAGTTCGTCGTGCTGCTGTCCGTCCTTGTCACGGTGGTCGTGCTCAGCGCCTCGCTGATCTTTGAACGGATCTTTCTGACTTAAAAAAGGAGTTGATTGCCCTTGAGTTCTCGTACGTTAGGCTTTCATTACAGCATCAAGGCGCTGATCCTGCTCGGCTTCGCCTTCTACATCGCTTACTTGGTCAAATCGGACGGGATTCTGCTCTATATCGCGCCGCGGATGGCCGTTTACGTCAAGCTGTCGGCGATCGCTCTTTACATCGTCGCTGTGTATCAGCTGTACCTGGGGATCCGTGCTCTCGCAGGCAGGACCGCGGCGGACTGCGACTGCGGTCACGACCATGCCCCCTCCCCGTCCAAGCTGAAAAATACGGCGATTTACGGGCTGTTCGTTTTCCCAGCCGCTGCTCGGATTCCTGCTCCCCGACACGACAATGGGCACGAACCTCGCCGCCAAGAAAGGCATGAACCTGAGCAGCGCCGCCTCCGTGAAAAAGGATTCGGCCGCTTTGGCCGGCGCAGCGCCCGGAACGGGGACGAACGGGAACGGGACGGGAGCGTCCGGTTCTGGTACTACTGGAGCGGTCGCCGGAGGCAGCGGTCCGGCGTCTTCCGCCCAGGGACAGGATGCCGCCGCGGCCGCCGAAGCACTATTTCCGTCCGACAAATTCATGAAGCCTTATGCGGATTTGGCCAAGAAGCTCTACGTATCGGATATCATTCCGGTGAAAGAAGACCTGTTCATGGAAACCTTAACGACGCTGGATCTTTATCTCGACCGTTTCATCGGCAAGAAGCTGCAGCTTACCGGCTTCGTATACCGCCAGGAGGAAATGAAGCCGAACCAATTCGTCGTCAGCCGTTTCTCCGTCCAGTGCTGCTCCGCGGATGCCGCGCCCTACGGCGTAATGGTCGAATATGACCGGGCGCAGACGCTGGCGACCGACAGCTGGGTCACCGTGACGGGGACAATCAAGAAAGCGAAATTCGACGACAACGATATTATGGTGCTTCAGGTAGACAAGGTGACCAAAGCGGAGCCCGCCAAAACGCCATATGTCTACCCGAACCCCGATTTTGGCTCGTGATCCGGCGCTTGTGCAGGCTTCTTCCGTTTTTGGTACAATAAATGGCAGAAGAACTCCATGTTACCCGGAAAAGGAGCATGCCTCATGATCAAGCAAATCGACTGGCAGGGAACGCCGGCTTTCGTGATGGAAAGCGACCATCTGATCGTCAGCGTCTGCCCTGCCATCGGCAGCAACGTTTACAGCATCTGGGATAAAAAGCTGCAGCGCGAAATGCTGCGGGTCCCCCCTTCGCCTGCCGACCTGGCGGCGCAGCCGGTTCAATACGGGACGCCGGTGCTCATGCCGCCCAACCGGATTCGCGAAGGCAAGTTTCAATTTGACGGGCGGGACTACCAATTCGACCGGAATGGCGCCGGCGGCAATCACATCCACGGCGTTCTGCGGAATCAGGCATGGACCGTCAAGGCTAGCGGCGAAGCGAACGGAACCCTGTTCCTGACCACCGTCTTCCGGACGAGGGAGGACGCGGGCGTCCAGCGTCAATATCCGCATTCGCTGGAGCTTGAGCTGACGTTCGAGCTGCAGGGAAGCACGCCGCTGCACCGGCTGTCGGTCAACAACCGGGGTGAAACGGCCGCGCCGTTCGGATACGGATTGCATACCTGGTTCCTGCTGGACGGAGAGCCGGAGCGCTGGACGCTGCAGCTTCCCGTAAGCGGCGTATGGGAGCTGGACGAAGCGAATATCCCGACCGGAACCATCGGACCGCTCGGACCGTACGAAGCTCTGCTCAAGGGCGACAAGCTGCAAGGCTACAATATGGATACCGTCTTCCAGATCGGCGACTATCCTTGCCTTGCCATCTTGTCCAGGGACGGCGTGGAAATCCGCTACAGCGGTTCCGAAGTGTTCAAGCAGTGGGTGATTTATACGAAGGGCGAGGCGCATGATTTCATCTGCCTGGAACCGTACACCTGGGTGACGAACGCCCCGAATGTCCCCCTGCCCCCCGAAGTGACGGGACTCCGCGGCATCGCTCCCGGAGAAGCTCTGGAGCTGGAAGTCAAGCTGGAAGTGGCGTACCGCTAAGAGGAAGATACAAAGAAAAATACCGTTCGGGCCGCAGTTCAACTGTACCCGGACGGTATTTTTAGTTGGGCGTGGAAGCACGGTTCAGGTGCTCGCCGCGGCCTGCTGATTCTTGATATAGGCATGAACGCCCATTACCACCACAATCAGTTCCTCGGTATCGAGGCCGGAGCGGTTGGTTAACTCGAAGGCGCCGGCCGAGAAAATTCCGCTTACCTTGCGGAAATGAGCGACTTCCTTCCCATCGGACATATACACGTTATACTCCCTGGAAAACGCGGGACATTCGATGATAAAATCTCCTGCGGAACCGTGGCTGTAAACATATTTTTGCTTGAAAAACGCCAGCTTCGCCCTTAAAACGCCGGTTTCCTGCCCGAACCGGTCATACACATGCCAGCCCCGGGCCATGAAGCGAAACTGCCCGCGGTACAGCGTTGCACCGGCCAAATCCTTCACCGTAACCCCCGAGCCGAACATGCTCTGCAAATCCAACACGCCCAGCACGGAGCCCTGCTCATCCGTAATTTCCGTTTCGCCCCGGGATAAAAAGTGATCCTTGAAATAAACCGTTCCTGCACTCATACCGGCACCTCCAACCGATTAAAGAAGGGGCCGGCTGTCCGGCCTTCGGAGCTTCCTCCGGATGGAACAGCCGCAGAGTCTTAAGTCCCTTTCCTTCCTCTACGCGGAGGCCCCCGGAAAAGTTGCAAAGGGTGCGGTCCCATGTTAAAAACAGGTCGCCGACCAATCCCCCGCAACCCCGTCTACTGCCAATGCCGCCTTAACCAGTCGTAAGCATGAGCTCCCGAGACCTCGTGCTTGCCTTCGAACACTTCCAGTTCAAAACGGTCTCCCGCTCCCAGCGCCTCATAAGCGGACTTCAGCCGCTCCGCGCGGCCTGTACGCCTTGCAGCGGGAATACCGTATCGCCGGTGCCCGCCTCCACATAGAGCGGCCTCGGGGCAATCAAACCGACCATCGCGTCCATCTCGCCGAGCTCCATCAGCCCCGGAACGTAGTTGTCCAGACAGTGCCTGCGGGACAGCACGCTGTCCTTATAGGTATTCGTATAGCCGCTGAGCACGCACGCCCGGATGCGTTCATCCAGCGCCGAGGTCAGCGCGGCAATCATTCCCCCGCCCGACAACCCCATGCAGCCGGCGCCTTCCTGCCGCGCTTCCGCCCGGGACAAAATATAATCGATCGCCCTCATCACCTCGAAGACGCGGACGCCTGCCAGCGTCCGGCCCATCAGCAGCAAATAAGAAGCCAGCGTGGTGCAGGAGGACTGCCGCCTATCCGCCGCCTCGTCCTCTGCCAGCCGCCGGTCGCCGAAGCCGAGAAGCTCCGGGGCGACGACAATAAAGCCGCGGCGAACAAGGCCCACCGCGAAATGCTTATGGATGCCGGTGCCCTCGGGTCGCTCTTCCCCTTCGGGAGACAATCCGACAATTTCCCGGCCGCCGTAGCCGTGTCCATGCAAGGCGACAGCCGCCGGATACGGTCCCTGCCCTTGCTTCGGAATCAGCACATAAACCGGCATCGTCAGCTGCCCGTAAGTCCGGATCTCCACGCGTTCTCGTATAAAATCCCCGCAGTCGGTCCTCTCCAGCAGCACCGGATCCAAAGACGCCTCACGCTGAGCAAACAGTTTGAGCCGCTCCGCCAGCTCCGCCCTTCGCCGCCGGCGCCCGTTCTCATCCGTCCCTCGTCCTTGATCAGCCCGCTCCAATGTCTGTTCCGCCAGCTGCGCAATAAATTCGTCCGGTCTCCATCGGTTCATCCTGCCCATCCTCCCGATCATGTAGGTATCATTCGGTCGCCCTTGCTAAGATCCACACGATAGAAAGACCTCCCAAACCGGAGGCCTCTCTAGATACGAAATCTTTATTTTGCGGACAATACGTTCGCATATTTCCCGGACAATACTTCGTCCAAACGGACCGGACGGTTCTCCTTCACAGAGCGCCATACGGCTTCGCCGGTTCCGATCGAGTAAGCGCCGTCTTCGCCGCCGGACAGAATCTTGTACGAGCGGGCCGGATCGGGTCCCAAGAACAAATCCTCGAGCAGCACCGGGTCGCCCCCGCCGTGGCCGCCTTCGCGCTGCACAACGTGTATCGTTTCTTTGGAGCCGAACAGCGGGAAGTAGTCGATGGTCTGCACTTCGGTCGGGAACGGCGTCCGGGACGGCGCATGGTATTCCATCGTTTCGAGCCTCCCCTTCGTTCCGTTGATGGCCAAGCGGTAGCCTTCGTACGGCGCCGAGAAGTTCACGGAGTAGCTGAGCAGCGTTCCCCGGTCATATTTTACGGTTACCGCATAGGTATCCTCGATGTTGATCTCCGAATCGTAAATACAGGCGTCCGGGCGGTAAGCCGAATAGGCGGCTCCTTCCGTCCGTACAGTGCCCAGATGGTCGTCCTTCACGGACTGGGTCTGGGAGCGCGTGGTCCAGCGGGTGTAATAAGCACAGTCTTGGCTGACTTCACAGGTGCCGCAGTAGCGCCCGTCTTCGCGCTTCGGATTCAGCTCCCCGTCCGGTCCGTAATAATTCAGCGCGCCGTAAGCGAAAACTTCGACCGGCTTTTGCCCGATCCACCAGTTAACCAGGTCGAAGTGATGGGAGCTCTTGTGGATCGACAGCCCGCCGGAGATTTCGCGGATCCGGTTCCACCGTTTGAAATAGCTCGAACCGTGATACGTATCGATATACCAGTTCAAATCGACCGAGGTGATGCGGCCGAGCTTCCCTTCCAGCACCATCTCTTTGATCTTGGTATGAATCGGCGCGTAGCGGTAGTTGAAGGTCACCGTTACCTTCCCTTTGCTTCGGGCTTCGGCGTCCATAATCCGGCGGCAGTCCGCCCCCGTCGTGGCCATCGGCTTCTCCGTCAGCACGTCAAGATCCTTCTCAAGCGCCCGGACAATATAACCGGCATGCGTATCGTCGCGGCCCACGGCCAGGATGACGTCCGGCTTCGTCTCCTCGACCATCCGGTCGAACTCTTCCGGCGCATATTCCTTCACATCCGCCAGCTGCGGATATTTGCTTTTGCAAACCTCATGCCGCCTCGGATCGATGTCGAGCAAAGCCACCACTTCACAGGTTCCCGCAAAGGTCGTCAGCATCGGCCCGATAAACATCCCGATCGCCCGGTTGCTGACGCCGCATACCGCATATCTCTTCTTCATCTTGTCCCCATCCTCTGTCCATCTGTAAATTTGTATGAAACAGGCAACCGGGGGATTCCCCGATTGCCCGATATAACCTTCCGGCGGCGATTACTTTTTGTGCGTCTTGAGGTAATCCGCTTTATACTCTTCCATGATTTTCGTTCCGCCGGCTTTCTTCCACTTCTCGATTTCGGCCTGGTAGGCCGCTTCATCGATTTTGCCCATAATGAATTTCGTTTGCGCGTCCCAGATCATTTGATCCAGTTGCCGCCGCGGTCGTTGTAGGTGGCCGAAGTGAGAATCAGCGCCGGGTTCGGAACGACATACTTCGTATTTTCCTTGGCGATGTTGACGCCCTTCTCCCCGATCGGCGTATCCTTGAGCGGCAGGTTGTTATAGCCTTCCACGTACGGGAAGTTGTCGCGGTAAGGCTTCACTTCGCGCTGGAAGCCGGTGAAGTCTTTGTATTCGGATTTGTTGTCGGACGTCTTGACGTAATGCTTGTTCTCTACGCCGCGGGTCAGCAGATTGGCCATTTCCGGATCCATCATCTTGTCCTCGAAGGCAAGCGGCTTGCGCAGCTCGGCTTCGGTTTTAACGGAAGATTTCGGGAACACGTAGAAGCCGCTGTTGCCCGGCTCGCCCGATACGCGAATACCTTGCGGCCCGCGAATCGGCTCGACGTCGACGACGGCTTTCGGATCCGTCTTGGACGTGCGGTCCGCCTGGCTTTTTCCGTTCTGGGCTACGGCGATACGGATGCCGGCGCGTCCGGAGTCGAACATTTTCTCCGCTTCCGTGGAATCGAATACCGCAAAATCCTGGTTGATCAGCTTCTCGTCGTACAAACGCTTGAGCAGCTTCAGCACGTCGTTGTATTCCTTGGTCATGAATTCCGGCGTGAAGTTGCCGTCCTTGTCCACCGCCCATTTATTCGGGGCGCCCAGGGAAGTCGCCAGACGGGTCGTGAGCGAATAGGCTCCCTCGTTGTACTTCTTGAAAAGCCACAGACCGTACGTATCGTTCTTGCCGTTCTTGTCCGGGTCGTTCAAGGTCATCGCTTTCAGCACGTTGTACCATTCGTCGATCGTCGTCGGCAGCTTCAGGCCGAGATTATCGAGCCAGTCCTTGCGGTAAACAATTGCCGCCCGTCCCATATCGCTGAAATTCGGCACGCCGTAGATTTTGCCGTCGACCGAAATATTCTCGTAAAACTGCTTGTTTTGAGCGCTCAGGTTCTTGTAGTCCTTCAGATACGGACCGATTTCCCAGAACTGGTCCGAGCGGAGCGAGCTGACGATGGTCGGGTTATACTGCACCTTGACCATCTTCGGCATGTCGTTGGAGGCGATCATGACGTTGATCTTATCATTGTATGCCGCGTTCGGAATCCACTGGATGTCGAGTTTCGTATTCGTGTATTTCTCGATAAGCCGCTGAACTTCACTGTCCTTCGCAGGAATGTCGCCGACCTGGGTCATGGCGATGCTGATGGTCATCGGACCTTCGTCCTTGGGCGCCGCCGCCCCTGGTCTCCGCCCTTGGCACCGCCGCATGACCGGCCAGTGCCCCTGCCGTAAGAATCAGTGCGCCCGTGAGCGCGATACCGGATTTCATCTTCTTGTTCAAAGTAGGTCCCCCTCGGCTTGGATGTATTTATCTGTATTGGATTGCAGTGTACAATGCCGTGAAACGAAAGCGTCGGGCCCCGGTTTATCCCTTGACGGAGCCCAGCATGACGCCTTTGGCAAAATGCTTCTGCAGGAACGGATAAACAATGAGAATCGGTATGGTGGCGAATACGATGGCCGCCATGCGGATCGTCAGCGGCTGGATTTCGGTTTCGTCGAAGGACGTGTCCCCGATCCGGCTTTGCGCCAGGATGACGATCTCGCGAAGCAGCACTTGAATCGGCCACTTCGTATTGTCGTTGATGTACATAACGGCGTTGAAGAACTGGTTCCAATGGTCTACCGCATAGAATAGGCCGAAGGTCGCCATCGCCGGAGCGGAGAGCGGAAGCACGATCCGGAACAACACGCCGATGTCGCTCGCGCCGTCGATCCGCGCCGCTTCCTCCAGCTCCGCAGGGATTTCCTGGAAGAAGTTCTTAAGTACGATCAGGTTAAACGCATTGATCGCGTTCGGAATCATCAGCGCCCACAAGGAGTTGGTCAGCCCCATCGCCTTCACGACGAAGTATGTGGGAATGAGACCGCCGCTGAACAGCATGGTGAACAGCACCGCCATCAGAATCGTCTGGCGTCCTCTTAAGCCGCGGCGCGCCAGCGGATAGGCCATCAGTGAGGTGAAGATCAGGTTGATGAGCGTGCCGATCGCCGTTACGTAGATGGACACGCCCAAGCTGTGAACCAGCGTATTGGTCGAAAAAATATACTGGTAAGCCGAGAGCGACCATTCTTTCGGGAAGAGGATGAAGCCTCCCTTGGCCACCTCATGCGGGCTTGTAAACGAAACCGCCAAAATATAAATGAACGGGAGAACCGTTACAAGAGCGACTATCGTCAGCAAGCACGTAGTTGATGCCGTCAAATAGCCTGTTGCCGATGGTATTGTCCTGTCTGACTACTGTGCTTGTAGAACTCACGGCGCATCAGCCTCCAATCGTTATTCTTAGATTGCTTATCAATATACGCCTTCTTGACCGAAGCGTTTGGCCAGCCAGTTGGAGCCCATGACCAGGATGAGCCCTACGGCGGACTTGAACAAACCGACCGCGGCGCTGTAGCTGTATTGGGACTGCGTGAGACCCTTTACATAGACGTAAGTATCGAAGACTTCGCCGACTTCGCGGTTGGTCGGAGTCAGCATCAGGAAGATGTGCTCGAACCCGGCATCCAGGAACTTGCCGAGACGCAGAATCAGCAAAATCACGATCGTGCTGCGGATGGCCGGAAGCGTGATGTGCCACAGCTGTCTCCAGCGGCCTGCGCCGTCGATCCGGGCGGCTTCGTACAGCTGCACGTCCACGCCCGCCAAGGCCGCGAGGAAGATAATGGTGCCCCAGCCGACCTCTTTCCAAATGGATTGGGAAACGATCATCGTCCGGAACCATTCCGGCTCAAGCAGGAACGCGATCTTCTGTCCCGTGACGGCATACAGCGGCTCGTTCAGCACGCCGCCTTCCGTTGTGAGCAGGAGATAGAAGATACCGACAACAACAACCCACGATACGAAGTGAGGAATGTAGACCATTGTCTGCACCCAGTTCTTGAAGCCCTGCGTCCGCACCTCATTCAGCATCAGAGACAGAACAATCGGCGCGGGAAGAAGAAGACCATGTTATAAATCGCCAGCAGGAACGTATTCTCGAACAGTCGCCAGAACGTCGGCTCGCTGAAAAAGCGCTGGAAGTGCTTCAGCCCGACCCAGGGGCTGTTCAGCATCCCGATATGCGGCTTGTAATCCTGGAAGGCCATGAGTACGCCGTACATCGGAACATATTTGAAGATAAGGAAGTAGATGATCCCCGGCAGCAGCATCAGGTACATCCAGCGATCCCGGACGAGATCCTTTACCCATAATTTTTGTCTGAACGTCGCGGTGCTTTTTTGCTTAATGGAAGTGCCGTTCGGTTGAACGTCGGTTCGAAGGCTCATAAGCTGTCCCCTACCCTCTCCTTGTCGTGTTTGAGCTTATTATCGCCCCCGATTCAGGAACATGCTATAGCCCGGAGTTAACTTGTTCCTCCCTATGCCCGGCCGGCGGAATCCGTATGCCCGCTAAAGCCCTTACACCCGCCTCTAGGCCGCCGGAAGCGCCATCATCGTAATTTAACTTCGGATAGACCGAATTTAACTTCGAAGCGGGAGGCGAGGAAAAAATGGCTTAACAGCGCAGTTTTCCGGCTCTGTATTTCGACAGAAGAGGACATTATCCGAAGATTTGCGAGCCTAAGATAAACGGCCGCGCCGTCCTTGTTTAAGAGCATTTCCTCTTAGACACGAATGTATCTTCGTCGAAAGGGCTTCGATCAGAAGCTTCTCTTACAAGGAGCAGAGCGTTTATCAAGGCCTTTGCGAGGCGATAAGTTACGAAGACTTATACTTTCCGGCTAAAAAAAGTCTATTCCCCGCCGCCGCAGAGAATAGACCTCGTCTTCCGTTATTCCACTGTTAAATCGATCACGACCGACTGCTCCCCGTAAACCGCGGTCAGGAAGGTCGAGCCGGCCCTCCCGGCCAGAACGCCACGGTCCCGCTGCACCGAGCCGATCTTAGGATCGTTGATATAGATGGCGGCCTCCGAAGTGATGTCCCGGTCGCTTCCATCCGAATAATGAGCATAGATCCTGAGGACCCCAATCTCTCCCGCATGGAGCATCAGCCGTTCCGGATCGGCGCTCAGACCCGTGAGCTGCGGTGCTTCGGGATCGATCACCTTCACATTCGCGACGGTGGTCCGGCCTTGGTACTCCGCCGTAATGAAGGTCGTTCCCGCGGTTTTGCCCGTCAGCGACCCTCCGCTTCCGAAATAGGCCACCGTGGGGTCATTGACGTAAAAGTTCACGCCTTCGCCAAGGGGCTGACGGTCCCTATTCCGATAAACGGCATAAACGGCCGCGGGTACGCTTGCCCCCGGCTTCAAAATATATGTTTCGCGGTCCAGCGCGAGCCTGACCGGCTCTTCGCCGGGCCGCTGCATCCCGGCCTCGGATAGCTTGGCGAGCAGCATGCGCCCGCTCCCGTCGGCCGGATGATATGTCGTACCCGCCACCACATAGATGCCCGGCGCGGTCTGAAGAACGGCACTGCCTTGATCGTGATCACCGCCGCCAAGCGTCCGCTCCCACTGGGCCTTCCCTTGAGCATCCGTCTTCACGACATAGGCGTCCTTGTTTGCTTCGGCGGCCGAGGCTTTGGTACCCGCAATCACATAGCCGCCGTCCGACGCTTCGAGTACGGCCTGCCCCAGCTCGTCTCCGGCTCCAGGGAGCGACGCCTGCCACTGCTGACCGCCGCCCGCATCCAGCTTCAGTAAATACAAGTCTCTGCCTTGCGTTCCGGTCGTTTGGCCGGTCACGATCAAACCGCCGTCCCTCGTCTGAACGACATCGCTTGCTGCAGTTACTGTGCTACCGTCGCCGTAGGTATGCTCCCAGCGGACCGTTCCCTCCGTATCCACGTCGAGCAGATACGCCCCGCTGTCCGGACTGGCGAAGGAAGCGCTGCGCTGGCCTCCGATCAGGTAGCTTCCATCCTGAAGCGGCGTCAGCACGTTAAAGCTGATCCCGGATTGGTCCTCCAGGGTCGCCGAACCTTTTCGTCCAGCGTTCATTTCCTGCCGAATCGGTTCGGATCAATAAACCCGCTCGGGCCGGAATACTGCCGTTCACATAGGTCCCTGCGATCAGATATCCCCCGTCCGGCGGCTCGGTGACATCCTGCCCGAGTTCCTCCCCGCCTCCGACGAACCTCCGCTCCCACTCCAGCTCACCCCGGGCATCGGTCTTCACCAGGTAGACGTCGTCATTCGGCTTGCCGTGGTCTCCGCTCCGTACCGTACCGACGATCACAAAGCCGCCGTCCTGTGTTCGATGTACCTTCTTGCCCGACGCACTGAGCGAGGCGGCATAAGCGTAGTAACGGCTCCATACTTCCTTCCCCTCTGCGTCGGTCTTCAGAAGCAGCAGCTTCTGCCAGCCGTCCGCATCCGTCACCCGGCCCGTAGCGACGAATCCCCCGTCCGGAGCTGAGGTTACCGATTCCGCCGCAGCATGCTCGGGACCGGCCGTCCGGGACCAGACCACTTCCGGTTCGGCCCGCAGCCCGGACCGTCGGATCAAGACAGGAGGTGAGCAGAATCACGGCGGCAAGGAATGCTTTTCTTGAGACAGTTCTTATCATATTGAGCATGCCTCCTAAAAATTAGGACTAAGATCGAGTCGATTTTTGTCATATTGGTTCTTCGGTACTATGGAACCGATGATAGACAAGATTTTATAATGAAATTATTCACGAAAGAACGAAAGAACGGGACCGGACGACACTGCCCATCCATGACCAGCGCCGCGTACATCGCTTCACGAGCTTCGGGAGAACCACTACTTAAGAATCAGCAGAAGGAGAGCTGGATGAACATGTTGGTAAACAGCAGTGTACGGGGTAAGAAATGGGCTATACTGGTTATGGTGGTGATGCTCATGTGGTTGTCCGCCGGATTTACATCGAACGCGGCCCCGCTTCCGTCGAGTAAGCCGAAGGCGACCTGGCTGTGGAATACGTCGCTCATCTCGACAAGCGCCGGCCGTTCGGAAATCCTGCAATTTTGCAAAACCAGCAGGTGGGGCGAATCTTTTTACAGGTGAACCGCGGTGTGGCAAAAAGCGCTTACAGAAGCTTCATTAAGACGGCCGCAGGCTACGGTATCGAAGTCCATGCGTTGGACGGCGCACCGGAGTGGGCGCTTCCGGTAAACAGGCAGTATATTACCGATCTGGTAAACTGGGTGAAATCCTACAACGCATCCGTTCTTGTTAACGAACGTTTCGCCGGCATTCAGTTGGATGTCGAGCCTTATTTGCTCCCGGAATGGTCCACCGATCAAGGGACGGTTGTGACCGGCTGGCAGCAGGCTCTCGCCTACTTTCACGATTTGGTCAAGCAGAACACTTCCTTAACGACTGCGGCGGCCACGCCGTTCTGGCTCGATACGATCTATATGCCGGACGGCTCCGGCACCCTCAGCGAAGCGATCATCGCCAAGCTGGATGAAACGGCCATCATGTCCTACCGCGATAACGCGCAGGAAGTCGCCGATTTGGCGGCGACCGAGCTTGCTTCGGCCGACCGCTTCGGCAAAAAATTGTGGATTAGTGTCGAAACGACTTCCCTTCCGGATACACCCTTCGTCACTTTCTACGAGGAAGGCAAGGCCGAAATGGAACGCCAGCTGGCGATCATCGACGGCTTGGTCAGTACACACCCGTCCTATGCGGGCATTGCCGTTCACGATTACGCCGGCTGGCGCGCCCTCGGCAATTAAGGCTTGGCGGCGGTGGAAGCGACCGCAGGAGCCTTAGGCGGACTCTGCAAATGCTCGCTGAACGCGTCCTTTAGGATCGGATAGCTCTTTTTCAAGCGTTCGTGCGAGGTCGGTCGCTTCCAGTTATCCCATCCATAAGCGACAGGCTCCGACGCATTCGGATTCCCGGTCCCGTCCCCGCCCATCAGGTGCGGTTCGACGCGGACCGTTTTGTTTTCCTGCATCTTCAGCGCTCCCGCTTCATAAGGGTAACGCCACACCTTGTGCGTGCTGGGGTCGGTGAAGCCGAGCAGCATCCAGGGGATGCGGACCTCGATCACGGAGCCCGAAGCGTACCAATCCGTCAGGTTGTTGAAGCGGTCGCTTTTCGGATCGGTCGTGCCTGGGTTCAGCTTGCCGATCTCGACATCCTTGAACGGCGGCCTTCTGCCCGGTCTGCGGCAGGGTCATCGGCTTGTCGACCGGCGCCTCCACGGAAGGAACAGTCCGTTCTCCGCATGAGACCAGGCTTCCTGCCAAGGCATCATCTTGCGGACGAAGCCGTACTGCCAGGTATGGTAGTCGTAGGCGCTCTGCACATAGATGTGCGAGTCCTGCTCCCCGCCCAGCTTCATGACGAACTCCTGCCCCCCGCTGAAGGTAACGCCGGGCGCCTTATCCGCCTTAGTGCTTCCGCCGTCTACGGTATCGAAGCCGATATACAGCGGCTGTTCCCCGGGCTTCCAGTCGCCTTCCTTCTTTTTCAGCAGCAGATAAAGATAGGCCTCGTCATGGGAAACGGTGAGGCTGTAACCGGGGTAATCCCGGCTCGTCTTGTTCTTGCGCCGATCCCAATCGTCCGTCTTGCCGTCGAGCACGATCGTGTCCTGCGCAGACGCCCCGGCCTCCTCGGCCAGCGGCCCGAAATGCTCTTCGTTGGTCAGCATATTCCGCCACATCGGGCGGCGGCCCGCCGGCGTATCCAGCTCCATGGTGTTCCAGGTGATTTTAAACCACTCGTCCTGCCAGGAAAACAGCACCGCACCGTCATAACTCTCGTTATAGATGCTCTTGTACAAGTCGGCGTCGATCTGTCCCTGCTCCTGCTCCGTATGCATCCCCTGGTTCCGATTCAGCGGACCGTAATGGGCCATACCGCGCGAGCTGGGAACCCCGTATTCCGCTACGATCAGCGGAATGCCCTGGTGATGCTGCCGCAGATCGTGCAAATACCCGGCGTACGGGTTGACCTTGCCATCGCTGTCCTTGTAGGTCTGGTATTTGTCTTCATACCGCAGCAGATCCGGATAGTAGGGATAGACATGATACGACGCGAAATACCCGGCCTTCCAGCCGGCCTGCGGTTTCACATGCATCGGATCGACCGAGACCATGTCCTCGTCCGGATTCGGTTCGTTCGGATGCGACAGCGGGTCGGTGGTCACCCAGTTGGTGAACGAGACCGGATGCTGCCAGCCGAACGTCATTTCCTCCTCCGCGAGCGTATCCAGCATTTGCGCCAGCCAGCTTTCGAACGGCGTGGCGCCGGATACCGCCAAGAAGTAGGTTCCCTGATACGGCTTCATGTCTTCGTGAGCGTCGTCTGTCGCCTTCACGGCGCCGGGATCCCATTCGTTGCCGATCACCCAGCCCAGCAGGTAGGGCGAAACGTCCGCGTCGAATTTGCCTGACGCATGACCCGGCTCCGCTTTTCTTCGCAGATCCCCGTGGATGACCTGAACGGCATCCTTGATCTCCTTCTTGAACGCATCGATCGTATCCTGCTGCAGGACGTCATAGCCCTGCCCGTTCGAACCCACCAGCGGCTCTTCGGGCGCCCAGACGCCCTGGAGCAGGTAGAGCGGATCCTTCTGCCCGGAATTGAATTCGGCCAGCGCCTCGTAGAAATAAGGCGGAAGAATGGTATAGACCCGGATCACCCGGGCGTTCATTTCCTTGATTTGCCCGAACCAGCGGAAGTAATCCTCCTTCGTCGGGCTCAGTTCCCCGGGCGCATGTCCCGGCGTCGTCGCCCCCATGTTCACGCCGCTCCAGAACTGCGGCTTCCATTCCTTGCCGTCGTACACCGTGAGGTGCCCGTCCTTCGCGGCCGAGGTTTGTTTGATGCCGCCCTCTTCATAGACCGGAACAACCGCTGCAGGGGTGCTCTTGGCCGCCCCCGAGAACCAGCCGCGGGGCAGTCCCCCGAGAGACCAGAGCGCCGTGCAGGCCGCCAGCAGGACCAGGATGATCAGACCGAGCCAGATTTTTTTATTAGCCGAAATGACGTGCATGATTTCCTCCTTGGTCTCTACTGCGCCTTAGCCTGAGCCTGAGCCTGGGCTCCCGCTCCGTCTACGCACAGGGTGGTGCCGGATTTCAGCAGTGTCACCTTCTCGCCGGTGCACGCCAGAGGCGTCTCCTCCTTAAATTCGATCCCGTACGCCTTCAGCCGCTCCCGGTTGGACCAGCTGTAGGTGAAATCGGCCTTCACCGGCTGGGCCGCCTTCTGCAGGGCGGTCAGCTGTCCGCGGAGCTCCTCGCTCCACACCCATTGCTTGGAAGCGAACGTGCCGCTGACCATCAGAGCATTGGCGGCAAGCACTACGGCCAGCGCCACGCCGACACCGTTCACGAGCCGTCGCCCTTTCAGACAGAGCGCCAGCCAAACGCAGATCAGCGGGACGACCCACAGCTGAGGCACATAGCGCGCCCACCAGGCTGCAGGATTAATCAGCGATGAGACAGCGAGTACGGCGATAACGCCGATCGCGGCCATCGTCAGTCCCGGGCGCCGGCGGAACGCCAGCACCAGCACGACCAAGGAGAGCAGCAGCGCTCCGCTGAACAGCGGCCCGAAGCCCGCCACAGCCACATCCGTCTCCGCATAGGTCGGAAGCTCCTTGGGGCTGAACGTGAACGGCATCTGGAACTTCGTCGGCAACTTGTCCGTGCTGTTGCCCCGGGGCTCGGCGAAATAAGCGGCGGCGATCTGCTCGAAGCGGTTCATCCGCTCCAGATTGCGCGGCGTGAAGTTTTTGACGACGTCGATCGCTCCTTCTCCGGCCAGCGGGTAGAAAGGATGCCCGTAATGCAGCGTATTGGTGACATACGGATTGTAGCCGACGATAAGCACGCCGATGAGGCCGCCGATCGCCCCGATCCGGAACAGCCGCTTCAGCCGGCCGAACTGCTCGCTCATGTAAAGTGCAATCAGAAGCCCCACGGTCAGTACCCCCGCGTACCCGATCGCCGTAAATTTGATGTTCATCGTCATGATCATCGCCAGCGTATAGGCGGTAAGCAAGCACCCAGCCCGTCCGGGCGAAAATCAGGCGACCGAGGGCGATCATGCAGAGCAGCGGCGAGCCCAGCAGACCGTCCACGTAATAGGTGAACGACTGGTACACGCTGACCGGATTGAGCGCGAGCAGGAGGCCCACGATGCAGGCGGTCACGCGCTTCTCGGGCTTAAACGCCAGGAGCGCCGCCAGGCTGAGCAGGCCCGAGGCCGCCATCATCAGCAGGTTGATGACCTTGCTTTGCTCAATCAGCCCCGTTGCCGTATAGATACACGCCGCAGCAATCTCCGACGCCTTGGCATAATGGTTGATCCAGATGCCCTGTCCGGTCGGCAGCGAAATCTCCGGATCGTACACCGGATTCCAGCCGTTCGACAAATGGATGATCGCTTCCTGGTGATACGCTTGACCGTCATAAGATAAGTCGAAAAAATACCCGCATACAATGAACCCGGCTGCAAACAGCAGTGCACTGATTCCTGCCGAAACGGCAAAAACCGGCACCGGACGGTCCCCGGCCAGCTTCTTCGAAGCGATCCAGGAGAAGCCGATCGTCAGCGCCGCCGCCAGCCAGAAGTCCATCTTCATCATCGGCAGACCTGCCATGAACAGCGACGAAGGAACAATGAAGCAGGCGGTGCAGAGCGTCAGGAGCGTAAGTCCGGTGACCAGACTAATGGAACCCAATCGGTTTTGCATAATGCCACTCCCCATATCCGAAAAATATTTATTTATGGAAACGCCGTCTCCGGCGTGATCCGGCAGGATGCCGGCAGACCTGCAGCGGCGGACTAGCCAAGCAGCGCCGAGGCGAGCCAGCCGAGCAGCGTGCCGACGGCGAGGCCCCCCAGCACCTCCACGCGCGTATGGCCCTGCCGTTCCCGCAGCGACCCGGCCTCGCCGGCGGCTGGCGATTTCCCGGGACAGCGCATTGATGCGCTTCGCGCTCTCGCCCACCGCCCGCCGGATGCCGACGGCATCGATCATGACGATGTAAGTCAGGGCGACGGCAAGACCGAAGAGCGGCGTTCCCCAGCCCTGATCGAAGCCGATCAGCATCGCGACCGAGGAGACCACCGACGTATGCGTGCTTGGAAAACCGCCGTTACCGACGAGCCTCCGGGCTCCGTCTCCCCATGGCGGATGCGGTTAACGGCATACTTCAGCGTTCCGGACACCACCCATGCGACGAAGGGCGGCGCCGGGTACAACCATCCGGTATTCATCTTCACTCCCCTTTCCGTTATGCGCGTGCAATGAGCAGCACACCGAGGGAAATGAAGGCGGCGCCGAACCATTTTTGCATCGATAACGATTCTTGGAATAAATAATACCCGAGCACCATGACCAGAATGTACCCCAGGCTGACCATAGGGTAAGCGGTGCTGAGCGGAAACTTTCTTAAAGCAAACAGCCAGAACACCGAGCTCAGGCCGTAGCAGAAGAGCCCTGCCAATACCGGCCATGCGGCCGTTAACGTCCCCCAGGACAACCATCCGGCACCCGCCGGTCTCGGGGCGCTTACGCCCCACTTCATCAGCACCTGTCCCGCGGCACCAAGCAATACGGATACGATCAACCATATGTAATGGATCACCGCAGACTTCCCCCTCCCCAGCCTATCTCTTTTTTATTTCTTACTTATTGAAAAATAACAAAATGCAGACGACGGAAAATCCGTAAAGCACCACCGTCATCAAAATGTGCTTGTCCTCCAGCAGCAGCTTCTCCGGCCGGCCGCCCTTGCCCTCCATATGGATCAGATACAAGTAGCGGAACACGCCGTACAGCACGAAGATCAGCGTCCACATCAGGTGAATGGTGCGCCCGGAGGTGAACGTGAAGAGCGCGTAGCTCATAATCGTCGCCGTCGTTACGATACCCGACATTTGGTTCAGCATTTCCATCGAATACGACTCCAGCACCTTGCGGTGCGCCCCCATGCCGTTCTGCATCAGAAGCGACTCATGACGGCGTTTGCCGA
Source organism: Paenibacillus sp. P25 (assembly GCA_024704175.1). Taxonomy (GTDB): domain Bacteria; phylum Bacillota; class Bacilli; order Paenibacillales; family NBRC-103111; genus Paenibacillus_G. The sequence goes on from CP085629.1 coordinate 5,189,291, forward strand.
TGGCCAGGAACAAAGCCAGCAGCATCGTACACAGCAGGAACCAGGGGGTAAGCGGCACCCCGATCACCAGACCGCCGCCGACCGCGCGAAGCACAAACCCGGATGCGACGATCAGGAGGTCGATGATGACGACATGCTTCAGCCTCAAGGAATACAGCACATTGATGCAAAAATAAGCGGCAAGCACGAAGCCGAAAGCCAAATTAAAGCGGAACGCGAGCACCACGCAGCACATCAGCAGAACGAAACCGAACAGCGGCGCGGTCTGCGGATGAATCGCGCCTGAAGCGAGCGGACGGTGCTTCTTCTCGGGATGCAGCCGGTCCTTCTCCCGGTCCACGTAATCGTTCAGCACATAGACGCAGCTTGAGACGAGACAGAACAGCACGAAGCCGGCAACAGCCTGGTAGAGCATTTGCATATCGGCTTGTTGAATGGAAAAGATCAGTGCGGCGAAGACGAGCAAATTTTTCGTCCACTGCCGGGGCCGCATCAGAGCCAGGTAGCGGACCGGAACCGAACGGCTTTCCCAGCCTTCCAGCTTGACCTGCGCTTTCGTTTGGGACATAACCAGATCTCCTTCTTCATCAGAATGTAGATAGCGGTGAAAGTCTAAAACGGTACCTGAGACTCCATCCGTTTCCGCCATTCATTATAACGAACGAACAATTCTCTATAAAGAACGATATCCGGTTGTATTATGGAGCAAAATGAAGAATTTGCGCGTTTTTTGTTCGTTAAAACGAAAAATTCCGACTTTGGCGATTTTTATTTTCACGAAAATTGCGGTATACTCCAATTGTTCGTTCGTTATAAGAAACAACCCATCGAACGGCATGCCTGTGCTCAGCGCAAGGAATTTACAACTAAAGGACCGATGGAGCATGTTGGGAAAGCGAGTGAGGAAGCTTCGCATGGAGAGGGGCCTGTCCCTTTCTGAACTGGCGGAGGCCGCAGGTGTGGCCAAGTCTTACTTGAGCACCATCGAACGGGACATTCATTCGAATCCGTCCGTCCACTTGCTGGACAAAATCGCGGCCGCGCTGGACGTTTCTTTGAAACAGCTCGTGCAGCCGGAAACCCCAGAGCCCGACCCCGAGGTGCTTCAGGAATGGTACGAGCTGTTTCAGGACGCTATGAATTCCGGCGTCAGCCGGGAGGAACTGAAGAGCATCATCGAATTTAGAAAATGGCAGGTAGGCCAAAGCGAAAAAGAGGAGGAATAAGTATGTGCGGCATTGTCGGTTATATCGGCAACCGGGATTCACAGAATATCCTATTGGAAGGTTTGAAAAAACTCGAGTACCGCGGATACGATTCCGCCGGCGTGGCGATTCACACCAGCGCCGGACTTGCGCTCCGCAAGGCGAAAGGCCGGATCAGCGAGCTGGAGACGCAGCTGGAGGCCCAGCCGCTCACCGGATTCGCCGGCATCGGCCATACCCGCTGGGCTACGCACGGGAAGCCGTCGGACGCCAACTCGCATCCGCATACCGATAACGATATGAAGATATCCGTTGTACATAACGGAATTATCGAGAATCACCTGCGGCTCAAGGAAGAGCTGGAGCAGCTCGGCTACCGTTTTGTCTCGGAAACCGATACCGAGGTTCTTTCCCATCTTATCGCCCATCATTATGAAGGGGATTTGGTCCAGGCCGTCCGCAAGGCCGTCAGCCAGGTGCGCGGCGCTTACGCCATTGCCGTGCTGTCCGAGCACGAACCGGACAAGCTGGTGGCCGTCCGCTGGGCCAGCCCGCTCATTATCGGCGTCGGTCAAGGCGAGAACTTCATCGGCTCCGACATTCCGGCCATTCTGGAATATACGCGCGACGTTTATATTCTAAATGACGGCGAAATGGCCGTGCTGACCCGCGACAGCGTAGAGCTGATGACCCTGGAGGGCAACTTCATCGCCAAGCGGCTGTTCCGTGTCGATTGGGATCTGATGCAGGCGGAGAAGAACGGGTTCGACACCTTCATGCTCAAAGAAATCCACGAGCGACCGCGCGCTTACCAGGATACGATGCGCGGACGGATCGATACGCAGCGCGGGGAGATCACTCTACCCGGCGTGTCCTTGACTTCCGGGCAAATCCGCGAGATCAAGCAAATTCATATGGTCGCCTGCGGAACGGCTTACCACGCGGCGCTTGTCGGCAAGACCGTCATCGAACGGCTGACCCGCATTCCGGTGGAAGTGGACCTCGCCTCGGAGTACCGCTACCGGATGCCGGTCATCCGCGAGAACACGCTCGTAATCGCCGTCAGCCAGTCCGGCGAAACCGCCGATACGCTGGCCGCCATGCGCGAAGCGAAGCAGTGGGGCGCACGCGTCATGGCGATCACGAACGTGATCGGCGGCTCCGTCGCCCGGGAAGCGGACGATGTGCTGTTCACGCTGGCCGGGCCGGAGATTGCCGTCGCTTCTACGAAGGCCTACAGCTCCCAGCTGATCGCCTTCTACCTGCTCGGCTTGTATATGGCCCAGTCGCTGGAAAGCATCGATAAAGTGAACCTGATCGAGACGATCGCCATGCTGGAGCGGCTTCCTTTCCAAGTGGAAGAGTCGCTGAAGACCGCCGAACCGATCCGTCAGGTCGCCGAGCAGATTTCCGGCCGCGAGCATCTCTTCTTTATCGGCCGAGGTCTCGACTACAGCGTGGCGATGGAAGCGTCGCTGAAGCTGAAGGAAATTTCCTACATTCATTCCGAAGCTTACGCGGCCGGCGAGCTGAAGCACGGTTCGCTTGCCCTGATCGAAGAAGGCACGCCGGTCATCGCTCTCGCCACCCAGGAGCCGCTGCTGGAGAAAACCGTAAGCAATATTAAGGAAGTCAAAGCGCGCGGGGCCTATGTGATCGCCCTGGCTTTGGAGGGAACGACGGAGCTGGAGAAAACGGCGGATGAGGTCATCTATATCCCCCGCACCTACTCCCTGCTCACGCCGGCTCTGGCGGTCGTGCCTCTGCAGCTGCTCGCTTACTATACGGCTTCGATTCGCGGGAACGACGTGGATAAGCCGAGGAACTTGGCCAAGAGCGTGACCGTCGAATAAGAATGCCAAGAAAAAGCACGGGATAGAGATTAAGGAGGAGAAACCGTATGTGGATGGAGCCTTTAGATCAGGCCGCCTCCGTCATGATCATCCTCGGCATAGCTATCGCCGGCGGATTTGCCGTACTGTTCCTGCAGCGCGCCCGCCATGCGGGCGCCGCGGATCAGATCAGGCAAAGTCTGGACAAACATCAGGATTATTTTACTTATCTCAGCGCCCATATTGACCAGGAAGGGCCGCTCATGCCGCCCCCCGGGAAATTGAGCCCGGCGGAGCAGTCCGCGATCCAGTCGAAGGCTGCTGGAGTGGATCGAAACGATCGGCGGCGAGCATCGGGATAAATTAACCGCCCTCTGCCGGGATATGGGACTTGTCGAGCTGGAACGCAAGCGGCTCCGCAGTCCCCGCCGCGGGACACGCATCGAAGCGGCTTACCGCCTCGGCATTATGCGAGCTTCGGAGTGCACCGAGGACCTGCTGAAGCTGCTGGAGCAGGAAGGCGCCGAATCGACGGCGTTCGTCGTCGGGCGCGCGGCCGCCAAATGCGCCGGGAGCCTCGAAGAGCTGCACCGTCTGCTGATACTTCTTACCCGGCAGCACCCGGAGGCCCATCAATTGATTGCCGATATTCTCGCTTCCTCGTCGCTGGACACGGGAACGCTCCTCACTGAGCTGCTCCGTCAGGAAGAGGACGAGCATCTGCTTACGGTTGCGCTGATCGGCATGTCCGGACGGAACGAGCCGGAAGCGCTGGGTGCCCTGGACCGCCTGGTCCTGTCCGGGCACCGGGAAATCCGGATCAAGGCGGCCAAAATTCTGCTGCAGTATACGCACCTGCTTCCGATGGAGCGGATCGGCGAACTGATGCGCCATCCCGATTGGGAGATCCGGGCGGCCGCCGTCAAGGCGGCGGGCGACCAGCGACTGGACTTCTACCTTGGCGCCCTCGTGCAGAGCATGGCCGACGAGGAATGGTGGGTGCGCTACTACAGCGCCAAGAGCTTGTCCCGGCTTGGTCCTGCCGGCTTCGAAGCGCTGTGCGAAGCGGCCGGCGCTGCAGACAGCGGCGTATTCCGCGAATCCGCTCTGGAAGCCGTTCATGAGGAGCTGGACCGAGCGGCGGCTACCGCCTCGCGGGAGGTCCGGCAAATCCCCCATTACAACCGGCTGAATCTTATATACCGGCGTATGTTGAACGCCTCAGGCGGCGGCCGCCCGGCGGGCTCTGCCCGGATCAGCTCGTAGGAAGGGGAACCGGATGAGATCGTTTTTACTGAATTATGGAATTGTCGCTACGTACCTGATTATTGGCTCAAGTTTGCTTTATTTGTTCATTTTGGCTATTTCGCACCAGAAAATGCTGTCGATCATCAAGAGCACCATGAACTCGCGTTACCGGGAGCTGGCGGGCTCGGAATTTGTTCCGCCGGTTTCGATCCTGGTCCCCTCCTACAACGAGGAGCTGACCATCATCGAGAGCGTCCGGTCCTTAATGACGCTGGAGTTTCCCGTCTACGAAGTGCTCGTCATCAACGACGGCTCCGCCGACCGGACGCTGCAGGTCCTGGTAGACACATTCGAGCTGAAGCCCAGCCGTCTGACCGGCTTCCGGCCTTTGGTGAAGTCGAAGGCAATCCGCGAAGTATACCATAATCCCTTGTATCCGAAGCTTGTCGTAATCGATAAAGCCAACGGCGGGAAAGCGGATGCCTTGAACGCGGGAATCAATGTCGCCAAGTATCCGCTCGTCGCGACGATCGATGCCGACAGCTTGCTCGAGAAGGATGCTTTGATCCGTCTCGTCAAGGTGTATATGGAGAATCCCGAGCAGCATATCGCCGTCGGGGGCAATGTCCGGATCGCCAACGGGAGCACCATCGAAGACGGACGCGTGCGTTCGGTACGCCTGTCTCCCAAATGGCTTCCGGCCATCCAATATGTCGAATACATGCGCGCTTTCCTTGGAGGCCGCATCGGCTGGAGTGCAATGAACGGCCTGCTCATCGTGTCCGGCGCCTTCGGCTTGTTCCGCAAGGATTACCTGGTCAAGGTAGGCGGTTACGAAGAGGACTGCCCCGGCGAGGATATGAATATCGTCATCAAGCTGCACAAGTATATGCTGGAGCGTAATTTGCCTTATAAAATCATCTTTTGCCCGGACGCCGTCTGTTGGACCCAAGCGCCCGACACACTGCGCGTGCTCGGCTCCCAGCGCCGCCGCTGGATCCGCGGCAGTCTGTGGAATGTGAGCCGGTTTCGCGCCATGCTGTTCATTCCGAAGTACAAGGTCATCGGCTGGCTGGCTCTGCCTTATACCATCGTGTATGAAATCCTGAGTCCTTATATCCGGCTGTCCGGTCTCGCGGCCTTGGTCGGTTACGTCTTACTGGATATGACGCAGCTGCCGGTTCTGCTCATCTTCCTGCTCGTCAATCTGCTGATCGGGATGGTCTTCACTTGCGGTTCGTCGCTTATCGAACAGTTCGCCTTCCGCCGGCCGCTTCAGACCTCCGATTTGCTGCGGATTATCGGCTTATCGGTTGTCATGGCGGTCGGATACGATCAAATCAATGCCTGGTGGAAGCTGCGCGGTCAATGGGATTATCTCCGCCGCAACAACGCTTGGGGCAACATGGTCCGCCGCAGCTGGCAGGACGGCACGGCGGAAGCGGCCGCTGACCGCACAGACCAAGACCACCAAGGCCCAAACCATCTGACGGGAACCGCGGCCGCAAAACCGGCAACCCGCTTGTAAAGCCTATACTTAACCGAAATGGAGTGAAAGTACGATGAATACTGCATTACTGGCCGGTTCTGGCTTGTCTCTTCGTGTATACGATCAAGTGAAAAATGTGCTTCAAGCTACGGTCCCCTGGACCGACTGCGGTGTGATCGCCGCGGAGGCGAGAATCATCAGTCCCATGCTTGCTGCAGGAATTGGAAACGCGGCTTGCCGCGGAAGGCAAGAATATGGTCGTTGTCGCCTCTTACGACGCGGACGAAGGCATCCTGACCGTGCTGCTTGCCGGGGCAATCGCTCGCTTTCACTCATTTCGCAGCGCTATGCGCCAAAACTTTTCTTCAGGAAGCGGGGCTCTTATCCGGGGGAATGGCGGTAGCCAGCTTCCCTGAAAGCGGCCCGGCGACGGAGGATAACATGGCCGATTTCATGGCGCCGCTTGCCGGCAAGGAACAGGCCACCATAGCCGTATACAACGGGAAGGCCCAGGCACCCGCCACGCCGAAGGTCGTCATGATCGATCCGAACGCCGCCCTGCTCGATTTCCTGGGCGTCCGGCTCGGCAAGCAGGGTTATGACGTCCGCCCGGCGCACGACGGTATGGAAGGCCTGCGGCTGGTGGAGACGGTGAAGCCGGACATTGTCATTACGGAGCTGGCACTGCCGGCGCTGGACGGCTACCAGTTAATCCATCGCATCTCCCGCGGCCGCTCCGCCAAAATCGTCGTGCTCACCGATCTTACGGTCGAGCAGGACATCTGCAAATGCTTTGAGCTCGGTGTCGCCGACGTGATCCGGAAGCCCTTCTCCCCATGGAGCTCGAAGCGCGCCTTAAGCGGCCGCTGGCTTAACCTACTTTGAGAAATAAAGGAGTTCTGGGCTATGAAGGGTAAAACGACACCCGTCGCCTGGATGCTGCGGTTCGCCGTCCTTGTCTCCGTCTTTTTCCTGGTATGGCATTATTGGCCCGCCAAGAAGGTAGAGAGCGTCCAGAGCACGGACGGCTCCCAAATCAAATTTCGCACGCAAGGCGATCATCTTCAGATCTATAACAAACAACAATGGACTCCGTATTTCGTCAAAGGGGTCAACGTGGGGGCCGCTCTTCCCGGGCACGACCCGGGCGAGCTTCCGATCAGCAAGGAGAAGTATTTGGAGTGGTTTCAGGAGATTCAGGCAATGGGCGTCAACACGATTCGCGTCTATACGATTCTGTCTCCGGCATTCTATCAGGCCCTTGTGGAATACAACCAGCGCCATGCGGATCAACCGCTTTACTTTATTCAAGGGGTATGGACCCCTGAAGACGAGCTCATCTCGAAAAAAGACGCTTATCTGGCTGACATTTACAAAGAGTTTCAAAGTGAGATCGCCTACGCCGTAGGCGCCGTGTACGGTACAACCGACATCCCGGAACGGTTCGGCAAGGCGAGCGGCTCCTACCGGTACAACGCCGGTCCTTACCTGCTCGCTTGGCACATCGGGACGGAATGGGATCCCCGCATGGTGGAGAACACCAACAAGCTCCATGCGGACAAGACGGGCTACAAGGGCACCAACGTCTCCGCGAAACCGGATGCCAGCCCGTTCGAGAACTGGCTGGCCGAAATGCTCGACCATTTGTCGGTGCTCGAATCGCAGAACGGCTGGAAGCATCCGCTGACCTTCACGAACTGGGTCACGACCGATCCGCTGAGGCATCCGGGCGAAGTGCTTGTGCAGGAAGACATGGTCAGCGTCGATGCCACCCACCTGGACGCCCATAGCTGGCCGGCCGGCTATTTCGCCTCTTTCCACGCCTACCCGTACTATCCCGATTTCTTTCGACTGGACCAAACGCTGATGGATATGAAGGATGCCGGCGGAAAAGCCAATACGTATCTCAGCTATTTAACCAAGCTGAAGGCCTACCACAAGGATATGCCGGTGATGATTACGGAATTCGGCGTCCCTTCCTCCCTGGGGGTCGGCCACTTGACCAACCTGGACCGGAATCAAGGCGGCCATGACGAGACGGAGCAGGGCAAGATCGACGCCTCGCTTCTGCAGGATATTGCGAAAGCGGGGATGGCGGGAGGCATCGTCTTCTCCTGGCAGGACGAGTGGTTCAAGCGCACCTGGAATACGATGTACTTCGAAATTCCGGCGAACCGCCGCAAGCTGTGGCACAACGTGCTTACGAACGAACAGCATTTCGGGGTGCTGGCCGAGCTGTCCGGCAAGGACGGGCCGCTCAAGATCGACGGGGATCCCAGTGATTGGAAAGCGCTTAAGTCGGGCGATGTTCAGAAGCTTGAAGGATCTTACCCCGGATGGAAATCGCTTTCGATGACCCATGACGAGGCTTATGTCTACATCATGGGCGAACTCGAGCGACCGTTCGATCCGGAGCGCGAGCAGCTTTACTTCGGCGTCGATACGACTCCCGGAGGCAACCGGCATGCGAAGGAGCTGGGGAATGTAACGCTCGACGAAGGGCTCGAGACGCTAATCGAGCTTGGGAAGGATAACGAAAGCCAGGTGAAAATCGCTTCCAACTACGATTTTAACACCCGGTTGTACGGCAATCAGTACGGCATGCTGAAGGTGAAGCCGGAGGACATGAAGGACGATTCCGGGGTGTTCAATCCGTGGAAACTGGCCGTAGGTCTCGAGCAGATCCCGCCGGATTCCACCAAATACAGCCCGTTCGAGGATGTGCCGGCCGGCATGCTGAAGCGCGGGACTACCGACCCGGCTTCGCCGGATTACAACTCGCTCGCGATGTGGCAGGCCAAAGGCAATATCGTAGAGATGCGCATCCCTTGGATGCTGCTCGGCTTCACCGACCCCAGCTCACTGCAGGTCATGAGCTACGGCGAGAAGGAAGGCAAGATGTATGCGACCACATCCAAAGGAATCCGGCTCGTTCCGTGGATCGTGCAGCGCGCAAGCGGGACGGTCAGCGGACTGGACGGCGCTGGAGGGCCTTATCCGGTCTCCAAGTTGCCGGTATATAAATGGTCTGCTTGGAACAAGGTTCAATACGTCGAGCGTCCGAAGAAAAGCTATGACCTGATGAAAGAGGCTTTCAACAAAATCGATGAAGCGGCGCCTAACCGGTAGGCGTTCCGCTCTCGGTTTTCACCCTGGACCCTCCGTTCTTCTGCTTAGCCCCTGGCTTGGGAGAATAGGACAGACGGCGCACCGCACGCCAAAAAGGCTGATGCACCGGGAACCTCCCGGCACATCAGCCTTTTTCCTTAGTTGTCAGAGCGCTTCTGTCGCAGGCGCCACTTGTTGTATTCCAAAAACTCTATGAACTGCTCTTTGCTGATGCCCGAATCCATCGCCTCTCTAACCAGGCTTAACCATTCCTCATCCAACTGCTCATGAGGCTGAGGTCGCTGATGGATGAACGTTTCCAGCGGGACACCCAGCACCGCACTGATCTTTTCCAGGAAGTGGATTGAAGGGTTGGACTGGACCTCACGCTCGATCGAGCTCAGATAGGATTTGGCCACCCCGGCTTTATCCGCCAGTTCGGTTAGAGTAAGACCTTTCTCCAAGCGCAGCTGCTTGACTTTCTTGCCAATCATGGTAGCGCCCCTTTTTTATTTCCAACATATTAAAAATATTTTATCAAATAATGAAGGGACTTTGCACGCTTTTTTATATGAAAACGCTACCAAACCAATTTAAAAAAATTGCGGATGGAAAAATCGTTATTTTTCTATTATTTTCAAAACACTTCTTCAACTTGGCGGGTTCCGTCTCCCCTAGCGGGGGCATCAGCGGGATCAACAGCTTCGCAGACTACTCTGTCTTACCGTCTTTTTCTTTGCATTCGCGGAAAAATTGCCGGACTTCCTCGGCGGAAATGCCTGAATCCCGAGCCGCGATCATCAGGTTGACCCAGCTCTCGTCCAGGTTCTTGTTGGGTACAAGCGTTTGCGTTACGGACATAGCCCGATCCCTCCAGATTCCGGAAACTTGGCGCGCACCATATAATTCGGCCGTCGTTCCATTTTTAAGCGGGTATAACTAAAATTTTGTTATTTTATTCCTTCGCACACGTATTTTCCATTGGAGAGACGAGCCTTTCCCTATTACCCGTATGCCGCCGCCTTGAAACCCTCTTTTTAAAATTTTTTCGCACAAACCTCGAAGACTTATAAAGTCTTATCAACTAAAAAAGCAGACCTGTTTCAAGGTCTGCCTGCTTGCTTCGCCGTTAAGCCGGGGCGGGAAAAGATCCGCTTGCTTGCTCCCTAATCCTTCTTATGCTGCTCGCGATACTGGCCGGGCGTCATGCCGACGATTTTACGGAAGGTGCGGATAAAGGCGGTGGTATTCGTATAATTCAGCTTCTCCGCGATTTCCGATATCTTGAGATGAGTCTGCTCCAGCCAGTTCTTGGCCATATTCATGCGGTATTCCGCCAAATATTCGCTGAAGTTGATGCCCATTTCCTTCTTGAACACGCGGCTTAAGTATACCGGATGGAAGTTCAGGGTGCTTGCGCAGGATTCGAGCGAAATATCCTGGTCGAACCGTTCATGGATGAGCTTGACCATCTGGTTCGCGATGTTGATGTACTGCGATTCGGCCTGCTGGTTCATAAAGGCGGATACCGGCTTAAACAGCTCTTCCTTGAACCAGACACGGATGGCATCCATCGTGTTCAGCTTCAGGAAATAGTCGATCGTCGCCCGGTCGCCGAGCACCTTTCTCACCGTGCCTCCCTGCTCCTGAACGAGCTGCAGCACCTTGGAAATCAGCTGGATCATCAGTACCGGATATTCGTTAAAATGCACCTCTTTATCGATAATCACCGAAATGTACTGGTCGAACAAGTCCTCCACCCGGTCCATATCGCCGAGCTTCATGGCTCCGACGAGCTGGTCCTCCAGCATTTTCAGCTGGGTATAGACGGTGACCTCCAGCCCCTTCTTGCCGCCCTCAATATCGTCGTAATGCAGGATGATCTCGTTGCCGAGGCTGATCCGGCACTTCAGCGCCTCCAGCCCTTCGCCGTAAGCCCGGATTGCGTCCGTGATCTTGACGAACGGATCGCTGATCCCGATGCTGACCGGCGGCTGCAGATATTCCTGCACCTTGCGTTTGATCTCCTCCGCCGTTTCATAGAATTCCCGCCTCACTTCCTGCTCGTCCTCCCTGTCGCTCGCAAGCGGCGTCACTTGGGACTGGTCGAGCAGCACGGGACTGAACCGCCGCCCGGACGGAATCAGCTCGCCCACCATGTTGTTGATGGCAAACAGCAGGAGCTCCCGGTCAGGCTCGCGGTAGCGCGTGCCTTGAAGCGAATCGATCTGCAGCGTCAGCACGCCGAGCCGCTTCCATTCCGAAGGAAAGCCGAACATCTGGGCCCGGTACGCATAGTCGCTCTCCGATACCTGTCCGGCAAACAGCTTAAGCACAAAAAATTCTTTCAGCTGCATGAACTGCCCTTTCACCTGCTGCTGAAGCTGCTTCTCCGTGCTGAACAAGGTCCGGAAGCGCCCTTCAATCGAACGCTGACTCGTCTTTATCGTCCGATCCTTCCACCTCAATGTCCTTCGTGAACTCGAACAGCCGCTTGATCGGCGAATACATCTTCCGGTCGCCGTAGAAGGCGATCAGGCCCACGATCAGGAAAATAATCGTACAGGCGATAAAGGTGATCCAGGCGATTTTACGCGACTGCTGCGTAATGTCGTTGATGGAGACGACGGAAACGTAATTCCAGCCGTTGTAAGGGGAGTGAACGTAAGTTACGCCCATTTCCCGCTTATTGACGTATGCGTTGAAGAACCCCGTTCCTTCCGCGCCCCCGCCAGACGCTGCTTCACCAAGGCGTTGATTTCCGCATATTTATTGCCCGCGGCAGAAGACAGGAAGTTATTCCCTTCCCGGTCAAGCACATAAATATCGCCCAAATTGTTTTGAGTAAGCAAATTCGCGATCTGGTTGTTCAGAATTTCCACGACAAGCAGACCTTTCGGCTGCGAGGTGGTCGGCACGATCGGAATCTTGTACACCATCCGGATCGTATCCGGCGCCGGGGTCTCTTCCGCCGAGGCGTCCCCGTCCGCCGGGGCCTTGGGCTTCGTTGTTATCCAGAACAGGCTGTTCGGATATTTCGCGAACGATTGGAACAGCTCCGCCTCCGGATGGGACTGCAGCGGCTGGAACGATTTGAAGCTGAGCAGCCAATTTTTGTCGAAATTAATAAGGTACGCGTCGCTGATGCCTGCAATCGTTTGCAAATTGTACAAGCCTTTGGACAAATCGCGGATGACAGGGAAATTATCCGTTGTCAGCGCCTCGTTCATCGAGGAGGCGACAAGCGAAGAGTTCACGTATTGGATCGAGGTAAGCTCCAGCGTTTTCATGACCTGTTCGACCCGCATCTCGGTTTGAAGCAGGACCTGCATGTTGCCTTCTTTTACTTTATTTTCAATATCCCCGGTAGCGATATAGTAAGCAATCAGTCCGATAGAGACCACCGGAATCGCACCGAGAATCAAGGTAAACGTCAAGAGGCGCAGTAAATATTTAGGCATGAGAAGCTCTTCCCCTTTCCGGTTTTGGCCCGCATCTTCTAAGTATTCCATGCGAAGTCATAAATTCCTCTTTAGAAAAGCGGCGGCGGTCCGTAATCAGGGAAGCTAAATTTTGTTACCTGCGGCCTTCTTCAAAAAAGCATTCAGATTACGCCTGCTTGCTGTTTTCCATCTCCATGCACATGTGAACGAACGTCGCCACCCCGTGCAGATCGTTCGTCTTCCGCTCGCGGGCGATATAATGCGGATAATCGCCTACGCCCGTACCGATGCAGATATCCGGGATCACCAGGGCCCCTTCCTCGGTGAATGACACTCTGTTAAGCACGCCTTCGTATCCCCGCTTTGCGGCTTCGCCGGAGGCTTCGTCGGTGTAGCCTTCCCGGCAGGCCTTCGCCAAAGTAAAGACGAACAGCGTCGAGCAGGACAGCTCCAGCCAGTTATCCGGACGGTCTCCCTTGTCGATCACCTGGTACCACAGCCCGCTTTCCTTGTCCTGGAAGGAACGGATGCTGGCTGCGAGGTCTTTTACGATGGTGATCAGCTGGTCCCGGACGGCATGATCCCGCGGAAGCAGATCCAGAATCTCGCACAGCGCAAAGCCGTACCAGCCCACGGAGCGTCCCCAGAATTCAGGCGAGCGCCCGGTCTCCGGATCGGCCCACACAGCTTTCCGGCTGTCGTCCCAAGCGTGGTAGAGGAGGCCGGTCTTCTCGTCCTTCGTATGCTGGTACATGAGAAGCGCCTGCTTCACGATCACGTCGAACAGGGACGGTTCATGGTACTGCACACCGTAGCGCATAGCGAACGGGCCTTCCATGTAAATGCCGTCCAGCCACATTTGGTTCGGGTAAATGTCCTTATGCCAGAAGCCGCCGTCCGACGTCGTCTTCCAGGTGTTCAGCAGACCGCGCAAAAATTCGGCCGCCAGCCGGTACTTCCGCTCTCCGGTCTCGGCATCCAGCATGAGCAGCAACTGTCCGGGCATGATGTCGTCGAGGTGATCCTTCACCTCGATCTCCCCGTTCTCGCCGATATACAGATCGACGTAGTCCTTGATATATTGAAAATATTTTTGATCTCCGGTCGCTCTCCACAGCTTTTCCATCCCCTGCAAAAAAACGCCTTGGTGGTAATGCCAGCGCCCTGCCGGCGGCGGCTCGGCCGGAGTATACTTCGCCATGATGGAATCGCAGGCGCGGCGCGCCCAGGTAATCGGAGCATCGGTGGTGCTCAGTGTCTTGGTCGAGAAAAGCGTTGTCAACGTAGGATCTTCCTTTCGGTCTGAAGTTTCTTTCCTATCCATGAAACAAAGGGCGGATCCGCCGGGAGCTTGTCTTCCCGCGAACCCGCGCCGTTCTGCATCGGGATTCAGCTTTTTTCCAGCAGGAACGCTTCAAAATCTGCATACCCCCGCGATACGGAGCCACTGCGGGATGCGGTAAACAGTCCGACCTTCGCTCCGACCCAGCGGCCTTCCACCGCCTGGAACACGGGTCCGATAGGCTCGTAGTTCGCTCCGTCCGTGCTGCAGCTGAAGCGGCACTGCGCCTTCTCGTCAACCGCCACCCGCAGGAATACCGTGCCGGAAGCCAGCACTGCCGTTTCTTCCGTACGCTCGGCACGCGAGTCCCCTTCTTTGGTTCCCGTCACGCGGCGAAGCGTGTAGCGGCCGTCTTCGTCGAGCGATACGGAGAGATATGCGTATTGGTCGCCGAACACGATCAAACCGGCTTCGTCCTCCGTTCCGTCCGGCTGGAGCTCCAGCCGGGTCGTTGCCGTGAAGGAAGGCGCCGGGAACTTCTGCATCAGCAGCTGCGGTGCGTCGTACAGCGTGTCCGCGCCTTCGGGAAGCGCTGCAGCATACAGCCTCAGGTAACCCGGCCGCTCCTCAAGGGAATACCAGCCCTCCCCGGGGTTGGCCTGCCACTGCCACTGCAGACCGAGCTTCGCACTCTCGAACGTATCGGACGTATCCGGGACGGCGAATTCCGCTTCGGCACCGATATTCGGCTTGCGGTAGCGGAGGACGGGCTCCCCGATGCCGTCGCCGTTCGTATCCTCGCCCATCAGCGGCCAATCGTCCACCCAGCGGACCGGCTGCAGATGAACGATCCGGCCGAAGGCGTCCCTATCCTGAAAATGCACGAACCAGGATTCCCCGACTCCAGCTCAACCCAGCCGCCCTGATGGGGACCGTTCACCGGCGTATCGCCCTGGTGCAGCACGATCTTGTCTTCGTACGGTCCGTAAATATCCTTCGAACGTAGAATCGTCTGCCACCCCGTAGGCACCCCGCCGGCCGGAGCGAAGATGTAATAATATCCGTTTCGCTTGTACATCTTCGGCCCTTCCATTGTCGGGTGGCCTTCCGTCCCGTCGAATACCAGAGTTGCCCTTCGTCCAGCGGCTCCCTGCCGTCCGCCGACATCCGGTGCAGCATCAGCTTGTGTTTGATCCCGCGGCGGCTGTGCGCGAACGCATGAACCAGATAAGCCTGTCCGTCCTCATCCCAGAACGGGCACGGGTCGATCCAGCCTTTGACTTCCTTCACCATATGAAGAGGCGTCCATTTCCCGGCAGGGTGATCGGCGGTGCTCATGAAGATGCCTTCGTCCGGCGTGCTGAAGAACACCCAGTATTTGCCCGCATGGTAACGAATGCTTGGCGCCCATACCCCTTGCCGTGCTGCGGGCGGTCATACCCCGGCAGGTCGAGGGAAGCAATTACGTGATTCACGATCGTCCAATTGACCAGATCCTTCGAATGAAGGATCGGCGACCCCGGCATATGCGAGAAGCTGGAAGATACCATGTAAAAGTCTTCGCCGACGCGGATCACATCCGGATCGGAATAATCCGCATACAGGACCGGATTTTGGAAGGTGCCATCCCTCAGGTCAGCCGCCCAAACCGGGTCTCCCGGCTGTAACGATACATTCGCCGTCATGTTTTTCCTCCTCATGGGCATATCCGTAACGAAGCCGGTATTCGCCGGGCGTCACGCCCTGCGCTTTCCGGAAGGAACGGATAAAATTTTGCGGATTGTTGTACTGCAGTCTGCGGGCGATATCCTTCACGGGCAGCGGCGTTTCCAGCGACCATCTGCGGGCCGCGGCCAGTCGGCAATCGGCCAAATACTCGCTGAAGGTCATGTTCATCTCCTTGTTGAACATCCCGCTCAAATAATTCGAATTGTAATGCAGCCGCTTGGCCACCGCATCGAGCGACAAGGGCGTGTCGAACTCCTTGCGGATAATCTCGGCCATTTGATCGGATATTTTTCTTCTTGCCGGCGTCTCCGCTCTTTCCTTCATCACTAACCCATCCCCGTTTATGAATGAGATGCAAATCAGATGTGTTCATTGTAGCCTCCGGCGGGTTTCATTCCATCAGCCGAAATTAACTTTCGCCCCGGTGCAGAGCAGTTGTGCAAATTCAGCATATAGGTGAAACGGGAAGAACGCCCCCGAAAGCGGCGAGATCTCCTAATAAAAAACACACCCGAAACGGAGTTCGGGTGTGCCAGGATCAACTTTAAGCGGTCGCGGAGGCATCCGCCGATTTGTTCTTCCGGTCCGCCAGCAGGAGGTACCCGAAGAAGGAGGCCATCATCTGCTGGAACAGCATCCCGATGATGACCGGCATGGCGACGGCGGGCGGGAAATACGTCAAGGCGAGTACGGCCCCCGCGCTGATGTTCCGCATGCCGCAGTTGAGCGTCATGGTCACCGTCATGCCCCGGTCCCAGCGCAGTGCCTTCGAGCCGTAGAAGCCGCCCAGATAGCCTAACGCGGCGACGAAGACAATAACGACGGCCGTCCAGATGAGATCAGCGGTAATGCCGGTGAAATACGGCGCAATAACCGCGGAATTGATCATAATGACAACGGCCAGGCTCAGCTTGGAGAATGGCGACAGCCGCGGCCCCCAGTTGGTCTTCACCTTCCCGCCGGTCCACTGGTTGAGCAGCATCCCGAGCACCGAAGGGGCCACAACCATAATGAGAAGTCCCTTCATCATGCCCCATACGTCCATGTCGACATCCGCTCCCACTAGGACCGACATGACGCCGGGAACGATGAACGGGGAGAGCAGCGTATCGATAAGAATAATCGATAACGTCAGGGCGATGTTGCCCTTATACATCGTCACCCACATAAAGCTGACGATCCCGGTCGGTACGGCCATGAACAGAACGAGGCCGGTAACCAGATGAGGATCCCCGTGCAGCAGCAGCTTGCCGGTCCCCCAGGCCAGCAACGGCATAATAACGTGAAGCAGAACCAGCGAAGCGATAATGGGAAACGGCTGTGTCAGAACCCGCTGCAAATCCTTGAAATTCAAGCTAAGACTTCCGGAGAAGGTGATGAAGGCGAAGATCCAGGGGACAAGCCCCGTATAAGGTTTAAAATAGTGCGTCAGCAGAATGCCAAGAACGACACTGGTCGGCGTTAAGAGCGGCATCACTTGTTCCAATCTCTTGTTGATTTTCTGCAGCATGGCGAATTCCCCGCTCGGTTAAATTCCTTGCACACGTTAACATTAACTCAGAAAAGAAAGGAAGTAAAGAGTACATTTGTACGCTTTACTTCCGTTAATAGTCGCCCGAATACCGGGCTGACGACAGGACGACGAACGCCCGTCCGCCCGTATTCGGCCTATTTCTTTTGGTTCTGCTTGGCGTAAGCCGCTTCGTATTCCTTGATCAGCTGATCGCCGCCGGCTTTGCGCCATTTGTCGACTTCCGCCTGCCAGCCGGCGTCGTCGATTTTACCCATGATATATTTCGTCTGCGCGTCCCAAATTTGCTGGTCCAGCTCCTTGCCTCGCTCGGAGTAAATCGCCGAAATCAGCGTCAGCGCCGGATTCGCCACCGCATATTTGATGCCTTCCCGGGCCATCTGCGTCCCTTTCTCGCCGATCGGTGTATCTTTCAGCGTGCCGACGTTATAGCCTTCGACGTTGACCAGGTTGTCGCGGTAAGGCTTCACTTCCCGCTGGAAGGCATTGAAGTCTTTATATTCGGTCTTCCCGCCGTCTATCTTCACATAATGCTTGTTCTCGATGCCGCGCAGCTGCAGGGCGGCCATCTCCGGATCCATCAGTTTATCGAGGAAGCCAAGCACCTTCTTCAGCTCCGCCTCCGTCTTGACGGCCGATTTCGGTATCGCGAGGAACCCGAAGTTCCCCGGCTCGCCGGCCAGACGCGGACCCTGCGGCCCGGTGAACGGTGCGATATCGATGACGCCGTTCGGCACGTTCTTCACCAGGCGCTCCTGGGAGCTCTTGCCGTTCTGCGCCACGCCGTTCAGCTTCATCCCGACGCGGCCGGAATCCATCATCGTATCCAGCTGCGAGGCGTCGAACGCCGCGAAATCCTGGTTGATCAGCTTCTCGTCATACAGCCGGCGGAACAGCTTCATGACGTCGGTGTATTCCTTGGTCATGAATTCCGGTGTGAATTTGCCGTTTGCATCCACGCCCCAGCGGTTAACGCCGCCGAGACTGACGGCAATCCGGGTCAGCACCGGCTGGGTGCCTTCGTTGTATTTTTTGAACAGCATGGTGCCGTAAGTGTCGTTCTTGCCGTTTTTGTCCGGATCGTTCAGCGTCATGGCTTTGAGCACGTTGTACCAATCGTCGAGCGAAGTCGGTATTTTCAAACCGAGGTTGTCCATCCAGTCCTTCCGGAACACGATCGCGGCGCGTCCGATATCGCGGAAGTTCGGCACGCCGTAAATTTTGCCGTCCACGGAGATATTCTTGTAATACTGCGGATCCTGGGCGTTCAGGTTCTTATAATCCTTCAGATACGGCCCGATTTCCCAGAAGAGATCCGACTGGATCGCCGCCACGATATTCGGCACGTAGCTCACCTTCATGATCTGCGGCATATCGTTGGAGGCGATCATGACGCTGATCTTCTCATCGAAGGCCGCCTGGGGAATCCACTGGAAATCCAGCTTCGTATTCGTATATTTCTCAATCGCCTGCTCGACTTCATTCCCCTTGGCCGGAATATCGCCTACCTGCATGAGTGTGATTTTCAGCGGCATCGGGGTGTTATCCGCCGGCCCCGCCGCGCCGCTGTCCTTGGGAGCGGCATTGCCTCCCGACCGGCGGCCAGCCCTGCTGTAATGGACATGGCGCAGAGCACAGCCGCGGTCCGTTTGAACTTCTTAACCCTCTTCGTATTCATTTCCTCTCTTCTCCCCTTTTTTCCTTGTATTCGGCGTAAGATGCCCGACCGGACGAACCTTTCCCGGGAAGCCTGATTCAAGGTGCCGCTATCTATCTGTATCCGTTTTCAGAAAAGGCTTCCCGATTCGGCCCTGTCGGATCATCGGAATCTTTGCAGCTTCATTATCCCTGTCCATACGGAAATAAGCCATCCTTCAAATTTAACCTTTTCGGTTATCTTCCGACAGATTGCGCAGGGATGCGGAATTCCGGGCCTTCAAACGCTGGGGATGTGCCGGTTTTAACCTTGGAATATGCCGTGTTCAAACGGGTATGCCGCCGCCCGGACAGCACAAAAAAACCCGTACAGGCGTACGGGTCGGGGAATGAGAAACCAACTCTTGTCGTTTGAATAGCTTACGGACTGAACGGCCGTTATCCGGAGAAATCGAGCATTTTGAAATTTGTAACGGACCCCGTAGTCGCTATTGACCGAATCAGACCGCATTTGATCGGCATGTTCTTCTATTAATGATCCTGGAGTCCGTTACATTTGAAACGAAAGCAAATTCACGATGATAACGCAGCTGACGTCCGTTAGACCCAATATTCAAACCGGACCGTATGTCCGCGAACGATTACCTGCCTCCAATAATCGACGCCTGAATCATTAGGATTGACGTCTACGGTAATAGATTGCCTTGAGCCAGGTTGTAATGCAGCGTTCCGCCCGCAAAGAGCACGAAGTCTTGCTTTCCTTGCAAACTCGCTAGAGTCCTAAGAAGAAAGCCATCGTCTTATCGGCGAAACCCGGCAAATTCTCGTGTGCGTAATCCGGATAAATTTCGAGCTTTTTCGGAGCGCGGATTTTGTTGTAAGCTGCAAACTGCGTCGAAGGCGGGCATACGCGGTCCATCAGACCTACTCCCATCATCACCTCGCCGCGGATCCGCCCGGCCAAATGCTGGATATCGATGTAGCCGAGTCGGGTAAAAATCTCCTCCTCCCGCTCATGCTGCGGATCGAATTGGCGGAAGAACGTGCGCAACTCGCCGTAAGCGTTCTCCGCCAAATCCATCTCCCATACGCGGCGGTAATCGCTGAGGAACGGATACACCGGCGCCAGCCGTTTGATCCGCGGCTCGAGCGCCGCACAGGCGATGGTGAGCGCTCCGCCCTGGGAGCCGCCGAAGGCGCCTACCCGGTCCGGGTCCACCTCGGGCATGCTCATCGCAATGCCGGCCAGCTGGGCGGTATCGAGGAAAATATGCCGGAACAAGAGCTGATCCTCGTGATCGTCCAGTCCGCGGATGATGTGACCGTGATGCGTCGTCCCTTTCACTCCGCCCGTGTCTTCGGACAAGCCTCCCTGCCCGCGGCAGTCCATAGAGAATAACGAAAACCCGAGCGCAGCATAGCCGAGCTTATCCGCCCAATCCCCCGAACGGCCTGTATACCCGTGAAACTGAACAACCGCCGGATGCGGACCGGCAGCGCCCTTCGGTTTGATGTACTTGGCGTGAATCCGCGCACCGCGCACTCCGGTGAAATAAAGGTGATAGCATTCGGCGAACGGAACGTCGAAATCCGCCTTCACCAGTTCAACCTCGGGGTTAACCGCTTTCATTTCAGCGATCGCCCGTTCCCAGTAGGCGTCAAAATCGGCCGGACGCGGGTTCCGGCCCTTGTAAGCGTATAATTTCTCTAACGGCATATCCACTAACGGCATGATCAGTTGCTCCATCCTTTCAGGTAAGCGGATTCATGGTATTTCCGTTAGTTATACGCTACCGGGAACGGGTTTGTTGCGGGTTAGTTTTCCAATTCGCCCATTAATTTTCGCACCGTTTCGACCGTATGACTCAGATAAGGCCGGTAGTCCTTGCCCTCGATAAACTGGAGGAACTTTCGGCCTATAGCCGCCACCTGACGCTTATATTCCTCCGCCGGCACGTTGTAGCTGCCCAGAATCCGCGGAGGCGCATCCTGCTTCTCGTCGACTTCCTGCAGTTCCACCGAACCGTCCTCCAAATGGCGCACGATAAAAGAGTAAGCCCGGCATTCCGGATCCCCGCGACCGCAGCAGACGAACGGCATCCGCCGCCACTCGGCAGGATCGGACCAGCGCGAAGGCTCCACATCTTGGAGCGCACTGAGCAGCGGCGCCGGAAGGCCGACGTCCACGCACAGCGGTTCCTCAATGATCGTCTCCCCGTCCAGCTCCATCCGGACATCGGCATGGACGATCTGCAGATCGGGCTCCAGCGACAAGTGATCATATTCTAAAATAAACATCCGCATCCTTCTTTCGGCCCGTGGTTATAATTACCAATTTTTTTCCGCGTATAAAGTTGGTTTTGGTACATACTACCTAGTGAACAGGAGGTGATATCGATGGCAGCAGGACAATCCCGCAGCAGCAACCAACTGGTCGTTCCACAAGCGAATGCCGCTTTGGACCAACTGAAGTTTGAAGTTGCTCAAGAACTGGGTATTCAAATCCCTCAAGACGGGTACATGGGCTTCATGGCAACTCGTGACACCGGAGCAATCGGGGGTCACATCACCCGTCGTCTGGTTCAAATCGCCGAGCAGCGGCTCGCAGGCAAGTTCACAAGATAAGCAAGACCTGTATACTTACCGGGGCGGCTCTCTATGGGCCCCCTTTTTTTGCTTTCTATTATAACGGAATTTCCGCACAAAATTAAATAAACCTCCGCACGGGCCGCGCCCGCGTGGAGGAGAATAAGGTATAAGGTATAAGAAATTACAAATATAATGGCAAAGGATAAATGAAATATGAAATTGTTAACGAATCAATGAAAGATGAAGCCCGGGTCAATCGAAGCGCAGACGGCCCGTATCGCCCAGCAGGTTGGACATATTATAGTTCGACTCGAAGGTCACACTGGTGCAAAGCTTATTTTGCCTCATGGCGAATTCAAACTGGATTTCTCCGTGGGTCCAGCGTTTCAGCTTTAGCGACTCCAATGCGGTCTCACGGAAGGAATGCTGCTCTTTCTCCGACAGCCCCTTGTCCATCGTCTGAATCTCCGTTCCCTTGCTTTCCAGCGGAAAATGCCGGATGCCGAACTTCCCCACTGCATTATTGCGAATCTGTACGAATACGGTTCCTGACGTCAAATAGGTCAGCTCCTCCTTCAGTGCCCGGAAAACATAATCAAATTTGCCTCGCTAACGGAATTTGTTCAAGTCCCATTTCGCTTCTCCTTCCATTTAGAATATATGGTATAAAATGTATTCCTAGGTCTACAGGACCCATTATAGGACCAAAGACACAATTAATCAACAGGAAATTACATTTCTTAAAATTTTTTTATCCTTCGCTTACTATACGACTTATTTCTACTTTTATCTTGAATTGTTAAAGAAGATTCTGCTAGAATAAAATCGGATAATGTCGATTAATGTCGAAGATAAAATCAGGTTTTGCCATTCTTTTTTTCATGAAAGGAGGCGAGTAGTGAATAGGACTTTGGCCTTGCTTCGAACAACCCGCAATACATACTGACACAATGAAATGAGGTCACCGGCAATGAAATGGTATTTGAATATGAAAACATCGGCGAAGCTGATCACGGCTTTTCTGATCATTGCGGCGATTTTGGTCGCCGTAGGCTTGTACGCCATTAAGAATCTGATGATGATGAACGACCGGCTAACCGAAATCTATAACAATGATCTGATCTCTGTCCGGGATCTGAGCGCCGCACAAATCGATTATGAGAAAAGCAAAGTCAGGCTGCGCGATATCGCCCTCGAGACGAACAAAGCTCAAAAGGACGGGTACCTACAGCAAATTAACGATTTGCGCAAGGACCAGGCCGACAAATACGCATCTTATTCGAAAACTCCACATTCTCCGGCCGAGCTGGAGCAAATCAAAATTTACGACGCCGAATATCCGGCTTACCAGAAGCTGTTTGATGATGCCGTTCAGCTCGCTTATAAGGATGATCAAGCCGCTTTTCTGAAATTTAAGAATGAACAGCTGACCCTCCAAGAGAATAAAATCCGGGACAGCCTTGTCAATTTGATTGCCGTCAACGTGAAGCAGGCCGCCGAATCCGACGCGGAAGCGATCAAAGCTTACGAGAGTGCTCGCGCCGTTACCATCATCGTCATCATCACCGCCTGTATCCTTAGCGTTATTCTCGGTATTGCCGTTGCTCGAACCATTACACGTCCGTTAGGTCAAATCGTAGACTTGGTCGCCAAAGTAGCCGACGGGGATCTGCGCGATCAGTCCCCAATCGACACGAAGGACGAAGTCGGCCGGCTGTCGAAATCGGTCAATCAAATGATCGTGAATCTGCAGCGGCTGATCGGCGGCGTGGTTCAATCCTCGCAAAGCGTGGCCGCCGCGTCCGAGCAAATCTCCGCGAGCACGCAGGAAATTTCAGGCAGCAGTATGAATCAGGCGCAAAATGCCCAATCGATCTCGGAGCTGTTCAAAGAGCTGGCGATCGTCATCAACTCCGTAGCCGCCAGCGCCGAAGAAGCCGCTGAATTGTCCAACGCTACGGTAAAGACCGCCAGCCAAGGCGACAACGTCGTTCAAGCGTCCCTCCAGGGGATGCAAAATGTCAACCGGATGATGTCCCTCTTGGAAGAGGATTCCTGTAAAATCGGCGAAATCATTCAAGTGATCGATGACATTGCCGATCAAACCAATCTGCTGGCGCTGAACGCCGCGATTGAAGCGGCCCGGGCCGGAGACCAGGGCCGAGGGTTTGCCGTGGTGGCGGACGAAGTGCGCAAGCTTGCGGAACGGAGCAGCTCGGCCACCAAGGAAATCTCGGCCATCATCAAGGTCATGCAGGAGAATACGAAGAAGAGCGTCCTGGCCGTATCCGGCGGCGTAACCCAATCGGAGCAAACGGGCGAAGCGTTCCAGCAAATTATCCGGATGGTGAACGATTCGTCGCACAAAGTGAACGAAATCGCCGCCGCTTGTGAAGAAGAAGCGGCGCAGGCTTCCGAGGTGATGCAGTCGGTGGAGTCCATCGCCGTCGCCAGCGAGGAAGCGGCCGCCGCATCCGAAGAGACGGCGACCACCTGTCAATCGTTGGCCGAGCTCGCCGACGGTCTGAATACTTCCGTTTCCCGCTTTAAGCTGTAAGGCCCCTTCCAAGCTCGAAAGAAAAAGCGTACAAGAACCGTTTGCGGCTCCTTGTACGCTTTTTTTACGCTACAGAAAGTTTAAGTTCGCTAAGCATTAAAGCGGACTGCGACTTTCTGTACCCAAGAAAAATTTCCTGCTTACGAAGCAGGTTTGCTGCGCAAACCGAAGGTCTGGCTACTTGGAGGGACTCCGATAAGGAGTTTTTCTTATACCTCCATGTGCAAAAAAGACAGAAGCCTCCGCTTCTGCCTTTAGGTCTTATCCTGTTCTCAATCCCTCTTCCCTGCCTATTCGGTCAGCCGTAAAAATTCCTTCACATCGGCCGCCGACAGGTCCATGGCCTGCTGCCAGAAATCGGGCTTCCGCAAATCGACGCCGAGATGCTTCTGTGCCAGCTCTTCCACGGTCATCCGGCCGGTATCCCGCAGCAAAGCAACATACTGCTCTTCGAAGGCTTCCCCGCGGCGAAGCGCTTCCGCGTACAAACCGGTGCTGAACATGTACCCGAATGTATACGGGAAATTGTAGAACGGCACCTCGGTAATGTAGAAATGCAGCTTCGATGCCCAGAAATGCGGATGATACTCGCTCAGGCTGTCGCGGAACGCCTCCTTCTGCGCCGACAGCATCAGCTCATTCAGACGCTCCGTGCCTAGCAGGCCCTGACGCCGTTCTTCGTAGAACGCGGTTTCGAAGATGAACCTGGCATGAATGTTCATGTAGAAAGCGACCGAACGCTGAATCTTGTCCTCCAGCAGGGTAAGCCGCTCTTCGTCCGAAGCGGCTCCCTTGACGGCGACGTCCGATACGATCATCTCCGCGAAGGTGGAGGCGGTCTCAGCCACGTTCATCGCATATTCCTGGGCAAACGCAGGCAGATCGTTCATCACATGCTGATGGTAGCCGTGCCCGAGCTCATGCGCCAGAGTGGATACATTCGAGGCCGTGCCTGAATAGGTCATAAAGATCCGCGTTTCCTCGGCGATCGGGAACGACGTGCAGAAGCCGCCGGGCCGCTTGCCGGGCCGGTCCTCCGCTTCAATCCAGCGCTTCTCGAACGCAAGCTCCGCGAAATCGGCCATCTTCGGGCTGAAGCGCCGGAATTGGTCCACAATCAGCTGCGCGCCTTCATCGTAGGAGTAGTGCTTGCTGCCCGAACCGATCGGCGCCTCCACATCGTGCCAGCTAAGCCGCTCCACGCCGAGCAGCTTGGCCTTCCGCTGCAGGTACTCAACGAAGATATCCTTCCCCGCTCGATGACGCCCCACATGGCGTCCAGCGTTTCCTGCGACATGCGGTTGATCGCGAGCGGCTCCTTGTGCACGGAATCCCAGCCCCGGCGCTCGTACAGCTTCAGCCGGAAGCCGCCAAGCCGGTTGAGTGCATCCGCGCAGTAATCCGCATGCTCACTCCACTCTTTTTCCCAAAGCTCGAAGAGCCAGTTGCCGCACCGCCCGATCGGGGCTGTGCATCTTGTTGGCCGCTTGTCCCGCCGACAGCTCCGACAACTTGCCGTTTTCTTCAAACGGTAGGCGGAACTTGCTCACCGTCGTGTTGTACAGCTCCCCCAGCCGTGATAGCCGTCCACCGCAAGGTCGTTCACCAACGCCTCCTGCTCCGGCGGCGGCTTCTCGGCGGCCAGCTCCCGGCGCTCCTCCAGCGGGTAAGCGATGTCCTTCAGCTCCGGCGAGGCCATCAGCTTCTTCCATACGCCGTCTTCGATCCGCCTGAGCACATCGTCGAACCGCGTAAGGGCCGAAGCATATTCCGCCCCCAGCGTCTTGACCTGACCGCCCAGGATGACCGCCTGCTTATCATTCTGATTCTCCGCAGCGAGACATGCGGTGAAGGAATCGGCCTCCCGCGGCTTGAGCGCAGCGGACTGCAGCTGATTCAGCACGCCGAGCAGCGGACCCGCACCGGTCGCCGTCTCCGGGACGGACAAGCCCTCCAGAGCGGAAGCCAGATCTTGAAGCTCCCGGCGGAGACCCTTCAGGAAATCCGCGAATGCCGCCGAGCCGCTGCCCCTTCGAAGAAACGGTCCAAATTCCAGGTCTGCGGTAATGGATTTTGCATCACATCAGCACCCTCTCCATGAGAATATGTACATTACCATTAAAGCATATTTGGAATAGAAAGCCCAAATCATTCCAATTAGGAAAACCGATTGTTGAATTCCGGCAGACAAAGTGTTTAAATGATAGTTATATAACGATGAGAACAGGAGGGGACAAGCCATGAGACCTCTTCAAATATCGCCGGAAACCGCGCAAAGGCTAGCTAAGGAGCTCAAGGTTCCGCTCGAACATTTGATGCATATGCCGCAGCATATTCTGCTGCAGAAGCTGGCCGAGCTTGCGAAGCAGTCCGGCTCCGAAGGCGGGAAGTCCGAAGAGTCCGAGTCCGCTTCCGGTAAGACCGAAGAGAAATAATGGAGTCCGAGAGCCTATGATTCCTTTTGAAAATACATGGCCCTACGAGCAATTCGGCAGAGATATTTATTTTACCTCCTGCCCGATGTGCGATGCCTCCAACGTGCTGCTGCCTCTAAGGCCCCAAGACCTCGAGTCTCTGGCCGATGGCGTGAAGAAGCTCCTCGTTCTGCCGTCTTGCCGCAATAAGATCACTTTTGTCGAAGCCGACCGGGATTATCTGCTCGCGAATCGGCCGCTGCGGAGCACCCGCCAAGGTAAGCCACTCTAACCGATCCCTGGATTAACGGCTGTGCCGTCTTTGTCCGGCAACGATCGGCAATAACGACAAAACGCTTAACCGTCCGCAACCGGCTACAGCCGGCCAGCGTGAAGGCTAAGCGTTTTTTCTTTACATGCCCTGGACTTCTTCCTGCAGCTCCACCCGGTCCGCCAGCATGTCCTCGCGGGCAACCGCCCACTGCTCCCGGCAGGCCCGGATCATGCCGGCGTCCGTGATCCGCTTATCGTTAATGACCCGCGTAAACCACTTCACCGCAGGCTGGTAATGCTTCAGCCGCCGGTTCAGTTCGCCGAGCAAGTACATCAGTCTCGCATTGTTCAGCTCGCCGCCCTCGCTCTCGA
Source organism: Paenibacillus sp. P25 (assembly GCA_024704175.1). GTDB lineage: Bacteria > Bacillota > Bacilli > Paenibacillales > NBRC-103111 > Paenibacillus_G. The sequence continues at coordinate 5,216,018 of CP085629.1, forward strand.
AGGTCCGGGTATACTCGTCGAGCGCGTATTGAAGAAAGCGCCTCTCCTGCTCCCCGTCCCCCTTGTACCTGTAAAGCCAGGCGATATGATGCAGCAGGCTCGCGGTAATCCGGCCCTTCGCGTTCACCGTCTGGCAGCAGAGGAGACCGAGCTTGTAGGTGTAAAGCGCATCCTCCCAGGTGCGCGCTCCCCCCGAAATCCCGGGAAACCCACTGCCCCGCGATCCTGTCTTTAAACGCCTGCTTCTGCAATGCCGAGAGCTTCTCTCCCGAATTCTCCGTGCAGGCGTAACCGCAATTCGGACAAACCCGCATCACATAGTAGACGGGATTGATTTCTTTGTAATGCACGCAAAAATCGGTATCCGTCCCGGTGGCCTTCTTGAAGCTGGGACGTACGCGGGAGGTAAGGTATTCGGCTTCACAGTGAGGGCACTCCACCTTCACCTGGTACAGCGGTTCGACTTGGGCCACGGTGCACACTTCCTTCTGTCTGACTTAACTGTTGATAAAATGGTAGGCCGGGGCTTTCAGACGCTCGAGCACCGCTTGACGAAGGCCGGCGTCCTCCACCGTCTCTTCAAGCGCCCGGCTCATACAGCCGAGCCAGGCGTCCGCCCGCTCCGCCGTTACGGGGAAAGGCAAATGGCGCGCCCGCATCATCGGGTGCCCGTACTGCTCGGAATACAGCGGGGGCCCGCCAAAGAACTGGGTTAAAAACAAATGCTGCTTCTCCATCACCGGCGTGATGTCTTCAGGAAACAACGGGCCGAGCAGCGGGTGCTCCTGCACCTTCGGGTAAAAGGCCTCCACCAAACGCCGAATGCCTTCCGAGCCGCCGAGCGCACCGTAGATCGTGTGTTCCTGAGAATGTTCTGACATGGAATCTCATCTCCTAAGAAAAAAGATGCTAAGCCCTCGTCTCAGCATCGTGATTCTGTTCTGGTTCAGGCCTGTGCCCGCCCTCGCGTTTAGCTTTCGAAATCTTCCTCGCCCGGCATCAGCGTCTCCCTGATGACGTAAACAAAAGCGCATACGAGAATCCCGGCAATTATACCCATCATCGTGGATCACTCCCATTCTCATATTGGTACTATTGTACCATAAATTGCTTGAATTATCAGCAGATTTATCGGCCTCGCCGTCATTTTCATCATTTTCACGCCGGCCTCCGGACATGTCCCGCCCCTTTCGCTCATATATCAAGAATGACAAGCTTTTTTTCCAGGAGAGGAAGAGGGTATTCATGCGTAAAATCGTGTCTCCGGCCTTCGTCGCGGCCCTGACGGCGTTTGCCGCTGCGGCGCTCACGCTCGTTTTCCCGGCGGAGGCTTTAACGGCGGCGCTGAAAGGCGTAGCGATCTGGTGGGACGTGCTGTTCCCCGCCTTGTTTCCTTTTGTCGTCATCTCCGAACTTATGCTCGGCGTCGGGCTCGTGCACTTCCTCGGCATGCTGCTCGATCCGCTGATGCGCCCCTTGTTCCGGGTGCCGGGGATCGGCGGCTTCGTCCTCGCCATGGGCTTCGCCGCTTCCTACCCCGTCGGGGCGCGGCTCACCGCCCAGCTGTGGGATCAAGGGCTGATCAACCGGGAAGAAGGCGAGAGGCTGGTCTCGTTCACCACCTCATCCGACCCGATCTTTCTGATCGGCGCCGTTGCGGTTGGATTCTTCCATGACCCGGGACTGGCGGTAGTGCTGGCGGCGGCCCATTACGGCTCCGCCCTGCTGGTTGGGTCGCTGATGCGATTTCACGGAGTGAAACCGCGAGCCGCGGTGAAGCAAGAAGCCACACCGGTCCCTACGGCGGCGCAGGCCTACAAATCAAGCCTCCTCCGCCGGGCGTTCGAAGCGATGCATGAAGCGAGGCTGAAGGATGGACGGCCGCTCGGACTCATGCTGCAGCAAGCGGTAGGCAACGCGATCCAGATCGTGTTCGTCGTCGGCGGTCTCGTCGTCTTCTTCTCCGTCGTAATGGAAGTACTGAGCTCCGCACATATTATGGGCTACTTCCACATAATCATAGATTCCATACTCCGCTTATTCGGCGTACCGGTGGAGCTGTCACAGGCGGTGGCGAACGGGTTCTTCGAGGTGACGCTGGGATCGAAGACGGCCGGCGGCGCAGCGGGCTCCCCGCTCATGTACAAGGTCGCGATTGCCGCATGGGTGTTGTCCTGGGCCGGACTGTCCGTTCATGCCCAAATCGTCAGCCTGCTGCAGCGGACGAATCTGCGCTACCTGCCTTTCGCCGCCGCGCGCTTTATTCACGGTCTGCTCGCCGCCTCGCTGGTCTTCCTCCTGTGGGAGCCGCTGGCGCCTGTGCAAAGCACGCTGGCTCCCCTGCTGCCCGAGCCCGACGTGACCCGTCCGCTGACGACGTTCATCCGCTACACGTTGCCGGCGGCAGGCTGGACGTTCACGCTGATGGCGGGGCTTCTCCTGCTGGCGTCCGCCCTGTACCTGATAGGCAGAAGATGCATGAAGGCCATCCGATCATAAGAAAAGCTTCTGATCGAAGCCCTTCGAAGTAGATACATTCGTGTCTAAGCGGAAACTTTTCTTGAAAGATCAGAAAGCTGAACCTCCGGTTCAAACTTATACTTTCTGATCTTATAAGAAAAACTCCTTATCGGAGTCTTCTCGAAGAAGATACATTCGTGTCTAAGCGGAAGCTTTTCTTGCAATATCAGAATGGTTCAGCTCCGCTGAAAACATAGAAATTCTGATATTATAAAATACTATCGCTAACGAGTTCATCAATATATCAGGGTAGAGGTGAAGGTATGCATACGATGTTCAATCCGAAACAAATCGCTCTTCCGCCGGCCATCGGACGGCTGGCGGAGCTGTCCTGCAACCTGTGGTTCAGTTGGAACGACGGAGCGCTGGCGCTCTTCGCCCGGATCGATCCCGCGCGGTGGGACCAGTTCCTGCACAATCCGGTCCGGTCGCTGACGGAAGCGGATCCTGCGCGGCTGGAGGAACTGGCAGACGGACGAAGCCTTCCTCACCCATTATCACGAGGTGCTTCAGCAGTGGGACGAATACCGCAAAGCCCCGTCCTGGTTCGGGCACCATTATCCACAGCATACCGGGAACGTCATCGCCTACTTCTCCGCCGAATTCGGCTTCCATGAATCGCTCGCCGATCTACTCGGGAGGCCTCGGGGTGCTGGCCGGAGACCACTGCAAATCCGCAAGCGACCTGGGCATTCCGCTGGTGGGTGTCGGCCTTTTATACAAGAAGGGCTATTTCACGCAAAAAATCGATGCGTCTGGAGGACAGCACGCGGAGACGGTTGCCTATGATTTTGCCAAGCTTCCGATCTACCCTGCCTATATCACGGCGGCGTCTTCTGCGGAGGGCGATACGGCCGAACCCCAGGAGCTCGCTCATCGAGGTTCCGGTTGCGGACCGGACCGTCCATCTGAAGGTATGGCAGGTGCAGGTCGGCCGGGTCCCGGTGTACCTGCTCGACGCCGACATTGAGATCAACAGTCCGTGGGACCGCGAGCTGACCGCCCAGCTCTACGGAGGGAACCAGGACACCCGGATTGCCCAGGAAATGATCCTCGGGATCGGCGGGGTGAAAGCGCTCCGTGCGCTCGGCATCGCGACGGGGGCTTTTCACATCAACGAAGGCCACGCAGCCTTCCTGTCGATCGAACGGTCGCGGGAGCATCTGGATAAAGGACTGGAATTCCATACGGCCCTCGAAGTCATCCGCTCCAGCACCGTATTCACCACGCACACGCCGGTGCCGGCCGGACACGATGCTTTTCCGTCGCCTATGTTCGAACATTATTTCGGCGGTCTGTTTGCGGCTTACGGCCAGCACAAGCAGGCGTTCCTCCGGCTGGGTCTCGATGACCGCAGACAGCTCTTCAATATGACCTTCCTTGCCTTGAATACGGCGGCTATCCGGGGCGGCGTCAGCAAGCTGCACGGGCATGTATCCCGCGAAATGTTCCGGGAGTTCCACGGCGGGATTGATGTCGGCGAGGTGCCTATCGGCCATATCACGAACGGTGTCCACCTCCCCACTTGGCTGGCCCCCGAGCTGAAGGAGCTGTACCATCGTTTCCTGCCGGGAAGGTGGCTCTCCAACCAGGCTCACGAGGACGTCTGGAAAGCGGTCGAACTGATCCCGGCCGAATCGCTGTGGTCCGTTCATCAGGAGCTGAAAGAGCGGTTGATCCGGCTCGCCCGGGCCAACCTTCGCGAGCAGCGCCGGAGAAACAGCCTGCCTGCGTCTCAAATCGAAGAAGTCCGCAGCTATCTGAACCCGAAATCGCTGACGATCGGCTTCGCCCGCCGGTTCGCCACTTACAAGCGCGCGAACTTGATCTTCAGCGACCCGGACCGGCTGGACCGCCTAATCAATGACCCGGACCGTCCCGTACAGTTCATATTTGCGGGCAAAGCACATCCCGCCGACCACCCCGGCCAGGAGCTGATCCGCGAAATTTACCGGCTGTCCTCCCAGGACCGCTTCCGCGGTAAGATCGTTCTGCTGGAGAATTACGATATCAACCTGGCGCGCGCGCTCGTGCAGGGTGTGGACGTATGGCTGAACAATCCGCGCCGGCCTTATGAAGCCAGCGGAACGAGCGGACAGAAAGCCGCCTTGAACGGCGTCATCAACTTCAGCGTGCTGGACGGCTGGTGGGAGGAAGGTTTCGACGGAAGCAACGGCTGGAGCATTGACGGGAGAACCGATGCCGACTGGGAAACCCAGGAGAAGGAAAACGTCGAATCCATCTACCGGACCTTGGAGCAGGAAATTATCCCGCTCTATTACAATCAGGGAACCCTGCCCTTCCAATGGGTCAGCCGGATGAAGCGTTCCATTATGACGCTGTCCCCGAAGTATAACACTCACCGGATGGTGATCGATTATGTGAACGACGCTTATATTCCATCCTTGAAACGGACGCGGTTGTTCGTTGCGGACGGGTATGAGGAAGCGAAGAAGGTAGCGGATTATAAGCGCTTTATTCTGGAGAACTGGCATCAGGTCCGCATCTCCGAAGTGAACGACGAGGGACCCCGCAGCACCGGCGGCGCCGGGGAGACGCTGAAGGAAGTGAACGCCACGGTCAAATTCGGCCCGGTCTGGTTCAAGGATACGGCCGTGGAGCTGGTCTACTACGAGCACCGTCATGACGGCTGGCACCAGGTCGTCTTGCCGATGGAGCCCATTCGCCAGCTCAGCGAAAACATCGTCGTTTTCCGCGCGAATATTCTCGAGCATCTGAAGCATGGCCCGCATTTCAGCATCCGGATCCATCCGATCAGCGCCAGCTTCGCCCGCCGCTTCGAGCTCCCGCTGGTGACAAGATTTTAAACCGGAACCGCCTCTTGGACAGGAGGCGGTTCCTTCTGCGTTTCCGGCTCCAAAGCGGCGTCCCGAGGAGCAAACGCAGGCTGGGGCCCCGGCGTTTTTGCCATTTTTTCTTTGTCCCGGTGTTATAATCATGTTATGATGAAGGCGACCGACGCTGTATCCTACAGCTCATTTTTCCGGTAAGATGGTGACGCCTATGAAATGGAGACAAGCCTTGGAACAAGGAAGCATCGTCCCGCTGAAGAGCTGTACATTGATCCTCATCGGAGAAACGAAGGAAGGCCAGCCTTTCTGTTACGAGGACCGCTTTGTCATTCAACAGACCGGTCCGGACGAAATGACGGTGAGCCTGGAGTTTCCGTTTATTAATCCGCTGGAGAAGCTGCACCATGTCAGCTTTATTGAATTTTCCTATCGCGAGCAGGGTATGCTGTATTATGCTTTGGTTGACTTGCTGGAGCTTGCGGGGAAACGGAACGTCTGCTTATTGAAGCTTACAGCCCCGAAGGAGCTGGAGAAGCTGCAGCGGCGCAAATTCGTTCGCGTGCCGCCTCCGACCCGGACACCGGTTACCTGCCGGATCGTGGGCGTCCATCGTCCCGTTGTCCAGCAGGGCGTAGTATTTTCCGGACAAATTCTTGATATTTCGTGCGGCGGGATGTCGTTCATCTCCTCGACGCGGATCTTATGTCCGCTGTTCCTCGAGCTGTCCTTCGTCTTGCCGCAGGTAGAGCACAAAATCACGGTGTACGGTGAAATCGTCCGGGTCGAGCCGTTCGGCGCGATTCCTACCGGATTGCCGTAAGGTTCGACCATGCCCCGGAAAGCGTCGTGCATGAGATCGATGAATTTTGCCTCGCCTTTCATGAGAAGCTCTGAAAGCCTTGGAGATAAGGAGGATTTCGTTTGAAATATAATGTGGTTCACCGCGGCGATGAGATTTCCATAGGACTTATGAACACCTTTCATTCGCTCATTCGCCAATACGGACTGGAGCTGGACGAGGCTTCGCCGGACATCGTGCTGTCGATCGGCGGGGACGGGACGCTGCTCCATGCCTTTCACCGGTATAAGGGGCAGCTCGAAACGACCGCTTTCGTCGGAATACATACGGGCCGGCTCGGCTTCTTCGCGGATTGGAAGCCCGATGAGGTGGAGCTCCTGGCGCAGCTGATGGGAGAAAGCGCCCAGCAGAACGATCTGCGCGTCGTGAAGTACCCGCTGGTTGAGATTCAAATCACAACGCCCCAGGGCATTGAGACCGAGCTGGCCTTGAACGAATTTACCTTGAAGGGCGTGGATGCGACGCTGGTTGCCCAGCTGCATATCAATGACGAGCCGCTGGAGACGTTCCGCGGCGACGGCATCTGCATCTCGACGCCGTCCGGGAGCACGGCGTATAACAAATCGCTGGGCGGCGCCATCGTCCACCCTTCACTGGATGCGATTCAAATCGCCGAGATTGCTTCGATTAATAACCGCGTATACCGCACGCTCGGCTCGCCCATTCTGCTGCCAAAGCACCATCACTGCGACATCTATCCGCGCGCCCAGCAAAATATCGTGCTCTCGCTCGATCATTTGTACATGCAGCGCAACGACATTATGTCGATCCGCAGCATGGTGGCCGCGGGCAAGAAAGTCAAGTTCGCGCGGTTCCGCCCGTTCCCGTTCTGGAGCCGCGTCCGTGAAGCCTTTATCGGCTACGATATGGGCTGAGCCTGCAGAGCATCCCTAAGGCGGCCAATGCCGTCCTAGATAGAAACCCAGAAGAGCACCTTCCCGGCGGGAAACGCCGAGGAAGGTGCTCTTCTGCTTGGATCGAGTTCATTGTAAGACAAGGATCGTGTTGCCGTTATCCCGGGGTTAGGCCCGGTGGGCCGCGCGCTTAATGCGCATCGGTGCCCTGCGACGAATGCTGCTTCTGTCGGGACGGGTGATGATGCCCCTTGCCCTGATGCTGGCCGCCGCGGCCCTGCGCATGCCGCGGGTGCGAGCCCTGCTCGCCGCGGTGTCCGCGGTCCGGCCGCGACGGATGCTCGCCCCGTCGCTCCCGGCGCGGTCGCCCGCCGCGCGGCCCCTGCTCGTGCCGCCGCTCCTGCCGCTGGCTCTGCTCCTGGCGCCGCTCCGCCCGGGCCTCCGCCTGCTCTTGCCGGCGCTCATGCCGCGGAGCCTGCTCATGCAGCCGCGACGGCTCGTACCGCTGCGGTCGCTCGTAGCGCTGGGCCGGCTCCGGCTGCGCTTCGGCGATCGTGAGCTCCGCCGGGCCGGCCTCCGGCTCGCCGAGGTCTTCCCCGGTCGCCCCTGCACCTTCGCCGGCATTTTCTCAATGATGAAATAAGCGCAGCCGAAGTTGCAATATTCGTTCAAATAATCCTGCAGCGTCGCGATCGAGGTCTCCTTCGTCGCCTTCGGATGATTCTCCTTGAAGAAGCCGCGCAGCCGCAGCTGGCTGTAGCCCCAATCTCCGACGATATAGTCGTACCGGTCCAGCACTTCGCTGTAGCGGTCTCGGAAGGCTTCCGGCTTCCAGCCGTTTTTATGGTCGACGATCACTTCATAAGTTCTGTTGGCAATTTGAATCACGTCGGATTGCCTCCTCTACGGTTACGACTGGCTGGCGGCCTGCACCTGCTCATGCGCATGATAAGAGCTACGTACGAGCGGCCCCGATTCGACATGGCGAAAGCCCCGCTTCATGCCTTCTTCCTTCAAAGCCGCAAACTGCTCCGGTGTATAGTAAGCCCGTACGGGCAGATGGTTCAAGCTCGGCTGCAAATACTGCCCGATCGTCATGATATCGCAATCCACTTCGCGCAGATCGTCCATCGTCTGCAGAATCTCGCTCCACTCCTCGCCTACGCCCAGCATGATGCTAGACTTCGTAGGGATCGTCGGCGCGATGCGCTTCGAGCGCTGAAGCAGCTCAAGCGAGCGGCGGTATTTCGCTTTGGAGCGGACCCGGTCGGACAGCCGTTCCACCGTCTCCATGTTATGGTTCAGAATATCCGGCTTCGCCTCCAGCACAGTGCGGAGAGCGGCTTCATCCCCTTGAAAATCAGGGATCAGCACCTCCACGCCGGTCATCGGCATCCGGTCGCGGATGGCCCGGATCGTCGCCGCGAAGATCGAGGCCCCTCCGTCCTGCAGATCGTCGCGGGCTACCGACGTGACGACAACGTGGCGCAGATTCATCTGTTCGGCCGCTTCCGCCACCCGTTCCGGCTCCTGCAGATCCAGCTCCGTCGGCAGGCCTGTCTTCACCGCGCAAAAACGGCATGCGCGCGTACAGATATCGCCGAGAATCATGAAGGTTGCGGTCCGATTCGCCCAGCATTCGTGAATGTTGGGGCATTTTGCTTCCTCGCATACCGTATGGAGCGTCTTGGTGCGCATCATATTTTTCAGTTCTTTATAGTTTTCACCCGTGGTCAGCTTGATTTTCAGCCATTCGGGTTTACGTTCCAAGCGTTGAGTAGCCAAGGGCGACCACCTCTTTCTAATAGGTAATAGCAGTATAATTCCCGATAGAAGCTATTATATCATGATTACGGCAACAATCCACTTTCGATTGGTTTTGTGGTAAACTTAAACACGTGTATTCCCTTGAAAGTCATACATAATCGAGGATGCTTTAGAAAAAACGGAGGATCAAGATAGCGATGGTCAACGTAGAACATATTTTACAATCGGTGCAATCCGGCATCATGGACATTACCGAAGCCAAGCGCCTGCTGGAGCAGGCGCAGCAAGAGGCCGTCGCCCAGCGTATCGACGATTCGCTAGGCTACGCGCAGCTCGACGTCGACCGGGCCGCACGGACCGGCTTCCCTGAAGTAATCTTCGGGGAAGGCAAGAGCGCGGAACAGATCGCCGCGATTTTTGAGCGGCTGATGGCCCAGACGGATACGGTGCTAGCGACGCGCGTCAGCCCGGAGAAGGCGGAGCATGTGCTGCGGCAGGTGCCGGCGGCGGAGTACCGCGCGGACGCCCGCGCGCTGCTCTGGTCGCGCCCCGGCACGGCCGCTCCCGCAGGTGACGGCTATATCGCCGTCGTCTGCGCGGGCACCTCGGACGTGCCTGTCGCCGAAGAAGCGGCTGTCACCGCCGAAGCGATGGGTCGCCGCGTGGAGCGCGTCTTCGACGTCGGCGTAGCCGGCATCCACCGGCTGTTCCGCCGCCTGCCGCTGATCCGCGGCGCGAGCGCCGTCGTGGTGGCCGCCGGGATGGAAGGCGCCCTGGCCAGCGTACTCGGCGGACTCGTCTCGGTCCCTGTCATCGCCGTGCCGACCAGCATCGGGTACGGCGCCAGCTTCCAAGGGGTGGCGGCGTCGCTGTCCATGCTGAACGCCTGCGCACCCGGTATCTCGGTCGTCAATATCGACAACGGCTTCGGGGCGGGCTACAATGCAGCGCTCATTTACAAAAACCGGCTAAAGAGGGATGAACAATGAAGATCTTATATCTGGACTGCTTCTCGGGCATCAGCGGCGATATGACACTGGGAGCCCTGGTCGATGCAGGTGCGGACCGCGAATATATCGAGGAGGAGCTCGCCAAGCTCGCCATCGAGCCGTTCACGCTGGAATGGAAGCGCGTGGTCAAACGCGGCATCTCCTCGCTGAAGCTGGACGTGCTGACGGATCCGGCGCAACCTCCAACCCATCACCGCCATTATTCGGAGATTGTGGAGCGCATCATGAAAGCCGGCTTTAACGAACGGGTCGTCCGGCTCAGCCTCGCCATCTTCGATAAAATCGGGGCCGCCGAGGCGAAAATCCATAACATCCCGATCGAAAGAGTCCACTTCCACGAAGTCGGGGCCATCGATTCCATCGCCGACATCGTTGGCGTAGCCCTGGCCATCGATTCGCTGCAAATCGAGAAAATCATGGCTTCGCCGGTACCTCTGGGCTCCGGGACGGTGAAGATCGATCACGGCATTTATCCTGTTCCCGCGCCAGCTACGCTTGAAATGATGAAAGGGTCGCCGATTGCACCGGCCGCGTACGCCATGGAGATGACTACGCCTACCGGAGCCGGCATCATTTCCGGTCTGGTGGATGAATTCGCCAAGGGGTCGCCGCCGATGATCGTCGAAGCGATCGGTTACGGCGCAGGCACCCGCGATCTGCCGAACCAGCCGAACGTGCTGCGGGCGGTCATCGGACAGGCGGACCCTTTCCTGAACAAATATCATGTGCATCCGGAGGTGCTTCCTCACGAGCATACGCATCACCATCATCACCACGAGGATGAGCACCACCATCACCATCACGATCACGACCATCATCACGGGCACGGGCACCATCATGATGATGACCCTGATCATCATCATGATCACGACCACCCTCACAAGCATGAGCATCATCATGATCACGATCACCATCACCACGCCGATCATGATCATTCTCATGGCGGGGAGCACGTTCATGAGCACAGGCACGAACCGCTGCCCGGGGAACTGGCGAAGTCGCAGCACTGCCACGGTCCTTCCCATTAATATGAAAGCCCGGAACGCGAATACCGCGTTTCCGGGCTTTTTGTCGCTTAGGCGTTCCCGCGGCGGCGGCCCTCCATAAACCGGGTGCGCACCTCGTCATAGACCTGCTTCAGCGGTACCGCATGCGTTCGGGCAATTTGTTCGCATTCTTTGAATTCCGGCGCGAACTGCACCAGCTCCCCGTTATGAAACCCGGCCTTTACATGAACGGATCCCCACGGCGTGTCCACCGTATAAAATTCACGGCCCAGCCGGTGACACGAAGCCCGCAGATAGCGGAGCCCCAGTGTCGTCGTCTCACGGAAAATGATCTCCTCGATCCCCTGCGCCCCCGCTTCCTCTACCAGTACGTTGAGCATAACGCCGGGACGGCCTTTTTCATAATAATCGGGATCCAGTACACGTCATTGGCCCCCTGCTCGAACAACAAGTCCGTAATATAGGAGGTATATTCCGGATTCATATCGTCAAGATTGGCTTGAATGACCAGCATGCGGTCGTCCCTATGTTCGGTGCGATGTTCAAACGGCATACGCCACTCCCCTTCCTCCCCTGATGATAGCAAACTTGGAAAGGGATAAAAAGCCATCAAGCGGCGCAACCTAGATTCATCAACCGGATCAAAATCCGAAAATGCAGTCCAAGGAGGTTGCCGTGCATGGGAGCTTTTCCGTTACGGACGCGGGCTGGCGCTCTTTGCTGCAGCCTGCTTATCGCCGGTTCCGCCCTTTGGCCGCGGCCTCAAGCCGTATCCGCCGCTCCCTCGGGGTCAACCGGCTCCTCTGTGAGCCAAGAGTCCCGAGGAACGAAGATGCTGTATGCAGAGCGAAGGGACTTATACGAGAAAGTCGGCCTGTTAACCGGTATTCCTTGGTACGAGCTGGCGGCCGTCGATCAATACGAGCGCACCATTAATCAGGTGAAGAAGCGCTCTGCGGGCAGCGGGCCGGTGGCCGTTTACTTTACCGAAGCCCAGTGGGGAGGCCTGCTGAACCCGGACCCGGAAGATCGTCATGTGGACAGTATCCGGTTCTTCGGGGGGCTCGGACGGGACGGATCGGGCGACGGGCTGGCGGACCGGGGAACGACCTCGACCGTCTCTACTCGATAGCGGCTTATCTTGCGGAGAAAGGCACAGTCCGGGACGATTTTAAAATCGGGCTTTGGGAGTATTATCAAAACAACCGAAGCGTCGAGCGCATAGAGCAATTTTCCAAAATTTACGCCAGGTTCGGCACACTGGATCTGGATGAGCGCCGCTTCATTATGCCGCTGAACGCCGAATATACTTACCGCAGCACTTGGGGGGCCAGCCGCGCTTGGGGCGGCGCCCGGATTCATGAAGGCACGGATATCTTCGCTGGCTACGGGGTACCGGTCCGCGGCGCCGTATACGGCATTGTGGAAGTGATGGGTTGGAATCCTTACGGCGGATGGCGGATCGGGGTACGCGATTTAAACAATATGTACCATTACTACGCACATCTTTCGGGTTTCAACAAGAAGGAAGTCCGGGTAGGAGAGGTCGTCAAGCCAGGCCAAATCCTCGGCTGGGTCGGCGGCTCCGGCTACGGCAAACCGGGAACCTCAGGAAAGTTCCCGCCGCATCTTCACTTTGGCCTGTACCGCGATAACGGACTCATGGACTGGCCGTTCGATCCTTATCCGCATTTGCGCAAGTGGGAACGCGAAGAACGGCTTCGCTCCCGAACCTGAACGCCCGTAGGCCGTTTGAGCCTGCGGGCGTTATTTTGCGCAGGGACCCCCCGCTATTTGGTTTTGGCCGCTTCGGAATCGCCTTGCTGCTTCGGCGACCCGCCCGGCAAGGCTATGCCCGGCGGCGGACTGTTCCCTACGGGATTGCCTTTTCCGTCGAAATAGTAGGTCGGCACATCGCCAACGACGAGAGAATAGGCTACCGGCATCTCGGTTTCGACGATTTCCGGCTCCGAGTCGAACGGTATAATGACCGACACCTCGACCGTTATCCGAATGTAGACCTCGACCATAATCATATTGATGCCCGCATTCTGGTACCTCGTGTTCAAGTCCACCTTAGCCGCGCCTGCCGGCACGAGCTTGATTGGAATATCGGGTCCGAAGGAAGCGAGAATCGGACTGTTCAGCGCCTGCCCGAGCGGAATGTGCTCCGGGAACGCCTGGATCAGACGCATCTGCTTATCCACCGTATTGATGACTTCCGAGGTGATCCGCATCTGCTCGGACGGATTAAGGATAAAACCCGCCGTTTTGCCGTTCTTGTCGGTGCGCCAATCGATCATTTTCTCCAGGTCGACCGTACGGGAAATTTGCTCGGCTACGGCCGTATTGACCGCTTGCGTCGCGATTTGCTTCAGACGGATTTTGGCCAGGCTGACCAGCGGATTTTTAAGGTTTTTTTCCATATACACATAGCCCTCTAGAGTAAAGAGAAAGACGACCACGCAAACGATCAGCACCCAGCGCTTCAGCTTCGCTTTTCCCGAGGGACTGCTCCTCCACCTGCTTCTCCACCTCAGCTTCAGCAAACGGCACCCCTCCTCCGGGATCTTGTTCTCTGCGGCGCTCTGACCGGCTCGGCCCATCCCATCGTTACAGCATATGCGCCGCCTTCCCGAAAAAGAAGAAAAGCCCCTAACCTTGGTGCCTGCCTGTTCAGGCTGGAGCAGACCTCTCTCACGTTTCGCTAAGACTTGGAGACCCGCGGAACAATTGGAGTCCTTCCGCTCGCAATCCCGCTGTAATAATTGCCCCGGGAACAACAAAAACTACAAAAGTGATTGCTGCTTACTCCTAATCCAATGCAGAAGGGAATGTACCCATGGCTACCGTCCTGTATATTACCGCCCATCCTCACGATCATCAGACCTCCTTCAGTATGGTCGCGGGCAAAGCTTTCGTCGACGCTTACCGCGAGGCCCATCCGGGGGATGAGGTCGTCCATCTGGATCTGTACAAAATGAATATTCCGCATATCGATGCGGACGTCTTCAGCGGCTGGGGCAAGCTCCCGCAGCGGGAAAGATTTCTCCGATCTGACGGGAGAAGAGAAAGCGAAGGTCAGCCGCCTGGCCGAGCTTACCGACCAATTCGTCGCCGCCGACAAGTACGTGTTCGTCACGCCGATGTGGAACTTCTCCTTCCCGCCGATCATGAAGGCTTATATCGACTCGATTTGTACGGCGGGCAAAACGTTCCGCTATACCGAGAACGGACCGGTCGGTCTGCTGACGAACAAAAAAGCACTGCACATTCAGGCCCGCGGCGGCATGTATTCGGAAGGTCCGGCGGCCGCCATGGAGATGGGCCACAAGTATATCGGAATCATCATGAGCTTCTTCGGCGTGCCTTCCTTTGAAGGACTGTTTGTCGAAGGCCATAATCAGTTCCCCGACAAAGCCCAGCAGATCAAAGAAGACGCCATCCGGCGCGCGCAGGAGCTGGCGAAGAGCTTCTAATCCATGCCAAAAAGCCGGTCGGGCTTGAGCGCCCCATCGGCTTTTGGCATACTTAACTCCGGTCAATCCGTTACGCGCAGCTGCGGTTCATCAAGATTTATTTCGCTGCAAGCTCACTCTCGGTGACCCATTGATGATTGGTTACTTTTTCCCCGCCCGTTGTCGGCGTATAGTCTACCATATAGACGGTTGTATGCTCAGCCGAATCAATGGTTCCGGAAGCGCCTTTCATCCCCGGCATGTGATCCGCTTCCAAGGTAACTTTCGTCCCCGGTTTCAGAGCTTCGGCGCCGGCACTTTTCAATTCCTCATGAATCACCCATTTATGATTTTTTACCGGCTGTCCGCCATTAGTCGGCGTATAAGAAACCGAGTAGACCATAGTATCATAGGCTCCGACAATCGTGGCTGTGGCGCCTTTCATACCGGGCATGTGATCCGCTTGAATCACCGCTTGGCTTCCGACCTTATATTTCGGATTCGTCGCCGCCTTTAGTCCGGCAGGAACTTCGCCTGAACCGGAGTGATTCATCTCTGAATGATTCATGCTGGAATGGTCCATGGGCTGGTTATCGCTTTTGGCGGAAGACGAGTTGGCTGCATTCTTTCCACAAGCAGTTAATGCTTGCCGCGATCATAACTGCGGTCATAATCAAAATCATTTTCCTCTTCATTTTAAAGCCTCCTAATTCATGAGTCGCATAGGGGGGATATCATCAGTTTAACCATTACTTGTGAAGATCCTGTGTAGAAGTTAGGCTAAAAAGGCTTGGTTTTCTTTCGGAAGCCGGATCGTAACCGTTGTCCCATCCGTACTTTCCGCCCAGACTTGTCCTCCATGAGCCACGACCAGCTTCTTAACGATGGTTAACCCCAAACCGGCGCCGCCGGTTCTCCGGTTTCTCGATTTGTCCCCCCGGTAAAATCGTTCAAAGATATAAGGCAGATCCTCTCGGCTTATGCCGCTGCCCGAATCCTGCACGTGAATCACTACGTCGTCTGCTTCTTCGACGGCTTTAATCAACACCCGTCCTTTTTCAGGTGTGAATTTAAGAGCGTTGCCAAGAAGATTGACCAGGATTTGAATCATACGATTCCGGTCGGCAAAAATTCGGATGTTCGGATTACAGCTGTACGAAAGTCCCACCTTTTTTCAAGGTAAGCCGCCGAAACGAGCTCTGCTCCTTGTTCAATGATCGCCTTTAGGGACTCTTCTTTTCGTTCTAATTGAAAGGCCGGCGAATCCATATGCGTCAAATCTTCCAATTCGGCTACCATTTCTGTGAGCCTTACAATTTCTTCATAACACGCATGGATGCGCTCCGGGGTCGGTTCCCAAATCCCGTCTTCCAACGCCCGCATATGGCTTTTCAGCGTGGCCAGCGGTGTTCGAAGTTCGTGGGCAATGTCTTCCGTCATGGTGACCCGAAGCTGCTCTTGCTTATGAAGCTGGGCGGCCAGTTCGTTCAATGAAGTGCCAAGTTCCGCCAGCTCGTCCTTGCCGCTGACGGCGACCCGGGTATCGAGCCGCCCGCCCGACATTCGTTCCCGCTGACCTGTTTCATGTCTATCAGCGGCTTGGAAATTTGTTTCGCAATATAAAAACCGATCAGAACCGCAAGGATAATCGAACCGGTGAACGTCCAAATGATCGATTGGAACAGCGCCTGCTCCAAGTGATAATCCAATTGGGACACATCCTGATTCATGCCTGCCGCTTGGTCGTGGAACATGGAAATATGATAATGCGTGGCGATAATTACACTTAACGTGGAAATCAACAAAATACACGTCGCGGTCCCGATAATGATCCATGCAAGGCGTGTGTGCAATCGCTTATTCATGTCGCCCCTCCTGCAAACCGGTAGCCCATACCGTATACGGTCACAATATACTTCGGATTCTTGGGGTCCGGTTCCATTTTGTGGCGGAGGTTCTTCACATGCTGATCGATCGTGCGGCTATCGCCGTCAAAATCATAGCCCAGCACGCGCTCCACGAGTTCCTCCCGGGTGAAATGGCGCTGCGGATGTTTCGCCAGAACAAGCAGCAACTTGTATTCATTGGGGGTTAGACTCACGAGTCGGCCGCCGCAATGTACCTGTTGTTTCATCGAATCAATGACAAGTTCGCCCTCATTATAGGCTAGACGGTCGGCAAGCAATTGGTGGTCTTCCGTGCGCCGAAGAATGGCTCTTACCCGGGCCACCAGTTCGCGCGGGTCGAAGGGCTTGATCAAGTAATCGTCAGCCCCCAGGGATAAGCCCTTGATTCGATTGTTTTCCGAAACCTTTGCAGTAAGCATCAGAATCGGGACGGAGTGGAATTGACGGATCGATTGGCAGACCTGCTCGCCTTCGATATCCGGCAGCATGAGGTCCAGAATAACAAAATCAACCGATTTATTTTGAACAATCCGAATGGCGTTTGTACCCGTCTCGGCCTCCATCGTCCGAAAGCCGTCTTTTTTCAAGTAGGATACCACGACATCCCGAATTTTCGCTTCATCATCGACGACCAGTACGGTTTTCATAACGACCCTCCAAGAAACATATAAACTAACGGTACCAAAAACTGATGTAGAAACCATGTAGCTCCCTCGCAAACAAAAAAAAGGGCTGACCGCCGAATCACCGGATTTATTGTAAAACGCTTTCTTTTTCCGGTTCCGGCTAGGTTTCCACGGCGTCGCCTCTTGTTTGCTGCTCACATTATTCTCATTTCGCCATTATTTTCTTTGTTTTAGCCTTTCTTATGTACCATACGGCCAACCCGACCACCATCAAAATACCTACCAGAATCAAAAGGTACCGGTGGATCGTTTCGGTAACAATACGCCAATGCTCTCCAATGTAAGTACCCAAAGTCAGAAAGCTTACAGCCCAGAGCATGGCCCCGGGCGCGGCATACAAAGTGAAGCTTCGATATGACCACTTGCTGATTCCGGCGCTATAAGCGGTTAAATGGCGGACTCCGGGGATAAAATAGCCGATCGTGAGCGCGAATTTACCGAACCGCTTATACCAGTGTTGTGTGCGGTCTAACCTCTCTTTTGTGATATGAATTTTGCTCCCGTATTTTTCTAAAAGCGGATACCCGAATTGATATCCAATGAAGTAGCTGACAGACATACCGCTAAAACTGCCGATGACCGAAACAAGGGCTGTCGGGATATAATGCAGCCTGCCTTTGGAAACGAGGTAGCCCGAAAACGTCATTAAGATCTCATCCGGGACCGGCAAACCTATGATCCCAAGCACCAAAGCTCCAAAGATACCGATATAACCATAATGGGCAATAAACCTTAAAAGCATGTGCTGCAACATAGGGTCTCCTTCCAGGCCGAGGAATTTCTTATTAGTTTTGCCAAAAGCCCCAAAGACATGATCCCCGAAGCGATTACTGCTAAACCTAAGAAATGAAACTCCCCGATCAACGGAAAAATCCTGCACATTGTGCAGGAAATTATTTCAAATATATAAGGACCCTCGAAACCATGCAGTCCTTCAAAAAGCCTGAGATATACCCCGGTCCCCGACCCGGGCCCGCTGCAAACGCAGCGCGTTCAGCACAACCGATACCGAGCTTAAAGCCATGGCCGCGCCGGCCACCCAAGGGGCCAGGAAACCCGCCGCCGCTACCGGAATACCGATCGTATTGTAGGCTAGCGCCCAGAACAGATTCTGCCGGATATTCACCATCGTTCGGCGGCTCATCCGAATCGCATCGGGGATGCCGGTCAGCTCGCCGCGCATCAGCGTGACGTCGGCCGCTTCCATCGCCACATCGGTTCCGGTGCCGATCGCCATGCCGATGTCCGCCGTCGCGAGCGCCGGGGCGTCATTGATCCCGTCCCCGACCATGGCCACGACGCGTCCCTGCTCCTGCAGCTTGCGGACTTCCTCGGCCTTCCCTTCCGGCAGGACCTCGGCCAGCACTTCGCCGATACCCGCCTGGCGGGCGATCGCTTCGGCGGTGCGCCGGTTATCCCCCGTAATCATAATCACCCGGATGCCCATCTGATTGAGCCGCTCCACGGCGGCCTTAGAGCTCTCTTTGATCGTATCCGCTACGGCGATCAGGCCGGCATAACGGCGGTCCAGCGCCATCAGCATCGCCGTCTTTCCTTCCTGCTCCAAAGCTTCCATCGCGGCAAAGGCCCGGTCCGCCTTGACTTCGTATCTCGCCATCAGTTTACGCGTGCCGATCAGCACTTCCCTGCCTTCCACCATGGCGCGGACGCCGAAACCCGGGATTGCCTCGAATTCCTCCGCGTCGGGCAGAGCGATGCCTTTCGCTTGAATCCCCGAGACAATGGCTTCCGCCAGCGGATGCTCCGACGACTTCTCCGCCGCACCGACCCAGCTCAGCAGGGCCTTCCGGTCCGGATAGTCCACCATCACGTCGGTGAGCTCGGGCTTCCCTTTCGTCACCGTACCCGTCTTGTCCAGGACTACCGTATCGATCCGGTGCGCCGTCTCCAGATGCTCGCCGCCTTTGAAGAGAATGCCGAGCTCGGCGGCGCGGCCCGATCCGGCCATAATCGAGGTCGGTGTCGCAAGCCCCAGCGCACAAGGACAGGCAATAACTAGAACGGCAATGCCCTTCTCCAGCGCGCCTGCAAAATTCCCGCGGTCCACCAAGAAGAACCAGGCCAGGAACACCAGGACCGCTATCCCGACGACGATCGGTACGAAAATGCCGGAGATGACGTCCGCCACCCGCTGGATCGGCGCCTTCGAGCCCTGCGCTTCCTCCACAACCTTGATGATTTGAGCGAGGGCCGTCTCCCTGCCGATCCTCGTGGCCCTGATGCGGAGCACGCCGTTCTTATTGATTGTAGCGCCGATCACGCGGTCCCCGGCCTTCTTGCCGACCGGCATGCTCTCCCCGGTCAGCATCGACTCGTCTACGGAGGACGTTCCGTCTACGACTTCCCCGTCAACCGGAACCTTCTCGCCCGGCCGCACGATCACGAGATCGCCTTTCACGACCTCCTCCACCGGAATGCTCAGCTCCTCGCCGCTGCGCACGACGAGCGCGGTTTTGGCCTGCAAACCCATCAGTGTCTTGATCGCTTCCGAGGTCCGCCCTTTGGCCAGCGCCTCGAACAGCTTCCCGAGCAGCACCAGGGTGATCAGCACCGCACTTGTTTCGTAATACAATTCGGGTTCGTAACCGCCCGCACCCTGACGAATCCAGTCTACCGTCAGATACAGGCTGTAAAAATAAGCGGCCGACGTCCCTAAGGCGACCAGCACGTCCATATTGGCGCTTCCGTTACGCAGCGCTTTGTAAGCGCCGATGTAAAAGGAACGCCCGATATACAGCTGGACCGGTGTCGCCAGCAGGAACTGGAACCACGGGTTCATAAACAGCTCCGGCGCCCAAATCCACGAGGTGAACGAAAAGTGGCTGACCATGGACCAAAGGAGCGGCAGCGACAGAATCGCCGAGGCCAGCGGCTTCCGCTTCTGCGCGGCAATCTCCCGGCGTTTATGCTCCCCGCATCCGTTTCCTCCGTCTTCGTGAAAGCCTTATAGCCGAGCCGCTCCACCTTCCTCTGCAGATCGGGAACGTTCACGGCGGCAGGGTTGTATTCCACGTGCGCCGTTTCCAAAGCCAGATTCACGGCCGCCTTCGACACGCCCGGCATCCGGCTGAGGCCTTTCTCGATCCGAGTGGCGCAGGCCGCGCAGGTCATGCCGCCGATCTGCAGCTCTACGGCTTCCTTCACGGTTCCATAGCCGAGCTTCTCTATACGCTCTTCAATTTGTGCGAGATTCACCTTGTGCGGATCATACTGCAGAGAAGCCTTTTCCAGGGCAAGATTCACATGGGCATCGGTCACGCCGTCAAGCTTCCTCAGCCCCTTCTCAATCCGGTTCGCGCAGGCGGCGCAGGTCATACCGGTGATTTGGATCGAGGTTTGCTCGCTGGGTCCGGGCTCGGCGGTATTCATGGTACTCATCCTTCTCACCTCAATCTCTCGGCTTCCATACCCTCAGGGGGTATGTATTTCAGCTAAAAAAGGAGCCACCCCCGGATGACTCCCGTGCTGTATTTTAAACGACATCGTAGCCTTGATCTTCAATAGCCGCTTTGATGGCATCCACCGAAGTCTTCGTCTCGTCGAACTGAACGGATACAGATTTGCCGGCAAGATCGACCTTGGCCGATGCGCCCAAATTCTTCACCGCACCTTCCACGGCATTCACGCAGTGCGCGCAGGACATACCTTCCACTTGAAGCTTTACATTTTGCATACAAGATCCCTCCCGATCGATTATTTCATCAATTTATTGACTGTAATGAGCGACTCGTCAATCACTTCACTGTCGCCGGATTGGATCCGCTCGATAACGCAGCTCTTCATATGACCTTCAAGCAGGAGCTTCCCGACCCCGTTCAAGGCCGATTGGACGGCGGCGATCTGGTTCAGCACATCGTCGCAGTAGGTGTCCTTCTCGATCAGTCCCTTGATTCCGCGGATTTGCCCCTCAATGCGGTTCAGCCTGGAGATGAGGTTCGCCTTCATTTTATCCGAATGATGACTCTTCCGTTCATCCGTATGGCAGTGCTGCTGCTCTTCGATATGCTCCGTGTTGTCCATAGCATCTTCACCTCGTACTTTAACTATACAATACCCCCCATGGGTATGTCAATGGGGAAGTGAAATAAAGGATACCGTCTATAAGACGATACCCTTTACTAATATCATATGCTTGTACACCGGATGCATGCACGAATTATAACAGCAGCGCCCCGGTAATTCCGCTTAATATCCCGAGGACCACGACCGCGGCCGCTACGAATACAAGGACTTTCTTCGGAAAAGACTTCGAAATCATCAGCAGCGAAGGCAGGCTTACGGACGGCAGGGTCAGCAGCAGCGCGGTCGCCGGGCCCGCCCCGAGGCCGAAGGACATCATCGTCTGTATGATCGGAATTTCTCCCGCCGTCGGAATTACGAACAGCGTCCCCGCTACGGCGAATCCGATGATGGCCAGCAGGCTGCCCGAGCCGGCTTCACCGGCGGCCGGAAACAGCCAGGCCCGCGCCGCTCCAAGCAGCAGCACGGCGATGATGTATGCCGGAACGATATGCAGAATCATCGCCCAGGCCGTTTCCAGCCATCTTACGAGCAGGGGCTTCTCCGCTTCCTTCTCGGTTTCGGCCTTCAATTCATCGATCTGAGGCGGAAGCTTGGCTTCCCCGGCGAAACGGTTCGCGAAATAGCTTACGCCGAACGTCAGAATCAGCCCGTACACAAGCCGGATCAGCGTAAATTTCCAGGACAGCACGAACGTCATGAAGACAAGCGTGGCCGGATTGATCGTCGGGTTCCCCAGCCAGAAGGCGAGACTCGCCCCGACCGAAGCGTTCTTCTTGCGCAGTCCTACGGCCATCGGCGCGGCGCAGCAGGTGCACATCATACCCGGGATGGAAGCCAGCCCGGCTATCGCCGTGCTCTTGAAATTAGCCCGGCCGAGAGCCCGCAGCGACCATCCGGACGGGATCAGCACCTGAATGAGCGACCCCAGCACGATGCCGAGCACCGCCGCTTTCCAAACGGAGTTGTAGTAAG
Organism: Paenibacillus sp. P25; assembly: GCA_024704175.1. Classification (GTDB taxonomy): domain Bacteria; phylum Bacillota; class Bacilli; order Paenibacillales; family NBRC-103111; genus Paenibacillus_G. Next base: position 5,237,915 of record CP085629.1, read on the forward strand.
CCAAGGCATAATCCCAAGCGGCACTCCAGGAGGGGGCGGGCGCATTCGGATTCTTGCCGGTCACGATCGAGGAGCCGATGGAATGCTTGGCCGCCGCATCGATTGCTTTATGGTAATACGGCGACCACTTGACATAGGTTAATCCGGCAACCGCGATCAAGAGAAAGACGGCCACCGAAAGGATGATTTTTTTCCTGTTCGCCTGGGGTTCAGGCGCGAGTAGATGGGATCCGGTCATTTGAAATCCTCCGAGCCTAGTTTTAAGATTGAAATCTCAGGCTAATATTATACCATGGATATAACGAATAGTAGTGAAACTTTTTACAAGAAAATATACATTTGCAATCGCGGACTCAACCTTCGTACAATAAACTTAGCGTACATTTTACTATGGAAAGGAATACAGGCCCATGTCCCAACCTGAAAAAATAAAATTGACTTCCTATTCTACCAAAGGAGGCTGCGGCTGCAAAATCGGCCCGGCCGATCTGTCGCAAGTGATCCGCATGACCTGCCTCAAGCAGAGCCCAACCCGGATCTGCTCGTCGGCATCGACACCAGCGATGATGCCGGGGTGTACCGGCTGAGCGACGACCTCGCGCTGGTGCAGACCGTCGACTTCTTCACCCCGATCGTCGACGACCCTTATTCCTTCGGGCAAATCGCGGCGGCCAATGCGATCAGCGATATTTACGCCATGGGCGGCAAACCCCTCACGGCGCTGAATATCGTGGCGTTTCCGATCCGAACGCTGGACAAGCAGGTGCTGGCGGACATTCTGCGCGGGGCCGGCGATAAAATCAAGGAAGCCGGCATCACCCTGGTCGGCGGGCATTCCATCGACGATAACGAGCCGAAATTCGGTCTCGCGGTCACCGGACTCATCCATCCGCAGAAGGTGCGGACGAACGCCGGAGCCAAACCCGGCGACAAGCTCATCCTCACCAAGCCGATCGGCGTAGGCATCCTGACGACGTCCATTAAGAAGGACAAGCTGACCGAGGAAGAAGTGGAGCGGGTCACCCGGGTGATGGCCACGCTGAACAAAACGGCGGCGGAGCTCATGGCGAACTATGAAGTACACGCCTGCACGGACGTAACCGGCTTCGGTCTCTTGGGTCACGCATCGGAGATGGCCAAAGGCGGCGGCGTCGGTCTGCGTATTGTGCAGGAGCAGGTGCCGGTGCTCGCCGCGCGTAAGAGAACTCGCGGAAGAAGGCTTCGTGCCTGGCGGGACGAAGAATAACTTCGCGCATTTGGAGGGCTCTGTTACTTTCCCGGCGGAGCTCGATCAAATCGGCCGTTGGATCTTATGCGACGCGGTCACCTCGGGCGGGTCGCTCATCTCGGTTGCCGGGGACCAGGCGGAAGCCCTGCTCGGCGATCTTCTGAAGGCCGGCGTGGAAGCCAGCCTGATTGGCGAAACGACGGCGGAGCACCCGGAACACATCGTGGTCGTTTAAAAGGAGCGAAGTCCGTTGTTTCAAGACATCAGTGTAGAACAATTACTCGAGTTTCAGCGCAAAAAGGAGCTCACCCTGGTCGATGTGCGGTCCCCTTCCGAATATCACGATGCCACGATTCCCGGCGACCTGAATATTCCATTGTTCGACGATCAGGAGCGGGCTGAAATCGGTACGACCTACAAGCAGGTCAGCATCCAGGCCGCCAAGGAAAAAGGGCTTGAGATCGTTTCGGCCAAGCTGCCCGCCTTCGTCAAGTCGTTCCAGGAGATCGATTCGCCCAAAGCGGTCTTCTGCTGGCGCGGCGGCATGCGCAGCAAGACGACCGCCACGGTCCTCTCGCTGATGGGCATCCGCGTCTACCGGCTGACCGGCGGCATCCGGGCTTACCGCTCCTGGGTCGTCGATACGCTGAGCCGCTTCGAATTTCGTCCGAAGGCTTACATCATCAACGGGCTTACCGGCTCAGGCAAGACGTTCATCTTACGATACCTGAAGGAGCAGGGCTACCCCGTACTCGACCTGGAGGCGCTGGCCGGGCACCGGGGCTCGATCTTCGGGCAAATCGGGCTGAAATCCCATAACCAGAAGACGTTCGAATCGCTGCTGCTGCAGGAGCCGCTGAAGCTGGAGGACTCGCCTTACGTTCTCTTCGAGGCCGAAAGCAAGCGGATCGGCAAGGTGGTCCTGCCGGAATTTATTGTGAACGAGAAGGAAACGAATGTACAGTTCTTTATCGAGATGCCCATCGAAGAGAGGGTTAAGCATATTCTGGAGGACTATGAGCCGTGGAACCATCAAGAGGAGTGCCTGCTTGCCTTCCAGCGCATCAAGAGCCGGATTCATACGCCGATTGCCAAGGAGATTGAGGCTTATCTGCGTGAAGGACAATTCGCGGAGGCCGTCGGGTCGCTGCTGATCTATTATTACGATCCGCGTTACGATCATGCGACAAGCCGCTATACCAGCGATAAAGTAACGATCCGGGCCCATGATTTCATGGAAGCGGCCGAAGCTATCATGAGCCGCTTGGGACCTCCCCCTCCAAAGCTTAAAGAAAAATCCCGGTTCCCCGCGAAAGCGGCGGACCGGGATTTTTTCAACTCAAGAGAAAAGTAAAGGCGCCGTGACTTACGGCTTCGCGGCCAACTTGAATAGGCGGCGCTCCTTGGATGATCAGGACGGCGGCGCCGTTCGGGGTTGTCCGACCGGTACCGGTCGCTTGGTCCCGCCTTAGGCCGAAGCCGCCTTGCACTCTTTGCTCTCTAACGCTGCGCTCTTGTCTTCCGCCAGGCAAATGCCGGCCGGGTAAAGCTCCGAGTCGTAATAGTGAAAGCCGCTCTTGAAGATGGTCTCCCGCTTGATCGGTTTGGGAGCATGAAGCTTGCCGCATCGGATACAATAATACATTATGTTTCTCCTTTCGACCCGAAAACTATCTGTACGACAAATTATACGCCAATTCGTCTCTTTTATTCCTAAAATATAACTAAAGTTTAAAGAGAATTTTCCACACCCCGTTAGGTAAGCGCTTTCTACTTATTGTGATGAGACCGAAGCCCTCCCTTGGCAATGCAGGATTATAGGATGATTTGCACAAAACTAAGCTGAATTCTCTTCGCGGCAACCCTGACTATACTTCTGAAACCGCAATAAACCGGCTCTTCCCATAAAAGAGCCGGCTTATCGATGTCCCCCGCACAGCAGGGTCTTAAGTTAAATATTTCTCGACGATTACATTCAAATGATGCCGCTCGTGCCCGGCGATAATGTAAGCCAGCGCTCTGGCGCTCATTTCACTATCCTTCACCAGGCCCCTTCTCAGCCACGCTTCTTCGGACAACCCGCGCAGCAGAAGAAGCGTCGAGCGGCGTACGGCCGCGTACTCCTCCAGTCTGTCGGACCAGGGGGCCGATTGGAATGAGGCTCCGCGGACGAACTCGTCCTGATCGAATCCGGGCAGAGACGTCTTGTCGCCCCGCGCGACCCGCAGCGACCGGTAGCTCATCACGCGCTCCGTATCCGTCATATGGCCGAGCAATTCCTTCAGGCTCCATTTGTCCGGAGCATACCGGTAATCGGCCTGCGTCTCAGAGACGGCGGACAGGCGGGCGGAGGTATCATCCAACTGGCGGGCGAGCAGCTCCCGGATGTCTCCCTCCGGAACCAATTCAACATATTGGGCAAAATAGCTGGAGTATTCATCATGTGCAGGTCTGGCGGGCATGCGGATCATCCCTTCCTTTTTTTTGCAAATTATAGCATTTTCGCGCTTGAACGGGAAGAACCTTTTTATACGCCGGCTTTCGGTTTGATGCAGCTTTGGATATCCTTCACCAGCTGGATGGAAGCTTCAATCTCCACCTTGCGGGTAGAGACGCTCTCCACGCTGCAGCCGATCGGTATTCCCTTCTCCATTCCGAAATCGTACAATTCCTCGAACACCTTGCGCGACAAGCTGACCGACTTTTCCAGGATATCCTGCGAATAGGTCAGCTCGTTCTCCAGCCAGCGGGGGATGCTGATCCCCAGCCATTTCATGAATTCGAGCGTCTTCGGGGAGCCGCAGGGGGCCAGATTGAATAGGACGGGAACCGTCTCGATCTCATTAGCCTCGCAGTAGTAATAGTAGTCCGACAGAAAATTTTTCGAAGCCTCCACATTGTAAGTGGCCTGCGACACGAAGAATTGACAGCCGTGCTTCATTTTGCTTAGAACCCGCAAATGCTCGTCCCGCCGCGCTTCATGCCTTTCCGGGATCACGACGCCGCCGAGCAGGATGCGATCGTTCAGCTTTTTGCTCAGCTCGTAAGCCTCCGGCAGGGTCAGCTTCACTTCCTGCTTGCTGGAGGATGCTCCCACATACACCGAGAACCGGTCCTCCCCGGGATCGGCCTGGATCCATTCGGCCAGCTCCGCTTCGGAATACTTGCCGACACAGCGGTATAGGATCTTGGGCACGTCGAGCCGCCCCAGGTACTGCTTGCTGTAAACAGTAGGGTCGATCGTTTGCAGATAGGGAAACGGTCTTTCCTGATCCACCCGGTCGGCCTCGTCCTGCACATCGTAAATAATCAGGCCGTCGATCCCGAGGTCTTTGATTCTTTCGTACTGTTTCTGCGCGATCTCGGCGATTTTCTCGGGTGTATGGTTTATTTTGGGCGGCGTGATGCCATAGGTGACAATTCCCGCCTCCCGGTTCAATATCTTGGCTTTCAGCATCATCGTCAACTCCTAATCGGGTAAGAGGCACTACTATTCTATGCTATCATGTTTCGGGGATAGAAAAAACCGCCCGGAGGGGTGGACGGAAGTTTGTGGAGCTAGGCCGTACGTTGGTGCGTGGGGAGGGCATGGGTGTGGGGTTCCGACCGCTGTTGAAGTTCATGTTCCTTAAATAACAATTCGCAGCGGTTGGAACATGAACTTCAAAGGCGGACGCTCTCGCTTCAAAGTTTTCCAATGGAAAACTACTTCGGAAGCATAATCTTACCCCACACCCAGGCCCTCACTTGATCGACGTCGTGCGCCCTGCTACTTCATGGCCTTAACCCCTCTCCGATGCGTTTTTGGGAGGGGGAGTAAGAGAAGGGCCGTATTAGCCTTCTCCTACACCATCAGCTCCTCGCTGCGGTCGGTTGCCGGGGGCGGCGTGATCGAGAGCTCGGAGATTTCCCTGCGCCATTCCGGCGTCATTGGAACGTCAAGCGCAGCCAGGGAAGGTTCGAGCTGCTCCCCAGCGCGGGCGCCGACGATCGGCGCCGTGACGGCCGGGTGCGACATGACCCAGGCTACGGCAAGCGTGGCCGGATGCAGCTCGCGGGCATGGGCGTATGCCGTAAAGCGCTCCGCGATCTCGTAATACTGACCGTCGCCGTACCGCGGCCCGTACATCCGCTGCTCCACCAGGCGCCCTTGGGCCGGCGTCCGGCCCGGCGCGTATTTGCCGGTGAGCAGTCCTCCTCCGAGCGGGCTGTAGCTAATGACGCCGAGCTGCTCGGATTCCGCCAAGGGCAGAATTTCCACCTCCGCCTGCCTCTTGACCAGGTTGTACATCGGCTGAATGCATTCGAAGCGGGCCAGGCTTTCCTTGGCGGAGATGCCGAGCGCTTTGGCGATCTGCCAGGCCGCCCAGTTGCTGACGGCGGGATACAGGATCTTCCCCTGCCGCTGCAGGTCGTCCAGCGCTCTCAAGGTTTCCTCCATCGGCGTACGGGCATCGAAATGATGGACGAAATACAAGTCCAGGCGGTCGGTGTTCAACCGTTTGAGGCTTTTCTCGACTTCCAGCATGATATGCCGGCGGGACAGCCCTTTGTCGTTGACGCCGGTTCCGGCCGGCAGGCAGACCTTGGAGGTCAGTACCAGCTCATCGCGGCTGACCGGCCATGAGCCTGCCGAGAATCTCCTCCGACCGCCCTTCGTTATAAACATTGGCCGTATCGAAGAAATTGACGCCGAGCTCCCGGCGGCGGTGAAACATGGCCGCGGAAGCCTCTTCATCCGCCACTCCGCCGAAGGACATCGTCCCGAAGCATAGGCCGGATACTTGAATCCCCGTTTTTCCAAGTGTTTTGTATTCCATTATTATTCCTCCCGTCTTCCAGCAATTTTTATTTGATCAGATTTCAAAATAAGCCGATTCAAGGGGGCACCCTTTCCACTCTATAGAGGGATTTGGCAGGATCTGTCGAATATGGATGAAGGGCATTTAGCCGCTCATAATGGAGATGATGCGACCTGAGTCCATTGAAAGATGTCATACTGCAGTTGTTCTTTGCTCTGACTCCGTTTATCTTTTTCAATATCTACTACCGGGACAAAATTCGCAATTACAGCCGGAGCTTCATCCTGATTTCAAGCTCCATCTGCCTGCTCCTCTCCATGAGCTTCGCGTCCAGCGTAGTCGGCGGCATTATCTTTGATGTCCGGTATGTGATTCTGTTCTTCGCCCTGGTGTACGGCGGCATCGAGACCGCATTGATTCTGCTCGCGGAGTTTGTGATTTACCGCGTTTACCTCGGGGGACAGGGGCTCTGGGCGGGCCTGACCATTATGGCCGTCTCCTTTGCCGTATCCATTATTTTTTTGAAAGCATTCAAGAACTCGAGGCGGCCGCCTTTGGCCACGTTTGTTGCCGGGATTGTTTTCTCGACGATTCCGCTGGTCATTACCTACTTCTTTTTTCCCTATCTCGTTACAAGGTATCTGGCTTTTCATATTATCGTGATTCCCGTTCAAAACTGTTTAGGGATCTGGCTCGCTGCTCTCCTTGTTCGGCAAGTCCGTATCCGATAAGAAAATGTTCATCCAGCACGCGCAGCATGAGAAGATCGAGGCCATGAGCCATGTCGCCGCGTCGCTTGCCCATGAGGTGCGCAATCCGCTGACCGCCGTCAAAGGTTTTCTGAAATTAATCCGCGAGAAGCCTCAGGATCTGCCGAAAGTCCAGCAGTATATCACGATTTGCCTGGATGAAATTCAGCGAACGGAATCCATTCTGTCCGAATATCTCTCGATCTCGAGGCCCCACGGCGAGCAGCGCCAGCTGGTCGACTTCTCCGGTCAGGTCCAGGCGGTCGCTGATGTCATGACGCCCTTTGCCACTATGCATAACGTGGAGCTTCAAGTGCAGCGGCCGGAAGAAGCACTCATGATTCGGGCGAATCCGGATGAGATCAAGCAGGTTCTGGTTAATTTTGTAAAAAACGCGATCGAAGCTTGTGCGAGCACACCGGGCGGGCAGGTCAGCCTGCACCTCAAAGCCGTTCAGGATCGGGCCCAGCTTATGGTAAAAGACAACGGCGTCGGTATGAATGAGCAGCAAATCAGCCGCCTGGGCTCCATCTACTTCTCGACCAAGACGAGCGGCACCGGGCTCGGACTGACCTATTCCTACCAGGTGATCCATGCCGTAGGCGGCAGCGTTAAGGTGACAAGCAAGCCTCAATCAGGGACCGTCTTTACCATTGCGATTCCTTTGCATACGGATACCCTGTAGTCCGGCTATTTCCCCGCCGCAATCGCCATTATAATTCGAACAACCTGGTAGATCATGAACGCAGCGAAAACGAGCACCGAGACGGCGGCATAGATCCTCCGGGGATTCCGGTACCACGCGGGAAACTGTTCAAGGCGCTTGGCCGTGCGAAAGCCCTGCACCGCATCTCCGTGCTGAAGCGCTTCGTTGAACGGGGCGCGGTCTTCGGCGGCTATCGTTCGCTCCTGTACGGTGGAAGCATGCAGCGCATTATCTTCCAGCGGGTTATAGGTGTAGGTAGTTTTCGTCATATCGGCCCCCCTTTGCCGTTTGGATATCCATATTATACACCAAATATAGGAAAAGGGGGTGAAGTCCGCCGCTTCATCTCCCCTTGATCCCGTTCCTTTTTTATTTGTTATTGTTGAAAATTTTGACCACGCCGTTATAAAAGTCCTCCACGCCTTTCTTCACGTCCTTCTTGCCGAAGGCGATCTCCTGCACCGTCGTATCGGCCAGCTTGGAATACTCGGTGAAGCCCGGCGGGTTGTAGCTGACCTTGACCGGCTCCTTCTTCGCCGCTTCCGACACCCGGCCCGTGTAATCATAGATGATCTGATCGACGGGACCGGCTTCTTTCTTCAGCAGCTCGCGCATGGCGGACGTCACGGGAACGCCGCGGTCATTGCCCAGGATCTTGGCCGCATCCGGGTCGTTGATCCAGAAGTTCATCAGCATGGCCGCTTCCTTCGGATGCTTGGTCTTCGCATAAGCGGACAGGCCCTGGCTCGATTCGAATACCACGCCGGTCCCCTGCGGCCCTCGCGGAACCTGGACGAGCGTGAGCGGATCCTTCGTCAGGTTCTGCAGAGCGACGAGCTGATTCGATGCGGTCAGCGTCATCGCCACCTTCCCGGTTACGATAAGCGTTTTGCTCGTATCCGAAGGCGGGTTCGACACCTGAAGCTCCGGCGTTACGACGCCGCCGTCCTTGCGCAGCTTATCCCAGTACGAGAACCAGTCCTCCGCATCCTTCTGCTCGAAGCCGAGCTTGCCGGCCTCCATATCGTAGAGCACCTTTCCTTTTTGCTTCAGGGAAATATCCATGCCGTCGACCGTAAAATCGTAGGTGCCGTAGAACCCTTTACCGAGCTTCTGGGCAATTTCTTTGCTCGTCCGGGCGTAATCGTCCCAGGTCCAGCCGTCCTTCGGAACCGGGAGACCCGCTTTCTTGAACAGCTCGGTGTTCACGACGATCCCCCGGGCGTTGGCTCCGGCCGAAATATGAAGCGACTTGCCTTTGAAGGTGCCGTATTCGATCATCGTCTTATCCATATCCGTGAGGTTCAGCTCTTTGCCCGAATAAGGCGTTAGATCAAGCAGCACGCCTTTGTTCGCGTAATCCACTACATTGCCTCCCAGGAAGAACACATCAGGGGCCGTCCCCGAAGCCAGCTGGGTATTGAGCTTATCGAAGTAGCCGGAGCTGGGCGCGAACTCACCGACAACCTTGATATTCGGATTCTTCTCCTCGAATTTGCGCAGCGCCTTGTTCGTGATGTCCGCGCGTTTCTGGTCTCCCCACCACATGATCCGCATGACTCGACCGGCTCCGCCTTGCCCTGATCCTTGCCGCCGGCATTTCCCGCCTGGGCGGGCGCATTCCCTGCGCTCCCGCCGGAGCAGGCGGACGTGAAAGCCGCCACCAGCGCCATTGTGCCGAACAAAAGCCGTTTCTTCATCTCATTCGTCCCCCTATGTTGAGATTAGTAAAGCCTGCATTATTTGAGCCCTGTCGTGGCGATGCCGTCAAGGAAATACCGCTGGAAGGATAGGAAAATCGCCATGATCGGAACGAGCGACAGGACGGACATGGCGAGCAGCGCCCCCCAATCCGACTGGCCGGACGGATCAAACAAGGACCGGATGCCGAGCTGCACCGTAAACAGCTTGACGTTGTTCAGGTAAATCATTTGGCTGAAAAAATCGTCCCAGGTCCATATAAACGTAAAGATCGATGTCGTGATCAGCGCCGGCACCATGAGCGGAACAATCACACGCAGATAGATCTGGCTTTGCCCGCGACCGTCGATGGTAGCGCTCTCGTCGAGCTCCTTCGGAATACCTCGGATGAACTGGACCATGAGCAGAATGAAGAACGAATCGTGGGCCAGCCACTTCGGCACGATCAAAGGCAGGTACGTATTGATCCATTCGAACTTGTTGTACAGGATGTACTGCGGTACCAGCGTAACGTGGTAGGGAAGCATAATCGTCATCAGCATCAGACTGAACCACAGCTTCTTGTACCGGAATTCGAGCCGGGCGAAGGCATAAGCCGCAAGCGAGCAGCTGATCACGTTCCCGAGCACCGACAGGACGGAGATCTGCAGCGAATTCGTGAAGAAGCGGCCGAACGATATGCCCTGCAGCCCTTTCCAGCCGTTCACATAATTGTCCAGCGTCACTTCCTTCGGCCAAAGGCCCGGATCCGTGAAGATCAGCTGATTCGGCTTGAAGGAGCCGCCAAGCGCCAGAGGACGGGATACAGCATCAAGAGGCCGAGGGCAATGATCACCGTATGCTTGCACAGCCGGGCGAGTCGGAACCTGGTCGAAGTCATCCCCTTTCCTCCTTTCCATCTCCGTAGAAGACCCAATACTTCGAGGTCACGAAGACGACGGCGGTGAAGGCCGCGATGATGACGAGCATGATCCAGGCCAGTGCGGAGGCATAGCCCATATCGAAGAAAGAAAACCCTTTCAAATACAGGTACAGCGTATAAAACAGTGTCGAATCGAGCGGGCCGCCGCGTCCGTCTCCGATCACGTAACCCGGCGTAAACACCTGGAAGGAGTGATGATGCTCATCACCAGATTGAAGAACAGGACGGGCGAGAGCAGCGGAAGCGTAATCCGGAAGAACTGCCGGGCTTTGCCTGCGCCGTCCACTTCGGAGGCTTCGTACAGATCTGCCGGGATTTGCTTCAGGCCGGCCAGGAAAATAACCATCGCGGAACCGAACTGCCACACGGACAAGGTCACAATCGTATGCAGTACATAATTCGGATTCGCAATCCACGCCGGCCCTTCGATGCCGAACCAGCTGAGGAACCGGTTGACGAGCCCGTCCCCGTCGAACAATCTTCTCCATACGATCGCAATGGCGACACTCCCTCCCAGCAGGGAAGGGATATAATAGACTGTCCGGTACAAGCCCAGCGCCCGAATGCCTTTATTCAAGGCCATCGCGACCATCAGGGCGAAGATCAGCCGGAGCGGCACGGAGAAGAACACGTATTGGAACGTTAAGGCTAAAGAATGGCGGAAGGAGACGTCCTCGCCGAAGATTTGCGCATAATTACCGAAGCCCAGCCACCTCGGCGGGTTTAAGAGATTGAATTTGGTCAGGGACAGGTAGAACGAACCCAGCATCGGGCCCAGCGTGAGACAGAAAAAGCCGATCAGCCACGGAAGCAAAAACAAGTACGCCGTGCGATCCTGCCGCCATAGGGTCGGTCTGATTCTGGTTTGCATGCGAGCCTCCTTAGGATGAAATTTGGTGTAAGATCATCATAAGGGCTAAGGCTCAAGGGCGGAATGCTATTTCTTCGGCTCTTCGTTATCAAATTTTTCGGATGGCTTCTGGCGGAAATCCGAAGGGCTCATCCCGTACATCCGCTTGAATTTGGAGCTGAAATAGCTGGCGCTTGCAAAGCCCGTAAGCTCCGCAATATCCCACAGATTCAGCGCGGTTTCACGGAGCAGACGAACCGCGTGTGCCATCCGGACTTCGGTCAAATATTGGATGAACGTCTTCCCCACCTTCGCTTTGAACAGCTCCGAGAAGTAAGAAGGATGGTAGCTGAACCGTTCCGCGAGCATCGTCAAATTAAGGTCGTACATATAATTTTCGCCGATAAATTGCTTGACCGCTTCCATGGCCGAATACTCCGATTCCTCGGGCGAGCCCTTCGACAAGCGGTGGATTTTGCCGCCCAACCGGGTCAGGAACGCCTTGGCCTTGTCCACCGTATCCAGCCCCAGCGCCAGATCGGGACGGATCCAGAGTCTGCTCGCTGCTCTCCAGTGGAACGCCGGCCGTATAGGCCAGCGAATCCAGCAGCAAATACAGCTGAAAGATAAGCTTGACGTAATGCACCTGCGACACGCGGAACGCTTTGCTTAGCTCTTGTTCAACCGTCTTGGAGAACAATTCCATCTCGCCCCGCTCCAGATACCTCTGAATGATCCGGGCCATGTCCTCCGTCAATACGGCTTTGCCATCCGGCCGTACCGTGGACCTGAGGCCAATGCCGCTTTCGGGAAGGTTCCAGGCCAGAAGGGAAGACAGATAGCCCTCCTTCCAAGACGCGAACCCTGTAACCTGCTCCCCGCATCCGATGACCGGTTCGAACGACAAGTGACCGGCAACACAGGCGTGAAGATCGCTGATAAAATCCGCAATGGCGGATTCATCGTCGCTCAGAATAAAATGAATCAACCCGGGGTAGTTCCCGTCGCGAAAGACCTGCGGTCGCGTAGGATGCTTCTCGGCGAATTCCCTGCAGATCATCTCGAAGGGCGCCGCAGCTTGTCCGGCGTACGACCGTCCGCCGCATCGCGTACTTCACGTTCCCTCAGGCCCGTGGTAAGGAACCGGACGCCCTCGGCGTCCCAAGAATCCAGCTGGAACAGCCTGGCGCGCTCCCGGACCGTTCGCTCATGTCCGGACTCCTCCTTGACCAGACGGACTATGAAATGCTCCTTCATCTCCTTGTAGTACTGGGAGAGCCTCCACCGGTCCATCGCTTCCCGGTCTTGGGCCAGCCGCTCGTCATCGAGCTCCCGCTTCACTTTGACAAGCGCCGCTGTCAGCTCCTCCTGCGAAACGGGCTTGAGCAGATAATCGCGCGCCTGATTCCGGACCGCGGCTCTGGCGTATTGAAAGTCCTCATACCCGGTAACGACGATCACCTTCAAGGCCGGGTACGGCTCCCGGTACGATTCGAGGAAGGAAACCCCGTTCATCACCGGCATGTTCATATCCGTAATTATGATATCGATCGCATCGCCGGCCAGCCGCTCCAGCGCTTCGGCGCCGCTGGGCGCCTCTCCCGCCACCGTTAAATCCAAGCTCTCCCAATCCACCTTAAGCCGCATGACCCGACCCGGATTTCCGGCTCGTCATCCACAATCAGCACTCGGTACATCCTGCACTCCCTCCTGTGCGGGCAAAGTAAGCTCAATCCGGGTTCCCCGTCGCCGGATTCGATCCGGAATGAAAACAGCGTGCCGTAATACAGCTGGCACCTTGCCAGCACATTGCGCAGTCCGATCTCCCGGGACGCGCTCCTCAGGATTTGATCGAACTGCATAGCCGATTCCTTATAGAGTCGCTCCGCCAAGCCGGGAGGCATCCCCGGCCCGTTATCGGCTACGATAAGCCGGACACGGCCGCCTACGCTAACCACTTCAACATCCACCTCGGCGACCGCCTGGCGCCGGAAGCTGTATTTTACCGCATTCTCAATGAGAGGCTGGAGCAGGAATTTGACGATCTGCTGCTTCCCGGCCTCCCCTTCCACCCTGACCCGCATGTGAAGCCGCTCCCCGAAGCGGATTTGCAGGATGGACACGTAATACCGCATATATTTCAATTCCTCCTCCAGCGGAACCAGGTCGTCGCTGATTTTGAGGGAGAAGCGGAGCATTTTGCCCAAGGAATCAATCACTTGAACGGAGTCGGCCGTCCTCTGCTGCATGGACAGGTCGCTCAGCGGCTCCAGCGTGTTGAAGAGAAAATGCGGATTGATCTGCATGAGCAGCGCTTTATACTCCGCCTGCTGGCGCAGAAGCTTCAGCTCAAACTCGATCTTGATATGCTCCCTCAGCCGCTCCACCATGTTGCGGAAGGCAGCGCTTACAAATCCGACTTCGTTGCGGACGCTTCCCTCGGGGGGCATGCGGCTTTCCGCTCCCGTGAAATCGCCCTTCTGCACGGAACGCATGGCCGAAGCGAGTCGGGACAGCGGCTTCGTAATCCCATGGGAGAGCCAGGTAGCGGCCAGAACGGCGACAAGGAGCAGGAGGCTTGCGGCAAAGAGAATACTGGTGCGGAGCTTGGTCAGATCAGAGTACAAGTCTTGCTCCGGAACGAACCCGACGAGCGACCAGTTGTTCATCTTCAGCTTTTTGTAGACGATAATATCAGTCGCATCCTCCGCGTTCCTCGCATAAACCACGCCCTGCGGTCGCCCGCCAAGCCGGATCTCCTCCACCTTCCGGATCGCATCGGGATGAGATGCATACGAGGTTTGCGATAGAACCGGCCGCCCCTCCTGATCCAGCAGGAAGAGGGTGCCGCTTTCCCCGAGATGAATGCGGTTCAGCGGCTCCAGAAGAAAGTCGGCGCTCACGTTCACCTTCATCACGCTTCTGGACTGGGTAGGCTCGAACGTGCCGACCGGCAGCAGCAGGCTGACCACCTGATAAGGCTTGGACCGCCGGGCTTCAGCCGGGTCGGAATGGGCCGAAACCCATTGAACCCCGCGGCTCATGAAATCCCGGTACCAGGACTCCTGCTGAAAGGAGCGGTCCATGACCACCTGATTCTCGCCGCCGACCCACATCCCCTCCCTGCGGTAGATCGTGACGGAGGATACGCCCGAGTAGTTATTGGTCGTTTGCGTCAGAAATTCGCTCAAACGGAGATCCGCCAGCATCTTCTCCCCGTCCGGCAGGGCGGGATCGGACAAGGCGGTATCCCAGCTTTTCGTAACCGGACTGTTGAACACAAGCGAGGACAGATCGTAGATTTGCGTTAACGCCATGTTGACGAACGATCCGTACTCATCCATCTTCTCCAGTGCCGAGGATTCGATATAAGAACGGATAATCGAACGGGATTCGTGAAAGAGAAAATACGACATCGTTCCGAAGGACAGCACGAGCAGCACAACGAAAAATGCGATTAACCGGTTTTTCAAAGAATAAAGCAGGCGGATCACCCTCTTCAGGTTAGTTGGCGGGCGCAAAAAAAAGACAGACCGAAGTCTGCCTTTATTGTAATTTAAAATTTGTCTAAAAAATATGGGAAATCAGCTGTTCCGGTCTTCCACCGTTCTTTCGAAAATCAGCTCCATATGGTGAGTTTGTCCGCTTGCATTGGTCGGCGGCGCGAAGATTTGGTTCAACCGCCATCCCTCTGCGGCATGCTGGCGAATAATCTCCTGATGATTCTCTTTGGACTTGCCGCTCCATAGGCTGACTTCCACATTCACGAATTTGTACTCGTACATCAACGATCCCTCTCCTTATGTTAAATTTTATACACCCCCTAAATTTTACCATAACATTCATTAAATTATTGTTAATTTCACCGTCTATCTACAATCCAATGTACTTGGAACCGTCCTTCGGCAAGCCGAGAAAGTCAAGGAAGCGCCTGAGCTCCATGTCCCAAAATTCCCACGTATGGCCATAGCCCTCCGCTTCATGGTATTGATAGCGGTACGGATCCCCCTCAAGCCCTGTGAAGAAATCCCGCATCATGACGTTGAGGTCCAGCCACGGGTCCAGACTGCCGCACGCATGATAGACCCGGGGAAGCGGTACGCCCTTCTTCAAGGCTTCCCGGCCCAAATGCTTCAGATCGTTGTCCGTGTTCTTCAGGGTCGCCGTCGCCGAATACGGCAATCCGGTCGCGGGAGCGTCCGGAGCCGTCGTTCTCGAAAGGAACGTCGGATTTGTCCCCCGCCGAGAACGCGCCGATGGCCGCGTACAGGTCGGGCCGCGCCAGACCCGCTTTGAGGCGCCGAAGCCCCCGTTGGAGAGGCCAGCGATGAAGCTATCCTCCCGCTCGGCTGACAGGCGCGGGAACAGATGACGAAGGCAGGTAGGAAGCTCCTCGGTAAGGTATGTGAAGAATCTTCCGCCATGCGCCATATCCGTAAAGCAGGAATTCAGCCCGCCGGGCGCGATAACCGCAATCCCGTATTCCTGCGCATAACGCTCCACACGGCTCATCGCGCACCATAACGTCGCATCTCCCGAGCCCCCGTGCAGAAGCCAAAGCACTTTAAGCTTGCCGTCGCCCGTATAGGGCCGCCTCTCCTGCGGCAGGACGACGTTCACTTCCATCTCCATACCCAGCACTTCCGAGAACAAATGCGTTTCGATTAAAGCCATGCCGCTTCCCTCCTTTATTCCGCCGCCGCTTGGCGCAGGGGCGACCAATCGAGTATCCGTTCGATGCAGCGATCCCAATATTTCCAGCTGTGATCGCCCGGGGCTTCCTCATATGTCAAAGCCAGGCCCAGCTTCCGCGCATGCTCCCTGAAGCGGACGTTGTCGTCGTACAGAAAATCCTCGGTACCGCACCACATATACAGTTCGGGGCGTGGCTTATCCGATTGCACCAGCGCCTCCGCGAGCGCAAACAGGTCATCCGGGCCGCCCTTCAGCTTGTCCCGGCTCCCGAAGATGTCGTTAAGCTCTCGCGGATCCAAGCGCTCGAACAATTTGTCCGCATCCATGGCACCCGAGAAGGAAGCGGCTGCGCCGAATCTCTCCGGAACGCGCAGCCCCGCCTTCATCGCCCCGTATCCGCCCATGGAGAGTCCGGCGATGAAGCGGTCCTCCCGGGCATCCGACAGCGGAAACATTCTTTCGCAGATCGCCGGCGACTCCTCGCTGATGAAGCTGAAGTAGTCCCGGCCGCATGCCATGTCGGTGTACCATCCGAGATGCCCGGCGGGCATAATCACGGCCAGCGGCAGACCTTCGACATACCGTTCCACGCTGGTCCGCCGCATCCAGGCGGTGTGGTCGTCGCTCCTTCCGTGAAGGAGATAAAGCGCCGGATAGGGTCCGGGATCCTTGACTTTACGGCCTCCACCCGCCACGTGCTGCGGCAGGAGCACCTCCATCGGTACGGGCATTTGAAGCGCTTCCGAATAATAATGTACATGAAGCCAGGCCATCGCTTAATCCTCCTTTATCCTTTTACTTCGCTAACGTACAGCCTGCAGCGGCAATGTAATCGTAACCAGCGTTCCGACGCCTTCCTCGCTTTCATAGACGATGACTCCCTTCATCGCTTCAATGATTCGGAGCGTGACCGCCGTTCCGAGTCCGGTCCCAACCTCCTTGGTCGAGAAGAACAGGGTGCCGATCCGGGAAAGCTGCTCTTTGCTCATGCCCTTGCCGTTATCCCGGACCCGGATTTGGATATGACCGTCCATACGGGTCAGGCTAACATGTATCTGCCCATTGGCCGAAGCGGCTTCAATGGCATTCTTGATGACATTCACCAAAGCCTGCTGCAGCTTGCCGCGGTCCGAATACAGGCGTACATCGTTCTCCAGCGTGGAGCTGAGCTCTGCGCCGTTTTTACTGGCCATGGGCATAAGCAGCAGTACAATGTTATGGAGTAAATCTGAAACGGAAAACCATTCCAGTTTGGTCAGTTTCGGCTTGGAGAAGTTGAGGTAATCTGTGATGATCGATTCGGCCCGCGCCAGCTCGTCCAGAGCAATATCCAGGTACCGCTGGTTTTTGCCTTCCTCGTTCGGGCGCATCAGCTGAAGGAAACCCCGAACGACCGTTAACGGATTCCGTACCTCATGGGCAATCGAAGCGGCCAGCTCTCCCATGGTGTTCATCTTTTCGGCTTTTTGAATTTCCCCTCTCATCCTGGCCCTGTCATAGTTCATTTCCTGCAGCATGGCAGAAAGCCAGGTGGCGAGAATCTGCAGCAGGGCAAATAAAATCACGGCCGGAACAGGCTGGAAATCCGTCGGCTTCGACACCTGCATCAGGAAGGTATAGGATAATAAAATGAGCAGCATGACCCCTAAAGGGCACAGCGAGACGAGAACGACGAAACGGATTCGTGGGGGCCCGGATAAGGAGCGGATTTTGAAGGAGGCAAGGATCGGACCGATCACCGCCAGCGATATGCTGATATAGCCGAACCAAAGCGCATCTCCCCCAAGATACGTCCTCGTCGCCATAATCATGAAGTAATTGATCAGCCCGGCGGCCGGCCCCCAATAAAGGGTCGACAACACCAGCGGAACATATCTTAGATCCCAATACAGATCCAGCGCCGAAAAGGAGAACAGCAGGCACAAGGATGAGGCCGCTCCGCAAATCGCTCCCATGGCATAGGGCGATCGGGGAAACCGCCATCGTTCTTCAAAAGCCGTATAGACTAAAACAGGGGCTAGAACAATCAGAATGTTCAGAAATAATTTTTCGATCAGCATGAACGCCGGCACCGCCTCCCGTCTACCATTATGTTTCTTCGGGGCAAAGCGTTTTTCCTTTATTTCTCATGGAAAAAGGATGAAATATCGCGCATCGCAGGCGGCCAAGGCCAAACCATGACAGATCCGACAAAAAAGCTTCCAACACCACGGCGTGGTGATGGAAGCTTCTTGTATTGTGATAGGATCCGGGTAGCCCGGGTTCCCTGCTCAACATCCTTAACGGCGCATATTATTCACGGCGCTAAACAAGGCTTTGACCGAAGAAGTCATAATATCGACATCAATCCCCGCCCCAATATACACTGCCGTCCGCGACCGTGATGCCGATATAAGAGACCGCCTGGGATTTGGAGCCCGTTTCAAGTGCGTGCTCCTTATAGACCAGATCGCTGTAGCTCACGCCAAGATGCGTTTGCAGGGCATCGCTGATCGCATCGAGTCTGCCGTTTCCGTTGCCCGCGATTTCCTTGACCTCGCCCCCGGTCCGGATGGTGACGACGGTTTGAAAATCTTCATCGTCCGTAAAGCGGTATTTGACAAACTCTACAGGTCGCTTAATATTCGCGTATTCCTTTAAGAAAATGTCATAGATTTCCTCGGGCATGAGTTCCTTCTGCTGCTGATCCGATACGTTTTTCACGCAGTATCCGAAGTGCTCGCGCATTTTCGCCGGAAGATCGAGACCGTACTTGAGCTGCAGCACGTAGCCGATTCCGCCCTTGCCGGACTGGCTGTTAATGCGGATGATATCCCCTTCGTACTGCCTGCCGATATCCTTGGGATCGATCGGCAGATAAGGGACCGACCAATACCTCGGTCGCTTTTCCTCGCGCCAATTCATCCCCTTGGCAATCGCGTCCTGGTGCGAACCGGAGAAGGCCGTGAATACAAGCTCCCCGCTGTAAGGATGTCTTTCGCCTACCCGCATTTTGGTCAGCCGTTCATAAACGGAAATAATGGCCGGGATGTCATCAAAGTTCAGCTTCGGATCGACCCCGTGCGAGTACATGTTCAGTGCCAGGGTGACAATGTCGACATTCCCCGTCCGTTCGCCGTTGCCGAACAGCGTGCCTTCCACCCGCTGGGCGCCGGCCAGCATCCCGAGCTCCGCATCCGCTACGCCCGTTCCTCTGTCGTTATGCGGATGGACGGACAGAATCACATGCTCCCGGTAATTCAGACGCTCGCTCATATACTCGATCTGAGAGGCATAGACATGCGGCATCGACATGGATACCGTGGCGGGAAGGTTCATAATGACCGGGTTCTCCGCCGTCGGTCGCCATACATCCAGCACCCGGTTGCAAATTTCCAGCGCAAAATCAATTTCCGTCCCGGTGAAGCTTTCCGGCGAATACTGGAACTGGAAGTTGCCTTCCGTCTCCTCCGCACACTGCTTGAGCAGCTTGGCGCCGGTCAAAGCGATATCGATAATCTCTTCCTTCGATTTGCGGAAGACCTGCTCCCTCTGGGCCAGGGAGGTGGAGTTGTACAAGTGCACCACGGCTTTTTTGGCGCCTTGCAGCGATTCGAACGTTTTGCGGATAATGTGCTCTCTCGACTGGGTAAGCACCTGGATCGTCACATCGTCCGGAATTAAATTCTGCTCGATCAAGGTGCGGAGGAAGGCGAATTCCGTCTCCGACGCCGCGGGGAACCCAACCTCGATCTCCTTGAACCCGATGTTCACGAGCAGTTTAAAGTATTCCAGCTTCTCCTCCAAATTCATCGGAACGACGAGCGCCTGGTTTCCGTCGCGAAGGTCGACGCTGCACCAGATCGGCGCCTCCGTAATATACTCCTTCCGGGTCCAATTCAAGCTGGTCTCCGGCGGCATAAAATATCCTCTTGCGTATTTTTCCACATTCTTCATAGCTCATCTTCCTTTCATCCAAGATCCTGCAGCTGATCCGCCGTGAACCCGGCGAACGCAAAAAAAGCCTTTCATCTCCTCGACAGAGACGAAAGACTGTACGTCTTACGCGGTACCACTCTGAAATTCACGCCTTGAACGGCATGCCCTCTGGCAGATACGGGGTTTGCCCAAAAGCGCACAACCCTTATATCCTCCTGATGATAACGGTCAGGCCCCCCGGCTCCACCTACTTGTCGGTTCAGCGAGCAACTCCAAGGCGAGTTCGGATTTTCTCCACGGCTGTTTCGCAGCAACCAACAGCTCTCTGATCGTACTCGAAAATCTTACTATTCCTCTTCAACGTATTTGAATGTTTATAAACATTTTATAACACCCGAATCAAGTTATCAAGTAAAGAAATCATTCATCCTGTTCATAAAGCAAAAGGTGATCCAGCTTGAGAATCCCGACCAGACTGCCGCCCGCGACACCGATCCCTGCAATGAAACGGCCGTCCGCCCCGCCCCCCATTCCGGGGAGGCTGAATATTGGAGAAAGCGATGACCTTATGGACGCGGTCTACAATGATCCCGACCGGATCTTCCCCATGATGAACCAGAATAATCCGGGTTGATTTGGAATAGGCCTTCTCCTCCTGGCGGAACACGCTGCGGAGGCTGATGACCGGAACGATCTTTCCCCTTAGGCTGATGATACCTTTCACATAGGACCGGACGCTCGGGATCTGCGTAATCTCCTGCATTCGGATGATTTCATGAATGTCCTGAATCCGGATCGCATACTGCTCCTCCCCCATTCCAAACTCGACATACTGCTCGTGCTCGGCTCGCCCGCATGCTTCCACCTCTTTGCCCGACGTAGGGGTTTATTTCACTTTAAAAATGGAGACGCCGCCGTTCAAGCTCTCGGCCAGCCGCGCGAGGGATTGCGAGGTGGCCGCCGTTTCCTGAGAGGTCGCCGCCGCTTCTTCACTCGCGGAAGCGATGTTTTCGATCGAATGCAGCACCTCGCCCGACTGCGCCGCCTGCTCTTCGCTGGTCGCCGCGATCTCGCTGACCTTGCGCTCCGTCTCGCCAATCATTGCCACGATGCGTTCAAAAGCCCGGCCCGTCGCCTCCGACTGATTCACGCCTTCGGAGACGGCGGAGACGCTCCGGCGGGTATTGTCCTGCATCCCCTTGATGATCGCCGTGATTTGTTTGGTCGCTTCGCCGCTGCGTTCGGCCAGCTTCCTCACTTCATCGGCCACCACCGCAAAGCCCCTTCCCTGATCGCCGGCACGGGCGGCTTCGATGGCCGCATTCAGCGCAAGCAGGTTCGTTTGATCCGCAATCTCGTCTATCACTTGAATGATCTCCCCGATTTTCACAGAGTCCTCGGCGAGACGCGTTACCTGCGAGCTGACCTGATTCATGCTCTCGATCGACTGATTTACGATGCGTTCGCCTTCGTGCGCGACGGACGTCGTCCGCTCTGCGAGCTCCGCCGCTTGCTCGGCATTCTCCGCTACGGCATGGATCGCGGCCGACAGATCACTGAACAGCTCCTGCATATGCTGCGCCGCTTGCGCCTGCATGGAGCTTCCGCCCGCAACCTCTTCCGTCGTGGCGGAGATTTGTTCCGAAGCGGCGGCGACATTCTGGGACGAGACGACCACTTCCCCGATCAAGCCCCGGAGTTGATGGACCATGTTGTTCACCGAAGCGACCAGCTGGCCCAGCTCGTCCTTGGAGCGGCCAGCGACCTCCTCAGTCAGATCGCCGCCGGCGATTTTTTCGGTTGAGCCCATGAGTTGTTTAAGAGGAACCGTGATCGACTTTACGATCCACAGCGCAAGAAGCAGACCGATCACGATGGCGGCGGCGATAACGCCAAGAGTCGTATAAAGAATACCCCGAGTCGCTTCCGTAATTTCAGACAGCTCGATGGTGCCGATGATTTTCCATCCGGTTAACGGATTCGTCATGAATACCGCTTTTTTGGGCACTCCATTCAGCACATAGTCTACGTTCCCGCGGTCCGCATCGTAAAATTGATCCGTATACGCATCGGTCTTGACCGAGCCTAATTTGGAAGTGGGATGAACGAGATATTTGCGGTCCTTATCCAATATGTAGACATAGCCGTTCCGGCCGACCTTGATGCGGTTTACCTGCTGGGAGAGCGCGGCCGTATCCAGACTGCCTCCGACCACGCCGGATCCGTCATCCGTCATCTTGGCAGGGTTGACCACGATATGTCCGGTGGTTGCGGACACGATCGGATCGCCTACGACCGCTTTCCCTTTGTTGTCCACCGCTTTGATGAACCAGGGACGCTTCGAGGGATCATAGCCCTCTACCTTCTGATCCGGGGAGAACACCATCAGCCCTGACCCCGTACCGAAAAATACGGTTTCAAATTGGGGATTCACCGCCCTGTACGGATCGAGCACATGACGGATCGCAGCATTGTTCGCCTTATCGATCATGGTCCCGTTGATCTGCTTGGCCAAATAGTCCATATCCGATAGGCCGGAAGAGATCAGCGTGTTGATTTGATCGTTCGCAAACTGGACGCTTTGATTTGCGTTTTGCATCATTTGGGCGGTCACCTCGCTTCGCGCCTTCTGGTAGGAAAACCATCCGATCGCGGAGCAGGGCACAAGAAGAATGGCAAGAAAAGCGAGGATCAAACGGTTTTTAATGGTCATGCGGCTTCCTCCTGATGTCCGGCACATTTAAATTACTATTTTCGACATTTTTCGTCACATCTCTACCATATTTTATATGAGCACTCAGGATAGTTCAAGATAATTCGACAAAATTTTCACACTGCTTTTGAGACGCTCGGCACATTTTGAAAGCGGAACCATAGAAACCGGCGGCAAAACAAAATCCCGCGGCCCTGGCTTTCCAGGTATGCGGGATCTTTCCGTTTCCAACGCTATGCATTCTGTGCGAGTCTCAATTGCTTGCGGTGATGCAAAACATAATAAATGAGCAAGCGCGAAAGCGACGACGATTCCGCCGACGAAATACATCGTAGCATAGCTGGTCTGGGCCGCAACGATGCCAAGGATGTAAGAGCCGAGACCGTACCCCGAGTCGAACAAGACAAAGTAGGTCCCGGTAGCCAGCCCCCGCCGGTGTGCGGGAGAGGCCTGAACCGCAATCGTTTGGAAGCTGGGCAGGATCGCGCCGTAGCCGAGTCCGATCATTCCGCCCGTGATTAAGAACACGAGAGCGGAGTTCGCTTGACTTAACCAGATCATGCCGGCAATGAACAGAATGATGCCGGGGTAGACCAGCACATGCTCCCCATCCGGTCGAAGAGCCTGCCCGTGAACGGCCGGGAGATCAGGATCATCGCCGCGAATACGATGAAAAAATAACTGGCCACCCGCTCCAGCCCGATCGATTTGGCATACACCGAAATGAAGGTGGAAATCGCTCCGTACGAGAACGCCAGAACGAAGCCGGCCAGCGAGATCGGAACGGCCTTCGGCTCGAAGTATCTTTTTAAATCCAGGGAGCCGAGACTGCTCTTCATCGGGCTGCGCGCCGGGATTTGCGTAACAAGGCTGCAGATCAGAGCCAGCAGGGAGAACACGGATACCGTGACGAACAGCACGTTGAAGCTGGTGCCTCCGGTCAGCGAAAGCCCGAGGAACGGGCCTATAACCATGGCCAGGCTCATAAACAGGCTGAAATAACCGATGCCCTCCCCCTTCCGCTTCTCGGGAATGACATCCAGCACGATCGCAGAGGTAGCGGTAGCCGCGATGCCGAAAGTGATACCGTGAATGAACCGCCGCCCCAGGAGCACATAAAAATCGTGAATGACCAGGTACAGCACGCTGCAGACCGTGAACAAAATCAGGGATGCGAGCAGCAGGACCTTCCGGTTCATTTCGTCAAGCCATTTGCCGGTTAACGGACGGAAAATCACGGCGGCGATGACAAACACCGTCGTGACGAGCCCGATTTCCTGCTTGCTCCCGTGCAGATGATCCAGAACGAAAGACGGCAGGGTGACGGCAAGAATGTAAAACGTCATAAAAATAAAAAAACTGCTGAAGCTGACCGTAAGAAAATTACGGCCCCATAAGGAATCCTTCTCCACTCTTATCTCTTCTTTCTCTGTCTAAAATATAATTGTTATAACAATTATATATGGTGCAAGTTTTATTATCAATACAATTATTTATCGGCCGTTCATTCAGCCGCCTCCCCGTCCGGGTTGGTTCCTTTCGTTTCTTTGCCGAGGAACAGGACGGCCAGTGCACCGATCACCACCGCGACGAAGAAGATCGTGAAAATCAAAGTCATGGACGTATGACGGGCTACCAGCATTCCGACAAGGTACGGTCCGATAACGCCGCCGATCCGGCCGAAGGAAGCGGCAAGCCCGACCCCGGTGGAACGGACCGCCGTCGGGTACAGCTCCGGCGTGTAGGCGTACATTCCGCCCCAGGCCCCAAGGTTAAAGAAGGACAGGCATATGCCTGCTGCAATCAGCATGCCTTCCGTTCCGGCTTGGCCGAACCAAATCGCGCTGACCGCCGTCAGTAGAAGATAAGTGACCAGCACGAATTTGCGGCCGAATTTCTCAATCAAATACGCCGCAGTGAAATAGCCGGGGAGCTGGGCAAGCGTCATGATCAGCACATATTGAAAGCTCTTCACAAGGCTGAAGCCCTTCAGCACCATGACGGACGGCGACCAAAGAAACATGCCGTAATAGGAGAAGACGACCGTGAACCATAAAATCCAGAGCATCGCGGTCGAGCGGCGGTAGGGCGGAGACCATACGGATGCGACACGCTCCCCCAGCGAAAGCTTGCGGCCCCTCTGCTCCGTATATCGGGGCGAATCCTCGATCGCCCGTCTGAGATAAAGGGCGTACAAAGCCGGCACCGCTCCGATGACAAAAGCGGTTCGCCAGCCGTAGGAAGGAATCACGAAGTAAGCGATCAGGGCCGATAGGATCCAGCCGCCCGCCCAGAAGCTCTCGAGCAGGACGACGGCCCTGCCTCTCTCCTTCGCGGGCACCGACTCGGATACCAGCGTCGAAGCGACAGGCGCTCGCCTCCCAGGCCGAAGCCGGCCAGGAAGCGGAGCACGCAGAGCACGGCGTAGCCCGCGGCCAGTGCCGACAGACCGCTGGTCGCGGAAAAGATCAGCAGCGTCCAGATCAGTACCGCCCGGCGGCCGTACCGGTCGGCGAGCAGGCCCGCCGCGGCCGCTCCGGCCGCCATGCCGATCGAGCCAATCGCCGTCAGAAATCCGACCTGCTCCGCACCCAGATGCCATTCACGGGCCAGCGCCGCGACAATGAAGGAAATCATGCCGACATCCATGGCGTCGAACAGCCAGCTTAATCCGGCGCTAAGCAGCGGCTTGCGCCCTTTCGGTTCGCGAAGGGAAACGGCTTTATTCATATTCAGGACCCCTTATTCGTACTGGTAGTATATTATCCCAATTTTGCTCCCCTTTATGAAAAAATACAAGATGGAAAGCAAGCTTTCTTAGAATTTGGGATGAATGGCACCTCAGAAGATGAACACAAAAACCGCCACTCCCAGGAGAGGCGGTTGTATTGGTACATCCCCTATATTCAATTGGTATACACAGGCCCTGCTTTTACAATCGCTTCATCCACATTCGCGAATTTCTTGAAGTTCCGGTTGAAGCGCTGCGCGAGCTCGAGGGCCGCCGCTTCATACGCCGCTTTATCCTGCCAGGTGCTGCGGGGCCGCAGCACTTCGCCGGGAACTCCCTCGACGGCATCCGGACACCAGAGGCCGAAGATCGGATCCGCCGTGTAATTCGCCTGATCGAGCGACCCGTTCAAAGCCGCCGCGATCATCCTTCTCGTATACGCCAGGCTCATGCGCTGTCCCACGCCGTACGGCCCGCCGGTCCAGCCGGTATTGACCAAATAAACCTTGGCCTCATGCTCGTCGATCTTCTGCCCCAGCGGCTCCGCGTAAACCGCGGGCGCGAGCGGCAGGAACGGGGCGCCGAAGCAAGCGGAGAAGGTGGCCTCCGGCTCCGTCACGCCGCGCTCGGTCCCGGCCAGCTTCGAGGTGTAGCCCGACAGAAAATGGTACATCGCCTGCTCCTTCGTCAGCTTCGAGATCGGAGGCAGCACGCCGAAAGCATCGGCCGTCAGGAAAATAATGACCTTCGGATGGCCGGCCATTCCCGGAATGACGGCATTCGGAATCGCTTCAACCGGGTAAGCCGCGCGCGTATTCTCGGTAAGGCTGATGTCGTTGTAATCCGCCTCGCCCGTCTCCGGGTCCAGGACTACGTTCTCCAGGACGGAGCCGTAACGGATCGCCTGCCAAATTTGCGGTTCCTTCTCCTGGGAGAGGTTGACGCATTTGGCGTAGCGACCGCCTTCAAAATTGTAGACGCCGCTTTCGGTCCAGCCGTGCTCGTCGTCTCCGATGAGCCGGCGATTCGGGTCGGCGGACAGCGTCGTTTTCCCCGTGCCGGACAGGCCGAAGAACAGGGCGACATCGCCGGCTTCGCCTACATTGGCCGAGCAGTGCATCGGCAGATCCCCTTGCAGGGGCAAGCAGGTAGTTCAGTACGCTGAAGATCGACTTCTTCATCTCTCCGGCGTACTCCGTTCCTCCGATGAGCACGACTCTTTTCTCAAATGACAGGCAAATGAAGGTCTCCGAACGCGTCCCGTGAACGGCAGGGTCTGCTTTGAGTCCCGGAAGGGCGATGACCGTGAATTCCGCTTTGTGCTTCAGGAGCTCCTCCTTCGACGGGCGGACAAACAGCCGCCGGACGAACAAGTTATGCCAAGCATATTCATTGACAACACGGATGGGCGCCGGTGCTCCGGATCGGCTCCGGCAAAGCCGTCGAAAATGAACAGCTCCTTATCGGCCATATAATCCTGCGCCTTCTGGAACAACAGGTCGAACTGCTGGCGCGAAATGGGCTGGTTGACGGAGCCCCAATCGATTCGGTCCATCACCGAAGGCTCGCTGACGATAAACTTGTCTTTCGGCGAGCGCCCGGTGTATTTGCCCGTAAATACCTGAAGCGCACCGGTGGAGGAAAGCTTGCCCTCCTTGCGTTCCAAGGCCAGCTCTACCAGCCGGGATACCGGTAAATTGTAATGGATAACTCCCATGTTGATCTGCTGCACATTTGCGTTCACGCTTCAGTTCATCCCTTCACTGTATAAATATATAAATTAGCTTTGCTGCAGCTGCATTTCCTTGCTCTTCCTAGCTTCCAGGCATTCCGGCTCCTGGCAGTCCGAATAATACGTGGTCACCTTCTCGGCATCGAACGTTCCGATCTCCGACATACAATGTTTGCACAAGATAACACCCAGATCTACGCGAGAAGCTGCATTTTCCATACCTCTTCCATCCTTTCTGTTATCAATTGTACTAATTCGGAAACGCGGCAGGCATACGCCCATTCATTGTCATACCAAGCAAGTACTTTGATTTGGTCCCCCATGACCATGATCGACGGTCCGTCGACTACAGCCGATTGGGAGCGACCTATATAATCAGCGGATACCAGAGGTTCATCCGTATATCCCAGATAGGGGAGAGTTTCCCTTCCGCCGCCGTTCGGAACACGGACTTCACTTCCTCCAGGCTGGCGCAGCGGGATACCTTCACGGTTAAATCCACAAGCGACACATCCTGCGTCGGCACGCGAAGCGAAATGCCCTGGATATGAGGGGCGAGGTGCGGAAGCACACCGGCAAGCGCTTTCCCTACGCCCGTCGTTGTCGGAACGATGGATTCTGTACAGGCCCGAGCCCGACGGAGATCCTTGTGCGGGTTATCCAGATGGTTCTGATCTGAAGTAAAGGAATGCACCGTCGTCATCCAGCCCGTCTGCACCCCGAAGGCTTCATCCAGAATCATCAGCACAGGGGACAGGCAGTTCGTCGTGCAGGATGCTGCCGATACGAGCCGGTGTTCCCGGGGATCGTACTTGTGATCGTTAACCCCCATGACCACGGTCAGGTCCATTTGCTTGCCCGGCGCCGTGATTAAGACATGCGAGGCGCCGGCCGCCAAATGCTTGCTCGCCCCTTCCCTGTCGTTAAACTTGCCCGAGGCATCCACGACGAGGTCCACTCCGAGACGCTTCCATGCGATTTGGGCGGGGTCTCTTTCGTAAGTAATTTGAATTTCGTGACCGTTAATGACGAGTTTGCCGTCACGAACGGAGATATCGGCATCCCATCGACCATGTACGGTGTCATATTTTAAGAGGTGAGCGATCGTTTCAACCGGGTAAACGCAGTTAATCGATTTTAATGAATACGTTTGCCGCTGCTCCGAGCAAATTTGTCTGACCACCAGTCTACCGATTCTTCCCATTCCGCTTATGCCTACACCGAGCGCCAATGTGAATACCTCCCTGTTCAAGCTAATTAGTATGCATCATTTGTAATTAGTGTATACTATATATTTTATTTTGTACATAATAAATATTTTATTGTGCATCAAAAATATTTTTATCAGCACCCACCCACATATACGACATACTAATCATCGAAAAAGGACCAAAAAAAAGCATC
Source organism: Paenibacillus sp. P25 (assembly GCA_024704175.1). GTDB lineage: Bacteria > Bacillota > Bacilli > Paenibacillales > NBRC-103111 > Paenibacillus_G. The sequence goes on from CP085629.1 coordinate 5,266,066, forward strand.
CCGTCCCCTGAGCGGGAACGGGATGCGGCTAAAGCCAACCAGACTTTCTTACTTCTTCGTGATGAGCTCCAGATCGACAGGGATCGAAGCTTCTACCTTCTCGCCTTTGCTTACCTTATCGGCCGTTTTAACGGCCATTTCGCCGATTGCAGCCGGTTTCTGGGCTACCGTTGCCGCCATCTTGCCTTCATTCACGGCTTTCACCGCATCATCCGTAGCGTCGAAGCCGACGACCGCAATGTTCTTGCCGGAGGCCTGGATCGCTTGGAGAGCGCCCAGCGCCATCTCGTCGTTATGGGCAAATACGGCTTGAATGTCTTTGTTGCCTTGCAGGATGTTTTCCATAACAGAGAGGCCCTTCGCCCGGTCAAAGTCCGCAGGCTGGGATGCAATTACTTTAACCCCGTCCTTACCGTCTACGGCATTATGGAAGCCTTTCCCCGGTCGCGTGCAGCCGAAGTTCCGGCAATGCCTTGCAGCTCCACGATGTTGCCTTTGCCGCCGATCGCTTTGAGAATATAGTCGCCCGCCATTTGCCCGCCTTTCACGTTGTCGGAGGCGATGTGGGAAACCACTTGCCCGCCGTTGGCGGCGCGGTCGATGGTAATGACCGGAATGTTGGCTTTATTGGTCGCTTGAACGGCCGTAACGATCGCATCGCTGTCGGTAGGGTTAATCAAAATGACGTTGACTTTCTTTTGAATCAAATCCTCGATGCCGCTGATTTGCTTCGAGGTATCGTTCTGCGCATCGACAACGACCAGATCATCGCCCGATTCTTTTGCCGCCTTCATCGCTCCGTCACGCAATGTGACGAAGAAAGGATTGTTCAAGGTGGACAGCGAAAGACCGATCGTCACTTTGCCTCCGGCTGCGCCCGCGTTCTTGCCCGGAGCCGGCTGGGCGCCTCCCCTTCCAGCTTCGATTGGGTCGAGCAGCCTGCCATAATAATAGAACCTGCCATGAGTACGGACATTACGATGTGCATTTTTTTCATTGTGAATTTCTCCTTTGGTGTGGTTTATTTGGAGGATTTCGAACGATCCATGAGAACGGCTACCAGAATGACGGCGCCCTTGACTACCAATTGGTAGAAGGATGAGACATTCAGCAAGTTCAGTCCGTTATCCAATACCCCGATAATCATCGCCCCGATTAAGGTGCCGACGAGCCAGCCTCTGCCGCCGGACAAGCTCGTTCCCCCAAGACGACCGCTGCAATCGCATCCAATTCGAACGACGTACCGGCTGTCGGCTGCGCCGAGTTCAAGCGGGAGGTGAGGATAATGCCGCTGAACGCCGCCAGCAGACCGCTGATGGAATAGACAAGCACCTTAACTCCCGACGTATTAATCCCCGAAAGCCAAGTCGCTTCCTCGTTGCTTCCCAGCGCAAAGACGCGCCGGCCGAAGGTGGTATATTTCAATACAATATATAGAATGATAAAAGTTAAGATCATCCATACAATCGGCATCGGAATCTCAAAGAAATACCCTTTGCCTATAAAACCGAAGCTTTCGTTCAACCCGGTCACCGGCTTGCCTTGGGTATAAACCAAGGTAAATCCCCGGTATAAGGTCATCGTAGCCAAGGTGGCAATAAACGGCGCAACCTTTCCTTTGGTTACGAGCGGCCCGTTCACGGCGCCGAACACCGCTCCGCAGAGCAGACCGACCAGCACCGCCAGCCCAGTGTTCGTTCCCGATGCCAGCATTCCCGCCGTGAACGCGCTGGTTAACGCCAATACGGCGCCTACGGACAGGTCAATGCCGCCGGTCAGGATGACGAATGTCATACCGAAAGCAATCAGCGCGTTGATGGACACCTGGCGAAGAACGTTAAAAATGTTCGGTACGGTCAAAAAATCGCTGCTGATGATGGATAAAATTACGATGATCAAAATGAAACCGAATAGCGGACCCAAGCTCTGTGACTTCCTTAGACGTTTGCCTGACTTGATGGTATCAGCCGACATGTTGTTTCGCTCCTCCCGTCGCGCAATGCATGATGTTCTCCTGAGTAGCGTTTTCCCTCGTAAATTCGCCGGTAATCCGGCCCTCGTGCATGACGAGGATGCGGTCGCTCATTCCAAGAACCTCAGGAAGCTCGGAAGAGATCATAATGATCGCTACACCGCTCGCAACAAGTTGATTCATTAAATCATAAATTTCCTTCTTGGCCCCGATATCCACGCCCCGCGTCGGTTCATCCAGAATGAACACCTCGGGACGGGTGGCGAGCCACTTGCCTATGACGACCTTCTGCTGGTTGCCTCCGCTGAGCGCGCCGACCGTATATTCGCCGTTCGGCGTTTTGATCATCAGCTGACGAATCAGACGTTCCGCCAGTTCCGTCTCCTTCTTGCGGCTCATGAACCCGTTCTTCGAGACGTCCGCCAAATTCGGCAAGGAGATGTTGTCCCTGACGGAAAGCGGAAGGAGCGACCCCTCATCCTTGCGATCCTCCGTGACCAAGGCGATCCCTGCGGCAATGGCATCCATCGGCTTACGAATCGTAACTGGCTTATCGTTGATGCGAATTTCGCCTTGCTCGAAAGGAAGTACGCCGAAGATCGCTTTGGCCAGCTCCGTTCGGCCGGCGCCCATCAAACCGGCGATGCCCAGAATCTCACCACCTCGTACGGAGAAGGAGATGTCGTGCAGCTTGCCTTTCACGGTCAGGCCGTTCACGCGAAGCTTTTCTTCTCCAGCAGGAATGTCCACCTTGGGAAAGCGGTCTTTGATTTCCCGTCCTACCATCATTTTTACCAGCTTGTCCATATTCGTTTCCCCGATGCGGTCCGTCCCTACCGTATGACCGTCGCGCATCACCGTAACCCGGTCGCAGATCCGGAAGATTTCCTCCATGCGGTGGGAAATATAGACCATTCCGACACCTTGCTTCTTCAGCGTCCCGATCACCTGGAACAGCGCTTCGATTTCCCGGTCGGTCAGCGCCGCCGTCGGTTCATCCAGCACCAGAACCTCGGCATGCATAGAAAGCGCTTTAGCAATCTCGATCATTTGCTGTTGACCTACGGACAGCTCGCCGGCCATCGTACCCGGATCGATCGTTAACCCGAGTTGGGATAAATACCGCTTCGCTTCCTGCTTCATCTTGGGCCAATTAATCAGCCTAGTCTTGCCGTATGTGAACTCTCGGCCGAGAAAAATGTTCTCCATTACCGTCAGATCCGGAATTAAGTTTAATTCCTGATGAATCATGACGATGCCCAGGCTCTGAGCCTTAGAGGGCGACGTAATCTCGGTGACCGTTCCTTTCATCGTCACTTGACCGCCGTCCTTCGGATAAATGCCGCCGAGAATTTTCATCAGGGTCGATTTGCCTGCGCCGTTCTCTCCCATCAGCGCATGCACTTCGCCGGCGTGAAGATTGAACTGAACCTTATCGAGCACCTTCACGCCGGGAAAGCTCTTGCTGATGTCGTTCATTTCCAACAAATAAGTCAATGCCTATCCCTCCCTTGATCAGAAGATCACTCCGGCCTCTAGAATGATATTCGCATAAGGCGTACATTCGCCGGTACGGATGACGGCTTTCGCTTGATGCGTGATCCGCTTGAACTCCTCGTGGGTCACGGCACGGATCGGTATGCCTTCCATAACCGGAGTCAATTGTTGTCTGAGTCGCGCATTGGCCGAGTTCATTTCCTCAGCGATGACGGCCGATTCCACCTGCATCTCTTCCAGCACGGTGGCGAGCGTCTCAAGAAACGAAGGGACGCCTTTCTTCAGGGCGATATCGATCCGTTCGACATGGGGCGGAATCGGCGACCCGCTGTCGCAAATCACGATCGTATCCGTATGTCCCAGCTCGCTGACGATTTTGGAAATGCGGCTGTTCATGATACCTGTCTTTTTCATATCTGCTACCTCGTTCGTGTTGTAAATTGTTCGACTTCCTCTAAAGTAGGCATGCCCGGCTCGCGCTCCGAATTTGGTTACGGCCAGAGCCGATACATTCGCTGCAAAAGAAACCGCTTCCTCCAAGCTCTTGCGTTGAGCGAGGGAATAAGCCAAACCCGCATTGAAGGAGTCTCCGGCTCCGGTCGTATCGACGACAGGTACTTTATAGGCCGGAACTTTCACGAGGGGCCCCCGGCTTCCATGAATGCCGAGCCTTCGGAGCCAAGCGTCGTAATGACGTTCCGTGCTCCCATTCCGATCAGCTTCCGCATCGAAGCTTCCAGATCGTCGTTCTCGGAGCTTCCCGTCAGGAGGCTTAATTCCGTCCGGTTCGGTGTAATATAGTCGACATCCCGCAGCAAGGACTCGGGAAGCGGCTGTGCAGGCGCAGGATTCAGCACCACGGTTTTCCCGAGCGATTTGGCCAGCTTGGCGGCATGTGTAACCGCCTCCAAAGGAATTTCCAATTGCAATAAAACGATGTCCGCTTGTTCCATGGCTTGCTTGCTGCGGTCGATATCCTCGGGACGAAGATGATGATTGGCCCCGGGTAAAACGATGATGCTGTTATCGCCCTGGGATACAAAGATGTTGGCGATCCCCGTCGTCGCATCCGGGATGGCACGTACCCCTTCGCACTCAATACCTTCGCTCGTTAAAGCCTGCAGCAGCTCTCGTCCGAAGCTGTCCCCGCCTACGGCCCCGATCATCCGGGTGGACGCTCCGAGCCGGGCCGAAGCCACCGCTTGATTCGCTCCCTTGCCGCCGGGCAGAAACCGGATCGCCTTGCCGAGCAAGGTTTCTCCCTGTACCGGAAACCGGTCCGATTCGACGACGATATCCATATTCAAGCTCCCGATCACAGCCACATTGGGCGCATTCATGATGACTCTCTCCTTTGGGTCGACTTTCTGGGGATCAAGGACACATCCAGTTCGTATGTCCGGTCCTCTTCCATATTGCCTTCAATTTTTTTAATTAAAATGCGTGAAACGAGCGCTCCCATCTCATAGATCGGTTGGGCTACCGTCGTGATTTCCGGTTCCGTAATCTCACTCATGTTAATGCCGTCGAATCCGCATACCGCCACCTGCTCGGGAACCCGAATGCCCCTGCGGATCAACGCCTTCAGCGCGCCTACGGCCATTAAATCGTTGCCCGCGAATATGGCGTCGATGTCCGGATGCCGGTCCATCAGCACTTGTGCAGCCTGCATCCCCCGGCGATCGAAAAATCGCCCTCCATCGTTAAGGTCGGGGAATACCAATCGAAGCCTGCAACGGACTCCTCATACCCGATAAGACGTTCTTTGGCCGTAATAAGCTCCTGCGGACCGTAAATGTGAGCGATTTTGCGGCGGCCCATCTCCAGCAGATGGCTTATGGCGAGCTTCGCTCCGTTCTTATTCTTAGAACGAACCACGCTGCAGGATTGCTTGCCTGGAGCCCGGTCCAAGCATACGAGCGGAATTCCGTTCTTATCCATTTGCTCCACTTCGGTATGACTGAGCGTATTTGAGGCAAAAATAATCCCGTCGATATGTTTCTTTCTTAAAATCTCGATATACGATTGTTCCTTCATCCCCTGGTTATCCGAATTGCACAAGATGACGGCATAACCGTACATCGAGGCTACATCTTCGACAGCCCTTGCCAATTCGGGAAAGAACGGATTGGATATGTCGGGCAAGATCAATGCGATCGTATTGGTTTTCTTGCCTGCGAGACCTCTGGCCACCGTATTCGGCGAATAATTCAGCGTTTCGATAGCCTTCTTAATTTTAAGCTCGGTTTCCGCGTTCACATATCCGCTTTTGTTCAAATAGCGGGAGATCGTAGCGACGGAAACGCCTGCAAGCTTTGCAACATCACGAATCGTTGACATCGTCCACCATCCTTTTCCATGTGTAAACGATACCACATGTTGACGATTTATCCATTTTTAATCCATAAGAATTGAGTTAATATAAAAGAATTTCCAGGTATTATACCGGCATATGATGATGTGGTACCGGTTACACACATAATATATCACCTTCCTCATCGTAAGGCAACATTAATTTTGTGGATCAACTACCGCAGTGCGAGTTGTGAAGATGTCAGCTTAAGGCATCTTGCACGAAATCGCAAAGAGACCGAGAGATCATCGTTAGCCTGGGGTATCTGCGCTTCAAACAGCAAGTAAGGGAAAAGCTTCGAAGTGAAGGAGGCTACGCTCTGACGGTCAGGCGAATGATCGAGCCGGAGAGCGTGTTTGGACAAATAAAGAATAACCGGGGATTCCGGCGTTTTCTGCTCGAGGCCTGCCGAGGGTGAGCCTTAAGGTCGGATGGCTTTCGCTTGCCCATCATCTGCTGAAGAAGGCGGCAATAGTCTGGAAACAAGAAACGGCGGTGCAGGGATAGTCTCCCTTGCACCGCCGTATTTTTCATTTTCGTGAGACAACTCCGATCCAACTTGCTTCGCGCTTAAAAAGCTATTCAACCAACGTTGATTAAGCGGCTGTTCGTTGCCGCCCAATCGCGGAAGGACCCATTTCGCTTATGAAACGGGGCTTCTTCGGATGCTCCTCTATTTCGATACCCGGACGCGCTCCTCAAGCGGCTGGAAGGTTTTGTCGCCGGCCGGGGCTGTCGGTTTGCCGAACGGCATCTGGGCGATTAGCTTCCACGACGCCGGAATATTCCAGGACGCCTTCACCTTCTCGTCGATCAACGGGTTGTAATGCTGCACGTTGACGCCGAGCCCTTCATTCTCCAGCGCGGTCCAGATCACAAATTGAAGCATGCCGTTAGCCTGCTGCGACCAATTGGGGAAATGCTCGCTGTAGCTCGGGTAGTTGTTCTGAAACCCTTCAATCACCGTCATATCTTCAAAATAAAGCACGGTGCCGTGCCCGCCTCGGAAGCCGTTTAATTTTTGCTCGGTCGATGCGAACTTGTCTTCGTTTACCTTGGCCCGCAATGTCTCTTTCGTCAGGTCCCATAATTTATGATGCTGTTCCCCCAGCAGCACCAGTACCCGGGCGCTCTGCGAGTTAAAAGCCGACGGCGTATGCTTCACCGCATGCCGGACGATTTCCACGATCCGTTCGTCGGAAATCGGCGATTCGCCGCTGATCCCATAGATCGTGCGTCTTTCTTGAACCGCGGTCAAAAAATCTTTCCCTGCATGGTCGTCATTTGGATTCCCCTCCCATTCATACGTAATGCATATTTTTTCTAGTTTGTGCTCAGGCCGCTTTCCTCATACATTATCTCTTTACCCCAGATGTTCAAAGTGTTCACGCTGTGGCGTCAAACTAACGGTCTGAAGAGCATCTTCGAGCTGTTGGAGGTACAGCGGCGAGCAATTCTTGACCCCACAGTCAATAACTGATATTATACCCTTATGAGCAGACCAAGAGAGTTTGATGTCGATCGTGCACTGCGCCAGTCCATGGAAGTGTTCTGGAGGAAAGGCTTTAAGTCGACTTCCTTTGACGATTTGACCCGTACTACGGGGGTTAAAAAGCAAAGTTTGTACTGCGCATTTGAAGACAAGAGAGCCTTGTTTTTAAAGGCGTTGGCGCTGTATCGCGAACAAAGTATAGCGGCGCTGGAAGAACTCGCCTCACAGGAAGTGTCTCCCTTGAAAAAGCTGGAGGCCATACGCGACGTTACGCTATGTCAAGACAGCGAAACAAATCGTAGAGGATGTCTCATGGCCAATTCCGCGCTCGAATTTGGAACCGACGATGAGGAGGTAAAACGCGAAATAGAGATGATGTGCGCCGATGCCGAACAAATACTTGAGAAAGTCATCCGCAGCGGTCAGGAGCAGCAGTTGATCACGACCCGCCATACCAGTAAAGAGCTTGTCTGCTTATCTGAACAACGCTATGCTTGGCGCGAAAATCATGGAGAAGTCAGGGGCTTCCCGGGAGCGGATCGATGCGGTCTTGCGTACGTCTTTTGCGATGCTTTCACCTTAAATCTTTTTTTGCGAAATTTTTGACTACGAAGTCAAGAACTATCTCTAGGATAAGGAATTAATGTTAGAAGCGAGATGAAGGAGGTGGTTTCCCAGGATCTCTAAATACAAGGGTTAGATTTTAATTCAATAGTTATAATACCTTTAAACCAATTCCTTGTCCGCTGCAGTAATTTATCTACTTATTATAATCTGGAGGTTTACTTATGAATTCTCAATCGGTTCAGTCCTTGTTCAAACCTTTCGCAAACGGGAATATGACTCTATCCAATCGTATCGTAATGGCACCGATGACCCGGCAATTTTCTCCGGACGGAGTGCCTGGTTCGGATGTGGTCGCCTATTACCGCCGCAGGGCTGAAAACGGTGTTGGACTTATCGTGACGGAAGGCACGGTGATCGATCATCCGGATGCGTCCAATCAAGGTGGCGTGCCCCACTTCTATGGTGAAGCCGCATTGAACGGTTGGGCTGGTGTAGTGAACGCGGTACACGAGGCCGGCGGACGGATCATACCGCAGATTTGGCATATGGGGGCACGCGGCCATGTTGGCGATTATTCGCAATCGGATATCACGGCCATTGTCCAAGCCTTCGCACAGGCAGCATTCGAAGCCAAGCGGCTTGGCTTCGACGGCATCGAGCTCCATGGAGCGCACGGATATTTGATCGACCAATTCTTCTGGGAGAAAACCAATCCTCGTACCGACAATTACGGCGGGGACATGATTGCCCGCACCCGCTTTGCCGTGGAGGTCATCGAAGCTTGCCGCCGTGCCGTTGGACCGGAATTCCCCATCGTGCTGCGTTTCTCGCAATGGAAGGCGAGCGACTACAACGCCAAATTGGCTGAAACTCCGGCACTGCTGGAAAAGTTCCTGGCCCCCTTGGTCGATGCGGGCGTTGATATTTTCCACTGCTCCACTCGCCGTTTCTGGGAGCCTGAGTTCGAAGGCGCTGATCTGAATCTTGCCGGATGGACAAAAAAGCTGACGGGGAAACCGACGATTACCGTTGGATCCGTTGGTCTGGATGGAGATTTTATGAGTCTGTTTACCGAAGGGAAGGGAGCCGGCAATACCAAGATCGATGGGTTAATCGAGAGGCTTGAACGTGAAGAATTTGATCTGGTAGCCATAGGACGGGCATTATTGGTTGATCCTGCCTGGGCTAACAAGATCCGCGACGGCCGGACGGCCGAATTGATCCCCTTTACGTCTGAGGCAGTAAAAACTCTTTATTAAGTTCCCGTTGAATTAGTAAACAAAAACCCTAACCGGTTAACGAGTGCAACGACAAAAGGATTTATCGTCAGAAGAATTTTTCAAGTTAGTGGACAACCTGTATACAAAGGGGATTACGCCCTATTCTAAATAATAAATCCACCATTCAAACCCAATCATGGTGTAGTACAATAAAAAGCTGGGGCGAAAACAAAGGGCACCTGATTCAGGCGCCCCTTCCCCTAAGCAAAATGCCGCTATCGCTTTGTATAAATCCATTATTGTTACTTGAATAACACTTTATCTACATTGTACTTAGCTTTGAGTTCATTAATAATATACGTTTCATAGATTTCTCTATGGACAGGATCCTCGACAATGCATACATCGATCTTGGTCACTTCGTCTCTATTCATTTTGATCACGGATACAGAATCCTCAAAATGCTTCTTTATTCTTTGTCTTAGCTTCCTTGCTTTGCCGATGAACAATAATTCCTTATTGTCATTGTAAAACATAAAAATACCACCCTTATCTCTAGGAATCAGGTGAAAATCAGTAAACCCATAAATATTACTTAGCTCAGGAGCATCCTGTTTGGTAATGGTAACGTCCGGTGTTGGAATGGTTATGTTTATCATAAACTCTCATTTCCTCTTTCTGCATAGATGATTTCGAGCAGCTCATATTGAAGGTTGCCCATCGGCGCGTTTACGTTAATGATATCTCCTACTTTTTTTCCCAAGAGTCCCTTTCCGAGTGGGCTTTCGTAAGAAATTTTGTTCTCCGCTACATTCGCCTCAGCCGGACCGACAATACGGTATTCGATCCTCTCGGCGAATTCAATATCATTCAAGATCACATAAGAACCTACGCCGACTTCATTCAAGTCCAAACTATCCGCATTCACGACTCGTGCCCTTTTTAACATCCGCTCCAGGACCAAAATTCGGGTTTCCATGTGTGCCTGGTCATCCTTGGCGGAATGATACTCACTGTTTTCTTTAAGGTCACCATAACTAATCGCCACTTTCAACCGCTCCGCTAACTCCTTACGCTTGACTGTCTTGAGCTCGTGGAGCTCTTCCTCTATTTGTTTCAAGCCCTCTTGCGTCAATATCACTTCATCTTTACTCATGGTCTCAGCCCTCATTCCTTGTAGTCCCTACCATTTTACCCTATTTGGAACTACAATAGCTAAAATAATTGTTGGATAAAGTGGCAGGCGGATACGAAGGAATTACGCAATGGATTGCGACCGGAGCGGTTGATCTTGGCTTTGTGATATTACCGGCGTATGAGTCGCTTGACGTCGTTTCCTTGCATGATGACCAGATGGTTGTTCTCTTGCCTGAGCATCATCCCCTTCGCAAGCGGCGGTCGCTGCAGATCGAACATCTCGCTGACGAGCCATTCATTATGCCGAAATCGGGATGCGATATGTTCCTGAAAAAGCTGTTTAAAGAAAAAGGGCTGAAGCCGAAAAGATAGTCGTGCGACCTTTTGCAGCAGACGCGAGACGCTCTATAGGAATTGCCGTTTCCTCGCTGGATACAGCATCGCCGGCGGCAAGATCGTTATTCACATTGCGAAAAAATGGATAGATTCAGAAAAGACCAAATGCGCCCAGTAAAACTTGCTGGGGGCAACCTGAGATAAACTGTTTTGGGGTTCGGCTGAACGCTGCACCGTAACAGGCCAATGGCAAAATGAAAGAGCACCCTATTCGGGTGCCCCGGACTGTAGAGAGTGTTCTACAGCCTAATTTTATTGCTCGTCTTCGTCCAGCTCATTTTCCAGCATTTGATCACCGTCTGCGGCGGCCGCCGCCAGCTTCGCCACTTCGTCCGCGAGCACCGTCCTTGGATAGTGCACTGTTGGCTGTGTCTGCCCCGACCGCCGCCGGTGCTGGCTCCGTAGTCGTCATCGGGTAAGGATGATCTGTAATCACTGGGATTCTCTGCTTTGTCAGCTTCTCGATTTCCTTCAGATAAGGAATCTCCTCGTGCTCGCAAAACGAAATCGCAATCCCACTTAAGCCCGCACGTCCGGTACGACCGATCCGATGTACATACGTCTCTGGTATATTTGGCAAATTATAGTTAATCACGTGCGACAGCTCCTCAATGTCGATGCCCCGTGCCGCAATGTCTGTCGCCACCAGCAAGCGGGTCACGCCGGTCTTGAAGTTATTCAGCGCCGCTTGGCGGGCATTCTGCGACTTGTCGCCATGAATGGCCTGCGCAGCAATCTTCGCCTTCGTCAAGCCGCGTACCAACCGGTCCGCGCCGTGCTTCGTACGGGTGAACACGAGAGCGCTTGTGATCAACTTGTCCTGCAGCAGATCGATCAGCGGCGGCAGTTTATTCGGCTTGTCCACATAGTAAAGCATCTGCTTAATCCTCACCGCCGTTGAGGAAACCGGTGTAATCTCAATATGCACCGGGTTCTTCAGCAAAGAGTCTACCAAGGACGTGATTTCGGGCGGCATTGTCGCTGAGAAGAATAACGTCTGCCGGTTGACGGGCAGCTTGGCAATGATTCGCTTCATATCATGAATGAATCCCATGTCCAGCATCCGATCGGCTTCGTCCATCACCAGAATCCGCACGTGACGCAGGTCGACGAACCCTTGGTTCATCAGATCGATCAGCCGACCCGGTGTCGCAATAAGAATGTCCATACCTTGCTCCAGCAGCTGCTCCTGAGCTCTCTGTGAGACGCCGCCCACAATCACGCCGCAGCGCAGATTCGTGAAACATCCGTAAGATTTGGCGTTGTCGCAAATCTGAATAGCCAACTCACGCGTAGGCGTCAGGATCAGCGAACGAATGACGCGCTTGCCGTTCGGGCGACCCTGCTGTGTGCTCAGCAACTGGATGATCGGCAGCAAGAACGCCGCTGTCTTACCTGTCCCCGTCTGGGCGCAGACCGAACAAGTCACGGCCTGCCAGCACCGGCGGGATTGCCTGCTCCTGTATAGGCGTAGGCCGCGTATAATTTTCCTTGGCTATTGCTTTAATAATAGGGGGAATCAACTGCAATTGTTCAAATGTCATAGGGTCTCCTTCTTCAAGTCGCTGTCGATGTGCAGCTTCCATACTATTATTATACTCTAGAAGAGGAGTAGAGCTATACCCCCGCTCACCATCCTGAATTCTACAAACGGGTAAAAAAGATAAGCCCGCAGATCCGGAAAAAGAACCGGGAACCATACCTACGTGGTCTTACAAAAGTATAATGTGGTACACCTTCGGTTCTATATATCTTCCACTAGATATTTCATCGTTATATGCTCCTCTATTGTTGTTTGCATGCCATATATACCATATATTCCCAAAACTATCCGTTACATATGAAACGGCTCACGGGAATTAATCTTCAACTAGCCCGTTAGTTCAATTAAAAAGGACGCTCCCGCGCCTTCGCTTGGGCTACGTCCTCCTCATTATATTCCATTTCCAATTACCAATTAAAGAACGTACGCGGGTAGTATGTAGTGCTTAAACAGGGGACTTATCTTAACATAAGCACTAAGAAAACACTTTATTTTCGTGTTTTGACTGGGTTTTGTCCGCTAAATCTTCTGCATGGAGTTCGTAACTCCGTGACGACTCCCCATGCCTGAAGGCAGGGGCTTCTCAGATCATTGAGACTCGTAACCTCGTCTCTCCTTGAAGGCTCCGTCCGAGCCTGCTGCAAATTAGCGGTCACGTAGCAGCTTGCTTGTTCACGCAGGTCTTACCTGCTAATACAGGAATCGTTTTACGACGGGACTGCAACTTCCTCCCGCCAACCCCATACGATTCGGTTTTCAAAGAACAAATGTTCTATATTGTGAGTATACCAGATTTTCGGACTTGCGAAAAGTTTCATCCCCATACCTAAACGCAGGAGTTTTTCGGCACTCAAAATAAAGTCCTTTCAGTTCCTCTTCCCTCATCATTGTGCTAACTTACTCCTTCCTTTCTCCTCAATTCATATGTGACATATATTCAAAAGCTGTAGTTCCATATACGCTTTTAAAGTGTTTATTTAAGTGAGTTAAATCAACAAAACCGCATGCAGCTACTGCAGAATAAATATCTTTACTTTGTTCTATTAACTGTTTTGCACGTTCGATTTTACAGTTTAGGAAGTATTGATAGGGTGAAATTCCAGTATGAGCCTTAAATAACCGGATGAACTGAAATTTCGATAAATGAAGCTCTTTACAAATCTCATCAAGCTTAAGTACATGTTCCCAGCCCGCTTGAAGCATATCCTTTGCTTTACTAATTAGCGCGTTATCTTTCTTGACGTCTGTAGAAAGATTGGTTTGAATAAGGTTTTCCGCAAAGGATAAGAACAATTCACTGCACAACGCGTCCATTTCAAACACCTCTGCATGAGCTTACCTATATCCAGATCATGATGGCAAAGCATAAGCTAAGAATAAGGCCATCAATAGACTAACAGTCTTATTATGCTTATGTAAGAACTCCTTAAAGATTGTACCGAAAAGAACCCATGTAGTAAAAGCTGAAAACCCGATCAAAGTTATCGCTATGATACCTATCGACACCGCAGGGAACGCGCTATAGTGCGGTATAATAAAAGTCGGAATCACTGTCATTGTAAATAGTAATACCTTTGGATTAAAAAACTGCATAAGGAAGCCGGACACAAAGGTAGCGGTTTGGTTTACAGCCCGTTTTGATGTATCCGTTTTGTAAATTTGATAAGCGAGATAGAACATATACAAGCTCCCGACGATCCGCATCACTACTAATATTTTCGGTATGGTCGTTATAAGCATCGTGTTCAATCCGGCAGAAATAACAAGTAATAAACCAAAGCCAATCGTTGCCCCGTACGAATAATTCATTGCCTTCTTTGCCCCATAATTATTCACGGTGGATAATATGACGATATTCGTTGGTCCTGGGGTAAAAGTGGCAATCATACAGTAAATCAAAAAAGATGTAGTATCCACGAGAATGCTCCTTTCAAGCTCTTCTCATATCCTACATCTTAAAACGAAATACCATATAGTATATTATTGCAGATATTCAGCTTCTCCCGCCATGGATCTAAGTGGCAAAAGATATGGTTCCTATATGCCGAATCAGTTGATCGATGGTGTCGACTTGCCGCTGACGGCCGCCTTCGAGGTCTGAATCGGTTTGACGAAGAAAGCTACGCATAACGCTCCAATGACCGCGAGCCCGCCTGCGAGCAGGAACGCGCTTGTAAATTGGCCCGTAGACTGCACGATGAAGCCCGTAACCGTAGGTCCGATAATCCCGGAGATATTGGCGAGAAAATGCATGAATCCGCCGACGCCGCCGACACGTTCCTTTTGCACGGTGTCCTGGATAATCGCCCAGTAGGTGATCGCGGTAAGGTACAGGAAGAACACCGCGGACGCCATCAAGGTTACGGCTCCCGTGGTCGTATTCACTAGGCCGGCGAGCCCGATGCTTACGGCCGAACCGAGCAGGCAGGTGACCAGCACGACCTTGCGGGAGAACATCGCGTTGCCCGTCTTTTTATATACATAATCGATAATAAATCCGCCTAGGGTGAAGCCGACAAAGCCGACGGTCCACGGAATCATGGTGGCGAAGCTCATTTCTTTGATATTGAGATGCCTTGCGTCCGTAAGGTAGCTCGGGAACCAGGTGAGGAAGAAGAACAGGATATAGTTGTACGCAAAGAAGGCAACGGCGGTAAACAACACGGTCGGTCGCTTCAAATAATAGGAGAGCGGCGTCTTGGCGGATTCCCCGGCGGTTGTGCTCTCTACGGTCGCTTCTTCTTCCTCTTCTTCCTCTTCCACCACCTCCGCCCGGCCCGGCGCGTCCTTAACGAACTTCCACCAAACGGCCGCCCATACCAGACCGATTAAGGCAATGATGATAAAAGAAACCTGCCAGCCCCAGTTCAGGGCAATGACCCCGACGACGGGCCCCGATATGGCGCCCCCGAGCGACGTACCCGACATCGCAATGGCCAAAGCTCTGGCCCGCGACTTTTGGGGAAACCAGTTGTTGACCATTTTGCTTTGCGACGAGGAGAGCGGCCCCTCCCCCATGCCGAACAGGACGCGGGCGATGAATAAGGAAATAAAATTGAAGGTCACGGCCGTCAGGCCCGCGAAGACGGACCAGAAGGTCATGGAAGCGGAGAGAACCTTCTTGGGACCGAACAGGTCGGAGGCATAGCCCCCGATAAAGTTGAAGAGGGCATATCCGATGAAGAAGGCGCTGAAGATCATGCCGAGATGCGCCGCGTCGAGATGGAAGCTCTTTTGGATAAAAGGAGCCGCTACAGACAGGGCGGAGCGGTCCATATAATTGATGACGCCCGCCAGAAACAACATGACCAGGATAAAACCTCGTCCTTTAGACAACATCGTGTTTTCCTCCTTTTAGGTAGGTCGCTGTTCTCCGCTGAGTTCTTGACAGCGTTTTCTTCTTTCCGTATACCTGTAGTCTTAGGAAGGCGATTACCCCAATCCTAGGACACTTCGCTCCGGGCGCTCCGCTCCAAGGAATCCCAGATTCCCCACAAATACATAATGCCGAGCGCTCTGTCGTACAGCCCGTAGCCGGGTCTGCACTGTTCGTTCCAAATGTGTCTTCCGTGATCGGGTCTGGCATAGCCGGTGAACCCGGTCTCATGATAAGCCTTTACAATATCGCAAATATCGACGGTGCCGTCGCAGGCGCGGTGCGAGGTTTCGATAAAATCGCCATTGTCGTAAACCCGCACATTGCGGATATGGGCGAACGGAATCCGGCCGGCAAATTCCCTGACCATCTCGGCCACGTTGTTATGCGGATTCACTCCGAGCGAGCCGCTGCAGAGCGTTACGCCGTTATAGGGGCTATCCACGAGCTTGAGGAGTCTCCGGATATTGTCCCGGTTCGTAATGATCCTCGGCGGCCCGAAGACGGACCACGGCGGATCGTCCGGATGAATGGCCATCTTGATGTCATTCGCTTCGGCGACGGGGATAACCGATTCCAGAAAATATTGCAGGTTGTTCCATAAATCCTCTTCCGTAACGCTCTTATACGCTTCAAATAAGCTTGCAAGCTGCGCCAGCCGGGCGGGCTCCCAACCGGGCATCGTAAAATCGGGGTTGGCTGCGATCTTACCGACCAGCTCCGCCGGATCCATCGCTTCTACCTTCGCCTTTTCGTAGAAAAGCGCCGTCGAACCGTCCTCCAGCTCTTTAAACAGATCGGTCCGGATCCAATCGAAGACAGGCATAAAATTATAGCAGATCACTTTGACGCCGACTTTCCCCAGCTTGTCGATCGTTCTTTTATAATTGTCAATGTACTTGTCTCTGGACGGCAGACCCAGCTTAATGTCTTCGTGAATGTTGACGCTTTCAACCACCTCGATGTGGAATCCGTATGCGTCCGCCTGCCGCTTCACCTCCAGGATCTTATCCATCGGCCATTCTTCCCCTGCCGGCAGATCATGCAGCGCCCATACAATCCCTTCGACGCCCGGAATCTGTTTGATTTGCTGGAGGGTCACCGTATCGTTCCCTTCCCCATACCATCTGAATACCATTCTCATCCTCTTATCCCTCCGGGTAATCTTCATAGTTCAAAATGATTTTCGTTACCTTCTCCGGGGTATTCCGGGCCGTCTGCAAAGCTTCCTCGATTGCGGCGAAGGGCATGATCCGGGTGATAAAAGCCTCGCTTATTTCCGGATTCTCCTGAAGAAACGCCAGCACCCCGGGAAATTTGTTCACGCTGTGCCGGGTGCCCAGCAGCTCCACGTCCTTTTTGGTCAGAAGCTGCCCCGGGAAAACGACATCCTTGCCGGTCAGACCCACAATGACGATCCGCCCGCCGGGGCTGACCAGATGAATCGTTTGGCCGATGGTAAGAGGAAGACCGGCGCATTCGATCACCACGTTGGACCCTTCGCCATGAGTCCATTCGTCCACGGCTTGAAGCGTATCCTTGTCCTTCGGATTGATCAGGACATCCGCCCCGAACCTGGCGGCGAGCGCGAGCCTCTCCGGGACCGGGTCTACCGCGAACACCTGCACCTTATACTTCTTCTTGATTTGGGCAAGAACGGCCAGCCCGATGGGCCCCAAGCCCAGAATCGTCACGGTCTCCCCGTCCCGCGCCCCGCCCGCTCTACCGCCTGCGCGCCGATCGTGAACGGCTCGCACAGCGCACCCGTTTCAAATTTCATCCCCTCCGGCATAGGATGGACCTGGCGTTCGGGCACCACCAGGTAATCCGCGAACCCCCGGCACGCACAGAGCCGATCATGCCGATATTCGCGCAGGCGTTGTATTTGCCGATACGGCACGGATAGCATGCCCCGCAGGGCACGGCGGGCTCGATGACCACGCTCTCCCCGCTTGCCGTCCGGTTACCCCCGGTCCGGTCTCTTCGATCACTCCCGCCAGCTCATGGCCGAAGATTTGCGGATACCTGGCGTACGGATTCGAGCCGTCATAGAAGTGAACGTCGCCGCCACAAATTCCCGCCGCTTTCACGCGAACCAGCACCTCCCCGGGACCGGGAACGGGCCGCGGCACATCCTGAAATTCAATCGTAAACGGTTTCAACATCACTGCTGCCAACATGCGTGTTCCTCCTCCACCCATATATAAATACTAGTATACATATACTTGTATACCAGTTAGCAGCCCATTTTTTCTTACGACGGGTCCGAGAACCCGCCTCGACTGCAAAGGAATGCCGCCGTTCACTCATCCTCCTTGAAATAGCCTGCATATTTGGCGATAATCTTCGGAATATCGGGCTCCAGTCGCCGCAGATGGTGCATCAGTATTTGCTCCGCCGCCTGCTCGTCGTTCCCAGCTACAGCACGCAGCAGTTTTTCATGCTGCTCGATCAGGATCGTCATATGATGGGCTTCTTTCAACTCAAGATAACGCATTCGGTTCAGATGCCCTCGCATGTGGAACACGACGGACAGCAGCGTCTGGTTGCCGGTCAGCCCCAGGAACAGATTGTGAAACGCTTCGTCCGAATGGAGAAACGGGATATACTCCCCGCCCGCCGCGGCCGCCTGCTGCTGCTTGAGTAAATCCTCCGCCTGCGCCCGCGCATTCCTGTACATTTCCTCTTCTTCGTTCCAGCTCTTCGCAATCTCGCGGAAAGCGCTGACTTCCAGGCTTTCCCGGATGAAACGGGCTTCCTCCACCTTCTTCCTGGAGAGATAGGCCACCCGGGCTCCCCGGCGCGGAAGAATTTCAATCAATTCCTCCTTGAGCAGCATGAGAAATGCTTCGCGAACCGGCGTCCGGCTTACCCCCAGCGAGGAGGCGAGCTCATTCTCGTACACCATTTGCCCGGGCTCCAAACGCAGCGAAATGATGGCGTCCCGAATTTCCTTGTAAGCACTTTCACCTAATGTTTTCCTTTGTTTAGAGATCTGGGTCAGCTTCATCATTTCCACCTGATTTCCGGAGTTTTACAACACCAATATACTATAAGCGCCTTCCCGTTTCAATAGTATACTTGTATACAAGTATTCATAACTCAATGCCCCAAATTTCCAAGTTGACGAAAACAGGACGCCTCTCCTAATCTTGACGCTTTGGAACAAATGGGATATAGTGGCTGTCGGGCGGGAGTGAAAGGCTTATGGTTTCTACGATTTTTGAAACTCATTATTTCCGGAAGAGGGGATAGAAGTGGCGATTCTTAGTACGGTATTGGTCGCGTTGGTAGCGATAGAGCATGTATATATTTTAATTCTTGAGATGTTTATGTGGACTACCCCAAGGGCAAGAAAAGCTTTCGGTACCAATGAAGCCTACGCAGAACAGACGAAATCTCTTGCCGCCAACCAAGGGCTTTACAACGGTTTTTTGGCGGCAGGTCTAGCTTGGGGGCTTATCCACCCCAATCCGGCCTTCGGCCACCAGCTTCAACTGTTCTTTCTCGGTTGTGTCATTGTTGCCGCAATCTATGGAAGTGCGACTGCCAAAAGGTCGATATTGTTCGTTCAAGGGCTCCCTGCTTTAGCCGCTCTGGCGACCGTACTTGCGGCATAAAAGCCGGCTCCATCCGCTCTAGGAACCGGCCTTTTTCCAAGGTTATCGTTTCATCTTACTTTTTGTTTTTCGTGGTATATCTATTGGATCCCGTCTTTAAAATGCGGCCGATAGTGTTTATCTCCTTTATGGTTCTCGTCATCGACCGTTTCTTCCAGAACTTCCAAGATCGCGGCACGGGCCAGCTGCAGTCCTTTCCGGAGGCCGGCTTCATATTCACCCGATATTTCATGATCGCCGCCGATTCGGGCGCGGGCCACCTCCTCATAATGGCCCTGCTCTTTATCGTTAATCCGGTCGGCCACATGCACAATAAATTTGCTGACATCCCGGTGAGCACCTGTCAATTTTTTGGCTTCTTCTTTTAGCATTGGACCTCGTCTCCTCATCACGTTTTCGAATTTCGGGCAATAAAAAACCACAGAGGCGCATGGCACTCCGTGGTCAATGTTCATTGATCATGGCGGTCATCCTCTCTCATGCGACGCTTACGAGGTTAGCTGACGGATTCGGGCAGTGAGATTGCCCTACCCCTGGGCTTTCGATGCATGCATGCCCAGAGGATTCACCCCATGCGACGGGCCGATTTAACGGTTATCGCGTTTGGTTCCCCGTTCCTTGCGGATTCAGCGAATCAGGAACGATATTCGGTTGATGAACTGAATATTACGCTCGCCGCTGCAAAATGTAAAATCCCCTTCCAAGCGAAATCGCGGCGCTCGATGGAAAATCCTTCGTTTGTCGCCGCTTACAGTTCGGCTATTCTTTTGTTATCATGAGTTTTCTTACGAAAGCTCCGCTTTACGCGGCCTAACCGCAACAGATAACGCCCCAGCGGTTCCCCGGAATCTTACGTTTTCCATCTTGGCCTATGTGCCGTATACTGGGAATAGACAAATATGAAACCAAGGTGTGATCCCATGTCTCCCCGTACGGACAAACAGAACGAGCTCATTCGCGAGCAGCGCAAGCAGGAAATTTTGCAGGCGGCTATTGAGGTCTATGTAGCCAAGGGCTATTCGGTCGCGACCCTCAGCGATATTGCCGATCAGGCCGGCCTTGCCCATGGGCTGGTGTATTACTACTTCAAGAATAAGAAGAGGCTTTTCCGCGAGCTATACGAAAGTATGATGGACCAGTCCCTTCGCTTCACAACCGAATACTTCGAACAGGATGCGCCGGTGCTCGAACAGCTTCGGAACTACGCCCTGCTCATCTGCGGGCGTGTCATCAAGGATCCTCAGACCCAGCGTTTCTACATGCGAATCGGCCTGGATCTGCATCATCTGTATGAGCCTGGGGAACTGTCGCCCTTCGAATGGATGAAGAGCTTTATCCAGCCGATGGCGCAAGCGGTCGACAATGGCATTCGTCAAGGGGTCGTCCGTCAAGGGGACGCCAATCTGATGGCCATGCAGTTTTGGGGAGCAATCTCCCAAGGTATGAACTATCTGGATCAGTTGCTGCAGGATCTGGTCGCCCAGGGCCTCACGGAGACGGAAATCAGCAGCATCATGAACGAGAAGTTCCGGCAGATCGCCGAATCGGCCGTTTCGTTTTTCAGGCCGGATTAAATTTACAGATTATGGTTGACTGAGAACTCAATCAAAAATATAATAAGGTCAAGGAGCGTGATCTTTTGTCAACGATTTACAAGGAAATCATACTGGATGCCTCGCCCGAGCAGGTATGGGGCGCGGTCAGCGACGTAGGTGCCGTTCATCATCGTCTGGTCCCCGGCTATACCGAGAACACTCTGATGGACGGTCACGAAAGAACGCTCATCCTGCCGAACGGCGGTATGGTGCGCGAACTCATCGTTTCCGTCGATGCATCGGAACGCCGAATGGCGTACGCGGTCAAAGAAGGGCGCATGCCCCTATTGCATCATCATGCCTCCTTCCAAGTCTTTCCCCATGATGGCGGCGGAGCCAGGCTGGTCTGGATCACCGACTTCCTGCCGGAGCATCTCGCCCCCGAGATTGAAGCGCGTGTCAATCGCGGAGCCGAGGTCATGAAAGAGACCATCGAGGCCGAAGCTAAAGGAGGAGATCGATGAGAATTCTCGTCATTGCCGCTCATCCGAAGATCGAACAATCGCGCGTCAATAAGCGCTGGTTGGCAGAGCTGCACGCATACCCCGACCTAATCACGGTTCATGAACTTTATAAAGCCTATCCCCATTTTGCCATCAACTCGGAGAAGGAGCAGGACCTCATTGCGCGGCATGAACGCATCGTGCTGCAATTTCCCATCCAGTGGTACAGCGCGCCGGCTTTGCTCAAGCAATGGCTTGACGACGTGTTTACGACATCCTGGCTGTTCGGGGAAGGCGGGAAAGCGGTTGCGGGGAAAGAGCTTGTCTTGGCCATGTCGATTGGAGGCGAGGAATCGTCCTACCAGTCTGGCGGCTTAATCGGCTATACCATCAGTGAGCTGGTCCGGCCCCTGCAAGCGTTCGCGAGCCAGATCGGCATGACCTTCCTGCCGCATTATAAATTGTACGGCGCGGTCAAGGCGAGCGATGAGCAAATCGAGCTTAGCGCCCCGCAGTATGTGAAGCACATCACCTCCCCGATCTCAACCCCGTGATCGTTCGACAACGGATGCTCGAGGAAATGAGCAAGGCCGGTTCCAAGCCCTGATAAGTGAATAAAAGCCAACTGCGAGTTGATATGCTCGTCAGTTGGCTTTATCTTGGTATGGTCGCTCAGTTGTTTACGGCAGCACGTTGCCGGCGGCGCGGTAAATCTCGTACCATTCCTCGCGCGTTAAATAAATGTCGCTTGCTTTGCAGCAATCATTTAACCGCTCAATGTTCATGGTACCCGTGACCGGCTGCATGCGGGCGGGATGGCGCAGGAGCCAGGCGATGGCGATGGTCGTGTTGCTCACATCGTATTTTGCCGCGATCTCGTCGATCTTCAGGTTCAGTTCCGGGAATTTGTCGTCGCCGAGGAAGACGCCTTCGAAAAATCCGTATTGGAAAGGCGACCAGGGCTGAATGGTAACGTCGTGCAGCCTGCAGTAATCCAGCACGTCGCCGTCCCGGTTCACGGCCGATTCATTCTCCATATTCACGTTAATGCCGTTCGAGATCATGTTGGCGTTGGTGATGCTTAATTGGAGCTGGTTGGCCACCAGCGGTCGCTTCACGAACTTCTTCAGCGACTCCATCTGCATCGGATTCTGGTTGGACACCCCGAAATGCCTCACCTTTCCCGAGCTCTCCAGAAGATCGAATGCCTCGGCAACTTCTTCCGGCTCTACGAGGGCATCCGGACGGTGCAGAAGCAGGACGTCCAGATAGTCGGTTTTCAGCCGCTTCAGAATGCCGTCCACCGACTCCAAAATACGCTCCTTGGAGAAGTCAAACATCCCCTTCCGGATGCCGCATTTGGACTGCAGGATGATGTTCTCCCGAACATCGTCGTTCATCCGGATGGCATCCGCAAAAATCTCTTCGCAGGCGCCGCCGCCGTAAATATCCGCATGGTCGAAGAAATTCGCCCCGATTTCCAGCGCCGACTGAACAAAACGCTCCGCTTCGCTTTTGCTCAGCGAGTTAATGCGCATGCAGCCGACCGCAATCACCGGTACTTCCAATGCGCTGGTTCCAAGCTTAATCGTTTTCATATTCCTGTTATCCTCCTATGAGCGCTTAGGCCCGAGTCTAGAATTCTCTTCCAAGACAATTCCAATCCGTGATTCTTTTAACATTATAAAGAATCGCGCTGCATTCGAGAAGAACTGAAAATAGGTTCACTTAGTTACTTCAACTTAAGTGGGACAAAAAGCCTGTAGACCATTTCTCCGGACGGAGCTTTGTCTACAGGCTGAGCCCTGTATAACAGGGCAATGCTGATCCTCAGTTATTATTTCAATTTGTTATATTCCTCATCGGTTACCGGCTCCAACCATTCCGGTTTACCTGCAGTGATGGCAATGTGTTCAAACCAGCTGTCTTTTGCAGCGCCATGCCAGTGCTTTACTCCATCATGGGTGACAATCACATCACCGGCTTTTAAGAATTGAGCGGGTTTTCCTTCTTCTTGATACCAGCCTTCGCCGCCCGTTACTAATAAAAGTTGAAATCCATCACGATGAATGTGCCAATTATTTCTGCATCCCGGTTCAAAGGTCACATTCCCAACACCAACATTCACTTTAGGATCAGCAATTAATGTTTTCAAATAACTTTGTCCCACAAAATATTGTGCATATGCTTCATTTTTTTCGCCCACCGGGAAAATAACGCCATTCTTTACTTCTTCATGCTTTGCCATTGTTACTCCTCCACCTGTTTACTTTAATTTCCCGCCGAATACCGGGAAGAAGCTATGCTCACCATAATCCTGGATGTGCTCCACATTCTTCAAAGTCTCCATATCTGCGTCGCTGATAACAAAATCAAGCTCTGCATTGATTCTCATGTGATCCGGATTTGCCGTCTTAGGAATGACTACAAGACCAAGCTGGATATCATATCGCAGGCAAAGCTGAGCAACAGATACTCCATACTTATCAGCTATGACCTTAATCTCTGCATGATCAAGGACCGCACCGTGTGCAATGGGTGAATAGGCCTCTACCAGGATGTTATTCTTCTGGCAGAATTCAATGAGCTCCAAAGGCGTATTGCTCACATGTGCCAGGATCTGATTTACCATAGGCTTGATCTCGCAGCTTGCAAGAATATTCTCTACATCATCCTGAAGAAAGTTGGAAAGACCGATCGCCTTTACTTTGCCCGTCTTATAAGCATCCTCCATCGCTTTCCAAACTTTTTTGTTTTCCTCGAAGTAACGGTTCTCCTCACGAAACTCCTTCCAAGGCTGAGGGCTGTGGATAATCAAAAGGTCAATGTAATCCAGTCCCAATTTTGCTAAAGACTCATCAATGGACTGCGCAGCGGCATCATAGGTCTTTAATTCTGCAGCAACCTTGGTCGTGATGAAAAGATCTTCTCTTGCGACACCGCAGGAACGGATGCCTTCGCCTACTCCAGCTTCATTCTTATAAGCCTGAGCCGTATCCATATGGCGATATCCGATAGATACCGCATCACGCACGGCCTGTGCCGCCTGTTCATCGTCAAGCAGCCAGGTGCCAAGACCCAATTTTGGAATTTCTATACCATTCGATAATTTATAAGTTTCGTTAAACATGATTTTGTCTCCTTGCATCATTGTTCGGTTTTTTGCAGTTCTTCATTTTCAGGAATTATTTCATTGACGCAAGCTAAAGCGTTCAGTGTTCTCGGAAAACCCATATACGGAAGGCAATGAGTGATGGCGGTGATCATCATATCTTTGTCATTGCCTACATTCAGGTTACCCCGCACATGTGCTTTGACTTGACTCTCACAACCGCCAAGGCTGCTCACAATGCAGAGAGTCAGCAATTCTCGCGTCTTTAAATCAAGGCCGCCGCGGGTATAGAAGTCGCCAAAGCAGAACGCGGAAAGATAGTCCTGTATATGCTTTTGATTGGATGAGGCACTCTCCCGCATTTTTGCAATGATATCCCCAAAAATCTCTACCTGCACGGCAAGCCCCTTGTCAAACCGGTTTTCTTCTTCCACCTGCTTCTGGCTTTCGAGCGGCAATGCAATATCTCTGGCTTTGAAGACTTCGTTGACCTCCGTGAGGGCGTTTAGCGTTTTGGGGAATCCGAGGTAAGGTGCACATTGGTAAATGGCTTCTTTGATTTCCACCGGCGAGAGTCCTACGTTCAATGCGGCATGAACATGTGCCTTGAGCTGGGGCAAGGTTTGATTGGTTGCAAGCACCACCAGGGTGATAAGCTCACGCCGCTTGTGATCCAGGTCGCCTTGATGAAAAACCTCCCCGAAAATGAAGCGGCTCAGGATATCCTGAAAATCAGGATCGGTAGCGTAGGCCGCCGGTACTCCATCGCCAAATAGCTGTTTATACGTCTCTTGGCTTTTTTCAATTCGATCCATAACTAAGCCTCCTGCTTGTTTTACGGCGGAATGAGACCACCGCTAGAATTGCGGCGATAGCGACGGACGCGACCGCGATCCAACCAACCGCCTGCGTAGATGCAGTCCCTGCGGCAATCCCTCCCATTCCACCGGCTGCAGTAATGCTAAGCTGTAAAATGGAGCCGTACAGGCTCAGCATAATTCCGGAAGCTTCCGGAGCTAGAGCAACGAGATTAAACTGCAAGCCCGGACCGGACGACCACGCCGAGAAAGCCCACAGCATAAGAAGAGGAATGGCAACGACCGTTGATTTGGCGATACTGGACAGCAGCACCAGGGCTATGACATGAACTAGCATGCCGCCCATAAGTGATCTGGTTATACCGATCCGATCCGTCATGAACCCGCCGAACTTTGAACCGATTAAGGTAGCGATGCCAAAGGCAAAGAGAGCAGCGCTCACTTCCCGTTCGCTCATGGATGTAACGTTCAGCAGGAAAGGGACAATATAGGCATAGAGCATGGCATATCCTAACTGCCAGAAGAACGCGACGCCAAAGCCACTTAGGATTTCCGGATTCTTCAAAAGCACCAGCTGTCTGCCGAGAGGAACAGGAGCATCACCATCAGTTGGCGGAATCGTTCGAGTCACAGCGATAATCGCGAGTAAGCTAAGTATGCCGATGCCGACGAAGATGACCTTCCAGCCGTATGCTGCGGCCACGATGCGGCCAATGGGAACTCCGGCAATCAGGGATGCACTGAACCCAAGGATCACGGTGCCGATGGCTCCAGCTTGCTTGCCCGGTGCCGCCAGCTTCGCCGCAACGGTTTTTGCGCTGATCACAAAAACGCCGCCACCTATAGCAAGTACAATTCGGGATACGATGAGAAATCCGAAGCCCGGCAAGGTAACGGTCAATAAGCTGCCCAACACCACGATTGCGAGAGAAATCATTAACAAGTGACGCCGATCCATTTTCGTCGTCGCCATCACGAAAAGAGGCGAACCGATTGCATTAGCGATCGCGAATACGGTAATCAGTTGTCCTGCCGCGGATACCGAAATATTTGCCCAGGCTGCGATTTGATCCAGAATACCGGCGACGACATATTCCGACGTACTGACAAAGAAACTAATCCATGCGAGCATAACTATTTTCCAAGTATTGTTCATTATTCTCCCCTGCAATACGAGAACAATATATAAATTTTGAACAGGTTCCTAAAAAAATGAACGATAGGTGAAGTGAAATATACCTTACCTATGCAAGTGCCGTTAAATATGACCAACAACTCGGTGCGGTACATACGGCTCTTCCAGGAACGCCATTTCTTCAGGTGTTAATTTAACGGAAAGAGCAGCTTCCGCATCCTCGAGATGGGAAATTTTCGTAGCACCGACAATGGGGGCGGTTACCGGTTCTTTGTGCAGAAGCCACGCAAGCGCGATATGAACCCGGCGAACGCCGTGTTGATCCGCGAGACGCGCAACCCGGTCTACCACCAGCTGATCCGCATCGGCGGTTGCATCATATTTTTGTTTTGCAATTTGGTCGGTTTCGGCACGATGGGTAGTGGCCTCCCGCGCCAATCTTCCTCCTGCAAGCGGGCTATATGGAATGACGCCGATTTTTTCTTCCTTACAAAGCGGCAGCATCTCCCGTTCCTCTTCGCGGTAAATAAGGTTCAAATGGTTCTGCATGGATACAAATCGGGTCCACCCATTCTTCTCAGCTGCATGCAGCGCCTTCTGAAACTGCCATGCCCACATGGCGGAAGCGCCGATATATCGCGCTTTCCCGGCCTTAACTACGTCATGAAGCGCCTCCATGGTCTCCTCGATGGGCGTGTTGTAATCCCAACGATGAATTTGATACAAATCAACGTAGTCGGTTCTCAATCGCTTAAGGCTCTTATCGATTTCGCTCATGATCGCTTTGCGGGAAAGCCCGGCGCCGTTGGGCCCTTGATGCATGCGTCCATGTATCTTAGTCGCGATGACAATTTCATCGCGGTTCGCATATTCCTTTAAAGCTCCTCCAACAATCTCCTCACTGGTTCCCTCAGCATACACATTCGCCGTATCGAAAAAATTGATTCCAAGCTCCAGCGCTTTTTTTATGATCGGACGAGCGCGTTCCTCATCAAGCACCCATCGATGATGCCCTTTCTCTGCGTCGCCGAAGCCCATACAACCAAGACAAATCCGGGATACATCCAAGCCGGTATTTCCAAGTTTCGTATAATCCATCTCATTGCTCCTCCCTTCCTACCTAAATAATAGTCAAATGAGTGACTTTCTTGATGGACATCAGGTGTTGGTTTCGCGCGGTACAATCCGGACGGTTGCAGAACGTGCCCGTGTGCCGATCATCGAGTTTAGATAAGGGTCGCCATTGTATTTCACACGGTACGCACTGTCGATGAGGTCGCTCATCCTCCCATCGATCGGTTCAAAAGTGACTTCCTTCGTCATGCCGGCGACTGTGATTCGCCCCGCCTTCTGCCGTACCGGTCGCCTGGTACCAGCGGGAGTTCTGCCCGTAGTACGCGCGGACATAGAGTGAGCCGCCAACCACAACGGACCAAATCCAAGTCGGGGTGCCGTATGTTACTCCGTCTTCTCGGAATGGCGAGATGTGCAGGTCGTCGGCTTCAGAAATGTGGTCCAGTTCTTCTTTCGACCATGCGCCCATGATTGCATCCTCCTTAAAACTTGATACCAAAATGAACATTGATTGCTTTATCAACTCACGTTTATAATTCTAAGCGGAAACCAAATACTTTCAATGGTCAATACCTCGCGATATGTTGGTTACTCAACAAACCATCCATCATTGCCGATTATCTGGGAAGGGTGACTTTAGAATGACTAAAGTGGATCGAAGGGTTCTCAAATCTCAAGAAGCAATCAAGAAAGCCATTCTTGAACTAATGACTGAAAAAAACTTCGATGACATTACAATCCGGGATATTTCCGAAAGGGCCAATGTGAATCGAGGAACCATCTATCTTCACTACATGGATAAATATGACTTGCTTGATAAGATTATCGAAGAACACATTAGCAATCTCCGTGAACTTTGCCATTCCGCCTCTGAAATGACGTTTAAAGAAGGCAATTATGTCTGGTTCGAATACTTTGCTGACAATCATTTGTTCTTTTCAACCATGCTAAATACGAAAAGTGCGGCTCATTTCCGCATGACCGGTTCCTCGACTTAGTCGTCCAAGAGTATGGAGTGGAGGTGGATGTAACCGAAGGAAAAAATCAAGGATTAAACAAAGAGGTTATTCTTCAATTCTTTGGGGCGGCTGTCGTGGGAACAGTGGAATGGTGGTTCAGGAATGGAATGCCTGTACCGCCTCGTGTCATTGCAGAGCAGACAGGGGCATTGTTGGACAGGAATTTTTAACCGATTTGGCTTAATTGAAGCCTCCTTAGCATAAGGCAAATGGCAGCAAAACCTTGTACGATAAAGGTTCTGCTGCCATTTGGTTGCCTTACTTTGATGTTATAACCAGTCTCTTTATAAAATCGCCGGAACCCCGTTTAACCCTCCCGGCGCCGCATCGCTTCGAACAGCACCACGGTCGCGGCCATCGCTGCATTCAGCGATTCCGCCCGGCCTTTCATCGGGATCAGCACCTGGTGCTGCGACAGCTCCAGCGCTTCCGCCGAGACGCCCGCGCCCTCATTGCCGATAATAAACCACGTGGCCGGCCGGAAGTCGTACTCGTAGCGACTGACCGCCCCCTGCAGGCTTGTTGCGGCAACCCGGATGCCGGCTTCCGCCGCTTGGGGCGACCATTCGCCGAGCGGACCCTCCGCGATCGGCAGATGGAAGAGCGAGCCCATCGTCGAGCGCACCGTCTTCGGGTTGTACAGATCGACGGTGCCGCGGCCGAGCAGCACGCCCGTGGCCCCAACGGCATCGGCGCTGCGGATGATCGTGCCGAGATTGCCCGGGTCCTGGATGCCGTCGATGACAACGACAAGGCCGCTATGGCGGCTGGCCTCCAGGAGCTGCTGCGGCCGCCACGGCGGCTTCGGCACGACGGCGAACACCGGCTGAGGTGTTTGCGTATCCGTGCATTTGGCCAGCACCGCTTCGCTGACGGCCAGGCACTCCACGCCCAGCTCGCCGGCTTCCCGCAGCAGGCTCCCCGCAGGCCTCCCGCCGAGCAGCCGAATAGACCAACGTCTCGGGGACGAGGTCCGAGCGCAGCGCTTCCTGCACCAAATGGACGCCTTCAATGAGAAAGCGTCCTTGTTTGTCCCGCCCTTTCTTCTCGAGCAGCTGCGTCCACTGCTTCGTCCGCGGATTTTGCAGCGACTCGATCACTGCCGCGCTGCTGCCTCCGTTATCTTTTTCCCTCATTCTGCCGTCCGTCCTCTTTTCATGAAGTATGTAAGCTATTCCGCAAATGTCTTTTCCAAAGACCTGAGGTCCGTATTCTTGCCCACGACGACCAGGATGTCC
The DNA here is from genome assembly GCA_024704175.1 of Paenibacillus sp. P25. Lineage (GTDB taxonomy): Bacteria > Bacillota > Bacilli > Paenibacillales > NBRC-103111 > Paenibacillus_G. The sequence goes on from CP085629.1 coordinate 5,295,673, forward strand.
TTGTCTCTGATGATATCCTCGGCATTCGGGGCGATGTTCATCTTCTCGCCAGTCTTGATTCCCATGACGTTGCACCCGAACTTGGCGCGGATGTCGAGTTCCCGCAGGTTGCGGCCGATCATGGCGCCGGAGGCCTGGATTTCCACGAGGCTGTAATCCTCGGATAATTCGATGTAATCGATAATGTTGGATGAAATCAAGTGGTGAGCCACACGCATACCCATGTCGCGTTCGGGGTAAATGACCTTGTCCGCCCCCACTTTGCGCAGCACTTTGCCCGTGCAGCTCGTTCTGCGCTTTCACGACCACCTTGGGAACGCCGATCTCCTTTACGATAATCGTCGTCAGAATGCTGGCTTGAATGTCCTGCCCGATGGCCACAATGACCACATCGAAATTACGGAGCCCGAGCGCCCGGATGGCGTCCTCGTCCGTGGAATCGGCCTGCACCACATGCGTGACAAAGCTGGATACTTCCTGGGTCCGCTGTTCGGCGCTGTCGATCGCAAGCACCTCAAAATCCAGATCGGATAAAGTCTTTGCTACGCTGGAGCCGAAACGCCCCATGCCGATGACGGCAAATTGTTTTCTCGCTTGAGCCAATGAAGCCCCTCCCCTTTCTCACGGTTTTATTATACCAAATCCTTCGGCCCCGAACCAAAATCTAGGCATGAACCGCCGGGAATCGGTACATATTAAAGAAAGTGATGGCTCTGCTTGAGATTTCCATGAGAAAGGACGATACCGCGGCATGAATTTAAACCTGCGACAAGCGATTGTGGAACGTATGCACGACAAAAATAACGAGGAGCTGTTCGAGGTCATTCAGGACTCGATCGGCGCGGAAGAACGGGTGCTTCCGGGTCTTGGCGTTCTGTTTGAAATTATCTGGAAGCACAGCGAAGCCGATGTGCAGAATAAGCTGGTATCCACGCTGAAGGAGAACTTGGCCTAACCCCGTTTACCGGCGGATCCAAGATAAACGGTCGCCGCGTCCTTATCCTGTCAGGACCGGCGCGTGGATTGAAGCCTTGCGAAGCCATAAAACCCAAGCGACCTTCGGAAATGCTTCCGGGGCTCTTTGGCTTCCTCGAAGCACCCTGCCGGCACCGATATCCTCCCCTTCCCCTAAACTCGGTCTCCCTATCCTGAAACTCGGAATCCTACGATAAACCAACTCTGGCTGGTCCTTAATAGAGACATCATAATGAGAATCAGAGGATAGAGATCCCGAAGGCACGAACAGGAGGAAAGAGCATATGAACATTCTGGTTACAGGGGCTACGGGGAAAGTAGGCGACCGGCTCGTGCCCCGTTTGCTAAGCCGCGGAGACAAGGTCCGCATCCTTGTCCGGGACCTGCAGCGGGCTGAGGGTCTGATCGCACACGGCGCCGAGGCGGTACAGGGGGATCTGCTGCGGCCGGAAACCCTGACGCAGGCCGTTGCCGGCGCGGATGCCGTCATTCATTTGGCCGCCTTCTTCCGCGGCGCAACGCCCGAGGAAACGCAGGCTGTGAACCTGCAGGGTACTCTTGCGCTGGCCGAAGCGGCGCTCGAGGCTAAGGTGCCGCGTTTGGTGTTTGCCAGCACCAACCTGGTTTACGGTCCGGGCCACGGGGAGCGGCTATTTCGCGAGGAGGATCCCCCGCGACCTGCGGCTCCTTATCCCACGACCAAGGCGACCGCAGAGGAGGCGCTCATGGAGCTTCACCGCTCCCGCGGGCTCGGACTGCGCGTTGTCCGCTTGGCTTTCGTTTACGGGGAGCAGGATCCGCACCTGACGGAGGGGCTGCATTGGTTTCGGGGGTGGACTCCTGCGCAGCCCATTCATCTGGTGCATCATGCGGATGTCGCGCAAGCCTTCATGCTGGCCGCCGAACGGGAGGGCATCGACGGCCGGATTTATAATGTGGCCGATCTGGAGCCGGTCTCAGCCGGCGAAATCATGAGGCTGTTCGGGGAGTCCGCCCCGGAGGAAGCGGCAAGCCGGCCGCTCAACGCGGCTTGGCATCAGATCGTGGATACAAGGAAAATCCGGGAAGAGCTGGGCTTTCAGCCGCTGTACCCTTCCCTTCAGGATGCCGTCCGTGCGGACGCGCTATAGACCTTCGAAAATAAGAGGACCCCTGGACCATCCGGTGTTGGACGTTCAGGGGGCATCTTCAACTCTCGCGTTAATCCAGTACGCCGTACACCAGGCCTTGCGGCATCGCCTTCGGCCGTTCGCAGCTGCTCTGCATCACATAATGCTTGCCTTCGTCCGAAGCGTCGTGGAAGCCGTGCATGGCTTCCAGCACATGATACGCCAGCTCGCCGCCGGCCCGGTTCGGGCGTCCGGCGCGGATGGCATAAGCCATGTCCAGCACCCCGAGGCCCCGGCCGTTCTCGGCATAGCCGTGACTCAGCGGGATTTCCTTCCACTCCTTCGCGTCATGCCGCTTCAGCAGCACCGGCCCGCCGAACGTGTTCGGATCCGGTACGCTGAGCGTGCCGAGGTCGCCGTACACCTCAATGCGCGGAAGCTGGGCTCCGCCGAAGACGTCGAACGAAGTGATAATCGTACCGATTGCGCCGCTGTGAAAATCCATAATGCCCGCCACGTGTGTAGGCGTTTCCACCTTGATTGTGTTGCCGAATTTCGGCTCGCTCGTGATCGTTCGCTCGGGGAATGTAATTTTCGTCGATCCGGTCACCCGGCGAATCGGTCCGAGCATCGCAATGAGTGCCGTTAAATAATACGGCCCCATATCGAACATCGGTCCGCCGCCTTTGGCATAGTAGAACTCCGGATCCGGGTGCCAATGCTCATGCCCGCGCCCTACCATAAAGGCGGTCGCCGCTACCGGCGTACCGATCCAGCCGTCCTCGATCAGCTTGATGCACGTCTGGATGCCGCCGCCGAGGAACGTATCCGGCGCGCGCCGACAAGACGCCCTTTCTCCTGGGCTTTCGCCAGAATCGCCCGGCCCTCTTCGCGCGTAACGGCCAGCGGCTTCTCCACGTAGACGTGCTTGCCGTTCTCCAGCGCCTGCAGGCACACCTCGGCGTGGGCCGCGGGGATCGTCAGATTGATTACGATCTCGATCTCCGGGTCGGCCAGCAGCTCGGATACGGAGCAGGCCTTGGCAATCCCGTACTCCTCTGCGCTGGCCTTCGCCCGCTCCAGGTTCAGATCCGCGCAGGCGGCCACTTCAAGGTTCGGATACGTTTGGCAGTTCTTGAAATAAATGCCGCTGATTTTGCCGCATGACCGACAATCCCGACCTTCACTTTAGACATATTCCTTGTCTCCTCCAAAAACCGGTTTCACCGGGGTGGTTTAGTTGCTGTCGCCCATGCCCGTATACTGGGCCTGTGCAGATGCTTGTTCCGCGGTCGCGGCCTTCGCTTTGCCTTCGGCCGCCCACAGGAAGCCGCGGCGCATGAGTTCCTTCACCTGCGGCATCTCCACGATGTCCGCCTGATGGCCGAGCGAGCAGTAATAGACGCGGCCGACACCCCAGCGCTTCGTCCAGACCACCGGCATATCGACGGCCTTGTTCAGCGAATGCGGACCCGGAACGGTCGGGAAGCGGGTTGTAGCCAGCACCTCGACCGCCGGATCCACATGCATGTAGTACTGCTCGCTTTTCACGGTAAAGTCTTCGATGCCTTCCACCAGGGGACTGGTGCTGTTCTTGATATTCACGACATATTCCACGCCGTCGTTCCCCGGATGCGCCACCCAGTTCCCGCCGGTCATGAACTGCCAGTCAACGTTGTTACGGAACGAGTCGCACATGCCGCCATGGCGACCCGCGATCCCTACGCCGCTCTGTACGGCGGCCGAGACGTTGCCGGCCTGCTCCTTCGTGATCTCGCCCATCGTCCAGACCGGAACGATCAGATCAAGCGCTTTCAGCTTCTGGCCGTCGTTGAACGCTTCGAGCGTATCGGATACTTCTACGGCAAAGCCGTTTGCTTCCAGCACTTCGCGGAAAATCCCCGCCACTTCCTCCGGCTGATGCCCGGACCATCCGCCCCAGACGATCAATGCTTTTTTCATATGGAATCCCTCTCCCTCACAGTTCTTCGATCCGTACCCAGCGGCGTTCGGCAATGGACAAATCGACCGCCTCCTGCACCTGCTGGCATTTCACCCCGTCGTTAAAGTTCGGTACGGCCGGACGGTCCTCGGCGATCGCCTGCATGAGCTCGACCGTCTCATGGATGAACGTATGCTCGAAGCCGATCGTATGGCCCGGCGGCCACCAAGCCTCAGCATATGCGTGTGCCGGGTCGGTCGCGAGCACACGCCGGAAGCCCTGCACGTCCTCCGCATCGTCCGTAAAATAAACCTGCGGCTCGTTCATCCGCTCGAAGTCGAACTTCACGGCGCCCTTTGTCGCCGTTGATTTCAAAAGCATTCGTGCAGCGGTGGCCCGCGGCGAACCGCGTCGCTTCGAAGCCGCCGAGCGCCCCATTCGCGAACCGGGCGAGAAACAGCGTCGCATCGTCCACTGTAACCGGTCCCTTCGGGCCGTCTTTGCTGCCCTTGGCGCTGAGCCCCGTCATCGAGGAAGGAATCGGACGCTCTTTGATGAACGTCTCGTTCATGCCGATCACCTCGGTGAGATCGCCGACAAGGAAGTGCGCCAGGTCAATCAGGTGCGCGCCGAGATCGCCGTGCGAGCCCGAACCGGCAACATCCTTCTGCAGGCGCCAAACGAGCGGGAAATCCGGATCGATAATCCAGTCCTGCAGGAACCACGCGCGAAAATGGTAAATCTGCCCCAGCCGGCCTTCGCTCACCAGCTTCTTCGCGAGCTGTACGGCCGGAGCAAACCGGTAGTTGAAGCCGACCATATGCTTCACGCCGCCCGCTTCCACCGCCGCCAGCATCTCGCGGGCATCCGAAAGCGTCAGCGCCAGCGGCTTCTCGCAGAAGATGTGCTTGCCGGCCTTGGCCGCCTCCAGCGCAATCTCCTTATGCGCATCGCTCGGCGCATTGATATCGATCAGATCGATGTCGTCCCGCTGCAGCGACTCCCGCCAGTCGGTCACGTGATGCTCCCAGCCGAACTGCGCGGCGGCCTGCTCCACCCCTTGCGGATCGCGCCCGCAAATCGCCTTCATGACCGGCTTTGCCACCTTCGGAAAAAACATCGGCAAATCCCGGTACGCATGGCTGTGCGCCTTGCCCATAAATTTGTAGCCGATCATGCCCACTCGAACTTCCTTCATTCGGTTGCCCCTCCCTGATTCGAATCGATAATTATTTCATCTTATTGCTGGACTGCCGCACCACGAGCTCCGTCTTCAACCGGATTTGAAAGCCTTCCTCCGCTTCCCCGTCAGAGGCCGCGATCCGCTGCAGCGGCTTCTCGGCCGCAAGCTTCCCCATCTCGTAAAAGGGAACGGCCACGCTCGTCAGCGGCGGATCGGTCACGCGGGCCGTATCCGAATCGTCGTAGCCGACGACCGCCACATCGCGGCCGGGCCGGACGCCGAACTCGCGCAGCCCCTGCATGAGACCGGTAGCCATCCGGTCGTTCGCCACGAACACGGCGTCCACCCGGTCCAGATGGGGCCGAAGCGCGGCGGCGGCACGGATGCCGCTGGTACGGCTGTAATTTCCTTCATAGTACAGATGCGGCGGTACCTCCGCACGCCCCCCGGCATCCGCCCGGATCACGCCGGCTTGCTCCATCCCCCGGAGATAGCCCTTGAGCCGGTCTCCACTGTTGGAATACTGCGGAGAACCGTTCAGGAAAGCAATCTGCCGGAAGCCTTGATCCAGCAGATGCGTCACGGCCTCGTAGTCGCCGGCTTCATGATCCGCATCGACCTCGCAGAAGCGTTCCCCTTCAAAATGCTGGTTCACAAGGCAGAACGGATGGCCCGCCGCCTCCAGCTTCTTCAGCTCGGCCCGCTCCCCGGGGTATCGGTGGCTCCGAGGATGATGCACGCATCCACCTTTTGCGAACGGAACAGGCTGCTGTAATCGCTTTCTTCACCGGGACTGCGGAACATAAGGAGCATGTCGTACTCCTTCTCCTTCACTTTCTCCCCGATTCCGCTGAGCACTTCGGAAAAATAATAGGTCGAAAAGATATGCACCTTCGGAACGTAAGGAAGCACTATGCCCAAATTGCCGCTGCGGCGCCGGGCAAAGCTCTGAGCGATCGCGTTCGGATGATAGTTTAAGGTCTTGGTCGCCTGAAGCACCCGCTGCTTTGTCTCCTCCTTCATCGGACCTACACCGTTGAAGACGCGGGAGACGGTAGCTTCGGATACCCCCGCTAACTCAGCAACTTCCTTTCGGGTAACGATAGCGGGGCACCTCCTTCGAATCAAAATGTACGCGCGTTCATTATCTCACGGTAGCCCCATGCTGTCAACCGGATTTTAGCCGCTCTGCCCATCGGTCCGAGCTCTTGCAAAGCGGTATGGGAGCGACTATGCTTGAACTATCTTCTTCTTATCCGATACGTCATTTTGAAAGCGGGAGTTGTTGCGCATGAAGTCGCTGGTTGCCGAAGACGATCGCTCGGTCTGCGAAATGCTGCAGTTGTTTTTCAACAAAGAAAGCTACGAAACCACCTTCGTTCACGACGGCTTGTCCGTGGAGAGAGCCATCGCCACGGAGACGTGGGATTTCTTCATACTGGATTGGATGCTCCCCGGCAAAGATGGCATCACCCTGTGCCGGGATATCCGCCGCAAGCTGGCCACGCCCGTCATCCTGCTGACCGCAAGGGATCAGGAGCAGGACCGGATCCTCGGGCTTGAGCTCGGCGCGGACGACTACGTGACCAAACCGTTCAGTCCGATGGAGCTGATCGCCCGGATGAAGGCCGTGCTGCGCAGATACCACAGCGGCGGAGCTGCAAGCACGGCCGACGCCGATCCGGCGGAAGCCCTGGGCGACGAAGTGGTGCGGCACAAACGGATCGTCGTCAATCTGACGGCCCGCGACGCCACGGTGAATAACGTCACGATTACCAATCTGACCCCGAAGGAATTTGAGCTGCTGGCTCTGTTTGTACGTTATCCGAAACGGGTATTCACCCGGGAACAGTCGCTGGAGAGCATCTGGGGATATGATTATTTGGGGGAAGAGCGGACGGTGGACGTACATATCAAGCGTCTGCGCAATAAAGTCTCCACGCCGGAATACCCGCTCATCGTAACCGTATGGGGCGTCGGCTACAAACTGGAGGAATAACATGAAGGCGCCGCGCGGCCGTTTCCGGTATCGCTTCACCTTTTTCCAGCGTCAATTTCTCAGTCACCTGATTGTCTCGTCGCTGATCCTTTCCCTGCTGTCCGCCGGCTTCATTTATTTCATGGAAAAGCAGTTATTCACCCGCGAAACCGAGGAGCTCGGCAGCATCGCCAAAGTCATCGTCCGTGTCATCTCCAAAGAGGAAGAGGAGCCTTCGCTTGCGCTCCAAACCTACCGCGACCTGCTGGGCGAGCGCAAAATTTCGTTTATCCTGATGGACAAGAACGGCGAGGTCGTCTACCGCGATCCGAAAATGGCGAAGGCGCTCGCAAGCAAGCCCTTCCTCGACGGGCTGCGCGGCAAAGTCCTAGCGGAGAAGGACACCGGCGGCTTTACAGTCGAACGCAATACGCAGGAACCGCTGGTGGTCGTGTACCGGCCGCTCAAGCCGAAGAGCAATAAGGGCGACCTGCAGCTCTTCGTGATTTCACCGCTGTACGGCATCCAGGGCACGCTGCGAACGCTGGATTTTGCGATACTGTACATAATCGTCTTCGTCTTCCTGCTGGCCGTCGCCGTAAGCTGGCTGATCTCCCGCAGCATGAGCCGCAGCATCGGGTCGCTCCGTCTGACAACCAGGCGACTGGCCTCCGGCGACTACAGCGCCCGCTCTCCCGTTCTCCGTTCGGACGAGCTCGGAGAGCTGGCGAACGATTTCAACTCGATGGCCGATCAGCTGGAGCAGGCGGACGAGAAGCTGAAGCAGTTCGAGATGCGGCGGCGCCATTTTGTCATGGATGTCACCCACGAGCTGCGCACGCCTTTAACGTCGATCCGCGGGATCATCGAAGGGCTCAAGAACGGCCTGGTCAGCCGGCCCGAGGAACAAATGAAATATTACGGGATCATCGAGAAAGAGACGTTCCGCCTGATCCGGCTCATCAATGAGCCGCTGGATATGGAGAAGATCGAGAGCGGGCTGATCACGCTTCATAAAACCCGGACGCCGCTTAGCGAGCTGTTCGGGTTCGTCAGCGAAACGCTTGAGGTGCTGATCGAGGAGAAACGCCTGCATCTCCTGATCGAATGCCCGCCGAAGCTTGAAGTATACGGCGATTATGATCGCCTGACGCAGATTGTGATCAATCTGGTCAAGAACAGCATCCAGTTTACGGACTACGGTTCCATCCGCCTCACCGGTTCCGAGACGGAGTCGGCCGTCGTCATTACCGTCGCCGACACGGGAAGAGGCATGTCCGCGAAGGAGCTGGCCTTGATCTGGGACCGCTTCTACAAAGCCGACCCCTCCCGTTCCAAGAACAACAGCGAAACCGGCCTCGGCCTGTCCATCGTGAAGCGGCTGGTCGAAGCCCACGGCGGCACGATTGCGGCTGACAGCACGCCGGGTCTCGGCTCTGCCTTCACGGTGACCCTTCCGAAGCAGGACCCCGAGGAGTACGGAGCCGCGGCTTCAACCCAACCCCCGGGATAAACAGCCGTACAGCCCTCGTCTCACAAGGACCGGCGAGTTTATCCGGGTAGACGTGCCGAAACCCGCCCATACCAGGCGGGTTTCTTCCTTCCTTGCCGGTTCTTCCTCGTCACAGCCGCCCGTACGCTTTGCTGTAGCGGTAAATCCTGCGAAAAATCCGCTTATCCTTCAGCTTGCGGAAGATCCACGGATCCGGCCATGTGTTCACTTCCAGAATCCAGGGATACAGCTTCTGATCGATCGCCACATCCAGCCCGATCTCCTTCAGGCGGACGGTAACGGCCCTGCAGCTCGCTTCGCAACGGAAGTACCGAGCCGCTCCAGCTTCCGAAACAGCCGCTTCTTCTCATCGCCGGACATATGCCCTTTGAGCAGTGTTTCCGCCGGCGTCACCTTTCCCCGTTATGAACATTGGTAACAACCTTCTTGGGGTCGGCAAGCCGGCCGATAATACCGGTGGTCACCCATTTCTTGCTCGGGCTCATCTGCACCATCACTCTCAAGTCGAACCGGCGTTTCTTATGCTTTAGGAGATGAATGCCTTTTTGCACCAGATACATTCGTCTTCCGGTGCGTTTCTTGATGGCCCTATACATCTCGTCATAACTATAAAACGAACGTTCTTTCTTCCCTTCCTGAAAACGGTAGATCGTGCCGAGCACGCCGTCTTCCCGTTCCACCCGCATAACCCCGGTGCCGTAGGTTCCTTTGTCCGGCTTCACGTAGACCATTCGGTATTGATCCAGCATCATTTCCAGCCCTTGGCGGGTCATACGCCGGGTTTCGGGAATATGGGCGGCCAGGGCTTCGTTCGGCAGGATCACCTTGGTTTTCGCCCACTTGCTGAGCACATACGCGCAGCATTTGGTTTTACTCATCTTGAGCCACCTCTCTCGCCCCCGGATATACGGCCCCGGTATACAACTCTTCCAGCTTCGCAGCCGTCATCGACCAGCTGAATCTTTCCAGTACCGAGCTTCGCCCGTCCTCCCCCAGCGTCCGCGCCTTCTCCGGGGACTCCATTAATCGGAGGATGTGCCTCGCATAGCCTTGCGGGGATCTATATTTTTTGACCAGCAGGCCGCTCTTCCCATCCTGAATAATCTCCTTGATCCCTCCGTTATCCGCCGCAATCACAGGGATACCGGAAGCCATCGCCTCTACGTTGACAAGCCCGAAGGCCTCATGCCCCTGGGAAGGACAGGCAAAACAGTCCGCGGCGCGGTAAATCCGGTGGATGCGGTGATGCGGTACCCTGCCCAGAAAGCGGGTACGGAGCTTCAGCTTCCCAGCAAGGTTCTGGAGATAGGCGCGGTACTCAGCTTTGGGTCCCCCTCCTGCAATCAGCGACCGGATCGGACGCTTCGCTTTCCGCTCGGCCATGCGCACGGCCCGCATCAGCACCGGGATGCCCTTTTGCGGAATGATACGCCCCACATAGAGCACGGTGAAGGAGGAACCCAGTCTGAAACGCTTGCGTTCCCTGCTTCTTACTTTGGCATCCGGCGGCTGAAAGCGCGACGAATCGACGCCGAGCCATACGACGCTCAGCTTATCGGCGACCGCGGGGAAGCGTCTCGCAAGCTCTTCCTTCAACGAGCCGCTGTTGGCTACGATCAGATCCGCTTTGGATAGACAGGCGACCGCCCTTTTGCGCGAGATCAGAGGGGAGGACACAAAGGTAAGCGAGTGAAGGAACAGCGAGACCGGCGTTTGCGGAAACAGCCGCTTGATCGGCCCGACAAATTGAGGGCGGTTATCGATTTGAATCAGATCGTAGGATTCGTTTCTTACCCGTTTTAAAACAGACTTTAAATAACGTTCCGGCGAGCCTGCGGCCACTCGTAAGATCGTCAAATTCCCCGATCGGATCGGGACGGATAACGAGAATGCCGCCGGCTGACCACCGTCACTTGATGCCTCTCGGCCAATTCCCCGGCAATCGCTTTTATACATATTTCCACGGAGCCTCCGACTATGGGAGGAACCGGAATCTGTTCCGGAGCCACAATTAAGATTTTCAAAGTGAGGACGCCCGCCCTTCGCAGCATACAGAGCTTATAATCCAAAATATTGTATGCCTCCGCGCGGAGATTGGTCAGGGATAGCCGCCTAAAGCGTTCCCATGGGAGCCGGAAGCGGGTCAGTCCTGACAACAAAAAAACCCTCCACGAACGCCGCATTTGCGGGATCTCGTGAAGGGCCTCTGCCCGTACTGGAAAAGCCTCGGCTTAAGGAGCCGTCTCCAGGAACTTCAGATTCGGATTTTTCTCCATCGCCGTGCGCAGCGCATACTCGTTCTCGAACAGCGCTACGTAGTTATCCTTCTTATCCTTGACGAGCTGCGAGTTGATCCGGAACTTGGCCGGATCGACCTCGTCGCCGACGAGCCAGCGGGCGAACTGGTAGCTCATCCGCGACAGCTGCACGTCCACGCCGTATTCCGCCTTCATGCGGTATTCGAATACCTCGAACTGCAGCTGTCCGACGACGCCGAGAATCAGGTCCTCGAAGCCGATTGTCTTGAACACCTGAATGGTGCCCTCCTCCGTCAGCTGGTCGACGCCTTTCTGAAACTGCTTGTGCTTGAGCGCATTCTTCACCGTCACCTTCGAGAACAGCTCCGGGGAGAAGGTCGGCGACTCGTCGAATTCCAGCCCCGCCGTCTGGCTGAGCGTATCCCCGATCCGGAAAATGCCGGGATCGAACAGGCCGATGATATCGCCCGGATACGCATCCTCGACGATATCCCGGTCCTGTGCCAGAAACTGCTGCGGCTGCGCCAGCTTGATCTCCTTGCCGACACGCACATGCTTCACGGACATCCCCCGCTCGAATTTCCCGGAGCAGATGCGCAGGAACGCAATCCGGTCGCGGTGCGCCGGGTTCATGTTCGCCTGGATTTTAAAGATATAGCCTGTAAATTTCTCGTTCAGCGGATCCACCGAGCCTTCGTTGCTTTTTCGCGGAGTCGGCGTCGGAGCCAGCTGCAGGAAGTTCTCGAGGAACGTCTGCACGCCGAAGTTGTTGATCGCGCCGCCGAAGAATACCGGGGTCAGTTCCCCTTGACGCACTTTCTCGAAATCGAATTCGTCGCCCGCCACATCCAGCGGCTCGAGGTCCTGCACCAGCTGGTCGTAGAAAAACTCGCCGGCGATTTCCTTCACGATCGGGTCGTCGTAGCCGCTGACCTTGCGCACCTGAATTTCGCGGTGGTCGTCGCCTTGGAACAGCTCCACCTGCGTCAGCTTCCGGTCGTACACCCCGCGGAACTCCTTGCCCATCCCGATCGGCCAGTTCATCGGATAGGAGCGGATGCCCAGCACGTTCTCCAGCTCCTCCAGCAAATCAAAGGGGTTCTGCCCTTCCCGGTCCAGCTTGTTGATGAACGTGAAGATCGGGATTCCCCGCTTCCGGCACACCTGGAACAGCTTCTTCGTCTGCGCCTCGACCCCTTTGGCCGAGTCGATCAGCATCACGGCGCTGTCCGCGGCGGTCAGCGTCCGGTACGTGTCTTCACTGAAGTCCTGGTGACCCGGGGTGTCGAGAATGTTCACCCGGTGCCCCTCATAATCGAACTGCATGACGCTGGAAGTAACGGAGATTCCCCAGCGCTTCTCGATCTCCATCCAGTCGCTGGTCGCGTGACGGCTCGCCTTGCGGCCCTTAACCGTACCGGCTAAGCGGATGGCGCCTCCGAACAGCAGCAGACTTCTCGGTCAGTGTCGTTTTCCCGGCGTCCGGGTGGGAAATAATAGCGAAGGTCCGTCGTTTCAGTACCTCGTTCTTCAATTGTTCTTGCGTCGTTCCGGTGCTCATGATCTCGGTTGTTCCTTTCTATGATTCAAAATAATGCGGATCCGGTCCGCTCCGGTTATACCAGCTTCACGGTCCAATCCGCTTCCTTCAGCCAAGCGCGGTTCTCAAATTCTCTCCCGCGTACGGTAACCCGGTCCTTATAAACCTGAACGTACAGCCCCTGAGACTTCTGCTTGGTGCTTTGGTAATTGCGGTTCAGTACGCGTCCAACGGACGAATTATGGAAATAATGGAACGATTCCTTCACATAGTGCTCCACCGTGCCCTGGAAATCCTGATGCCGGTGCCCGCAGAACACGAAGACGTTCTTGTACGGCTTGAGTATCTCGCGGAATTTCCTCGCCGGAATCAGCTGATGCGTGCCTCCGTCCTGTCCTGCGGGCGGGAGCGGCTGGTGGGTCATGACGAAGACGGGTTTGCCGTCCTTATGCTCAGCCAGCTTCTCCTTCAGCCAGTTGAGCTGGTCGCCCGAGTACCAGGCTCCCTCACCGGCCTCGGGCTTCTCCTGCATGTAGGCTTCCTGCGACAGAAGAATCAGATGATAGCCCTTGACCCAGGCATCGTTATAGATGCTGGAGAGGCCGAAGAACTTCATAAACCGCTCCCGCGCCATCTTATCGGTCTTTCCGTTCGGCATCGTTTCTTTATTGAAGCCGCCGCTCTTATCGATCCATATGTCATAGTAATCATGATTGCCCATATTGGCGTAAATCGGCGGCGACTTGTAGGCCGACAGCAGCCTTCTTCAGCTCTTTGTAGTCGACGTCGCGGCCGTAATCGGTCAAATCGCCGGTGATCACGATCGTATCGATCGGCGAATCGAGCCGCTTGATATCCTCGAGCGCTTCCTTCATATGCTGGACCGTCAGCGGATCATAAGTCGAGATGTGCAGGTCGCTTAGGATCATAAAAGAAAAGAGCGGTCCGTTCCCGTCCGCCGCGGCGGTATGGACCTCCGGTCGCGGCTCGGGCTTCTGAAGCACCACCGCTTCCTCGTCGCCGCCGGCCGCCGGCGAATCCGCCGCTTTTTGCAGCACCTTGAACAGCCCGGTCCCCGCCGCCCCGATCATGACCAGCAGACCCAGCATCCAGCGGATAAAAGCGCGTCGTGACATATAGCGTATGCCCCCTGATTCTGTATAACGGGAGGGAAATCCCCCATCCTTGTATTATAGCTTTTTTCGGAGCGCTTGCACTACGGAACTTCGTGGTACCGGGCTCTGTCTGCCAAGATAAACGACTACGCCGTCCTTGTCTTGCAAGGACCAGCGCGTTTAACAAGGTTGATGCGAAGCTATAAGTTACGAAAACTTATAAAATCTTATCAACAAATAAAAACGGCCTCCCCTAAAGGCAAGGCCGTCCTCCACCATCCTGCATATTAACTCCCGAGCAAAAAAGCGCGCGCCGGTGCGGCTTCGATCCCTTCCAGCTTGAGTGGCGCGAGCACGAAGAAATAACTCCCCGCCGGCACCTCGCTAAGGCGAAGCCCTTCCAATATCAGCACCCCGCCGCGCATCAGCGTCCGGTGCGTCGGGTATCCCTCCTGGGACCGCTCGATGCCGAGCGCGTCGGTTCCGACGCCTTTGATGCCGAGCTCCGCCAGATAAGCGGCCCCGTCCGCCCGCAGGAACACGAAGCCGTCATCCCACCCTTCCGTGAAGGAATTGCGGGTTTTAAACAAAATCCATTCCCCCGCTGGATCGCGAAGGGCTTCAGGTCCTCTGCCGTAATGGCATCCCGGACCCCGGTCAAGTCCAGCACCCGCGCCGTACCGATCAAATCCTGCAGCGGAATCGTCTCGATCGTCGCACCGCCGTCCAGCATATGCAGGGGCGCGTCCAAATGCGTGCCCGTATGCGCATCGAGGCTGATCCGGGTGCCGTGCGTTTGTCCCGTCTGATGATTGCTTGTATTCTCGAATACCGGCCGCACGGCGGCATTGTTGTTCCATACCGCCATATTCGGGCGGATCACTGAAGAAATATCGTAAAGCTTGAACATCGGGGTCTCCCGCCTCCTCCGTTCTTTCGCTTACCTTCTTCCGAAGTTAGCGCTGGGCAAACTCCCAGGCTACTTCGCCTTCATGCTGACCATTCACCGGCCACCACCGGAAGCCGTCCTCGGCCACCAGTTCGCTGACCGCGTTCCGGCCCCCAGGTTCCGGCAGCGTACATGTGCAGATCTTCCGTCCGCTCTCCCCAAGCGGATGCAATCTTGTCCACGTACTTCCAAGCGAGCGCCACTTCATCCCAGCGCGTGAAGTAGGTCGAATCGCCGCGGGCGGCATCGTACAAGAGCCGCTCATAGGCCTCCGGCGTGTTGAGTCCGACCTGACAGCTCTGGCAGAAGTCCATCGCCACCGGAATGACGGTGCCTTCGGAGCCCGGTCGCTTCGCGTTGATTTTGAAGTAAATGCCCTCCATCGGATTGATCCGGAACACCAGCAGGTTCGGCTCTAGCCGGTGCTTGCGGGACAGATACACATTATTCGGCACGTTCTTGAACTCGACGACGACCTCGGTCGTCTTCACCGGCGACCTCTTGCCCGTGCGGATATAGAACGGCACGCCGGCCCAGCGGAAATTGTCCACGAACACCCGTGCGGCGAAATATGTCTCGGTCGTCGACTCCGGATTGACCGAGTCCTCCTCGCGGTAGCCCGGCACCTGCTGACCCTTCACGTTGCCGGATACATATTGTCCGCGCACCGTATTCGCCCGTACCTCGGCCGCCGTCTGAAAGCCGCGCAACGAACGGAACACCTTTACCTTCTCGTCGCGGATATCCTCCGGATGCAGCCGGCTCGGCGGCTCCATCGCCATGACGGCGAGCATCTGCAGCATGTGGTTCTGGCCCATGTCGCGCAGTGCGCCCGACCGGTCGTAATAACCGCCCCGCTCCTCGACGCCGACGGTTTCGCTCAGCGTGATTTGAATGTTGGATATGTACTTGTTGTTCCACAGCGGCTCAAAGAACGTATTGGCAAAACGCACGACGTTGATGTTCTGTACCATCTCTTTGCCGAGATAATGGTCGATCCGGTATACATCCTGCTCGTCGAACACCTGGCGGATTTCTGCGTTCAGCTTCTCGGCCGAAGGCAGGTCGTAGCCGAACGGCTTCTCGATCACCAGCCGGTTCCAGCCGCTCGCATCCAGCATCCCGCCGGCCTTCAGATTGTGGGACACGCCGCCGAAGAGTTCCGGCGCCAGCGCCAGATAAAACAACCGGTTGCCGCCCACATCGAACTTGTCGTCGAGCTTGTCCGTCAGCTCGCGCAGCTGGCGGAAGCCGTCGACATTGTTAATGTCCAGCGACATGTACTCAAAGTGCTCGGCGAACGATTCCCACTGCTCGTCCTTCGTCACGTTATAACGGGCGAACTCCTGGATCGATTCGTGCAGATCCTCACGGAACTGCTCATTGGTCCGCGGACGGCGGGCCAGTCCGATCACGGCGAAACGGTCGCCCAGCTTGCGCTCGCGGTACAAGGCGTAAAACGCCGGAAACAGCTTGCGCCGGGCCAAATCCCCGGTCGCTCCGAAAATCAGGTATACGGCACTCGTCATGGTTCCCTCATTCTTTCTTCTATATTTTTTGGTAAGGACTGACTGTTTGCTCTGTACCCCCTTAGCATAACCAAAACTGCTTCTATATTCAATACTCCGTCGTAATGACCGGCGTGCCCAGCGTCAGGCGCCATGACTTGTTCACCGAGTCCCGGTGCAGCGCAGCCTGGAGGTGAATTGTGCGGTTCCCGCTCATGACGGATTCATGCAGGATATCCGAGCTGTAGGAGATGCTCAGCGTACCGCTGTCCGTATATCGCTCCGCTTCCTTCGCATGAAACGCCTGCCGCACCCCGTCCAGCAGAGCCTCAGGCTGCACCTCGTCCTGCCTGGCCAGCTCCCCTGCACCATGACATTCCATCTCCCGTCAAAATGCAGCCCTGCCAGCTTCGCATCCAGCTCCTGCTGGTGCGCCATGACCGCCGCCGCATCCGCGAGGCCAAGCGTACATTCATACTTCACGATCGCGAACGACTGCCCCGCCTCGATCTCGGCCAGCAGCAGCGTCTGCGTGCAGCCTTCGGGAGTCTTCGCCTCCTGACGGTATACGCGTTCGCCTTCCTGCTCTTCCAGGCGGTCTGCTTGCGGCAGGCCGATACGGCGGCTCAGCTCGTTGCCGTCTCTCAGCGACTCTTCGCCACCGGAGAACGCGCGGTAGGGGCCGGATTTCTTGAGCACCAGCTTCACCGGCTCCGACGCTTTCACTAGCGCGCGCGGCTTCCTTCAGCAGCGACCGGCCATCCGCATAAACCCCGCTTCCGTCTGCGGCGGACCCGGTCGCCGACCATATCCAAAGCCCCAGTACCGCCGTAAATCCAAGCATCATCGCCAGCCCTTTCCGCATCGCGCCGCACCCCTTTTCTCCGAATCTATCAATCTATCAACCAGTATGACCCGATGTCAGGGGGCTTATACCTAAAAAATAGGCGCCGGCATCCCCGGCATCCGTCCAGACCCGCGACCCATCCCGGGCATAGACTGCAGTGTAGAACATCGAATTTGGAGGTGTAAACGACAGTGCAGCCGATTAACCCGAACAATATTCAGGAATGCAGGCCGCATTTCGGCAAGACGGTGCTCGTCGTCTTAAGGGATGGCACCGAGCTGATCGGAACGCTGAGCCGTTTGGAAAATGAGAAGCTCGTATTAAACGATACGCCGGCCGGGGTCGCCACGAAGCGTTCCCGGGGCAAGGCCGCCGGACTGCGTCAGAAGAACGCCGGCGCCGGTTCCCCCAAAGGGAAGAAACGGAAACAGACGGATTCGAACGTCTTATCCCTTGCCGGTGCCCCCTTTATACCGCCGGGCCTTCCCGGCGCAGGACCCATTACGCTCGACCTTCCGATGATTGCCATGGTCCTCGTCGTTTGACAGCCGGGCGCAGCTAAACCCAGGCCGGGAGAGGGGCCCCGCTCCTCTCTCCGGGACACAAAAAAACCAAAGCGCCGTCCGGCTTCCGCCGGAGGGCCTTGGTTGGATGAGGCTGACGCTATAAGTACTTTCGCATTAAATAACAATGCAGACCGGGGTCGTAGTGGATCGGCTCATACTGATGCCTCATGTAAAAGCGCTGCGCCTGATGGTTCGCTTCATCGACCCAGAGCCGGACCTCCCGGCGGCTTCTTTCCCCGCAAAGCGCTCGGCGAACTTCATGAGCCGCGAACCTACGCCCCTGCCCTGTTCCCGCGGGTGGACGGCGAGCATATCGACGAGCAGCGCATCCTTCTCCGGCCGAAGGGTGATAAAGGCAACCGGACGCCGGCCCGCCGAGGCGAATACATACGTTTGGCACGGCTCCAGCCGACTGCGCAGGATCGCAGGGGTCAAGCCCAGGTGGGGAAAGGTTTGTCTGGCAAAAGGCAGCAGCAGATCCGTCGCCAGGGTATAGATCGTGCGGTCATCCTGCTGCGGTATGCGCTTGCGGATCATCAGCGCACCTCCATTCATACGGGTAACACGGAAGTACTTTATCGTATGAACGGAACGCCCGAGAGGTTAAGGATTATTTCAAATATTTTTTGCCGACGAACAGCATGAACAAGATGCACACTGCGACCACGGCGATGATGACGATCCATTGTACCCAATCCATGAAGAGACAAGCTCCTTTAGTGAAGTTAATTACCAATCATACTGGAACGGGAGAAAAGATGTCAACTCTGCTCCCCGGCTTCCGTTAAACCGGCGGCTTGTCCAAAGTCGGCCGGGCAGAACAGCAGACGCCGGATTTACCGCCGCGGCGCTGCTGTTCATTCACATCCTGACCGGGTTAGGTGACGACAAATTCAACGATAATCGGAGTCCCCCCATCGAGCACGTTTCCGCCCGGGATCGTAATGGCCGTAGTGGTAACCGTAGATGTGTCGGCCGTTTGAAGAACACCGTTGATATAAAAATTGTAATACGAGTACGAAGCGGGGAAAGCGGTCGCGGCAGCACCCGTATCATCCGTAAAAGCAGTAGCGGCGATGGCAAAAGTGGCCCCTGTTCCCGTTCCTGCTCCTGCAGTCGAACTATAGCGTCTGCTGTTCACATAGGGTCTGACAATTGGCATTCATTTCCACCTCCTTTACTTCAATAAATGCAATCGCGTCTATGAAAAGAACGGCGAATCTAGCAGTACTTCTTGCTTATTTTTAATAGGTCACTTGGGCCGACAGCCGTACCGTTTCAAGAATAATGGGAGTCCCGGCATAAATTGTCCCTCCCGCGGGACTAAAGGTAAGCGCCGAATCGCTCACGCCGTACGAGCCGCTTTCCTGCAGAATCCCGTTGATGTAAAGATTATTAAAAGCATCGGGACCGAGCCCCTCAAAAAAAGGTTGCCGCCACCCCGTCGTCATTGGTAAACTCGCTTGCAGGAATGACAACCGTCGCCGACAAATCCAGATCCGAATCGGGAGAATAAAAATAACGGTTGGCCGTTGGAAGAATCGAGATGCCGGGGATGATGACGGGGCCGGGCGGACCTTGGGGACCTGCCGGGCCGGGCGGACCAGGCTGACCCGCAGGCCCCTGGGGTCCCGGAGAGCCCTGTGCCCCCATTGTGCCCGGGGGCCCTTGTGCGCCAGGCGATCCGGCAGGCCCCTGAAGCCCCGGGTCGCCCGGGGTACCCTGCGTACCGGGTGAACCCGTGGGGCCTTGCCGACCGGGTGCGCCCGAAGCACCGGGGGTCCAGACGGACCCGGCATTCCCGGATAACCCCGGCGTCCTTTTCGCCCCCGCCTGCCCGTTCGTCCCTGCTTACCCCGCCAACGCTTAAGCCTTCTCACTTTACGGCATGCGGACTCCCGCTCGGAACGTTTTTTCTTCGCGCGATGCTTTGCCGGCTTCACGGCGTTTTTCCGCTTCTTTTTAGGCTTTCCCGCACATTCATGGCTTTTCCCTGCGAGTCTGCGCCGGCCTCTCTTTCTCAAGACTTTTCCTTTTTCCGGACAACATAAAGAAGTAATCCTGCTCACCCTCCCCTCCTATGCCTATCGCTTATAAGTATGATGTTCGGGTGGACGAGGATTGGACTTCTAACCAATGAATGGGCGCCAGTACATACCATATTTTGCATAATCCAACCAACAAAAAGAAACCTTCGGCCAATTACTCAACCGAAGGTCGCCGAGCCAATCCTTTGCTTTTTTCTTGAAGCGCGCGGCGCATGGCTTCCGCTTTGACGCAGGCCGGCCGCCGCGGCACCGGCATGCCGAAGAACGAATCATCGCCGAAGAGCTGCAGCGACGCCTGTTCCGCCGCCTTCCTTGCCATCGCCGCATCCTGCAGCAGGTAAAAAGCGATTTGATAAGCATAATCCTCATATTCTCTCAGTATGGCGGCTTTCTCCGCACAGGCCGGACCCGAAACGGTCTCCTTCCGCAGCGTTAATGCCACGGCCGTCATCTCCTCTCCTTGATGTCTGTAGACCATGAGACATCTCGATACGTTCTGTCGATCACCTTGCGCACAAGCGTCAGCCGCTCCGGTATGCCGGCCAGCCCGGGGATCCGGAAGGCGAAATCTTTGCCGGGGTACTCGCCCTCAAGTACAACTTTATCTACCCGCACAGCAACTCCCTGTGAACTAACTCCCCGCCCTTGCACCTCATACTCCTTACCGGCCGCATCGCGAATCAACCATTCGTCATGTCTCCAATGGTTAATGAAGGTCCCCTGCACCCGCAGGACGCCCTGCTCTCCTTCCGGCCGGTAGCCCTTAATTCATCTACTTAAATAGACGATGGAAGCCGGCAAAAACTTTCACAGATAAGAAAAAATTAAGAATATATGGAAAACAAAAAAGAAGCACCCGCCTTTGGGTGCTTTTCTCGCAAGGAATATTCCTCCATCGTCACATCACTTGCCAACGAACCATCTCGCCAGCCGCCGCTAACGGACCGTGATTTATTCCCTTTACTCCACCAAACCGTGCTTATAGGCATAAATCGCCGCCTGCGTACGGTCCTCCACGCCGAGCTTCGCCAGGATGTTGGTGACGTGGAACTTCACTGTCTTGATGCCGATGAACAGCTCGTCGGCCACATCCTGGTTCGATTTGCCCGAGGCGATCAGGCGCAGTACTTCCATTTCGCGTTCCGTCAGCTCTTCATGAGGCAGGTGTGCCGCCTTCGGCTGGCGGAAACGGTTCATCAGCTTGGAGGCGACCTGCGATTCGAGAACGGACTGCCCCTTGACGGCGGAACGGATCGCCTGCGCGATTTCCCCGGCCCGCGACGTCTTGAGCAGGTAGCTGAAGGCGCCGGCCTCGATCACGGGATAAATTTTCTCGTCGTCGATGAAGCTCGTCAGCACGATCACCTTGCAATCAGGATGAAGCTGCAGCAGGCGCCGCGTCGTCTCGATGCCGTCCATGCCCTCCATGACCAGATCCATCAGCACCACGTCCGGCTTGTATTCCTGGGCCAGCCGAATGCCCTCCTGGCCGCCGCTCGCTTCCCCTACGACCTCAATGTCCTCTTCCGTGCTGAGCACTGCGGCCAGCCCGATCCGAACCATCTCGTGATCGTCCACCAGCAGCACCTTAATCGTCGTCTCTTCCATCCGCAGATCCTCCTTCCCTGAGTATCGGTACGCGTATATCGATCCGGGTGCCTTTGCCCGGAGCCGTTATCAAATTCATCGAGCCGCCGATTTCGTTGACCCGCTCGTTCATCGTAACAATCCCGTAAGACGTCTGCTTCTTCGCATCCAGATCGAAGCCTACACCGTTGTCGCGGATGATCAAACGGATCGCGTCGCTCGACGGCCGAACCAGCTTGACCTCAAGCTTCGTGGCCTTGGAATGCCTCAGCGCATTCGACATCGCTTCCTGCACGATACGGAACAGATGATCCTCGATGCCTTTCGGCGACTTCACATCCTCCGCCAGCTCCCAGTCGATGTCCATCGGCACCTTCGCTCTCAGCTCATGAAGCAGCTCGACGAGCCCTTCCGCCAGCGGCTTGCCCTCGAGATGCACCGGCCGCAAATGCAGCAGAAGCGCGCGCATCTCCGACTGGGCCACCGACGCCATCTCCTCGATGAGAAAAATTTGCCGTCGCGCCTTCTCAAAATCCTTATCCAGCGTCCGCCCGACCGCTGTCGCCGTCATGGAGATCGCGAACAGCCGCTGGCTCACCGCGTCGTGCAGCTCCCGGGCCAGCCGCTGGCGCTCCTCCACGATCGCCGAGTACTTCGCCTTCTGGGCCAGCTGCGCATTGTTGCTGGAAAGGCGCTGGAGCGAGGAGACCTGCTCCTCCCATTTTTTCGTGATCGCATTGAGCTGTTCGCCCAGCCGTCCGATCTCATCCTCGCCGAGCGGCGGCACCGAACGGCTGAGGTTGCCTTTTTCCAGCGACAGCATCACCTCGCGGATCTGCTCCAGACGGTGCTTCATCCGGCTCGACGTCCAGAGCCCGTATGTACCCCCGATCGCCACCACGACGGCAATCAGGCTGAGGCTGAGCATAATTCCCTCCGACCAGGAGGTGAAAGGAACGATGTATCCGTTATAGTGCAAAAAATAAAATATCACGCCGAACAAAACAAGGCTGAGCCCAATGGACTCCGCCATGCTGCGCCAGATCATATTGGTAAGACGTTTGTCGTGTCCCTCCATTGGTCCCAGGCTCCTTTTGCGGCGTTTATCTTACACGATTTTAATATCGATATCGGCAACAATATAAGAAATTTCCAATTTGACCTGCCGGTCGGCCGTCCAATAGTTGGGCGACTGCCATACCATCTTGTTCAGCACACCCGCCTCCTTGTCGAATCCGACGCTCGTCTGCCCGAACATGACCGAAGCCGTCACCGACAGCCCCATATCCTCGGGAACGATCAAATCCACATCGGCGATGACGCCTTGCAGCACGATGGTCGTCTCTTTCTGCTCGGGGATGGCATAGGTAAGATCCATCTGCAGCTCCCCCAGCACGTTCCAGATCGACATGCTTCGCAGAATCCAGGGATCCCGGCCCCAGCGAATGCTTTCGATCAGGCTCTTTTTTGCAGGTGGCGG
The DNA here is from genome assembly GCA_024704175.1 of Paenibacillus sp. P25. Lineage (GTDB taxonomy): Bacteria > Bacillota > Bacilli > Paenibacillales > NBRC-103111 > Paenibacillus_G. Next base: position 5,318,271 of record CP085629.1, read on the forward strand.
GCTTCCCGATGCATCCGGCGCGTTTTCCGGTAGAAAAATCCGAGTGAGATCAAGATGATGGCAATAATCAGCGGCAGATGCCCCCCACCAGCAGGAGGAGACCGATGGCCATCAGGACATAGCCTTTTCTTTCGGAATCCGAGCGAACCTTGTGCACACCCATTAAGAGTAAAAAGAGGGCAACGACGGTAAGAAAGCTCCAGTGGTTGTCAGCCAGCAAAAAGATCCCCGCGCCGATCAACACCAGAGCAATGTTGCGGTTACGTTTCCTGTGCATCCGTGCTGCCCCCTTTCGCTTCATCTCGGTGATTGGAGCAAAAGCCATAGCGGGTGACCTTCCGGCCGCTATGGCATTTTTGCCTTACATAGCATATCACAACTGCCTTCTGTGCTCCAAGAGCTTTTTATGGACGGCTCCGGGCCGGGGGCTTACTGGCCTTGCTCGGACGAGAGCTTTTCCTTCAGGAGCTGGAGCTGATCCTCCACCTTCTGCTGCTTCACAGGATCGACAGGCGCCTGATAGGCCGTGCCGGCATACGAGCCGCCGACGTAAGGCTTGCGGGCGATTTCCGCCTCCACTTCCAGCGACATGATTTTCTCTTCCATCCGGCGGAAGCCTTTTGCCGCCGCCGCCTTCGATCACATTTGCCGCCGTCACTTCAGCCATCTGCTTCTTCGCCTTGGCCAGCTGGGCGCGGGAGACGAGCTCGCTGCGCTTGTTGCGCATTTGATAGAACGCATCTTTCATCTCATGCAGTCGCTGCACCAGCTCCTGCGCCTGGGCTTTGGACTGCTCGTGCATTTCCGTGTACTCGGCGATTTTGCCTTCGTAGTACAGCTTCTGCTCCAAGGCCTGGCGGGCGACCAGCTCCTGACCGTTCTTCAGCGCTTCCTTCGCCTGCTCTTCGCGCTGCGCCGTCAGACGAACCGCTTCCTCCAGGCGCTCCTTCAGCTTGCGCTCGCTTGCGATTTGACGGGCCACCGTCACCTCGGCTTGAGCGATTTCCTCCTCCATATCGCGGAGGTATTGATTCAGCATAATGATCGGATCTTCCACTTTATCGAGCAGCTCGTGCAGCGAAGCCTTCGTCATATCTTTAATTCTGGAAAATACACCCATGTTACACATCTCCTTTAAATGGTTGTTGGTTTTTTTCGTAATTTGCTACTTTGGCGCGAAGCTCTTCGATTTCTTTCCGCATCGCTTTTTTCTCAATATCCTTCATCATATCGTCCAGGTTGTCGCCGCTCGGCTCCGTGTGGCTTTGCGGTCCGGCCTGCTTATATTCGCCTTCGTATTCATGACGCTCATGCGGCGGAGCCCAGCCGTGTCTCTGCGCTCTGCGGTAATGCTTCTCGGCGCGCTTCCACTCTTTCCAGCCGTGCTTCCAGCTCTTCCAGTCCTCCCAGTCGCCGTGCCGGGGACCGAAGCCTCTTCCTCCCCCGTAGTTAAACTCGGGGCCGTACGGTCCTCCGTTCCACGGCTCGCTTGGAATGACCAGGGCCGCGAGGAAGTACAGAGGAATGATAACCCCGCCGGAAAAGAATGCCGTTACCACGACCACCAAACGGAGCAGCGTGGCGTCGATGTTCAGCGTGTCCGCCAAACCTCCGCATAAGCCGGTGATTTTGCGATCGGTACGGGAACGGTAAAGTTTGGTCATAATCGGTTCCAGCCCTCCTGTTGCAGTTTTTCGTCTTCAGCTTAGCGAGCTCTTGCTCCAGCGCCTGGGATGCGGCGGTCGTCGCCGTGCTCCAGGCTTCGCGGACTTGTCCTCTCACTTCACGCAGCGTTCTTGCGGACAGCTCGAGGTCGGAGATCCGCTCTTCGAGCCGGTCGAACGTCCGCGGGGACGGCCCGCCGCCCATGGAACGGAGCCTTTCGTTCATCCGCCGCTGCAGTCTTACCGACTCCAGCCTTGCAATATAGTAGCTTCGCTTCGAGGCGATTTCGTCAAAATCCGCCTTCAGTCGCTGCAGCTGATCTTCCAGCTCTACAATGCCGAGCTTGCTCTGCTCGTAAAGCGCTTTGTACTGCGCCGCTTTCTCCTCCTGCTGCATTTTCTCCTGCAGGGCGATGCGCGCCACTTCCTCTTCGCCGGCCTTCAGGGCCAGCAGTGCTTGCTGCTCGCGGCGTTCCTTCAGCTGCTCCGCCGAAACATATTGCTGGCGAAGGGAGGAAGCATGCGACAGACACTGCTGCAGCGACCCGCTCCGATTCGCGGATTTGCTCGGATTGGTTTGCCAAATATTTATCGATCATGCGTACGGGATCTTCCGCATTTTCCAGCATTTCGTTAAATGCCGCTACCGTAATGTCACGGAATCTTCTGCCCAGACTGCTCATTCGTCCAACCACCTTTATCTAGAAAGTTTGAATGTTCTAATGTAACTGTTCCAACTAGCCGATCTGACGCTTACGGAAGAGCGAGAAGCCGTATACGATCAAACCGATCGCAATCAGGATGGCGATCACTCCGGAGAGCTTGCCGATCAGAATGAGCCCGCCAAGCAGGATCAGGATCCAACCGATGGCGCTTTTTCCGTTTTTGATCCCGACATATCCCAGCCCGATCATCGCCAGCGGGAACAGGAAGCCCATGATGTAATGCCCGAAGTGATGAAGGCCCGTCAGTTTGTTCAGGAGGATCATGGCTCCGAAGAAAATCAGCAGCAGACGCGAGGCCCGTTTTGCTATTCATTCTCATTTATGTACTCACCGCCTTTCGTTTGTTTGTCGTTTGCTTATGTCTTTATTCTAGGGTCTGCAAGCTTTTTTCAAAACGGACCTGCGGCGGTTTTTGAAACTGGACCTAAGTCCAGTCCCCGGCGCGACCTTGGACAGGACAAGTCGGAACCGCAACCGGATGGTCGCTACAGCCGTGGCTTCTATTAACGCAAAAATCCCCAAACGGCGGCTTTCACCGCGCTGGGGATAAGGAACCTTATTCAATGATCCTGAGAGATCGTTATGATATTCCCGTCAGCGTCCCGGATATTAAAGAAGGATACCTGCGGATAACGGACGATCCCGTAGGTGATCTGGAATCCGAGCTCCTGCGCCTGCCGGTAAGCGGCATCGATATCGCGGGTGCTGAGCTTGAACAGGACGGGGCCGGTCTCAGGCACCGGGATATTGTCCATGCCGTTAGAGTCGAGAATCAGGCTGGTTCCATGGCCCAGCTCGAATATATGGAGATGCCCGTACCGTTCCTCCTCCTGAATCTCAAGTCCCAGCAGACGGGCATATAATTGGGCCGCTTTAGCCAGATCGCGCACCCACAAGAACACGGAATCGATCTGTTCCCGGATCGGAACATTCCGGTTATAGCCGCCGGCCTTTATATTAGCAGAGTTTAAAGGCTAGATTCAGTGATCCCACCCGGTATTTTTGGAGGATTATTTCTGATTATTACTGACTTTGCGCAACATTTCGTCAGGATCTTAGTCTAAAATGATATAGTTTCCAAGTGATGGAAACCCATTTGCACATCGGAGGTTGAGTGATGAAAAAGTTTTTGTTCGGTATCTGTGTCGGCATTGTATTAACCCTCTCGACAGCCGCATATGCATCAGACAGCATACAGGCGCTTCTTTTTCCAGCAAAGATTAAAATTAACGGGCAAGATAAGAAGTTGGACAGCGAGTATCAAATCTTAAATGTAAATGGTCATGCCTACGTTCCGATTCGCTATGTTGCAGAGAATACTGATATTAATATTGGGTACGACGACGATACCCAAACAATCTTACTTGCTTACGGAAATAAATCTATAAAGGACATGAACAATAATGATGTCTCAGTTTCTGACCTGATCGCCACCTCCTATGACAAAAATATAATTTCCACCAAAGTAACGGGACACCTCTCGTTGAACACGAATGAAGCGAAATATGTGAACGCTTCGATCGAATTTTATGACACTGAAAACAAGTTATTGGGGACCGTGACGATTGACGATGATTTCAAACCCGGAATGAACCTGTTTGATGTCCAAAGTTCAAATAATTTAACGAGTTTTTCCAGTATTAAGTTAAAGGTACGAGATGTACATCCCGCTTTAAAATCAACGGTTTCTTCCCTTTTTGACGCGGCCAAGTCCCAAGATTCGGAAAGGGTTCAAAAAATTCTCGACTCGGTTCCTACTGTAGCCGATGATGTATTATTACTTGATTTTATGAAATGGTCGGTCCCGTATAGCAATGAACTACGGAGTCTAATCCTCCCTTCCATCTTAAAGAAAACACCTAATGTGAATATTCAGGAGAAAGCAAATGGTTATACGGCACTCATGTACGCAAGTTCTTTTGCAATCGAACAAATTAAGCCGCTTATTGAATCGGGAGCAGATGTAAAAATTAAAGCGAATGATGGCACGACAGCACTTCTCCTCCTTACTTCCAAAAGGGCTCCTGATCTAGTTAAATTATTGTTGGATAAGGGGCCGATCCAAATGTAACGGGATTCAATAATACAACACCGCTACTAGCGGCGCTCCGCCCACTTTTTGCAAGTTATACTTCTGATACTGTAAGCACCGTGAAATACTTGCTCGAATCAGGAGCCAATGTAAATATTTCTGATGAAAGCGGGAGTACCCCGCTCCAAATCACTGAAAATGTTCCTGATCCAGAAATAAAAGAACAATTACAATCTCTGCTGAAGGCACGCGGTGCTAAATAAGTAATATTAAAAAAGGCGAGCCAGAAACTTCCGGCTCGTCTTTTTACAATTTACAGTTGAACGTTGTTAACTACCTGGATCATTGCCGGAAGCTTACGAATAGAACCACCATTAAAGCTATAAGTTCCAGGAACATTCATCTGGGTGGCTGTATTACCGTCCAGGAAGATTCCTTCAAGGCCGTTAGTGGCATCTAAATTTTTACACGCTGTTCGGAATGTGCTCATCGAAACTTTATTTTCTGTGATGACCAGGTAGATATTCAGCGAGTTACCGTACAACAACGCCGTGCGCGGCATCGTATCAGAAGGAAAGTGATCGTTGACCAGTTCCTGGTTGTTGGAAAGCATCTTGCTCCAAGCCGAATCGTTTTGAAGATACATACTTACTCCGCCTTGCGCCCAGTAGTTATCTGGATTGCCGACTGTTAACTGGTTAGCACCACTAATAACTTGGGTTCTGTACGTTCTCCAACCCGCATCCCAGACAAGAGTACCGGCATTAATGTGATTGCCCGAATCATCATTATTGTAGTAACCGCAAGCAAATACGTTCGCGCCACCCGGCTGAACCGTGGATGAATTCTGAATACAGATGGATTGAACCGTTTGGCTGGAATCGTCGAAGTACCCGGCGTTGATTCCCAAAAGCCCCGTAGATGGAACGGTCCCACTGATTGGAGTTAATTTGATGTTATTGGGCGAAGTCTTAATATACCGCATGACCGAACATAACCATATCCATTTACGAAAATATCCTTAAAGTCGTATACATAGTAGGCCATCGACTCTTACCTCCACATTGGTTGTTACGACAAGTTGGATTCGTCTTACGTGATTCATCCCAATCACGTAGACTTGATCTGCCGTTCACTTAATAAAGTGATATAACTCTCTCCTTCCACAACCAATGCTAAGAAGTCTAATGAGTCCCATAAACTAGATTTCTTATTCATTACGAAGTACGAAAAAGACCGTTTTTTGTTAAACGGTCTAATCCTACAAATTTGGCACGATAGTATGATTTGATTATACATGATTTGACTTGTTGCTTTATTCACTTCTAGAAATTATTGCGACAAATCGAGAGTAATCAGGGACTGAATCCAGGTCGTAAGCATATACTGCACGAATGATTTTTTCAGACATGTGTTGCTCTAGATCGTTCCGTTCCTGCGGTTTAGCTCGTTTACTGGCTCTTTGAATAGCTGGTCGAAATAATGTTATGATCTCCTCCAAAGCTGTCTTGTCCCCTGACTTTGCGCGAGTAACCAATTCAAATAAATCGGACCTTTCCATTCTTAACTTACTCCCCTTCCTAAGACGGCAACCTACAAATTAATTTTCTTTTTTTCCGTTTATCGTAGCTGATTGGCCGGAATCCCTTGGTGGTTCCGGAGTGTTTTTTCGGCCCAATGTGTTGGTAATCAATGATGCACTCGAAGCGCCGAAGAAATACGCAACCGCCATAATGATTGAATCCTTTAGCACCGAATCTTCGATTCCTTTCAAACGGAGGATCACATAGGCAATGATCAGCGTGATGCAGATCAACAAATGCACCATTGTATTCAACACCTCGATTCGTATTTGCTTTACCACGGTTTTACACCCCCTTCCCAAGCCCGCTCCGCCTGCATCGACCACTGCATATGCAGACTAAGAGAAAGATATGCCACAATTTCCCTGTCAGCTTATACTTTTTCTTTGCCGGCAAGATCCTGCAGGATGGTCGTGATCCTTAATATAAGTCCTCATTTTTCTGAGGGCCGATATTCTTGTTTTAGTAATTGCTTGTTGTGAGATTCGAAGAAGAGTGGCGATTTCTGTATCTAGCGCACATGTAGAATAAGCGAGGGTGATCACAAGCTTTTGCTTGTCCGTTAATCGCCCGAAGGCAAAATATAAGGACTCATCAACAATCGATTGCTGGAAGGATACCGGATCTTTAGCGGGCAATTCATCCTCAATCGCTTTGGAGATGCTACATAGTAGTTCCCCTAATGTTGATTCTCCACTGTCATCAACAGGAGAGTCGAACACCAAAGGATGTCTGTGCTCTTCTTTGATACGTTTTCGATGATAGTCGATATCACAAAATTTAATTAAGGAACACAAGTACTTAGTGAAACGAATCTGGAAAAAGTACCTACGAAATGCCAATTCCAACTTGTCTCTATTCTCTGCTGATTGACAAAGTAAGGTTTTTGCAAGTAAGTCCATATGCTCAGGATCTGCGAAAAATCCTCGGATTGCTGGATTCTTGAAGAGCGCCTTGTTCTGCTCCATGTACATCAATAGAGCCTGTTTTTTTTCCTTTGTCATTGTGTCGCTTGTTTGTTTGTCCAGCATAGAAACCCTCCTCTACGGGAAACATCTTCTCTTTTATCAAGTGAAATAATTGCCAATTTATACAACCAAAGAAAACAAATGTTTTTTAAAACAAAAAAGATGGGCTTAATAGCTCCCATTTCTTTCTTGCAAAAAATATTATTATCATGAATTAAACCCCATATTTACCTATTTAGATATTAAAAATTTAAGTTTTCCTCCATAATGGTTGTATATTTTATTCCTAATCACACTTTAGAAAGTAAAATAAATGCAAATGGAGGATATTTTGAAATGAACAATATTTTAGGTAGACTAGACTTGCTTAATAAGGAACTCCAACAACTAGCGAGCCGGTCATCGGATTGTCATCCTGACGATCGGAGATTTTACGAACAAATAGGAGAATTGTATATCGCCAAGATCAAAGGGCTTAAAAAGTTCAATTCAAAGACCATTTCTAATTGTCCAATGTGCACACGGATGAACAACTTTTAATGGAGTAATATATATCGTACACGTGCTATTTGCATTATCGATAAGTCAATCGTTCCTCTACTATTTGTAACATACAAAATACCGGATTATCACCAAAATGATTATCCGGTATTTTGTCGTTCTCGCTATTCACGATTCAGTTAGTATAATCGACCGCAAATTGAGTCGGGTACTGAGTACTGGAATTCAGGGTAAAAGTTTTTACATCGGTGCTTCCCTCAATTGAATATCCGATGGTATCTGGTCGGGATAGTTTCACGATGTAGTGACCCGGCGAAATTACTTGTCCATCACTACCTCTTTGATTCCAAGGGATCGTCACGGAATAACCCGAGTTTGCATTAATGGTACCACTTATAGCCGGCGCCTGAAGCTGTAAACCAAATCTTTAGCTTCATTCCTACCATTTGTCGTATAGACAGAAAACTGCATATCGATTGGCTTTACATTGATCGCTGTACTGCTCGTATTATAGAAACGAACTGTAAAGGGACTGAACTTCCCGATCGGTAACGTCCCGGTAAATCCGGATGGTGGCCCAAAAGACAAAACCATAGGATCACCGTACATCGAAGTTATACCTTTAGGTTCTGGTCGTAATAAATCCCGAATAACGACCTGATAGGAAGCTGCCTCTCCATTAAAGGAAGCGTACGTCTGGAAGGAGCGGGTTTCCCCTGCATGTATAGGCTCAACTTCTTGGCGGTCAATATACACGTAATCTGTGGTCGTTAAAACATTTCCCATGCTATCAAGAATATTTATATCGATAGCTTTACCGGTCAAATCTTTATTTGCCTGGATAGTGCCAGCAACCAACTGGGTAGTTCCCTGAGAAGTTACCATCTTGAGATTAGAAATGCTTACAAACGCATCGGCATCTTTAATTTCCGTATCATCAGTTTTATTTGATGCCGCGTAAACATCAATGCTATGGATGAAGTTGGTCTCTTTTGTACCCTCATGAAAGGTAACTGTTGATCCAGATGCTTCGGCAAAAGAACGAAGCGGGACATAAGCCTTGTTGTCATAGTTAAGAACCTCGGCCGCTGTCTATTTCCTTTACTGCGGCCCCTGAGTGAAACGTTACTTTACTTGGGAATAAGTAGGCTTGTATAGCGTTCGACGCAAAAGCGGCGGATGTTACTGAAAGGATTGATCCGCAAAGAAAGCCTACTACAAATTGCTTTTTCATTTTCATCAATTCACTTCCCTTCCATTATTATTTATTTTATTAGACGTCGTTCATTCTCCTATTGTTGCGTCCTTAGATACAGCAAAAAAAGGGACTTGTCCAATAAGAGACAAATCCCCTTTGAAATTTATGTTAAGCCGGAGCTGCACCGATAACCCAGGGCGCAGAAGAAACGGCCGGCACTACAGCAAAGAATGACGCGGTATAGGAACCCCCGGCTTTAATCGTTCCGGTGTCAATGACATCGACGTACTGGAATGGAGGCACCCAGAAGTATTGGGCGGAAATACCATTCATATTTGCAAATGGGAACGCGTATCCACCGATACTTCCAATAAATACTCGAAAGCTGCTATCATAGCCAAGATTGTTCTTGATCGGAAGGTGAATATCCATTTGTATTCCAAAATTGCCGTCCAGTGGACCGGACATGTTACCTTGTGAGCTCGGTGCGTCATCCCAAACGTAGACGCGGTCGCTGCCCGAAAACGTGTCGCCGCTTCCACCAACAGTATAGGCCATACCATTGATTCGATCCGTTGGCGCGATAGTATCGAAATAGAAGGTATTGTAAAAAGCTCCGGCGTGACCACGGGAATGTGATCCTACCGTTGAAGCAAATTGAGAAGCATTACCCGAATCCGAGATATAAGCAAGATCATAGAAGTAAGCGGACGCAGATGCAGAAGTATTCGCATTACGAATACTCGTCCGGGCGACTACTCCAAAGTTGTTACCTGCCGGGATGTTGGTTTGTAAAAACAAATTTCCATAACCCCCTGCATCAATATCAACCGATTCGCTTTTACCCCGGAAGTAATTGGCCCAAGCATTGGAGTCCGAATCTCCATTACCGTTGGTTTTTCCGCAATTGGACGAGTATACGGTGATTGGGAAGTCATTCGGATTGTAGATCAGCAGGCAATGATTGATTGGCTGACCAACACCATTCTCATGCCACAAATAAACTTGACCATCTCCTGTCAGATAACTACGATTCAACCAGTAGCCGGCATCCGCCGTATGCTGATAACTTACTTGTTCCGGATTGTCCGAATAAAAGAGATATCCGCCACCAAAATAAACGGAGCTGTTCCCCTTCGGTGCCCAGATCGGGCTGCGACTTACCCTAGGGCTTCCTGTGAGAAGAGTAGCCATTAAAATTCCTCCTTCAAGCAAATAAGAATTTGTTTGAAGTGAGGGGGTTAAAATCGGAGGAACAACCCCATGTTCACCGACTTTACATCACTTACACCTTTTAAAGTGTTTTTCGTTGACCATCTCACAACCCAGTAAAAAAATAGATTGATCAAAACTACATAATTCAATTTGAATAACGGCTCGCTATTGCCCTTCTTTATCTACGAAATGATATGATTGAGGAGAATAAAAAAATATGTAGTGAATATCATGCATCCATGAAAGAGTCGCGAGTCAGCGCAAAGATTACGCACACGAGGCTTCGCGACAGCTTGTAAATCGGTATGGCCTGATTGCCTTCGAGAATCTCAACATGCAGGGCATGGTTAAGAACATCGCCTTGCGAATAGCATTGTTGATGCCGGCTGGAATCAACTCGTTCATTTAACCTCGTTCAAGTCTGAAAGTGCCGGTCGGATGATCGTTCTAGTTGATCCAAGGGGCACGTCTCAGCTTTGCACCAACTGCGGCGAAACGGAAAAAGTTCTTTCCGTTCGCGTTCATCGATGCGATCACTTCGGCTATGTGTCTGACCCTGACGAGAACGCGACTCGTAATATCTTGCAACGCGCTTTAATATCGTAACCGAGAAATGCTGCTCAGACCTTCAAGGACAGACGAGGTTACGAGTCTCTATGATCTGACAAGCCCCTGCATTCAGGCATGGGGAGCCGTCACATGAGGAAAATAACTTCTCGCCCCTTATATGGACTTAAGGAAGAGACTGAAGGAATAGGCGGGGCATTACGAGCCCTTACTCTCTAAAGGCACAAGCTTTGTTGGATGATGTTTATGAGGATTTGCAACGGGTAAGAAAGGAATTACTCGCAAGGAAAATAAAAAGCAGGAACACTTCTTTCATATTTGATCATAATCCACAGGTGATAAGCCAACCTTGGCATAAGACAAATAGACCCACAATAGAATTTGTTGTGGGTCTATTTGTCTACTAGAAAGAGTGATTCCTGTCGAATGAGTTATTGTGGAATTATAAAATCCTTCTCTTCAAGCAAATATACGAAGCGATAGAAAAACTAGCCTGGCAATTTGTAATCAAGGTCGGATTCGTACGAGCTAATTTGCCAACCATTTTTACCTTCTATAAGGACAAGGTAATCCGTATTAACGTGTTGCTCGTTGTTCCGTCGGCTTGTTATAGATACTACGGCTTTTTTTTCCGTAGAAGAAATTCTCCGAATTTCTTTAATATAAAAGCTTATCACCTCGCCGTACCAATGCCTAACGTTAATCACCATCTGAGGGTTGCCATTTGACATCAGCCCCGCAATGGAACTATAGTCTTCTGCTGCGAAAGCAACATAAAATGAATCAACTAGTTTCTTTTGAACGATGTTATGATCTGCATTCGGATTTACAAAGTAATACCTATAAGACAAGAGACCTGCTAAAATCAATAGCGGCGCAACACTGATGTAATGACGCTTTTTCATTTGTATCACCTAACTCCCACCATTATATTACCACAGGTTTCGTTCGTTGGGAGATAGTTTGTAGATTTATGGGGTAAAAGTCATGGTCCCGACAATGATAGCTTCGTTGTTATGGTCTGTAAAATCAACAAGAACATTATTTGTGTTATAACCACAAAACCATCCTATTGTCATTGGGGCAACGGAGTTCGCGTCATTCCCCTTTCCAATTGAGCCATTTTCCCATCTAACCGGTGTTGTTTTCGAGCCAAGCTGTGACCCTGTTGTCAAATCGTCTGGAGAGATTTGCGCGATAGATGTCACTTTTTTAATGTTCATACCAGTTCCATCCGCCCTAAAGTCTTTTGTCCAACCGAGGGTACCTGTGATGGTCGAGGATCTCATTACCCCGGAACTATCGTATCCGGTAACATTTAAAGCAACAGAATTGTCGGATGGTACATAAAACTTCATTAACACCCATTGAGCAGGCTGGAAGTTACTGTATGTCGGAACGGAGACGTTGCTTGCACCGCGTAGGAAAATTGCCCAGGTATTGTCCCACGGATAATTATTGCCGGTAGGGTTATTATATTGCAGACCAATATCTACACTATCCCCGTCCTTATCTGTCGCGCCTGTATAGATGTAAGCTGTATCTCCCTTTGTTGAATTCGGATTGATGTAGAGACCACTCGCTTTGGACGGGACATATATGTAAGAATGCAACCGTGAATACCCTTTGTCAGAAATTACGCGACGATAGGGGCCTGTTCTGTCAGTAGTTCCACAGTTAGATTCTGCGTTTTTCCATCCCGTGCTCGCCAAACTCAAAAGGGTAGTAGCATCAATCTTACAACTATCGTCCGGCTTTTCTTCCTTAATGGGTTTATCGTCCTTAATTTTTAATTTTCCGCTTGAATCGAATTTATCTTTGTTCTGTTTTTTAAACTCTTCAACTAATTGCGGTTTATTGGCGATGACACTACCGTCTTGATCAATGAAAAGAACGTTTTCGCGATCTTCTTTGTCTAACGTTGCCATAACTTTGGAGAGTTTCTCTTTATCTGATGCTGAAACACTTGCATCAATAAAGATATCTCCTTTGGCATCTTTCCTATCCAGCTTGGCTTTTACTTGGTCAGGAATTTTCGAGCCAGCTGAGCTGTTCCCATTCACATTAACGTTAGCTAAAGCGGTTGAACTCATTGCAACAAATAGCCCTCCTACTAGAGTAAGAGTTGCAAGTCTCTTAAACATATCGAAATCTCCTTTGGTATAAATTTCAATTCACTACAAATTGGCTCTTGCATGAAGGGGTAAAATGCTAAATCTCAACAGGTATTTCATAATCACCACCTATTTAAGTAATTTTTATCCAATTTTCTTATTGATTGTACAAGCACTTTTGATGGAAGTAAATAAGTAAATAGAACCATATATTGTAAATATCATAGTAACCGACCCTACAGGTGTGGCTTGTAAGAAAACGTATAGATATTAAACAAGTTATATGGCAAGATGCAAGACTCAAGATATAAAGTGAAGGAAGGGGTACCTTTGCACAACCACTTACTAAAATATTTTTTATATTTATTCAAAGATACTTTTATCGTTATCAAACTCCTAAATCTTTTATAACCGCTTAAGATTGGTTAGCGCTCCAGCTACTGTGGATGATCTGTCCGATTCCATGAAAAAAGATGATAAATATTCCCTAAAATTGTATAAAATTCAAGATAAGGCACTATTGCCGGTATATGCCCAAAGGCATGTTCGGTGGATGAATTTTAGCCAGAATATCTCCAATTATACGGTAGAAGGCAGGTCTATGGTGCATAATCACCTTAAACTCCAATCCAATTGATCGGGCATGTTATGCGGACTTTGTTGATCGGTTTCAAGATATTATGCAGGTTGTTAATTGTGGCATATCATCCGAATAACCAAATGATTTAATGGGGAACTTAGGTGCAATCATCCAATTTTAGGAAACCGCAACTTTTGATCATGAATACCGTCTATAGTGTATAAAATCGGAATATTGCTTTAAGGGTAAGTACAATTAAGATGAGGTGAATGAATCATGAAAAAAGTCATTATTGCATTTATCAGCGGTGTTGTGATCTCCATGTCTTCGGTTGCCGTAGCGACCAATCAATTTAACGTATCCTTGTTTCCTTCCGAATTTTTTTTTAATGGTGTAAAAAAGCCAGTACCAAGCGAGTATGAAGTTTTCAATTACAATGGTCACGTATATGTTCCAATTCGCTATGTAACAGAAAGCATGGGGGCAACCGTTGGGTTTACATCAAGTCCGGACAATAAACCAAATCAAATCACCATAGATTATAAAGAAGTTGGCAAAAACAGTGATAATCCTTCTGGTTATGTCGACTCTGAAAAAAAAATAAGCGTCTCATTTCTAAGCATAAACCAAACGTCTAGGGGTACAGCTTTAACAGGCCAAGTGCAGCTAAATGATTCGCCTTACACGAGAAACAACGTAACATTTAACATGGATATCACCCTAAAAGACGGAAAAAAATTGCAAACTATTTCAGGTGCAGCGGTGGACATTGGAAAGGGCGAGCTGAAAACAATTAACATGAAGTCGAGTGATTTTTTTGATGCAGCGGATATCGCAAAAGTCGAAATTACAGTAAAAGAGATTGCTGAAGTTAAATAATAAAAAGGATAAAAAAGCAGGCTCCCAAAGAGCCTGCTTTAACATGTTATGCCCAAAAGATTTGTTGAGTACCACCCAAACCACCAGGGCAAGTCGTCCAAAGCTTAGTCGTTTTCGAGCCGCCATTTAAGGTCGTAATGTCGAAATTCCATGCCTCGGTACTGCTCAGACTTGCGTAGTCTTGTTGACCATCTTCACGCAGGACATGCCAGTCGCTGCCTTCCATGTTCTGCAAATAACCATAGATGGGTTTGCGAGCGCCATCTATAATATTATAGTTAAGCGTAAAGTCTACCCCATAAGGCGTATAAACCGTACGATTCTGACCGACTGGGATGGTTGCGTCATAACCAGCTTGGAACTCGCCACTAATCACGTTAGCATGTGTATGGCGCTTAAACATCTCAATATACTGAGCGCCGCTAGAAGAATTGTAAGAAATGTTAGCCGTTCGAGAGCAGTTCGCAAACGTACCTCGCACAACGTCTTCAAAACCCGGTGTACCGTAGTAAACCCTTGTTCCAGCATAAACCCCGAACTTAGTTGTGTCATTTGGAAGGTCCTGGTAGGTCACTCGAATTGGCGCTGGAGTTGTTGGGCTATTCGATGGTGCATTTTTATATGCATAAACTTTCACCTTAATTGGACGGACAGAACCACTAGATGTACCAACCGCAACAAAATCAACAATACCAGACGCTGCTTGAAGCGGCCCCATAACAGCCTCTTGCACGATATAATAATCCGAGCTATTTGCTCCAATGGTTCGTACATAAGCATCTGTACCAGCTGGTGCTCCCGCACCTGGGGATTGAGTAAGCCAGTTAATCCAAGCCATAGCTCCCGCTCTGCTGAAATCGTTATGAGCGACCCATCCGTTATTGCTTACAAACAAGTTAACCGATTCTGAGTTAGGGTTAACCAATTCAATACGAATTCTGTAGGTGTCGGAAGCACTATCATTCGCATGGTGAAAGAACGCTCTTGTACGTCCGTTGGACTGATCAGCATACAAATACTTTCCGGAATCAGCAAGGTCAGTGGAAAAAAGTGTTTCCGGCGCATTACTATAGATCAACGTATAGCCTGTCCAGGCAAAAGAAATCGAGGAATTTTTTAATGTTCCGTAGATCGGTCCTACATTATTTTCATATAAGAAACTCATTTTAAAACCGTCCTCTCATTAAATTGTTTGATCTAACAAGAGGCTCGATATGAATAAGCCAGCCTCAAGCTTATTCATTCGTTTGTCGATCATATATATAAAAGCGAAACTAGAATCACTTTTTACAACCACCAAAAATTTTTTTAACAAAAACCTTCATGACCCGCGGCCGGAGCACAGGCTATGATGAAAATTTATCATAGCCTTTTTAAGTTCTCTTAAACTCTCCAATACTGGTAATGAACCGAGAGACGTCGTGGCTTTTTGCGGTGGTTCGACCCCAAAACAAAAACGGACATGGCAACTTTGAAGCACAGGATATAGGACTTCGAGTCCGGGATAAAAAATTCTCACCGTTCGGGTTGCCATTCGGTTCGCCAATTACAGTAGTTGAGTGCGACTCGCCTATGTCCTCCCGCAATCAGTAAATTTAGGAAACCTTTAGAAAGGAATATTCCACAAAAATCTTCAAGGATAACATTGACATTTCAGGTAGCGGGTCTTACAATACACTTATGTTATTCCAATCGGAATTATCGGATATATAAATATTGACCAGACACACTGGAGATATTTTCTTAACGGGAAATGTCTCTTTTTTGTTTTTAACCATGCGCTATACCGGAAAAGAGGCGATCGGAATCATGACAACCCAAATCGAATTAGGGAAAGAATCGGAAGAAACCCGGTTTCCGGGAAAAACCTACGCCGAGGTCGTCCTGACTCCGGCATACGATCAAGCCAAGAAAGAGCCGCTAGCTCCCATGGTGGCGATTCACAAAGCTCACTTGATCATGCTCAGGGAACAAAATCTGCTCACGGAACCGGATGCGCTCCGCATTGCGGCCGCCCTGCGGTCGCTGGACCTGGAGAATCTGCGGAACGGCGACTACACCGGCGAATTCGAGGATCTGTTCTTCGAGGTGGAGCATGAGCTCCTCCTGCTCGCGGGCGATGCGGCCGGCAATCTGCACCTTGCCCGAAGCCGCAACGATATGGGCATCGCCGTCTACCGGATCGTTCTGCGGGAGAAGCTGCTGCAGACGGTCCGATCGGCTCTGGAGCTGTATGGCTCCCTCCATGCCTTCGCCGGACGTCATACGGAAACCGTCATGATCGCCCTTACGCACACCCAGCAGGCCCAGCCCACCACAATAGCCCATTATATCGCGGCGGTAACCGATTCGCTTGCAAGAGATATCCGGCGTCTGCAAGCCGCTTTTGCCAACTGCAATTTGAGCAGTTTGGGCGCCGCTGCGCTGACGACCTCGGGTTTTCCGGTCAGCCGGGAGCGGGTGGCGGCGCTCCTTGCTTTCGACGGCCTCATCGATAACGCCTATGACGCTGTCAGCGGCGCGGATTATGCCGGGGAAATCGCCGCCGCCGTGCAGCTGACAGCCATCAATTTAGGCCGCTTCGTTCAAGAGCCGCTTCTCTGGTGCACCCAGGAATTTGCCGTTCTGCGGGTAGCCGACCCTTATGTGCAAATCAGCTCCATCATGCCGCAAAAGCGCAACCCCGTCTCCATCGAGCATGCGCGTTCCCTGCTGTCCTCCTGCGTGGGCAATGCGCAGACGGTGCTGTCGATGATTCACAACACGCCGTTCGGCGATATTGTCGATACGGAGGACGATATGCGGCCCTATGCATGGAAGAGCCTGAATACGCTGGAATCTGTCTGTAGGTCGCTAAGCAAGGTGGTCGTGACGCTGGAAGTGAATCATGAAACATTGCGAAGCAGAGCAGAAACCAGCTTTGCCACTGTGACCGAACTGGCCGATACGCTCGTACGCCGGGAGAAGCTTTCCTTCCGTACCGCGCATACGATTGTCAGCGGCGTCGTTCATCGGGTCAGCGGCGGCGGCGGATCCGTCCGGGACATTACGCTGAATATCTTGAATGAAACGGCGGAGAACATCATCGGGCGCCCGCTCCGGTTGTCCGCGGAGGAGCTGAAGCAGGCGCTCGACCCCGTTCACTTCATTCAGGTCCGTTCGCTTCGCGGCGGGCCGGCTCCCGGGGAAATCGAACGGGCGCTCCGGGTACAGGAGATAACACAGCGGAAGCTTCGGGAGTGGCTCGATGATAAAGCGGCGGGCATGAACCGGGCCAATAAGTATCTGGATGAGACACTGGCCTCCTGGCCGGCGAATCCCTAGAGAGAAAGGAGCATCCCTATGTTTCGGAACGATTTCAAGGTCTTCGATATCCACGGCCATCTCCCTTACCGGCTGTTTCCGCCCAGGGATCGCCATGCACTTGTGGCCGGCTACGGCGCCGAGCGCAGCGAACGCATGCGGCTGACGTGGGATTTTCCCGATGCTGAAGACGATCCGGAGGAGGCGGCACGGCCCTTGATCGACCGCTGGGCGGATGAGCTGGACAAATACGGGATCGGCGGGCTGAACTTTCTGACGGGGCTCAGCAACGATGACCTGTCGGAGCAGATCGCCAAATATCCGGACAAATTCACCGGTTTCGCCTACCATTCGATCGAAAGCGATGATGCCGCCGAAGAACTGCAGCGAGCCGTCGACGAGCTTGGTCTGAGAGGTTATAAGCTGTTCGGTCCGCTTACGCAAATTCCGTTTGACGATGCTTCGCTGACGCCGGTTTGGCGGTTTTTGGCCGAGCGCCGGCTCCCGGTTTTGATTCATTTCGGCCTGCTCGGGCATGCGGGCGGGATCGTCCATCATCCCAACATCAATCCTTTCGCCATCTTCAACACGGCGCGCGAGTATCCCGACATTCCATTCATCATTCCGCACTTTGGCGCGGGCTACTTTCAAGAGCCGCTGCACCTGTGCTGGAGCCGCCCCAACATTTATATCGATACCTCCGGCTCCAATCAATGGGTGCGCTGGATGCCCTATGAGCTGACACTGGAAACGCTCTTCCGCAAATCCTGCGAGCTGATCGGGCCCGGGCGCCTGATCTTCGGCACGGATGCCAACGGTTTTCCGCGCGGATACCCGTACCGTTACTTGCAGGACCAGGTCCGCGTTTGCCGGGATTTGCGGTTTCGGGAGGAAGACATCGAGCTTATTTTCGGAAATAACGCCCGGCGTCTCCTTGGACTGAACATAACCGGACCCGCCCCTCTCCCGGAATCCGGCATTGTCACCTCTTGATCCCTAGAAACGTTGATACGAATAGGAGCGATTCCCATGATACATAACAAAAAAACGGCATCCCTTCTCACCGCATCCCTGCTTCCGGCTCTGGTCCTTGCCGGATGCGGGGCGACCCGGCGGATAAATCGGCGGCATCCCCGTCGCCAAAGAAGCCGGTGACGAGAAGGTAACGATTGAATACTGGCAGTATGAATTTCCCGCCAAGGTGAGCCTGATCAGCTCGCTGATCAAGGAATTCGAGCAGAAGCATCCCAATATTACTGTCAAACAGACCAACTTCCCGTACGACCAGTACAATCAAAAAGTAGCTACACTGGTCCCGGCCGGCAAAGGTCCTGACGTGATCAATCTGTATTACGGCTGGTCGCCGAAGTATGTCGCCTCCGGCTATTTGCAGCCGGCGCCGGAGAGCAGCTTCCCGGCGGGCAGCATCGAGAAGGAATTCTTTCCATTCGTGCAGACGGCCAAGCTGGACGGCAACTATTACGCGTCGCCGACGGGCGTACGCACGCTGGCGCTCTTTTACAACAAGGATCTGTTTGCCAAAGCGGGCCTGGATCCGAACAAACCGCCGTCCACCTGGCAGGAGCTGGTCGATACGGCTAAGAAGCTGACCCAGAAGGATAAGAACGGGCAGTTCATTGTGGAAGGCTTGGCATGGGAGCCGGGCTCCCAGCTGCATCACTGGTTCCGGGACGGTCTTCTGTATCAGGCGGGAGCGAAGGATACAAGCGACGACCGGCGGAAGATTCTGTGGAACGAGTCGCCGGCGGGTCTGGAGGCCTTTACCTATTTGCTCGATTTTGCGACGGTGCATCAGGTAGGCACGAACGGCTTCTACACCGATGACGCCAATGCGTTCAAAACCGGGCATGCGGCGCTGAATATCGACGGCTCCTACCGGCTCGGCTCGCTCAAAACCGACACCCCGGACCTGAACTACGGAATCGCCCCGGCGCCGGTTGGTAAAAGCAAATCGACCCAAGCCTCCTTCTGGGCCAACGCCATACCGGCGAATGTCAAAGGAAAGAAACTGGAAGCCGCCGTCGAGTTCCTGAAGTTTTTGACCAGCAAGGAAGTGCAGGAGCAGTGGGTCGAGAAAACCGGCGAGCTTCCCGCGAAGAAAGAGGTCGCCCTGCAGGATAAATACGTCAAGGACGACAAGCTCGGTCCCTTCATCTCCCAGGTCGCCGGACGGCCGGGCGCATTTCTTTATCGACGAGGTGCAGGAGCGCACCCTGTTTACCGACGCCACTACGCAGGTTACGGTGAACCACGTCCCGCCGGAGCAGGCTTTTAAAGAGCTGGTAACCCAAACCCAGAAGCTGTATGACGATTACTGGGCCAAACAGAGCAAGAAATAGTCCGCTGCTTGAGAGTATTGGAGGTGGAGAGGCGTATGGAACGACTCGAGCAGGCGCACGTCCGCCGCGAACGTTCACGGTCCGTCCTAAGACTTACATATAAAAGTAAACGTTATGCTTTCATTTACGGTCGCCTGCTGATTCCGTCGCTGTTTTTTATCGGGATCCGGATTCTACCGGTCTTATACTCGTTCAATGTCAGCTTTCGGGAATGGGATATGCTCTCAACGGATAAACCATTCGTCGGGCTCTCCAACTACACGGAAATTTTCCGCGATCCAGTCTTTCTGAAATCGCTCGAAAATACGGCCGTCTACGTGATCCTGGGCGTCCCCGGACAAATCGCCGCCGGCCTGGCCGTTGCCCTGCTGCTGCAGAGCATCGGCCGGCTGCGCGGACTCTTCCGGACCGCTTATTTTATCCCTTATATCACCAGTGTTGTGGCTGTGAGCTGGGTGTTCCGCTGGATCCTGATGAAGAACGGAATCGCCAATGCCCTGCTGCTGGACCTGGGCTTCAACCCTCAGCCGTTCCTTTATTCATCCGCGCAGGCGATCTACTCTGTTATTGCAGTCATGATTTGGCAGAGCATCGGCTTTCAAATGCTGATTTTTCTCGCGGGCCTGGAAAATATTCCATCGATGTACTATGAGGCTGCAGCGATGGACGGAGCCGGGCCCTGGCGCAGATTTGTCCATATCACCCTTCCTCTGCTGAATCCCGTTCTCCTGTTTTCGGCTGTGATCGCCAGCATCGGGTTTCTGCAGTCGTTTACCCAGGTCCTGAATATGACATCCGGCGGTCCCCTGAATTCCACCCTCTCGGTCGTTCTGCACATTTACAATCTGGCGTTCAAAAGCTTCAACATGGGGCAGGCCTCCGCCGCCACCGTCGTATTATTTGCACTGATTCTTGCACTGACACTACTGCAGCTTAAAGTGTTCAACCGTAAAATCGATTACTAGGAAGGGGTAGATCCGTATGAGCAATACCACAGCCGAGTCACTCAAGCTTGCTGCTCTTCCCGGAAGACGCGCCCTCCCGGCCGTCAGTTACGTGCTGCTGACCGCCGGTCTGGCTGCAATGCTCTTCCCCTTCCTATGGATGGCCGCTACCTCGCTGAAGACGCCGCAGGACGTCTATTCGCTTAGCCTGATTCCGGATGCGCCGTCTTGGGCAAACTACGTTTCCCTGTTCCGAAACTCTCTGTTCGGAGTCTGGATCGCCAACAGCTTTATCGTCGCCGTCTTCAGCACGCTGAGCGTCTGCTTTTTCGATACGCTGGTCGGATATATCATCGCCAAATTTACATTTTACGGAAAAAGGACGATCTTCGTTCTCATCTTGTGCACGCTGATGGTTCCGACGGAAATGCTCATCATCCCCTGGTACCTTATCTCCACCCGCTTCGGCTGGGTCGATACGTATTGGGGCATCCTCTTCCCGGGGGTCATCTCGGGCTTCGGCATCTTTCTGATGAAGCAGTTCATGGAATCAGCGCCGTCCGACCTGCTGGACGCCGCCCGGATCGACGGGATGAGCGAATGGGGAATTCTGCTGCGTATCGCTGTTCCGCTGATGCGCTCCGCCATCGCCACGCTCGCCATACTCTCCTTCCTCGGCGGCTGGAACTCGTTCATCTGGCCGCTGATCGTCACTCAGACTGAGCTCAGATACACGATTCCCGTCGGCATGGCCTTCTTCTCCAGTGAAGCGAAGGACAGCAGCAGCTGGGTGCAGATCATGACAGGGGCCACCGTTTCCGTACTTCCGCTGATCGGGGTTTTCCTCTTATTTCAAAAGCAAATCACCCGCGGCATCGCAACGACCGGCTTGAAGTAACAAGAGCAACCTGGCCGTGCATCCTCCGGCGTTCCATTGAGCGCAGCACAAAAAGGCCTTCGAAGCCGTATCAGGCAGCGAAAGCCTTTCCCCGTTCTATTCAGAAAAAATCCGGCAAATAGGTCGTTCTGGCCGGAATCAGCCGCTCCAAGGCGTCCACACCGGCCTCATCCGTCTCCAGTCTTCCGATCTCATGCAGGAATCCCGCCCGTTGGTACCCCATTAGCAGTGTCGACAGCGTCTGGATCGAGCAGCGGACCACCGGAACATCGCTGGTCCGCCTCCTCTTCCGTTTCCACCCGGGCCGTGCCGGACTCGTCGATCGTCACAACAAACCGCCCGTTGTTCCAAGGGGCGTACGGGTCGCTAAGCTCCAGCTTTAAGGTGCTCTCCGTTCCCGAGACGAAAGGATACTCCGCAATAAACGCCGCCGCATCAACGATGCGCGCCATGAAGTAGGGCACAATCTCCTGCTTGATCCGCGGATTGTCCAAGAGGAACGGCGACTTGTCATCGGCGGGTGCCCGCAGGACCACTTTCTCAATCATCGAATCATGGTCGGCCAGAAAACGCCAGAGCGCCAGACGAGCCTGATGATCCAGCCAGACGAGCTCGTGCACCGTGCATTCCTTTTCCTTGACTTGGTAGAAGACGTAGCCCTTCGCGTTGCCGTCCTCGTCGTAATAAACGGCCGCCGTACCGGTTTTTCTATCCAGAATGCTCCGCTTCCACCAGGCTTCCGTACGCACCAAAGTCCCGTTATAGCGCGAAGCAAAGGAGCTGTAGATCGGATCCAGCGCTTCGGCAAGCTCTTCCGTCAGCCTGACGATCCGCCCCGGCTGCGGCTGCAGTTTGGGAAGCAGGTCGGCCGGAATTTCGTATTTCTTGTAATCCGCGAACGTCTCCCAGCCGTACTTCCGGTAGAAGCCAAATGAGAACGGATACAGAAAAGAGACCGTTTGTCCGCTATCCCGCATCGACTGAAGCGCTTGCCCGAGCAGCCTTGAGACCAGCCCGCCCCGCCGGAACTCCGGCCAGGTAGCCACACTGGCGATTCCGCCCATAGCCATCTGCTTGCCCTGAATCCAGGTTTCCAGCTGCAGTATCGTTAATTTGGAGGCGAGTCGCCCGTCGACGAAAGCCCCCACATCGAATCCCCGGACATCTGGGTCAGGCGCTTTTCAATATCCTCCGGCGTCAGTTCATATTGGAAAGCAAAGGCGGATAACGCCAGACTCTCCCGGTACAGCGACTCGGGAATCGGCTTGATTTCAATATTCAAAATGATTCCGGCTCCTTTCCCTTAGCGGCTATTTTCCTTCTTCACAAGTCATGGCAGGGTTGTCTTTTTCCATTGTAACCCAAACGTATGTTAAAGGAAATATGGCCGGCCGGGCAAGATCGAATCACGGAGCGCCGGGATCCGCCTCTTAAGGTAAAAGTTTATTTCTAAGAAAAACAGGCTTTCGTCCAATCAACCGGTATCTCCCCGACATATGGTATATCAAGTCTTCTGAAAGGGGGATGTTGCATGAGCGCAGTTGGCGGCTTCACTACTACAGGTGTCATTCTTGTCCTGTTCATCCTGCTCGTTATCGTTTCCCGTTCGTTCTTGATCTAATCGGGACGATCGGATAAGTACCCCAGCTTCGCTTGCCCTGTCAGGCAAGCGCCCACGGACTTATCCGGGTTTGATTGGGAGCCCTGTGCTCCAGGAGCCTGCGGCTCCCCAAATCAACAGCCGAAAAACCCCCGGGCGCGGATCAATATCCGCTCCGGGGGTTATTTCATTATAAGCCGCCGTTTAACCCGGCGTATTCAAGTGAAGGATACGTACGACGGTGCCGCGCTCCGTTCCTGCTCCTCCCGCCGGCAAACAAATCAGACAGTCCGCATCCTTGATCGAAACCATAATGCTGGATTGATCCTGCCCCGCCGGACGCACATAAACCGTACCCTGTACGATTTCCGTTGTCCCGCGAACATACCGGGGATAAGCTGAAGGCTTGCGGAAATCCACACTCAGCACGGCCGTACCTTCAGCCGGAAACGGCTGTTCCGAACCCGTTACGGCACGCAGATAAGGATGAACCAACAGCTCAAAGCCTACATAACAAGCGCCGGGGTTTCCCGAGAGTGCGAAGAGCGGCTTGTCCCTCCACACGCCAAGTGAGGTAACGCTGCCCGGACGCATAGCGATTTTGTTGAATAATACTTTCCCGTCCCAACGCCTGAACAGCTCGACCAGGACATCCTTGTCCCCTACGGACACGCCGCCGGTCGTCACGATCGCATCCGCTTCCAGGGCGGCCTGAAGCCTGGACTCCACCTGATCCGCGTCATCCGGAAGGATCGGCATGATCTGCGGAATTCCCCGGCCGCCAGCATGTAGCTGTTGCTGTTGCGGATCTTCCCCGCCGTAAGCGGCGCGTTCACGGGAAGCAGCTCGGACCCCGTAGAGAAAATCGCCACGCGGGGCCGGCGGAATACCGGCACCGGATCACAGCCGAAGGTAGCGAGGATCGCCGCTTCACCCGGGCCAATCCGTTGTCCTTTGCGCAGCGACTGCTCGCCGGGACGGATCTCCTGTCCGGCCGGTGTAATATTCTCCCCGGGAGACATCGCCTTGCGGATTCGCACCTCGTAAGGCGGCTCTTCCGATGGCTCGGGCCGGTCGGTCATTTCCAGCATGATCACGGCCTCCGCCCCTTCGGGAACGACGCCGCCCGTCATAATCCGCGCCGCCTGTCCCGGCTCGAGCCGCTTCTTCGGTACCGTTCCCGCCGGGAGCACCTCCGTTACCTCAAGCGACACCGGCCGATCCGGTGCCGCCAGTGCGCCGTCGGCCGCCGTTACCGCATACCCGTCCACCCCGGAGCGGCGGAAGTGCGGCACCGGGGCGTCCGCCGTAAGATCATAGGCCAGCCTTCTTCCATAAGCTTCGGCAAGCCCTGCCGTTTCCGTTTCCAGCTCCCGCGCCAGTCCCGCCGCAAGCTGCTGCGCTTCCTCCAGCGTGATGGCTTTGCGCCCGAATCTGAGCTCCAAATCCGTTACCCTCCGATC
Organism: Paenibacillus sp. P25; assembly: GCA_024704175.1. GTDB lineage: Bacteria > Bacillota > Bacilli > Paenibacillales > NBRC-103111 > Paenibacillus_G. The sequence continues at coordinate 5,342,865 of CP085629.1, forward strand.
TGCGACATCCTCCGGACGGTCGGCGTATGGCTTTGCTGTTCGTTCATCAAAGCTTTGGCCATTTCATGGCTCTCCGGCTTCACGTCCAGCGCCCGGAAGAACAGCTCCGCGAGCGCCCGGTCATCCCCTATATATTTTCTTACATTAAATTCATCCGACCAGTACAGGCAGGGTTTGATGTTGCCGTCGGCCGTCAGCCGCATGACCGGTTGCAGGTCTCGCAAAAATGATCGCTAACCGGATGAATCAACCCGAAGGTGCCGGCCGCGCCGGCGATGCGGAAATTTTGGGACGGACCATTGCCTTTCAGATCCTTGCCGGTCTCCTCCACGCTCCACCCCATCCGCTCGCAGCGCTCCAGCACCGTGCTCAGCGGCAAGTATCTGGACTTCCAGCCCTCGCCGTCATGACCGATCGGCATATATTCGATAAACCGGACATGCAGATTCCGCTCCAGCGTCAATTTCAGAAAGTCTTCGATCTCGTCATCGTTCAAGCCCTTCATCAGCACTACGTTGAGCTTGATCGGCTCAAGCCCGACGCGAATCGCCGCGTCAATCCCCGCCAGTACCCGGTGGATGTCCCCGCCTCTCGTGATCAGAGCGAAGCGGTCGGCCCGCAGGGAGTCCAGGCTGATATTGATGCGCGTCAGCCCGGCTTGGCGGAACTTTTCCGCCCGGGACGCAAAATAGATGCCGTTCGTCGTCATCGCAATATCTTCAATGCCCGGAATGGAGGAGAGCATGGCCACGAGTCGCTCCAAATTTTTGCGTACCATCGGTTCGCCGCCCGTCAGACGAAGCTTCCTTACCCCGTAACCGGCCAGCACGCGGACCGTTTCCGCGATTTCATCGAACGTGAGGAGGCGCTCCTCCGGCTCGAACTCCATTCCTTCCTCCGGCATGCAGTAGACGCAGCGCAGATTGCACCGGTCGGTCACCGATATGCGCAAATAATCGTGCACCCGTCCGAATTTATCGACCAACCTTTGCTCCATACCCATTCCCCCTTTCCATGCCTCCCCGGACCGTACCGGGACGATCAGCTTTACTCCTATTATGTCATAAAAGCTAACAAAAACATAGCCTGATCCATCGAATTGTCAAAATTTCATTCCTTAGGTCCATGCATTTTCGTATGATCTGACGTCATTCTTACATAATCGTCCGGATTGTTTATATTTTGGGCAAAATCCGTGCGGACCCCGCGGTCTTCGAAAAACGCCCCATCCGCGATACTGGCGTTCATACGCCCAATAAAGTCCATTACGCGGAAGTTGCCTTCCGTTAACATAGACTGCAGTACCGGCAAACCGCACCGATGATACACGCCGTGAAGCGGGTGAAGCTTCTCCCCAGCCTCGGCACGGCCAGCTCCGTCCGCTCCTGCCTGCCGCAGCTCCTCCAGCGCTACTGCCGCGTCCGCGCTCAGGAAGGGCATGTCGCAGCCGACAACCCACAGCACTTCTCCTAGCGCCATCGTCATAGCCGTCTCCAGGCCGGCTAACGGCCCCAGGCCTGGATGCAAATCGGCCTCGATTCGCACCCGCTCCCCGTAAGGCTCAAGCTCACGCTCGAACGGCGTGCGGTCCGGGGCGATCAGCAGCGGCTCGCTGCAGACCCGGCTCATCTCGCTCAGTTGCCGGGACAGGAAGGTCTGCCCGCCGATCGTCAGCGGCGCCTTGCTCCGCCCGTTCATCCGGCGGTTTTGCCCGCCCGCCAGGATCACGCCGGTGAGCTTCGCGGATTCCTTATTCATCCGCTGCTTTATCCTCGCGTGGCTCTTCCCCGAGAGCGGCAAGACGCTTCTCGAAGGACGCTCTCCAGCTTGCCGACAGCGCCCCTACGCCCAGCAACCTGCGGATGCCTTCCCCGTTCTTCTTATCCCGGTAGTTCAGCCGGTTGGCTTCCGCTACCGTAATGCCCGCCGGATGCCGTTCCACCAGGCGAAGCGTTTGTCCCGCTTCCACCTCGCCTTCCTGCAGTACGCGGAAATAATAGCCGGTGAATCCCGTCTCTTCCACATAGGCCGGCGACTTCGGGACTCCATGCTTCATGGCCAATTTATAGCAAGGCTGGCGCGGCTGGCTGAGCTGCACCCGGGCTGTACCGATTTCGAAGATATCGCCGATGCATGCCTCCGTCTCCACCAAACCATTCAAAGTGAAATTTTCCCCGAAAGCGCCGAAATCCAGCTTCCGTTCCAGCCTCTCTTCCCAGTATGGATAGTGTTCGGCACTGTAGACACAGACCGCCTTATCCGGCCCTCCGTGATAGACGAGATCGCCTTGTCCGTCGCCTTCCAGATTCACGAAAGACAGTGGAGTACGTCCTCCGACCGGCTTTTTGAAAATCCCCGTCGCCAAGGTCTTTCCTTGATAATCCACTTCCTTCGGCTTGCTGACATTGAGTGAAACGAGCTGCATCTGCGGCTACCCCTTTCTTTTCCAGACTATGCATTTTCTCTACTATAGGGCAAAGAAGCCGCGTTGTCTATGACAACCGGCTCTTCTCCACCCACGCATCGTTATCGTAGCCCCGGACCTCCCAATACCCGATATGCTCCTTGTCGATCAGCTCGATCGCCTGCGCCCATTTGACCGATTTATAAGCATACATCTTCGGCACGATGAGACGTACGGGACCGCCCAGTTGCTGCGGAATGGGCTTCCCGTCCATGAGCACCGCCACCATCACGTCCTCTATCCGGGCCTGCTCCAGCGACAGCGCGTCCGTATAGACCCCGTCACCCGAATAAAACTTCACATACTTCGCTTGGGGCTTCACTTGAACCAGATCCAGCAGAGCGGCCAGCGGAATCCCTTCCCAGGTCACCTTGTACACGGACCAGCCCGTCACGCAGTGAAAATCGCTGACCTGCACCTTTCGCTTCAGTTCATTGAACTGCTGCCAGTTCCAGGCCTGCTCCTTCTCCACAAGGCCCGAGACGGCAAATTTCCAGTTATCGCTTGAAAAAGAAGGGATCTCCGTCACCGTATAGATCCGGAACTGCCCTTGGCCCCTCCGCCCACCGGCGGGTTCGATTCCGGTAAGGGCACCGGCGGCGGCTCCATGCGGTTGCCGTCCTCCGCCGACAGGCGGGCGAGCTCCTCACCCCCGGTGTCCGAGACGCTTTTCAGCCAGCGGTAGAAGGCCGGGCCTACGCCGAAGACGAGCAGAACTCCGAACAGAAGACGCAGAAAGGTCGCTCTGGAAATCGGCGAGCGCTTCAGCCTATCGATCACCGTCTGAGCGGCACTTCGCTCCTCAACCGATTCATGCTTGGTACGGGAAGGCGCCGGCTGCGTTTTCCAGCTCGTCGGCCCCGCCTCCCGCCGCTTCGACGCCTTGACCCAGCGGTCGCGGGATATCGAATGGTATACGGCGTAAGGCACGCCGACCCAGGTGAACAAATCATGAACCAGCGGCGCTCCGTTGCTCCACACAGGAGGCAGTGTGCGGAACTGCCAGAGGATGAGCCCGGAGACGATCCAGCCCGCAAGCAGCAGCAGGACCCAGCCCAGATTGGCCCGCTGCGAACCCTTCTCCTTTAGCTGCTTCCAGTGGCGAGGCAGCAGCGGCAGGTACAGCAGAGCCACCAGGATCGATCCCAAGCCGATCCAGATGTGGGCCTGCTTCAGCCATACCCGGCCCTCTCCCAGCACCGCGCGAAGCGGAGGAACGAACAACAGCACTCCGCTTAACGTGAGCAGCACCAGCGACCAGGCGTTCCAGGCGTGAAGCCGTTTCAGCTTTTTCCCATAGCCCACCCCGGCCAGCCAATCCTTCCATTCCTTCTTCTTCATCCCCTTCACCCGCTCCTTCCGGCCATCCGCCCGTTATACCAAGTATACGAAGCTTTTGCCGCAATCGGTTGCATGCCCATCATTTTTTTCTTCAAACGTTCATAGGTTGAATACAAAAAGGAGATGATGCCGAAGTGTACAAATATTCCGGCTTATACCCCATGCAGCGGCTGATCGGGGCGACGCCGCCGGTTGCCGAAGCCCCGATTCCTACCGTTCCGCGGATCCGCGAAAGCGCCGTCGTCGGGCCGAACTCGATCATTCTCGGCGATGTCCACATCATGGATGATGTGTTTATCGGCTTTCACAACGTCATCCGTGCCGACGCCTCTCCCCTTATTATATCGGACCGCGCACCAACATACAGGATTATGTGATGATCCATTGTCACCCCGGACAGACACTTCATGTCGAGGGCCGGCCTACCGGCGTACATATCGAAGGCGAAGTCAGCATTCTGCACCATGCCGCGGCGCACGGCCCGCTCTACATCGGGTCCCGCACGCTCATCGGACAACATGTCTCCATTTACCATGCCGTTATCGGGAGCGACTGCGTCATCATGCACGGAGCCGTCATTACGAACCATGTGCGCATCGCCGCAGGACGCTTCGTCGCACCGGGGCAGGCGGTTTGGAAGCAGGAACAGGCGGATGCGCCGCCGGAAGTGCCGGCCGAATTCAGAGGACTCAACGCGCAGGTCGTCGATTATTACTACCGTTTAGGCCGTTCCTACAGGAACCATACCACCTATTTCATTTAGTCCGAATCAATTGAAAAAAGACCCGCACCCGCAGGTTCGAGCCTTTCCCCTATCGTTAACCGTTCAAATAGCCCATTATAATTCCGGCCGTCTCTTCAATGGCCTTGTCCGTCACATTAATCATCAGACAGCCGACCTGCTTCATCAGCGAATGCGCGTAATCCAGCTCCTCGGCAATCCGTTCCATCGTCGCATACTTGGCACCGAACGGAAGCCCGACGGCTTTCAGCCGCTCCGTCCGGATCTTATACAGCTTCTCGGCATCCATCGTAAGCCCCACGATACGGCTCCCCGGAACGAGAAACAGCTCCTTCGGGGGCTTCACCTCAGGCACCAGCGGCAGATTCGAGACCTTGATCCCCTTATGCGCCAAAAAAATGCTAAGCGGCGTCTTCGACGTCCGGGATACACCGATCAGCACGAGGTTCGCCTTCAGCAGAGCGCTCGTGTCGCGCCCGTCATCGCATTTGACGGCAAACTCGATCGCCTCGACGCGCTTGAAATAATCCTCATCCATCTGATGCAGCGGCCCCGGCTCCCGGCTGGGAGCATCGTTGAAGGTATCGATGAACGCTTCCATCATCGGGCCCATAATGTCGACGGCACGTACGCCGAGCCGCTGGGCTTCTTCCTTCATCGTCTCCCTGAGCTCCGGCTGAACGAGCGTATAGGCGATAAAGCCGCCCCTTTTGGCCGCTTCCTCTACAATGCCTCTCACTTCCTCCTCGCTCCGGATATGGCCGATCCGTTTGGTCGCTACATGATGTCCGTTAAATTGACGCATGGTCGCCTTCACGACAGCCTCCGCCGTTTCGCCGACGGAATCCGAGCAGATGGTTATTTGATATTGGCGGTCTTCTCTCATCCGGTTTTCTTCTCCTTTATCCATCCTTCTCCCCGCGTGTTCACCGTTCCGATGCGCAATCGAGCAGCACCTTGATCATGACCGTTTTCGAAATTCGGCCGATCACTTCCTTACGAGGTGCCTCCTGCTGGCCGTTCTTCTTGGACGGTGTGACGACCGGCAGACTGTCCACCTGGTGAGTGATCATTTTCCGCGCCGCATCGAGCACCGAATCCTCCGGCGAGACATGAATGACGTTCGGCTCCCGGGTCATGACCATACTGACGGGCATGGACGCCGCGCTGGGGTTGCCGAGTGTAAATTTCAGCAGGTCCTTCCGCGAAATCACACCGGTCAAGCATCCCTCTTCGTCCACTACGATGAGGCTTCCCACGTTCTCCATGAACAGCGTAACGACGGCATCGTTTACGGTGGCATTTTCCCTGATCACGACCGGAATCGCCTGCACATCCTTCACTTTTAACCCGTTTAACTGTCTGGAAAAATGAGCGCTGGGCGTTACCGCCGATCCCGGTGTATAACCGACCTTCGGCTTGGCGTCGACCAAACCCAGCATGACCAGCGGCGCAAGATCCGAGCGGAGGGTGGGCCGGCTTAAGCCTAGCATCTCGGCAATCTGCTCTCCGGTAATCGGCGCATGGGTTTTAACCAGCTCTACAATTTGCAATTGACGCGCTGTCAGTTCGATGATCGTTCCCTCCTCTGAGCGTCCGAAGCGAGTACTAGCTTCCGCTTGACTACACTGTATGGATACACGCCTGCCCTGTTCGGCGACCGCTGTATGACTTAGCCTGCTGAACCAACGGCTTATTCTAATTCATTGTAACAGAAATGGAATCGAACGAATAGAAGAAGCTTGAATTCCTTGCGCATTAAGAGCACTATACATCCAATTTCGCATTATATATTGCGTATTATTTATTCATTTATTATACTATATTTATTAAAAAGATACGTAATGTACCCTAGGAGGAGTTGGAGAAAATGGAAAGAGAACTGGCACTGGAAATCGTAAGGGTGACGGAGCTTGCCGCTTTATCCGCCGCACGCTGGATGGGACGCGGAGATAAGCACCAAGCGGACGGGGCGGCGACAACGGCCATGAGAACCATGTTCGATTCCGTTTCCATCCGGGGCACGGTCGTGATCGGAGAAGGCGAGATGGATGAAGCCCCTATGCTGTATATCGGAGAACAGGTAGGCAACGGGCAGGGTCCCGAGGTCGATGTCGCCGTGGATCCCCTTGAGGGGACGGAGCTCGTAGCCAAAGGCCTTAATAACGCGCTGGCGGTCATCGCCATCGCAGGCAAAGGCAACCTTCTGCATGCGCCCGATATGTATATGGAGAAGCTCGCCGTCGGTCCCGCTTTGACTGGGCGTTTAAGCCTTACCGATCCTCTTGAGACCACGCTGGCCAAGGTCGCTCAAATATTGGATAAGCCGCTCAGCAACCTGACCGTTATGATCCTGGACCGCGACCGGCACCGCGAGAAGATCGATACGCTTCGCCGCGTCGGAGTGCGGATCAAATTTTTAAGCGACGGCGATGTAGCAGGAGCCATGGCCCCTGCTTTATCGGAGTCGGGGATCGATCTTTATGTCGGCTCGGGAGGTGCACCGGAGGGCGTGCTCGCCGCCGCGGCGCTCCGCTGTCTCGGCGGGGAATTGCAAGGCCGGTCGCTGCCTTCGGACGACCAGGAATATAACCGCCGCCTGCAAATGGGCATCACCGACCCGCATCAAATCCTGACCATGGACGATATGGTTGGAACGGATGACGTGATCTTTGCGGCTACCGGCATCACCCCCGGCGAATTCTTAAGCGGCGTTCAATACAAGGCCGACCTTCGCGCCGAAACCCACTCCATTGTGATGCGGGCCAAGACGAAGACGATCCGCTTTATCCAATCGCTTCATTATCTGCCGAACAAACCGTTGCTGCAGGCACAGTAAGCCCGGTTTCATTGATCTTTGCCTTTTCTGTGTTAATATTTACGTAGGTTAAATATTGACAGGGAAGAAGGTTTGCATCATGAGTATTTTATTCTATACGGTCGTCGGCCTGCTTGCCGCCACACTGGGGAGCCTCGTCGGGCTCGGCGGCGGTATTATAATCGTACCGGCCCTGGTCTATCTGGGGCCTTATTTTGTTCATGAGCACGTTTCGGTTGCGACAGCCGTAGGCACTTCCCTCGCCGTGCTGATTTTCACCGCTTTGTCCTCCACTCTCACTTTTGTCAAGCAGAAGAAGGTCGATTTCAAAAGCGGCCTTTTGTATTTTATCACCAGCGGCCCCGGTGCGATGCTGGGCTCCTATACGACCCAATTTGTAAACGCCAAATCGTTCCAGCTGAGCTTCGGCCTGTTTATGCTGTTCATGGCCATTCTTCTCGTGCTGCGGGATTATCTCAAGCCGATTAAGGTCGATTGGGCCATTCGCCGCGAGTATACTGACGGTAAAGGCGATACATACGAATATGGCTATAGCGTTCTCCCTGCCCTGGCCGTCGGCCTTCTGGTCGGTTATATTTCCGGGCTGTTCGGCATCGGCGGCGGCTCGCTGTTCGTGCCGGTGATGGTTTTACTGTTCCGCTATCCGCCGCACGTCGCTACGGCCACCTCCATGTTCGTGATTTTGCTTTCTTCCGTCATGGGGTCCGTGACCCACTTCGTTCTCGGGGAAATCGATTTCTGGATGGTACTGTTTCTTGCGCCGAGTGCACTTGCCGGAGGATGGCTCGGGGCCCGTATCGCCAGCCGGCTCAGCACGAAGAAGCCGCTGTGGGTGCTCCGGATTACTTTTATCCTTGTCGCCGTCCGGATGATATGGGAAGGCCTTACGTTGACGTGAAGAAGAAATCAATGGTGGAATAATTATGCTTCTCCTTTCAAACCCTAAGGTTATCGAACCACGTGAAGGGGGAGCTTTCCATGAAAAAAATGTTTTCGCCGATCCGCGGCAGAAATATGCTGCTGAGTGTGATCTTATGCCTGCTTCTTTCCTCCTGCACTTCATCGCAGCAAGCGTCGCCTCCCACACCGGAATGGCCCTTACAGGATCCATCCGCTGCAAAACCCATGAACGACACGGCTTCGGGGCTGCCCGGGACCAACCCCTCCAGCGGTTCCGCTCCACAGCCTGATCACAATAAAACCGAAATAACGCCGGCTCCTTCCGTACCGGCCCCTCAGACTGCGGTTCCAGCTCCAAGGCCGGATAATGAACCCAAGCTGAAAACCGTCGCTCCTAAATCCGAGGTAAAACCGGTCCCAGAAAAAGAAAAACCGGCCAAACAAGCGGTTCAGCAGGGCGACTTACTTTGGCTCAACTGGTCAAAAAATACCCCAGCCTGCTCCTCCTGAGGGGGACGGCCAGCGGGAAAAAAGTCGCTCTCACCTTTGACGACGCCCCTGACCGGACTTATACACCGCAAGTGCTGGATATTCTCAAAAAATACGGAATCCACGCCACCTTCTTTCTGCTGGGCAATCAAGCCGAGAAATATCCGGATGTCGCCCGGCGGATCGTAAGGGAAGGCCATGTTATCGGCAATCACTCCTTTAACCACAAGCTGTACACCACGCTGTCCGATGACTTGTTCCGTTCCCAGGTACTGCAAACCCAGCATACGCTGAAGAAGCTCGCAGGCTACACCCCCCGGTCGCTCCGCCCTCCTTACGGCGAGATCAGCGAAAGTCAGCTGCTCTGGGCCAAAGATAACGGATATGTCGTCGTCAATTGGAACGTCGATTCGAAGGACTGGAAGCGACTGAATGCATCGCAAGTTTCCGCCAACATCTTAGACCATGTTTCCGCCGGGTCGATTATTTTGCAGCATTCCGGCGGCGGTCCCGGGCAAAACTTAAATGGCACCGTACAAGCCCTACCCGGCGTCATAGAAACCTTAAAAGCCAAAAATTACGATATGGTTACCTTACCCGAGCTGCTCAAGGTTTCCAAGCAAATGTAGAACCCCACCAAGGAAGGCAAAAAGACCGCGAACCCGTTCATCGGATTTCGGTCCTTTTTTTAAGGATTTTTATATTGGCTTCCTCTTTTTAAGCGTTTCGATGTAAGCTTCGGTTTAAAGCTTTTCATGGTGTAAGCTATATAAGCAAAAGCAGGCTTCCCTCCGTTAAGCTTTAACGGCATCCAACCAAGCTTTGGCAATCAATGCGTGACCTGCCGGGGACGGATGAACCCCATCCGGTGCCCAATAATCCGGAGGCGTCTGCGTACTGGCTTGGGCAAAGAGTCCATCCAGCGGAACGTACAAGGTTTGAAATTCTCTGGCCAACTCACGGACGGCTTGAATCTTAGGATCCAGATCCTCCCTCCACCGTTTCCGGTCCTCGGGTACGGGCAGAACGAACGGCTCCACCAGGATCAGCTTCGCATCCAGTTCTTCTTTGGTACGGACAATCAGCCGACGATAACCCTCTGCAAACGCTTCCACAGAAGTCGGATCATCACGGTCAAATCGCCGCCAAGTATCATTAATCCCAATATAAATGGAAACCCAGGTCGGCCGAAGAGCAATGCAATCCTCCTGCCAGCGCTTCTCCAGATCTTTCACCCGATTTCCGCCAATACCCCGATTGATGAATTTTACTTGCTTCTCGGGATATCGACTGGAGAACAAAGCGGTCGCCATCAAAGCATAGCCTTTCCCCAGGTCCGTTCCCATTTCCCGATTTCTTCCGCAGTCCGTGATACTGTCACCTTGAAATAAAACGACGGCTTGATCTTCGATTCGTGTCAATCCCTTCACTCCCCGACTGTGTGAAATAATGGAAATATCCTACCTCCTGTAATGTACTAAAAGTTTTCGTCTTTGTACATGTTATTTTTTAAAAAGTATCCCATCCTTCACAACGTACCCCTGATAAGGATAAGAAACCTCTCTCATAATTTCTCTTAAAATAATATTCGCTCAAAACAACAAAAAAGCCTATGGAACTTGTCCATAAGCTATTTTGTATGCCGGTAGAGGGACTCGAACCCCCACGGTTTCCCTCACGATTTTGAGTCGCGCGCGTCTGCCAATTCCGCCATACCGGCAAGTGGCGTGCCCTAAGAGATTCGAACTCCTGACCTTTTGATTCGTAGTCAAACGCTCTATCCGGCTGAGCTAAGGGCACACATTATGAAGTTAATGGAGTGGTGCCGAAGACCAGACTTGAACTGGTACGGTAGTCACCTACCGCAGGATTTTAAGTCCTGTGCGTCTGCCGATTCCGCCACTCCGGCGAAAAAAAGATGGAGGCGCCACCCAGATTCGAACTGGGGGTAAAGCTTTTGCAGAGCTCTGCCTTACCACTTGGCTATGGCGCCGTAATAAGATGGAGCGGAAGACGGGATTCGAACCCGCGACCCTCGCCTTGGCAAGGCGATGCTCTACCCCTGAGCCACTTCCGCGTAATAAAACTGGGGATCTAGGATTCGAACCTAGGCATGACGGAGTCAAAGTCCGTTGCCTTACCGCTTGGCTAATCCCCAATATTTGAAAATTTATGGGGCGATCGATGGGACTTGAACCCACGAATGCCGGAGCCACAATCCGGTGCGTTAACCCCTTCGCCACGACCGCCATAAATTATGAAGTTGGCAGGGGCAGCAGGAATCGAACCCACACCAAAGGTTTTGGAGACCTTTGTTCTACCTTTAAACTATGCCCCTATGAAATTAAATGGTGGAGGCTGATGGATTCGAACCACCGAACTCGTACGAGAACAGATTTACAGTCTGCTGCGTTTGGCCACTTCGCTAAGCCTCCAAGTTGGATCCACTGGTGCCGCCGAGAGGACTTGAACCCCCAACCTACTGATTACAAGTCAGTTGCTCTACCAATTGAGCTACAGCGGCTTAATGGTGGCTCGGGACGGAATCGAACCGCCGACACGAGGATTTTCAGTCCTCTGCTCTACCGACTGAGCTACCGAGCCATATTATAAAAGATCCTTATTCATTTTTCAAGTGTTAATTCTAACCTCAGCAATTGAATGTAAATCATGGCGGAGCCGACGGGATGCTCTCCGTTACACTCCGAGACTGCGAAGTTCCTGCTTATGAAGCTCATGCTTTGACGAACCAAGGGTTCTCATCCCTCTCAGGATGTTAAATGGCGGAGCCGACGGGATTCGAACCCGCGGTCTCCTGCGTGACAGGCAGGCATGTTAGGCCTCTACACCACGGCTCCACACTAAGAAAAATTGGTTGCGGGGGCAGGATTTGAACCTGCGGCCTTCGGGTTATGAGCCCGACGAGCTACCGGGCTGCTCCACCCCGCGTCAGTAAAATATATTTATGGTGGAGGCTGACGGGATCGAACCGCCGACCCTCTGCTTGTAAGGCAGATGCTCTCCCAGCTGAGCTAAGCCTCCATGGGAAATGACCCGTAGGGGATTCGAACCCCTGTTACCTCCGTGAAAGGGAGGTGTCTTAACCCCTTGACCAACGGGCCTTGCTATTATTCATCGAACCTTCGGTTCTCATCCCTTATAATAGGGTTATTGCTACGGAGAGAGAGGGATTCGAACCCTCGAGACGCTTGTGACGCCTACACGATTTCCAATCGTGCTCCTTCGGCCAACTCGGACACCTCTCCATAATGGCTCCCCGAACAGGACTCGAACCTGTGACAACTCGATTAACAGTCGAGTGCTCTACCAACTGAGCTATCGGGGAATATTAGCACTTCAGGACTTGCGCCCTGAAAACTGGACCGAAACAAGTAATTTCGCTGAAATTCTTTATGTTCGCTTAATTTACCGTTGCTTATGCTTCCGATGGGGTTTTGCTGTCGCAAAACCTGTAGGATAAGCCCTCGACCGATTAGTATTCGTCAGCTCCACACGTTGCCGCGCTTCCACCCCGAACCTATCTACCTCGTCGTCTACAAGGGGTCTTACATACTGGGAAATCTCATCTTGAGGGGGCTTCACGCTTAGATGCTTTCAGCGCTTATCCCTTCCGTACTTGGCTATCCAGCCGTGCCTCTGGCGAGACAACTGGTACACCAGCGGTACGTCCATCCCGGTCCTCTCGTACTAAGGACAGCTCCTCTCAAATTTCCTGCGCCCGCGACAGATAGGGACCGAACTGTCTCACGACGTTCTGAACCCAGCTCGCGTACCGCTTTAATGGGCGAACAGCCCAACCCTTGGGACCTACTTCAGCCCCAGGATGCGATGAGCCGACATCGAGGTGCCAAACCTCCCCGTCGATGTGGACTCTTGGGGGAGATAAGCCTGTTATCCCCAGGGTAGCTTTTATCCGTTGAGCGATGGCCCTTCCATGCGGTACCACCGGATCACTAAGCCCGACTTTCGTCCCTGCTCGACCTGTTTGTCTCGCAGTCAAGCTCCCTTCTGCCTTTGCACTCTTCGAATGATTTCCAACCATTCTGAGGGAACCTTGGGGCGCCTCCGTTACTCTTTGGGAGGCGACCGCCCCAGTCAAACTGCCCACCTGACACTGTTCCCGCACCCGATCAGGGTGCCAGGTTAGAACTCCGATACGATCAGGGTGGTATCCCAACGGCGCCTCCACCGAAGCTGGCGCTCCGGCTTCTCAGGCTCCCACCTATCCTGTACAGATCGTACCAAAGTCCAATATCAAGCTGCAGTAAAGCTCCATGGGGTCTTTCCGTCTTGTCGCGGGTAACCTGCATCTTCACAGGTATTAAAATTTCACCGGATCTCTCGTCGAGACAGCGCCCAAGTCGTTACGCCATTCGTGCGGGTCAGAATTTACCTGACAAGGAATTTCGCTACCTTAGGACCGTTATAGTTACGGCCGCCGTTTACTGGGGCTTCGGTTCACAGCTTCGGATTACTCCTAACCGCTCCCCTTAACCTTCCAGCACCGGGCAGGCGTCAGCCCGTATACTTCGCCTTGCGGCTTCGCACAGACCTGTGTTTTTGCTAAACAGTCGCTTGGGCCTTTTCACTGCGGCCCCCTCGGGCTATTCACCCTACCGAGGCACCCCTTCTCCCGAAGTTACGGGGTCATTTTGCCGAGTTCCTTAACGAGAGTTCTTCCGCGCGCCTTAGCATTCTCTGCTCGCCTACCTGTGTCGGTTTGCGGTACGGGCACCTTCTCCCTGGCTAGAGGCTTTTCTCGGCAACTTGAACTCATGACCTTCGGTACTGTAATTTTCCCTCCCCATCACAGCCCAGCCTTACGATGTGCGGATTTGCCTACACATCAGCCTCACTGCTTGGACGAGCATCCATCGGCTCGCGTCACTATCCTTCTGCGTCACCCCATCGCTCATAACGGTTCACGGTGGTACAGGAATTTCAACCTGTTGTCCTTCGACTACGCCTTTCGGCCTCGCCTTAGGTCCCGACTAACCCTGAGTGGACGAACCTTCCTCAGGAACCCTTAGGCTTTCGGCGGATCAGATTCTCACTGATCTTTTCGTTACTCATACCGGCATTCTCACTTGTAACCGCTCCAGCTGTCCTTCCGATCAACCTTCACTGCTGTTACAACGCTCCCCTACTGCCCTTACGGACCCATAGCTTCGGTGGTGTGTTTAGCCCCGTTACATTTTCGGCGCAGAGTCACTCGACCAGTGAGCTATTACGCACTCTTTGAATGGTGGTCGCTTCTAAGCCAACATCCTGGTTGTCTGCGCAACTCCACATCCTTTCCCACTTAACACACACTTGGGGACCTTAGCTGATGATCTGGGCTGTTTCCCTCTTGACAATGGATCTTAGCACTCACTGTCTGACTCCCGGGCATCAAGTCTGCGGCATTCAGAGTTTGACTGGACTTGGTAACCCTTGGCGGGCCCCGCACCCAATCAGTGCTTTACCTCCGCGACTCTAACCCGAGGCTAGCCCTAAAGCTATTTCGGGGAGAACCAGCTATCTCCGAGTTCGATTGGAATTTCTCCGCTACCCCCACCTCATCCCCGAATTTTTCAACATTCGTGGGTTCGGGCCTCCAGTGCGTGTTACCGCACCTTCACCCTGGACAGGGGTAGATCACCCGGTTTCGGGTCTACGTCCACGTACTATAAGCGCCCTATTCAGACTCGCTTTCGCTGCGGCTTCGGCTTCTCACCTTAACCTTGCACGGGAACGTAACTCGCCGGTTCATTCTACAAAAGGCACGCCATCACCCGTTAACGGGCTCTGACTTCTTGTAAGCACACGGTTTCAGGTTCTTTTTCACTCCGCTCCCGCGGTTCTTTTCACCTTTCCCTCACGGTACTGCTTCACTATCGGTCGCCAGGGAGTATTTAGCCTTGGCAGATGGTCCTGCCGGATTCCCACGAGGTTTCACGTGTCTCGCGGTACTCGGGATCCGTCTAGAGATTTCGTTTGCTTTCGGCTACGGGATTGTTACCCTCTGTGATGGGCCTTTCCAGACCTCTTCACCTAACAAACTAATCTCATGTTGACGTCCCACAACCCCAGGGGGCAAGCCCCTGGTTTGGGCTAATCCGCTTTCGCTCGCCGCTACTGACGGAATCACTTTTGTTTTCTTTTCCTGAGGGTACTTAGATGTTTCAGTTCCCCTCGTCTGCCTCCAATGTAGCTATGTATTCACTACATGGTGACTGCGAATTACCGCAGCCGGGTTCCCCATTCGGACATCCCCGGATCAAAGCCTGCTTACGGCTCCCCGAGGCGTTATCGTTGTTCGCCACGTCCTTCTTCGGCTCCTGGCGCCTAGGCATCCTCCGTGTGCTCTTATTAGCTTAACCTCGTTGCAATGCAAAGCATTGTCAACTTCCATGCGTTAGCATGACACCGGTAAGCATTAAGCATACATGCTGACGATTTCTTGCGAAATCGCAGCGGAATACTTCAGCTATTGTTACTTTGTTTCGATATCCAGTTTTCAAGGAACAAGTTCGGTCGCCGTCATCGGCAGGAAGATTAGATTATCACACCGCCCACTAAACTACAAGCGGTAGATATTGGTGGACCCAAGCGGGATCGAACCGCTGACCTCCTGCTTGCAAGGCAGGCGCTCTCCCAGCTGAGCTATGGGCCCAAATTTACCCCAAAAAGTGAAGATAAGCTCCGAGGTTGATTCCGTTAGAGCAGCTTGCTGCTCGCATCGAAAGTTACCGTTAAAGCACGGATGTACTTCTTCGAATATACTTCGATAAGAAGCTTTCGATATTACTTTTCGGGGACCCCGATCTTCCACTATTTAGTTATGGTGGGCCCTAGTGGACTCGAACCACCGACCTCACCCTTATCAGGGGTGCGCTCTAACCAGCTGAGCTAAGGGCCCTCAATTATATGCATTTCATGCAGAAACCACCATGAAGGTGGCAGCTTGGCGACGTCCTACTCTCCCAGGACCCTTCGGTCCAAGTACCATCGGCGCTGGAAGGCTTAACGGTCGTGTTCGGGATGGGTACGCGTGGTTCCCTTCCGCCATCATCACCAAACTGCTTGCTTCGCTTTCGCAAAGCGGGTGAAAGGCATTGCACCTTTCAAAACTGAACACGAGTGAGTGCTGTTGCAACCGAAGTTGCTGTATTGTCCGTCGTCCTACAGACGACATGGACTCCATAGAAAGGAGGTGATCCAGCCGCACCTTCCGATACGGCTACCTTGTTACGACTTCACCCCAATCATCTACCCCACCTTCGGCGGCTGGCTCCTTGCGGTTACCCCACCGACTTCGGGTGTTGTAAACTCTCGTGGTGTGACGGGCGGTGTGTACAAGACCCGGGAACGTATTCACCGCGGCATGCTGATCCGCGATTACTAGCAATTCCGACTTCATGCAGGCGAGTTGCAGCCTGCAATCCGAACTGAGACCGGCTTCTAAGGATTCGCTCCACCTCGCGGCTTCGCTTCCCGTTGTACCGGCCATTGTAGTACGTGTGTAGCCCAGGTCATAAGGGGCATGATGATTTGACGTCATCCCCACCTTCCTCCGGTTTGTCACCGGCAGTCACTCTAGAGTGCCCAACTGAATGCTGGCAACTAAAGTCAAGGGTTGCGCTCGTTGCGGGACTTAACCCAACATCTCACGACACGAGCTGACGACAACCATGCACCACCTGTCTCCTCTGTCCCGAAGGCCTACGCTATCTCTAGCGTATTCAGAGGGATGTCAAGACCTGGTAAGGTTCTTCGCGTTGCTTCGAATTAAACCACATACTCCACTGCTTGTGCGGGTCCCCGTCAATTCCTTTGAGTTTCACTCTTGCGAGCGTACTCCCCAGGCGGAGTGCTTACTGTGTTTACTTCGGCACCAAGGGTATCGAAACCCCTAACACCTAGCACTCATCGTTTACGGCGTGGACTACCAGGGTATCTAATCCTGTTTGCTCCCCACGCTTTCGCGCCTCAGCGTCAGTTACAGTCCAGAAAGCCGCCTTCGCCACTGGTGTTCCTCCACATCTCTACGCATTTCACCGCTACACGTGGAATTCCGCTTTCCTCTCCTGCACTCAAGCCACCCAGTTTTCAGTGCGAACCGGGGTTGAGCCCCGGGCTTAAACACCAAACTTAAGCGGCCGCCTGCGCGCGCTTTACGCCCAATAATTCCGGACAACGCTTGCCCCCTACGTATTACCGCGGTCGCTGGCACGTAGTTAGCCGGGGCTTTCTTCTCAGGTACCGTCACCCTCGGGGCAGTTACTCCCCAAGGCGTTCTTCCCTGGCAACAGAGCTTTACGATCCGAAAACCTTCATCACTCACGCGGCGTTGCTCCGTCAGACTTGCGTCCATTGCGGAAGATTCCCTACTGCTGCCTCCCGTAGGAGTCTGGGCCGTGTCTCAGTCCCAGTGTGGCCGATCACCCTCTCAGGTCGGCTACGCATCGTCGCCTTGGTGAGCCGTTACCCCACCAACTAGCTAATGCGCCGCAGGCCCATCTGTAAGCCACAGCTTGCGCCGTGTTTCATAACCGCATCATGCGACACGGTTAGTTATCCGGTCTTAGCTACCGTTTCCGGTAGTTATCCCGATCTTACAGGCAGGTTGCCTACGTGTTACTCACCCGTCCGCCGCTAACCCCGAAGGGTCCGCTCGACTTGCATGTATTAGGCACGCCGCCAGCGTTCGTCCTGAGCCAGGATCAAACTCTCCAATAAAGTTTCGCGCATCCGCTCAGCCGAAGCCGAACGAAGCGACAAGTTCTATCGAAAAGAGCTGATTAAAGCTCAATCTTTACTGCTGACGAGAATTTGCATTCTCTTAAAGCACTCACTCGTTGTTCAGTTTTCAAAGAGCAATCCCTCGACAAAGCTCGTCATTAAAGTGTTCCAAGCTCTATCGTTTATTGTCGACCGTTTCAGCGGCGACTTTTATAATATATCACATTTGCCTATCTCAATGCAAGCATTATTTTTTAAATCTTATTTGGATCAGCTCGTCCATCGAGCGGCGAAGACTAATTTAACACATCCCTAAACAAGAAGTCAAGCCTTTTGAACGTATAAAAAATGGTTCATTTGCAGAAACTGAAACAGATACGATAAAATGGCGGCAATAAAAAGGCTCTCGATCCGAAGATAAAGAGCCTTCTAAAGATTTATTCAATCATGCCTTCAACCGGGCCGCTGGCTGATGCGTAGCGTTTCTTGGGAATCCGGCCGGCCAAAAAGCCTTTTCGTCCGGCTTGAACGGCCAGCTTGAAAGCTTCCGCCATCAATGCCGGATTCTGCGCGCCCGAAACCGCCGTATTCAAAAGAACCCCATCTGCGCCAAGCTCCATAGCAAGCGCCGCGTCAGCCGGGCCTCCGATGCCCGCATCGACAATAATCGGCACCTTCGCTTCTTCTATAATAAATCTTAAGTTCCCTGGATTGACGATCCCTTGACCGGAACCGATCGGGGAAGCCCCCGGCATGACAGCGGCGCTCCCGCTTCCTGCAGCTTGCGCGCAAGAATCGGGTCATCCGACGTATAAGGAAGAACGATAAAGCCCTGATCCACCAAAATTTTAGTCGCTTCCAAGGTGCCGACCGGATCCGGAAGCAGCGTCTTCGGATCGCCGATCACTTCCACCTTAATCATATCGCAAAGCCCGGAGGCCTTAGCCAGCTTCGCGATTCTTACCGCCTCATCGACCGTATAAGCGCCAGCGGTATTCGGAAGCAGGGTGAATTTCTTTAAATCCAGCGTTTCCAAGAAATTCGGTGCATCCGGATTGTCTATAGGAAGGCGGCGAATGGCGAAGGTAAGCACCTCCGATTCCGAAGCTTTTACAGCTTGTTCCTGAACTTCCAATGATGAGAACTTGCCCGTGCCGAGCAGCGCCTCGATTTGAACTCATATGGCCCGATTTTCAACGTATCGCTCATAATTAAAACTCCTTCACACTAATATGATATCCAAGTAAAACAATGAGACCGATGGCTTAACCGCCGCCGACAAAATGAACGATTTCGATACGGTCGCCGTCGCGGACAGGCGTCTCGGCATAAGATCCGCGCTCAATGATATCCCGGTTCAGCTCCACGACCAAAATTTTGTTATCCAGCTTAAAAGCTTGGAGCGGCTCGGCAACGGTCGAAACCGGCTCGACCTCTCTCAGCTCCCCGTTAATCGTTAGACGCATCGGTGCACCTCCTTCTCCACTCCGTTCGCAATCCGACAGAACAACAAAAAAGCCAACCTATAAGCGTAGGTTGACTTGCAGCTTCAAATGCCGACGTTTCGTAAGCATCCGTCCACTTCCCTACGCTGGTATGATCCAACAGACGCCTGTGCAGCAGAACGTCTTCAGGTTCCAAGGGTCAAAGAATCCGCTTCTTTTTCTCAGCCCTGCGTTCAAGGGCTCCCCAGTGGCTATTCGATTGTCACGGAACATTATACCACAGCTCTGTGGAAATTACATCGTATACCTGAGCTCCAGCAAAGATAATTCGGAATCCATCGTAAAGGCAACTTCTTTGGCCAGCGACTTCTTGACCAGCTTGCTGAGCAAGAGCGGCGACTCCGCCTTCACATCGGCCAGTTGCTCCACCTGCTGCAGCTCCTGAAGACTCCAAGCCTCTTCGCGGCTGGCCAGCAAATCGATCAGAAGCTTGCAGCGGCGCTCCATCTTCGACATCACGGAAAACTCGCAGGCTAACAGGACGAGCTGCACCCGCCGCTTGAGCGTTTCTTTGCTGAGGGTCAGCTCCTCGTACAGCTTGTAAACGCCCGGATTGATCGACTTCACCTGCCGCCAGACCATCACCTCGGGATGACTCCCCGATTCGATAATGACGATATGGGCCCAGTGGTGCAGCGCTTCGAGAATGTTATTGTAAGCATCGAGCAAGTGCTCGTCCAGGATGTATTCCTTGCTCTGCAGGTAGCTTCTCAGAAATTTGGAGAATTCGATCAGCGGACTTGTGCTCCCGAAGCTCGCCGGGGAATTCCAGCACTTTATGCCGGAAGCTCTCCAAATATGTGTCCCGATCCAAAAGTATCTCCCCTTTTAAGATCCAATAAATAATGTTTCGGTGCTCGCCATGAAGTATCAGCTCGTTGAGCGTCTTCGGTGTAATCCATCTTTCTTGTATACGGCGGTCGTCTTTTATATAATGAAACTGTTGATAATTGCGTTCAATATCTCGGCTGACGACAAGAATCAGCAGATCGAACCCGTCGGTCACCGTTGAAAATAAGGAAGGTTTATCGATGGCGGATACGCTGATGACGGACTCATCCCGGCGAAGCTGATCCATTCGGTATGCTTTAATGGTATCCATGAAAAGCCTCCCCTGATTTGGACGTTTATTGCCATGTAGTGATTTATTTCTACATCCGACGGCTAGTTTCCTGCAACCTATTTGTGACAAAAATCACGATTCTTCCATGAAAGAAGTGACAATTTTGAAATTCAGATCCAGTAAAGTGAATGAGTTCCGGCTATGGGGACTGCTGCTGACCATGGGCGGTATGCTCCTGATGATTTTGGGCCTGGCAGGCATCGTCTTCGATTGGGGAACGGCCGGCCGCTGGGTTGCCGTCATCAGCATGCTGGTGGGGGCGATCGCCATGCTCGCGAGCATGGGCATTTATTTTGCCGCCGGGATGATGTCGACCAGCGCCATCGTCATCGTGTGTCCCGAATGCGAGAAGCCTACCAAGATGCTCGGTAAAACGGACCGCTGTATGTACTGTAAAACGATCCTGTCGATGGATCCGGCCCATGCCCCGAATCCTCCGGCGGGACAGGCGGGCGCGGCTAACGAAACGACAGCGAATTAAAAAAGAAAATAGGCTTCCTTCCGCGTCAATCAAGCGGTTGGAAGCCTTTTTTCACCCGTTTATCCTGGATGACCATGTATAAATGAGATAAAGCCTGAATCACTTCTGAGCGGTTTGGCCTGAGGTTTGACCTGGGGTTTGGGCTTGGGCCGGAGCCGACAAGTAGCTATCGATCAGGCTCCAAACCTCCGGCGTTTCGTAGCCTCTCCGCCAGGAGGCCACACCGGCCAAATCATACTTTTTGACCAGCTCCATCCGGGCCTTGATTGAGGTCTCGTCTTCGAGCCAAATCTTGATGGTCTTGCCGTCCTCTTGGTACTCCACATAATTTTGCCCCGCCTCCGGCAAGTAGACCGGCGTCAGCTTCTTTTCCTTGATTAGCCGCTGCGGATTCTCCATGTATACGGCTTGGGATTTCGGCTTGCCGACTTTCGGATCCTCGGTCCAAATACGCGTATAGAAAGGAATGCCGAGCAGCGGCTTCGACGCCGGGATCTGGTCTTCCTTCAGCGACTGGACCACCGATTTCTCCACCCAGGGAAGCGAGGCGACCGAACCGGACTTGGGACTGGTAGCCCAGTACTCGTCATAAGCCATCAGCATCATGTAGTCGAGCGCATCGATCAGCGCCTTGCGGTCATAGAACATGGACCAGGTATCGTCGCCGGACTTCGGTGTCACGTCCATGGAGACTACTAACCCCTGCTCATGCAGAAGCGGTGTCAGCTCGCGGACAAACTGGACCAAGTTTTGCTTATCGGCTACGTTGACATTTTCAAAATCGATATTGATGCCCTGCAGCGAATACATTTGGGCGAAGGAAAGCAGCTGCTTGGCCATCTTGATTCTTTTGTCATAAGAGGAAAGAGCGTCGGTCGTCCGCTTCGGGTCAAAGCCGTTGCTGAACAGCGCCCATACCTGATATCCGTTCCCGTGCGCCCATTTGACGTATGCGGGATCCGCATTGTTCTTGATCGTTCCTTCGCCGTCATCCAGCTGAAACCAGGTGGGGCTGACCACATCGAGCCCGGGCATGGCGGGAATTTTGGACGTATCGGGATTCTTGTTCGTTACCTGCTCCCAGGTTACATTGATTTTCCCGTTCTTCGGCTTCCAGGGCGTGAAGCTCTGCGGAAGCTCCATCTTGGGAATCACTTCATCCCGGTCCGGGGTGAGCTGATCCTTCTTGACGTAACCGATGTACCCGTTGGCGAGCTGAACATGGTACCATTCCCCTCTTCTCCCCACAGTATGACACTCTCACCCTGTCTCAGATCGGCATAGATCGGAGCCTTGATGGAAGGATCGCGCCGCAGAGGGATCGTCTTGTCCGGCTTATCGGGGTATAGAGCGGCTTTGAGCCAATGAATGGTGTCCCCTTCCTTGAACAGCAGCACGGCCCCGGTCTCGTCCGATTCCCGTGACTCGGCGCCATACAGGCTTTTCAGCGGGTCGATGGGAAGATATTGAATATGGTCCTGCTCCACGGCCGGAAATCTCAAATTAAACGGCTTCTCGTTGACCATAACCGTCAGCTGGCTGGTGCCGAGCCGGACGACTTTATTCTGAGTCGTGATGATGATCGACTTGCTGGCGCTTTCGTAGGTAACGTTCGGGTCCAGATGCTCTTTAACAGTGTCGAGCGGAAGCTTGAGGCTCTCCTTCTCTCCGATGGCGGGTCGCTCCATCATCTTCCCCGCATAAAAAATCGGTTTGGCGAGCCCGCCGAAATCGGGCTTCTCATGCTTGTTGCTTGGTACATACTTGTCCCAGCAATAGACCCCTATGGTCGCTCCGCACACGATGGCGAGCAGAAGAAAAAAGAATCGCCATTTGCGCGAAGACCGGCGGCCGGAGCTTGTTCTATACAACGTCGGGTCCATTGGTTCACTCCTGTGGTTGTTATATATAGTCTTATCAACAAATAGACGCAAAAAGACGCATTCGGTTGCACCAAGGCAGCACGAATACGTCCATTATACATGAAATCTATCGATCTATCATGTTTCGCCGCGGGATGCGAGACAGTCGGAGCAGATCCCGTACACCTCGACCCGGTGGCTCTTGACGCGGAAGCCGGTCATGGCGCCGGCCGCCTGCTCCAGATCGTCCAGCGGCTTGTAGGCAAAATCTACCAGCTTGCCGCACTCTTCGCACAAAGCATGATAATGGTCGGACAAATCCGCATCGAACCGGCTCGAATGGTCCCCGTAAGTCATTTCTCTTACCAGCCCCGCCTCGATAAACACTTTCAGATTATTATAAACGGTCGCCACGCTCATGCTTGGGAACCGGGGGGACAGCGCTTTATAAATCTCGTCCGCCGTAGGGTGAGTCATCGTATGAAGCAGGTACGACAGGATGGCATGCCGCTGCGGCGTCATCCGGACACCCATGGCTTTCAATTGGTTCATTGCTTGCTCCAACCGCGAATTCATGATGCTCACCGCCTACCGATGTAAGGATATCACTTTATTCTAATCGGCGGCGGCGGCACTTGTCAATCGGCGGACTGGATGATCAGAGAGCCTTTCGTCTCCAGCTGGATCTTATAGCGGCCGGCCCCTACGGTGCCGCGGACCGACTTCTTATCCCTGGACGTGAACGGCGGCGAAGACTCCATGCTGTCTCCTTCCCCGTGAGCGAATAATCTCCCTGGGGCGGAAGCTTCACCGTGATCTTTGCCGTCATCCGTATCCACATCCCAGTTCCCTCCCACCGTGCGGCTGGCTATATCCACGGAGCCGTTATTCGACTTCACCTTCAGATCCTTCGTCACTCCATTTACCTTGACCGTTCCGTTATTGGTGTTGGCCTGAATTGCACCGGTCACATCCTCCACGTTCAAGCCGCCGTTCGTCGTTTTCATGACGGCATCGCCGTGGTGGCCCGTTAAGTGAATCGCACCGTTCGTCGTTTTCAGGTTGATTGGGCCCGACGTTCCGGAAACCGTCAACTGCCCGTTCGTCGTCTCCAGTTCGAGCGTCCCCGCCAGGCCGCTGGCCTGAATTTCTCCATTAGTGGACTTCGCTTGAAACCGCTGCAGCACAGGAAGGCCGGAAGCCGTCAGTTTGCCGTTCGTAAGGATGGTCTCATAATTTACCTTTTGCTTGGCCGGGACCGTGATGTCCAGATCCATCCGCGGCCGGTGCTTGCCGATGAAGCCGCCGTATTCCTGGCCCGCCGCCTGGATGGTCAGCGTGTTTCCGGACACCTCGTGGTCAATCACGGATTGGTCCGCGATCCGCCGGGCTTCCGCATCGTCCTTCGACTGGACATAGACCGTGAGGTTGATTTGGATCTGCGGGACATCCCCGCTTCGGATATTGACATTGCCGCCGCCGTTCTTGTTCCATACCTTTACATTCTCTATCCCCGCATCGAGGGGAACGGAGGTGACGCCTTTATCAAACTTTTGACCGTCCGTAAACACGTCCATGGCATCGCTAAGATCGAAACTGCCGAGATCGCCCATTTTTTTCATAAAATCGGCCGAATGAGCCCCCATAATTACTACGGCTGACAGGATGACCGCAAAAATGACCCCCGCGAAATCCAGCTTCAGATCTTTGTCGCTGCCCCGGTATTGCATGTTGAGCCAAAGGTACTCCAAGCCGAGGAAAATAAACAGCGGCGGCCACCAACTGATCAGCGCAGCCGTCCAATCGGAGCCTGTCAGCTTGTCGAGAATGACGGCTCCACCCACCGCCACCAGGGTAATCGCGGCCGTATAACGTCCTGCCTTTTTCATGAGGTCACCTATTTCCTGAAAGATTCTTTATAAAACATGTAAATCCCGATTAAGATCAGCACAACCGCGCCAACGGAGGAGCCGAGCAAATCGAAGATCCGGTCCAGCCAGGCCGGCTTGCCGTTGATGAAAAACAGCAGCACGCCTGCACCGATCAGCAGATAGGCGAACCCGCTCCCTTTGGCGAAACGACCTACTGGGCGGTCTGCCGGGCGCCCGGGGAAATCCATGCCGGGTTCCCCGTAGGGTCCGCGGCTGTCCTCGTAGTACGCATATCCGTTCACCCGGTCGGTTTGCTGGAGGGCGTCAAAGATATTGTAGAAATAAATGACCGGCACAAAGAGCGAAAACAGCACGATTAGAGGGATGCTGGACGCACCGTTCACGGCAAAGTAAACGATCGCAACGATATCGAGCATCATCAGCAGCATGAGACTGAGCCCGCGCTGCATAAGCCCCAAGTACAGCTGGCCTATGCCGGGGATTAAAAAGGACAGCGACCCCGCCAGCCATTTGCTCTTCCGCGGCCGCGCGGCAAAGAACGGATCGAACGGCGGCTTGCGGGACGCACCCCAGCGCTCCATGCGCTCCCTTAGAAATTCGTCCTCGAGATCATCCGTCTTCATATGAGGATCTTTGGGTTGATCTTGCATCGTCATGTTCCTCCTCTTTAGGACAGCCATTGGTGCGAAATGGCTTCTACTATTCGGGACAGCCGGATCACGCCGAGCTCCACGCCCGTCTCCAGCGTCTCCGCATTCAGGGAAACGAGCTTGCCCATAATTCCCGTAGCGACAAAGATAAAGGTGGCGGCTGTGGCAATCAATCCGTTGGCCAGCTCGCCCCGCCAGAAGCGTCTCGGGGCCGGCTCTTCGCCTGGCCGCGGATGCGAATCGGTCTGCTCCAGGGAGCCGAGCCCGTTCATAACGCGGTCCGCCAGCTCCCCGGGCGCTTCCAAAAGCGGCGACTCATCCAGAAGCCGTTCCAGCTCCATATATTCCCTCAGCTTCGAACGGCACAGGGAGCACTTGCGCACATGCCGCTGAATTCGCCTGTGCGTCATTTCGTCACATCTTCGGTTTAGATATCGCTGCAGCTGCAGTTCGTCCGGATGCATGATGCTCATGCCCCCTCACCTCCATCCATTTTTCCTTAAGCATCGACTTCCCGCGGTAGAGCCTGGTTTCAATGGTCTTGAGCGGGAGCCCGGTCACCTCGGATATTTCCTGATAAGAAAGCTGCTTGTAATGGAACAAATAAAGGATCAATCGGTATTTGTCCGGCAGTCCGGCCAGCGACCGGCGCATCGTCTCCTGCTCTTCCTTCAGCAGCGCCCTGGCCTCGGGCTCCTCCTGGCGGTCACCGAACCATCCCTTCACTTTATCGAGAAGGGCCCCGTAAGGCTTGCGGCGTTCGGCCCGGCGGTAATCCGTCACGAGATTGACCGTCAGGCGGTACAGCCAGGTGGTGAACTTGGAATCTCCGCGAAAGAGCGAGAGAGACCGGTACAGCTTGAGGAATACGTCCTGCGTTAAATCCTCGGCGGTTTCCCGATGTTCGATCAAGCGGTAAACCAGCGTATAAACGTAGTTCTGGTGGCGTTCCACCAAGACCCGGTACGCCGCTTCATCGCCCTGACGGATTAGGTCGACCAGCTGTTCATCCGTCATGTTCTCCATCGTTTCACCGCCTTACGTTTTTCATTTCATATCATTAGACGGTCTTTGCCGCTCCGAGCCCTTCAAGGAAGGTCCGTTTTTTTCGAAAAAGGCTCCGGCTGGCCGTCAAAGGAAGCTTCCCGGCGCGGAGCCTATGAGGACCTGGTTCCGGGAGCGCCCGCTTAATCGCTGGCTACCGACCGGACCCCTTCGATGTGCTGCGGCTCATCGACGATCTGCGCGAGCTTCGCTCCCTTGGCAAGGCGGAGCGTCATATCAATGGCGATCAGGCTCCCTTCGTCACAGGAAAGCTCCTCTACGGACAGCTTCTGAATCTCATGCCCGCCCTTGACCAGGAGCGCGGAGATTCTACTCAGCAGGCCTGGGGTATCCGCCGCCTCCAGCTTGAAATGCCGCGGCTTCTTGGCACGAAGGTACTTTTTCTCCGCAATGTTCAGCACAAAAAGACTGATCAGCGCAAACAGGCAGGCCAGTCCGGCCGCAAAATAAAAGCCGGCGCCGGTCGCAAGACCAATGGCGGCCACCACCCATAACGACGCGGCTGTGGTCAGACCGGTAATGGATTTTCCCGTATATAAAATCGTGCCGGCGCCCAGAAAACCGATGCCGCTGATCACCTGTGCAGCCAGCCTTGCGGGGTCCAGCCTCACATTATCCAGTTTGGCAAAGTCGGAAAAGCCGTACATGGAAAGAAGCATGATCAGCGTGGCGCCAAGACAAACCAAAATATGAGTGCGAAGGCCTGCCGGATGGCTGTTCGCTTCGCGTTCAAACCCGATCAGACCGCCCATCAGGACGGCCAAAGCGAGCCTTAAAGTGATGTGGAAAGGGTCGATGAACCATGGATTGTCCATGCGGGAACGCCTCCTTTTCTCAGTTGATATGAGGACTATTGTAACATGATTTAGCTTGTCCCAAGGGGATTTTTGCATAAAAAAGTTTCGGGTGGAAACGTTCAGCGGCGGAAAGGGATTGACTTCCCGGGCCAGGAAGGTAGACTTGTATAATGAAACGTTTAAATCATGGTTCGTAAACGGAGGCGTGACTTGGGGTGAACATAGAAACGAAGGCGCGAAAAAATCGGGTCCTGCGGCTGGCCGCCGATCATGCGATGAACATGCCGCGGCTTGCGAGCGGCTTCTGGTTCCATAAAGATCTGCGAGACAACTTTTACTTTGCGGTCCACCTGCTGGCTTACGTGCTCAAAGGCGCGCCGGAATGGCAGGCGGAACGGCGGATGGCGGGCGAAGTGTTAGGTACAGAGATGCTGCTTAAAGTGCTTGCTCTGCAGGATCGCCATCCGGAGAGCCCGATGTACGGCCACTGGCCGCTGAATCTGGGCAGTGATCCTGCGGCGGCGAAGCCCCACGTGCTTGCCGGTGGAGCTGATGGGCTGTCTGATCATTTACTTTTACGAGGCCTTCCGGCATAAGCTGGCGCCCGAGCTGAGAAGCGAGCTGCAGCTCGGCATTTTGCACATTTACCAAAGTCCGGTATACCGGCATCCGATCGCTTCCATGCACCATCATGAAGCGAAGCACACGGCGCTGAAGCTGCTGCTGGGGCATCAATTCGCCGATGCGGAGCTACTTGCGGAAGGCATGGAATGCGCCCGCCGGCCGCGGGCCCACGTCCGCGAATTCGGCTTCAAGGAATATGGTCGCCTGCCGTGGCATTGGCACTGGATCCAGGCGTTCACCTGCGTTTACGAAGTCGTGGAGGACCCTGCGGCCAGAGCCGTCTCGGCCGAGCTGCTCGAGTTCCTGTGGCGACTGCGGGCGGATTATTATTTGCGGGGGCGTGGGTCGGGGCGCATTCGCGGCTGTGGCCGCATGATGCGCCGAAGGATACGAACACGACGCACGATTGGATTCAGTTCGGCGACTTTCCGGAGCCGAAGCTCTTCCCGCGGCTCGAAGGAGCGGCCCTGTACACCTACGAGGTGTCGGAAGCGGTGCGGGAGCGCGCCATGCAGCGTACCGAGCCGTGTGAGGTGAAGCGCAGGATCCGCTTCGCCGGCGCTAGCGGCGAAGTCGATTCGGAGGCGCATACATACGCTTATGTGGCGCCGGATTATGCCGTCGGCGGCGTGTGGGAGCGCCGGGAGGAGTACGACAACGAGCAGCTGCGCTGGGACGTGTCGCGCCTTTGGATGCACCGGCGGCGACGGACGGTGTGAATCAGCTCTACTTCTTCCATCCCGGAGCGAGCTATACGGAGGGCGATGACCGTCATGCGAGCCCGTACGGTGAAGTCCTGCTGCACCGGGATACGGTGATTCAGCTGTGGGCGGTACCGACTGCGGCGGAAGGCATTGCGGAAGCGCTGATCGGTCGCCTGCCGAAGGGCAAATGGAGCTTTGGGGAGCGGCTCGGTCGCGGGCGGCTTGGAAACCTTTATGTGGCATTCCACCTCTTGAACGGTTATTCTACGGAAGAGAAGGCGGATCGGATTTCGGTCGTCAGCCCGCTGGACCGCGGTTTGAACGGCATCGTTGTGGAGATTTTCCCTTTGAAAGAAGCAGTGGCACGGGGCATCGGCAGCTTGGCCGAGTTCCAGACTTATACGGAAAAGGCCGCCCCCCTGTTTACAGCCGAAACCGGGAGCGGCTCATTGACGGTACGGTATACGACCCGAAGCGGGGACACTCTGCGGATGGAGTCGCCGGGTGACGGGCCTGCCGGCAACGGCAGTCTTCTAAGAGAAGTGAACGGGCATGCCGTTCGCTGGGATGATTACGTTTAAGACCAGAGCCCTTCCGCTTCGGCGGGGGCTTCATTTTTTGAAATTGAGTCAGGGTTACCCCCGGAGCCACCAGTCGCCGCTGCACCGGTTCGTAGCCATACTTTGTATAGAGCTGAACGGCCGGCGTATTGTTCGTGCCTGTGGACACCTTGATCCGCATTCCCGGAACGGCGAACTGTTCCGCATACTCCAGCAGTCTGCCCGCAATGCCCCGGCGAAAATAATCCGGATGCACCATCATGCGGCAGATCGTCAGTTCCTTTGCCCCCTGCTTGCAGGAAACCGCACCGGCGAGCTTTCCTTCCTCCGTGAAGTACCCGAAGAACGCCTCCTCCGACTCCCGCGGCGTCTGCGGCGAATCGAACAACGGGGGAATCTCCTCGAAGCCGATCAGTTCGGCTTCGATCCGGTAGGCCTTCTGCTGCAGCGTCAGCGACTCCAATACCTGCTGCATATCCTCCAGATCAATGGGCTTGATCAAGCCTTGGTTCCCCTTTTCATTCGAGCCTTTGAAAAAAAAGCGGCATACCCGCCTGCCTGATCATCGGCCGGAAGTATACCACTTTTTTTATACGATGTTAACTGTTAAGGCGCTCAATGATTAATTTGTTAACCAATCCGGGGTTGGCTTTCCCTTTGGTTTCCTTCATGACTTGTCCTACAAGGAAGCCGACCGCCTTCTCTTTGCCTGCTTTGAAGTCGGCCACGGACTGCGGGTTGCTCTCGACCACCTTATCCACCACCGCTTTGATCGCGCCCTCGTCGCTGATCTGCACAAGCCCCTGCTCTTCGACGATCGTCTGAGGATCTTTACCCGTTTCGAGCATCGACTTAAACACGGTCTTGGCGATTTTGCTGCTGATGGTGCCCTTTTCCATAAGACCGATCATTTCGCCGAGGCCCTTACCGGTGATCTTCACGTCGGTCAGCTCCAGGTTGTTCGCGTTCAAATAGCCGAGCAGATCGCCCATGATCCAGTTGGATACAGCCTTGGCATCCTTCGTATAGTTCAGGCTTTCTTCGAAGAAATCCGCGAGCTTGATGGACGACGTGATGACTTCGGCATCGTAGCTCGGCAGGCTGTATTCGCTCACGTAGCGCTGCTTGCGCGCGTCCGGCGACTCCGGGATCGTAGCGCGGATGCGCTCCTTCCAAGCCTCGTCGATATGGAGCGAGACAAGATCCGGATCCGGGAAATAGCGGTAATCGTGCGCCTGCTCCTTGCTGCGCATCGTCAGGGTCTTGCCTTGAGCTTCATCCCAGCGCCGCGTTTCCTGCACGACCTTGCCGCCGCTCTCGAGCACATCCGCCTGGCGCCACTCTTCGTATTCCAGGCCTCTCTGCACGCCGCGGAACGAGTTCATGTTCTTCAGCTCGGCCTTGGTGCCGAATTCCTCCTGACCGAACGGCCGCAAGCTGATGTTGGCGTCGCAGCGCAGCGAGCCCTCCTCCATCTTCACGTCGGATACGTCGCAGTACTGCATGATCGCCTTCAGCTTCTCCAGATAAGCGCGCGCTTCCTCGGGAGAGCGGAGATCCGGCTCGGAGACGATCTCGATCAGCGGCGTGCCGACACGGTTGAAGTCGACCAGGGAAGCGTAGCCGCCGTCCACGTGCGTCAACTTGCCCGCATCCTCCTCGAGATGCACCCGGGTGATGCCAATCCGCTTCGTCTCTCCGTTCACCTCGATCTCGATCCAGCCGTGCTCGCCCACCGGTTTGTCATACTGCGAGATCTGGTACGCCTTCGGGGAGTCGGGGTAAAAATAGTTTTTCCGGTCGAATTTGGTCACGTCGGCAATTTGGCAGTTCAGCGCCATCGCCGCTTTCATCGCATATTCCACAGCCTGCTTGTTCAGCACCGGCAGCACGCCCGGATGGCCGAGGCAGACCGGGCATGTATGCGAGTTGGGCGGAGCTCCGAAAGCCGTGGAGCGACCGCAAAGATTTTGGACTTCGTATGCAGCTCGACGTGCACTTCGAGTCCGATTACCGTTTCGTATTTTTTATCGGTTACTGCGGTCACTTGAGGTTGGCTCCTTTCTCTTCAAGCTACAGTTGCGGCCGCCGCTTGTGATGGTCGGTATGCTGCTCGAACGCATGAGCAACGCGCAGAACGGTGGATTCGTCCAGCGCTTTGCCGATGATCTGCAGGCCTACCGGCGACCCGTCCGCCATTCCGCAAGGCACGCTGATCGCCGGAACGCCCGCCAGGTTGACGGGAATCGTCAGAATATCGTTCAAATACATGGTGAGCGGATCGTCCGTCTGCGAGCCGATCTTGAAGGCCGGCGTCGGAGCCGTCGGACCGATGACCACGTCGTACTTTTCAAACACTTGGTCAAAATCCTGCTTGATCAAGGTGCGCACTTTCTGCGCCTTGAGGTAGTAAGCGTCGTAATAGCCGGAGCTCAGTGCATACGTGCCGAGCATGATGCGGCGCTTCACTTCCGGGCCGAAGCCTTCGCTGCGCGATTTGGTATACACCTCAAGCAGATTCTTCGGGTTCTCCGTCCGCACGCCGTAGCGCACGCCGTCGAAGCGGGCCAGGTTGGAGGAAGCTTCGGAAGACGCGAGCAGATAATAGGCGGCAACAGCGTATTCCGAATGCGGCAAAGATACCTCTTCGACCACAGCGCCCAAGCCTTCCAGTACCTTCAGCGCCGTCAGCACGGCATCCTTCACCTTCGGGTCGATGCCCTCCCCGAGATATTCCTTCGGCGGCGCGATGCGCAGGCCTTTCACATCCCCGGTTAGGGCGTTCAAATAATCCGGAATATCGGTATTCAGCGAAGTCGAGTCCTGCGGATCATGGCCGGCAATAGCCTGAAGCAGGTACGCGCTGTCCTCGACGTTCTTCGTCAACGGACCGATTTGGTCCAGCGAAGAGGCGAACGCTACGAGCCCGAAGCGGGATACCAGGCCGTAGGTCGGCTTCAAGCCGACGATGCCGCAGTAGGCCGCCGGCTGGCGGATCGAGCCGCCAGTATCGGAACCGAGCGAGAAATACACTTCGCCCGCCGCCACAGCCGCGACCGAGCCGCCGCTGGAGCCGCCCGGCACGTAGTCCAGGTTCCACGGGTTATAGGTCGGATGGAAGCTGGAGTTCTCGTTGGAGCCGCCCATCGCGAACTCGTCCATGTTCAGCTTGCCGACGGAAACAGCCTGCGCCGATTTCAGCTTGCGGACGACCGTCGCGTCGTAAATCGGGTTGTAATTGCGCAGAAACTGGCTTCCGCATGTCGTAATCACGCCTTCGGTTACGATGTTGTCCTTGATCCCGATCGGAAGACCGAACAAGAGGCCCCGCTCCCCGCCGGCTTGTCCATCCAGCTGACGGGCGGTATCCCGGGCATGTTCCTCGTCGAGGCTGAGGAACGCTCTCACTTTGCCGTCCACGGCGGCAATGCGTTTATAAGACTCGTCCACCAGGTCGGTGACGGTGATTTCTTTGGAATGAAGCTTATTGTGCAGCTCCTGCAAACGCAAATCAAACAAAGACAAGCGGTGGTCCTCCCTTCAATTATCGGACAGCGGTTATTCGAGTACGGCCGGAACTTTGATTTGTCCGTCTTCCTCATCCGGCGCGTTCAGCAACACTTTGCTGACCGGCGGCGATTCTTTGACAACGTCCTCGCGCACCACGTTCACCAGCGGAACCGCGTGGCTCATCGGCTCGACGTGATCCGTATTCAGCTGATTCAGCTGCTCGGCGTATTTCAGAATGGCGTTGAGTCGCTCCGTAAACTGCTCCTTCTCCTGCTCGCTCAGCTCCAGTCGCGCCAGACCGGCCACATGCTCGACATCCTTGACGGTAATGCTCATTTCCTGCACCTCGTTTCTATCTTCAATCATTCCTACTATTATAGCTTAGTTGGTTTTTGAACTCAATCGGCTTCCGGCGGCCAGGAAAGGATTTCCCGGCGTTCGCGGGAACGGAGTATGAGTTGGAAAAACAAAAACCGGTCGCCGCAATCCCAAGGGATCGGACAAACCGGTTATCATATCCATTCCAGATCAGATCCAGGCCTTGAGGTTGATTTGCTTGATGAAATCCTCCCTGGACTGCACATCCTTCGCCACCTCGCCGGCCGGTTCCTCCTCTTGGTCCCCGTTCATAATCCGGCGGAACAGCTCCTCGTTCCTTGTCGCCAGCGCGAAATCGATCAGCGCCTCGCGTTCGAGCCGATCCACTTCCTGCTGAATCAATACTTCCTCCAGCTCGATATCCGCCGCCGGCACGAAATAATGCTTGCTGGCTTTCGGCACCCGGACCACATAGTCAAACACATTGTCCGCGTTCCGATCGTAAGCGATGATATATCCGTATTCGCCGATCGGCAAATTTTGCTCGAAACTGTCCGCAACAATGATTACCTTTTGCCCTAAACGCAGCATGGACGTTCCCCCTCCTAGTAAAAACCGATCAAGCCTTTTGATTCATGTCGAATTGATATATAGTAAGGACAAGTTAAAGTATGCTCCAACGAGGTGTTCCATGAATCAGGTCAGCGCCGGTCGTAAAAAGCTTTGTTTAATTCTATTAATTTTATCATGTATTTGGGGGCTAATCAATGGTAGAGAGCCTGTCCAGGCGCACCCTCTCAACAATGGGTATTCGCAGTTGACCATTGATCCCAAGGGCGTTCTGTATGAGCTGTTTATACCCGAGGTCAGCCTGCTCCGCTTCGATACGGACGGGGACAAAAAAATCTCCGAGCCGGAGCTGGAAAAGCAGCGAGGAGCCATCTCGCAGTACCTCGAGAGCCATCTGCACCTCACGCAGGACATGCAGCCGATGGCCTTCGAGCTGAAGGAGATGAGCCTGACGGAGAAGGAGACGATTCCCGGCGTCAGCTTTACGATGCATTTTACGGCGGTTCATCCGGTGGACAGCTTCACCCTGGAGTATAACCTGCTGTTCGACGACACCGACCCGCTGCACGTCAATTTCGTGCTGTTCCTGGAAGGCGAGGATGTGGACCAGACCGTAATGGACACGGCCCACCGGTCCTATCACTACGTTTCGCTGCACCCGGCGACGCTCGCTTCAACGCTGTGGACCTACTTCAAGCTCGGCGTCGAGCATATCCTGACGGGCTACGATCATTTGCTCTTCCTGTTCTCGCCGCTGTTGGTGGCGGCCCGGGTACGGGACATATTGAAAATCGTCACGGCGTTCACGGTCGCTCACAGCATCACTTTGCTGCTGGCGGCGACGGGCTACATCCATCTTCCCTCCGTCTGGATAGAAACCGGCATCGCGGTGACCATCTGCTATGTGGCCATTGAAAATATGTTCGCCCGCAAAAACGAGCTCCGCTGGTCGCTGACGTTCGTATTCGGCCTGATTCACGGCATGGGGTTTGCGGGGGCGCTGGAAGAAATCGGCCTGCCCCAATCGTATTTCGTCAGCTCGCCGCTGACCTTTAATTTGGGTGTGGAAGCCGGCCAGCTCCTCGTCGTCGGGGCCGTGATGCCTATTCTGCTTCAGCTTCGGAAGCTGAAAGCCTACCGCAAGCTGATGCTCGCCGGCTCGGCGGTCATCCTGATCCTGGCGGCGAAGTGGGCCTTGGAGCGGATGGGGATTCTTGGGGGATGACCGCTTCGGCGGCCAGTTGAATGAACTTCTCGAGAGCGGCGGTGAGCCGCTTTTTCTTATGATAAATCAGTTGCGTGTAAAACCGGTCCCGCTCCAATTGGAACGGCGGCTGCACCAGTCGCCCCGACACCAGCTCCTCCCGCACCGTAATCGCCGGAAGAAACCCGGTGCCGAGTCCGTACAGGATGCATTGCTTGATGGCTTCTACACTGCCGAGCTCATAGGCCAAATGGTAGCGGACGCCCTGTCCGCGCAGCTCCCGCTCCAGCGCCGCCCGGTATGTGCAGGAGGCTTCCGTGACGACAAGCGGTTTATCCGCGAGATCGCAGGGCCGAACGCCGGGCTTGCCGTGAAGCGAATCTTGCGGGGACGCCAGCAGCAGCGGCGCTTCTTCCCGGATCTGTATGCAGTGAAGCTCCGGGTCCGTGAAGGGAAGGTCGAGCAGCAGCCCGAAATCGCATTCGCCCTCCCGCACCGCTTGAACAATGTCCGGCTCGGCTCCCGGCCGGAGCATCACATTCACGCGCGGGTACATTTCCCGGAACCGGTGCAGCGGCGGCGGCAGGAAAAACGCGGCCAGCGTTTCGATCGTACCGATGACGATGCTTCCCGTCTCCTGCCCGGACACCGCCTGCCGGGACTCCTCGTACACCTCCAGCGACCGGTCGGCATATTTCAGCGACTCTCTTCCCGCCTGTGTCAGGTGCATTTTGCCGCCGATCCGGTCGAACAGCGCGACGCCGTACGCTTTTTCCAGCTTCTGCATCTGCGCAGTCACGCTGGACTGCACATAGCCTAGCGTCTCCGCCGCTTTCGTATAGCTTTGCTGCTTGGCCACCTCCCGAAAGGTCGTGAAAAGGCCGAGATCCATCGATTGCCGCCTCCATCGTTTTTATCGATGATTTTGATCAAAAAGTATAGATAACTTCGATGTTCATTTTCATGGTACAGTAGTTTCAAACGATCGGCAACCCGATTTGCTTGTGGGAAAAGGGGTAAGCTGCTTTCGAATGCTGGAGGAGGAATGGAAGTTATGATGAAAAGTGAGTATGCGCTGCGTTTCCCGATTGGGGAGTTTGACAATCCTGAGGAGTTCGATCCTGGAGAGGTGGAAGCGTGGATCCATGAAATCGCCCGGTCGCCGGAGCGGCTTCGTGCGGCCGTATCCGGGCTGAACGCCCGGCAGTGGGACACCCCTTACCGGCCCGGAGGATGGACCGCCAGACAAGTGGTGCATCATCTGGCGGACAGCCATATGAACAGCTTCATCCGGTTCAAGCTGGCGCTTACGGAACGGGAACCCGTGATCAAGCCCTACGATGAAGCGGCCTGGGCGCAGCTTCCCGATACGGCGAACGCCGATCCAGAGCTGTCGCTGGCGCCGCTGGACGCGCTTCATGCGCGTTGGTCTCTCCTGCTGCGCGGCCTGACGACGGAAGAATGGCACCGGTCCTTCGTTCACCCGGAACGCGGGCTTGTCCGGCTGTATGAAAATACCGCCATGTACGCATGGCATGGGAACCATCATCTCGCTCACATCGGGCTGATTAAATCTACATGATCAAAGAACAATGAGTCCGCCCCGCGAGACGGTCAGCTTCTCGAAGCCGCTGTCCGTGATCGCGTAGCTGTCCTCGATGCCGACGACGCCCCTGCCCGGGAAAGTGAACTTGGGCTCGACGGCGATGACCATGCCGGGCTCCAGCGGGTAGCGGAAGCCGCGCGCCAGGACGGGCGACTCGTCGATCTCAAGGCCGATGCCGTGGCCCAGGAACTTGACCTGGTCGCCGCCGAAGCCCATAAAATGGCCGCTTAAGCCGGCCTCCTCGGCGAGCTGCAGCGATTGGAGATACAGCTGCTCGCAGACAGTGCCCGGCTTAAGCCAGGCCTCCGTGCTGCGAAGAATATGCCCCGCGGTGTCGTAGGCCCGCTTCAAATCGTCCGGCGGCGTGCCCATGACGACCGTACGGGTCTGGTCGATCACATAGCCGTCGATGCAGCGACCGATATCGACGAGGATCGGCTCGTCCGCGGCGATCGGCCGGCGGCTGGCGCTCTGCGGCGCGGCCGGGCTGAGGCCGAGCCCTCCGGCCGGACCGTCGAAGTAGGTCGGCGTGGCGGCCGCTTCACCGGCTCCTACCATGCCGGTGAGGGTCTCTTGGTTATAGCCGCGCATGCGCATGATTCCGAGGTGGCCCTGCCGCCGGATGTAGTGCTCGATGCGGCTGATCAGCTCCAGCTCGGTCACCCCGGGCTGGAGAAAAGTCAGCGCATCCTCGAAGGCGGCGTCGATGACCCGGGCCGCCTCGCGGATGCTTGTCAGCTCGGACGGCGATTTGATCATCCGCGTCTCGCGGATCAGCACGGAGCCGTCCTTCCATTCGACGTGCGGCGGCACGGTCTGCAGCCGCTGCAGTTGCTGCACCGGGAGCACGTCGAACTCGGCGGCCAGCCGCACGGCGGGCCTGCCGGGCTCTTGCGCGAGCTGCGGATACGCCTGCGCGAGCGCTGCGCCGAAGGCGCGGAAGGAGCCGAGCGGCTCGGTGCGCACGGCGGATTCCTGCTGCGCGCGCACGACGCTGCGGCGCACGTAAAAGACCGGCTCGCCCTCGGCCGGGATGAAGCAGTAGCCGGTTTGCATGGAGCCGGTGAAGTAGTAGAGATCCACATTTTGCGTGATCATGACGCCCTGCAGGCTCTGTTCGTTCAGCTTCTCCTGCAGCCGGCGCACCCGCCGGAGATATTCGTCCTTCATCTTGTTTCTCGCCCCTTCACACAAGTATCGTTTCTTTTACAATACCCGCCGAAGAGGCTTTTTGCAAAAGGCATATCTAGCTTAGGCGGTGCACGGCCTTGTCCAGCCGCTCCAGGAAGACGACCGTCTGCGCCCGGGTCGCCGTTTGCTCCAAGTGCAGCTCCCCGCTCCCGTTGCCGTTCAGCAGGGATTCCGCCCGTGCCCACTCGATAAGACGTTCCTCCGTTGGGGCGGCCCCTTCTCCCCTCTGCACGGCATTATAGGCGATGTACAGCATCTCCCGCCGGGTGAGCGGTTCGTCCCACTTCAGAGCGGCGGACGTTTCCGGCAGAAGGTTCAAGTCCCGGGCCGTCTGTCCGTACGGATCGTACCAGGTCTGATCCTCGGGGAAGCGACTACCGGGTATTTCATCAGCTTCACCAGCATCACTATATAGTGAATCCGGCTTACCATCTCCTCCGGCCGGAAGGAGCCGTCCCCATAACCGGAGACGTAGCCCTTCCGCACCGCTTCCCCGATCTCCTGCTCCGCCCAGTGGCCCCGGGTATCCTTTAGAATCTCCCCTGCCTCCCCGGCGGGCGCCGCCAGAACCGGATCATGGAGCACGGCAGCGACCCCAAGGAACAGCATGAGCGTCAGCTTGACTGTATGCTTGTGTAAGCTTCGCATCTTTCGAGTCCCTCCCTATTCCGCATCGTAAAGCTTGCTGGTACGCAGGCTCTCCCGTTTTCCGGCGGACGTCACTGTAAAATACAAGCGGCCTCCGCCCGGCTGCAGCTGAAGATTAAAGATCTTGACCGAGGTTTCCCCTGCCGCCGCGACGGCGGTCGCCGGTTCCCCGCTCTTAGTACGCATGATCTCTCCCTGCGTTCCGTCAGCATATAGCCGTACCGTATCCCCCGGCCGCAGGCCGCCTACCGTGACTTCATCGCTTGTACCCGCCCCGTCCGGTCGGTTGACGATGTTCATCCGGGCGGCGACCGGCTCGGGCGTTCTCGGCTCGGCCGCATACACCTTAGGGATCCGCAGACTTTCCGGAAGCGAGCCGCGGGTCAGGGTCAAGTACACCAGGCCGTACTCGGTCCCGAGCTGCGCCGTCTGCAAAACGATGGAATTCGCACCGGCCGGGACCGTCCCCTCCGTCAATACCGCGGGGGCCGAAGGATCGGTATATACCCGAATCACGTCCCCGGCTGGACGCCTTCCAGCCGGATTTCATCCGGTCGCCCCGCGCGGTTCGTGATGCGGATGCGGGAGCGGTCCGGTAACGGCGAGGTCGCTTCCGGAGCATAGGACTTGGACACCGCCTCGCTTTCCGCAAGTCCCGGATCCGTCAGGGTCACATAGATGCTTGCCTGCCGACAAACCTTGATTTGGAATGCTGATCGCCGCCCCGGCATCCCCTGCGGCCACCGTCGCGCTCCCGAGCAATTGCTGAAGATCAGCCTGAGCATACACCTTCACCGTCTGCCCGGGCTGCAGGCCGGTCGCATAGACTTTATCCGCCGAGCCCGCTTCGCCCCGGCGGATTTGAATTTGTCCGGGAGCCAGCTTCGCGGTGACGGCTTCCGCCCCGTACAGCTTGACGACTCGGCCGCTTTCCGCCAGGGGCGGATGCGTCAGCGTCAGATAAAGCTTCCCGCCCCCCGGGTCCAGCGGCAGGGACAAGGATATGTCAGACCGGCCCGCCGGAACCGCGACCGACGTCTGGGCTGTCTGTGCATGCTCGGACGTGTAAACCTTGACGATATCGCCCGGATCCACGCCGGTCACCGCCAGCCGGTCGCCCGCCGAGATTCCGCCGTTCGTCAGGCTGATTTGATTCAGCTGCAGCGGCTGGGGTTACCGCCTCGGCGGCATAGGCTTTTTCCGTGCGGCGGCTTTCCCGTCTGCCCTCCGTCCGGACCGAAACATACGCGATTCCATCGCTTGTTCCGAGCTGGGGTACCGTGATCTCCGCCGTATCCCCTCCGGCCGCCACCACGGCCGTTCCCGCCGGGCTTCCGCCCTCGCGCTGCGTGTAAACCTGGGCCGTATCCCCCGGCGTTAACCCGCTGACATAAATCCGGTCCGCCGTCCCGGCAGGGTTGTTAATCATCCGGATCGAAGCGGTCGCGGGAGGCACGGATTCCGGCTCGGCGGGAAACGTTTTGAGGATGCGCCGGCTCTCGGAATACGACGGGCGGGTCACCGTCACGTACAGCAGGCCTTTCTCTTCGCCGATCTGGCTTACGGTGACGACCGCGTTCGTCATACCGGAGGCGACCGTGGCGGAGCCGAGCAGGTCGCCGGCCGACACCGGGTCGGAGTAGACCTTGACCGTATCGCCTGCGGCAAGTCCCGTCACGGTGACGGTATCCGGCGTCCCGGCCAGCCGGTTCTGCACCTCGATGGAGCCGGGAGAAGGAGCGGCGGTGGCTGCAGCGGATACGAGAGCGCCGGGTGCGAGCGCCTGACCCAAGACGGTCGCCGCAAGGAGTGCGGCGGAGCGCATCCGAAATAATGACTTCAATTGATCGTTCCTCCGTTCAATGGATATTCGAAAATGACGGTTTTGTATATGTAGCCGTCGAATGAAAACGCATGGGCCCGGGGAAGACGCACGCGTACCTGGTACACGACTGCCGGGCCTTTGAGCACGCGCGCAATTTGCCGGTCAGGCCGCACATAATTCAGCGGAAAAACGTTCGCCGGGTCGGCTTCGTCGACATAATCCTCGAACACGATCTCCGGCGTCTTGGTCAGCAGCGTACCGGGCTCGGGACTTAGATCCTCACCGAGCTGCAGATTGTTTCGCAAGCCCTGCTCGAACGCTTCCCGCGCCCGGGGGCGGTCGAACACAATCAGCCCCTCCCCCAGCCGCCGCCGGTCCACTTGCAGCGAAGCGTCATGCGCCCCGCGGTTCAAGGCGGATTTCAGCCGGTTATGCGTCGTATCGGTAAGATAGCGGTCGGCTTCGAACCCGGTCGTATACAGAAACATCAGGACGACGAAAATCAGCAGCAACACCCGGTTCATCGGCTCTTGTCACCGGACCGGCGCTTCGCTCATCTGCTTCGCATACCGGACAATCTCCGGCGGCTCCCGGTCGGGGGCGCCGAACATCTGGCGGAACAGCCACCTCGGCGTGCTCCGTACGGCGAGCGTGCCTTCAATATATTCTCCTCTCGGCGTCAGCTCGGTCGTCCCCTCAAACCGGATATCCCGACGGTCCAGCAAAAACGTCTGCTCCAGCGTGTTCACCATGCTCTCAATGATCTCGGGCGTAAACCGCCCGTAATCGGAGGAAGCGGCCTGCTGCACGCCGGAGTCCAGTACCATTTCGACGGCGCGGGCCCGGGTGGAGTAGATGTCGTGGAGCACCGGCTGAAACAGCAGGAGCATCAGGATGTAGACAGTCAGCATCTCCACCAGTGCGGCTTTCATCCTACGTCCGTCCCGGATCTGCCGATATCCATCGTTAGCCCCGGGCCTCCGTTCGCTCCTTTTTCCGCCGGAATGCTCATGCTTGTCGGCACGTTGGTATTATTAAAGAGATCATCCATTTGCGTTTTCTTCTCTTTGATCGAGCTCCACAGGGCTACAAAAATAAACAAGCCGATGGCCGCCAGCGTGGCCGCAATGATCAGAAATTTCTCCAAAGCCGGTTTCATATATCCAGTCGTCCTCTCTTTAAATAGCGTTAGCCAAAATGGTTGGTGCTGCGCGCCAAATCGGTCACATACTGCTGAGCCACGTTCAACGCGTTCCATAGGTAGATCAGCAGCGGGCTGAAGGCGATGGCGTAGGCGATCGAACCGAAAAACCGGCGGCGGCGCCTCCTGTTCTCGCGCAGCATGTGGGTGAAG
This sequence comes from Paenibacillus sp. P25, assembly GCA_024704175.1. Lineage (GTDB taxonomy): Bacteria > Bacillota > Bacilli > Paenibacillales > NBRC-103111 > Paenibacillus_G. The sequence goes on from CP085629.1 coordinate 5,383,874, forward strand.
CTTTCCTCCCTCGCGTCCAAAAGCAGCGCGATTTCCTCGGCCGGCGTCGCGTCGAGGTCGGCCAGCAGCTTGCACAGCTCTGCAGCTTCTCGTGTGCCGATGTGCTCCGCCATGATGCGCAAGGCCTCATGGGGGCCTTCGTCGAAGGCCCTGAGCCCTTTGTTCAGCGCCGGCTTGATCTGCACGGTATAATCCTTCAGCTTCGTGAGCAGGGAGTGCAGATTCAGCCGCCGTCCCCGCTCGCCCCGCAGCTCGTCCGCAATCATGCTGTACACCATGAACAGCTCGCGGTTTTTCTCGCCGTCGTGCATTTCCTTCCCTTTATGGATCAGCGGCGTCAGCAGAGAAGCCTTCGTGTTGGTCAAAAGCAGCCAAGTAACCGGTCCCCACAAGCTCATGACGAGCTGAGGCCAGCCGGCCGCCTCGATGCCTTCCCACAGGGTCCCGGCCAAGCCGTCGCCCAGCCAAAGAATGAACACGCCGTACCGCCCCAGCTGCAGCTTCCAGGCATTCATCCCGAACGGACGACCGGCCCGCTCCAGCTCCTTATCCAGAGCCGAAGCCGACAAGCGCTTCTTCCAGTTCATGTACTGCAGCCTCGTCATCTGCCTGACGGATGCGGGCTTCTTGAGCAGACGGGAGACAAGCCATGCGGCGGTCGCATACAACAAACAAATCATAATGGCTAATACCGAATACCCCGCCGCATAAACGTCCCCGAGCCCGTTCCACATCCCATTCAAGACGGCACCTCCTTTTCTTGAAAAATCTCCCCCGATTCGGCAGGCTTCACGTTAATAATCGTTGGCCGGCTTGCGAAACCAAAGCGCCATGAGCAGCGACACGATAATGAAACCGATCGTCGTCGTCAGCCAGAAGCGTCCGGATTCCGTGCCGAGCTGATAATGCAGCGTGCTGTTCACGCCCATAAACACGATCATCAGCACCACGAGCAGCGGAAACAGCAGAACATGAAGCCAGCTAAGCTGCAGCACCTCGGTCGCTGGAATCCCCTTCGTCCCGAAGCAGGTCCATCTGCTTATGGATATTTTTATCGATCGTCATCAGCGTGCGCTCGACGTGCTCCCCCGGACAAGTCCCTTGAGCAGGGTTAAGCCCAGTCGCTTCGCAAAGGAAGTCTGAATCCCATAAACCAGTTCTTCAATCGCTTTCTCCATTTCGCGCGGGTCAACATAGTTCATCTCCTCCCTGATCAAATGCAGAAACATGCGCCGGATCGCAGGCGACGTGATTTCCGGCCCGGCGAGCCGCAGCGCGGTGCGCATATTCCCGCGGGTCATCTTGTATTTGCCGGCCAGGATGCCGACCGCTTCCGCCAGATCGTAACCGCTTTGCAGCTGAATATGGCGGAGCCTCAGCCGGGTATACATCCAGCGCACCCCGGGCACCAGTGCCCCCATAAAGACCGCGAACTTCAGATCGCCGGAGGAAAAATACCCCAGGAATCCGAACGACACGCCGGCGGAAACGGACAGCGTCAGCCAGCGCTCCACCGCGCCGCTGCGGTAACGCTCCCCTGTGTGGTCTTGAGCATCAGCTCGAGCTCGCGATAAATTCGGCCGGTAAGGCTTCCCAGCCTGCCGAAGTCGGAGCCGGAACCCGAGCCCGGCGGCGCCTTGTACCCGCGCCTCCTTCATTCTTCTGCGGTGCCGGCGTTCGGCGGCGTGCTCCTGGCTTAAGCGGAGCATCAGCGGGCGGAACAGCAGGAAGGCGCCCCAGGTGGTAAGCAGCGCCGCTCCAAGCAGCAGCGAGCGTTGTGACTGCGGTATAGACCAATGACATCATGGCCGCTTACCCGCCTTTGCCTGGGCCGCCCTTCCCGCAAGCGGCTGGAGCGTATCCCCGAGCCTCTCCAGTTGCTCCTGGATACGGAACAGCGGGTCGGCGTGAGCCGGGTTGTAGACGACCACCCCTTCCCCTCGGGGATCGGCGACGCCTTCTCGAGTTGCGCCAGCGTACGCAGCACCGTCTCGGTCCAGGCCGGCTCCATCTCGCGCATTTCGCGGATCAGCCCCGGGCTGAGGTCGCAGCGGTACTGCCACGTTCCATCAGCCGCGTTCCAGCGCATCAGCTCATGCGTGCTGATCTCGCCGGTGGTGCGGTCAAGACGCAGCTCCATGACGCTTTTGAACCTTTTATGCCGGCGGCTCGGATCCTGGGTTTGCACGATGATGATGTCGATGTTGTCGGCCACCCGCCTCTCCTCCTGCTCGTAGCGGGCCCCGGCATTTAAGCTGCAGAGCAAACGGGCCCACTGGGCTGGGACCATCTCCGGCTTCCACGTATGATAAGTGGAGGCGAAGCCCTTGAGCGACCGTTCGCAGGCCAGCATCGCCCCTTCGGCCTCGACCCGCCTCACCTCTCCGATGATCGCGTAATCGACGTCGAACCGCAGCACCTGATCCATCGCGTGGTGGAATGTCTGTTCATGCGTCACGCGCTCGATCAGCTTTTTCTCGGGAAAATCGCGGCTTGCGGCGAGCTCGTAATGCTTCTCGATCACGGCTCCCGTATAATGATCCTCCCGCTCGGCCAGCAGCGCCTTCAGCGTAGTGGACTTACCTGTTCCCGGCGGACCGACAATGAGCAGGTTACAGTGCGTTTTCGAAAGCCCCCGGATCAGGGGCACTGCTTCCTCCGGAATCGTATGCCGGTCCCTGCCGGCGAGCTCCTCGACGGTCACTCTGCCGATGAGAAACCGCCGCAGCGTAATAACGTCGTGCCTCACATCCGGCTTCACGGTCAGCGTGACCCGCTCCCCGTATAAAGATCCACCTCCAGCGCCGTGCGGTACAGGTTGACGACGGCGTCCTCCTTCTGCCGGGTGAGGGCGCGGATGATCTTGTCCACGTCCTGGGAGGAAGCGAATTGAAACGGCATCCGCTCATGCCTTCCGTGGTGATGGATCCAGATCGACGTGCCGATGATTTGGGCGGCGTAGCTGTCGGGGTACTTGCGCCAGCAAGCCAGCGCCTTGAAGCCGTATACCTCGTGAAACACCGCATGCGTGACTTCGGCGTATTTCTTCTGGTCTTCGCTCGCATAATCGCGCAGTCCGCGGTAATACTCGGGCAGAGAGGTGCGATGGCGACCGATTCGGTCGACGAAGGTCTGAATCTGCTCCATAATCGCCGTCACCGTCTCCGGAACGCCGATGATCGCCCGGTTTTCCAGCTCGACGAATTCGTCGGCTTCCCGCTCAGCGTCTTTAGATGTAAGCCGTCCCGGCGCGTCGCCGCCGGCCCCTTGGATTTTCAGCATAAATTCGGCGTCCGCCTGCTCCCGGTACAGCCGGCACACTTCCTCAAAAGTGAACCGTGACGGCAGCTCCGGCAGGGCCGGACGCTTGTTCTCCGGTACGGCGGGCAGCGGATTCGAGCCGCCGCGGGCCGGGTTGAATCGGCCGATTTGAAACCGTTCGCCGTTCATTTGCTCAGCACCCCGCTCTGCCTTGAAGGATTAAACAGCTTCCACCAGGAAGGCTTGGTACGCCGTACAGCTAAGGCGGATCCCTCTTCGGCCAAAGAGGATCCCGGCTCCGGAAGTTCGTAATAACGAACGATTGCGCGGCACAGCTTGTCGATTTCCGCCAAATACCCGGGAGCCGCCGTTCGGAAAAGCCCCCGCTCCGTTTCTTTTCCGAAGATCTCCTCCGTTTCCGGAAGCCTGCCGAGGGTGGGAATGCCAACCTGCTGCGCCAGCCGCTTCTCGTTCTCCAGGCCGGCCTGCGGCCTCATCCGGTTCCACACGACCAGCGCCTTCGAGGCTTCAAAGCCCAGCACCGGATCCAAAATCTGTTCCCGCATCCGCCTCCACTGCTCTCTGGCCTGCAGGCTCTGGTTCAGATGCACCAGGACGAGATCGCTCACGAGGAGACTTTGGGCCGCCAGTGCATGATCGGGATAACTCCCGGCATCGATCAGCACCAGATCGAAGCAGCGCTGCGCCCGTTCGATCAGCCAGGCCGCTCCCTCCGCACTGTAATAGTACAGCTTCTTCAGGTCCCGGTCGCCCGCCAAATACATAGCCTTCGCGCCCAGCGGCTGCATCTTGCCCGGGAGCTCCTCCTCCGTCAGTTGCCTTCCCTGCAGCGCGCCCCACAGCTCGTCCAGGTATTTTCCTTCATACGTGATGCTGCTGTCCCCGGGATTCCAGCCGTTCAGGCCCAGCACCCCGACCCGGATGCCCGTTCGTTCACTTAAACGAACAGCCGTATGCAGCAGGCTGGTGGTGAGCCCCAGCCGCGGGAGGGCTCCGATCATCGCGATCACCTTGCTTTGCGGCATGGTCGCGGATGACATGCAGCGCGCAATTTCTTCGCAAATTTGTTCCACGGTCCGGTAAGGCAATATGCAGTGAATGTCATGCGCCGCACACAGCCCGCGAAGACGGTTTAACTCCTGCGAGCTGGGCTTATTTCCGGCCAGGAAAAAGAACGGCTTCTCCTTGCATCTATCCCGCAGCGCTAGTACGGCTTCGAATCCCATAAGGCGCTCGCTGGCCGCCACCGCATCCGCCGAGGCCAGCAGATCGTCCGGCGGCTCCGCCGCCGCGGCCGCTTCCCCCAAGACATGGCATTTCAAAAAGCCCCCGTCCGTTCCAACCCTTCGGCCAGCCGCATGTCCTCCGAAAGCAGCAGGATGTTCATGTTCGCAACGCTCCTTTCGTTCTAACGGTATACAATCAAAAATCGATAGCCCTTCATTCCGTATTTGCGGATCAGTTCCTTCTGCTCGTCCGTGACGATCAGCTCCACGGTGTTGACCGCGCCGTTCGGCTTCTTGCGGTCCTCGGAGGCAGCGATCTCCTGGTTGTTCGCCCCCTTGGCATAGCTGACCGTGATCTCCTTCAGCTTAGCCTCCTCCTCGTAGGGAATGTTCCATTCCGCCAGCTTGTCCCGGGACGGCTCTCCCCTGGACTCCGCTTTCTCCGCGTTCTCTTTCGTCACGAGGAGCAGGGACACCCGGTCCCCCCGCAGCAGACTGCCCGGAGGCTTGCCGAATATCCATTCCGACGGCGGCGGCATGTTCCATTCCCCCGGCCCCGGCAGCAAATGGCGGGCGTTCACCATGTCCGGCGTCAGCTGTTCATTAACCCGGATCGCCCGGACGGTTTCCCGGTTCAGGGCATCGGACAGACGCAGAATCGCGCCGTCCACCAAAGTCCCTCTCGGAATCTTGGCGATATGGATCCGGTCGGGGGTCAGCACCTCTCCCCGCTGGACCGGCTTCACGGCCTGAACGACCTCCACGGTTCCCCAGTTCGGCTCGATCTTATATTTCCAGAGCAGCAGCAGTGCCGGTCCGGTGCAGATCAGCCCGATCACGAGCAAGTAATACATCCATTTGCGAAGCAAGCTCATCGAATGCCTATCCCCCTACGCTTTGATTCGTTCCGCTCCGCCGCCGTCATTCCCGCTGTGGCTAACACCCGGTCCAGCCACGGCCCCGCCGCCTTGTGCAGCGCCCGCCGGACGACCGGAATGTCCTGCGGAAGGCGGCCGCTCCAGCACGCTTCCGCGACCCATGCGCTCTCGAGCGCCGGGAGCAGGCAGGCCGGCTTGTCCGGCAGCGACCCCAGCCAATCGCCGGTCTGCTTCGAGCGGACGCACCGGTTCGCGATGCCGTGCACCGTCTTCCCGGCGGCGGCCCAGCCCCGTATCCGCCTTAGGCGGCTTTTTACGGCCGGCGGCTCCAGCTTGTGCAGCATCGGATCGACCGTATACACGATGTCGGCGGCCCGTTCCAGAAGCTCCTGCGCAGCCGGGTGCTCCCACTCCGCCCCGATATCCGCCACGATGACCGGCCGCGCCGCTTCGCGAAACAGCCGGCTCCATGCGGCCGTGTTCATGACGGAGCCGCCTCCGTCCTCCGACCATCCGGGTGCGGCTGGGAGCCAAAGCGTCGGCCCCTCGCTCCACTGCGGCGTTCCCTCATACGTGGGGTTATTGTAGCAGCGGTACCCGGGCGGGGCGTTCTTCTCCGCGAACAGCAAGGCGTAAAGCTCCGCCGACGACGTCGGCGGCTCGACGACCGCGTGCGGAATGCCGCGGTCCTGGAGCAGGCGCGCGAGCGTCAGCGCGGCAAACGTCGCCCCCGCGCCGCGGTACAGCGCTCCGACGGCGATGACGAGCGGCGGCCGCTCGGGCGCCTGCCCGGGGGCGCGCTGTTCCGGCGCTGCACCCGCCACACGCCAGCCCCGCAGCGCGAGTGCCGCCTCGCGGGCGCTCTGGAAGCGCTCGTCCGGGTTCTCCCGCAGCGGCCGGAGCACAATCTCCCCGAGCCCTTCCGGCGGCGCCGGCCGCGAATTCGCAGACGGACGGTAGTGCTCCCCGCCACTCAGCAGGTAATACATCAGAGCGCCGAGTCCGTACAGATCGGTACGGGTGTCGCTCTGCCGTCCGGCGAACTGCTCCGGGGCTGCGAAACCGATCGTGCCGATGCTCACCGTATCGCCGTGCAGCCCTGCCTTGAAGGAACGGGCTGTGCCGAAATCGATCAGCCTCAGACGGCCGTCCGGCCCCACCATCAAATTGACCGGCTTGAGGTCCCGATGAATGACGGGCTCCGGCTGCAGGGAATGCAGATAATCAAGCAGTCCGCACAGCTGCAGCGCCCACTCGGCTACCTGTTCCCCGGTCATCCGCTGTCCCTGGCGCTCGAAGCGCTCCTGCAGCGTCTCCCCTTCAATGTAATCCATCACAAGGTAGGAGAACCCGTCAGCCCCCGGCGGAACATAATCGATAATATCCGGCAAATTCGGATGGCTGAGCCGGCTCATCGTCTCCGCTTCCGAGCGGAGCAGCCTCATCCGCCGCTCGGCCTCGAGTCGCTTCTCCCCTCCGCCGGCATATTCCAGATCGGACTCCCGCCCGACATAAGTTTCTTTCACCGCCCAACGCTTCCCCGGCGCCTTCCTGTCCTCCACCAGGAAGACCCGGCTCATGCCTCCTTGGCCGAGCAGCGAGAGCAGCGTGTACCTTCCCGCCAGCACCTCGCCGGGTCCCATTCTTCCGACCGGACCGTCCATTCTTCCACCTCCATGCAGCCCCGCTTCAAACCCATCCGGCAAACCTCCGGAAACGGCAAAAAACCGCCTTATGCATGACTTATCTCATGCAATAAGGCGGTTCCTCCGCACTAAGCTTGCTTATATCGTCTATAAAATACCACACCGTTTCCCATAATGCAACAAATATTTCTTTTATTTTACTTTTAACTGGGCAGGCCCCTATGAATTTCTTGTAAAATACCGGCAAATCTCAACAATTAATTTACTTGCAATTAACCCATGGATAACAACCGTTTCTTATAATGATGGAGTCTTAGACAAGTTGAGAAAGGGGACACCCGAATGTCATTGGTGGAAAAAAATCTTCCGCTGCCCGCGGCACGTTCCGGCCGCAAAGCCGTTAAAGCGCAAAGCCTGCGCTCCGTAAAATGGCGGGAACACCTGCTGGCCTACTTCTTTTTGGCCCCGTCCCTGCTGCTGTTCGGCATATTCCTGTTCTACCCCATGCTCAAATCCGTATATCTCAGCTTCCAGCTGACGGACCCGCGCGGCCGGGTCGCCGCCTTTGCCGGCTGGGACAACTATATCGAGCTGTTCTCTTCCGACAAATTTTACCAGAGTCTGAAGGTCACCCTGTCGTTTACGCCGCTGACGGTGCCCGCCGGCATCCTGATCGCGCTGGTGCTCGCCGCCCTGACCCATAACAAGCTGCGCGGGATGCGACTCTTCCAGTTCGCCTTCTCGGCGCCGGTGGCCGTATCCGTCGGCACAGGCTCGATCATCTGGATGGTGCTGTTCCACCCGACGCTCGGTACGCTGAATTATTTCATGAAACTGATCGGGTTCGAACCCGTTCGCTGGCTGGCCGATCCGGCCTGGGCGCTGCTCTCCGTCTCCCTGATGACGATATGGATGAGCCTCGGGTTCAACTACATCGTGCTGCTCAGCGGACTGCAGGGCGTGCCTGAAGACATTTACGAGAGCGCGAAAATCGACGGCTCCGGGCCGCTGCGCACCTTCTTCCGCCTGACAGTCGCCGCTTGTATCGCCTACGCTCTTTTTTGTCGGCATCGTATCGGTGATCGGCGCCTTTCAATCGTTCGGACAGATCCATATCCTGACCAAGGGCGGACCGATGAATACGACGGACGTCATCGTCTTCAATATTTATCAGGACGCGTTCGTCAATTTCCGCTTCGGCATCGGCGCGCCCAGGCTCTTGTGCTGTTCGCCGTCATCCTGATTCTGACCGTCGTTCAATTCCGATTCTTTGAGAAGAAGGTGCACTACCAGTGAATTCCGTATCCTCCCGAATGCAAAATACGCTGATTTACGCGGTGCTTACCGCCTCTGCGGTGCTGGTGCTGTTCCCCGTGCTGTACACGCTGTCCTCTTCGCTCATGACTTCGGCCGAGTCGGCCTCCTATCCGCCGAAGTTGCTGCCGAAAGGCCTGAACTGGGAAAATTACCTGCTGGTGCTAAACACCATTCCCGTAGGCCGCTTCCTTACGAACAGCTTTGTCGTCGCAGGCGCCATCATGATCGGGCAGTCGCTGACGGCGAGCCTTGCGGCTTACGCTTTTTCCTTTCTGAGATTCACCGGCAAAAGCCTGCTCTTCGGGCTGTTCCTCTCCACCATGATGATTCCTTGGGAAGTGACGGTGATTCCGAACTACCTGACGATCAAGGGCTGGGGCTGGATCAACAGCTACCAGGCGCTGATCGCGCCGTTCCTCGCCTCCGCCTTCGGCACGTTCCTGCTTCGGCAGTTCTTCCTGCAGCCGCCGAAGGAGCTGTTTGAAGCGGCCCGGATCGACGGTCGCGGCCATCTGCGCAGCTTCGTGCAGCTTGTCCTGCCGTTGTCGCGGCCCGCGCTCGGCACCCTCGCCGTCTACTCGTTCCTGAGCCACTGGAACATGTACCTGTGGCCGCCGCTCGTCACGAACACGCCGGCCATGCGGACGGTGCAAATCGGCGTCGGCATGCTGCAGTTCGAGGAGAACACCGCGTGGAACCTTGTACTGGCGGGCATCATGACGATGCTGCTTCGCCGTCGCCGCTGCTCCTGGTGATCGGCCTCAAGCAGCTGGTGCGGGGCATGACGGCGGGCGCCGTCAAAGGCTAGGTACCCGGCCCCGGGGCCTTGAGCACCGCTTTCTTTTTCCCAACCATGGTTTCAATGCAGCACTCATATACATTTCCAATTAAAAAGGGAGAGATCAACCGAAATGAGACGTTTGAACAAGAAAGCCATCCCCTTCCTCGTGCTGGCCACGACGATGCTGATGACGTCAGCCTGCGGCGGAACGACGGGCACAAATAGCAATGCGGCCGCCCCTGCCGGCGAAACCAAAGAAGCCCCGAAAGCCGGCGAACCGGTGAAGATCATTTGGTGGCACGCCATGGGCGGCGAGCTCGGCAAAGCCGTGGACAAGCTCGTAGCCGACTTCAACGCCTCGCAGAAAAATTATGTGGTGGAACCGGTATTCCAAGGCTCGTACGACGAAAATTTGAACAAGCTTAAAGCTTCTCTGGATTCGAACAGCGGTCCGACCATGGTTCAGATGTATGAAATTGGCGACCGGTTCATGATCGACACCAAAGCCATTACCCCGGTTCAAAAGTTCATCGACGCCGATAAATACGATCTTTCCCAGCTGGAAGAAAACATCCTGAACTACTATACGTACGACGGCAAGCTGTACTCGATGCCTTTCAATACGTCCAATCCGATCCTGTACTATAACAAAGACCTGTTCAAAGCCGCGGGCCTCGACCCGGAAAAACCGCCGGCAACCTATGAGGAAATGGCCGATTATGCCAAAAAACTGACCAAGGACAATGTGGCCGGCGGTTCGATCGCGATCTACGCATGGCTGATGGAGCAATTCTTCGCGAACCAGGGCGCGGAGCTCGTGAACAACGGCAACGGCCGGACCAGCCCGGCGACCGAGTCGCTGGTTAGCTCCGAGGCCGGGGTGAAGACCCTCACGTGGTGGAAGCAGATGGTCGACGACAAAACGATGCTGAACCTCGGCCGTAAATCCGACGATACGAAGAAGGCGTTCCTTGCCGGCCAAATCGCCATGACACTCGATTCGACGGCCTCCCTGCGCGGGATCGTCAGCAGCGCTGAAGGCAAGTTCCAGGTAGGAACCGGCTTCCTGCCGAAGCCGGCCGATGCCAAAGAAGGCGGCGTGATTATCGGCGGAGCCAGCAACTATATCTTGAGCAACCGCCCGGAAGCCGAGCAGAAAGGCGCCTGGGAATTCATGAAGTTCCTCGCCGATCCGAAGCAGCAGGCGTATTGGAACGTCAACACCGGCTACTTCCCGATCACGAAGAAGGCTTACGACGAGCGGCTCGTAAAGGACAACATGACAAAGTACCCGCAGTTCAAAACAGCCGTCGACCAGCTGCATCAAAGCAAACCGAGCAAGGCGACGCAGGGCGCGGTCATGGGCGTGTTCCCGGAAGCCCGCCAGCTGACCGAGACCGCGATCGAAGAGGTGCTGAACGGCAAAAAATCCCCGAAAGACGCGCTGGACGGCGCGGCCAAGGAGATTACGGCCAAAATTGCGCAATATAATAAAACGGTGAGCAAGTAAGCCGCCAATGGAACGAACAGACCCCAAGGTTCCCGCCTGCGAAAAGCAGTCGGACCGAAGGGGTCTTTTTCATCAATTCATCAACCTTTACCCGCTGGAATTCAGCTTCTTCTTGTACTCGGACGGATAGCGACCCTCGAAGGCCGTAAACAGCTTGGTGAAATGCCGCGTGCTGAAATAGCCGACCATCTCGGCGGCCTGCTGCACCTGGATCGAGGGATCGGCGAGCAGTTCCTTCGCTTTGAGCATCCGGTTGCGCGTGACATATTTCATAAAGGTGGTGCCCGTCTTTTGATGGAACAGGTCGCTGAGGTAATTGGGCGTAACCCCCAGCTTCGCGGCGATCTCGCCGATGCTGATCTCCTTCATGTAATGCTCGTCGATAAAAGCCAGCGTCTGCTCGACCAAATCCGGTTTGGCCCGCTTCGAAGCCTGATCTCCCAAGAGCAGCTGGCCCATTCCGCGCAGGTGCTTGATCCCGGCCTCGGCGCTTCCCGTTCCGTCCCAAAGCGATCCGATGGCGGTTTGCAAATAGCGGGCCGCCGCCGTTCGGAACGAATCGGCGCCGCCTTCCCGGGACTTCAGCAACTGGTCCAAATCCTCCACCGCCGCCATGTAGGAAACATAAACTCCCTCTTGGAACGTCTGCACCAGCCGGTGAACGGCCTGCATCAGCTCCCTGCAGCCCGGCGAAGCTTCACAGGCCCTCAGTTCCCGACAGGTCAGCAGACCGTTTAAACCGAGGAGCGCACGGTAAGGGGCGAGCCTGCGCAGCTCCTCCATCCGTTCCAACAACGACTCCGGGGTCGAAGCGTCTTCCGCCTGCAGCAGTGTCGCGGCCAAATTCGGCTTGCGATGCTCCTGCAGCATCCGTTCAAGCCGTTCCAGGCGACCGCTTGCCTCCATCCGCTTCGGCGAGTCCATGCGGGAGCCGATGACGAGGGCCAATTTTTTATCCGGCGCAGCGCCACCCCGGTCAGCAGATCGCGGCTCGGGACCTGCATAAGCTCCGCGCGAACGGCTTCCGCCAGCGACCGGACGGTAAGGCTCTGCTCCTGCTCTTCCAGCGTACCGTCGAAGCAGATAAGAGCTCCTGCCAGATAGCGGCATCCGCGGATCAGCTCCTGCTGGCACGCCGACCCTTGGAGCAGCGCGGCCGCCTCCATCTCGAAATGCCGGCTTCTGCAAAACCGGCGCTCCTGAAGCTGAGCCTCCAGCTTGCGCAAAGGCGGCTCCAGCTCGGAAGGGTCCACCGGCTTGAGCAAATAATCGAATGCCTGCAGCCCGATCGCTTCCTTCGCATATTCAAACTCGGAAAACCCGGTGAGGATGATCCACTGCGTATCGGGTGCGGCGTTCCGGGCTTCGCGGATCGCTTCGAGTCCGTTCTTGCCAGGCATCCGGATATCCACGAACGCGGCGTCGGGCTGGACACCGGCGACGAGCTCCACCAGCTCCTGGCCGCTACACGCCTCCCGAATGCGGCAATCGGGCAGCGCTCCTTCAGCATGCTGATTAAGCTTTCCCTTACGAGCCATTCGTCGTCGGCAATCACGATATCCATGCTATTCCGCTCCTTTCCACACGATTTCCAGGATGACGACAGTTCCTTTCCCTTCAGTGCTTTGAATGTGCAGCTGCGAGTCCGGATAAGCCATTTGCAAGCGCTCCCGAACGTTGCGGATGCCAACGCTTTGCTCGGAAGCGCCCGCTTCCGTGTCGAAGCCGACACCGTTATCCTCCATTCGAATCCGCACGGTGTCCGGGCCGGCGGTTTCCGAGGAGATCTGCAGGATGCAGGGATGGTCGGCAGGCTCAATCCCGTGAATGACGGCATTCTCCACGAGCGGCCGCAGCAGAAGCTTCGGTACGGGGATCTTTTCCGTTCCGGGTTCCAGCGCGATCCGGACGTCCAGCCGGTCGCCGAAGCGCATCTTCTGCAGCTCGCAGTACTGAGCCAGCACCTCGAACTCCTCTCCAAGGGAAGAAAGATCCTTCGGCATCAATATATACCGCAGCGACCGGCTGAGCGACAGGATCGCCTTCTCCAGCGGCTTCGTCTCCCCCTGCGGTTCAGGCCGATAAACCCGTTCAGCGTGTTGTACAGAAAATGAGGCTGGATCTGCGACTGCAGCGCCCGGTACTCGGCGTTCCGCAGGCTGAGCTTCGTCCTGTACTCGCTGTCGATCAGCTCATCCAATTGAGCGATCATCCGGTTTAAGGCGCCGCCGAGCTGCGCCACCTCATCCTGCCCGTGGACGGCGAAGCGCGTCTTCAGGTTGCCGTGCTGCACCTGCCGCATGACGCCGATCATATCTTTGAACGGCCGCAGGATGGTACGCGAGTACGTAAAGAACAAGAACAGCGTGAGCAGCAGTCCCCCCGCCGCAAAGGCGAAGGCCGCGTAATAAAGCCAGCGGAATTTGGCGGCGAGCTCGTCTTCCGACAGCAGGACGGTGATTTTCCAATTCGCGGGAGCGATCGTTCTCGAGACCGATACATACGTCTCGTTCCCGTCCTTAATCTTCCCGCCTCCCTTCGCCACTTCCTCCAGCACTTCCGGGGTTACCCTGCCGTCGGCATAGATCAACTGGTTCTTGTCGTCGGTGATCATCGCAAGCGAACGCACGTTAAACCGGATCGGACGGACGATTTTATCGAGAATGACCGTATCGGCATCCGCGATCATGACCGCGAGCGGCTGCTTGGAATCGGGATCCTTGATCAACCGGGCGACGGAGAATACGTTTCGGATCACGGTTTGGTTCGTATAGTCCTGCGGATGCACCTGAGTGAAGATGACCCGTCCGTCCGCCTCAATCGCCTGCTTGTACCAAGGCTGCGCCGCGTAGGGGTAATTAGGCAAGGGCTGAATGAACTCCGAATGGCCGGCTTTGAAATAAACCGTTCCGTCAAAAGGCAGCAGCGCAGCGTGCCTACGATGTCCTTCCGGATATTTTCGAGCGAATCCGGGAGCGTCTTGTAAAGTGCGGTTTCCGCTTTATATTTAGTATAGGCATCCGCCTTGTCGTAGAGACCGTTGCCTTTAAGCTTCAGGGCAAACATGATTTCGTCGTTTAAATAGGGGGTGACCGTCATCCGTTCCAAGTCGTCCAGATACGTTTCGATGTTCCCCGTTAAGGCGACCAGTGCAGCCTCCGTGAGCGTTTCGGTTTCATGGGTAATCAGCTTCTGATAATAGGCGGGCATGAAGAAAACAATAATCAGTACCGGAAAAATAATGGTGATGAGGTAAAGCACAATTAGCTTGAGACGGATCGAGGCGCGGTGCTTCAACGCCGGATCCCCTCCCTTCGTCTGTGGTGAACCCGGTGGTGCTTTGATTGTAACGCATACATTCCCAAACGGGCAACTTTAAAAATGAGCGCTTCCAGTATAGATTTGAACCTCACGTAAGCGGTTCCAAACATGTTAAGATGATCCTAGTTCCAGCCCGGGTCCCCCTGGACCGTAAGGCTGAAGAAACCATATAATCCCTATGAGGTGGTCAAATGGTAAAGCAGGCTCACAAGTGGTTCGCCCTGTCCCTGGTATGTACGCTCATGCTGGCCGGTCGCTCGCAGCGTCCGGCGGAGCCGGATCCACCGGCGCAAGGAGCGTCCGGGACTTCCGCTTCCGGCGGAGGTACAAGCACGGCAGCCAAGAAAACGCTTACGGTATACAGCACGGTCAGCGATCAGCCCATCCAAGAGCTCTATAAGCAGATAGGCGACAATTTTACCAAGGAGAATCCGGATATCGCCGTTAACTTCCAATTTCCGGGCTCCGGCTACGAGAATAACATGAAGGTGAAAATGGCGGCGAGGGATCTTCCCGATGTGTTCGATACGCACGGCTGGGCCCAGATCCGCTACGGCGATTATTTACTCGACCTGAAGGATGAGCCTTGGGCCAAGAACCTGACGGACACGATCAAGAACGTGGTGACCGATAAGAACGGCAAGGTGTATGCGCTGGTGCTGAGCGAGGCGAAGGACGGATTAATGTACAACGCCGACATGCTGAGCAAATACGGCATCGAGCCGCCCAAGACGTTCGACGACCTGATCGCGGCGGGTGAGAAGATCAAGAAAGAAAGCGGCGGCAAAACGATCCCCTTCTTCTTCTCCGGCGTGGACGACGGCATGATCGGGCAGTATTTCGATTATTTCGCCACGTCCCTCCTGATCAGCCCGAAGGACAATCAGGCGGATGCGCCGCTGAAAGGCACGTTCGACTGGAACAAATGGACTCCTCTGCCGCAAAAGTCTGCTGGATCTGAAAAACAAGGGCCTCATCAACGAAGACGTGCTGACCGCCAAATACAGCGATTTGCCCAAAGCCTTCGCCGATGAAAGAACCGCGTTCGCCTTGCAGGGTCCTTCCTTCGTGGAAGAAGTGCACAAGCTGAAGCCTGAGCTGAAGGTCGGTTTTATGCCGATTCCGTCGATGGTGGCCGGGGATGAGCCGACGTTCTCCGGCGGAGAACGCTTCACGATGGGTATCTGGAAGGAGTCCAAGAACATTCCGGAAGCCAAGAAGCTGCTCGCCTTCTTCGCCAAGCCGGAGAACATGAGCAAGATCGCCAATGCCACGAAGTCGCCGCCGGGCTTGAAAGGCGTGGATTCAAAGCACGAGTTCAGCGACTACTATAACAAATATTCTTCGATTCGGGTCTTCCCTTATTTCGACCGCGTCTATCTGCCGAACGGCATGTGGGATGTGCTGTGCAAAACCGGTACGGAGCTACTCGCCGGGCGCATTACGCCGCAGCAGTACTCCGATACCATGAAGCGGGAATTCGAAAGGCTGAGCAAAAAGTAAAGCCGGGTACGAGATGATATTCTAAAGACGGGGTTTCCCTGAGAAGCCCCGTTCCATTCTTTTCACAAGGAGGTACGAGAATGATCAACTCGGCGCAGCAGCAAATCGCCGGAGAGCGAACGGGCAAATCCGCGCTTCGCCGCCGGAAAACATCCCCGTCCCTCATCAATCTGATGTACGTTCCGGCGACGGTGTTATTCATCCTGTTTATTTATTATCCGTTTATCAAAGGGCTGCAGATTTCCTTCACCAACTGGGACGGCTATTCGCAGACCTACGCTTACGTGGGCCTCGACAATTACAAACGCATGCTAGCCGACAGCCGGATCGGCACCGTCGTAGTCAATACCTTCATTTACGGCGTAGGCAAGCACCGTCTTTCAAAATCTCATCGGCCTCCTCTATGCCGTGCTCTTGAACCGTTCGTTCCGGGGCAAGGGGCTTGTCCGCACCGTCATTTATTTGCCCGTCATTATCAGTCCGATCATTATGGGGTATATCTGGTACTTTTTCTTCCAGCTGAACGGCGGCGCACTAAACGACATCATCCTGCTGTTTCAAAACACGCCGGTGAACCTGCTGGCCGACCCGGAGCACAACGTCTGGATCATTACGCTGGTCAACACCTACCAGTTTCTGGGCGTGGCGATGATCATCTACCTCGCCGGACTGCAGGGCATTTCCAAGGAATACTACGAAGCGGCCGAAATCGACGGCGCGTCGCCGTTCTCCCGCTTTTGGAACATTACGTTGCCTCTGCTCGCTCCTTCGATCACCATCAATGTCGTGCTCAATCTGATCGGCGGTCTGAAGCTGTTCGACGTCATTACGGCGCTCACGAACGGAGGTCCCGGCTACGCTTCGGCCTCCTTGTCCACGATGATGTACCAGCTGTACTTCGCCCGCCAGGACGCAGGGCTGGCCGCTACGCTCGGGAATCTGATGTTTGTCATCATCTCCGCCGTCAGCATCTCTGCACTGTATTATTTCCGCCGGAAGGAGATCACGCTATGAAGCCGAAGAACCGCGGCTGGGCCGCACTGGCCTACTTCATCGCCCTGCTGCATGTGCTGCCCTTCTACATTCTGGTAACCACTTCGTTCAAGGCGCTCCGTGACGACAGCTCCAAGTGGGTGATGCCCGGCTATCTTTATCTGAACAATTTCCTGAACGCCTGGAGAGAAGCGAAGCTCGGTACGGCTTTTACGAACAACCTGCTGATTACCGTCTTGTCCGTCGCCCTGGTGCTTATCATCGGAGCGGCACCGCCTACCCACTGGCCCGGTACCCCAGCCGTTTCAATAAAGCGATGTACGGCTTCTTTATTTCCGCGCTGATCGTTCCGCCGCTGACCATCCTGGTGCCGCTCTACAAAATGGTCGTCGACCTCGGAGCCATGAACTCGTATTACGGCATCGTGCTGCTGCATGTGACCTTTCAGCCGCCGATCACCATCTTTCTGTTCACCGGCTTTATCGGTACCATCCCGCGGGAGCTGGATGAAGCGGCGATGATCGACGGCTCCTCCCGGTTCGGACTTTTCATACGGATTATTTTGCCGATTCTGAAGCCGGTTACGGCTACCGTTATCATCCTGACGGGCGTTGCGGTTTGGAACGACTATCAATTCTCGGTGTTCTTCCTGCAGCGACCGTCCGCCCGGACGTTTACCGTCGCGCTGTCCAGCTTCTTCGGCCAGTACAACAATAACATCGGTTGGGTTGCCGCCGGCTCCCTAATGGCCGCGTCGCCTGTGACTCTGGTCTACTTGTTCCTGCAGCGGTACTTTATTCAAGGGATGGCCTCGGGAGCCATCAAGGGGTAAGCCCGCCCCCGTACCGTTTTCGAATACAAGGGCCTCGATGCGGCCCCCGGAGCGGAGCGGTTACCATCTGCGTCGGCCGCCCCTGCTTCTTCGGCGTCCCCCGGCGGAACGCGGGCCCGTCCGGCGGCCCGTACTTTGGATGCGGGCTTCCCTGGGAGCGGGGCCCGTCGATCCTATCAGCTTCGCAAAGTCTTCGAACATCGGCGTCATTTGCCGGGTTGATTCATAAAGGGTACCGAGCTTGCCGATCGCCTGAATCAATTCGTCGAGCCCTTCGTTGATCTGCCTTACGGTAGAAGGGAATCTGTGCATTTGCATGGAGACCACCTTTTATCCAGTTTCCTACAGTGTATGCACCTGCCCGCCCTTGCGGATTAGGCGGATATCCCGCCGCCTAAGGCTGAAGCTTAATAATATGGAGGCGCGGCGATTCCGGTCTGGAAGAAAGGTCCGTGGCAAACTAAAAACAGCCATCCCGAAAAGGGATGACCGTCGCTTGCTTACCCGCTACCGGATCAGATGACGACCGAAACGGAAACGATAACCAGAAGAATAAAGAGCACCAGGATGACGCCTGTCGTCGTGAAACCGCCAAAACATGAACCAAATCCGCCAAAACCGCCCATAGGGATCCACTCCTTCGTTGGATTAAGCTTCGGGAAGGCATTGTGACCTCCGAAACTTATACCATAGTATATGGAGCTCCCGCCAATTGGTATGGACATTCATCCCCTAGAAACAAACTCCCATAGGGAAAGGGCGGTTTTTACCGTTCGGCCCCCAACGCCTTCATGATAAAATGGACGGCATGGTCCGCCGTCGCTTCGGGCAGCACCGGCCCCTCGGAGAGCGCCGCTTCAAAGCAATGGAACTTCTTGTGCGCCAGCGCAATACCTACTACCATCATCAGCGCCTGATCCAAAGACTCGAAATGAAAGACCCCCTGCTCCCTGCCGGTCTGAAGCGGCTCCCTCACCTTCTTCCAAACCGGGCTGACAAAAGAAATGACGACTTCCGTCCGCGGCGAATGGATGGTCATCTCCTGCTGAACGATGCTGCTGAGCTCCTTATCCGTCATGCTGAAGCCGATGATTTCCCTTACAATCAGTTCAAGCCCTGCGGCCGGGTCCTTGAATATTTCTTCAAACTGCTCGATCCTCTGCCCCGGGAAAAAAGATTCGAACAGCGCCTGGAACACTTTTTCCTTGCCTCCGAAATAATAGGAGACCAGCGCCACGTTCGCCCCGGCCTCCTCGCAAATCTGCCGTACGCTTGTCCCGTCGAAGCCCTGCTTTGCAAAAAGCTTCTTCGCGGCGAACAAGATCCGGAGCTTCATATCCGATTCGGTCTGTGCCATAGGGTCCTCCCCTTGCTGTTTCCTTCTCTTTATTATGTTACGTAAGCGCTTTAAGCGCAAGCCGTGAAAAGTGGAAGCTTAGCCGGTGCTTACGGCTCTGCACGGAGAGATGCCGGGCCCCTCCGGGACCCGGACCGCTACTCGCGTCAAGCGTTGGACACTTGAGTCTGAGCGGCGCTCTCCGGCACCGCGGCTTTGCTCTCGGTTCGAAGGGCTGTGAAGAGAAGCCCGACACTCGCGCAAACAACCAGAATAATCATCAGCGCGTTCACGTCCGGCCCTGTGCCCGGGCCGCCGAACAGCAGGTTCATGCTCCCCTTACAGCATAGGTGGCAGGCAAATATTCGCTGAGCGTATGGTAGAAGCCGCCGAGCAGCTCTCTGGGAACCATGGCTCCGGAGGATACGAGCTGAACGGAGAGCATGATGATATTGAACAGCATCCCCGCCATGCCGAAGACGATCAGGAACATCTGGGAGAAGAACATGAACGTCATCAGGAACAGCGACTGGAACAGCCAGAGAGCAATAAAGCCGCCGGCTGTCTGGGCTCCCAGCAGCACGGTCATGGCGGAGCCCACCAAGGCAATAACGAAAGCCGAGGTGACGTTGATCAGGACGCGCGCTCCGAATTTGCTCCACCGTGAAACGGACGGACCGATGCCCATCGTCGACTGCTGCAGGTTCATCCCCATAATCATCGCACCGACGAAGGAGGAAAGCACCATCATCATGGGAACCATCTGATTGTTCATGCCCTGCACGGGATTAAGGGACACCAGATTCGTGCCAACTTTATCGACAAGCCCCTGCGCCGTGCCCTGCGCCTGGGAAGCCGGGAAATTCGCCTGCACCAGCACCGCCTGCGTCCCAACCGTCGCTGCTTCTTTATTAACCGCGACCGTCACACCGGCGGATACCCCTGCATAATGCTCTTGATCAAGGCGGGATTCGACTCATTGATCAAGTAATCGATCTGCCCCTTCTGCCCCGGCTTCTGCACGGCTTGGGAGAAATCCGCGGGAATGTGCAGCACCATCTGAACTTCTCTGCTATTGAGCCGCTCCTTGGCCTCATCCAGCGTCATTCCGCTCTCCAGCTGAAACGGGAGCATATTCGGCGGACTGCTCCGCTACCTTCTTCCCCAAACCCGTGTCCTCATTGACGATGGCAATCTTCAAATGCCTGGTGTTATCCGTCACCCCGCTGTAGCCGGTCATCCAGATCACGCTGAAAATCAGCTGAAACATTAATGCGGTGACGAGTCCGACGATCGTGGTCGGCTTTCGGAAATAAGACCTTAGAGCCTGCTGCACAAACAAACACCCTTTCGCTATGTATTATGCAATTTAAATAACTGTTTTAATTAAACGTTTGTTTGAATTTTAAAACAAAAAAATTCCCCTGTCAATCCCATGGACCCACCTTCGCAAGGCTCCCTGCCTCCCTTCACACAGGGAGCCTTGGCGCAGCGGCGTGGATCCGGCTTAACGCTTACCGGGCAAAACCGCGTGCGCTAAAAACGGCGAAATCAAATCTTGAAGCTGCGAAGAACAATGACGAGCAGAATATAGAGTACCAGGATAACGCCGGCGGAAGTCCAGCCAACCGGATAGTGGCAGTGCTTTTTCGGCGCGTAGATATTGACTTCCTCATAGCTGATGTTGACCGGGTACGGATGCGGGCCCACGTTCATAGGCGCCGTTGCCATCGGCATCACATTCGGCGCAGCATACGGCATGACATTCGGATTCGCCGCATACGGCATGACATTCGGCATGGGATTCAGGTTTTCCATACTAGAACACCTCCGTAAAATTGTGCGAAAGAAGGACAATCTTCCGGACAGATGCCTCTTTCGCTCGGTAAGGATTGGGTAAAGTGTTCCTATCGAACACACCAACAGTCTATGGTGAAGCACCTATAGGGAGCACGGTATTCACCCACCCGCCCGAAAAATAGACGCCCGCCCGTCCGGCGTACCGCCGGAATCCGGTTATTAGCTGCGCCGGCCTTGTCTTGCAAGAGCGTGTACGTCTATCTTGCGTTACCGCAGTTAACGTAAAAAGCCGACGCTTCGGGGAATCCCCGACCGTCGGCTTCATCAACCGGCCTATTATTTTCACTGCACCTGGGAGTTAAAGGACATGATCCACATGGATCCCGCCACAATCGTAAATACGATGACCAATCCGAGAATCAGCGTCATGACGTTGTAACGCGGCTTCTCGCCTTCACGGATATGCATGAAGAAGAACAGCTGCACGAGAAGCTGAAGCACCGCCATAAGGACGATCGTAGTGATCAGCGCGACCTTGGACATCATATGGTTCATGACCAGCACAAGCGGAATAATCGTCAGCACGATGGACAGAATAAATCCGATCACATAGCTTTTGACCGAACCGTGTCCGCCTTGATGATCATGTCCGTGCGTTTGCGGATGCGCCATTCTACATCACCCCCATCAGATAAACGACCGTGAACAGGAAAATCCAAACCACATCAAGAAAGTGCCAGTACAAGCCGATCACGGTAATCTTCCGGGTGGTTACCGGTGTAATGCCGTGGCGTCCGATCTGAATCATCAGCCCGATCATCCAGACCAGACCGATCGATACGTGAAGACCGTGCGTACCTACTAGTACAAAGAATGAAGATAAGAATGCGGTCGCGGGAAATCGTCGCGCCTTCGCCGGCCATCTTGATGAACTCGTTCACCTCAAGCCCGACGAAAGCCGCACCCAGAATAGCGGTAATGATCAGCCAGCCGATAAGGCCCTTCCGGCTTCCCTTATGCATCGCAAGTGTCGCCAAACCGCTGGTGAAGGCGCTTGTGAGCAGGATGAACGTTTCGGCGATAACCCCCGGCATTTCGAACAGCTCTTTACCGATCGGTCCCCCGTCCGTATGGGTACGCAATACCATAAAGGTAGCGAACAGCGTACCGAACAGCAGGCAGTCCGTTACGAGAAATATCCAAAAGCCCAGTACTTTGAGCCCTTCCTGGTCTACATGATGCTCATGTCCATGATCATGGGCATGAGCATGTCTTTGCCGCGTGCTGCATTATAACGACCTCCCCAGCGACGCTTCCGTGCGCCGCACTTCATCCACGGGAATGTAGTAATCCGTGTCGTATTGGAATGAACGGGCCAGGAGGCAAAGTCCGACGCCGATGAGGCCCGGAATAGCCATCCACAGCCAGTTGAATACAAGGCCGAAGCCGGCAACGAACCAGCAGATGGACATGATGAATGGAATGCCCGAGTTTTTCGGCATATGAATCGGCTCGAGGTGAGCGCCTTTGTTCATCGTTGCGGCTTCGACGCCTCTCTCCTTCATTTCCCACCATGCGTCGCGCTCATCGCCTTTCGGCACAACGGCAAAGTTATAGAGCGGCGCCGGCGAAGGAATCGACCATTCCAGCGTACGTCCGTTCCACGGGTCGCCCGTCGTATCGCGGTCGCCTTTCTTGATGCTGTAGCCGATCTGCCATACTTGGAAAATGAAGCCTGCCCCCATCAGGAACGCCCCAATGGTCGAAACGAGGTTGAGCGGTCCCCAACCCATATCCCAGCCATAGGTATACACGCGGCGCGTCATACCCATGAAGCCGAGCGCATACTGCGGCATGAAGCAGATATAGAAGCCGAGATTCCACAGCCAGAACGCCCATCTGCCGAGCTTCTCGTCAAGCTTGAAGCCGAACATTTTCGGCCACCAGTAATAAATCCCTGCCAGGTAACCGAACACCACGCCGCCGATCAGCACCTGGTGGAAGTGCGCGATCAGGAAGTAGCTGTTGTGGTACTGGTAATCCGCCGGCGCTACCGCCAGCATGACACCCGTCGCCCCGCCGACGACGAAGCAAGGAATGAACGCCAGCGTCCACAGCATCGGTCGCTCCATTCGGATCCGGCCGCGGAACATGGTGAACAGCCAGTTAAATACCTTGACCCCGGTCGGGATCCCGATCGCCATCGTTGATATCGCAAAGAACGTATTGACGTCTGCGCCCGCACCCATCGTAAAGAAGTGATGCACCCAGGTGAAGAACGACAGAACGCTGATAATCATCATCGCGAACACCATCGAGTTATAGCCGAACAGGCGCTTTCTGGCGAACGTGCTGACGATCTCCGAGAACACCCCGAAGGCCGGCAGAACGACGATATAAACCTCAGGGTGACCCCACATCCAAATCAGGTTGATGTACATCATCGGGTTGCCCCCGCCCGTCATCGTGAAGAAATGGGCCCCGAGGAACCGGTCGATGAACAGCGGCGCCAAGGTAACCGTCAAGATCGGGAACGCAAAGATAATAATGATACAGCTGGAGAAGACCGACCAGGTAAACATCGGCATTTTCATCAGCTTCATGCCCGGCGCCCGCATTTTCAGAATCGTGACGATAAAGTTAATGCCGGTCGCAAGACTCCCGATCCCTGAGATCTGGATGCCCCAGATATAGAAGTTTTGTCCGACCCCCGGACTGTGCGAAAGCTCGGACAGCGGCGGATAGCTGAGCCAGCCCGCATCCGGCGAGCCGCCGATAACGAACGACAGGTTGAACAGCATCGCGCCCCAGAAGAACAGCCAAAAGCTGAGCGCGTTCAGATAAGGATAAGCTACGTCACGCGCGCCGATCTGCAGCGGCACAACGATGTTGAACAAAGCAAACATCATCGGCATCGCCATGAACAAAATCATGATCGTGCCGTGCGTTGTAAATACGGCGTTATAGTGCTCCGCATTCAGGAACTTGACATCCGGCATCGCCAGCTGCGCCCGCATCAGCAGGGCGTCGACCCCGCCGCGGAACAGCATGAGGAGCGATGCAAGCAGGTACATAATGCCGATCTTCTTGTGATCGACGGTCGTCAGCCATTCTCTCCACAGCCAGCCCCACTTCTTGAAATAGGTGAGGACGAAGAAAATCGCCACCATGGTCAGACCGATCGACACATCCGCCCCGTAAATCAGCGGGTCGCCGGTGACAAAGAAGTGAGACGCGAAATCTTTTATTTGTTCGATCATAGGTATCTCCTTCTATTCTCCTTATTTACCGTTAGCCGCCGGAGTATGGTTATGCTGCATACCGCCCATTTGGGACTTTCCTTGGCCTGACTGGGTCTCACCGGATTTGGATTCGCCGGACGGGCTCATTTGCATGTTATGCTTCATTTCTCCCGAACCCTCGTCTCCTCCGTGAAGCATATAACCGCCGTACTTGTTCACGATGCTGTCGAACAAACCGTCCGGATAAGAGGAGTAGGTCGCTTGGTCCGCCGTTCCCGGCTTCGCCAGTTCATCATACCCCGCTTGCGTTAAGGCCGGAGAACTCTTCTTCACTTCCTGCACCCAGCTGTTAAAATCAGCCTGGGATTTCGCTACCACCTGGAACCGCATATGGGCGAATTCTTTCCCGCTGAAGTTCGCGCCCGTTCCGTAATATTCGCCCGGATGGTCCGCCTGCAGCCAGAGCTGCATCGCCATACCCGGCATTGTATATTCCTGGCCGCCCAGCTGCGGAACCCAGAAGGAGTTCATCGGCGCATCGGAGGTGAGCTGGAACTGCACCGGCACACCGGCCGGAATTTCGACATAGTTGACTGTCGCGATCTTCTGGTCCGGGTATTGGAAGAACCACTTCCAATCCAGGGACGTGACCTGTATCGTGATCGGCTTCGTGTCGGCCGCCACCGGAGGCTTCGCCAGCGCATAGGTATCCCGGGCCGTGAAGAAGCCCAAAATGCCGATAATGATCACCGGAATGCCCCACCATACGATCTCCAGCACCTTGCTGTCATCCCAGTGCGGCGTATAAGGCGCCTTATTGTCCGGCTTGTCCCGGTACCGCCATACGATGTACACCAGAATGCATAACACCGGAATCACCACGATGGCGCACAAAATGACGGAAATGATGATCAAACGGTGCTGCGTTTCCGCCACCGGCCCCTTGGGATCGAGAACCAGGTACGAACCGCTGCAGCCTGAGAGCAGGACCGCAGTCAAGACCGTCATCAAAATCAGTTTCCACAGGGCGAACCCTTTTCTAGTACTCAAGTTCCTTCATCTCCTCTTACCTGCCGAATACAGTTTTCTTTCTCTGCTGTCTTATCATAACAGAAACCCTTGTGATGATTTTCACTGTTTACAAATACGTCAAGATTTGTTCAGTTTCTCGCCAAAAAGTGTTCACGGAAAGTTTTCAATTGTACCAATGTTTACCCGCCGCAGCGCCAAACAACACAAAAAAAGCCAGCCGAGGAAACGGCTGACTTTTCGTTATAAAGTGACATTAAGTTCCGGTTCAAGGAAATGTTCTTGGGGTCTTGCCTTGGAACAACTCAACAGCCAGTCCAATCAGTGCGATCTGCACCGCTGCAACGATAAAGCCGATGCCCACCATCAAAGTCAGGTTCTGGTCGCTGAAGTCGCTTACATTCCAGGAACAGATTAAAACGCCAATTGCTGTAAGGACCCAAGCCAATTTAATCATAATCGAGGATTCTTTCGTGCTGTTGTGCATCTGAATCACCTCTCCGAATCGTTGTACTAATTATTCTTACCCTTATTATAACACATTGATTCGGTTTTTGTTCAAAAAAATATTCAAAAGTTGATCAATTTTTGGACAATTTTTTTGAAAGGCGATTCCATCCCGTGAAAACGCATAACCGCACGCCGTTCTAGAGGCACCGTCCTCTTTACGCCTTGACCGTTCCGGCGGATTGCACCGCCTTCAGCGTTTCGCGGATGAACGCCGGCTCGTCCTTCGGCGTGCGGGATGTGATGAGATTGCGGTCTACGATGACTTCCTTATCCTCGAAGGTTCCTCCGGCGTTCCGGACATCGTCCTGCAGCGGCGGATAGCACGTCAGCTTGCGGCCCTTCAGCAGTCCGGCACTGATCAGAATTTGCGGGCCGTGGCAGATGGCGGAAATCGGTTTTCCCTGCTTGTCCATCGCCTGCACGAAGGACTGGATATGCGGATTAAGCCGAAGCTGCTCCGGTGAGGAGCCCCCGGGGATCACAACGGCGTCGAATTCGTTCGGATCGGCGTCCTGGATTGCACGTTCGGCGGTATACGAAGCCTGCTTGTTCTTGCCTTCGAGGCGCTCGCCCGCTTTCAGACCGATAATGACCGTCTCATGCCCGGCCTCCCGAATGGCGTCGTACGGCTTCTGCATCTCGCTGTCCTCGAACTGGGGACCGAGCAAAAATGCGATTTTTGCCATGACAGATCATCTCCTTTCCAAATTCGCGGCTTCAGACAAGCCTTTATTACATTACCCGAACAAAACTCCGAGTAAACAAAAAGGCCCCGGATTTCTCCGGGGACCCATTCGTAAGGCCTACACGTAAGGATTGTTTTCCCGCTCGTAGCCGATTGTCGTCTTCGCGCCGTGCCCCGGATAGACGATGGTGTCGTCCGGCAGCTCGAACAGCTTGTCGTGAATCGAATCGAGCAGGTCCTGCTGATCGCCTCCCGGCAGATCGGTCCGTCCGACGGACAGCCGGAACAGCACGTCGCCGCTGAACAGCTGGTTGCCGTACAGGAAGCTGACGCTTCCCGGGGAATGCCCCGGGGTATGAAATACTTTAAATACAAGTCCGAGCAGCTTCAGCTCCTGGCCTTGATCCAAGGCGTATTCCGCCGGCTCCGTTACGATCGGCGCACCGAGCTCCGGCCAGCGGGCCGAGCCGTTATACTTCGGATTCGTCAGCCATTCCGCTTCCGCATCGTGGAGATAAACCGGACAGCCCTTCAGCTTCCGCAGTTCATCTACGCCGCCGATATGATCGAAGTGGGCATGCGTCAGCAGAATTGCTTCGATCTCCATATCCTCCACCCGCTTCAGCGGCGGCTTCGGATTCATCCCGGGGTCGATCACGATCCCCTTGTTCTCTCCCGGCCGCGAGATCAAATAAGCGTTCGTCTGCAGCGGTCCGAGCGAGAAGATCTCTACCTTGAGTGTCTGATTATCCATGAAGCGTTCCTGCTCCTTTATCTTCCGCGCCGCTTAGGCCTCCGATTAGAACGTGGACAGCGGCTCGCGCAGTTCTTTGACGATGACCGTCTGGTAGCCGGTTCCTTCGCCGTACTGGCGGCCCATTTCTTCACGGGCCACTTTGATTTTATCCTGATAGTCCGGAGCTTCGCGGTCCGGGTTCTCCTGCTTGAACCTCGTCATAACCGCCTGCACATGGGCCGGGCGCGGTCCCCAGTGTCCCAGGACGTGGCCGCTGAAATCGGTGAAGATGACGATCGGGATCGCCTCGCCGCCGCCGGTCAGGAACTGGGCCATAACGTCCGGATGCTCTTCCTTGATCAGCACCTCTACCGGGATGCCGGAAATTTCAAGCGCGCGGAATACCGCCGGCACGTTCCGGACAACATCGCCGCACCAATCGGCGCACAGAATGAGGCGGCGCAGGTCGTCCCGGTTGTTGAGCGATTCGAAGAACTCCTTGTCGTCTTCGTTCTCCCAGGAAAATTTGTCGTACCATTCCTGGAATTTCTCCTGGTTCTTGGTCATGCCGTCGATAAACTGCTGCGGGGTCAGACCTTTCTTCAGCTTATCCGCCAAATTTTTGCTCATGCACACCCTGCCTCCTTTGAAATGGTCCCACTATGGTTTATTGTACCAAAAAAGCGGCCCCGCACCAACCGGAACCGGGGTACGAAGTCTGTGCCGCCGCCTTCAGGCAAGGGAACGATCGAGAGCCGCGCGGGCCAAAAGCAGCGAAGAATCCAGCGTCGGCGACGGACTGTTCGCGTCGCTTATGAGCATCGGAATTTCCGTACAGCCCAGGATGACCGCATCCGCACCGGCTTCTTTCATTTCGCTTATGATCTCTATGTACTGCGTCCGCGACGCTTCGTTGATGATCCCTTTGTATAATTCCGCATCGAGAACGGCCTGAATGATCCCCTTCTGTTTATCACCGGGAACAAAGCATTCGATCCCGTAACGCGCAAGGACGCGCTGGTAAAAATCCGCGTTCATGGTAGCCATCGTTCCGAGCAGCGCGAGCTTCTTAAAGCCTTTCTCCTGCGCCTCCGCCGCCAGGGCTTCCGCGATATGGATCACCGGCAGGGAAACTCTCTTAACCAGCTCATCGTAAACGATATGCGGGGTGTTCGAAGCGATGACGGCAAAATCCGCCCCGGCCCGCTCCAAAGCCCGGATTCCTTCCGCGAGACCGTTCGTATACGCTTCCCAATCCCCGTCCGGGACCACTCCGCAAAATCGCCGAAACGGACGCTGAAAATCACGATTTCCGGATAGTTGATCTCTCCCGCCCGTTCCACGTACATCCGCGTCAGCGTGCTGTAAAAAATAGCGGTCGATTCCGCGCTCAAACCGCCCAGGATGCCGATTCTTTTCATCTGGATCGTCCCCTCTCCCATTCAAGAAAATAAACCGCCATTACATCGTAATGGCGGCCGAATCCTTACTTCGCGTTCTTATTCCGGCTGAGAACCTTCCACAGCACATACCCGGCCGTCAATACGATGGAAATCAAGATGAGAGGCTTCGTGTAGGGAGCCGCAATTTTGTTGATTTGCTCCCAGTTTTCTCCCAGTGTATGTCCCAGATAAACGAAAATAATAGCCCACGGAATCGTGCCGAGCAGCGTGTAAAAAAGAAACTTCAGCATCGACATGCGCGCCATGCCGGCCGGAATCGAAATCGCCTGCCGCAGCACCGGCAGAAAGCGGGCCGTGAATACCATCCCCGCCCCGTAGCGGTTGAACCACTCCTCCGCCTTATCGAGATGCTTCGGCTTCAGATGCAGAAACTTGCCGAACTTGTCCAGAAAAGGCCTGCCGCCGTAGCGCCCGATCCAGTATAAAATGACCTGCTGGACCAAGCGACCGATCGTTCCGAAGACAATGGCCCCGGTCAGGGAAACCTCGCCGCGGGAAACCAGGTAGCCCCCGTAGGCAAGTACGATTTCACTCGGAATGACCTCCAGCATCAGCCCGAGCAGAATTCCCCAAACGCCTAAGCTTTCAATGAAATGCAAAGCCGACTGTACCAAATCGTGCAGCATCGTTTCAGCCTCTTCCTCCTATGCCTTAAGCGGCGCATACTTTGTCTCTCTTCATCTATCAACCTATCCTATTCTATCATATGCCGGTTGAGGCTGCACCTTTGCGAAGGCATTCAGAATATGAGTCCGGAGCAAGGCGGCGGGGCGTGACAGTTCTTTATACTTCGGGCGGATCAGGCCATGCTGCAGCGGGAGCCTCTCCAGCGCCGTGCATTCCGCCAGAACGCCTGCCTGAAGCTCCCTCTCGACATTCATCCGCGGGAGCAGCGCCAGCCCGAGCCCGCAGCGGACCGCCTGCTTGATCATTTCGAGCGAAGCGAACTCCGCCTGGCCGAGCGCCTGAACCCGGTGCTTCCTGAGAAGCTCTTCGGCGGCCGCGGCGTACATGCAGCGCACTCCTAAGCCGAAGAGCCGCTTCGCCTTCACGGCCTCCCAGCGGCGCCGGTTTACTTCTTCCGCTCCCGGCGGGGAAGCAACCCAAATCAGCTCGTCGTCCAGCAAGCGGTTCAAAGATAAGGTCCGGCCGTCCCGGGTCCAGCGGCACGATGCCGAGGTCGGCGCGTTCGGAGACGACAGCCTCCAGCGTGTCTTTGTGAAAACCCGATTCAAGCTGCAGCTCGACCGCCGGATAAGCGGAAAGAAAGCCGGGCAGCACCTCGTCCATCAGAGCGGCCCCGAACGACTCCAGCATGCGCAGGCGCACCGTTCCTCTCGGCTCGCCCGTGACGAGCAGCGCCTCTTCCAGTTCCTGTCCCAGCTTGAAGAAACGGTAAGCATAGTCCGCCAGCCTTCGGCCGGCTTCCGTCGGCTCCACGCCTCGGGGAAGCCGGTCGAACAGCTTGCAGGAGGCCGCTTCCTCCAGGAGACGCATCTGGGTTGTAACGGTAGACTGCACATAGCCGAGCCGCTCCGCGGCCCGGCTGAAGCTTTTTTCTTCTAATACCGCGATGAACGTACGGAAATACCGGCCCTCCAGCTTGTCGATCATAAGCGCCCTCCTCCCTATGAACCCTAATTGCCAACGTATCGAAAAACAACATGGGTTCTATCAAATAAATTCGTTTTTCAAATAGATGATCCCCATGATAGCATACGACCTAAGGCTTCACAATATCACTTCTCGCAGGAAAGGATGATCCTCTTTGAATACCTCCTCCGGAAAAACCCTAGCCGAACGTAACCGGCTCGCAGCCGCCGTGCTGCCCGGCCTGGGCGGCTTTCTCACCGTATTCCTCGCTATGGAAATCGGTTCCTGGTCGGATGTGACGCTGATGATGGCCCCTTCGGCGCATCGTGCGTCCTTGCCTTCGCCTTGCCGGGCAGTCCGCTGGCCGGACCGAGAAGCATCATCGGCGGGCATGTACTAAGCACATTGGTCGGCCTTCTGCTGCTGCACACGGCCGGCTTCCATTCCTGGACTGCCGCGCTTGGGGTAGCGTTATCCATCGTCCTGATGCAGCTTACGCGCACGCTTCATCCCCGGCCGGGGCCGATCCGCTGGTCGTTATGCTCGGCGGCGCCGGATGGAGCTTCCTATGGACGCCCGCACTGCTCGGAGCTGTGCTGGTTGTAGCGGCGGCCTGGGCCTTCCACCGGATCGGACGCCACTGTTATCCCCATCGCTGGCTGTAGGCTCTGCAGCTCGGGCCCGCTTCACAAAAAAGGCCCCTGACCCGTCTCATGGGCGTCAGGGGCTTTTCGCTTTCACATGGTCTCATTTCATCGACCGGACCGGCAAATCAAAGAACAGGGATAACGAGATAATCGCCCCCAGGGCAAACAGCCACGCGGCCATCGGACGAAGATAGTGGAGACGAAGCGACGTATAAAACATCAGGTTGATCAGAAAGGACCATCCGATCGTCCAGCCATGGTAATAGGAAATCCCCTTGATTGTGGCCCAAATCGTATATTCAATCATCGTATTCAGAAGCGACCACGCCAGAACATAAAACAGCTGTAGTATTTTCCTCTCCGGGTAATGCCCGAGATAAATTAAGACTATAGCCGGGAAGTTGATGAAGTTAATCCCTAAGGTGATAAGCGTATGATTGGAGTAAATATATTTATCAAAGGAAACGGGGTTGAATTTCCACATCGAATAGTTGTAAGTCAGCACATTATAGAGCAGATCGTTCACGAATAAGAAAAGAATCGTCGGGTAATATTTCCTCCAATTCCTCCAATCCCCCACCTCCAGGCGGCGGCAATAAAGCCTAAATGTAAAAGGATATGCATGGTAAAGCCCCTGCCCCCGGATTCAAAGTAGGTCATGTCCATATATTTTCCATAAAACGGTCTCTCTACTCTTGGCCAAGGGTCAGCAGCCTCCTCCCCCGCTCAAGTCGCATCGCCCGGCCGGGCCGCATAAGATAAGGCAGGAAGGAGTGTATGCCGATTATGAACATCCGGGATAAAATGAAGCATGACCGCCCCCTCCCCACGGCCCGCGGCATCCGCCGGACCTGCAGCAAGGAGCTGTACCGGGCTCGGAAAAAACTGGGCCAGTGGATCGCTCCGGAGCTGGTGGCGAAGGCGGATGAGCTCTATTATAAGAAGGTCCTCATGAACCTGCCTTACATCGTGGAGCATTCCAGCAACCGCAAGGTGCTCGCCGACTGGTTCGACGAGAACATATGCCCCGAGATTGCCGCGCTTTGGAACGTGAGCCCCGAGGAGCTGAGCCGGGCGTTCCGCGATTCATTCGGAGGGTGAGGGCGGCAACCGCGTTTTTAAGGTATTTTAAGTCTCGCTTCGAAGCCGCAAAGATAATGGCCTCGACCACCAGCGAAGGTCGCCCCTCCGGCCGCTTTAGAAACCCGTGAATTTTTATGATCCATAATAGCGGTGGATTCACGGGTTTCAAATGCGGTCGCTCCGCTCCTCCGGGGCAGCCTCCGCTTTGCGATCGGCAATGTCCTGGGGCAAGGGCGAAACATCAAAAACCCCCAAAAGCCGCGGTTGCCGCGTTTATGGGGGTTAGAGGGGTTAAGGCGTGATGACTAACGCCTTAGACCGAGATTAGAATACTACTGCCTAAAGAAATTACGGCTTCGTTACACTCGCCTAGAGGGCAAGAGCTTAAACCTTGACCTGGGAGGTGCGGTCCTGGAGCTGGTGAACGGACACCTCGCCCCAGCTCAGGTCGTCGACCTTGTACTTCTCGATCTGCTCCCAGTCGAGCTCCATGCCGAAGCCCGGCTTGTCGCGCCCCGGAACGATCAGATAGCCGTTCTCGTATTTCACCGGGTTCTTTACGATATCGCCTACATACAGCTCCGGACCCGTCGGGTCGGAGGTGTAGTTCAGGTTCGCCAGCGACGCGCCCAGATGCGCCATGGCGGCCGTGCCGATGGACAGCTCCTGCGTCGTGCCGAGCAGGCGACCTTTGCCCGCTACCTCGGCCGCGGCGGCCGCTTTTCGCGCGCAGGTGATCCCGCCGATGAAGATCGGCGATATATTGAAAATATCGACCGAGTCATGCTTGATCATTTCATGCTGCTCTCGGAAGCTCCAGACATGCTCGCTGACCGGATGGTCCGCCTTCATGCGGAAATGGTGCAGCCCTTCGAAATCGTTTTGCAGGGCGGGGCTCTCGATCATTTGAAACTCGTAAGCGGACAGCCGCTTCACCGCCT
Source organism: Paenibacillus sp. P25 (assembly GCA_024704175.1). Lineage (GTDB taxonomy): Bacteria > Bacillota > Bacilli > Paenibacillales > NBRC-103111 > Paenibacillus_G. Next base: position 5,416,228 of record CP085629.1, read on the forward strand.
GCCAGGCCTGCTTCCAGTCCAGCAGATGGCTGAAGTCGAGCGACTTGATTTTTACCTTGCCGCCGAACTCCCGCTTCACTCCGTCAAGGAACGCTTCGTCGGCGTCGAGATTTTTACCGACATAGAGCCGGAACACGTCGAAGCCCTGCTGATAGCGTTTGCGGACGACCTCCAGGTTTTTCCTCGACTTCCTCCATGAACCGGTGCCGGAAGATCGGATAGCAGACCTTGATTTTCTCTTGAATCCGCCCGCCGATCAGATCCGCTACCGAGATCCCCAGCGCTTTGGCGCACAGGTCATGCAGAGCCGCATCCACCCCGTTGCGCACGAAGTTGCCTTTCTCATAGTAATACATCGTTTCCGGAAAATTGCCGAGCAGCTCCTTGTTGATGAGCGAGAGATCGAACGGATTCCTCCCGACCAGAATCGATTTCAGCACCGTGGTCAAATCCTTGATGTCGAGCGAATAATGCGGCAGATGGGAGAAGTCGGACATTTCGCCGATGCCCGTGACACCCTCGTCCGTCAAGAGCTCTACGATGACGTGCTTGCTGACAAACCCCGTATGCCTCGGAATCCCCACTACGGTCAAGCTGACGTTGGTAATTTTCATGATTATCGTGTCCCCCCGGGTTCATTGTTCCACGACTGCAATATGCGGCTGACCTGTGTCTTTTCTTCCTCGCTGAGCTCCCCGATCGGCGGCCGGACGGCATTCGTGGGCAGGAGCCCGAGCTGAAACATCGCTTCCTTCACCACGCTGACGTTGTTCCCGTTATTGTACTTCGCCCGCAAATCCTCGAATGGCGCGATTTCCTTCCAGACGGACATCGCCTCCGGATAATTTCCCTCTCTTAAAGCTTCCAGCATGCGAAAAGGACGCTTCGTCTCCACATTGACCAGCCCCGAAGTAAAGCCCTCGGCACCGGCGGCAAAAAAGTAGGGCGCCCACAGCTCCGCCGTCCCGCAAATCCAGACGATGTCCTCTTCCACCGTTTGCACGGTTTTCGTAAACGTCGGAAGATGGTTCACCGCATACTTGACGCCCACGACATTCGGCGACTTCGCCGCCTCCCGGATCGCGTCGATCGTAATCTGCTCGCTCCGGATGTACAGGATGATCGGCGGCGAAGTGGATTCGGCAATCCGCTTGTAATAGTCCACGATGCCGGCCGGGAGCAGGTAAGGATGAACCGGCTGATGCACCATGATCCCGTCCGCCCCGCACGCTTCGGCATGACGCGCCAGGTCGCTTGCCGTTTTGGCGTCGTAGCCGACCCCGGCGATGACCAGGCTGCGCTTCGCGACGAAATCGGTCACGAACCGCGTGACCTCCTTCGCCTCCTCTACCGTCAGCGCATAGAACTCCCCGGTGTTGCCGCACGGATAGACCGCCTCGATCCCCCGCTCCAGCAGGAACGCGATATTGCTCCGAAGCGAAGGCCAATCGATCTCCAGCCCCGTATCGAAAGGAGTCACATTGATGGCGTTAATGCCCTTAATCTTTTGTTTAAAATGATCGAACATGCGCTTTGCCGCCTCTCTTTACGGTTTGACAAACACGGTTTTGATCGAGGTAAAAAATTCGATGGCCGCCTGCCCCTGCTCGCGCGAGTGGGAGCTGGACTGCTTCATGCCGCCGAACGGGGCCTGCAGCTCCACCCCGGCGCTCTCCGCGTTGATCCGCACCAGGCCCGCTTCCATCTCGTTCACGAAGGCCAGCATCTGCCGATGTTCTTGGTAAAGATCGACGCGCTGAGCCCGAACTCCGAATCGTTGGCGAGGGCAAGCGCCTCTTCCAGCGTCTCCGCCTGAATCAAGGCCAGTACCGGGCCGAAAATCTCCTCCCGGGCGATTGTCATATGAGGCTTCACATGATCGAACACGGCCGGCTCCACATAGTAACCGTCCTTCAGATTCTCCGGCTCTCTGCCCCCGTACAGCAAGGTGGCTCCCTCTTCGATTCCTTTCTGGATATAGGAAAGGACCGTCCGGTGCTGGCTTTCGCTCGCGCTGGGTCCCATCCAGGTGCCCGGATCCATGCCGTCGCCGAGCTTGAGTCGCTTCACCCGCTCCAGGAGCTTCTGCTTGAAGGGCTCGTATACCTCGCGCTGCACGATCACCCGGCTCGTGGCGGTACACTTCTGCCCGGTGGAACGCAGTCCGCCGCTCACCGTCGCCTCCACGGCCTGATCCAGATCCGCATCCGCGGCGACGATGACCGGGTTCTTGCCGCCCATCTCGAGCTGGTATTTCGCCCCGCGGGCGATGGCGCCGAGTGCGACCCGTTTGCCGACCTCGTTGGAGCCGGTGAAGGTTAACGCGTTCACACCGGGGTGGTCGATCAAGCCTTGGCCGATTTCGCTCCCCTGCCTGTAATCATATTGATCACGCCGGCAGGCAGTTTTGCTTCATGGAAGCATTCGATGACCTTCGCCGCCGTTACCGCAGCTTCGCTGGCCGGCTTGAATACGATTGTGTTGCCGTAAATGAGCGCAGGAGCGATCTTCCAAATCGGAATCGCTACCGGGAAGTTCCCACGGTGTAATAACACCGACAACACCCAGCGGCACGCGGGTTGTAAACATCAGGGCCTCGCTGTCGGTAGACGGAATGACGTCGCCGATCTTGCGCATGCCTTCTCCGGCATAATAGCGGAGAATAGCGACGCCGCGGGCCGTCTCGCCCTTCGCCTCCGGGAACGTCTTGCCCATCTCGCGGGTCATCGTCTCGGCCACCTCGTCAAGACGCTTCTCCAAGAGATCGGCGACTCTATACAAATACTCGCCGCGGGCCGGCCCAGACAGCTGCCTCCAGGCCTTCTTCGCCTGGCCCGCCGCTTCTACCGCGCGCTCCAAATCTTCCTTGGTCGAGCGCTGGATGAATCCGACGGCCTGCGATTTGTACGCCGGATTCAGACTCGCGTCCGTTTCACCCGAAAGCGAGGGGGTCCACTCGCCGTGAATATAATTCAGTATCGTCTCTCCCAGTTGAACGGCCATCCCACAATCACATCCTTATGAATTATAATTTTATGATATCTGATATATCAGATATTGCCATAAGATGGGTAACCCGTCAATACTCCTTAAGCTCGCTCTTCTCACCCGGTATTCCCGGACCAGGCTCGGTTCAAAGCCACACCTTATAAACGAAGCTCAGACAGCCCCTTCGGCCGGCGCTTTACTTCTTCGCGAACTTCGCGTAAGCGTCTTCATATTCCTTGATCAGCGTATCTCCGCCGGCTTTTCTCCATTTCTCGATCTCCGCCTGGAATCCGGCATCGTCGATTTTGCCCATGATGTACTTCGTTTCGGCATCCGACATCATCTGGTCCAGCTCGCTGCCCCGTTCCGAATAAATCGCGGAAGAGAGCGTCAGCGCAGGGTTCGGCACCGAATATTTCAAATCCTCGCGCGCCAGCTTCGTCCCCTTCTCGGCAATCGGAATGTCCTTCAGATCGGCGACGTTATAACCTTCGATATTCAGCAAATTATCGCGGTACGGCTTGACTTCCCTTTGAAAAGAGGCAAAGTCCTTGTATTCCGTCTTATTGCCGTCGACTTTGGCATAATGCTTGCCTTCGATGCCCCGCATCTGCAGCGTGGACATCGGCTCGTCCATCAGCTTGTCGAGAAAGCCCAGTACCCTCTTCAGCTCGGCTTCGGTCTTGACGGAGGACTTCGGAATGGCCAGAAACCCGAAGTTCCCCGGCTCTCCCGCGATCCGGACGCCCTGAGGTCCTTGGAAGGGCGCGACATCCCACACGGCTTGCGGCATCTGCACCTGATATCCCTGTCCGTTCTGGGCGGACACGTTGAGCCGCATGCCGACCCGGCCCGCGTACATCATTTTATCCACCTCGGTCACATCCACCGCCGGAAAGTCCTGATTGATCAGCTTCTCTTCAAACAGCTTCCGGAACAGCTTAAGCACCTCCATGAACTGCGGCGTCATGAATTCGGGGGTAAATTTGCCGTTCTCCACGCCCCAGCGGTTCACGCCCCCGATGCTCACGGCCATCCGCGTTAAGACGGGTGCGTGCCGTCGTTATAGCCTTTGAACAGAGCCGTCCCGTAAGTATCGTTCTTGCCGTTCTTGTCCGGATCCCCGGTTGCCAGCGCTTTCAAAACCGTGTACCATTCATCCATGGTGGTCGGCAGCTTGAGTCCCATGGCGTCGAACCAGTCCTTGCGGTATACGACGGCCGCACGGCCGATGTCCCGGTAGTTCGGAATGCCGTACACCTTGCCGTCCACTTGGATGTTATCGTAATACTGCGGGTTTTGCGCGGCCAAATTTTTATAATCCTTCAAATAAGGCCCGACTTCCCAGAACACGTCTGCTTTAATCGCATTGATCACAGCCGGGACATAATTCACCTTCATGATCTTCGGCATATCGTTCGAAGCGATCATAATATTGATCTTATCGTTGAAAGCGGCCTGCGGTATCCATTGGATCTTCAGTTTGATGTTCGTATACTTCTCGATCACCTGCTCGACGTCATTGCCGGCGGCGGGGATATCCCCGGTCTGGCGCAGGGCCATCGATATTTCGAGCGGGCCTTTATCCTCTGCGGCGGCTTCTCCCCCTGCTTATTGCTGCATGCGGCGGCCGAACCGACGGTCAGCGCTGCAGCGCAGATCAGTGCAAGCTTGCTGGTGACGCTCATGTAGAATCCTCCCCTTATTGTATTTATCGTTTGGCGTGGTGCGACTCAACCCGACCTTGACGATGAGCAATTCGGCCCCGGGCGATCACGGTTATTGCCCTGTCTTGAGAGACGGTGCCGCTGAGCATCCGGGTCCTCCCCGTCCCGAAAGGATACGGATATAACCGTCGCCACGATCCCGCAAAAACCACTCCTTGCGGGTAGCCAAATAATCAATGCAAGACGTAATCATAAAGGTACTTCTTCGCGAATCCGGGCCTCCTCCAGCTACTTTTCAGGTCAGCCAATCCCGGCCATACGAGCGTATAAATTCGATTTCCTTCCGATAGTGCGCAAGGTGACCGTCACTGATCATTTTTTGAAAAGCCACCTCGCCGCTTGCCGCTCTTTTGATCATCGTATCGCATAGGTCCTCCAACCGACGAATCAGATGATCAAGCCAATCGACCGGTCGCTGCATGCCATAAGCATTGAAAAAGGTTTCGACGCTGATTTTTCGTTTTCCCGCGTGCAAAAGAGGATCGTATTCCACCATATCTTCGCCTTCCTGCGTCGGCGTATAGCGGGTAAGCGGAATAGCAGTGTACATCAAGTAAACCAGATCCCAGATCCTTGGGCCGGGGCATGCATTGTCGAAATCGATAATAGCCCGGGGCATCCCGTTTCGATACACCAGATTATAGGGAGCAGCGTCATTATGACAAATCACATCGGCAATTTCCTTGCCCGGATATGACATCTGCCAATTGTCGGTCGGTTCATGCGCAAAGCCGACGGTCGCATCGTGGTATGAACGCAAAAGCCTGGCCGTTTCCGCCAACACTTCATCGCTCCGCAGTTCGACAGGAATGAACGGGTACTGCGCACTGTAGGTTTCTCCCGGCATGAACGACAGCACCTCCCGTTCTTTCTCATCCTGCCCGATATAACGAGGCGCACCCGAAAACTCCGCCGCCTCCAAGTGACGCAAAAGTTTGTGTATCGTATAACTTCCCCGTTTCAGCGTCCGCCTTACCGTATCCCCTATTCGCACCACTTCGCTGACATTTCCGCCATGAAGAACGATTTCTTCCTGATTCTCCGGATACATCTCAATCAAGCCCCTATCCAATATATGGTTTGTATTACTTAACTCTAACCATAGCTTCACTTCGGTTTATATTTCCAAGTGAAAATCGGATAGAACCATTTTTTCCTCCACGCACAGTCGGAACAGTCGCTGCATCCTCACCGAAACGCTTGATACGCTAAAGTCGGATAGCCGTCTTGAGTAGTCTGATATCGTGGGATATCACGTTCACGACCGTCCCCGTTCCGAAACCCGGTGCCGTACGATCTTCCCGGCGGCGAGCCTGCGTTTTCAAAAAGCGGTTATTCCCTTCCACAGAGCACTATGTATACGCTTCCACTAAAGCGAAACATTGATCACCTCCTGTTGAAGTTTAATATATGATATATCACTATAACGAATCGGGCCCTACGAAAGGGCCGTCCCTCTGATCTTCATCTTGACCGAACCCGAGACCTATAGGGCGGCCCATACGAAGCGCCGCTTCACCACTAGCGTTCCTGCTTGCCCTCCGGTCGCTTATTCTGCGTAACGTAGGACGCGGTTCTCCGGATATGGTGCGCATGGCCTCTTCCGCCCCGTCCGGATCCCGTTCGGCGATCTTTTCGAAGATCAAATGATGCTCCTTGTACGCCCTTCCGAACTCCTGATTGTCGGATAAGGCCTGCTTGCGGACCGCTCGGTCGAAGGCGCGGACGGCCCCGATCTGCTGCTTGATGTAATCGTTCTGGGCGATGTCCAGAATCATGTTGTGGAAGGCCTCGTTTAATTCATAGATGACGGCCCCGTCCTTCTTAAGGGTGGCCTGACGAATGCGTTCCATGTGCCCGCGCATCGCTTCCGTTTCCGGGTCGGTAATTTTCAGCGCCGCGAGCCGGGCCGCCACGCCCTCCAGGGCAGACCTCGCCCAGCAAATTTCCTCAATGGAGCTCATAATCCGGCTCGATACGTAGGTGCCCACCCGCGGTTTGGTAATCACCAGGCCCTCTTGATCCAGGCGGCGCAGCGCCTCTTTTACCGGCGTCGTGCTCACCCCGAAGTTCTCGGCGATGTCCCTTTCCTTCAAATGAGCGCCTTGGGCGAATTGCCCCGTTAAAATCGCTTCCTTCAATGTCTCGTACACCAGCTCCCGGATGGACAACACCTGAGAGCTTATATCAACGCGCAGCTGCATACGTCTCTTCTCCTTACGAAGCGAATCGCTTTCTTTCCATGGAATCTTGGAATCTGATATATCAGATATCTTAAGCTGATCATATCAACCTCCCTCCGCCAAGTCAATGCTAAATTTTAATGAGGTTAACCTTTTGCCATATCAACGATTTGATCGGAGTTATAAATATGAACCCCTGTCGCTCCCCGTCCGGCCGCCCGAATCATGCCCGCCGCTATGGCTGACGCTGCGATCGACTTGTATTTCCGGAGAGGACCTATCATCACCGGCGACAGGACGCCCGACAACCACATGATGGCCTTCTCGCCCCCACGGAACTCCTCTCGGTCCCCCAGGATAAAGGAGGGCCGCAGAATATGAAGCGCCGGCGGCTCCAGCTCCTTCAGCCGTTCCTCCACTTCCCCTTCACCCGGCTGTAAAAAATGCGCGAATGCGGATCCGCCCCCATCGCTGTGACGATCAGATAAGCGTCCGCCCCGCCCGCTTGGGCCAAACGCCCGAGCTCCAGAGGATATTCCAGATCCACTTTGCGGAATTGTTCTCTTGTTTTGGCCTGCTTGATCGTGGTCCCGAGTGTGCAGAAGACATCAGCACCCGCCAGTTCGCCCTGCAGCGCCTCTTCCAGGTTCGTAAAATCGGTTACGACCTGCTTCAGCTTAGGACTTGCCCAAGGCTGCGCTCTCCGGACCACCGCTGTAACCCGGTCATATTCCTTATTTTCCAGCGGCTGACGGACCAGCTCCCTTCCCACCAAACCGGTCGCACCCGCAACCACCGCTTTTCTCCCCGGCATACGGCTCCCCTTCCCTTGTGTACATGGTTCATAAGTTAGCGTCGTCCTTGACTTCCAATGAAAACTTATACTTTCTTATCAACACCAAAAACCGGCCTCCGCCTGAAACGTTCAGGCAAAAACCGGTTTCGATGCGTACGCACACTAGGCTTTCACGGGCTGAAACAGCTCCAGCCGCTCTCCGTCCGGACCGAAGAAAAAGGCCAGCTTCGCGCCATTCAGAATCGTCTTCGGCGTCTCGTCGATCATCTGCACACCGAGGCTCTTCAGCCGCTCGATTTCGCCCTCGATATCGCTCACCGTAAAGGCGATGTGATGGACCTTGCCGCTGTCGGACAGCCCGTCGGAGCCCCGCCCGATCAGCTCGATCTCGACATTCTCGGAGCCCGGAAAAGCCAGAAAGCCGAGCTCCACGCCGTCCGCCAGGGCCGCACGATGGACCAGCTTCATTCCCAGCACCTCCGTATAAAAGCGGACGGAAGCATCCATATCGTTCACCCGGACGCCGATATGCTCCAATTTATGTATCATGCTTCAGCACCTCCTCCGCTTGACCATATCACGGGCCGCGCTGCGGAATGCAATCCCGGAGAGGGCTGAGCCCTGTAAAACGAAAACAAGGATTGCCCGATCGCCGGCTTTTCATTATACTGAACCTATTGTTCATTTCTATAGGCTAAAGGAGACGACTGCAGTGGAAATTCCTTCGTTAGATATGCTCCTGTTCTTGATCGGTATGGGCTTCGTCGCCGGCTTCATCGACTCCGCTGTGGGAGGAGGCGGCTTGATTTCCGTCCCCGCGCTGCTGCTTACCGGATTGCCGACCAATATGGTGCTGGGCACGAATAAGCTTGGAGGTACTCTGGCTTCCCTTACGAGCACGGCTTCTTTTTTATTTTCCGGCAAAATTAACGGCAAGCTTGTTCTGGCTTTATTCCCTTTATCCTTTATAGGCTCGGCGCTTGGGACCTACACGGTGCACCTCTTGCCTTCCGATTTTCTGCGTCCGCTGGTCGTGGGGCCGCTCATAATCGTGCTGATCTATACGCTCTTCAAAAAGCGCTGGGACGGAAACGGCAAACCGGTGGACCTTACGGCGGGCCGCAAATGGGCCGCAGCGGTCAGCGCCCTCGCGCTCGGCTATTACGACGGCTTCTTCGGTCCGGGCACAGGCTCGTTCCTGCTGTTCCTGTTCCTCTTGATCGGCTTCGATTTCGTCGGCGCCTCCGGCAATGCCAAAGTGCTGAATTTGGCGAGCAACCTGGCCAGTCTGGCCTCCTTCTTCTGGTTTCATTCGGTCCATATCGGCTACGGGTCGCCCATGGGCTTGTCCATGATCGTCGGCGCGCTGGCCGGCTCGCAGCTGGCGATCCGCCAAGGTTCCCGGTATGTGAAGCCGCTGTTCGTCACGGTGACGGCGCTGCTCATCGGCAAGCAAATCTGGGATTATCTCCACGTCTAAATTCCTCCCGTATCTCCCCGGTCCGGATCCGCCGCCGACACCGCTGCGGTGAACCCGGATACCGGGTCCAACGGGACCTTTTTCTTCTGATTGCTGAGAAACTCGGCCGCCGGATCCGCCGCTACATAAGGATCCGCCAGCGGCCGGGAATCCTTCCACAAGCATTCGACCCCTAGCCCCCGGCATTCCCTGCATACATCCGGCCCCGCACAAAACCGGCTCCGCTGCACCTCATCCAGCAGCACCACTTTATTGCGAAGACAGCAGTATATTCTTCCTTCCTGATCGGCAAGATTGATATGCCTGATCATCTGCGGCATCGTGATCCTCCCCTTTCTGCAGCTCTTCCAAGGTAATATCCATTATATATTCGAGTCCTCCGGGTTATGTGAAATAATTGGCCTGAAGGAGCGGACGGAGGGGAGATTGCGGTAACAGCGCAGGGTAACGTATAATGAATTTACCTAATTATCGTTAGTTAGGAAAGGAGACGGCTTGATCATGTCGGCACAAACCATTAAAGCCGCCGCATTGCGGCTGTTTGCCCTCCGGGGCTACGACGGTGTCCCGCTCTCGGAAATCGCCAAAGAAGTCGGGATCCGGACGCCGTCCATCTACGCCCATTTCAGCAGTAAGGACGACTTGTTCATGGCTGTATTCGAAGACGTGCTCGCGGAGCATTCCATGCGCCTGGAACGGCTGATCGAGCGGCTGAAGGGACGCAGCGTGGAGGAAAGACTGTACACGGTGCTTCATGACACGTGCCAGACCTATCTGCTCAGCGAGGAGCATATGACCTTCCTGAAGCGAACGATGCTGTTCCCGACGGCGGGGCTCAAAGACTCGCTGCTCGAGCGGTTCACGGCTACGGAGGACCGGCTGAACGGAATGCTCCGGGATATTTTCACGGACGGCATCGCTTCCGGCCTGCTTCGCGAGGAGAAGACCGACGATCTGATCGTATCGTTCTACTGCCTTCTCGACGGCACGTTCATCCAGCAGTTCTATTACCGGCCGGACGATTGGGAGAATCGGCTGCAGACGGTTTGGAGAATTTATTGGCAGGGGCTCACGAAGAGGTGAACGGCAGGCTTGCCGGGAGCGGACCTCCAGGACTGAGCGCCCTGAAAGGAGAGGATCCTCATGAAATTCATCGATATGCTGGTTCACTATAAATGGGCGATTTTGCTGGGGCTGGAGGTACTGGCGTGGGCATCGACGTTCTTCATGCTGTATGCGCGGTACCGCGCGAACTCGCAATTGCTCTTCCGGATCGGAGCGGTCCTCACCGTCTGCACCGGCGTCATTCCGCAGGTGCTGCTGGGCATCGTCAACTTCGTGACGTTCCGGAAGCTCGACCTGTTTACGGGCATCATCGTCCTGCTCATTCTTTACGGCTCGACGATCGGGCGGGGGCATGTCAAGAAGCTCGACCGGTGGGCCCAGCGGAAGTTCGCTAGAAAAGATGGCATGACCGGAAAAACGTAGGCTTGCTGGAAATACGGTTCGTGGAGGACGCCGACCCTTAAAAAATAAAAAGAGAGGGGGGCGTCCTCTCCGTTCCTACCGGAACCCTTCCATTCCGTTCCGAAAAGCTTCCTCATCGTTATTCTCCAGTCCGAACAGCGCTTCCTGAAGAGCAAACGTCCCTCGATAAAAGGAGATCCGCGCCAGATAACGGTTCACTTCCGGGTTCTCGTCCGTCACAAAGCGGAAGAAGCCTTCTCCGTAAGAGGCCAAGAGCGCAGCATAATCGACTGCCGGATCGCCGATCTCCGCCGATCCGAAATCAATGATCCCGCTGATTCGCCCCTCCGCCGTGTCATACAATATATTCAAGGTGCCGAAATCCCCGTGAATCAGCGACGGGGTGAACTTCGCCTTCGCGCTGTCGCCGAGAAAGCCCGTAAAATGGCGGTCTGTCCACTCCTTGGCCTCCTGTTTCATGCAGGGGTAAAGCTTGGTCCGGATCCGCTCGTACAAATCCAGCCACTGAAGGGAACCGTTATCGTTCCGGCCGCCGGGAAGTACATCTTCCACGGGAATGCCGTGCAGCTTCTTTAGAAAACCGGCCAGCTGCACGGCCAGTTTGCGCAGCCGCGGCTCGCCGCCGATGTCCTTCATCATCAGCTCCGCCTTCAGCGGTTCCCCTGAATCTTCTTATACCCCAGGAACGACCGTCCGCCCCGGGGATCGCCAAAGCTAGAGTACAGCGGGCGGGGAACCGGAAGCGGGACCCGGTCTGCGATGCCGTTCAGAATGCCGGCTTCGCGCTCCAGCTCCCGTACCCCGGCTTCGTACTTGGGAAAGCGGAAGATCCATTCCGAGTTGATCAGCCAAATATCGTTGTTTTGGCCGGATCCCAGCCGCTCTGCTGTCTCCAGATGCAGCATGGGATAACGCTCCCGGATGGCTTCCACGTAAAAACTTTCTTTGTCCAACGGTCCAACTCCCTTTTTGAGGCCCTTACTCCGCGGAAGCCTGGGCTTCGCCCTCGCTCTGCAGTCCGGCCGCGGCCTCGGCCTTGGCGAACTGCGTGCGGTAGAGCCGCGCATACAGGCCGTCGCGGGCCAGCGGCTCGGCGTGCCGGCCGGTCTCGGCGACGCGGCCGTTCTCCAGCACCACGATCCGGTCCGCCGACAGGATCGTCGAGAGCCGGTGGGCGATGACGAGCGTGGTCCGCCCCTGCATCAGCCGGTCGAGCGCCGACTGCACATACGCCTCCGATTCCGAATCGAGGTGCGAGGTCGCTTCGTCAAGGATGAGGATGCGCGGATTCTTGAGAATCGCCCGCGCGATCGCCATCCGCCGCCGCTCCCCGCCCGACAGCCGGTGGCCGCGCTCCCCTACCGTGGTTTCATACCCCTCCGGAAGGGCGGCAATGACCTCATGGATGAACGCCTGCCTGCAGGCTTCCTCCAGCTCCTGCTGCGAGGCGTCCCGGCGGGCGAAGCGCAGGTTCTCCGCAATCGACGCATGGAAGAGGAACGATTCCTGCGTTACGAAGGCCACCTGCGCCCGCAGGCTCTCCAGCGTGACGCTGCGCAGATCGCAGCCGTCCACCCTAACCGTCCCGTCGGTCGGATCGTATAATCGGGCGAGCATCCCGATCAGCGTCGATTTGCCTGCGCCGCTCGGGCCGACGATCGCCACCACCTCGCCCGGCTCCGCCCGGAAGCTGACGCCATGCAGAGCATACTGGCCGGGCTGGTAAGCATACGACACGTTCCGGTATTCCACAAGCCCGCTCACCGGCGGCAAGGAACGCGCCCCGGGCGCATTCGTCACCTCCGGCTCCAAATCCGCATATTCGAACAATCGCTGGAACACGCCCAGAGCCGTTCCCAGCTCCACATGAAGATTAAGCAGCGTGCCCACCGGACCGTAAAGCCTTCCGAGATAAGCCGCAAAGGCGACGATGCCCCCGACCGTCATCGATCCGTGAATGACGTTCCAGCCGCCATACAGATAGATCAGTGCCGTCCCAAGCGGCCCCAGCACCCCCAGCACCATCCCGTACCATCGGCCGACCAGATTGAGCCGCGGCTCGAGGTCCATCACCTTTTGGTTGAGGCCCGTGAACTGCCTCTGCTGATAAGGCTCCTGCTGGAAAATCCGCGTCAGCGGCGCACCCGAGATCCCGAAGATTTCACCGAGCTGCGCGGACATCTCCCCGCGCACCCGCCGCGTCTCGCCGCGCGCCGCCGCTTGCGCATCTCCGATACCTTGCGCACGGGTAGAATAAACAGCGGCAGAATGACCGTCGACAGAATGGCGAGACGCCAATCAAGCGCGAACAGGATGGCCACGCTCGTAATGACGATCACCGATTGGGTCACTGCCGATACGACGAGCGTCGTGACCACATTTTGCACCGCCTGTACGTCTCCCGTCAGCCGCTGGATGATCTCTCCGGACTTGGCATCGGTGAAGAAGCTCATCGACTGCCGCTGCAGATTGCCGAACAGCGACTGCCGCAAATCGCGCATGACGCCCTGCGCCACCTTGGTATTCTCGTGGTTCTGCCAGATCCCCAGCAGTCCGCTGACGACAGGCAGCAGCACCATCAGGCCCACCATGGAGAGGAGCAGCGTCGTATTCCCGCTCGGAAGCGCTTTATCGATGATTTCCTTCATGACCAGCGGCGGGAATAATCCGATCACGGAAGCCACCAGCGCGAGAAACAGGATCGCACCCAGCCGCCAGCGGTACCCGTCGAACAGCTTGTAAATGCGCTTCAGGGAAACGTCCTTCAGCTTCGCCCTTCCCCTCATCTGAAGGGCATGCCTGCCACCTCCGCCTCCCCCCATTGAACGCCTCCGTCACTCATTGGGCTTCCTCCCCTATATCCAGATCCCCGTACGTTCCCGGCTCCAGCGGAAACACCTCGCGGATCGCGCCTACAATCTCCCGGGCCATATTCATCACCCGATACAGCGACGTGCTTTGCAGAATCGCATATTTTTGCCCCGCGTCCACATTCACAATAGCGGCGATCGAATAATCCCCCACCTCCGGCAACTGCTTGCCTACCGATTTGCCCGGCTCGATAGGACGGTTCGATACCTGGTACCAGGCGAGCGAGGCCATTTGCCCCAAACAGGCATCAATGGCAAGCACCTTGTAGCCGGACGGCATGGTCAGCGACCTCTCGCGCATATTGCTGGCATCGAACGGATAGGCCAGCGTGCCGATGACGTGCGGATAGCCCGCCTCCTCCAGCATGGACCCGACCAGCGGCCCCAGCGCATCCCCTGTGGAACGATCGGTACCGATGCATAGAAAAAGCAGGTCTTCCGTGCGGACGCCTCTGTCTTTGATCTCGCGGAGAAAATCGGGCAGCTCCGATCCTTTGATTTTTTTCCGAAACAAGGGCGGCGGTTGTTCTTCTCTCACCCTTAAGGTCGCCCCCTTTCGCACCATGTCCTTCCTTACATTGTAGCATAAGCCAGGATTTGTTGTCGCCGCAGGCAGCATGCTATAATTTTTGAAAAGAGTCCGCTCCGCACACGGTACGAAACGCCCAATAAAGGGGGCTTACAGCATATGCGATTCATGGACGTGTGGGCGCTTCTCGCACTTCTGTATTGGCTCGTCATGCTGGCCGATACGCTGCGTTCCAGAGAGTGGATGCTGAAGCCGCCACGCTCGGAAGATAACGCGACTCTCGCCGCGGAGGAGCGGCCCGGAAGAACGGCCGGGAAAACCGACGCCGGAGCGCCGCTCGTTTCCGTTATTATCGCGGCGAAGGAAGAGGAAGCCTCGATTGCGGATACGGTGAAGCATCTGCTGAATCAGACGTATCCGCGCGTTGAAATTATTGCGGTTAACGACCGCTCGCAGGATGCGACGGGGCGCAAGCTGGACGAGCTCCGGCGCTGGTCCGAGGGCCGGCCCGCCGGGATTCCGCCGCGGATCATTCATATCACCGCCCTTCCTTCGGGCTGGCTGGGGAAGAATCACGCGCTGTACCAGGGCTACCTCCAGGCGCGCGGAACCTATCTGCTCTTCACGGATGCGGACGTCCGCTTCGAGCCGCATACGGTCAGCGACGCCGTGCAGTACATGCAGCGGCATCTCGTCGATCATTTGACGCTGGCTCCGCGGATCATCGCGCGCGGGTTTTGGCTGAAGGCGTTCGTGCAGTTTTTCTTCTTCACGTTCAGCTTGTATATCCGGCCTTGGCGGGCGAACGACGATTTCCAAAGCCGGTACGGCATGGGCGTCGGAGCCTTCAATATGATCACCCGACACGCCTACGAACGGATCGGCACGCACCGTGCCATCGCGTTTCGGCCCGACGACGATTTGCAGCTCGGCCTCGAGGTGAAGCGGGCGCGGCTGCGCCAGAGGCTGGCTTCAGGCGTCCATCATATCGCCGTGGAGTGGTACCCGAGCCTTCGGGAAGCCGTCCGGGGGCTGGAGAAGAACATGTTCTCCGGCTTCGGCTACCGGATCAGTCTGGCGCTGCTCGGAGCGGCGGGGCTGATCGGCCTGTTCGCTTTTCCGGTCATCGGCATGCTCGCCGTAGGAGGATGGGCCGCCTGGGCGTTCGCCGCCTCCGCCGCCCTCTTGCTGACTGTCTACGTGATGCTGATCCGCTCCATTCTCGGCCGCGGCGGCCGGGAGGTGCTCGTCTTTCCGGTATCGGCCTGCGTACTCTGTTACGTGGTGCTGCGCTCCGTTTGGCTCACGCTCCGGCACGGCGGCATCTATTGGCGCGGCACGTTCTATCCGCTGAAGGAACTGAAGCGGCGGAAGCAAACCATCGTCCGGTTCATAAAAGCTTAACACCGCTTCGGCGCTTCTTGGGTTATGATGTAGAAACAGGGGACTTTTCGGAAAATTCAGTTCGGATAGGAGAGGAAATAGCGGATGAACTTCACCATGAGGCAGTGGACCTACGCTCTTGTCAGCATGCTGCTCACCTTCGCTTTGGTCGTAGCTTACCAGCATATGTAGAGCGTTCAATAAGCGCCAAGGGCAAATTGTTTGAAAAAGGCGGGCATCCGGGATGTCCGTCTTTTTGCGTTATCTTGGATACACTTGCTTCGCCCGTCCTCGCCTTGCAAGGACCGGCGCGTTCATAGCGGGCGCACAAAAAACAGGCCGGTTCCGAAGGGCCGCAGCGCTCTTGGGGACCGGCCTGCATGGCGTGCAGCACCGCAGGCGCGCGCCGGGAGAGGCGCGCAAAATATTTTCGCAGGCCCCCGGCTCACGTCGAAAGGGGCTTGCACACCGAACCTCAGGTTTCGGCGATATCCAGTTTGGTTTTCGGGCCGGAGGCATCCTCCTTTTTCCTCTTCCGCTCGGTCCGGGCCATCTGAAGGATAATAAAGACCAGAACCACGAGCTGGGGCACCGTCGTTTCCCAGGTCGGATATACGCCGAGCCAGTCGAGCGCCGGAAGCTTTGTCGATGCATGGGCAGGCAGGTCGCCGGCCACCTGCAGCGCATGAATGCTTTGCCCCAGAAACTTGAAGACCAGGTAATAGATCAAGAGCGTCGCTACCAGGAAGAACGGGCGCACCGGGAGGCGGACGCTTCCCTTCACCATCGCAAAGCCCAGCAGAAGGAGCACCGCGAGTGCACCCGCAATCCCGCTAACGAGCTGCAGCGGCTCGATCGACGGGGCGATCCCGATGTAAAAGATCGTTGTTTCAGCCCCTTCCCTAAGGATCGCGAGCCCCGCAACAAGAAACAGGGACCATAAATTCCCGCTGGCCAGAGCCGATCCGACCTGCTCATGGATGTAGCTGTTCCAAGCCTTTACCTGCGACTTGCCGTGAAGCCAGGCCCCGACCGTCAGCATCATGACGACGGAAGCCAGCCCCGTGATGCCCTCCAGCATCTCACGCGTGCTTTGCCGGTCGCGGCACCGGCAATCGCGTAAGTGAGAAGGACGGCAAGTCCCCCGCTCAGCAGCAGGCCCGTTCCGGCTCCGCCCCATACCCATTTTTGCTTGGAAGCATTGCCCGAACGGTGGAGGAAAGCCAGCAGCGCAGCCAGAACGAGCAGCGCCTCAAGCCCTTCGCGCAGCAGAATTAATGCCGCATCCCAAGCGGTATAGCCGGAAGCGCTCTTGAAAGGCTCGAGCTCCGCCTGCATGGAAGAAATCACCGCCACAGCCGCGTCCGCTTTGGGAGGGCTCGACAGCAAATAACCGGAGGCTTCCGTCATCTGATTCTCAATCCTCGTGTAGACCTCGGGAGCCCGCGTCTGTACCGCGCCTTCCACCGACGGCCACATCCGGATGAACGCCTGCATCCGCTCCGCCGCCGACGCATATTGTCCGCCCCGCACGGCATCCTGCGCATCCTGAAGCAGCTGCAGCGCATCCGCAACGGAGTGCTGCCCGGCCCCGGAATCCGCATCCGCCAATTTGCCGTTCGCATAATCCTCGATCGTCTTCATCAAATCCGAGACGCCCGCCGCCGCGGCCTCCGCCTTGGGCGGCTCCGCCTGCAGCGCAATGCGCGCTAGACTGAGCTTCGTCTCGATCTCGCCGTACGCTCCCGCGTTATCCGAGCGGATGGCGCCTTCGGCCTTGGACCACTGGGCATCGAACCGCTTGTACTCGCTTCGCGCCTTGGGCGACTGGTTCTGGCCGATCGCATCCAGGCACTGCTGAAGCACCGGCAGGCAGCGATTTGGCCGCCGCTTTGCCGTCCCCTTTCGTCCCCGCCGCCTCTTGAGCGGACGCGAAAGCATCTACCGCTTTCGTTAATTTCGAAACCGCCTGATAAGCCTGGTCCGGCTTCGCCTGTGCTTCGCCCAGCGCCTGCTTGGCTTCCACCAGAGCGGTGGTCACGCCGTCCGCAAGCGCCGAGGTTGGAGCCTGCAGCGCCTTCCATTTGGCCTCGAACTGCTCCAGCTCCTTGGCGACCTCGGACCAATCCTTCTGACCGGCGTGCACCAGAGCGCCGCCCGCCGCAGGCATCAGCTCCTTCACCTTGCTCTCCGCCGGCTCCGCCGCCCAGCCGCTTCCTCCCGCCGCCACAAAGAGTATCGCCGCGAACAGGAGACACCCGAGCGTTTTTATAAAACAGGCTTTCCTGCTAGTCATTTCCCGCTTCTCCTCTCCGCCTATCCCTCAAACAGCGCCTGCCCGATATAACCGCCTTCCCGGGCTCCGGGAAAACAGGCGAACACGGCGCTTCCCACATGGGTGATATATTCGTTGAGCTTATCCTGCTTCGCCAGCCGCCGCTGGATCGGGATGAACTGCTTGCGGAGATCGCGCTGGTAACTGATGAAAAAAAGTCCCGCATCCAGCTGTCCCGTCTGGCGGTCGATGCCGCTCGAATACGAATACGAGCGGCGGAGAATCTTCTCCTTGCCGTCCGAATGGGCCAGGCGCACGTGAGAGGTCATCGGAATGACCGGCTGGCCGTCCGCCCCCTTGGCGTCCAGCGGCGCCGGGTCGAACTCGTTCTTCGCCCCGAGCGGAGCGCCGCTGTCCCGGTACCGGCCGAACGTCGCTTCCTGGTCCCCCAGGGTCGACCGGTCCCATACCTCGATGCGAAGCCGGATGCGCCGCACCGCCATATAGTCGCCGCCCGCCATCCAGGCCGGGCCGTCGGACGCCTGTGTCCAAACCAGCTCGTTCATCAGCCGGTCGTCCTGTGTATCCGGATTGCCCGTACCGTCCTTGAAGCCGAGCAGATTGCGCGGCGTTCCCCCTCAGGGCTTGCTGCGCCTGTGCGCTGAAAGCCTTCCTGCGTCCACTTGAGCACGGCAATGCCCCGCGCCAGACGCGTCAGGTTACGGACGGCATGAAAGGCGACCTGGAGGTCGTCGGAGCATACCTGTACGCCGATATCGCCGCCGTTCCATTCACTGCGCAGGTTATCCCCGGGAAGCGCGGCAGATCGGAGAGCCCTTCCGGACGCTTCGCGGCAAGCCCGAAGCGCTGATCGAAGAACGACGGGCCGACGCCGAACGTGATCGTCGTTTTGGACGGGCTGAGTCCGACCGCTTCCCCGTATCCGCGGGCGGCGGCTTCGGGTTGTCGTTCTCGGTTCCGACCGGCTCTCCCGCGCACATTTTGGCCGAGGCCGCCGTCCACGTTTGGAACAGCTTCACGACGTCGGAGACCTGATTGGTGGTCAGTTCAAAGGAAGCGAAGCAGAGAAAATTTTGCGCCGGCGTGAGAATGCCCGCTTGATGCTCGCCGTAGAACGGGATCTTGTCGCTCGCGGCGGAGGCGGTTCCCCGGCCAGCTTCGCTCCCATCCGGGTACCGGCCAGGATGCTCCCGATGCCGGCCGAACCCAGCAGAAGGCCGATCCCGCCGGCGCCGGCCATCTTCAACACGTCTCTCCGCGAAATACCCGCGGCCTCCGTCTTCTCCTGCGGAATGGCGTCCGCTCCGGTTTCCGCACTCTTTTTGCTTATCTCGTCCATGGTTTAAGCCCCCAAGGTCTTACCCATATTGGACAGCGGCTCCGCCAGCGCATCGATGGCCTGACTGAGCTTCTTCGTCTGATCCGGAGTAAGTTCATTGTAAAGCACATAGCCGTTCCCTTTCTTGTAAGGCTCCAGCGCCTTCGTCAAATCGGCAAAACGGCTCTCGATCGTCTTGGCCAGCGCCGCATCCTTCTTCTGCAACTCCGGCTTCAGCACTTCAAAGATTTTGCCCGCGCCTTCCACGTTGGCGGCAAAATCATACAAATCCGTGCGGGAATAACGCTCCTCTTCCCCGGTTACTTTGGAGGAGGACACCTCGTTCAGCGGCTCCACCGCACCGGTGAGCAGCATGCCCGAGTCGATGTCCACCGTCTCGACCTTCGCCCGAAGCAGCTTGCTGTCGCTGAGCAGCTGGTCGGCGTAAGCTTCTTGGCCTTGCGTTGTCTTCCCTTCCCAAAGCCCCTTCTCGATCCGGTGGAAGCCGCGCCATTCTTTCTCGTCGACATCCCCTTCACGGGCATCTATATTCGGGTCAAGGTCCCCGAGCGCTTCCGCGATCGGCTCGATCCGCTCATAATACATCCGGGTCGGAGCGTACAGATCCTGGCTTTTCTTCAGATCGCCCGCTTTGATGGCGGCGGCGAATTCGCCGGTCGCTTTCACGAAAGCGTCGCACTGTTCAATGACATATTTGCGGTACTGCTCCGTAGCTTCCTTCAGTTGATCCCCCGAGGCGGCCGGTGCAGCGGTATCTGCGGTTTTGGGCGAAGCCGCCGCCGGATGTTGTTCATTCGGTTTGGAGCCTGCGCCGCATGCGGAAAAGAAGATGGAAGAACAAAGAACGGCGGCTGTTAGAAGGTTACGGGTCTGCATAAAAAAAGGACAACTCCCTTGTAATTGATAATTAGTCTCAATAGAAAATAACATGATTGAGAATGATTTTCAATGGTTTTTTATGAAAAATAAGCCCCTTGTCCCAGTGAGAAGCCTTACTTAGTGATAGAAATTATCAAACAGGGCAATACCCGGGTCCTTTGGAAAAATATCCGTCACCCCGGGGACACGAAAGACCCGCGGACTCACAAGAGCATACGCGGGTTCCCGTTATTTTATGAGCGGACGCGGATGATGTCCTTCCACCGGTAAATGCCGAGTACCAGCCCGGCAAGCGGCCAGCTCGGTCAATTGATGGTCGCCTCCTGCGGCGGCGCTCACTCCCGCTTTTTATATGAAAACAACCGCCGCGGAAACCACTCCGGGCGGTTGTTTATTACCGGCGTTAAGGACAAGCCTTCGCTTGTCCGGCAGGCGCCTTGATTCCGGCTTGGCGGGTATCCAGGGGACCAGCTCAAGAGCGCGATGAAGAGCCCGGCGGTCTTCACCAAAACAGCGCTCCAGCCGACGGAATTCAGCCCCTGGTCGCTGATTATGGCGACCAAAGACCGCCCGGCGACGGTCTTTATTTATTTGCTGTATTCTGCTTTCTTTAACGAGCCGTTACGCCGGTCAAGCCCTCCCCCACTTCCCGTCTTTTTCTCGGCACGGCAAAGCAAGCTGGACGGCGATCATGAGCAGGACGATCGCAATCATGGCGATCATGGGCCCGGAGTAGCTTCCGACCGCATCATGCACCGAACCGAGCAGTATCGGACCGAGCGCGCCGATCACGTAGCCGACCGATTGCGTCATGGCCGACCAGGCTGCAGCCTGCCGAGCATTGCCGGCTTCGTCGATCGGGAGCAGCAGGTTGATCGGAAACAGCATTCCGGGCCCGATTCCGATGATCAGTGCGGCTAATAAAGGCTGGACGGCGAAGGCGATCATCAGGAAGCCGGTCAGGATCATGAGCGAGCCGAGGAGCGACCACAGCAGACCGGGACGGATAACGCCGAAGAAGCATAGGAAGCACCAGGCTCACCGGAATTTGGGCGACGGAGAACAGGGTAAGGGCACTGCCCGCGAACGCTTTGCTGTAGCCCATGCTTTGAATGATGGGCGGCGACCAGGCCGTAATCGAGTAGAACAGTATGCACAGCAGACCGAACGACAGCGTCAGCGACCAGGCCTTCCTGCTGGTCCAAGGCAGCTTGGCGGCCGAGCCCCCGCTTCCCCGTCCGTCGGCCTTTCCGCCTTCCGCGAAACGAACAGCCACCATACGGGAATGGCGATTAAAGCCAGCACAGCCCACAGGGCAAGCGCGCTCTGCCAGGACTGCAGCCGGGCCTGCAGCGGCACGGACAGTCCGGACGCCAGCGTCGCTCCCAGAGCAAGCGCAACCGAGTACAGGGCGATCATGGAAGGCACCTTCGCCGGAAAACGCTGTTTGATGAACCCGGACAGCGACGGGCCGACCGCCGCAATGCCGATGCCGGCGATCAGCGCCGTGCCCAGCAGGAAGAACGCGGAGCCGGCGAACAGCCTCAGTACCGTTCCCGCCCCGATCACGGCCAGCGACCAGCCTATAACCCGCTCCATCCCCAGGCGGTGTCCCAGCCGTACGGCGAAGGCCGGGAAGATTCCCATGCACAGCACGGGAATGGACGTGAGCAGGCTGGCCGCAAAGGCGCTCATGCCGAGATCCTTGGTAATGGCCGACAGGACGGGCGATACGGAGTTAATGGCGGGCCGCAGGTTCAAGGAGACCAGAAACAGGGCGACGACCATAAGAAACGCAGATTTATTCTTCATCCTAACCTCTCCTCGCAAATCGGATATGAGCTCATCATACGGGAAGAGGTATAATTGATAAATTCAATGAAAATTATTATAATCATTTGTAAAACAAATGATTGGAGACTCCCTATTCTATGGAGCTTAGGCGACTGGAATATTTTATTGCGGTTTGTGAAGAGCTGCATTTTACGAAGGCGGCCGAGAAAATGGGGATATCCCAGCCCAACCTGAGCCTGCAGATCAAAGCGCTGGAAGAAGAAATCGGGACGCCCTTATTTGACCGTATCGGCAAAAGAATCGCCTTGACCGACGCCGGGGAAGTGCTGCTTAGACACAGCCGGGGCCTGTTTCAGAATCTGCAGAATGCTTACCACGAGCTCGGCGAGCTTCGCGACCATCAGGGAGGCCGCTTGGCCGTCGGTGTCCTGCCTTCCGAGCTGGATTTCCGCCTGACGCCGCTGTTTATCGATTTTCACCACCGGTTTCCGAAAATTCGGCTCAAGATCGTTTCCACTATCGATATTGCGAGGCTCGTGCTCGATACGGAGATCGATATCGGCATTGCGCTGATCCCCCCTTCCGATCCCCGCCTGGTCATCCTTCCCTTGTCCCGGGAGGAATACGGCCTTGTCGTTTCGGAGCGTCACGAGCTGGCCGGGCAGGAATCCATCCCTATAGCCGGGCTGAAGGACTTGCCGATGGTGATGTACCCCAAAGGCTTCTGGGGCCGGGAGTTGGTGGAGAACTGCTGCCGGGAGCACGGCTTCGGGCTCCATATCGCGATTGAAACGACCTCCAATCCGTCGATGTTCCGCTTTGTCGGGGAAAATATCGGAGCCACAGTGCAAACGCGCCAGTTGATGATGTCGGTTAACGATCCCAAGCTGCGTTTTATCCGGATACACGATCATCCGCCTGTAAGGCATATGGGAATTGTATACCGGTCGGACAAGTACCTCGGCTACGCTGCGCGGCAGTTCATCCAAACCGTCAGGGACCGGCTCCGAGACAACGAATAGGCTCAAAAAAGCACAGCCGAGTACCGCCCGCGGCCGCGGGTCCGGTCCTTCGGCTGTGCTTTCGGTCTTAACGTACCTGTTTCGGTCGCTGCAAATTGGAAGCGGTGACGTCCAGGCTCTGCAGCGCCTGGTTCAGCTGATCCTCCACCTGTACGAGCCGCTGATGCTGGTGCTCGTTATCGCTTGCGTCCAGCTGGCTTTGTGCTTTCTCCAGCGCGCGCTGGGCGGCGGCCAGCTCCGCCTGGGCGGCTCTCAGCTTATGCGGGTCGGAATCCAGCTGCGCATGGCGTACGGCCATCTCCGCATCCTTGGCGATCTGAATCGCTTTCTCCGCATTATCTATGACATGGCGCAGCGGCATTTGATGTTGGTTGACTTCGGTCATATTCGGCATCTCCCTTGAGAAGTACTTGGGTCGGTTCCCAGGATTCAACCCTTAAGATGCGCGAAAAAGACAAGCCTCATTCTTGGCGCCGCTGAAAAAGTTCCGAGTCAGAGGAAGTCCCCCGGCTTCATTTCCCGCTGCAAGTACGGGCCATACCGGAAGTCCCCGTTTTAACTCCGCACCCGCTCATAGGTGATGAAGGTATAGTCGTAAGGATTCTTCTCATCCTTAACGCCCGGCACTCGGGAAACGGCCATCCACTCGCTCCAGTCCATCTCCGGGAAGAACGTGTCGGCCTCGAAGCGGTGGGCGATCTCCGTCACATACATGCGGTCCGCAAAAGGCAGCAGTTCGCCTGAACACTTCCGCCCCGCCGATCACGAAGAGCTCTTCATCCTGTCGGGGGCCCGTCCAGCCGTACTGCTTGGCCACCTCCTCAGGCGAATGAATCACCTCCACTCCCTCGGCCGAGAAGCCGGTATCCCGTGTCAGGACAATATTGTGCCGCTTCGGAAGAGGCTTTCCAATGGAGTCGTACGTCTTGCGGCCCATCAATACGGTATGACCCGTAGTCGTTTTCCTGAAAAACGCCAAGTCGGCCGGCGACCGCCACGGCGACCGGTTGTTGATCCCGATGCCGCGGGCTTCGTCCATGGCAAACAGAAATGAGATGGTCATAGGCGGCACCTTCCTTATCTTCGAATGATGGCTTTGTTTTACTTGTACTTATTGTATCCGTCCGTTACACCGCGATAGGTGCCTTGATCGACGGATGGCTCTGGTATCCGACGATTTCAAAGTCCTCATACTTGTAGTCGAAGAGCGAATCCGGCTTCCGCTTGATCACGAGTCGCGGCGGCGGGAACGGCTCGCGCGTGAGCTGCAGCTTCACCTGCTCGATATGGTTGGAGTAAATATGAACGTCCCCGCCCGTCCAAATCAGCTCGCCCGGCTCCAGATCGCACTGCTGTGCGATCATATGCGTCAGGAAGGCATAGCTTGCAATGTTGAAGGGCGACCCGAGGAACGTATCCACCGAGCGCATGTTGAACAGGCACGACAGCTTGCCGCCGGCGACATAGAATTGAAAAGCATAATGGCACGGCGGCGCGCCATGTTGTCCACTTCCGCGGGATTCCAGGCCACGACCAGATGGCGGCGGGAATCCGGGTTCCGCTTGATCTGCTCCACCACCTGCGCCAGCTGATCGATGTGCCTGCCGTCCGGCGCCGGCCATGAGCGCCACTGCGAGCCGTAGACGGGTCCGAGATCGCCGTTCTCGTCGGCCCACTCATCCCATATCGATACGCCGTTCTCCTTGAGATAACGAATATTCGTATCCCCGCTGATAAACCAGAGCAGCTCATGGAGAATGGAACGGATATGCAGCTTCTTCGTCGTCAGCGGCGGGAAGCCCTGCGACAGATCGAACCGGAGCCGCCGCCCGAACACCGAGATGGTGCCCGTCCCCGTCCGGTCTTCCTTCTCCACGCCGTGTTCCATAATATCCTGTAAAAGCTCCAAATACGCTTTCAACCCGCCACCCCGTTCTTCAATGCATTCATTCTGATATTTACCCCTTATTATAACAGCAAGGGGAACCGGGGCAAAACATTTTCGGATAGCCGTACCAAACCGGGCGTGTCACCTATCGCTTTATGTTTGTCACGCCGTATAGTATATTGTAATTTAAATAGATATTTCCAATACGAACGATGCGAAACAAAAACGCCGGATCCATGCGGTACTTTCCGGCCCGGCCTAATTGTTTATTACCCGGAAACACGGCTAAGGACGAATTAAAATCGAGGCGCGTGAAAACCTATGGATGCATTCAAACCCAAAATTCTCATCTTGTATGCCAGCTATGGAGACGGGCATCTGCAGGTAGCCCGGGCGCTGGAACAGAGCTTCGCCCGGCACGGGGCGGCCGATGTCAAGGTGATCGATCTGCTTGCGGAAGCCCATCCTCTGCTGAACGCCCTCACCCGGCTCGTTTATCTCCGCAGCTCCGCCTGGTTTCCGCAGCTGTACGGCTGGAGCTTTTATGTGACGCAGCACTTCAGGCACGACCGTTTATTTCTTAAGCGGTTGAATTCCATGGGGCCGCATACATTAGAAAGATGGCTTGAACAGGAGCGGACCCGACGCCGTCATTCATACGTTCCCGGCGCCGGTGGTTCCGGGGTTCCGCAAGCGTAACGGACTGCCGCCCGCTTCGTATACGATAGTGACGGATTTTGTGCTCCACCCGCGGTGGATCCGCTCGGGCGTGGATAAATATTATGTCGCTACGGACGACCTGAAGCCGGCGCTTACCCAGCGAGGCGTCCCTGCCGGAAACATCCGGACCACCGGGATTCCGCTGCGGAGCATGTTCGAAGAACCGGCCGATCCCGCAGTCCTAAGGGCCCGATACGGAATCCATCCCTCGCGGAGGGTGGTATGCGTCATGGCCGGAGCTTACGGCGTGTTAAATCAGGTCGGCCGGCTCGGCGAGGCGCTTCTCGCTTTCGATGACATGGAAGTGGTGTTTATCTGCGGGAAAAATACGCCGCTCCGGCAGCAGATCGAAGCGCTGCTCGGCGGGCATCCCCGGGTGCATGTCTTCGGGTATGTGCAGGCGATTCAGGAGATTATGGCTTTCTCCTCCTGTCTGATTACCAAAGCGGGAGGCATCACCCTGGCCGAGGCCATCGCCATGAGCCTCCCCGTCATCGTGTTCCGGCCGCTTCCCGGCCAGGAAAAGGAGAATGCCCGCTACTTGGCCGGCAAAGGCGCGGTGGAGATCGTGTACCGGCCGGAAGAGCTGGCCGAACGCATTCGGGGGTCGCTCCTGGACCACGGACGACTGGAGCGGAGCAAAGAGGCCATCCGGGCCCTGCACAGGCCCTGTGCGGCCGATGCGGTAGTACGGGACATATGGAACGATATCCGCCCGCCGGCGGAAGAGACAAGGCCGCACGGCTGACGGCCGCAATCGTCAAAGGAGGTCGCGCATCCAGATGCTACGCAAATGGTTATCCGATTGGGGATTTATTCAGTTCGTGATCATTTTGTTTCTGGTCGAATTTGTGAGGGGGCCTATCTGGTTTCCTTCCTTCCTACCTATGCCGAGGATATGCTCGGCTATTCCGTTGCCGTGGTCGGTGCCGCCGTCTCCGTGCATTATGTAACCGATACGGCGCTCAAATGCCTGGCGGGCTACCTGCTGGATCGCTTCTCCCTGCGGGTGATTGTCCATTCCGGGCTGTTCATCTCGCTGATCGGACTGCTCGGCATGTACCGCATCCATCAGCCTTGGGTGCTGATCGTCGCTGCGGCGGTGTTCGGGATCGGGATTTCGCCGGTGTGGCTTGTTGCGCTGAGCAAGGTGAAGGAAGAAGAACGGGCGTCGCAGATGGGTGTTCTTTATACGGTATGGCTGATCGGGCTGGGGGCAGGACCCGTCGTCATCAACTTCCTGCTCGACCTGAGCTACAGCCTGAGCTTCTGGCTGATGGTCGGCCTCTGGACGCTCGCCTGGATTACCGCCCTGCGGATGAAGAATACCGTGGAGTCGAGGCCCGATTATATTCCGATCCGCCGGCAGGCGGCCCTGCTCTGGGAACGGATGAAGGCCATGAAGCCGCTGCTCCCCGGCATGATTCTGCAGACGATGGTCGCCAGCATGCTCGTACCGATCCTGCCGGGGTTTGCGGCCAAGACCCTCGGGTTAAGCCATGCCGGCTATTCGTGGGTGCTGATGGCCGGCGGCGCCTTCACGGTGGCCTTCCTCATTCCGATGGGGCGCTGGTCCGACAAGACCAGAGGCCGCAAGTGGTTCCTGGTCTGCGGCTTCGCGGCGTTCGCGGCTTCGCTGTACGGGCTGACACTGGTGTCCACCCTGACGGTGGCGCTGGTGCTGGCCGCCCTGCTCGGCTTCGCTTATTCGGCTGTTCTCCCGTCCTGGAACGCGCCGCTGGCGGACTACGTCCCGAAGGAGCAGCAGGGGCTCGGCTGGGGCCTCTTCTCCAGTGTGGAAGGCATCGGGGTCATCATCGGACCCGTGCTTGGCGGATGGCTGGCCGACCGGTTCGGCGATTCGGTTGCGGTCATCACCAGCGCCGTATTGTTGGGGGAATTGCCTTGTTCTACATGATCGTCAACGTCGAAAAAGAAAGAGTGCCTGCTCATGGCTGACCTGATATGGTGGTGTATCGTCGTACTTGTTTTCTATACCGTCATCCCTACTCTGCTCATGCGCATCTTCGGTATCGGGGCTTACCCCAAATCCATCGAATCGGGCATTGCGCTCACCTTCGATGACGGGCCGGACCCGAAATATACGCCGATTCTGCTCGATCTGCTGCAGAAGCATAATGTCAAGGCCACCTTCTTCGTGCTCGGCTCCAAAGCGGAGCGCAGCCCGGAGCTCATTCTCCGGATGCATCGGGAAGGGCATCTGATCGGGCTGCACAATTACGTGCACCGCACCAATGGGCTCATGATGCCGTGGAAGGTCCGGCGCCAGCTGGAGCAGGCGGCCGAGGCAGTGAAGAAGATAACGGGCGAATCGCCGCAATATTACCGCCCCCTGGGGCATCGTGAATGCGTTCGATTTTTTCCTGTCCAAACGGTTCCATATCGTCCTGTGGTCGCTCATCGTCGGCGACTGGCTGAAGAAGACCGGGAAAGACAAGATCAAGAAACGGCTGATTACCCAGCTGAGCACGGGATCGGTCATTGTGCTCCACGACAGCGGCGAAACGTTCGGAGCGGACGAGGACGCCCCCGTACATATGCTGGAAGCGCTCGATGAATTTCTCATTGAAACCACCCATCGCGGGTTTACGTTCGTGCGGGTCGACGAATTCCCTGCCGAGGAGAAGAAGAAAGCCGGTGCGGAGCTGAGCCTCGGCAAACGCTGTCTTATAACACTGTGGATGCAGTGGGAGAAGCTGTTCCATCTGCTCTTCCGCGTTCACTCCGTGGAGCCTCCGGGCGAGCTCCTCACCTTCCGGGTACGGCGGTTCAGCGGAACGCCCGTGCAGCTGCAGGAAGGCGGATGGCTTCAAAGCGGCGACCGCGTGATCGAGCTGCATTTCGACAATGCGACGCTGCTCCGGCTGAGCCTGGCTTCCCGCTCGACGATGCAGCTGGCCGTGCAGCTCATTCGCGCGATGGAGAAAAGCCTGCCGCTGCTCTCCAAACGGCTGTCCGAGCGTGCCGATTGGCATGACGTCAAAGGGCTCTACGGCATTTCGATGATTCACCGCGGAGCCACGCAGTTCGGTTTTACCGTGGATGATTTGCCCAAAGGACTGTTTCTTTCTCTTTCCAAAGTTTATTTAAAATTCCTGATGTACGTGATTCATCCCCAAGGCGGAAAAAGACTGGACACGAAGGCGCAGCTGCTGTCCCCCAAGCGGATCTGCATGTCGGTGGAGGAGCTGAAACGAAGGTATCCGCACGCCGGCGCGCCCGGTACGCAGCTTCAGCCGAGTCCTCCGGCGCCGGCCCGGGCTTTCGATGAAACGATGAACCAGAGCATGTAGCCCGGAGCGAAAAAGCAGCTTGACGAGCAAGACTGCACGGATGCCGAATAAGCCTAAGGATGCGGCGAGATCTCCCGTAGCCTCAGGCTTTTTCTTACGCCGGTCCGGGACAAGTCAGCGTCTCTTGCGCAGCTCCTTGATCAGCCGCACCAGGGTCGTGATCCCGAGTCCCAGGGCGATGGCGATACCGGTCACCGTCACGAGCAGCGCGAGGTATTCGAACACGGAATAGCTCAGCATCTTCCCCCACTGGATCGGCGCCTTCAAATCCTCGATCACCTGGTTCATCCCGTAAATCCCGCTGATGACCGTATAGATCGTCAGGATCAGCAGCAGGTAGTTGGACCGCTTGGTCGTAAAATTCTCCTGATACTTGTAGAGATCCGACAGCGTCTTCTTGACTTCCGAGAACAGCTCGTCACTGCCCAGATTGTTTCGCAGCTGGATGAAGATTTCCTTCCCCTGCGACTGCGAAACGACCTCGAGAAAATAATACTTCGCGGAAAAGGTCGTGATGGAGCGGATCAGCTCCTCGATCTCCTCCTGGTTCTGGTCGAGCTGCACATGGGAGTAGCGATTGGACAGCTTGAGCAGCACGATTTTATAAAATAAATTGATCAGCGACCCGTAGTAATACTCCCCGTACATATGATTGGCCAGCGACACCGTGATCTGCGGCTCCTCGTTCGTCAGGCAGAAGAAGGACATCTCTTCCACCACGTAGTAGGTGTTCGGCCCCCACCTGTCATAGACGTGTGTATCCAGATAACGCCGGATGTAGTCCATATTCGTCGAACTGATGTAGGGTCTTCCTTCCGGGTTCATCCCGTCGATCCGCGAGGCCCGGTACAGCACTTCCGGCGTCAGGGCCGCCCCGTCCGCGAAAGAAATCAGCCCCTGCACATACATCCGCTCGTCCACAAAGAACGGCGACTTCTCGAAATACGATTCCTGCAGCTCGCTCTTATCCAGAAACGGCAGCATGCCGGGGACCAGCACTTGGAAAATAAACTCCTCCACCTCGCGGAAGCTTCGGCCCCCGCCACCAGCCGGGTCCGGTTGTCCTGCTCGCTGACGTTCTGCAGCACGCGGAAGCGGCTCACGAATTCGAGCGCCTGCGTGTAGGTCAGCCCCTCGCACGGCGGCTCCGTCCGAACGGTGATAAAGCCGAGGTCGAACGGGCAGAGCACCACGTCCACCGAATGAATCTTCACATTGTACGCATCCTGCCTCGATTCCATCGTGCAGACCATGTCCATCCGCTTGGAGTACCGCTGGAACCCTTCCTCGGACTCCCCGTGCGGGAAGATCACATTGTTCGTAAAAGGCAGGTAGTAGCGCTCCATTCCAAGATGGGACACCCGATAGCCCGGTCCGTAGAAGGCCGTCTCCAGCTCCAGATTCCTCAGGGAAAACGGGATGAAGCCGTCCTCTTTGAGCTGTCTTTTGAGCGAATGCTGGCAATCGCGGTTCAGAGAGAAAGGGAATAAGAATTGAAATAACGCCACCTTGAGCGCTTTTTCCTCCAGCAGGGGTTGTTGTAATGGAGCCATAGTCCGACTCTCCTCATCCGGTTGGGATAAGTATTAATAAACGTATCCGTCCCCTGTCCAATCAGCGGGGACAGGGATGACTTGCAGGTGAGTCCGGGTTCAAGCCGCGGCGGAAAAGGTAATTATCCTGTATAGCCTTGAGTCCCGAAGGAGCGATGCGGATGGGATTTCTCTTTATCGTCATTTACCTTGTACTGATTCTGCTCGTGCTGGAGATCGCCTCGACTCTCCTCGTGATCAGCGGTCTGGATAAGGACATCGCCCGGTTTCAGGCGGTGTCGATGCTGACCTCCACCGGATTCACAACCAAGGAATCCGAGCTGATCCTGCGCCATCCGCTCCGCCGGAAAATCGCCGCCTTCCTCATCTTGTTCGGCGTATTCTCGCTCGCCGTGCTCATCTCGACGCTCAGCCAGGTGATGGCACAGAGCTTCCGCATACCTCAGGTAACGGCGGTGACCCTGGGGCTGGGGGTGGTTCTTGCGGCGGTGAAGAGCAAACGGATGATGAAGTCGCTGACGCGTAAATTTCACCGGGAGCTGGAGCGGGAGTTCGAGCTGCATGAGTCGCCGATTGAAGAAATTTTGTATACCGGCCCGGACGATTGGGTGACGAGCGTCCCCATCTTTCCCGAATCCGAGGCGGTGGGGCGGCGGGTGGCGGAGGTTTTCCTCCCGGAAGAGGATGTCCGGTCGCTGCTCCTGCAGCGCGGTGACCAAAAGATTCGGCGGGACTGCATGAAGCTGAAGGTCCAGGAAGGCGACCTGCTCTTTGTCTACGGGAGCCGGACAGCGATAGAGCGGAAGTTCCGACGCGAGCTGGAGAAAATGCAGTCGGAAACGAAGGACGAGGAACATATTGTGGCGATTGATTAAAGACGGAAGCGGAACCCCTCCCCCTCACAAATCCCTATCATCTTTGCACTTCGCGTGCAAGCTCCGGACGGCGGATGCCGTCCTTTTTGCTGTCCGGTCGCCTGCGGGTCTCTTAAAAAGGATTGTCAGATTTTATAAAATCTTTGACACTATGATAACACTTTCATTTTATAATAGATTCGTAAAATCATAGTTGACCTTCGGTCAGGAGGAATCGTCCATGTCACCTTATTCATCGAAAATGAAAGCCGCGGCGCTCGTCTCGCCGCTGGCCGGCGCGCTGTACGGGTCGCCTGCGGCCTACGCCGCCGACGCCTCATCCCCGGCGACCGCCGCCATGAAAACGGACATGCAGCTGGCGTACGACAAAGGCGCGGTGGAAGGCTACCCGAACGACACCGACCTGCACGGAAGCCGGCCCGTGACCCGGGCGGAGCTCGTAACGATGCTGAACCGCGCAGCGAAGCTCGCCCGCAGCCGACAATAAGCAGAAGCCCTTCCCCGACCTCGAGGAGTGGCGGCGGCAGGCGGTCAATAATGCAGTGGCCGCAGGCATCGTAACCGGCAATGAACAGGGCCGTTTCGAGCCCGGGCGCACCGTCACCCGCGAGGAATTGGCCGTGATGGTCGTCAAAGCGATCACCAAGGGCGGCGAGCCGAAGGTGAACGGGAACGTCCTGAATTATTTTAAAGATTCGGCGGAAATCTCCGATTGGGCCCGTCCTTATGTCGCCTACGGCGTATTCGCCGGATTGTTCGAGCCGAGGCTGGACGGCCATTTCGATCCGAAGGGAGCGGTCACCCGCGACGAGGCGGCCAAAGCGCTTAAGCCGATTTTGTTCCAGGTGGTCGATATTCTGACGACGAACGACATCCACGGCCACATCGAGGTCGGCTTCGACAAGCGCCGCAATCAGGAGCAGGGCGGCATCGAGACCGTGGCCGGCATCGTCTACGATTTCCGCGCCGTCAATCCGAACGGCACGGTCGTGGTCGACGGCGGAGACGCCTGGCAGGGCACGCTGATCTCCAACACGACGAACGGGCAATCCGTCATGGACACGATGGCCCAGGTGCAGTACGACGCGGCGGCGATCGGCAATCATGAATTCGACTTCGGCCGGGACGTACTGATCGATAATATCAGGAAAGCCAAGTTCCCTATCCTGGGGGCTAACATTATCGAAGATAAGACGGGTAAGCGCGTCGATTGGGCGCAGCCTTACACGATCGTGAAGAAAGGCGGCCTGAACATCGGCATCATCGGGCTGGCCACGCCGCAGACGAAGACGACGACCAAATCGACGAATATCGAAGGGCTGACCTTCGCCGATCCGTCGCCGTTCGCCAAGAACTTGTCCACTGAACTGCGCGGCAAGGGAGCCGATCTCGTAGTGGTCACCTCCCATCTTCCGGGAGAAGAGGATGCCAAGTCGAAGCAGATCATGGGCGAGCTGATCGATCTGGCCGCAGGTACCGGCAGCGGCACCCTGGATGCGATTGTCGGAGGTCACTCCCATCGCCGTGTCGCCGGCATCGTGAACGGCGTCCCGGTCGTCGAAGCGCAGAACTGGCTGTATGCCGTGGGCCACATCCAGCTCTATGTCGACCGGGAAACCAAGAAGGTCGTTTCCTCGGACGCCGGGCCGCTGGAAACCTACACCAACCTGACTACTGCGAATAAGGACGTACAGAAAACCGTAGCCGATTATCAGTCCAAAATCGCCGCGAAGACGAACGAAGTGATCGCGACAGCCGCCGAGAAATGGACAACTCAGTCGTTCCGGTACGCGGTGAACGGCGGCCAGCGGCGGGACGGCGTGACACCGATCGGCAACTCGGTGACGGACGCCATGCGCGCCGCGGAGAAATCCGACATCGCCTTCACCAACATCGGCGGCCTGCGTTCGGATATCGACGCCGGACCGGTTACCTACGGGAAGATGTTCGAGGTGTCGCCGTTCGGCAACTACAACCGGACCGGCACGATGACCGCCGGGCAAATCAAGAAGCTGCTGGAAGTGACCGACCAGTATTCCAAACTGCCGGCGCTCCAGTTCTCGGGGCTCAAGGTCGAATGGGACAATACCCGGCCGCTGGGCGACAAATATACGAAAATCACCTTGCTGGACGGAACGCCGGTCTATACGGACGGCAAGCTGAACACGGAGCGTACCTTCAAAGTAACGACAAACGACTTCATGGCAACCGGCTCCGGTGACGGCTTCACCACCTTCGCCGAGGTGAAGGATTGGAAGGACGGCATGATCATGCTGGATGCCTGGGTTCAATATGTGAAGGAGCAGGGCAAATCGGGGCCTGTCTCCCTGCAGCAGGACGATCGGGAGGTCCGGCTGGATCTGAAATGAAGCTGCAAAAAAGCTCAGTCCGCTATCTTCAGGGGCTGAGCTTTTTTCTCATGTCGGCTTTTCAATCCAGGTACTTGAGTTTTGCTGTAATTTCCGTGCGTGCCTTAGGTTCCGGAACGGCTTCAGGGTAGCCGACCGCAATGATGCCGATCACATCGTATCCCTCCGGGACTCCCAGGGTCGCCCGGCTTGAAGCCGCCGCCCCCAGCGACGACCAGCCTGTCCCTACCCCCTCCTCCCAGGCGCTGAGAAGGAAATTATCGATAAAGCAGGAAACGGCCGCGATGTTCTCCTCCCGCTGCAGCGGCGAATTTCCCGGCTGCGAGAGAACCGCCAGCAGGACGGGAGCGCCGCCGAAATCGGTCTTATGGTTCAGCTTCCTGCGGGTCTCCGGACCGATCACGAGGATTTCCCAAGGCTCCGTGAGACGGTGGTTCGGTGCATAAGCGACCGTTTGCAGCCAGGAAAGCAGCTTGGCCTGATCCACGGGGGCGCTCTTGAACTGCTTGATATTTCTTCGGCTTCGGATGATTTCACCGATATTCATATCCATATGCCTCCTTTTTGAAGTATGCTTTCGGGTGCTTATACCGCATTTTATCAACGTAGCGGGGCGATGTTGACAGCGGCGGCTCCCCGCTCTTACTAGGTTACGGCAATGGCCTGTATTCGGCTTGGATGCATGGATTCATCTTATTCCTTTGCACCATAAATTATTTACCCCGCTATTTTTTTCGATACCACGGGGTGGAAAAAATACGATATAATGAGGGCGTTCCTATAAAGATACGGGAGTGGAAAAAGAAAAATGTACAAAATGCTGGCAATCGACATCGACGATACATTGATCAACGACGAAAAACAAGTGACCCCCGGCACCGCCCAAGCGCTGGCCGAAGCGATGGCCCGGGGCGTAACCGTTACCTTGGCTACGGGCCGGATGTATGCTTCCGCCACCCAGCTCGCTTCGCAGCTTGGGCTGAACGTGCCGCTGATCTCTTACCAGGGGGCGCTGGTCAAGAATACCTTGGACGGTCAGGTGCTCTACGAACGTGCCGTCCCTTCGAAGGTCGCCCGCCGTATATTCGAATACTGCGAACAAAACGGCCTCCATCTGCAAACCTATCTGGACGACGTGCTGTATGTCAAGGAAAGCAATCAAAAGGCGCGGGATTAC
Source organism: Paenibacillus sp. P25 (assembly GCA_024704175.1). Classification (GTDB taxonomy): domain Bacteria; phylum Bacillota; class Bacilli; order Paenibacillales; family NBRC-103111; genus Paenibacillus_G. The sequence goes on from CP085629.1 coordinate 5,450,898, forward strand.
GCAGCACTGTCGAATATTCCCTTCACGGTTTATCCTGACTTTGCCGAGCTGGCCGACAAGCCTTCTCTGAAGCTCCTGATCATCGACGACCCGCAGAAGCTGGATGAAGTGGCGGCCGAGCTGCGCGCGCCGCTGGGCGGTGACGTGCACATTACAAAGTCGAAGCCGCATTTTCTGGAGATCATGCATGTAGAAGGAACCAAAGGCCATGCCTTAACCTATCTGGCCGAGCACTTCGGAGTAAAGCTGTCCGAGGTCATCGCGATCGGTGACAGCTGGAACGACCGCGAAATGCTGGAAGTCGCCGGGCTTGGCGTGGCAATGGGCAATGCCGTCGAGTCGCTGAAGGAAATCGCCGATTATGTGACCTACAGCAACAACGACGACGGCATCAAGCATGTCGTGGAGAAATTCGTGCTGGAAACCGTTTAGTTTCTGCGGAGATCCCTTGAGTCACTGCCCGCAGAAGCGCCGAACACTATCGTTTCTTCAATAGTCTGTCTCAAAATGAAGGTCCGGATCACCGGGCCTTATTTTTTGTGGGCCGCGAATTTTCATCGATCACCCTGCCCGTGTATTAGCCAGATACCCAAGGCGCAGCGCGGCTTTTTGGCCTTCCCGGAAGCTTTTCGACACGCGCAGCACCCACCCGCGACATTTCCCGGGAAATTCCTCCAGCCGCCGTAAATTGCGACATAGATTCCCTTTCATCGTGAAACCCGGCGGCCCCGCTGCAGACATCGGCATTTTTCATAGACTTGATTAAACGGCCTTCCGATAGGTTAATAGTAAGCAACGCGGAGCACAATCTATAAAAAGGAGTTGAGTCTCATGGCATTCTTATGGTCTTTAATTATCGGCGGTATCATCGGGTGGTTGGCAGGAGTCATCATGGGGAAAGATATTCCGGGAGGTATTATCGGCAACATTATCGCTGGCTTCATCGGGGCTTGGCTGGGCAGCGTACTGCTCGGTAATTGGGGGCCGGAGGCCGGTGGATTCTACTTCCTGCCCGCTTTAATCGGCGCCATCATTCTGATCGCAATTGTCAGCCTGGTGCTGCGTACGGTCGGACGCAACAAAGCGTAATGATTTTCGACAAACCGGAAGTCTATAGCATTCGACAACATAGAAGAATAGAAAAAGCAGGGGAAACCCGGGGCGGCGGCCCATTCGACATCGATCAAAAGCGGGCAGCGTCCCCCCGGCTTTTCCTCTGTACCTTTGTCAGCTCCGCTGATACTTTACTTACCAAGCCGGCTTGCAGCGTAAGCTTCGGGGGTCATCTCTAGAGAGAAGCTTCCGGCCGGAAGACATTCAAGTGCAAAGAAAAAAGGATCGTCCAGAGACAGAAAGGAACTCTCTGACGGTCCTTTTTTCCTGTTGTGCGCTCAGCGGTTGACAATATAAATGATGAGGGCGATAACCCCCGCCGAAATGGCTACGACGTATTGCAGAGACAGCCCGAGCCAATATTTTTTCGTCTTGCGGTCATAGTCGGGATTGCCTTCCCGGTTGGTCTTGGAGTAACCGACGATGAGGGTAGCGGCCACGGCGGCAAGCATAATCAGGAAAAATATCGTATAGTAAGCATATAAGCTCATAAGCAGAATCCCCTTCCGCATTGATTCCTTTTTTGAATAATCCCGACGATTGCCGGTATCTTCATCATTGTAGTAGGGATGCCGAGCGTTGTTAACATCCACTTTGTCTGCCGGAAGCTCATCCACTCGGGCACGGCACAGCTGAAGAACAAGGAGAATGCCCGAATGTCATGGACGCCTGACAAAGGCCGGAACGGCAAGCCGGTCTACAAACAAATCGCCGCTCACCTGGAGTCGCTGATCGGAAGCGGGGCCTACCCTCCCGGCACGGCACTCCCTTCGGAGCGTGAGCTGGCCAAGCAGCTTGGCGTCAACCGGAGCACGGTGGTTGCCGCTTATGACGAGCTCCGTTCCTACGGGCTTGTGACCCGGGTCCGGGGCAGTGGAACGATCGTGAAACATCCCGATGACGATAAGAACAGTCCGTCCCTCTCCTGGGAGCGGTTTATCCGCGGCGGCATGATCGCCCCTAACGACCGGATGTATCAGAAGATTCTGACGGAAGCGCGTTCCCATCCGGAGCATATTAATTTCGCCATGGGCGAGCTCCATCCCGACCTGTCGCCGATTGAGCTCATCGAACACCTTACCTCTACGCTGAAGCTCGGACGTGATCTGGGCTACGAGCATCCATTGGGCAATCAGGAATTAAGGGAAGCCCTGTCGGCGCATCTGCTGAAAGGCCGGGGAATCCGCTCCGTCCCTTCCTCGATTCTGGTTACCTCCGGGGCCCAGCAGGCGCTGCATCTGGTCGTGCAATGTCTGCTGCAGCCCGGAGATGCCGTCGCGATTGAGGATCCTTCCTACGCTTATTCGTCGCCCCTGTTTCACTCCTCCGGACTTCGAACCGTCCTGCTTCCGTCGGGGCCTTCGGGGGTCAAGCCGGAAGACATCGCCGAGGCGTACCAGCAGCATCGCGTGAAAATGGTGTTCCTGAACCCCAACTTTCAAAATCCGACAGGCTCCCTGCTGGATACCGGAAAACGCCGGGAAATCCTGAAGCTCGCCGCCCGGTACGGCATCGTGCTGGTGGAGGACGATCCTTACAGCCTCATCCGTTATGACGGTGAACCGGTGGCTACGCTGAAATCGATGGATGAGAGCGGATCGGTACTGTATATCAGCTCGCTGTCCAAAATTGTGGCGTCGGGGCTAAGGATCGGCTGGATCGTAGGGCCGCATTCCGTGATCGGACGTCTGGCCGACGCCAAGCAGCAACTGGATTTCGGACAATCTGTCTTCCCGCAGTGGATTGCAGCCCGGATTCTGGCTTCCGGCGCCTTCGCCGAACATCTCGAGCAGTTGAGAATGGCGCTCCGGCTTCGCCGGGATTTGCTTGCGGCGGCTTTAACCAAATATTTTCCGAATCAGGCGGTTTTCCGCCTCCCCGAGGGGGAATCCATCTGTGGTGCGAGTTTCCGGGAATGGAGGGCGGGCAGCGGCTGTTCACGGAGTCCCTGCAGCGGGGGTTATGTACACGCCCGGAAGCCTGCTCGGGACCAGCCGACGGCACATCCGGTTCACATTCAGCCGTCCCGATGAGGAGCGGATCGAGGAAGGAATTCGAAGGTTCCGCGAGGCGTTTCAAGCAACTTAAGGCGGGATCCGGTGGGGGCAAGTCCCCTTCCGGGCGATTACTTCGCCGCGGCATTGTGTGCGGACGATGACCCGGAGGGAGTCTGATCCAGAAACACCGCAAGTCCCATCGTGGCCAGCAGCAGAATTCCGGTGACCCAGAATACGCTGTGAACCGAGAACACGCCGCTGATCGCGCCTCCGACAAGCGGACCCAGCATGCCTCCGAGCATGGTGGCGGTTTGATTGAGGCCGAACGCCCGCCCGCGGAACTCCATCGGTGTCGAACGAACGACAAGGCCGTTAAGGGCGGGAATCACCGCACAGAAGAACGCTCCGTAAATAAACCGGACTACGGAGAAGCCCCATACATTATGAAAAGGAATTTGCGCCAAATTGCCGAGTCCTCCTACCAGCAGGCCGATCAGAAGGACTTTGCGGAAGCCGACCTTGTCCGCCAGCCTGCCCCAGCGGGGAGCGAACAGGATGCTTGCGATGCCCACCAGCGAGAAGACGATGCCTGCCGTAAGCGAGGCGTTTTTCACCGAGCCTCCGATCTGAACGATGTACAGCGGCAAGCACCGGCTCGATGGTCATGACCGAGAACTGCGTCAGCATCGTCAGGAGCAGCACCATCAGGAAGGTCCGGTTCTGTGTCGCATCCTTCAGCGACCCGTAGACGGAGCGCTTCTCCTTGCTCGGAACGAACTTGTCTTCCTTCACCCAGATCAGCACGAGCAGTGTGGACAGCAAAACCAGCACTCCCGCACTTGCGAAAGCCACCCGGTTGTCGAAAATTTTGGCGATAACCCCGCCGAGGAGCGGCCCGATAATGGAGCCCGTCGCTGTCGAAGTCGACATCATGGACAGGGCGTAACCTACTTTATTCTCCGGCGTGCCAGTGCCCACCAGTGCAATCGAACCCGGGATGAACCCGGACAAGAGCCCCTGCAGAAAGCGCAGCGCCAGCAACTGGTATTGGTTCGTCACGAGCGCCGTCAGCGTATAAATAACAAAGAGAACAAATCCGGCGCGCACGATCATCGGCTTGCGTCCGTATTTGTCCCCATAGCGCCCCAGAACGGCGCGGATATGGCTCCGGCGAGGAATGCGGCGCTGAACAAAAGCCCCGACCACATCTCCGTATGTTCCGTAACCCCGATATGAATCAGAAAAAGCGGTAAAAAAGGGATAACCATCGAGAAGCTCGCCGAGGTGGCGAAGCACCCGATCCAAAGCGACCATAAATTCCGTTTCCAGCTTTCCATAAGAAACCCCACTCCCTGCCGATGCATCTTGCTGAATTCGAGTTCCAACGATCATCCGGACAACTATATGCACAAACGTAATGGTAGCACCGTTGCTCTTTTCTGTAAACCTTTCCTTTGCCGGGGCAAAAAAAGGAACCCGCAGCAACGGGCCGCAGGTCCAAAGGTTTATATATTAAAAAAGGGGGTCGAGTTTTATTATAGACGGGCTTCATTAAAGACGGATGAAAATTAGATTTCATTTGTGTTACAAATCGCAAGTGCCCCTTGCCTCCGCCTGTTTCCATGGTCCCCCGGGCCATGAAGCAGGCTTTTTGCGTATTCCGCGAGCCTGTTCTCACCCTTCCGGCCGGGCCGCATAAGTTGTATTACAGAAGCCTGGGCTTTTGTCTATAGGAGGTGGGCACAATGGGTGTAACGTTAATTTCGCTCCATTGGATTTATTTATTGTTTATCGTGTTAATCATCGGGTTCATGGCGCTGCGCAGGGATACGACCCTTCTCTGTATCGCGGGGATCTTCGTCTTGGGGCTGGTCGCCACGGGATCGCTGCACGCCTCGGTGAGCGGAATTTTCAGCGACTTTATTTATGCGATAAAAGAGCTGCTCGGCACCATCCTCATCATTTCCATCATTGCCGGGATGAGCAAGGTGCTGACAGCCAGCGGCGTGAATGAAGCGCTCATTTCGCCGTTCGCCCGCTGGATCCGGACCCCGGCACTGGCCTTCTGGGTGATCGGCATCCTGATGATGGTCATCTCGTGGTTCTTCTGGCCTTCTCCCGCCGTGGCGCTGATGGGCGCCGTTCTGCTGCCGGTGGCGGTCCGTGTAGGTCTGCCGGCGATCGGCGTGGCCATGGCCATGAACCTGTTCGGGCACGGCATTGCGTTGTCCAGCGATTTTGTGATCCAGGGGGCCCCGAAGCTTACCGCCGACGCCGCCGGCATTCCGGTCGGAGACGTCATCGCGGCAAGCGTTCCGCTGGTCATCATCATGGGCGCCGTAACCACCGTCACCGCCTTCTGGATGCTGCGCCGCGATCTGCGGAGCGGCCGGCTTCCCAGCCGCCGGGGGCCCGGGTTCATGCCGGGGATTGCGGTTCCCCCACAGCGCTCGTCTTCCCCTCGCCCCGGGCGCCCGGAAGCTGCTCGCCCTGGTCATTCCGTCGCTGTTCCTCGCCGACGTGGCGGCCATGTTCGTCTTTAAGCTCCAGGGCGGCGACGCCACCGCACTGGTCGGCGGTACGGCGTCGCTGACGCTGCTTCTGGTCAGCTTGGCTGCGCACCGAAGCAGGGGGCTGGAGCAAGCCACCGGTTATTTGACGGAAGGCTTTCTATTCGGCTTCCGGATCTTCGGCCCGGTGATTCCGATTGCCGCCTTCTTCTATCTCGGCGACTCCGCCTTCACGGAGCTGTTCGGCAAAGTGCTGCCGGAGGGCTCCCACGGTCTCGTGAACGATCTTGGCTTCGCGCTGGCCCATACCGTACCGCTGAATGCTGCGGTAGGCGCCGTCACGCTAACCGCTGTAGGCGCGATCACAGGCCTGGACGGCTCCGGCTTCTCCGGCATCTCGCTGGCCGGCTCGATCGCCCATCTATTCTCGGTCGCAATCGGCGGCGGGATCGCCACACTCACGGCGCTCGGGCAAATTGCGGCCATCTGGGTCGGCGGCGGCACGCTGATTCCGTGGGCGCTCATCCCGGCGGCGGCCATCTGCGGCGTCGATCCGTTCGAGCTCGCCAGGCGCAACCTGAAGCCCGTCATCATCGGCCTGCTGGTTACGACGGTCGCCGCCATGTTCCTCATCTAATGGTTCAAGCCCGCGTCCTCCCGGTTAAAAATGAGTAAGGAAGAGGATGGAGGCGATCGTCGATGAAAAAAACATACTTTGTTTCCGTGGGATCGGGTACGCTCGAAGACCGGCAAATGATGGCGGACGAAGCCAATCACGAATATGAATTTAAGATCGAAGCGACGGATGAGGAAATCAAGGAAGTGCAGCGGTCGCTGGACATGCAAAAAGCCGACGAACACAAATCGTTCGCCAGAACGCCGATTCCTTATAAGTCCGCCGACCATGACGAAGCGATGGATACGTACAATGATCTGATGCTTCGGCTTTATACAGCGATTTACCGGTTGGGGACACCCGAAGCGAAGCGGCATATCGAAAAGATGCGGATTCTGGATAAGCTGCACCATTCCGATTATTCGGATCCGGGTTATAAACGCCGGTAATGGTCTGCTCCATCAAATGTTTATAAGGCTAACGGCCGGGTCCGTGCGGACGCGGCCTTCTTTTTTTGGCTTAGCCTGAGCGGCACCTTTAGGCATCTGTCACATATATTGTTATGGTCAATAGGTCGCTGCACAGAAAAAGAAATGAAAGGCACACATACGAAATAAAGGAGAGATTTCGATTGTTCTATGACGTTCCTTTTATGATTGAGCCTTATCGCGGACTGTTTCCGGGCATGCCGGGATCGACTGTCATGCCGGGCATGATCCCGGGCGTCGGTTATCCGGGCGGGTACACCGGCGGTACACTGCCGGGCGGCGGATTCCCGGGTGGCGGGTTCCCAGGCGGCGGGTTCCCGGGCAGTGGATTCCCAGGCGGTGGGTTCGCGGGCGGCGGATTCCCAGGCGGCGGATTCCCGGGCGGCGGATTCCCGGGCAGTGGATTCCCAGGCGGCGGATTCCCGGGCAGTGGATTCCCAGGCGGCGGATTCCCGGGCAGTGGATTCCCAGGCGGCGGGTTCCCAGGCGGCGGATTCCCGGGCGGCGGGTTCCCAGGAAGGGGTCGCCGGGCGGCGGATTCCCGGGCGGCTCGATGCCCGGTGGCGGGTTCCCCGGCGGCACGCTCCCAGGCGGCGGATTCCCAGGCGGCGGATTCCCGGGCGGCGGGTTCCCAGGCGGCTCGATGCCCGGCGGCGGGTTCCCAGGCGGCTCGATGCCCGGCGGCGGATTCCCAGGCGGTACGATGCCGGGCGGCGGATTCCCAGGCGGCTCGATGCCCGGCGGCGGATTCCCGGGCGGCGGGTTCCCAGGCGGCTCGATGCCCGGCGGCGGGTTCCCAGGCGGCTCGATGCCCGGCGGCGGATTCCCAGGCGGCTCGATGCCCGGTGGCGGGTTCCCAGGCGGTACGATGCCGGGCGGCGGATTCCCAGGCGGCTCGATGCCCGGCGGCGGGTTCCCGGGCGGCACACTGCCGGGCGGCGGGTTCCCAGGCGGCACACTGCCGGGCGGCGGATTCCCAGGCGGCTCGATGCCCGGCGGCGGGTTCCCAGGTGGTACGTTGCCGGGCGGCGGGTTCCCAGGTGGTACGATGCCCGGTGGCGGGTTCCCAGGTGGTACGATGCCCGGTGGCGGGTTCCCCGGTGGTACGATGCCGGGCGGCGGGTTCCCAGGCGGCACGATGCCCGGTGGGGGGTTCCCCGGCGGTACATCCCCAAGCGGCACCGGCGAATTCCCGCCGGCGATCCCCGTCAGCGGATCGCCGGCGGGCGGAACGCCCCCGGGCCCGGACGGCACCGGTACGATCGGAGCACCGAAGTCCCCGCCTCCGTCCTTTACTCCCGCGAAGCCGTCCCAGCGACTCATGGCGGTAGACCCGGGAAGCATCCGGAACTGCTTGTACCGTTTCGTTTATATCTGGCAAAACAACGGCCAGCACTATTGGATTTTCCTCACGCATGTCGGACGCACCTCCCTGTCCGGATTCCGCTGGTTCGGCCACGGACCGTCCGCCCATTGGGTCTACTTCGGCCTCGATTTGCGGAGGGTGGAACAATTTTACTGCTATTAATGAGCCAAGAAGCCTGCGGACGTTCCGCAGGCTTCTTGTTACAGTTGTATAGGCTGTTCTCTACAAAGGGCTTCAGGGTCCTGGTGAACGGGAACGTTGGTTGTGCCACTCAACCGGCGACCGAAAAGCCGCTGGCTCGTTTTTGGCTGGACGACTTCCATCAATTGGTATGATGTGTACGAATTACCACGCTAAAACTCCTTTCTCATTCAGGAATTCCCCGTTGTGACGCTTGCCATCCGTTGCGTAACCTACGATAATGGCCGCGGCATCCTCTTTAGATTTACCGCCTTCCGCGTTGCCGTTCAGATCGGTTGTAGTAAAACCCGGCGTTACTGCAAAAACTTGAGCGTTGCTGTTTCTTAATTCATAGGCCATGGAAAGCGTCATGGCATTGTTGGCCGTTTTAGACGAATTGTAATCAAAGGCGTTTAATGTGAATTCAGCATTTTGCATATGGTGAAGTGAGGCCATGTCGGTCGATACATTAACAATAGTGCCTTCGTTATCTTTAATTAACGGGAACAAATGCTGGTTTAATCGGAAAGTGCCGAAAAAATTTACTTCAAAGGCGTTGCGCAGGTCTTCTTCTTTGGTTTCTGTAAAAGAGCGAGAGAAAGCGCCCGGCATACCGGCGTTATTGATCAGAAGCTTCAAGCCCGGGTAATTCTTTTTGATCCTGTCTGCAGCCTGCTCGATCTTCTCCAAATCGGTCATGTCCACTTGAACGAACTCCACGTCCAGCCCCTGGGCGGCTAATTCAGACACGGTCGCCTGGCCTCGTTCGGTGCTGCGAGCACCAAGGATTACTTTCCAGCCTTTTACTCCAAGCTGTTTTGCAATCTCAAATCCAATTCCTTTATTCGCGCCTGTTACAAATGCGGTCTTTTTCATCCATATCCCTCATTCCAAAAGATATTTTCATTTACGAAATCTTATCCGGACTTTCTTAAAATTGTTTAGTCGCGAAATCAGACGGAACCGCCATTGGCACGGATCGTCTGCCCGTTAATCCATTGGGATTCGTTGCTCGCCAAGAAAAGCACGATTTGGGTGATGTCCTCCGGTTCCCCTAATCTCCCTAAGGCATTCATACCGGCAAACATCCTAATCTGCTCCTCCGATTTTCCGGCGGTAAACAGTTCCGTATTCACCGGCCCCGGCGCGATCGCGTTGATTGTAATTTTCTTCGGTCCAAGCTCCTTAGCCAGATGACGCGTAAATTGCTCGACGGCGCCTTTCGTCCCCCCGTATAGGCTGTACGTGGGAAGCATCATCCCTACAATAGAAGTAGAGAAGTTAATAATGCGGCCGTTCTCGCTCATGACACGCGCCGCCTGCTGTATCGCGAAGAAGGTTCCCTTCACGTTAATGGCGAAGTGCTTGTCGAAGTCCTCTTCGGTAATGGCGGAAAGCGGCTTCGTCGCCATGACGCCAGCGTTGTTCACGAGAATATCCAATCGCCCATAGGCACGCAGCGTTTCGTCGAACAGCCGTTCCACTTCCGAGACATTCCCGATATCGGCTTGCACGGCAATGGCTTCGCCGCCGCTTTGTCTAATGCCGATCACGACTTCTTCCGCTTTCGCCGGGTCGCTTGCGTAATTCACAACGACCTTCGCGCCAGCCGAAGCCAACGTTTCGGCTATCTTCTTCCCGATGCCTCGAGATGCTCCTGTTACCAATGCTACTTTCCCTTCCAGCGTTTGAACCATTTTAGATCCCGTCCTTTTTCTCATTTGGTATGATTCTGTCTTACATCACCCTGTTGATTCCAATGTACACCTGACAAATATCAAATGTCAACTTACAATTTTATAATTTTGTTACAAAGTCGACTTAGGTATCTCTCGAAAGAGGTCCTGGCACGAAAGCGTTTAGCGGCCGGTTCATCCGGCAAGCGAGAGCTTCATTCCAAATGAAATATTAAAAAAAGCAACGATGGTCCAGCTCCCTTTAAGGCCTGGATCACCGTTGCTTTTTACATGCTTTCGTTCCATGTTACTGCAATAAGAATGGGTGCAGTTCATTTTTAACCACTTATTGTAAACCGGACAGGAGCAGTCGCCATACGGCGTCAAACGTCTTGTCGATTTCCGGGGCCTTCCACTCCGGCGCATGAGCGGGATGGTGAAAACTGCTCGTCGCCAGAAAAAAGGCGCGGGCTTTATTTGCCGCATTCCCAGGCTTGAACTCCTTCGTTTCGATTCCATATTCCAGAATCGATTCGATTTGGCGGACGAGACCGTCGACATGGACCTTAATCAATTCCTCCGCCTCGAGAGTGACGGCCGCATACATGGCGAACATCTCCGGCTCTTCCGCAGCGTAGGTTCTTTTTTTTCGAGATGAGGGTTTCAATCCACGATCTCAACCTCTCTTCCGCGCTTCCTTCCCGCTTCTCCGCCTCCGCCTGCAATGGAAGCAAGATACTGTTATATAACCACCGTTCCGTAACGGCTTCGCGCAAAGCCGCTTTACTTGGGAAATGACGATATAACGTTCCATGACTCACTTGAAGAAATTTCGCGATATCGACGACGGATGTTTTCTCCGGACCATATCGTCGCAGTACTTGTTCGGCGGCATCCAGGATCATTTCTCTTGTCAGCGGCGCTTCGGCAGACATCTTCGTCACCTCTCTTGCTTCGATTAGAAAATACAAAAATCATTATTGCATCTTTGTCACTCGAATGCAACCATGAGCCGCAGACGCTTAGACTCATCATTGAAATTGCGAAGAGAAAATAAAATAACAAATATATATTCTTGTCACTTGATATTTGTTATAAAAGTGGTTATATTGGATTCAACAAACCAATCTTAGCGATAAAGGAGTTTTCCCAAATGAGATTTCATGCCAAGTACCGTCCACTTCTTTTCATTTCAACGATGTCGATCACGTTGACGTTCATCATGTCCGGTATCATGACTTATGTACTCGAGGGCGGTTTCATCCCGCATTTCATGAGCTCATGGATGAAAGATTGGGGCATTGCTTTCGTGATCGCATTCGGGCTTAACTTTTTCCTCCCGGTTAGAGTTCGCCGCTTCGCAGACCGCTTTAAGAAGGGGCAGTCGGTTGTCTACGTATTCACGATTTCGTTCATCATGACTTTGATCCTGTCCTGTGTGTTGACTGCCGTAGCCATGGGCGGGTTTGTCCCGGGATTTGCAGGCTATTGGATGGGAGCCTGGCGCGTTGCCTTCACCATCGTCTTCGTATTGAATTTCTTCCTGCCACAATGGGTCGGCCGAATCGTCGGCACATGGATCATGAAACCCGCAAATCCCTCTGTAATCAAAGGTGTATCCGTGTAAGTCCGATGAACAACTACTCCATACGGTTCCACTCCTCCTTCGGCTCTACAGCATAAAACGCCGTGGACAGAGGAGTTTTTTCTTTAAGGATGCGAGGACAGAGGACGAGCCCGAGCTGAAGCGTTACTGACATCAGGAAAAGTATGGAGCTTGAAAAAAGAAAACCGCCCGAACGGCGAAAGATTCGCACGGCAGGCGGCCAGACCAATTCAGAGACAAAATATACAAAACCGTCAATGCGGGGAAATCCGGTTCATTCCGTCGATTTTCCATGGAGCGTTCGGAGCCGTTCTATGCATCACGAAGGTGAAGGTCTGCTTCTCCGGACGGTGCCCGCTCCTATGCAGGATGAGCTGCACAGGATACTCCACCGTCAGCGACCCTGGGGCGGCCGAACCCTCCCGCTTCTCTTTCCCGCGTTTCTGCTCCGCCGGCCGAACCCCTGGATTTGATTCATCTCTTCCAGAAAGGCAAGCAGGCTGCGGATGATCCGGCCGGGAGAAAGTGTACTTCAGCGGCTCCGGGTCCCTCTGGTTGACCGCTACAATGAAGCTCTCGATAATGTCTTCGGGCGTGGCGGCGGCGAAAGCTTCATTCAGCCGGCCCGCCGCTTTACGGATCATCCATTGGTGGTCCGGATCGACATTCCCCGAGCCGTGTGTGGTCTTTGCCGGGAAAATGGATGCAAAAATGCCCTTTGAAGTCGTTATCCGGTATGCCGTCTCCGCCATGGGGCATGCCGTTCATGGAGGCGACCAGCCGGATACCGTCCCGTTCCACAATAACGGCCCGCCGCCTCCAGCTCCATTCTCCTTCGTAGATCCGCTTCATGATTACCGTATCGGCTTTGGTCAGAGGTCGCATATCCGCATGCCGATTCCCGGCCCGCCGCTGCACCTCGAATTTCAGCCCCGTTTCGACATCAATGACAGTGCACACCGATTTCCGCGGAATCATCTTCTCCGCCTCGCTCCAGTCGGCCATCCGTCCGTAGTGAGCTTGGCGGGCCTCTTCCCGGAGACGGACCAGCTTGCTTTGAATTTCACCCGGAAGCGAAAATTTCTTGCGTTCGGCTTCGTCAAAAAGCGCTCCCTGCTCGTCCATCAAGTAGACGGCGTCCCCTTCGGGCCCTTTGACCTTAAGATACGTATCCGTAAGCGGCAGGGAACCCGCAGTCTCCCCTCTTAAAGAACGCCTTCTCAGCGCTGACGGAAGCTCCTTGGCCGAAAGCGGCACCTCCGTTTGCAGGGCCGCACCCGGGGATGCTTTAACGATGATCGCTGCCTCAGGCTCCGGTGCCGACGCTTGCGCCGCTCCCGAGGGGCCCAGCAAACAGGCCAGGATCAAGAGCCAAGCGACTGCTCTTCTTCTCATGGGAATCCTCCTCCCGGTAACCGAAATATTCCGTATTTATCTTTTTTCTGAAGCCGGCCGGGCATCCAAGGAAATAAAAGGAACCCCGCTCCTGCCAACATATTCTTGGCCTTCAGGGAACATCCTACAAAGGATGGATATTTCGGTTAAGATCAGCTTCACGATGCGGGAGGGAAAAGACCATGCGAGGTCCGTTGATCGGCTTGATGATTGCGGCATGCAGTCTGCTGCTGCCTTACCGCTCCGGAGCGGAGCACGCTTTATGGCCCTGGCACGGACATCATGAGGATACCTGGACCTCCCCGGGAAAAGGACGTACGTATTATGAGTCCCGGGGAGAAGTCGTTTGGGAAGTCCCTACCGAGGAGAAGGTGATCGCGCTCACCTTCGATGACGGGCCGGACCCCGAGGATACCCCGCTTATCCTCGATCTGCTGAAGCAGTACGGCGCCAAGGCCACTTTTTTCGCGGTGGGCAACAAAATTGCGCTCTATCCCGACCTGCTGCGGCAGGAAGTGGCCGACGGGCATGAGATTGCCAATCATACTTACAGCCATGCTTACATAGGCAGGAATACACCCATAGAACGAATCCGAAGCGAGCTTAAACGTACCGAGGATATCATCTATTCCACCACCGGGCGGACCTGCCACCTGTTCCGGCCTCCCGGGGGTACTATAATGAAAGGCTCGTTCACACCGTGACGGACGGCGGCTATACGATCGTCATGTGGTCCTGGCATCAGGATACGAAGGATTGGAGCACGCCCGGCGTGAGCAAGATCGTCGACAAGGTGCTAAGTAACGCCCGGAACGGAGACATCGTGCTGTTCCATGATTACGTCGAGGGCCAGACCCAAACCGTGGAGGCGCTCAAACAAATTCTGCCCGAGCTGCATAACCGGGGGTACCGGTTCATCACCGTATCGGAGCCGCTGGCGTACGGCCGAATGAAGCCGGTCAAAAAATAATGCTCCCCGGACAAACGTACCTGGACTTTTATCCATAACCCCTGCCCGCCCGCTTCATAAGATACATAAATCGGTTCTTATGAGGGAGGAGAAAGTCCATGAGTTATTTGGATATGGTGGCAAAGCTGGGGGTAGGCGGCGCTCATCCCGGGGGCTTCGAGGCTACGCTGGAGCAATTGCAGCGTTTTCCGATTCCGCCGGGAAGCCGGGTGCTCGATGTCGGTCCGCGGGACCGGGAGAACCGCCTGCTATTTGGCGGGGCTCGGGTATGAGGTCACAGGGGTCGATCTGCGCCCCGAAATGCTGGCCAAGGCGCGCCGGCGAGCCGAGCAGGAAGGGCGAACCGTCACCTTCGTGGAAGGGGATATCTGCGCGCCGCCCTTTGAACCCGCTTCCTTTGACATCGTGCTCGCCGAATCGGTCACGAACTTTGCGGACATTGAGCGCGCCGTTGCCGAGTACAGCCGGGTCCTGGCGCCGGGAGGCGTGCTCTACGACCGGGAACTGATGGCGCTGCAGCCGATCCCCGAGTCGACTTATGGGGAGCCGCTTGCCTTTTTTGGATTCGGCGGCATTCTGCATGTCGAACAGTGGCCGGAGCTCATGATACGCGCGGCTTTGACGAGGCAGAGGTTTGGAACCCGGCGTTCTTTGAGGGCAACCCGGGGGAGGATCAAATCAAGCACCCCGATCACCTGCAGTTTATCGACCAGGGCGCGTTCCTAGATCCCGAGGTCTGGCGCACGAACCTGGAGCACGACGAGCTGATCCAGCAGAACCGGGAGCTCCTGGGCTACGCCCTGTTCATTGGAAAAAAGAGCGCCGTCGCCTCGCAAGATTGACATGTCGGGCACAAGCAGCATAAGCTGTATCATCCTGAGCTGTGGGCGTGATGCAGATGAGTGACGAGCGGTTATCAGCCTTCGAGGCCGCTGTGCGTTTTATAGAGCTTCATTATCCGGCCTGTGAAGGGGCCATTCTCGCGGGAAGCATCGTGATCGGCAGAGCGACCCCTTCCTCCGATTTGGATATCGTCATCTTCGACGAAAGTGCCGGTTTTCCTTATCGCCGGACGTACCGGGAATTCGGCTGGGTGATTGAAGCCTTTGTGCTGACCCGCGAGTCTTACCGCTACTTCTTCGACCAGGGCATCGACAGTGCCATTCCGTCCCTCCAGCGCATGTGCTCGGACGGCGTGCTGCTCAGGGGGCAGGGCGTGATAGAGGACATCGTGGATGAAGCCCGGCAGGAATGGCTCGCCGGCCCGCCGGCCTGGTCCCGGGAAGAGATCGATAAAGCCCGGTACGGCATTACCGAGACGCTTGACGATTTGAAGGGAAGCACAAAAAGGGCGGAATGCTTGTTTATCGTGCACAAGCTTACCTCCCTGCTGAGCGAGTTCCTGCTTCGTGTGAACGGACAGTGGCTCGGTGACGGAAAATGGATGTCCCGGGGGCTCCATGCCTGGAATACTTCTCTGGCATCAAGGCTCGAAGAAGCGCTGGAGGCGTTCTACCGGCGCGAGGACCGGAACGAGCTCGCCCGCTTCGCGGCCGAGGTGCTGAGTCCTTACGGAGGTTTTCTTACCGAAGGGTATACGGAAGGAATCCTGGATTCCGCCGGGGACGGCGATTAGGCTGTCCCGCTGCGTTCGCCGCCGGAGCCCCCCGAGTACACGGGAAGCATGATTTCGATGGTCGTCCCTTCCCCTACTTTGCTGTCGATCGATACGGTGCCCCGGTGCTGCTCGATAATTTTGAAGCTGACGCTCATACCCAGGCCGTTGCCGTTCTCCTTGGTCGTAAAGAACGGCTGGCCGATGCGGGCCAGCTTCTCCGGCGGAATCCCGCGCCCTGGTCCGCGATGCGGATGCACAGCCGGTCCGGCGAATGGCGGGCCGCTTTAATATGAAGCAGGCCGCCCCGGGGCATCGCTTCCACGGAATTTTTCATAAAATTGATAAAAACCTGCTTCAGCTGGTTCTCATCGCATTCGATCGGCGGCAGGTCCGGTTCGCACTCGCTGACAATTTGCACATTGCTCAGAATCGCCTGGGAAGCGATTAACGTGCCGACATGGTCCAGCAGATGCTCCAGACGCTGCGGCCGGAAAATGACCTTGGGCGGCTTGGCCAGCACGAGCGGCTCATTCAATATCTGCTCGATACGGTTGATCTCCGAGGTGACGATTTCGTAATAGCTCAGCTTGTCCTCGGCCGTCGACTGCAGCGGCTTGATAAACCCCTTGATCGCCGTCAGCGGGTTGCGGATTTCGTGAGCGATGCCGGCGGCCATCTGTCCGACCATCGTCAGCTTCTCCGAATGCTGAAGCAGCTCCTGCGTCTTCTGGGTCTCCGTGATGTCGCGGAAAATCGAATAAATTGCCGGACCGTCGTCGAAGGTCATCCCAAAGGAACGGACCTCCACGTCCAAAGGTTCGCCCTGAACCGTAATCAGTCTTTCGGTAAAAGCAGGCACCTGGTTTCCCGAGCGGATCAGCCTGATGCGGTCCTCAATCGCTTGTTTATATTCCGGATCCAGGAAGTCGTAAATCGAGCGGTTCATGATTTCGTTCTTATGCCCCGCCCTCAGCAGCCGCAGCGCCATTTCGTTGGCATACACGATGCGATCTTCCTTATGTATAATAAACCCTTCCGGCAGATCCTCGATGAGCCTTCGGTATTTTTCTTCGCTCTTCGCGATCGCCTCTTCCGCCCGCTTGCGCTCCGTAATGTCCCTTGCCACCGCCAGGACGCTGTGAACTTGTCCGCTAGGGTCCCGAAGCAGCTTCACCATAGCCTCGAACCAAACAAGCGTTCCGTTCCGATGGTCGCAGCGGTAGGTATGGATGGCCTCATCCGAGCCTTCGCTTATGTAGTAATCATAAATTCGTCTGAGATCCTCCTCGTAAATGAGGGAGAATACGGGTCTGCCGATCAGCTCTTCCGGACGGTAACCGGTGAGTCTATAGACGGACGGCGATACATACTGCAGCCGGCCCTCCGGATCGGAGTAAGAAATGATATCCATTGCGTTATTGGAAATCAGCTCATAGAGCCGCTGGCTTTCCTGCAGCTCGTCCCACAGCCGTTTTTCCACCGTGATATCCTTGCAGATGCCGTAGACGCCGGCTACAAGGCCTTCAACGATAATAGGAACATAGGTTACGCTGACGGTGACCGGCTCCCCGTGCTTCGGGTTGAAGGTGCATTGAAAATTCTGGGTGATCCCGCGAACCACATTGTGAAAATGCGCTCTGGCCAATTCCAGATCTTCGGGGCAGGTAATCCGGGAATAATCCAAGCCATTGTAATAAATCTCATCCCGACTGTAACCGCACATCTGTTCGAACGCCGTATTGACCTCCATATAATTGCCGTCCAGGTCCATCGAGAAGACGCCGTCCGGATGATACTCGAACAGCGATTTATACCGCTGCTCGCTTTCCAGCAGGATCGATTCGATCTTCTCCATAAACAGTTCTTCCCTATGCGACAGGCTTGTCCTGGACAAAGGGGCGGGGCGTTCCGCGGAGCGCTGGAGATAAAGCACAAATATCCCTTGCGGTTCGGCCGCAAAGGCATGTACGGTAAGAGGAACGGCATAGCCTTCCCGGTGGCGGAAGGACATCAGGGCCGGGCCGGATTTATCTTGCAGAAGCGCCAGGACCGCGACCTGCGGATACACCGCTTCGCCCGGAATGATGAAGTCTTGCAGCTCCGCCCCATCCAGTTCTTCTTCCCGATAGCCGAGCAGCCGGCAAAAACAAGGGTTCGTCCTCAGGCGGCGCCCGTTAGCGGACAAGAGCACCATTCCGATTGGAGCTTGTTGAAACGTTTGGAGAAAGAGGGAATCTGCGGCTAGACTAGAGTTACTCATAAATTCCTCCATTGACGACTCGACCGGTTGATAAACCACGTTCCCAAAGGGATGCAGATATGGAATGTGAGTGCTTCCATGCATTCTTTTTCATTATATCACCCGCCTGCCGCCCGTCAAATAAAAAACCAAGCATTCCATGCGGTTTGCATGAAATGCCGGTTGGGAGAGATCAGCGTTTGGACGGATCGTACGGCTCGCCGAGCGATCGCGGAGCTACCGCCCGGCCTACCGCCCCCGCCAGGACGAGAATGGTGAGAATATAAGGCAGCATGTACAGGAATTCCATCGGTATATTTTTGGAGAAATCGAACAGCTGCACGAAATTGCGGATGGCCTGTGCCAGCCCGAAGAATACCGCGGCCCCGAGCGCCCCGAACGGATGCCATTTGCCGAAGATCATGGCCGCCAGCGCGATAAAGCCCTGTCCGGAAATCGTATTGTGGGAGAAGCTGCTCGTGGTCGTCAGGGTGATGGTCGCCCCGCCCAGTCCTGCAAGCGCTCCGCTCAGAAGCACGCCGATATACCGGTAGCGGGTTACCCGGATGCCCATCGTATCCGCCGCGCCGGGGTGCTCCCCGACCGAACGCCCGCGTGCCCGAAGGGCGTATGGAACAGCACATAATACGTTACGCCTACCAGAAGAAGCGCCAGGTAGGTCGTCGGGTAAGCCTTGAACAAGGCCTCGCCGAGAAAAGGAATGGAGGACAGTACGGGAATGCTCACCTTCGTGAATACGGCGTTCAGCGTCTCCGTTTGGCCTGCTCCTTCGTACAGAAGCTTCACAAGGTAAACCGTCAGCCCGGCGGCCAGGAAGTTGATCACAACACCGCTGACGACCTGGTCGGCCTTGAAGGTGACCGTCGCTACGGCATGGATCAAAGAGAACAGCATGCCGAACAGCATCGCAGCGATAAGGCCGATCCAGGGAGCCGCCCCGTTCATGCCCGCCTGTTCCGCGGAATGGGCCGAGACGGCCGCCGCGAAGGCGCCGGAGACCATCAGCCCTTCGAGCCCGATGTTGACGACGCCCGAGCGCTCGGAGAAGATGCCGCCCATCGCGGCGAAAATCAGCGCCGTAGAGAAGACAAGTGTCGTGTTGACCAGCTCGCCCATAATTTGCAGAATGTTCATTTAAGCCGCCTCCCCTTTCTTCCGTTTGCCGAAGACCGGCCGCAAGAGCCCGCGGACGATGCCGTGGGCGGCGACGAAGAAGATGACGGAGCCGATGACGACGCGGATGATTTCCGGCGGCACGTCCGCCCCGAAGCTCATGCCCGCGGACCCGTAGGTCAAGGAGCCGAACAGCGCCGCGGCCAGCAAAGACGCCCAGCGGATTGTTGCCGCCGAGCAGGGCGACGGCCACGCCGTCAAAGCCGTAGCCCGGCGAAGCGGCGGAGACGACTTGGTAATGGAACACGCCGAGCACCTCGAATACACCGGCAAGACCCGCGAATACACCGCCGATGAACATCGCTTTGACGACGCTGCGGTTGACGTTCATGCCGGCATACTGCGCCGCATTCGGATTGAGACCGACGGCGCGCAGCTCGAAGCCCTGCTTCGTTCGCCACAGCAGCACATAGAACAAGACGACGGCGAGGAGCGCAATCAGCGTTCCCCAGTGCAGGCGGGCATTGCCCATCAGCTCCGACAGCCAGCCGATCGACAGCGATGCGGAATCATGAATCGGATAAGAACGCTGCTGCCCCGGCCGCAGCAGGAAACGGTTCAGAATATAATTGGATAAGAACAGGGCGATCCAGTTCAGCATGATCGTGGTAATAACCTCATTGACGCCGCGTTTGGCCTTGAGATACCCTGCAATTCCTCCCCAGAGCCCACCGAGGACGGCGCCGACCATCACGGCCAAAGGTGCATGAATGAACCAGGGCAGCTGCAGCTTCACGCCGATGAGCGTAGCTCCCGTCATCCCCATCATGAACTGCCCTTCCGCCCCGATATTGAAAAGGCCCGTACGGAAGGCGAAGGCGACCGACAAGCCGGTCAGAATGAGCGGCGTGATCTCCCGGATCGTTTCGCCGAAATCGTAAGGATTCCCGAACACCTTGCTGACCAGCGAGGCGTAAGCGGTCAGCGGATTGTACCCGCCGGCCAGCATGACGACCGCCCCGCACAGCAGGCCGAGCACAATGGCGGCGAGCGGAATCAGCGCCGATTCTTTGGTGAAGATTCTAATGAGCTTGTCCAATCCCTGCGCCTCCTTTCCCTTGTCCGGCCATGAGAAGCCCCAGCTCCTCCTCACCCGTCTCTTCCGGATTGACTTCCCCGACGATCTGCCCTTCGTAAATGACCGCGATCCGGTCCGACACGCTGCGGATCTCATCCAGTTCGAACGAAATGAGCAGCACGGCCTTCCCTTGATCCCGGGCTTCAACCAGCTTCTTATGCACGAATTCGATCGCGCCTACGTCCAGCCCGCGCGTCGGCTGGGCGGCGATCAAGAGATCCGGATTTTTATCCAGCTCCCGCGCGATGATCGCTTTCTGCTGATTGCCTCCGGACAGAGACCGCGCCTTCGTGCGGATACCGGGCGTACGGACGTCGAATTCCCGGATGAGCTTCTCCGCATGAGCGTCGATCGCCGCATCGTTCAGGAACGGTCCGCGGCTGAACTGCGGATGGTAGTACGTTTCCAGCACCATATTCTCGCTCATCGTAAAATCCAGCACAAGCCCGTGCTTATGCCGGTCCTCGGGGATGTGGGACAGCCCTGCCTCGGAGATATCCCGCGGAGACCGGCCCGTGATGCTCTTCCCGTTCAAGAGAATCTCGCCCGATTCCACCTTGCGCAGCCCGGTCAGCGCTTCAATCAGCTCGCTCTGCCCGTTGCCGTCTACGCCGGCAATGCCAAGAATCTCCCCTGCACGCACTTCGAAGCTGATGCCCTGCAGCGCCATGGAGCCCCGGTTCCCGGCGGCCCTCACGTTCTTCACCGTCAGCACCGGCGCGCCCGGCTGGGCCTTGGTTTTGGCGACCTCGAAGGAGACGTGCCGGCCGACCATCTTCTCCGCCAGCTTCTGCGGGTTCGTATCCCGGACGGCTACCGTCTCGATCGCTTTGCCCCGGCGAATAATCGTCACGGTATCGGCAATCGCCATGATTTCCTTCAATTTATGCGTGATAAGAATAATCGATTTGCCTTCGGCCGCCAGCCTCTTCAGGATATCGATCAGCTCGAGAATTTCCTGCGGGGTAAGCACCGCCGTCGGCTCGTCAAAAATCAGAATTTCCGCTCCCCGGTAAAGCGTCTTCAATATTTCCACGCGCCGCTGCATGCCAACCGAAATATCCTGGATCTTGGCCTGCGGATCGACCTTCAGCCCGTACCGCTCCGACAGCCGGGCGACTTCCGCCTGAGCCTTCCTGCGGTCGATGGATACACCGCTTCGCGGCTCACTGCCGAGAATAATATTTTCCGTCACCGTGAACGGTTGAACCAGCTTGAAATGCTGATGCACCATGCCGATGCCGAGCCCGATCGCCTGAACCGGACTGCCGATCTCGGTCTTGCGGCCTTGAATCCAGATCTCTCCTTCATCCGGCTGGTACAAGCCGAATAGGATGTTCATCAGCGTCGATTTGCCTGCGCCGTTCTCCCCGAGCAGCGCATGAATCTCGCCTTTCTTCAGCGCGAAGCTGATCGCATCGTTAGCGACTATGCCGGGAAAACGCTTCGTAATGCCGCGCAGCTCCACCACGGTCTCCGCCGTCCCCATCGTCCTCACCTCTTTTATCAACTAAATAAGCACACAGGCTGCATTACCCGCTTCTTAAGCCGGCCGCAAATCAAACGACAAGGCCGGTGAGCCACCAGCCTTGTCGGGTACTGCATTATTGGGAATAGCTAAAGGTCGAACTTCTTATTTATCCGGCACTTTGATTTCGCCTTTAATGATCTTCTGCTTATACTCTTCAACCTTCTGCAGAACTTCCGGCTTCACGTTCTTCTTCGAGGTCTCCGGAAGGCCTACGCCGTCATCCTTCAGTCCGAGCGTTACGACCTTGCCGCCCTGGAACTTGTTGTCGAGGACATCGTTCGAGACGCGAAGAACGGCTTGGTCCACCCGCTTGACCATCGAAGTCAGCGTTACATCGTCGCCGAATTCAAGGGATTGGTCCTTATCCACGCCGATGACCCATACTTTTTTACCGGACTTCAGACGTTCCTTCGCTTCGTTGAATACGCCGTTGCCCGTAGCGCCCGCCGCCGGGAAGATGATGTCCGCCCCGTCGTTGAAGATCGTAGCCGCCGCCGCTTTACCGAGGTCCGGCTTGTCGAATGCGCCTGTGTAGTTGACGGTCAGCTTGGCATTCGGGTTGACCGCGGCGATACCCGCCTTGAAGCCCACCTCGAAGCGCTTGATAACCGGGCTTTCGATCCCGCCAACGAAGCCGATCTTATTGGTGGTCGTCGTCAGACCCGCCACCACGCCGGCAAGGAACGAGCCCTCGTTCTCCGCAAAAGTAACGGATTCCACGTTCGGCATCTGCACCTCGCTGTCGATGATAGCCAGCTGCGCTTTCGGATTCTGGGTGGCTACTGTCTTCACCGCGTCTCCCATCAGGAAGCCGATGCCCCAGGTCAGGTTGTAATTGTCTTTCACAAATTGGTTAAGATTCGGAATGTAGTCTGCGTCGCTCTTGCTCTCCAGGCTCTTCACCTGGGCTCCGGTATCCGCTTGGAGCTTCTTGAGGCCCTCCCAAGCGCTTTGGTTGAACGATTTGTCGTTCACGCCGCCGATATCGGTAACCATGCCGATCTTGAACTTCTCGCCTTTCTTGCCGCCCGCAGACCGTGTTCTCCGCCGGCTTCGAGCCTCCGCCGCCTGCCGCGTTGTTGTCGGCCGGCTTGCTCCCCGCACCCGCGAGCATGAGCGAAGCGGCCAGCATCAGGCCCGCCGTTGTCTTCATCCAGTGTTTCATTGGTCCTGCATCCCCTTTTTTCATGTAATATAAACATACATATTATGTCATACACAAGTTATGTATCAGAGCAGATTTATTATACTGGTTTTTTTAACCACCGTCCAGTAAAAAAACGTCAAAAATTTCGTTTTTTCCCGTCCCTCCAGGATCAAAAGATGCACCGCCCCTGTCTTGCCGGAACCGGCGCATTTCTCAAGGCGGATGCTAGGCCATGGCCACAAAAACCAGTGCTTTCATTACAATAAAAGGAAAAGCGCAGAGGTTGGTCGGCCCCGGCGCTCTTCTTCGTTACTTCACTACCAATACGGGAATACGGGCATGCTGAACGACATTGTGGCTGACGCTTCCCAGTACGAATTCGCTGAGTCCGCCGAGTCCCCGGTCGCCGATCAGGATCAGATCCGCTCCGATCTCTTCGGCCTCCTCGAGAATGACTTTGGCGGCCGGTCCCTGCTTCGTCACCACCTGGGCCCCCGGGATCCCGCCGACCTTGTCCCTTGCCTTCGCGGTTACCTTGTCCGAATAGGCATACTGCTCTTCACTGACCTCGGGCGGAGCGGTCACGAAAGCTTCTCCGATCATGAAGGCCGGAATTTGAAAAACATGCAGCACTTCCAGCTTCGTCCCGGGGTTCAGCTTGGCCAGCTGGACCGCGGAATCCAGCGCTTTGTCGGATGCGTCCGACCCGTCATAAGCCACCAGCACGTTAGTGTACGGCATACAAGCCCACCTCTTCCTTCATAACTGCGAATTGAATCGCCACCCCATCGTGGTATAATTATTGTAGACTTTTGGCTGGAGGGATGCAATGATGTTCCATCTGGGCGCGCTTAATATGCACGCTGCCACTACACTAGGCACCCTGGCCATGGCGCCGCTGGCCATCTTCGTGCGCACGCGGGCAAGCCGCAGGCCGGCCACCGCCGCTAAAATCATTATGCCGCCGCTCGGTATGAGCACCGGTTTTCTGATGTTCGTCGTACCGGCTACACGCATACCGGTTTTATGGGGAGTGGCCGCATTTTTGGCAGGTGCCGTTCTCTTTTCTTACCCGTTAATCCGCAGCTCCAAACTGGAGATATCGGCCGGGCAGATTTATGTGCAGAAATCCAAGCAGTTTATCTTTGTGCTTGCTGGGGTCGCTGCTGATCCGCCTGGCGCTGCACAGCTATATTGAGGAGTATATTTCGATCCCGCAGACAGGGGCGCTGTTCTTTATTCTCGCTTTCGGGATGCTGCTGCCTTGGCGGATCGCGATGTTCCTGCGCTTCCGGAAGCTGGAGGCGGAGCTTGGGGCAAAGTAGCAGTTTGGAAAACAGAAAGCCTGGGCCGACGTGCGGTCAGGCTTTTTTTGTTGCGGACCCATACGTTTGACCGCGGGAGGTCATAAATATAAGGTTCCGATCGCTGTTAAAATCATATTTCATGGAATGAATAATTTAGAGGGTGAAACACGATTTTAACGGCGAACGCTATGCCTCACCCCATACCTATGCGCCTCTTGGTGCTACATACTGGTCGCCTGCTGCTTTCCCAATAGCACAGCCTTTCTCCCTCCTACTTCTCAAAATCAGCCTTGCTATCTAACTTCACTATCCCGCGTATTTTAGCATGAGCATCCCTGCCGTTCTAGATACTGGCAGCAACCCGCAAACCAGCGGCCCCCGTCTCATAGCTTCAAACTGTGCACCAAAGCCATCTCCACAACGGCTGTCGCGATAAAAATAACAGCCAGCTTGCTGTATCCCGATGCATAGAGAGCGGCCGCCGCAGAGCCGAAGACGGCCAGCTGGAGCAGGATGCGAACCGGAACGGATACAGGAATCGAAGCCTTGGGGGCGACGAAGGTACCCCAGAGGATGGCGACGAGCAGCGGGGTGCCGACGCCAAGCGACCATCTGAAGGTCCAGCCCGTGCCCGTATGGAAGCCCCAGTAGCCGAGGGCGGCCAGAGCCGCCAGTTCCAGCAGAAAAAATACGGGCGGAACCACCATGTTAACGATCGTCAGGATCATGCCCACTCGCTCCTTTGTCTGATGGATTTATCTGCAATCCGCATTAGTTCCCCGGTGTATGCAAGCCCCGCAGGTAGGTGCTCAGCAGGTGTCTTAAGCTAACGTCACGGTCCATCTCCATTTGGAAGCCTTGCTTCATCTCCAGAGAGGCAAAGCCGTGCATCATGCTGCGCAGCCCCCGCACGACATGGAGCGCTTCCTCTTCACCGAATTTGTAGCTGTCGAGAATCCGGAGAAGGAACGAGAGCGACTGATCGCCCGCTTCGGCGAGGGCCGGGTTGGACAAGTCCGCTCCTGAAACGATCGAATCATATAAGCCCGGATTCTTCCTTGCAAAAGCGACATAGGCGAGCCCAACGGCCAGCAGCGCATCGTCGCCCGATTTGCCGATGACCGCTTCGGTCATCGCTTCCCTGATCCGGGTCAAGCCGAGCACAGCAAGCTCAGCCCTGAGATCCGGCAAACCTTTAATGTGGTTATAAAGCGAAGGAGTCTTCACCCGAAGTTTGGCGGCGATGGCGGCCAAGGTCACCTGCTCGATCCCTTGTTCATTCGCAATATCCAATGCGGCCTGCAGGACCGCTCCTTTATCAATTCCTTGCCTGTATGCCATAAAACACCATACTCCCTTCTTTACTATTCAACTTCAGCTTATGCCAGGCTGGCCTCCGCTTCTGCAATCGCCCGGTCGATGACGGACAGCGGATCCGCTATCATGACGCCATGCCCCACGGCGAGCAGAGTCGGCTTCAGACTTCTCAGCTTCCGCGCGCTCTCCAGCGAAACGGGTTTGTTCCATGTAGCCATCGCCGGAAAAGGAAACCACGGCTTCACCACGCCCGATACCGCCACGCCGCCGCGTACCTGGAACGCATCGCCCGCGATCAAAGCGCCGCTGCGCTCATCCAGAAAAGCCATCATCCCCGGCGTATGCCCCGGCGCGGCTATAGCTTTCAGCGAACCGATCCGGTCCCCGTCCTGCAGCAAAGCACATCGGGCTTCGTCTTCACCGCTCCCGGCTTCGGCACGTCCCCTTTCACCGGTGTATTCGGCTCGCCGGCCTCCAGCTCGCGGTCGCCGGCCAGCAGCCTTCGCATCTCTCGCGGAGATCAGGACCTGCGCCTGCAGGAGCGCCTGCTTGAGCCCATCGAGCGCCCCGATATGATCCCCGTGCGCATGCGTCAGCACAATTCGCGTGATCGGCTTCCCGATCCGTTCCGCCGCCTGCAGAATCCCCTTGACGCTGAACGGCATCGCCGCATCGACCAGCGTCAGTTCCTTCTCTTCCTCCACCAGGTAGCAGTTCACCGGAAAGAGCCGCGGTAAAAAAGCAAGTTGATACAAAGCACCGTTTTTAGTCATTTTCATCGTTATTACCTCCCGAATACTATTTATATTAGTATAATAACTAATATCATTAGTTTTGGCAAGAGGTTTTTTCCATGAATTGAAAAAAAACCTTCTCTCCCCTGTAGGATCAAGGGATGAGAAGGTTTTACAGGCGCTTCCGTTACCGGCCCAACGCAGCGATCCGCGCCAGTCGGCGTCCGTGAACTGGCCCATGTACCAAAGCGCTATGCCCTGCAGACCATAGTAGCGGGCGAGCCATATTTTCCGGTCGATGCTGTCCGCATCCTCATAGAATAATTCGTTCGTGCCGCCTTCCGTGTACCCGATCCGCTTCACCAGATACGGCACCGCAAGGGATTGCTGCACCCCCGGCTTTTTCAACCGGTCCTCCACCGCGGCGCTTGCGGGCGACGCATAGGTCGTGCTCCCGCCTTGACCGATGAATTGATCGGTCTTCTTGCCGATCCCGAGCACGAGCTTCTCCTTCGGTACGCCGGCCTCCAGCGTATCCTGGACCGCCTCCGCCACAAGCGGAAGCGGCGAGGACGGCAAACGGTCGGGCTTACTGAGGAAGTTATACGCCATCAGAATGACGCGGTCCGCCCGTTCCCCGATGGCCTTCAAATCGTAGCCTTGATAATAAGTGATCGGCGGAACGGCGACGGTCAGCTTCTTGCCGCCCAGGGCGGACTTTATATCCGTAATCAGCCGAGTGAACTCGTCCCGTCTTTCCGCACCGTACAAATCCTCAAAATCGATGCAAACGCCGGTAAAACCGAATTTCGGGTCGTTTGCGGCACTTACCAGCGAATCGACGAAGGCTTTTCTTGCCGCACCGTCCCCGAGAAATTCCTCCACGCGGTGCGTTTTGTTGGCGAAGACCAGCGGCTCTTTGGCAACCGAGCTCCGGTCGGCGGCCGCCGTTACTTCCTCCCAGCCATTCGGGAGGTTGAACTTGAACGGGTCGCCGGACGTATCGAGCCGGGCCGAACCGCCGCCCTCGTAGGCGAGATGCCACCAGCCCAGCGACACCCGATCCAGCAGGCGGCATGCTTCCGATGCCGCCATACGACTGTACCGCATAAAAGCCGGTCACCTGCAGCGGCTTGCCTTCCGCTTCCTTATGAAGCGACCGGTCGATCACGGCCGCCGCTTCCTGTCGGCTAAGCGGGCTGTCCGGGTCCAGACCGCGGTCACTGCCTTCGAACATGCCTTGATTCACGGCATAATAAACATAAGGCGCCAGCGCCTCGTCCACGCGTCCCGCGTCCGGGAATGCCTTAGCCCCCTGTTCTTTCCGCCAACCGCGATCCAGCCACGCCTTCCGCTCGGCGTCCGGCGACTTGTCCATCAGCATCGCGCCCATCGCGTAAGCCACTTCCTCGCGGCGGATCGGCTCCGCCGGCCGGAAGCCGCCGCCGCTGTCCAGCATGGCGTCGACCCAGTGCCGCTGCAGCGCCGCTGTGATCATCGGATAAGACCAGCGCTCCGGCGTCACATCGGCAATGACCGTCTTCGGCAGTTGCGGATCCGTCTCGGCCCGGGCGGCCGCCGTCATCATCTTGATGAACTCTTCGCGCGACATGGCGACCAGCGGATGAAACCCGCCGTCCGCGTAGCCGTCCACCGCTTGAACTGCGGCCAGCGTGTAGACATGCTCCGCCGCCCAATCGTTCTCCCCCAAATCGCGAAAAGGCGTCAGCCTTGATTCATATGCATTCGCGGTCGCCGAACCGGCCAGCATCAAGCCGAGGACGGCCGCGATCACCTTCTTCTTCTTATGCATTGCTTCCCCTACCTCCCATGAGTGTCCCTTATACAGAACGCGTCATAGGGGCAAAAAGTTTCGGCGGGTCAGGCTTTCATCAGCGGATTGTCAGCCTCTTGTGCGTATTTTGGATGTGGTATGATTTGGATGAGAAGTTAATGCATAAGGGCAGATATTCGGCTTCACGACAAAGGAGAGGGCTCGAAATGGAAAATAACAAGCAATATACCATAGGCCAAGTGGCGGAAGTGACGGGATTGTCCATTCACACCTTGCGGTTTTATGAGAAAGAAGGCATACTGCCGGCTATCAAAAGAAACGAAAAAGGCATCCGCATCTTTGACGACATGGATCTGCAGTGGATCAAGATTCTTAATTATCTTCGTCTTACCGGCATGCCCCTGGCACAGATTAGAGACTGCGCCCATCTCTGTTCGGAAGGCGACGATACCATGGAGGAACGTATGCGGCTATTCGAAAACCATAAAGAAAAGGTAGAAGAACAAATGAAGACGCTGAGGTCCTGCATCGACATGATCAATGTCATCATGGAATTGTACGCCAAAAGAAAGAAGGAGGAGATCCACAGGCATTGATTGGCATGTCAAAATACCTCTTGACCTAGAGTTCTCTCTAGCTACTAGAATTTGGCTTGTGCTGAACGACTGCACAAAACATTCATTCGGGAGGTATCGGTATGGAAAGGAAAGTGGCGATTATAACGGGCGCAAGCAGCGGTATTGGAGAGGCAACCGCAAAGGAGCTGGCGCGCAGCGGAATAAAGGTGATGCTTGCGGCACGCCGGGAAGACCGGTTGGCTAATCTGAAGCAAGAAATTGAAGCGGCAGGCGGTCAGGCCGAGTATCGGGTTACGGACGTCACCTCTAGGGCCGATATGGCTTCGCTCGTGCAGGCTCGCTCTGGATACATTCGGTCAAATCGATATTCTTGTCAACAATGCAGGAATCATGCCGCTTTCTTTCATCAGGAACGGGAAAGTGGACGAGTGGGACCGGATGATCGATGTAAATATCAAAGGCGTCTTGTACGGCATCGCGAGCCGTGTACCCGCACATGGAGGAACGGAATGAAGGCCACATTATCAACGTTTCCTCAGCGGCCGGCCATGAAGTTTTTCCAAGCGGTGCTGTTTACAGCGGTACTAAATTTGCTGTACGCGCCATTACGGAAGGCTTCCGCAAAGAGTCTGCGGCCCGATCAACCTATTCGTACTACGATCATTTCCCCAGGGGCTGTTGCCACTGAATTATTGCAAACCATTACGGACCAAGAGGTTCTATCTGCCATGTCTCAATCGTTCAAAGATGTCATTCCTCTCGGAGGCGCGGATATTGCAGCGACCATCCGATATGCCATTGAACAACCTGCATCGGTCTCGGTTAACGAAATGATCGTTTTCCCCACTTCCCAGAGAATATGAAGTCCAAACAGCTCTCACCTTGTGTGCAGGATGGGGGCTGTTTGACGCTTAAGCATCCCTTGCCTAATTGGCTAAAATATCATTAATCTTCTTCTCCAGCGCCGCGAGTCCTTCTTCCGGATCCAAACCCCTCAGTACGATGTTTTGGAGGTCCTCGGACAGCGTTGTATAGATCGCCGTATATTTGTCGGTTTGCGGCGCAAATTTAACATGATGCTGCGCTTCGATGAAGAGCTTGCGGTAGGGCATCTGCCGGTACGCCTCGCTTTGTGCGACCGCCCGATTCGCCGGCACATGTCCGGCCTGCCCCCAGGTGATCCCGCCGGCTTCCGAAAAATATTTGATAAAGGTCATGGCCGCTAGCTGTTTCTCCTTATTCACATAAGCCGGGACCACCAGCGTATGCGAGCTTCCCCACTGCGTAGAACTGCCGAAGATGAGCGGAAGGGGCATAATGCCAACCGGCAAGGACTTATCGCTTAGATGATGACCCGCTTCCCAGACGCCTCCGAACCATAAGGCGGCTTTCCCCTCGTGGAAGGAGTCCCATGGGGTTTTATCGCTTAAATCGGCCAACCGGCTGGCATACAGCTTCTGATAAAATTTCAGCACGCTGAGCGCTTTGTCATTATGAATCGCCGCTTTCGTTCGATCCGGACTCAGCAAATCGCCGCCCGCCTCGTAGTACAGGTCCAGGAACGGCTCCTGAAAGAAAGGCGTGTTCACCGCAATCGGCTGGACATCCGGGACTTTCAACCGAATTTGCTGCAGCATGCGGATGAAGCCCTCCGGTGACGCCTCTCCGAGTGCCGGCGTATCGTCCTCGTTCAACAATCCGGCTTTCTTCAGAATCGCTTTATTATAATAAAGCATGTGAAAATGCGTATCGATCGGTACAGCGTAAGGCTTGCCGTCCAAGCTCACATTCCGCACATTGGCTTCTTCCACTTCATGGAAGTCAAAACCCGTTTCGGTCGCCAAGCCGCCCAGCGGCATAATCTGCTTCGCCTTCACGAAGGGCAGCAATCGATCGGCATGCGTGGCGGCGACATCCGGCCCCTTCCCGGAAGACAGCGCGGTAGTTAGTTTCACATAGTACTCGTTGGATTCCAGACGAAGCTGTTTGACGAAAATCTCTCTCTGCGAGGTATTAAAGCCTTGAACCAATTGCTCGACGTAATCCCCTTCCCCGCCACCGAAAGGATTCCAAAACAATATCTCGACAGGGGCTTTGTTCCCCGGCGCCGGCACTTTGCTTCCGGCCGATTGCTCCGCGTTCCCTCCAAAGGTCCCCGAGCAGCCTGTTCCGATGAACACCAGCATGGAGAACAACGATACGATGAGGCCTCCGCGCTTAATTAACATGAAAATGACAATCACTCTCCACTTTACCTGCATACCGCCCGGTAAGCGTTTGCATTAGACTTACCGGAAAAGGCGGGCCTAGCCTTCTCTCCTGAACCGATTCCGGTATTCCGAAGGAGAAACGTGGGCGATTTTCTTAAACACCTTGGAGAAATATTTAGGATCCGGAATCCCTACCAAATGTCCGATATCCGCCGTCTTGAGCTCACTCCTCAATAGTTCCTTGGCTTTCTCAATGCGGATGCGCGTTAAATGCTCCAGAAAGCTTTCGCCCATTTCTTTTTTGAACAGGTTGGCGAAATAATTTTTGCTTAAATGCACCAGACTGCTGATCGATTGCAGAGAGATTTCCTGGTGATAGTTCATCTGCATATATTGCGTCGCCTTGATAATGCTGTTGCGGTCGCTGTTATAGACCCGGATCATGTGCTGGACAAGCTCTTCGAAGGCCTTCAGGAACCAGGCTTTGCTCTGCTGAATCGTCTCCAGCTTGGACAGCTGGTCGAAGTACTGCTTCTTCAAATGAAGGACGCTTTCTTGATCACTGGACACATCCGACCAAAGGGTCGTGAGCAGAATCAAGAGCTCGAGTGAGATGATTTGCACCATCTCGGGATCTTTGCGGGAGGCTAACTGCCCGAAGATCTCTTCCAGGTACGCCTGCGGCTCCTTGGACTGATAAGCGTAAACCATGGAGTGAATATGATTCGTGCTTACTTTCAGATTCTCGGCAAGCCGGCTCTCCGCAGGCACATAGTCCACGCCATACACTATGACTTGGCCGCCGCCGACAAACATCTTGTACTTCGCAGCGGTCAAAGCCTGCTCATAGGCATCATGCAGATCGGTCCATTCCAGGACCCCTCTGCTTACCCCGACGGTACAACCCATTGCATAATGATCGATGAGATGAGCGAGGATCGATTCGGCAATCTCCCTCACGGCTTTGGAGCTTTGGGCGGTCGTCCCGCCTGCAAATAAGAGGACGTTCATTTCGCCCTGTTTATCCGGGAATACTTCGTAGTCGGCATCATATTCGGCGGCCAGAACGCTGTCCAGCGCCTTTCGGATATAAGCTTGTTCTTCCGTGACGCTCAGATCCAGCGCGTTCTTGCTGAGATGCAGCACATACAGCGGCAGCTTCCTATGCTGAAGTCCTAGGCTTTCAACCGCATTTTGTACACTCGCGGCATCGGTCTGAGAGCCTTGAACCAGATCCAGCAGCAGCTTTTCTTTTACCATAGGTTCCATAGGTCGCGGACCGCTTCTCCCCGCTAATGGAAGAAGCCTCTTCAATGGCTTCCTTCACCTTCATCAAGGCTTCTTCAAAATCCCGCGGCATCATATCCGACTTGATTAAATATTCCGAAACGCCGTAGCGGATCGCTTCCTTGGCATATTGAAAATCTTCCAAATTGCTGAGAATCAAGATTTTCATATGCGGACTGAATTTGCGTACTTCCGCTATTAAAGCCAGTCCGTCCATGACCGGCATCTTGATGTCGGTAATCAGAATATCCGGCGGCTCCTGCACGATGAGCTCCAGGGCCTCCTGTCCGTTGGAAGCTTCGCCGATCACGGCCAGCCCCACCTTCTCCCAATCGATCATAGACCGAATGCCGTACCTGACAATGTATTCGTCTTCGACTATCACAACGCGAAGCATAAGGATCCTCCTACTCCATCACAGGAAGCCGGATTCCGATCCGCGTACCGCTTCCAGGCTCACTTTGAATGTCAATGCCATAAGGTTTGCCGCAAATCAGCTTGATCCGTTCATCCACATTCGCAAGGCCGATGCCGCTTGTCTTGTCACCGGACAGCCCTTGATTCGTACCGTCGCCTTTTACATCGGCCGGCTCCATCCCGCGCCCGTTATCCGCCACTTCAAACCGGATACCGCCGTCGGGACGGCGCGTGCAGCTGATGTGAATCTCCCCGCCCGACTCGCGGTCCGTGAACGCATGGAGAATCGCATTCTCCACAATCGGCTGCAGAATCAGCTTCGGCGTGCGGAGCGAGCGAACATCCTCATCCAGATGAATAAACGTTTCGATATTAAAATTAAACCGGAACTTCTGAATACCCAAGTAGCACTGGACATGCTCGATTTCTTCTTCGACCGTAACCGTCTCTTCTCCCTTGCCCAGACTGATCCGGAGCAGCCGCGACAGCAGGCTGACCATCTCCGCAGCATGATTCGCCTTCTGCAGCGGCGCCGTCCATTTGATGATGTCCAGCGTATTATATAGAAAATGAGGGTTGATCTGCGCCTGCAGCGCTTTGAGCTCCGCCACGCGTTTCTGATTCTGCTCTTCATAAACCGTTGTTAACAGCTCGTCGATCCGCGTTACCATGTAGTTGAAATTTTCGCCTAAGATATCAAACTCGTCATGGCGGGGCTTCGCTTTGAACCGTACGCTAAGATCTCCCGACATCACCAGCCTCATCACCCGAATCATGTTCAGGATAGGCTTTGAGATCGAATTGGCCAGGAACATCGCCGTCAGGATCGAAAAGAGAATACAGATCGACGCCAGGATCAAAATAATTTGCAGCAGGCGGTTCGAGTCCTTATACAAGGACGATTCCGAGATCACATTCACCACGATCCAGTCGTTCGTATGCAGCTTTTTATAATTCACGATCAGCCGCGCCCGTCATTCTTGAGCGGGAAACCGGACTCTTCCAAGGGAGAACGCACGATTTGGGTGTAACCGTTTTCGCCTAAGACCTGAGTTACGCTCCTGCCCAGGAACCGGCTGTCCGGATACGAAATGATTCGGCCGGTCGCCGTCTATGACAAAGCTTGAGATATCCATGTTGCTCTTCGTCGTCTTGGCGCCTAGCTCTTTAAGCACATCTTCACGAATGTCCAGCACGGCGACAATGCCGATCGGGCTATCGTCCGAAGTCTTGTAAATCTGTTTGGCCAGCGAGAACACATTGACATTCTGCGTATTCAAGCTGTCTACATAGGTGCCCTGCCGGGTGGGAAACCAGCGGAAATGGCTCCCGTCCTCCAGCGTCTGAAGGAACGGGGATACTTTCTCATTCGAGCGGTCGCTCCAGCGGTAGATCCCTTTAATATAATGCTTCGGGGATATAAAGGAGATGGATTGAAAATCCTGATTAATCGCAATGATGGTGGACAGCTTCGTCGTCAGGGTCAGGCTGTCCAAGTCGTACTGCGCCCCCGGCGTGCTGTCAAGCGTACGCAGCATGGAGACGATGTCGTTATTGTTCACGACCTGCATCATCATATCTTTATAAATCCCCAGCCGGGTATCGATGTTATCGGCGGTTTGCTTGAGCAGCTGCTCGGAATATTCCGTTACCTTCTTGTTAATCGCGGATTTGGAGATCGAAAAAGAAATAAACCCCATAGCCAGCGGCGGAGTTAAGGAAAATAGAAATAAAAGCAGCATCCATTTGTAACGTATGCTGCTCGTCCATATATGAAGCCATGAGAAAAACGGATTTCTCCGGAATCGGCTAGGCGTACCTGAAGTCTGGGTCAATGATGAAAACCCCTTTCGGTTTAGGGGGATCGCTAGGCTACCCTTTAATTCCCGACATCGCCACCCCTTGAACGATATGGCGCTGCAGAAATACGAATACCAGAATGGTCGGAATCGCCGCAATCGCACTGGCGACCATGATTAAATTCAAAGACATCGTATTATTCGACAAAAAGGTCGGGAGTCCTGCCGATAAGATCATGTTTTCCTGCGACGTAATCGACAAATAAGGCCATAGAAAATTGTTCCACGACAAGATGAAGAAGAAGATGCCTACGGATACCATAGCCGATCTCGTAAGCGGCAGGCAAATCCGCCACCAGAGACCGAAATCCCTGCACCCGTCCAGCTGCGCAGCCTCGATATAATCCTTGGGAACGCCATCCATGAACTGCTTGAGCAGCAGGATGCCGATGGGATTCGTGAGACCGGGAAGAATGATCGCCCAGATGTTATCGATGAGCTTCAGATGCAGCGTCGTTTCATAGAGCGGAATGAGTATCGCTTCGGTTGGAATCAGCAGACCGGATACAATAAGCAAATAGAGCCCATTTTTGGATTTGAAAGCCAGTTTGGAGAAGGAGAACGCCGCTAACGAGCTGAGAAATATCGAAAGAATCGTCGTCAGCACGCCGATCACGGCACTGTTCCAAGTCCATCTCAAAATTTGCGAATCCTTGATGACTTTCACGTAATTGTTCACATTCAGATCCGAGAAATTCACCCAGTCGCTAAGCGTGTAGACATTGACTCCATCCGGTTTCAGGGACACGAGCAGCATCCAGATGAGCGGGAAAATAAAGGCAAGGGCGAGCACCCCGGCGATGATGTTAAGCGCGATGGATTTCATGTTCAACCTCCGTCAGTCTTTACTGTCCGTCAATTTAAACTGAATAACGGCGATCAGCAGCATGATCAGGCAAAATACAATGGACTGCGCGGAAGCAAGACCGAACATATCTTTCTTGAAACCCGTGACATAGATGTAGCGGATCATCGTATTCGTGGAGTCTCCCGGACCGCCGCCGGTCATGATTTGCACTTGCCCGAACAGCTTCAAACTTGCGATGATTTGATAAAAAACCTGTATTTTCATGACTCTCGACAAGCCTGGCGGCGTAATATGCCAAAACTGCTTCCAAGCGCCGGCGCCATCTATTTTCGCAGCTTCATAATGATCGGTCGGTATTTCCTGCAAACCGGCCAGGAACAGGACCATCACGAATCCGACGGTCCACCAATCGGTCGTTAGGGTAATGGCCCACCAGACAAAATGCTTGTCCGTAAGCCAGTGAATATCTCCGGGTGCACCCAAGAGCTTCAGCAGTGCGTTAATCGGACCGTACTTGGAGTCGAAAAGCCGCGACCAAATGAAACTGATGACGGAGACGGACAGCACATAAGGCAGAAAATACATGGAACGAATGAGGGTCCGAAACCGGATATTCCGGTTAATGATGAGGGCCAGTACAAGGCCAAGCACGATCACCGTAGGTGTGCATAGGATCACAAAATAAATCGAATGCCAAACATATAAGTAAAAGTCTTGATCGGTAAAAATCTTTTTATAGTTTCCAAGCCCTACATATTTCTGCATCCCTTGAATGCCCCAGACGTGAAGACTCATCCAGGCGCCGCGGCATACCGGCCAGAGATAGAACACAGCGAACGGAATGAGGAAAGGCAGCAGATAGACGATCGCCTTTAATTCTCTAACAAAGGGTGACGCATACGGTTTGCGGAGGACCAATGTCCTGTCGCTCTCTCTCACTTTCGTATCCATTGGTTATTCTCCTTGTATCTTTATACAAAGCACGGGGGAGCCTGCTCTGCTTCCGAGCCGGCGGCCCCACCCGCTTCTTGCCTGCAAGTCTAATTGGCTAAGATATCGTTGATTTGCTTCTCCATGTTTTTGAGGCCTTCCTCAGGCGTTTGCTTACTGAAAATAATATTTTGCAGCACTTCGGATACCGTCGTGATAATTGTCGTGTACTTATCGGTTTTCGGCGCGAATTTCACCGTTTTTTGAGCTTCGATAAAGAAGTTTCTATACGGCAATTTCAAATACTCTTCGCTGGATGTAACTTTGCTGTTCGCCGGCACATGTCCCGCTTGTCCCCAAGTTTTGCCGCCGACCTCCGAGAAGTACTTCATGAACTTCGCCGCCGCCTCTTGTTTCTCAGGCGTGACATAAGACGGAACGACAAGCAGGTGCGAGCTGGCCCAATGCGTCTGGTCGCCGAAAATAGCCGGAAGCGGCATCGCGCCGATATTGAGCGATTTGTCGTTCAGCAGCGGCCCGGCTTCCCATACGCCGCCGAACCATAAAGCCGCTTTCCCGCTGTGGAACGAATCCCAGGGGGTTTTATCGTTCAAATCGCTGTATTTGTTGTTGTACAAATCCAGATAAAACTTCAATACGCTGAGCGCTTTATCGTTGTTGATCGCCGCTTTATTCAAATCCGCATTGAGCAAATCGCCGCCGGCTTCATAATACATGTTCAGGAAGGGCTCCTGGAAATAAGGCGTGTTGACCGCCAGCGCCTGCACATCCGGCACTTTGGCATGGATTTGCGCCAACATCTTCTTGAATCCTTCCGGCGTCATATCGCCCAGTTTAGGCGTGCCGTCATCGTTCAGAAGATCCGCTTTCTTGAGCAAATCCTTATTGTAATAAAACATGTGGAAGTGCGTATCCAGCGGAATGGCGTACGGTTTGCCGTCATAAGTAACGCTTTTCAAATTGGAATCCGAAATCTGCTTCAAATCGAATCCGACCTTGGCCGCGAGCTGATCGACGGGTACGATTTGCTTGGCCTTGACGAACGGCGAGATCCGGTCCACGTGAGCGACCGCCACGTCCGGCCCTTTGGATGAAGATAAGGCGGTGCCGAGCTTCGCATAGTATTCGTTGGACTCCAGACGGAGCCGCTTGACGGTCACTTCCTTCTGGGAATCATTGAAGCCTTTAATGATTTGATCTACGAAATCGCCTTCCCCGCCGCCGAACATATTCCAGAACGTAATCTCGACCGGGCTGTTTCCTTTCGTCTCCGCCGCCGGGGAGCTCGCGGTTTTGGGATCGCTTTCTTTGGGGCTCGAACAGCCCGATACCACCAGGGCAAGCGCCATACTTGCCGTTAACATGCTTGTTAACTTCTTTTTCATGTGCATTGCAACCCTCTCTCTTGCTGAATGATGTGGGGAGAAAGCCTTTTCAAACCCTTATAAAGCCTTCCTCCTGCCTATTACTTTACAACGATTGACGCATGCCCCAAACCGATAAAAAGACCGACTTGGGGGAACAAACTTAAGGTGTGGCCAAGGAAGAACATGGAAAAGGTAGACGATCTTACGATTGCCGGTGAAATGTACGATTAGACCCGATCCCAGCGCAAAAAGGAGCCCGAAGGCTCCTCTCAGGGTTTCCCAAGTAAGTGGTTAAATGTAGGAATAGAGGTTTACGAGGGGGTGGGGTATCCACTTCCGTATCTATCTCATCCCTTCTCGAAAACCACTTTCTTGGGCAGTTTGAAAGAGGAGCCTGAGGCCCCTCTGCATGTTCAGGAATTAGTAATTTTAATATTATCGAAGCTTACACTGTTGTTGAATCCGCCCCGCACGCCGATCGTCCCGTTGGCAAAGGTCGCATCGTCGATGCTGATCTTCGGCGTGGTCATATCGCCTACGTATACTTTGATATTCCCGTTGTTTACAACCACCTTCATATGGTACCAGGTGCCCGTAGCTATCGCCGTATTCACCGTGCTCAGCGGCGTCCAGCTGTTGTTGAACCGCCCCAGCCAGACGAGCCCCGACGAATCGATGCCCGCTCCATAACCCGACAAGCTGTCCGTCCCCGTCGACGGATTCGTCACGTTGAAGATCAGGTCGCCCTGCCCCGCGTTATTCAGCTTGATATCCCCTTCCAGCGTATAGTTCCGGCCGGACGGATAAGGGGTAAGAATCGACTTATCCGCGCCGCTTGAAGTCAGGTTATAGGAACCTCCGTTCACGCTCCAGCTTCCGCCATAATGAACCCACCCGTTGTCGTTTGCGGAAAAATCGTTCGTATACGCCGTAGTCAGCGTACCGAAACGGACTTGAATATTGTGCCCTCCGACGCTGCGGTCCACCGAATCAATGAACGCAATTTCATTGGAAGCCGTTTGATAGATCGCGCCCCATAGCGTATTGCCGAAGGCCGATACGTCGTTATCGTACCAGGTATTGCCATAATCATTGCTGATTGAAATCACATTGGAATTCGAGCTGAGCACAAGTCTTCCGTCCGTCAGGGATAGGATGTAAGGGCCGCCGTGCTGATTCGTCGGTACCTTCGTACCGATGCCGCTGGTCCATGTCTTGCCGTCGCCGCTTTTTTTGTAAAAAATATTGCAGTTTTGCGTGCCGCACACTTCATAAGAAACGATGTACTGCCCGTTCGCCATCTTCGTCCAAACCGGCATGCCAGGGCGGGAAGCGGCATTGCCCGGATCCCAAGCTACGAAGATTTCGCTGCCCCAGCTGGCTCCGCCGTTCGTGGAAATCTTCTCCGAAATGATCTGGCTGTAAGACGGATTCTCCGTTACGTGCTTCTCATTCGCATACATCACGGCCAGCGAACCATCGTTTAAAAAGTACATATGCGGTTCGTAAACCCCTTTGTCCGGATTGCCCAGAGAGCCCGGCGTGCCGTTATTCTCATCAATGGTGCTTAAATAGCTCCAGGCCGATCCTCCGTTGGTGCTTTTATACACCTTCAGCTGGTAAGACTCCTGCCAGCGAACGGAACGCATCGCAAGCAGAAGGTCTCCATTCGGCGGCTGCGCCAATTGGCCGTTATCCAGGTCCCGTCCGTCCTCCCAAAGGGTGGCTGCGAGGCTCCAAGTCCGGCAGTTGTCCGTGCTGCGAAACACCTGCAAGCGCGTTCCGCCCCATGACACCTTGGTATAACCGTTGTTGTCATAAATCGCCGCGACGGCAAGCCAATCGCCGTTAGCCAGTTTAAGCATACGCGGGTATTCCGAGCCAAATGTACCGGGGCTGATCCCACGGGCGTCGGGACCGGCGTCCGTAAAGGTGTTGATGTTCGTCACCGTTGACGTGGATCCCCAAATGATCGGGCCGTTCGCGGCGAAGGCCGGGACCGCGCCGATGATCATGAAGAAGATCAGCACAGCCGATAAGGCGGACAAGCTCTTTTTATACATTACGATACCTCCTAAATAAAATATGGATGAAAGGGCTTACTTTTCTTAGTGTAACGATCCGCTCCAGCCACCAACACCTAAAATCGGCCTGCATTAGGTGAACGATATTACGATTTCTACGGTTTCCTAAATAACCGGGTGGAACATTTTACGATCATCGCAAATTGTTAAGAAAGAAAAAGAACCTGACCTTATGCATAAGGTCAAGCTCCCGTCGGTATTTTCGCAAATTAAGCCAAATTAATTTCTTTAATCGTCTCCAGCGGTACTTTCGGCTTACGGTCCTCTGTCAGCAGGCCATTCACTTCTTGCTGCACGTCGGTGATTTGCGTATAACAATAGCCGCAGATATAGTCCAAATCCTTAATTGCCTGCGTGATCCCCCGGAACCGTTCGATAAAAGCCTCTTCCGTAGCCACTTGATTCCCATAGCCCCATCCTGTGTCCGTACGGAACGCAATGCCGCCGAATTCGCTTACGATGACCGGCTGACCGCGGTAGGCATAGCCTTGGGCCATGGCATACTTCCAGTTGTTAAAGGAGATTTCGCCGTTCAACAGCGCCCCTTTGTCGGCATACCGCTCGTACAGCTTCGTTCCTTTCTCCTCGTAATCGTGCAAAGTGACAATATCGGAGACCGTATGCTCCCAGCCGTCATTCACAATAACAGGCCGGTGGGGATCCAGCGATTTGGTAAGGTGGTAAATGCTTTCGGTAAACTTCTGCTGCTGGACATCTGTCAGCACTTGCGGAATGCCCCAAGACTCGTTGAAAGGAACCCAAGTGACGATCGACGGATGATTGTACTGCTGTCTCACAATCTCCACCCATTCCTTGGTGAAAGTCTCGACGGCCTCGTCATTAAATTCGAAGGTGGCCGCCATTTCGGACCATACCAATAGTCCCTTCACATCACACCAGTAAAGGAATCGGGCGTCCTCGATCTTCATATGCTTGCGGACTCCGTTATAGCCCATAGCGAGAATCTTCTCGATATCTTCGAGTAAGGCTTCTTCGGAAGGCGGTGTCAAATGACTATCCGGCCAATAGCCCTGATCCAAAATCAGACGCTGGTAGTACGGCGTATTGTTGAGAAGCACCTTTCCATTTTGGATGGAGATTTTCCTCATGCCGAAATAAGAATAGACATGATCGATGAGCCGGTCGTCTTCGTATAATTTGAATTCCACATCATATAAGTTCGGCTCGCTCCGGAGACCACACCGCAATCTTCCAAGGGCCGTTGGCTTCATGAAACAAGCCCACGTCCATTTGCAGCCACGGGCGGTCGATGATGAGGCTGGTTTGCTTCAGCGACTTGTTCTGAAAACGAATGATCGTTTCCAAACGAAGCTGTCCCGCCGCGGGGAAATATGTGTCTGGTATTCGAATCGTACGGAGCGTGCATCCAGATCCGGCGTCATTTTGACCGCTTTCAGATGCGAGGGTGACACGTACTCCAGCCAGACGCTTTGCCAGATCCCTGTCGTCTGAACGTAAAAGCACTCGAAATTGTGATCAACCCAGCGCTGCTTTCCTCGAGGCGCGTGCAGCTTTGGCTGTCATCCGCTTTGACGACCACGGTATTGGAAGCGCCGAATTCGAGGTACGGCGTGATATCGAAAGAAAACGCGGCGTATCCGCCCTGGTGCTGTCCGACATACGTACCGTTAATCCACAGCCGGGCAATGTAATCGACCGCTTGAAAATGCAGGATCACGCGCTGGCCCGCCTTCTCTTTCGGAACTTCCAGCTTGCGTTGATACCAGACAAACGGGTGGACCCCTTCATCCCCGATTCCGCTCGCTTGGGTTTCATAAGTAAACGGCACCGTAATTTTCCGATCACCTTCAAACTGCCGGTACCACTCCTCCGCTTCCCCCGGTTCTCATCATCAAACCGGAAATCCCACTCCCCATTCAAGCTGAGCCATTCTTCCCGGACGAATTGGGGCCTGGGATAATCTTTCCTGTACATTTGAGTAGTCATTGCCGCGCACACCGTCCTTTTAAAACAATAATTTTGTTTTATTACAAATAAATTGTAACATTAACTATAAATCTATTTCTTCTTTGCCGAGATGTCAATCTCTTATATTGATCTAATCGCACCCAGAAAAAAAAGGTGCCCCGGATCGCTTGATCCGAGACACCGTTGGTTTATGCTTAAAGCTTGATGACTTTCCCTGCAGCTTGCGATTCGAAGGCGCCCAGGATGGCCTTGAGCGAACGCAGGCCTTCTTCGCCGGAAATGCTCGGCGGCGTACCGGTCACGATCGAGTCAACGAAGGCGTCGATGACGCCGCTCGGCACCTGCTTCTCGTTGGTCGCCATCGCTCCCACCTTGTACGTTTCCACGTTGCCGTTCCGCGACTCGACGATTACTTCGTCGCCTTTGTCCGTCCCGATCTTCATGACGCCGTTCTCGCACCACAGCACCGTGCCGTTGTCGCCGCCCTTGTACTGCGTCCAGCTCGCTACCAGCGTGCCGATCGCGCCGCTCTTCATCCGCACAATGCAAACCGCGTTGTCGTCGACATCGGTGCCTTCCTTATCGATCGTGCCGATAAAGCCGGCGATTTCGGAAATCTCGTCGTTCAGCAGGTAGCGGATGAAGTCGGATTTGTGCACGCCGAGGTCGCCCATGGCGCCCATAATCGCTTCTTCCTTACGGAAAAACCAGTTGCCTCGTCCGTCTACGCTCCAGCCTTCCGGACCGGCATGGCCGAAGGAAGTACGGAACGTCAGCACTCGGCCGAGCCGGCCGGAATCAAGGATTTCCTTGGCCTTTACGTGCGGCGGCATCAGGCGCTGATTGTGCCCGACCATCAGAAAAACTCCGGCCTCGCGGGCCGCTTCGATCATCTTCAGGCCCTCTTCCTCGGAGCCGGCCATCGGCTTCTCGACGAGGACATGCGCTCCGGCTTTCGCCGCGGCTATGGTGACCGGCGCATGGAGGTAGTTCGGCGTGCAGACGCTGACCGCATCCGGCTTCTCGTTCTTGAGAAGCTCCTCATAGCTGGCGTAGGAATTTCCGCCGTAAGTTTCCGCCATTTTCTCCGCGCGCTCCGTCACCGGATCGCAGAAGGCGATCAGTTCTACGTTCGGATTTGCCGCATACTCCGGAATATGCCGGCGCTGCGCAATGGCGCCGCGACCGACTACCGCTACTTTTACTTTGCTCATCGATGGGTCCCCTCTTCTACTGGATCGATTTGGATTAAAATTGGTTCAAGTAATTTTGCTTTACCCAGTTCAAGCTGTTCGAGACGCTTTCCAGCGGCGGGTTCTGGCAGTGGTCCTGCTCGACGATCAGCCATTCCACCCCGGCGTCGGACGCCGCCTGGATGACTCCCGGCAGGTTAACCGAGCCTTGGCCCAGCTCCAGCGTCTGCATCTTGCCTTCCGCATCCTTGCTGAAATCCTTCAAATGCAGCGGCGGCAGGCGGCCTGCATATTTCGGAATATAGGCAAGCGGATCCTGTCCCGCGAACTGCACCCAGCACACGTCCAGCTCCACCTGTACGGCTTCCGGCGAA
Organism: Paenibacillus sp. P25; assembly: GCA_024704175.1. Lineage (GTDB taxonomy): Bacteria > Bacillota > Bacilli > Paenibacillales > NBRC-103111 > Paenibacillus_G. Next base: position 5,493,853 of record CP085629.1, read on the forward strand.
GAAGCGGCGTAGAGCGCATCAAAAACGAACTGACCGTCCACCTCGGCCTCGAATTCAAAGGCATGATTGTGGTAGCCGAAAATCAGCCCCTGCTTGCGGGCTTCCTCTCCCACTTCCTGCAGGAATGGAAATAAGCGCTTCCAATCGTCCGCACTCGTCCGCTCTTCCGGCATAACATAAGGGCAAATCATATATTTGGCGCCGATCGTTTTCAAGTAATCGATTTCCTTCTGCAGATCGCTGCGCAGTGCGGCGAGACCCACGTGGTCGCCGATCGCCTTCAGTCCGAGCTCATCCAGCGGCGCTTTCATTTCCTCAGCGGGCACTCCGCCGTAGCCTGCGAACTCCACGCCTTCGTAGCCAAGCTCGGCCACTTTGCGCAGCGTGCCTTTGAAATCCTGCGCCGTTTCGTTCCGGAGCGTAAACAATTGAAGTCCGATGCCCATTCTTCTCATTAGAGTGCACCTCGATTATCGAAATTGGTTTGTTGCCCGATCTGCTACCATCATACACGAAAATAAGCTAAAATGAACATAAACGATATTCGTGTAACATGAACTATTTGGCTACATTCTTGGATTGGAGCGAATGAAGATGCTGGAAGCGGGTGTTCAAATCTGCGGCTATTCCTACCACTACGAGCATTTTTATACCGGGTACCGAAACGGCCTCACGAGCTACCTGTTCCGTCTGCAGACGGAAGGCTCCGCCGAGGTCCACTTCCGTGGTGAAATCCGCCGTCTGGAGGCGGGCGATTTGCTGCTGCTGAGACCCGGGGATGATTACGAGCTTTACGTGGAAGGGGTAAAAGAAGACGAGACGAAGATATCGAGCGGCGATTATTATTTGTTCTGCGAAGGGCCTTGGATCGAAGCCTGGTGGAGCCGCAGGGCTCGCCCGGCGGTCAGCCGGATCGGGCAGGACGAGAAGCTGCTCGGCTTATGGCGGCGACTGATTCTCGAGAAGCGCCGCCGCCCCGAGGAGGAGGACCCGGAGCTGACCGGGTACCTGCTGGGCGGGCTGTGCTTGTACCTCGACCGCGCGATCACGGAGACGGCCCCCGCCGACCGCTCCGGCTTTACCGCGTCTGCGGCTCAAGCGCTTCATCGAGGAGCATGCCACCTCCACGTTCAAGCTGGAGGAAGCCGCGCAGTATGCGGGCCTGAGCTTGTCGCGGGCCGTTCACCTGTTCAAGGCGTGCTACGGGAAAACCATGATCCAGTACGCGCTGGAAATCCGGCTGAACGCCGCACTCGAGCGCATGAAGTACAGCTCCATGACGCTGGAGCAAATCGCGGAGACGTGCGGCTTCGCCAGCTACTCGTACTTCCACCGCGTGTTCCGCGCGAGGTACGGCGTCTCCCCGGCCCAATACCGCGCTGCGGAAGGCGGGGTAAAATAAGCCGGACCGTTCTACGCTTTCATACAAAAAAACGCTGCCCTTCGGCGGCGTCCCTTATCGCTCTTATCCGTTCTCCTTCAGCCGTTCCGGCGGCTGGCTCTCCCGCCCCTTCTCCTCCGGCATATCCAGCATGGACGAGTAAAATTCCTTTTTCTCCTGCGAAGCGGCTTGGACGGCGCGCAGATGCTCCATCTGGCGTTCCAGCTGCTCCATGTGCCGGTCCAGAATTTCAATCCGTTTCCGCAAAATCGCGTTCTTGTCCTGCTCCGGGTTACCCGGCGTGAGGCGACCGTCCTCGGAGAATGTCGCGATATCCTCCAGGTTCATCCCCGTATGCTTAAGCCCGTGAACGAAGCGGATGAACCGGAGATCCTCGTCGTTATACCGCCGGATGCCATCCTTCTTGCCGTTCTGGCGGGGCGGGCTCGGCAGAAGGCCGATTTTCTCGTAATACCGGAGCGTAAAGGCCGATACGCCGGTTAAACGGGCTACTTCACTGATCGAGTACAGCATGCGCTTCTCCGCCTCCTTCGTTTATTCGCTGATCAGCACCACTTTTCCAATCGCCGCCGACTTTTCCAGCAGCTGCTGGGCATGGGCCGCTTCCCGCAAGGGAATCCGGTGTGAAACCAGAGGTCGGATCTTCCCTTCCCGCAGCAGCGAAAAGACGATCCCCACATCCTCGCGGAACCAGTCCAGTCTTTCTTTTTTCAATCCGGTAATCGTGTACAGGTGAACGGGATGGCCTTCCTCCGTCGTCGGCCGGGCCATCAGCTCTTTCCATTCGCTGCGCCAGTCTTCCGCATCCCCCTGCTTCAGAATCGATGTATATCCGTAGCAGAGGAACCGGCCGCTCGGCCCCAAGGTCCGGTACGAGCGTTCATAGTTCGGGCCGCCGATCGGATCGAAGACGACGTCCATGCCCTCCGGCTCCTGCCGGCGGAGGATTTCTACGAAATCTTCATTCCGGTAGTCGATCGGCACGGCGCCGTAGGAAGCGACGAGGTCCTGCTTGGCCGCCGAGGCCGTGCCGTACATGCGGAGCTTCGCAAGCCGGCCGAGCTCCAGCAGCGCTGTGCCGACGCCGCCGCTGGCGCCGTGAATCAGGACGCGCTCCCCTTCCGACACCTTCGCAATGCGGTGAAGCATCTGGTAAGCCGATACGTAGTTCAGGATCGCGGCCGCCGCGGGTACCGCGTCAATGCCGTCGGGAACGCGGACGATTTCATCCGGCTTCGCATACACATAGGAGGCGTAACCGCCGGTCCCGTTGAAGAAGACGGCGACCTTCTCCCCGGCGAATAATCCTCTGCGCCTTCTCCGACTTCGTCTACCAGCCCAACCGCATCGTACCCCGGTGTAAAAGGAGGCGTCGGCGACAAGGGATATTTCCCTTCCCTCCGCATGATATCCGCCAGGGCGACCCCTGCGCTTTGCACCTTCACGCGGATCTCACCCGGTTCCGGCTTCCTGAGCGGCTCCTCCACCGCTTCCAGCTTTTCCGGCCCGCCGTACCCGGTAACCACCATGCGTGTAATCATATTCATCATAAGGCATCTCTCCTTCGTTTGTGAATAAGGGATGCCCGTATTGTATAAGTTAGAGTCAGCTCGAAGTCAAGTATAAATTCCCCCAAAAGTGAAGCCAACCTCTGAAGCCTATTCCGACTACTTTCGGGGGAGCCCCCAAGATACCCCAAGAACAAAAAAGTCTCTCTACCTTAATAGAGAGACAACGCGAGCGAATCGGTTTCATTGTAGGAATGCAGAATGGCTTCACAACCGACGACTTCTATGCTGATGAGCGATTGCAGACATTTTTGCACGGCCCGGCGGCCTGTGGCTACTTTCTTGTCCAGCGCATTCTTGAGAAGCGTCAGTGTCTTCTTATTCAAGCTTTCGGCAAATACGGGAATCTGTTTATTTTGAAAGGTCACGAATACTTTCATCCGGCACACCGCCCTTTGTTTGATGATTTTGTAAATAGTATAAATTACGGATATTAAAAGAAGCTTAAAATTTTATTACAATTTATGAACAGTTCCCGAACTTTTCAAAGATTTATAGCTGTTAGGTACGGTCACGCGAAAATGAGACCCGATCCCGATCTCGCTCTCGACCTCGATGGTGCCGTCATGGGCTTCCACGAGCGCTTTGGCGATGCTGAGGCCGAGGCCTACCCCGCCGCTGAAGCGGGACCGCGACTTGTCCGCCCGGTACAGGCGGTTGAACACGTACGGCAGGTCCGCCGGTCCGATGCCGATCCCTGTATCGTGGCAGTAGATAATCGTCGCCTCCGGTCGCCAGTCCACCCCGAGCGTGATCGTGCCTCCGTCGTTCGTATATTTGACCGCATTGGACACGATATTGGAGACGACCTGAATCATTTTGTCGCGGTCGACCTCCGCGTAGCAGGGCACATTCGGGTTCATGAAGCGCATGCGGATCCCTTTGCTCTTGGCCATAGGCTGGAAATTGCGGAATACCTGCTCGGCGAGCTGGATCATATTGACCCGCTTGATATGTACCGTGAACCGCGCGGCCTCGGCTTCGGACAGCCTCTCCATGTCGGTCATCAGCCGGCTGAGCCGGATCAGCTCGTCGTAGATCTGCTGCAGACCACTCGACATCGACTTCATAAATGCCGTCGATCATTGCCTCCAGCTGGGACAGCATCGAGGTCATCGGCGTGCGCGGCTCGTGCGTCAGGTCCTCCATGAGGTGATGGCGCCAATCCTCCTGCTTCTTCAGCTCCATGGACAGCTCGTTCAGCGTCACGGCCAGCTGGCGCACTTCCTCCGGCCCCTTGACCGGCGCCCGCACCTCACGGTCCCCGCCCCGGATCAGGGCCGCGGTTTCCTTCAGATGATTCCAGTGCACCGACAGCCGCCGCGAGACGATATAGCTGACTACGATGGAAAGCAGCAGACGCTACGCCGAAAAGCATAGCGGAACGCCGATCCATCATATTCTCATACGCCAGGAAGCTGGGATCGAGCTTGTCCCTTTTTTTCAGATAAGCCACTTGGAGTACGCCGCGGTTCGATCCCTTCGCAATGACGGGGTATTCCTGGATCTTCATCTCCTCCGTATTCCCGATGCGCGGGAACATATCGAACCAGATGGTCTGCCGGTCGCTTCCGTAGCGGATCAGGATGCCGTAGAGCGTGGCGCGGCGCGTCAGCCAGGAAATCTGCTCGTCCGTATAAGGACCGGTGCCGAGCTCTTCGTTGCGGATGTCGTCGATCATTTTATAAGCGTTGACCTTGAGCTGATCCTCCTGGTAGCGCTCGAACACGTCCTGCCAGTTGTAGCTGTAGCCGTAGGCAATGATCGTCAGGATCAGCAAAAAACAGCCCTGCAGCGTGATGAACAGGATGACATTCGTTCTGCGCAAATAAGCCCACACGTTCATCTATTCCTTCTGGTCCGCCTCTGCGGCAAATTTGTAGCCGGCCCCCACCATGGTGAGGATGTACTGCGGTTCCTTGGTGTCCTCTTCGATCTTCTTGCGGAGGTTCTTCACATGCGTGTCGATGGAGCGGCTGTCGCCGTGAAAGCGGTATCCAAGCACCAGATGCGAAAGATCCGTGCGGCTGAAAATCTTGCCCGGTTTCTCCGCGAACACGGTCATCAGCTTGAACTCGGTCGTCGTCAGGTTGGCGTGCTGGCCGCGGACAAGCAGCGTTTTGCCTTCGAGATCGAGCACCAGCCGGCCCTTGTCGAACGTCAGCACCGACGAGTGCTGCGGCTCCGGCACAAAGGCCTTGACCCGCCGCAGCAGGGCATGGATCCGCGCGATCACTTCCTTCACGCGAAAAGGCTTGGCGATGTAATCGTCTGCGCCGAGCTTGAGTCCCTCGATCGTGTCGCTCTCGCGGGATTTGGCCGTCAGCATAATGATCGGCACGATCGACGTCTCCCGGATGGTCCGGCATACTTCCTCACCCGGAAGCCCTTCCAGCATCAGATCCAAAATAACCAGCCCGTATTCCCGCTGTCCGAACCAATCGAGCGCTTCCTGTCCGTTCGCCGTGAAATCGACCTCCCAGCCTTCATTGCGCAGGTAGGCGATCAGTACCTCCCGGATTTTCGGCTCGTCCTCCACCAGCAGCACACGCATGCTTGTCCACCCCCGGGCATTCATTGTAAGCTTCTTGTTCTTCGCAAGCATAACGCCCATATACTTCCATCATAAAGGGTTTGACCGGTTTGCTCAAGCAAAAATCCGGGAACGGAACCAGGTTTTTTAACGCTGCGGAAAGTTTAAATCGATAAGCGGACTGCGACTTTCCGTGCCATGAAAAAACGCGCTCCGGCCGGCTCGCCGGGAGGCTTGCCAACGGCTCAGGAGCCGAGAAGCTTCACGCCTGCAAGCACGATGCCGATGAGAAAGCCGCAGACCGCGCCGTTGACGCGGATCCACTGCAGATCCTTGCCGATTTTGTCTTCAAGCAGCGCAATCAGGGTCTCGTTATCGAACTTATTGACGTTCTCGCGGATCAAATGGCCGATCTTGTGGTGGTGCGCTTCGATCAGCTCAGCCAGCTGCGACTGGATGAACGCCTCCGTGCGGTCCATGAACGCTTCTTCCGAGCGGGCTTTCTGTAAGAGCTCCAGAATAAACGGAATGGCGGTCCGCTCCGCGAAATTCTCTTCCCGCACGGTCTCCAGCGGCTTGTCCCGCAGATTCTCCAGAAACTTCAGCGCCATGCCGCCTACGTCATACCGCTCGCCCATGGACTGCAGCCACCCTGCGGCCTGCTCCGCCAGCTCCGGACGGTCCGGGAGGCCTTCCAGCTGGCGGCGAACCTCTCCGAGAAGCGCCAGCCGGTTCGGGTCGAGCGGCATCCGAAGACTGTCGAGCGAGGTCAAAATAAACCGCTGGATCATCGTGCCCATTTTATCCTCATTCATGAAACCGATAAATGCATTCAGCGCGAACTGCATGAAGCCGCTCGTCTCCAGCTCTGCCAGCGATCTCATGGCGAGCTCCCCATCTTCCGGACGGTGCTTTCCTGATGGGCCCAGCGCTCCGCGATATCGAGGGCGGCGTCGAACGTCTTCTCGTCGTATTTGCGTTCCAGCACACCTTCCGTGATCACGGTCAAGGCCTTGCGCACATCCAGCGAGCCCAGCTGACGCAGCGACTCCTGCTCCAGCATAGCCGCGGCCCGTTCCCACGGGACGGACCGGATCGCATATTCGGCAAGCCCGGCGACGGCCCGCCCCGCATGCTCCGTGGCCAGCTGGCGCTCCGCGCGTCCAGCACCAGGGGCGCAATCCGTGTATCCGCAAGCTTATTCTTCAGGCTCTGTTTGCTCAGCAGGTCCTGTTCGACTGAGGAAATCAAGGCATTCGTCACCCGCTCGCGGTTTTTCGGCAGCAGGGCCGTATGGGGAATCGGGATGCCGAGCGGATGGCGGAACAGCGCGGTGACGGCAAACCAGTCGGCCAGTCCCCCTACCAGTCCCGCTTCGAAGCCGTTTTGTAAAAATTTCACCCACGGCTGGCCGGACCATGGAATGGTGGCGGCGAAGCCCGCGGCCATCACGCCGAGCGATACGGCGGCTGTAAATTTCGTGTTTCCGCTCACGGGAAATCCCCTCTCATTCATGTTGAAAAAAGTAGATTGGAAAAGTAAGGATAAAGTCAGCTTATCCCGCTCCTTCTATCATGACGAATTTTCCTTTTTTATTCAATAACCGATTTCACGGAAGCTAATCATTATTGCAGCGACCTTCGCCTTCGATATGCCCGGAACGTTCGATCTTCGTCTTCAGGTACTTTTCGTTATATTCCGATACGTCGCCCCAGAGCTGCACCCGGCCGGCGACATCAAGGCCCGCCTGCTTCAGCGCCTCCAGCTTTTTCGGGTTGTTGGTAATCAAGGTCACCGGCTTGGAACGCAGTGTCTTCAGTACGCTGATTGCATCCTGGTAATTCCGGGCATCGTCGACGAACCCCAGCTTCAGGTTGGCGTCCACGGTATCGTAGCCGTTTTCCTGGAGAATGTAAGCCATGGCTTTGCTGAACAGTCCGATTCCCCGGCCCTCGTGGTTCGCCAAATAAAACAAGGCGCCCGTGCCGTGCTCGGCGATTTTCTGCATCGACTGCTTGAGCTGGAAGCCGCAGTCGCAGCGCTTGCTCCCGAAGATGTCGCCCGTATGGCAGATCGAATGCATCCGGATCAGCGCCTCGTCCGCATTCCGGAAATCCCCTTTGACCAGCACGCTGGACTGCTGATACTCGGCCAGATTGGCGGAAGACAGCTTCGCCATGATCCGTTCGAAATCGTGCGTGGCCTCATCGCAGTTGAGCCAGCAGTACCACTGGAACTCCACCGTTTCATCGTACAGCCGGACGGGCGACCGGATGGGACCGACCAAATAGATCGCTCCCCTGTCGGTAGGGATGTGCTCGATTTTATGCTCCAGGATACGGAGCACCTTCGGGTCAAACGTTGTACTTGCCGTCATGGTTGGTGCACTCCTTTGCTTGTTTTTAGCGGGCGTACGCTTGTACCATATTGTTTCCCAAGCTTGGGAATCCCACCCGAGGCTTTGGAGAAGTTGGTGCGGAAGGGGTGCGCGGCGGGCGGTGTATTTGGTTGTGGTCCTCATCCAGCAAGGCTTCTTGTGACAGAAGTTGTTGGGTGTCCCCCTCAGACGTACCCCAAGCGGCGGGCGTTCGGTTAACGGATTTTCGAGCCGCTATTGGCCGGAATCAGGAGGTTTTGGGAAAATAAAAGAGCGAAACTGTTATTTTCGTCAAACCGGCTGTAAACCCGGCAAAATGTAGAGAATATTAAAGATTAACGTCCTGAAAAGTCGTTATTCCGTTGAAGGAGGGGCTTATTCGGTAGATATAACGCCTGCCCGAACCGTTACCGATTGGCACGGGGATGGGGGGGGATGGCAATGGGCAGAAAAAGAAAAAGCCCGCGATCAGCCTGGGCTCATCGCGGGCAAACAAACGGGGCCAGCTTTAAACGACTCCCCCGTTACAATGACAGGTGCTTATCCCGGTACTCCTGCGGCGTGAGACCGGTGTGCTTCTTGAACACATTGATGAACGAATGCGCCCGCTGGTAGCCGACGCGTGCGGCAATTTCGTAAATTTTGTCCCGGCTGTGGAGCAAGAGATGGGTCGCCTTGTCCATCCGTACGCGGTAGACGTAATCGCTCAGGTTCTCGCCGGTCTCGAGCTTGTAAATCTTGGACAGGTAGACAGGGTGCAGATAGACGTGCCCCGAAATCGCCTGCAGCGAAACGTCCTCGGCCAGATGCTGCTCGATAAACTGCTGCACCTGCTGAATGATCCGCTTGCGCGTATCCTTCGCCTCTTCCTCACTGCCCCGCCGCGACCGCGCGAGCAGGTCGGCCGTCCACTCCTGCAGTTGCTGGAACGAGCGGTACGGCATCCCCTGACGCAGCTTGTCGTAGCCGCCGCCCGCCAGCTCCGACAGCCGGCGGCCGTTCTTGTGCGCGAGCTGCGCCGCGGCGGACGAGACCGAGAAGAACACCTCGAGCAGGTGTTCCTCGGACTCGGAGCCGATGCGGCGCAGCTCCTCGAAGATGCGCGCGGTCCGCTCCTCCAGCGCGTCCCACTGCCCTGCCTCGAGCAGCTGTGCGAGCGTCGGCGGCTCGTACAGGCTCGACAGCGGCGGCAGCTCCGCCGGCGGCTCGGCTTCGCCGTGCACGGTCAGCAGCGGCTCCGGCTCAGTCGCCGATCCGCCGCCGCAGCGCCGTCAGCGTGCTGTCGTAGACGGCGAGCAGCTCGTCCGGGAACGTGCCCCATTTGCTGAGCAGAATGGTCACCGTTCCCTTCAGGTACGTGCGGATCGCCTGCTGCAGTCGGGCCGCTGTCCGTTCCAGCCGGCGCAGCGTCTCCGGCGAGCCAGGACCTCCCGTCTCGCCGGCGGCCGCCTCCTTCAGCACGAAGATCAAGTACCCGTGCGCGTCCTTCCCGGGCCAGAGCCCAAACTGCGGCGCGAACAGCTCTTCCGCCATGTTGGCGATGGCGTATTCGAGCAGCGCGAGGCTGTGCGCGTCGTAGCTCGGGAACGGGTCCTCCATGCGCACAAGCATGAGCGCGAACGGCTCGCCGAGCAGCGCCGGCGACTCCAGCATGCGCGACCGGTTCGCAAGCCCTTCCAGCGCGTAGCGGCGCCCCTGCAGCGACTCGGTCAACAGGTCGCCCCGCGGCTGCGGCAAATTCTCGCGCAGCGTGCGGACGATCCGCTCCTGCGACAGCACCTGCGCCCACTCCGCCTGGAGCTTCCGCAGTACCCGCTCTACCGCAGCGAGCAGCTCCTCATCCTTCACCGGCTTCAGCAAATAATCCGCCGTCCCGCGCACCATCGCCTCTTTTGCATAGTCGAAATCGGCGTAGCCCGACAGCAGAATGCAGCGCGTCTTCGGCCATTCCGCCTGGAGCCGGGAAGCGAGCTCGAGCCCCGTCATGCCGGGCATCCGGATATCGCTCAGTACAATATCGACCGGGTGCTCGGCGAGCAGCTCCAGCGCTTCCAGCGCCGACAAGGCCTTGTGCACACGGCCGATGCCGATCCGCCCCCACGGCACCAGGCCGGCAAGCCGGTCGACGACATGAGCCTCGTCATCCACGATCAGCGGCTCCGCCATTCGTCTCCCCTCCTTCTTCGTGACGCGGCTTCGCTTCCTGCGGTCTCCACTGCAGCGTGACGCGCAGCCCGCCCTGCGGCGACGGCTCCAGCAGGAGCCCCGCCTGATCGCCGAACGCATACTGCAGGCGCTGGTGCACATTCCATACGCCTGTGCCCATGCCGCGGTCCATCGGCGACCGGAGCTTGCCGCGCAGCTCCTGAAGCCCCTGCTCGGACAGCCCCGCTCCGTTATCCTCTACGGTCAGCAGGCACTGCCCTTCCTCCATCCGGCCCGTGATCAAGATGAAGCCGTCGCCCGGCACGCGCTCGATGCCGTGGATGATCGCATTCTCCACAATCGGCTGGAGCAAGAGCCGGGGCATCGTCAATTCCTGCATCGTCTCCGGTACGTCGATTTCGTAATACAGCCGCTGCAGCCGCAGGTTTTGGATCGTCAGATAGCTTTCCACGAGCCGGAGCTCCTCCCTGAGCGGCACATTTTGCTCCTCCAGGCGGGTTGTGTAGCGGTAATATTCGGCCAAGTTTTGCGCCATCGCCACCACCGACTCCTGATCGCCCATTTTCGCCGTGTTAATAATAAAGAACAAGCTGTTGTACAAAAAATGCGGGTTGATCTGCGCCTGCAGCTGCTTCAAAGTCGCTTCGCGGCGCAGAATTTTCTCCTCGTACACGTCCTCCACCAGCTCCTGGATCTGCTCCGCCATCCCGTTGAACCGCTGGAACAGGAAGTCGAATTCGTTATCCGCCCGGGCATGGATTCTCGCCGACAGGTCGCCCTTGCGCATCTGCTGAACCCCCTGAAGCAGCTTCCGGATCGGATACTGCACATGCCGGTAGAGCAAATAAGCGACGGCGAGCCCCATCACAAGCAGCAGGGCAAACGTCACGTAAAACAGCGCGCTCGACATCGTAATCGGCTTCAGAATGGCCTCCACCGGCAAATAATCGACCAAATACCAGCCGAGCTCGCTTCGAACGGACGAAATTCACCGCATACTGCTTCCCGCCGAGCTCCACCACCCGGTGCCCGATGTCCGGCGACTGCTCAGAGCCGAGAGCCCCGAGCAGCTGATGGACCCGGCCCAGGTCCGATGTCCGGTTCACGATCGGCTCGTCCCCTTCATGATACAGGAACGGATCCCCCTTCCCGCCGGCCTTCACCTGATCCAGCATCGTAACGATATTGTCGACGGGGAAAGCCACCTGCAGCATCGCATTGACCTGATCGAGCGAGGCGGCATTGGGCGGATCGGCATACTGCCGGACAAAGTGGTTTATCTCGGCGGAGCCGACGTAAATTTTCTCGTACGTCCAATGGTCCAGGGACAGATGGCTTTTCACATAGTTTTCGTCGTAGGTCTTGAAAATATTGGTAGAAACAACCTTCCCATCGCGGGGCATGAATACCGACAATTCGTTCGTCCACGGGCTCGACACGCTCTGCAGGCTGATTTTCTCGGAAATGCGCGACTGCTCCTTCAGCGTATCGAAAACAAAGCCGCCCCTCTGCTCGATAAACGTCCGGAACATAGGGGTCGAAGCCGAGAATAACGGGGAACAGCGACAGGCGCTCCACTGTCATATCGAACTGCCTAAGGAAAAAGGACAGCTGATTCAAGCTCGAGGTTTGGATTTGGTCCTCTACTACCTTCACGCTGACTTTATTGGAGTATCCGTACAGGATCAAGGTCGGCACCAGCAAAGCAGGATGATCGCCGCCACCGCTTTCCGGAACAAGGTTGTCCGTGCCATCTTCATTCCATCCCTTCCGCTAACAGCTGCAGCCGGCCGCATCGCTTCCGCCTACCCCTTCACCGCACCCGCCGCGAGGCCGCTGACGATGTAGCGCTGAGCAAGCAGCGCGATAATCAGCACCGGAAGCGTAATGATGCAGGCGGCCGCCATGAGCGCGCCCCAGTTGATCTCGGAGTAGGACATGAAGTTGAATACGGCGATCGGCGCGTTTTCGTCTTGTCTCCCGCCAGTATAATGGAAAACATGAAGTTGTTCCAAGAAAAGATGAACGACAGCGACGACGACGTAATGACGCCCGGCCCGGAAATCGGCAGGATGATCCGGAGGAACACCTGGGAGCGCGTGCAGCCGTCGATCAGGCCCGCTTCCTCGATTTCCGTCGGCGGCGCCTCGAAGAACGAGATCATGACCCAAATGATGAACGGCAGACCGACCAGCATATGGCTCAGAATCAGCGAAGCGTACGTATCGATCAGACCGATTTTGCTGAAAATGATAAACCATGGAATCAGGAACGTAATCCCCGGAATGATCCGCGCCACCAAAATGACGAGTCCGAGCCCCTGCAAACGGTACCTGGCGATAGCATAAGCCGCCGGAAGACCGAGGATCAGCGAGCCGACGGTCGAGCCGATCGCTACGATGAAGCTGTTCACGATAAATTTCATGAAGGCATATTGGTTAAACACGTTTACATAGTTTTGCCCCGTTGGGGCGAAAAATAGAAAGCTCTTTGTCGACATAATCTGTGCCTGCGTCTTGAAGGAGGCGAGCACCATCCACAGGAACGGGAACGCAAAGGCCAGCAGCACCACCGCCGTCAGCACCGACAGCGGCGCGTTGATGCGTCTCTGTTTCTTTTTTGCCCGATCGCGGTCATGCCGACACCTCCAAACGTTTGCGCACCCAGATTAGGAGCAGCGTCAGCCCCATCACCAGGGCGAAAAAGATCACCAGCGCCGAGGACGCCATGCCCAGTTTAAAGTATTGGAAGCCCTGCACGTATCCATACAGGTTCAGCGTCTCGGATGCGAGATTCGGTCCGCCTTGAGTCGTCGAATAGATGATGTCGAACGTCTTCAGCACGTCGATCAGGCGGAGCATAACGGCCACGATAATCGTCGGGCGCAGCAGGGGCAGCGTAATGTACGCAAACTTCTGCCAGAGCGTGGCTCCGTCTACATCGGCGGCTTCGTACGGGTCGGAAGGCGGCGTAGACAGGCCCGCCATGACGATCAGCGCAATCATCGGCGTCCACTCCCACACATCGATCAGCACGAGCGACGGAATGACCTGGGACGGAGAAGCCAGCCACAGCTGCGCCGGTAGACCGAGCGACTTGAGCAGCAGGTTCGCCACCCCGATGGACGGCTCGTAGATCAGCGACCAGACGAGGCCCATGGCCACCGGTGTCGCCACCATCGGCAGCAGGAACAGCGTTTTGACGAGATTTTTTCCGAAAAATTCGCGGTTCAGCAGCACCGCAATCGCCACGCCCAGCACCGTCTGCAGCACGATCGCGAGGATCGTGAAGTAGAACGTGGACGTCACAGCATGCCAGAAGCGTTCGTCCTTGAACAAGGCCAGGTAATTCGCGAGGCCCACCCACTTCGGCGGCGTCGTCGCCGACATGCTCCACTCATAGAAACTGATTCTCACCGTATATAAAATGGGGAACACCATCATGAGCAGAACGAACAACAGGGCGGGCAAGGTGTAAATCCATTTCAGGTTGCGGTCGAACCAGTTGGTCGGCATCGTAGATCACCTTTCCCTTTCCATCTAAACATCGCGTATTGCTTGTGAAAAACGGTCGCTTACAGCAAGAAAGTGTCTCCTCCGGCACGGCACAAAGGCTTTCCGTCGAAGACACTTTCCGCTCCCTATCCGGGCTGCAATGAGGCTATTCATTTCGGACCGGTCCGTGAGGCCCTCTCCCCAAGGATGGCTCGGTTCGTTGGCCTCAAGTCCACTTTACTTCGATTTATCTTTGTCGATAATCGCCTGCAGCTCTTTATTCGCCTGATCGGCCGCGCCTTTGATGTCTTCGCCGGTCATCGCCTTCAGGACGATGGCTCCTACCGCGTCGCGGGCTTCCCCTACGCTGATTACGGTCGGACGGTCATGGTCGACGCCGCCTTTGGACGATTCCTTGATGACCGGTACGAGGTCGGCCGGGAATCCGGTCGTGCCTTCCGGCTTATCCCATACGGAGAGACGAGCGCCCGGGTTGCCTTTTTGCTGCGTCTGAAGAACAATCTCCTTGCTGGTCGCCCACTTGATGAACTCCCACGCGGCGTCCTTGTTCGCCGACTTAGCATTCATCGCGAGACCCCAGGACGTGATGTTATACGGCTTCGAGCCGCCCGCCCCGCCCGGGAACACGGCGAAGCCCACTTTGTCCGCAATCGTCGACTTGGACGGATCGGTCGCATTCTGGTAAATCGAGTTCGCATCCGTGTAGAAGGCGACTTTGCCTTGGGCAAAAATTCCGATCGCCTGCGGCCAAGACATGTTCAGCACCCCTGGAGGGCCGTAGTTCTTGAGCAAATCCGCATACGTGGAGAACGCTTTGATCGCTTCCGGCGTGTTGACCGTCGCCTTGTCGTCCTTCATGAAGTCGGCGCCTTCCGAGTACAGGAACGACGATACCTGTGTAACCAGCGGCGAACGCTGACCGCGGGCGACGAACCCGTAGATCTCGTTCTTCGGATCGTGCAGCTTCTTGACGGCGGCGACGAGTTCGTCCATCGTTTTCGGAACGGCGATGCCCGCTTTTTGCAGCAGATCCTTACGGTAGTAGAGGATTTCCTGCTCCGTAATGATCGGAATGCCGGCTAGCTTCTTGTCTACTGTGGTAGACCCGACGGCGGATTTGGAGAAGTCGGCGAAGTCATAGCTGGCATCTTTATTCACGTAATCGTCCAAAGGCTGCACCCAGCCGTTCTTGAAGAACAGTTTGCCCTCTTGAAGCGGGCGGTACATGAACACATCCGGCGTGGCCGATCCGGTCGTGAACTGGACGGTGAGCTTCTGTGTCAGCTGATCCTCGAAGAAGCTCTGGACTTCGACCTTCATCCCCGTCTGCTCTTCGAATTTCGGCAGCGGCGGCTTGATCGCCTCGCCCCACGGATGGTTCGCCGTGACGAGCGTTAATGTTTTGCCTTGAAAAGGTTTGGCAGATTGGCCTTGCTGACCCTGCGCGCCCCTGCCGGCGCATTATTTCCCCCTCCGCGTGGCCCGCAAGTAAACCCGTGGCCATCACGGTAGTAAGTCCGGCGCCAAGTAAGCGCTTTACCGATTTCTTCATCTGGTGTTCCTCCCTTAAGCTGTTAGCCGAAGCCCGTTCGGCGTGACCCCTAAAATATCTTGTTTGCGTAATTAGCTTAAGCGATTTTAGATTCCCTTGAAATAACGGAGATTAAACATCGATAACGCGAAATGAATGAAAACGGCATCCGCACATACAAATGAGGTAGGAACCAGGGTACGAAGAGGAAGGCAGGTGCTGAAGGCATGGCGGAACGGAGGCAAGAGAAGAACGAAAAGGCGGAGCTCACGCGGGAGGCCGGTGATCTGGCAGGGTGGAGCCGGGACACGGGCGATAAGGCCGGGTACCCATGGAGAGCAGGGGATAAGGCCGGTCGGATACTGCCCGGCACGGAAGATTTTCAGCCGGGGTCAACGGCCGGTACAGCGGATAAGGATCTCTCTTCGGGAGCCGCTGGAGCGGCAGGTGGAAGAGGCGTTCGTCACGCTGAAGCAATCTGTGCTGGAACGGCAATTGGCGGACGGCTCCTGGCGGCTGTGCTTTGAGATGGGAACGATGACGGACGCTTTTATGGTGATTACCCTGCGGGCGCTTGAGATCGAGGATCACGATTACATTCGGCGGTTGTGCGAACGGATGCTGCGGCGGCAGAGCCCGAGCGGAGGCTGGAGGCTCTATGAGGACGAGGAAGAGGGCAATCTGGACGCCTCGGCGGAGGCCTATGCCGCACTGCGTTTATCAGGCATCGTGCATCGGACGGATGAACGGTCGCTCCGGGCCGAGCGGTTCTTGCGTGATAAAGGCGGCTTCCGCCGCGTCCGCGGCCTGCTGACCAAGCTGATGCTGGCCATTGCCGGCGCTTACCCCTGGCCGAAGTCGGTACCGATCCCGGTGGAGGTCATCCTGCTTTGCCGCCCTCCTTTCCGATCAGCTTCTTCGACTTCCCCAGCTTCGCCCGGGTGCATCTTGCACCAGCGCTAATCTTGGCCGAGCGGAGGTTCGTCGCCCGTTTTCCCGAGGCGCCGGACTGGCCTGAGGAGCTTATCTCCGGCATGTCCACGCATACCGTCCGGGATCCCGATGCGGAGCTGAGCGAGCGGCGGCTGTTCCCTGCTTCAGCTCATCCGGCAGCAGCTGCTCAAGCTGACCGAAGCGCCGGAGCGGCTCCGGAGACTGGCGTTGGAACGGGCGGAGCGGTTCATGCTGGATCGCATCGAGCCGGACGGCATGCTGTACAGCTATGCGAGCGCATCGTTCCTGATGATCTTCGCGCTGCTCGCACGCGGCTATGACAAACGTGATCCGGTGATTGTCCGGGCGGTGGAAGGCATGCGCCGATGGACCTGCCGCATAGACGGACGGGCGCATGTGCAGAATTCCGGCTCGACCGTGTGGGACACGGCCCTCCTCTCGCACGCGCTGCAGGAGGCCGGCCTCCCGGCTGGACATCCTGTTATCCGACGGGCCGCCGGTTACCTGCTGTCCAGGCAAGCACACCCGGGCCGGCGACTGGAAGCTTCATACACCCCCGGGCACGCTTCCCGGCGGATGGGGCTTCTCGGACGGGAATACGATCCATCCGGATGTCGATGATACGACGGCCGCCCTGCGCGCCCTCAAAGGAACCGAAGCCCCGGTTCCTCCCCGCCTGACGGACGCGTGGAACCGGGGCCTGCAATGGGTGCTCGCGCTGCAAAACCGCGACGGCGGCTGGCCGGCGTTCGAACCCGGCGTCGATTCGGAGCTCCTCGGCTCCCTCCCTGTGGCGGGAGCGGATTATGCCGCCGTGGAGCCGTCCTCCGCCGATTTGACCGGCCGCACACTGCAGTTTCTGGGGAGCTTCGCCGGATTCCGCTTGAACCTGCCCTTCATCCGCCGGGGAGCGGATTGGTCGCTAAAGCATCAGGAACAGGACGGCTCCTGGTACGGCCGCTGGGGCATCTGCTACATCTACGGGACATGGGCCGCCGTGACGGGGCTCACGGCTGTCGGCCTGCCCCCCGGTCATAACGCCGTCGCCAGAGCCGTCCACTGGTCGCTGCAAACGCAAAACGCCGACGGCAGCTGGGGCGAATCATGCCGCGGCGACCGCGAGCGCCGGTATGTGCCTCTTGGGGCAGGCACCTTATCGCAAACCGCCTGGGCGCTGGACGCCCTGATCGCGGTAAGCTCCGAACCGGGGCCGGAGCTTGTACGGGGCATCCGCTGGCTTGCCGAAGCCGGGCGCCGCCCGCCGAACTGGACGGATAGCTACCCGACAGGCGCTGCGCTGCCCGGCTCCTTTTACACTTATTACCACAGTTATAACTACATTTGGCCGCTGCTCACTCTTGGGCATTACAAACGGAAATTCGGGTGCTGAGCCCTGCCGTGCCGCTCTATCCGTCTTGATCCACGGGACTCGCCCATCCGGCCGGTTTCTGCCGTACTGGGCCTCCGCACCCTTCACGTACTTCCCTCCAGCATGCCGGCCTAAATCCAACCCTTCCGCCCGTTCCGCTCTTCATGCTCCCGATAGGCCTCCAGCAGCTTTTCCACGGGCACGCCGTTGATGGTCATTCCGGCGAAATTGCAATGCCGCAGGGCGACGCCGCCCAGGTTGCAGTCCGAAAACACGCTGCCCCGCAAGTCGCAGTTCATGAAGGAGACCGGCTTCGGTCGCTGCCCTTCCCTGTAATCCGGATGCCATTCCGGCGGCATGCTTGCCGATATTGCGGAAGAGCGCCCCGCCCCACTGGGCTCCGTCGATTTCGAGGCCGGTCAGATTCGCATCGTCAATGCGGACGCCCGTCAAATTGACATCGTGGAAGCTCGCTCCCGACAGGTTGGCGCAATCCACCGACAGACCGTCCAGCCTTACCTGCCGGAATTTAAGATTCCGCGCCGCGGAACGAGCGATTTCCGAGCCGGAAATATCGGCCCCGTCCACCGACAGCTTCCGCGCACCGTCCTCTTTCTTGATTTCCAACCTCTCCGCACTCTCCTGCTCCGCCGCCGAGCCGTCTCTTCCTTTTCCACACCCCACCCATTCTCGCGGTACAATTCCGTGATTTCTTCCGGCGTCAGAGCCCTGTCGTACATCCGGAAATCGTCGATCTTCCCTTTGAAGAAGAAATACGGCTCGTCCGTCGACTTCCTGCCGATGTACAGCGGCTCGTCGGGGTAAAGCTGCAGGGTGCCTTCCTTCTCGGAAACCAGAGCGCCGTCCCGGTACAGCTTATGCTTCTCCCCGTCAAAGAGCCCGACGAGATGATACCACACGCCTCTTCGGAGCGGCTTAAGGTCTTGGACCTCATCCGTTTGATGAAAGCGGTGCCAAGTAAAACGGTCGTCAAAAGTGCTAAGCTGAAACACACGCCGCCGGTGATGGCCGTCCTGCCCGGCAATACAGTTGCTCCACCAGCCGAGACGGGCGTCCTCATCATAGCGGACCCATACGGATACCGAGAGTGTCCCGGCATGCGGCGGCGCAGGCTCGATTTTGACATAATCGTCCTTTCCGTCGAATGCGTAAGCGCTATCAGCTCTTCCGAACCGGTCGCTCGTAAGCACCGCCCCGGCCGCTTCCACCGAAAGGTCCTGTCCGCTCGTATCCCGGGCTCCGCCCTCAAACAATAATTCCGCAATGAGGCCATCTCTAAGCGTGTTATTCAAACTTGTCACTCCTTCGATAGGGTTTTGGTCTTCTGCTGCCCATTATACCGAACGTAAGTTCCTGTTGTAAATATATGGAACGCTAAATTTTTCTTAATCGGATTCGACTTTTGCCTAGCGACACAAAGATGCATCCAGCATTTACTCGTAGAAATTCGAGGGGAGTTCTTTTATATTTGACCCGTATGCTCACTCTTACCAATTACTGAAGGGACAGTGTTATGAAAAAAATAAGCGCAATGGTATTAGCCGGTCTTCTTATCCTCACCGGATGTTCGTCAAACACGTTGCTCGTAGCCGAGTCGTTTAAGAAAACGATGGATACGTCCTCTTTTGAGTCGAAAACGAGTATTTCGTTGTCCGTTCATTTCCCGGAAAATGCGAATGTTCCTTTGGACGATAACAGGAAGCCGGTTATGGATCTGTTGAAAAACGGGATCGTGGTCGATACCATCCGGAAAAACGATCGGGAATCGCACATTACTATTTCCGCCAATAATCCTGCTCCTATTTTGAGCAGCGAACTATGGCCTTACCCAACGGCTCCCTCGTTTGATCTGTATATTAACGGAAACGACTTGCTTGTAAAGTCTTCCGTCGATAAGAAGTTTCTGGCCCTAGCTTCGGAAGCCGATAACCCCTAGACAGCGTGACGAGCGAACAAATGAAACAGCCGCTGAAGGCTTTCGTCAACCAATATGAATTTAACCCGCAGCACCTGGAAAAAATAGGACAGGAAAAGATCACACTCCCGGATGCCAGCGTATCGGATACCACCCACATCCGGATTTCTCTTGACATACAGGAAGCCAAGGATATGGCCGTCTATACGGTGGAAAGCTTAAGCCGTTTTGAAGGGTTGAAAGATCTGCCGTCCTTACTCCCTGCGGATGCTCAGAAAGACGTCGATGTGGCCAAGATCAGAAAAGATTTATCCGACATGGCGCAGCGACTCAAATCCTGGAACATGGATGAACTGAAAAAAACGGGTTGGACGGAAAGCTGCAGCTTAACTTATGGATCGATAAAGACAATCAGATCGTTCAGGACGAAACCAATATTGATCTCAGACTGCCGAACGATGCTGATCAGCAAAGCGGCGACTCCAATCAGGCCGATCTCAACCTGACCGTGTGGAATCAAAGCTGGAATCATAATAATAATCTTGATATTAAGTACCCGTCTCAAGATAAAATCGTAAATGCAGAACAAATGAAAAAAGATTTAAAGCTTCTGGCTTCATTCGATAAATCCAGTCCAACTCATTTTCTGGCGAAGAGCGAACTCTTGATCCAAGCAAAACCATTTGACGACGTTATGACTCCAGACTATGAGTGGGCTTATGAACCGGTGACCATGCTGCATCAGGCGGGCATCATTAATGGCTATGACAATAACGTGTTTAAACCGGAACGCAATATCACCCGTGCGGAATTTATAACGATGGCCGCTAAAGCTATGGGCTTGAAATCAACGTCGGCCGAGCTTTCCTTCAAGGACAAGAATGAAATTCCAGATTGGGCTAGTCCATCTATGCAGGCGGCTGTGAAGGCCGGTCTGATCGATGGCTATGAAGACGGCTCCATTCGTCCGAATCAACCGATTTCCCGTTCAGAGATCGTCGCTATTCTGGTAAAAGGATTTCAGCTTCCTGTCGCAGCTGACTATTCCTTGAAATATACCGATCGGAATGAGATTCCAAAATGGGCGGTTGACTATGTGCGCACCGTCGCCTCCAAAGGCTTGGTTGATGGGTATGAGGACGGACGCTTTGCACCGAACAATCAGGCGAAAAGATCGGAAGTGGCCTCGATCCTCTACAAAGCGATTTTGATGAATTAATCGAATTCCGGTTTACTTTGAAAGCTCATCATGATGATGGGCTTTTTTTGTATTGTCTAATGGAAATAATGTGCTGTGCGCCCATTCATCGCCCGGTTAACCCCGTTTACTTTTCACAACGTTAAAAAACGCCCCGAATCCATAAAGGACCGGGGCGTCTGCGATCAAAACCTGGTTTTCGTTTAATACAAGTCTTCCTGCACAGTGACCGTCCACATTTGCGTCGGCACGCCCGTCGGCTTCAGCTTCACATTCTCGTCATAGCTCACCTGATAATCGTTATCGTTCACGATCGCGAGCGTGCGCTTGTCGAGAACGGTAAGGCCCTCGATCTTCTCGTAAGGATAGCCGAGCTTCACGAAGTCGACGACAAGCTCTTTGCCTATCGGCGCGATGCCCATCTCTTTGAGGGCGGCGATGCTTGTCCCTTCCAGCTTCCCGCTGAGGTCGGTACCGAGAATGTTCGTGGCGGCGGCGAAATTCGCTTTGTAGATCCTCTTGATTTGCGAAGCGCCGCCCTCGTTCTTGTCGCGCTCGTCCACGAGCACCGCGTCGTCGCTTAACGCATGCAGGTCGCTGATCACGATGTCCTTCTGCTTCACGCCCTTAAACTGGCCGGCATTCTCCGCTATGTACACGTATTCTCCGACGATTTGCTTCGTGGCAAGGTCCATTTTCATAATGCGCATGTTGCGGGAGGCTTCACCCGTCTTCTGATCCGGCACGGCCATCGGACTCTGGATCGACACGAACAGGTACTTGCCGCTCGGCGAAATCGAGACGCCCTCGAAACCGCGGTTCGAGATGCGGTTGTTGTAGACGGCCGGGAACGTTTCGACGACGTTCATTTGCGCGCCCTTCAGGAGCTCCATGGCGCCCTGAGGCACGTAACGGCCCAGCACGGTCCCGTCGCGCTTGATCTGCAGGAGGGACGGGCGGTATTCTTCACACAGCCAGAACGTGTCGTCCGCCGCGCTGTAGGTAATGCCTTCCATATCGAGACCGTCGGGGTCGTACGAAAGCACCTTTTGGCCCTGTTCGTCGTACGGTACCTCGTCCGGTCCCTTCACGTTAGGCGACCCGGTCAAATAAGGGCTTTTCGTCACCGCATCGGTTTTGCCGTCCGGCGCCTTCAGCTTGATTGTATCGACAATTTGAATCTCGTCTCCGGTTACTTTAATTTTATAAATGCGCGGGTTGAAATCTTCGATCGGGAATGTGCGAAGTCTGCTCCTTGCCGACTTGGCCGTTCGGGCCGCGGTCGCCGAGCGTATAGAAAATATCGTCCGGATCCCCGGGAAGATGGGTCAGCCCGGAAAAACCGCCCTCGTTAATGCCTTTGCCGAGCGGGGCCGGGTTCTTCAGTTCGGCCTTCGCCTTCACCGCCGGCATGTCCTTCACCGAAACGCTCTGGTTCCAATCGTTCCAGTCGATTTGCTTGCCGAGCGCTTCGCCGAACGAGCGGAGCGGCAGGTACAGACTGCCGTCGATGATTACCGGATCCTTATCGGTTTGCAGTCGCTTGCCCCCCGCCCAGACCGGGAATTTCGAGGCAACGGCCGTAAGCCCGCCTTCCGCCTGCACGGCCGCCGAACCGGCGAGCACCGCTACCAGGCCTGCCGCCACAGCCATCTTGCGAGTGATCGCGCCATAACGCTTTTTCATTGGTTGATCCTCCTAATGGTTTAACATATTAAGGATATGCTTCCATCCCTAAGGGTAAACCGCGAATGTTCGTCCAATGTTAAAGCTGTGTAAAACGCAAATTAAATCGGGCCGCTGCCCGCTCCCCCGCTGTTACCTCTCCAAATGCCGGAAATGCTTATGAACGAAGCCATTCGATGAAGCACGTCGTATTGTGTCGCATGAGGGTGGCCAACCACCTCGTCGGGATCTGCGTGCGGTGCGAAACCCATTCGTGTCTTACGAGGAAACAACGGACACAGCGACCGTTAAGGAGGTTGAATTGGTCTATTTTGGATTTGTAACGGACACGGATGCAGCTATTTGTTCCCAGAGTGTCTAAATGACGGCGTTCGAAGCAAATAAGTGCTGTGGTGTCTGTTAGCATTTTGAAAGCCGCTGCTTTTATCCGATTTGCGTCCATGGTGTCCGTTAGAACGCCACGCTCCCCGGTATTACCTCTCAAACACAAGAATAACCGGCACAAGGCCGGTTGAGATGGATCATGAAATAGCTTTTGTTAAAAAGGAAGCCCACGAAGGTGAGTATTCGCTGCAAGAGCGCCAGCGTCGCCTTTGTCTGAGGCCCGAAGCGGATACCCACTGCCTCGCAGCCTCTCTTGCACCATTCTCGACAAGCTCACCCCGGCACAAGGCCGGGTTTTCTTGCCCCCTATTCCACCAATCCCGTACGCTCGACGCCTTCCACGAACCACCGCTGGGTGAACGTGTAAACGACGAGCACCGGCATGATGATGAGGAACGAAGCCGCCATCTTGATCGGCTCCGCGAAGATGCTCGGGCCCGACTGCTCCGCCTCTGCAGCCATCGATGCCGCAAGCCGTGACAGCGAGATCGACAGCGGCACCTCCTTCGCCCCGAACATATACATGGACGGGTAGTAGAAGTCGTTCCAGTTCCAGACGAACGAGAACAGGAACACGACGATGATCGCCGACGTCGAGATCGGCAGGCATGACGCGGAAGAAGACCCGGAACACGCTCGCGCCGTCGATCTTAGCCGCCTCCTCCAGCTCCTTCGGAAGGGTAGAGAAGAATTGGCGGAAGATGATGACGAACAGCGCGCCCTTCAGCCCGTGGCCGAAGACGGCCGGGATGATCATCGGCAGGTAGGTGTTGATCCAGCCGAAGTTCTTGAACAGCAGAATCGAAGGCAGGATCGTCACCTGCGGCGGCATGACGAACGTAAAGATCAGGCACACGAACCAGAACCTCTTCAGCGGAAAATCAAGCCGCGCAAACGCATACCCGGCAATCGAGCACGAGATCACCTGCAGCACCGCCACCGACAGCGACACCGTCATGCTGATGGTGAAAGCGGTCGGATATTTGAGCGACCGGAACGCCTCCTGCAGATGCCCCCAGAACAGGGAGCGGGGCACCCAGATGACGGCCGGATCGAGCAGGTTGTTCGCATCCTTCACCATCGTCGTGATCATATAAATAATCGGTTTGATGTAAATAAACGCCGTGTCGATCAGGATCAGGTACATGAACAGCCGGAAGATTAGCCCCCGGTCCGCTTCCTTCCCGAGCAGCACGTTCCTCGTGGTCAGCAGCGGCTTCCGGGAGTTCATCCCGGAGGCGGACAGCCGCCGGTTCCGGATCATATCGATCATTCGTTCCATCGGTACGCCTCCTTTCTATCGGCTTCCGCCGGAAGCCTTGGCCACCCGGCTGAAGATCACAATCGCCAGACCCAGGAAGAACAGCACGATCACGAAATAAATCCAGGCCAGCGCGCTGGACAGCCCGTAGTTGGTCGTATTGACCTTCGTAATGATCGGGTTCGACGGGAAGGTGAATAGGTCCACCACGGTGTAAATCAGGTTCAAGAAAATGAAGGGAGCCAGACCCGGCAGCGTGATCTTCCAAAAGGTCTCCCACGGATCCGCCCCGTCGATCCGGGCCGCTTCGTAGACCGACTTCGAAATCGTCTGCCGGCCCGCGAGAAAAATCAGAATCTGTACGCCGGAATACCACAGCACGAGCACGAACGAGCTGATGACGGCTACGATCGGCTTGGACCAGGTCGCCGGCAGATAGGTCGTCAGGAACGTCCCGACATCGAACTCCTGGACGAAGGCCAGCGTGCCTTCACCCTGGGTAATGAACTCCTGGATGATCTGCCCGGAGGAGAAAATGACCGGCAGGAAGAAGATCACCCGGAAGAAGCCGCGCCCCAGGAACTTCTGGTTCAGCAGGATCGCCACCATCAGCGAGAACACGACGATGACCGGGATCATGAGCAGCGCCTGCCGCAGGAAGGGCATCAGGTCGTTGTAGAGCAGTCCCCCGTCCGCAAACAGAATTTCGCGGTAATACTGAAAGCCGACCGGGGCGTACTCAATCCCGCTCGCCGTGATTTTCACCCGCTGGAAGCTCATATAGAACGAATAGCCGAGCGGGAAAGCGATAAACGCCAGGAAACCGATCACCCACGGCGCAATGAAGATCGAGCCTTCCAACTGACGGAGGGCGACCGCGCTCAGTCTGAATTTTTTCATGACGTCTTCCCTCCCGTCACGACGATGAAGTCCTGCGCCGGCACGCTGATGCCGCCGGCCGCTGTATGGCGCTGCGTTATAGTTGACGATGATCCTTTTACCGCCCTCGTACTCGGTTTCCTTCACGTTCGGCGCAAGCGTCCGGTGACCGACGATCGCTTTGCTCTGCACATCGCCGAGCGCCTGGTTGAAGCGCTGGTACTCCTCCACGGCCTTGGCTTCCCAATCCCGGTAATTCATGCTGTAGTACCAGATGCCGTAGGCGCCTTTCATGTCGCCGGAAGGAGCGTTCGTGAAGACGAAGGTCGGATAAGCCCCATATTCGATGCTCCGGAGAAACTCCGTCTGGTATTGGTCGCGCAGATTGGACCAGTCTGACGTATACGTGACCAGCCCGTGAAGCGCGATCTGGGTGAACGGAATGCTCTCGTCGACGAACAGGTCGTAAGAGAAATCCACCGGCGACCGGTGCAGATGGTTCAAGTTGGACAGCGCGTAGAAGTTCGGGCGGTCCACGCTGACGCTTCCGAGCGCATCCTTCGTTTCCTTCAGCATCGCGTTCTGCGTCTTCATCTCTTCCGTCCGGTTCGCTTTATAACGGTCGTTGAAGTCGCTGTCGAGGAACTTGCCGACCCCGTCTTCGAAGAAAATGCCGTCGGCCCCCAGACTCTGGAACTGCTTCAAATCCTTCGTTAAGACGGACGCGGCGAATTTCGTGCTGACCAGCGTGATCGTATCGCGGTTGTTGAAGTTTTCAAATTCCAGAAGCCGCCCCGCCATGTTCCGCATCCCGTCGTAGCGCGGGCTGAAGCCAGCCGCCGTTCGTATTGTTCAGCGTGTAGTTGGCGGTCAGCAGCACCGGAATCTTGAGCGAATGGGCGAATTGGATGAACTGCTTCATCCCCTCGTTGCCGCCGAGCCGGGAATCAACCGGGAACAGTTGCCCGTAGGAGCTGTAGCCGTTCTTTTGCCAGCCCATGTATTGAATGGACATGTTCTCGATGCCGAGGCCGTACAGCCGCTTCACCATTTCCATCGCTTCGGACGTCGTCGTCCCCTTCAAATATTGATCCCACAGCAGGCCCTGCTTCTTATCCGCACCGACAATGTCCAGGTAGAAAGGCACCTTCGGGCTTTCCGCTTTAATCGGCTTCAGCCCCTTCTCCTTCATCAGGTAATCCCTGTAGGCGAGAGCCATGCCCACATAGTCGCTCTTGGCGGCATCCAGCAGGTAGTAGCGGATGGACCGCTGCGGTACCTTGAACATCTCTTTGCTGTATGTGTAAAAGCCGCTGTTCCCCTTCTGGCTCGTATTCTGGAAAAACTTGATCCGGTACTGCCACTCCGGCGTCACCCAGTTGGAGCCGCCGAAAGCGCCGGAGGGCGAAGCGAACAGCTTGGAGTACTCCTCGCCGCCGGTCATCACCCCGACGAATGCCTGGCTCCCGGACTTCATGCCGAACACCGGCATCTTGACCGGCTGGCGCTGCGTTCTCTCGTTGAAATAAGAGAAGTCGGCGCCGTACAGGTTCTCGCGGTAGACCGACTTGTCGTTGCTGCGGTTCGGTTTGAACCGGATCAGCGCGCCCGAGCCGTCCGGCAGCACAATATAGCCGTCCTGCCCCTCCGAGGGCTCGGCGCCGAACAGCGGATACAGCTTGAGGTTCAGCAGGCTGAGCTTGCCTTCCTTAATCCCGTCGTCGATGATTTTCGTTTCCACATAATCGTTCGTCAGCTTCACTTCCACCGGGATTTTGAATTGCGTTCCGCCGAAGCTGAAGGTGACCTTGAACCCGTCGGACGTTTTCTGAAAGCCCTCCAACGTTCCCTTATCCTCAAGCCAGCTGACGATCTTCGGCTGGGATTTGAAATTCGCGAGATCGATGTATTCGATCATAACCGGCGAGCGCAGGTTGTTTCTCCACGTCCCGGTGATCGTCTCCTTCGGCCAGTAGGCCGGGTCCGGGTACGAACGGTACACCTGGCCGCTGCGCTTATCCTCCACCTTGAAATGCGCCGTCGTGCTGTCGACCAGCGACCGGAAATTGGCGTTCTCGGCCGCCACGCTGAACTTGCCGTCGTCCGGCGGCTCGTTCTTCGCGTTCGCCGGCGGAGCGGCGGCCTGCTGCGGCGCCTGCTGCTGACCCAGTCGCGGGTCGCTGCGCATTCCGACCCGCGGCCGGTCGCTGGGCGCCGTTATTCCCCGCGGGCGCATTGTTGTCCGCCGCACGGAGCAGCGGCACCGCCTGGAAGGTGAGGATCGACGCGCCCAGCACAGCGGCCGAAGCGACGCTGATCAGCTTCGTTTTCTTGCTGATGCGGCTCATCGGATCGTCACCTCCTGGTATACGGAATAGAAGAAGTCTTTCAGCTCATTGGTCAGGCCGAACGTAATGAAGATCAGCACCCCGAGAATCGTCATCGTGACCAGCGACAGGAAGATGTTCATGGAAGCTTCGCCCACGCTGTAGTTCTGCATCCCCTGAACCTTCCAGAAGATCAACGCCGCCACCCAAACCATCAGTCCGATGCTCAGAAAGTTATAGATCGACTGCTCGCTGAGCGTCATGACATTCGAAATCAGCGTCAGCGGCAGACCGACGAGCACGAACGGGAAAAGCGCGTAAGTGCTGCCGTACACCACGTCGCGGAAGCGGCCTTCCCCGCGGTATATCGTACTGATCAGGTAGTTGGAGATCACCCAGCCCACCCAGACGACGAGGAACTGAATGAACACCGTCACCAGATTAATATCCAGCACGACGGACGGATTGAACGTAAAGCTGGTTCCCGCCCGCATCACGCCAAAGGAAACCACGGCCAGCACCAGCATGATGAGGCTGCTCCAGATGCTGCCCTTGCCCTCGTAGCGGATCGCCGTAAACCCGTCAATCGGATGCTTCAGAATATAAAACGCATGCTTCAGCTGCACAACGAGCGGCTTCTTCGAGCGTTCGCGATGGCGCCAGCGTCTGCGCCATTCGCTCCGTTTCGTCGCCTTGTTGAGAATGTAAAGAGCGATGCCGCCAATCAGCACGACGTTCATCAGCGTCGGAAAATGCTGCTGGAACCATTTCAGCCGGACCTGCCAGTAAGCGTCCGAATAGCCCTGCACGAAGCCCGCCTCGTAGAACAGCTTCTGAGCCTTCTCATACTCTCCTTTCTTGTAAGCGGCCTTGGCGAGACCCAGCACGGCCGGCGTATAGAAGGCGTTCAGCCGCAGCACTTCCTCCCAGGGCTTCTCGCTCTCCTCGTACTTGCCTTCCTGCGTCAGCTGGTTCGCCTTGTGCACCATGGCGCCGAATTCGGACAGCCGGAACATCTGCACCGCGTTATTTTCCTCGTCCAGAATGAACAGCTCGTTCTTCGAGTTGGTTGCGATCGCCGACGGGGTCTTGACCACCCCGAGCTTCGTGGCGGAAGCCGCGACATCGCCTCCCCAGAAGAAGAGCAGATTGCCGCTGGAATCGTATTGATTCACATATTTGAGCGTGGAATCGACCGCCGTAATGTTGCCGTCGCTGTCCACCGTCAGGTCGTTCAGTGCGGCTTCTGTGTCTTATCCTTCGGCGGGAAGCGGACCTCCCCGTAATTCTTGGTCGTTGTCGCTTCGGTGTACTCGTCCTTAGCCGTCAGCAGGTCCTTGCCCGCCATATTGAGCTTCTTGATTTGCCCCTTCTCAATATCTTTCGTGACGGTATAGATGAGCCCGTTCCTGTCGATCGTCACGCTCGCCACCGAGCCCGGCGACTTGCTGATCTCCCGCAGATACATCTCCCGCGTATAAAGCGACCGCTTGATCGCGTCCATCACGGAGAAATCCGTCTTGTTGGCGCCGAAGAAGCTTTGGAAATTGCCTTCCGGGTCGAGCTGCAGCAGACCTTGATAGCCGCCGAGCGTAGCGATGTACAGGAAGCCGCGTTTGTCGACGACCAGCTTGATCGGATCGTACTTGAACGACTCCGGCAAAAATTTCGATTCCGGACGTTTGAACTCCTTGATCAGCTTGCCGTTCTTATCCAGCCGCAGCACCCGCTTGTTCCCCGTATCGGCTACATAAATATCGCCTTTGCCGTCGATGAATATGCCCTCCGGCTTCTTCAGCGGACTTTCCTTCACATCGATAATGCGCACGAGGTCGCCGCCCGCATCCAGCTGCACGATCCGGTTGTTGCCGGTATCGGCGATATAGATCTGGTCCTTATCGTCGATGAACAGGTCCTTCGGCTGCATCAGCGGGGAATATACCTGCTTCGAGGGATCCTTCGGGTCCGGGATATAAATCTCCCGTCCGAGCACGTCCACCGGGTTATAGGCCGATTGCGTCCAGGTCAGCCGCCCGAACCCGTCCTTGTAGTTCGTATCGTATGGCACGTAAGCCCATGCGCCGGCCGGAGCCAGGGCCGCCATGAGGACGGCCAGGACCAGCGCGAGGAGGAACGGCTTATGCAGTTTCGGTCTACGCAAAGGTTCTTCCTCCTCTCTTATTTAATCCCGGAGTGCGCCATCGTGGCGATCACTTTGCCCTGGAAGAATAAGAAAATGATCAGATTGGGCACGAACATGACGAGCGCCGCCGCTGCAGCCGCGCCCTGACGGGCGACGTTGTTGGCCAGGCCGTTCGTGAGCGTGTTCAGGAAGAACGGGAAATTCTTCATCTCATCGTCCTGCATGAAGAGCGTCGAGGTCTCCACATTCCCCCAGGAGCTCTGGAAGGTCAGGATGGCCACGGTGGCCACCGCAGGCATACAAATCGGGATCACGATGCGCAGGAAGATGAAGATTTCATGCGCCCCGTCGATCCGCGCCGCTTCCAGCAGCTCGTTCGGCGACTGGTCGATGAACTGCTTCAGCAGGAACACCCCGACCGGCATCGCGACCAGCGGCAGAATATGGCCAAGGTACGTATTCATGATGCCGAGATGGCTGACCACGAGATAACGCGGAATCTGCACGGCCTCCGACGCGAACATCAGCGACAGGACGATCGTGGCGAACACGAATTGGTGTCCCGGGAACTTATGCTTCGAGATCGGATAGGCGCACAGCGCGCTGACGACGGTTACGCAAACGACGGCGCCGCCGGAAATAATGAAGCTGTTGAACAAATACCGGGTGATCGGCACCGTCGACGTGGAAGCGACCAGGAACAGCTCCGTGAAGTTCTGCAGCGACGGCTCCCTCACGAAGAAGTTCGGCGGATAGACGAACAGCTCGTTGTACGGCTTGAGCGCATGGTTGAAAATGTACACGAGCGGCAAGAGCATGAAGGCGGACAAGATGACCAGCAGGACGATCAAAAACTTTTGAAAGCCGTCCATTGCTTTCAGCCTGGACGTCTTCTTCCAGGGAAGCGACCGTTTCCATGAAGCGATCGCTTTCTGCATCATTCATCCTCCTTCGAGCCGAACAGGCCCCAGCATAATTTATTGGACAAATACATCAGCAGCAGCAGGAATACCGAAATCGCCGCCGCATAGCCCATTTCGAAGCGGATAAACCCGTAATCATCGATGTGGTTGATGATCAGATGACCGGCATACTGCGGCGTCGGATTCTGCCCCGACAGCTCCACCCCGATCGCCCCTGCCTTGAACGTCGAGACGATCGCCATGACGGCGCCGAACAGCATCTGCGGCTTCATCGATGGAACCGTAATGTACCAAATTTCCTGCAGCCGGCTCTTCATGCCGTCGATTCTTCCGGCTTCGTACAGCTCCTGGTTCACGTTCAGGATGCCTGCGAGCATCGCCAGGAAGCCGACGCCCATGCTCGACCAGAGCGTAACGACGATCATCGAGTTCATCAGATACGCTTTGTCGGTCACCCACAGCTTCGGCTCGTCAATAAATCCGATCTCGAGCAAAATGCTGTTGAGGTAACCGATCCGGTCCCCGGTTAAGAGCGGCGACCAAACGATCGACATCGCGATCCCCATCGTCAGCGACGGGGTGTACATCGCGAGCGCGAACCATTTGCGCGTCGCAGCCGGAAGCTGGGTAATCAGCCACGCGAGCAGGAAAGCGGCGATATAGCCGCCCGGCCCGACGATGACCGCGAACTTGAACGTGTTCGGCGGCGCGTATTTAAGGAAGGTCAAATCCTGTGAAATCAGATTCTGAAAGTTGGTCCAGCCGATGAAGCGCGGCGGTTCAATCGCGTTAAAGTAGGTGAAGCTGAGCCCGACCGCCGCCAGTACCGGGATCAGGATAAAGGCGATAAAGCAGAGCATGAACGGCGCGATAAACAGATAGGACAGCCGGTAAGCCCAGATCTCGGATAAGAGGAGCCGGGTCCTCTCCGTAAAGGTCGGTTTGACCGGAGCGGTTCGTTGCCGCATGAGTTCGGCGGAGGCGCTCGCCTGGTTACTTGACATAGGGCTTCACTCCTTCCCATGGCTTATTCACGACCGGCAGGTCCATGGATTTGATGCTGTTGCCGCCGGCATCGATGAATCCGAACTCCTGCTGCTTGCGCCGGAGCTCGCGGTTGATTTCCAGTACCGCCATCTCCAGCGAGTTGCGGTAATTCATCCCGTCGACGACGGTCCGGTTCCAGGCATTGCCCACTTCCCGCGCCACGAAATAACCGCCCGGCAGGTTCGGCATATCCTTATACCAGGCCCACTGCTGCAGGATCACGTTGGCATCTTCGCGTTTCCACGGCCTTCGTGAACGCTTCCAGATTCGAGGTGTTCCAGCGGAACGAAACGCCGTTGAACGCTTCGAGGTCCGAGCCGTAGCGCTCCTGTACATCGGCGGAATCCCACCATTTCAGGAACTCCCAGGCCTGCTCCTGCTTCTTCGATGCCTTGAAAATCACGCCGCTCGTCTGCCCGCCACCGGCCCAGCGGGTGACCGTTCCGTCCGGTCGCTTCGTTCCCGGGATCGGGGCGATGCCCCAGCGTCCGTTCAGCTCGGGCGCAGCCGCGGACAGCTGAATGTACATGTTGTAGTCGGCGATGCCGATCGGCATGACGCCTTTGCGGAAGTGCTGGTAGAAGCTCGGCACCTCGCGCTCGAGAGCGTAAATGTTGAACAGATCGGTCCACTGGCGGAACGCCTTGAAGCCCTCCGGCGAATCGAGCACCGTCTTTGAGCCTTCTTTATTGAAGAAATCGGCCTGGTTCTGGTAAATGAACATCATGTATTCTTTCGGATTCACGTAGAAGTTCATGTAATTTTGCTGCAGCGTCGGCAGCATGTCGTACACGTCGTCCCAGGTATCCGGGAGGCTGAGCCCCATTTTGCTCAAGATGTCCTTGCGGTAATACAGCACCTGGAACGACTGCGTTTCCGGAACGGCGTAATAGCCCTGATTATAGTAAAAAGGTAGCCAGGAGCCCGGGCTGTACCGGTTATAAAGCTCCTTGAAGTCCGGGAACTTGGAAATATCCACGATGCTGTTGCGGATCGCATAATCGACCGGCAGGTCCTGCGAAAGCCCCAGCGCCACATCCGGCTGAATGCCCGCCGCATTGGACAGAATGAGCAGGCTGCGGGTTCGGCAAGCAGGTTGACTTTGACCTTGATGCCGGTTTCCGGCGTGAACAGCTCGTCGGTCAGCTCCTGCAGCTGCGTGACGTAGTCCCTTCCCCGCTGAACCCAGACGTTAAGCACTTTGTCGTCCATGTTGCTTAAGCGGTCCTTTTCCCGGAACGTATAAAAGAAGTTCATCACCATGCCCGCGATTTTGGACGGGAACGAGGCGGTCATGTCCGGGAATTTCTTCTCCGCCGGCGCGATGTAGATCTCGTCGAGCTGCAGCGGTCGCTGGACGAGCCGCTCGATGTAGCCGCTGATCTTGGTCTGCATCGTGGCGATCTGATCGCCGTGATACGGGATATCGTCCACCTTGGACAGCGGCTTCTTGATATCCTGCGCCGTCGAGGCGAAGCCCTGGCTGATATTGTCCGTACGGCCGTTCACCTTCACCGTCTGCTCGGCCAGCTGGTTCAGCCGGGTGACGGCCTCCTCCAGCCGCTTCGGCAGGTCGGGCAGATCCTGCGCCACCTTCCATGTTCGGTTCTTGTCGTCCGTGCCGCCTGTCAGCGATTTCAAGTCGAGCACGACGGTTTCGAGCAGATCCGTCAGCTGTTCAATGCCGAGAATAATCGGCTTGTAAGGAGCGTGGGTCACCGTCATGGACAGCGTATGTTTTCCCTTCTCCAGGTACAGCTCATACGGCTTGCCCGCCGCATCCTGCAGCACCGTGCCGGCCCAGGCGGTATCATACGGGAACCGGTAGGTCAGAAATTCCTGGAACGGCACCTTGCCGTCGATGCGGATCGTCCGGTAGGACGCTTTTTGCGAGATAAAATTTTGCAGCGTGCGCAGCCCGATCTTGTATTTGCCGCTTTCGGGCACGTCAAACGACCAGGTAAGCTCCTGGTTCTGATTCCACCATTTCTTGCCGCCGATCGAATTGAATGTAATCTTCCCTTTGGCCAGGGGTACCGTGCGCTGGTCCGTATCGGACACCATCTGAATGGCCGAATCGCTCTTGACCTCGGGCTCCTCCGCCTGCAGCGTCAGCACGTCGGCCTGCACCGGCTTGGAAGCCGGGTAAGCTCCCGCCGCTTCCGCGTAAGGCTTCAGCTTCTGCGGCGGCGCCAGCCGGATCGATTCGATGGCGACCGGCTCGTACCCTTCGAGCCGCAGCGTATGCGTGCCCTTCGTCAAATACCACTGCAGCGGATCCGCATAGGCTCCGCCCGAATCGAAGAGCGGTTGCACCTTCCAGCCGCTGATCTCCTCGGACTTCGGACGGATGTCGTCGCCCTCCTCGTCCTTCTTGATCGGTCGCGCATCCTTCCACTGGCGGTACAGCGTAATGGACGAGGCTTCACGGAACGGGAGCTTGCCGTCGAGCAGCACGTTCCAGATGATCGGGCGGCGGAGGCCTTTCCCCGTCACCGGACGGTAGGAAACCTGCATTTCATACAGTCCGTCCGCCGGGACGTTCACTTGATATTCGACAAAACCGTTCGCGGACCCGTTCCAAATCAGCACGTTGTTCCTGCCTTCATAGTCGCCGGCCCGGATATCGGCGCCGCTGGAAACCGAGGCGGGGCTTGCCCCGGGAATATCGATGGCGGCGGAAGCGGGCTTCGCTCCTTTATCCTGCCAGCCCTTCAGCACATCCGCGTAATACGGCTCGGTATTCGATGCTTGAATCGCCTTGCGGGCGGAAGCCTGAGCGGCGGCGGACCCGGCTCCAGCTCCGGCGGATGGGGCGGGCTTCTGCGTTTGCGCGGCCGGCGGCGTATCCTTCTTCGCTTCTTCCGCCGAGGCCGGGTTCAGGGCGCCGGCCGGCACGAGACAGGCCGCTCCCAGCACCCCCGCCATCAACGCCCGCAGTAAGCGTTTCCAAGATTTCTGCAAATTAGCGGACAACAAACGGTTCACTCCTTTCCACCTTCTTCCCTCGCCTACTCCGTAAACCGTTCGCCGGTTTCATTATGGAAAAACAGCGCTTTGGACATGTCGAGCGCCACTTTGAGCTTATCGTCCTCGCCGAAACGGTAGCGCGGATTTACGCGGGCCACGAGCATCCGATCTTGTCCGATGTCCAGATGGAGGTACCGGTCGGCGCCCATCAGCTCGTCGATTTTGAACACGCCGGGCACGACCGCATTCGGGAACGCCTGGAACACGATCTCATCCAGACTGACGTTTTCGGGGCGGATGCCGAGCGTTACCGTGCGATTGATCTGCTTGTTCTTGACCAGGGCGTGCGCCTTGCCCTCCGGGATGTCGAGCGCGAATCGAGAAGTGTGGAACTCCAGCTTGCCCGAGCCCGGTACACTCTCCTGAATGCGGCCTTCGATGAAATTCATCGGGGGCGATCCGATAAAGCTGGCCACGAAAGTGTTGTTCGGCTGGGTGTAGATCGTCTCCGGCGTATCCACCTGCTGGATGATGCCGTCCTTCATGACGACGATCCGGTCGCCCATCGTCATCGCCTCGATCTGGTCATGCGTGACATAAATCATCGTAACGCCCAGCGTCTTGTGCAGCTTGATAATCTCCGTCCGCATCTGCACGCGAAGCTTGGCGTCGAGGTTGGACAAGGGTTCGTCCATCAGGAACACCTGCGGATTGCGCACGATCGCTCTTCCGAGAGCCACCCGCTGGCGCTGGCCGCCGGACAGCTGGCGCGGCTTGCGCCCGAGGTACTGCTCGATTTCAAGAACCCGTGCGGCACGTTTGACCGCAAGGTCGATCTCGTGCTTCGGCAGCTTGCGCAGGCGCAGGCCGAAGGCGATATTCTCGTACACGCTCATGTTCGGATACAGGGCGTAGTTCTGGAACACCATTGCAATATCCCGGTCCTTCGGAGGCAAATCGTTGACCAGCGTATCCCCGATGTAAATCTCGCCTTCGGAAATATCCTCAAGCCCGGCGATCATCCGCAGCGTGGTCGACTTGCCCGCATGACCGGACGGCCCTACGAAGACAAGAAACTCCTTGTCTTTTATTTCCAAATGAAAATCTTTAACGACCGGCGACTTATCTTTGCCGTACCGCTTATATAGATGATTGATTAATATTTTGGCCATGTAATCGCCTCCACGCGCAATTTACACTTTCTAACAGCCAGTGTAGCGGATTTTTTGTGAAGATGGTGTGAAGGTTTCCGCAGGGCAAGATAGTCCATGTTTATTGATGGAATCGTTCATTTTTTATTTCCTTTTTCTGTGTTAATTTGGTAAAAGTTTGACCGCAACCGAAGCTTGGGCGGGTTCTATCAAAGGAGGGAAAACCGATTGGACATCCAAGCCGCGCCCCGAACGGACAACCGGAGCCGGGCGGAGGCGGCCGCGGGGAAAAAGCAGCTGTTCAAGCGCTATCTCGCGTTTCTGAAGCCTTACCGTATGACGTCGCTGGGCATTCTGATCCTGGGTATCCTGCAGTTCGCCGTGCCGATGGCGACCCCGTGGATGACGAAAATTTTGATCGACGAGGTGCTTCCGGGAAAGGAAGGGTTTTGGACACTGGGAAAAGTTACGCTGGTGCTCGGGGCCGTGTACCTGTTCGGCATATGGATTAATTTTGCACGCGGCTCCATCACGTTCCGGCTCGGCAACCGCATGGTGTACGACATCCGCCAGCAACTCTACCGGCACATGCAGCAGCTGTCGCAGCGCTTCTACGACAACCGGCAGGTGGGCAGCATCGTGACGCGCATCATCAATGACGTAAACGGCGCGCAGAACCTCGTGAACGGGGCATCATCGGCCTTTTCTTCGACATGTTCCTTGTGCTGTTCGCCGGCTTCATGCTGTTCCGGCTGCATTGGGAGCTCGCACTCTTATCTCTCTGGATGCTGCCTTTGTACTATCTGGTCTTCACGAATATGAACGTACGGATCCGGCTGACCTGGCGTACGGTGCACCGGCAGATGGAGCGGATTCAAGGGGTGCTGGTGGAGCGGATCGGCGGGATGAAGGTCGTGCAGTCGTTCGGTCAGGAGGACCGGGAGATGGAGCGGTTCGAGAAGCAGGCGAAGCAACATATCGGCTTTGCCAATCGGGCCAATCTGCTGTCCAATTCGCTCGGCCGGATCAGCCAGACGTTCACCCAGTCGGGTACGCTTCTGATCTGGTTCGCCGGCGGCATGCTGGTGCTGGGGGGCATCTGTCGATCGGCTCGCTGGTCGCCTTTCAGGCCTATCTGGGCCAGCTGTACGGGCCGATTCAGCGGTTCGCCGAGGCGAATGTCACGATCCAGAACTCGCTGAGCAACATCGAGCGGATCTTCGAGGTGTTCGATATCGAGCCCGAGGTGACGATAAAAGAAAACGCTTTACGCATAAAAAAATGCCGCGGGGCCATTCAGTTCGACAACGTGACGTTCACCTACGTGTCCGAACATCCCGATCGGCAGGGCGCTCGCGGGGGTGGCGGGGCCGGTGACGGCAAGCAACGGGAGGCCGGGCCTGTGCCGTCCGATCCGGATCTTGTCGAGCTGATCAAGCCGGCCAAGAAGTTCTACCTCCTCCCGCCCAAGACGAGGCCCGATCCTCCCCCATGGTGGAGGAAAAGCGACTCGCGCTGCGCGGGATCAGCTTCGAAGCGAAGCCCGGCGAGGTCATCGCCCTCGTCGGCCCGAGCGGCGCCGGCAAATCGACGCTCGTCAACTTCATCCCGCGCTTCTACGATCCGGACGAAGGCGCGGTCCGGCTCGACGGGATCGATCTGCGCGACTGCGATCTGTACGACCTGCGCCGGCAGATCGCCGTCGTCCTCCAGGACAACGTGCTCTTCTCCGGCACCATTTACGAGAACATCGCCTACGGCGACCCCGACGCCGATGAGAAGCGCGTCAGAGAGGCCGCCCGCGCCGCCAACGCCCATGATTTCATCATGGAGATGGAGCAGGGCTATGACACGATCGTCGGCGAGCGGGGCATGCGCCTGTCCGGCGGGCAGAAGCAGCGGATCGCGATCGCCCGGGCGCTGCTCAAAGAGCCGCGCATCCTGATTCTCGACGAGGCGACCTCGGCCCTCGACGCCGAGTCGGAGGCGCTGGTGACGGAGGCGCTCGAGCGGCTGATGAAGAACCGCACCACCTTCGTCATCGCCCACCGGCTCGCCACGGTCGTGCGCGCCGACCAGATTCTCGTGATGGACCGCGGCGAGATCGTGGAGCGCGGCTCCCACCGGGAGCTGCTGGCCGCAGGCGGCTTGTACAAGGAGCTGTACGTGAAGCGGCTCAAGGCGATGAACCCGGAGGAAATGCTGAAGCTGTCGATGGGACTGTAAGTATAAAGAGAGGTCTGTTTTCTTTAACCCTTGTTCGGTAAAAATCACATGGCCGGGACCCCTATGCTGCAAAGAGTCCCGGCCTTCACCTTATCGCACGAGGTCCGTCACAAACTAGAGGTTCCCCACGATTCTTTAAATATCAGGTCCTTTAAGTCCTTCCGCTCCTCCCAATTTGCCGTTTCCAATATAGGCTTCTCCGGGTAATTATCGGTATATCCAATGGAAATCAAAGCGATCGGATCAATATGTAAAGGTATTTTCAATATATCTCTAACATCATTTTTCTTGTAAAAACTTACCCAACCCATAGCCAATCCTTCAACGCAAGCCGCTAACCACATATTTTGGATCGCACATGCCGTAGACATAATGTCCGTTTCAGGTATGGAGTTGCGGCCCAATACGTGAGAACCGCCCCGTGTAGGATCACATGTCACGCAAATGGTTAAAGGAGCTTGTTTTATTCCCTCAATTTTAAGGTTTAAGAATTGGTTTTGCCGTTCTCCTTCGTAGTGAATGGCCAAAGCTCTTCTTTCTTTTTCCGTCGCCCAAGCCAAACGCTCTTTTATTTCATCAGATGAAACCAAGATAAAATTCCATGGCCGCATAAAGCCTACGGACGGACCATGATGAGCCGCATTTAAAATGTTCAGAATCACTTCGTCAGGTATTTTATTAGTCAAAAATGTTCGGACATCCCGTCTTTTATAAATCACTTTATACAATGCCTCTTTTTCGAGCTCTGAAAACATGGGATTCCTCCGTTTTAAAAAATGGGTCCCATTTAATATATCAAGTTTTTGCGGTCTTTGTAATTACCTTGGTCTTGTAATTACCATATTGTCCAATTTACTTCTTCCTTATTAACCAAAAAAGCCGACCGCAGAGAACGGTCGGCTTTATTTTTCATGGCTTACTTTTCGCTATCTTAAGGTTTCACGTCATAAATCTTATAAAGATCGTCCAGCATCAGATTGGCGGCCTTTACGCCTCCCGCCGTATTCCAGGTGGCGTCGTTCACTTTGATCAGCTTGTTATTCTTCACGACCTTGAGGTTCTTCCAGAGCGGATCGTTCATCCATTCCTGCTCCTGCTTCGTCCCCTTGCCGTCGCCGGTCTCGTAGGTGAAGTAGAACACTTTATCCGCCGCGTCCAGCTCCGTCAGGCGCTCCTTGGTGATGTCCTCGAAGGCTTTCTCGTCGCTCTTCGGGTCGGAACGCGGAATGCCGATTTGCTGGAAGATGACCCCGCTGAACATATTGCCGTAATAGAACCGGGTTTTACCGCCCATAAAACGGACTACAGCCACTTTTTCCTTCAGCTTGTCGCCCGCTTTTTGTTTGAAGTCTTCGATCCGCTTGTCGAAGGCCGCGATGACCTTCTCGCCCTCCGCCTTCTTGTTCACTGCGTCGGCGTACACCTGGAAGTTGTTCTTCCATTCGCCGCGCAGCGTCTCGGTGTAGACGGTCGGCGCGATGGCTTTCAGTCGCTCGTATATTTTCTCGTGGCGCATCTTGTTGCCGAGAATCAGATCCGGCTTAAGCGATGCGATCAGCTCGAGGTTCGGCTGCGACTCTCCGCCGACCGGCTTCACGCCTTCCATGTCCGCTTTGATGTGATCGAACCAGGGGCCGCCGTAATACGATTCCACCGCCCCGATCGGCTTGATGCCAAGGGCAAGCAGCGCTTCCGTCCCTTCGTTCGTCAGCACCACCACACGCCGCGGGTGAGCCGGAACCTCCGTTTCCCCATGACATGCTTGATCTTGCGCGGCCCTTCCGTGGTAGAAGCCCCGGAATTTCCGGTACCCGTGCCCGACGATGCTTCCTGCTTCGCGCCGCAGGCGGCTAGGGCAACGGACAAACATAATATGACGGCAAGCGGCGCCGCCGGTTTCAATCGATGAACAAGCCGGTGCAACATGATGTGACCTCCCGATATTCCCTAATCTTTTTATGGTGATAATCATTATCATTAACAAAATTTATACTAGGCGAACCGAAATTCAATGTCAATGTTTTTTTGATAATGATTCTCAAATTCATTGACAGCTGATAATCA
The DNA here is from genome assembly GCA_024704175.1 of Paenibacillus sp. P25. Lineage (GTDB taxonomy): Bacteria > Bacillota > Bacilli > Paenibacillales > NBRC-103111 > Paenibacillus_G. The sequence continues at coordinate 5,533,463 of CP085629.1, forward strand.
TTCTCATACAATGAATGAAGACAGGGAAGGCCTGCGAGCCTCCCGGAAGATCGCATCTTTATTAATGTATGGTTAGACAGAGAGCAGGCATCCTTCATGAACCCGTTATCGAAGCACCGTTCCTATAAAATAACCGGACTCGTCGCAAGCCTCCTTCTGCTCGGCGCGGCGATGGCCTGCAGCGTGATGTTCGGCCTGAACACCTATTCCTGGCACCAGGTGACCGCGGCTTATACGGCCTTCGACGGCTCCAACGAGCATATCATTATCCAGACCGCGCGGGTGCCGCGGGCGCTCATCGCCGCTCTGGTCGGCGGCGCCTGGCCGTAGCCGGCGCTTTGATGCAGGCGGTGACCCGCAATCCGCTGGCTTCGCCGAGCCTGTTCGGCGTGAATGCCGGAGCGGCCTTCGCCCTCGTGCTGTCCGCCGCTTTATTCAATGTCTCGGGCCTCGCCCAGTTCACGTGGATCTCCTTCGTCGGCGCGGCGCTCAGCGCAGGGCTGGTGTACCTGCTCGGCTCCGTCGGCCGGGACGGCCTCACGCCGATCAAGATCACCTTGGCCGGGTCGGCGATCACCGCCTTCTTCGCAGCCCTGACGCAGGGCATTCTGCTGTCCAACGGCAAAGCGTTCGATCAGGTGCTGTTCTGGCTGGTAGGCTCCGTGGCCGGAAGGACGCTGGAGCAGCTCCAGTCCGTTTTCCCTTATATGCTCGCCGCACTCGTCGGTGCGTTCCTGCTCTCGGGCCATATCAATGTGCTGGCCATGGGCGAAGACGTCGCCAAGGGGCTCGGACAGCGGACGGTGCTGATCAAAGCGGCCGCCGCACTCGTTGTCGTCGTGCTGGCCGGAGGCTCCGTAGCCGTGGCCGGACCGATCGTCTTCATCGGCATCATCGTGCCGCATATCGTCCGCTTCCTGGTCGGCTCGGATTACCGCTGGTCCTTGCCGTACTGCGCCGTGCTCGGAGGCCTGCTTCTGGTCAGCGCCGATATCGGCGCCCGCTTCATCGCCATGCCGAAGGAAGTGCAGGTCGGCGTAACGACCGCCCTGATCGGTGTCCCCTTCTTCGTCTACATCGCGCGCAAAGGGGGCCAGCTCGGATGAATCATAGCCGGTATACAACCTTACGGGGCAAAGGCTTCTCCTTCCTCGTACAGAAAAAAGCGGTATCCGTCACTCTCCTGCTGCTCGCCGTTACGGCGGCGCTGATGATCATCAGCACAGGCATCGGCAGCATTTATATTTCGCCGGCGGAGGTCCTCCGCTCGATCTTCGGCTTCGGGGCCGACTCCAGCGAAATGATCGTCCGCTCGCTGCGGTCGCCCCGCATCGTTATGGCTGTACTGATCGGCGCTTCGCTGGCCGTATCCGGCGCGATCCTGCAGGGCGTCGTCCGCAACGCCCTGGCCTCCCCGACACGGTCGGGACGACCGGAGGCGCGACGCTCGGGGCCGTCACGTTCTTTTTCTTCTTCTCGGATAAGCTCAGCATCCACATGCGCCGCTCGCGGCTGTGGCCGGGGCGTTCGCGGCTACGCTGCTCGTCTACATTTTATCCTGGAAGAACGGCGTTACACCGCGCGTCTCGTGCTCGTCGGCATCGGCTTCAGCGCAGCGATGAGCTCGCTTTCGTATATGATGATGATTTCCGGCCCTATCATCCTGGCCAACCAATCGCTGACGTTCATGACCGGCAGCATTTACGGCGTATCGTGGGAGAAATCCGTACTGCCTCTCTTGCCGTGGATGATCGTCCTGCCGCCGCTGGCCTTCATTCTGGCCCGCCACCTGAACATCCAGGAGCTCGGCGAGGATATCGCCAGCGGCGTCGGCGACGCCGTGCAGCGGCAGCGGTTCCTGCTCCTGCTGCTGAGCGTGGCGCTGGCCGGGGCCGGCGTCGCCTTCGGGGGCGCCATCAACTTCATCGGTCTGCTTGCGCCGCACATCGCCCGCAGACTGGTCGGTCCGAGCTTCGGAGCCCTGCTGCCCGTATCGGCCCTGACCGGCGCGATTGTACTGCTGCTGGCCGATCTGGCCGGGCGCTCGCTGTTCCCGCCGCACGATATCCCGGCAGGAGTGTTTACCGCGGCGATTGGCGCACCCTTCTTTATCTACCTGCTCTACCGGACACGGAACCGCTGACACCTATCGCTCATCTTTACCATCCATCAAAGGAGCTGACTGTTATGACCACAAGCGGCGCGCTGGAAGCGAAATCCCTTCACTTGTCTTACGGAGACGCCTCGATTTTCGAAGGCCTCGACCTCTGCATTCCGCAAGGTCAGATCACCGTATTTATCGGCAGCAACGGTCGCGGCAAATCGACCCTGCTTCGTTCCTTGGCCCGGCTCCTGAGGCCCAAATCGGGTGCGATTCTGCTGGACGGCCAGGAGCTCGCCAAGTCGCCGACGAAGGAAATCGCCAAGCGGATGGCGATTCTGCCGCAAGGCCCATCCGCTCCGGAAGGCCTTACCGTGCTGCAGCTGGTCAAACAGGGACGCTACCCTTACCAAAGCTGGCTCCAGCAGTGGTCGGCGGAGGATGAGCGGAAGGTCCGGACGGCGCTCTCGCTCACCGGCATGGAACCGTTCGCCGAGCGTACCGTGGACAGCCTGTCCGGCGGGCAGCGGCAAAGAGCCTGGATCGCGATGACGCTGGCGCAGGATACGGACACGATCCTGCTCGACGAGCCGACCACGTACCTGGATTTGACCCATCAGGTCGAAGTGCTGGATCTCTTGTTCGAGCTCAATGAGCAGGAACGCCGCACGATCGTCATGGTGCTGCATGACATGAACCTGGCCTGCCGGTATGCGCATCATATCGTGGCCATCAAGGACGGCGCCGTCTACGGGCAAGGGCGGCCCGAAGACATTATGAACGAGCGGTTGATCCGGGACGTATTCAGCATGGACTGCCAGGTGGCCCGTGACCCGATCTTCGGGACCCCGATGTGCATTCCGTTCGGCAAAGGCCGCATTCTGACACCGGAGCAGGAGAAGAGCTATGAAGACACTTACCGTCAATTGGAAACCGTTTGAGCATCCCTTCGGCATCCGTCCGGATTCGCGCGGCGATCTGACATTCGGTATCAGCGGGAAAGAGCCGCTCACGGAGGAAGGGCTGCAGGAGGCACTGCGGCTGTTCGGCGAAGGTCTGGGTTCGAACGCCTTCAAAGCGACCGCCTCCGTCTTCACCAAATATTACGCCAAAAAGCTATGCGGCGTCCTGTACGGCATGTCCGTGCTGAACGAAGGGCTGTCCTTGCCGCTGCACGGCCTGGTGCTGGAATTCGGCCAGGCACCGGATTTCAGTCTTCGCCCGGTATCGCCTTCGCTGATCCCGTGCCCTTCCGGGGACCGGGCTACTTGGCGCAAATGGATCTTACAGAGCCTCTTCGCGGAAAATTTGACCCTGCTGTTTGAGGAGCTGGCCCGGCAAACCTGCGTGCACCGGGACATCTTGTGGGAGAATGCGCTGGTATATATCCGGCATTATTACGGGGTTTGGACGGAGGAAGCGGCTTCGGCTGAAGACCGCCGCCGCATTGCGGACGATTACCGTTATTTGACGGCCGAGGCGGAAGCCGGTCTGTTCGGCATCGGCTCGCAGCCTTTTGCGCCGTACGATACCACGCTTGCACCGGGCTATAAGCCGATGCGAAAGACATGCTGCATGCGCTACCTTCTGCCCGAAGCGGCCTGCTGCAAGACGTGCCCGAGGAGATCGGCCGGCGGCTGAAGGCTTTCCAGCGAAACCTTATTGGTAACGTGCCCGTCACCAGCCAAGAGAGCCTATTACGGCTCTTTCTTCTTGTCCGGGTCCAAGGAACCGAACGCTACTCTAGACGGCAGGTCCATGTCTTTAAACGTCTCGATCAGAGCCTCTATATCCGGCGTGTATTTCTCGGTAAGCTCCATGCCTTGAATCACCTTCTCCAGCGTCCGCAGCTCATCGGGCTCCCAGCCGCATAAGGCTTCATAGCTTAAAGGACCTTTTCTCTGAAAAAGGGTGTTTAGTCCATCCTCTACCATGCGCTGTCCGGAGGCCGTCAGCCGCCCGAGAACGACAACCGCCCGTCCTGCGAGCTCTTCTTCAGATTCATTCGTCAAAATCCCGGATCCCTCTCCAAAAGTAATTACCTGGTAATTCTACCATTTTCCCAAACAAAAATCGGCCCCCGCCCCGCATCAAGCGAACAGAGACCGATCTTTTTCTGTTTCCGGTATTACCGGTTTCACTTGCGGGCGGACCGGACCGCTTCCTGCACGGCCGGCAAAAAGACCGTGAACCGGTCGCCTCGGCCCGCTTCGCTTTCCGCCCGGATGGTGCCTCCGTGCGAATCGACAATCCATTTGGCAATCGACAGGCCGAGTCCCGTGCCGCCTTCCTTCCGGGTGCGCGCCTTGTCGACGCGGTAAAACCGCTCGAACACATGCGGCGGCTGCTCCGCCGGAATGCCGATGCCGTTGTCGATCACGGCGTAACGAACTCCTTTGTCGGTAACGGCCGTTTCCAGACGCACTTCCCCGCCTTCCGGCGTGTATTTGATCGCATTATCCAGCAAAATGACAAGCGGCTGATGCACCCGTTCGGCATCCAAAGAAATATTCTGCCCTTCTCCGCTCCCGGCCAGCTCCAGGGAGATGCTCTTCCGCTCCGCGAGCGGCCGCAGCTTCTCCAGCGCCCCGGCGACCAAGGCCGCAGGGTCCGCCGGCTCTCTGATGATTTCCTCCGCATCCGAGTCGCTTCGCGCCAGCGTCAGCAGGGACGACGTAAGCCGGATCATCCGCTGCACCTCTTCGCCCATGCCCCCGAGCACCTTACGGTGAAACGGCGGCGGCGCCTCCTGCTCTTCCGAGAGAATCTCGATCGAGGATTGGAGCACGCTGAGCGGCGTCCGCAGTTCATGCGAGGCATCCGCGGTGAAATCCTGCTTCGCCGCTTGTAAGCCCGGGCGATCGGCACCATGGCCCGGCCCGCGAGCAGGTAGCCGGTACCGCTCGCTACAAGCAGCAAACAAATGGAAAGCAGCAGCAGAATGAGGCGCATCTGGTTCAGCGACTTCACATCGCCGGAAATGTTGTGCCCGGCCAGCAGGAGCCCGTTATTGTCCGCCCAAGGATACGCCTTGAGCAAGTAGGTTTCCCCGTCCCTTTCGGCCAGGGCCCAGTTCTTCTTGGAATTCGTCAACCGGTTCTTGTTGCCGCTGAGCCACTGCGTCCAGAACGACCTCGTGTCTTCGTCGTAAGAGGAACCGAACACGGGATCCCCGTTCGGATTCAGCAGCATCATCAGCTCGCCCGGTTGAACGGCGTCCAGGTCGAGATGCCCGTCCATGCCGACCATGCCTTTCCGCTCGGGCGGACCCATGGGCTTCTTCTCCATCGGCTCTTTTTTCGGTGCTCCATGGCTTTCAAGGCGCTTTCGTACATCCCGTCAACAACGGCGTTCTGGTTGCGGTGCATCGTCTCGTTCAGCACCACATAGAACAGGACCGTCATGAGCAGCAAAATGAGCGCCAGCATCAGGCTGAAAAATACCGTCAAGCTGCGCCGGGTCTTCTCGAACATGACCTATTCCTCCAAAGACAACCGGTATCCGAGACCCCGCACGCTGTGAATGACCTTATCCGGAAACGGGTCGTCGATCTTTTTCCGCAGCAGTTTAACCGTCGCGTCCACCGTATTGGGGGTGACTTCGGCGTCAACGCCCCACACCTGATCCATGAGTTGCTCCCGCGAAATGATCTGCCCCGGATGCTGCAGCAGGAACGCCAAGAGCTGGAATTCCCGCCGCGTTAGCGTAACCGGACTGTCGCGCGGATCACTTCATGGGTCACCCGATTGAGCGACAGCACGTCCCCAAGACGGCATTCGTCTCCCGTCCATTCGGCGGGGCGGCGGCTGAGCGCATGGATGCGCGCGTCCAGCTCCTCGAAGGCGAACGGCTTGACGAGGTAATCGTCCGCCCCCGCTCGAAGCCCCGCCACCCGGTCGGAAACCGCATCCTTTGCCGTCAGCATCAGCACCGCCGTCCGGTCTCCCCGTTCCCGAAGTGCCTGCAGGAGCTCCACGCCGCTTTTATAAGGGACCATCCAATCCAAAATATACAGGTCATAGCCGCCGCGCTTCATGTATTCCTCAGCGGTTTCCCCGTCCTGTACCCAATCCACGCTGTGAAACTGCTGGCCCAGCTTGTACTGCACCAGCATCCCCAGCCTCTCGTCGTCCTCCACGAGCAGAATGTGCATGATTCTGTCCTCCCGTCTTCCTCAGCGCCATATAAATCCGCAGAATCGTCAATACCCCTATGATAGCACAGCTGATTCCGTAAAATCCCCGAATCCAGGTCAACCCGCTGTCCGTACCCGAGCCGAGCCCGTGAATCATCGAAGCGAGAAAGACGGGGTAAGCCGTCAAATGAATGTATTTCCACAGCTTGGCGGGGATCATACTCTTGAAATCCGTCGTCAGGATGATCAGAATCAGTCCGTACATCGCCAGCGTCCCCAGCCCGTTCCAGAAAGCGTCCTTCGGCGCGCTGAAAGGGATGAGCAGCTGCGTCCAGCTGAAAGGCATGTACGTGTCGATCGTCAGCAGAATGCCGTGCAGCGGCCCCGTCAGCAGTCCGGCGTTGGTCGACCAGGAATGCCAGCGGTAGAGCCGGGCCTTGTCCGCCCCTCTGAAAACAGGCATGCTGTATGTGATACCGAGCGCAACCCCGGCGAACAGTAATCCGTATGCGGCCAGACCGGCGATGCGGATAATCCACCAGGTCGGCAGAGCCAGAAGTAACCCGGTCATGTGGTTTCCTCCTTCAGTATTTGATTCGCGGTAAAATGAAACGTTACGTTGCGCACCTCCGGGCAGTCCCACTGCTTCTCCCACTGCTCGCGGGTGCCGAAATAATGCCGTTCCCCGTCATGGGTGACGATCAGCGCCTGATGGCCCTTTGCCGTTTCGCCAAGCCAGCGGAGCCCTTGTTCCACGCCTTGAATGCATACCGCTTTGGCGAAAATTTCGCTTTCCGCGGCATTCGGCCCGACGACCGTGCACTGCGCCGCATCGCCTGCGGGCCGGCGCCATCGTCCGCGGATCGATCAGGTGATGGTTCACGCCTCCGGCGGCCGCCCATCGGCGCCCGAGTATGCTGGAGGTCGCCGCAGCCCCGTTCGTCAGCAGGACGTTCGCCAAGGTCTGTGTCCCCTCCCGGGGGTCCGCGACCTCCACTTTCCAGGGGCTAACGGGCGTTCCGCCCCAGACCGACAAGTCGCCGCCGGCATTGATCAGCCCCGCGGGAACACGCCGCCCGCCGCGGAACCAGGAGGCCACCCGGTCCACGGTCCAGCCCTTGACGATGCCGCCCAGATCCACGCGCCCGCCTTCCGGCGACCGTACCGCGCCGAGACGCGGATCCAGCGTCCATGCGTAGCCTGCCGGTCTCAGCTCCGGCACTGCCTCCGCCGCGGCGAAAGGCCCGGTGGCACGGCCTGTTCCGGGGACCGGGAGCCGCTCGAAGCTGTCCGTGTACCCCGCCTGCTCCAGCGCCGGCAGAATCAGCGGCTCGAAGAGACCCATGGTCCGGGTACGGTAGCTATCGGCCAGCTGCAGCACTTCCATCATCGTCCGGGAGACGAAGCAGGGCCGCCCGCCGGAGCGGTTCAGCCGCGACAGCTCGCTGTCCGGCCGGAAGCGGCTGAAGGTGCTCTCCGCATACGCGAACCAATGCTCCGCCTCCCCGGCCAACGATTCCGCAGGATTCTGCAGCACCGCCTCCACGTCCGTATTCATGGCCCGGAAGCGCCGGATCGTGTAGCTTGCCACCCCGGGCTTCATCACGAGCTCCTCGTGCGGGTGCTCGGTCTCGTCGGCGTTACCGTTTGCGACGAGCCGGGCGAAAGCGAGCCGTCGCCCCCGCTATTGCTGCTGCTAGTGCCCCCGCCGCCGCTTCCACTATTCTTTGCCGGAACCAAAGGACGGAAAATCGCCCTGGGACGAGGACGAATCGCCGCTCATGCCGCCGGCCTGCCGGCGGCCGTGGCGGCCTTGCCTTCCGACCGCGCCTTCGGTACCTTGGCCTAATTCCTGCCTTTTTGCTGAAACTGATTATATTCCTGCTGCACCTGATCCTGTGATGCAGAAGCTGTCGGTTTCCCTTCCGAGCCCGCCGCCAAGGCTTGAAGATGTGCTGCGGCAAAAGCGCCGTCCGATCTGACTTGACTCAGCAGCAGCGCGGCGGATAATGTGCAGCCTGCGCCGAGACCCCATTTGATCAGCTTGGATTTGATGACTGGTTTCATGGAAGTAGACTCCTTTCCTTCGGGTCGATGGACTCATTATAGACTCTTAATCTGAAACGGGAATGAAAAAGAACATGATTCCCGAAGAAAAGCCCATACTAAGATATGGAATCAAGTCGCATCGATAGGAAGGGGTTGCCATGGAAGCTTCCGTCATGCTCGGGTTGATCTTTCTCACACTGGCCGTATACTGGCGGCTCCCGCGGCGCCTGCAGGCTGCAGAATGCTTCATCCTGCTGTTTGCGAGCTCGGTTCTGGTCATCAGCTGGTCCACCGTTATTTCATTGAATTTTCAGTTGCTCATCACCAGTCTACATCCGGGAAGGTTCATCGCTTTTTTCATTTACCGGTCTTTTCTGATTCCCGTGGTGCTGATGGTGTTTACCGACATCGCCCTGAATGTCTCCGGGTTCCCGGCTAAAATCACCGCCACTGCAGCGACCGTTCTGGTCTTGACCGGTCTTTACGGACTATCCGTCCTGCTGGGGACGAGCGCTCCTGTTCAGTGGAACGGCTGGCTGGCGGCCTTGACGAATCTAGGCTATTTTCTGTTCAGCTGGATGATCGGCCGGATAATAACGAGGCGGGAATCTGCGGAGGGATCGAACCCTTGATCGTATATGACACACATTTTAACCTGAACGAATGGTTCAACGTGATTCTTTTCACTGCCGGTTACGGGTTCCTGTTCCTCACTCACCGGCGTTTTCCGCCGAAACATACTTTGGTTTATGTACTCTACGGGATCGCTGCAGTGACCTTGTTTGACCATACCCTCAGCGTGGCGCCGTTTGATTTCTATGATGTGAATGATACCTCCCGCTTTCAGTGGATGGACTTCCTGAATTACCTCGGCTTCGGGCCGATCAGCTACTTGTACGTGTTTCTATTCGAGCGTTTCCTGGGGGAAAGCTGCGGCTTGCTTGCCTTCTATATTCTGGCTTGGTCGTTAATCGGCGTAGCTATGGAAATCCTCGGGCTCAGCATCGGCCTATACCATCACAAGAACGGCTACACGCCGGCTTATTCCTTTTCCATCTATCTGGCTACGCAATCGGTGTGCCTGTTGTTGTTCTACTATCTGCAGAACGATCGGAGGAAAACGGACAAAAGCCCGAATGCACTTTAAGGCACTCGGGCTCTTGTCCGTTTCTATGTTAAGGGCACGATTGCTTGCGGAAATCGAGCGGCGTGCGGCCGGTCCATTTTTTAAAAGAGCCGCTGAAATAAGAAATATCGGCATAACCGAGCCGGTCTGCGATTTCCGAGATGCGCAGCGAGGTCCACGACAGCAGGCGCTTGGCCTCTTCCATGCGCGCTTCCGCTACGTAATCCGAGAATTTGCGGTTCATCTCCTGCTTGAACAGCTGGCTGAGGTAGCTCGGGTTCAGGTGAACGCGTGCGGCCACCTCCGACAGCGTAATGTCGCCGGGAAGTGACTCGTGGATAATCCGCAGCACCTGCTGGATCGTGGACAGCTCGTACAAATTCTCTCCCCGGGCGGCGGGCCTGGCTGAGGGGCGGCTGCGCGCGATTCCACCCAGCGGTTTAAGCAAACCTGCATTTCTTCCGCCTCGACCGGCTTCAGCAAATAATCCCGGACCCCGCTGCGCAGTGCCTTCTGGACGAGCGGAAAATCGTCGTGCCCGGACACAATCACCACATCGCACCTTCCCTTCAGCCGCTCGGCCAGCGCCATGCCGTCCATAACCGGCATCTTGATATCCGCGAGCACCAGATCGGCGCCGTTCGCTTCCAGCCAGTCCATCGCCTCCAGCCCGTTCGCGCATTCATGCCGCACCTCGAACGGCAGACCGGTCTGCCCGACGACGCGGCGGAGCGAGGTGCGGACCCAGCGCTCATCATCCACAAGTAAAATGCCGTACATGCGGTTCACCTCATTAAGCAGAATAGATTCCTTCGCCGTCCATGGGCAGCGTGATGACTACTGTCGTCCCTTGTCCTATGACGCTGTCCAGCCGGAGCCCGAAGCGGCTTCCGAACAAGTACCGGATCCGGTGATGCACGTTGACGATGCCGATGTGGGAAGCGCCCGGCGGCATCTGCTCCGCCTCCAGCGCCCGGCGAACCTCCGCCAGCCGCTCCGCCTCCATGCCCACGCCGGTATCCGCGATCACGATGTGAAAGGCACCGTCCCCGCCGGGCTCGGCCGTGATGCGGATCTCCACCGGCCCGGGGGCCGGCTCCATCCCGTGGATAACGCAGTTCTCCACGAGCGGCCTGCAGCGAGAACCGGGCGATCTGCTGATGCTGCGCCCATCCGGGCAGCTCGATGCGGTACCGCACCTTTTCCTCGAAGCGAAACTGCTGGATGCGCAGATACAGCTCGCAGATCGCCGCCTCTTCCCGCAGCGTCACGATATTGGAAGGCGCCTTCAGATTGTAGCGCAGCGACTTCGCAAGCGAAGAGGCCATTGCCGAGATGTCCTCCATCTCCCGGTCCAGCGCCATGCCGCGGATCGTCTCCAGCGAGTTGTACAGAAAATGCGGATTGATTTGCGACTGCAGTACCTTGAGCTCCGTTTCCTTCTGCCGCAGCGACATCTCCGTTTCCTTGATGCGGGAGACGTAAATTTCGTCCAGCAGCACCTGCAGCTGATCCACCATTTTGTTGAAATCGTGGGTCAGCCGGCCGATTTCATCGAGCGAACCGACGTGGGCCCGGGCGGATAGGTCGCCGTTCTTCACCCTCTTCATAAAATGCTGCAGGTCGCGGATCGGGCGTACAAGACTCGAAGCGAGGCCCCAGCCTATGATATACGCGGCGAGCAGCGTAATCAGTACGGTCCAGAAGATCGTCCGCCGGATATAATCGACGCCCTGCAGCACCTCCTTGACCGGCGGCGTAATAAGCAGGTGCCAGCCAAGATAAGGTGACTTGCTGAAGGTATAGAAGGAATCCGGTCGCTCCTCGGCATAGAACGAGCCGCTGCTCTGATTCAGCATCCATTCCCGCCAGGGGATCGGCGCCTGGGCGCCCAGCATGGCCGGATCCGGATGGTACATATAGTAGCCTTCCTCGTTCAGGATGGACAGGTAGCCGGTATTGCCGACGGTCACCCGGTCCGAAATCTCCTGCAGTCGCTTGAAATTGACGTCCATGATCAGCATGCCGACCGGCTCGAGCGTGTTCGGGCTGATGATTCTTTTAACCATCGAGATCACCTGCTCCTGATGATCCGTCCAGCGGATGGAGCGGCTGATGAGGCGGATGTCGCCGTTCGCGGGAACGGTGCCGTACCAGTATTCCTTGCTCAGCTCGGTGGCCGGGGTGCCGCTCTTCTCCTCCGCCGTATCGATCACGATCACATTCTCGAGAATCAGCGTGATGCGGGAGATGTCCGACCGCGAGTAAGCCGTATCCTTCATCAGCTGCAGGATCGGCCTCCGGATGCCGCTCTGCGCGACTTCCTCGGGCGTCTCCATCTTCAGCGACCGCTTCATGTCCGGATGGTTCAGCATTTGAATGGAATCGATTTCAAAACCGCGGATGTAAGACTCAATATGCGATTTGACCTGCTCGAGAATCTGCAGATTGCTCTGTGAAGCCTGCCGCTCCAGCACCTGCGACGATTCCCTGTACGAGATGAGTCCGACGGTAACCAGCGGTAAAATGACGAGCAGCGCGGAATACAGCAGCAGCTTCACATACAGCGGCCGGTCCCGCAGCAGAACGTACCGCTCCACCCACCGCCGCAGACCGGTTCCATAAGGACTTCAAAAGCGCTCCTCCTGCTTCCTTAAGTTGTACCGCTATGTTTCGACGGAGAGACGGCCGAATCCTTCAGGGCGGGAAGCGGAAAAAAGACCCGGATCCGGGCCTTTTCACCGTTTATTTCCTTGCCTTGTCGATCGCATCCAGCACGTCCTTGTAATCCGCACGGTACTTGTCGATGACCGGCTTCACGGCGTCCTGCCAGGGCTTCAGATCCTTCACCTCGGTAATGGTGACGCCCGCCGCTTTGATCTTGGCTTCGGAAGCCTTCTCGAACTTCGCCCATTCCTCGCGCTCCGTCTTCACGGATTCGACCGCCGCCTGCTTGATGATTTTGCGGTCCTCCTCGGACAGCTTATCCCAGGTCAGCTTGCTGATCAGGAGCACCTCGGGCACGCGCTGGTGCTGGTCGAGAATGAGATTTTTGGCCTGCTGGTAGTGGTTGGACGTATCATAGCTCGGATAGTTGTTCTCGGCCGCGTCGATGACACCCGTCTGCAGAGCGCTGAATACTTCGCCGTAAGCCATCGGCGTCGCATTGGCACCGAGCGCGTTGATCAGGTCGATGTTTACCTTGTTTTGGATGACGCGGATCTTTTGCCCCTTCAGGTCCTCGATCGATTTAAGCGGCTTGCGCGAATAAAAGCTTCTGGCCCCCGATTCATAATAAGCGAGACCTTTCATCCGCGACGCTTCCAGGCTGTCGAGCAGCTTCTGGCCGGTTTCGCTCTCGAGGAACTTCCATTCATGCTCCGAGCTGTCGAAAATGTAAGGAAGACTGAACACCTCGTAGTTCTTGTTGAAGCCTCCGAGCGCGCCCGTGCTGACGCGGGTGAATTCGATCGCGCCGAGCTGAACCTGCTGGATGACCGGGGTTTCCTCGCCGAGCTGGGACGACGGGAAGACGTCGATCTTGATGCGGCCGTTCGACTGCTTGTTCACGATCTCGGCGAATTTCTTATCCCCGAGCACGGTCGGATAATCCGGCGGATGCGTATCCGCGAGCCGGAATGTGTATTTCGGCCCCTCCGGCTTCTTCGCCGCTCCGCTGTCCGGCGCGGCGCTCCCGCCCGTCTTGGCCCCTCCGCCGCTGCAGCCCGCCAGCACCGTGCCGGCCAGCAGGACGAAGCTCAGAATGCCTGTTACGGTTTTTGCGTGTTTTTTCATGTTCAACCGCTCCCCTTTTTCATTCAATTATCGTGATCTCCGGCCGCCGGTCAAGGCTTCATGAGATTCGGCGCCACATGACCAGCCCCGGAATATAGGTGAGAATCAGCAGGATGACGCACATGACGTAAAAGAACGGCAAGCATCGCCCTTGTGGCCTGGTCGATCGAAATATTGCCTATGGGTGCGCCGACGAAGAGAACGGTTCCGACCGGCGGGGTCAATAGCCCGATCCCCAAGTTAAGCATCATGATGATCCCGAAATGTACCGGATCCATGCCGATCGCCGTTACGACGGGCAATAGAATCGGCGTCATGATCATGATCAGCGGCGCCATGTCCATCGGCGCCCCCAGAATCAGCAGCAGGATGTTAATAATCAGCAGGATGATGATCGGATTGTCGGTAATGCCCAGCATCCAATCGGTCACCATGCCGGGCACCTTCAGGAACGCCAGCACCCAGCCGAAAGCGGCCGAGGAGGCAATCAGGAACAGCACCATCGCCACCGTCCGGAATGTGCGTTTCAGAATCACCCACATGCGGGTGATCGGCACGTCGCGGTAGACAAGGAAAGTCAGAATAAAAGAATACAGGCAGGCGAGCGCCCCGCTTTCGGTGGCCGTAAACCAGCCGGTGAAGATCCCTCCCAGGATGATAACGGCCGTCAGCAGCGACAGCGACCCGTCGCCGATGATCTTCGGCACCTCGCGCAGCGGGATCGCCTCGCCCTTCTCATAACCCCGGCGCACCGCAATAAAATAGCTGGTGATCATCAGCGAAATGCAAAGCAAGATGCCGGGGACGATGCCGGCAAGGAACAGGCTCGCGATCGAGATGCCGCCGCCCGCGGCCAGCGAGTACAGCACCAGGTTATGGCTCGGCGGAACGACGACCCCTTGAATGGCGGCCGAGACGGTGACGCCTACGGAGTAGTCCGTGTCGTAGCCCTTCTTCTTCATCGTCGGGATCAGCACGGAGCCGATGGAGGACACGTCCGCTACGGCGGAGCCCGAGATGTTCCCGAAGAACATGCAGGCTACACAGTTCACCATGGCAAGGCCGCCGCGGATGCTTCCGACGATGACCTGGGCCAGATTGATCAGCCGGACGGCCATCTGCCCTTCGCTCATGATTTGCCCTGCGAGAATGAAGAACGGAATCGTCAGCGGCGTGAACGAATTCATGCCCTGCACCATCGTCTGGCCGATGGTGGCCAGCGGTACGTCAAGGTAAAGCACCGTCAGGATCGAGGAACCGGCCAGGGCGAGCGAGATCGGAAACCGCAGCACCATAAACAGCACGAAGGTGACGGATAGGATGAGAATGGCGATGGTGGTCGATTCCATTATTCGTGCTCCCCTCCCCCGAGGTTATGATGTCGCCGCGTATCGACCCCGAACAGCTGCAGCAGCGCATAGACGCAGATCATGATGCCGCTGAGCGGCATGACAGCGTACATGATGCTGTTCGGCGCCCCGTGGCGGGGAGCTCGGACTCGTTCATGATTTTCGTAAAGTCCCAGCCGTAATACACGAGATAGCACCCAAAGATGAAAATACTGATGTAAATGATTTTGTCCAGCATCCGGTTGACCGGGGCCGGCCACTTGCTCGTGAACGTATCGATGCCGAGATGAAGCTTCTCCCGGAATCCGATCGCGATGCCCATGAACGAGAACCAGATGAGCAGCAGCAGCGTGACCTCCTCCGACCAGAAAAACACAAAGTGCAGCAGCTTGCGGGTCAATACCTGCATGGTCACGATCAGAATCATCGCCAGCGGCCCCACGAGCGCGAACGTTTCAAAGAAGCTGTCGATCGCGAGCGCGATTCTTTTTAGCGTTTTCACCTTACCCCTCCATATTGTAAGTGCTTTCATTTGGTTACATCCGTTATTGTACCGCTTTCATTCCGCGGCTTGAACGCCATCCGTTTTAGGTTTTTTTGTGATTTTTTTAGGTAAACCAAAAAAGCAGTCACGGGAAAAATCCGTGACTGGCTTTTTTATTCCGTAATATTATCTCGCCGAGACAGCCGTTCCCGAGAGTTCGCGGCTCCCGATCGGTTCCCGCATGTCGGCCTTATGGCACAAACGTTCCTGAGCGACTCTCCCGCTCTCGTCAAGCTCGAACACCGCCCGGAACGGGAAATAATTGCCGTACCGAAAACGTAGGTCCGTCAGAGTCAGAAGTATACGTCCGTCATGCACCGACTCTTCGCTGTGAATCCGCTCGGCGATCGAATAAAATGTATTGGCCGCACGGCTCTGCCGTTTTAATCCTTCGATATCCGTATGAACCGGCTTCCTGGTGAGCGTAAGCTCCTCCTCGAACCGGCCGAAGCGGACGCGACCAAGCCGGAACCCTTCGGATTTTTCAATGACCGCCGTCCACCCGGCAGGATGAAAGGTCGGCATCAGGCTGATGCGGGCATCTCCCGAGCGGTCCCGCACCACACGCTCCACTGCCTGAACGGCTTGTCGCCGAAAGGCGAATTTGGCGGCAATATACAGAAGAACCAAAGCATTAATGATGATGAATAAAGGGCCCGGTGCGGCGGCGCCGGTCCACCATAGAACAACCCCCAGCAACTGGGAGGCAAAAAGAACCGGATCAAAAACCTGAAGCACGTCTATGCTTAAACGCTTATCGGAGAACGGTAGAAGCGCCACGGCCCCGAAGGTGTTCAGCGTATCGGTCCCCACGTGGATGAGTACGGCAGCAAAGCACCACAGCCATAGGATTCCCCACGGCGCCCGTGAAAGATTAACGATAGTCCTAACGTAATGAGAGAGGGCCATATAAACCAGGCAGGGACGGAATGGGTCCACCGCCGATGATTTTTCAGATAAGCGGGTGTTCCTTTGATTTGATAAATATAATCGATATCGGGAATCTCGGAAGCAATGACCGTTCCTAAGGTGACGGCCAAACCCAGAGACGGGTTTCCCGCTATTTCGGGGGACATATGAGACATCGCGCCGAGACCGAGACCGATTACCAGATGGCTGGCTGTATCCATACATGATTCCTCCCAAATCTATGATTTGTGATAATAACAACAAATCATTATACGCCGGTTTTAACCGGAGGAGGTAGGATTAATTAATTCCATGCTTGGATGTCCAATCATCCAGATCATAACTCACATGATAGGAGAGAAAAGTCGGATCATCGATTCCATAAACTTGTACACGAGAGGACGCTTTTCGAAGCTCGAAACGGTTTCTTCCCGGCAATCCGACAAATCGTTATGGAAGATTTGCTGTAATCTTTGCGAGGTCGGCGTGTCGTAAATAAAGGAGTTGACTTCAAAATTCAGTTTAAAGCTCCGGATGTCAAAGTTGGATGTGCCTACCGAAGCCATCTTCCCGTCCACAACGATGGTTTTGGCATGAAGAAAGCCTTTTTCATAAAAATAGCACTTTATCCCTGCCGCCATCAATTCGCCTAAATATGAGTGCGTAGCCCACCTGCCGATGGAAGTGGTTGAAAGCATGATTTTGACATCGATACCGCATAAAGCGGCGATTTTGAGGGCATGCAGCAGGCTTTCGTCGGGAATCAAATAAGGCGTTTGGATATGAACACTTTTCTTCGCGGAATGGATCATCTTGATAAAAGCGTTTTTAATATGATCCAACTTGGCATTCGGCCCGCTGGAGACGATCTGTACCACGGTTTCCCCTGCAATTCCGGTACGGGATAATATCTCGGTTCAAAGGAAGTGCGATGCTTTCGGGATTGGTTCCAATCCGTCAAGAAGATGGCCTGCAGCATGTGTACGGCTCCGCCTGTTAGCTTTAAGTGGGTGTCTCTCCAATGACCGATTTTAGGGTCCAATCCAATATACTCTTTACCAATATTAAATCCTCCGATAAAGCCGATTTTCCCGTCAATTACGGCGATCTTACGGTGGTTCCGGTAATTCATTCTCAAATTCAGAAAAGGAACGGCGGATGAAAAAAAGGAGACGACTTCCCCTCCCGCTTCCTTCAATTCCTTAAAAAAAACACCGGATAAACCGTAACAGCCGATATCATCGTACAAAAATCGAACCTTGACGCCTTCCTTTGCTTTCGCGGTAAGAGCCTTCAGGATTTGATGGCCCAATGTGTCGTTTCTCACTTTGTAATAAAGCAAATGAATGTGATCCTTCGCTTCTTCAATACATTCAAGGAGCTTCTTAAATTTATCTTGCCCGTCAGTGAAAATTTCCACCCGGTTATCCTGTGTTAAAGGGGAGCCGTTCGCAGTCAAATTCATATAGATCAAATCTTGGTAACGAAAGACCGACGGATCCTTATAAACGAATTGTTCTTGTTCGATCCGACGAGTCTGATCCTTCACCAGTTCCGGAATCCGGTGACTCACATCCGGATGATTTTTATACCATCTGCCACCACTCACATTTTGTCCAAAAAGAAGGTAAAGGAAAAAACCAAGGACCGGAAGGAATAAGAGCACGATGAGCCACGACCAAGTAACGGCCGCCTCCCTTCGGTCCAGGAAGATGATGAACATCACGAGCAGCATATTAATGAGGAAAAAAGCCGTATGCACGTTGGAGTAAAATTCCACAGCAGAGCACCTCCTGACGAATCCATGTTCAAAACTCCTAAACAAGTATGACCCCAAAACGAACGACGTATGTAAATAAAATCCTAATTCGAATTGTATGAGCCGGTCTGAAGAGGGACAAATTATTTGTCGTACTTTCAAAGAAGGACGGTGGGACGTCATTACGATTCAGTTCGCTCCGCGACTGTACCATTGGTTTATTCGCCCTAAGTGGCTTACCAAGAAATATATCCATAATCACATCCAATCCCATTTTCAAACCGACGGTCACATCGTTCTTGATTTTGGCTCAGGTACAGGGGCAAACTGTTCCATGTTTGAGCCGAAATCCTATCTTGGCATCGACCCGGACGCCAAACGTATTGCGTATGCCAAGCGGTTATATCCGGAGTATACGTTCCAAGTATTTAATAACGACAAGCTTCCGTTTGAAGATCAAACCGTCGATTATATTTTCATTATTGCGGTGCTGCACCATATCCCTACGGCTGACATTGCAAGGTATCTACAAGAGTTTCAGCGGGTGTTGAAACCGACCGGAACGATTGTGGTGATGGAGCCTTGTTTATGTAAGGAAAAACCGGTTTGCAACTGGTTTATGAACTGGTATGACAAAGGGGACTATATTCGTAACGAAGAGGAATATTTGCGGCTGTTTCAGGATTACGACAGCACGATACTACAGCGTTTCCGAAAATGCTTTTTATACCATGAACTTTTTTTCTCTGCAAAACCGAAACGAAGCATGCCGGATCAATTGGTAACCACGTTGCTCCCCGAGACCGGCCCAACACTTCAGCCCATCGTACCCGGAGAATTATGGTCCTAAAGAAGACCGCCGTCATCAACTATTTTCAGGCCCTACAACCTTCTGCAGGACGAGCCCTCAAAAAAATGGGACCATCAACTAATCCCTCAGTTGATGGTCCTCATTTTGTTGTGCCATTCCTTATTTAACGCATGCCTGCCGCCTTAACGAAGCTTCCAGGCGATATCGTTCCAGCGGAGCTCATTGCGGAACGTGCGCGGGTTCGTGTCCTTGTCGATCAGCGCGTATTCGATGCCGGCCATCTCGGCCCAGTCGATCAGCCGCTCGTCGCTGATTTCGTACGAGAACACCGTATGGTGCGCGCCGCCGGCCAGAATCCACGCTTCCGCCGACTCGCTCAGCGACGGTCGCGGCTTCCACAGTACGCGCGCCACCGGCAGCCTTCGGCATCGCCTGCTCCGGCTGCACGGCTTCCACTTCGTTGATCAGCAGGCGGAACCGCTTGCCGAGATCGATGATCGAGGCGTTCAGCGCAGCGCCCGAGCGGCCGTCGAACACCATCCGCGCCGGATCCGCTTTGCCGCCGATGCCGAGCGGATGTACCTCGAGCCGCGGCTTCGTGGCCGCGATCGTCGGGCACACCTCCAGCATATGGGCACCCAGCACGAGCTCATTGCCCGGCTCCAGATGATACGTGTAATCCTCCATGAACGACGTGCCTTTGCCGCCGGCGATGATTTTGGCGATACGCACGAACGCCGCCGTTTTCCAGTCGCCTTCGCCGCCGAAGCCGTAGCCCGCTTCCATCAGCCGCTGAACCGCAAGGCCCGGAAGCTGCTTCAGTCCGTGCAGGTCCTCGAAGGTCGTCGTGAAGGCCGTGAAGCCGCCTTCCTCCAGGAAGGAACGCAGGCCGAGCTCGATGCGCGCCTGGTACTTGATCGCATCCTTATAAGGTCCGTCCGTCAGACCGGCCGGAGCAATCTCGTACAGCTCGGTGTATTCTTCGAACAGGCGGTTGACTTCGGCTTCGGTCACCGCATCCACCCTCTGCACCAAATCGCCAACGCCGTAGCCGTTGATCGACCAGCCGAACTGGATTTGCGCCTCGACCTTATCGCCTTCGGTTACCGCCACTTGGCGCATGTTGTCGCCGAAACGGGCCACCTTCAGCCGGCGTCCTTCCGTGTAACCGACCGCCGTGCTCATCCAGCGTCCGATTTTGCTGCGGACCGCAGGGTCCTCCCAGTAGCCGACGACCACTTTGCGGGCTACGCCCATCCGCGCCCCGATGAAGCCGTACTCGCGGTCGCCGTGCGCCGACTGGTTCGTATTCATGAAGTCCATATCGATGGAATCCCACGGAATGTCGCGGTTGAACTGGGTATGCAGGTGCAGGAGCGGCTTGCGCAGCTCGGAGAGGCCGGCAATCCACATTTTCGCAGGGGAGAACGTATGCATCCAGGTGATGATCCCCGCGCAGCTGTCATCCGAGTTCGCTTCGATACACAGACGGTAAATATCCTCCGGCGTGGTCACGACCGGCTTGAATTCGATCCGGAACGGAACCTTCTCGTCGCGGTCCAGTCCTTGCGCGATCTGCAGGGAGTGCGCGTCCACTTCCTTCAGCGTCTCCGGTCCGTACAAATGCTGGCTCCCCGTCACAAACCAGAAAACATAAGGCTTCAATTGCAGCATGATCATATCCTCCTTGGAAAATGAATGGATTAGTGCTTGGCGACTTCCTCTTTGATCGATTTCAAACGCTTCATGACGTCATTCTCGCCGCGGCCGAAATAATCGTGCAGGCGGCTGTATTCCTGGTACAGCTTCTCGTACACCGCAACGTTCTCAGGAATCGGTTTATACGTTTCCTCGCGGACGCGGGCCATCTTCTGTGCCGCTTCCACGATCGAGTCGTAGCCGCCGTTCTCCGCTCCCGCCGCCACTGCGCCGAACATCGCCGCGCCCAGAGCCGGGGTCTGCTTCGAATCGGCAATCTTGATCTCGCGGTTCGTTACGTCCGCATAGATCTGCATCAGCAGGCGGTTCTTTTGCGGCAGACCGCCGCAGGCGTAGAGCTCGTTCACCTCGACGCCGTTCTCATGAAACGCGTCGACGATCTTGCGTGTACCGAAGGCCGTCGCTTCCAGCGGCGCGCGGTAAATTTCCTCCGGCTTGGTCAATAGCGTGCAGCCGACGAGCAGGCCGGTGAGATCCGTATCGACCAGCACCGAGCGATTGCCGTTCCACCAGTCCAGCGCAAGCGTCCCCGTTTCGCCCGGCTTATAGGCCGCCGCACGCCGTTCCAGCCATACATGGACATTCACGCCTTCCTTGTCCGCCGCTTCCTTCACGTAAGCCGGCACGGCTTCATCCACATACCATGCGAAGATATCGCCCACCGCCGATTGGCCCGCTTCATAGCCGAGATAGCCCGGAATGATGCCGTCCTCTACGACGCCGCACATGCCCTCGACCCGCTTCTCTTCCGTGCCGAGCAGCATATGGCAGATCGACGTGCCCATCGCCATGACCAGCTTGCCCGGCGTGACTACGCCGACGCCGGGAACCGCCGCATGCGCATCCACATTGCCGACGGCAACCGCGATGCCGGCCTTAAGGCCCATCCGCTGCGCCATCTCCTCCGTCAGCTCGCCCGCCTTCGTCCCGAGCGGAACGACCTCGCCGCGCAGCTTCGTCTCCGTCAGGTTCTCGAGCCGCGGATCGAGCGCTTTAAAGAAATCCCTGCTCGGGTACCCGTCCTGCTTATGCCAGATCGCTTTGTACCCGGCGGTGCAGCTGTTGCGCACGATGTTGCCGGTCATCTGCGATACGACCCAGTCGGTGGCTTCCAAGAAGCGGTCCGCCCGCGCGAACATATCCGGGTCCTCGTTCAGGATCTGCCATACCTTTGCGATCATCCATTCCGAGGAAATTTTGCCGCCGTACCGGGGCAGGAAGGCTTCGCCCCGCGCCGCCGCGATTTCGTTGATCAAATTCGCCTCGTCCTGCGCCGCATGGTGCTTCCACAGCTTCACCCAGCTGTGCGGGCGGTCCTTCAGCGCCGGGTCGAAGCAGAGCGGCTGTCCCGCAGCATCGATCGGCAGCATCGTGCACGCGGTGAAATCGATCCCGAGCCCGATTACATCGGCCGGGTCCACACCCGACGCCTTCATCACTTCAGGCACGGATCGCGTAAGAACTTCAATGTAGTCGGCCGGATGCTGCAGCGCCCAGTCATGCTCCAGCTTGATGCCGGATTCGGGCAGACCTCTCGTCAATGACATTGTGCGGGTAAGGGGTCACATGGTCGGCTACTTCCGTCCCGTCGGACAAGTCCACGAGAACCGCGCGGCCGGATTCGGTGCCGTAGTCGACGCCGATAGCGTATTTTTTGCTCATGAAGGTTCAGGCCTCCTTGTTATTGTTGTCCGTAGTAAGCGTTCGCGCCGTGCTTCCTGAGAAAATGCCGGTCCAGCAGGGTCTGGTCCATCGGCACAGTGTCCGGATTCAGCGTGTACGTGCGGTAAGCGAGCTTCGCCACTTCCTCCAGCACGACGGCGTTATGCACCGCGTTGTGGGCGTCCTTGCCCCAGCTGAACGGCGCATGGCAGTAGACCAGCACGCCCGGGACTTGATCCGGGTTCCGGTCCTTGAACGTCTCGATAATCACGTTGCCGGTCTCGAGCTCGTAGGCGCCTTGGATTTCTGCCTCCGTCATCGCCCGGGTGCAGGGGACCTCCCCGTAAAAATAATCCGCATGCGTCGTACCCAGCGCAGGAATGCCTCTCCCCGCTTGCGCCCAAGACGTCGCCCAAGGGGAATGGGTATGTACAATTCCCCCGATATTCGGAAATGCACGGTACAGCGCCAGATGCGTCGGCGTGTCTGAAGACGGTTTCAATCGTCCCTCTACGATGCGGCCCTCGAGGTCGAGCACCACCAGATCCTCCAGCTTCAGCTCCTCGTACGGAACCCCGCTCGGTTTAATGACAACCAGGCCCTGCTCGCGGTCAATGCCGCTGACATTGCCCCAGGTAAAAGTCACAAGACGGTATTTCGGCAGGTCCAGGTTGGCTTCCAGCACTTCCTGTTTCAGTTGTTCCAACAACGTGATCCTCACCTTTCTTTCCAGCAATAATCGATCCTATCCCCATTATATAGTTGTACGTACATTTTATCCATAACTTTTTTTGAGAGAGCGGAAATTGCAACAAAAATAAGCAGAGATGCCGAAGCGCCCCTGCCCGTTGGCATATTGCTCTATCGAGTTCTATAGCACCGGGATTTCAATCCAGGATGATCGAATAGGACCGGTATATATCGTTTGCTTCGCGATCTTCATCTCTTCTCGAAGAGCCCAAGGCCCGTCTATATTGGGGTGCACATGGTAAGCCGGAAAATTGGATGAGGAGATGTCGACCCTCAGCCTCGAGCCTTTGCGGAGCGTCCAGATGATCGGCCACAATTCAATTTCGACTTCAACGATCTCGTGCGGCACGTAAGAGGATGCGCGGCCACCACGAAAACGCAGGCTGGTGATGCCATCGCGAATGTTGCACGAGGTGCCGTCGGCAAACTGCTCCATGACACAGACCGTGAATGAAGTATCCTCGGCATCCGAGCTTACGGTCAGATGCGTTGTGATTGGACCGGAAATCTGCAAGGGTTCCTCCAGTTCTTCCGACAAGAAAGAAATAACGTCCGTCCTCGTACCCGGCGCGTCTTGATAGACGCTGGCCGGCGGGGGAAGCGTCCGGAGCCCCGGAGAGGTAATTCATCAATGCGGCCCCGCCCTTCGTCGGCACGGGATGGGCAGGATCGTATGCATAGGAAACGGCATTTTCCGCAAGGGGTTTCCGGCGCGTCAATCGATGATGCACTCCCTGCGTGCATGCCAGTTCGTACCGCACAACGCTATTGGTTTTGATCCATCCGTCCCAGCTTTTCCAGCGTCCTTCCCCGATCAAATAAGTTTGAACCTTTCCTCTGAGGTCCTCGTTCTCGAACGGCTCGCCTTTCAGATAATGATTAAACCACTGTAATGCGGCCCGACGGTGCTTCGGAACCCACAATTCATGATTCGGATAATCCAGGTCGCCGGCCACGTCCTCTGTATGCACCCATGGCCCAATGAGAAAACAGCTTTCCGATCGGACGGGTTCGGGAAGCTTGTTGTAGCTTATAACGGACGAATTGAGATTATGGTCGAACCATCCTTCGGCGATCATGACCGGAATCTTTGTCTTCCGGGGAGCCTCTTTCAATTCGGCCCAAAAACCGGTATTCCAAAAGGGACTGTCGGGGCCAATCTCCGTTACCCAATTCCGATACCAAGGCAGCGTATGTCCAAACAGATGCCGGTCCATCTCAATGTGAGGCCGCACGGACAGCGCCTCCCGATATAGCGTCTCTTGCGGCAGCAGCGGCGGATAGCCGGAGTTCCAAATCGTCCATGTGGTAAAGAGATCATGCCGGAACATGCCGTTCATGTAAAGCCGCCGGTATCGCTCGATTCCGGCGAACCCGATGAACATCGTTTTGACTTCCGGGGGCAAGTGCTCGGCCATGCCCCACTGAAGGATCCCCGAGTAAGAGGAACCGTAAGTGCCGATTCGGCCGTTCGACCAGGATTGTCCGATCACCCAAGTGAGCGTATCGAGCCCATCCTCCGTCTCATGAACAAAGGGAACCCATTCTCCTTCGGAACGCCCTCTGCCTCGGCATTCCTGCAGAACGAAGGCATAGCCGCGCTCAGCCCAGAACTTCGCCTGCTCCAGCAAATCCGCCAGCATGAACGGGTACGGACTCCGGCAAAGAATGACCGGCCAGAGGCCTCCCTCCTGGGGCAGCACGTAACGATTGTGTGCAGTTTGGCTCCGTCTCTCATGGGCACGAATTCGATGATCTGATTTTCGTCATATGTTGACATTCGTTGTCCTCCTCCATTGGTATTGCGTTCCGTGTTTATAGTAGAACATAATGGTGACAGCAACTGTCATCAACTTAGATTTTAAAAAGAGGGGTGCTCGAAATGCCCAAATCCGAAACACCCAAATCCAAAAGGCTGATGGAACTGATGATGGCCGTTAATCGCAAGCGGCGGTTCAAGGTTCAGGAGCTTGCCGATGAATTCGGTGTCTCCAAGCGCACCATATTGAGGGATCTGCAGGAATTGAGCGAACTGGGCGTACCGCTTTATTCGGAAGTAGGTCCTCACGGGGGATATCAAGTCGTAAGGGAGAGGGTGCCGCCGCCCATTGCCTTTACGGAGGTTGAGGCCGCGGCCATGTTTTTTGCAGCGCATGCCCTGCGTCATTATTCTTCGCTTCCCTTCGAATCGGAGTCGGTCTCGGCGCTGAGAAAGTTCTATCTGCATATGCCCGGAGATGTCCGCAATCGCATCGACAGCATGAAAAACCGGCTCGACTTCATTGCCCCGACGAGACGGGAGGATGCGCCCTATCTGGCGATTGTTCTGGAAGCGGCTGTGGAGCAAAAGGTGCTCGTCATCGAATACGATTCGGATAATAAAGGGGTAAGCGACCGGCCGATTCAACCCGTCCTGCTTTATGCCAACCAGGGTTATTGGTATTGCCTGGCCTACTGCTTCCTGCGCCAAGGTTACCGGCTGTTCCGGTGTGACCGGATTCGATCGGCTGTCTGCGACACTTCCGGCATAAAGGCGCTTGAGCTTGGCGATATCCATCTGACATGGCGGGAAGAAGAGGAGCCTGTGAAAGATCCCCTCCGCCTTCGGGCTTATCTGAGCCGCAAAGGCGTGCAGCGCTGCGAGGCAGAGATTTGGCTCTCTCTGCAATTGAATGCAGACGGAAGCGGCTTTATAGACAAGGTGGTGTCCCGAGCCCATCTTTCCTTTTATGCGGAGTTTTTCATTGGATTAGGAGATGAGGTGATTCTGGAGGAGCCGGAGGAATTAAGAGAAGCGATCAGGAAGAGGCTTGCCGAGCTGTTAAGTCGCTATCAAGGCAAGCAATGACTTTGCAGTTATAGTCTAGCCGCCAAGTGAACGAAAGCAGGGATGGCGGCTATAAATGTATTTGCTTGCATCCGATAACCGGGGAACCGTCCGCCGCGCGGCGGCGGTCGCCTGGCCGTGTTACTTTACCGGTTTTTTGGGTCAAGAAATGGAGCAAGATCAACCAAAACAACCTCAATGATTTCTTCTACCATCCATTTCACCGAGCGGTTTTGAGGGTTCCGGCTCCACTGCAAAGCCGACCCGAATATGCCCCAACTGGCAACGAGTGCCCTAGCTTCCACTTTATCACTCGAAAAGCCCTGCGGATTCGCCTCATTTAACCATTTAAGCAGGAGTCGATGAAGCTCCTTATGAATGGCATTTTCAAATATGGCTTCAAACTGCTTGTCTCCAGGCGTACTGTACTGCCGGGCCTGCAGAAGAAAATCGAAGATGGTTTGAATAAGGATTCGCAAATGGTCCGCATTGAAGCTTGCATCCTCCGGGAGCCTGCCATTTACAAAAATTTTAAACTTTTCCGTTTTCCAATATTCAAGAAAATCATATTTATCCTGGAAATGCGCATAGAAAGTTGTTCGATTTACGGTTTGCCTGCGTTGTGATATCATGCACAGAAATGGAATAGAAGTTTCTCTTTTCCCCAACCAAATCGTTAAAGGCCTGCACGAACTGTTGACGGGTTCTTATTACACGCGGATCATCGGGATTTACGGACATTTTGCCCCTCCTTCCCCTGAACTCAAATAACGGACAAAAGGACGAATATGTAGGTAAAACAACAAAACCCGCTTTTTGCAGGTTGTTCGCACGGGCGCAATCCTTTTATCTTCTACTTATACGATTATGATTGCATAAACCAAATCGTATGGCAAGAAACCCACTTTACGGTTTATAAACGAAAGGATGCGTGCAGAAATGATTGTTGTTACCGGAGCCAACGGAAATTTGGGAAGGAAGATCGTTGAGGAACTTCTTGAGCGTGTTCCTTCAGAGGAAATTGGTGTAAGTGTCCGGGATACGAACAAGGCACAGGATCTACAAGAACGCGGAGTTCGTGTTCGTCAAGGAAATTTCGAAGATTCCGAGAGTCTCCTTCACGCCTTTGAACAGGCGTCGCAAGTTCTCATTGTCTCTTCCAACGCTTTGGAGGGAGAAGAGGCTGTTCGTCAGCATCAAACCGCCATTGATATGGCAAAGAAGGCTGGAGTGGGCCGAGTGCTGTACACAAGCCATATGGGTTCATCTGCGACATCGTATTTCCCCCATGCTCACCAATGCGGCTACAGAAGAGATTCTGAAATCTTCGGGGATGGCTTTCACATCGCTTCGATGCGGCTTTTTTGCCAGTTCAGCGTTATTGATGATCAGCGATGCCTTGAAAACAGGGGAATTCATCGTCCCGGAAAGCGGTCCGATTGCCTGGACTACTCACTCGGACCTGGTGCGGTTACAGCGGTTATCCTGACCGAGGGGAAGCTCGACGGGATTACCCCTCCTCTTACGGCCTCCGAGGCGATTGACATGGAAGGGATCGCATCGATTGCTTCCAAGATCTTAGATCGGCCGATTCGGCATATCGTTGTGTCCGATGAAGAATATCGGAAACGCTTGACGTCTCATGGAATGCCGGAAGCGATCGTCAACTTGCTTACAGGTATCTTTCAGGCAAGCCGGCAGGGAGATTTCTCGCAAATCGATCCCGCTTTGGAAAACCTGATCGGACGTCCTCCGATCCATTTCCAAGATTTTTTAAAAGAATCGATTCCCCAATAATCTCAACACTGACTAGAACATCGGAAGGAGGCATCCACTTCGGATGTCTCCTGATCCGATTTACGTTCAAAGCTTTCTTCGTTGCAATGACTGATCAGCGCGTATGCGATTGCTTTGGCAGTGTTGATTGCGCCGGGACTCCCCCAAGAAAAAAACCTCCTTAGCGCTAAGAAGGTTCCGGAACATGCACGCTTAAACTTTGCGCGTAGATTCGCGGACGATGAGCTCCGGTTCAAACACGAGACCTTCTTCCCGCCGCCCCGGTTCTTCGATCATCGCCATGAGCATTTGCGCCGCTTGGGCCCCGAGCTCCGACTTCGGATGGCTGAGCGTCGTCAGCTTCACCTCGGTAGCTACCGCGAGCGGCGAATCGTCGAAGCCGACGATCGAGATGTCCTGCGGCACCGACAGCCCCGCCATCCTCACCGCTTCCAGCAGACGTACGGCCAGCTCGTCATTGTAGCAGACAAAAGCCGTAGGCCGCTCCTCCGCCCTCTCCGCCTTCAGCATGGCGAGCGCCGCATCGAACGGCGCGGACTTCTTCTCCTCGGTCGTATAGTGAACGACCCGGTCCGGCCCGAGCGGCACCTGCAGCTCCCGGTGGGCCCGCATGAACCCTTTGAGCCGGTGCACGCCCTGCAGGTCGTCCATCTTGAAGAAGCCCGCAATGCGCCGGTGGCCGAGCCGGATCAGATGCTCCGCCGCTTTATAGCCCCCGGCCTCGTCGTTCAGCTTGACGCAGGGACAGTCCAGCTCCGCATACCGCTCGTTGATCATCAGATACGGGATATTGCGGTAATCGAGAGACAGGTAATAGCTCAGGTTCGGGTTGCCCTCCGCGCTGCGCGTCGGCTCGATAATCAGCCCGCTGAGCGGCTGGCTCATCATGAGCTTGAGGCTTTCCTGTTCCCTCTCCTTGTCGTTGTCCGTACTGGAGAGAAGCGGCCGGTAGCCCCGCTCCCGGAGAGCCGCCTCCGCTCCGCGCACGATATGGGGAAAGATGTAGTCGGAGATATAGGTTGTGATAATGCCGATCGTCTGCGGCTCCTGCCGCGTCCGTTCGTTCGGATTGGACACGAAGGTGCCTTTGCCCTGTACCCGGTGCAGCCAGCCCTCCTGCTCCAGCACGCTGAACGTCTGCCGCACCGTCTGGCGGCTCATCCCGTACCGTTCGGCGATTTCGTTCTCCGTCGGCATCTGATCGCCCGGCTTCAGCTTGCCGGAATGGAGCCAGGTAAGAATTTCCTGCTTCAGCCGCAGGTATTTCGGAATGGATTTGCCGTCTTTCATGGTTGCACCTCAAATTAGTCCGCGGTCTATATGAAGGCTATTATACCATTCCATTAAGTTGTATGTACATATGCTTTATCGAGATAAAGTATACGCCCGATTCAATCGGGCTGCACGAGCAAAAAAAGACCCCGGCCGCAAGATTACGGACCGAGGCCGATAACGCAGATCGAACCCAAATGTTCTCTCCACACTAGTAGTCGGAATTATGACGTTCACGGAGGCGGAGCCCCCGTTTCCTTTTCGCACCCTCCACAAGCTTATACGCGGCGAATCCGATCACGGCCGCGCCGAGAGCATACCATCCGTACCGGGTGACAGCTGCATGAATGGCCTCCATACGGTCGCCGAAGAAATAACCGGCCGCGAAAAACAGCGAGGTCCATACGAATCCGGTCGTGTAGGAGAAAAGAGCGTAACGGCCGAACGGCATCCGGTTGATGCCTACCAGATAAGGCACCACGTGGCGCACGACGGGCAGAAAATAGCTGATGATCAAGGTGTACGGACCGTACCTGGCTAGAAGCTTTTGCGACCGTTCGATGGCGGCGGCGAGCTTGGCCTTCTTTCCGAGCTTCTCCAGCACCGGAGCCCCCATCCAGCGGCCGAGCACATAGCCCAGCGACAAACCGGAGACGACCCCCATATAGGTGAGTGCAAAGGAAGGCAGCGGCTGCGGCCAATGCATGGATACGACCATCCCGCCGGTCATCACGATCGCCTCGTCGGGGATCGGCATCCCTACGATGCCGAGCCAGAGGGCAAAGAACAGGGCGAAGTAGCCGTACTGCTGAATCGAATGCAGCAGAATATCGATGCTCATCTTTAGCCTCCTTTACAGTTGCTTACATAAGTATACGAAAGCGGGGGAATATTCCAAGGGACAAACGAAATGCTGACATGATCGAACCTCTTTTGCAGCAAAGGCTTCATTTGCAGCGAATATTGGAAAGCGATGAACAGGCCGCCGGGACGCAGCGCCGCCTGGACCTCCCCAAGAATCTTCTCCCGCTGCTCGGGGGCGAAATTCGCGAACGGCGCCCGGACACGATACAGTCCACCCGCTCCAGGCCCATGCTCCGCAGTGCCCCGGTCAAGCTCCCGGCATTGTCGAAGCAGCTGAATTCCGGGTATTCCTCCGCCAGGCGCCCCCTCATCTGCTCATCCTTTTCAAACACGGCCACCTTGGTTCCCGGACGGACCTGAGCATGGATCGCCTTCGTGAATACACCGGTCCCCGCACCAAGCTCCGCAATCGCCCTAGTCCCCGCCCAATCGATCGGGCGCAGCATGCGTTCGGTCAGGAAGGAGGAGCTGGGAATCACGCGCCCACATCCTTCGGCGATTGCAGGAATTTATAGAAGAACGTCCATTTTCCGGACGAGGTTATCGTTGACATGAGTTTCTCCACTTCCCTTTTCATTCGTTAAACATAGGATATCCCTTAAATCTAAATAATCCGGTGCGGAAATTCTAAATAAATTATTAATAACTTCTAAACTTTTACTATTTCCCTTTTCATTGGACGTTATCCGTTGCGTTTTCCCTTCATTTTCCAAGAATTGAGTTTTGGCGGGTTATCGAAGATAATGAAGCCATCGTTTAACCTCGGAGGTTCTTATGAAATTTAAAAATCTCTTCTTTCACATCCACTACTGCAATTTCAGACAGTCCGGCCAAGAGGGGAATCGTCCCATCCGCATCAGCAGAACCCTTCCGCATCACGAGCTCGTTTTTATTGACAAGGCCAAGGGTCGTTTCATCATCGATAAAAAGAAATATGAGCTGAAGGACGGGATGCTGCTCTATATCAGGCCGGGCGCGCCGCATACGCTCGAAACGGATCCTAAAGCTCCGCTCCGCTGCTTTACCGTCCATTTCAGCTATGCACGGGTCGATATGAATGAAGGCCGGTGGGCGGTTCATGAAGAACCGCAAATTCTCCCGCTCCAGGCTGCGCAAGGACTGAAGAATTATTATCAAATCGAGGATGCGTTTAAAAGGCTGGTGGAGAGCTGGCATGCGAAACTGCCGGGCTATGAGTTCCTTTCCAGAACCCTGCTCCAGCAGCTCTTGTTCGCCATCGCCCAAAACCTCAAAAAAGAACACCATAACTACTCGACTTCCCTGAAAGTGGAAAAAATCATTCACTATATGCATGAACATTTGCAGGACAAAATCACCCTGACGCATTTGTCGGACCTGGTGCAGCTGTCCCCGGCATATCTGTCCAGAACGTTCAAAGAAATTACAGGTTATTCCCCGATCGAATTCTTTAATAAAATGAAGGTGGATAAGGCAAAGGAGATGATTTTGGAAGGAAACTGGAAGATCAAAGAGATTGCCGGAGCTCTCGGATTTACGGATGAATTTTATTTCAGCCGCATCTTTAAGCAAACCGAGGGGCTCAGCCCCTCCGAATTTTACGACAAAAATGTCCATGGAGTTTAAGATCCTCCATGGTTTACAGCCATGCCTGCTGCTAAGATGAGGGATGTAGCAGACCTCGGCAGAAGGAAGGCTTTTTATATGCCCGTTTGGAAAAAAAATCTGTTCGTTTGCTGGTTCGGGATGTTCGTGACCGGTGTCGGCATGAGCCAGATCGCCCCGATCCTGCCGCTTTACATCCAGCGGCTTGGCGCGTCCGATTCCGGCTCGATCGCTCGGTTATCCGGACTTGCTTTCGGGATTACCTTCATTGTTTCCGCCGTCTTCTCGCCTATTTGGGGGATTGCCGCGGATAAGTACGGACGCAAGCCGATGCTGCTCCGGGCCAGTCTGGGGATGGCGGTCGTTATAGGTCGCATGGGCTTCGCGCACCATGTTTACGTGCTGATCGGGTCGCGGGTGCTGCAGGGCGTCATCACCGGCTATAGCACCGCTTGTACGACCCTGATTGCAACCCAGACGGATAAGGAGCATTCAGGCTGGGCCTTGGGATGGCTGTCGACAGCCAATACTTCGGGTTCATTGATCGGACCTACGATCGGCGGATGGATAGCGGAACATTGGGGGTTAAGCCATTCATTCTTTGTCACCGGCGGCCTCATGCTGATCGCCTTTATGACCACGGCGCTGTTCGTCAAAGAATCGTTTGTCCGTCCGGATAACAAAGCGCTCCGCATGAAAGAAGTCTGGAGCGCGCTACCTGAGAAGAGCTTGACCGTCACGCTGTTCATCACCTTCTTCGTCCTGACGGCGGCGATGTATTCCGTCGAGCCGATCATCACCGTGTATGTGACCCAGCTGTCTGAAAATATGAACCATGTGGCGCTCATCGCCGGAATCGCCTTCTCCGCTTCGGGGCTGGCCAACATTCTTGCCGCTCCCAGACTCGGGAAGCTGTCGGATCGAGTGGGGGCCCATAAGGTTGTCCTGTTTGCGCTCATCGCGGCGGGCATTTTATTTATTCCCCAAGCTTTTGTGACGAATCCTTGGCGGCTGGCCGGATTGCGCTTCTTGTTCGGGCTTGCAGCGGCCGGGCTCAGCCCTTCCATCAACACGCTGATCAAGAAAATCACCCCGGATTCCCTGACCGGCCGGGTGTTCGGATTCAACATTTCGGCGACCTATTTGGGCGTGTTCGGAGGCTCGGTGTTTGGAGGACAAGTCGCCGCGTGGCTCGGGAGCCGGTATGTCTTTTTTGCCACGAGCGCCCTGCTGCTGCTCAATGCCGTATGGGTCTATTTCAAGCTGTATAAGAAACTTGATATAAATAATCCGGTCTTATACAAAAACGAATGAGAATGGGAGAGAAGAACATGACAGACATCCAAACAGCGGAAACGGAAGTGCTTCATGCAGAGAAAACGGCGCTCGTCGTGATCGACCTGCAAAACGGGATCGCCAACCCGGGACGGGAGTGCGCCCCGAATTCGGCCCAGCAGGTGGTTGAGCGCGCAGCCCGCCTCGCCCAGGCTTTCACGGAGAAAGGTGCCTTTGTCGTGCTCGTCCGAGTGTCTACCTTGGACGGCAAGGATATGCCGCATCCCAAGACGGATGCCAAGCCGAATGCCGCCCCGTGGCCGGAGGGCTGGGACGACCTGATCCCGGAACTCGCCCGTTTCGAAAATGCCCATGTGGTGACGAAACGGCAGTGGGGTGCATTCTACGGGACGGATCTGGATTTGCAGCTGCGCCGCCGCGGGATCGACACCATTGTCCTCTGCGGAATTTCCACTTCCATCGGCGTAGACACGACAGCCCGCGAAGCTTATCAGCATGGGTATCATCAGGTTTTCGTGGAGGAAGCTATGACTGCTTCGACTAAGGGGAGCACGAGTACGTAGTATCAACCATATTCCCGAGAATGGGCAGGGTCCGGACAGCGGAAGAAGTGATTTCGGCATTAAAATAAGTACGTTACGGACAAAAGAGGTATCGTCTTCCGATCACAGGAACGATACCTCTTGTATATTCAAAAATGTTGGGTCAATAACAAAGAAACGAGTCCCGAGAACCCGCCGCCCAGAAGCGTATTGCGCCGGGCGATTAGGCCCGGATGTCCGGTGGCAAGCGGCTGGGACGAGTCCATCCGGAGCTTGCGCTTCTTCTCTATCCGGTGAATGTCATACGTATGCAGGCCGTCCTCCATCTGCAGCGAAATCTCCACCAGCCTCTCGATGTCGCGGAAGGAATACATCCGCGTCCCGCCTTCCGTCCGCTCCGGAAAAATCAGCTTCCGTTCCTCGTAATACCGGATCTGCCGGATTGAAAGTCCGCTAAGCTTGCTGACCGTACCGATGCTTATCACCTTTTTGTCCGCGAATGACATGGGTCCTCATCTCCTGTGATCGTAGAGTATGCAGAACTCAAAAACTTAAGTTATGTTATAATATATAACATATTATTGATGATTAATTCGGTTTTTAGAACTATTTTTGTTACATTATATGACATAAACTTGTCGAAATCGTCCAAAAACCTATTTTTACGTTATATAAACTAACACATATTATGGACGGAATAAAATTCCCCTGTTATCCTTGCTTTAGTGTCAGCACTCATTCTACTAGGCAAGGAGATGACGGATTTGGACCCTACTACGGAGCTGAAGGAAACCGGAAGGAAGGATATGAGCCGGAGACAGTTTTTGACGATCGTCGGGAAAATGGGCGGAGCGGCGGCGATGTACAGCATGATGGGCACGCTTGGGCTTTTGTCGCCCGAAACCGTCAAAGCCGCCGAATTCGAGCCCCCTTCCAAGAACGACCTGTCTGCGCACGGAAAGAACGGCAAGCGGATTATTATTCTCGGCGCCGGCGTCGCCGGGATGACGGCGGCCTACGAGCTGACCAAGGCCGGCTACGACTGCGTCCTGCTCGAAGCGAGGGACCGGGCCGGCGGACGCCGCTGGACGGTGCGCAGGGGAACGACGGAAACCGAGGTCGGCGGCGTCAAGCAGGTGGCCCGCTTCGACGAAGGGCTTTATATGAATCCCGGCCCCGCCCGCATTCCGCAATTTCATTCCACACTCCAGTACTGCAAGGAGCTGGGCGTTCAGGTCGAAGTGTTCACCAATACGAACGACTCGGCTTATTACTACAACGAGAACGTCGGGCCGCTGTCCGGCAAAAAGATTCAAAAACGGCAGGCCAAGGCCGACGTCCGCGGTTATACGGCGGAGATACTGGCCAAAGCGCTCGACCAGCGGGCGCTGGATCTATCTATCACTTCCGAGGATAAACAGAAGCTGGTCGAGTATTTGCGGGCCGAAGGAAACCTCAGCCCCGACCTGTTCTATAAAGGCTCGGAGCGTGCCGGCTATGTGGAGGAGCCTGGGGGCGGGCTGGATGCCGGTGTCCTCCGCGATCCGTTCGATATGAAGTCGATCATTCAGTCCGGCTTCGGCAATTATTTCAGCGGCGAGTATACCTACGACCAGCAGATGATTATGTTCCATCCGGTCGGCGGCATGGACATGATCGCCAAGGCGTTCGAGAAGCGCGTCGGCCACATGATTAAATACCAGGCCGAGGTGCAGGAAATCCGGCAGACAGGCGGCGGCGTCCGCATTGTTTACAAGCAGAAGGGCGAAGCGCAGGAAATCACCGGCGATTACTGCATCTGCACCATACCGCTGCCCGTGCTGGCCAAGATTCCGGCCGACTTCTCCTCCGACATGGCCACCGCCATCTCCAAGATCAATTACGCCAACGCCGGCAAAATCGGTCTGCAGTTTAAGCGCCGCTTTTGGGAAGAGGATGAGCTTATCTTCGGCGGCTTTTCCACCACCAACATGGATATCACGCAAATCTGGTACCCGGCCACCCATTATTTCAGCAAAAAGGGCGTCCTAATCGGTTATTACAACTTCGGGGGCAATGCCGACAGCCTCGGCAAGATGTCCCTCGCCCAGCGGGAAGCCCATGCGCTGAGCCAGGGCTCCAAGATTCATTCCCAATACTACGAGGAGTTCGAGACCTCCTTCTCCGTCAACTGGAAAACGATCAAATACAATCTGGGCGGCTGGGTCAGCTATACTGCAGACGACCGCAAAACGTACTACCCTACCCTCTGCAAACCGGACGGGCGCATCTACCTTGCCGGCGAGCACA
The DNA here is from genome assembly GCA_024704175.1 of Paenibacillus sp. P25. Lineage (GTDB taxonomy): Bacteria > Bacillota > Bacilli > Paenibacillales > NBRC-103111 > Paenibacillus_G. The sequence goes on from CP085629.1 coordinate 5,568,643, forward strand.
TCAGCTATATCAACGCCTGGCAGGCCGGCGCCATTGATTCAGCCCGCAAGGCCGTCACGGCCATTCATGAGCGTGTCCTGAAAGCTTAAGTTCCGAAAGGAGTGATTCCCCTCTATGACCCCTAGTCCGAAGAAACGGCTCACCTTCCTTCTCTCTCTAGCCGCGACCGCCACGTTTCTGGCCGCCAGCGTGCATGCAGATAATGAGACTCCGAACAAATACGCGTCGGAACCGGTGAACGAACCGGAATTTTACGGAAGCCCGGCTTCCTCCATCTCCAGCGGCGTCTCCGTACCCGCAGGCATGTCCTATCTGTGGACCAGCGGAACGGTCCCACCCGTCATCAATAAAGACGGCAAGACGATTTATGAGAAATACGGCGACACCAAGACCCAGGGCACCGGCATCCTCAAGGAAATCGAGAAGCGACTGAAGGATAAAGGCCTGTCCCTGTCCGATGTCATTTACCTGAGGGTATACGTGGCACCGGATGCGGCGAAGGAGAACAAGTTCGATTTTAACGGCTGGTTCGAAGCTTACGCGCAGTTCTTCGGCACGGAAGACAATCCGGTGAAGCCGGCCCGCTCCACCATCGGCGTCCCGCGCCTGGTCAGCTCCGAATGGCTGATTGAGATCGAGGCGGTCGCGGTCTATCCGAAGAAGCCGAACAACTAACCGGAAGGAGTGAATTCGATGCTGCCAAACATCGGGCTGTCCGGCATCCTTCTGATCCTCGCCGTAGCCCTCATCTTCTTCGGCCCTTCCAAGTTGCCGGAGCTGGGAAGAGCAGTCGGTCGGACGCTGTCCGAATTCAAGCATTCCGCCCGTGAGCTGGTCAGCGACGGCAAGGAGGCCGGGACTGAGGCCGACAAGGAGCCGGGCGGGAGATAAAGGGGTACCGGGGAAGAACTTGGAGCACCTCTACGTAAAAGAGGTGCTCCAGAGCACTGAACAATTGGCTTCCAGGAAAAAGGAGAAAATACGGAGGTGGGGTATTCACTGGAGGTGCGCGGCACTCGCCTTTATCAGCGGGAAATATCCGCCCCCACGTCAACCCTCATGGTCCGACTTTACCGCTTTCCGGGCAAACTCAAGAGCACCTCCGTGTTAGAGGTGCCCTTGTACTTCCGTCCTTTTAGAAGAACTTCTGCTTGCCCTGCTCTTCCTTCAGCATTTCGACGGCCTCGCGGAACCGCATCGAATGGACGATTTCGCGTTCGCGCAAAAATTTCAGGCTGTCCTGCAGGTCCACGTCATCCGTCAGATCAATCAGATGCTGGTAGGTGGCCCGAGCCTTTTCCTCCGCCGCGATATCCTCGTAGAGGTCCGCAATCGGGTCGCATTTGGCCGCGATATAGCTGGCGTTCCAAGGAACGCCCGATGCATTCTGATAGAACAAGGCTTGTCCGTGGTTGGCATAATGGTCGCCGAGCCCCGCCGCCCTCAGCTGCTCCGGCGTAGCGTCCTTCGTCAGCTTCAGCACCATGGTCGCGATCATCTCCAGATGGGAGAACTCCTCCATGGAGATGTCGGTGAGGAGGCCGATCACCTTGTCCGGGATGCTGTAGCGCTGGTTCATATAACGAAGAGCGGCTGCGAGCTCCCCATCGGCGCCGCCGTACTGCTCGATCAGGAACTTGGCCATCTGCGGGTCGCACTTGCTGACTCTCACCGGATACTGCAGCTTTTTCTCATATAAGAACATAAGCGAGCCTCCTTAAACTTCCCACGGCCATGGGGACATGGACCATTCGGTAGGATTGTCGACGCGGTCGCGGCCGTAATGCTGCAGCGGACCGTATTTGCTTTCGAACTTCGATGCGATTTCCGCCCTCTCCTCGGACCATTCTTTAAACTGCTCCTGCGCCTTCTCATCCGTAGGATGCGTATCCAGATACAGCTGAAGCTCGAGCAGCGCAAAATCAATCGCCTGCAGCTCCTCCAGCGCTTTATAGTAAGTTTCCGGCGGCGGCTTTATTTTCTTCGTCGTCATGAGCTCCCCTCCTATTCTCTCTTCGGTTCATACGCTCCGTACAAGTCCGGCCACAGCGTGCCTTTTCGCAGCGCTTCTTTCGGACTGTACTGCTTAAGATCCGACGGTTGATAGGTAAAGGATAAATGAGGCGGTACAACATACGTTTTTTCCGTTATCGGTGTACACGGGTCGTACTTTCCGGCAAACGGACGGTACACCTTCATCTGGTCATTCATATGAATCCTCCCTCCTCCTGCTCCAAGTGGATAAGCCTTCCTTTTTTCCTTACCACTCCCTGTTTTTTTGAAACAAACCTTTTCCTTCCCGGGCAAAAAGAAAAAGCCGCCTTATCAGCGGCTTTGCCAGATGATACGGGGATATGTTACGGGATAAAACGTTCATGCTCTAAAACATAAGCCTCATTAATCCTTCACTGCCTCACTGTTTTACCCCCTCCCCGAAACAATGGCTTTTATGCGTTCCGCGATCACTTTCTACTGGCCCCCGAGCAGCGGTCTCGGATCGATGCAGATCATGGCCTGTTTCACCGTTCGAGGTGCACTTCGCTGCATAGCCGCGTTGACAAATTAATTGATAATGATTATCATTATTGATGAACTGAAAACCATTATCATAAATCCCTTATCCGGAGGTTGAATATGAATCACCGCAGTTTATTTACCGCCGCACGACGCCGGACCAACCGGCAATTTTTTGCCCTTACCCTGCCGCTTCTCCTTCTCGGGCTTGCCGTCGGCTGTTCGTCTTCCTCCCCTGCCGCTCCCGCTTCAGCCGATAGCCAAGACAGTTCGCAGCAAACCCGCGTCGTGAAGCATCTCAGCGGGGAAACGAAGGTTCCCAACCATCCAAGCAAAATCGCCGTGCTCGATTACCGGCTGGCCGACTCGGCCGCTGGCGCTCGGCGTTACGCCCTATGCGATGACGACTTTTTTGGGGCAAACCAATCTGCCTTACATAGAGGGTAAGCCGCTGGCCAAAACATTGGCTCTCGGGGATACGCCAAACCTGGAGGCGGTGCTGCAGGCAGGCCCCGACCTGATTCTCGCCCGCAAACCGGAGCAGAAGGTGTACGATCAGCTGAGCCAGGTGGCGCCGACCGTGATCCTGGACATTCCGTCCGATTGGCGGCAGGCGTTCCGGGAGGTGGGTACCGTCGTGGGGCACGAGAAGCAAGCGGAAGAGTGGCTTTCGAATTACGATAAAAAAGCGGCCGACATCCGCGGCGAGATTTCGGGGTATGTGAAGCCCGGGTCTACTTTCCTGTATCTGCGCATCATGCCGAAGGAAATTCGCGTACACGGCACCCAGGAGCTGTTCGGCGCGACCCTGTTCCAGGACCTGAAGCTGACGCCGGTGCCCGGTCTCGAGCAGGTCAAACGTATTGAGCCGATCTCTCTGGAGAAGCTCCCGGACTACGACGCCGACTATATCTTTCTGCAGGTGGGCTCCCCTCCGCGGGAGGCGACAAACAGGCCGAAGAGAACCTCGCCTCCATCGCCGAGTCCCCCATCTGGAAGAACCTGAAGGCCGTCAAAAACGGCCGCGTCTACACGATGCCGTCCTGGATTATCAGCGACTATCCGAACATTAAGAGCAAGTCGCTTGAGCTGGTCCGGGACAGCCTGAAGCGACCATCGGCGGCCCGGCCATAATCCGGCGCCGGCATACCCGTAACGCCCCTCCGCCGGAGGGGCGTTTGAGCTTGCCCGGAGAGCAAGACTTCGTATTCATCTGCTAGCGGAAACTTGTATTATGACAACCTGGTTCTAGGGGATTCATTATATGCCCCGGAAGTTTTGCGAACAGCCGTCACCCCTACTGATTTGGGAATCCGTATGGTGCTTATCGATTATTGGAGGCGGATAATGGTTTGCGGGGATTCGGTCCGGTTTGGATATCGGGCCTAACGGACCTCAGCAGCGTTATCCTCGTAAACTTGCTTTGGTTTCAAAGGTAACGGACTCCAGAAGCATTATTGGATGAACAGACTAGACAAATGCGGTCTTATTCGGTCAATAGCGTCTGCCGGGTCCGTTACAAATTTCAAGATGCCCCATTTCGCCAAATAAAGGCCGCTCAGTCCGTAAGCCATTCAAGCGACAGGAACCTGAGCCGTCTCTACAGGCTGCAACGTTCTTCATGCAAGAGTTCAGCTTTCTCAGCAGGCTACGACGCCCTTCATGCAAGAGTTGAAATTTCTGAGCAGGCTGCAACGCCCCTCCTGACGGAGGGGCGTTTGTTATACCCGCCGGAGCAGCGGGTCATGCTTTCGATTTGGCCAGCAGGTACAGGAAATAAGGCGCGCCGATGACGGCGACGACGATGCCCGCGGGCAGCTCGGAGGGCTGGATCACCCAGCGGGCGAGCGTATCCGCGGCCAGCAGGAGCAGTCCGCCCGCCAAGGCCGAGGCGGGCAGCAAAGCACCCCGCACCGGGGACCGACGAGACGCCGGGCCAAATGCGGCCCGATCAGCCCGATGAACCCGATGCCGCCCCTACTGCGACGCTGGCGGCCGCCAGCCCCACCAGCGCCGCGAGCAGCGCGAAGCGTTCCTTTTCCACCGGAACTCCGAGGCTTGCGGCGACCTGCTCACCCAAGCTTAGCGCGTTCAATGCACGCGCCTTAAACATCGCGTAAGGCAGCAGCACCACAATCCAAGGCAGCAGGGCCATCACGAACTTCCAATTCGTGCCCCAAATGCTGCCGGCGTGCCACATGGCGACGAATTGGTACTGCTTTGCGGGTCCAGCCGCAGGGTGAGGACGATCATCGCTGCGATAATGCCGGCGGAAACCGCCGTTCCGACCAACACGAGACGGGCCGGCGCCAGCCCGTGATGCCTGCTGTAAGCGAGGGCATACACCGCCGCAGCGGCCGCACCGGCCCCGAGCAAAGCCAACACCGGGAGCAGCAGCACCGATGCGGTCTGCGTCGCCGGAACGAAGGATATGAACAGCACCACGGCAAGCCCCGCCCCGGCATTGATCCCGAGAATCCCCGGATCGGCAAGCGCGTTGCGGGATACCGCCTGAAGGATGCAGCCGCTTACGGCGAGTCCCGCGCCGGCAAGGACGGCAATCAGGATCCGAGGCGACCGGAAGCCGAATAAAATCAGCTCTTGTTTTGCGGTTCCGAAACCCAGCAGCGTCTTGACGACGTCGAGGGGTCCCAGCCGGATCATACCGGTATTCATGCTGATCAGGAAGACGGCAAGCAGCAGAATGCCGAAAATAACGAGTGTCATAACCGCATGAATTGGACGTTTCCCCGCGGCCTCCGAACGGATTGAAGTCTGCAATTTACCGTTCCCCCTTCTCGGCGCGGGATAAATAGAGAAAGAAAGGCACCCCGAGCAAAGCGATCAGCGCGCCGATCGGCGTTTCATAGGGCGGGTGGACCAAACGCGCCCCGATGTCGGCCAGCACCATGAGCAGACTGCCGAGCACCGCCGAGCAGGGGATGATCCAGCGGTAATCCGCACCGACCAGGTAACGCGCCGCATGCGGAATGAGCGACCCGACGAAGCCGACGGAGCCGACGCCCGATACCGCGGCTCCCGCGAGCACCAGGACAACGAGCGTTCCCGCCAGCTTCACTTTGCCCGACCGCATGCCTAGGCCGGCCGCCGCTTCTTCGCCCAAGCTGAGCACCGTGACGGACCTGGACAGCAGCAGCGCTCCGATAAGACCTCCCGCAACCCACGGGAACAGCATTTTGACCTGCGGCCACTTGGCCCCCGCCACGCCGCCGGCATACCAGAAAGCGAGGTCCTGGCCGATTTGGCGGTAAATCGCGAGGCCCTCGCTAAGGGCGACGAGCAGCGCACCGACCGCCGCCCCGGCCAGCGTCAGCCGCAGCGGGGTGAGTCCTCCTTTGGCCGCCGAAGCGACGCCGTACACAAGCCCTGCGCCCAAAGCGGCGCCCAGGAACGAGTACAGCGTAAGCGCAGCGGATACGGCAGACCCGGGAAAAAGGCGAAGCAAATCGCCAGCACGAAGCCCGCGCCGGCATTCACCCCGAGCAGCCCGGGGTCGGCCAGCTTGTTCCGGGTCATCCCCTGCATGAGTGCGCCGGCGACGGCAAAGCAGGCTCCCACCATCGCTCCTGCGAGCGCCCGGGGCGACCGGATTTCCTGTATAATCTGATGCTGCGTCAGCTCCGGCCGATAGCGGAACACCGCCTCCCATACCGTCACAAGCCGGATATCCGCGGCACCGACGCTTACCGAGAGCGCGATTCCGAAGGCTAATGCGATGAGGCCGAGGCCAAGAACAAGCCAAGCCGCTAAGGGGCGAGAATGTACCTTAACGTCGGGCGGAGAAGACAAACCGGGTTGAGTGCTCACGGCTACCATCCTTTTTCCATGATGCTGCATGAATGATGCTTGCTTGATCCTGCATGAATGACGTCTACTGGAATCCATTTTATTTGATAATGATTCTCATTGTCAATTTATCTGTACAAAAAAAAGCCCCAAACGAGGCACGGCATTTCCACCGGAACGGAAATAAGGGAGTCGCCGGTTTACCCGGGCTCCGCCCCCCTTCCCTTCCTATCCCAATTGGCTATAGTATCTTTTCCATGCATTGGTACGGCAACTTTCGAAATGGATACCGGACGAGGCCTACCGCGATATAGCCGGCCCGTTCGTACATGCCGACCGCGGCAGGATTGCCCGTGTAGACGTCCAGCCGAATGCTGCTGCAGCCGAGCGATCGCGCGTGTTCCTCCGCGTGCTGCAGCGACCGTTTGCCAAGGCCCCGCCCCTGATACGCCGGGTCGACGGCCAACCGGTGAATGCAGGCCGGCCGCCCCGCCGAATCCTGCCAAGGCGGCGCGCCATACGGCTTGCTCTGCTCCTCGTCGACCGCAACCGCGCCGATACACAGGTTTCCCTGCCGGACAGCGAACAAACAGCCCTTCCGCAGATCGCTCCGGATGACCCAGCGGTTCGGATAGATCCAATCCCACTGACCGATTCCTCTTTTCCTCAAATGACGGGTCACGGAAGCATAAAGACGCCGCACTTGGCTCAGCTCCTCGGCTGCAGCCGTTTCGATAGGCATGGAAACTTGCCCGGACATAATCCCCTCTCCTTTACTAACCGACCAGCGGTATGTTTATATTACTGATTTTACATACCTTCGGTAGGTATGTCAATTAGAAAATGGCGGTTCAGCCCCTTTTGATTTGGATATTATACGACCAGCCGTATAGACTGACAGAATAAATTTTTATATGTTTTCATATTGAAAACATATAAAAATTTATATAAAATGAAAATGAATCGTTCTTTTTAGCCTAATTATATAAATTATTATACGAATATCCATTTTACCAAGAATATTGTATACAAAAATCCAATCTCAAAGGAACGTGATAGTCATCATGGACATCAGCAATAAAGAGTTAAAAAAGTACATTCCCATCGCTAACTTGATCGCGAAGACCTTTGGGCGGAATTGCGAAGTGGTCATTCACGACTTAACCGTTCCTCAGAACTCAGTGATTTACGCAGTGAACAATCATGTAACCGGAAGAAAAGTCGGGCAGGCTTTCGATCACCTGGTGAAGCAGGTGCTGCTCTCCCGCAAATTGGACGAGGATTATGTGGCAGGCTATAAAACGCTGACCGAGGATGGCAGGGAAATCAAATCCTCAACGGCTTTGATCAGAGATTCCAATGAGAAAGTCATCGGGGCGCTTTGTGTCAATTACAATTTGGAAGGCATGATTCATTTTAAGGAATTTTTAGATGAATTTATGGCTGTTGAGCAAGAGGATAAAGAAGAAAACGTTGAATTAATGGAAAATGTGGCTGAAATCGCAGACGATTTGATCGATCGAATTATTGCCCAGTATGGAAACGGGGAGTTAAAAAGAAAAGAAAAAATTCAATTAATCAAGTTCATGGATGAAAAAGGTATTTTTCTGATCAAGGGATCGGTAGATAAAGTAGCGGAAAAACTCGGTATTTCAAAAGTCACCGTATATAGTTATTTAGACGAATTAAAGAAAAATGGGGATTCCGAAGGAGAATTCGATGAAAAGCATGTTTGAAGCAGGGAATTTAAAATCAAACGGACATTACGCGCTGGCCACCCTTCATCATAATACCGTCTATGTATCAGGACAGTTTGCTATGGATCCCGTCACATGCGAGAAGAAGTTCGGCACCATCGAAGAAGAAACATTACAGGCACTTAAAAATGTGGAAATGATTGTAGAAGCGGCAGGAAGTAAAAAAGAGCAAATCTTACGGATGACCTTATATATTCCGGATGTGAAATTGTGGGACAAGGTGGATACGGTCTATAAAGCATTCTTCGGTGACCATAAACCGGCTCGTACGGTGGTACCGACAAATGAATTACATTATGGCTTCAAAATTGAAATTGAGGCGATTGCGTATATTTAACTGCAATTTTTACCTCAAATTGATTAGAAGGGATCGATAGCCGGATGGAGCAATATATTTGTAACCGTTGTGGGAAAAAGCACGAGATTACACCAACGATTTGGAAATGCACATGCGGCGGCGTTTTGGATCTGGTAAAAGATACTCCGAAAATAGATGCCGCCGTCTGGAATCGCTATCCGAACTCGTTATGGCGTTATTTTGAAACCATGCCGTTCGCCAAAGATTCCAAAACGTGGGAATCGGTTACGATGGGCGAAGGTCAGACTCCTTTAATCGTTCTGGATCCGCAGGAACCCAATACGTATGTAAAAGTAGATTATATGATGCCTACGTTATCGTTTAAAGACCGGGGAGCCGCGGTTTTGATGACAAAGGCTAAAGAATTATGGGTATCGAAGGTGATTGCCGATAGCGGCGGCAATGCAGGAACGGCGATTGCCGCCTATGCCGCTCGTTGTAATCTGGCATGCGATATTTATTTAAGCGATGAAACATCCCCGAACAAGATTGCTCAAATCAAAGCACACGGAGCGACCATTAAAGAAATTCATGGTACGCGAGAGGACATTGCAGCCGCTGCGCAAAGAGCAGTAGACGAAGAAAACGTCTTTTACGCCAGTCATGTGTACAATCCTTACTTCTATGAAGGAACAAAGACGTATGCCTATGAAATATACGAGCAATTAAAAGGGGTGCCGGATGCATTAATCATCCCGGTTGGTAACGGTACACTTGTGTTAGGCGCATACTATGGGTTCAAGGAGTTATTTGAGAACGGATTAATAGAAAAAATGCCAAAAATCATTGCCATCCAAGCAGCGAACTGCGCACCTCTTACGAAGGCCTATGAAAAGGGTGAAGCCATCGCAGAGCCTGTTACGAATGAAGGTACTTTAGCCGAAGGGATTGCCATTGCGGCACCGGCACGCTCCAAACAAATTTTAGAAGCTGTACGTGAAACAAAGGGTACATTTATTAATATTCAAGAAGAGGAAATTCTAAGTGCACGCGCCAAGCTTGCGGATATGGGCTTCTATGTTGAAGTGACAACAGCCGCTAACTATGCAGGTTACTTAAAATATAAAAAGGCACCGGCGGAAAAAGTGATCATCCCTCTTTGCGGGGCAGGAATTAAATCGAAATAACTGCGGTTAAAAGAAGGTGAGCAGGCCCATACGCAGTTGCATGGGCCTCTTCCGGAACCGGACGTGCGGTTCCACGCATCCGGCTCCATTTCCCCGATTACGCCCGCACTTCGTCGTCCTTCGGCAGCAGGAAGGCCAGCATGCCGAGCAGCGGCAAATAGGCGCACAGCTTCATAATAAAGGCGATGCTCGTCGCATCCGCGACCGAGCCCAGCACGGCCGAGCCGAGTCCGCCGAGACCGAACGCCAGGCCGAAGAACAAGCCGGAGATCAGCCCCACCTTGCCCGGCAGCAGCTCCTGCGCATACACCACAATAATCGAAAAGGCCGAGGACAGCACGAAGCCCGCGCAAGCGCAAAGGATGCCCGACCAGAACAAATTCGCGTAAGGCAGCAGAATCGAGAAAGGCGCCGTCCCCAGAATGGACAGCCAGATGATGTTCCTGCGTCCGTACCGGTCCGCCAGCGGCCCGCCGAAGAAAGTCCCTGCCGCCGACGCTGCGAGGAACGCGAACAGGAACATTTGCGCATGCTCCACCGTGACCCCGTAATCTTCTATTAAATAAAAGGAATAAAAGCTGGTAATGCTCGACATGTACACATGCTTGGAAAAAACGAGGAATACCAGGATAACGACAGCCCATACGATCTGCCTGCGCGACAGTCCGGCTGCCCGCGATTCCGCTGAGCCGGCCTTCGTCCCGGCTGTTTTCGCCGTCGTGCGCGGCTCCCTCTGCTGACGGCCGTACCAGCCCGCAACGAAATATTGGATAATGATAGCCGGCGCCGCCGCGAAGGTAAACCAAATGACGCCGAACTGCCCGAGCGGCACGAAGACCACGGCGGTCATGACCGGTCCGAGCGCACTTCCGATATTGCCGCCGACCTGGAAGATCGATTGGGCAAGGCCTCTTTGGCCTCCGGCCGCCAAATAAGCGACCCTCGACGATTCCGGATGAAAGACCGCCGATCCGACCCCCATCGCAATCACCGCGCATAGGATCACCGCAAAATTCGGAGCCAGCGCAAGCGCTACGACACCGGCGAGCGTAAAGCATACGCCGATCGGCAGGATGTAAGGGCGCGGGCGCAAATCTGCGTACCATCCTACAACCGGCTGCATGAAAGAAGCCGTCATATTCATCGCAAACGCAATCAGGCCGATCTGCGCGTAGCTGAGCTGAAGCGAATCCTTCAGAATCGGAAACAGCGCGGAGACCGTCGACTGCATCGTATCGTTCAGCAAATGGACGATGCTGATCGCAAACAAAATCGGAAATACGGTGCTACTTACGGACAAGCCCTTCGTTACGGCATTCGGTGCCGGATTCGCCATGCTCCACTCCTCCTTGTCCCGCCTGTCTCTTGATGCTGCGGGTACCAGTTTATACCTGAGTGATTATAGCACGGCCGGGGAACCTGTCAATACATAAAAGGAAGCATACGAATCGGGCAGGAGCGGGGACGGGCGTGCGGAGAGATTCATCTATAGACACAGGGAATACCTATTATTCAATATATACATTTTACCTATGAAAATGGATGGTGTACACTTGCTTAGGGCGTCAGCCGAATTCCAAGCAAGGAGAGAAAACCACTCATGTCACGCACCAAAACCGCCGTATATATCTCGTTCCTCGTGATTGTCTGGGGAATTTCATGGCCTATATACAAAATTGCGCTTCAGTACACGCCACCGCCGCTGTTCGCAGGGATGCGCACGCTGTTCGGAGGCCTGCTTGCTGGCTCTATTCCTGTTCGGGAAAAGGGATCAAATCCGCTGGAAGCAAAATTGGCCGGTTTATCTGATCTCTTCCCTGTTTAACGTGTTTCTGTTCTACGGGCTGCAGACCGTCGGACTGATCTACATGCCTGCGGGTCTGTTCTCCGTTATCGTGTACCTTCAGCCCGTGCTGGTCGGCATCTTCGCTTGGCTGTGGCTCGGCGAGCCGATGACGGCGCTCAAAATCGGCGGGCTGGTCGTTGGCTTCCTGGGCGTCGCCACCGTCAGCGCCGGCGGATTCAGCGGCCATGTTGCCGTGCTGGGCGTCATTCTTGCTCTGCTGACGGCTGTAGGATGGGCGGTCGGGACCGTCTACGTCAAAAAAGTCGGCGGCCGTGTCCATTCGATCTGGCTGGTCGCCTTCCAATGCATGATCGGCGGGCTGGCCCTCACAGCGGCGGGGTCCTATACGGAAGATTGGTCCTCTATCGTATGGAACGTGCCTTATGCTGTAGGACTTATTTTTGGCATCATTATCGGCATTTCGGCCTCTTGGGTCGTCTACTTCGCGTTAGTCCGTTCCGGCGACGCCAGCCGGGTGGCTTCGTATACGTTCCTCGTGCCGCTCATCTCCGTCTTCAGCGGGACGTTGTTCCTGAAGGAGCCGTTCACGGCGTACCTTGTCATCGGTCTCGTGCTGATCGGCATCAGCATCTACTTCGTCAATCGAAAGCCCGGGTCGCGGGCCCATTCTTCGCAAGGCACGGGAAAACTGCTGAGCGAGCCGAAATAAGCGGTCTTCCGGCGATCGGACAAGTGACACAAGACCACCAAAAGCTGACATCCTAATCAATACACAGGAGTCAGCTTTTTTTACTAACGGAACATTAGCATCCCGCCCCACGATAACCGGATTCAATACTCCAAAAGGCGGCCGCCGTCATGCCTTTGGCATATTGGGATGGCCGCTCAGCCACTTTCGCCATTCCTGCCGCGTAGCGGCCTGCACGATTTTATCGATCACCGTGGCCCCTTCACCTTCCCGCTTACGGGTTCAACACTTCCAGATAATGCGGATTGTTCATAATGCCGAGCACGTTGCCGAACGGATCCGTGACGGAAGCCGTAGTGAATCCCGCTCCCCGGTGGATGACCGGTTCGTATACTTCCGCTCCCATGGACTTTAGCCGCTCGAAGGTGGCTTCCAGATCGTCCACATGCCAGTACATGATGGCGCCGCCGGGGCCGTCCGCCGCTCGCGCGGGCATATAACGCCGATGAATCAAGCCGAGCTCATGCTGGTAATCCCCAAGACGAAACTCGGCATAAACGAGTGCACCGTCCGGCCCCGAGCGCTTGAAGTAAGGCTCTCCGCCAAGCAGCTCCGAATACCACGCGACCGCCGCCTCCAAGTCGTCCGCCCAGTAGTTGATGGTCGCAAATCCGCGCAAGGTTTGTTTCGTGTTCATTTTCGTTTCCTCCCAGAATCATCATTTTCACCTTTATGGATAGAATAACCCACCCTTGTTGACAACTGTATGTCAGTGATAAGAAAGATTCCCCTGAGGAGATGAAGAGTACGATAATTTGCCGTCGGGGTAGAAGAGATCCTAGTAATTACCTTATAGATGTTGAAAATCGATATAGTTCGATGAGGGGTTAAGCGAGGTTTTTCGGTTTCACTCCTGTGGACAACCCATCCTGTGGATATGTTGATGTGTTTGCTTGAACATATACACAGCATGACGGGGAACCTTGTTAATTCTGTGGATAACCCTGTGTATAACAGCCTGTCGCCGGTTCAAACTTTTACATTCTGATCTTATAAAAAGAATAGCTTCCCAAGGCCTATTCGCTTAGGAAGCCGTCTCTGTAACAGCCGATTCCGCTGCAGGCAGGTCGGCGACTTTCAATCAGCCGCGCCAGCAGAGCAGTTTGCCCCTTGACTGTAGGCACGCCCGTACTTCGAACCCTCTCCTTCTCCCCTGTCCCTGTTTTGGTTTACTCCCCGATTTTTGTATAATGAGCCTATAACTTACGATTTCAATAGAAGGAGTAACCTCATGTCGAACCGGAAATGGAACCTGGGGCTCCTGATTCTTTTTGCCGTCTTTGTCTGCCTGCTGCTCCAGTTCCTCTTCTCCGCACTGCGCATCCGGGGGCTGGTCAGGGACCTTGAAGCCCACGGAGCCGCCGGGGACAAGCCCCGCCACGTCGTATTGATCTCGCAGGAGCTGGACAATCCGTTCTGGCGGTCCGTCGAGCAGGGTGCGGCGGAGGCCTCGCGGCAGTACGGGATGGAGCTGGAATATACGGGACCTTCCCGCATCAATGCGGCCGAGCAGGTCAAGCTGCTGGAGAAAGCGATCGCGGCCAAGGCCGACGCCGTGCTGGTGCAGGGGATCGGCGATCCGCAGTACCGGAATCTGATCGATAAAGCGGCGGCCCAAGGCATCCCCGTGATTGCTGTGGATACGGACGAACCGGGAAGCAAGCGGCTGACCTACGTGGGCACGGACAATCTGGAGGCCGGCAAACGGATGGGCGAGCTGGTCGCGCAGTCCGCCGGGAACGCAGGCACCATCGGCGTGATGGTCGGCGACCAGCAGGAGAACCAGAAGCTGCGGCTCGAAGGCTTCCGCTCGGTAATCGGCCGTTATCCCGGGCTGACGATCACCGGCGTCCGGTCCTCGAACATCTCCCGCCTTCAGGCGGAGCAGCAGGGAGAGGATCTCCTCCATCGTTATCCGCAAACCGGCTATATGGTCGGGTTCAGCGCGCTCGACGGCGTCGGCATGCTGGAAGCGGCCGGACGTATCCGTTCGCAGGGCGTGCGCATCTTCGCCTTCGACGACCTGGAAGAGACGAAGGAGGCCATCCGCCAGTGCCGGATTCAGGCCAGCGTCGTGCAGCGACCGCGCGAAATGGGTTTTGACGCCGTATCGCTGCTTCACGATTATTACCAGGGCAAGACGGTGCCGGCGCAGCATTTTACCGCGATTACCGTACTGGATAAGAGCAATGTAGATGGCGGAAACGGGGAAGCCTGCCGATGACGATCCGCAAGAAGCTGATGCTGTTTATTCCCCTGCTGGTGCTGCTCGTGAATTCGGTAACGTTCTTTCTGTTTCAAAGCGGCAAGGTCGTGCAGCAAAGCTACGGGCTGATGATGGACCGCATCCTGCTGTACAAGCAGTCCGCCCAGACCGCGGAGGATCATCTGCGGACGCTGTACGCTTACCTGCTGAATCCGACGGACGACGGCAAGGCGGCTGTCGACCAAGGACAGTCCAAGCTCCTCGAGCTTCGCCATACGTTGTCCGCTAAGGGGACCGTATCTCCCAATCTGTCCGTACTGACGGGCTATGTTCATATGCTGGACACGCTGAGGGAACAGGAGCAGGGCGCTCTGGCCGCGGCCGGTACGAATCCGGGCACCGCGCTTATCCGCTATGAAGAAGCGGAAAAAACAACCGGGTTCATCCGCGAGGAGAGCCAGCGGCTGGTCGATTTGGAGCTCAGCTACTACGAGCCGGTGTACCGGCAGATTCAGCTGGAGAACGAGCGGATGAACCGGCTCGGCGCCGCCGTGTTCGTCGTCAACACGCCGCTGAGCATCGTGGTCGCGATCTGGATTTCCCGCAGCATCACCGGACCGGTCGGCCGGCTCGTCGGCATGGCCCGGCAAATCGCCAAGGGCCGGTTCGACACCGAGCCTCCGCCGCTGCGTTCGGGGGATGAGCTCGGCATTTTATCGGACGCCTTCCGCCAGATGCTGGCCGATCTGAAGATTCTGATCGAGAAGGACAAGGAACGGCTCGAGATGGATCGGCTGGTCAAGGAGCTGGAGCTGCAGGCGCTGCAGAGCCAGATCAACCCCCATTTTCTGTTCAATACGCTCAATGTGCTTTCCAAGCTGGCGCTTCTCGAAGGCGCCGAGCAAGCGAGCGATCTGATCGTCTCGATGTCCAATCTGCTGCGCTACAATTTGCGCAAGCTGGATCAGCCGGTAACCCTGCGGGATGAAGTAGGACATGTGCGGGAATACATCCGGATTCAGCAGGCCCGCTTCCGCGACCGGTTCCGGTTCGAGACGGATATCGACGAAGCCGCGCTCGGCACCCGAGTCCCTGCCTTAACGATCCAGCCCCTGGTGGAAAACGCCTTCGCGCACGGCATCGAAGGCTTGGAGCGGGACGCGGTGATCGGACTGGCCATCCGGCGCGAGGCTGAAAGTGTGCTCGTCGCGGTATCGGACAACGGAAGCGGCATGAGCGAGGAGGTCCGGCAGGCGCCGCTGCGGCTGGAGGCCGGGACGGCCGCCATACCGGGCAGGCAGCATTCGACGGGGCTCGGCACCCGGAACGTATTCAAGCGGCTGCAGCTGCTCTACGGGCGCAGCGATTTGGTGGACATCGAGAGCGCGCCGGGGAAAGGAACGACGGTCCGGCTCCGGATTCCCCAAGGAAAGGAGGACAAAGAGACGCATGTATCGGTCGCTGATTGCGGATGACGAAGCGCTGGAGCGCGAAGGGCTGGAATGGATCGTCCGGCGCATGATGCCGGATACGTTCGAAGTCATTCACGCCGAGAATGGGCGTGCGGCGATCGAACGGGCGGAGGAGTACCGCCCTCATATTATTTTCATGGACGTGAACATGCCCGGCATTCAGGGCCTCGCCGCCCTGCGGGAGATCAAGGAGCGGCTACCCGATGCGAAGCTCGTGGTGGTTACGGCCTATGACTATTTCTCCTACGCGAAGGAGGCCTTGTCGCTCGGCGTGAAAGAATATATCGTCAAGCCGGCGAACCGGGAGCAGGTCGTAGCCCTGCTTCAGCAACTGGTGGAGGAGCTGGAACGGGAGAAGCGAAGACGCACGGAGGATCTGGAGCTGAGGGACAAGGTATCTCAGTTGCTGCCCCTGGTGGAGAACGAGCTGGCCTTGATGTTCATGGTCGATCAGGTACTGGATACAAGCGTGCTGCAGCTTTCCGAATGGATCGATTTTCCGCTCGATCAGGGGTATGCGGTCGTGGTTGCTTTTCCCGAAGCCGTGCTCGCGCCGGATAAGAAGAAGATCTACGAGAGCATCCGCAGCTTCGCCCGGGCGCAGATGCCGCTGTGCATCGTCAGCTCACTCATGAACCGGCACATGGCCGTGTTCGTCCGGAAAGCGCCGGAGATGAAGGAAGCGGCATGGAAAGCGGAAGCCAAGCAGTACGGCGAGAAGCTCTGCACGCTCGCGGAGCGGCAGCTCGGAACCCTGGTATCGGTCGGCATCGGGTCGGTTCATGAAGGAGCGGAAGGCCTGCGCAAATCGTATTACGAGGCCGTGTTTGCCTCCACCTTCTTCGAGGAAGGCGGCACCGTGTGCCAGTTCGATGAGCTCAGACACCGGCATGACCTGGGGTCGCAAGAGACGGGCAAGAAGCCTTTCAGCGGGGAGCTCGCCCAGCAGTCCTATGTGGTGTCCGCTCTGCAGCGCATCCGCGAGGAACGGGAGCAGCAGACCTTAACCGTCCTCGATAAGGCGAAGCGCTACATCCAGGAGCATTTCACCGAGGAAATCTCGCTGGAGGAGGTCGCGGACTCCGTTCATCTCAACCCCCACTATTTCAGCAAAATCTTCAAGCAGCAGGTGGGCGAAACCTTCATCGATTATGTGACCGGACTGCGGATCGACAAAGCGAAGGAGCTTATGGCTTCGGACCGCTTAAGCCTCAAGGAGGTATGCTTCGAGGTCGGATACAAGGATCCGAACTACTTCAGCCGCGTGTTCAAGAAAGTAACCGGCGTTACGCCAACGGAATACCGGAGCCAGACCAAATAACAGGCTTGGGGGTTAATCGCCCTCCCATATCCCTGTTGGCCCCATCCCCTGCTCTCCTCCAGTCCATGTCCGCTCGGGCATGGATTTTTTTGTGCTGCCCCTGACAAAAAAATGCTAGTCCCCCCTCCCCCTGCGGCTTCATTTTCGGGAAAGGTGAATTCGTGCGGCAACAGCACAATTAAGTGCAGGCGATTGCAGGCTTGGCGCCGACTTTCACATGCTATAATGAACTCGTTTCCAAATTTGAAGCGACCATTTTCGACACCCGGGCGAATCAGGGAGCGTTCCCTGGTCCGGTTAGCATGGAAAGGAGTAATAGCATATGAGCTCGAATGCACTTAACGCTGAGCAAGGGCAAGTCAGCATGAAGTTTGTGACGCTCGTTTCAATCGTGGCCGCACTGGGCGGTTTATTATTCGGTTTCGACACCGCCGTGGTTTCGGGGGCCGTCGGTTTTATGAAGGAACGGTTCAGCCTGAATGAGCTTCAGGTCGGCTGGGCCGTATCCAGTCTGATCATCGGCTGTATCGTCGGAGCCGGCTTCTCCGGAATGATCAGCGATAAGTTAGGCCGGAAAAAGGTGCTGATCGCCGCCGCACTGCTGTTTATCATCGGTTCCATCGGTTCCGCCATTCCGGCTACGTTCTCCGGCTATATTATCGCACGGATCATCGGAGGACTCGGCATCGGGATTACCTCCACACTTTGTCCGCTCTACAACGCAGAGATTGCGCCTGCGAAGTACCGCGGCCGTCTGGTGGCGCTGAACCAGTTTGCAACCGTTACCGGTATTTTCCTCGTTTACTTCGTCAACTCCGGCATTGCCGGCTATGGGGACGACGCATGGGATATTGCCATGGCATGGCGCTGGATGTTCGGCGTCGGTGCCCTCCCCGGCCTCTTGTTCCTGGTGCTTCTCTTCTTCGTACCGGAGAGCCCGAGATGGCTGATCAAGCAAGGACGTCCGGCCGAAGCGCCGCCGATCCTGCTGAAAATTCACGGCGAGGATCTCGCCCGCCAGGAAGTGCTCGACATCAAGGAATCGTTCAAACAGGAGAATGGTTCGATCCGCCAGCTGTTCAGCCCCGGGCTTCGCACCGCGCTGATCGTGGGTGTTGTGCTTGCCGTACTGCAGCAGGTGACAGGCATTAACGCCGTGATGTATTATGCCCCGGAAATTTTCAAAGCCACGGGCGCCGGCACGAACGCTTCTTTGATTCAAACGATTCTCGTAGGTCTGATCAACTTCTTGTTCACGATTCTCGCTTTGTGGCTGATCGACAAAGTAGGGCGCAAGGCGCTCCTGCTCGTCGGCTCCGCCATCATGGCGGTGTGTCTGGCCGTCATCGGCGCCGCTTTCCATACCGGTCATACATCCGGGCCGCTGGTGCTGATCTTCATCCTGCTGTACGTCGCCGCTTTCGCCGTATCGCTCGGACCGGTCGTTTGGGTACTTTTGTCCGAAATCTTCCCGAACCGCCTCCGCGGCAGAGCGACGGCTATCGCATCCATGTCCTTGTGGGCGGCCGACTATGTCGTTTCCCAGTCGTTCCCTCCGATGCTTCAATCGGCAGGACCGGCCATGACCTTCTGGATCTTCGGCATTCTGTCGCTGTTTACCGTGGTCTTTACTTGGCGCGTCGTTCCGGAGACAAAAGGCAAATCGCTCGAAGAAATCGAAGCGGCCTGGTCGTCCGAAGCGGAGAACAAGGAAGGCGTTACGCCGACTGTTGGCGAAAGCTACTCGCATTCTTGACCATACCAAAAGATGCCGGAACGAAATCGTCCGGCATCTTTCTTTTTTGCGGTATCGCCGCCTAACATTTCAAATCTCAATTTTCGTCTCCAAAAACTCAAGGTACTTAGGGTCATCTTCCATAAAGATCGCCATACCGGCACCCATGTAAGCCCGGGTTAGTTCGTCGGTCGCCTTTTCCAAGTTTTCCTGTTCGTAATACAACTGCCCCAGCCGAAGATGAATGTAGGGATTCCCTAACCCTTTCGGACATTGTACGGCATTAAAAAAGCACTTGAATGCCTTATCGTAATGGTTTCTTTGAAAATGGACATCCCCAATAGCCACATAGATCCACGTAGCGGCTTCCCATTCTTGATGATTTTCCGGCAATAGGCGAAGGGCGGCGACGTATTTATTCTTCCCAGCCTCAAGATCGCCCGCCTTCACCAAATCATCACCTTGTTGACATAGTGCCGTAATTTCGGAATGAATGGAATCTGAAAGTTGCACGTCATCTCTCCTGTCCTATTCGGGAATTAAATGATAAGATTCGTGAAATCCCGCCCTTCACAGGCGAGAATACGAGGCGATTGCGTTCGGCACAATCTTTGATTTCAGGCGGACAATCCTTGATGACGCTTGCAATCCCCACTGAACCCGCCGTGCAATCCTCTCAGGCTTGTACAAATTTGTGCCTTCCTCGTCAAACCGCGTGCAAGCCCCGCAGAGGCGTGGGAAGGTCGGGCAAGGCCTAAGAAAAGCCGCCTTTAATGCTCCAAACACCGGAGCGGGTCGAGCATCACGGCTATATTCCCTATTCCCGTTATGCTATAATCAGTGTGCAATAGAATAGGCTTTTGAGGGCGGTCGGCTAATCTCCCGGAAGGGAGGTGATGCCATGGAGGTATTTCAAGCGCTTCAATTGATGTTCCTGTTCGGAATGTTTATTCTGGCGCTGCTTGCCTACCTGAAAAAGAAATAGACCGCCCTCGGCCAAAGGTTGCGGTCTATTTCGCTGCTTAACCTATTTCAAAGCCTACCGCCCTTAAAAGCGGCTATTGCATCGGGAGTCGTGTTCGCGCACGGCTCTCTTTGCATTGTACGCATTTCTTGATTCAAGTATACCACATGTGAATCACATGTGCATCACATGTGATTCACATGTGATTCACAAATATAGCGTATATTCAACCACCGGCAGCATCTGGCGGAGCCGGTTCGCAGAATCGGGAGCGGCATGGATAACGATTACCACAGGTTGGGCGACCGTCTACGCTGCTCTTAAGTCTCTCCTGACGCCGATAAGCCGCCCCCTGTGGACGTAAGAGAGGGCAGCAGTAAAGGGAATAGCGGACGTTCTCGCGGACGCCAGAGGGGCGTTGCAGAGCGCGGATGAAACCGGGAAGAAGGCGTTTATTCCGGAGTTATTAACGAACACCGGCACGCGGAAGACTCAGCGTACCGGTAATTTTAGAGCTAGTGCTCCTTCAATCAAAATCATAACGCTGCTCAAGCCATGGATCGCCATACATATGATACCCGTTCCGCTCCCAGAACCCGGGCTTATCCTTCGCCATAAATTCGATGCCGCGGAGCCACTTGGCGCTTTTCCAGAAGTAGAGATGCGGCACCACCGCGCGAACCGGATAGCCGTGCTCCGGCGACAGCAGCGTACCATTGTGGCGGATACCGAAGAAGGTCGTCTCCTTCAGGAAATCCTCCAGGGGCAGATTCGTGTTCCAGCCGTGCTCCGCATGCAGCATCACGAAATTGGCCTCGGGCTTCAGCTTTACCCGCTCCATCACCGCCGCTACCGGCACGCCTTCCCATACGTTATCCAGCTTCGACCAGGTGGTCACGCAGTGAATGTCATTCTTGAACTCGCGCTTCGGCGGCGCCATGAACTCCTTGTAGCTGAAGGTCACTTCCTCTTCCACCAGCCCGAAGACGCGCAGGTCCCATTTGCTCATATCGTTATAGTACGGCACGCCGCCGTAATGGAGCACCGGGAAGCCTTCCGTCAGCGTTTGGCCCGGGGGCACCCTGTCTTTCACACTGCCGGTTTGCTGCTCAAAAGCCATGTTCCGCTCCTCCTTCATTTCTCGTTTTGCTGCTATTATTATAACCTTAAGCCGGGCAGCTCTTCCAACCCCGTCTTTAACGCTCTTGACTCCCTCTATCCAGAAGCTGTTCAACCAGCCGATGCGACGCGAGGACCCGGTCCGCCCGGATCGAGCATCCTTCCGGCCGGTCAACATGCTCCAGAAAATGCCGGACGGCCCCGGCAAATCCGCGGCGTTCGAGGATCGTATCCCAGTCGCCGAACGACTGCAGCACCGGGTCGCTTCCCTTCTCATACAGCACCGCCTGCTCCATGCCGATCACTTCCGCCGACCGGCCGCTTCCGTGCAGCTCCAGTTTCTCCAGATCGGCACCGGCCCGTCGGATCATGCTGAACTGCCCGCTTCCCCGGCCGTCCCAGGTCAAGCTCCCGGCTCCGGCGAGCAGTCTTCCTTCCCCGTCCGTCCAGCGCCGGTAATCGGCCAGCTCGTAAGCATCCCCTCCGAGCCACAGCAGGAGATCGAGCATATGGATCAAATCATCGTAAAGGGTGGTCTTCGCGTCATGTCTCTGCAGCCCGGTACGGTGTTTGCAGGTCGCGGCGAATTCGAATCCGCCCGCCTCCTCCAGCCATTCCTTCGCCTTCCTGTACATCGGGGCGAAACGCCGGTTGAAGCCGACCGCTAGAAGCGACCCCCGCTCCTCCGCATACCCGGCCATCCTCTCCGAAGCGCTGTAGTCGTAGGAGAGCGGCTTGTCCACGTAGACGTGGATTCCCTCCTTCAGACAGGCCATAACGATCTCTTCATGCGTTTCCGTCGGGCTGTGGACGAAGACCGCTTCGGGTCTTAGGCCCAGCGGCTCAGGCAGGGAATAACAGCGTTCCGTCCGGTACAGCCCGGCCAGCCGGTCTACCGTTTCCGCCGATCGGCTGGCGATGCCGGCGATCTCCACCTGAGGATTCGCCGTCAACAGCGGCAGATAAACCTTTTGGGCGATATCGCCCAGCCCGATGATCCCTATTCTTCTTGTCATACCTCACGATCCTCTCCGGCCAATGGCCTATTGCTTTAATAAAATTTTACAACCGCTTCCGAGTGAAGTGCTCTTCAAAGCCTGCCGGCCTTATGGTAAAATGTAAGTTAGGTTTTTCACAATCGCATTTCATCTGGGGGACCGCAATGATGTCGAAAAGAAATACCCTGCTGCTGGCAGGGTCGGTTATAGTCTTTATCGTGCTGCTCTATGCAGCCTACCGTTTGGAGTCCACCGAATATTTGTACACGGCCAGCGCCCTGCCGATTCTGATCGTTCTCTTCCTGCCGGACATCAGCCGGAATCAATACCTCGATTTGACCAAAAAGAATAGCGGCGTCCGGCTGGTTAAGCAGACTGAGGGGCAAGTGCCTCTCTTGTTCATCGACTTCGAGCCCGGAGCCATTTGGTGGAACTGCAGCAAGCTCTATTTGGATTTGAACCAATTGTCCCAAGCCGGGAAGGCCAAGCCTTCCGCCATGTCTTCCGCCTCTCTCTCCGTGCTGTCCTTCGACCTCTCGAACCACCCGCGCAAGATGGGCTGGGTCGGCATCGATCTGAAGCAGCTTGCGGAGCGGACACGCAGTCTTTCCTACACGACCGATGAGGTGACCCGGCTGGTCATTCGCATGAGCGACCTGGAAGAAACCGCTATGCGGATGATGACAACCGCCGGCACTCCCGCTTCCGAGAAAAGCAAAAGCCTGCAGGCTTAAGTACCGGCAATAGGCCGGCGGGACGAGTCCCGCCGGCTTTTTTCATTTGAATAAGAAAGTATAAGCTCTCCATAACTTATTGCTCGCATCAAACTTGATGAACGCGCTGATCCTTGTAAGACCAGGACGACGTAGCCGTTTATCCTGGTTTCCAGGTTACGCCGTCGTTTGCCCGGCCGCTCCCGTGGTATAATAGCCGGCGGCCGCCTGAACCACCTGCTGCATCGGCAGATGATACGGGCATTTCTCCTCGCACAGCGGCTTCTCCTTACAGGGCTCGTACTCGGCACAAGCCAGGATTTTATCCTTCATTCGTTCATAGAATCCGTCGCCTTTCGGCAGCGGCCCGAACTTCTCGCGAACCCGGCTGGAAATCATCACGTCCGGGATGGTCACGCCGATCGGACAGGAGCAGTAGTTGCAGCGCCGGCAGTTATGGGTACCGAGCTCCAGCGCCAGCGCCTCCAGTTCTCTGCGCTCTTCGTCACCGACTTCCTCCCGCATCGCGGCGAGGTTCTCCTTCACTTCCTCGACACTCACCATGCCCGATATCAGCGTATGCACATCCTGGCTGTACGGATAGCGGATCGCCTTGTCCACCGGCTGGATGAACCCGCCGGAGAGCGGCTTCATCGCCGTCTTGCCCATCCCCTGTCTCGTCGCCTCGGGAATGAGTTCCTGCAGCGCGAACGGCTGAGCCAGATTCAAATGAAACAGCACCTGATCGAACTGCCCTTTGCTGATCCACTTGGCGAGCAGCTCCGGCCGGTGTCCCGTGATGCCGATATAGCGGACATAGCCCTTATTCTTCATCTCAAGCGCCGCGTAGTAGGCCCCATCTTCCTCCATTGCCGCTTTAAACTCATGAACATAGTTGACATAGTGAATCTGCAGCAGGTCGATGACATCCGTTTTCATGCGGTCAAGGCTGCGTTCGATCTCTTCCTTGGCGCTCTTGTAATCGCGTTTATTCGTCTTGGTAGCCAAAAAATATTCCGAGCGGCGGTGCGAAATCGTCTCGCCGATAATTTCCTCCGAATTGCGGTAGCCTGCGGCGGTGTCGATGTAGTTGATTCCTTCGTCCAGCGCATAATTCAGTGCAGCGCGAGCCTGCTCCAGCGGTACCCCGGGCAGGTTCATGGCGCCGAATCCGAGTGAAGATACCCGGTAACCCGTCTTTCCGAACAGCGTGTAGCGCATTCTTGTCTCCATCTCCCTTGGCCTTAAGTAAAATTCGGATAAAAGTCAAAAAGCCCATTACGAACATTATAGAGGAACAGGCCGAAAAATAACAGCCTGCGCGTTCCTTCGCTTACAATGGTTGCAACTTCAAAAAGGCGCTGCGGTGCCCTTCCCCGCGCGCCTTGGATGAATCTTATGGTCATCCCGTCTCAATCGCCCGACTAATCTTCTTTCTTCGATTTGCTTCCGGACCCTTGGGATTTGTCCTCGGCCTGTTTGGCCTTCTCGTTGTCTTTGTCCGGTTGCTCCCTCTTCGGATCCTCTTTCTTCGCGTTATCCTTAGAGGGATCATCCTTTTTTCCGGCATCATCCGCCTTCTTCGAGTCCTGCTTCGAATCTTGTTTCGAATCCTGCTTTGGATCCGTATTCTTCTTTGTATCTTCTTTTATCTGGTCGTCGGAGCGCCGGGCATCGTCGCTCCGGCGCTCTTCATCTCGCTGTTTGTCGGTATCCTGTTTTTGTCCGCTGTCTTTCTTCTTGTCATCATTTGCATTCCGGTCGTCATTCCTGCCGTTTCCGGGGCGGTCATCCTGATTATCCCCGGGACGGCCGGTACCAGGAACGGTTGTTCCTGGTTTGGTGTTCGAGCCCGGATGAGCGGTGCCGCCGGTGGGCGGCGACGTTGTCTTTTTATCGCCGGAACCGCCCGTATTCTTGTTGTTGTCTTTCCCGTCGTCTTTGCTTTGCCGTTCTTGGTGTTATCCTTGCCGTTATCTTTATTATCGTCTTTGTTACCGTTCTTACCGTTATCCTTGCTGTTATCTTTGCTGTTATCTTTGTTGTTGTCTTTGCCGTTATTCTTGCCGTTGTTGTTATTGCTATTGTTCCCGTTCACGCCCGTGCCGCTGCCCGGTTTTTTCGTATCGGACTTGCCTGCGCCGTTCTGGTTGTTTTTGCCGGAGTCCTTGTTCTTCTTTTGCTCCTCCAGCTTTTTATCCAAGTCTCCGTTCTTCTCCTCTTGCACCAGCCGCTTGAGCGTCTCCTTGGCGGGCAGACGGTCAGGCTGGATCAGCTCCGCCACTTCCGGCATTTGCTTGGAGAGCTGCAGCACCGATTCCTTCTTCAGCTCGTCGATCGTAATCGGAGTGCCGCTGTTCTTCGCGTTCAAATACACCGTATACTTGCCCGTCGACAGGTTGTTCTCGCTGGCCGCTTCCCTTACTTCCTTGGGCGCCGCGAAAGCGGCCACCTGGTAGGAATCAACCTGGTTCGGATGCGTCTCCTGGATGTGCTTCGTCACCTGCTGCTTCAGCTTTTCGGCGATCTGGGCGTCGTTGATCTGTCCGTTGTCTTTCACTGCGGTACTGGCGATGACAATTTCGGCTTCGCCTTTGGCCAGCGCTTTCTGCTCCGCCTTATCCAGCAGCTTCGCCGTCACCTGCTCGAGCGTCTGATTCTTATAATCCACCGCATCGATCAGCCGCATGCCGTCTTCATTGAGTCCCCGCGACTCAAGTACGGTTTCTTTAATATCAATACCCATCTCGACGCTGGGATTGATGTCCATCGATATGTATGCGACCACTTCCGGGCTTCCAAGCCTGCCGTTAAAACTGGCAAAGAGCACAATGCAGAACACGACGGCTGCAGCAAGCGCAGATTTTGCGGCCACGGATGGACTGCGCCAATGGATTCCGGCCTCGGCATACACGATTTCCTCACCGATCTCGCAGGTGCGTTTTTTTCGAGGAACCCGCTCAAACTTGCCGTCCGGCCGCATCACGATGATGCTCTTGCCCGTGATGTCCATTACAATCCCTTTATTCATTCGCGGCCCCCCTTCTTCTTCCAACTCTTCTTTAATATGCAGGTAATCCCTAAGATACGGATAGGGTCCGTTGTAAATCAGTGCAACGGCAATAATGAACTTGCGGTTGCGTTCGAGCGTTTTGCGCGACACCTCCACCTGATCGAGCAGCTCCTTGATCGGCAAAGATGCGTTTGGTCAGCATGGCACGCATCAATTCGACATCATTCGACAATTTCATCGCAATACCGAACAGTGCCTGCCGGGAGTCGTCATGCTTGGGGGAAGCCTCTACGAGATCGGCAAACTGAATGCCGAACTCTTGTAAAGTGGAGTTCAAATCCAATATTTCGCTGCGTCGTTCCTCCATTCCTTTTTGCTTTTCATATTGTTCGATGGCCTGGTGAATTTCAATGGGGTTGACGATGTTGTCTTCCTCATCCTCCACCTCGAATGTGCTGTAAGGAATTTGCTGCGAAAAGCGCTGTTCCTTACGGACATAGTCAATCAGACGCCGGCGGATCACCTGTTCGGCGAAGCCGAGAAACGAGCGTCCCGCTTGCGGCGAATATTGATTGATGGCCTCATTAAACGCGGCGAGAGCAATGCTGAATTCATCATCGCGCGCCGGATCAACGTATCGTTTACAGAATCGGCTCGTCACCTTGGCCACATAGGGCTGATAGTCCGTGATGAACTGGTTCCGAAGCCGCAGATCACCTTCTTGTATTCGAATAACAGCCTGTTCCGGTGTTTGCGAATTGGCTGGATCGGGGTGGTGAGACTGGCGTTTCCCTAAGAACTTCTTGAATAAAACGAGCAGCAATCGTTCCACCTCACACTAAATTTTTCGCTGAGCTTACAGCAATTACGGGGGTTGCCTTACCCGGGACAACGGGATTTTCATGGGTTTTCTTACCAGGACAAACGACTGCGCGTCCTTGACTTCCAAGGACCAGCGCATTTATCAAGGCCCTTGCGAAGCTTTAAGCCCCCGAATACTTATAAAGTCTTATCAACCTAAATGATCCGGCATGTCTGCTTGTCCCTTCCGGGCAAATAAAAAGGTCCCTTCCTTGTCGCCGGCGCCGGCATGCGGCGGGCCGAAGCAGACAAGCTCTGCGTGCTTTTGCAGCCTGCAGGGCCGGAGGCGGGCCGCAGGTTGTTATGGCGGCATGGAGCCCAGGCTTCGGACGAATGCGATAAGGTTAGGGACTTGTAATCAGGTCAAGCGGCTTCAGCCTAGGAACGGCCGCGCAGCGTCTTCTTATTCTTCAGCCTGTCGCGTCGTTTGCTTAATACGTTCAAACGCTTGATCAGTTGATTCTCCCATTCGGTATCTCCCATTTCTTTGGATACCATGAGCAGGTCGAGTGCCATATCAATCTGGTCGCGAACGACCTCGAGCGGATCTTCATTCTCGTGATTCACGCAATTCTCGAACATTTCGGCTTGGTCGCGGCTCTCCACGTATTCTTGAAAATCCACTTCAAGCGCGCCGTCCCCGTGCGCATATTCGGCCAATATTTCGTATTCGTTCTCCACCAGATGATGCACCTGCACCCGGTGACACACCGGACAAAACAAAAGAGGCACATTGTGGATTTGTGTTCGGATATGTTTCAATGTTCCTTTGGTTCCAAGCATACTCGCTCCGCAGCAAAAGCTCATTGATCTCGCCTCCCGTTCTAAACAAGCAGGGCTTGTTGCATTCTTTTATATCGTATTCCGCATTATTCGTAAAGTTGACGAATGGGATAAAGGTAAGACGCTGATATCGCTATCCCGAACTTATTCGACTTCGAAGCCCAAAAATCCTCTTTTTTCGCCCAAAAATCAGCTGTTAAATGTTCCCTTCGGCTTATCTGGCGGTAAGTCCCGGGGAGGATGTATAATCGCTCCTCTTTCTGCAGAATCTGTAAAGACCGCGCCTGGGAACCGGATAAAAATTTGCTTCCGGACCCGGGCTGAGCCGTATTCTAAACCGCATCCGGCCGGCATAAAGTAAATTAAACGAATCGGCGGCGGTACGTAAACCGGTAATTTCCGGCTATCCGCCCGCCGCCATGCGTGAACGGCCGCCCGGCGGAGCCTTACGGCTCCCGGCGGCTTGGAAGCGGAATGCGATCAATCCGCGCCGCGACCCCTCCCGCGCGCAGTCGGATTTTTCGCTCTATCCTGCCTTGGGAAGGGGTGACGACCTGCATGAAGATGATTCCGATCAGCTCAAAGAAAAATCCTTTTATCGAGTATGACGACGAGGCCTTGCAAATACATATTCAGTACCATACGGGCCAGACCTTCACCTGCAGCGGAGTGAACGAAGACCAGGTGCGGCTGATTCTGCAATCCTCCAACCCTTACGACATGATCGTCAAGATGACGG
This sequence comes from Paenibacillus sp. P25, assembly GCA_024704175.1. Lineage (GTDB taxonomy): Bacteria > Bacillota > Bacilli > Paenibacillales > NBRC-103111 > Paenibacillus_G. The sequence continues at coordinate 5,596,685 of CP085629.1, forward strand.
CGAGCAAGACCGGAATCCCTCCCGAAGCCTGAGCGTCCCGGCCGCGTATCCATGAAATCCCTGTACCCAGGAATATTCAAATTCTTCTTAATCTCCATCCGCCTCCCGGCCAGCTGTCCATTGAACGACAGGCACCGCCGCTGTGATACGGATCGGAGATTCTTTTTTTGTCCGTATAGGCCTTCCCCAAAAAGGAAATGATAGATTCATAGAATGAAAATCAGCGCCGGAATCCGTTTTCATTCATTTTCATAGATTGACCGGCCTGGCATAAACAGGTACTCTTAAAACAGGAAGCAACCTGGATAGAAAAGGATGTGGATCGATTGCCTAGACAATTAGTCATCGGAAACGGGAAATTTTTGATCAATTTGGACGGTCATACGTACATACGGGACTTATACTATCCCTATGTTGGGCAATTGAACCACGTCGGCGGCTATCAATGCCGAGTCGGAATTTGGGTCGACGGCACCTTCAGCTGGCTTTCCGATCCGGAATGGAGCTTTCAGCTTTCTTATATCGAAGATTCGCTCGTAACCGAGGTCCGCGCCTCCCACTACCACCTGGGCATTACCCTGATCATCAACGACGGCGTGCACCAGCGCGAGGATATTTATTTAAAGCGCGTGCGCATTCACAATCACTGGGAGACGGTGCGCGAGGTCCGCATGTTCTTCAACCAGGATCTGGTCATCAACGAGACCGAGGTCGGCGACACGGCGGCCTACTATCCGCTGAGCAATACCGTGTTCCATTATAAGAAAGACCGCTATTTCATGTTCAACGGCCTGACGGGAAGCGACGGGCTGTATCAATATACGACAGGGGTCAAACGATTCTACAATGCCGAAGGCACCTGGCGGGACGCCGAGGACGGCCATCTCATGGGCAACGCGATCGCCCAGGGCTCCGTGGACAGCACCATCTCCTTCCGGCTGCACGTCCCCCCTAATTCCGAAGAAACGCTGTATTACTGGATGACGGCCGGGCGGAATCTGGAGGAGGTTAAGAAGCTCGACGGCTACGTTAAGGAAAGCCATCCCGGCAATTTGCTCGACCGGGCGCAAATTTACTGGCGCGCTGGGTCAACAAGTCGGAGCGCGATTACGGCAATTTGAGCGATGCCTGTATCCGGCTGTACAAACAGAGCCTCCTGATCGTACGCACGCAAACCGACGTGAACGGCGCCATTATCGCCGCGAACGACTCCGATATCATGCAGTCGAACCGCGACCATTACAGCTACATGTGGCCGCGCGACGGCGCGCTCATCGCCTATGCGATGACCATGGCGGGCTATCAGGGCATGATTACGCCGTTCTTCCATTTCTGCGCGAATGCGCTCTCGCCGGAAGGGTACCTGCATCATAAATATAACCCGGACGGTACGGTCGGCTCCTCCTGGCATCCTTATTTGAACAACGGGAAAATGCAGCTTCCGATCCAGGAGGATGAGACGGCGCTCGTCATCTTCGCCCTCTGGCATGATTATGTGCGCCATGGCGACATCGAGCCGCCGCAGTCGCTGTACAGTACGCTGATCCGCCGGGCGGCCCGCTTCATGTCGAGCTACATCGAAGCGGACCTCAATCTGCCGAAGCCGAGCTACGACTTGTGGGAGGAGCGGTACGGGATTTACACCTTCACCGCGTCAGCCGTCTATGGCGGTCTGGTCGCGGCGGCCAACTTCTGCAGCCTGTTCGGCGATGAAGAAAGATCCAGCCGCTACCGGCACACGGCCGAACGGATCAAATCCGGCATCCTGAAGTATCTCTGGGACGAGAAGGAAGGCCGCTTCGTGCGCGGACTTTATCTTGACAACGGGCAGTGGGTCAAGGATAAGACGCTGGAGAGCAGCGTGTACGGCATCTTTGAATTCGGCGTTCTGCCGGCCGACGACCCCCGCGTCGTCAGCACCATGCAGGCGAACCGCGCAGGCCTCGCCATCAAGACCGACATCGGCGGCGTAGCCCGTTATTATCACGATTATTACTTTCAGCGCTCGTCCGATATTGAGAACATTCCCGGCAACCCCTGGATCATCTGTACGCTGTGGATCGCCGAGTGGGAGATCGAATGTGCGAAGACGCTGGCCGACCTCGATGCGCCCCGCCGCACCCTGGAATGGGTGGTCCGGCATGCGATCGAAAGCGGCATCCTGCCCGAGCAGCTCGACCCGTTCGACGGAAGCCCGGTATCGGTGGCGCCCCTTACGTGGTCGCACGCAACCTACGTGCTCACGGTCGTAAAATATACCGAGAAATACAAGAAGCTGGCCGGAACAAAATAATTTCCCCGAGGCGATTTTCAAGTCCGAAGCGACTTGAGGATCGTCTTTTTTGACTCTAATGGATCGCCACCCTCTCATTTGTTCACATATCCTTCGAATATTTTTTACAAACTCCTCTTGAAATTCACAATTTCTTCACACCATCTTCACAAAGAATCCGCTAAAATCGTTTTTAGCCGAAAAGAAAGCGATTACATCTTTGTTTACAGTAAATCCCTATGCAAAACCACCAGGATGCTCCTTCGGGACGCCTGATGAGTATAGATATTTTGACATGAAGGAGGTCGGGCTTACTTTGAGTCTCAAGCTTCTAAGGCAGATATAGATAAAGAAGCTTGTCCTTATTTGGAGAGAGTGGTTCTATATCCTTCTTTACAAACGCTTACATTAGCATTTTAAGGAACTCATTCATTAGGAGGAAAAAAATGAAAACCACCGTTTCTTCGATTTTATCTCTTGCTATGGCTTTCTCGATGGTAGCCGGTACCGCTTTGGGTGCTGAAACGGGTTCTGTGAAGGACTCCACCAGCTTTACCGACCTCAAGGACCTCGATGCCGCTACGAAAGCGAAATTCGATGAAATGATCAAAGCCGGTATTTTTGACGGGGTCAAAGACGGGGTCTTCGGGATCAAGGAAAAAATGAACCGCGCCCAATTTGCCAAGGTAGCCGCTCTGATTTTCCAACTGAAGGTCGATACCGCGCAGAAAAGCTCCACCTTCTCCGATGTGAAGGCGGACGATCCCGCCAACGGCTACGCCCTTCCTTACATAGAAGCGATTTACAAGGCCGGAATCACGGACGGCTACGCTCCGGGACAGTTCAATCCGGCCGGAGAAGTGACCCGGGAACAGCTTGCCGCCTTCCTGCTCCGCGGCCTGAATCTGGATACCCAGGCGAAGAGTACGCCCGGCGTCAGCGATAAGACCGTATCCGATTGGGCGAGGGGTTATGTCGCCCTGGCGATTGAGAAGAAGCTGATGACGAGCGGCGCGGACGGCACATTCGGCGGAACCTCCGTGACCACCCGCGATATGCTTTGCTGCTGGTCGCCTACGAGGCGAAGAAACAATACATACCGGCCAAGCCCGATACCGTGACCAAAGTATCGGTTGTGAAGGCCGAAGCGACCGGCGCCAAGACGATCACCGTCACGCTGAACGGCGCCTTGGCCGATACGTCCAAGCTGAACGCCACCGTCAGCCGCGGTTCGACGGCCATGACCGTCACCCCGAAGTGGAACGAGACGAAGAATCAGGTGGCCCTGACGCTCGATACGAAGATGACGGAAGGCACCTACACCGTCAAGCTCGAAGCGGTGAAGGACGGCGGACTCACGGTGGACAAGGGCACCGCGGACGTCACGGTCCAGAACGAGAAAATCACCAAAATCGAATTTGTGAACGCTTCCGAAACTGTGGCGCAAGGCGAGAAAGTGAAGATTGCGTTCAAAGCTTTAAACCAATACAACGAGCAGTCGGACTTGTCCGCTTCCCGCTTCAATATCGTAACGAGTCCGGAGCTCGGAGCCCAGTCGTCCGGCAGTGAGCAGGCTATCACCATCAATATTTTCAAGGCGGTCAACAATACCCCTGCCCTTCTCGTCCGCGACCAATTGTTTGCGGTTACGATTATGGCACCGGACAATACAGCCCAGGCCAGCAAAACCTTCAAGGTCGGCGACCGCCAGTCCGTGGCCAAGGTCGAGCTCGGGGATATCAAGATGCCAAGCAGCAAGACGCAGCTGGAAGCGGGCGATACCGCTACGATCGCGTACAAGGCCTACGACCAATACGGCTTCGAAGTAGCCGACCTGAAGACGCTTCGCGACGGCACCTCTACGTATAATACCGGAGCCAACGGGCTGAAGACAGGCACGACGGTGGACAGTAACGGCCTGCAGGTGGATAACGGCTTCGACTTCTATGACGATGAAGACGGCGATAACCGTCCGGAACTCAAAATCTTCACCAACGATGTGGATGAGAATACATTCCAGGTGGAGCAGGAGCTGAACCTTACCGTCGTAGCGCACCAAAGCGGAGCGACGGCTTCGAAGAAAGTGAAGCTGAACGCCCCGAAGATCCCGTACGAGGTCAGCTTCGGCTCGTTTAACAGCACCATTGCTTGGGGGACGACGACGTTTACCTGCCGATCATCGTGAAGGATAAATTCGGCAACACGCTCACGAACGACGACGTGCTGAAGTATGCGAACGATATCCGCGTTTACGGCTACGGCTCCTCCGGGGCGGAAGTCGGGACCAACTCGCAGATCGAGACGACCGGCGCCAACAAAGGCAAAGTCCGGATCGGTGGCCTGCAGAATGGGGAGGCGAACCGCAAATCAGGCGCACCTGACGGTCAACATCATGGTCGTAAAAACCGCTAAATCGGCGACCTTCTCCACCAACATCGGCGAGAAGCGTTACCCGAACCAAATTTATGTCTCGTCCGAGCCGAAGCCGAAAATGCTGGCCTCGCTCGCTCCGTTCGGACCGGGAGCCTCGATCACCGAGAACAAAATGAAGCTCAAGTTCAAGGACCAGTACGGCGAGGACTTCGATAAGGATTACAGCGGATATGAAGTGGAGCTTTCCCTCCAGAAAACCGGCGGAGACAGCTCGGTGACGGGCAATGTCTACTTCTCGAAAGGCTCCTTTACCGGTACGCCGACCTGGGCTTTGAACGCCGATCCGAATTCCGGCAAGCCTAACACGCTTACCTTCGTCGGCGACGATACCCGGGCGGACGGCTACAGCGCTTCGTCCAAATCGATCAAATCGATCCGCGACACGGATTTGACCTTCACTCCGGTGCAGGGCGACAACTATGAGGGCTCGTACCAGATCACGGCCAAGCTGTTCAAAACCGGCACAAGCCGCGACCAGGTCTCTTCCGCAACCCGTACGGTGGATGTGATTAAAGCCAGTAAGGCGGCGAGCCTCACCTACTCGCTGACCGCGATTGCGAACGGCTTATATGCAACCAATGAACTGGACGGCGTCACCGCGCTGGCCGACAACCCGGCTGACGCTCTGCCGAATCCGAACATTCAGGGCATTTCCACCCCGTCTTCGGACGTCGATTATATGAAGAACTGGCTTGCAGCCAAAGTGGAAGTGACGGCGAAAGACGGCGCAGACAACGTGGCTATGCCGAACAACCTGATCCGCGGCATCTCCGTCTCCAACCCGAGAGTGGCCAAGGCTGTGGCTAAGCCGAAATCCGATGGCATCGGCTACGATGTGCCTGCCCTCCGCGGCCTGGAGGCCGGAACGACCAGCATGGTGGTGTCGTTCTACCCGTCCAATTATACGGGCACGAAGACGGTGACCCTTGACAACATCCAAGTGAAGAAAGATGCGGCGGTTACCGCTTCCCTTACAGCGGGCGAGAACGGCAAAGGCAAGACGGTCTGGCTGTCCGTACTGAACGGCCTTAGTATCAGCGGCGGGGATTCAGTGGTCGACGGGCATACCCAGAAGAAGAAAACGTTCGGCGATATCAAGCTGAAGGACGCTTACGGCTATACCGAATACAAGAACTACGGCGTATTCCGGACGGCTGAGCTCTACGGAACCCAGTTCTATGTCAGCAATTTGAAATGGAGCGATCCGGCGAATCCTGGGGTTCTCCGCATCGATGTGGATAAAGTGAAGGGGACGGCGACTTACTTCTATCAGCCGGGTGCCGGCGGAAGCCGAATCATCTCCTTCCAGGCCAGCGTCACGAGCGGCGGCAAAACGCAAACGGTCGACGTGTTTGTAGACGCCAATCACTAAGCGCATTCCTTTTGACAGGGGCTCTCTCCTATCCGGTTTGCCGGGGAGCGGGCCTTTTTCCATGAGCCGGACCTTATTCCGCCCACCTCATCTTTTTTCGACCAAGTGTCCGTTCATCAGGCTAAAGTAGCCTGTTTCGGAGCGCCCAGCGCCTTGCGTTTCACCACCAGGCTGTGACGAATAACCGTCCGTTTGACCTGCTCCTCCTGCATCTCCCGGCTGCATGCATAGAAAGCCTCGTCGTGCAGCGGCTCCGTTAAAGCGGATAAAGATGCGTATACGGCCTTCTCCTCCTGCTGAAGCAAGTAAAAAGCCGATTGGTAGCATTTATGTTCGTACTGCCGCAGAATATCCCCTCTTTTTCTCCAATCCATTTCCTTCCCCGTCCCGGCCTGCTTGGCCGTATGTTTCACGCTGTATTTCGACAAAACCAGGTATAATGATACAATGATTTCCTTTTATGGATAACTTTCGTCATCCTCATTATAATGCCCTGTCGTATACATTGTCCATGAAACGATAGTCACAACTGCCTGATAATCAGCAAATATCCCGGGGGAATCCATTGGAAAAAATCCTCAGCATCGCTTCCAACACAAAAAAGACGGAAAGGACTACTCGCCCTCCGTCTGGTTCTCGTATAGTAACATCCCGTTCCGCTCGATCGACTGCTGCAGCCGGACAGACTCCAGTGCCTGAACATGAACCAGCTTCATCGGGTAAAAGATGGCTAATGCCCCGATGGCGGCATCCAGCGATTCCAGTTGCCGCTCCGTCATTTCGGGCGCATCCACCGCCATATGAAATTCCGCTTGACGGGGAAATGCTTTGTTCGTCCGGGAAGCCACCAGCCAAACTCTCTTCACGGAAAAGCGTTCGAACACCTTAAGCAGTGCTGTCCATAAGGAATCGCTTGTCCCGCTCATTCCGCGTGCCGCTTCCGGCCCGCCGGCTCCCCTGTCAGTGCTGCTCATGTGCATAGGTCAGCTCGTACTTATCGGCATCCCACAGCGCGTCCAGCTCCGTTTCATCGCTCATCTCGACGACCAGCGACCATCCGCCCTCATAAGGCTCGCATATTGATGATACCCGGATTCTCCTGCAGTTTGGAATTCACCTGAATGACCTTGCCGGATACCGGTGCATAGATTTCGGTCACGGTTTTGACCGATTCCATGCTTCCGATCGGATCGCCGGCCTTCAGCGTATCGCCGACTTCGGGCAGCTCGACGAATACAATCACGCCAAACTCTTCCTGAGCAAAGTCCGTAATGCCAATGACGGCGCGGCCGCCTTCCTTCCGCACCCATTCATGATTTTCGCTGTATTTGAGCCCTTGAATGACTTCCATCGAGATTACGAGCCCCTTTCCTGACTGAAAAAACCTTAAGGCCTGCCGGTAAGGGCAGGCCGAGGTGTATGTCGCTTGAGTGGTATAACTTCTTCTTACTTCGCAACCAGGTGTTTGTCGCCTTTTTTCCAGCCGATCGGGCACAAGCCGCCGGATTGCAAAGCTTCCAGCACGCGAAGCGTTTCTTCTACGCTGCGGCCGACGTTGTTGTGGTGAACCACTTGATACATCAGTTCGCCTTCCGGATTGATGATGAACAGGCCGCGCAGCGCGATGCCTTCTTCTTCGATCAATACGCCGTAGTCACGGGCTACGGATTTCGTAATATCGGAAGCCAGCGGGAAGTTCAATTGGCCGAGGCCGTTCTGATCCACCGGCGTGTTGATCCATGCGCGATGGGAGTGGATGCTGTCCGTCGATACGCCGAGGATTTCAGTGTTCAGCGCTTTGAACTGGGATGCCGCTTCGCTGATAGCCGTAATTTCCGTCGGGCATACGAAAGTGAAGTCCAGCGGGTAGAAGAACAATACGAGCCATTTGCCACTGTAATCGGACAGGGAAGCTTTGCCGAATTCTTTACCGTCGCCCAGCGCGATGTCCATTGTGAAATCCGGTGCTTTTTTACCTACCAAACGTTCTGCCATGATCTAAAATCCTCCTTATTAAAGTAATGTTTCAATACTTCTTTTCACGAGATAAATCGTAACATTCGCCCCAAGGATTGTCAAGATTAAAACAATTCTTTTATAATAATTATTATAGTTTGTCACATATTAGACGAATTCAGCTCTGCTCGTGAAAAAAACTCTCAAGAATGCTGAGATTCTCAAGAGTTTCTTCACTGTTTATAAGGTGGTGATGCTTTGTTTGCAAAGCGTCCTTATTTGCGGATTGCGTTCACGATCAGGTCGCCCATCGCCGTTGTGCCGATGGCCTTGCTCTTATCGACGGCGATGTCGCCTGTGCGGTGACCGGCGTCCAGCACCTCTTTGACCGCGCGCTCGATCGCTTCCGCCGCGTCATGGTAGCCGAAGGTCAGGCGATACATGAGCGCAACCGATAGGATCGTCGCGATCGGGTTGGCGATGCCTTGGCCCGCAATGTCCGGCGCGGACCCGTGGACTGGCTCATACAAGCCGAACGCGCCTTCGCCAAGAGATGCGGAGGACAGCATGCCGATGGAGCCCGTCAGCATAGCCGCTTCGTCGCTCAGGATGTCGCCGAACATGTTCTCCGTCACGATGACGTCGAAGCTCGACGGACGGCGCAGCAATTGCATTGCACAGTTGTCAACGAGCACGTGCTCCAGCTCTACGTCCGGATATTCCGGCGCAATGCGGTTCACAACTTCACGCCACAAACGGGAGGTTTCCAGCACGTTCGCTTTATCTACGGAAGCCAGCTTCTTGCGGCGGGTTCTGGCGATCTCGAACGCCTGGCGCACGATGCGCTCCACTTCCGTTACATTATATACGCACGTATCGACGGCTTCTTGACCGTTCGCGCCTTCGCGGCGGAACTTCTCGCCGAAATAGATGCCGCCGGTCAGCTCGCGGACCACGATCAGGTCGGTGCCTTCCAGCACTTCAGGCTTCAGCGTGGACGCTTCCTTCAGGCAGTCGAAGACATTGGCCGGACGAATGTTCGAGAACAGGCCGAGCGCCTTGCGGATACCGAGCAGGCCGGTCTCCGGGCGAAGCTCCTTCGGGTTGTTGTCCCACTTCGGACCGCCTACGGCGCCGAGCAGTACGGCGTCCGCTTTTTTACAAATGGCCAAGGTTTCGTCCGGAAGCGGAGTCCCCTTCTCGTCGATGGCGATTCCCCCGAACAAACCGTGCTCGAATTCGAAACGGTAACCGAACAGGTCCTCCGTCTTTTTCATGACTTTAATAGCTTCCGCCACAACCTCGGGACCGATTCCGTCCCCGGCGATGACGGCGATTTTTTTCACGTCTGCCATTGTCTTCTTTCACTCCTCTATCATCATTATCTCATTAATAGCATACTTGGCCCCCTTTTACAAAGATATAAAATCTATCATCGCAATAGGTTTTGACTATAGGGATCCCTAGCATTCCAGGTTATTCCTCCCGGGGATGATGATCCGGTTCCCGGGGTCGTGGCGCTTGCCCATTTGCTTCCGCGCCTTGCGTACCTCCTTCGATTCGAACACGATATCCATGTCATAATCGCCTTCCGGGTAAAGCTCTTTCCGTTCGATGTAAAGGGACAGCCGTTTCCGGTTGATGCGCACCTTCTCCTTCTGGATCTGCACCGGGATATTGCCCCGATCGTCCGGCGGCCCGCATACGATCCCCGTCCGTTTCAGGGAATGGATCCAGACGCAGTCGCCGATTTCAAAAGCGGGTAAGGACGGTCTGGGCTCCGCTCTCCTCGCTGAAGCGACCGTTTGATGTCCATTTGCCGCCCGCTCCGGCTGGTGAGGCACCTTCCTGTGCGGCTCGAGCGCCGCTTCCAGCGATACCAAAGCCTGCTCTCCCCGCCCTGCCGGCTGTACGTGATTTGCCTGGACCGATCGATCATCGCCGGGCTCATGCCAAGCTTCAACGCGATCTGGAACGCATAGCTGTTCCCCGCTTCGCCCATGGTCATCCGGTAGGTCGGCCGCAGCGTTTCGAGATCGAATTCCATCCGCGCATTGCGGAAGCCCGGCGCCTCTTCGGCAAATCGCTTGATTTCGTTAAAATGCGTCGTCGCCATGATCGTCGCACCTTTGCGGTACAGCTCTTCGAGCACAGCGATGGACAGTCCGATGCCTTCGCCCGGGTCGGTTCCGGTCGCCAGCTCATCGAGCAGGATAAGAGACGCAGGGCCCGCCTGCTCTAAAATGCGGATGACGCTCCGGATATGGGCCGAGAACGTGCTGAGCGAGTGCTCCAGGCTCTGTCCGTCCCCGATATCCGCGAGCACGCTGTTATACACGGCGAAGCGGCTTCCCGCCTCTACCGGCACCGGCAGGCCGGATTGAACCATCAGGGTGAGCGACCCTACGGTTTTGAGCGCCACCGTTTTGCCGCCCGTGTTGGGTCCGGTAATAATCAGCGCGCGGTAGTTATCGCCGAGGGTGCAGTCCAGCGGAACGGCGCCGCCGAGCAGCGGATGTCTTCCTCCCTTGATGACGATAAGCCCCTCCTCGTTCAGCTCCGGCACCTTGCCGTCGTAAGTCTTCGCCAGCTTCGCTTTCGCAAACAGGAAGTCGTAATGCCCGATCGTCTCCAAATTGATTGACAGCTCGTGCCGGAAGCTTTCCGTGAGTTCGGTCAGCATGCCCAGCACCTTCATCTCTTCCGCGGCTTCCTCGGCCCTCAGCGCGCTCAGCTCGTAGGTCAGCGAGGCGATATCCGCCGGCTCGACGAAGACGGTCTGGCCGCTGGCCGACTCGTCCAGCACCGTCCCCGCGATCAGCTTGCGGTGCTCCTTCTTCACCGGCAGCACGTACCGCCCCCGCGCAGGCTGACCACCTGTTCTTGAAGATAGGAACGGTACTTGTTCATCGTACCGTCCAGCTTCTTTTTGATCCGCTCCTCAATGATCGCGAGCTTTTTGCGGACCTTATTCAGTTCCGGGCTCGCTTCGGACGTGATCTGTCCATGCCGGATGCAGCGACCGATTTCGCTTCCAAGCTCCTTCAGCTCATACAAGGAAAGCGCGTAGGAGGCGACCTGCGGAGCGATGGACTCCTTTTTGGCCATAAACCGTTTTAACTGCTCCGTACTCTCGAGCATGCGGGCGATCAGGGACAGCTCGGCCGGCGACAGCAATAGCCCCTTGCCCAGTCCTTCCATCAGCGGTTCCATCCCATCGAGAGAAGGAATCGGGACGCTGGCTCCATGCCGGATCACAGCCACCGCCTCGTCGGCTTCCTGCAGCGAGCTTCTCGATCACCCGCCGCTCGGTATGCGGCTCCAGCCGCTGCACATGCCTTTTGCCGAGATAGGACAGGGCCAGCTGCTCCAATTTCTCCTTCACCTTGCCGTATTCCAATCGTTCCGCCGTTTCATGATTCATCATAGCCGCTTGAAGCCTCCTTTTAGGTTCATCGAAAAAGGTTCCTGCAACGCAAAAAAGGCAGAGCATGAACGAACGCGTCATGCTCTGCCTTATGCTGAAACCGCCGTATTCGACCTGCCCCAGTCGGGGAGTCCCGCCTTAAGGGTGCCAGGATAAACGGGTACCCCGTCCTTGCCTGGCAAGGCGAGGACAGCCGCGTTTATCCAATAATAAAAAACCGTGCTGCAAGAGCACGGTTTCGTCGAATCGGCTGATTCTCCTGAACCCAAGGTTCAGGACGGCCAACATCGCCTACGGATACCCCCTAATGGGCGCCGGTGAAGCGATATGACCCTTATATGCAGCGTTATGATCCCGATGTTCTTAACTAACATTTCCGGCCGCCGCCAGCTTCGTCTACCGGCACCCAGTCGTCGTTTCAAGACAGACGGGTAGCGGGAGCACTTTTCTCACGGCTTCCGATATGAAATTGGTTTAGTTAAGAACGACCCTGGACATCAAAACGTCCCCTTTTTCGATAAGATATCTACATCCTACTCGTTTTTCCGTAATTTGTCAACCTGCGCAGGACGTGGAATAACGCGGTGAAATCGCTTGAATGCGCCTATTTTTATAGCAAACTTATTGTATTGGCCCGTTGAAAGGATTACAATATTTCTTATACGATTTATTCCGATCCCACAGCCTAAAGGAGTCCTTACTGATGAATTACCGTTTCTCCGATATGATGGAAAGCTTCAAGTCGTCCGCGGTGCGCGATATTTTGAAATTGACCCAAGGCAAATCGATCATCTCGCTGGCGGGCGGCCTGCCGAATGAGCAATTTTTCCCGATCGAGGCGGTGCGTGAAGCGTTTTCCCGCGTCTTCGATCAAGGCAAGCAGGTGCTGCAGTACGGCTTGACCGAAGGGTTCACCCCGCTGCGCGAAAGCTTGGCCCGTCATTTGGCACGAAGCAAGAACATTCATGTCGGCGTAGATAACATGCTGCTCACCACCGGCTCCCAGCAGGCGATAGATCTGCTGACCCGCGTTTACATTAACCCCGGCGATGTGATTCTGGTCGAGAAACCGACCTATCTGGCCGCCATTCAAGTGTTTCAATCCCATAAAGCCAAGCTCGTGTCGGTCGATTGCGACGAATACGGCATGATCCCGGAAGATTTGGAACGGAAAGTCCAGCAGTACCAGGCGAAAATGATTTACGTCATCCCGACCTTCTCGAATCCTTCGGGCAAAGCCTGGAGCTTGGAGCGCCGTCAAAGCACCCTGGACATTTGCCGGCGTCATGAAGTGCTGATTCTCGAGGACGATCCTTACGGCGAACTGCGGTTCGGAGACGGCGAGAGCTTCCCGACCCTCTTCTCGCTGAACGGCGGTGCGGAAGGCGACCACGTCGTCTACACCAGCACGTTCTCCAAGATCGTTGCTCCGGCGCTGCGCACCGGATGGGTAGTCGGCGAAGCGGCGGTCATCCGCAATATGTCCCGCGCGAAGCAGGCGGCGGACCTGCATTCCAGCACGATGGACCAGCAGGCGCTGCACCAGCTGTTCGAGCATTTCGACCTGTACAGCCACATCGATCTGATCCGTACGGAATATGAAGCCCGGATGCGGGAGATGCTGCAGAGGCTGGAAGCGCAGGCCTGGGAAGGCGTTCGCTGGATCGAGCCGAAAGGCGGTATGTTCATTTGGGTGGAAATGCCGCAAGGCGTGGACACGCAGGAGCTCTTGAAGTATGCGGTGGAAGAAGGCGTAGCGTTCGTGCCCGGCGTCAGCTTCTTCGCGGACAACCCGGAGACAAACAAGATGCGGCTGAACTTCACTCATACCGACAGCGAACAGATGAAGCTGGCCTTCGAACGGCTCGACCGCGCGCTGAACCGGATGCGTGAGACCGCCGCGCTGTAAGGCTGTGAAAAAATCCCCTTGGTTTCCACGAACCAAGGGGATTTTTGTTTGATGTAGGGGCACGCCGGAAAACACGCCTACGGGAGGGGTTGGGCTCGGTCCCGGCCGCAAGGCCGGGCACTGGCCGCTTGCCCCAGGGCTTCAGCGTGAAGCTGCTTTGTGGAGCATCCCCAACCGGACGGTTGAACGGATCTCGGAGCAATAAGACCCTGCGGGGCGCTAGCCTCCTGACCCGAACCGATTCGGAAAGCTTAGCGCCTTGGCTGCATCCTATTCCGAACCGGCACCCCCGTCACCCGCTTATCGCACAAACATAAATAAGACCCTGCAGGTCCGCTATTACCCAATCCGAACGGATCGGGGCGTTTAGCGCCCTGGCAGGGTCTTACTCGCACCGGCCGAAGGGTGCGCAAAACGGATCCGTCTTCCGCTTCCCCTTCAATCCGGCCTTATGCCAAACAGGAATTCCTGTTCAATTACTTCTTGATCCAGTGCATCAATTCACGCAGCTGGGAACCTACTTGCTCCAGCGGATGCTCCGCTTCGTTGCGGCGGGTAGCCGTCAGGAACGCGCGGCCGGATTGGTTCTCCAAGATAAAGTCGCGTGCGAATTTACCTTGCTGGATGTCGCTCAGAACGGCCTTCATAGCCTTCTTCGTTTCGTCCGTGATGATGCGAGGACCGGTTACATAGTCGCCGTATTCGGCTGTGTTGGAGATGGAATGTCTCATCGTTGCCAGACCGCCTTCGTACATCAGGTCAACGATCAGCTTCAGCTCGTGCAAGCACTCGAAGTAAGCCATTTCCGGAGCGTAGCCCGCTTCAACGAGCGTCTCGAAGCCGGCTTTCACGAGAGCGGAAGTACCGCCGCAAAGAACCGCTTGCTCGCCGAACAGGTCGGTTTCGGTTTCTTCACGGAAGGATGTTTCGATAACGCCCGCACGCGTACAACCGATACCTTTCGCATAGGCCAAGCCGATTTCCTGAGCCTTACCGGAAGCGTTCTGATGAACCGCGATCAGCCCGGGAACGCCGAAGCCTTCAACATAGACGCGGCGAACCATGTGGCCCGGGGATTTCGGAGCTACCAGCAGTACGTCTTTGTCCGCAGAAGGGTTGATTTGACCGAAATGAACGTTGAAGCCGTGGGAGAACATAACTGCCGCGCCCTGCTTCAGGTTCGGTTCGATTTCGTTCTTGTAAACGCTGGCTTGGGTCTCGTCCGGCATCAGGATTTGCACCACATCCGCCAGTTTCGTAGCTTCGGCAACGGAGAATACTTCGAAGCCGTCGTTCTTCGCTTGCTCGAAGGAACGGCCTTGACGAAGACCGATTACCACTTTGAGACCGCTGTCGCGCAGGTTTTGCGCTTGAGCATGCCCTTGGTCGCCATAGCCGATAATTGCGATCGTTTTGCCCTTCAATACGTTCAGATCTGCGTCTTTTTCATAATACATTGTAACTGCCATGGGATAATAGCTCCTCCTTTGATTTAAAAACCCTGTGAGCGGGTGCCCAAAAGGACCACTTCCGTTCCGGCAACCGCGCCGGGCTTCCAAGTCTCCCGGACTTCCGCGTCATCCGCTTGGGCTCCCGCTCACAAGGAACATTGTACTACGATTTATTTTATCTTAAAACGATTATTTCACGGCGCCGCGGATCATCGCCGTAGCTCCGGTACGGGACAGTTCCTTGATCCCGTACGGCTTCAGCGACTCGACCATGGCGTCGATTTTCTCGGAATCGCCGACCACCTGAACGATGATCGAGGAAGGGCCGATGTCCACGACAGCTGCACGGAATGTTTCCACCACACCCAAGATTTCCGGGCGGGCGCTCGGCTCTGCACTTACTTTGATTAAAGCCAGCTCCCGGGCGACCATCGGGTTCGAGCTCAGATCAACGACTTTGATGACGTCAATCAATTTGTACAGCCGCTTGGAGACCTGCTCCAGCGTCTTGTCGTCGCCCGTCGTAACGATGACCATCCGGGACAAGCCCGCTTCCTCGGACTCGCCGACCGTGATGCTCTCGATATTGAAGCCCCGGCGGCCGAACAGGCCGGACACGCGCTGCAGCACACCGGGCTGGTTGTTCACTAGTACGGAAATGGTGTGTTTGTGAGTCATTCCGAATCCCCCATTAACATTTCATCTAGCGCGGCCCCCTGCTGAACCATCGGATATACGTTCTCGTTCTTGCGAACGACGAACTCGACAAGTACCGGTCCCGGGGTATCCAGCGCTTCCTGCCATACGCGGCGGGCATCTTCCTTTTTCGAGGCCCGAAGCCCCTTCACGCCGTAGGCCTCCGCGAGCTTTACGAAATCCGGGCCGCCGGCAAGATCGATGTGGCTGTACCGGTTGTCGTAAATCAGCTCCTGCCACTGCCGGACCATGCCGAGCACCTGGTTGTTGATAACGACGATCTTGACCGGGATGTTGTTAATGGCGCAAATGGCCAGCTCCTGCGAGCACATCTGCATGCCGCCGTCCCCGTTGATCGAAACGACCAGCCGGTCCGGGTGCGCGACTTGAGCGCCGATGGCGGACGGAAATCCGAAGCCCATCGTACCAAGACCGCCGGAGGTGATCCAGGAACGCGGATGATTGAATTTGTAATACTGCGCAGCCCACATCTGATGCTGGCCGACGTCCGTCGAAACGATCGCTTCGCCTTTGGTCGTCTCATGGATCATCTCGATCACGTACTGGGGCTTGAGCTCCGTGTCCGAATCCGTATAACTCAGCGGGAATTTGCGGACATTCTCCTTCACCCAATCGATCCAAGCGTCAGACTTGGCTTGCTTCGCTTTCAGATTGGCAAGCTGCAGAACGGCTTTGACATCGCCTACAACCGGAATCGCCGTTTCGACGATTTTGCCGATTTCCGCCGGATCGACGTCGATATGAACGATCTTCTTCGCGTTCTTCGCGAAGTCCTTCACCCGTCCCGTAACGCGGTCGTCAAAACGCGCGCCGATGCTGATCAAGAGATCGCAGTTTTGCAGCGCATGGTTGGCCGTGTAAGTTCCGTGCATCCCCGGCATCCCCATCCAAAGCTCGTGCGCACTCGGGAAACCGCCTAGGCCGAGCAGCGTCGTCGTCACCGGAATGCGGGTTTTCTCAACGAACTCGAGCAGCTCCTTGGAAGCATCGGCGTACACTACGCCGCCGCCCGCGAGGATAACCGGCTTCTCGGATTCGGCAATCGCCTCGATCAGGCGGTCTACCTGCAGCTTGTTCGGCTGCACCGTCGGATTGTAGCCGCGGATTTCCACCTTCTCCGGATAGTAGAACGGCGCCTTCGTGTTGGAGACATCCTTCGGAATGTCGATCAGTACCGGTCCCTTGCGGCCGGTCGAAGCGATATGGAACGCTTCTTTCACGATACGCGGCAGGTCTTTTACATCGCGAACCAGATAGCTGTGCTTCGTAATCGGCATCGTAATGCCCGTGATGTCCGCTTCCTGGAACGCATCGGTACCGATGAGTGAAGTGGCTACGTTGCCGGTAATAACTACGAGCGGTACCGAGTCCATGTACGCAGTCGCAATACCTGTAACGAGGTTCGTCGCCCCCGGACCCGAAGTAGCCAGACATACGCCGACTTTGCCCGTCGAACGCGCATAGCCGTCGGCCGCGTGAATGGCTCCCTGCTCATGGCGGGTCAGCAAATGGTTGAAATCTTCATTCCCATGCATAGCATCGTAAATATATAACACGGCTCCGCCCGGGTACCCGAACACGCAATCCACGTCTTCCAACAGAAGGTGCGCGCAGCGCCGCCTCCGATCCTGTAATAACATCCGGCCTGAGCAGTTCTTCACGCAGCCTGTTCTCTCGACTTTTGTGTGGTTTGAACAATCATTCTATAGGCCTCCTCTCAATCTCGAAAAAAAACCAAAAAACCCCTTTCGCCCCAAACGCATCTTGTGCGTCTGACGGGACGAAAGGGGTTGAATTCTTCCGTGGTACCACCCAGATTTGTCATAAGCCTCGCGGCAAATGACCTTAGCAGGTAACGTGCGCCGCTAGCAAGCGCAGCTCTTACCCTCAGCACGGTAACGTGTGCTATTCCGATTCTCCCTACTAGCTATGGCGCTTCCAAACGCACCATACTTTTCAGGAAAACAGCTCCGAGGTGAGCTCGTACATAAGGGATTAATGGCGTTGGTTTCAGCTAATCCGCCGCTCTCTGAACATAAGGGCCCTTATAACTTCGTCCTCATCACAGCCGTTCGCAACTGTTGTACTTTTTTAGTTATTATATGCCGAATCCCTGGGATAGTCAAGCGCAAATCCATGTCCCCGAAAAGCCGGAAATCTCCTCTTCGGGCTGGGTCTTCCGCCTTTTTTGACCTTAGAACCGCCTGTAATTCCATAATTTTCGCGACTCTAAGCCCTTGCTGCAGCATCAAGTCCCTGCACCTGCCGCAATCCGTGTCGGTCCCTGTCGCTCCAGGTAAAGCTGATTTGAAAATATTTCCTCATTTTCACAATGTCTTTGAAACGATTTTACCAGCATTTAACACTCGGCCTTTATGTTAATAAAGTATCTCAACCTTAAAAGGAGTGGATCCCTTGAAAAAATGGTCGCTTACCGCCGCATTGGTAATGACTACGCTTAGTTCGGCTCTCGTTCCCGCGGGTGCCGCGCCGGCAGAGAACGCAAATTACGGACCCTCCGGGGGCAGCAAGGCGCTGGAGAACCCGGGTGCCGCCGGCAAACCGCCCAAACCGTCCGTTCCCGCCGAAGCTCAGGCCAAGAAGAAGCCGGCCCCCGCCCTGATCGGCCGAAGCTCGCCTTCCCGGTGCTCAGCGACATTCATGTGCAGTCCTGGGACACGCAGTCTCATGCCAAATTCAGCGCCGCGCTGCAGGACTTAAGCGGAATCAATCCGAACTCGGATACGCTCGTCATCAACGGCGACCTGACGAACGGCATGCCCGCCGATTATGCCAAGCTGCAGGAGCTGTTAAAGCAAAATCCCCATCCGAAGAATGTGCTGTTCTCGATGGGCAACCATGAATACTACAAAGCCTGGTTCGACGCCAGCGGCGCCTGGAGTCCGCCGACCTTCCCGAACGGCGAGACCGAGCAGGCGTCGATCTCCCGCTTCCTGCAGTTTGCAGGCACCGATAAGGTCTATTACGATCGCATTATCAAAGGCTATCACTTCATTTTCCTTGGCTCGGAGCAGTACAGGCAGTCCGATCCGAACAATCTGGAGGATGCTTATTTATCAAAAGAGCAGCTGAACTGGCTTAAAGATACGCTGAAAAAAGCATCCGGCTCAGGCAAACCAATCTTCGTCTTCCTGCACCAGCCGCTTCCTTACACAGTAGCAGGCACCTACTTCTGCTGCGTCAATAACCGTGCGGTCATTCAGCATGAAGAACTGAAGTCAATTTTGTCGCAGTATCCGCAAGTGATTTATTTCTCCGGCCACTCGCACTGGGAGCTCAAACTGCCGAAGACCATGGTGCAGGACGGCTTCACCATGGTGAACTCCTCTTCCGTGGTCCAGCCTTGGACCGATGACGGCAGCGGCGGAGAAATGCTGACCGCCCCGGAAGAAAGCGAAGGCTTGTATGTCGAGGTATATGACGACGAGGTGCGCATCCAGGGACGGGACTTTTACCGCAAGCGCTGGATTCCGGAGGCCGACTTCTCAGTTCCGGTTAAGCGCTGAGCTTTTTTAAATAAGGAAGCCCCGGTTGACCGCTGGTGACGCGGTATCCCGGGGCCTTCTCCTGTCATGCTATTTGCGTTTATAACGTGTAAACCATAAGATCAGGCCCAGAACCAGCAGGAGACCAATGAAACCGCCGATAAACAGCAGACGGTTCAGCACCGTCGTACCCGCAACGGAGAACAGGCTCCCCAGCTGCTTCGCCCCGGTCTTCGTCTGAACGGGAGCGGCGGTCTGGAACACGTGCGTTTGCTGGCGGCTGTCGATCACCGTCAGCTTCCCGGCGATCTTCGAGGCTTTATCCGGGTCGGACATGACCGCTGCAACGAGCGGCGGCTTCTGCGGCTCCGTGGCGCTGATGACCACCGCACCAAGGCTTGAGTTCAGCGGCGATTTCATGACCTCCAGCCATGCGGCCTGCTTTCTCAGAGCCGGCAGCAGCTCAATGTCTTTGGACGCCGGAACGATTTCATTCTGCTGATAACGAACCAGCCCTTCCTTGGCGCTGCCCAGGAATTCCGGCATTTTGCCGGCGGCGCCGATATACAGGATATTTTTATCCTTCAATACCTGCCCCAAATCGTTCCGCGATGCGCTCACAACAGTCAGGCCGTCCTGCGTCTTCATACTTTTCCCGTACGTTCCGATCATCGTAGCGAGCGTGGACAGCTCCTCTGCGGTAGGCTGGGCGGGCACGACCAGCGCCGCATTCGACCATCCGCTCTGAACGGTCGCCGGGGAAGGCAGATCGCTGAGATCCATGCTCCCTTTCGGAGCCACTTCGAAGGACAAGGAGGAACTACTATTGATCACGGCCCAGTTGCCGATTTGCGAATTGCCCGTGCAGGCCGCTTTTCCCGTATCGGAGCTGAATTGGAAGGAGATGTCGATCGCAATGACTCCGCTGTCGCCGATCATATCGTTCGTTAAATTCAGCTCGAGGGAGCCGGCCTCACTGGTTTCTTCATTCAGCTTGCGGCTGTCCACCGGTTGCCCGTTCACTTTGACGGACATCACGGATTGGGCGAAATTCAGCGTTTTGGAATGCTTGAACAGCAGTTTCAGTTTGGCCCCGCCGCTGATTTTCCATCCGCTGGGAACATTGTAATTAATATGAGCTCCGCCGACCAAGGGGCTCTCCACCGTCAAATTCCCGTAGCCCATATCGGCCAGGGTGACAAACTTGTTGTTCCCCCTGCTTTGATCCGCAGCGGCAGGCTGTTGGGCGAGAGCTGCGAGTTCCTTCGGCACCGGGATAAAATCCCCGCTCAGCTGCGAGTAGTATCCTTCATTCGTGAGGATCGCAGCTGCATGAGTTAGATCTGCAGCGGTTCCGCTAATAAAGAGCTCGGACAAAGCGGAGTTCCACGGGGAAGCGGATAGCGCGATAAAGCCCTGCTCTCCTTGAGCCTCATGGTTCTTCCGAATTTGGTCCTCCACCGTTTTACCGTAAGTCTTCCATTTCCCGCTTTCCCCAATCCAAATCAGGTGCTTGCCCTGAACGGCCTGGTCGGTTAAATCAACCTCCCGGTACACCTGGAAGTTCAACCGGTTTCCGGGGACCTGAGAAGCGATAAACTGGGACATGCTTGTTAACGCCGAAAGCTCCGCTTCATCCGGATCGGCCGGAAGCACGAAGGCGGCAACGAGCGGTCGCAGGCTTCCCTTTTCCAGGAAAGGAGCGGGGTAATAAGCGAGATCCGCCGTATTATAGCCCTTGGCGAAATTCAAATGAATCAAGCTCGACTTGGAGAAAATCATCCAGTTGGCCGTGTTGTTCTCGTCATCGCACAGGTTATCGGATACTTCCATGTGCGTAATCATCGATAATTTATGAAAGCCTTCCTTGAAAGGAAAAGCGGACAGATCGAGCTTCCACTTCGCCCCTTCCAGGTTCTTCTCGTCCAAAAACACGCTCCCGAGCGGCACATCGTCCAGCATCACGGTAAGTGTCGATTTCTTGGCCAGCGGCGTCGGCGAGTGCCCGAACTGCAGCTCGATATACGAGCCCGGCATGACTTTCCGGCTCTTGCTGATTTCAAAGTAGGAGTCTTCCCGGTTCGTAACCCCTTGAATCACTTTGTCGCCTGCAAATATCGGCAGATTCTCCGCCTGGACGGCCGCCGGATTGGGTGCTCCCGGCGCTTGAACCGTGGCGTCGGGCTGGCCGCCCGAAGGGGCAGCTTCACTGGCACCCGTTTCCTCCGCCCATACGCCGGCCGCCGGCATTCCGGCGGAGAGCAGGGTCGCGGAAAGAAGCCCCGCCATCATCCATTTTCTAAGTAACATCATTCTCATACCATCCTCACACTTGAAAGCGCTGCGTCTTATCCCACTTGACTTCCTGACGGCTCACCACGGATTTGATGTGAAGACCAAAAGCTCTAACTACCAGCACAAGCCATAACTGAGAGTAAGAAAGGTACATGAGCAGGATGACGGCGACATTTTTCAGATGAAGCTCCGTTCTCTCGATTCCCAAGGTAATCATGATTTCCACTACGAACAGCACGTAGGCCAGAAACCATACCAGCATGAACGGCCCCGGTACAGTCACCTTGATCCACCCGAGCAGCCCCGTAATGAACAGGAAGTGAGAAACGGCCACTCCGCCAAGAAATAAGAAATAAGTGAAAAAAAAGTAAACCAAATCGAACAGCATGCGTTTGCGCTTAAGGGAAAAGATCTGCCGGAAATATTTCAGGATGACATACTGATTCCCCGCGCCCAGCGCGTCCGCTGTTTAAACCAAACCTTCCAAGTCTCCGGCTCCTGCTCCCAAGTAATGGCCAAGGGCAGAAAACGGATTTCATAGCCTTCCTCATAAACGCGGATGCTGAGCTCCGTATCCTCGGCAAGCGCCTTTTCGTCCCAGCCGCCCACCTGGTCCAGCACGCTGCGCCGGATCATAAAGTTCGTTCCGGGGATCGTGCTGATCCGAAACCAGAACCAGCGTCCCGCCTGCGCCATCCATTGAAAGCTGATCGTCTCGATATTGATGAACTTTGTAAGCAGGTTTTTCTTCGCGTTGATGACCCGGAACTTGCCGACTACCGCCCCGATGCCCGGCGCATCGATCATTCCGTTCACGAGATGCTTCAGTGCGGCCGGCTCCGGCGTGTTATCCGCGTCGTATACGGCGATAAATTCACCGTTTGCGATCTTGAGGGCCCGGTTGAGGGCGTGGGATTTGCCTTTGCCCCCGTCCGGCGGGAACGTATGCAGGGGCCTAATGAAAGGGTACATCCCGGCATAGCGGTCCACAATTTCTCCCGTCCGGTCCGAGGAATTATCGTTGATCACGATGACCTCGAGCTTGTCCTTGGGATAATCCAGCTTGATCATCGCGCGCAAGGTATTCTCGATGACGATTTCTTCATTATGCGCCGGGATCAGAATGGACACGGCGGGCCAGGACTTGCGGGCGCTGTAATCGAGTGCCGACTGGTGCTTTTCCAGCCAGACCGAATACAGATAGCCGCCAAGCGTCAGGAACATGTGATACAGCAGCATGGCCCATATGGATGAAAGCGATATGATGAATAACAAATTACCCATGCCGGGAAGCGAGCTCCTCTCCGAAAAGCCTGATTCTGCGCCTTCTCTTCAGGTTCACCAGGAAATAGATAAAGACGGCGATAAACCCGATCACCACTACCGCAATCCCCCAGGTCAATACGAAGGAAAACCGGTTCAGCCATGTATTTTGGACCGGTCTTGCCGCCCACTTCTGCAGTAGAGCCGGATCCTTGATATCCGCCGAAATCGAGCCGTTCTCCGACCGTATGCCGATAAAATCGCTGTTTACCGTATTCACTTCCTGTTTCAAATCGATAAACCGCAGATCCTCCTTGCTCAGACGATCCAGCGGCTCCTGAAGCTTCTCAATCGGCAAATAAGGATGAAAGAAGGCACCGATCACGCTGTCCCGCACGATCATTTGCTTCTCCATCTCGTCCACCATCGGCAGCACGGAGCCGGGGAGTTCTCGACGTAACCGATCGTTTCGGGAATGACCTTGAAGCCGTTCCGGCCCGTCACCAGACGGTAAGGCGTTTTCTGGGTAATCTCGAACGTATCGTCGCTGAGTTGAAGAGAGGCCACCAGGGTGGAAAAATACTGCCTCGCAATTTGATACGATTTCTGCGACATCGCGTAATGCGGAGGCTCGAAAGCGAGCGGATACAGGCCCTGTTTGGCCATTAAGGCGATGCCCTTTTGCAGTTTGTCCGCCGTGTATCTTTCTTCCCCTTGAATCGGCTGGTCCCGGTCGATATCCCAGAACTCGAAGCCTTCGCCGGTCTCGCTGTTCTTGTATTTGTGTTCGTACCCGTGCATAATCAGGCTTGCCCCGTGGTCCACCATATAATGAAGCGCCTGCGTCCACTCGGGCTTGTCTTCGAAGCTTTCGGTGTGCCCGGAAGCATCGGAATAAACGGGAATCAACGCGACCATAAAAGGAATCTTACGGGCAAAGAGCAGGTCGGCGATGGCTCTCAGCTTGGCGGGGTCGGTCTCCGGACTGACGTCCTCGATTCGGATAAAAGCCTCATGGCCGCTGGAAGGATGTTGAATACCTAGCACCTCATGCAGCCAATCCGCCAAGACCAGACCGAGTGTGCCGTCCACCTGATCCGATGTAAAATACCACTCCCGGCCGAGCCGCCCCGCCAGCATATACGAGGATAACCCGTCTGATACGGTAGCATCCACGGTCATCCCGTCTTCCACCTTTCTCGGGTAAACGACGCCATTCAGCTCCGTCAGATTGCGTCCATTATAACGAACGGTGATCATCGACTTCTTCCCTGTATCCGTGGTTGCTCCAATCTGGAGAAACGTCGTTTGCCGCTGTGCCGTTGCGTTCCTTATCCGCTCCACAAGCCTGGGGTCGTACTTCTCCTGGATCAGAATGACGCAGCGGGCCTCTTTCAGCTCGGCATCGGAAACATCGGTCTGGAGTTTCATCTCCCGTTCCAGGCCGAAATGGCCCAGAAGGTTGTATACCTTCCATGCCCTGGTCTCATCATCCAGCGACGTATAAACAATATAGGCTTTGGCCGCTTTCCCGATCTCCGCGGCTGAGACTAATCCGGGAAGCGTGAACAGCATCCCCATCGTCAGCAAAAAGAGTACTATGCGCTTAGCTAACATAAAGACTCAGTTCCTGTCTCGCTTTTTCGTATAACTCATTCGCTTCCGTACCATGTTCGGGACAGCCTGCGGTACCGAAACGGAGCTTCACCTTGATGCTCACTTCCCGCTTGGACCGCATCAGCGGAATCATTTGGAATTTGTCCGTTAGGCGCGATTTCACGATATCGAGTACTTCGGTCGAGGTCTCCGGCAGGATGGCGGCGAAGAGCCCTTCATCCATATAGCCCTTCTTGTCCACATCCCGCAGCACTTCCTCGATCTGCTGTGCCACTTTACCGAGGAACGACCTCGCTTGCTCTTCGCCGTATTCCCTTGTCAGTTCATTGAAATAAGCAATTTCAATGAGCAGCAGGCTCATAGGACGGTGATAGCGCCCGCCGCGGGAAACCTCCTCCGCCAGCTCCTGTTTGAAGCTCCGCAGGTTGAGGAATCCGGTGACTTCATCCACTACGACATTTCTTTCGTAGCTGCTCGCAAGATGCTGGTGTTCGTTCATGACCTGGCGAATCTCCCGGCCCAGGAATCCCGAGGCGATGGCTGAAGCCGGAAAAGCAAACAGCCAGACGATATCGTTGAGCGCAATTTCGGCGATGCTCTGCTGCACGTACATTTTATAAAGAATGTAGCCGCCATAACCGAACACGACGAAGATCGATACGATCATACCCGGCAGAAGACCGCGGATAAAACCGAATAGAAACAAAATCAGCATCAGCATGAACC
This sequence comes from Paenibacillus sp. P25, assembly GCA_024704175.1. Lineage (GTDB taxonomy): Bacteria > Bacillota > Bacilli > Paenibacillales > NBRC-103111 > Paenibacillus_G. The sequence continues at coordinate 5,621,629 of CP085629.1, forward strand.
ATATGTAATTGGAAGAGTACATTTGGATCGTAAAAGCGAGATACAGCGCCCCGAAGATAAGGAGTAAAAAATTAATAAACATCGTTAAATATAACTTTTCCGAACGATTCACAGCTCCATATCCTTTCCTATTCGATCAAGAGGGCCTGAAGGTTGTCAAAAGAGAAGCATTCCAGGGTCTGTGCGTCGAGATATCCTCCGTAATAGGGGAGGATTCGTCGGATAACTGGAACTGCTCCATCCGCTCCTTCAGCCCGGTCGCCACGTCTTCCTTGCCCGCCAGCCGGAACAATTGGACCGCCAGGGAATAAACGGCCGGAGATTCATTATTGTTTAACACCTGCCGCTGTTCGTTATAGACCGAATAGAGCCGGCTGTCCCGGTTCCACAGCTCTTCCATGAGGCGAACCGTCGGACCGGCATCCTGACCCGCTTCCGCCAAATGGATGGCGGCAATTAACGTATCGATCAGATTATAGCCCTGCAGGTCCTCGGTATTCCCCCAGCTTTGGCTTAACGTATCGTAGGTTTTCCTGAAAAAACCGGACGGCTTCGCCGCTTGAAGAAGCAGCTGCAATGATTCACCCGCTACGGAATGCCACTCCGGAAGCTCCTTCGCCAGCTCATTCATGGTGGCAACATCCAGATAGGAAGAGGTCACCGTCGACCCTTTGTCGCCGTCGTCAAAACTGTAATAGTCCATCAGCAGCGAACCGCTGCGGTTGTTCTTATACAGCCCTTCGGCGATGTCCAAGGCCAACTGCCGGTCATTTGGCAGGTTCCAACGCTCGCTGCCCTGCAGCAAATACCGGATGATTCTTAGATCGTCAATGGCCGCGTTGGTATTGTCCGGATGACGGCCGGTCACGTCGATTTTCCAACGGACCTGCTTATCCTTCGTCAGCAAGCTGTTCTTAAGAAAGAACACCTCTTCGCCGGTAAATATCCTCTCTTCCGTGTGTCAGGGCATACCCCAGAAGCAGGCCGGTGGATTCCGATAATTTGTCATGATTGCCCGCCAGGTCGGGTTGGACGGGATAATCCTTGCGGAGATTGGTAAACACGCCTCCGTCTTGGTCCACCAAGTGCTTGTATACAAAGGCAAGGAGCGGTGTGGCTTTCACTTGGGAAACAGACGACTGCGAGAAGGCGTAGAATGATACGGACAGGAATAGGAAGGCTGCGATCGCGATCAGTGCGTTTCTTTTAGAAGCCGATAATCGAAAGAACATAGTCAATTCTTGACACCTATATCCTCTGCTCAAGATAACAAAATTGGAAAATAGTACTAAAGACCTATTTTATGCTTATATAAAATATACCATATAATCATTTGAAATCTATTCGCCAAATATTACAGTTTCTTTAAGAAACCGTAAAGCCGCCGCCCATTGTTAGGAAACTATTAGATTCACAGGGCCAATGGTTCAAAGGCACACAAAAAAAACCGCCGGAAGCACTCCAGCGGTTTGTGGCGCATAAGCCGAAGCTTAAGCGTTGACTTTTTGCTTGGCCGTATCGGCGAGCGAGTTGAACGCGTTGATGTCGTTGACCGCGAGGTCCGCGAGCATTTTGCGGTTTACTTCCACGCCTGCAAGCTTAAGGCCGTGCATCAGTTTGCTGTAGGACAAGCCGTTCTGACGGGCGACCGCATTAATACGGACGATCCACAATTTGCGGAAGTCGCGTTTTTTCTGACGGCGGTCACGGTATGCATACAGCAGGGATTTCATTACCTGCTCTTTAGCGGTTTTAAATAATCTATGTTTCGAACCAAAGTAACCTTTGGCCAGCTTCAAAATTTTCTTACGACGACGAGTGCGGATAAAGCCGCCTTTAACTCTTGCCATGACAATCTACCTCCAGGAATGTTTAGATATAATGTATCGGTCGTTCTTGAAATTACTTAATGTTGGCAAGCCCTTGCTTCAAGCGTCTTACGTCGCCGGGAGCCATAACCGGGTTCGTGCTGAGCACGCGCTTCGCACGGGCCGATTTGTGGGACAGCAGGTGGTTCTTATAGGCTTTGTAACGTTTTACTTTGCCGGTACCTGTAATTTTGAAGCGGTCTTTCAAGCTGCTGTGAGTTTTCATTTTTGGCATGGTGTGTTCCTCCTTAAGTATTCATTATTGCTGTTGCTTCGGTGCCAGAATCATGATCATGCTGCGGCCTTCCAGCTTCGGTCTGCGTTCAACCACACACAGCTCTTCCACTTCCGTAGCCATCCGCTCCAGCTGGCGTTGTCCGATCTCGGCATGGGCGATCTCCCGGCCGCGGAATCGAACCGTCAGCTTCACCTTGTCACCTTCGTTCAGAAACTTCACGACATTACGAAGCTTCGTTTGAAAATCGTGCTCATCAATCGTCGCGCTTAAACGAACCTCTTTCAGTTCCACGATCTTCTGGTTCTTACGGGCTTCCTTTTCTTTCTTCTGCATCTCGTAGCGATACTTCCCGTAATCCATGATCCGGCAAACCGGCGGCTTCGCCGTCGGAGCGACATTGACCAGATCGAGGTTCTGATCCATAGCGATCTGCATCGCTTCCCGAATCGGTTTGATGCCCAGCTGTTCTCCATCCGCCCCGATCAGACGAACTTCCTTCGCCCGAATGTCATCGTTAATGATGTGATCTGTACTTATGACCTGCCACCTCCAAAGGATTGTACAAAAAAGACGCAGGCGCAGGCGCCCACGTCTTGATTGGTCAAGTGATCTATATTCGATAAGCCATCGAATACAATAATAAGCTTCACTCAAGTTAACCAGCCAACCCAGGGTCGGTCAGGTGAGAAGCGGGCGCTTCTTCTTTGCACTAAAATAATATAGCATTTTCCCTAATACCATGTCAACCCCAGGAATGAACCGGGGATTCGTCAGCTGGCCTGCTTGCTCTGGACTTCTTCCAGACGGATCACGCGGGTATGCTCCGTATGGCTCCACTGCTTGTTGTTCTGGGTGAAAAACGCGTAGAACGTAATCGGCCACCAGGACAGCAGGAAGAGCGGGAACGTAACCAGGTATTTATAAGATTTCCAAGGCGCTTTCTCCAGGACCAGAGCGATAAGGAACTGCGCATAGGTCAGTACGGAGAAGGCGGCGAAAAAGCCCGGCGCGATTTGATAGAGCGACGTAAACTTCGGCGACGCCGGAACGGTGAGGTCGATCCACAGAAAGACCGTCACAATCGAACCGATGAACAGGTTATACACGTTGAGCGCGTACACGGCGGTATCGATCTTGGACCAGCGTCCCTCCTTGATCCCCTGCCAGAACAGCGGGAAGAAGTAACGTCTCGCCACGTCAAAGTGTCCTTGCATCCAGCGAAGCCGCTGGCGTGCGGATGCTTTGAAGGTGAGCGGCTTCTCGTCGAACACTTTGGCGTCGTAGTTGAACGTCGGGTTCACGCCCCGCTGCACGCGCAGCGCATCGTAAATTCCAGGTCCTCAACCAGGCTTGTCGCTCCCCAGCCAATCTCCTTCAGCAGATTGGACTCGAAGCACATCCCGGTCCCACCCAAGTAGTTCGCCAGACCGAGGTTTGTCCTAGGCAACTGCCAAAGACGGTTGCAATACCAGTATGTGATGGCATAGGCTGCAGTGATCCAGGAATCGTGCGGATTCTTCGTATCCAGATAAGCCTGGATGACCTTGGAGCCGTTGCACAAATCATTGTTCATATGCTTCAGATAGTCGGTGCTGACGAGGTTATCGGCGTCGAACATGACGACCGCATCATACTGCCGCGGCATTTTCCACAATTCCTTCAGCATCCATTCGATCGCGTAGCCCTTACCGCGGAGCTTCGCATTATGGCGCTCCATGGCGTTGACCCCGTGTTCGCGGGCAATTTGGGCGGTTTGATCGGTACAATTATCGCAAATCACGAATATATCATAGAGTTCTTTCGGATAGTCGAGGTTTTTCAGATTCTCAATCAGCGCACCGACGACCTGCTCTTCGTTGTGGGCCGCTACCAATACGGCAAACGTTTTTTGCGGCGCATGCTCGGCCTTATTCTTGCGTCGGTACCAACCGAAAAACGTCAGAACCAGCTGGTAGGGCACCAATGAGCGCTAACACGATCTGGATACCTAACAGTATACTGTCCAGCATGAAACATCCCCCTTTTTTTGTATGTACCCCTTGTCTTTTGTCTCTGTGGCGTCTTTGTTAATCGATTCGTTGGTTGAACTTGGATTGCGTGGGTTGCCGTATATGATTTTCCTCTGTTTGAACCGTTTTGTCAAATCCTCTACCCGGTGCATAGCCGAGCGAACGGGAGTTAATAACGGTAAACCGGGGAATTTCGGTCTGACTCTTTGCTATCCATCTTTTTACCTCTTATTTTCATCGATTTTCATTGTTTTTATAAGCTTTCGCTGGTAAAAACTTTCTGGAATTGTTCGGCAAGCACCTCCAGATAGCTGTCAAACAGCCGGCTGTAAATTCGGTCCCAGGACTGGTGTAATGTATATCGGCGTCCTTCCCGGGCAAGCTTCTCCCTTAAGGAAGGATCGTAGTACAAACGCTCCACGGCCTCGACAAAATCCGAGACGTCGCCGGGCTTGCAGAGCAGGCCGGTTCTGCCATGCCTGATATTGTCCGCGACGCCGCCCGCTTCCGCGCCGATCACAGCCGTCCCCGAGGCCATCGCCTCCAGCACGACGTTGCCGAACGTCTCCGTCGCCGACGGAAAAACGAACAGGTCGGCGGCCGCATACAGGTCGCTGAGCTCGCTTCCCTGCCGGAAGCCGGTGAACGTGATATCGGTCCGGCCGGCATACTGCTCCTGCAGCGGTCCCAGCAAGACGGCCCGTCTCCGGCAAGAATCAGATGGGCATTCCGGCGGACGGCCCCGTTCAGCGAATCGAAGGTACGCATCAAGATATCCGTACTCTTCTCGGGCGCAAGCCTTCCAACATATAGTAAAACGAATTTGGAAGCAGGAATGTTGCAGGCGCGAAGGACCCGCTCCCGGTCCACCAGCGGATGAAACCGGCGGATATCCACGCCCCGGGACCAGATCTCCAGATTTTTGAGACCTTTTTCCTGCAAATGCCTGCGCGTGGACTCGGAAGGAACGTAAATTTTACGGCAATCCTGATGGAACCAAATCATGTATTTCCAGAGCATCGGTTCCATCCATTGAAGCTTATAATAGGCCAAATATTGGTCAAAATTCGTGTGGTAAGAAGCCACGACGGGCACATGATGCCGCTTGGCGTAATGCAGCCCGAGTAGGCCCAGGTTGAATGGTGTTGCGACATGAATCAGGTCCGGCGCAAAGCTTCGGAGGATCCTGCCCGCGCTTGCCGGATTCGGAATCGCCATGCGGCAATCCGGATATAATAGGAAGGGAATACTGTAGAACCTTTCCACCATCCGCTGGTCCGTCTCCGCGGCGGACGTGTTGTGGGGTGCGAACACCTTGCACTGGACGCCTCTCGACTCCAAGTCATTCACCCACCCGGCGAGCGTCTTCGCCACACCGTTCACATCCGGTACGAATGTATCCGTAAAAAGGGCTACTCTCATAAATAACCTCCTCCGAGTTTTGTGAAACAAACTTGAACAAGTTTGATAATTCAAAACTGGTATCGGAAGCACTCACATGGTTTGATTTAGCCGCATTCAATGGAAAGATAGGGGGTCCGTCAACCCCATTGTAGCGGCGGAGTGTTATGAGAGCGTTAAGGTAATATTAAGTCCGTCTTCATATTCTGATAATATTCCATTAACACTTTACCCTTACAATATATATATGAACGTTTTGGACAGCTTATCCCACTGCAAGGAGGCGTTATGGATTGAGCCGTGTTTTATCCTGGCTTCAGCACCATGAACACCGGATGTTTTTCTTCGTGAATCGAAAGATTCATCATGCTGTGCTGGACCGCCTATTCAATACGGTAACCCATCTCGGGGAGCGACGTTTACGATCCTGACGGCGCTGTGTCTTGCTCTGTTCGCCAGAGGCGATTTGCGGACGGCCGGCATCGAATGCTGCGCCGCGCTCGCGGCAAGCCACCTCCCCGTTGCTATTATAAAGAAGAAATATCCGCGGTCGCGCCCTTATCTGGTTCTTCCCGATACCCACACCTGCAAAAAACCGCTGACCGACCATTCCTTTCCTTCGGGGCATACGACGGCGATTTTCTCTTTGACGGTTCCGCTCATGTTTACAGGACCTTGGGCTTTGGCATTTTTACTGCCTCTCGCATCTCTTGTCGGGTTATCGCGTATATATTTAGGACAGCACTACCCTTCCGATTGCTTGGCCGGAAGCCTCATCGGTTCGGGAACGGCGATGATGGTTGTCGCCTTATTCGGATAAAACGCTTTTCCGCAGCATGATGTAAAATCCTTTGGAACAAGGTATGGTGAAAACTGATGCCCAAGAAGAGGGTTTTATTGTTATCCGAGGGATTCGGCGCAGGCCACACGCAGGCGGCTTATGCGCTCTCTGACAGTATCCGCAAGCTTTCGCCCGATATTCAAACCCGGGTGCTCGAGCTCGGCACCTTCCTGCACCCGACACTCGCTCCGTGGATTTTCACCGCCTACCGCAAAACGGTAACGACGCAACCCAAGCTGTACGGCCTGATGTACCGCTCCCAATACAAGAAATCGATGAACCGTTTAACCCAGCTTGCCCTGCACCGCATCTGTTATGCGCATACCGCCGAAATCATTCGTCAAATCCGGCCCGATACGATCATCTGCACCCATCCATTCCCAAATGCCGTCATCAGCCGGCTCAAACGGTTCGGGCTGGGCGTGCCCTTATGCACGGTCATCACCGATTACGATGTACACGGCACTTGGGTCAGCGATATGGTGAACAAGTATCTGGTTTCGACGGAGGACGTCAAAGAGAAGCCGCTTAGCCGCGGGGTGCCGGCGGACCGGATCGAGGTGACCGGCATTCCGGTGCATCCGAAGTTCTGGGCTCATCAGAACCGGGAAGAGCTTCGCTCCCGCTTCGATCTGAAGCCGCCGCCCACCGTCCTTGTGATGGGCGGGGGCTGGGGGCTCGTCAAGCAGGAGAGCTTCCTCTCGGAGCTGGCCTGCTGGCGGGACCGGATCCAGCTCATCGTCTGCCTCGGGAGCAATGAGAAGGCCTTGGCCCGTCTGAACGGGGACGAACGTTTCCGACATCCGAACATCCGCCTTCTGGGGTTCACCAAAGAGATTAACGAGTGGATGGATGTCGCGGATTTGCTGGTGACGAAGCCCGGGGGCATGACCTGCACGGAAGGGCTGGCGAAAGGACTGCCGATGCTGTTCTACAAACCGATCCCGGGGCAGGAGGAAGAAAACCTGCAGTATTTCACCCAGCACGGGTTCGGCGAACAGATCAAATCGGCGGAAACCATCGATCACTGGCTGCAGCTTCTGATTGAGCATTACCCTGAGGTTGTAAAAAGACGCGAAATGCTGACCGGCACAGCCCGGTTTGCCTATAACCCGGTCCATTGTCCGCAGGCGGTCGTGGATATATTGCGGCAGTATGCTTAAGAAAAAGCCGGGCTTGCCGTTAGGTCCCTGGCCCACCCTATAGAAAAACAGCCCCTTCGCTCAATCCGACCAAAGGGGCTGTTCACTGTTAATTATGCCTTAAGTTCTTCTTCCGCTTCATTCTTTTCTTTGCGTGTTTGGAGCGATTTCAGATGCTCTTGCAGCGCTTTCTCGCCAACTACGACTTCCAACCGGTGAATCGGCTCGCCCCGTTCGAAAAATTTGGTTTCATATTCGGTCATGATCAAGTCCGTCCGGGGGCCGTCAGCATGAAGATCGAGAGAAATGTTTCGCATCCGGAGCCCCATATCCGCAAAGGAATTAAGGGAAAATTCGAACAAGGAACGAGAATCCGTTTTAAAATGGATTTCGCCCTTCTCATTCAGGATTTCCAGGTACTTCCTTACGAAATTCTCATGTGTAAGGCGCCGCCGCGCATGCTTCTTCTTCGGCCACGGGTCGCTGAAATTCAAATAAATCCGTTCGATTTCATCCTCCGCAAACATCCGCTCGATCGACTCGATATTGAAGCGGACCAGCCGCAAATTGGACAGGTCTCCGCCGTGCTCCTCACGGGACAGCCGGGCTTTATCCCCGGCTCTGCGCACCAGCTCGTCGTACATGTCGACGCCTATGTAATTGATATTGGGATTCAAAGCGCTGAGCTGGCTGATAAACCGCCCTTTCCCCATGCCGAGCTCCACATGAATCGGACGACCGTTGCCGAATACTTCCGCCCACCGGCCCCGGAAGCGCTCCGCCTCCAATATGACCAGCTCCGGCTGGGCTTCAAGCTCTTCTCTGATCCCTTTACGTCCTCTTAACCGCATAATTGTAAGCCATCCTCCACCGCTTGCCGCTAGCCCTTAAGAAACGGATCTTTACGGCAAGTCCGCTTTTTTCTTGCTCGATTATACTCTGAAACCCGTATAAAAGAAAGACCGGCCGGCGTTCCGCGCTTGCAGACGCTTGGCCGGCCTCCGGTAGCTTCGGATCGGCATTAGGCTCGGATCAGTGCAATAGCGTTTGGCAGACTGGCTGCGAGAGACCGCCGATTAGCGGTTTTCTTCCCGCCCGCGGTTGCGCATGCCGGCAAGACCAAGAAGACCCAAGAGACCAAGCCATCCCCAATTGGAACGGTTTGTCGTATCGGCTGCATAGGTGCGGTAAGCATTGGTATTATAGGTACCGCCGTACCCGTAGCCCGCACGGTCCAGCATGTTGTCGGTGTAACCGCGAGTCGTGCCATACGTGTTGTATGTGCCCGATGTCGTCGTGCCTGTACCAGCCGTTGTACCGCTGGTTGTGCCGGCCGTCGTGCCGGTACCTGTGGTGCTCGTCGTCGTCCCGTTCACGTTATACGTCGGGGTATTGTAGGTAGTAGTGCCCGTCGAGCCTACAGAGCCCGTTGTGCCTGTAGTGCCCATCGTGCCTGTGCCTGTTGTACCCGTAGTCGTATTTAACGTGCCGGTGCCTGCGCCCGTTCCACCATAAGAAGAAGAAGTGGTTCCCGATCCCGTAGTGGTCGTTGCCGCAAACGCCTGGCCGCTGAAGCCGAGTGCCGCCGTTAACGCTAAAGCCGCTACCGTTTTGCTGAACTTGTTCATGTTCGAGATAACTCCCTTCTGTCTGCTGTTTTGTTGTTGCAAACATAGCATGGGCTTCACGGTGCAATCCTATCCCGCCCGCCGTTAGGTGGATTCTGCTAACGCCCGGGGTTCGCTTTTACCCCAAAATTCCGGTAAAATATAAGATAAAAGCGTTTCTGAAGCGCGTTTATATAGAAAGGGTCATCTTCATGCAGACAACTTTATCCGAACCCCGCCTATGGGGGGACAAACGGTTTCATACATGGAATTACGAAATGCGCCGCCAGTTTGGAGGCAAGGTTTTCAAGGTGATGCTCGACGCCGGGTTCACCTGCCCGAACCGGGACGGCACGATTGCCACCGGGGGCTGCACCTTCTGCAGCGCCCGCGGATCAGGCGATTTTGCCGGAAGCCGCCGCGACGATTTGGTCACGCAGTTTAACAAAATCCGCGATCTCCAGCATCAAAAATGGCCGGAGGCCCATTATATCGGTTATTTTCAGGCTTATACCAACACGTACGCGCCCGTTGAAGAGCTTCGCGAATATTATGAAGCGATTCTGCAGCGACCCGGTGTAGTCGGCTTGTCAATCGCGACAAGACCGGACTGCCTTCCGGACGATGTGGTGGAATATTTGGCGGAGCTGAATCAGCGCACCTATCTATGGGTGGAAATGGGGCTGCAGACGATCCATGAGCGGACGTCGGAGCTGATCAACCGGGCGCACGATACGGAGTGCTATCTGGAAGCTGTAGCCAAGCTGCGAAAGCATGGCATCCGGGTGTGCTCCCATATCATTTATGGCCTGCCGCAGGAAACCCATGAGATGATGCTAGAGACAGGCCGCGCGGTGTCCCGCATGGACGTGCAGGGCATCAAAATTCATTTGCTTCATTTAATGCGCAAAACGCCGATGGTGAAGCAGTATGAAGCGGGCCTGCTCCGTTTTTTGGAAAAAGACGAGTATGTCAAGCTCGTTGTCGATACGCTGGAATTTCTGCCGCCGGATATGATTGTGCACCGTCTGACCGGAGACGCTCCGAGGGATCTCCTAATCGGTCCCATGTGGAGCCTGAAAAAATGGGAAGTGCTGAACGCCTTCGACGAAGAGCTTCGCAGACGGGACACATGGCAGGGCAAACTCTGGGAGCCTTAAACCGGCGGCATCAGATTCAGCGCCTTCAGCGGACAAGCATAAAAGGAGCTGATGCGCATGAATAATAAAGCATGGCTCGCGGCTTTGCTCTTGGGAGCCGCTATGGCTATAACGGCGTGCAGCGGGGATTCCCCGCCGCCCCGTCTCGTGCCGGGGGCGTCCACGGATGTCCCCCGGGAGCCGGGGGGCGGAGCGGCGACGGGCGTCGATACCGCAGGCAGTACGGCGGGCACAGGCGGCACGGAAGCGGCCGGAACGGCCGGCAGCGCGGCGGGCGATACGGTCGCTAACAGCAGCACGGGGGGCGGCCAAGACGGCGGGACCGCCGGGGAGCCTGCGGCAGGCGCAACAAGCGAGACGGGCAGCGCTGGAGCAGGCGGCGGGACGCCGAGCGGGGCGGCGGGCAGCCAGGGAAGCGGGACGCCGGCAAGCGGCTTCAGCGCTATGAGCGGCAAGGCGGCTGGCGGGACCGGCGCTTCGACGGGCAGTAAGGCGCAGGGCGGTACAACGGCGAAAAGCGGCGGCGGCGGGGCTGAGGCGGGCAATTCGGGCACGGACGGCACTGGGGCCGGCGGCGCTTCGAAGCCCGGTACAGGAGCGGGCGGCGCTTCGACGGGCGGCACCGGCGCAGTACAGTCCCCGGCATCGACAGGAGCCGTTGCCCCTGCCGCCAAGCCCGGTGACGCGGTGCAGGAGCCCGTTGTGGCAACCGAGCCCGCCAAGCAGGGCGGCGGCAATCAAGCCGTTGTACCACCGACCGATCTTATCACGCCGCCGAAAGCGGATTAATACTCCCTTAAGAAAACAAGATGACGCAAGTCTTGGACTCATTTTGATGGAATCCTAATTTTATGGAGGCTTTATTCCGTGGGTTTTCTTTCGGTACTCAGCTATGCCCATAAACTAATTGAAGAGCGGATGCGTTCAGGCGAAGCCGCGATTGATGCCACAGCGGGCAACGGGGTGGATACAGCATTCCTTGCCCGAATCGCCGGACCGTCAGGAAGCGTACACGCCTTCGATATTCAATCGCAAGCGCTGGAACAAACTGCAGCCCGGCTGGAGAGAGAACAACTGGCGGGGCCGCACATCCGGCTTCATTTGCGCAGTCATGCGGAGCTGGAGGAAGCCGTTCCGCAGGAGCAGCACGGCCATATCGCTGCGGTAATGTTTAACCTTGGCTACCTACCCGGGCAGGATCACGCCACGATAACGAAGCCGGATTCAACGCTCGCCGCCCTGGAGGCGACCACAAGATTGCTGCGCCGTGGAGGTATTATTACGATCGTACTATACACCGGACATCCCGGAGGCAAAGCGGAGGCCGAAGCCGTAGAAAAGTGGGCGGCCGGACTTGCTCAGCGTTTCTTCCAGGTTCTTCAGGTGCGCTTTCTCAACCAGAAAAACGATCCTCCCTACCTGATAGCGGTAGAAAAGAGGCAATCGGATTGATATAATGCTGTTAGTTTGGATAGGAGAGAAACAACCAATGGAAAGAGAGTGGAGAGTCATGAAACCGTATCCGCTGAAATGCAAACCGGAATTTAAAGAAAGAGTATGGGGCGGCCGCAATCTGGAGCAATTTGGACTCGAACTGCCGGACGGGCCGATCGGGGAAGGGTGGATGATCGGGGATCATCCGAACGGGACGACGGCCGTGATGAACGGCGAGCTGTCCGGCATGGGCCTGGATCAAATCCGCGAGCAGTACGGCGAGATTTTCTTCGGCCGTAAAGGCTTCTCGAAGAAAAACGGACGTTTCCCTCTGCTCATCAAGCTGTTGGACTGTCAGGACGATCTATCCGTCCAGGTCCATCCGACCGATGATTACGAGCGGTCGCCGGCCGGCGAGCTGGGAAAAACCGAAATGTGGTACATATTGGACGCCAAGCCCGGTGCAAAGATCATTTACGGCTTAAAGGAAGGCGTAACCCGTGAGGACCTGGCGAAGGCGATCGAAGAAGACCGGATCATGGACGCTTTAAATGAAGTGACGGTGGAAGCCGGCGATTCCTTCTACATTCCGGCCGGAACGGTGCATGCCCTCGGAGCCGGGGTACTGGTCGCTGAAATCCAGCAAAACTCCGACAGCACCTACCGTCTTTACGATTATGGCCGGCTGGGACTCGACGGCAAGCCGCGGGAGCTTCATATCGAGGATTCTTTGAATGTCATCGCCTACGAAGGCGCGGGCGCCACTTATATGAAAACCGATTTGAAAGCTTCGAATGAATGGCTTCCCCTCGCCCGTTCTCCCTTCTTCGTTACGGAAAAGGGACAGGTGCAAAACGAATGGAAGCTGCAAACCACCGAGGACAGCTTCGTTATTCATATCATCTGCGAGGGCGAAGGCTCGATCCGCTGGGCCGACGGGGAGCTTGCGGTGAAGCCTGGCGAATGCTATTTGCTTCCGGCGAACCTCGGCGCTTATTCCTTGGCCGGCAAGCATGACGGTGCTTCGCAGCTATTTGCCTTAAGTTAAGGGCTACAATTCATTTCTTGTAATCGCTTGAAATCTACACTTACCGATGATTAGCATCGTTAATCGATGACGTTCCTGTTCAAAAAGCCTCATGAATGATGTCCCTACACATCGTTCATGAGGCTTTTCTAATCGAAAGTTAATAAGATCAATGGTTAAGATTATTAAGGGCCTGGCCAGCCAAAATCCGGATCAAGACTGCGTTTTCTTCTGCGCCTGCTGCTGTTTGAGCTGCTCCACGGTGAGGCCCTTCGCCTTCGCCTTCTGCTCCAGCTTCGCCTCATGGGCCGCTTGACGCTTCCTTCTGCTTCTGCAGATACTGCTGCACCGTCAGCCCCTGTGCTTTCGCCTGCTTAGCGATTTGTTCGCGCTTCGCTTTTTGCTGGGCTTTGTACTGCTCCACGGTCAGCCCTTTCTTCTTCGCCGCCTGCTCGAGCTTGGCCTGCTGCGCCGCCTTCTGGTCGGCTTTGTACTGCTCAACGGTCTTTCCCGCCGCTTTCGCCTTGGCCTCCAGCGCCGCTTGACGCGCTTCGCGCTGAGCCTTCAGCTGCTCGGCGGTAAGCCCCTTCGCCGCCGCCCGTTTCTCCAGCTTGGCCTGCTGCTTTGACTGTTTGTTCGCAGCATGCTTGGCCGATTTGGCGGCAGTCTTATCGGTCCCCGCAACTGTTGAATCCGCAGCAAAAGCGGAGCCGACGGAGACGGCGGCGATCAGCGTGCCGAGCGAGACGGCGAACCACATTTTTTTCATGCTCATCTAAGATACCTCCTAGTCAGGATGTTAACTTACATGAGCCAGTGTACCCTTTGAATATGACAAGGTTATGACAGAAAGCTTAATCGCAGCTTAAATTTTCCACCTCAGACCGTAAGCTCTTCCGGCTGGAGCTGCATCAGGAACGTCTGCGGCTGCGCCGATCCGTCCGGCGGGAAATAAACCACGAGCAGTTGCTGCAGCGAACGGTCAATCTCCCCGTCTTCCGATAACGGTCCAGCGAGAACGGCAAGCACTTCAATCATGACATGCTTGTGCAGCTCCTTTTCCTCCAGGCCCAGCTGCGCAAACCGCTCCGACACCAAGTCGGGCCGTTCGGCGATCCGGCGGAGTAACGCCGCCTGCCGGGATTTATCCAGCGTGAACTCCCACCAGATTTTCCGCGGCTTATACTTATGGTTCAGGAAATAATCCAGCTTCATGAGACCGAGAATGAGATCGGCATCCTTCGTCCCCCGGTCCGTCAGGAACGACTGCGACCGCGTAAACAAATCCTCCAGCTGGTGACCGATCTTCTGCCAGCCCCGCGTTTCCCAATAATCGCCGAACGCCTGGAAGAAGTCAAACGCCGACGGAAACTCTTTGGAAATCAAATACTCAACCGTATGGTCCATACGGTGCGCATTCCAGTATTTTTCCAGTACGTCTTCTACCCGCTTGATCCTCACGAGATCGGAGAACGGCAGAATGTTGTTCCCGAGAATTTCGTACGGCGCACGATCCATATAGACATAGCCGTACTTCTCCGCATCGAGCCGCATGCCGGTGCCGCGCAGCATCTTGAGAAAACCGAGCTGCAGCTCTTCCGGCCGGAGCTCGAACACGTCGTTGAACGTTTTGCGGAAGGAGTTGTAATCCTCCTCGGGCAAACCGGCGATCAGATCCAAGTGCTGATCGATTTTGCCGCTTTCTTTTACCTTCGTTACAGTACGCGTCAATTTGGTAAAGTTTTGCCGGCGTTTTACGAGGCTGTTGGTCAAATCGTTCGTCGACTGCACGCCGATCTCGAACCGGAATATGCCCGGCGGCGCGTTCTCCGCCAGATAATCCAGCACCTCCGGGCGCATGATATCGGCCGTGATCTCGAACTGGAACACGCGGCCCCGGTGATTTTGAATCAGAAACTCGAAAATCTCCATCGCGTAATCGCGTTTAATGTTAAAGGTCCGGTCCACGAATTTGATCAGCTTCGCGCCCGAATCGATCAGGTACAAGAGATCGCTCTTCGTCCGCTCCATATCGAAATACCGCACGCCCACTTCAATGGAAGACAAGCAGAACTGGCGACTGAACGGACAACCCCGGCTCGTCTCGAAATAGACGACACGGTTTGCAAGCGACGGCAGGTCCTCCTTAAAGCGATGCGGCGTCGGAATATCGTCCAGCTTCAGCTTCGGACGCGGCGGATTCACGATCACCCTTCCGTCTTCCTTGCGGTAGGCCGCTCCGAATACGCTGTAGAAGGCCCGGTCTCCCTGCAGCTCCTGCAGCAGATGGCGGAACGTCTCCTCCCCTTCACCGACGACGATGAAATCGACCTCCGGCACCCGGTTCATCCAAAATTCCGTATCATACGAAACCTCAGGCCCGCCCAGGACGATAATGAGTTCAGGCATAATTTTACGAAGCATACCGATGACGGTAATCGTTTCCTCAATGTTCCAGATATAGCAGGAGAATCCGACCACGTCCGGCTTCCGCTGATATAAGTCGGAGACGATGTTCATGGCGGGATCCTTGATCGTATATTCAACAATATCGATATTCGGGAAGACGTCCTGGCTGAACGCTTTCAAATACCGGAGCGAGAGCGACGTGTGAATGTATTTGGCATTTAAGGTGGAAAGCACAATATTCATAGGCGTTATAACCCTCTTTGCATATCAGGCTACCCATCCCTGAAGCGTGAGGAGCTTCCGGCATGGGCGGTACCCCTATTCTACACGCATTCGGGCTTTAACACAAAAAAAGAAAATGGAACCGCGCGCCCCATTTTCCCTATAAATATGAATTGTCGTTCAACTCGTTATCGACCGGTACGCTGGCCAGCAGAAACTCATCCTGCCCTTCTTCGGTCCAGGCGTTCGCCTGCGTTTGCAGCTGTTCTTCGACCTGCTCCTTCTGCATCAAGAGGTCCCTTACATCTCCGTCCGTTCGTTCAATCGTTTGCTGAAGCTGGTTTCGCCGCTCAAGCCTTTTTGCCAACTGGTACAGGATCATGATAAGAATTCTTCCTTCCTTCTGCAATATTAACTAATTTCAGAATAACGCCCAAACATTAAGACAAGATTAGAGGAATATCAAGGATACGTTAAAAAAACCACTTTCTATGTTATGCGGCTTTGCGGTTTTTAGTATTTCCTATTTTTATAAAAAACATGTGGGGATTTGTTGATTTTTCGCGATCCTTTCCCTTCCGTGTTATAGTAGTAGCATGATTTGAGTGGAAACGGAGCGAGGGTTATGACAGAGAAGCCGAAAACTCAGGGGAAGGCGGGAAAACATAAAGCGCCGACCGGACCGTCTGCGGGCCGGTTCGGGAAAGGAGCGGGCGCCCCATCAGCCGAAGACGTCCGTCCCGGAGACCGGCTCGTCGTGACGATCAAGCGGATCGGAATTAACGGCGAGGGCGTCGGCTACTATAAGCGCAAAGCTGTCTTCGTGGAAGGCGCGCTTCCTGGAGAAGTGGTGAAAGCGACGGTCGTTCAGGTCGAACCGAGCTTCATCTCCGCCCGGCTGGCGGAGATCGAGAAGGCCTCGCCCCAGCGCCAGACGCCGCCCTGCCCGGTTTATGCGGAATGCGGCGGTCGCCAGCCGCAGCATCTGAATTATGCCGGACAGCTGGAGGCTAAGGAAGAACTCGTCCGGGAAGCGTTCCGCCGCTATGCGGGGATGGACCAGCCGCCGATGCGCCCCATTCTCGGCATGGAGGACCCTTGGGGCTACCGGAACAAAGCGCAACTGCAGACGGGCTATGAAGGCGGGCGCGTGCTCACAGGGCTCTACTCGCCGGGCGACCACCGCTTAGTGGACATTAGCGGTCGCGCCGTCCAAGATCCGGCGATTAATCGGGTCATCGGCAAGGTGAAGTCGCCGCTGGAAGAGCTGCGTATTCCCATATATAACGAACGGAAGCGGCAAGGCGTGATCCGGACTATCGTAGCACGCGTCGGACGGGCTTCCGGCAAAGTGCAGTTGACGTTCGTGACGGCGGAGGACCGGATTCCGGATGTCTCCAAGCTTGTCCGTCTCATCCGTGACGAGTCGCCGGAGGTCACCACCATTGCGCAGAATATCAACAAAGACCGTTCGCCGCTGATCTTCGGCAGCAAAACGGTCATTCTCTGGGGCAAGGAGCGGCTGGACGAGACGCTGGGGGATGTCCGGTTCTCCCTGTCGCCGCGCGCCTTCTTCCAGCTCAACCCGTCACAGACGGTCAAGCTCTACGATGCGGTGAAGGAAGCGGCCGCCCTGACCGGCCGCGAGCTGGTCGTCGATGCCTACTGCGGCACGGGTACGATCGGGCTGTGGCTCAGCCCGATGGCCCGGGAGGTGCGCGGCATCGAAGTGATCCCCGAGGCGGTGGAAGACGCCCGGGACAATGCGCGTGCGAGCGGCGCCGAGAACGCGCTCTTCTTCGCCGGGCGCGCGGAGCCGCTGCTGCCCGAGTGGGTCCGGCGCGGCATCCGACCCGACGTTGTCGTGGTCGACCCGCCGCGCACGGGCTGCGAGCGCCCGTCGCTGGAAGCGCTGGCGCAGGCGAAGCCGGCACGACTCGTATACGTGTCGTGCAACCCGTCCACCTTGGCCAAGGATTGCCGGGTGCTGCTCGACCGCGGCTTCCGGCTGGAATGGATTCAGCCGGTGGACATGTTTCCGCACACGGCACATGTGGAGTGCTGTGTGTCGCTCGTAAGAAAATCGTGAATTATGCCACATTTACCTATTCAGTAAGAGCTCAAGCGATCAATATGCTTGGGCTTTTGTTATTTTATGAGCTTCTATATTCCGTCCAACTTTGATGTTGTGAAAATCCTTCCACCAAAGTTAACATGCAACAAACTTGTTCCTGAATGTGAAGGGGAGGCTTCTGTATTCATACTTCGAGATGATAAGTATCAACCGAAAAATTTCGACTAAATTCCCGGTTATATGATACAATTATTGGTAGGGAGGTCTTGCTTACTATTTCAAGGATGGGGATGTAAATGCTGAAATCAAAGGAAGTACCTCAAGCTAATGTACTGTACGATGTTATTAGAACTGTAAGTTTTGTGGCGCAAGCATAAAGGAAGCACCTACTCCATGATTGCACATCACATAAATAAAGGTGAAAGGCAAGGGCGGTATTACAGGCACTCTGCTCAATTACTAGGCTTAATAGATAACGACAAAAATTATGCTTGGATCCTTCCTGACGGACAATACTTCTTAAGCCTGTCTGAGCAAGATCAAAGGTCATTTCTGATAAAGCGAATAAGATCGCTAAAAGTCTTCCAGCTGACTGAAGATTTAATTCAATCCAAACCGGGATGTACTGAAAATGATGTGTATCAATTATTATATGATAACGGAATAACAGATAATACTGCTTTGAGAAGAGCTAGTTCATTAGTGAACTGGTTAGTTGATCTTAATGTTGCCAGACGAGTTGGAGATAACCTCTATCTTCAATAGAAATACAACCATTATTCTAATAGACTACCGGTTATGAAGTTGTGAACTGGTAGTCGTTTTTATTTTTACATCATTGCGATGTCGAATCATGCTAGGAAACCAACAACTTTTGAGGCAAAAAGTTGCTCCTTATGTTACAATCAAATGTATAAGAATTGGGCGAGGAGTAGTCAATGAACACGAAAAAACTTGAAACTCATAATTACAGATCACAACCAAAGCCCATTTTAAAGTGGGCAGGCGGTAAACAGCAGTTAGTTGAAATCCTATTGTCAAGTTCTCCAAAACAATACAATAAGTACATAGAACCATTTGTCGGCGGAGGAGCTCTTTTTTTGCCTTGCAACCTAGCAAGGCTATAATATCTGATTCTAATGCAGAACTCATAAATTTGTATCAGGTTGTTGCGAATAATGTTGAAGATCTAATAACACTGCTTAAAGACATGAAAAATACTGAAGAAGAGTTTTATCGTATCAGGGAGCTAGATACGTCGAAAATGTCCGATATCGAGCAAGCGGCTAGAACAATGTACTTAAATAAGACTTGCTATAACGGATTGTATAGAGTAAATCGTAAAGGTAAATTCAATGCCCCATATGGTAAATACAAGAAACCGAATATATGTGATGAAAACAACTTGAGATCTGCTAGTATGGTGTTGAAACAGAGTACGATTATTCATGGAGATTATAAAGACGTATTACTTAAATACGCCGAACCGGGAGACTTTATTTTTCTTGACCCGCCATATTTGCCTATTTCAAAATATGCTGATTTTAAACGGTATACGAAAGAGCAATTTTATGAAGAAGACCAGTTGGAATTAGCAGAGGAAGTGGATAGATTAGCGGAAATAGGTTGTAATATATTGCTAACTAACTCTAACCATCCATTAGTTCATCGACTCTATGGCAAATACAAAATAAGTGTTCACCAGACCAAGAGATATATAAACAGTGATGCTTCCAAAAGAAGAGGCGAGGATATACTCGTAAAGGTTGAACCTAAAAAGAAACTAATCGTAGTCCCTAAGCCCGTTGAACTGCCCAAGCAAATGGAGGCTTTTCCCGCGACTCGGTTCATGGGAAGCAAGCAAAGTTTAGTTAAGGACATTTGGTCTGTTGCTTCGACATTTAAGTTTGAGACTGTTCTTGATTTGTTTAGTGGAAGCAGTGTAGTAAGTTATATGTTCAAAACGCAAAACAAACAAGTTTTCAGTAATGATTATATGGCTTTTTCGTCTTGTTTTGCAAAAGCAATGATTGAAAACAATCAGTATAGACTCACCGATGATGATTTGAATATGTTATGTGCTCCTAATCCAAACTCGGATGGTTTTGTCACAGAAACGTTTAGGGATTTATACTTTAGTGAAGAGGATAATATTTTTATTGATACAGTACGTGCCAACATAAGGTTACTCAAAAATGAATACAAGAGGGCAATTGCTCAATCTGCTTTGGTACGTGCTTGTCTGAAGAAAAGACCGAGAGGGATATTTACTTATACTGGATATCGTTACGATGATGGCCGAAGAGACCTGTTATTGTCCTTAGAAGAGCAATTTATTGAGGCAATTTTGCAAATCAATAGCTCGGTGTTCGATAATGGAAAACCCAATAAAGCTCGGCATGGGGATGCGATGGATGCTCGATTTAAGGCAGACATGGTATATATTGACCCACCTTATTATAGTCCGTTGTCCGACAATGAGTATGTGAGGCGGTATCATTTTATTGAAGGGCTTGTTCGAGATTGGAAAGGGGTCGAGATGCAGTGGCATACAAAGACCAAGAAGTTTAAGAGCTATCCAACCCCTTCTCAAGCGAAAAAGGAGCCTACGATGCATTTAATCAGCTTTTCAAACGCCACAAAGAGAGTATCTTGATAGTTTCATATTCCTCTAATTCGTTACCAACGAAAGATGATATGCTGAAACTAATGGCAAAATATAAAGCACACGTTGAGGTAATTGAAGTAGATCATCGATACTCTTTTGGAAACCAGGGGCACAAAGTAGGCGACAACAAGAATGAAGTGAAAGAGTACCTCTTTGTTGGCTTTGATAGTTAGGAGGACTCGAATGGAAAAAGCTTGGTATATTGGTAATACAACAATAAGAAACCCCAAAAGATTGAAGGACGGACTTCGGGCGCTTTCTCTATCTCCACTGCATGGAAACCTTGTTGGTAAAGAGAACGAGCTTGAATTTGCAAAGTTATTAGATTCTGAAGAAGTTGTTCGGGTCGAGCGACTTCATGAAATTCCTCCAAGGGATGCTAGCGATGTTGGCAGGAAATGGCGAGCCGCACTTATGCAATTAGGCTTTATTAAGCCCGCTTTTGCTGATCGTCCTTTTACTATTACACCCAATGGGTTGCGCTTAATAAATGCGAATAGCTTACCTTCTGAACAAGAATGTTTTCTCAGAGCATTATTGGCTCATCAGATTCCTTCACAAATAGAAAACTTTCCTGAACCTAAATTTAGTCCTATAAGGATAGTTCTTGAGGTAATCACAAGGCTTGAAAAAGCTGGTTTAGAGGCATGGATTAGCATGGATGAAATGGCCTCAATCGTGCAACTAGTCCGAAGAATTGAAGATGTCGACGATGCGATAAAACGTATATCGGAATTTCGAGAAAAATTGACCGAAATCTCTACCACAAGAGAAAGGCGGGCATACATAAACGAAATCAGAGAGTCGGTTGCATCCTATTTAGATAGTCAGCAGGCCTCGACTTTGAAAGATTATGCTGATACCAACTTCCGATATCTGAAATTGACAGGGCTATTTGTCGAAAACGGGAGAAGACTAATAATAGCGGATCACAAAAGGACGATAGTGGAGCAAATTGTTTCCCAACCGTACACTCCAATAGCTGAAGAAGTTTATTTAGAAACCTTGTGGAATGGGGCTAAACTTCCTACTGATAGCGCTCCGCAGGCTATTGAAGCTATTGAAGCGACTGTTCATCTATTGGAGCGAAACGGTGAAATTGTTAGTATTCCAAATTTAGCAGAATTAAATGTAGCAGATTTGTCTCACCTTCGTTTGCAACTTGAAGACGATTGGTTAAAGGTTTTGGAAATGCATTATGCTAAGCGACAACCTGAGGAATGGGAAGAGATCTTGGCTTATCTACGTGCACTCACTCAGTCCACTCGTACAAGCGGTGGTTTGATACCTCAGGGTGAGGCTCCTGCTTATTTTGAGTGGACTTTATGGAGGGCTTTTCTGGCGATTAACTCTTTGGAAAATAAGCCTTGGGAAGCAAGGAGATTTAGAATTGATCAAGAGTTTTTACCTGTCGGCACTGCTCCCGGCGGGGGCCAGATATGATATTTGAGTTTGATACATTCGTTGTTGTAGTAGAAGTCACCCTAACTTCCTCATCTAGACAGGAAGCGGCTGAAGGGGAACCAGTAAGGAGACACGTTGCTCAGCTCGTAGATCATTATGCTGAACTGGGCAAACGAGTTTACGGTTTATTCGTTGCTAATAAAGTAGACACAAATACAGCAGAAACATATCGAATTGGCGTTTGGTACAGGCCAGATGACTCAAGAATGGCATTGGATATTGTCCCAATGACGTTGGCACAGTTTGCGGATTTATTCGAAGCAGGATTCGCAGGTAAAAGGAAACTTGACTATAGGTTAGTTGAGCAAGTCATTAGGAATTGTCTCGTTGAGAGTAGGTCTGAAGCTCCTGAATGGAAAAGACGTATTGACGAGCAAATAAAGACTATAGTGCAACAGCTTCAAAGAAGCTCATAATTATAGTTGGCTGAGGATCCTTTGGCTACTCTTGGTGGAGCAAAGGCTGCGATTCCTATATCTTTTATTCCTTCTGTAAAACTCACTCAACGTATTGAAAAATTATACCATTCAAGGTAACATTAACAAAACTTTTCGCTTGGAGGTTTTGTTGATGCTTACTTCACTTGAGAAAGAACCGCTGTTTATAGGTGAGTCCGCTGTCGCAAGCGCCCGTCCGTTAGCCGGAATCGAACTGGACGACGCCCAGACAGCTATGCTTCTATCCATTGCCAGACGCCACTGCAAACTCGTTCTCGAACATGGCAGAGCGAACATGCCAGCAGAGCGGCGGCGGCAAATCATCGAAGAAATTCAGAGTTTAAGATCGATGCGGGAAGACCTAATCACTCAATGGCGTAAGGACGCAAATATTTAAAATTGAGTGGCAAGCTTGAGCCTGTAGTGGGCTTGAGCTTTTTTGTTGTTGCGGACTATTCCGGCGATTAGTGGTTGTGATGTTACGAGTAGGATTTAAGTTATATCGCCGGTCAGTAGAGGGTCGTACCGGCAATCCTACTCATGGAAGGTGATGTTTGCATGATCATGAAACTCCCGTCATCGCATAGGGTGGCGCTGTACGTTCAGGAGGACAGGCATGGAGATGAACAGGCTGAATCACTTCTGTCACAGCTTCAGACGTTGAGGACAGAGGTAAGGCGCTGGGGTACCATCGCTGACGTATACGTCGATACTTGTTCGGCTACAGTGTCCTATCGTGATCGTCCGGGGCTAAGCAAGCTTATCGCAGATATGCGACGCGAGAAATTCGACGCCATACTCGTTACCGATCTTTGGCGGCTCTTTGGCAACGTCGAGGTCGGATATGAACTGGGCGAGTTGATCTCATCGGTAGGGCGGTTCCTGATCTCACTGGATGGTTTGGTCGATACGAGCAGCGGCAATGCAACTTTGTTGGAGCATTATAAATGGGTTCACTTCCAGCGGCTCATGTCAAAGTCGCAGTAAGTGCCGGAATCGGGCAGCAAACCGAAAGGGTGCGGATATGTACTCGTCCCTATTCGGTTGGGCCGCTTTTTTATTGCTCATATTGCGAAGGCGGGCTGATCGAGACGCAGTTCGGTCGGCCACTAAAATCGCCGGTTTCGGCATGCCTGTAATGCTGTTTTTGGCGCGGCTACGTTCTGTGCGGCTATTTTAAGAGGCTGTCCTGTCCTTCAGTTTTCCGCTTGTAAAATGCGGGGTAAAAAGGGCGCTGTCGCCGCTGGAGATATGGTAGCCCTGCTCGCTTAAAACTTCGGGCGGCTCAAGGATCTAAGTGAAACTCTCAGGCGAGGGCTTGTCTTTATCCTCCCGTTTTTCCTACTTGCACAAACAATTCGCCCAAGTTATCATCCGAGAAACGCGTTCAAGGGAGGTGATGATATTGACGCAACAGCCGTTTCCTGACTGGTTAAAGTCCGCACTGGACGGGCGATTCAACGAACTGGCGAGAATCGCCGGATTAGCGGAAGAGAGCGAGGAATTACGCCGGAAGCATGCTGAGATCGAGGCTCGCCTTAAGCAAGAATTGACACCGTCGATCTATCAGCTATTTCTCGAAATCGAAGATGTACTGAATTTTCGAAGTGCCTTGGAAAAGGAAAGGCTATATTTGTTTGGGATAAGAGACGGGATGCGGCTGTACAAGCATTTACAGGACTTTATTAAAAATGATACGCCGATAGAGTTGTAAAGTACTATCGGGGTAAATGGAAAGCCGCCAGCAAATAGCGAAGGCGGCTTTACGTTTTCTTTTCAATTCATTTCCGTTGATGCAAACGGCATATACCTGTTACGCATAGTCGACAGCTTGATTTTGTAGTCCTTGTTAAACTTGAATTGTTCGAGACATGACAAAAACCGCCTACAATGCTCGGCGGCTTACGAGGGAATTATGATTAGTCATCTTCGTAGTCAAGCAAATTATCCTTGACGGCTTTTTCGTACTCAGTTTCGACGTCGCGGATGAAATCCGACGGCTTAATGCCAAGCGCTTTGCATAGAATAAAGATTTTGCTGACGGATAGTTCATGCTTTCCGCTTTCGACGAGGGAGATAAACGACCGATCTATGTCGTAATGATCAGCGAGGTCGTACTGGCTCAAACCGATCTCCATTCGTTTAGCTTTAAGGGTCTTACCGATGATGGCTGAAATAAGGGTTTTGATTTTATTATCGTCCACTGCAAGATACCTCTTTTAGATACCATTCAATCATGGTAAGCTGGAGGTATCAGTAGAGTATATTCAACCGTTCTTAACATTGACGAATTTTATTTACATAGGAGGTTTCAGCGGACATGAAAGCAGATAAGATTTGCAAAACGGTTGTTACAACGGTTTTGGTCGGTTTATTGATATTTGCGGGGATGGGGAACGTGGCTTCAGCTAATAGTGGGAGTCAATCCGATGAAATCACCGTCCTGATCAACGGGGTTAAGCAGAACTTCCCACAACCTGCACTTATGAAGGACGGCTCGACACTTGTTCCGATGCGGGCTGTGTTTGAGGCTCTTGGTGCTACAATCAAGTGGGATCAGGCGACTCAAACGGTGACGGCGACGAATGGCGACACGACCATCATGCTGATGATCGGCAAGCCTACGGCATTTGTTAACGGAAAAGCTGTTCAACTATCTGTACCGGGTCAAATCATTAACGAGAGCACTTATGTACCCCTTAGATTCGTTGGAGAGGCTCTTGGCAATAAGGTCGGTTGGGACGGAGACACTTATACGGTCACCATCGAAAAGGCGGCAGATAGCGGTTCTGGTTCGGTAGTTCAGGCTCCGGGGCAGTCCAACAATGGCTCCGGTACGGTAGTTCAGGCTCCGGTTGGAACTCACAAGTCTGTCCGGGACTCGTACGTAGTCGCGGGGTTGGACATTGTTTACGGAAACCACACCTACGGCGTTAAGAATCAGCAGGAATACAATGAAGTTATGAAACTTGCCAAGGAAGCGGTCGCCAAGGCTAAGGAACAATACAAGACGGTCAACGATCTTCCTTCTGGTTGGGTTCGATATTTCAATGGAGAGAGATATACGGGAGAGATTGGGCCGAATCTCAATTCTTCCGATTATGCTTTAGTTAGTGCGGATGGTGCAATCGGTACTCTCGTCAAGAATGGGGTAACTTTGCAACAGCTCCTGACCATCTATCAAGCTAGTGAGGCTTACGGTTACTTGAGTAAGGACGTCAAAGCATCTGATGAAGGGGATGCCAGCCCTGTAAGTGCTTACGATCATATCGTGTTGAAGTACAGTGACTGCGATGCGGAGTCTCAAGCATCTTCCCTTGTGTACGATCTTTTGGGTGTTGAGAACACGATCATTGCCGGGGGTAACCACGCCGATGCTTACATTAAGTTGGGCGATGTTTGGTTCAAGAAGAGTACAGCCGGCGCAGCGGTTGGCGCAACGAAGGTTAATATGGATAAGGTTCCGGCCAGTTACTGGGTTATCTCCCAACCTATCAACTACAAGATCACTCCGGGTAAAGGTATTACTGGAAATAAGTAATATTTCTCTTAATTATCAAGTCACCAGATCGATCTGGCCAATTGTAAACACGGAGGGGTAGTATGAGGAAAGCACCTTTAATCTTGGCGGTTTCATTCATGTTGGCGGCGGGTTCAATGCCGACTGCGGTATTCGCAGATACGCCAGCGAATGCCGTAATTGTCTCGACTCAGTCTCTGAGCGCTTATTCGAAGAGCATCCTAGCTAATCTTCAGCTTCAGAAGACGACCTTCTCGGTGCCATTCTATGGGAGTGATATCAACAATGTAAAAAAGTTCATGAATGAAGCGATGAAGGCCGATGATTACATCGGGTATATCATCAGCGGGTACACGATCAAGGTCAGCACTGGTTCGAAGAACACCTTTACGGCTACGTTCAACGTAACCTACCGCGAGACGAAGGATCAGACGGCCTACGTAAAGTCCAAGTCGAAGGAGATTCTGGCTTCCATTCTTAAAGATGGCATGACGGATTTTGAGAAGGAGCGGACAATTCACGATTGGATTGTCAAGAATGTAGCTTATGACAAGTCCAAGGCCATTCCAGAATCCAGCTATACGGCATACGGGGCGTTGAAGAGCGGCAAAGCGGTCTGTCAGGGGTACACTCTCTTGACTTACCGTCTGCTTTCGGATGCTGGAATCACAAACCGTATTGTCCGGGGTACAGTAAGAGATGAGGGGCATTCATGGAACTTGGTGAAGCTGGACGGCCTGTGGTATCATCTCGACACCACTTGGGATGACCCGACACCGGATCGGAAAGACATGGTGTCCTATAGGTACTACAATGTAACGGACACGCAATTGTCCCGAGACCATGCCTGGACGGAGTCCGACTATCCGACTGCAACTACGGACTTCCGCAACCTTCTTAACGATATGATCACTTCCGATTCTGCAAAGGCGGATGCTTACAAGACTTTGCTTTTCGATCTCGGCGGTGTGGTAACCAATGACACGGAGGCGCTGAAAGCCAAGATTCAAGAGGCTATCGCCGCCAAGAAGCGGGAGTTTGTGTTCACGCATGATTTCGGCAATCAGGACATGGATAAGGTGATCGACTCTATTATATTTGGACTTGACATGTCGAACATGAGTATCGGCTATTCGGTGGACTACAATTCGAACGGTGTGGCTACGTTGATCTTCAATGCAAGTTATTGGTGAGCCACTATCGGGAACCAAACTTCAACATACTGCAAGCCTGTCTCCAGGCAAAGGAATAACGTGCAAGGTTATCATTCTTATTAAAACGAGGAAGTGTACTTTTTACAGTATGCTTTCTCGTTTTATGTTGGCGTGTTTTTCTGGCGGCTCGTCTGCGCTTCCGACGGCTTCGTTTGATGCTCCGGCGGGGCTAACGTCTCCCCTCCCCTCGTCGGCGCTCTGGTGGCTTACAGGGGCTGTCAAACGCTGTCCTGTAAATCGCTGTCACACGGTTCGTCTAAGCTCTTCTGTGATCGTTATCGCTGGTCTACCCTTCTCTCCAGCCTTCCGGCGCTCTGCGGGCGGCTCACGGGCTTTACACGCGCTGTCTGATTTTCGGTTGCGTTTCGGGTGCGGCGGGTGTATGGTTATGTTAGCGGTTTCGATAAGGCGGTTTTCGTTAAATTGGCTTTATACTTTTGGGAGCTGTCCTTAGGGGCTTGGGAGCAGGATTTTCCAAGTGTCAAAAACCTTGCTATTACTGGCTTTTCGGGATGTTTTTCAGAATCCATGGTTTTTTATAATTTAATGCGCGGCGCAAGTCTTGGCTAAAGCCAGCCTTGCGCCTTAGTTGTCCTCAAAGAATTGGGCGGCTTCGCCGCCGCGCATTGCGGGTCTTTTCAAGGCAGGCTGTTCCTGAACAAAGACTGGATGACCGAATCCGACCTATGACGATGACTAGTACATGACTTGCCTTGACGATGACGGTTTTCCGGCGAAGCTGGGATGTTGCGCGGGTACCCGGCACGGCGAACGAAAAGCCTAGACGCGGCGCAGTTGTGTCGTTTTTCGGGTATGCGGCAGTGCCGGAACGTTCCCTGAACGGCGTGTCGAAAACCGGAGTATCGCTCACGCAAAAATAGCGAAATTTGTCCGACAGTTAGCGTTGAAAAATCGGTCGAAATCCCTTGCTGTATTAGGGGTTTCGGCCTTTTTTTGTTTTGTTGTGTAAAGATCATCCAAATATAACAGGAGCTATCTGATATTTTCCTCAGTTTCCCTCTTTTTCGTAACCTTCCGTTTCTCTTTATTCCCCGGTAATACCTATTTTCATGCTGTTTTAACCGTAGATTCTATTTTCGCTAGGTACAAAAGTCTCTAAATATGCGCATGAGATAAAAATCTCATCGATGAGTGTGCATATCACTTCTGGTACTTATGGCGTCCCTTTTCGGGACGGGCGGAGTCTGCCCAAAAACGGATGTGCAGCAGTTGGCTTTTTGGGTAGGCAATTTGCCGTGTTGTGGTCAGCAGTTTGACAATTCAATCCCATGAGTTGCGGAGAGGGGGTTCCCTTGCCCATCTTGAGTCCATTTTTCGTTGTTCGTTTTTCATGAGTTGGGATGTCGGTTAGCAGTTGAAATTTGTTCATCATGAGTTGACGGTGCGCTCTTTCTAGGGGGTGAAATTTACCTGAAAATGTAAGCTCGTTTGTAGATTGTGTAATGTATCCGATTCCGCTGCTTGAAGCGGCATGAAATGAAAAAATTGTTGAAAGGATGTTGTCGGCTATGGCAAAACTTCATTGTTTGCTCATTATCACGCTTATTCACTTTCGCAGCGCGTTCCGCACGATGGTTTCGGTTGGCGACCGGGCAGCACTGTTCAATCCGGGTAAAGGCTTCATTTGGCGGAACGGTACGTTGTACCGGGACCGGAAGCCGCTAGAGATGAAAGATGTCCTGCAATGGATTGGCGATCCCGAAGTCAACCGTCCGCTGGAAGAGCCGTTACTGCCGCATGGAGTTTTTAGCTTCCTATATAAGTATAAAGGGTTCGATCTTCGGAATGAAGATCAACTCGTCACAGGAATTCAGGAACTATGCGCGTACTTGTCGGTCAGTACCGGTGAACACGGTTTTCGGCTGTTAGACAAGCTCAAAGCTTTATCGCGGGTATATGGCGTAATTCCGGGTATCGGCATTTTCCCCGTCTTGGAAGTCGAGGAGTTGGGGGACGGCAATCTGGTTCTGAAGAGCCTGTACTTCAAACGTCTGCTTAACGAGATGTGTGCTGAGGCGGTTCGGCAAGGGTATGAAAAGATGTTCGCCGACCTGGCTCTGACCAACCTGATCACTGCCCGTAACAAGGTAGCCGCTCAAATTGTGGCCGAACTCATCGTTCTGCTGGCAACGTCCGGGCAGAAGCGTAAGCCGTGGATTGCGTTGCATACGTTGGCCAGTCGTGTCCCTGAATTGCGCGAAATTTTGTGGGGGTCTAAACCTTGCGGCGTTCGGAACAAGCGTCTTCGCCGCGCATTCGAAGGCGTTGAGAAAATCATGGAAAAGCGAACTCGTCTCGTTCAGGTATATGACAATCTGGAAATTAGATTTCCTCTGCTGGAAGCTTCGAACCCGGATACAGTCATCCGGCTGTACCATAACGGGTTCCACCGCAAGGAAAAAGGAGGAATGGCGGAAGATGTCGAATTCGTGGATGAACCCGAGCGCGGTATGGATGACTAAGGTGCTGGACGTGCTAGAGGCGCAGCTTCGCGGCGAGGATCGGGTGAAGAGAATGGCTCGGGCAGCGTTTCAGAAAACCGATGGCACGACGCAGAAGCGTTGGCTTCGAGAACGGCTCCCGGATGTGCTTAGCGCAGCAGGGGTTCCGCTGGATCAAAACCTCACGTGTTGCAAGCACAGCCCCGACAAGCATCCGTCCATGCGCTACGATAAGCGAACATATGCTTTGCAGTGTTTCGCTTGCATGGATCGAGGTAAGACGCTCGACCTCTTTGACCTGATCGGCTTATGGCGGGGCTTGAGCAAGTTTTCCGAGATTTTCAAGATCGCGGAACGCTTGTTTGTGGAGGATGCAGAGAAGCCTGTTTCCTCCCTCCCCTATCACAAGCCGGGAAGTTCAGGCGGTGCTATCAAGGAGAGGCCGACGGTTTCGGCATCCAAAGCAACTGCGGCTAAACAGCCGGTTACTAATGGTTCGACTTGGAAACAAGGGAAATCCCGTATCTACCGTCCGCTTGAGGAAGATTTGTCCAGTTTACGGTTTCTCCATCAGCGCGGGATTACAAGGGAGACCGCCGAGCGTTTCAAGTTGAAGTGGTGGGAGAATTCGAAGACGCAGGATCGCTATATCGTCATCCCCTGCGAAGGCAAGTTTTGTGTTCGCAGGATGTATCAACGGAAAAGCGACTTTACGCCGAAGTACCTGAACAGCAAAAAGTGTCCAGTGACTTTGTTCAACGGTAAGGTGTTGAAGACATGCCCCAAAAATTCAGTGGTCTTTGTCGTAGAGTCGGCGTTGGATGCCATTCTTCTGGAGCAAATGGGATTCAGGGCGGTAGCGACGAACAGTGCCGGTAACTACAAGCTGTTGCTTGAAAAGGCGGATATTATCGCGGATAGACAACTTCGTCTGATCTGCCTTTGCGATAATGATCCTGAAGGTAAAGATTGGGGACTCGCCTTGCATCTTGGTTTGCTTGGAACCGGAGACCAGATGAACTATCCCGTTTCCGTTGAGGTTCACCATAAAGACTTCTCCGAACCGTCGATTCTGACTAAGTACAAAGATGTCGGAGAGGCTTTCAAAGCTGATCTTCATGAGACAGAGAAGGTTTTGAAAAAGCTGGAGGATCGTGCGATGGGACGGCTGTCTATCGAGGAGTCCGTTGTTATCATGCCTGATTCTACCTTGCCCTCTGTATCTGCTTTTGGAGGCTTCGGGCAATCGCCTAAAGAGTAACGACACGACATGCGGCAACGGAGGCCGAGTGTCGGTTACCCGTTGCCGCTTCAAACCAAGGAGGAGAACAAGTATATGGAAAATCTATTTTTGTCCGCATACGGTTCGAGTGAGATTGTAACGTCGGTTACGGAAGTCAGCGGTGGGTTTTTAACGCAGAATGTCGGGTGGGGTCAGAATCTGGAATCTTATCTGAAGTCGATGGAGGAGTTCGGGAAGTATACGTCCACTGGAAATAAGCAGTTGGATGACGCGCTTGAAGGTGGATTACGGACAGGGGTTAGTATCATAGCCGCTAAGCCTTCATGCGGCAAGACCACGTTCTCGTTGTTCCTTGCCGAAATGTTTAGCAAGACCGGCAGACAAGCGATCTACTTTACGAACGATATGTCCGTCGAAGAGTTAATCGCAAAAGGGATTAGCCGTTCGTCTTTTGAAGTGGCTGGAGAAAAAGGTTTTTCGACGATGGATGTTTTGCGGCATCATGAATTGGAACTGAAGGAGAAGCCAGATTTTCACGCAGCTTTTGATAAATACCGCCAGCAAACTGTCAACTTGCGGATGGTGGGTGCGGCGATTAGCATGCATCTAGAAAAAATCGAGACGGTGATCAAGGATGCGGTTGAAAATCATGGGCTACAACCGCTAGTAGTCATCGACTACTTGCAGAAGATTCGGATCGATGAATCGTCTCGAAGCAGTGACAAGGAACGGGTGGACTTTATCATCGAGGAACTCAAAGCATTGGCGAACATGTATAAACTCCCCATCATTGCGATCTCAACGATTAACCGTCTCTCTTATAATGAGCCGCTCACGATGAAGAGTTTAAAGGAAAGCGGTGGTCTGGAGTATAACGCCGATTTAATCTTCGGATTGCAGCATGTAGGCGTTGGCAAACCAGATTTTGATCTGGAGAAAGCCAAAAAAGGAGCGATTTGGGATATGGAACTCGTTGTTCTTAAGAACCGTTTGGGCGAATCGGACAAGCGTGTTCCGTTGAAATTCTATCCCAAGTTCAACATCTTTCCTTATGAGGAGCCGAACAAGGGTTTTACATCAGAGAGCGTAACGCCGACTGGTAAAGGAGGGAATCGGGGTGCGGGAAGGAATCGACGAAACCGTTAAGGTTTCTGCACGGATATCGAAGAGTAAGCTGGAGCGGCTGGCGGCTGAGTATCAAACCGCCAGCTTCACCGACATTTTGAATAAGTTAATCGACGAGAAACTGGAGCATCGATTCGCGGCGGACGCAACACGCTCGGTGATTACAGGCATCGGCGCAAAAAATCGTGTAGCCAAGAAGATAATCTCGCTCATGCCGGAGCATCGCATCTATGTTGAGCCGTTCGGCAATACGGCCAGTGTGCTGTTGCAAAAGGAGCCGGTCAAGGTCGAGGTATACAATGACAAAAACGGCCAGATCGCCAACTTCTTTCAGGTACTGCGCCAGAATCCGGTGGGGTTGTACAATGCTTGCGTTGCTCTCCCCTACTCGGAAGAGCAGTACCGACAGTTGGCAGACAGCCCAATCCCCGACGATCCGCTCCAGAAGGCGGTGAGGTTCTTTTATCTCAATCGCGCTGGTTTTTTGGGCAGTCCCGGTAACGGGTTCCGATCCGGCTATACGGCACGGAACAATGCGGCCTTTTATTATCAGGAGTGCGAACGATTCTATGCGGTTTCGCGGCGGCTTCAGAACGTGGAGATCTGGAATAAAGACTACCGTAAGGTTATTCGGAAGTATGATCATCCAGATACGTTCATCATGGCCGACCCGCCGTACTTGGATGGTACAGATTACTATGAAGAACCGTTTACGATGGAAGACCATATTATGCTGGCCGACATGATGGCCGGTATAAAGGGAAAAGCGATGGTTTGTCATTCCAAGCATTCGGAGATCAAGCGGCTATATCTGGAGCGCGGGTTCCGATACGAGACAATCCGGACAAAGTATTGGGCGCGGAAAGGTAGGGTGGTAGAAGGCCGCGAGGCCAAAGAGGATGTGCAGCTTTATCTGTACATGAACTATTAAAGGCTTGGAGTAAAGGGGAGAACATCCGGCAGATCGCGGTGTTCTCCCCTTTACTATTCCCAAAAACGCAGAGCCGATTGGGAAAGGTCGAGTACGGTCTATGCTGGATAACCATGAATAAGGAGGTTATTCACGATGACTGAGTTTGATTCAGATGAGTTTTACTCGCTGGAGCGTCCGATTCATCCCCGCTTGTTAGCTGCGACGAACGGACTGCATCATCACCTGTTTGAACGTTGTCGACTGGAACGGCAATTCCAGACGTATAGCGGGGTTCCGGCCCGGCGTCACATGGTGGACATCAGCCATTTGTATCCGGGAGGAGTTGCGCTGTCTGAACGTATCGCCGCATACAGTGTTCGACTGCTTCGACAGAATGGCCTTACTCTGCCGCTTGGCATGGAGCAGCAATATCGGCAGGAACTGATTCATTACTACATGTTGCGCAGTAGCATGTGCTACGTTTCCGTCACCAACAAGTCGGGATTGACGGAAAGCTTCTGGGCGACTAAACAGGTATCCGTGCTGTCGGCGTTACGAGAGCGGCTGTCTCCTGTGGAGAAGAAAAAAGGGGTTGACCGATTTACCAGCTGTGAGGCGCTTACGTATGAGGAACTGGCAACAGGTATTTTTAAGGTCATTAAAGTCATGCCGGATGTAGACGGCTTTCACTTGTCTAAAGTGAAGCTGAATGTGAAGCGGAGAAATATTTGCTCAACGGTGTATGCCATGACCCATTTCGCTAATTCGCTGGTCAAGCTCCTTTCTGCTCATTCGTATCGATTGCTTTATATGGAGAACGGCGAGCCAGTTGAACGGCTTACGACACTTAACCGGGACGTACTGGCCAGCCGGATGCAGACCAGCCCGGAACAGGCGGTAGCGGTGTATGAGTCCGAGTACAAGAACGTATTTAATTACGGCTACCTGACACTGCCCGATCTTGCCAAACAGCAGGTATCCTTCCGAGTGCCGATTGTCAGTATTTATTCCATAAACCGGTTATAGGCGTTCTCTGCTCTCCCTCGTTTCGGCGGAAAAACGGTTATTTCCGAATCGGGGTTCTTGTTGCGCTGGCCGTTCAAAAACTATTGTTTGCGGCGACGTGCAGCGCGGCGTTAATTATCTGGCTTTGAGAGGGGTCGGAGTCTTTCAAAAATATTCCCGATATCAAATGCCCGCTATCCCTCTTTTCGGGTTGTCCTTTTATTCACTGGTTTTCCGTCGTTGCGCTAGAACCGGGGACGGTGCTTCCTATTTCTTCAGGAAAGGGTTGGGTTGTGATGAGTGAACTTTTCGGTTATGCCCGAGTCAGCCGTTCAGACCAGAACTTGGACAGGCAACTCGACGAATTGCGTAAGAACGGCATTCAAGAAGACCATATTTTCACAGACACCATGACCGGGACGACGATGGATCGTCCGGAATTTGAGGAACTTCAAAAAAGGTTGCGTAAAGGCGATGTCGTTGTTACCGAAAGCTTATCAAGACTCAGTCGGAAAACGAGTGACTTGATTCGGATTATTGAAGATTGGCAAATCCGTGGTATCAGATACATGAGTCTCAAGGAAGCCATCGATTTCTCTACGACTACCGGAAAATTTGTCTTGAGCGTTCTGGCCTCCCTCAGTGAACTGGAACGGGATATGATCAGGGATCGTGTCTTAGAAGGGTTAGCCGCGGCACGAGCCAGAGGCCGTGTGGGTGGCAGACCGAAAACCGAGCCGGGGAAATTGGCGAAGGCGCTTAAGCTTTACGATGCTCGTTCGCATAGTGTCCGGGAAATCTGCGAAATTACAGGTGTTTCGCAATCGGTGCTTTACCGATCACTTCAAGCGCGGGAGAAAGAACAGGCGTAAGCAGTGGACTTCGGAAAAACTTTACAAAGAGCCAGTTAATGTGTTTGACCGCGATCACTTATGCGCGGCGGCGCTTAACGGCTCTTTTATTTTGCCAATATCGCGGATGCCGCTGGTAATGGCTTTGAAGAAATTTTAATCGGTTTGGCCATTACGTTTTTCCGTCTGTAGTTGGATAGCTACCTTAATTACATCCCCTGTATCCAATTTCTTACAGGGTGGTGTCGGTGTATGCGTGAGCAATCCGTGCAAAGGCGTGACAGGGAGGAGCTTCCGAAGGTAGAGCGTTATTTTAACAATGCCGGGGGTATTTCTTTCGAGGATATCGTTTCGAGCCTTGTGAACGAAAGGGTTGAATGTTCTCTGCTCTCAAGCTATCATGACGAACAGGTAAATGTGGCTACTTCTGACGAGGGGGTAGCTTAGCATGAAAGCAGCGATTGTCAGGCGGGTATCGACGGTCAAAGAAGTGCAGGAAAATTCCTTGCAAAATCAAAAGGACTACTTCCAGGACTATTGCCTTGCAAGGGGGTGGGATGTCTGCGAAATCTATACGGAGTCCGAAAGCGGCACCAAGTTTAACCGGAAAGAGATGAATCGGCTTATTGCCGACGCCAAGGCGCGAAAGTTTGATATTATCTTGGCGAAGGAACTGTCGAGACTTGCCCGGAATCAACGGTTGGCGCTGGAGATCCGGGAAGTCATCGAGAAGCATCATATCCATCTGGTCACGTTAGATGGAGCGATTGATACCACGACGGGGAACACGCATATGTTTGGGCTGTTCGCGTGGATTTATGAGCAAGAAGCACAGCGTACCAGCGAAAGGATCAAGATGGCGCTAGAGACGAAGGCGAGGAAGGGGCAGTTTAAAGGCTCTAACCCGCCTTACGGCTATACGGTACGCGAAGGCAAGTTGTTTGTCAGAGACGACGAGCTTCCCGGAATTGTACAGCGTATCTTCCGTCGCTATCTCGAAGGCAAGGGATTTGATGCCATTGCCCGCGAACTGTTTGAAGAAGGGGTTCCCTCACCTTCTATGGTGGCAGGGAAGAAGAACCAGTCGATTTACTGGAATGGTTCTTCTGTCCGCCAGATTCTCGAAAACCCGCACTACACGGGCGACATGGTACAGGGACGGGAAACGACCATTAGCGTGACGAACAAGGCGCGTAGGGGAAAGTCAGAGACGGAGTTCATTGTCGTCAAAAACACGCATGAGGCGATTATTTCGCATGAAGTGTTCGATACCGTGCAGCAGTTGATCGCATCCAACCGTAGGCGTTCCCCCGATAATCCCGACGTTAGCAGCAGACCGCATCAGAATGTCCATCTGTTCACGGGGGTCATCTTCTGCGAAGACTGCGGGAGAGGGTTTCACTACCAGAAAAACTGCAAAGGCTATATTTGCGGACGGAGTCACAAACACGGAGATAAAGCTTGCACGAAGCATCGGGTTCGAGAGAAAGCGCTGATCGCCATTATTCAGCAAGATTTGCAGAAGCTCGCCAAGTTGTTCGATGACCAAGCGTGTTATAATGAAGTGAAAGCAAAGCTCGTCAAGGCGAGGTCGCGACTCGAAAAGGAGCTCAACTCCGCTGTGAACAAAATCGAGAACGTTAAAAAACTTAAGAGCAAGGCTTTGTCGAAGTATCTGGAGGATGCCATTACCAAGTCCGACTATGATGATTACATTGCGAATCAGGATGCCGAGTTGACTAAACTGCTTCAGGAAAAAGAGCGGATCGAAGCGTCAATGTCGGCAACCGTGGACTCCCGGAAGTTGGATGAGGTGAAGGCAGTCGTGGCTAGTGCATTGGCGTTCGAGGAGATCAATCGGGAAGTCATCAATCGTTTTATTGAGAAGATCGTGGTATCGAAGGATAGTACAGTGAAGCTGTATTATCGTTTTGCGGGTACATCTAAAATTCTCGAACTGCTCGGGTGATGGTAATTCATGTAAGGTTCTGCCGACCGTTGGACGGTTTTATTTTTAAGGAATTGTGCAACGCTCGGCAGTCCTCACATGTGGAGTGCGTAATAGGAATGCAACGAATCGATACGTAGAAATCCTTTATTTTCAACACTTTGCGCGTTTTATGACTTTCACGGCGGACGGCAACGACTTCAAAAATAAGGTGCTCAAAGATAAAATTGAGGTTTCCGTCGTTTTGGACCTGGATTTGGACGTCGGGTGTGTAGACATGTTTAACGCAGGAGAATAGTTTCGCGAACTTTTTAACGGCGGATTGTTTAATCGTGGAATACCCAAGAGAACGTTCCTTCAACTTCGAAGGCGTTCTCTTTTTATATACTAAGAAAGTTCAATAATGTCCAATTTAATTTTTAATTTAATGAATTCAAACACTGATATTACATGCGATTTAACTTGATTTCGTTTTCGTTTGTCCAATCGTGTCCAATATTCATTTTGACTTAAGCGCGGTTGTGAATTATAATGTATTACATAATTAGCTATGAATTGAGGGGAACAAATGAAGTCGGGTTTAATAATTAAATTAATTGAGGCGCATTGTTCAGGAAATGAGGATGCTTTTAAGAAAGCTCTTGAGAATTTGGCAAGTGATGAAGAACGAAAAGGAAATTCTTCATTATCTAATGCTCTTATGAGCGCCTACTCTTACGATAAAAAAAACAATGTCTCGTTTAACTCGAGTCCATTGTCTGAAATGTCGTTTTCTTTGCAAAGCGCATTACCCACTCCTAAAGATAAGGATAGCGCTTTAGAATTGATTGAAGTATTGCAGCCCAAAGTCAAATTGTCTGATGTAGCATTGCCAGAGAAAACGAAAGAAGCTTTGCTTCAAATTATTGAGGAGCAAAAGCAAGCGGAGGATTTGTTAACTAAGGGTGTTTCTCCAACGAATCGGATATTACTTTGTGGACCTCCCGGTTGCGGCAAGACATTAACGGCTAATGCAATTGCAGGAGAAATTGATATTCCAATAGCCTATGTAAGGCTAGATGGTCTTGTCTCGTCGTATCTTGGTCAGACGGGAACCAATATAAGAAAAATTTTTGAGTTTGTTAAAAACAAACGAATTGTGTTGTTTCTTGATGAGTTCGATGCCATAGCCAAAAAAAGGGATGATGCGCACGAATTAGGCGAATTAAAAAGGGTAGTGACAACACTGCTTCAAAATTTGGACTCAATGCCTGTTAACGTGTTTTTAGTTGCGGCAACCAATCATCATCATCTTCTTGATCCAGCAATCTGGAGAAGATTTGATACATCAATTTTATTAGAACTACCGAATGCACAGCAACGTGAAAGCATTATCACTAAATTTATTAATGAGACACTTGAACTTTACGAAATGGACATTAAGATCCTTACAACTTTAACAGAAGGAATGAGCGGAGCTCAAGTTGGCACCTTTTTACAGGCTCTAGCCAAATACTGCATTATGCAACACAAAACTAAAATTGTCACAAAAGAAGATATTGCGAATGTATGGGTTAAGCAGTCCTCTCTTTTGGTTAGCGAAGACAGCGATGCTTATACCCGTGCCCTATATAAGTTAAATAGAAGTGGCATTTCGATGCGTACACTTGAAGAAATAACGGGGATTTCTAAATCTACTTTGAGTTATCGGTTCAATAAGGAGGAAAAGAGCGATGAGTGACGAGCAGAAAAGTCATTTTTGGATTCCAGATGAGGAAGTTCAACGAGTTAATAAAACCCTAAGAGCGATGCCAACAAAAAGGAATGTTTCCTTTTCAGAGCATGGTTCAAAACTGAGTCACAGCTTGCAGGTAATAAAGCAAACATTGGAAGCAGCGGCTCCAGACAATTCTTTAGCAGATTCGGATTTGCTTGTATTTAATATCGAGTTGCCTCATGGGGAGAAGATTCAAGATAAGCAGAGTTTATTTGATTCTAATGGTATGAAGGTAAGAGCTGTTAAAAATGTACGGAGTGCTATCGTGACATCAACAAGCAGTCAGTTCCAAACGTTAAGAAATCGGGTTGACGCTTATACACGTAATGGCAGTGGAAGAACTTATTTCGATTTTATTGAAGATTTCAAACCATACATTGGTTCCGAAAAGAATTCAAGTGAATTGCGAAAATTAACCGCTTCTGCACAGGTACCTGTTACCTTAGATATTCAACTTATGCTGATACCAAATTTAGAGAATCATTTGTATCATTCTGCTCTGACGCAGACTAATTGAAAAAATTAATGAAACGCGAGGACATGTGCAGGAATCACCATATTATTTATCGGATAACACGCCAGTTGTCCGTGCCATTATCCCGTCAAATACATTGACTCGGTTCGAGAACGATTCTGCAATTTATAGAATCGAGAAAACAGATTTTTTTAATGTAGAGACTACTCAAGAGGCCCCGGTTGATTTGGGGGAACTTGAGCTTGATCCTAGCGTTAATTTAGAAGAGCTTCC
Organism: Paenibacillus sp. P25; assembly: GCA_024704175.1. GTDB lineage: Bacteria > Bacillota > Bacilli > Paenibacillales > NBRC-103111 > Paenibacillus_G. Next base: position 5,660,415 of record CP085629.1, read on the forward strand.
GATTGTTGCTGTCTTGGACTCCGGTGTAATGTTCCCTGAGTCATTATCATCGTTAATCATAAAGAATTGGATTGCTCCAAACTCTAGTGGAGGAGATAGCGATCATGGAACTAAGGTAGCAAGCCGAGTGGCCTTTAAATATATTAATCAGCGACTATCATCATCTATAATCACCCCTCGTACTAGAATTCTTGACTGCAACATACTTGACGGTAATGTGCCAGTAAATATCTTTATTCAGCGCATACAGGCGGCGGTAAATGCACATTCGGATATTGTGAAAATCTATAATTTATCTGCCAACGCTTCCTCTCCTATCGAAGGGGATGAAATGAGTATTATTGGTTATGAACTAGACGCTTTACAATCAAGAACAGGCGTACAGTTTTTTGTATCGGCAGGTAATCATAAGCTTTGGCAAACGGAATTTGGCCTTGAAGATGTTTTGGATGATGATGATTCAAGAATATCCGCACCGGCAGATTCGATGCTTTCGGTAGTGGTTGGATCAATCGTCGGCGCGGACCACCAAAATAGTCTTTCTCAGAGAAACCAAATTGCACCTTATAGTCGACGCGGACCAGGTTTTCAAGGATTCTCTAAACCGGATTTAAGTGCATATGCAGGAACGATTATTTTGGATGGTAGTGACGCATCTGTACCTAATGATCCATTTTCAATGGTTATGACAAAAAACGGAATGCTAATAGCTGATGCGGGCACTAGCTTTTCTGCTCCCATTGTAGCAGGTGATTTCGCAGAAATACTAAATACGATTCCGGATCGAGATACGCTATTATCCAAAGCGTTGCTTTATCATAATGCAGTTGCTTTATGGGATGTAGATGGGATGGAAGAAGAGGAATTAGCTTTTGCGCATAATTTATATGGTAGGGGAATTTCCAATGTAGATGACAGTAAATATTCCTCTCCGTCAAAAGTGACTTTTGTTCGGACAGGCACTTTGAACAGAACCACTATGGAAAGAGTAACAATATATATGCCGCCAATTTTGGCGGCCCAGGTTGGACGTAATGTTGCAAAGGTTTCTGTAACATGTGTGTCTAGGCCATCGGTGGATAGAACAAAGGGAACAGAATATTTAGGGGCTTATATACGGGCATCATTAAAGAAAAGTCATGTGGACGGAGTGACATTGAAACATGTTCAACAAGATTTCAAAGAAGGACGACAAAAATGGGATGTTTGTCATCAGTTCAGTAAACCCTTCTCCAGATTTAATGCTGGCGATTGGCAGGTCTGGCTTGAATTATTTTCGCGTTGGGAGGCGAAAAATGAAGATGTTCCCTACGCTCTTGTTGTTACTATCGAGGATATGAGCGGTTCGTTAGATGTCTACAGCGAAATTGAAGCTTTAAACAGATATAGAGCACTCAATACAATCCGGTTGAGAATAGATAATTAAAATTTCCGTAGGTTCGCGATCTATTATATGCAAATTGCTTAAATTAAGAAATGCTCAAGAGAACGTCTTCCACTATCGGGGGCGTTCTCTTTTTATATAGATACAATTCAAAAAGGGGCTGTCCGAAAATTCATTTTATGATTTTTGAGCCTCCACTTTAGACAGAAATTTAAGCAATAAAGAAGCCATCAAACCCACTCAAGCGGTGGTTCTGATGGCTTTTTTGTTCACAAATTGGGACTGGATTATCTGTCTTTGCCCTTTTCGGACAGCCCCTTTTTGCGTGAAAGGAGAAATGTCGGATGACCAAAGTGATTGCCCTCGCCAATCAGAAAGGCGGCGTGGGCAAAACCACAACGGCGGTCAACCTGGGGATCGGTTTGGCTGGGGATGGGAAAAAGGTTTTGCTGGTCGATGCGGACGCGCAAGGCAACCTGACGGATTCGTTAGGGTTCCACGAGCCGGATAATCTGTCGGTATCTTTGGCCACATTGCTGGCGAAAACGATGCTGGAAGAATCCTATGAAGCGCGGGAAGGTATTTTGCATCACCATGAAGGCGTTGACCTGATGCCAGGCAATATTGAACTGTCTGCTGTTGAAGTATCGCTCGTCAATACGATGAGCAGAGAAACGATTTTGCGTTCGTACATCGACTCCGTTAAAGCCGACTACGATTACGTGCTGATCGATTGCATGCCGAGTTTAGGCATGTTGACCATCAACGCGCTGGCGGCGCTGGACAGCGTCATTATTCCCGTACAGGCGCATTATTTGCCGGCCAAAGGAATGACTCAACTATTGCAGACCATTGCCCGTGTGCGCAGGCAGATCAATCCGAAGCTGGTTTTGGACGGCGTGCTGCTCACGATGGTAGACAGCCGGACGAAATTTGCCAAAGACATTTCCTTTATTCTTCGGCGCGACTACGGCGACAAGCTGCGCGTGTTCAACACCGAAATTCCCTTATCCATTCGCGCGGCGGAAACGAGCGCCAAGGGAAAAAGCATTTATGCTCATGACCCCAATGGTCAAACGGCAAAAGCGTATGCCTCCTTTACGAAGGAGGTGCAGAGCATTGGCGACGAAAGACGACATGCGCGCCAGCATCAAACTGACCACAGTCGCTGATTTATTCTCCACCGAGGAGAGCCGCGCCGATGAAAAGCGGGAAAAAGTGTTGGACATCCATTTATCTGAAATCAGCGATTTTCCCGGCCATCCGTTCAAGGTGAAGGCGGATGAAGCGATGCTGGAAATGGCGGACAGCGTAAAGCAATACGGCGTTATTGTTCCCGGCCTGGTACGCCCGAAGGCGGACGGCGGCTATGAAATGGTAGCCGGACACCGGCGCAAAAAAGCGAGCGAATTGGCAGGCATGGAGACAATGCCCTGCATTGTCCGAGAACTGGACGACGATCAGGCGACCATTATTATGGTGGACAGCAACCTGCAACGGGAATATATCTTGCCTAGCGAGAAGGCTTTTGCTTATAAGATGAAGTTGGAGGCGATGAAAAGACAAGGACAGAGAACAGACCTAACTTCCGCCCAACTTGGGCGGAAGTTAGAGGGAAAAGAATCTAGGGAAATACTCGCTGAACAAGTTGGCGAGAGCAAGAATCAAATTTCACGCTATATCCGCCTTACCGAACTGACCCCTCCATTCTCGAAATGGTGGACGATAAACGGATCGCCTTCAATCCGGCCGTAGAACTTTCATACTTGTCCGAAGAAGAACAGCAAGCCCTGTACGAAACGATGCAGTCCGAAGACTGCACGCCTTCGCTGGCGCAGGCGCAGCGCATGAAAAAACTGAGCCAGGACGGGCGGCTTAACGTGGATGTCATCTTCTCGATTCTCACGGAGGAGAAGCCGAACCAGAAAGAAAAGATGACCATTCGGCGCGAGCGGGTCGACCGTTTCTTCCCGAGGGAGTTTACCGAAAAGCAAAAGGAAGACCTGATCGTTCAACTACTGGAAAGCTGGTATAAAAAACGGCAACGGGAACAGGAACGTTAACCCGTTTCTGAAACATAACGATCCTGTTCGGCAGCACTCTCCCCTAAGACGGAGAGCTTTTTTATGCCCATTTTTGGGGAGGCGATTCATGATGTATTTCACGAAAGGGAGGCGTCGTCAATATGAGCGCCTGATGCAAGAAAAGCCGGGTTTCAACCGCTTCGAAGTTTTGGAGGATGAGATCGAACAACCGCGCACGCGAAACAAGAACTCTCGTAATGTCGGCCTATCAAAGCAAAACCGGGGAACGAGGAATGACAGCAATTTTCCAGGAAATGAGGACGGACAATGGAAGAAATAAAGCGAATGGTGGACAACTATGAAGTCGTTCAGGCCATCTCCATCGGGAAGGTGGAAGTGCTGCTTGGTGTAGACGAAACCAATGCCGAACGGCCGTACATGGTTTGTACCTGCACCCGAAACAATTCTTTGGGTGTCGAGCAATTTTACGCGATTGCGGCCGGCGCGGATTATCTTGAGGCCATGCATGACTTTATTTCCCGCGTGCAATGGGAACTGGAGGATCTCAAAGAAGAAAGGGCCAGTGTCAAGGCACCCCTATCTCCCCTTACCCAAGCACAATGCCAGCCGATTCGCGAAGACATGCGCATCGACAACCAGGTTGTCGTCATCCGGCCGGAACGGCTGCGACCCGAATATCGCACCGCTGTTAACCAGCTTGTGCTGGCACTAAGCGGGTTTGGCACCTCTGCCAATTCCCGAGGTCGCGCCGTTTACGTGTTAAATCTGTATACCGGTGAGGAGGCTCGCTGGAATCGGGATGATTTTATGGGTCTGATAAAACCGGAGCATATGCCCGCATGGGCGCAAGAAAAACTGGAGCAGCATCAGGCTGTATCCCAGCAAAAGCCTAAGCGCCGTGACGAGGCCCGGTAAGAGATGCAATTCCATATATAGGAGAAAGGAGACGTGAGCGATGTCGTGGACGTATCGGCACCGCAAGGCACTAATTATCACCGCGATCGCTATAAGCGTTTGTTTACTCGTGGTCGCGGTCATATATTCTCTGAAAAAGCAATCGGAGCAAGAGCAGAATCAGCAGCAAATGAAGGAACACTACGAAAGGCAGATCAAGGAACTGAAAACGATAGAGGAACAATCGCGCAGGAACGTCTGGACCGTGGCACGAACCATTCCGGCCGGAGGCACCGTCACGGCGGAGGATCTCCAGTCCGTCCCGATGCCCGCGAGTCTGGTGCCATCCGGGATGATTACTGAACGGGAAGCGGTCATCGGCAAAAGCGCCAAAATCGAATTACAGCCAGGCACGCCGTTGATGCCTTCCATGCTGTACGAGAGCGCGCCGATCCCGAAGGATTTGCGTGTGCAGGAGTTTCATGTCATTCAGCTTCCCTCCAATCTGCAAAAGGGACAGTACATCGACGTGCGAATCAACTTCCCGACTGGCGAGGATTTTGTCTTGCTGGCGAAGAAGAAGGCGCGGGAGTTGTCCGGCAATGTCATCTGGCTGGAAATGAACGAGCTGGATATATTACGGACTTCAAGCGCGATCATCGATGCCTACTTGCAAGGCGCGCGGCTGTATGCCCTGCCCTACATCGAGCCGGGCTTGCAGGAATCGGCGGTAGTCAATTATCCCGCCAATCCGACGGTGCTCGATTTGATGGAACATGATCCGAACCTGCTCGAAAAAGCGACAACCGAGCTTGCCCGCCAACTGCGAACGACACTGGACGACAATCTGAAGGCGATGAGCGAGTCGGACAAACTGCGCGTAACGAGCGGCGGCGTAACGGTTCAGCAGCAATTGCAAAACGAACGGATTGTCACGCAGCAAGGTAATGCCATGCATGAGGCGACCCTATCGCCGCCAACGGCAGGCGCAACGGCTACGGTCGATCAGGAACCGCCAGCTGCGCGGCCCGCGCCCTCCTCTTCCGTTCCGACAACGACGAGTGAGAATCGGCCGGAAACGTCAGCGGAGTCTACATCATCTGTTTCAACAGAACCGGCACCAGCTTCTCCGTCTGGAGAGCGTGCAAAAGTGGATAAATTGGAGCAAATTTTTAATCAGTGAAGGAGGCCGTCATGAAAAAAGTCGTATTTTTTGGCGCGCCGGACAAAAGCCACCTGCTCCTTGTGCTGGGCAAGCTGCTCACGGCGATGGAGCGAAAGGTGCTGATCGTGGATTCCACCCTTGCCCAGTCCATGCAAGGCTATTTGCCGCGAACGGATTTTGGCTGTTCGCTGCGGGAGTTTGAAGGCATCGATGTGGCGACCGGGCTCATCACGCCAGCGCAATTGGAACGTTCTTTGTTTCAAGCCGGAGGCGAAACAGCATACGATGTCATGCTGCTCGACACCGATCACACTGAATTTGTGAAAGGACGAGAGTTGCCGGGCTACGACAAGCGGGTTTGGTGCAGCAATTGGAGCCGACTCGGCATGCATAAAAACGCGGAACTGATGCAGCGGCTGTGCCTTCACGAAGCGGAGAGCCAGCCGCTCACCTTTTACAAACTGATAGCTCCTACCCTGCCAACCGCCATGCCCGAGACCTATTTCGATTCGCTGCTGCCGCCGCAGCAGGCTGTACGCTGGGAGGACACCGTGTTCCGCTTTCCGCTTGACGAACGGGATATGTCGGTCGAACTGGACAACCAGCATCATGGGCGCATCGACATCAGGCGGCTGTCCGGGGCGTATCGCCGGAACGTGCTGGACATGCTGCAACAGTTGTTTGAATGCGATGCCAAAACCGCCCGGCGGGCATGGGCGCGCTCCCGAAAGCGCGCCCGAATGCGGTAATTTTGTGTGAAAGGAGATGAAGCAATGGGCTTTACCGTGGTGTTCTGGAGTCCGATTTCGGGACAAGCCGGTACGACGAGCAACCTGATCGCCAGCGCGTCTCTGCTCGGATTAGAATACTCCTCGCGCCTTTTGCTGCTTGGGCATTTGCAAAGCGAATACGCGGCCATCGAACGCGGCTTTTACCCGAGACGTTCCTGGATAAGCAGAACGGACGCCCCGTCTGACGCGGGCATCGACGCGCTGCTCAGGCTTTTGCAAAACCGCAAGCTGGAACCGAACAGGTTGCGGGATTACACGACGCCGCTGCTCGCCGACCGGCTCGACATCCTTCCGGGATCGAACAAGCCGGATGCATCGTTTGTTTCCGCCGCACAGGAATGGCTTGCGCCCCTTTTGGAACTGACAAGGCGCGCTTACGATCTGGTATTGCTGGACGGCGGAAGCGGCAATGTGTCGGCGTGGACTGCGGCGGCTGCTGCGTCAGGCGGATTTGCTGGTCGTCTGTCTGCCGCAAAACGCGCTCAAGCTGGAGCAAGTTTTTTCGCTGGTAGAGGCGAAGCTTCAGTCCGACCGGAAGCCGTTGCTTGTATTCGGACAATACGATCCTCGCTCCGCTTTGACCGTTCAAAATATCAAGCGCCAATTCCATCGGCGGGAGCCTGCGTACCCGATTGTCCATAATACGGGCTGGCTGGATGCGACCCAACAAGGAGAAGCCGTCCGTTTTTTATTTCGCAACCGGCAGGTGCCGCGCGGTCATGAAAACTTTCCTTTTATGCAACAGGTGCGGGCATTGGCGCAGGCGATCATCAACAACGTCGGACGAAACAAGCCTCTTTTCGGCGGGAAGGAGGACGATGACCGATGATGTTCGCGCTGAACGCTTTGCTTCTGGCGGGCATCCTCATTGCGATCGGCGTCTTGCTCTATTTGCGCATGAGCCGCCGCTTGCCGGAGCGACCGGACGAAAAGCCGGTCTATACGCTGGAAGCAATGACCGCGTTTGTGAAAGTGGCGCTGCACGAGATGACGAGCAGCAACCTGATCGACTTCGGCTTGTCGGAAGAAGAATACCGGCGCCGCAAAAACAAGCGGGCAGAACTGAAGAAGGCGGCCGCGGGGCTGCACGTCCGGAGATTTGCGGGACAAGGCGTATGTGAAGCAGGTAATCGCCGATTTGCTCGAACAGCGCTACAATCTGGACGACAATAACCTGAATCGCCTCCTGCCGTTTGACGACCCGCAGGCGCTCTCGCCGCAAGATCAGTTTGACATCCTGCTCTATCTGTTTAAGAAACAACATCGTTTGAGAGCGCTGGACGAGCTGATCCACCAATACGAGCTGGACCGCCCCAAACGGAGCATGGAAGACGAAGAGACCGAGTCGTACCGGATTACCGCCGACGAAATCCGCGACATCTACAAGCGGGAAGCGCGCAAGCTGTCTGCCGAGGACAAAACGCAGATCGTTGTGCAACGGATCTACCAGCATTACAAAGGGTTTAGCGTCATCGACGAAATCCGCGACATGAAAATCGACGGCGTATCGGGCGGCGTCTCCGGCATCCCGCCTTCGATGTGGGAAGGCGAATGGAGCCTGGAGGAAGAAGCGAAGCTGCGCGGGGTGCCGAGGTCGCATGACAGCGTGTGGCTGTTTTATAAAGGGAAATCCATTCATTTGAGCTTTCTGTCTTTCGGTTCGGAGCAAGAGCTAAGGCGCGTGTGCCAGAACGTGTACAAACATAATTTCCCCGGTCAGTTGTCCGAGGCGAACGGTTATAAGGTGAACGAAATGGCCGATGGCTCCCGCGTCGTCGTGCTGCGCCCCCGGTTCAGCGAATCGTGGGCTTTTTTTGTGCGCAAATTCGATGTGCAAAACGCCACGCTCGAACAATTGATCCAGGATGACAACGCTGAGCTTCCCATTGGGCTGATCCGATACCTCGTTATGGGAGAACGCATCACGGCCATCACCGGCGCGCAGGGCAGCGGCAAAACGACGCTCTTGATGGCGATGGTGCGCTACATTCCGGCCATCTTGCCGATCCGGGTGCAGGAAATGAGCTTTGAGCTTCAGCTTCGGAAAATATACCGGGAACGCAACATTTTAAGCTTGCGGGAAACGGAAACGATCTCCGGGCAGGACGGTCTGGACATCCAGAAAAAAACGGACGGCTCGGTCAATATTTTGGGAGAAGTGGCGACCGACCCGGTTGCCGCCTGGATGGTGCAGATGGCGCAGGTCGCTTCGCTGTTCACCTTGTTTACGCATCACGCCAAAACGTTCCGCGATCTCGTCTATTCGCTGCGCAACTCGCTGCTGAAGACAGGGGTGTTTACGAACGAAAAAGTGGCCGAGCAGCAGGTCGTCAGCGTCATCAACTTCGACATTCACCTCAGGCGGGACGCGGACGGACATCGCTACATCGAACGAATTTCCGAATGCGTCCCGGTGGAGCAGGAAGCGAGCTACCCGGAGACGTTCCGCCACAAAACGACGACCGAGGAGAAAATGACGGCGTTCATGGAGACGATGCTGGAATATTTCCGCCGTTCGACGGACCGACCGCTTTACGTCGCGCGGAACGTCATCGAATTCCGAGATGGACGCTATGTCGCCGTTCATCCGTTGTCCGAGCGAAGCCGCAAGGAAATCGCCGCATGCCTCGCCGGGCCGGACCAGGCGGCGTTCGAAGCGTTTTTGGCGGTTTATTGGGGGGATGGCGATGAAACTTGAATGGCTGTCCCTGTTGCTGGGCGCAGCGACGATGCTGTTCCTCGCGATGGTGGCGGCGTTTCAATGGGTATCCCGCCACGGTTCGGACGTGGAGGCTGTTCGGCGGTATGAAGCGCTGCGAAAGCCGGGCAAAGCGCATAAGAAGCAAGCGCTGCATAGCGTCATGCAGCAGTTGTATCGCCTATGCGAACGTGTGCCGATCCTGCGCGCTTATTTGCACCAACTTCGCAAACGAATGACCATTCTCCAGCTTGGCGACGAATGGAAGCTGCGGCTGGAGACGATGAAGACGGCGCTCCTCATATGGGGCGTGCTGCTCGCGGCGGCTGTTCCGCTGGCGCTCGGCGTGCGCGACCCGGCCACGCTCGGCATGATTGGCATCGGCTTCTGGGTTGGCCACGGGATCTTTTCGGACAACCTGGTCCATCGGCTGGAGACGCGGTCGCTACGGCAACTCCGGCATTTTTTTCGGATGTGCGTCATCATTATCATCGTCATGGCATGGTGGAAGAAGCCGTTTATGAAGCGGCGGACGGCGCGCCGTATGAGATGGCGCTGCATGGCCACGAAATATACGAAGTGCTCACGGCAAGCGACGCCGAGCAGCGGCTGGCGCAGTATATCGAGAGCGCGCCGAACCGCTATTTGCAGGGCTTGGCCGGGCTGTCGCATCTGGTGAAGGAATACGGCGACAAACGAACCGCAACCGGTTCCGTCTACTTGAAGGCGCTCGGGAAGCTTGCGACCGAACTGAATCTGGAACTGCTGCGCCGCGAGCGCCTCAGTTTCCTGTTGCAAGGACTGACCGCCATCGCGCTGTTGCCGCCGCTGTTTACCCGGCCGATCGAAGCTTGGGCCAGCCATTACTTTCCGGCCATGGACGCCTTTTATGCGAGTACGACCGGCTGGATCGTGAAAATCGGCCTGATGGCGGTCGTATGGCTGTCCTACGTTCTGCTGCGGAACATTCAGGAACTGGACGCGAGTCCAAAACCAACCGGCCGAAAAAGATGGGAGAAACGGGTTTACGAATGGCCATGGATGCGTTGGCTTGTGCATCGCTTAGGCCCCGCCCCCGGTTCCCGGGAAGCTGACCGCATGGTCAAGCTGCTTAAAGACACCGCATCGCCGCTTCGTCTGGAATGGCTCAATGTGCAGCGCATTGTGGCGGGTGGCATGGCTTTTCTGGCTGTGCTCGGGATGTTTATGGCGCTTCATGCCGCAAGCCGGCATCAAATCCTGTATGCGCCGGTAAAGCCGGGCATCCTGTTCGGCCAACTTTCGCCGGAGGAGGAAGCCAAGGCGCGCGAGGAGGCGGCGCTCGATCGCCGCATCATCGATCGCGTAAAGGAGGTGAAGCATCGCACCGAAGAAACGGTGATGGCCCTGCTCCGCAGCGAATCGCCAGCAACAAACAAGGACGATCAGCTTCGCGCCGCGGCTCGGCGTATTATGGGCAAGCTCACGAAGCTGGACAATCAGTATGTGAAGTGGTGGGAAGCGCTCCTCGCCGCTCTCGCGGGATGGGGCGGCTACGCCATGCCGGTTGGCGTTCGATTGTTCCAGCGGCGCATGCGGCAGATGGAGATGAAGCATGAAGTGGATCAACTGCATGCCGTCATCGCCATGCTGGCGGATATGGACCGGATGTCGGTCGAGCATCTGCTCATCTGGATCGAACAGTTTGCCCGCGTGTTCAAGGAACCGCTGCAAACCTGCTTGCTCCATTTCGAACAGGGCGCGGATCAGGCGCTGGCGCAGCTGAAAGAGGATGCGCCGTTTGTGCCGTTCGTCCGCACGGTGGAAAAGCTGGAACTGGCGGCGCAAAGTTTGCCGATTCGGGAAGCGTTCGACGACCTGGAGTCGGAACAGGCTTACGCGCAGGAGCAGCGTAAACAGGAGTACGAGCAATTGATCGAGCAAAAGGCAGGCTGGGGAAAATGGATCGGGTTTGCGCCGATGATGGCCCTCATTTTCGGCTATCTGGTCATTCCTCTCGTCATCGTCAGCTTGCACCAGATGTCCATTTACTACGAACAGCTTCAGCGCATTCAGTAAACGGACATGTTGCGGCGCTTTCCAAATGGGAAGTGACTTTTTATTTCGAATTTCATTTGAAGGAGAGATCGGTTCATGTCCAACGCGCAAAAAGCACTCGTGATGGCGGCAGGCATTTTTCTTGCCATCGCGCTCATTACCCTCGCCGTCGTATTGTTTATTTCCGCGCAAGACTCCACCAAGGCGGCGCAAAGCAATTTCAGCAATATCCAGACGGAGCTGTCGCAAACGGCGTTTACGGTGTACGACAACACGACGCTGTCGGGCAGTCAGGTGGTCAACGCGCTGCGCAAGTTCAGTGATAAAGAAGAGTTCGGCATCCAGATTGTAACCGGGAAAAATCCGGCGGGTCAGTGGTATGGCAAGGTGATCAACACGGGTGTTCCGATCGACAGCGTGACTTACGGCTCAGTGGTTGGTGAAGCGCCGGGGCAACTGAGCCATGCGCTCGATGAAGCGAATATCAACTACGTCAATCCGAGCGGCAAATTTCGGGCGCAACTGGTGCATGACAGAAGCAACGTCATTCGCGGCATTGTGTTTCGGCAGCAGTAAGCGTCCGTACTGACATCACAACGCTGATGGGGCGTCCTTTCGGGTATAGACGGACGCCCCGGCGTTTTCAAGGAGGAAGCCGATGGAACATGCCCCCAGAACGATGCTGGAAATGAGTGTGGCCTGTCTTCTCTTTCTGATGGCCGTAACGAGCGGACTGCTGCTCTTTCAAACCGGGGCCGCGCTGAACGCCACCGCCTATGTGTCGGGAAAGTCGCTGGATCGCAACGTGCAGATGGCGTTTTCGCCGATTGCCGGCGACGGCACCGTATCCGGCGCAGAGGTAGCGCAATCCGTTGCCCGGTTGGAGACGGGAGACGCGGAAATTGTGGTGGACGGCGTTCGATACGCGCCGCCGGTCGATCGGGACCCGTTCGTCCCCGCCGGCATTCGCCTGAATGCCCGGTATACGGCAGTCACCCAGCGGGATGCGTCCGGGCGGTCGCTGCGCCTCATTTTCGCTTTACGCTAAGGAGAATGCCATGAACAGTTTCTCGAAAGTTTTCGCGGTGCTCATTGCCGTTCTTTTGCTCTACCTCTACCCTATTTCCGCATGACCTTCGACCAGCAGGACGATATTTCGGAACTGGTCGTATTGAAAGCGACGACAACGTTTGTGGATGCGGTGCGGGACAAGGGCTTTGTGTCGCCGAGCATGTATACGGACTTTATGGAGGCGATTGCGGCAACGGGCAACACCTTCGATGTGCAAATGGAACACGGAAGCAAAAAGTACGTGCCGGTTTACGACGACCCGACAAGGCCGGATACGTTTCGGGGCAGCTACGAAGTGCACTACGACCTATTTTACAACGCGCAGATTTTGCCTGTTCTCTTCCCGAACAGCGCGGCCGCAAAAGACGATCCGGCGAGACGCTACAAGGTCTGCGGGTCGGCGATACATTTGCGGTCACGGTTAAAAATACGAACCGGACTCCCGGCACGATCCTGTTCGATTTTCTGAACCAGGCCATCAGTCCGAACGAAAAAATCTTCATTCCTTACGGCGGGGTGGTGCGCAATGAGGCTGATTGAATGGGCCATTGTCGGAGCGCTTATTTTTCTGCCGTTTGCGACCGTGAATCGCATCGAGGTCGAAACGCAGCGGAAGGCGCTACTCACCGAGCTGCGCTATAACGCCGCGCTGGATGCCGCGGTGGATGACGCAGCGCGGATGTTGACCGTCAATGCGAATCAGCGGCGGGAGACGCAATACGAATCGGCCAAGCGGGTGGCGCTGAACAAGGACGAGGCGATTGCCGCTTTTTATCGGACGCTGTACGCAAGCTTCGGCATTGCCGACGATCCCGTTGCGCAAGGCGTACTGGGTCGGTATATCCCGGCTATTGCGGTGATTGGTTACGACGGTTTCTACGTCTATGCCGAGGAGGAGTGGACGGGAGCCGACGGGAGCACGGAACGAAAACCGGTTTGGGGAGCAAAGAGGCCGTATGCCTACGCCGATTCATCGGGCAACAGCCTTTCGTTCACGCTGGACGATTTCGTCCTCGCTTACGATGCGGGCAGCCGGAGCTGGCACGAAGGCTTGCGGGCCGACGTCGGGCAGCAGACGAATATTGCGCTATTAAAGGATGCGGAGCGATTTGAGCAGGTGCGCCGGAGCACCATCGTCCGCGCAATTGAAGACGAACTCGCCTACCGGATCAATAAACACAACGAATCGGTTTCCCGATACGGCTTTTCTTACACCTTCATGCTGCCGACCATTTCGCAGGAGGAATGGCACAATACCGTGAATGATGTCGGGGTGCTTGCCTTTATCCAAGGCATTCCGATGGGAGGCAAGTTTTACAACCATTATGCGCTCGGCGGAAGCCGCGTGCTCAAGAAGCCGGAGATTGTCGGGGCCAGGAAAGGAAGCATGAAGGTGTATTATCGCAGCACATGCGGCTTTGCTTATCCGGTGGAAGAGACGTTTTCCAGCGAACAAGCGGCCGCGCAAAAAGGCTATATGCCGCTGGACTGTCCGGTCCCGCCATCTTAACGAGACGGCGGTGATTTCGGAAAGTGGACACGCCGTCAGATCGGCTCTATGATGAACCTGACAGTAGAAATCTTCCAAACTTGTCATGACCCCTATTAAGAGAGGAGCGAATGGCGTGAGAAAATGGGTAATTGCAGGACTTGTCGCCGCGATGATTTGCAGCCCGTTCACCGTAACGGCAAGCGCGGCGAGCAACTCTCCATCCTTTGTCGGCGTCGTCATGGACGGACAAAAATCTGGTTTCCCGATGCGCAAGCATTTGTCGATGAAAACAACCGGACGCTCGTGCCGGTTCGATTCATCGCGGAACAGATGGGCGCGAAAGTTGGATGGGAGCCCAAAACCATGACCGTTCCGATTGAGCGGGACGACCTGCATATTGTGCTTACGATCGGCGATAGCACGGCGCTCGTCAACGGTAAAGAAGTGGTCTTCGATTCGAAGGCGATCACCAGCGGCGGCCGGACGTTTGTCCCGCTGCGTTTTGTCAGCGAAGCGCTGGGGGCGAAAGTGAATTGGGATAGCCCGACATCGACCGTATTTATTTCCATACAAGAAGACGCCAATGCAAAGTACGATGAATGGGGCCGCCTGATTCGCACAACCCATTTGCCGAAGAACGCGAAAGATTACCCGTACATTCTGGCCGATGTGCCGAATGAAGCCTATGAAATGGCCTATCCCTACTCGCATCCTACGGACAGCAAGGTTTCTTCGGTGCTCTATTCGACCATGCCGGAATTCAATAAGAAAAACGTGGATATATGGATGAACCGGCTGAAAACGTTCGGCGCGTTGTGGCTGAATGTGGATTACAACACGATCGACGATTCGTGGGCGCAGGCGGTATTCGCCACGAAAGTGCAAAGCTCCAATGCGGAATTGAAATATATCCGGCGGTATGTGGAGTGGGTGAAAGAAAACAAGATTCAGATCGAAGGATACCTTGATCCCGAGCCTTCCATGATCTATCGGAACGGATTCGGCGATAATTATATCCGATCCAAATTCAGGATTAAATTTGTTTCGTTTAAGGAAAGTAAAGACTTGCTCTATGATGAAAGGTTCCCTAACCAACAATCTTTGGAAAAAGGAATTTGGTATGAAGGCTACACCGATATCTCGATGTCCACGAATGTGGGAGGCGATTGGGGGCCAACGTTGAAAGTAAGTCCGAGCGCTAGTTTATTCTACAACCATACGATTAAAAGGATGGAGTAGAGATATGAACAAATTGCATAAACGATTGTTGAGCATGCTCGCTGGCATGCTTATTTTTGTTTTTCTCCATTCCAACCTCTGTTTTCGCGGGACCTCCCGATGTCAGAACTGAAAATGGCACCATTAAATTTAAGATCACCAGTACGGCTGCAACATCGTCCATTAAATACAGAACCGTGGGGTGGACAGTGCGCCGTGACCAATTATGTTCGAATACGACGCCCAAGCAGTGCGGCGATCCGAGAAGCGGCCAACACGCTTCTTTTTTGGACCAGCAAGTACGGCAAGTAGGACAGGAACCGAATCCGCCCATCCCCGGCCAGCCTGTCACGACCTATTACGAAGTCAGC
Source organism: Paenibacillus sp. P25 (assembly GCA_024704175.1). Taxonomy (GTDB): domain Bacteria; phylum Bacillota; class Bacilli; order Paenibacillales; family NBRC-103111; genus Paenibacillus_G. The sequence continues at coordinate 5,675,581 of CP085629.1, forward strand.
GAGGCGCTCGTCACGGAAGGCATGTGGAAAGCGGGCATGGGCGACATCAAAGACAACGACGACTTATATTTGCATGCCATCATGGTGTCTATCGACGGAAACGGCAACGTGCGCAAAGGGCCATTTTATACGTTAGATGAGATCAAAAGGGCTGAACCTTGGGCGCATCCGGACGACTTGGACGATTATTTCGGCATTCATGTACCCTATCGAAGCGCGGAATTTCCCGTTGATGTCATTGCGAAAACCGTGAACGGAAAAGTCATAGAGCAACCGCAAGTTACGTTTCTAAAGGGCAAGTACAAAGTTGGGGAAACGATCGATCATGAATTTCCTGAAACGATTGAGGACAACGGAAAAACGTATACGATCGTTCGCTCCTATTTATCGCCCAAGCAGGACCCGACGCGGAAAGACTGGCTGCAAGAAAATCCCGAAACGAATCCGAAGGTGCGAATGCGAAGCTTTACGGTGCATCTGGGCGGAACGGACGCGGTTGCCGAATATGCGGAGAACAATCCGGTGAAGGCCATCTATCAAAAAGAAGACGGCACCAGACTCAAAGAAGTGGACAAAGGCGTTTTCGCAACCGGCGAGGAAGCGAACCATACGTTCGAAGGACAAATCACTTCCGGCGGTCAGACGTATGAGATCATCCGGTCTTACGTTACGAACAATAACAAACCCGACGAGAAGCTGTTCGTACTGGAAAAAGGCGACCCCAAACTCAAAGAGCGTTCCATTTTGGTGGGATCGGGCGGCTCCAACTTTATCGGCATTTACAAAATTCCTTCCTCGGTAACGGTTACGTCCCGGATTGAAGCGCCGGAAACGGTCGATCAAATCGTGACTGAAGTGGACGGGGATTTTGTTTTTGAAGTCGAGTCGCTAAAGAATTTGAAGTCATACGAGATCACGGATATTCGAAATGCCAGGCTCGTTCAAACGGGCGACAAAACCGGAAACCTCTCCGGCACGTCAACGAGTAAAACGATTCCGATCAAAATCCCGTTCACGTCCGGCGACAAAGTGAGCGTGCAAATCACCGTCGTTGTGAAGGATGTGGACGGCAATACGGGGGACTCGACATCCGATCATACGGTACGCAAAGGCGACGGCGACGGAAAACCGCTAGCCCGGCGCTTCCCAGCAGGCCGAAGCGATGGAGCCAAGCGCTTCTGCTGTCATTCAGGCGGATGCGCGCGGCGCAGAAAAATTTGATGTGCTGCAAGGCATTCCGACTTCAGAGAACCTGTATGTGAACGCTTTGGCCAAATCGTACTTGTATCGCAACACGTTCACGGAAACGACCGGCACGAAGCAATACCCGATTCAGGTGAGTAAAACATATACCCTCACCTGGACGGAGACGCGATCCGGCCCGCCCGATGCGGACGGGAATCCGACCACCATTACCGTTCCGCGTTCAGATACACAGACGGTCACCAAAAACTATTCGATTGAACGCAAGTACAGCTTCTGGACGATTCAAAATCTCGAAGTGTACGGCATTCAGAAGGCGATTGTCTCCAATTATGCGCTTCCGTCGGGAACGGTGACGCTGGAGCCGAATGGCTATGCGCCGCCAACCGTTTCCGCCGCGCATGATGCGTCGCTCAACGCGCATATCATCGATCCGGTCTATTCGAATGTGACGCTTCCCGGACAAACGATTTCCGGCGGCTCCAGGCGGCCTTCCGTACCAAACGAGGACTGGACCAACGAGGCCGAGAAAGACATCGGCAAGATCAAGGTAAAAAACGACTCGTTCGTTTTTAACGGAAATACGATTATGGACAATCGAATCGTTGAGGAAAAAGGTCCGACGCCGGGGGCGATACCGGCCCCGCCAATGATTGGGCAAGATGTGCTGTACGGCTCTGGCTATGTCATTGATGCCGGAAAAACGAATAAAGCCAATCAACCGAGCACCGGAACCATCTTTTATACACTGGTTAAGGGCATTGGCGGCGGAGAAAACAAGAGCTATCCGATCGGCGGCATCAATCCGGTGACGGTGCATACGCCGGTGGTGAACTACGCCTCGGTGTCGGACGATCAGGCCCACAACCAGAAAACGCAGCCGACTGCCGGGCGGTCGGCGCTCATTCTGGACCGGCCCTTCTCCGTGACGATTCCGACAAGCGGCCCGCACATGGACATCAAGGGCTACGGAAATCGGGATTATGCCAAGTATGTGAGGGACAAGCAGGTACGCTTTCCGTTCGATGTGTACAAAGCGGATCGCACGTCGTTCGTCCCCAAGGACACGTGGGTGTCCATCCCGGTCGGTCAGTTGCAGACGACCTTCTACTTGCCCGTTTGGGTGGACGAGGGCCATTACGACGTGTTATTCCGAACGTTTGCCGAGAATAGTCCGGCCTCCTTTACGTCCCAGATGAATGCCAATCTGGACTTGTCCAACCATGTGGTCCGCGCAGGTGGTTCCAGTGGAAGTGATCGGACGTCTCTATGATTTCCGCATCACCGACATTGCCGATTTTGCCTGGGAATCGGTGTTCCGAACCCAAAAGGGCAGCGCGACGCCGACAGGAAACGCCTACTGGGTCGGCACGAAAGGCATTGACGGCGCACCGCGCGGCAATACCCCTCCTTACGTGCTGCCGGTACGGCAAGGCAGTCACCCGGAGAGCGGCAAGAAAAATGTTGCGGTCAAAACGGGTTACCATGTCAAATTCGAAGTCATGACGAAAGGCAACATGTTCGGCTCGGGCGACGGCATCCTCATTACACCGACGTTTTATTTTGTGGACAGCAAGGGGAAGAACAGGCAGGAAGTCGATCTCTACTATCATTCAGGCAGTCGGCGGTTTATTCGTATCGGCTCCAGCGACGATGCGGAGAAACGGTATGTGACGCTCGACGCTCGCCTGCGCAATGTGCCGAAGCAGGAGTTGACCGACACCGCCGCAACCCTTTGGTCGTTAAACGGTTCGCCCGGAGACAGGCAGACGTTTATCAATCAGTATATGAAGGATGCGCAGAAGCCGACGTATGTCGGCGGCTATGACATCATGCTGCTTCGCCGCCTCAGCTTCGGACGTTTGTTGGAAGCACGCAGGTGCCCTCCGGCATTGATGCGGCCCGCGCCAACGCTTCGGTTCAGCGGTGGCGGGGGACTACAGCTTGCCCGCCGCGCCGTACGTGGTGCCGAAAGGCTTCAATCTGGCCGAGTACGGCCGCACGCACCGGCTGGACGACAATGCGCCCGTATTTCTGAAGGATGGGTACATCATCGTTAATTTCAACATCGAAACGATCCGCAATCAAGACTTGAACCACCCGCATCTGCAATACAAAAACGCGCCGCTGGACAATCAGTGGCGGATGGAAGGGTTTCAGCGCAACTTCGTCGATCCATACGGGGCAACGTTCTCCCTGCTGGACGGCGACGTCGTCTTTTATCATGCCAATTTGTCCAGCTACGACGATTATGGCACAGGGGAACCCATTAGAGGACACTTCTATACCAGCCGGGAGGAAAAAACATGTTGGAAAGACTGCAAACGGCCGCTTCGGAGGACGCGGCCTATTTTTATTCCGCTTCGATAGAGAAGGATACGAAACGGGGTTGCATCGGGCACCTGCGCGGTTATTTTGGCAGCGGCGGCGAGACGTTCTGGTCAACCTGGTTCGATCATGCTCCAGCGCTTAAAACGCCGGCTTTCCGGGCGGAACTGGATGCGGTTGTGCGGGCATTGACCGAGCAGGGATGGCTTCAAAGCCGCGACCGAATGCATCAACTTTGCCTGTCGCATCCGGAGGCCCGATTATCGGGGGCGTGGTATTCCGGCGTATACGGCTTTTGTTTTCAAACCGCACGCCATCGGTACTACCTGCGTTGTTTCCCGCATGCGGGAGACTACAATTTCTATCTGTACTGCTACGTCCGGCCGGAGCGTTTGTCGGAACGATCGCCGGAGCGATAACGTCTGCCGAGGAGGAAGTTTATGAATGATCTTACCCGGTATCAACTGCTGGCCAAAGCGAAGGTCCCTCCTGCAGCAAAACTATTGTACAGCTACCTGATGGACCACGCGGGCGGCCGGCATGGTCTGCGTCTTGTTGTCCGGCAAAAAGCTGGCTTTGGAGGTGGGTCTCTCTCCGTCCGCTGTCCGCCGAAATCTGCATCGCCTGTAACTTATTGGACTCATTCGGATTACGGCTCGTTATTCCGAGGAAGGCGTTCGCCTGACCAATCAAATAACGTTTCTGTAAGGGAGGTGCTCTCATGACAGCCAAGTTGCAACGCATCGTCGAACTGGTCGCCAGCACGGCTCACACGGTGACGAATCAACCTGAGCGGTGGGCGGATTTTTTGCGGACGGCGGCCTGGAACTATAAATATCCGTTCCAGGATCAACTGTTGATCTACGCACAACGTCCTGACGCGACGGCCTGCGCGCCGATTGACGTCTGGAACAAGCGGCTGGATCGCTGGGTGAAGCGCGGCGCAAAAGGGATTGCCCTGATCGAAGACCGAGGCAACCACCTGGGTCTGCGCCATGTGTTTGACGTATCGGATACCCAGAGCAGACGCCAGCCGCAAGTGTCGCTTTGGCGGTTGCAGGACAGCGATACGGCTCATGTGATCGAAACGCTGGAAAATGCGTTCGGCGCGCCGGATGAGATTGAACCACGTGCGGATCTGCCTGCTGCGTTGCTCGGTCGCTGCGCGGAATGCGGTGGATGACAACAGCGCCGATTATGTGGCGGAGTTGATGAAAGAGCGGGAGCACAGTTTGCTGGAAGACCTGGACATACCACATGTGGAATTACTGTTCAAGCAAATGGCCGAAACGGCCGTCGCTTACATGGCGATGACCCGTTGCGGACTCGATCCCGCACATTACATCAGCATCGAGGATTTGTCCGGCATCGGGTATTTCAACACGCTTCCTGTGCTGTCCCACTTGGGCGCAGCGATCAGCGATGTGTCCGAGATGATGCTGCGGGAAGTGGAATCGACCGTCCGAGCGCTGCGCCGGGAGGCGCAACGTGCTAATGATGGTCAATCGTTCCATACCCTTGCAAGACCCGATTCCTTGCCGCACAATGAAGCTACCCTGCAAGAAAGGAAGGATGAACATGGAACTGACGTACACGCCGCAAGGGGATTATCTGCTGCCCAACCTGACGCTGAGCGAAGCGGAGACGACCATCGGGAAGTACGGGATGATGCGCAAGACGTTTCTGAAAACCGAGCGGAAGGGCATGTACGCCCACCTGATGTTGTCGGAGCAGTTGAACCGGCATCTGGCAGACATCGACCGGACGGCGCGGGAGCAGATCGACCGGACGATAAAGGAACTGCTCGCGTCTCACCCGGCCCCGGACAAGGCGAGCGATCCGCTGGGCTGGACGGGACACATGAACAACCTGAAGCAGCAGGCGGAGGAACTGATTCTCGCGGAACTGATTTATCATTAAAATGGTACGACCGGGAAACGGAGGACCGAAGTATTCCGTTTTTTCACGACCATGCCATCATCAATGACATGCTCCGAGCCGCGCCGCCGCGGGAGAGCAAGTCGGACATTGCAGCATTTTTCCTTGCTCACGAGGATGAGCGCGAGCGCATGTTGTATGTGCGCGGTTTGTTTCCGGCAGGCATCACCGAACTGACGCTTGATGAAGGCGTGCAGGCCGGGTTTGAACCGTATCGCAACGTTTTGCATCTATGGACGGGAACGGCGGAGGAACGCACGGCGCAAAGCTTTTACGATTGGGGCGTCATCGCCGGGCATATCGCCAGCATGATGCTGTTGAACGAATTTGACTTGTCGCGAAAGTTGGAACCCTCCATCGAGCAACAGACGCTGTGGATGGAACAAGCGGAGGACGCAAAAGCCTCCGCTTTTTTCATGCCGCAAGCGGTCATTGACGCCATTTTGCAAAACGGCGGCGGTTTTGAGAACGGCAAGTATCGCATTGCGCTGCATTTCCAGCAGTCGCTGTCCGCACAGGAGAACGCCGATTTCCTGAAACGGGAATACGGGACCGGCGGGCGTCTCCCCGCGCTGATCGGCACGGATATTCACATGAATTATGACAGCAAAGGCATCACGCTGACCCGCGGCTCCATCATGAACCCGGATACTCAAGTCATCTTGCCGTGGATGAAGGTGCAGAAACGTATCGGCGAACTGCTGGCGGCGGGTCGTTACTTGAACCGGCAGGAAGCCGAGCGATTGCCTGCCTTTGCGGAAGAACAGGAGGAAAAGCTGCGGCTGCAAGCGGCGGAATTGGCCAGGCCCGATGCGCCGCGACCGGATGCATCTTCGGGGCTTTCCCGACCAGACGCACAAGCGGAATCGGAACACACGCCGGTGAATCGGGAACGGGCACGATACGGTTATGACGCGGGCAGCACGGTCTGGATCGGCGCGGACGAATATGAAGTTGTGCAGCTGGAGCAACGAACAGTGACGCTGCAAGACCGTCAGTTCCCGCTGTTCATCAAAGAGGTGAACCGCCGGGATTTTGAGCGAATGCTGTGCGAAAACCCGCTGAACGATCATCTGATTACCGGAGAGCAGGAGTTGGAACGGTCTGACGAAGCGGCAGGGGAAACAGCGGAAGATGCGGTTTTACCGGAAGAGCTGGTGACGGAGGGGCGAGAGCCCATATCGCAGCCAGACGCTTCCCTTTCCCCTGATCGTGTGGCCGGCCGCGCCGCGCCAGTCCGCCCGTCTATCCCGGCTGTCAACTACCGGATTACGGATGATGAACTGGGGCATGGCGGCGCAAAAACGAAGTTCAAATGGAACATGGAAGCGATTCGGTCGCTGAACAAGCTGGAGCAGGAGCAGCGGCAAGCGACAGCGGACGAGCAGGCGGTACTGGCTCGATATGTCGGATGGGGCGGCATTCCGCAGGCGTTTGACGAAGCGAACACGCAGTGGGCGACTGAATATGCGGAACTGAAAAATGTGCTGAAGCCGGATGAATATGCGTCCGCTCGCGCGTCAACGTTGAATGCCCATTATACGTCTGTGACCGTCATCAAGGCGATGTACGACTGTCTGGAAACGATGGGCTTTCGCAGCGGCAATATTTTGGAGCCGTCCTGCGGCATCGGCAATTTCTTCGGACTTGTGCCGGAGTCGTTCCAAGGCTCGCGGCTGTTTGGCGTGGAACTGGACAGCATTACCGGCCGTATTGCCAGGCGCCTATACCCGCAGGCGTCGATTACGGTCAGCGGCTACGAACAGACGAATTTGCCGGACAGCTTCTTCGATCTCGCCATCGGGAACGTGCCGTTCGGCGGTTATGGCGTGGCGGATAAACGTTACGACAAACACAAGTTTCTCATCCATGATTACTTTTTCGCCAAGACACTGGACAAAGTGCGTCCGGGCGGCATCATTGCTTTTATTACGTCCAAAGGCACGATGGACAAGCAGAACCCGGCGGTTCGCAAATATATTGCGGAGCGCGCCGAACTGCTCGGAGCCGTGCGTCTGCCGAGCAATGCGTTTCTGGCCAATGCCGGAACCGAAGTGACCGCCGACATTTTATTTCTGCAAAAACGGGATCGCATGGTCGCCGTCAGCGAGCAAACCGAAGCATGGCTTTCACTGGCCGAGACAGCGGACGGTGTGCCGGTGAATAGCTACTTTGCCGCCCATCCTGACATGGTGCTTGGCACAATGGCCTTTGACGATCGAATGTACGGCAACCGGCAGGAAACGACCTGCAAGCCGTACGCGGACGCCAACCTGGATGAACTGCTGCGCGAAGCATTGTCGAACATCCATGCCGAATGGGTGGAGCTGGAACGGGAAGACCAGCCGGAGGAAGAAGAACCTTCCCTCCCTGCTGACCCGTCTGTCCGCAATTTCAGCTTTGCGCTGGTGGACGGTCACATCTACTTCCGGGAAAACAGCCGGATGCGGCGCGTGGACACCTCGGCGACGGCGGCAGGCCGCATCAAAGGGATGATTCAGCTGCGGGACACCGTACGCGAACTGATCGAGTACCAAACCGAAGACTATAGCGATGAGATGATAGAGCAGCAACAGCGAAAGCTGAATGCGCAGTATGACCGGTTTACGGCGCAATACGGCCTGATCAACAGCCGCGCCAACAGCCTTGCCTTTTCGGATGACAGTTCTTACTTTCTTCTTTGCTCGCTGGAAATCATGGATGAGGAAGGACGGTCGCTGCGCAAGGCGGATATGTTCACCAAGCGCACGATCCGGCGGCGCATCCATGTGGAGCAGGTGGATACCGCTTCGGAGGCGCTTGCCGTTTCCATCGGCGCAAAAGCCCGTGTCGACCTGCCGTATATGGCGCAGTTAACCGGCAGGACGGAAGAGCAACTGATAAAAGAGCTGCGCGGCCTCATCTTTCCCAATCCCGAAAATCTGGACGAGGAAGGTAAGCCGATCTACGAAACCGCGGATGCGTACTTGTCCGGCAATGTGCGGGAGAAGCTGCGTGTGGCCAGACAGTTTGCGGCCTATGAGGCTGAACGTTACGGCGAAAACGTCAAAGCGCTTGAAGCGGTTCAGCCGAAAGACCTGGACGCCTCCGAAATCGATGTCCGCTTGGGCGCAACCTGGTCGCCGCCGGAAGACATTCGGCAATTTCTGTTTGAGCTGGTGGACACGCCGCCGATGTACCAGACCTACATCAACGTGATGTATTCCGAATATACGGTCGCCTGGAACGTCAAAGGCAAAAGCGATGACCGCAGCAACAATATCAAGGCGAACGTCACGTACGACACAAACCGCGTCAATGCGTACAAAATTCTCGAAGATACGCTGAATTTGCGGGACGTGCGCGTATTTGACACCGTGTATGAGGATGGCGTGGAAAAACGTGTGCTGAACAAGCAGGAAACGGCCATCGCCCAGCAAAAGCAGGAGATGATGAAAGAAGCGTTCCGCGACTGGATATGGAAAGACCCGCGGCGGCGCGAACGGCTGACAAGGCTGTACAATGACCGGTTCAATGCCATCCGTCCTCGCGAATACGACGGCAGTCATATCCGATTCACCGGGATGAACCCGGAAATCCGGCTGCGCCAGCACCAGGTCAATGCGGTTGCCCGGGCGCTGTACGGCGGCAACTCCCTTTTCGCTCATTGTGTCGGCGCAGGAAAAACGTTCGCGATGACCGCCGCAGCGATGGAGAGCAAGCATTTGGGACTGTGCAACAAGAGTATGCTGGTCGTTCCGAACCATCTGACCGAACAGTGGGCGGCGGAGTTTTTGCAGCTATATCCGTCGGCGAATATTCTGGTGGCGACCAAAAAGGACTTTGAAACGAAAAACCGCAAAACGTTTTGCGCGCGGATCGCTACCGGCGATTATGATGCGATTATCATCGGCCATTCGCAGTTTGAAAAAATTCCGATCTCTACGGAGCGCCAACGGCAAGCAACTGTACGAGCAGATTTCGGAAATTACAAGCGGCATCCGGGAACTCAAGGAAGCCAGAGGCGAACGCTATGCGATCAAGCAGCTTGAAAAAACGAAAAAGACGCTGCAAATCAAGCTGGAGAAGCTGAACGATACCAGCCGCAAGGATGATGTCGTGACCTTCGAGGAACTGGGCGTAGACCGGCTATTCGTGGACGAGGCCGATTCGTACAAAAACCTGTTTCTTTATACGAAAATGCGCAATGTGGCCGGACTGTCGCAAACCGAAGCGCAGAAGTCGTCGGACATGTTTGCCAAATGCCGCTATCTGGACGAGCTGACCGGGGGCCGGGGCATTATTTTCGCGACCGGAACGCCGATCTCCAATTCCATTACCGAGATGTATACGATGCAGCGCTACTTGCAATACGAGCGGCTCAAGAGGCAGGGAATGCAACATTTTGACGCTTGGGCTTCGACATTTGGCGAAACTGTCACCGCGATAGAGCTAGCGCCGGAAGGAACGGGCTATCGGGCGAAAACCCGGTTTGCCCGTTTTTACAATTTGCCGGAACTGATGAATATGTTCAAAGAAGTGGCCGACATCCAGACGGCGGACATGCTCCAACTCCCCGTGCCGAAGGCGCATTATCATAATGTTGCGGTGCCGCCAAGCGACTTTCAGCGCGACATGGTCGCGGATCTTGCCCGCCGCGCCGAGCGGGTGCGGGCGAAGGAAGTGGAGCCGCACGAGGACAATATGCTGACGATCACCAATGACGGACGCAAACTCGCGCTCGATCAACGGCTGGCGAATCCCCTGCTTCCCGACGACGAAGGCAGCAAAGTCAGCGCCTGCGCGGACAATGTCTTCCGGTATTGGGCGGAACATCAGGAGCAGCGGTTGACCCAGTTGGTGTTTTGCGATTTGTCCATTCCGAAACAGGATGGTGCCTTCAATGTGTACGACGAGTCGCGGCGCAAGCTGATGGAGAAAGGTGTCCCGGCTGACGAAATCGCCTTTATTCACGACGCTAATACCGAGATCAAGAAAAAGGAATTGTTCGCCAAAGTACGCAGCGGACAGGTTCGGATACTGCTTGGATCGACATTCAAAATGGGCGCGGGAACGAATGTACAAACGAAGCTGATTGCCCTTCACGACCTCGACTGCCCTTGGCGTCCGCGCGACCTGGAGCAGCGCAGCGGGCGCATTATCCGGCAAGGCAATCAGAACAGCGAGGTGCATATTTTTCGCTATGTGACGGAGAACACGTTCGACGCGTATTTGTACCAGACACTCGAAAACAAGCAGCGCTTCATTTCGCAGATCATGACCAGCAAATCGCCTGTCCGTTCCGCCGAGGATATTGACGAGACGGCTCTCTCCTATGCCGAGGTGAAGGCGCTGGCGACCGGCAACCCGTACATCAAAGAGAAAATGGACCTGGACATTCAGGTATCCAAATTGAAGCTGCTCAAAGCCAACCACTTGAGCCAGCGCTATGCGCTGGAGGACCGGTCGCTCAAAGTGCTGCCGCAGCAAATCAAGTCCACGGAGGAACGAATTGCCGGCTATGAACAGGACGTTGCTTTGTATACACGTTCTCTGGCATCCGAGGCGGATGGGGCAGATAAATTCCCCGGCATGACGGTCAAGGATTACACCTATTCGGAGAGGGCGGCGGCGGGCGCGGCTTTGCTCGACGCATGCAAGGGCATGACGTCGCCCGATCCGCAAGCGCGGGAAGCTATCTTGGCTTTTCCTTGTGGCTGTCCTTTGACAGCTTCCATAAGGAGTACAAGGTCACGCTGCGCGGCGCCCTGGGTCATACGGTGACGCTCGGAGCGGATGCAGGCGGCAACATAAGCCGCATCAACAATGCCTTGTCCGACTTGCCTGCGAAGCTGGAACATGCCCGTGAACAGCTTGCTACTTTGCGGCAGCAAATGGAAACGGCGAAAGAACAAATCGCGGCTCCATTTGAGAAGGAGCAGGAGCTTCAAACGAAAGCGGCGCGGCTTGCGGAACTGAATGCCCTGCTGAATATGGACAAACGGGAGAACGAAGCCGTGGATAGCATGCCGGACGAAGAACCGGAAGCGCCGGAACGGCGGGTGGTAGGCCGCGAGCGATAACGGTCTGGTATCGCGCTTTACATCCAAGGCCATGCCGATGTTTCGCATATTTGCGCACAATTGGCGTGTTGTAACATGCCGATGTCCCGGCGAAGTATTTCATCTTCCAGGACGAAAATGATATACTAAAAAGGAAAGGAATGGGGTGGTTTTCCGATGCATGACTTGCTTGATCCCCGCGTGGATATTGTTTTCAAACGCATTTTTGGCAGCGAACATAATCGGGATGTGCTGCTCGCTTTTTTGAACAGCACATTTCGCGAGGCGGGCGAGACGCCGCTGACGGAGATTGTCCTGCTGAACCCGTATACGGAGGCGGACGGCCCCGACGATAAGCAGTCGATCATGGACATAAAGGCCAAAACGGCAAAGGGCGAACTGCTGAATATTGAGATGCAGCTATTTAATCCGTATCATATGGAGAAAAGGACCCTGTTCTATTGGGCCGAGATGTACTATCATCAGATTCCGAAGGGCAGCAACTACAATGCGTTAAAAAAATGCGTGACGATCAACATTTTGAATTATTCCTGTCTACCCAATGATCGTTACCACAGCGTGTTTCACTTGCGGGAAGATCATACCGGGATAGCGCTTCTGGATGATATCGAGATTCATGTGATGGAGCTGACGAAGCTGGATCAGCATTCGATTCCGCTTGACCGGGGTGGATTAGTCAATTGGTTGTTGTTTTTGAAAGGCGTAGACAGATCGAATTGGGAGGTGCTCACGATGAAAGAACCAATGCTGAAAAAAGCGATGGACACGCTGGAATTTTTAAGTCAGGATGCCGCGGCGCGTATGGCTTACGACGCCCGGATGAAGGCGCTCAGCGACGAAAAGTCGCGTATTGAAGGAGCCAGAGCAGAGGCAAAAGCAGAGACCGCGGCTAGGCTTCTTGCCATGGGAATCGATATGCAAACCATTGCTAAAGCAACAGGACTGTCGGTTGAGGAGATTAAAGCATTAACTCCTCTTCAATAGTTCAGAAAATTAAAAGGTGCTTGCGATGAATGAACAGAAGCTGAAAAAAGCGATAGACACGCTGGAATTTTTAAGGCAGGATGCCGCAGCGAAGATGGCTCATATCGAACATGTATATGGCGACCACTCCCTTTGGAGTTGGCTCGCTTTTGCTTAATTTCTAATCCCAATTAGTGGCGTATCTATGCCTTTCAGCTAAAAACCGGAACTAATGAACTACAGGCGGAGGGAACGAAGATGAACGCTTTCTCGGATAAATTTGCATTGACCAGGCAACAGAGCGTGTTTCTGGCCAAAAAGAAATGGGATGAAAATATATATTGCGGCATGAAGATGGAGAACCGAAACATCACCTTCCCGCAGACGCAAACGATTTTGAACGGTGTGAACGTACCCGGTGTTACCTTGGACGACATTCAGGCCGTACTGAATATGCGGGATGCCTGGCGCTACCTAGTTACTACCATTGACGAGCCGACAACGCTGACATACATTTGCAAATTGAACGAATATGTGGCGAGAAACGAAGCGTTGGAATGGGGCGTTTTGCGAACGGGAAGAATCGGCATTCCCGGAACGGATGATGTGCCCCCTCTCACCGTAAGCGGTGAAATCGAGCAGGAATTAGCAGTGCTTTTGTCTGCGGATATGACGAATACCGAGAGGGCAATTACCGCTTTTCTGTGGGGCGCGCGGCGGCAGATGTTTTGGGATGGCAACAAGCGGACTTCACTTTTACTGGCCAACAAGCCGCTATTGGAAAAGGGAAACGGTATGCTGACCATTACAGAGAAAAACATGGAGAAGTTTAACGAACTGTTGACAGCGTACGACAACACGAATGATATGCGCGCCATCAAGGTCTTCCTTTACGAGCATGCCATCGACGGCATCGAGTTTAAAGAAATGGAAAAAAGTGAACCGGACAGGGATCGGTAAGTCATCGCAATATCGGTAGGAAAGCTTGCCTTGCTTCATCGTGAGACAGGCTTTTTTGCTGTTTAGGAGATTTTTACAATGCGTAGTATTTCACAGGTCGAAGATAAGCCCACCTGTTAAGATTATAAATCTCATGACGAAATGGACTCCGGTTTTGGGGTCCTTTTCTCATTTCCGGAGGAATGAACATGTTGTATGCCATCCCAAGCGGCGGATGCTTTTGTCCGATTTTGCCGCCTTTTGGTTATGGAACCGGCTTGATCGAGGAGGGAGAAACAGTGCCATCGTTGGAGTTGATATCCAAAGAGAAAAACGGATTTGGCGACACGTATTATTACATCCGCGACTCAAACGGGGTGACCAGTCAAGTTCATGAAGGCGATTTAGACGCATTCATGAAAAAGAAAGGCGTTACGAAGTTGAAGGAAGGCAGAGCTTATACGTACCCCAAAAAGAGGGGTAAGGCACGATGAACCATATACCCATCGGACGCTGCCTGGATTTCCAAAAGGAGTCTGCGGCAATGAGCTATGTAAACAAGGAACAGATCGAACGTGCCAAAAGACTGGACCTGCTCACATATCTGCATATGCACGAGCCGGCAGAACTGGTTCGATGCTCTCGCAATGTCTACACCACCCGGACACACGACAGCTTGAAAATTTCCAACGGCAAATGGTACTGGTGGTCAAGGGGATCGGCGGACGCTCGGCGCTGGACTATTTGATCAAAGTGCGGGGCATGTCTTTTCCCGATGCGGTGCTGCAAATTGAAGGCGTTCATCCAGGCGGCGCACCTGCATTTTCGCAATCTTTGCAACAACGCTCATCTCCAGCGCGGTTTGAGCTTCCCGAACCGAATCATACATCGCATCGCGTCATGGCCTATCTCAGCAAACGCGGTATCCATCGCACGTTGATCGACTACTGTCTCGAAACGGGGCGCTTGTATGAAAGCCGACGCTATCACAACGCAGTATTCGTCGGATTTGACCAGGAAGGGACGCCGCGCTATGCGGCGATACGCGGTACGACAAGCACCCGTTATATGGGGAAGCCGTTGGCGGCGACAAGCGGTATTCGTTTTCCATTCCGGCCTCGAAAAACAGTACGGAACTGCATCTGTTTGAGAGCGCTATTGATCTCTTATCCTACTGTACACTGGAACATCTCGCCGGCCGGGATTGGCGGCAGGCGCATAAGCTGTCGCTGGCCGGAATATACAGGCCCAGGACAAATGGGGAGGACTCTACTCCTCCGTCTGCCCTAACGCATTACTTGCAGTGCTTTCCCCAAGTAAATCGACTTGTTCTGCACCTGGATAATGATGAGCCGGGGCGATTGGCGGCGACCACGATACAGAGGCTCCTCTCCCCCACCCTTCTCATATCCGATGAGCCGCCTAAGTTCGGAAAGGATGTAAACAACGAATTGATGGAATTCCGACGAAGACGCGGTGAACCATCCCGATAGCGGTAGACGCTGAACGGTTGGCGTCTTTTCTTTTGGGTTACGGAAAATTTTCGCAGCATGTGGATAAGATGTGAATAGATTGGGGATAAGCGCAAACGCATTGATTGTATAGCATGTAATAGGTATAATAAAATCAATATACAGCTATGCAAGGAGTGACCAAGATGATTATCAAGCCTTCCGCCAGTATCCGGCAAAACTATAATGAAATCGCCGATCTATGCAAATCGTCCGGGGAACCGGTGTATCTGACCAAGAACGGTGAAGGCGATCTCGTCGTGATGGACATTGAGACGTTCTCCCGTCGCGAGAAGATGTTAAAGCTGCGCGAAGAACTGCTCGCTGTGCAAGAGGATCGTTTGGCGGGCCGTGCTGGTGTGACGCCGGATGAACTGGACGCTTACCTGGAGGGCATTATCGACGAGGTTCAGCATGGAAAAGATGCCCCGTTATAAGATCGTCGTCTCTGATCGCGCCCGCCAAATGCTGGCGGTTCATGTGCGATTTCTTGCGGAGAAAAGTCCGGATGCGGCGCGAAAAACGAAAAACGAATTGCTGCATGCGATACGTTCCTTGGCGCAAATGCCGGAACGTTATCCTTTTCTCGAAGCGGAATTTATCCCGTCAAACAAGTATCACAAAATGTTCGTAGATAAATGGTATCTGGTGTTGTATCAGATTCAGGATGAAATCGTGTATGTCGATTTCATTGTAGACTGCCGCCAGGATTACCGCTGGTTGGTGCGATAACAAAAAAGTTCTGCGGAAGACGCCCGAGCGGATCGGCGTCTTTTTTGTGTTTTTGGGGTTCCCTCTTTTTCCCGGCAGGTGCTTTGAAGGCAACGCGAGACGAATGTCTCGTGTTGCAGCAAGCACTGAATTTGGTCTCCCAAATTCGGCTTGTTAGGGGCAGGCCCCTAATACCCCTCATCTAAACAACACGCTGTTTTTCAAGAATAAAGGTTGCAACAATGAACGGTATTTTTCAGAGACGGCAGAAGCCATTTAGCATTTTTATTAAGACCATTTTTTTGAAGAAAGAAGCGAAAGCGATGAGAAAACGAGGGATTCGCATTCAGGTATGGGTGAACAATGAAGAAGACGCAAGACTCCAAGCCAATGCGAAAAAATCCGGACTTTCACGGGAAGGTTATCTCCGTTCCTTGATCAATGGCTATATCCCGAAGGCGCCGCCGCCGCCGGATTATTATGCGATGATGCGCGAGCTTCACGCCATTGGCAACAATCTTAATCAACTGGCGGCGAAAGCACATGCGACAGGCCATCTGGATCGGGCCGCTTTTCAGCAGGAGGCTGATCAATTGCGCCGCGCCGTCCAACAGATTCAACAGGCCGTGACTGCGCCGGAACGAAGAACCGAGCAAGCGACTCCAAATGTGCATCCGCCGTAAAGGAGGCGTCACGTATGGCGACGACGGCGATATGGGATGTCACCGACCGATTGAAGCGCGTGATTGATTACGCCACCAATCCCGACAAAACAGCGCAAGATCGCGCCGAGAAGAATGAAGGCTTGCGGCAGGTGCTGGGATATGCAAAAGCGGATGCCAAAACGGAAGAACAGCTTTATGTGAGCGGAATCAATTGCGATCCGCTTACCGCTTACGAGCAAATGCAGCGCACCAAGCGTCAATTTCAAAAGATGGATGGCATAGTCGCGTTTCACGGATACCAATCGTTTGCACCCGGTGAAACGACGCCGGAAACGGCGCACACCATCGGCGTCAAGCTGGCGCAGGAGCTATGGGGCGATCGTTTTGAAGTCGTGGTATCGACCCATCTGGACAAGGAGCATTTGCACAATCACTTTGTGCTGAACTCCGTCTCCTTTATGGACGGTAAACGGTACTACGACAACAAAGCCTCCTACGCCCTTCTAAGGAGAACATCCGACCGGTTATGCCGGGAACATGCATTGTCAGTGATCGAGCAGCCCGAGCCGGGCAAGGCCAAACACTACGGAGAATGGAAAGCGGATCGGGAAGGCAAGCCGACTTGGCGAGGATTGATTCGGACCGATGTGGATCAGGCGATCGCGGCATCGATGACATGGACCCAGTTTATCGCCACGTTGCAGAAGCAGGGCTATGAAGTGAAAACGACCGTAAAGCATGTGGTGGTGCGTCCGCCCGGAAAGGAACGTTTCGTTCGTTTGCGCAGTCTGGGAGACGACTATACGGAAGAAGCTCTGAAACAGCGGATTTTGCGAAACCGCATTCCCCGTAAACCACAGCCTTTGCCGATGCCGCGACGCAGACGGGCCGTTTGCAAAGGAACGCTTCGATCCGGCAGGAAGTTCAGCGGCTTGCAAGCATTGTACCTGCGCTACTTATATGAGATGGGCATACTGCCTCATTTTCGCGCGTCCGTGAGAAGGACGCATTTTTTATTGCGTGAAGACTTGCGGCATTTGGCGGTTATTACCGCGCAGACCAAGCTGCTCTGTCAGCACCGTATTTCCAGCAAGGATCAGCTTTTGGACTATGTATCTGTCACCCGGCAAGAGATGCGCTCGCTTTACGGCGAACGCAAAGCGCTATACAACCGCCTCCGCCGCTGCAAGGAGGAAAGCCAGATCGTCGCTTACAAAGAGCAAATAGCCGTACTATCCAAGCGGCTTGCCGCGCTCCGAAAGGAGGTGAAGCTGTGTGCGGGCATCCTTGCCCGATCCGGTGAAATGATGACTAAACTACATGGTGACAGGAAAAATCAACCATTACGAAGGGAGGATTCCATCCATGAGCAGTGGAGCCGAGGCGGCCGATCAGGTCGTCAACATGAGTCTGCGGGGCATCGAGGTGATGGCCAAGATTTCCGGTGAAGGCGCTAAGCATCTGGCCGTCTATTTGTTTGCCGCCCTGCAGGGGCAGAAACGGACAAAGGGCAGCATTCGTCTGGAAAGCTTGCTCCGCGGCGGCAAGGAATTGAAAGTGTTTGCCGTCAAAAACGAGGACCTGCCCACATTCTGCAAGGAAGCCAAACGATACGGCGTTTTGTACTGCGCCCTGCGGGACAAAAAGAATGTCGATGGCTTGTGCGACGTGATGGTGCGGGCCGAGGACGCGTCCAAAATCAACCGCATCGTCGAGCGCTTCAAACTGGCGACCGTGGATACAGCCAGCATCAAGAGCGAAATTGAGAAATCCCGCGCCGGGAAACAGCAGGACCATCCAGCGTTCGGGGAGCGTCAACAACAAGCATCGGACCAAACCCGGCAGAGGACGGGCGTACAAGGAGCGGAAGTCAAGGGAACGCCAGGAGCGAAGAGCGCCGACGATTTTTTGGCCGAACTGATGCAGAGGCCCGAATCGGCGCAGCCAACTTCCCCGGCGAACGGCAACCCAAACCCCATGATGGCGACGACGGAGCCGCCCCATCCGTCCGAGCCTACCTCCGGGCGCAGCGAAGCATCCGCAAGGGGTACGATTGAACCGGAAGCCAAGACAGCGCCGCGGCGGTCATCGATCCGCGAACTGCTTCGAGAGATCCGGGAAGAAAATCGGAAGGCGGAGAAAGAACGGCGTCAGATGGTCAAGGAATCGTCGCTGCCCAAACGAAGCGAGCGACATAATGGAAAATCGAAGACGGGCAAAACCAAACCAATCGGAACCCGAAAGCGAGGGAAAGCGAAATGAGCAATCTGGACGATTTATTCCGGCAGGAAACATCCGGCCATTCTTCCACGAATCCATTCGAGCGACCTTTTGACAAGGAAGCGTGGGCACAGAAAAAGCAGGAACTCAGGCAATGGGCCTATGAGACGATTGATGCCGCCACGACCGCCATCGCGCAAAGCGGTGATGAATTTCAGCGATATCTGGATGTGCAAAGCCGTTTTGACCGCTACAGCGTATCCAATGCGCCGCTGATTCTCACGCAGCGGCCGGAGGCGACCCGCATCGCCGAATTCGATTCGTGGAAGGAACAAGGCGTGTTTATTCGCCGCAAGGAAACCGGCTTTTATATTTTGGAGCCGGGCGAGGAGTACCGGAGGGAAGACGGCAACACCGGCATCAGTTATAACCTCAAAAAGATGTTCGACATCGCGCAAACGACGGCCAACCCAAAACCGGAACAACCGGCCTATCCGGACGACCGAATGCGTATCAAAGCGCTGATGGATCGCGCCCCTGTTCCGATCGTCATCGGGGATTCAGCGCCGCCGGAAATGCATGCGCTCTATCAGCCGGATACGAGAAATATTGTCATTCGCCGCGGCATGGATGCGGGAGATATTTTTCGGGCGCTCGCGCAGGAGCTGGCGCATGCGGAACTTGATCGCGGCGATGGCCGTTACAGCCGTTCCCATTTTACGTTCCATGCATATTGCGCCTCTTACATGCTGTGCAAACAGTTCGGCGTGGACACGTCCTCCTTTCGTTTCCACCGAGTGCCGGAAAAGCTGAAGGACATGGAGCCGCAGCAAATCCGCGCCGAACTGACGGTGATGAAGGATGCCGCGCATGACATGGCCCGCAGGATGAACCGGATGCTGGCGCAGCAGCTGGCAAAGAGCAGCTGGCAAGCAGCGGCGGCCGGAACCGGCAAGGTAAGCGCCGTCAAGTTCTATTTTGCTTAGGGAGGGAGCGCCTGTGAAGGAAGAAGAACGGATTCTCTGTTTGGATCATTACGAGCATGGCATTGTGGTGCATGCGCTGAATGCGTCGCGTAACGATTTGATCGGCGAGAAGCGCCCCACCGACGCCGTCGATGATCTGTTGCTCAAAACAATTGAAGCCCCTTATCAAAAACATAAACGACGGAGCCATCATGAGGCGCGTTGAAACCGCAAGGAGTCATTTGATACTCTTTGCGGTTTTTTTGATTCCCGTCGTTTGGGCGGCATTGCTCACCGCCCCTTCTCTTTCCGGGGGTCGCCGGCGATTGTGGAGCATCTCAGCGCGGCGATCAAGCACCCGTTCAACATTCAGTGGGTGGACGATACGCCCCGCTGTCTGCTCTTTTTACGCTGGCCTATGGACTCGGCGTCGGCGTTTATCTGGCTTCTCCGCGAAACTACCGTCGGAGGGAGGAGCACGGCGGCGCCCGTTGGGGCCGGGCGAAAAGCATATGCGCCAAATATCGAAGCAAGCGACCGGAGCAAAACAAAATTTTAACCAAGCAGGTTTGCATCGGACTCGACGGCCGCAAGCATCGCCGGAATGTGAATGTGCTTGTCGTAGGCGGTTCCGGCTCCGGCAAAACAAGGTTTTACGCCAAACCGAACGTCATGCAGGCGCATACGTCCTTCGTCGTTCTCGACCCGAAAGGCGAAATCTTGCGGGATACCGGTCATCTGCTCAAGGCCAAAGGGTATGACATCAAGGTGCTCGACCTGATCAATCCGCACCGCTCCCACGGCTACAACCCTTTCGCCTATTTGAACGACGACAAGGATGTGCTGAAGCTGGTCACGAACCTGATTCGCAATACAACGCCGAAGGGCAGCAATACGAACGACCCGTTCTGGGAACGGTCCGAAACGGCTCTGCTGGAGGCGCTCGTTTTGTATTTGCTTTATGAAGCGCCGCCGGAGGAACAGAATTTTCCAATGGTGATGGAGATGATCAGCGCCGCCGAAGTGCGGGAAGATGACGAAACCTACCAAAGTCCGCTGGATGAGTTGTTTGAACGGTTGGCCATGCGCGACCCGGAACATTTGGCGGTCAAACAGTACAACATCTTCAAGCTGGCGGCGGGTAAAACCGCCAAATCGATTTTGATCGGCCTCGGTGTTCGGCTGGAAAAGTTCAACTTGCATACGATCGCCGGGATGAGCCTGGTCGATGAAATGGAATTGCCTGTCATGGGAGAAAAGAAGACGGCGCTGTTTGCCGTCATTCCCGACAACGACAGCAGTTTCAACTTCATCGTCGGAATGCTCTACACCCAGCTTTTCCAATGCCTGATGTACGAGGCCGACTACCGGCACGGCGGACGCTTGCCGGTGCACGTGCATTTTGTGATGGACGAATTTGCCAACGTCGCCTTGCCCGATGAATTCGACAAGCTTCTCTCCACCATGCGCAGTCGCGAGATTTCGGTTTCCATCATCCTGCAAAATTTGGCGCAGCTCAAAGCACTGTATAAGGAGTCGTGGGAATCGATCGTCGGGAACTGCGATGTGTTTTTGTACCTGGGCGGCAATGAACAATCCACCCACAAATACGTCTCGGAACTGCTGGGCAAGGAAACGATCGACACGAACACATACGGCCAAAGCAAGGGACGCGGCGGCAGTTATTCGATCAACTATCAGTTGTCCGGCCGCGACTTGCTGACGCCCGATGAGGTGCGGCTTCTCGATAACCGCCATGCTTTGCTCTTTATTCGCGGCGAGCGTCCTGTTCAGGACGACAAATACGATTTGCTCAGGCATCCCCATGTCGCGCTCACGACGGACGGCAAAGGTCCTCCCTTCCAGCATGGCGGCACGGAACACGCTTTGGATTGGCGAACCGTGACGCTTGATGAAAACGGAGAGTACGAGCTTCTGTCGGAAGAAGACATGGAGTCGCTATTTTTACGAGGGGAATGATGAAATTGAAATTCAAAAAGAAACGGTCGCTGGCACTGTACATCATGCTGATGTTAACGGGAACCGTATTCGTCTCCACCGCTTATGCCGAGGGCGATCCGATGACGACGGTCAATAATTTGTCCACCTTCATATTCGGCTTAATCCGGGCCATCGGCATGATCATCCTCGGCTTCGGCATTGTCCAGATCGGATTGTCGCTCAAGTCTCATGACCCTTCCCAGCGGGCGAACGGGTTCCTGACGCTCGCCGGCGGGATTATCATTACCTTCACGAAGGAAATTCTTACTCTGATTGCCGGATAAACGGGAGTCGCAAATGAGGGGAACGGACGGTTTGTCTGTTCCCCGTTTACAGAAAGGGGTGAGTATATGGCCAAAAACAGTTGGATTATTGACAACCTCGAACATGCGCTCGATACATGGAACGAGAAAATGAACGAAATCTGGCAACTCGTTACCGAGTCGCCGGCCGACTTCAAGGGAGGCGGCGTGTGGCGCGTCATTACCGACATTCACGGCGCGTTGCAGGCGACGGGACTGGCGCCGCTGGTCTTGTTTTTTGTGATCGGCGTGGTGAAGACGACCGGCAGTTTTGCCGAAGTGAAAAAGCCGGAGATGGCCGTCAAGCTGTTTATCCGCTTTGTCCTGGCGAAAGCGGTCGTTACCTACGGACTGGAGCTCATGATGGCGCTGTTTACCATTGTTCAGGGAATCATTTCCACAATGATGGGACGTTCCGGGTTTGGAAGGACGGAGGCTATGACTTTGCCGAACACCATTGCCAAAGCGATTGAAGATGTTGGCTTTTGGCAAAGCATTCCGCTGTGGGTTGTCTCCCTTTTGGGCAGTCTGTTCATCACGGTGTTGTCTTTTGTGATGATCCTCTCGGTGTACGGGCGGTTTTTTCGCATCTATTTATATACGGCGATCGCTCCCGTTCCGCTGTCCGCCTTTGCCGGGGAGCCGAGCCAAAATATCGGCAAATCGTTTCTCAAGGGGTATGCGGCCGCTTGTCTGGAGGGAGCGATTATCGTACTCGCCTGCATCATCTACTCTGCCTTTGCCTCTGCTCCCCGGCGGTCGATGAAGGCGCGGGCGCGGTTACGATGGTGTGGACGTACATTGGCGAGTTGATTTTCAATATGCTGGTACTCGTGGGGACGGTCAAAATGGCGGACCGGGTGGTGAGGGAGATGATGGGGCTGTAGCTTCATTCCGATTCTTCGCCCAGCAATTCCCGGACGGAAACATCCAGCGCTTTGGCAATCGCCACGACTTCGTAGTCTTGGACAAGCCGATACTGTCCTTCCAGACGCGAAAGACTGGTAGGACTGATGTCGAGACCAGCCGTTTGCAGTCTGGCGAGAAACTCCTTCTGTTTCATCCCCTTTGCCTTGCGGATGGCAACAACTCTCACACCGATTATATTTTTGTCGCCTGGCGGTTCTTTTCGATGTTTCATTTGTATGCACCTCACATTACAAGCAAAATTGTACGTGAGTGCATCGTTGTTTTAATGCGAATATCGAATTAAAATAAAATAAACCGATTTACGCAATAAAATGGAGAGGCAATCTATCTTTCAGACAGCCAGGAACGCCGATCTAATGAAGACACGGGGAGGCCGACTGATGACACGTTTGCTAGGTCAATTAGAGGAGGAAAGAAGGAAGCTGAACGAACTGGGAAAAAAATCTCTTGAACAGGGAATTCCCCTGTTCGAGAATGAAGCGGTTCAGGCTCAAAGCCGGAAGGTAGACGAGTTGATCGTCCAACTGCACCGCAAGAGGGCCGAACGAGAGCACCAGTTACGCTAACACTCGTTCACGAGGAGGGGGCAATCAATGCAATTTCCGTCATGGTTTCAAAACGCGATTCAGCGGCGGTTGGATCACGTTACAGCTCGGATTGAACGCCATCCCGAGTTGCGCAGATGTCGCGATGAAGAGGAATCGGCTTTTCAAGCGATGCTTTCCGGCGTGGATATGACGCAGTTGCCGACGTTTATGGAATGGGAGGACAAGCATCATTTTAAGCAGGCGATCATGAATGAAGGGATATATTTGCAAGGCATGCGAGACGGCGCTCAGCTTGTATTTGCGCTTTTGGCCGATCCCCTTCCATCCGGCGATAAGTTGCTGGCAAAAAACGAAAAAGACAGAGCCAACAACGGTTAAACCGGAGGGTGGGCCGAGCTGCAGCCCGTAGCGAGAATCGTTCATGGGAGGACTTCAAATGGAAGTGAAAATCAACCGGGAAATCCGGGATTATACGGAAAGCTTATTCTTTGGACTGTCCTTGCGGCAGTTCTTTTTTCTGTGCTGGCTGTCGGCGTGGCGATCGGCCTTTATTTTGGACTGCGCGGCCGCTTTGGCTTGGAAACGCTCAGTTGGATGTGCATTTTGGGGGCCGCGCCCTGCGCAGCCTTGGGTTTCATCAACTATCACGGTATGACGGCCGAGCAGTTGCTTTGGGCGTATGTGAAATCGGAATTTCTGCTGCCAAGGCGCTTCGTCTTCTATTCGACCAACATCTACGTTGAAGCGATGAAAAAGAGCATGCAGCATCATGAGCAGGAAAGGATGATGCGCCGTGATTAAAACGCTCAGACGCATCATCAAGCAGGACAAGGAACGATTTGTCATCCCGAAAGGCGTTCAGCAAGTTATCCCGATTCGCGCCCTCTGGCCGGACGGGATTTTTTTGTCGGCAACAAATTTTCCAAATCGTATCGATTCGAGGACATCAACTACGCCGTAGCGTCCAGGGAGGACAAGGAAGCGATGTTTTTGTCTTATTCCAGAGCTGCTCAATTCCTTTGACAGCGGAGTGACCACGAAGATCACAATCCATAACCGGCGTTTGAATCGGGCCGATTTTGAAAGCTCGATTCTGATTCCGCTTCGGCAGGACCCTCTCGATGTGTACCGGCAAGAGTACAACGAGATGTTGCTCGCAAAGGCCATCGGCGCGAACGGTACGATTCAGGAAAAGTACGTTACCATTTCTGTCGTCAAGAAAAATGTGGAGGAAGCCCGTCAATATTTCGCGAGGGTCGGAACCGAACTTGTGTCGCATTTTTCTCGTCTCGGTTCCAAATGTATCGAACTGGATGCAACCGACCGTCTGCGCATTTTTCATGATTTCTTTCGGATCGGCGAGGAAGCGGATTTTCGTTTCCATCTCTCCGAAACGATGCGCAAGGGGCATGATTTCAAGGATTACATTTGCCCGGATACGTTCGAGTTTGAAAAAGATCATTTTCGGATGGGCAACTTTTTTGGCCGCGTCATCTTTCTGCGGGAATACGCCAGCTATATTAAGGACAGCATGGTGTCCGAGCTTTGCGACCTGAACCGGAATTTGCTGCTGTCGCTGGATATCATCCCGATTCCGACCGACGAGGCCGTTCGTGAGGTGGAGAGCCGTTTGCTCGGCGTGGAAACGAACATCACCAACTGGCGGCGGCGACAAAACCGGAACAACAATTTTTCCGCAGTGGTCCCTTACGATATGGAGCAGCAACGCAAAGAGAGCAAAGAATTTCTGAACGACCTGACTACCCGCGACCAGCGGATGATGTTCGGCCTGCTGACGATGGTCCATATCGCGGACAGCAAGGAGCAGCTCGACAACGATACGGAGGCGTCTGCTCACCACCGCCCGCAAGCATTTGTGCCAGTTCTCCACGCTGTCCTTTCAGCAAATGGACGGTCTGAATACGGTGCTGCCTTACGGCTTGCGGAAGGTTCACGCTTTGCGGACGTTAACGACGGAAAGCACGGCTGTCTTTATTCCGTTTCGGGCGCAGGAAATCATGCATCCGGGCGGCATTTACTACGGACAAAATGTGATCAGCAAAAACATGATTATCGCCAACCGCAAACAATTGCTGAACGGAAACAGCTTTATCCTCGGCGTATCCGGTTCCGGCAAAAGCTTTACCGCGAAACGGGAAATCGTCAACCAGATGCTGGCCAGCGACGATGATATTATCCTGATCGACCCGGAACGGGAATACTCCGCGCTGGTGGACGCATTGGGCGGCGAGACGATTCATATATCCGCCACTTCGTCCAACCATATCAATGCGATGGATATGAACAGGCAGTATGGCGACGGAGCCAATCCGATTATTCTCAAATCGGAATTCGTCCTCTCGCTTTGCGAGCAATTGATTGGCGGTTACCAGTTGGGAGCCAAGGAAAAGTCGCTTATTGACCGCTGCACCGCCAGCGTGTACAGGAAGTATTTGCAGAGCAACTATAAGGGGCGACCGCCGACGCTTCAAGACTTTCGCGCGGAACTGCTCAAGCAATCGGAGCCGGAAGCGCAGGACATTGCGCTGGCGATCGAACTGTTTACTTCCGGCGGCCTGAACACGTTCGCCAAACCGACCAATGTCAATGTCCATAACCGGCTCATCTGCTACGACATTCTCGACCTGGGCAAACAGCTTCTTCCGATCGGCATGCTGGTCGTCCTGGACAGCATCCTGAATCGGATTACGCAAAACCGGGCAAAAGGCAAAAATACGTTTATCATTATCGACGAAATCTATCTTTTGTTCCAGCATGAATACAGCGCCAACTTTCTGTTCACGCTTTGGAAGCGCGTCCGAAAGTATGGCGCTTTTTGTACGGGCATTACGCAAAATGTGGACGATTTACTGCAAAGCCATACGGCCCGCACCATGCTGGCAAACAGTGAATTTATCGTCATGCTGAATCAGGCCAGCACCGACCGGAAAGAGCTAGCCGAACTGCTAAATATTTCGGAACTGCAACTCTCTTATATTACCAATGTTGACGCCGGGAATGGCTTGATGAAAGTCGGCGACTCCCTTGTGCCGTTTACCGACAAGTTTCCGCGGCATACGAAGCTGTATCGCCTGATGACGACGAAGCCTGGTGAATAGAAGGAAGTGGCCAGAAGGGGCTGGACTCAGGTGAGGTCAGCCCCTTCTTGTCGATGAATAATTATGATATCGACAAAAATACGATGAACTGATTCTTAATACGGCGGACTATGAAATATGTTCCAATTTCGAGTATAATAGGTTTGGAATCATAGGCCTTTGAGAGCATGGGCAAGCGGAGGTTGTCATGGCCAAAATTATGATTGTGGACGATACGGCGTTCATGAGAATGATGCTGAGAGAGATCATAACGAATAACGGCTATGAAGTGGTAGCGGAAGCGGAGAATGGAAAAGAGGCTGTGCAATTTTTCAGGCAGCACAAAACCGAACTTGTCACGATGGATATTACGATGCCCCGGAATCATCATTTGCTCCGCAATGGGGCAAAAAGATCGGGTTGTCGATGCGATTACGTCAGGAGCCGCGGATTTTATCGTCAAGCCGTTTCAACGGGAGAAAGTTCTGGAGACGCTGGCCAAAGCGTTGAAGTAGCCGGAGATTTATGTACAAGATCGGGCGCGTTACGGGTGTCGTTTTCGTTCTCTCTCTTGGCGCAGTTCTGCTCATTTATATTAAGCATGCTTACGAGGCAGTGGATAAGGCCGTGGCCATGTCGCTTGCGGTCTTTTTGCCGTTGGGATACCTATGCGGCAAGCGATTCGATGCGTTGTTGCGGCTCTTGCAAAGAGACGACCTGACCGGGGCGTATAATCGCGGGTTCATTCAGCGCGTTTTCCCCAGGCTGGTTCGCCGGTCTCAAAGGTTGAGAAAACAACTGCTCGTGTTCTATGTGGACGTAGACAACTTCAAGAATATTAACGACACGTACTCTCACGTAACCGGAGATCGTGTACTTTGTCAACTTTCAAGCATGCTGGCAAAAGCAGCGGGCAAATACGACTATGTTGCAAGGTGGGGAGGCGATGAATTTATAGTCAATGTGCCATACACCGACGAAGAAGGAGCCAGAGCGCTTCGGAGACGTCATGGCAATGCGCTGTCCATATCACTTGAGGAGTTGAAGACGCACGTATATCTTTATGCAGGTTATGCGGTTTGTCCCGATGAGAGCGCCGATCTTGGCGAACTCCTGAGATTGGCGGACAAGAGAATGTACGAGCAAAAATGCAAGCCGCCCAGATGATTAACATGGGCATCACAGGCAAGGCCTGACAATTTGAACAAAGTCATTTTACGTTAATCCGTTTCTGAATTCAACCTACAACAAGGAGAACTCAATGATGAAAACTGTACCCATCCGTCTAAACCGCATTCAAAATAAAATCGGCCTCGGTTTTCTGGTCGTCGTCATTTTTTTTGTCTTCGCCATTCTTAGCGTAACCCGGCAATTATCCTCTTTCCAGAAGGAAACGAGGTTCATTACGGATCATGATATGCAAGTACATAGTCTGGCCCAATCCATTGAGAAGGATTTGGTGGATATGGAAACCGGCCAACGAGGCTTTATTATAACCGGAGAAAACAAATATTTGGACCCGTACAACAACGGCAAATCCAATTGGCAAAAGCACTTTGACGCCCTTTTCCAGCTTGTTGCCGACAATCCAAGCCAGCAGGACAACTTGAAAGCCATTCAAAAAAACGTGGAACATTGGATTCAAACGGCCGGCGAGAAAGTAATTGCCTTGAAAAAGGCCAATGATAACAAGGGAATCCAGCAGTTTTTCCAGGACGATCCGGGAAAGCAGGATATGGATGCCCTGCGCGAGCAGCTTTCGTCGTTCCGTTCCATCGAAAAACAGCTTACGTTGAATCGGGTGTCGGCGCTCGAAAAGAAAAACGGTCAACTCCGCTTGCAGCTATACGGCTCTCTGTTGCTGGTACTTATCGTTTCGGTCATCTCGTCTTACTTCACCGGCGCATTGACGGCCAGGAACGTACGCAAAGTCGGGAACGCCATTGCAGAAATTGCCTCCTCCGGCGGCGATTTGACGAAACGAATTACAGTGAAAACCAAGGACGAAACGAAGGATTTGGCCGATCAAACCAACTTGCTGTTATCCAGTCTTCAGAGTATGATCGCCGATATTCAAGGGAAGACGCAGGAACTGGAACGCTCCTCATCCATGTTGAAGGTTGGCGCAGAAGAGAGTTACAAAGCCGCCGATCAAATCTCTGAATCTGTTCAACGCGTTGCGCAGGGAGCGGAGCAGCAAGTATCCCAGACGGAGGAGATGTCGGCGATTTTGCAGGAGACGGTATCGGGACTGGAGCAGGTTGCCGTCACGACAACCGACGTCTCCGGACTTGCCAAGCGGGCGCAGTCCGTCGCGACGGAGAATGCCGGCGAAATGCAGGCAAATGCGGAAAAAATCGGCCAGATCGAAGAAACGTTTTCCGAAATTCAGGCTTCCGCCGCGGAACTGGCATCGTTGTCTGTAAAGATTCGGGAAGTGGTCGGATATATTCAGGACGTCTCCAATCAAACCAATCTGTTGTCGCTGAATGCCGCCATCGAAGCGGCGCGCGCCGGGGAACAAGGGCGCGGATTTGCTGTCGTCGCTGGTGAAATCCGCAAGCTGGCGGACCAGGCGGCGCACTCGACCCGCGAGATTCATGACACCATCGAAGTGATGTTGAACGGCATTAACGAACTCGTTCAGAAAGTAGACGAGAACAGCCATGGCGTCAAGGATGGCGTTCAGGCTATGATGAAAGCCAGCGAGTCGTTCCGGGCCATTATGAACGAAGTGAACAACCTGAGCGTTCAAGTCATGGAAGTTGCCGCTTCTGTAGGACAGATGTCCGCTGGAAGCAAAGCGATCGAAGGTTCCATTCGGGAAATTACGAAGATTACGGAAGAAACCGCTTCGTTCACTGAAGAGGTTGCGACCATGACCGAGGAGCAGGCGGCCACGAGCCAGGAAATGCTGCAGACCGCTCGCCAGCTTGGCGAAATGTCAGATTCTCTCAAAGCGCTAGTCGGCAAGTTCAAAGTGTGAGTCCAAGTCCCGATCTTCCTCGTCTGATAGGATCGGGACTTGAGTTTTTATATGTTTCCTCTCTACTACGAATAAATGACTGGACGAGAGAATTAAGTTGCGACAAAGTCGTTAAATATCTTAAGTAGCTGTACTTTAATATTGCGAGTTGCATCATACAAGGGAGTTTTGTTTCAAAGAAGAGGATAAAAGACTCGCTCTGCTGATCAGTTCTCGAAAAGTCAGCGAAAAAAAGTCGGGTACGAGAGACCCGTTGACGACTCCCACCGATGCGGACAAAGCAACGTTCTGAATAACGACGGGCTGGGAAAGGGCTTCTTCCAATTGCAAGCCATCGTATTCATCACGGCAAGTAATCACAATAAACTCGTCCCCCGCGTACCTGCATACGTAATCCTGTTCGTTCGTTAATGCACGCAAGCGATTGGAGAACTCGACAAGAAAATCGTCCCCTACCGGATGCCCATGCAATTTGTTGATTTCACCGAAGTTATTGAGATCAATAAAGAGCAAACGGAAATGTTGGCGACGGTTCAGAAAATGTTCGCCGATCTGTTGAATATAGGGTGCGCGGTACAGTCCCGTTAGAGGGTCAACGAGCTGGTTCAGTTTGATTTGAAGCTTCTCGCGGGTCACAATCCCGAGTACCTGATCTTCATGAACGACAAGAAGTCGTTCAATGCGATGCCGCTCCATCGATTCCAGCGCATCCCAAGCAAACTGGTCAGGCGAAATGCTGATCGGGTTTGGGGTCATCGCGTCGGCTGCAATCCGATTGGGGTGGGAAGAACGGATGTCCCGCGACGTAATAATTCCTACGATTGTTCCATGATCTGTGACGACCAACGAACCGATCTCAAGTTCATTCATCATATCGGACACGTACTGAACGCTCCGTTCCACTGAAACCGTATAGACAGGGGACGACATGAATTCCGCCACCTTCATTGCAGCTCCACCTCCCGCTGAACCGATACCGAAATTTTCAGTTCCGAACGAAGAACCATGTTGTCGCTGATCAACCGGTCCGCTTCTTCCAATATGATTTGCATCAGCAAACGTTCGTCCAACATCTGAAGAAGAGAGTTCCGAATTAAGACCGCTTCAATTTTGGCGTGCTCCAGTTTAACGATTGTAAATTGTTCCGGTGATATCGCCTGCGCCATTCGCTTTACCGCTTCCGGCCCGATCGGGGCTTTTTTCCCGATGATCAACAAATCCTGCATAGGCGGAACTTCAAACTCTGAAATTTTCAAGGAGAGCATGGCTTTCCGGAAATAGTTCAGTTTATCCTGCATCCTGATTACTCCTTCATGTTCGGGTGAGACTTCACGTTCGACCGTTTACGTTAACCGATTCGGTTTACCGAATAAATAGCCTTGTCCCATCTTGATGCCTAATGACAGCGCGGTATCCAAATCCTCTTCCTTTTCGATTCCTTCCAGGATCAGATTGGCCTCGTCATGGCAGTACTCGGCAAACAGCGCGACAACTTTTTGTTTTTTCCTGGATGTACTCAAGTCAGAGGCGAAGAATCGGTCGATTTTGATAAAATCCGGCGAGACGTCCACAATATTTCGAAAAGATGTTGTTCCATCTCCTACATCGTCCAGGGCTATAAGGAAGTTCTGTTCACGCAGCAAACGGACGGCATCTCTGAAAGAAGCACTTTTCCATAAGAGGCCCTCATAAATGGACTCGTTAATCTCAAATACGATTTGGTTTCTAAATCGCTCGAATCGCTCGACAAGGGAGTCGAGTAAGTCGATAAATAAAGGCGAGACCAAAGTTGAAGGGAATATGTTGATAAACAACAGGTTATGTTCCCGTGAGCCCGGAAATTCGAAGTAGGCTGAAATCGCCTGCAAAATTGAAAAAGAATCGACTTCGAACAACTTGTTCTGCTCCATGGCGCGCTGAAATAAAAGATCCGGATTCATGTTGGAGTTACTGCGAATGAGGGCCTCGTAACCAAGGATTCTCTTTTCGGGAAACCCCAAGATGGGCTGGAACACATGATAAAAATCGTTTTGTACAATTAATTGTTCAATATTCGGCATCGAGGCTACTCCCTTTGCTGGAGAATCAAAATAAGAAGCCACCCCGATTTGGGGCAGCTTTGAGCTCGGAAGCATCATTTCGGCAACCCAGCTACCATAGATATCATCCTTAGGCCTGAAGTTTTGCGCCCCCATTTTTCAATGGGTTTGCCGTTTCGTTTTTTATGATCCAGAAAGGAAGGGATCAGCCTTAGGACCTACAAATAGAACTCCCCCTTTTGAATAAAGATAAATGATTTACGACAAAATCCTTCTTTATACCCAATAATTCGCGCAAAAAGCGCTAACTCCTTCCAAACAGGTGTTCCGAATGAACCACATTTATCCAAAAAAAACGGTAAGGATCTTGTTTGCCATTTAACATAGAGAATCGTGTTAGATAAGCAGCAAGCGGTTGGTCGCTGATCGTACCAACCGCTTGCTTTCTTCATAGCTTGAATGATTTTTTACGAATCATCGTTAGCCGGTTCCAACAATTCTCGTAAAATACGATAAGCTTGCCGCTGTTTGGCATCGTTATGTTTGAGCAATAAGAGGATGCTGGCCCATAACCATTTTTTCTGTTGCAGATTGGCTTCTTTCTCGTCGCTGAACAGATCGTATACGCTCATATGTAATGCTATAGCAATTTTTTCAATCGTCTGAAGTTTGACGTTTTTTTCGCCGCGTTCAATCTGGCCCAGGTATGTCGCGGCCATGCCGATCGATTCGGCTAGTTGTTCCTGCGTCAAATTTTTCTCCATTCGGTATAAGCTAATTTTTGCCCCAACGATTTGCGCAAAAGTAGCCATGTCGTCTCTTACACCCCCTCTCTATAGTAAAGAATAGTCAAAGCGGTTAGAGGGATGGAGTAATCTTCAACTACAGTAAATCATCTTTATTGTAGCTTTAAGCTGTTTAAGCTATAATTTTCCACGGATTTGCAACGTCAAGTCATATATTCCTTTATGTTTAGATTGGGTAAAAGGAGTCGAAAGTTATGCATCATGTCATGATCGCTGCACAAACTGTATTATACGGGAAACGGCAGGAAATCGGCTTGAGCCATAATCAAGTGGTCCAGCTTTCCAAGGAGATTACGAGACTGACTCGATTATTGGAAAACGCAAGTCAACGGACTGAGAATGGAATGCGAGAAACAAGGGGGAGTTGCCACGAGGTCGCTTTAGCAAGGAGCAACTGCTCGAATGTATAGCGGCGACTTGGAACATGGGACTTGAAGAAGAGTTTGTTGCTTTTTTGTTCAAGGAGCTAATCCGGGCGGAATCTGAAACGGTAAGTTTTAATTAATCAGAACACTAGCGACATGCCACTATTGTTTCACTTATAGACTCATGCTTCTTTCTTTGAAAGGGTATGGGCTGGCGAGCGCCATTTGACTTCCAGGTTTACTTTCGGAAAGTCGATGAAGTAGAAAGTTCCTGTTCACCATGGTACAAATACCTATATAATGGTGTACATACATTTATACTATACAAAAAATGGTATAGCACCAAAAGGTATACGCTTACTGCACAGTCGGAGGTTACTTGCAAAATGAATATTTCAGATTTGCTTTCGCATCCTGTTGCCTACCACGCATTTCATTATACCCTTGTAGGGAATGCTATGGTTCGGTTCACCGGGGAAGTGGCAATGGTCAATCGCTCGCTATGCAACATGTTGGGTTATACAGAACAAGAACTGCTGCAGAAAAGAATATTTGATATTATTTTTGCAGAGGACGCTCCATTATACAACGGTTATATAAATGACCTGTTGGACAGCAATTCCGATTATATCGAAATGGAGAATCGCTATATTTGTCATGACGGCAAACACAAATGGGGAACGACAACCCTTTCGCCCATAAAAGTGGATGGCCTTCCGGAAAGGTTATTGTTGATTCAGATTCAGGAAATAACTTCTCGAAAAAGACTTGTTGAATTGAATGAGGAATTTGCCAATAAATTCAGAATGCTGGCCGATAACCATTCCGATCTTTTCTATGACGTCATGTTGGATGGAAGTATTAGTTTTGTGAACCGAGCCTGCACGAAACTTTTGGGCTATGACTTATACGAATTGGAAAAAGCACTTGGAGAAATTATTCGGAAAAGTCTGGAACACGTGACTGAAACGTATACCAAAGCTCCTTTTGAGATGGAAACATCAATTGAGGGTAAAGAAGGCCACGTATTAAAATTCAAAGTATTACATATTCCGAATTTTATTCAGAATGAACTCGTAGGACTGCATTGCATCGCAAGGGATATTACCCTGCAAACCAGGTTGGAAAAGGCCCTAAAGCATAGCGAGAAAAAATATCGTTTGTTAGCGGACCACACGGGGAAATGATCGCTACACTAAATATCAATGGCATTATCTACTACATATCACCGGCGTGCAAGAAATTACTGGGTTATGATGCGGCGGAATTGATAGGAAGACCAGTCTGGGAACTGTTCGATTCTTCCGATATAGAAAAGTTGGACGACTCACAAGAATGGATGAATGAAGACGGTTATGTCAATATTTTGCGGTTACGTCGAAAAGATGGCTCCTTTGTTTGGATGGAGGTCATAAGCAACACGCTGCGGTACGATTCGGGCAATATTCGTGAAATAGTCAAGGTCTTTCGGGATATCACGCGCCGGAAGACGGTGGAAGACGTCCTGGCTACACAAGAACGTATCATGAGCGGTATTGTCGAAACGATGGATGTCGGCGTTGTGATTTGTGATGAGAATGGGATTCTGACAAGTATGAATAGAGCTGCAAGACAATTGCACGAATTCGTTCACGTACCTCTTTCACCCGAACATTGGAGCTCTACATACGGATTGTATGAATCGGATGGAAAAACGCTGTTGAGCAAGGAAAGCGTTCCGCTTTATCGGGCGTTTCAAGGCGAAAGTTTCCGCGATTTGGAAATGGTCGTTAAAAAGTCGAATGGCGAGCATCGCCTCATACTCTGTCATGGGAAACCTATCATCGTTCAAAATAAGATTGTGGGCGGTATTTGTGTCATGCACGATATTACCGAATTTAATACAGCCAAGCTGTCAGCTCATCAAGCAGACAAATTATCCATAGCAGGTCAAATGGCCGCAGGAATTGCGCATGAAATTCGAAACCCGCTTACGGCGCTGAAAGGATTTTTACAATTGTTACGTGCAGGCAACGAAAATGGAAGTAAGTACTACGATATTATGAAGGAAGAATTAAACCGAATCGAAATTATTTTAAATGAACTGTTGGCCTTAGCCAAACCGCATGAGATGAACATGACGCAGCATGATCTTTCTGAACTGGTTCAGGATATCGTAGTGCTGCTTCAGACGCAAGCCACATTACATAATGTCGAAATTCACTATCATCCAACCAAGGAATACGTTCAAATCTGGTGCGATGGAAATAAAATCAAACAGTTATTTGTAAATTTGATTAAAAATGCTATTGAAGCGATGCCTGAAGGAGGAAGCGTCTGGATCGAACAAATGCGACGCGATGATTGGATTCAAGTAAGCATACGGGATAACGGAGTTGGAATTCCGCAAGAATTGTTGCAAAAGATCGGGCAACCTTTTTCTTACACAGAAAGAGACAGGTACAGGTCTCGGGCTATCCATTTGTTATCAGATTGCAGAGTATCACAATGCGAAAATCGAAGTTGCAAGCGAGGCTGGCGAAGGTACAACTTTCACCGTATCTTTTCCCATCGCTCTGTAAACGCGAAGCTCGCTAAATTTTCTGAAAGCGGATATAAATATCTTCATAACCCATCCACTTCGTGACGAGAAAATCACTTTTTACATAGTAATTGGCGGGGAAAGGAGTTAGAAGCAAATGGAGAACGTTAATAGAATGAAGCAAATTGAAGAGTTCCTTATGAATTGATCAGAGGATATTGGAGTGGCTAGGGTCGATTCAGAAGCCAGAATATTATGTTTAAATACAACCATGAACTTGGGCATATGGCGGCGGGCACAGCCAATAACATTCTAAAACCTTAGCGATAATCAAAGGAACGCTTCAACTTTTAGGATCATATCTATGTTTTGCAATTTGCGCTTCTCCGGCTCATCAGAAAATGGCGGGGTACTTTCAGACGCTTGACAAAGCGTTACAGCGGTTTTTGCTATTTTGGAAACCTTTTGAATGGAAACTTGCTCCTTTTTCTGTCCTTTCGTTTATGCGAGATTGGGTTCCAGATATATAGGTCCAAGCAATGAAAAAAACAGTACGTTTCGCTCTGAAATTTCTAGAGCGAAACGTTTTGTGTTTGGATACCTCAAGTTGCTGCGAGTGGCACTGCAAGAAATTATTGACAATACCTTAGATGCAAGCCCCCCAGGTTTTGCCTTAACGCTTCGTACGCACAATGCCGACAAACATATCCAAATCATTGTTCGCGTTCAAGGTGTAGGAATTCCAAAAATTTGCGGCTCCAGATCATAAAACCGTTTGTTACAAGTAAACCAGACGCTATCGGATTCGGGTTTAGTTTCAGTAATGCTATGATCGAAAAAAGGGGAAACCATGAATATCGAAAGCTTGGATGCCGGCACAAGCGTAATCGTAATTGTTCAATTGCCTGCCAGCACGGGAACTTAAGTATCGTAAATATTCCTGATTCCGGAAATGTGCGGTCGCAAATGCCTCTGCAGCATCTGCGACCGCTGAATGTTTCGCGGGTCGATTGCACAAAAAATTCATGCTGACAGTGTATAGTAAGCAATGGCTCTAATTTTTCGCTTTAATCTGTAAATTCGGGTTGTGATAGCAGTCTGTGAAAGATTGTATTTTTCAGCAAGCTCGGATATCGATAACTGATTTTTGAAATATTCTGTATATAATTTGGTTTCAAAATTATTGAGCTTGCTTAACACGATTTCCACCAAGGAATCAATGTTAAGAATGGAGATTAATATATTATCCAGTTCGCGGTTGTCGGAAACAAGTTTGTTTGACAACTCTCCGCTCAAAATAACTTCGTATTTTCGTTTCCGGTATTGTTTCCGATAAGCGGCGTTAACTTGATTCCTGGAGGTTATATACAGCCAGCCTACAATATTTGGATGAACTTTTAATTTCGATGCTTGTGTGTGGGCTTGTAAAAACGTATTCTGCGTGCATTCTTCTGCCAAGTCATCAGGCTGTCCCTTTAACAGATTCTTGCAGTATTTATAAATTTGATTAAAATGTCTGCGGCAGATTTCTTCCGAAAATTCCTCATTACTTTTCAACTCATGCATTCTATCGAAACCTCCTCTACGAACAATTGTCAGTAATAGGCTCCACCATCTTTCTCCGACTCAAACTGTGCGGTTTAATAGTTAACCAAGTTTAGGTTTTCTAACTGTTTTCTAACCCCTCCTTCAATCTCCTACTAAATAACTAAATTAATCAATAAACACTTCTATATTTTACCATAATTAGCGACTTGAATACTGCTTCCAAAGACTTAATTTTTGAGAGTTTTTAATAGCGTATGTCTCTCGTAAACTCTCACACCAATCGGTTTAGGCTTGACAAGTCGCAACATTGTTCAATATTCAGGTGATTTTGTGTTTTTCAAGCAACATTATATTTGAGGGCAATGAGACCTAATAGACGGGAGATGATGCTCCTAAAATGTCGATCGGTGGAAGTCCTGTTATCGAACAAATGACCTGTAACTGGCTAAGTTCTGGATGAAAAGGAGCGTCCGGACAAAAAAACGTATGACAGCACCAACTTAACAACAGACAGGCCTTTCTTCTCGCAGTGGTGTTGCCATGTGAGAACGGAGCTGATATTATGTGCCCCCAGTTGCCTATAATGTCACGCCAGAATCTACTTATGTGTCTGTTCTACGGTCATTATCACTATCAATTTTAGACTTAGCCCGCTGACGGAACGTTGGAATGCTCTGCGGCAAGGTCTTTTTTGTTTTGTTGAGATAGTTCACAAACGCTTGAAAGGAAACGTCAGATGTCGCTCTCCCCCTCTGTTTTGGTTTGCCAACAAACCAAAATGGAGGGACTTGAATGAAAAAGATAAATTTGCGGGATATGTATCCTTTCTTAAAATCGGATGTATGGGTCGATGTAGATGAAGAAGTTGCCAATGAAATCCGCCGCTTTGACTTGGAAGAAAGTGCCTACAGGCTGCGAACGTATCGCCATCGGGCCTATTTTTCGCTTGATCGCAATGACGGGATTGAGCAACATGTTTTATTTCTTTCGATATCTCCCGAGGAGTATTACGAGCGCAAACTATCACGGCAAAGCAACTTTATGAAGCTATGTGCCAGTTGCCGGAGAAATCCGCCAGACGAATTTATGCCCATTATTTCTTGGGCATGAGCAAAATCGCTATTGCCAGAGCCGAACATGTCGATGAGCGGGCGGTTCGTAAATCGATCCAAAGAGGCTTAAAACAAATGGAATCCTTGCTCAAAAACATATAATCGTCTCGTCGGAGGGTCCGATTTTCCTTCCAAAATGAACGGTTATATAGATGACCATGTTCAGACAGCGGCTGGTTGCAACCAGCCGCTCATTTTCCATGAAAGGGGTTTGTAACGATGCATCCGATTCGGTTTCGAGATGATGAACACGAGAGGTTTTATGTTCAGATGTTGGATGAAAGGAAAGGCAAAGACGGCTATCACCGAGCACTGTTCTATTCATTGGGCATTTCCCGAGAAACCAGAAGTCATATCCGCAATTTGTATGAATTTTCTAATGGCGTCATTAAGCCCGAAGGCCTTTCGGCCCCTTGGCAAACCGGCAGTACCATTCGAGTATGCCGGCTCGCCTTTAATTTATGGAACGGCTGGACCGAAGCAGGCGGCGAACGTTACTCCACTCCCCACGAATTATTTGATTGCAGCTATGCCCCCTACTTTTTTGAAGCGATTCGTCTTCGTTACCCCGAATATTGCCAAAGTCACGAGAGAACGTTCAAACGGCTGGCCGAACAAACCCGCTGAATGGTCGCCAACATTGGGAGTTGAATGGGACAATGAAGGAGATTAAAACGAGAAATGTTGTGAAAGACATCAAACGTTTGGACAGATTCCCGAACGTGTTGCCTCGTGTAAAGCGTTCAAGCGACCGTACCAAACGGCAGGTTGAGAATGATAAGAAGACCTCTCAGTCTCCAGTTGAATATGCGCAGCGCCATTCCACAGCGGCTACGAAAAAAACGATACGCGCCCAAATGGAAATGAGTCTGCGTATCAACAAGAGATTAATCCGACACATTCTAAAAAGGCGGCTGTTGCCAGAGGGTGATTCTGTCGCAAGTTATAGCTCGCTTGATGTTAATGCGGAGCCTTCGCTTGCGCGTACACCACGACTTGCCCGTAGCTTACGTCTCCGTAAGCCGGTTGATGGAAAATATGTCTTGTCTTCTGGTTCGCATTCAGGAAAACAACGTTTTATTCGAAGCAGGGTCAATGCCCGTCTTCTGTATCGTTCTCGAACGGGTGGCTATCCTGAACGGATGCAAAAACGGGATATCGGACATCTAAAACCGGCCGGGAAGAAGGAAGCATTCTCCGCCGCGGTATCTCGTTCAGCAGTTGGATACGTGAAACCGCTAAACCGAGCCTCGTCAACAATAATCAAACAATCAGGTCATGCAGTTAAACGGAAAGTACGAAATTTCAAGACGTTATCGGTATCTATAAAAAATGGGCATCGGATAGAGCACGCTAACAATTATTCGGATGCTCAAACTGAAGGAAGAATGAATGCCGTCAAGGAAGCTCAGCGGGTCTGCGCAGATGGTGGTGTCAGCTCGCCGTTCCATCCAGACTACGCGAGTCGCCGCGAGATTGAATCGTCTTATCATTAAAATAGTTGAAAGAGCCGCCGCGTTGCTCGCCAAGGGATTGACGGCGCTTTTGGGATTCAGCGGTTCGGTAATTGTAGTTCTATGCATCGTTATGGCAATAGCCGCTGTCATTTCCTCTCCGTTCGGTATCTTTGTGTCCGGTGAAAATACGGATGCCGATGTCAAGCCGCTTTCCCAAATCGTTCAAGAGCTGGACGCTGAATTTGCAGCCAGACTGGTAGAGATACAGCAATCCGCTGGCAATGTAGACCGGGTGGAACTTCATTATCCCGGCAGCGCGGACAATACGCGGATCGATAACTGGATGGACATTATCGCCGTCTTTGCCGTGAAGACCGTCACGGATGCGGAAAACGGAATGGATGTGGCCACGCTTGATGCAACAAGAATCGGTATCATCCGATCGGTGTTTTGGGATATGAATTCACTGCAATCTCGTATTGAGACAATAGACCATAAGGAAACGGTTACGGTCGAACAGGAGGACGGGAGCATCAGCGAAGAGACGGTTACTCGATATGAGCGCATTTTGCATATTACGGTCATTAGCCAAACTGCGGAGCAACAGGCAGAAATATATCACTTTACAAATGAACAGATAGATTTAATGAAGGAAATGCTGTCCGAGGAGTTTCGCCCGCTTATGTTTGCGATACTTGGTAAAGATGCGGATATTGGTCTGACGCCGGAGCAGCTTGATTTGGTTCACCAGCAGTTGCCCGATGGCGAATTGGGCAGTGAGGCCGTCAAGTTGGCGCTGACTCGTCTAGGCGATCCGTACAGCCAACCGAAGGCTGGACAGGACCACTTTACGGATTGCAGCTATCTCGTCCAATGGGTTTATCGTCAGCTAGGCATTAGCTTGCCGCGAACCGCCGCGGAACAGGCCAGATTTTGCGTGGAGAATGGCCTGACCGTAAGCGCGGCGGATTTGGTTCCGGGCGACCTTGTGTTTTGGAGCTATGAGAGTAATGGCAGATTTATGGATATTACTCACGTTGGGATTTATGCGGGTGATGGCAAAGTTGTAGATGCTTCCTCAAGTCGTGGGCAGGTGGTTTATCGCGGGGTGTTCGATTCGGATAAACAAGTACTGTTTGGTAGACCGCATCTTTCAAGCGCTAATTGATGTTCTGAAGAGCTTTCTTCCCCATTCCTAATAAAAAATAAGCTTCTATCGAAGAAATCTCAAAGAGAAGACTGCGTTTAACGGAATGATTCGACTCGCTCCGTCTGGACGTGGGTTCACTGCCCCCGAGGGCCGTTTGTCCCCTCCTAAAACCGAGCGACCCGCGCGCTTCTTCCATGGTGCTAAACGAGGAAGGCTTGATCGGCGCTTTGACCGCACCCGCGCCTTGTTCCATTTTTGCGAAGCGAGATTTGCCCGAACACTTTCTCCGGCTGCACCAGCGCAAAAAACTTTACGCTCATTCGAATTACTTCTGGAATCTATTCCCTAACGAGCCATTCGAGTTGGTGCAAATATGAAATCACCTTGTTGCCCCTTACTTAGCACCGTTCTAAAAATTTTGACAGATTCCAAAATTTGCATAATCTCTTAAAGAAAGGTGCTAATAGAATGAAGCCCTTCTTCATTTATTCGTTCCCCAAGTTTTGTAAGCCCGAAAACCATGAGTGCACGAGCATATATAGGGCTATTTGTCGCTTACCGCGATATGCTGGCTCGAGGGGTGGACCTGTCGTGTATTCACCGAGAGTCGCTGAGAAGTCGGTTGAGGTGAGCAAGAGGGCGACCGTAGTAACTTGAATCTAATGATTCTTAACAATCTCCGCCGCGCCATGCTGCGTCCGATTATGAATACCAGACCCACGAAAGGAAGACGATTTCATACGCAGCGTTCAAATGGCGCTGGAACGGACGCAAAAAGAAATGAAAGCGAATATTTACAATTTCGCGGATGCCTTCTATCGGAAGTACCCGAGGGAGTGGTCGAAATAAGGACCGCTGGGACAATAATCTTTATTCCCATTTGGAAGTCAACATA
The DNA here is from genome assembly GCA_024704175.1 of Paenibacillus sp. P25. Taxonomy (GTDB): domain Bacteria; phylum Bacillota; class Bacilli; order Paenibacillales; family NBRC-103111; genus Paenibacillus_G. The sequence continues at coordinate 5,716,844 of CP085629.1, forward strand.
CAAGCTAAGGTCAAAGTTGTCCGTCCCGGCATGACCACCAAAAGCATATTCAAGCCTGAGCAGAGGTGATGATGGAATCATGTTATGGGAGGGATTGCTGTGCGTTGCCGCGGCGCTCGCTTTAATGATTTTGCATGATTGGCGCGCCATGCCGTCTTATACCAAGAGGGAGAAGACGGCTTATGGTGTCCTGACCGGATTGGGGGCGATATTGGCAATCTTGCTTGTTCTCGATCCCCAAATGCCGGGTCCTACGCAGTGGATGGATGAACCGCTGGTAAACTTGTTGGAGAAGCTCACCTTGCTAAGGAGCGGGTGAATGGTGTTGGAAAAAGGGAAAAAATCCACCCCGCAAATCGGAAAATGATGTATTTGGCGGTTACTCCGACGGCTATTTCCCTCTCCGGTGCGGTTGTTTTGCAAGCATGGTTCAGCGAATTTCTGACCGTGTCGTTTTAATTCCATTTGCAAACCGTGCGGAAAAAGTGAAAAAAGTATGGCGATGACTTTGCTAGCCGTCATCGTGACGCTTGTGTCGTCCAATCCGGTTACGTCGCTGCTATTGGGGGGTCTAACGGGAAATTATACCTATCCTTTCCTGATAGTCGCCAGATACATCAACCTGGCCGATTTCTTTACCCATCTGGAATCGCTTTTTGGCTATTTTGGTGTTGGGTGCATTTGTAAAAATATGTGTTATCTTTTATGTGACGGCTATGGTCGCCGCTCAGTGGATGAGCCTGCGTGAATACCAGCCAATCGTTTTCCCCATCGGCTTCTTGCTGCTCTTAATGAGCATTTGGGTCGCGCCCAACCTGCAGGAGTTGACGCATGCTTTGTCCACTTCCATCTTTCTTTCGGCGTTAATGGTATTGGTATGCATTCCTGCGGAGCTACTCGTTGTGGCCTGGATCAGAAGACGATGGGAGAAGAAAAATATGCAGGATTGAATCGCGGGGACAGTTGGACACGTTCTGATATGATGAACATCCGTTTCAAAAGAATAGCGCCAACCTTCTGTTCACGCTGAGAAAGCGTGTCAGAATGCTTGACGCTTTTTACCGCTCTCAAGTTTAGCGAAAAGTCGAGTTTTCTATCATGCAAGAGATTTTTGCTTCAAAGAAGTGGATAGAAGACTGGCTCTGCTGATCAGTTCTCGAAAAGACAGCGAAAAAAAGTCAGGTACGAGATAGCCGTTTATGATTCCCACCGATGCGGATAATGTAACGTTTTGAATGACGACGGGTTGGGACAGGGCCGCCTCTAATTTCTTGGCATCGTTCTCATTCCGGCATGTAATCACAATAAACTCATCCCCTGCATACCTGCATACATAATCCTGTTCGTTGGTTATTGTACGCAAGCGATTAGAGAACTCGACTAGAAAATCGTCCCCTACCGGATGCCCATGAAATTTGTTGATTTCACCGAAGTTATTGAGATCAATAAAGAGCAAACGGAAATGTTGGCGACGGTTCAGAAAATGTTCGCCGATATGCTGGATATAAGGTGCACGGTACAAACCCGTTAGCGGATCCACGATTTGGTTCAGCTTGCCTTGAAGCGCTACTCGGGTCACGATCCCGATTGCCTGTTCTTCATGAGTGACAAGCAAACGTTCAATGCAATGTTGTTCCATCACTTCTAATGCGTCCCAGGCAAATCGGTCAGGCGAAATGCTGATCGGGTTTGGGGTCATCGCATCTGCCGCAATGCGATTGGGGTGGGAAGATCGGATATCCCGAGACGTAATGATCCCTACGATTGATCCATGATCTGTGACGACCAGCGAACCAATTTTAAGTTCATTCATCATGTCGGAGACGAACTGGACGCCTCGTTCCGATGAAACTGTGTAGACCGGGGACGACATGAATTCCGCCACCTTCATGACAACTCCACCTCCCGCTGAACGGACACCGAAATTTTCAGTTCGGAACGAAGGACCATGTTGTCGCTGATCAACCGGTCCGCTTCTTCCATTATGATTTGCATCAGCAAACGTTCGTCCAACATTTGAAGAATGGAGTTCCGAATCAAGACCGCTTCAATTTTGGCATGGTCCAATTTCACGATTGTAAATTGTTCCGGCGATAGCGCCTGCGCCATTCGCTTTACCGCTTCCGGCCCGATCGGGGCTTTTTTCCCGATGATCAACAAATCCTGCATGGGTGGAACTTCAAACTCTGAAATTTTTAAAGAGAGCGTTGCTTTGCGGAAATAGTTCAGTTTATCCTGCATCCTGATTACTCCTTCGTGTTCGGGTGAGACTTCACGTTCAACCGTTTACGTTAACCGGTTCGGTCTTCCGAATAAATAGCCTTGTCCCATCTTGATACCCAAAGACAGCGCGGTATCCCAATCCTCTTCTTTTTCGATTCCTTCCAGGATCAGATTGGCCTCGTCATTGCAGTACTCGGCAAACAGCGCGACAACTTTTTGTTTTTTCCTGGATGTACTCAAGTCAGAAGCAAAGAATCGGTCGATTTTGATAAAATCCGGCGAGACGTCCACAATATTTCGAAAAGAAGTTGTTCCATCTCCTACATCGTCCAGGGCTATCAGGAAATTCAGTTCACGCAGCAAACGGATGGCATCTCTGAAAGAAGCGCTTTTCCATAAGAGGCCCTCATAAATGGACTCGTTAATCTCAAATACGATTTGGTTTCTAAATCGCTCGAATCGATCGGCAAGGGAGTCGAGTAAGTCGATAAATAAAGGCGAGACCAAAGTTGAAGGGAAAATGTTAATAAACAACAGGTTATGTTCCCGTGAGCCCGGAAATTCAAAGTAAGCTGAAATCGCCTGCAAAATTGAGAAAGAATCGACTTCGAACAACTTGTTCTGCTCCATGGCGCGCTGAAATAAAAGATCCGGATTCATGTTGGAGTTACTGCGAATGAGGGCCTCGTAACCAAGGATTCTCTTTTCCGGAAACCCCAAGATGGGCTGGAACACATGATAAAAATCGTTTTGTACTATTAATTGTTCAATATTCGGCATCGAGGCTACTCCCTTTGCTGGAGAATCAAAATAAGAAGCCACCCCGATTTGGGGCGACTTTGAGCTCGGAAGCATCATTTCGGCAACCCAGCTACCATAGATATCATCCTTAGGCCTGAAGTTTTGCGCCCCCATTTTTCAATGGGTTTGCCGTTTCGTTTTTTATGATCCTGAAAGAAAGGGATCAGCCTGAGGACCTACGAATAGAACCTCCCCTTTTGAATGAAGTTAGATCATTTACGACAAAATCCTTCTTTATACCCAATAATTCGCGCAAAAAGCGCCAACTCCTTCCAAACGGGTGTTCCTAAGAAACCGTATTTATCCAAAAAATCGGTAAAAACTTGCCATTTAACATAGAGAATCGCGGTAAATAAGCAGCAAGCGGTTGGTTCAGATCATCCCAACCGCTTGCTTTTTTCATAGCTTGAATCACTTTTTACGAATCTTCGGTTGCCGGTTCCAACAGTTCCCGTAAAATACGATACGCTTGTCGCTGTTTGGCATCGTTGTGTTTGAGCAATAAGAGAACGCTGGCCCATAACCATCTTTTTTGTTGCAAATTGGCCTCCTTCTCGTCGCTGAATAAATCGTATACGCTCATATGTAATGCCAAAGCAATTTTTTCAATTGTCTGAAGTTTGACGTTTTTTTCGCCGCGTTCAATCTGTCCAAGATATGTCGCGGCCATGCCGATCGATTCGGCTAGTTGTTCCTGAGTCAAATTTTGCTCCATGCGGTATAAGCGAATTTTTGCTCCGACTATTTGTGCAAAAGTAGCCATGTGCCTCTTACAACCCCTCTCTATAGTAAAGTGTAGTCAAAGCGGTTAGAGGGATGGAGTACTCTTAAACTACAGTAAGTCCTCTTTATTGTACCTTTAAATTGTTTGAGCTATAATTTTCCACGGAACTGCAAAGTCAAGTCCCATATTCCTTTATGTCTAGATTGGATAAAAAGGAGTCGAAAGTTATGCATCATGTACTGATCGCTGCACAGACCGTATTGTATGGGAAACGGCAGGAAATCGGCTTGAGCCATAATCAAGTGGTCAAGCTTTCCAAGGAGATTACAAGACTGACTCGATTATTGGAAAGCGTAAGTCAACAGACTGAGAATGGAATGCGAGAAATTAGGGGAAGGGTTGCCACGAGGTCGCTCAGCAAGGAACAACTGCTCGAATGTATAGCGACAGCTTGGGACATGGGACTTGAAGAAGAGTTTGTTGCTTTTTTGTTCAAGGAACTGCTACGGATGGAATCCGATACGGAATTGTCCGAAATGGAATAGGAGGTTGTCTTCAGAAAGAAAGCTTGATGGATGTAAAATGGTTACGGCATTGTTGCCGACGTGGAAGCGCGATTGATCGGATGTATCAATCGCGCCGCGAATCCATGATTTGAAAATCGGAATTTCCAACATCTAGGCTTGACTGGGCTTTAACTTGTACCTCCCCGTATTGGTCAGTTGAACATGGATTCGTATGTTTCGTAAAGAATCCTCATGCAGCACAAAATGATTTTCGTCTTCGATCCGGTGCCATACCGAGGGATAGCGTCGAAACAACGACTCGCCCAGATTATAAACATCAACCTTCCGCTCAAAGCCTTTCCGGTAAGTATGGCGAATTTGTTCTTCAATCTTTCGTTCGGCCAGGTCGATCAATTCTTTCTCGGACATTTCCTGATGCAATTCGTTAATGCCTGCCTTTACCGTTAGCTCGACGTCAAAATAAACGCGAAGATCTTGAACAGACGGCTTGATGCGCACTTTTGGCTTCTCCATGACCAATACAGCCTCTAACGATTTTTCACGTTCGAGAGAAAGCGGCACGCGAACCGTCTTTTTATGCATCCAAGGCAATCCTTGCAAATCGTCCGGATCCAATTCTCCATGGTACCGATTGTTCCAAAACACGGTTATACCTGCATATTCTAACAACGGATGCGTTTTTCTGCTTACTTCCCACTGATTTTTCTCAATCCGTAGAGCAGGCAGGTAACTCATCCGCGAATCTTCTTTCAGCGTCATGACAAATTGATACAACCTGATCGGTGAAATGATCGATCGTTGCCGATACTGGTCCTCCGGATTGTGCAAAATGGACATCATCGGAGACTCATTAAAGAACGGAGTTGAGTTGAAAATATCTTCAATCGATTCTTTGGTACTGAAAACCCAAACCAAATAGCGGATTTCCCTGTAACGGTTAAGCAAATCCAATACATCTTGAAATTTATTCTGTTTCAGAATGTGTTCGTTGAACACGAGCGTGGAAACATGACCCCAAAACACTCTTTGTTGCGACGTCTCATATAAATTGTTTGCAGCTTCCGTAAACGATGCGCCTGTTCCTTTACCGACCCAAACAGGTGCTTCCCTCGATTTTTGTTGTCCTTCCAACTTGGCGACGCTGGAAAAATCAATAAGTTGCAAATACACAATGTACTTTCCGTCACGATAATCGAACCCGATGGCGGTTGCATAACTAATATTTTGAATTTCCTTAATATTCCAGCAACCGGTCGTGATGACGAGTAAAGCAATCAAGATTCCTGTTATTTTCATGCCTTTCATTTTGATTGTTCTCCCCGGTTTGTATCGTCAATCGTATGAAGCATCTCCGGACGCTTTCTCTTCCACGCTAATGGCAACCGAAACAAAGCATGCGGTAAATCTTTAAAAAACGGAGGAGACATCGGGGCCAGATACGGAACCCCGAAAGACTGAAGAGACGCCAGCAAAACCAGCAACAAAAATACGCCGAGAAAAAAACCGTATAAACCGAATATGCAAGAAAATATAAACAGTATGATTCTCAGTATGCTCACCGCACCTCCTAACGCCTGATTGGTAAGTGTTGCGCCGAATACATGCGTGATCGCGCCGATGATCACGATTCCGGGCGACAAAATTCCGGCTCGAATGGCTGCATCGCCCAAGATTAAGCCTCCTACAACGGTAAGTGTCGAACCGATAGAGGAAGGAAGGTGAACGCCGGCCTCGCGCAACATTTCAAGAAAAATGAGCGCAAGAAACATCTCCAGGCCGGTGGATAAGGGGATCCCGAGACGATTCACGGTCAGCGTCGCCAGCAAGTAAAATGGAAGCTGGTCTTGATGATAAGAAAGCAGGCAGAGCCAAAATGCCGGAAGCATGAGCGACACGAATAAACCTAACAACCGCAACATTTGTCCGAACGTTGAGGATAACGCTGTAAAATGAATGTCTTCCGGCGTTTTGATCAGGAGCATCAAGTTAGCCGGGCCAATTAATGCCGCCGGCGTTCCGTCCACCAATATAACAAATCGCCCGTTCGTCAAGCAGTTGACGGTAAAGTCCGGTCTTCCGGTATACGCCATAAGCGGAAAAAGCGCCCATGTCGGTTCAATCATTTCTTCAAGTTCCGTAGCGCTGAATACTCCGTCTATCGTTATCTTCTGCAGGCGCTGCTTTACCTCCTGTATGACCTTGGGATCGGCGATATCGTACATATACATCAATCCGATCCGGGTTTGCGTACGTTCGCCGAGCATGATTTGCTCATAGGCTAACGAAGGTGATTTAAGCCGTTTGCGGATAAGAGCGGCATTAGTGGCCAACTCTTCTACAAAGCAATCTTTGGCTCCCCGAACGGAGACTTCGACATTGGATTCTTCCGGTTTTCTCGCCGGAAGCTTGGCAATATCAACGGAACAGATGATCTGAAGCGCAGGAATATACATGAGCAATTTGCCTTCAAACACCTGTTGTGTTGCTTTCCGTTGCCAATTATCATCCGGCAGACGTTCCAGTTGAAGCTGACTCGCCGTTTGAAGCATGCCCGCGTCCGTAAAGCCGTATGTCTCATAAAAACGTTGCAAACGGGGAAGCACCACCTCATGAATCATATGGTGGCTGTCGCTCATCCCTTCGCAGAAGACGAATAGTACGGTTGAACGTTCCTCCACAGCGTTCAAGGCGTAGGTATGATGCTTGACATCGGCGCAACGGCTGAACAAATTTAAAATAGAGGAAGCATCGGCCAGTTCAACGGCTGGTCGTTCGGAAGGTGAGGCGCTTGGTTGAGAAGAAGAGTCAACCGACCCGACAGATATTTTGAAAAGAAATGGCCTCAACCACCTTTTGAGCATGGGGAATCACCTCTTCATTCTGTTGGAAATCCAAATTTTCGCGACAAGCAATGCCGTCAAGCCCAAAGCAGCGTAAACGGACGTCGGGAAAAACACGTTCCGCAGAAAATTGAGGAACCGTGCATCACTCACGGTTAGCACAACGGCAACGATCATCAGTGCGCCGTATAAAATGAGCCATGGCAATCGCTTGCCCGGTTTCCAAATGTCAACCATAAGAAACAGGGCCAGCGAGACACGGACAAACGTGCCGGAAAGCCACTGGTAGATGGAGAAGAAATCAAGGTGCGAAATATATTGCCCGAGTTGAACCAAACGCCATTGCTCGTATGCAGGGTAGCGTTGATTTGCCGCCTCAGCAGGTCCAAACACGGCGATGGCACCCATCAGCGGTCCCAGAATCAATCCGGCAAGCAGCACATTCACCAGCATGAGAGTGCCGAAGCGAGGACGTTTGGATAAATGCTCCTGATAAAAAAGGATGCAGATGATCTCCAAAAGCCCCCCAGCCGCATATAATGCGCCTTTCCATACAGGCTCCCACCCGAACTCGAAGACCGGAAACAGCAGGCTGTAATCCTTATACTTGTAGTTGGCTGTCATCACAAAATCGCCGAGCACGATCACAACCGGGAGCAAAATGCCGGTGACGATTGCAATCACGCGCAACCCGGCATATGCCGCCAATAGATTGCATCCGACTCCCGCAAGTACTAACGCCAAAGCCGGCGTCTGCGGCAAATAGGAGGCAATCGTCCATGTGATGGTGTCTTTTAGCGAAATGGCGCCCATTACGAACATATATATCGTGAAAAAAACGAGCATACCGGTTGCAGGCAGTTTGCCGAAATGACGATACAACCAGGTTTTGACCGGCGTCCCGTTCATGTTTTTGAGAATATAAGATAAACAGGCGATCCAGACTGGCGATACTGCCAATACGGCTAAAACGGATATCCAGGCATCTCTTTGGGAAGCAGTCAGCAGAAGCGGGATAATAATGACGTGATTCAGAATGCCGATCGCCATCAGGATCAGCATATATCCTTGCAGCAACGATATTTTATGATTGACCGATGCGATAGTTGTCACCACTTTCCGAAGGAACCTTTTCTTATGATTTCCAATTTCCCCCTCGCTAAAACAACATGTCTGGAGATATGGTCTATACAACAAAAAAACGTGAACAAAACCAAACAAAATGGAAAGGTCGCATTTCACCTTTCCATTTGAGCGCCTCCTGAAGCTTGTTTTCATGTTACAACACCAAGCCCTGGAGGCTCTGTACTTCATCCGTTACGTGTGAGTCCCTTTAGCTCCAATCGATTACCAGTCTTAACTTTTCCTCAATAATCACGTTCAATTTTTCCTCCTACAGTCTCATTCCTGCTTCTCGAAATTATAGCTAAAAACTCAATCGCAAATACTCAGTAATCGAAATATACAAAAAACGTATTTTACGTTTACGATGTTTCTAAAATGTGATACACGTCATTACTAACAAACAGAAATGGAAGTGATTCCGCGTGGGTTTAAAATCAAGAATTTCTTTATTGTTTCTAGCTGTAACCGCGACCTTCGGTACGATGATTGCTGCACCGGTAGTCAAACTGCTGGCCGTTGCTTTTCCGGAAACGGACAGGTCGCTCATTCAATGGATCGTAACCATATCGTCCCTATTTATATTGCCGACCTTGTTCATGGCAAGTTATCTTGCGAGAAACTTTCCAAGAAAAAACATCCTGATCGTTGGGTTGCTGCTCTATATTGTCGGCGGTATAGGTCCTGCCTTATCCAGTTCTTTCACCGTAATATTATTGTTTCGGGCGATTATGGGCATCAGCATCGGCTTAATTTCACCGGCGTTCAATTCCTTGATCGCAGAGAATTTCCAGGGCAGGGAAAGAGCGAAGATGAATGGTTACGTTATATCTATTACTGGAATCGGGGGTGCTGTATTTCTACCCATCGGGGGGAATATTGCTTCATTTGGATGGAGAGCGGTATTCCTCACGTATTTATATGCGGTGATACAACTGATTCTCGTCGTTTTGTTTCTCCCGAAATTTTCGCCGGCACCCAATATCGAATCGCGCAACAAAGCGTCATGGCAGTTGCCGCGCATGTTTTATGCCGTTGCGATTGCGGGTTCTCTGACAACTATGCTCTATTTTTTAATCCCGACCACCATGCCGTTATATTTAGCCGATAACGGGATCGGATCCGTATCTTCCGTTGGTTATCTAACGGCGCTTTCCCTGATCGGCTCCTTTATCGCTGGTCTGAGTTTAACCACATTTGCTCCAGTGTTTGGCAGGATGCTTGCCCCTCTCGCCTTGATGGTGATGGCTGTCGGATTCTTGACTGTCAGTATGGCGCATTCGGTATGGACAGTTGGCATTGGGGTAATCCTGCTTGGCTTTGCCCAAGGATTTTTGTTTCCGTTGACGTTTAACAAAACGGCGGAAATCGTTCCTGTTGCGAGCTTGCCGATGGGAATTTCATTGCTTGCTGGCTTTCATTTATATTTTTCAATTTATAAGTCCGTTATTTATGAAAGGCATTCAAGTGCTGTTTCATTTCTCCTCGACCAGAGAAACCTTCTTGCTGTTGGCCGGAGCGCTGCTGGTAACTGCGATTGGCATTATGCTAATTACAAGAAATGGTAATCATCAGTCTAGCCAGAACACGAAGCTGAAACAAGCATTCGTCGAGGAAAACCAGCAATAAGATTCGAGGGGTTCATAGATGGGATACATCTGATTTTTTTAAATAAAGTGAGGAAGAGAGGCCGATGCGTAATGGCATGGACCTCTTCTTGCCATTAGATGCACCAAGGCAATTTCCAAGCGTGGAAACCAGTTATGACCTCCAATGACCTTTTATGCGAAGTTCACCTTTCAGCGAAAAATGTCTAGAGCCGATAGCGGCGTGCTACAATGTCCGATTAAACTTTTCCACAAGACGTTCGATAACGGGTTCTATTTTTGAGTCGTCCAGCATCGGCAGTTTTTCGGCTTTAAACAATTGTATTTTTTTAAGTTGGTAATAATCGTGGAGCACTTGTCTGATGGAGACTTGGTTAACAAGCAAATATTTCGGATTGATAATTTCCCGCAACAAAAGATCGTCCTGAAGCAGCAGGAAATTCTCGTTGATCGGATTGAAGATGCCTTTGTTTTTTCCATCTCTGTAAAATTCCAGAGCTTGCTTTTCGCGTTTGGTTAAAGCGGCTTTTAAGCGATCGTACAATTCCGGATATGCTGTCTGAAGGTCCTTAAGAAATATATCCGTGATGGTCCCGACGAGCGAAACGGTCTGTCCAAACAATTGCTGAAACCAGGTTCCAAAAGATGCCTCATCCTCCTCCGGAGACAGGTCTTCCAGCGTTTCTATATAATCCACAAAGACTCGGACAACGCCTTCCATCACTTCCTCCTTTGAAGAAAAGTGCTTATACATGGTGGCCCTACTTACGTCCATATGTTTGGCGATGTCATCCATCCTCAACTGCTGAAAACCATCCTTCATGACGGATGAAATCAATTTTTTCAGCAGCTTATCTTTCTGGGCCTCCGTATGTGCGCTCATTCCGTTTCCTCCTACAAGTTCTTATTCTTAATTATACATGAAAATCAAGTTAAAGACAAAAAATAAATTAGACATTTAGAATTATATATGTATATAATGTACTTAGTATCTGATTGGAATGTCGAAGGACTTCCGCCTATAAGACGAATCAACGGAAAGAAGGGATAAGATGGACATCAGCGCAAGAATTTCTTTATCGGGAATCGAAGACAAGGTCGTCGCCATCACAGGCGCAAGCAGTGGAATAGGCGAGGCGACTGCACTTCTGCTCGCTGAACGCGGTGCGAAAGTCGTACTTGGCGCGCGCCGAATGGATCGCCTTGAGGCTCTGGCGACCCGCATCACGAATGGGGGTGGTGAAGCTGTCTATACACCCACGGACGTGAGACGGCGCGCCGATCTAACCGACCTCGTCAATTTGGCATGTAAGCGGTACGGCAAGCTTGACGTTCTCGTCAACAATGCTGGTGTTATGCCAATCTCCCCTCTCGACGACTTACGCGTCGAGGATTGGGAGGATATGATCGACATCAACATCAAAGGAGTTCTGTATGGCATCGCCGCTGCGCCGCCTGTCTTTCGCCAGCAGGGTTTCGGACATTTCGTCAATACCGCTTCTACAGCAGGACATAAGACTGTACTAAACCAGTCTGTGTATTCGGGCACGAAGTTTGCAGTGCGCGCCATCTCCGAAGGTTTGCGCCAGGAGGCCGGCGATAAAGTGCGAGTGACGATTATTTCTCCCGGTTTTGTCCGGACGAACTTCGCGGAAGGTGTGACAAATCCGGAGGTAAAGGCCCGGCTCGAAGAGTCCCGGGACAAGTTCGCGATCGAGCGACCAGCCGATGTGGATGTGAACGAAATCGTTATCCGTCCCACAGCTCAGATTTAACTCGCTCCTCTCTGAAGCGGTGTGCGGCTGGAAAGTTGTCTTCCGTAACTCACCTCGGAGCGTCTTGGGCGACTCTCTATGAATTTGCACAGCGTAGACGCTGTATCCAATTAGCCAAAAAATTTGGAATCGTATGGACGAATTGGCCACGTTACGGGTGAGCGCTCATTTTTGTATTCCTCTGGTTTATTTCTTGCATTCGGGTCTGCAACAAAATCAGTCTTAAAGTCTGTATATTATAATTCCGTTACCATACCAGACGAAGCATGATGAAGATCGTGACAATGGAACATCCAGTTCCTTTCATTATCTGCTTCGAATGCAACAACGTATTCTTCCCCGGCTTCAAATTCTGCGTATCCTTAATAACGGGGGACCATTCAAGCGGTTTCCCGTTTTTGTTTAGGCATTGGAAGAAGTGCCCGTATAGGTGCATCGGATGGTCGTCGCTTTACGAGTTATTGACGCGGCGAACTTTGACGGTATCTTCTTTTTGACGTTTATCGGAACGGTATCCGCAGTAGTAGATGCTGTCTCTTATGTAGCAGTTAGATTGGCTTTACGGAAAAGTCATTTGTAATACGTCTGCGGTGTGCTGAAACCTGCTTCTCCTGTCTATAAACATGCCGGGAAATCGCGAGTTAACCCAATATAAGCAGTTCTATCCAAACGACGATAGAACTGCTTTACTTATGATCTATGGCTGTGCCGATTGGGTTATGGTTTAACTCCTTTTATAACAGCAGAGGCAATGTAGCCTTCCACCTTCGACCCAGGAACCCAATCTTTAATAAACGCCCCGGATTCCTCTTTTGGTTCGACTACCACATCCTTAAATCCACTTTGCGTTAACATCGTCTTCAGCTCATCAACGGACGATGCCCCGGATATGCACCCCGAATAAAAAACATCCAAGTCGTTTTTGATTTCCAACGGAAGCTCTGCCGTCATCACGACATCGGAAACGGCCAGACGACCACCGGGGCGAAGAACGCGGAACGCTTCATGAAACACTTGCTGTTTATCCGGAGAAAGATTGATGACGCAGTTGGAAATGGTGACATCCACCGTTTGATCGGGAACAGGCAAATGCTCGATTTCCCCTAGCCGAAAATCGGTGTTCGTAAATCCTCCTTTGACGGCGTTATTGCGGGCGCGACTTACCATTTCCGGCGTCATATCGACCCCGATCACATGGCCGGTTTCCTCGACCTGCGAAATAATTCGCGTACATTTTCCACGGTGCTTCACCTCATGAACCAGTTATACAACAGTCATTTGCGAGTATTAATTTGCTTGCATTGCAAAAAAATAAGTACTCCGGAAAGGGTTTGTCTTAGACAGGCTATTGTAGATGGAATATAAAAGTATCATTTTCCGTATTGACTTTTTATCATACATAAATAACAATATGGTTATAAGGTTTTAAGTTTGGGGTGATAAGAATGCCAATGGAATTTGAAAAGATAGCGGATATTCTGAAAGCTCTTGCCGATCCGACAAGGCTGAAAATCCTTTCTTTGCTCCGTATTCGCGATTGTTGCGTGTGTGAACTGGTTCCCATCTTTAACATTTCCCAGCCAGCCATTTCCAAACATGTAAGCCGTCTAAAAACGGCTGAACTGGTCCGCGAAACGCGAAAGGGGCAATGGGTGTTCTATTCGATCAATGAGAAGCGGTTAGAGGAAATCGGTTATGCCTTGTCCCATTTGCCCGATCTATCCGAGGAGCTGCGGAAATTGGAGCAACAAGGACTGACAGTTACATGCGAGTAAAGGGGGTATGCAGCAAGTGAGCAAACAAGAGAGAAAGCGGCTTTCGTTTCTGGACCGCTATTTGACGTTATGGATTTTTGTTGCGATGGCGTTGGGGATTGGCCTGGGCTACGTATTTCCTAACTTTGTCGTCGGTTTGAATGAATTTCAAGTCGGAACCACATCGATACCGATTGCGCTTGGCCTTATTTTAATGATGTATCCGCCGCTGGCGAAGGTACGATACGAAGAAATCGGCCGTGTCTTCCGAAATGGCAAAGTGTTAACCATTTCATTGATTCAAAACTGGCTCATTGGCCCGATCTTAATGTTTTTCCTGGCTATTATTTTCCTCCAAGGCTATCCGGAATATATGGTCGGCCTGATTATGATCGGTTTAGCCCGTTGTATTGCAATGGTCATCGTTTGGAACGATTTGTGCAGAGGGGATGCCGAGTACGCGGCGGGACTCGTTGCTTTCAACTCGATCTTTCAAGTTTTGTTTTATTCCGTCTATACCTTTATCTTTGTTACGATTTTGCCGGGATGGTTCGGGTTGGAAGGTGTCGTTGTTGACATTACGATGGCCGAAGTTGCCAAGAGTGTGTTCATTTATCTAGGGATACCGTTTTTGACCGGAATGATTACTCGCTATTCTCTTGTAAAAGCAAAAGGACGGTCCTGGTACGAAACGGTCTTTATTCCGAAAATCAGCCCCATTACGCTGATCGCGTTATTGTTTACGATCTTCGTCATGTTCTCGCTGAAAGGCGAAATGATTATCCAATTGCCGTTCGATGTCGTGAGGATCGCGATTCCGCTCTTGATTTACTTTGTTGTCATGTTCCTGATCTCGTTTTTCATGGGCAAAAAAGCCGGGGCTGGTTATCCGGTCACTTCTACACTGGCATTTACCGCCTCGGGGAATAACTTCGAGCTGGCGATTGCCGTTGCCGTTGGGGTGTTTGGTATTCATTCCGGCGCAGCATTTGCGGCCGTCATCGGTCCTCTTGTGGAAGTCCCCGTGATGATTGCCTTAGTCAACGTCGCGCTCCGATTCCAGCGGAAGTATTTTTCAAAGCAAGCGACTTAATATAAACAGGAGGACTCATCATGTCAGAAAACAAAAAACTCGTTTATTTCCTTTGTACAGGAAACTCTTGCCGCATGACCAAATGGCGGATGGCTTTTTGAAGGCTCTCGGTACTGATCGCTACGAAGTAAAAAGCGCCGGGTTAGAGGCACATGGGCTGAATCCCCGTGCCGTCCAGGTGATGAAGGAAGCTGGCGTCGATATTAGCGACCATACATCTGATATCATCGATCCGGAGATTTTGAATCGGGCAGACTATGTGATTACGTTATGTGGCCATGCAGACGAACATTGTCCGGTGATTTCGAATAAAAACGTCGTGAAATGGCATTGGGGCTTCGATGATCCGGCCAAGGCGACCGGCACCGAGGAAGAAATCATGAGCCAATTTCGAGCGGTTCGAGATGCGATTAAGTCGCGTATCGAAAAGTTTCTAGCCGAAGGTCGGTAAATTTGAACGGGAATGTAAAGTTGTAAACTAAACATTGTCATTACTCCATGGGCAGGATTAAATGAGTAAAGAAAGAAATGTATCCTCACCCTTAAGCCCATTCACGTCTACATGAGGAGTGGTTTAGGATGGATTGCTGTACATGTTAAAGCTTCTGCTTTAGAAACCATTCATCCCGACAACTCTTATTTATTTTGTTCGAACTCTGCTTACGCAACCGTGGGAATCATTCGCAATCATTTGCCGAGGATGACTTGAAAGTGGCTGTGTAACAAAAGAATCCGAGCATGGGCGTGTCTGTATGCTACTGTTTCAATTGGACGAGAGAGCGCCTCGCAGTCGATCTCATTTTTGCTTAAATAAACGATAAGATTGTTAGAACACTTTTTTATTTATCCGCCCGACAATCATTGTAACCTTTTAATTTTCGATATTGTCTAGAAACTGTTCTTGTCGAAACAATATGAATAGTGTTCGAGATTCACGTGACCTTCTGACAAGTCGACACAAAACAATATTTTTAAATCTTTCATTGTCTTGCACTGAATAAACGACGCGAGTCATAATACGCGATTGATGCTCATTGACACCTTTTGCAGCGGATGAGCCATGATCACTTTGTATTGCTGACGTGCAAGTGCATAGCCATTCACCTCATTTCGTCTTTAGGGCGATTTCGAATGAGATTAGGCTATGTCCTTGCTGGATCAGCCTTTAAACTGGTGATCACTTCTTTTTGAGACTCCTTGTTTGATAACGCCGCGCATTCACGGAAAGCAAAATGTTTACAACCTAGACATTTATTCAAATCCAGTTGCAATAGCGCGAAGTTAAGTGCCTCGCCGGTATGTCCAAAAAAATGTTCAGCCCCAATCAGCGTATACAACCCTGTTCTCTTCAATACATCTAAAGGCTGAGCTTGAATTCCGGATACAAGAATAATCCCACCAAATTTCTCGAAATGCTTCACCAAACTGGACAGATTTGATTCACCCGTCGTATCCATAAAAGGTACTTTTCCCATGCGCAGCAGTAACACTTTCGGTCTTAGATGAATCGTATCCATTATGGACTTTTCAAACATGTTCGCGGCGCCGAAAAAGAGGGGCCTTCGATGGTATAGATCCCAATTTGTGGACAATCGTGGCCTTCGGTTACCATATGAGCTTTCACTTTTTCATGTTTAGTTGCTGGGTCAGGCAATACCTTGGAAACCAGTAAACCGTCGCTCATGCGTTTCACAAATAGAATAACGGCTAAGATTAACCCGACTTCAACGGCAGTCGTTAAATTCGTAAAGACCGTTAGCAAAAAGGTAATGAGGAGGACAAAAGAATCGCTCGTTTTGGTTTTCAAGACGTGAGCGAATTCTTTTCGTTCGCTCATGTTCCAGGCAACCAGCATTAGAATCGGTGCCATACTAGCAAGTGGGATCTCCGATGCATAAGGTGCAAACAAAATGAGCACCAGCGGCACAACAATGCCATGTATTATACCCGACAAAGGTGAGACCGCACCGTTTTTGATATTGGTTGCTGTTCGTGCAATGGCTCCTGTTGCTGGTATGCCTCTAAGAAGAGGGGTTACGATATTGGCGATGCCTTGCCCAATCAGTTCCCGATTGCTGTTATGACGACTGTCGGTCATGCCGTCGGCAACAACCGCCGATAATAAAGATTCGATGCTCCCCAACATGGCAATAGTAAAGGCGGGGCGAATCAAATTTTCAATGCGATCCCAGGTTAGATCAGGGATATGAAAATGGGGTAAGGTGCTTGGAATAGCTCCAAATGACGATCCAATCGTTGCAACTTCCCCTTTAAAGAATACGGTCGCCACTATAGTGGATACGATAAGCCCTACCAAGGAACCAGGGACCTTCGGTAAAAATTTCGGTGTTAGGAGGATAACTGCCAAACAGACGACCGCTGTGATAATACTGTAGAGATTCGTAGTTGCGAGATGCATTACAATTTCCTTCATATTGGGTAGAAAATTCTCATGTTTCTTGATACCGCTCAAACCTAAAAAGTTGGCAATTTGTCCGCTGAAGATGATGACGGCAATTCCAGCGGTAAATCCGATGGTTACAGGGCGAGGAATAAATTTTATCAACGCACCGAGTTTAAATAGCCCCATGAGAACAAGTATAATTCCCGCCAAAAATCCTGCAAGCAATAAATTTTCGTATCCATATTCCATGACGATCGCAAAAAGGATCGGAATAAATGCACCGGTCGGTCCGCCAATTTGAAATTTAGAACCCCCGAACAAGGAAATACAGATACCGGCAACGATGGTGGTATAAATGCCATATTCCGGTTTTACACCCGACGCAATAGCAAACGCCATCCCTAATGGAATGGCGATAATACCAACAATGAGGCCTGAAATGAGATCCTTGCGGAATGCGGCCGCATGGTATCCTTCAAATCTTCCCGTCCATTTCATCTGAATTACCTTCTCTTATTCATATATTTGATTATTTGAATATATGTGAAATGTTACTCCTGTCATCGAATAATGTCAATTGTAATAATCTCGTGTCGCCCCGCATGTTTCCGGCTGCAAAACAAAAAAACAAGGTGATCCTTGATGTTGCTTATTAAACTGGAACCCCTTGTTTTTCAGTTTAAGATTCATTTCGAATGACCTCAAGTAATGAAATGGCATCAACGAGATGATTATCGAAGATCTGCTTTGTGACTGCGAGCAAATCTTTAATCAACGGGTCACGTAACGAATAAATGACAGAAGTACCATCTTTTAAGCCTGTCACCACATTTTTATTTCGCAATACTGCCAACTGCTGAGAAACGGCTGAACCCTCTGAGCCTAAAATACTCTGTATCTCATTTACGTTTTTATCTCCTTCACTCAGAACCTCCAGGATTCGAATCCGCATGGGATGCGCCAGCGCCTTAAAAAAATCGGCTTTAAACTGTTGGATATTTTGATTCATGGCTAACGCCTCCTTGATCGCTATATTTTTGAATATATAAATATCATAACACAACTCCACCCAAAAACATTCTGGAAAGAAGGGCATACCGGCGCATGGATTGTGATTTGGTTGAAACTCCTGTATTATACCTATAATATTCAAATATCTGATTATTTGATTTTTCCAAAATAACATAAGGAGTGGGTGCGAATGCCGGACTCAACGAGTAAGGACTCGTCACATCAAGATTCGTCATCCTCTCGCGAATCGACTACACCTTTCATGCAGGTAAGCAGACAAACCGTCATAACAATGGGGATTCATGCGTTACATGAGATCGGGTCCAATTCCATTTGTAAAGTTTGTATCGCCAATGGAGGTTCCTGTTGTCAAGGGTGCCGACATCTTGTCGAAGGTATTGGGTGCCAAAAACGAAATACAAGTTGTACGGCATGGTTATGCGGTTTTTTAAAGTTCTTTTTGTATGAAACTGGTCTTCTACGAGAATGGAATGACTTTTGGGAGCAAGTCCCGGGACAAGATTACCGTGAGGACTTTACGCCAGAGGTCTTTTATGTGACAAAGTCGTTATATCTTCCAGATCTTCGCAATTTGAGTGAGGCTCTTGCTACTGATCTTCATGAACTGGCTAAATCTCACATTGCGATCGGGTTTATCCTAACCCTACGGGAAAAAATCGATAAACAGATTGATCAACTCCACGAGTGTCAGCATAATCGGAAAAAGAAAAACAAATTAAAACGGAATATAAAAGTGTTATCCAGTCCCTTCCAGCGTTTTCAAAAAGAACTGCATGAATATCAACAAAAATTTCCGATTTCGTAGCAACTTCAATCAGGAGGAAGAGGGGGGATATTGGTGTTTCATTGGCGTATTACAGCCATTGGAACGTATGTACCCCAAAAAAACTGACAAATGATGATTTGGAAAACATGGTGGATACCAGTCATGAATGGATCTTACAGAGGACAAGCATTCATGAACGCTGAGATCATTTCACTTATTCCTGCCTCTTAAAATCTGTCGTGGTAATTACTGAACGCTGTGATGGCGATAATACAAGGTTACTTTCGGTTCGCACAATTAAATTAAGTAAAATGTATTATGTGTCTTGAATGCCGTCCAATTCCGGCATTCGGATGTCCATAAAAATAATGTCGAAATCCTTCTCAAGCGCGGCATCTATTGGCTAAAGCCAACATAATGTAGCCCCACCATCCGGACCAGCGTTTACGAATAAGTACCGTTAATGCAAGTGCGAATGCCCCCGGTGTATGATCACTTGGAAAGGAAGCATCCGCGCGTGAGGGAACAGTAAATGAACCGGATGGCTTACAAACGGCCGAGCTCAAAATAGAACTGGGCAATCACATAATTCAGAAACAAAGCCAGCATCCCAGCGAACCCCGACTGTACATCAATATGTCTCCTTCGATCGCCAAGCACCCACACGAATCCAAGCCATAAAGCAAATAACTCCAAACCGTATTTGCTTGCAAGTACCATAATCGAATCGAGCCAAATAAGATGTCCCGACAAATCGTTAATAAATTCCAAAAAATGGCAAAATATGGATGCGGTCTGGTAAAGTCTGCTTTTGTTTTTATATTGGTTTCATAATTAATAATCTTTATATCTTTTGAGCCCCAGTTAATCCAAAGTTGACAACAATACATTACGTGATTATTATACGTATAGGGGTATACGTAACAATGATTTTGAAATCATTTGGGTAAACTCGAACAGGATAGGTAAGCTCCGGAAAAACACCAATTTAGGAGGGTTACGATTTGATTACACATCCAGAAATCAAAGCCGATCAGACGCTTGATTGCAAAGGTTTGGCCTGTCCGATGCCTATCGTCAAAACCAAAAAAGCGATGGATCAGCTGCAATCCGGGCAGGTCATCGAGGTTCAGGCAACCGATAAAGGTTCACTGGCTGATATACAAGGCTGGGCCAAGAATACCTGCCATCAATATTTGGGTACGATTCAGGATGGCAACGTGCTCAGGCACTTCATCCGTAAATCGAGCGCGGATGAGATCAAGGAAGAAAAAAATATCCTCACACCGTGACCAATGAAGAGCTGGAGAAAAAGCTGGGCAACGTAACCGTGCTCGATGTTCGCGAGCCTGCCGAATACGCGTTTAACCGCATACCCGGCGCCGTCTCCATTCCGCTTGGGGAGCTGGAAGAGCGCCTCGGCGAGCTCAATCCGGATGATGACATTCACGTAGTATGCCGTACGGGAACGCGCAGCGATCTTGCTTGCCAATTGCTGGCCGAGAAAGGCTTCAAGAACGTGAAGAACGTGAAGCCTGGCATGTCCGGGTGGTCCGGCCCGACGGAAATGGACTTTCAAATCTAATCATCGACCAAGGAGGTCATTCCAAATGAGCACGAAAGTAGCGATTATCGCTAGCAACGGCGGACTGTTCGATGCCTATAAGGTCTTCAACATCGCGACCGCATCTGCGGCAACGGATGCCGAGGTGGCGATCTTCTTCACCTTCGAAGGACTGAACCTGATCCACAAGCAGGCGCATCACCAGCTTCCGCTGCCCGCGGGCAAAGAGCATTTCGCGGAAGGCTTCAAGAACGCCAACATTCCCTCCATTCCGGAAGTGGTGAACATGGCGCAGGAAATGGGCGTGAAAATCATCGCCTGCCAAATGACGATGGACGTCATGAACCTGAAGAAAGAGGATTTTATTGAAGGAATCGAAGTCGGTGGAGCCGTCACGTTCCTGGATTTCGCGAAGGACGCAAACGTGACCTTGACGTTCTAATTCATCAAAGGGGAAACAACATTGACTACTGCAAGCGGACTCCGCCCGATGACAGCGGGAGAACTGACGAAAATCGTCCTGAACAAAGAAGAGCTCTTTATTCTTGATGTGCGCAACCAAAGCGATTTTGACAATTGGAAAATCGAAGGGGAAAGCGTCGAGTTCATCAACATTCCGTATTTCGATTTGCTTGACAGCGTGGATCAAGCGTTAGAACAATTCCCAAGCGACAAACGCTTGCTGGTGGTATGCGCCAAGGAAGGCTCGTCCAAATTCGTGGCGGAACAATTGGTCGAGGCTGGAAGAACGAACGTCTCTTATCTGGAAGGCGGCATGAAATCCTGGAGCGAGCATCTGGAGCCGGTAAAAATCGGGGATTTGAAAGACGGCGGCTCCCTGTACCAATTCGTGCGGATCGGCAAAGGCCGCCTCTCCTACATGGTGATTTCCAGCGGTGAAGCGGCTGTGATCGATACGTTCCGGATGACGGACGTATTCGAACGCTTCGCCAGGGAACAGGGAGCAACCATTAAACACACGCTGGACACGCACCTGCACGCGGACCACATTTCCGGCGGGCGCAAATTGGCGGAGCAAACAGGCGCAACGTACTGGTCGCCTCCCAAGGACGCGACAGAAGTAACGTTCCCATATGAGAAACTGGAAGAAGGCCGTGACATCACGGTTGGCAATACGAAGATCAAAATTCAACCCATTTACTCGCCGGGTCACACCGTCGGCAAAGACGTCGTTTATCGTAGATGATGAATATCTGCTTACGGGCGATATCCTGTTCATCGAATCGATCGGCCGCCCGGACTTGGCTGGCAAAGCAGAGGACTGGGTTGGCGATCTTCGCAACACCTTGTATAACCGTTACAAAGGCTTGGCTCAGGATTTGATCGTACTGCCGGCACACTTCGGCAAAGTGACGGAGCTGGGAGAAGGCGGCCGCGTCATGGCCCGTTTGTCGGATCTGTACCGCGACAATCCGGGCTTGAACATTCAGGACGAGGAGACGTTTCGGCGGACGGTAACCGTGAATCTTCCGCCTCAACCGAACGCCTATCAGGAGATTCGCCAAACGAACATGGGTAAGATTACACCGAACGAAGACGAGCAGCGCGAGATGGAAATCGGTCCGAACCGCTGCGCGGTGCATGATAAATAAAGGAGGAACATGAATATGAATACAGATATCACGGTCGATACGAAAGGTATGGCTTGCCCAATGCCGATCGTCAAGGCAAAGAAAGCGTTGGATAGCCTGCAGACGGGTCAAGTCATGGAAGTTCTGTCTACGGACAAAGGCTCCGTCAAAGATTTTCAGGCGTGGGTCAAACAGACGAACCACGAACTCATTCAGCACGTAGAAGAAGACGGCGTTTATAAATTTTACGTTCGCAAAGTATAAAAAATAAGCGGGACCCGGAAGGGCCCGCTTATTTCGCCTCGTCATATACGATAGTGACGCCAAGGGAACAGTAACTTTCTTCGGTATAATGCCCTTGGGGGCAAGTTTTCGTGCTGCTTGCCATGTCGTTTTTCGCTTTCAACTTTTGATTGCACACCGGGCATTTATCTTCGAAAAGGCTCTTTAATTGTTGAAGCAATTGGATCACCTTATTTCTGATGAGTTTACTTGGACTTAATTATAACCTGTATTCACCTTGAGGTCACGCCTTATAGAAAACTTTACGACAGGAGGGTGTCATGGATTTCTTACTGCTCATTGTCATGGTGCTCATCGGTCTGGGCGGCTCTTTCTTTTCGGGGTTGCTCGGTATTGGCGGCGCGATTATTAATTATCCCCTCCTACTGTATATTCCATCCCTTTTCGGTGCGGCACACTTTACCGCCCACGAAGTTTCCTCCATCAGCATGTTCCAAGTCTTTTTCGCTTCACTTGCGGGTGTTATCGCGTTCCGGAAAAAAAGCAAAAAGGGAGGAACGGGCGTCGTCAATAAACAGTTGGTTTTTCACATGGGAAGCGGCATTCTTGCCGGCGGCCTGGTCGGCGGCTTTGTTTCGAGTATGTTGAACGGGGATGTCATCAACCTGATTTACGGCATCCTTGCGGTACTGGCCGTCGTGCTGATGCTCGTTCCCAACCGGGGAAACAACAGGAAAAGGACGACCTCCGTTTCAACAAAATCATTGCCATTACCGCGGCATTTGTAGTAGGTATCGTTTCCGGAATCGTAGGGGCCGGCGGCGCGTTTATCTTAATTCCCATTATGCTCACCGTTCTCAAAATTCCCACGCGCACAACGATTGCGTCATCGCTCGCGATTGTTTTCATTTCGGTTATCGGAGGCGTCATCGGGAAAATGACGGGCGGGGATATCCCTCTGTGGGCGACGGTATATACTGTCATCGGCAGTTTGATCGGAGCACCGATCGGCACGATGGTCAGTTCGAAAATCAACGTGAAGGTGCTTCGATATGGTTTGGTCGTTCTGATCGTACTCACGGCCATTAAAGTGTGGTCGTCGATTTTGTAAATGAATAAATCGTATCTGTAAACATTTGCCGCGGTAAAAGGATTTCATTCTTTTTTTATTGTTCACCATTATACTTATAGGGGTATATGTAAAAATTCATGAGAGAGAAGGTATGTGACGAGGATATGGCAAAAGATAAAACGACAATCGTGCTCTTTAGCGGCGATTTGGATAAAGCCATTGCGGCATTCATCATTGCGAACGGAGTGCGGCGTATGATCACGAGGTGACGATCTTCTTCACGTTCTGGGGATTAAACGCGCTTCGCCGTGCCGAACCGATCAAGACGAACAAAGGCCTGCTCGAAAAAGCGTTCGGATGGATGATGCCGCGCGGCGCGAAGAAGCTGGGCTTGTCGAAAATGAACTTCGGCGGCCTGGGACCCCAGATGATCAAGCATGTCATGAAAAAGCACAAGGCCTTGTCGCTGCCCGATTTGATTGAGTTGGCTCAAGAACAAGGCGTGAAACTGGTCGCCTGTACGATGACGATGGACTTGCTCGGTCTGAAACAGGAAGAATTGATCGATGGTCTGGAGTATGCAGGAGTAGCCGCATATCTGGGTGACGCCGCGAACGGCAAAGTAAACTTGTTCATTTGAACAAGCGGGTATGAACTTATTATTTTTTTCTTTATACTATACCCATACACGTATAAGGAGATGTTGAACATGAACTACGAATACACGGACGAAATCAAAACCCGGCTGCGCAGAATCGAAGGACAAGTCCGCGGGGTGCTGCGTTTGATGGAGGAAGGAAAGTCCTGCAAAGAAGTTGTGGCACAGTTGTCCGCCGTTCGCAACGCATCGGACAAGGCAATCGCTCAGATCGTTGCGGAAAATTTGCAGCAATGCATCCTGGCGGAACAGGTCCGCCGGTAACGATACGGGAAAGATGGTCAAGGAAGCTGTGGAGCTTCTGGTTAAGAGCCGCTAACGCAACAAATAACAATCTGAAGGAGAGAAAAACATGGCATTCAAGATTCCAAAGCAAATTACTCCGCAAGAAGTTGCAGCCCGTCTGAAATCAGGAGAACCTCTGATGTTGCTGGATGTACGCGAACCGGCGGAATGGGCGGAAGGACACGTGGCCGGAGCCAAACATATTCCCCTCGGTCAACTGGGCGAACGTCGCAATGAACTGGACCCCCAGCGCGAAACCATCGTTATTTGCAGAAGCGGCAACCGTAGCGGTCTTGCATGCGAACTGCTTAGCGAACAAGGATACAACGTCGTAAACATGACAGGCGGTCTCAATAACTGGACGGATGAGTTGGTCCGCGAATAAAGTAGAAGGAACGTTGGCGATCGTGTTTTCTCTGGTCGTTCTTGTTCTGGCTTCTTGGGGACTCCGCCGAATTTGGCCGGCTAAAGGGCTAAATTGGGTGGATTCCCAAACATGGAAAGAAGCCATCGACCGGAATTCTGAAATGAAACTGTTGGACGTTCGCGATGCCATGGACTATGAAGCATGCCACGTGAATGGCTCCATTAACATTTCTTTAGGCCGTCTTCCGGTGCTTTGGAAGAAGGAGTTGTCGCCGGAGGATTCCGTTCTCATCATCGCGGATGGCGATTACGAGCGAAGATCTGCCGCGCGAATCCTCAGACGACGCGGCTTCCGGAAGTTATATACCGGAGAAGGCAAAGGATGCGCATAAAAGCCAAGGCGAAAGGAGGCCTTTTTAGTTGAACAGCGACCTTTGGGTAAATATCATTCTCGTCGTTCTGGTACTCGTATTCTTTTATTTCCGATTCGGTCCGACGAAAGGGCTAAAGACGCTTAGTGCGGCAAATTTCAAACAAAGAGCTTGAGGGGTCCAAGCAAACGGTTCTTATTGACGTTCGCGAACTGGGAGAGTTCAAGGGAGGACATATCCAAGGGGCGAAGAATATCCCTTTGTCCCAGTTGAATCGCCGGCTTGGCGAAATCCCCAAGGATCGGGATCTGTTGCTCTATTGCCGAAGCGGCATGAGAAGCAAAAGTGCGGCGAGGATTCTGATGAAGAACGGTTTTACCCGGCTGGCTCACTTGCGCGGTGGTATCAGCGCTTGGACAGGCTCGGTGTCGAAGCGATAAACGGGAGGGTTAACCCTTTTTCGTATGGTTAAGCTTAATTCGATGAGTACTGATGGAACTGCTAAGGAGGAGAGATCCTATGCAATCCGGAACATATGGCGAAGTTGGTGAGTCCTGAACGCAAAGCGACCAATCCTCCGGAGCCGCCGCTTGATAAACTCGATGTACGTGATCCTTTTTCGCTTCTGGACTTGGGGGCCGGCACCGGTTATTTTACGCTTCCGGCGGCGGAGCGAACGAGCGGTATCGTATTCGCACTCGATATCGAACCGCGAATGCTGGATGTCATCCGCGGCAAGGCGGAAGCGCGTCAACTGCACAATATTCAGACCCTGCAAGGACAATTGGAAAACATTCCGCTGGAAATGGAATCCGTTGATCGGGTGCTCGCATCCCTCGTGCTCCATGAAGCAGAAACCGTCGATCAGGCCGTTGCAGAAATGCATCGTGTCCTGAAATCCGGCGGTATTTGTCTATGTCTGGAATGGGAGAAGAAAGAGACGCCACGGGGGCCGCCTGTCCATCATCGCATCAGCGCGGATGAATTGAAACACTCCTTAGAGCAGCACGGATTTTCGATAATCGAGGCCGTAAGGCCGACGGATGCCCAATATGCCGTGATTGCTCGTAAAAAGTGAAAAGGGAGAGGTTTATTTGACGTTCCATTACACGGTTGAAACGGAAAAGACACCGGAACAAGCTATGGAGAAACTGTCGGAAACCCTGAAGGAAGAAAAGTTCGGCGTGCTTTGGCAGTTGGATATGAAGGCTAAACTTCAGCAGAAGGGTGTGGATTTCAACCAAACTTTTCACATCCTGGAGGTTTGCAACCCCGTCGAAGCCAATCGAGTGCTATCGGAAAATTCGTTAGTCGGCTATTTCCTTCCTTGCAAGATTGCGGTGTATGAGGAGAAAGGGGAAACGCGGATCGGCCTTTCGAAACCTACGGCCCTGATCGGCCTCGTGGAAAACGACAACCTCATGGCGATTGCAACGGATATCAAGAAACGACTCATTGCTTGCGTCGATAAAAGCAAATAATACGTCAATATGCAGAAAGAACTCTGTCATGCAGGGTTCTTTCTGCATCAGCCTCACTTTTTACTCCGATGCCGATGGGCGGAAGGAGGCGATCTCGAAGGATTTATAGCCGCTGGTCAGGTTAGCTGCGTCAAACCCATGCTGTCTTAAGATTCGAGTAGCCACGTTGCCGCGATAATCGACTTGGCAATAGACCATGAGCGGTTTGGAGGGAATCAATTCGTTCAGCCGGGCTCATCCGCTGCGTGAGGGTACAGTAAATGAACCGAATGGCTTACAAACGATCACATAATTCAGAAACAAAGCCAGTATCCCGGAGAACCCCGACTGCACATCAATATGTCTCCTTCGATCATCGCCAAGTATCCACACGAATCCGAGCCATATAGCAAATAACTCCAAACCGTATTTGCTTACAAGAACCATAATCGAATCGAGCCAAACAAGATGTCCTGACAAATTGTTAATGAATTGAAACACAGCATAATTCATAGCGGCAATCCTCCTGATGTTCGTCTAGGTCCACAAATGCCCGAATACATAACCTAATGCGCAGAAAGCAATTCCAGAAATCACACTGATAGACACATAAGAGACAATAGAGCGCCATTTATATAGTCGGCGGATCTGAACAATTTCGTACTGGAATGTAGAAAAAGTTGTGAAAGCTCCTAAGAAGCCCGTTCCCATAAGGGCGGTAAGATGTAAATTCAAAGTCAGCCCATACAAAAGGCCGAGTAAAAAGGAGCCTGCAAGGTTTACAGTCAACGTTCCGAAAGGAATCGATGATATTGATCGTCGACTAAACGCATCCACGACAGCAAATCGGCTAATCGCCCCAATAAACCCACCAATGCCTATCCATAAAATATCCATTAACGTTTACTCACTTTCCTGCTGGATTCTGCCTTTCTCATAGTTACCCAGGCGTATACCTAAGCTTGTGAACAGGTAACCGCCGAGCAGGCTTGCTGCAATGTAGAGCAATGCTAATCCATAATGTGCTGATTGAAGCAATGTTACATTTTCATAACTAAAGGTCGAAAACGTAGTGAACGACCCAACAAATCCTGTTCCGAAAGAAGAGCGGAAGTGCGGATGTACCAAAAATCTTGTCGTGGTCAGCGTATAGAAGAGAGAAAGTAAGAAACAACCCAATAAATTAATCGTTAGCGTGTGAACCGGAAATGCTTGTCCAAAACGTTCTCCTATCCAAATGCCAAGTGAATAGCGGCTAATAGCGCCGAGCGTTCCGCCGACACCGAGATACACATAAATCAAATCGACCCCTCCTTTCCATTTTTTTGAAAAAAACAAACTCCTACCAGAATAAAAATCTGGTAGGAGTCATTAGCCGTTACCGGCGGTTTATGGCGAACTCCATCGCCTTATGAACATGTTTTTATCTTATTTGAAATCGCCGTTCTAGTCAATCTCGATTTGTATTTTATATATCAAATCCAGATAGGTATTTAATTGTCTCAAAAAAGGCTGACCGCGCAAGATAGTTTTTGGACAAGTAGTTCCGATTTTGCCCTAAAAATGAAATGAATATTAGAGGGATATTATTCATCCTTCATTGATCCTTGAAAACTAAATACAATCTTATCCGGTACGTTCCCCGCATGGCCTAAAAGGGAGAGCCAAATTGCAGGTGCGCCACGACCAGTTTGCCGATTCTTATTTCTGCATGCCTTGAAATCAGTAGCGATAAACTGCGAGCGATTTTGCCCATGCAATACATAAATGGTGGTTCCATTTAAGGCGAAGACCCATGCGGAGGGATAATGATACTTCCGTCCAGCCATAGCTCATCGCAATGGGGGCGGCTTGCAGCGATCCTGGAAGAGGTTTGAAGCCTATGAGGACGGCCAACCACTGTCCGCCGGATAGGGTTAATGGAAGAGAAGCAACCAAAACAGAGGCGGAAACAGAGATGCGCGCTGTTCGTTGCGCATCTCTGCTTTTCTGTTTTTAAGAATGATTGGGAGGTAGCTATGAACCATAAACTCATCCGGTACAGTATGCAAATCGCTATGATAAGACAGGTTGCTGGCATTATCTTTAATTACAGAAAGCGAATTTCATTTGATAAAGAACAAAACGATGCAGGATTACGGCATCATTTCGGACCTTACTTCTTGATTCGCACATTTGTCGGTCCGCCCATCTCTTATTAAACTGATGGCAAGTAAATAAGAATGGAGGACAACATCATGGCTCTTGAAGTGCAAGTGATTAAAGCAAGTCGGAAAATATCGGATCGCAACGCCGGAAAGTTATCGGATGTTCTTCGCGTCGCCCCTTATGCCCGCGTAAGTACCGACACTGAGGAGCAATTGAACAGCTACAAATCGCAAGTCGCCTACTATACCGATCTCGTCAGCAAACGCAGCGACTGGGTGTTGGTTGATATTTATGCGGACGAAGCCATAACCGGGACACAGGTAACGAAGCGCGAGGATTTTCAACGCATGATTAACGATTGTATGGATGGGAAAATTGATATGATCATCACGAAGTCTATCTCCAGGTTTGCAAGAAACACGCTGGATACGTTGAAATACGTCCGAATGTTGAAAGAAAAAAACATCGCCGTATTTTTTGAAGATGAAAATATCAATACGCTGACCATGGACGGCGAATTGTTGCTCGTCATTCTAAGCTCCGTAGCGCAGCAGGAAGTGGAGAACATCTCCGCCAACGTAAAAAAAGGTTTGAAAATGAAAATGAAGCGCGGCGAACTGGTGGGCTTTCAAAGTTGTCTGGGATATGATTACGATGTGAATACGAAACAGATCACCGTTAATCAAGAAGAAGCCGAAATCGTCCGCTATATTTTTGAACGATACACATCGGGAATCGGCGCTTATGTTATTGCAAAAGAACTGACTGAGGCGGGACATAAAACCAAGTACGGAAAAGTCGAATGGCAGGACACAACCGTTCTTGGTATCATAAAGAATGAGAAGTACAAAGGCGATTTGTTGCAAGGAAAGACATTTACCGTCGATCCCATTTCCAAGAGAAGACTGGACAATTATGGCGAGGAAGATCAGTTTTATGTCAAAAATCATCACGAGCCGATTGTCAGCGAGGAAGTATTTGAAAAGGCGCAGGATATTTTGCATCGAAGGAGCGAGAATCGCCGCCGCGGCGCGGAAGGCAAGCGGGACAAGTACAGCAGGAAATTTGCTTTCAGCAGCAAGTTGGAATGTGCTTTCTGCGGAAGCAACCTCTCGCGGCGGAACTGGCACAGCGGAACCCCGCATGAGAAGGTGATTTGGCAGTGCGTGACAGCCACGAAAAAGGGGAAGAAATACTGCTCTCACAGTAAAGCCTTGGAGGAAAAGCTGATCGAGGGTGCTTTTGTCGAATCGTACAAATTAGTGTGCCGCAACAATTCGGACGTGCTGGACGAGCTTATGAAAAGAATGGAGTCCGTGTTTAGCGATCAGAATAATCAAAAGCGGCTGAACAAAATTATCAGCGATATTCAGGCCGCGGAGCAAAAACGTTGCAAACTGATTGATTTGTGCCTGGATGAGAAAATTGACAGGGCTACTTACGAACAGAAGTATGCGGAGCTCGATACTTCGCTTACTAAATTGCTTGAAGAAAAGGAACTGCTGGAGCAATCCGCGCAAGATGAAATAGAATTGGGAAAACGGCTTGAACATCTTCGCAAAGTGCTTCAAACGAATGAGGTTCTGACTGCATTCGACAGAAACGTATTCGAAAGCATTGTCGATAAAGTTATTATTGGGGAGAAGTCCTTTCAGGAAAGTCCTGAGCCGTATAAACTGACCTTTGTCTATAAAACCGGCTTTCATAACAGCATCCAAAGCAAGATGCATAAGCAAAAAAAGTCCATGCGAAGTGAAAGGGGGAAGTGCCTTCCTATTCTGGGCACAACACATGTGGAGTGCTGTGCATTGTTAATAAGCAATGGTTGAAAGCAGCACAATTACTTTTAAACGCGACCGTTCTCCATATTTTACCGGGGAACGGTCGTTTGGTTTCTATTTGAAAGTTATGGCTTTTCTCTTTAATTAAATTTTATAGTCTTCCCTAACACTTTGGATGCTTTTATCCCCCAATGGGTATCATCGGCATAATAGATATCTTTTTCACCTTTGGTTAATTCATCGCCTAGAATCTTCTTCGTATCCACAAAATAATAATCTTTATCCAGCTTTCTTAGTTCTTCAAAGAAAATACTCTTCGGATACGGGTTGTCTTTAATATAATCACTGTATAGATTGTATTTATCGGGGGCGGGAAGGAAATACAGCTTGATTCCATCGCTTTTTAATTTTTCGGCTAATGTGTTAAGATTTTGGTTCATGCTACTAACGGTAATTGGATTCGCTTTAGATATATTTTTAATATCCTGGAAATAAAACAGCAAGTCCCTCTTATTCCGTACGGAAAAGAAATCTTTTTGCAGCTCAACTTTGTACACTTTACTAAAAAAAGCATTATTGGATAGCTGATACAAAAAAGAGTACAAAGGAATTTTGAAGTTCCCTGTGTTCATAAAAGAGATCGGCGGAGGTTCGTTTATGTATCTTTTTCCTGCGTAATAATTCATAAGGGTATCGATATTTTCAGTGTGGTTAAGATTGTTTTCTCCTGCAATCTTTTCGATCGCATACCTTTCCACGGATTCAATGATAATGTATTTGGGCTTGACTTTCTTCAGGTATCCGCTACTCTGCAGAAGCGCTATGGTCTCTATGGAGTTTAATTGATTATACGGCTGAATATTTAACACATTAAATCCGTTCTCGGTTGCAATAAAATCCTGATAGTAATTGGATCCTCCGCCATTTGAAAAAGAATCGCCTATCGTTAAAATATCTATTGGTTTGGAGTAATCGAATTCCCCACTTTCTATATGCCTGACCGGTACAAAATAAGTAGTATCTCTAAGATACATGGACCCCACAGAGTAACTCAGTCTTGTTAAGTCTCCAACCGTTTGTTGATCATGATTTGCATCTATTTTTCGAGTAAATAAGTTATAAATAATAAAATTGTAGATCAAAAATAGGCTTAATATGCATAGCAGGAATCTGATCCATTTCTTATATTTTCTCATACGCCACCTCAAAAATTGAAATATAAAAATTCGCTTACTTTATCCAAATTGGCTAACGAATAAAGTAATATGACGGCCGAGAAAATGAATTTATATTGAGTTGGTTTAAAATCCCTAATTTGGTCGTTTGAATTTCTAAACAAGAGGATCAGAAGCGACCCAAAAATAATAGCGATAATGGATTGTACGAACTCAAGGTTTCCAATAAAAAATGCGGAGAACTTAATTTGAAATTGACTTAAAAAGAAAATTTGTCTCTAAAATATTCCGGCAAAGCATAAAACCGTTTATACCGGACATCCCTTTTAATACTTTCATTGCGTCTTCCCAAGTTTCCGCTCTGAAAAATACCCAAGCCACATTAACAAATTGAAAGGTAATGAACCAAGCTGCAACCTTATTTAATTTCAAACCAAGAGATTTCCAATATCGGTTAATAACCGTCGCCAAACCGTGCAGCAATCCCCAAAAGATAAACGTCCAGCCTGCCCCATGCCAAAATCCGCTAATTAGGAAGATTATCATAATATTGATGTAGGTTCGTTTGGGACCGCTTCTATTTCCTCCCAGAGGGATGTAGATATATTGGGTTAAAAATCGCCCAAGCGTGATATGCCACCTTCGCCAAAAGTCCTGAATGTCCAGTGCTTTATAAGGTGAGTTAAAATTGACGGGCAGTACGATATTGAAAAGCAATGCTGCTCCAACAGCCATATCCGTGTAACCGGAGAAGTCAAAGTATAGTTGGAAGGTATAGGAGAGGGATGTGATCCAGCCTTCAAAAAAGGTCAAGGTGTTACTTCTGTCAAAGCCTTGTGTTGCCCAAACGGCAAACGTATCTGCAAGAGCCACTTTTTTGAATAGGCCGATGGAAAAAATAAAAATGCCTAAAGACATATTTTTGTAATTAATTACCTTATTTTGCAGCTTCTTAAATTGCGGCAATATTTCTTTATGATGCACTATCGGACCGGCAATGAGTTGGGGGAAAAAGGTTACGAAGAGAACATAATTTAAAAAGCCATATTCTTTCGTTTCTTTTTTGTAAACATCGACTAGATAAGCTATTTTTTGAAAGGTAATAAAGCTGATTCCCAAAGGCAGTGCCAGATTCAAAAGCTTTATATTCGCAGGAAGCGACGCATTAATGTTTGCAATAAAAAAGTCACAATATTTAAAATAGCCAAGTAATCCGACATTAAAGATAATCCCGGCGGCTAAAATCATTTTTTTATTTAATCGGAATTGTTCATTAGCAAGTATTGAAGCTGTGACATAGTTGAAAAGGAGGGAAACGAGCAATAAAGGAAGATAGGCTATATTCCACCAGCTATAAAAGAATAAAGAACTAACAGCTAGCCATGCTTTAGAAGCGAGGATTAACCGCATTTTATTTAGAAAGAAATACACTATAAATACGATTGGCAAAAAAACGAAAATAAATTCAAATGAATTGAATAGCATACTTCTTCTCCATTTCTTGACAAGTTTTTACATAGTAATTCTAGTTTTACTTGCCAGTTTTGTAAACGGAGAGAAGCTAAATTAATTTTTATAAACTTAATAACCAGCAGGAAATCTGCTGGCCGGGGTCATGAACGCATGGCCTCAAACGACCGCCGAGCGAAAAGAGCCGGGCCTGTTGCCAGGCTCCGGCTCTCCCACATCACAAAACCATATCCTTGGCGTCCGGCGGCAGGGTGTGGACTTTACGAAGATAAGCCGTCACCCGCTGATCCTCGTCCATGGGATAAAAATATCCAAAATGGCCGGATACCGTCATCGCCGCATCCCTGAACAGCGCGCCCATCCCGAACAGCGCTTGCCAGATCCGCTCGTACTCTCCACCGGCAAATGTCTGCACAAACGCATCCCACACGTGCGGTTCAAGATACCGCTCGAAATACTTGCCTTCTTTGCCCGTCTCCACCTTAAATTCAGTGCGTACGCCGATATCCCACGAGAGCATGCGCATCAGCATCTCCCTCACCGGTCCCTCATACATGCGCATGGCGTATGGCGGCTGACGCCGCCACAATCCTTTGGCCACATAGGTGCTGACCCACCAGAACTCATTGCAGCAGTTATAGAATTGTTCGGCGGATGGAGGAACAGGCAAATAATCGCGGTTGCTCGGCGGCGGCAATTGTCCGAAAAGCCCGTCCTTATCCAGCAGAATCACCGTCTCGCTGTCATGCTCCCATTGGCCCAGCTGATCCGCCTGAAAGAAAGTTAGGTCTATCCGGTTCCCGTCCGTGAACAGCATGAGGAACGCAAACTTGTCAAACCGCTCCGCGTGCGGCTGGTCCATCCGATCCGGCGTTTGCATGATCAGGATATCGCCAAAGTAAGAAATCCAGCTCTGCTCATCCACAAAATCCTGAACCGATTCTACAAAGTAAACGATATCGTAGTCCTGAAACCAATCTCTCGGGGCCATCGGGTTAGCCCGGGAACCGTTCATCATAACGGCCCGAATCCGTTCGTCGTTCCCGGCAAAGTCACAAATCCTCTGCAGCATTTCCGATTCACTTCGCATCCCATGCTCACTCCTTTTCCTCTGTTAGGCAGAATCCTACAAGCAGGCATCCGAAAAAGGAGGGCCCCGTGCGCGTTCCCGTTATAACTTATCCAATTTTTTCTTCATACCTCACT
Organism: Paenibacillus sp. P25; assembly: GCA_024704175.1. Classification (GTDB taxonomy): domain Bacteria; phylum Bacillota; class Bacilli; order Paenibacillales; family NBRC-103111; genus Paenibacillus_G. The sequence goes on from CP085629.1 coordinate 5,750,903, forward strand.
TCACCTGCCCCTTCCCCAAAATGGATATTTTTCCCTTTACCTCTACTATATCACGCCCGGAGAACCATTACGACAATTCCCTTCAATATAAAAAGGCCCCCCGGATGCAGCGTTTCACCGACTACATCACAGGAGCCCTTTCCAGTCATATATTCATTCCATACGAATACGGTCCCCGCCCAGCATCGCTTCGCTGTGCCTCCACGCCGACGGACGTTCGGGCACTTCTACGCCGCCTTGCGCCTCTCTCACCGCAGGGCCTCCGGGTCCACCTTCGGCACCAGTCCTTCCTCCGCCGCACGGGTCAGCAAGGCGGCGACCGCCGCATAACCGTCCTCGCCCAGATCAGCTGTGAACTTGTTCACGTACAAATCAATGTGTGCCTGTGCAACCTTCGGATCCATCTCCTGGGCATGGCTCAATACGTAATCTCTCGATGCCTCCGGGTAAGCCCATGCGTATTCGACCGACGCGCGGGTCCATTCGGCAATCGCCTTCAGATCCAGCGTACGGCGGGCGATAATCGCCCCAAGCGGGATCGGCAGGCCTGTATCGGATTCCCACCAGCTGCCCAGATCGCTTAGGAGGGTCAGTCCATAGGAAGGATAGGTAAACCGCGCCTCATGGATCACAAGCCCCGCATCGATCAAACCGTCACGGACCGCCGGCATAATCTCGTGGAAGGGCATGACCACAATCTCCCCTACGCCTCCCGGAACGTTCTGCGCCGCCCACAGCCGGAACAGCAGGTAAGCGGTCGACCGTTCGCTCGGAACGGCTACCCTGCGGCCAGCCAGGGCCGACGGGTCCGGGCTGTTCTTCGTAAGAACGAGCGGGCCGCATCCTCTGCCGAGCGCTCCGCCGCACGGAAGCAGCGCGTAGTCGGACAATACCCAAGGGAGCGCCGCATAAGAAATCTTCAGCACATCCGGCCCATCCGGACGAACGGCCAGACCGTTCGTAATGTCAATATCGGCATAAGTAACGTCAAGCTTGGGTGCGCCGGGAAGCAGACCGTGCACCCAAGCGTGGAATACGAATGTATCGTTAGGACATGGCGAAAAAGCAATCTTCATCAGAGCACCTCCGTTAATACTGAGCTTGCCGCTTCCAGTGCCTTGAGCGCATCCGGGATCCGCCATGCGGCCCGGTCCCGGGGCCCTACGGCGTTCGAAACGGCACGGATTTCCAGCACGGGAATACCGCGCTGAACAGCCGCCGTTGCTGCGCCGTAGCCCTCCATCGCCTCGGCGACCGCTCCCGGCACGCGCGCAGCAAGCTCTGATGCAGTCGCCGCCGTTCCCGTTACCGTTGATAACGTGAGCACCGGCCCCCTATGCACCGGCGGCCCGGCCGCTTGCAGCGCCGCCGTCACTGTAGCTCGCCAAATCCGCGTCCACGCCGATGCGGGCGGAACCGAAGCCGAGCTCGTCCAAGCTGTTGAACCCTTCCGGCGTTTCCGCTCCCAGATCGGCGGCGATGATTTCGCTTGACACCACCAATGAGCCCACCTCCGCCCGGCCGGGAAAACCGCCGGCAATTCCCATACATAGGACTAAACCGTAGGACGCCTCCGCCAGCGCAGTCGCCGTGGAAGCGGTCGCCGACGCCGGGCCGACGCCTCCCGCTATCACGTGAAACCGGCCGTTCCCGTTAAGCCCGCGTAGGACGGCATCCCGCTCCGCAGGAACCGACGTTACAACAAGCACGCGTCTCCCAGCCAGTACACCTTCCCCGCTGAGAATCTCCGTATCTGCATCCAAATCCATGACAGTAGTCTCCTTTATCTGGCTCATCCTTATAACTCATTGTAGCACGAGTTGCCGCTCGGCGCCTCTTCCCCGAACGGCGTATCGCCTGGACTCTCGTTGAAACCGGGCTTCATGAGCGGCAACGGCTACATCTCTTACGCTCCCGCCATCCTTCTCCTGACCGCAGATACGGTATGTTCCTTCCGTTCCCCTATCTCTTTCATCAAACCCGCGGCCTTCTCTGCGTAAGCCGACTGCTGCGCCGGATCCCTCAAGGAAAGCAGATTGAGCTCAATTGTCAGATAAGCAGACTCTGCGGCGGATGCCAGAAGAATAGCACCGATGCCGAGGTCGGAAATCACGTTCCGGTTGGACGGCTCCGTGATCCGACCGGTAAGACGCATCCCCTCCAGGCAGGCCTCCATTAAACGAAGCGGTACCAGGATGGCTCCCACCGCCGCCTGATGCATCGCCTGCTTTCGCAGCTCCCGCTCTTCTTCCGTCTGCTTCGGAAGCCGGTAAGCGGCCATGTACTGCTCGAACGAACGGATATCCGCTTCCAGCAGTTCCTCGCAGGCAATTTGCCATCTTCGTGATGCCTTCAAGCGTTTCTGCGATTTCGTCCTGAACGGCGGCGAATTTCTCCCCTTGGGACAAATGCCCGACCATCGAGGTCATCGCGGCCCCTACGGCTGCAACCAGAGCGGCCGCGCTCCCTCCGCCGGGTGTGGGCTCTTTGCTTGCAGCCTTTTGCAGAAACTCCCGGATCGTGCTATCCCACGTAATCACCTCGCTCATAGACCCGCCCCCTTTCCAAGCTGCAGTTCCATGGCTTTCAATACATTTTCAAACAGGACCGCCGTCGTCAACGTCCCGACGCCGCCCGGAACCGGCGAAACGGCCCGAACCCGGTCCGAGAGATCCGGCGCAGCATCCCCGGTAATGCCCCCGCTTCCGTTTCGTTGATTCCTGCATCGATCAGTACGAGATCAGAATGCACCATTTCCTTGGTAATCATTCCCGGCCGGCCTACGGCCGCGAATGCAATCTCGGCATGCCGCAAATGGGAAGCAAGGTCCGGCGTCCGGGAATGGCAAACCGTGACCGTCGCCTGCTCTCTTTGCAGCATATGGAACAGCGGCATGCCTACCGTTTGCCCCCGGCCGACCAGCGTCACGTTCCTTCCCTCCAGTGTAAAGCCATAATGCTTGAGCGACCGGATGCAGGCCTGCGGAGTAGCGGGATACAGCCCGGGCTCGCCGGCCATCGTCGCCCACTGATTGCCCGGCGTAACGCCGTCGACATCCTTCTTAGGCGCAATCGCACGTGTGATCCGCTTGGCATCGAGATGCTTCGGCGCGGAAGCTCCAGCATGATCCCATGAACGCCCGGATCCTCATTGAGCCGCTCGATCAGGCGGATGAGCTCCGTCTCCCGGCTAGCTTCCCTGAAGCTGTACAGCTCAAATGAAATCCCGAGCCGGTCCGCCACCTTCCGTTTGGCCTTCGCATAAAAGACCGATGCCGGATCCCCCTCGACCAGAACGGCGGCTACAGCGGGCGAATGACCGGCCGCTTTCCAAGCCTCCACCTGCCTGCCGATTTCACCGTATAGGGCATCGGCCGCCTCTTTTGCTTTCATGATCGTACTCATTCGAACGCCTCCCTTATCCTCCGCGATGATCCTTTTCAGACAAAAACGAAAAAAAGCATCTGCTGAAAACCCGCATAAAAACGAGTTCCCGCAAATACTTTTCACCCAGGCGAACGGCAATCTGGCAGTATGCTCCCCGTGGTTCATCCACTTTATTCGCCAGTCACATACCGCTTTTCAATTCATTTTATCATAGCAGATACGGACGGGAAAAGAAATCCCCCTCTTGCCGCATCCCCCATCCCTTGACAACTCCGCCGGCTGGAATTATTCTGTGGAGAAAATGACCGTTATCCTGCTTCCGCCGCCTGAATTATTTATGATGCCCGGGAGGACTTCAGATGTTCACCTATACGATTGACGAAGAACTGAAGCTGAAGTCGCTGGAAACCAGGGACGCCGACGAGCTGTTCCGGCTTACGGACGCCAACCGGGCTTATTTGAAGGAATGGATGCCATGGGTGGACGCCACCCAAAGGCCGGAGGATACCATAGACTATATCGAAACCGCGCGAAAACAGTGGGTGAACCAGGAAGGCGTCACGACCTGCATCCTGTACCGCGGCAAAATCTGCGGCATGATCGATCTGCACGGAATTAGCCGGCTCAACCGGAAAGCGACCGTCGGCTACTGGCTTTCGGCCGATTACCAAGGCAAGGGCATCATGACCCGCGCCTGCCGGGCGATCGTGGATTACGGCTTCCATACCCTGGGACTGCACCGCATCGAGCTCAGTGCCGGTGTACATAACAAGAAAAGCCGGGCGGTAGCCGAACGGCTCGGCTTCAAGCAGGAAGGCATCGCACGCGAGTCCCAGCGGCTGTACGACCGCTTTATCGATCTGGTGGTTTACAGCATGCTGGAGAAAGAATGGGAACAGCTGAGAATCATCTCCACATGAAACAAACCCGCTTCGGACAGCATAAGCTGTGCAAAGCGGGCTTGTTCCCCAAGGTTTCCTTACCAATAAAATCCACCGTACGGATATCCGCCATAACCGTAACCGCCGTAACCAAAGCCACCGTAAAAAGGAGCGGTACCGATGGCCAAGAGATCAAACAAAACGAGCGGTAAGATAGCTGAAGTTTTCACCTGTTTCCCTTGAGGCTTAACCACCAGACGGTTGCCGCTGATCCGAACCAGCTTGCCTTCCACCACCGTGCCGTCTTTCCTCAGTGCATAGATTTGCTTCCCTACCAGCTTCATCACATCTTCTTTGCGGACTTGTTGCATGCTGCGCGCACCTCCCATACCTATCGCTTGGTGTAACGCTATATTGTACGGATGGTACGACTCTCATGCCTGTATGGCTGTCCCGTGTCCGGCCAAAGATGTGCCGTCGCCCCAGAAAGACGGTCGCCAGGGCCGGCTATCCCTCCCGGCGGCTAAGCCTTGCGCAGGCGTCCAAGCTCCTTCGTGATCGCTTCGATCTCGCTGATGCTGAACTGCTGCTTCCCCGCTACCATTTCGAAAATATCGCGCAGGTCGTCGTACTGTTCATCGTTCAGCGCCGACGCCTTCAAGGCGGCACCGGAGGCCATACGAAGCTTTCGTTTGATTTCCTCAATCATATATTCCGTATTTTCAAGCGTATTCTGCGTCAGATCCATGTCCGTCTCCCTTTTTCAAGTGAAATGCCTTGCACCCGTCCCTATTGTATCACGTTTTGAGATCAGGCGCCCTCCTGTACTATAATGAGGACAAATCCAAGCGCCGAAGGAGGAAGTTCCCATGATCCATACCCTGCACCTCACAACGACACGCCGGGATGAAATGATCGACATCACCAAGGAAATCCATGATCTCATCAAGCAGGAGAAGCTGGAAGACGGTACGGTCATCGTCTATTGTCCACACACCACAGCGGGAATTATGATTCAGGAGAATGCCGATCCCGATGTCAAACATGACGTGCTCATGCGCCTGAATGAAGTATATCCTTGGGAGCATCCGAAATACCGGCACGCCGAAGGCAACACCGCCTCCCATCTCAAGGCGATGACCGTTGGAAGCTCCCAGACCGTTCTGGTCGCCGGAGGCCGGCTCCTGTTAGGACGCTGGCAGGGCATTTATTTCTGCGAATTCGACGGTCCGCGGGAACGCACCTTCTTGGTAAAGTTGATCCGCGGATAAGCGATTAAGCGTCAAAGCTTCAACGTATTGAAGTGAGGGGCTGCAAAGAAGTCCAGGAAGTCGGTTCAAGCTCGTTATCCCTGCAGCCCCTCACACAAATATTTGACATGCTGCTCCGCCAGTCTCTTGACGTCCTCGTACGATTGATTGTAATGGATGTTATAAGAAATAAACCCGTGCATCGACATAAATAAACTCCATGGCAGGCTGTACATTTTCTTCTCGCTGTCCGGCGCCTTGGAAACGACGGATCTCACCACCTTCGCGAACAAATCAAGACATTGGGCCTGCTCGCTTCGCGAATACCGCTGCAGCTCCGGGTCTTTGATCATGAACATGATTTCGTAATGGTTCGGATTCTCCAGGCCGAACTTGATGAATTCCTGCATCAGCCTCTCCAATTGTCCCTTGTCCCCCAGCCGCGTCCGGCTGATCATCTCTTTCTGCCGTTCAAGCAGCATCCGGAAGTCGTCGGTTACCAGAGCGTAGAAAAGCTCGGCTTTCTCTTTAAAATGATAATACAGCGCGCCGTGGCTGTATCCCATGGCCTTGGCGATGCTCCTCATCGTCAGTGCATGATAGCCGTGAGTGATAAACAGCTGTCTGGCTTCTTCCAAAATGCGTTCCCGGCTCAGTTCCTGCGCCACTGCTTTTCTTGCCAAATGCGTTCAGCTCCCCTATGTTCGGCTAATCTATTTGAAAGCCGCCGGCCCCGCTCACGGGAGCTCGGCAAGCTCAATATAACGTTCTTCCCCGGCATGATCAGCGCCTGCCCCTGCGTCACATCGGTTATCCAGGCGGCAAAAGCATCCGCCTCTCCGGCCAGCGGCAAACAGCAGAGCGTCACTTTATCGGTAAAAGACGTCTCCCCATCCGCATCCCGCGCCCCCGCGGCTCGTTCTCTACCTTGCCGAGCCACGTATAGTCGATTTCCACCAGCATTTCGCGGTGAAGCACGCGGTATACCTGCTGCGCGGCCGCGAGTCCGGCGACCGCTCCGTCCGTATAGGCCCGGATAAGACCGCCGGCCCCTAGCATAATGCCGCCGAAATACCGGGTCACGACAACGGCTACATTTTTCAGCCCCTGGTTCTTAATGACCTCCAGGATGGGTTTCCCCGCCGTTCCGCTCGGTTCCCCGTCGTCGGAAGCCTTCTGGATCTCGTCGCGCTCCCCGATCATATAAGCCGAGCAGTTGTGAGTGGCGGACCAATGCTCCTTCTTGATGCCCTCGATAAATTGGATCGCTTCTTCCTCCGACTCCACCGGCCGTGCGAAGCCGATGAAGCGCGATTTTTTTATCACAATCTCCGCCTGGCCGAAGCCTTTGACGGTTCTGTACTGCGCCAGCATCGCTGTCTTACTCCCCCTTTAGCCCTGCTGCCCCCCGTTATGGATCAAGGCCTGCAAAAAAGCGACCACCCCTTAAGAGGTGAACCGCTTTTTAGCTTGCCGCGTGCCTACCGGGTCAACCGGGCTTCGAGCGCAACCTTCTCCTTCTCATAGCCCGGCTTGCCGAGCAGAGCGAACATATTTTTCTTATACGCTTCGACACCGGGCTGATCGAACGGATTGACACCGAGCAGATAGCCGCTGATGCCGCAGGCTTTTTCAAAGAAGTAGACCATGTATCCGAACGTATAAGGAGTGGTATCCGGCAGCGTGACGATCAGGTTGGGAACGCCCCCGTCCGTATGCGCCAGCATGGTGCCTTCGAACGCCTTCTTGTTCACGTAATCCATCGTCTTGCCGCTCAGGAAGTTGAGTCCGTCCAGATCCTGCGGATCCGTACCGATCGTAATCTGCTCGGCAACCCGCTCGACTTGAATAACGGTCTCGAACAGATGGCGCGAGCCTTCCTGAATGAACTGCCCCATGGAGTGCAGATCCGTGGAGAAATCGACGGAAGCGGGATAAATCCCTTTGTTGTCCTTGCCCTCGCTCTCGCCGAACAGCTGTTTCCACCACTCCGAAACATAGTGGAGGGACGGCTCGTAGTTGACGAGAATCTCGGTCAGCTTGCCTTTGCGGTACAGCGCATTGCGCACAGCCGCGTATTGGTAAGCTTCGTTCTCCGCCAAATTCGGGTTCGAATACGCTTCGCGGGCATCCGCCGCGCCTTTCATCATCGCTTCGATATCGATACCCGCTGTGGCAATCGGCAGAAGACCTACGGCAGTCAGCACCGAATAGCGTCCGCCCACATCGTCAGGGATGATGAAGGATTCATAGCCTTCCTCAGTCGCCAGCTTCTTCAGCGCGCCCTTGGCCTTATCCGTCGTCGCGTAAATCCGTTTGCGTGCGCCGTCTTTGCCGTACTTCTTCTCCAGCAGATCGCGGAAGATGCGGAAAGCAATCGCCGGCTCCGTCGTCGTCCCCGATTTGGAAATGACGTTCACGGAGATGTCCTTGCCTTCGAGCAGCTGGAGCAGATGCGTGAGGTAGGTGGAGCTGATATTTTGGCCGACAAAATAAATCTCCGGCGTCTTGCGCCGCCCCTTCGGAAGCAGATTGTAGAAGGAATGCGACAGCATCTCGATCGCCGCTCTCGCTCCCAGATAGGAACCGCCGATGCCGATCACGACGAGCGCGTCGGAGTCCGATTGAATCTGCTTCGCCGCCTTCTGAATCCGGGCGAATTCCTCTTTATCATAATTTACCGGGAGGTCGATCCATCCGAGAAAATCGTTCCCTGCGCCGGTTCCGTTATGTAATTGCTCATGAGCCACCCGAACCGTTTCGGCCAGGTAATCCACCTCGTGCTGCTGAATAAAACCAATGGCCTTGCTGTAATCAAAACGCAGCGTGTCCGACATGGTTGCGTAATTCCTCCTATCCATTAATGTCTATAGAAATAGAATACTTTACTTGCCTACAGGAAAGCAAGAGCCTGAATGACCGCCTTACGCCAAAAAATGATCCCATCGAACTAGAGCCGGTCCGTTGGGAGGTCGCTGCAAGCCTTTACGCAAAAGCGTAAATACCGGCGATTGTGAAGAAAGAACCCGCCAGGCCTCCGTGGTGACAGCCGATGACGGGTTCTTCGCTATGGGCTTCCCGCTTACTCCGCTACGTAAGAGCAGATGTAATCGGTAACGGTTTGGATCTCCAGCTTGAATTTGGCGCCTGCCGGAACGGTGAATTCCCCGGTTCCGTTAATGTGCGACCACTCGCTGGAGCCGGGCAGCAGCACCTTCAGCTCGCCCGCTTGAATTTCCATGATTTCCTTGGTGTCCGTGCCGAATTCGTACTCGCCGGGCAGCATGATGCCCAGTGTTTTCTTCGTTCCGTCCGCGAACACGACGGTGCGGCTCGTCACCTTGCCGTCGAAATAGATGTTCGCTTTCGTTTGAACCGTAACGTTGTTGAACTGAGACATAGCGTGCAATTCTCCTTTAGGGTAACTGAATCTGGATTATCCGAGCAGCTGCTTCACATGGGCTACGACATTCTCAACCGTAAAGCCGTACTCGCGAATTACAACCGGTCCCGGTGCGGATGCGCCGAACTTGTTGATGCCGAGCACCGCGCCCTGCTCGCCGACGTAACGCTCCCAACCGAACGGATGGCCCATTTCGACGGCCAGACGCGCTTTCACCTCTGGGAGAATAACGGAATCCTTGTACTCTTGGGTTTGCTTATCGAACAGCTCCCAGCTAGGTACGCTGATGACGCGAACGCCGATGCCTTCTTCGGCCAGCTTCTTCTGGGCGCCTACAGCCAGCTGCACTTCCGTACCGGTAGCAAGAATTTGCGCAACCGGCTTGCCGTTCGGCGCATCGGAGAGTACATACGCGCCGCGATCCACCGCGCCTTGCGCCGTGCCTTCCAGCGTCGGAGCCGCTTGACGGGAGAAGATCAGTGCAACCGGACCGCGCTTGTTTTGAACCGCATAGCGCCATGCCGCCGCCGTCTCGTTGCCGTCCGCCGGACGAATGACCGTTACGCCCGGAATCACGCGAAGCGCGGCCAGCTGCTCGATCGGCTCGTGGGTCGGGCCGTCTTCGCCAACGCCGATACTGTCATGCGTGAACACGTAGATCGCCGGCACGTTCATAATCGATGCCAGACGGACCGCAGGACGCAGGTAATCGGAGAACACGAAGAAGGTACCGCCGAACACCTTCAAGCCGCCGTGCAGCAGCATGCCGTTGACAGCCGCGCCCATACCGAACTCGCGCACGCCGTAGTAGATGTTTTGTCCGCTGTAATCCTTGGCCGTCAGGATGCCCAGATCTTTCATGTGCGTCATCGTGGAAGATTCCAGGTCGGCCGAGCCGCCTACGAGCGAAGGCACGTTCTTCGCAATCGCGTTCAGCACGATACCGGAAGCGGTACGGGTTCCTTTATCCGCCGGAACGTCCGCAGGAATATCCTTGTCCCAGCCTTCAGGCAGCTCGCCGGCCGCGGCGGTTTCGAACTGCTTCGCAAGCTCCGGATGCGCCTTCTTGTATTCGGCGAACATCTTCTCCCAAGCCTCGTAAGCCGCGATGCCTTTCTTCTTCACTTCGGCAAAATGCGCGCGCACTTCGTCCGGTACGTAGAAATGCTGGTTCTCGTCCCAGCCGTAGGCTTTCTTGGTCAGCGCCACTTCGTCCACGCCGAGCGGGGAACCGTGAGGGCCGGCATGTCCGCCTTTACCCGCTTTGTTAGGGTCGCCGTAGCCGATGACCGTCTTCACTTCGATCAGGGTCGGACGGTAGTCCGTCTGCGCTTCCAGCACCGCCTTGTGGATCGCATCGAGATCGTTGCCGTCTTCCACGCGCAGCGTCTGCCAGCCGTAGCCTTCAAAGCGCTTCACCACATTCTCGGAGAAGGAAAGATTCAATTCGCCGTCCAGCGATATATCGTTCGAATCGTAGAGCACGATCAGCTTGCCGAGCTTGAGGTGGCCTGCAAGCGAAGCGGACTCCGAAGAAATGCCCTCCATCAGGTCGCCGTCGCCGCAAATCACATAAGTATAGTGATCGATCACATTAAATTGATCGCGGTTATATACTGCCGCCAAATGCGCTTCCGCCATCGCCATGCCCACGGCCATGCCGAAGCCTTGTCCAAGCGGACCCGTCGTCGCATCGACTCCAGGGGTATGACCTACTTCCGGGTGACCCGGCGTCAGGCTCGCCCCATTGACGGAACTTCTGCAGCTCTTCCATCGGAAGATCGTAGCCGCACAGGTGAAGCAGGCTGTAGAGCAGCATGGAGCCGTGTCCGGCGGACAGAACAAACCGGTCGCGGTTGATCCAGGTCGGCTGATCCGGGTTATGTCTCATTTGACGCGCGAACAGCTCGTACCCCATCGGAGCGGCACCCATCGGCATGCCGGGGTGTCCGGACTTCGCTTTTTCCACCGCATCGATGGACAGCGTACGGATCGTATCCACAGAAAGTTGCTCAATCGATTTGTTGGTTACAGTCATTGTGATCCTCCCACTTTTCTTTTTCTTGGCAGTGCGTTAAAGACCTCAGACGATCGCCGGCGGCAGTCTTCCTTATTCCATGCTACCAGCGTGGACAGCATGGCTTCCAAAGACAAATCAGGATCATTGTTCACGTGTGCAAGGATGGCCGGCAACAATTTTATACTTGACTCATTGTACCACTCCTTGTGTAAGTTTTCCATATCAAACGTCGATCATACTTTTAAAATAATGATGAAGCGCAAAGTTCTGTCAGGGGACCGAAATCAGCCCCCGTACGACTCCAGCAAACGCTTCAGTCCTTCGTCCATCCATACGGCGTCGAACTCGATAAACTGGTATTCCGCGGCACCTTCTTTAAGGAACGGGTCCTCCTGCACGATGCGCTCCGCCTCCGCTTTCGTCTTCACCGTTGTCACGATGACGCCCCCTGTCCGCGGTCGCTGCGGCCCCGACATCAGAAACTGCTTGCGTTCATACCCTTGACGGAGAAACGCCCGGTGCGCCTCCAACAGCTCGTCGATCCGCTCCAGCGGCGCGGTGTACTTCAATATAACAATGACCATGACGGTCGCCTCCTTATAGATATTAAAAAACTAGACCCTCAAAGTCCTATATTCCGCCTTCCCGCAGTAACGCGGAATTAGCGGATTTGGTAAACCGTTATTGGCCGCCACCTTGGCATCCCCGTACACCGGGAGAGCTACTTTATCGTTCTAATAAAGGGAAAGCCCGCGCATCCCTCGGGACGCCCGGACTTCAAATTCAAAAAATCAGCTGAAAACGACCGTTTTATTCTGGTGCACGATAACCCGGTCCTCTACATGCCAGGCCACGGCCCGTGCCAGAACTGTCCGTTCGATGTGCCGGCCGATCCGCTTGAGATCGTCGACGTTATCCCGGTGGCTCACCCGCTGCACGTCCTGCTCTATAATCGGTCCGCCATCCAGCTCCTCGGTCACATAGTGCGCCGTGGCGCCGATGATTTTGACCCCGCGGTTGTACGCTTGGGCGTACGGCTTGCCGCCTACGAAAGCCGGGAGGAAGGAATGGTGAATATTGATAATGCGGTTCGGAAAATGCTCGATGAACTTCGGCGAAATGATCTGCATGTACCGGGCCAGAATGACCGCGTCCACCTGACCGGACACAAGCTCCAGCTGGCGCCGCTCCGCTTCCGCCTTCGTGCCCGGCGTTACCGGAATGTGATGATACGGAATACCCAGCGGCTCGACCAGCTCGCGCATATCGTTGTGATTGCTGATCACCATGGCAATGTCCGCATCCAGATCGCCGGACTGCCAGTGCCATAGCGACTCCAGCAGGGCGTGATCCTCTTTGGAAACAAAGATCGCCAGACGCTTCTTGCGGCTTGCGAGGGTAATGCTCCACTTCATGTTGAACTGATCCGCCACTGCGGTAAAATCCTTCTTCAGCTGTTCATACCGTTCATTCAGACGGTCGAGATCGAACTCGATGCGGATGAAGAAGAGCCCGCCCTCCGGATCCATCGTATATTGGTCCGACTGCACAATGTTGGCGCCGTGCTCAAACAGAAACCGGGACACGGCCGCCACAATCCCCGGCTGGTCCGGGCAGGACACCAGCATCCGCGCGCGGTTCTTCAAATCGTTGCCTTTAACTTGGGATGTTACCTTTGTAATCATTACTTTGTCTGCTCCTTCAATGCCTGTATCTATTGCTGTAACCGCTTCTTAAAGCATACCTCTCCGCCGGACTTGTTAAACTGCGGCGAAGACATGCTCTCCGGCAAACCAGGCCGTCAGCCGGTGGTTCACCTGCTCCTCGGACAGCTCCGGGAAGAGGCTCTCCGCGATGATCATATCGTACAGCCGCTCCATCGGCTCGCGGCCGTCGGCTTTTTTCGCTTTCGCGTCGTTCTTCAGCACGTCCCAGGTCCCCAGCACAAAGTCGCGGGCATCCACTTCCTGCTTTTTGAAGAAAGCGCCGAGCTTCTCCACATCATTCAGGAACTCGTCCCCGAACCGCTCCTGCACTTTGCCGCTCAGCAGGGCGATCTCGGCTTCGTACATCGGCCGCCGCGTGCTGTCTTCCTTACCGATCCACGGCGTCTCCAGGATGAACGGCAGATGGCTCAGCTTCTCGTGGTGCACAACGCCGTGCATCGCTTTAAAGCCGATCCAGCCCGCGCCGACAGGGGCATGACGGTCTTTGCCTGCGCCCTTCGGGTTCTTGCTGTCGTTCAAGTGAACCACCGCCAGACGGTTCAGCCCAATAACGCGGTCAAACTGCTCCAACACGCCGTCCAAATCGTTCACGATGTCGTACCCGGCGTCATGCACGTGGCACGTATCCAGGCAAATCGTCAGCTTGTCGTTCTCCTCGACCTTCTCGATGATGGAAGCGAGCTCTTCGAAGTCGCGTCCGATCTCCGTCCCTTTCCCCGCCATCGTCTCCAGCGCGATATGCACGTTCGTTTCTTTGACGCCGGCCAGCACTTCGTTCAGCCCCTCCGCAATCCGCGCGATGCCGTACTCCGCGTCTTTATCGGTGAAGGCCCCCGGATGCAGCACGATTTGCTTTACCCCGAGGTAGTCGGTGCGGCGGATTTCATCCTGAAGAAAGCGCACGGCCAGCTCGTAAGTATCGTCCTTGTAAGAACCGAGGTTGATAATGTAGGGCGCATGCACGATAATCTCGCGGATACCATTCTCCTCCATCACCGCTCTGCCTTCCTCGATAAACTGCGTCTCAATCGGTTTCCGGCGGGTATTCTGCGGTGCGCCGGTGTAGATCATGAAGGTGCCGGAGCCGTAAGAAACGGCCTCATTCGCCGCATTAAGCAGGCCTTTATCTGAAAATGAAACGTGCGATCCGATTCTGACCATGGCTGGGTATTCACTCCTCTTTATTCACTTTTATCTATTTTACTAGGAATGCCGCAAGAAATCTATAAGCAGGAAATAGAATCCAGCGGTCAGGAGGACTGCACGATCTTCTCGATCTGCTCCTTTTCCCCGGGGTCCTTGGCCAGCAACTTGTCCATCCAGGCTTGATCCGAGGCTCCCTGCTTCGCCAGCGCGGCCAAATACCAGCGGGCAACTATCCGGTTCTCCGGGTTGTCCAGCTTGTCGCTCAGCGCACTCCGGAGCGTATCCGCCGCCGCTTTATAGTCCTTCTTCGCGAACTCAAGCTGTCCTATATTCGAAGCGATCCCAGGCGTAACCCCGAAATCGATGGAGATGGCGATGCTTTTCGGCACGGCGTCCATGAGCCGCTTCCGCTCCAGGACCGTATGGTACAGCTTCATAGCCGCATCCACGTGATTGTCCCGCTCCGCCGTCTTGCCTCCGGATCCGGCGTTGTCGGCGAACGCTTTGTGCAGCTCAATCGCTCTTTCGTAAACCGTAATGTCCCACGGATATTCCTTCAACTGCTTCTCCACATACGCCAGCGCCTCTTCGGGCTTGTCCTTCAGATTCCATTCATACCGGTACTCGTTCGCCTCCCGGAGATGATGCTCCTTTTCCTCGATGCGGGCCAGCGAGTTGGACGCCTCGGTGAGCCACTGCGCGTCCTTGGTTTGCTGGAATACATTATACAGCAGGCTGATCCGCAGCGACGCCACATCTACATTGGACGGGTGAAGCGACAGCGCCTTGTTCAAAGGAGGCAGGATTTCGTTGATATTGGCGCTGCCCGTCCTAAGCTTGGCTACCACACGTCCTGTCTGCACGTTGGCCGTCAGCATTTGCAGGGAAAAGACCAGCATAACGCAAGATACTACCGCACAGATGGAAGGCAAGCACCCATCCGAGGGGTCCCCGCGCCTTGGCCTTGGCCGCCTCCACTCTGGAAGTTTCGGGGCTAACCGCCTCCTGCGATTTCGGCTTAAACCGGACGACACCCAGCATCGCACCGAGCGACAAGAACACAAGAGCGGATAAGTAAGCGTAGCTCATATCGAAGTCGATCGCGCTGTGCGCGAGAATCGAGCCGGCCACGATCAAATAAACCAGATGCGGCTCTTCCTTCGCAGCGTTCTCTCCCTTAAACCAATGGCGAATGTAGACGAAAGCGACCCATAAGATCAGCATCGCCACCACGGCCAGACCGACCGTCCCCACCTCGATCCAGGTTTGCATGATGTAGTTATGCGCCTGCCGGCTGGAGTAAGGATAGCTTTGATACTGCTGATAGAGCGCCGACCAGCCGCCTCCGCCCGCTCCCCATACGGGATAATCGGCGACGATCTTCATTGCGTCCTTATAGAAATACCCCCGTTCAAGCACGCTGTGCTGCTCCAGGTTAATGCTTTCAAGCCGGTTCTGAAGGCTCTGAGGCAGAAGCGACAAGGTCGCCGGAATCTGCAGCACCAGGAGGCCCAGCCCCATCACAATGATGGCGGCGCCGGCCATGGCAAACCGGTTGTAGAACGTTTTCCAACCGGCCGTAGCCGAGTCCAGGCGGGGCACTACCAACTTGGCGAAAGCCCAGATGATCAGCGCGCTTGCCGCGGAGCCTGCGGCCGTGACCGCCCAAACCGTCATATTGCCGGAGAGGCTGAACGCTTTTTGCAGCGCCAGCCCGGCATTCGTCGCATAGGAGGACAGCAGCAGAGCGGCGACTGTGGAGACGACAAGATTGAAAAAGAAGCGCCGCCTGTTTCGCAAGCCTCAGAAAAGGCAGCACGCAAAGCAGAATCACCGGAATCAGCACCAAACCGCCCCGCGACAGCGTCAGCAGCAGCGACAGGAATACGGGCGCAAGGAAGAGGGCATGAATGATGCGCTCATAGGCTCTGGCGGCGGTCACGCTCCGGTACAGCCCTGCGAACATCAATGCAATCAGGAAAGCGGCATACGAGTTGGCATAAGTAAAGATCGAGGTGAGACGGTTCTCCACGATAATCGCCGCCGCGGTGTCGGGGATATTGCCGAACCAATACAAGAGGCCGTAAATCACGATGAAGTAACCGGCGGCAAGCATCGCTTCGGCCGTCCAGACCGCTCCGCTTCTTTTCTGCACGACCCCTGCCCCGATCACGAAGAAAGCGGCATACATCAACTGGGAGTAGAGACCCTGCAGTGCCATATAAGGCGAAGCGGCGTGGAATACGGCGGCCAGATAGAGCAGCGGAATAAGCCAGACATACAGCAGGGCATAGGCCGTCCACCCCTCCGGCTTCCAGTGCCTGAAGACGTACCAGGCCATCAGGAGCAAGGCAGCGAACACGCACAAATAAGCGATATACACCGGATAATAAAAGCCGAGAAAAGTGTATTTCCCGTCAAATTCGATTCTTGTAGACAGAAATAAGCCTCGGTTATAGGGAGCCAGAATCAGGAATAAAACGACGAATGACAGCAGAATACCGTAAAGTCCGGATCCTTCGGACGGCACCGCCGCTTTTGGCGACCGGTACGGATTCTTGTAAGGTGATGCGTTTGGTTTTGCCACAGTAAGGATACCTCCACTTTTTATCCCGGTTCGAAGCCGGATGATCCAACCTATTAACCCGTTGAATATTTTACCATATAAAGGAAGAGCGTGTCATCTTGAAAACCCTCGTTTTCCCAGCGCCCGAAGTAAGGTATAATAGGTATGAGGTGACCGAACGAATGCATAACGCGTTTATGTGGTTTATTTTCTTCTGGGTGTTCGTCCTGCTGTTCATGATGTCGGTCGGCGGGTACTTTATGTTCCGGAAGTTCTTTAAAGTGCTGCCCAAGGAAGACGGCAAATCCAAGCTCGACTGGCAAAACTATTACGTCGAAGCCTCCCGGCATTTATGGACGGACGAGGCCAAGGCTTTCCTCGACCTCTTGGTCGATCCCGTTCCGAAGCCGTTCCGCGATATTGCGAAGCATTCAATTGCCGCAAGAATCGGCCAGGTCGCTCTGGAAGCGAAGGCGGACCGGGTGACGCGCGAGCACTGCATCGAAGGATACATACTGGCGACGCCGCGGCGCGATTACAAGAGCCTGACCAGTTACTTGGAAAAACAGCAGATCGACTACACTCCCTTCAAGCACTTGCTGCAATAAACATCTAAAATGAAAGCCGCCCTCCGAAAATCCGGAGGACAGCTTTTTTGTTCCCTCTGGTTGGCTCCTTGCCCGAAGGCTTACTTCTTTTTCTTCGGGTTCGGATCCTCATCGGATACCTTCACCGATAAGGTCGCCGTGAAATCGGTCTTTTTGTTCGGATTCGGCACCCGCCGCTGGGTCTTAATCCCGACCGTCGTTACGCCGCTGACCTGCAGGGTCAAAGGCGACTCCTCCTGCTTCACGAACCCGACCTGCCCGTCGATGATGACATAGAGGTCTACCTTCTCAAGCGACTTCAGGTCGATCAGCATGTACTTTTTACCTTGGGGTTGGACGGCGGTCTCGATCTCGCCCTTCAGCTGCAGATCCTTCGTGATGATCCCCTTATCGTCAAAATAATCCTGTACGCGGATCGTCGCTTTATCGGACCAAGCGGATCCCGTCACCCCGCCCCTCTGTTCGGAGCAATCACGTTGCTGTTCGGGTTGTACGTGAACGGGCTGTCCGTCCCTCCGCCGCTTGCCGCCGTACTTCCCGCGGCGGTCCCGGAACTCGTGGAATCCAAATCAATGGAGGAGTAGTCGGAAAGCCAGTAATTCTTCTTTAGGAAACGATAAATCCGGTCCAGAATCGTTACCGCTTCCGCGCGGGTCATCCGGTCGGTCGGACGGAAATAACCGTCGTCGGTCGGGGTCATAATGCCGGAAGCCTGCAGGCTCGCGAGCCCCTTGATTTCCACATTCGACAGCGGATCGTCGCCCAGACGGCAGTCGGTCCGGTCGGTGCCGAGCATCAGGGCCGGATACACATCCTGCGTTTCCACGCTCATCAGACCATCAGCGACATAGCGGCCGTCCGACCCGGCAAAGCTGGCATAATCGGCCGCGTTCGCGAACGTTTTGACCGGAATGTCCTTGAAGGTGGCCACGAGAGAGCAGGCATCATTATCACTGATACGCCGATCGATCAGTCGGTTGTCGAAGAAGGCGTACAGCATGAGCGCCAGCTGAAGCCGCGTAAGCTGCATCTCCGGCCGGAAAGCCAGCTCTCCGTTCCGGTTCAGCCCGTAACCGCCGACCGAGAAGGAAGTATTATAAATTTCGCCGATCGGCTTGTAGGCCCAGTGGGATTCCGGCAAATCTGTAAAGTAGCTGATTTTTTGCATTCCCTTGGAATTCAGGTTCGGGCGGTACTTGTCAAACAAGCGGTATACCATTGCCGTCCATTCCGCTTTGCTGACGGTTTGGTCCGGACGGAACGTCCCGTCGGGATACCCGGTCAGCACCTGCTTGGCCGCCATAGACTGGATGGAAGGAACAGCCCAGGCATAACGCTTGGCATCCACGTCGGAGAAGGTCCCTGCGGCATTCATGATTCCCGCCGGCAGCACTCCCCAAAGAACGGCGACCGCTAACACCAATGACATCAGGCGAATGAAAGAATGATATTGCTTTACCATAATCAGGCCTCCAATCTCTTCTCTTTTTATCGGATGCGGAGACCGAGAATGTTACCTTTTGGAAAAAAAGAACGGCCGGCGGCCGTTCAGGGGATGATAGATTACGAGGTCGTCACTTGATCGAGCAGCGCCTTCAGGCGGGCAGGGTAATCCGTAATAATTCCCGACATGCCGGCATTCACTGCCCACTGCAGGTCCGTGGGCTCGTTCAAGGTATAAGGGTAGACTTGCAGGCCGTGCTCCACGGCATCCTTCACGTCCTCCGGCTCGATGAGCCGGAAATATGGATGGAGCGAATAGACCTCCATGCCGGTCGCTTCCGCCATTTTCCGGTGGTCGGCGAAATTGGCCGTATACAGCGGCCCGATCCGAAGCCGCGGCTCCGCATGCTTCAAGCGAAGCAGCGTTTTATGATCAAACGAGGACACCACTACGCTCTCAAGCCTGCTATATTGCTTCAGCGACTCGAGGAAACGCTCCTCCAGCCTCGGTGAATACGGGCACTTGATTTCAACATTGATCATGATCTCCGAAGGAATCATAGCAAACACTTCGTCCAGCGAGCGGCGCGGTTCCCCGGCAAAACGCCCGTCAAACCAGCGCCCGGCATCCAGCTTCTTAAGCTCGGGTACCGTCAGTTCAGCGATAGCACCCGCGCCGTCCGTAGTCCGGTTCACCGTAGCATCGTGGCAAACCACAATCTCCCCATCCGCCGAGAAATGAATATCCAATTCGATCGCCTCCGCTCCCTGCCTGAGAGCCAAGGCAAACGAAGCCAGCGTATTTTCAGGCGCTTCTCCGGCGACCCCACGATGGCCGATAATCAGCGGCCGAACCTTGTTCATGGTCATCCCCTCTTCCCTTTTCCTCGTGTGGAGGCCGGGGCTGATGAACCTTAGTCCATGCGCCGCCCAGCCGGCATCCGAATTTCATTATGTGCCGGAAGGAACGGCGGAGGCAAGGGCTTGCGGGCCTTCATTCGTTAAAGATTATGTAAAGGCCGGTCGCTTCAAAAGATACGCCGAATACGCGACCCGCAGCTGCATTCAATTCTTCATCCGTCAAATTTCTTACCCCGCTAACAATAAAGGGAGTTAAAAATCTCATGCCGATCAAGTTGCTGGTTGCCTGGAACGGTTTGATCAATTCGCTGAAGGAATACTGGTTGGAGCCTCCCGCCTGATAAGCCTCCGCCGCACCTCCGGTCGTGAACGCCAGGCCGAACTCTTTCCCATGCAGCTTATTCCCGTTCGACCCGTAAGCCCAGCCGTAAGTGAGCACAGCATCAAACCACTGCTTGAGCAGGGCCGGAGAGCTGTACCAGAAAAAAGGAAATTGAAAAATAATCCTATCGTGCGCCAAGAGAAGCTCCTGTTCCTTCGCTACGTCGATTTTAAAATCCGGGTATGCCGCGTACAAATCATGTACGGTAACCTCCGCATTCTTCCCGGCCGCTTCGGCAAGTCGGGCATTCACCCGCGATTGGCTTAAATCAGGATGCACAAGCACTACCAAAACTTTACTCATTTGATTTCTGCACTCCTTATCATATTGTTTGTACATACAAAATATATCGAAAGGAAAAAATCTTGTCAAACCCTCCTATGAACCGCTTTATCCATGGACGAGGTTCCTTTGCTATTTTATCCCGAGGGAACCGTCTCTATTTCGTGAAATCCAAATCCACGGTAAAAGCCGTCCTTTTCCCTCAAGAAAAGAGGAATATTCCGCTTTTTGTGGAACCCATAAGTACAGGTATGTCTTTCGGTGCTCCATATCCATTCAACGAGGTGATCGGATGATGAACGGAAACGGATGGTGGATCCTTGCGGGGATTGTCATATTGGCGGCAGGGATCGAATTCGTCCGGCAGGTTCGCAAACGGCGGGGAAACTCCCGGGTAGCGCGGCTTTCCGATTTCAGCAAGAAACGGGGCGTTTTGAGACAGAGTCGCTCCTTTTGCAAGCGGAAGGTCCCCGCCAAGGAGCTCTCCTTCTATGCCCGGCACGGCAAAGCCATCGGCGTCTGCAAAGCCTGCCGGCCGCAGGCCGAGCGCCAGGCGCTTCTTCGCTTATAACAGTTCCAGATAGCACAAGAGGCCTCCGCCCCTCGGGCGAAGACCTCTATGGATGTGAATCGGTATGCGGTTGAGAGGACTCGAACCTCCACGGGCGTAAGCCCACTACCCCCTCAAGATAGCGTGTCTGCCATTCCACCACAACCGCAAGTTTACAAATCATTATAACCTTTTCTTCGTGCAGAGTAAAGTATTCAAATCATGTGAGCCGCGTTAAGATCCAGGGATTCCTTCTCCCCACAGAAAAAAGCCCGCATCCGCGAGCTTCTTTAAAGGACTTCATACTGAATGCGGTTGAGAGGACTCGAACCTCCACGGGCGTAAGCCCACTACCCCCTCAAGATAGCGTGTCTGCCATTCCACCACAACCGCATATTCCGAATCACAATCGGCACCAAGGCACTACCGCTTGTTATAAAAAATGGTGACCCGTAGGGGATTCGAACCCCTGTTACCTCCGTGAAAGGGAGGTGTCTTAACCCCTTGACCAACGGGCCTTGCTAGTCCGGAAATCGCCGCCCTTTTGAGCGACAAGAGTTATTATATCCGAATCGTCTGCGATTGACAAGCTTTTTTATAATTATTTTTTCAAAGATTCATAAGAGGACGGCGGCTTCTGTAAGTTGGGCCTCAGCCTTCGGGTATGCTACAATCGGGGTATTCTCATTAGTAACGCCGAATATCCCAATCCGAGGTGCTGTTTCCATGCTGGTTTACCGCTCATCCTCCAATCAAACGATAGAATCCGAGATCCGTACACCCGCAGAAGGCGAGATGGTCTGGATTTGTTTGGACAATGCCGACGCTTCGCAGGTGGAACATGTTGTGGGACAGCTGTACCACTGCCATCCCTTGGTGGTGGAGGATTGCGTTAAATTGAATCAGCGTCCCAAGCTGGACCGTTATAAGGACCATGTATTCATTACCTTTTTTGCCGTCGTCGATAAAAAGCTGAATACCGCCGAGATCGGGATCGTCGTGGGTGAGAACTTCGTCATTACCGTCAGCAAAAAGCCGATCCCCCTGTTGAATGGGCCGCAGGAACGTTTTCTGAAGGCGGAGGAGTCGATGCATAGTCCCGGAAAAATACTGCACCGTATCCTGGACCAGTGCGTTGACGAATACACGGATATTATTAACCATGTGGAAGACCGGGTGGACCGGATGGAGCAGCGCATTTTCAATAATCCTTATCTCAACGTGGCCAAGGAAATTTTCCAGCTGAAACGTACCTTCCATAAGCTTCGCCGTACCATAGCTGAGGAAAAAACCATCCTCGGCACCATCAGCCATCAGAACTTCCCGTTCATCACCAAGGAAGCGGAAGTTTATTTCATCGATATTTATGACCACGTTTCACGGGTGCTCGATTCGCTGGACGTATTCCGCGAGTCGCTGACCGGGCCGCTTGAGCTGCAAATGAGCATGAAATCCGACCGGATGAATCAAATTATGAAAACCTTGACGATCCTAAGCTCCATCTTCCTGCCGCTGACTTTCATCGTCGGTCTGTACGGCATGAACTTTAAAAATATCCCCGAGCTCAGCTGGGACTTTGGCTATGCTTATGTCTGGGCCGTTATGATCGCCATCACCGTTGTAATGTGGCTCATTTTCAAGTGGAAACGTTGGATTTGAGGAAGTGCCACCAGGTGAAGGCAACCGAATCCGACCTGGTGGCATTAAAACGTATACAAATACTATTCTAAATATCCATTAGGATTATTGGATTGCCAACGCCACGCATCAATGCACATTTCTTCTATACTCTTTTCTGCTATCCAACCAAGCCCTTCCTTCGCTTTCCCTGGGTCCGCATAACAGACCGCAACATCACCTGGCCGACGAGCTACTACTTGGTAAGGTACTTTAATTCCTGTGGCATTCTCGAATGCATGAATGAGTTCGAGCACACTGTATCCTTTCCCGGTACCAATATTGTATGGTTCCGCTCCAACACCAGTTTGAACCTTCTCCAGCGCTTTCAAATGCCCTTTTGCCAAATCCACTACATGGATATAATCCCGTACCCCAGTGCCGTCATTGGTTGGATAATCATTGCCGAAGACATTCAATTGTTTAAGCTTTCCTACAGCCACTTGTGTTATATAAGGCATTAAATTATTTGGTATTCCATTTGGATCTTCGCCAATCCTGCCACTTGGGTGAGCCCCCACCGGGTTAAAATAACGAAGTAAAGAGATGCTCCAAGTGGGATCAGAAATAAACAGGTCTCTTAAAATTTCTTCGATCATAAGCTTAGTTCGTCCATACGGATTAGTGGCACTTAGTGCAGAATCTTCTCTAATCGGTACCCTTTCCGACATCCCATATACCGTTGCTGAAGAGCTGAATACCAATTTCTTCACATCATACTTTTGCATGGTTTCTATGAGATTAAGCGTTCCTGATATATTGTTCTGATAATAGTGTAAAGGCTTCTGTACCGATTCACCAACCGCCTTTAAACCCGCAAAATGGATTACCGCTTCAATATAATTTTCGGAAAAAATCTTATCTAGCGCATAGCTGTCCAAAAGATCTATGTTGTAAAACCGCAATGATTTTTCTGTAATTTCCTGTACTCGTTTTATAGATACCGGGGAGCTCTTTAAAAAGTTATCCACAACAATGACCCTGTAGTCTTTTTGCAACAATTCTACACATGTATGACTTCCAATATAACCCGCTCCACCAGTCAATAGAATGGTCATACCAAACTCCCTTATAATACATTGTACTTTTTCAAATAAAAATAATCTTTTCTACATTTCCCCCAATTATAGCACAAAAGCCGCCTTACGGCGGCTTTCGAAGCTTTATACGGAGAGAGAGGGATACTCGCGGCTTTGCCAGCGAGACTCCGCGGGTTCATGCCCCCGCTTCGACGTCCCCTCTTCTCGGGTTCGAACCCCTCTCTTGTTCCGTAAACGCAAAAAAACCGCCTTACGGCGGTCTTTTTGCATTTTATACGGAGAGAGAGGGATTCGAACCCTCGCACCACTTACGCAGTCTAACCCCTTAGCAGAGGGTCCCCTTGAGCCACTTGGGTATCTCTCCAAGAAAAGAAATGGCTCCCCGAACAGGACTCGAACCTGTGACAACTCGATTAACAGTCGAGTGCTCTACCGACTGAGCTATCGGGGAAAGACAATTTTTAATTTATCATGAATGTTTCTGCAAGTCAAGATGCAACAATTTCAATTTCCCGCTGCAGCGTCCGCAGGCAAAACGCCGCGGGTCCACCTTCCGTTTTCGCATATATTCCATCCGGCGACTCACGCAAACGAGCTTGTACCGGTACGGTTCTTTCCTCTGCAGGTTTGCCGGGAGCGACTGGCAATACCGGGTGCCGCCCACTTGTTTCAGCAGCTGCTTGAAGTCCTCGTCCCGATGCTGAAAGCCCCGGTTGAGCAGATGCAAATGATAGTGGCACAGCTCATGCTTTATGATTTTCTCCACATCGGCGGCCCCGAACTGCTCATACTGCAGCCAGCTGATCTCGATATCGTGCGATTTGGTAAAGTACCGGCCTCCCGTGGAACGAAGCCTGCGGTTAAACCGGGCCTTATGCAAAAATGGACGCCCAAACGACGACATCGAAATATGCTCCACCCACTGCTGCAGCTTTCGATCATCCATCCGTTCTCCCCACCTTATATCCAATGTCCTTCTCTGTAATCTCTCTTGAATTGTAACCGCAGCTTAGGCTAAACTGTCAAGTAGGAATCCTGCTTTTTCGGACAAAATACGCCTTTAGTATGAGAGGAGACGCAACCGAATATGCCTAAAATGAAGTATGCGTCGCTGAAGCTGAACGATCAGCTGGATTTTGTGGAAATGCCTTCCACCCATATGTATCAGCTGGCCGCTCTAAACCAGCGTCTGCATAAAGAACTGGATAAGCTGACCGCGTCCGAGGTACCCGCACTCCCCTTGTTCATCGCCGAATTCGAACAGCTGGAATTAGTGCACCCCGCTTACAGCGTCCAGCACGGACTCGAATACATCAACCGACTAGAACAATCCTTTTCTTCCATTCAGGAAAAACAATACCCTCTCGTCTCCCTGCTCACCGAAATCCGGGCGCTTCAAGCGCAGCTCGAGCAGTGGTATGAAGAGGAGGAGGAAGAGCTGGTTTAGTCCTCCTTGCTTCCGAACGGATGGACCTGCACCATACGCCCCCTTCGCCCATATCCTATAAGCATACGCAGCGAGATGGGAAGGGGCTGATGGGCTTGCCACAATGGCTGTGCAACCAGTTGATGCGCGCCTTTTATAACAAAAACCGCCGGCAAATCCGGCTGTTGAACGATTGCTGGTTTTTTTACCGGACCCGCAAAAATGAATCGGATTCCACGGAATCCCAGCTTCAGCAATAATACGGCAACAATATTGACCTCTAACAACAATAGAGCATAGGCCAGGCGAAAGGGAATGTTCCCTTTCTCCCGGCTTATGCTCTATTTTAATGCCGATCACGACCCGGCACGCTTACTGCGGCTTCTTCATGGTCAGACCGACACGTCCTTTCTTCAAATCAACGCTGAGTACCCAAACGGTGACCACATCGCCTACGGACACGACGTCCATCGGATGCTTCACGAATGTATTGCTCAGCTGCGAAATGTGGACAAGCCCGTCGTTCTTGATGCCGATATCCACGAACGCGCCGAAATCAATGACATTCCGCACCGTCCCCTGGAGCTCCATTCCCGGCGTCAAATCTTCAATCTGCAGCACATCCGTGCGGAATACCGGCGCATCCAGCTCATCCCGCGGGTCGCGTCCGGGCCGCTGGAGCGAATCCAGGATGTCGCGCAGCGTCGGTACGCCCACGCCCAGCTTCACCGCCAGCTCCTCCGGCCGCATTTGCTGCAGCATCTCCTTCAGTCGCTGGTCGCCGAGCTGCGACAGCTCCAGCTTCAGCTCGCGGAACAGCTTGTCCACCACGTCGTAAGACTCCGGATGGATTGGCGTATTGTCGAGCGGGTTCTTTCCATCGCTAATTCGCATGAAGCCCACGCACTGTTCGTAAGCTTTGGCCCCAAGACGGGGAACCTTTTGCAGCCGCTATGCGATCCGTGAACTTGCCGTTCTCATCGCGATACTTCACAATGTTCTTGGCCAGCGTGCTGTTCACTCCGGAGACATAGGAGAGCAGCGAGGCCGACGCCGTATTGACGTCCACGCCGACGTGGTTGACCGCCGACTCAACGACGAAGCTCAGACTTTCCTCCAGCCTTTTTTGCGAGACGTCGTGCTGGTATTGGCCTACGCCGATCGCCTTCGGCTCGATCTTCACCAGCTCGGCGAGCGGATCCTGCAGCCTGCGGGCAATGGAGATCGCGCTCCGCTCCGCCACGTCCAGATCCGGAAACTCCGCCTGCGCCAGCTTGGAAGCCGAGTACACGCTCGCCCCCGCTTCGTTCACGATCAAATACTGCAGCTTCCGCGTCTTGATCTCGCCGATCAGCTCGGCGACAAATTGCTCAGTCTCCCGGGAAGCCGTCCCGTTGCCGATGACGATCAGCTCCACGCTGTACTTATCGATCAGCTTCTTGAACGTTGCTTTCGCTTCGGCTACCTTGTTGTTCGGAGGCGTCGGGTACGTCACAGCGATTTCCAGCATTTTACCGGTGTCGTCCACTACAGCCAGCTTACAGCCCGTCCGGTAAGCCGGGTCGACGCCCAGCACAACCTTGCCTTTGACCGGCGCCTGCAGCAAAGCAGGTTGCGCAAATTCTCGGCGAATACCTCGATCGCCTTCTCCTCGGCCTTCTCCGTCATTTCATTCCGGACCTCGCGCTCAATGGACGAAGCGAGGAGACGTTTATAAGCATCTTCAATCACGGCGACCAGTGTCTCCCGCACCGGGGAAGGCCCCTTGATCACCTGTTTGACGATATAATCGTGTATCCGCTCTACCGGCACGTCGAGCGTCACCTTCAGCACATCCTCCCGCTCCCCGCGGTTGATCGCCAGAATCCGGTGCGGCGGCGGCTTGCGGACCGGCTCCTGGTACGCGTAGTACATCTCGTACACCGATTCCTGGTCCGCATTCTTCGCCTCCGTACGCAGCACGCCCTGCTCGAACGTATGACGGCGCACCCAGGCGCGGATTTTCGCATCGTCGGCGAGTTGCTCGGCTAGAATGTCCATGGCGCCTTGTATGGCTTCCTCTGCGCTTCCTACGCCTTTCTCCTCGCTTATGTACTTCGCGGCCTCCGCCTGCAAATCCCCCTGCCTCGGTCGCTTCCAAATCCACTCAGCCAAAGGCTCGAGCCCTTTCTCCTTCGCCACGCTTGCCCGCGTCTTACGCTTCTGGCGGTAAGGACGGTACAGATCTTCGACCTCCTGCAGCTTCACCGCCTGCTCGATGGCCGTGCGCAGCTCGTCCGACAGCTTGCCCTGATCGTCGATCAGACGAATAACTTCGAGCTTCCGATCCTCCAAGTTGCGAAGATACGTCAGGCGCTCCTCAATATCCCGCAGCTGGTTCTCGTCCAGCTCTCCCGTCATTTCCTTACGGTACCGCGCGATAAATGGAATCGTATTCCCTTCATCCAACAGCCCCACCGTTGTCTTCACGCGGCCGGCCGGCGGCTGCAGCTCCGAAGCGATCTGCTTCAGAATCCGCTCCTGAATCGCCGCTTTCATTTCTTCCGTTAACTCCACCGCGGCACGAACCTCATCCGCCGGAACCTGAACCGTCTGCTCCTTTGCCATCTCCATTTCCCCTCTCCATCGGTAAACAAAAAAACGAGGGCCGCCCGGACCCCGCTCTCGTCAACATGCCTAAAACTCAATCAGCCCCACGCTAATCTGCAAAGCTTCATCGACCTTGCGCATGGTTTCCTCATCCAAGTGCGTGATTTTATCCGTCAGACGCTGTTTATCGATCGTCCTGATTTGCTCCAGCAAGATGACTGAATCCCTGTCAAAACCGTGCGCTTCCGCTTCAATTTCCACATGCGTCGGCGACTTGGCCTTTTGAATCTGCGCTGTAATCGCCGCCACGATAACCGTGGGACTAAAGCGATTGCCGATATCATTTTGAATGATCAACACAGGCCGAATTCCGCCCTGCTCCGAACCCACCACCGGTGAAAGATCCGCGAAAAATACATCGCCACGTTTGACAATCAATCGTTACACCCCGCTAACTAGACGGTCCAGCGTATTGTCCGCTTCTTCCTCCGCCTGAAATGCTTCCGAGGCCATGTGTAGGTTAATCTTTGCCATTTCCATATAACCGCGCTGCATCGATTCCCGCAAGTGCCGTTTCTTCCGTTCCAGCAAATACAGTTTCATGGCTTGACGGATAAACTCGCTGCGGTTGGAATTCTCCTTTTCAACCAGAACATCCACTTCCTGCAGCAAATAATCCGGCAAACTGATCATGATTCGCTTCGTGTTCTGCGCATTGGACACCTGAACATGCACCCCCAAAAACATTACAAAACCATTCTGGAACATCTCATCCCGGACGGCGAAATACTCGCCTGCGAGGCTGTCATGAAGCGACATTGCCCTCTATTTCCATTATGACAAACATCCAGTTAAATTATACAAAAACAGTATATGCGTGCAGTATAGCAATTATGTTATATCTTTTCACGTTCATAAATCATGCTAACATATACATATTCGCGGTAAAACAAGAAAATCCTCTCAACCCGCAAGAAAAAATTCATTGGCAATTGGAGCCAGCCTGAGGCTCCTCGATCTCCCAGCGGTGACGCAGCGGCGGATTCACGGCCGCGACCACCTGTCCGTCCTTCACATACACCCTTGGCACCCTATGAGAGATCATGCAGGTGATTTCATAATTGATCGTTCCGAGCCAATCCGCATGCTCTTCCGCCGTAATCCGATCCTCGCCCTGGCTTCCGAGAATAACGACCTCTTCCTCGTTAGATATACCGTCGATGCCGCTCACATTCAGCATGCATTGGTCCATGCAGATTCTACCGACCACCGGTACTCTCTGTCCCCGGACAAGCACCTGGGCCTTTCCCGTCAGCATCCGGGAATATCCATCCGCATAGCCGATCGGCGCGTAGCAATCGTCTCTTCCCGCTCCGGCCGGTAAATCGCGCCATAGCTCACTCCAGCTCCGGCCGGTACCTGTTTGACCATCACGATCCCCGATTTGATGCTCAGCACCGGCCGCAGGTCGATCTTCTGCTTGTTGACCTCTTCCGAAGGATAAAGTCCGTACATGCTAATCCCGAGCCGCACCATATTGAAGCAGAGGTCCGGCGTATCGATCGCCGCAGCGCTGTTCCCTGCATGCACGTAAGGAAACTCCACCCCGCGCTCGCGAAAATACCTTACCACCCGCTCAAACCGCGAATACTGCTCCAGCGTGTAGCTTTTGTCCGTCTCATCAGCACAGGCATAGTGGGTAAAGAGCCCTTCCACCTGCAGCCCAGGGATCTTCATCGCCCGTTCGATCAAGCGGACCGCTTCCTCCTCCGTCGTTACCCCAATCCGGTTCATCCCGGAGTCAATCTTCACATGAAGCTTTAGCGGCCGTTCTCTGGCCTCTAACCGCTCCCAGGCATCCAGCGGCTCATGCGTATATATATTCAGCGTCACATCGTGCTTCCAGGCCGTCTCCAGCCCTTCCGGGGGCGTGTACCCCAGCACCAGGATCGGCGCCGTGATTCCAGCCTGGCGAAGCTCCAGTGCCTCGTCCAAGAAAGCTACCGCAATATAATCCACCCCGTGCTGCAGCGCCTCCCGGCACACCTGAACCGCCCCATGCCCGTAAGCATCCGCTTTGACGACCGCCATCATATGCACCTGCGCCGGCAGAACCCTGCGAAAAGCCTCCAGGTTAGCCTTAAGCGCATCCAGCGAGATTTCCACCCGTGTGGGCCGGTAAAACGAATCCACAAGCCTCCACCTTCTCTTAGCCTTATAAAATCAAGAGGAAGCCCCTGCCGGCCTATCCAGCCGAAGGAAAGCTTCCCAGCCTTCGCTCAATACAACCATGTTAATCCGACCCCGCCGTATCTGTCAATGATAAAACCATGACAAAACCAGGCATTTGGGGGCGATCAGCCAGTTACCTACCGGTGAGATCGAAACCTTTTCCAGAATATATGAAGAAAGTTTACGGCCTCCGGCAATCAACTATAATGAGCGACGCCATTCTACAGCAAATTCTAGAAGAGCTTCGTGGAGTTAAAGCAGAGTTAAACAATTCAGGGAGAAGAAACGCAAGTTGAACTGCAGATTATCAAAGCAGGTCAGCAGGATAAATACCCCTCCCCATAAAACAAAGCCCCGCTGACCCGATAACAACTGCGAGGCTTCGTTATTTGGTTTATTTCCCCATTTCGCCCTGAACCGCTTGGGCCACCTTGATCATTTCCGTCATCGGCAGATCTCCCGTGGAGAGACGGAATTCAACGCCATCGTAGGTCCAGGTTAACGTCTTTTTGGCATCCCCCGTTACTACCGCAAGCGTGAAGCCCAAATCCACAATATCTCCCGGCAGAATCGATACCGTTTGTGTTGTCGGATGCGATTCCACCAGTGTGTAGTTATATTTGCCGGAGTAGCGAATCATAACCGCCTTATCGTCTCCGAGCTGAATCTCGCTGGAATCTTGTTTCTTCACACCCGTCGGCAGATAGCGCGGCTCAATTACTCCGAATGATTGCTGCTTCGTATTGGTCGTGCCAGTAGTTCCCCCACCACTTGCAGTTGTTCCTGAAGCATTGCCTGCAGCGTGATTACTTGACCCGTTATTTGCCGATCCACTGTTCGCGGCCGCTCCGGAAGAGTTATTTGCAGCTCCAGCGCCTGCTGTACTGCTTGCATTGCCCCCTGTGGCCCCGGTGCTCGTGCTGCTCGTAGTCGTCCCTTTACCGGCCGCTCCGTTCACTCCAGCCGTCCCGTTAGTGCCTGCAGCTTCCTTGCCGCCCAAGCCGTTAGTACCCGCTCCATTAGTGCTAGCCCCTGCCGCTGCTCCATTCGAGCCGCCAGCCGGCGTGCCTGCTGCTCCAGACGTTCCGTTAGCACCCGTGTTGCCTGCGGCGCCTTTAGAGCCGTCCGTCTTGCCACCAGCCACAGCGCTGCTTGCACCTGCATTTGCTCCCGTACCTGCTGTCGAACCGCTAGCGTTTGCACTTGCGGAGCTTCCAGCGTTGCCGCCTGCCTGCTGCAGCCCCTCCAGCGTTTGTACCGGTTGCTTTAGCCCCGGAATCGGCCGCTTTCGTATCGCCTTGCGCCATCGTCGGCAGGTGGCTTGTATTCCAGCTTGTCATATTGCGCCGCATATCGAAATAATCCTTCTCGAACTTCGTACCGAATTCAAACTTATCGAAATTCATGACAAGGACCACGTTCGAATTGGCGTCCGATACCTCCACCTTTTGCGGCTCGTACGTCTTTTTGTTCAGCCAAACCTTTTGCCGTGCTAATGAACTGTTCTGATAATTTCCCGCCACATCAAATACATACGCCTTATCGTCCGATGTAAATTGCCGTTCGTTATCCTTCAAAATGCTTTGCACCAGCGATTGATACAAATAGACCTGCCCCTGGTTCTCCGGCCAGTCGCTTTGGAAGCGGAAGCTCTTATTGAGGTGCGGCGTAAGCACAAACACCCCGTCATTGTTACGCAGCACAATCTGCGTAATATCCTTCTTATCGTTCGTCAGCGCAATCCGGTAAAACGCCGGCGCTTGATAACAAACCTCCACTTGATACTCCTGGGGTTCTTGTCCGGTTCGTAAAATCATTTGGCCGGTCCCATGATAGCTCTGCATCTTCTCGACCACGCCATTCAAATCCTTAACCACCGAACCCGAATCCTTCTTGCCGAGTCCGCATCCCGACAACACCAGCGTCAGGCACAGCAATAAAGCCACCGCCCACTTCAACCGCCGCATATCTTCATCCCCTCCACGCATGATCAATATTGAACTGATACATGTCTATGTGGGGACTTGGCCAATTATGCAGACAAGGTTGCAGGAGGAATTAAAAACTCCTATAACCGGCTGGTCATAGGAGTTGAAAAAGTGGTTATTTAAATACTTCAGTATGTTGAATCAAGTATCTGATAATTTTGTCTGCACAATTTTCTATCGTGTCCCGGTCAGTTTCAATAACTATCTCTGGATTTTCAGGAGGTTCATATGGCGATGAAACACCGGTAAAATCTTTAATTTCCCCTTCCTTGCCTTCTTATATAGCCCTTTTGGATCTCTCTCCTCACAAACGTTCTGAGGGCACTTAACATACACTTCTACGAATTTTCCTTTTGGGAACATCTTTCTTACCATTTCGCGATCTTCACGAAATGGGGAGATAAAAGCAGACAAAGCAAATAAACCAGCATCCACAAACAACTTGGCCACTTCGCCCACTCGTCTTATATTTTCTCTTCGATCTTCTGGACTAAACCCAAGGTTCCGATTCAATCCATGCCTAAGATTATCTCCATCAAGAATATAAGAGCGAACTTCTAAATCGTAAAGCTTCTTCTCTAGGGCACAGGCTAAAGATGATTTGCCTGCACCGGAAAGTCCTGTGAACCATACAACTCCGCTTCCATGCTCGTTTAATGCGTAGCGGTCTTCTTGTGTAATGTTGCCGTTATGCCATACAATATTACTTACGTTCATCTTATTCTACTCACCTTCTCTCATTAAAAATTATAACAATGATTATATTAATAGTATCGTGTAATTGTTAAGAAAACTTTACAAATATCGACAAAAAATTTTAGTTCAAATTGCATTCTTCAACCCGAATTAAAGTTGTATAGATGCGATAAACATGCTAGGATAAGCCACGTAAATCATCTGCGAACTTAGACAAACAAAAGTGAGGTAATATGAATGAACATTAATATTAACTTCGAGGATCTTTTTAATCAAGAACCCCTAAACTTCTTGTAAGTTGCTCTAAGGACCCTAATGACACTGCAAAAACCGAGGGCCTGTATATTGTTGATTTTAAATCAAATAACATTTCTAAAGTTTTGGATGCTGATTGTGGCGGCATTGTATCGTATAATAACGGATATTTCTTAGCTACTAATTCACATGGGATACTGAATTTAGACAAAGATTTTAATATTGTAGCTCAACATGAAGTTCCTTATTTAGATGTGCACGGTCTTAAAATGGATAGTAATTCTCTTCTTTATCTTGCTGAATCCACTCATAATACCATTGGAATTTACCAGCCCGAGCCATTCAAACGGGTAGATGAAATAAAAATATCCGAACACGATTTTGATTATAACCATATAAATGATTTGTGGATTGAAGGGAATAGACTATTTGTCTCTATGTTTTCCTACCATGATGCCTGGAGAGAATTAGATGGGGTATATGACGGAGTTATTTTAGAATATAACTTAGAGGAAAAAGCACTTGTTAATATTCTTCAAAAAAATCTTATGTTTCCACACTCAGTGACGATATTTAATGAATCCTTGCATTATTGTGATTCTTTAAATTTAAATCTTAAAAAGGATAACGAGGTTTTAGCACAATTTAGTGGTTTTACAAGGGGTTTGGCATTTGATGGCTGGAATTATTATGTTGGACAAAGTACTATGCGGCATGTAAATCGAGTTTTAGTGAATCATAAAAATGTTTCTATTGATCATGGCATCCATATTTTCAACCCTTACAGATCTACAAATCGTTTTTTACCGCTTCCGGCTAAGCAAATTTATGAAATACTTATTATTAATCAGGAGTTTTATGAAACAAGCACTCTTTCATCAAAAGTTGAAATGAAGGACCCTTTATCGATAAAATATCTTAATTCCCCAAAAGATTGGCATGAGCCTGAACAGAATTATCGCTGGATGGCTTCGACTAGAGCTGGTGTTAAATTATATTCAAATCAACCAGTATTCAATTTATCTATAAATGCACATAATTATTATTCAAGTGATTATTCAGCAAATGTTTTTATAAATAATAAGATTATTGGGGAAATTAGGTTTAATCAGAATGGTAGCAACACTTTCCATTTTAAATTAACCGAACCGTTAGAAGGAAATATTTCAATTTTCTTTGAAGTACAAAATCTTTGGTCCCCTTCACGAGTAATAGGCAATAATGATGAAAGAAATCTCGGAATTGCTATTGAAAAAATATTTTTATTCTAAAAATAACGAAAAATTCTGAACTTAAAAGAGCTTTTCTAAAAATGAGTCGCACTCCGTCAAAAAGACAACATATTAACCACCTTGTTCAATGAATTCAATGGGGTCGTGGTTCGACCAACCTTTCCTGCTTAGGGTCAGGCAAAATATTGAGTAAAAGAAGGTACTCATAGTCTTGAAAACTTTATAAAATAAATGAACATACTTGGAAAAAATCCACCTGGATTGCCATCTATCAAAACGTTAAAAAGATCGCCAACCACCAAGCAATGTTAGCGAGGTAGGGCGATCTTCTTTTTACTCGCTTAGAGTTTCAATAAATCCAATTAGTGAAATCCTGCTTTACGAGTAGTCCCATATCGAGAATGCAGTTGCTAAATCCTAGTTTTATTACTTTCAAGCTATTTCCGTCTTTTTATTTGTTTTTTTCTCTTCATTTTCTAAGGGAACTTTACGAGGGTCCCAATCGTTTGAAAAATTAATTCTTTCTTTTTCTATTACTAAAGGCCTCTTCAATACTTGTGTATGAATGGAACCAATATATTCTCCAATAATACCAATAAAAAATAATTGCACCGAAGAAAAAAAGAATAAACCAATTATAAGTGGAGCCATTCCTACCGAAAAATAATTCCAGAAGATCAATTTTGCTATAAAATAAATGATAGCAAACGAAAAACTAATTGCAGACATTACAAATCCTAACATAGCCGCAAGTCTTAAAGGAACTTTAGAATGGTTGGTTATTCCTAACATGGCTATATCATAAAGAGTATAAAAATTATTCTTTGTAATTCCTCGTTTTCTAGCCGGTTGAACATAATTTATTTTATAACTTTCAAACCCAATATCTGAAATAAGCCCTCTAAAATAAGGATATGGATCATCTATTTCTCTTAGTATCTGAATAACATGCTGATCATACAAACCGAATCCAGTATTATTTTTTGTTAGTTCTATTTCAGAAACCTTGCTAATGAAATTATAATACATTTTTCTAATGAAAAACATCAAAGGAGATTCCTCGCTTTGATTCTTAACTCCTAAAACTACTTTATACCCTTCTTCCCACTTTTGAATAAAATCTTTAATCATGAGGGGGATCTTGCAAATCAGCCACTAGAAGAATAACAGCATCCCCTTTTGATTCAAGAAGCGCATGATACGGAGATCTAATATGTCCAAAATTTCTAGAATTCACTATTATTTTAACTCTGTTATCTTTTAATGCTAGTTCTTTTAAGATAGAAACTGTACTATCTTTTGATGCATTATCAATAAATATGTGCTCGTAATTATATTCAGGTAATGAATTAAATACTTCTCTCACTTGCTTGTATAATTCATATACGTTATCTTCCTCATTATAGCAAGGAGTAACAATACTTATTAATTTCATATTATATCTCCTTAATTGGAAGACAAAAGAGTGAAAATTTTGTTCCAGGTATCTTCCATGATTAATTTATTCCTCAAAAACATCTGACTGCCCACATAATGACAAAACTGGTCTTTTATCCCAAACCTTAAAAACGGGACACCTTTTCCACTTTCCGCTATTACCTCAGACACAGCGGTGCCAAGTCCACCAATAATGTTGTGTTCTTCTAGAGTAACAATCGGTATTTTTTTGTTTATAAGTTCAGTAATCATCTCATGATCTAATGGCTTAATTGTGGGAAAACTAATTAATGATGCAGACTTATTTGAAGCTTTTAGACGTTCGACTAACTTTTGTCCTTCTTCTAACATGTTAGAAGTTGTTAATATACAAACATCTTTACCTTCTGTTAATCGAATTGCTTTTCCAATACTAATAGTTGCTGTGCTTGAATGGATACAAGGTTCTCCATTCTTACCTAATCTGATATACATGGGCCCTTGGTGATCAAAACTTCTTAGCGTAATTTCTCTCACTTCAATAGGATCCCCAGGGCAACATACAGTCATATTAGGCAATGAACGCATAACTGATATATCCTCAATAGCGTGATGCGTTGCTCCTGCTGGACCATAAGATAAGCCAGCACCTACACCAACCAATCTAACATTGGTATTCATATATGCAACATCAACTCGCACTTGTTCAAAACATCTCATAGTAACAAAGGGAACTATGCTATACACATAAACTATCTTACCTGAAAGAGCAAGACCAGCTGCAACACTCACTGCATTTTGTTCGGCAATTCCAACGTTAATAAATCGATCTGGAAACTTTTTCTCGAACTGTTCTAAAACCGAAAAACCAAGGTCTGGGGTTATTACAAATATTCTATCGTCTTTCTCGGCCTGCTCGGTCAAATATTTAATAAATGTATTTCTCATTATATTATTACTCCAATTCTTCCATAGCTAGTTGATATTGCTCATCGTTCGGTGATTTATAATGCCATTCCAATTTATCTTCCATAAAAGAGATTCCTTTCCCTTTAATAGTATCTGCAATGATGACCCTAGGTCTTTGTTGCGATTTATTAATAAAGACATCGGTTAGTTGCATTACAGAATGGCCATCAACTACATGAACATCCCAACCAAATGCTGACCATCTTTCTTTCATGTTTTCCTGGTTTATTATATCATTAGTTCTACCATATCCTTGAAGTTTATTATAATCAACAATTGCTGTGAGATTTGTTAAATTTAGAGAAGATGCAAGCATTATTGCTTCCCAAACCGAACCTTCATTACATTCCCCATCACCCAACAAAACATAGACATGACCACTATTTTTAGATTGTCTATTTGCAATCGCCATTCCAACTCCAAGTGATAGACCATGGCCTAAGGAGCCAGCTGATACTTCTATACCCGGTACGGCCTCCATGTCCAAATGTCCAGGTAATATTCCGTTATCAATATAATATTTATTTAATAGTTCTTTTGAAAAAAAACCTCTTTCGCTTAGAGTAGCATACAAAGCAGCACTGCCATGCCCTTTACTTAAAATAAACCTATCTCTATCATTTTTTTTGGATTCTCTGGATTAATATTCATAACTTTGAAATATAAAACATACAGTATTTCAACAATGGATAAGCAAGTACCTACGTGTGAAGATTTTGAGTAATGGACCATATGAATAATTGATCTTCTAATATTTTTTAAAGTTTCCATAAAGACTCCTATTTCGCTTTAAAAATCAATTAAAGCCTTTAGTTTTTTTATATCTGCTTCCCATTTTCGGGGTTCAACAGCTCTAGATGCAGCTTCGCCCCAGATAGGAGTTATATTTGTAATTCCTAAAGAATTAGCTACATGCCAATAAAATTCTTGAATACTTTTTTGCTTCCCTGAACCAACATTATATATACCGCCGTCTTCAAAGTCAGCGCTTATCATTTGATGATAAACAGATATTACCCTTTCAATTTCAATAAAGTCCCTAACAGAATCAGGTTTAGATAAGCGAGGTCGCTCACCTTTTTCTAAAGATTTAAGAATGCTAGGAAATAAACGAGAAGAATCTTCTAATTCACCATAAGGTGAAAATAAACGCAACGTGCAAACTTTATAGGATTTTAATTTCCCAATCATACTACAATAGTTTGTTCCAGCTAATTTAGTTATACCATATAGATTAACAGGTTCACAATTATCAGTTTCTTTCATTGGTTCGTGCTTAATTCCATATTCTGACGAGCTCCCTGTATTGATAAAACGCTTAACTCCATTTTCAATACAAGCATCCAGTAGATTTATTGTTCCATCAATGTTAGTCCTAATAATTAGGTTTTTATCTTGTTGAGAAGCAAAGCCCCCATATGTGGCAACATGAAATACTACATCAGGAACAATGGTTTTAATCATATCAAAAACTGCATCTCTATCTGCTAAATCTATATAGAATATATTATCCAACTGGTCCTTATAATTATCCAACCTCCAATAATCAGAATTTCTTCTAGCAGTTATGCTTATTTCAAAACCCTTTTCGATGAGGCTTCTTGTAAGGGTTGCTCCTACAAAACCGGTCGCACCTGTTATTAATATCTTCGTCATATTATTCTTCCTCATTATTTCTCAAGTTATTATATTTATCAATTTGATTTAAAGTAAAACTTTGCATATCATTATCATCTTTATAAGCTTTATACCAATCTACTATATAATCTAATGCGCTATCTAATGTTAACTTTGGCTTCCAACCCAACTCAAATTTTGCTTTAGAGCAATCTAATTTTAAATATCTGGCTTCATGCAGCTGGTCAGAACTATTTATTTCGTAAATACCTTGGCCCCATTTAGAGCAAAGACGATCAACAATCCAAGAAACAGGCTTTGCATCATTATCCTCGGGCCCAAAGTTCCAGCCATCTGCAAATTTTTTTCCGTTTTCGTACAATTCCTGTGCAAGAAGTAAATACCCTCTTAAAGGTTCCAAAACATGTTGCCAAGGGCGAATGGCAGATGGATTTCTAATGGATATTACCTTGTTAGCTAATAGTGATCTCATACTATCAGGAATTAACCTATCAGTTGCCCAATCCCCCTCCTATTACATTACCTGCTCTGGCAGATGCTAATGCAACATTGGAATCTTTATTTGAAAAGAATGAATTTCTATATGCACTCGTTACCAACTCAGCGCATCCTTTACTATTGGAATAAGGGTCAAACCCACCCATGGGTTCATTTTCTCTGTAGCCCCATAACCATTCTTTGTTCTCATAACATTTATCAGTTGTAACATTTACAACTGCTCTGACTGAACCAACGTTTCTAATAGCTTCTAGCACGTGAACAGTTCCCATAACATTTATTGAATATGTTTCCACTGGTATTCTATAGGAATCACGAACTAACGGTTGGGCGACCATGTGAATTACGATTTCAGGTTTAAATTCTTTTATTGAATTAAACAAGGCTTCATAGTTTCTAATATCTCCAATATCTGTGGAAATATTTTGACTTAAGTTCGCTAAAGAAAAAAGTGATGGTTCAGTCGGAGGTTCTAATGAAAAACCTTTTACATTAGCTCCTAATTGGAGTAACCATAAAGACAACCAGCTACCTTTGAACCCGGTATTACCCGTGACGAATACCCTTTTACTTTTCCAAAACTCGTTATTTATTATATCCATGTTTTCCAAGGAGCCTTTCCAGTTTTCCATAAATCCTCCAAATGATTTTTATCTCTTAAGGTATCCATCGGATGCCAAAATCCTTCATGTTTATATGCAAATAATTCATTATTTTTAGCCAACTTTTCCAATGGTTCTTTTTCAAGTATAATTGATTCTGTTGGGCCACTATCTTTAGAGGTTATATAATTGAATACTTCTGGCTGAAAAACAAAAAAACCAGCATTAATCCAAGAGCCGTCACCTTTAGGCTTTTCCTTAAAGCCTTGAACTGCATTACTTTCAGTAAGATCAAGGGCACCGAAGCGACCACTAGGTTGGACTGATGTAACGGTGGCTATTCTACCATGTAATTTATGAAATTCGACCAACTCTTTTATGTTTACATCGGAAACCCCGTCACCATAAGTTAACATAAATGGTTCGTCACCGACATATTGCTGTATTCGTTTGACCCGACCGCCAGTCATAGTGTCTAATCCTGTATTGACTAAAGTGACTTTCCAAGGTTCGGCAGAATGTTGGTGGGTCACCGTATGGTTATCATTTTTGAAATCAAAAGTAACATCTGATTCATGTAAAAAATAATGAGCAAAATATTCTTTAATATAGTATCCTTTGTAACCAAGGCATATGATAAAA
This sequence comes from Paenibacillus sp. P25, assembly GCA_024704175.1. GTDB lineage: Bacteria > Bacillota > Bacilli > Paenibacillales > NBRC-103111 > Paenibacillus_G. Next base: position 5,790,308 of record CP085629.1, read on the forward strand.
TCGTTAAATCCATATGAGGAATACATTTTCATAATATGCCATAATATAGGACGCTCTCCGATTTCAATCATAGGTTTAGGTCGTAGATGTGATTCTTCACTAATCCTTGTACCATATCCCCCAGCTAATAACACAACTTTCATAATATTAAAACCTCCACTAGTGATCTTCTTTGATTATATAGGTCTGACTTTAATAGTGTCAATTATTGTCTAAAAACTACTAGTGTTGTAATTTCAAGAAAGTGAAATCCCCCTAATAATGAAGGACAAACTAATTTTTTCCTTCCTTATTGGTTTCAGGTAGTGTCAAGAAGTTTGTGTACGCAATTTTAGTAAACAAGGTAGGGTATTCCTCAACTATTAGCTCAGAGGTTTTCCAAAGGCTTTATATGGAGGGGTGGGCATGATAGGCTAATCTGCCTGGCGATACGAGTTTACGAGGTATCGCCCTTTCGCAAGTCATTATCCCACAGAGGCTCCATGTCTAGTCGGCTCTGGTGCTCCGTATCGTTACACAAACATCTCCGTCAATTTCTCCTTGGTTGCAGTGTCACTGAAGCCCCTGATCGAGCGGCCGCTCCAGGTATCGTTGTAATCCGATGCTTCGAGGTAGACTAGCTTTTCTGCTGCCTCGATATTAGGCAGGCTGTTCGTTGGCCGAAGATGCTTTCGCAATTCCTTGTTTGTTCGTTCGATCGCATTCGATGTGTTGATCGCAGGTCGAATCATCGGAGGGTATTTGTAATATGCAAGTAGGGTAGGCAATTGGTATTCCCAAGATTTGAGCTCTTTGGAATATCGCTTGCCCCATTATTATTTCACCATATCGATTCGGCCCTAGCTACGTCTCCGTCTACCGCGGTATAGATGGTTTTGAGGTCGCTCAAGAATTCGGTTTTATCTTGTACACGAATTTTGGGCATGGTATTCCGAATTTTATGGACTACACAATGCTGTACATCGGCTTTTGGGTACACCTCCCGAAAAGCATCCTCAAGTCCGGAAAGTCCGTCAAACACACCAAGCAATACTTCATGTACACCACGGCGGTATAGGTCTTGAAGGATCTCTTTCCAGCCATTCGAACTTTCTTGCCCGGTGATGTAAAACCCGAGAATCTCTCTGCGTCCCTGCTCATTGATACCCATAGCCAGATAAACCACCTCGCACTCCACAGTGCTGCGTCTGAGTTTCAGATACAGTCCATCCAGATAGAGGACCGAATTGCGTTTCTCCAACGGTCGGGACTGCCACTCTTCGACATCCTCGAGCACCGTATTCGTGATATTGCTTACCGTAGCCGGAGAGTAATGGGTTCCAAACATGGCCTCAATGAACTTCGCGATATCTCGGGTGCTCATCGCGCATTTTACATTTGATGACGGTTTCTTTGAGCCATCCCTCACGACTTTGGTACGGCTCAAACAACTAAGTCTGAAAATGTCCATTCGATCTCGAGTTTGGGCTTATTCTTTCATACCATGCCGATCCCGTTACTCCGGAGGATTCTTCTGCCGCTCCAAGATCCAAGCAGTTTCCGTGGTCTTCACCCATGTTCACGAGGTTCGACTTCCCATCTTCCCATTTGCGAGTACTTTTTGACGACGCGGAAGGATTTACTTTATCGCGTCTTTAAGGTCCTTGAAGATTCCACATATCTGGTACTGGGCATATCTATTCAGGCTAGGCTATACGAAGCATCCAAAGCTAATTTAAAGAATTCGCAAAGCGAATAAACACATTCTGGCAGGCATCCACGGCTTTAAAGCACCTTCGTTCCATCCCCATCATCGATCTGATCTACGCCGCTGACATTTTAGTGGAGATGTGCTGGAATATCGATCGTTTCACCGAACAAGTTGCGGTGGCCAAGTATCTCACGAAGCGCAGACATCATTCCGGTACTTGCCAATGGCGTAATATCCCGGGGTTATACGCTGCGACATACAAATTTCTTGGCATCTATTCAAGCTATAAAGGGAACTTGGCCCTCTCGTGAATGGACTTTCGCCGACTAGAAAATGCGTGTTATTGGTACGCTCAATAAACAAAAACGTACGTGACAGTAAATCACGTACGTATTGCGGACTAACCTTTTAATTTAACAAATTCTCTAATCTTTGAAACCATGTAATCTATCATACTATTTGTAAGCCCTGGATAAACTCCTACTAAGAAGGTATCATTTAATATTTTATCTGTATTTTTTAGTTTGTTATGGATCCGATAATTAACTTCTTGAAAAGCTGGTTGTCTTGTCAAGTTCCCAGCAAAAAGCATTCTTGTTTGAATTCTATTCTGTTCTAAAAAATTAACAATTTCATTTTTACTAAATTTCGCATTATCGTTGACAGTCAAAATAAATCCAAACCAACTCGGATCTGAATTTTCTGTTGCATGCGGCAAAATAAAATAATCATTTAAATCCTTTAAACCATCAAGTAGTCGGTTAAAGTTGTTTTTACGAGCTTCTACAAAAGTGGGTACTTTCTTTAATTGTTCAACACCAATTGCCGCTTGCATATCCGTCACTCGCAAATTGTAACCAATATGGGAATATGTGTACTTGTGGTCATATCCAAAGGGTAATGTACCTAATTCCCAACCAAATCTTTTTTACAAGTGTTATCACATCCAGAAGGACACCAGCAATCACGCCCCCAGTCTCTAAATGATTCAATAATCATCTTCAGTTGGGGATCGTTAGTGTATACAGCCCCTCCTTCTCCCATAGTCATATGGTGTGGAGGGTAGAAGCTTGAAGTAGCGATATGGCCAAATGTACCTGTCAACTGCCCGTTAAATCTAGAACCAAGGGCATCGCAATTATCTTCAATGACCCATAAATTATATTTTTTGCTACTTCCATAACTTTATCAAGCCTAAATGGATTTCCCATTGTATGGGCGATCATAATTGCCTTTGTCTTTTCTGTGATGGCATTTTCTATCTGATCTGCTAAGATATTATAAGTACCTAGATCCACATCTAGAAAAACCGGGATAGCTCCATTTTGAATAATAGGTGTGACAGTAGTAGGGAAACCAGTCGCTACTGTAATTACCTCATCACCAGGCATAACTCTTCTTTCGCCAAGTTTCGGTGAAGTCAAAGATGAAAATGCTAGCAAGTTAGCCGATGAACCGGAATTAGTTAGTAAGGAATATCGAACACCGATAAATTCAGCAAAATCTTTTTCAAACTGTTTATTAAAGCGACCTGCTGTTAACCAGAAATCAAGCGAGGAATCAACAAGACTAACCATTTCTTTCTCATCATAAATTCTCCCACCATAATTCACAAAAGTATTATTTTCATCAAAAGTGTCATCTTTTTTATGAAATAAATCATAAAATTGTTCAACTTTCTCGAGTATTTCTCTTCTTAATAATTTTTCAAGAACATTCTTTGGAAGATCCTTAACGAAAGTGAGTTTGTCCAGTGACAAAATTATTTTTTGATTATTATTAAAAGAAAATGTACCATACTCATCAATAGCTAAATCATATGTTTCAGAGGTGCTTTTTTCAACTATGAAAACTGTTGCATTGTTTTTTTCTAAATCGAGTATAACATACAAGTTTCCTTCATTATCCTTCACAATACTTCCTACCTTAATATTCATTTGTTTATAGACCTCTTTCTGTTTTATTAGTTTTAAAACTCCAAAATTTATGGCCAACAAAGCTTATACAAGTGGTTAAAAATAACGCAACAACCTGAGAAATAACCTTATCAAAATTCATAATATGAACCAAAAAAAACAAAACAGATAAATTAACCAAAAACGTAATCACATATACGGAAATAAATTTACTAATTGAATGAAAAGTATTCCCATTAAATTCTTTGAAGGTTAATAATCTGTTAAGAATATAACTGTTTAATACACCAACGATATGAGAAATAAATAATGATAATATATAATTTATCTCAAAAAATAATAAGCAAATAGCATATATGCTATAACCAACTAAGGTATTTGCACATCCAACCAAAATAAATAAGAAAATTTGATTTTTCAATATTTTATTAATTTTCATATTAATTTTACCAAGTTAGTTTGAAATTAACGATCCTAAATACTAGTTCTCTGGGATCATTTGGAGCAATAATCTTATTTGCATTACTAGTAAATAAGATCTCGGTCTTACCTGGTGGAATAGTAATTTTTTTATTAAATGTTGTTATTTCAGATGAAATCATGATCTCGTCTTTAAAAAAATTGTTTGATTCTATGAAAAGCTTCGATTTGTTGCTCTCACCAGAGAATGCGGAAAATGATAAATTAATTGTTTTTTCTTCTGATCCCATATTATTGATTTCTAATGTTCCTTTGTACCCACACCACCTCCAGTTATTGTTAGAGTCTCCTTCTAAAGTTGAAAATCCATTATACCAACTTGTTAATATTGGTTCAGTAAAGATTTTCTTTTTTGCGTTAATTCTTCACTAGAATACTTTTTCAGAGTTCTATCTTTATAATCAATTAAGTTAAAAAACACTAGTCTATTGTTACTGCTAATTTGTGGGTCTGTATTAATAATAGTTTTGATCTGCGATATAACTTGCTCACCGTTATCTTTATAGCCTAATCTATCGATATAAATCCCATTGAAATTTGAAAGCACTAAAGATTCTAACATATCTTGCAATGGTAGATTAGCTGTATATTTTATCCATTGATCAGATTCTCTACCTTTCATTGAGCCATAACTCCACTTTAGATGGTTAGAATGTAAATAACCTTTAAATAACTCATAGTCACCTAAATTATTTACTGGTGGGTTTTCCGGAAAAGGAACATAAGGTAATTGAAATATCATTGAATTAATCGGCATTTTTGATTCTATTTCCGATATAAAATTCGCATCATTTTGAAAATCCTTTTTTGTAGCCGTATAATTTGTAAAATTAGGAACATAATATTCATAGATCCCAAAGGTAAAAACAATTATTAAGGTAATATTTAAAATGATATTAAAATTAAACTTTTTATTTCTCATATTTTGTTTTAAATATTCTAATAATAACGCAATTGTCAAAAAGCAAAAAAATGCTATTATTACACTAATTCTATTATAAGCTCTAATTTGTGGAGAAATTACTAGGGCAAATAATGAACCAATCCCACCAATTGTACTCAAAAGTATACAAAAAATATTTAAAGTTGATAAGTATTTTACTAATTGTAAGTAATGATTATTAATATTTGATTCTTTAATTAAAATAAATACAAGTAAAACTATAAATCCAATGATACCAATAACACCAAGGTATTCACTTCCTTCATTTGGAAGCGGATGAAGGCGATAGTTATTAATAAGTTTTGTTAATATAGAGATGCCGTGATCATAAACTGGAACAAAAAATTGTGCTATTTTCAAACCATAAACTTCAGCTTCTATTGAACTTCTTGCGACCACTAATTTATTTGTACCATGATTCAAAGTGTATATAATACTAGGTAATAAATTCAATAATAATCCTATGCATAAAGTAATTAGTAATATAAAGGACCAAAAAGCTTTATTTAAATTTTTTTGAAACAAATTATACATAGTAATAATAAATAAAACAAAAGCTATAAAAAAGGCATAGTATACGCCAGCAGACGAAAATAATAAAGCAATAATTAAACTACAAGAAAATATAAGCTTTTTTTCTATATTTATTTTTTTGTTTATTAATGTTATTGGTTCTTCTCTTTGTATCCAAATTAATATCAATAACATCAAAGGGATTAAGTAATAAGAAGAAAGAAATAAATGAGCTTCACCTCTCATAATATGATAAGGTAAAAAAGCGTATATTTGACTGCACAATATTGAAATTATACTGCTTATCTTAAGATATCTAAAAACAACCATTGAAAAAAAGCTGTTAAAGGAAAAGTTAAAAGATAATATAAATTTAATACTAATGCAAAGTTTTTTGTAAACAGAGAAATAAGTTTTATCACAAAAAAGTGCAAATTATCAGCCATAGGGAAATCGTATAGTCGCTGAAAAAAGGAGCACCTACATTAGGATTATAAAGATACCATCCATTTTCGATAGTGCTTTTAACAAATAGTGAAGAAAGAAGGCCATCACCAGCATAATTAAAAGGAACATATAGATCAGATTCCCATAATCTGAAGTAAAAAAACAATATAACAATTGATAATAAAATACAAAAAACATAAGATATACTACCTTTTTTTATCATATAGATCCTCAATATTAAATGTATTTTTTCAATTCGTCATTAACCTTCTTGGTCAATTTTTCCCAACTATAGTTTTCTTTAATGAGGGTAAAAGCATTCTCAGAGATATGCTTTGCTAGTTCATAATTCTTCATCAGGTATTCTACTTTTTTAACAAACTCTTGTGAATTACTTATAAGAACATCACTTTCATCAAGAACAGTATATCCTCTTACTCCAATAGGAGTAGAAACAACAGGTAATCCATTAGCCATATACTCAGCTATTTTTAAGTTCGTGCCTGAGCCTGTGACCATTGGATTAACCGCAACATCAGCAATAGAATAAATGAGTCTTTTCATATTCTCATCAACGATACCAGCAAAGACAACATTGGGTGGGGCAGTTCTGTTTTTAAATGCCTGGCATTGACTTCCCATAATAATAAACTTACATTGCGGCAGACTCGGTGCAAATTGTAGAATTTCTTCAACTGCCTCTAAATTAGGTTTATGCCAACTTCCAATGAAAACTATTATTTTTTCTTCTGATAACCCAAGTTCTGCTTTTCTTTTTGTCTCTCCTCAAAACTTACATAAGGATTAGCTTTTAAATCAACTCCATTTGGAACCAAAATAATTTTTTCAGATTCAACGTGATACAGGTCAATTATTTTTGAAATATCATCTTCTGAACAAGCAAAGATGATATTACTTGTTTTACAGGCTTCTTTTTCAAGATCGAATAATTCTCTTAATAATTTTTTTGACGTTTTATTTTGAGGAAACATAGATTTCTTAAGCTCATATTCTACATTATGTGAATCGTAAATGACTTTTTTCTTCCCAGCATACTTCTTCAATAGATGAAATAAATAAGGATGGGAAGCAATTAAAATATCCGAATCCGATAATTGTTCCTCCGCTATTTTATGAAATTCAGGAGTAAGATGGGATAATTCTTCGCATTGCAACATCGGTAACAGGAATACCGATTTGCTTTTCTAATTCCCATTCTGCTTCAACATGCTTTTGACTCATAGGTATACAAATTTCATTAAAATGGCCTCTATTTAAACGATAACCATTACTATCTTTTGTTAAGCTTACAATAGTAACATCATAGTTACTATCTAAGTTTTTATAGAGATTATATATTCTTAATTGTCCTCCATGCTTTCGAGGGAAAACAGGATAGGTCGATAAAACAGTAATTTTTTTTCTGGACTTTATTGTATTTTTAGATTTATCATTAGTAGAAACTTGTAGTAAATTTTGAATACAATTATCCCAATTGATGGACGCAACTTGTTCTTTTGCTAAAACACCCATTTTTTTTGCTAGATCAGTATCATTAGCTAGGATATTCATTTGTTTACCCAGGCTTGCAGGAGTGCTGTCAGCTAACAAACCGGTCTGTTCATGGATAACAAATTCAGTTGTTCCACCAGAATCTTTACAGGTGATGACGGGTTTGCCACAGTGCATTGCTTCGATTGTAACAAGACCGTAATCCTCATCATACGGAACATAAATAACTGCAAGAGCATCCTTATATAGATCGACCAGCTTTTGATTGTTAATATAGCCGATAAATTTAATCCGGCGATCTCCACTGGCCACATTTCTCAAGTTGCTTTCTTCTGGTCCAGAACCAGCTATCAGAAGTTCAACATCAGAGTTCACATGTTTCATAGCTTCAATAATTAAACTAACTCTTTTCGGTCCATCAAGCCTTCCTACGACCAAAAAGTATTTGTATTGGCCTTCGTGCAATTGGGTTAGTGATGTTGGAGGATAAATAACATCTACATTTACTGATTCCGGGAAATAATCTTTTCTCTTTGCAACTGTTTGAGAAATAGAAGTATATCTTGCTATTCTTGATGGATGTAAAGCCCATTTATCAAGAAAATGAACTATTTTCCTGATTATAGGAGAAGGGAACGCAAAAATATCTTGTGGGTAGTTATATTGATTCTCTTTCAACTCATGGAGCATTTCAAAAAAATGATCTAAAGGCTTTAAAAGATTATCAGGTTCCTCTGTATAGCTAAGTAAGGTATTAACTTTATCAAATGGAGTTTTCTTTACTTTTTCAGGCATCTTCAAAAAGTGGTAAGTATCAAATAAACCACGCAAATGATGCGCCATATAAATAACATGATTTTTATGCTGCAGCATCCAGGCCGGATATTTACAAGTAATTACCATATCAAAATGGGAAAGATCTAGCCTATAGAAGTTTTCATAGCTATCTAATAGATTCCAAAAGTCATTTTCCTGAGTTGGAATTTTGAAAAGTTCTACTCTATGGTCAGTAATTTCGTCAATTTTGCTATACAAGCCTAGCATCAATTTCTCTATTCCGCCGACAGCAAACGGCTTCGGACTAGGAGAAACAATAGCAATATCCATGCCGCGTTGCCTCCATTAATTTTCTAGATGTTCAAGTAACTTTAATCGAGTATTAGACCAAGTATAGTTCCTGCTTATTTCATATGCTTGCCTGTCCCATTTGGTAACATAACTCTTTATCGTTAGATAATCTCTCCACTGCAGCCGCAATTGCTTCCGATGTGGGTTCAACTAAGTATCCATTTACTCCATCTTGGATTAATTCAGCATATCCACCGCCATCTTTACACGCTATAACGGGTTTCTTGAAGGCCATAGCCTCAATTGCCGTCAGTCCATAATCCTCCTCATAAGCAGGACAGATCACACAAAGTGCATTAGCATACTCCTTAAATAAAGCTTCTTTTGATACTCTTCCGGTGAAAGAAATATTGGACTGAATTTTCCTGCTCAGAGCTGATTTTAAGTATTTGTTATGCTCTTCTGTAAAGTTTCCATTGGACATCTTTTTCCAGACAATATTATCATCAATATTGATATTCTCATTAAAACAATAAGTCAAGATCTCATCAATCTTCTTTAAATCGTCTGTTCTTCCACCTTCCCCTACAATCCTTCCTTTTAACTTAGGCAAAAACTTCATTGCCTTAACAAAAAGTTCCGGACGTTTGGGAAATTCATGTCTTCCTACTACAATAGGATCAATATAATTAAGAGGTCCATCATAATTAAAAATATCCGGGTCAATTCCTGCATAAATTACATCTATATTATTTGTTAAATTGTTATAATAATTTATTCTTTTTTGAATGGTCTTACTTCCAGCCAAAATTGTAGATACTTTCGACAAGGCTAGAGTATCAATTTCACGTATTACTTCTACTGCTTTTCGATGGTAAGGTTTATTCAAACCAACCTCTTGAATTAGACTGGATAAATCATAGAATACCTTCATATGATGATAAAACAAAGCAATATGCTTTGGATGATCGATAGCAAATGAAGGGGTTGCGTTGAAATAACCGCATCGAATTTATTAAGATCTAATTTCATATATTTCCAATAACTGTTTATATATTTAAAAAAATCAGGGTTTTGGTTAAACATATTGCCGTCAATACTGCAAGGTATTTCATTTGTAGTTGATATAGTCTCATCAACGTATACGATTTCCACTCTATGTCCAGAGAGTTCAAGTTCTTGCTTCATACGATTTACGACTACTTCAAAACCACCGGTAATTTTATAATCAGGTTTTACAATTCCTATTCTCATTGTTTTATCACAGCCTTTATTTTCGAGCTATAATCGCATAATCTAAATGTCCATACAATAAATTGTTGAGTCGCTCTACTCCCTCATTAAATTGATCAAGATTAGCTATTTGATTATTATCCGACTCAATCTTAGGCAACCACCAATTTGGTTCTACTCTGCTTGAATACTGTAGTTCAGTTTTGGAGAATCCTGTTTGCTTCTACAATATACTGAACAGTAAGAGGATGCACAGGTTTTACATGAGTCGGATCCACGTAGAAGGTTCTATAAAAAATAGCAAGGGATAAAGGATTTGGTGTCTCCATTATCAAATAAGAGCCCGGTTTAAGCTTGGAATAGGCTAAATCAACTAATGATATAATTTGGTCAAAAGGCATATGCTCAATGACTTGCCCGAGAAAAATTCCACCTAATTGTCCATTTTCTAACGAAGCAAGATATTTAATAGCATCCGATTTTATCACTGGGAGACCACGATCTTGGCAATATTCAACCATATCGTCGTTTAAATCTATACCTTGGACTTTTATATTGTTTTCCATTAAAAGTTCTACAAATTCGCCGCGGCCGCATCCAATATCCAAAACTTGACTCGAATTATTAAAGTAAGGCAAATATACTTTTTGCCGATTTTTTATCTCCTCAGTGCTTCCTCTAAATTTGTTCTCGAAGTGTAAATAATCAAAATCTCCACCGGTATAATTAGAATCAATATCCAAGTCAAAGTCATGAGTAGATGCTTCTAAAGAACTTGTTCCTTGAAGATTTGATTGTAAGGACTTTGTCAATTTGCGTATTCTATAATTATAGAAATTATTATCTGTTCTGATTTGTTCCTGTAATTGGTTATAGTGGTGATTTAATTGATCCAATCTTTGACTGTTAAAGCTTTCTTGTTCCTGAATTACTCTTATAAAATTAGTATTATTAATTAGATCTCCATTGAATTCGGTTAGTCTATTATTAATTTCTTCCAGTCTATTATTAGTTTCTTCAACTGACAATTTCAGATGATTTAAAGAGTCAAATTTTATATCAGCATCTCTTAACTGAACACCTAAATTATCTAAATCAACCATTAAAACTTTGACCTTCTGTTGAAGATCTGTAATAAAGTTATCATTAATATCCGATTTAATTGTGGTAATATAGGAATTCATCGTTTGAAGTGTGTTACTTATTTCATTTATTGATCTAGTAACAGAACCATTAAATTCTTTTTGAAGCTCAAATGTTTCACTAACGTACCATTTTAATAATTTACGGACAATCTTTTTTCCTAAAACAATAAATTTGCCGATAAATTTTCTATGGGATACAATTGGTCTATCAGCTGAAACATTCCATAAGATATTATTATTTTCTCTTTCAATTAAAATCCTCGAAAGATCAATTAAATTATTTGAACTGAACACCATATTATTAGATGCGGTATTTTCGTGGAATTCGTCTAATTCTTCTCCATTTGAATAATTAACGATTTGCTTTTTTAAATAATCCATTAATTCCTCTGCCGTTTTAAATTGATTGCTCATAAATTTACTTCTCCTTTAATATCCATTTATGAGGTATATATGCAACGCCTCTGTCATTTTCATAGGAATTAATATGGAATACTGCAAACTTGTTTTATATAATCATATGGTGTTCCATCAATGTGATGACAAGCAATATCCAAAAAGTATTTACCTTCCGTTAAATTAAGGGAACTGATTTCAACATTCAAGATACCACTATCGGTTAAATGTAAGTTTTGCTTATCTATAAATGTATTTGTACCATAACAATGAGTACCATCATTTTTAAAAATACCAAACCCAAAGGCTGTTTGGTCTATATCTTCTTGATTATTTACATCATATTTAATTTCTACAGTCATTGGAGTACCTTTACCGAAGATATTCTTCATATCTCCATTAGCATCTTTTAACAATATATTCTTTATTTCTATTTTTTTATTTCCCCACCGCTTTTCAGATTGATCAGCTGTTTTCTCACTTTGCCCTTCTTGGATTTGTTCCTGTTTGGACTCTATTTCTTGGTTTTGAATTTCACGGTTCATACGTTCCTCTTCAGTAAGAGTTAGGAAATCCATATAATCTCTTATAACTTCCCTAGGGTCACCTGATTGCTTAACTTTAGACTCATGTATCCAATAAACTTCATCACATAAACGTTCCATAGTTCCATTATCATGTGAAACAAAAACAATTGTTTTCCCTAATCTCTTAAACTCTTCAATTTTACTAATGCATTTTTTTTGAAAAGCACTATCACCAACCGCTAATATTTCATCTATCAGCAATACATCAGGGTCTACATGTATTGCAATTGAAAATGCTAATCTCATATACATCCCAGAAGAATATGTTCTTACAGGATTGTCTATATAATTACTCAGCTCAGAAAATTCTATTATTTCTTCTAACTTTTTATCAATTTCCTTACGACTTAATCCAAAAATTGATGCATTCATATAAATATTTTCTCTTCCGGTAAAGTCCATATGAAAGCCGGCACCTAATTCTAATAAACTTGAAACTCTTCCATTTATCTCTACATATCCTTTATCCGGCATCAAGATTTTTGTTAAAATTTTGAGCAAAGTACTTTTGCCAGATCCATTTCTTCCTATCAGTCCAACCATTTTCCCTTTAGGGATTGTGATTGAAACATCTTGGAGTACCCATTTCTCTTGGAAGACTCCTTTACTTCGATACAAGAATTTCTCTTTAAGAGTAATTGGCTTGTCTTGATATATTTTATATTTTTTCCATACATTCTCGATTTTGATTGCTGGTATCATATCAGCTCACCTTTTTAAATTTCCTCTATAAACTTATACTTCATTTTCCTAAATACAGATTGAGACAAGAGCAAAAAGATTATTGAAATGATTCCTATAATTAGCAAAGCAAATAAATCAGGTCGCTGATTATAATAAAAGACATCCCTATATGAGGACATTAATAGTCCAAGTGGATTCCAATTAAACAACCATCTATATTGTTCTGGAACCATTGAAATCGGAAACAGAACGGGAGTAAGATAAAATAAAGCACTTATAAAAATAGTAAGAATATGCTCTAAATCCCGAAAAAAACAGTAAGCGAAGAAATCAGAAAGGAAAATCCGATCGTAAGTATAACTTGGATTAACAGAATTAATGGTAGCCAAATATAATTAATATTTGGGTAATAACCAAAAATCGCTAAGGCTGGAATGAGAATAATTAGTCCATATAAAAAATTCATTAACCCACCAAATACAACGGATAATGGTAGTATTTCATGAGGAAAATAGATTTTTTTGATTAAGTTAGAAGAACTAACAATAATCGAAGAGCTTGTTTGAACTGAAGAACTAAAAAAATTCCAAGCTAGCAATGATGAAAATAAAAAGATTGGGTAATTTTCAACTTGCATTCTAACAATTATTGAGAATAATATTGAATATACAACTAACATTAGTAACGGATTTAAGAATGTCCAGAGGAATCCAAAAAATGATCCTTTATATCTAGTTCTTAAATCTTTTGAGACAGAATTTTTAAGAAATTCTCTATATCGATAGATTTCTTTCCAATCATTTAATATATTCGTCATCCTAATCATTTCTCCTAAGACTATTCATTACATCTGTTAAAGTCTGTATTAACGGTATTTCCGGCGACCATCCGGTTGCCAATTTCAATTTATTATTATCTCCAATATATATGGGTATATCTGAAGGGCGCATTCTACTTTCATCCCTTTTAACAATAATTTCCTTTGTTGACAATGAAATTAGAGTGTCTAAAATTTCTTGTATTGAAACTGCTTTATTCGAAGAAATGTTATAAATTTCTCCAAATATATTTTCTTGTTGAAGCAATAAATAATAGGCTCTTACAATATCTCGAACATCAGTAAAATCCCGTTTTGATTCTAAATTTCCCACACATAGAATATTATCTTTTCGACCGAATTCAATATCTGCAATTTGTTGTGAAAAATCTGCAACTACGAATCCCAATCTTTGCTTGGGACCTATATGATTAAAAGGTCTCGCATGAACGATCTTCAGGCCATAAACCTCGTAATATTGTTTACAATAAAAAGAAACAGAAGCTTTAGATATACCATAAGGACTTATTGGATTGAGTTGAATATCTTCTTTAATCGGCATTAAGGAACCATCAACTTTGCCGTATTCTTCCGAGGAACCAACAGTAAGTACTCTTACTTTGTTTGCGATCTCACTTTTTAAAACAGCTTCTAACAATGTTAATGTACTGACTACGTTTGCCTCAAGTGTCGTAACTTTATTTGACCACGATTCTTTTACATTACTTTGTCCCGCCAGATGATAAATCTCATCAGGTCTAATTTCATTGAGTAAATCAATTAACTCATCCTGATTGTCTAACCCTGATTTTAGAAGCCGGATACCTTTATCAGAAACAAGATTAGGACAACCTTGTCTAGTTGTCCCCCAAACTTCATAGCCTAAATTAATTAAGTACTCAGCCAAATATTGTCCAACAAATCCGTTTACACCAGTAATTAGCGCTCTTGCGGTCATTATATCCACCCTCAAGCGTTTTGTACAAGCTTTTGGTTTTTCTTCAAATCACTCTCGACCATCATTGTAACTAATTGTTCAAAGCCTACTTCAAGCTTCCACCCGAGCTTTTCCTTTGCTTTAGTACAATCCCCTAACAAGAGATCTACTTCAGCAGGTCTAACGAATTTCGGATCAATTACTACATAATCTCTCCAATTCAATCCTACATGCCCAAATGCGATTTCGACCAGTTCCTGAACCGTATGGGTTTCACCCGTGGAAATGACATAATCATCCGGTGTTTCTTGCTGCAGCATAAGCCACATAGCCCTGACATAGTCACCGGCAAACCCCCAGTCACGCTTAGCATCCAAGTTCCCCATACGTAGTTCTTTTTCAAGACCAAGCTTAATTCGAGCCGCTGCATCAGTTACTTTACGGGTAACAAACTCAACACCGCGGCGAGGAGATTCATGGTTAAACAAAATTCCCGAGCATGCGAACATATCGAAGCTTTCACGATAATTAACCGTAATCCAATGCCCATATACCTTAGCTACTCCATAAGGACTTCTTGGATAAAAAGGAGTTGTCTCCTTTTGAGGGGTTTCTACCACCTTACCAAACATTTCACTGCTTGATGCTTGGTAAAATCTTGCGTCAGGTTTGGTTAAACGAACAGCTTCCAACATATTCGTTACGCCGATACCAGTGGATTGGCCTGTAAGAACCGGTCTGCCCCCACGAAGTTCCTACAAAAGATTGAGCAGCAAGATTATATACTTCATCAGGGTTAGATTCTTTAATAGCATTGATTAAAGAACCTTGATCGAGCAGATCACCTTCAATAAATTCGATTTCATTTTTGATATGCTCAATATTCTCCATAATAGGCACACTGGTTCTTCTACGAAGACCATACACTTTATATCCTTTCGATAATAAAAGCTCTGCTAAGTATGATCCGTCTTGTCCTGTGATACCAGTGATAAGCGCTTTTTTAGTCATGATAATCTCCCTAATTGTAGTTATTATAAATACTGTTCGAGCTTTTGCGTTCTCAATTCTTTAAGTAGCAATTTCACTTCTTGAGCCTTATCCTTGGTGCAAATTAAGGTAACATCTTCAGTATCCACGATGATAAGATCTTCGATTCCTAAGGTAGCAATTAATTTCCCGTTACTTTCGATAATACATCTCTTCGTATCAATATTAAGTATGTTTCCTTTTATAACATTTCCATTTTCATCCCTATCATTAATACGATCCAGGGCCGTCCAGCTTCCTACATCATCCCAACCAAAGATACATGGAATCACATAGATGCTATCGACTTTTTCCATGATCCCATAATCGATTGATTGGTCCGGCATTTTATGAAATTCTGATTTAATTACCTCACTACGTTTATCTGTTTTGAACCCTGCTTTCATCGATTCAAGCACGTCGTTCATGTCTGGCATAAGTTCTTTAATATACTTTCTTATAGTAGCGGTCTTCCAAATGAAAATTCCGCTGTTCCAAAAGAAATTTCCGGCAGATAAGTATTTATTGGCCGTTTCCGAATCAGGTTTTTCAACAAATTTATTTACTTTGTGAACATCCAGCCCGTTCACAACATTAATGTGATTCGTACTTTCGATATAGCCATAACCCGTTTCGGGATAAGTAGGTTGAATCCCAAGAGTCACTAAATGACTGTCCTCTTGAGCTACTTCAACCGCTGTTTTAAGTATTTGTATGAAGCCCTCTTCATTTTCAATAATATGATCTGAAGGCAGGACTACCATCGTACTGTCCGGAAATTTCTCTTCAATAATAACAGACGCCAATCCGACACATGGAGCTGTGTTTCGGCCTATGGGCTCAATAATAATATTATCATGAGGAAGATGGGGTATTTGCGCGCGAATAAGCTCGGCATACAACTCATTGGTAACAATAAAGATTTGCTTTATATCAATCAATTTTTCAAGCCTGGCAATCGTTTGTTGAATCATGGATTTATTTCCCGAAATATTCAGGAACTGCTTAGGTAAATGAGTTCGGCTTTTGGGCCAAAATCTCTCACCTTTTCCCCCAGCCATAATCACTGCTGTAATAGTCATATTGTAGTTCCTCCTAGAAACAAACACATGATTACATAATTCTATGATATACGACAACTATCATATTATAGCTTAACAATTTGCGACAAAGCAATAATTTGTAAGTTTCAATTACTTATTAAATGTTTCCTATTTTGACGCATGAAGTATTATACATATTACGAAAGGGTTGATTTAATAAGCATTCTTATTTATGAAACCGTTGATTATCGTTTTCCAAATAATTTTTATATCGAACAAAAAACTCCAATTTTCGATATAAAAAATATCATGTTTAATTCTCTCTTCAATAGAGGTATCGCCCCTTAATCCGTTGGATTGGGCCCATCCTGTGATTCCCGGTCGAATGTGATGCTTCACCATATACTTTGGAATTTCTTCTTTAAATTGCTCCACAAAATAAGGACGTTCCGGCCTCGGACCCACGACACTCATATGTCCGAATAAAACGTTAAAAAATTGCGGCGACTCATCTAAGCTCGTCTTTCTTAAAAAAGCCCCAAACTTTGTTTTACGCGGATCATCTTGGGTAGTCCATTGGGTATCCGATGAATCATCCGTTTGTACCTTCATGGATCGAAACTTATACATCATAAAATGGCGGCGATTTAATCCCACACGTTCTTGCTTAAAAATGATCTCGCCTGGAGATGTAAGCTTGATACCTATGGCAATTAAAATTAACAAGGGAGATGTGATAATAATTGCTAATAATGAGAAAATAATATCAAAAGCCCTCTTCAAGAATCGATTGCGAAATTCGTCCAATGGAATGTCGCGAACATTAATTAATGGAATCCCGGCAAAGTTATCAAAATACGGCTTTGAAGGCAAGTAATCGAAGAAATCCGGGATGATTAACGTCTTTACTCCTGCTTTTTCACAGAGGTTAATGATCCTACCGTATTTTTGATGCGCGTCCAAAGGCAAAGCGATAATAACTTCGTCGATTAACATTTTGTTGAGGATGGCTTCCAACTCATCAACTTGACCGAGTATCGGCTTATAATTCCCATTCTCGTGGCTTGTTTGGAAATCATCCAGAAACCCGACCACTTCATAACCTAAATCAGGATGCTGCATTAAGTTGGAATAAAACTTCTTACCAAGAGTTCCCGCCCCAACGATAAGGACGAATTGTCGATTATACCCTTTTTCTCGAAGACGTTTCAGTGACAGCTTCAAAATATACCGGTAAAAGCTAATACCTAAGATATTATTTACAAGAAAGAGAAATAAAAAGGAACGGGAAATATTCAATTCTTTAAATATGAACAAGAAGCTTAATAATATCAATAAACTAATACAATATACCTGGACTATGATAAATAGCTCATAAGAAAATCTTTTTTACGTTTTGGCGTGTAGAAGTTATAGAAATAACTTAAGAAAATGGCTACTGCTCCATAAACAAAGCTCCATAAAGTATATGTCTCAAGAGGGAGCGGTTCGTCTGATGGTATCCAGCCGCTCTTAAATTTAAGCCACCAAGAGAGTAAGAATACGATTTGGATACACACAAAGTCTGTCAAAGCATAAAACTGGGATAAAAAACTTTGGCTTCGCCTTATCATGATTCTCACCTCACTGATCCAAATCGGTTTAATAGTAGAGAAGCCGATAGCTTGACCGCAATTCCTGCGTACACCATCCCATTAACAAAGAAAGAGTATTTCTTACGATAATGTTTTCGATGAAACAGATACATGGCTCTATGGAACTCATAAATAATCTTAAATGGCTTCCTACGGTCGCTGGCGCCTTTATAATGGATAATTTGAGTATAAGGGTAATAATGAATTTCCCAGCCCGCTTGCTTAATTCTATAGCACCAATCGATATCTTCCCCATACATAAAGAATTCTTCATCTAAAAGCCCGGCCTGTTGGATAGCCTCTGTCCTGACCATCATAAATGCCCCCACTAAACAATCCACCGGGTAATCCTGATCAGGATCTAAATGAGTAAGCTGGTATTGGTTAAACTTCGGGTGCTTAGGAAACAGCTTGGATATTCCAAAGGCATAGTAGAAAGACGCGGAGGGGTGGGAAACCCTCGTCGACAAGCCTTGTCCAAACTCCCGTCAGGTAATACAATTTTGCACCCTGCGGCACCTACATTATAATGGTTATCCATAAACTCAATCATAATGGACAAAGTATCTTTTGCGATGACGGTATCCGAATTTAATAAAAGAATGTACCGGCCCTTTGCCAAACGAATTCCCTGGTTGTTTGCCTTCGAAAATCCTAGATTCTGATCGTTGCATATCAAACGCACCTGGGGAAAATCCGTTTCAATTCGTTTTACCGATGAATCCGATGAGTTATTGTCGATTAAAATAACTTCATAGGTATACATTAATTCGGACTCAAACACGGATTTCAGGCAGTTGAGTGTAATTTCACAGGTATTATAATTTACAATAATAATACTTAAGTCCATAAATATCCCCATATCATAAGACATGATATTCACATTATATCATGAAACATTTTCACAAGTATGAAAAGAAGCTTAAAGATTTACCTAAAAAAGGAATATACATTTTCGTATTCCGCTCTTCTTTTAGATTGAATCCATCTTCTCTTTTGAAGCTGACTTCTTAAAATTGGAACCAAATGCTTTCCAAGAACCAAGAACCGAAGGTTCCTTTAGTAGGAAATATCCCCAGCTTGGTATTTCATAAGCAAGAAACGGAATGAGATGCTTGATAATAAACAACCAATGATCATTTTTCAAAATCATTTTATAACGGTTGATGTAAGAATATCTACGGATTTTTAATGGAATCTTACTTCTTGACTCCTTTTTCCAGCCTCTTTCGTGAAAAGCCACAGCGTCAGCACAATAGAAAGCCTTCCACCCGAGCAACCTTGCGCGCCAGGCTACATCAACATCTTCTTTATAGGCAAAGAAGTCATTGTCGAAAAAATCATTGTTCAAACTAATATCCTTAACCATTTCAGCATTATAGAGCGCCGCGGCGCCGGAAACACCAAATACCTCTTCACTTGTTTCCCATTGTCCTGAGGGTTCCCCTGCCCCTCTATCGAATGCTCTTCGTGCTTTAGTAATTTCTAATCCCGTACTGTCAATCTTATCTGGTGAAGAACTCAAGACTAATTTACCGGTAAGACTCCCAATTAACTCATCGTTCTCTGAGACGGATATTAGCTCTGAAATATAATCAGGATGTAATTTGACATCCGGGTTTAGTATCAAAAAGTAATCACAATCCGATAAAAGTATTGCTTGATTATGTGCTGGAGCGAATCCTACATTTACCGGATTGGTGACAATAGTAATCCGATCCTCGAACTCCGAAAGAATAGCAAGTGTATTATCCTGCGAATTGTTATCAATAACTATGATACGTTCAATTGGATAACTTTGTTTGAAAACAGCTTCTAAGCAATCACGGATATAAGCTTCGCTGTTAAATGTTACTATATGAGCACTTACTGTTTTCATGTCGATGTATTCCCTAATTTTATTAAAAACTCACTTAAAGCTTCTTTCCAGGGCCGCACTCTTTAAAACCATTCGCTCGAATAGACAAATGATCCATGACGGTGAACCGGGGTCGCGGAGCTGGCCTTGGAAAATCTTCAGTTGCGCATGGAATGATAGCGGTGCCTAATTTTTTTTCTTCTATAATCGTCTTGGCAAACTCATACCATGAGCAGCTCCCAGAGTTCGATGCATGATAAATCCCGTATTTGTCTGTCTGAATCAATTCGTATATGAACTCAGCTAAATCCTCGGTAAAGGTTGGCGATCCTTTCTGGTCATCCACAACCTTAATATGATCTCGCTCTTCGGCAAGCTTAAGCATCGTTTTCACAAAGTTGTTTCCATGTAGCCCGAAAACCCAAGAAGTCCGAACAATAAAATATCGATGCGAAAAACTGATAACCATCGTTTCTCCAGCTTGTTTGGTTTTCCCATAAACATTGATGGGGTTAACAACATCATACTCTTTATAGGGTTTATCGGATCGACCGTCAAATACATAATCCGTACTGATATAACAAACCTTGGATCCTATTGATTCTGCAGCGACGGCCAAATTTCTCGTCCCTAACGTATTAACAGCATAAGCTTGATCTTCGTCGCTCTCAGCTTTATCTACCGCAGTGTAGGCTGCACAATGTATAATAACGTCGGGGCGAATTAGATTTATTACTTTTTTGCATTGGTTAAAGTCCGTTATATCTAATTCTTGACGCCCTAAACCTGATACTACAATATTAGAAACTGTATTAAATACATGAACAACATCACGGCCCAATTGACCTTCAGCACCGGTTACCAGAACCCTCATATTAACACCTGTCGGAGTATTGCTTTTTATAGTAATCTTGATAGTCACCCGATAGAATACGACTCGACCATTCCGGGTGCTTCAAATACCATTCAATAGTTTTCTTAATCCCTGTCTCAAAGGTGTATTCCGGTTTCCATCCGAGTTCTTTGATTATTTTTGTTGCATCTATAGCATAACGACGGTCATGCCCCAGTCTATCCTTCACATAGTTGATCAGCTCTTCAGGCTTCCCTAACTCTGCAAGAATCGTTCTAACAATTTGAATATTTGTTCGTTCATTACTTCCGCCTATATTGTATATTTCTCCGCTTTTGCCGTGATGCAACACTAAATCAATCGCCCTGCAATGATCTTCTACATGCAGCCAGTCTCTGATATTTAAGCCGTCACCATAAACAGGAAGTCGCTTATCTTGTAACGCATTCGTGATCATAAGCGGGATCAGTTTTTCCGGGAATTGATACGGCCCATAATTATTTGAACATCGGGTGATGTTTACATTGAGTCCAAAAGTCTCGTGATAAGCACGTACTAATAAATCTCCCCCGCCTTGCTTGCGGAATAAGGACTATTAGGTGCCAAAGGAGTTTGTTCCGAAAATAACCCGATTTCACCTAATGATCCGTATACTTCATCGGTCGATACTTGAACAAACTTTCTTACGCTATGTTTCTTTGCCGCCTCCAATAGAACTTGCGTCCCTAACACATTGGTTCGTACAAATATGCCTGGATCCATAATACTTCGATCGACATGAGACTCTGCGGCAAAATTAATCACCATGTCTACTTTATCCTGGAATACTTTTTCCACGGTCTCGGGATCGGAAATATCCCCTTTGATGAACGAATAATTTGGATTTGCCTGAACTTGCTCAAGATTCTCCAAATTCCCCGCATAAGTAAGGGCGTCAAAATTCAGTACTTGGTACTCAGGATATTTATTCAAAATATAAATAATAAAGTTACTTCCTATAAATCCCGCTCCGCCCGTAACTAATATTTTCAATATAATTCCTCCTTTCAATCAAATTGGATGTCCGCATCCTTTAATAATGGAAGAAGCTGGTCTTTTTCAGAAAGGATCGGATCCGACGATGGCCAATCGATATTGAGTTGAGGATCGGACCATAAAATACCCCTGTCATGCTCAGGAGAATATAACTCATCCACCTTGTAAATAACCTCTGTATTCGGTACCAATGTACAAAAACCGTGTGCGAATCCTTTTGGAATCAGCAACTGGCGTTTGTTTGACGCACTTAATATCACACCAAACCATTCTCCGTAAGTAGGGGAATCCTTACGAATATCAACAACTACATCGTATACCGCACCAGATATAACTCGGACAAGCTTGGTCTGCGCTTTCGGGCTATTCTGATAATGCAATCCCCGAAGGGTACCCGCTTCCGCTGACAAAGAATGATTGTCTTGGACAAAAGAGTAATTAAATCCCAACTGTTCGAATGTTTGATTATTGTAGCTCTCCATAAAGAATCCTCTATGGTCTCCATGAACCTTGGGCTCCAAAATATAGACTCCCGGTAGCTTTACATTAATTTTTTTCAAGGATTGCTCACCTTCCTACAGTTTTAATAAACCAAACTCCTCCGGTAAGGTTATTGATTGAGCAAGTTCATTCGCTTTGGTTAAAGAGGCATGTGTTCCAGCGTCCGTCCACCATCCGCCAATAATCTCATAAGTAAGTTGATTTTTAGCGATAAAAGCATTATTAACATCGGTTATTTCTAGCTCGCCTCGAGCGGAAGGCTTAAGGGTCTTGATAATCTGAAATACCGTGCTATCGAACATATATATTCCCGTGACGGCAAATTGGCTCTTCGGATTCAGCGGTTTCTCCTCTATAGAAATAATTTTATTTCCCGAAAGCTCGGGAACCCCGTATCTCTGAGGATCGTGAACTTCCTTGATAAGAATTTTTGCCCCTTGGGGCTGTTGCTCAAAATTCAAAACATAGGGCACAATGCTTTCCGAGAACACATTATCACCAAGAATGACCACCAATTTATCGGTTCCTACAAATTGCTCTGCAAGTCCAAGAGCATGAGCGATTCCGCCTGCCTCATCTTGGACTTTAAACGTAAAGTTTACACCCATTTCTTTGCCGCTTCCCAATAAGCTCACTACATCGCCCATATGCTCTTTTCCTGTAACCACCAAAATATCTAAGATGCCTGCCTCCTTCAGTTTGGAAACAGCATAAAAAATCATCGGATATTTACCGACCGGAAGTAGATGTTTATTTGTAACCTTAGTAAGTGGATACAGCCTTGTACCTGTGCCACCTGCCAGAATGATACCTTTCAAGTTCAATCCCCTCCTTACTTCGAGCTGTTTATTTTAAACTCCAGGAATAAATATAATTCAATCTTTTTTGAATAAGCTCACCGACGGCCTTCGGTGACAAATTCTGTTTAATGGATTTTTCTCCATTCAAAGATATTTCCTTGTAATAATCGGGGTCTGACACTAGCTTTTTCATATAAAAACTGGCGTGGTCAATGTCCGGGTCCGCCCAATATTGATAGGCTTTATACGGACCGTGGTCTTTGCCGATTTGCATTAGCTGATAACTAACCAGACATGAGTTTTCGTTTGTCATGAAATCCGTATTTGAAGACCAGTTCGTACCTATCGTCGGCCTCCCCAGGTACATAGCTTCTGCTAATCCAAGCCCGAACCCTTCACTTCGATGAAGGGAAACATAGCAGTCCGTCACCGAAATTAAAGCGTTCGTGTCATTACGGCTTAACGTTTCTTTAATTAAGTAAATGTTTTTATAATTCGAGATGATTTCGTCCAATAATTTAATCTCGTCCAAATTGCTTTTGGAAGTATTAATTTTTATAACTAGCCCAACGGAAAGATCATCAGGTTGAAATGCTCTTTTGAATGCTTCGATGGTCGCTCGAGGATTTTTGCGCTCCTGGTAGCTTTTCACATCGTACATGGATAAGAATAAGAATGCTTTCTCCGGTAACTGAAAATACCCCTGGTTCTTTCATGTTCAATTTTCACTTCAATTGAATGAGGGATTTTCACAACTGGGACCGGACTTTTCATTGAGATTGAATCAGCTACAAAAGTAGAAGGAACCCAAATTTCATTGACAAGATTGAAGCTATCCATCCACTCATCCGGAAAATCCGGCAATTCCCAGTGCCAATAACCGATGTTATATCTATTATTGAAAATTCCACTTCCATATTGAGCATAAATTTCCATCATTTGCTCGGCGTTAATATGGAATATGTTCACATTAAATTTGGGGCTTGTAATTTCTTTATGGATCCAAGAATGATCTGTCATTCTAGCACTGTTCGTACCCGTAAAATTTATGATACCGAAAGGCAAATTAACGGTCGCCATACTTTTAGCCGCTATTCTGCAGGATTCCCCAATCCCCATTTCCGCTCTGGCATAACCGACCAAATTAATTCCTTTTTCACCTTCTGGAGTGCCATCCAATGTTTTTTGCTGCCAAGTGATGGGATAAGCTTGGTTTAATAATTTTTTCTTTACATATGTTCGGAAAGATGCAGGAGTTATTGGGACGATTATGGCTTTGGAAATCACCGCAAGCTTATATATAATTCTATATATATGTGTTTTAATTTTGAGCACCACCATTACCGAAAATAATATTCCATTAAATTTTGTCGAAAACTTTCTCGAACAATATTAAAAATACTACTCAATTATAATACTCCAATATAAGCATTGATGTATACCGCAGTCCGGATTACCAAATTAAAGTATGAGGTTGCACAGACTTTAACATTGGAAACAGCGTGGATTATATGATAAGATTTTGTCGTAATTTCTAGAAAAATTTAAGGAGACTCATATGAGTAGCAAAAAAACTTATGGCCATCCCTATGCTTCCGGCCTAAAAAAGCAATCAGCCTCTACTGACACCGGTTCTATATTGTTTTGGATCTTATCCATTTTCACATTAATTTTCTTATTCTGGTCCCCATTCCAAAAAGCTCTTTTCAATGGAAACAGCTTTGATTTCGAGAGACCCATTTACTCTTCTTTTGTTTGGTCGGCAATTATCCTTATATTAATGGTAATCTTTGCTTACTACCGGTGGACGTTTAGCCATTTATCCGACGCCCTAAGCATCGCTGTATGGTTAATCCCCATCACTTATTTGATTTCGCTCTTCGGCGCAGGCTCGCACTACTATGCAGTGAACATGCTGTATATCCAGACGATGTACGTCATCTTTTTGTTGCTGGCGTATTTCCTAGCGAAGAGTGAGCTGGGAGCATCCATACTTAAAAATGGTTTCATGATTTCGGCCTATGTTATTGTCTGGTTCGGGATGTTCAACTGGATTGGGAACAAAGCAAGCATCTTTGCGTGGGTAAAATGGTTTGCCGTCGATATGAGGGGCGGTAACATCTATCAGGACGCAGTAATGACGGATGCTAACGGACTTCGCTTAACCTCGGTATTCCAATATGCCAACAGCTATGCGGCCTTTTTGATTGCCGTACTGTTGTGCGCTGTATTCTTAATTTTATCGTCGAAAAAGTGGATTACAGCCGGCATTCACGGCTTAATGGTGGTCCCGATTATAATCTCGTTCTTCTTGACCCTTTCCCGGGGTGCGCTGGTTATCCTGCCGGTAGTGCTCTTGCTGGTGCTGCCTTTCCTGAAGCCTTACCGTCAAGTTCTCTATATCGTTCATTTGATCGTTTCTTTTGGGTTGTCGCTGGCGATTCTCACCAAAATCACCGATTTGGGGATTGAGATTAACAAAAGCTTTAACGCCAATTTGTCCATTTCGGGTTGGCTGACGCTTCTTCTGGTTTCACTAATCAATGCGGTCATCGCCGCCCTGATCCAAAAGTTCGCGGCCGAGTGGCTTTCGAGTAAGATGGAGCGATTCGAGAAATCCAAGTTCGCTTATGTTGCGATTCCGGTCGCTGCGCTTGTTGTTGGTGCGATTGGCATTTTCGTACTATTCAGTGACTTGGGCTTTACCAAACTGCTTCCTGATAACATCCGGACACGTATCGAAAACATCAATTTCCAGCAGCACAGTGTATTGGAACGCGGAACGTTCTACAAGGATGCAATGAAGCTCTTTGTCGATTACCCGATTCTTGGGGCCGGTGGCGGCGCTTGGCCTGCTTTGTACGAGAAATATCAGAACAACCCTTATGTCAGCCGTCAGGCGCATAACTTCTTCCTGCAGTATTTGGTTGAAGTCGGTTTGGTGGGATTCCTTGTACTGCTGCTGATTTTAGCCACGATTGTTTATGTTTACATTCGGAATTACAGGAAACAAGTCCAAGATACGAAAGACCGCCGCTTTATCTTTTACATTATTATGATTTCACTTCTTGTTCATAGTATGATTGACTTCGACCTCAGCTATGTATATCTTGGTATTCTGCTTTTCCTCAGCTTAGGTGTGATGATGTCTAGAGATGAGATCGAGATCAAAGGCGGCTGGAAAGAATCGATCGCTAAGTACAAATGGGCCTATCCTTCTGTGCTTCTTGTATTATCGTTGGTTCTTTTCTTTAACGCCGTACAGGCACTGACAGCGAACAGCTTATTCAGTAACGCCATGGCCGCGGCCAATAGCAATAAAAATATTACGGAGATTTTCGCTCCGCTGGATAAAGCCTTGAAGCAGCGTCCGGAGCACCCGGACTATGCAGGTTATAAGATCGATATATTGCTTCAGGCCTATAACCAGACAAAAGACGACAATTGGTACAACCAGGCTATGGCCCTCATAAAAGAAACCCGGGCCAAAGAGCCTAATAACCGCAATTTACTGGAAAAAGAAATCATGGCCTTGAATGCCAAGAATCAGATTCCACAAGCGCTGGAATTGGTTACGAAAGAGATTGCGAATTATCCTTGGGATATCACTCTATACGAAGACAACATCTCAATGAATTTCAATCTCGGCAATGATGCCGACGCGGCAAAGAACACGCAGGCTCGCGATCAATATTATAATGCGGCTTTTGAAACCTATAATAAGGTTCAAGAGAGAGTGAAGCTGCTCGCATCTCTGCCGAAAGAGCAGATGCAAGGCCGGGACTTCGGGCTTACCAAGAATATGGGCTTTGCGCTTGGACAGATCGATTATATGAGAGGCAAATACGCCGAAGCGGAGTCGTTCCTGAAATTTGGTTTGACGGATCAATTTGACGATCAAGTGAACAAACAAATGACTCGCTGGTACCTTGCCGATTTGCAAAAGCAGGGCAAAAACGATCAGGCTCTCTATGACAAGCTGATTGCCAAGGATCCGAAAGAGAAGGATCAAATCGCAGCTTTGCTGAATGCAAAATTTTAATAGTCTCTGAATAAAAAAATGGTAGCTTTGTTTCTACAAAAAGCTACCATTTTTGCGCTTTTGGTGATAAAATGGACCCTGGGTCCTACTACTTCTGGTTAACTATGGCATAGCCATGTTACATATGAGTATGCGCTGGAAGGGAGGTGAAAACTAGATATGCGTTCGTTTAATAGAACAAATAGACTAGAGATGATTGAGAGGAGTAGGACCGGTTTGAAATCTGCTGTAATGAAGAAGACATCGCAAGTTTTGGCAGTTCTTATGATTGTATCTATGCTTTTGCCGGTACTGGCATTTGCCGCAGTTGATTTTGCAGACGTTTCTTATAACAAAGCTACGGGTACCATTTCTGGATCGGTTTATACGAATGCTTATTCGAAAGACCAAGGTGTTTATGTTAACGTTTATTCCGATTCGGATCGTACGCAGGCCATTAGCTACAATGTGAATACCGTAACGTACGATTCTTACCGTTCGGTTTCCGGTATTACATATTATAATTTTAATATTCAGCTTGCACTGCAATATTACTACAGCAGTGTATTCCTGAAAGTGTATTCCAACAACCCTTCTGTTGGGGAAAATGTTTACACGGCAAATGACTTTACAAGAAAGTCTGACGATTCCAGCTACGGCGGTGGCGGTTCTATCGGTGGCGGCGGTGGCAAGCACTAGCTCCAACAACGGTACGATCCAAGCGGGATCTGACGGTAAAGTAGATGCAACAGCACTGCAAAACGCGTTTTCTTCCAACACAACAGTAACGATCAACATCAGCGGCGACAAAGCTCTGATTCCGGCTTCCGCACTTCTGGATGCTGTGAACAAAGCAGGCGCTTCGATCACGGTCGTATCGAGCAACGGTTCCTACACCTTGCCATTGTCCGTTCTGAAACTGGACGCACTGGCGAAAGCTCTGGGCGTTGATGTGAAGGATCTGACCATCACAGTTTCGATCAGCAAAGTCGGTGGCGACACAGCAACGGCTATTGCTAATGCTGCAGCTGCTCTTGGCGGCAACGCTATTGCCGACGCAGTTGATTTCAACGTAACGGTT
Organism: Paenibacillus sp. P25; assembly: GCA_024704175.1. GTDB lineage: Bacteria > Bacillota > Bacilli > Paenibacillales > NBRC-103111 > Paenibacillus_G. Next base: position 5,818,531 of record CP085629.1, read on the forward strand.
TCCAGTAAAGACGGTAAATCCGTAGGTGTTGATTTTGGCAAAACTTATGTATCCCGCACGCTGAACGTAAACAAATCCGTTGACGCTAAGCATGCTGTGGGCGTATTGTTCAACCCGAACACGAACAAGCTGAGCTTCGTTCCATCGACTTTCGAAACGAAAGACGGCAAAACGGTTGCTACGCTGAAGCGTAACGGCAACAGCATCTATACGGTTGTTGAAAGCAGCAAATCGTTCGATGATCTCGCAGGTCACTGGGCGAAAGACGATGTAGAATTGCTTGCTGACAAGCTTATTGTGGAAGGTGTATCCGACAAGAAATTCGAGGCGGACCGCAACATCAGCCGTGCTGAATTTGCAGCACTGGTTGTTCGTTCCCTGGGTCTGACTACGGTTTCCGGAGCAACTTACTTTAACGATGTGAAATCCGGCGCTTGGTATGCCGATTCGGTATCCACTGCGGTATATGCGGGCATCATCAACGGCTACGAAGACAACACGTTCCGTCCGGATGCGCAAATCACTCGTGAAGAACTGGCGGCTATGGTCGTACGCGCTCTGAATTATGCAGGCGTTAAGACCGAAGTTACCGCTGCGCAGCAATCCATGATTCTGGCGAAGTTCAAAGATGCGAACAAAATTGTTTGGGCGCAAAATGAAATCGCCGCAGCGCCGTTCAAGCAGGCATCATCAATGGTTTGACGGATGACACGATCGGTTCTGCAAGCAAAGCTACCCGTGCTCAATCCGCAACCATGCTGAAGCGTTTCTTGAGCGCCGCAAACTTCATTAACTAATCGGTTGCTCCCATAGCCGAGAAGTGAAGGAGACTCGATACTTCGGTATCGGGTCTTTTTTTCTTTACCATAATGATTCGCAGCTTGGGGTTAAATAAAGAGGGTATCTGGAAGTTTATAGGAAACAAAAAAGAACCCCTTGGAAGCAAAGGAAAGGAACTGCTCTTCAAAGGGTCCTGCCATAGTTATTCGTCTCTTGCCGCTTTGCGGACCGCTGCGTAAAACCGGCGCCAGGCGGGCGACATGTCCCGCCGCTGCGGGTTGGCCTCCAAATCCAGCTGCTCGCTGTAGTTCGGCTCTTTCCCCGTTTGCCGGGTCTGCCGCGGTGAGGCCGTGCCGGTGTTCCCTTGATCATCCCCTTCTCGACGGCTTCCGCGGATTTATCCTCATCGCCAGGCTTCCCTTCCGCCTCATGGCGATCCTCCTGCAACCCGGCTGTCTTCGGATCAAGCTCATGATGGGCGGCAGTGTTTCCTGAGCTCTCTGCCTTCTCTTTCGGCATGTCGTCACCCCTTCCTTATTTGCCGATCCATTCGCGTCGCAGAGCAAACAACTCTCTCAGCTCGCTTGTCGACATTTCGGTAACCCAATTCTCACCGGTACCGACAATCTGCTGACTTAAGCCCTGCTTGCGTTCGATCATCTCGTCTATCCGCTCCTCAAGCGTACCCAGCGCTACAAACTTGTGCACCTGCACATTCCGGGTTTGTCCGATCCGGAAAGCCCGGTCGGTGGCTTGGTTCTCCACCGCGGGGTTCCACCAGCGGTCAAAGTGGAAGACATGATTGGTCGCCGTCAGATTGAGCCCCGTCCCTCCGGCTTTGAGCGACAGGATGAAGATGCCGCAGCGTTCGTTCTCCGGAACATCCGGATTCTGGAAGCGTGCAACCATCTGATCCCAGTCGCTGCTTGGGCACGCCGCCATGAAGGAATTGTACGCGCTCACCCAGCTCCCGCTCCAGCACGCTCTGCAGCAGATGCCCCATCTCCACAAACTGGGTAAAAATCAAGCAGTTGTCCCCTTCATCCCGCATGCTCCTGAATCATGGCCATCAGTCGAGATACTTTGGACGAACGCTCTTCCCAAGCAGCACCGATGCCGGTTTCCTTCAAGAAAAGCGACGGATGATCGCAAATTTGCTTGAGCTTGGTGAGGGTGGCGAGGATTTGTCCTTTTTTCTCTATCCCAGTTAAGGTCTCGAGTTTCGTCATCAGCTCTTGAACGACATTCTCATAAAGCGTTGCCTGTTCCAAAGTCAGGGAGACGTAAGCCTTCGTTTCCACCTTCTCGGGCAGATCGAGCTGAATGGCCGGGTCCTTCTTGACGCGTCTCAGCAGGAAAGGACGGACCAGTTGCTGGACTTGACGGACAAGGTCTTCGTCCCCGCCTTTTTCGATCGGATTCACATAGTGACGCGTGAAAGAGCTTAAAGTCCCGAGATAGCCCGGATTGATAAAATCGTAGATGGACCACAGCTCAGTTAAACGATTCTCAATCGGTGTGCCGGTGAGAGCGATCCGGTGCCGGGCTTCCAGGCGGCGAACAGCCGCAGACTGCTTGGTGTACGCATTCTTAATGTTCTGGGCTTCGTCGAGTCCGATCGCATCCCAATGAATCATGCATAAGTCCTCTTCGTCGATCTGGGCCAGGTTATAGGAGGTAAGCACAAGGTCCGCGTCTTTCACCGCTTCCGCCAGCTGCTCGCCTTTCATCCGGCGCGGACCGTAATGCAGGTAGATGCTTAGCGACGGGGCAAACCGTTCGAGCTCCTTCTGCCAGTTCCCTAGCACGGAAGTAGGACAAATCAGCAGTGCTGGAGCGGAAGGGACCTTTCCACGGGCTGATTCCTCCCTGGCATGCAGAAGATAGGCGATAAACTGAACGGTTTTGCCGAGCCCCATATCGTCCGCCAGGCAGCGCCTAGACCGAACCGTCTCATAAATAAAAGCCAGGAGACGCCTTCCCGCTGGTACCTTCTAAGGTCCGCTTGCAGCGCAGGCGAAGGGTCAACGACAGGGATGCGCTCCGTATGCTGCAGCCGGCCGATCAGTTCGGCCATCTGGCTGTTCAGCTCAACTTCAATCCGAAGTCGCCGGTGAAGAGCGTCGATGTCTTCCGGATCATCCGTTCCCGCTCCGGTTCCCGGCTCCTCCTGCTGGAGCAAATGCAGCTCCAATATTTCACGGAAGCTGAGCCCTTTTTTCCGCCCGGAGTGCTTCAAGGCCTGCTGCACCTGCTCCACAAAGGCAGGGTCGAGCTGGATCCATCGTCCGCGGATATACATCAGCCGCTTCTTCTCCGAAGCCATTCGCTGAAACTCTTCCTCTGTAAAATCCAGCCCGCCCACAGCTACTCTCCAATCGAATTGGACGAGCTGGTCGGCGCCAAACAGGGAGCCGGCTTTTGACGCACCCGCGTTTTTCAGCTTGGCGCGCAGCTTCGGGCGGTTACGCTGCAGGTCCTCCCACCAGGCGGGGAGAAAGACGGAATAGCCCGCCTGCAGAAGCCGCAGGCTCCCATCCTGGAGAAACTCCCAGGCCTGTGCATCCGTAAGCTCCGCCGCCCCTTCCTCGTTCCAGGACAAGCCGGTTAACGAGGGTATGCGCTCGGCGCAGCGCGCCTGATCCCGTTCCAGCCGCCCCAGAAACGGAAGCCAATCCTCAGGAAGCCCGTCCCGTTGTCCGGGGAGGAGAAGCAGGTTCGAATCCAGCTTATCTTGAAGCACGAGCTGCAGCTTCCATTCCTCGGTCGCCTCCGTATTCGGCTCCGGCTCAACCAGTTGAAAGCAGGTATGGAACGGCACGTCGTCCCTTTTCCAGCCGACGGCAACCAGCCACTCCTCTTCATCCATACGATAAGGCTCGGGAGCATCCAGGAGAGGCCCCAGCAAATACGGCTTGTCCGCCACAAGGCGGCCCCACGCCTCAGCCGTCTCGGAATCGCCATCGATAAGCTCATGAATCGCATCGCTGAACCAGCGTTCCCCGCTGATCTGCGAGAAGCCCGCAGACGGGCCCCATAGGGCCTCATAAGCCTCCCGCCGGTCCACAGGCAGGTTCAGCTTCCACTGCGTCCTTCCCTTCTGCCAAGCCTCGGCATCCGGGGCATACCAGCCCTTGTCCAAGGCCTCGAGATACCGCTCCGCCACCGATTGCATATGCCTCAGTCTATCGGACCAACGCAAGATCGTATGAACGGAAGCCGCCGGAGACGCAAAATAATGGAGTGCCGTAAAAGGCGTCAAAAGAAGCCGCCCGGTATCCTTATCCTCTTCGACTTGCGTGCCGTACAGGCTTGGCCGATGCCAGGCAAACAGCCGGATTCGAAGCTCCCCGCGGACAAAGTCTCGCCCTCTTCCCAGCTTCCCCAAACGGCCCAGTGCCCGCTCTGCAGGTATTCCCCGTTCACCTCAACCGGTAAAAGACCGATCATGCGGAATCCTCCCCTTTCCTCAGCTTGCTCAGCTCTTCCTGGAAGGCCCTTAACCGCGAATACCGCTTCATTAAATATTGCATATAAGCTTCCCATCGCTGCTGCTGCTTCAATCGCTTATAGGTCGCTTTCAGCTTGCGCAGTACACGTACGGCACGCTTGTAGGCTTCCCGGTTTTTCTCCGCGATGAACTGCTCCGCCGCATGGTGATACCAAGGCAGGAGCAGTTCTCTTCGCTTCGCTTCAACCGCCTTGATGGCGACCGAAGGCGTAGCCAAAGGGTTGGTACGGAGCAGCAGGTTCAGATCCACCCAAGCCTGAAACTCCTCGCGTTCGAGGAGATAACTTGAATAATAGGCATAGCTGTTCGGCATCATCCCGAATACCATCCGCTTCCACTGCGGCTCCACCTCGAGGTGCTCCTTCAACTGCTCCCAATAGGCAAAATACTCCAGCATCTGCTTTGGCGGCGAATGAGCCGCTTCAGGTGCCAGCCACTCCAGCCAGGTTAGCAGGCGGTCCCAGGCTTCATTTTCCACGAAATAGCCCAGATACGGGTAAAAATCATCGAGCTTCACGTCATGCAGCTGCGCGTCCACCAGCTTCATGGCGTCCTGGTCGTCTCCAGACTTCACAAGGTGCAGCAACTGAGCCAGTACGAGCCGGTCCTTCCGGTAACTCCCGTTCATTTCTTGACGGGCCTCCGCCGCCAGCCGGGTCATTTCCTGTTCTCTTAGCTCGGCGGCCAAGGGAGATTCGAGAATCAGATTCCACCAGATCAAAGCATAGACCGACGCCCAATCGACCGGTCCGTGCGCCTTGGGGAACGCGTGCTCGGCTAAGAAGCCTATCGTCTCCGCCCAGCGTCCAATAGAAAGCTCGCTAAGATTTCCGGGGCGCATCTCGTTCACCTGGGTAACGAGCTCCTGAAACAGCCCGTCTCGGATCGCGTAAACCTCGCCCCTTAAATCATAATAAGCAAAGGAGTAACGGATTTGATTCCGGTATAATTCATCCAGTTGCTGAAGCAGAAATAAGCAGACATGAAGCGTGTAATAGCTGCGTTGGAGCGGCTTCCAATTCGCAGCCGCCGGCGGCAGAACCGGTTCGGAGCCTTTTCAAAAATGGGGATAAGCGCTTGTCCCAAACGATAGTTCTTGAGCCCCAGCCCGCTCTCAAAATACCGCCGCCAGTCCGCGGCGCTTTCCTCCTCCTGCGGCGGAAAAATCTCCTGCTCGGCCGTCCTGGGAGCCGCCGGCTTCTTCTTAGCCGCAATGGGGCCCGCCGGCTTCATTAGTTCCTCGGGATCTATGCCCAGCTCATCGCACGCTTCGAACAGAACGGCTGCGATATGCTTGCAGTAGCCGCCGTACGGGCAGTCGCAATGGGCGCGGCGCACGTTTTCCAGGTCGGCCTTGACCTCATAAGCTTCGCCGCCGTACACAATCGCATAAAATTTCCCGCCTTCGTTCTGAAGCTCATCGACTACCCCATCCAAGTAATAGCGCCAGCCGCGCTTTAATATTTTAGAGTCAAAACAGGTCTGTACCTGCTGTCTCAGCTCGTCCAAGTCAATCTGCTGCTCAAGCTCCATCGGACTGTAGCCTCCCGTCCCGCCGCCATACTCTCCCTAGTATATCATCACAAAAAACAAAACGGCGGCGTCCTCATGTAGAGGATGCTGCCGTTTGGCGTGAGGCAAGGCCGGAGGGGCCGGATTAGAATCCGCCCATGCCGCCCATACCACCCATGCCGCCCATATCAGGCATAGCCGGTTTTTCTTTTTCCGGTTTGTCTGCGATAACCGCTTCGGTAGTCAGGAACATGGCTGCAACGGAAGCTGCGTTTTGCAGTGCAGTACGGGTAACTTTCGCAGGGTCAACGATACCTGCATCGAACATGTTCACCCATTCGCCGGTTGCGGCGTTGTAGCCGATGCCTACTTGCTCTTTTTTCAGACGGTCCACGATGACGGAGCCTTCTTGACCCGCGTTAGCTGCGATCGTGCGGATCGGCTCTTCCAGAGCGCGGAGAACGATGTTCACGCCGGTTTGCTCGTCGCCTTGTGCTTTTACAGCCGCTACAGCTTTGTATACGTTCACGAGAGCCGTACCGCCGCCGGATACGATACCTTCTTCAACCGCTGCGCGAGTAGCGTTGAGTGCGTCTTCGATGCGCAGTTTGCGCTCTTTCAGCTCGGTTTCGGTAGCTGCGCCGACTTTAACAACCGCTACGCCGCCGGACAGCTTAGCCAGACGCTCTTGCAGTTTCTCTCTGTCGAAATCGGAAGTCGTTTCTTCCAGTTGGGCACGGATTTGGGAAATGCGTGCGCCGATATCTTTCTTGTCGCCAGCGCCGTCCACGATGATCGTGTTTTCTTTCGTCACGCGAACTTGGCGTGCAGAACCGAGCTGCTCCGGACGAGTCGATTTCAGCTCAAGACCGAGCTCTTCCGTGATCAGTTGGCCGCCGGTCAGAGCAGCGATGTCGCCCAGCATAGCTTTGCGGCGGTCGCCGAAGCCAGGAGCTTTAACCGCTACGCAAGTGAACGTGCCGCGCAGTTTGTTCACTACGAGAGTAGCGTTCGCTTCGCCTTCCACGTCTTCTGCGATGATCAGCGACTGTTTGCCGGTTTGTACGACTTTCTCAAGGATCGGCAGGATCTCTTGAATGTTCGTGATTTTCTTGTCGGTGATCAGGATGTACGGATTGTCGAGAACAGCTTCCATTTTATCCGTGTCCGTAACCATGTAAGCGGAGATGTAGCCGCGGTCGAACTGCATACCTTCTACAACTTCCAGCTCGGTTGCAAGACCTTTGGATTCTTCAACGGTGATAACGCCGTCTTTGCCGACTTTCTCCATAGCTTCGGCGATCAGTTCGCCTACTTCTTCGTCAGCGGCGGAGATGGCGGCAACTTGTGCGATGGATTGCTTGCCTTCGATCGGCTTCGCGATGGAGCGGAGTTCTTCAACAGCCGCTTTTACCGCTTTGTCGATACCTCTGCGAACGACCATCGGGTTAGCGCCGGCCGTTACGTTCTTCAGGCCTTCGCGGATCATCGCTTGAGCCAGAACGGTAGCGGTAGTCGTACCGTCACCTGCTACGTCGTTCGTCTTGGTAGCTACTTCTTTCACGAGCTGAGCGCCCATGTTCTCGAATGCGTCTTCGAGTTCGATTTCTTTCGCGATCGTCACACCGTCGTTGGTGATGAGCGGGTCGCCGAATTTCTTCTCGAGAACCACGTTGCGGCCTTTCGGGCCGAGCGTTACCTTAACGGCATTAGCAAGCGAGTCAACCCCGCGGAGCATCGCGCGGCGAGCGTCTTCGCTGAATTTAATTTCCTTAGCCATGAATAAAACCTCCCGATTTACAATAGGTTTTTATTTAAACGTTCCGGATTGTTCCCTAAGTAATTGCTTTAAGTCTCTAAGTAAAGGCGGCTTGCGACTTATGCCAGGATGGCGAGGATGTCGCTCTCACGCATAATCAGCAGTTCGCGGCCATCGTATTTCACTTCGGTGCCGGCGTATTTGGAGAAAATCACACGGTCGCCCTCTTTCACTTCAAGCGGAATGCGCTCTCCGTCTTTGAGTGTACCGCGCCTACGGCTACGATTCTGCCTTCTTGCGGCTTTTCCTTCGCTGTGTCCGGCAGGACGATACCGCTTGCGGTCGTTTCCTCCTTAGCGATGGCTTCAATAACTACGCGATCACCCAACGGTTTGATCATGAGAAAATAGCCTCCTTTGAAATTTGGTCTTTCAACTTATTAGCACTCGAATGTCTTTAGTGCTAACAACAATTTATATGATAATCAACTCTTGGGAATTTTGCAAGTGGTTTTACAACAAATTCACACCTCCTACATTCTCCCCTCCCACTGGTTAAATATTCAAGCTCCACCGATTTCTGAAAAAAGCAAAAAAGCCTGTCGATTCGACAGACTTCCGCAAAAAACGCACTATGCACCGGTTTCCTCGCGTTCCCAAGCCGCATCCTGAAGCAGCTGCTTGCGGTACACGATACCCGATAAAAAGACGCTGAACTCATACAGCACAATCATCGGCAGGAACACGATAATCGCCGAGGCGGCATCCGGAGGCGTAATCATCGTTGCGACGATGACGAGAATCATGTACGCGTAGCGGCGCATTTTTTTCAACCGGGCCGGATTGAGCGACCCGCGGCTTCGTCAGAAACATAACGACGATCGGCGGCTCGAATAAGAGTGATAAAGGAATCAGTATATTGAACATAAAAGAGAAATATTGCGCAATGCCGTACGTTTCCTTCAGGTTGAGGCTCACGGTAATGGACGTGGTAAACATAAAGGCCATCCGGAACACGACGAAATATCCGAAGGCCAGACCCAGCAAAAACAGCAAAAAGGCAAAAGGCACGAACATCAGCGAGGCCTTCTGCTCTTCCGGGCGCAGGCCGGGCTTCATAAAGGCCCACAGCTGGTACAAAGCAAACGGCGGCGTGATAATCAGGCCCGTAATGAGGGCGCAGTTCATATATAATTTAATGGAGTCCCACGGGGAAAAGACATTCAGCATGTCGATCGTATTCGCCGGCGGAATGCTCGTGATGTACTGAATGAGCGGCTTCGCTGCAATCAGACCGACGATCATCCCCAGCACAAGCACGATCACCACCCAGATCACGCGCTTGCGCAGCTCCGTCAGGTGCTCCACCAGACTCATGGCATCTTCTTGCTCCAACCGGTCTCACCTGCCTACATTTCTAGTTCATGATGGGTCCTAATCCGGCAGACGGCGCGGGTCTGCGGGACGCGCTCCGGCAACTTGGCTCTGCTGCGGGGCGGCGCCGGCGGTCTGCACTTCAACCGTCTGCGATACCGGTCGCGGCGCCGGCGGGGTTACGTCCTTCCGCTCCGGTCTTGCCGGCTCGTCGTCGGACAGGAGGTCCCGGGCCCCCTGTTTAAACTCCCGGACCATTCGTCCAAGCGAACGCCCGAGCTCCGGAAGCTTATGCGGACCAAATAGAATCAGTGCAATGAGTCCAATTAGTAACAGCTCCGAAAAACCGATATTTCCGAACATCATTCATCGGTCCTTTCCATCATCATCAGCAGTTATAAAGTCCGCCGTAGCCCATCTCGGTAATATCCGAGCGGACAATCCGTTCTCCGGCGCATATCCGCGGGAGCAGTACGTCAAAGGAGGTATACGGATCGTGCATCACGCGACCGGGCAGTCCCATGATGGGCACGTCTCCTAAGTAGCCGATCAGAAGCATCGATCCGGGAAGCATCGGCGTGCCGTAGCTGACGATCTCCGCCCCCGCCCGCTTGATCGCTCCCGGCGTACGGTCGTCCGGGTCCACGGACATCCCGCCCGTGACCAGGATCAAATCGGCCCGGTCCTCATGCAAAAAGCGGTGAATCTCTTGCACTATCACCTCGCTGTCATCCGGGGCGAGCCGCTGGTCGATTACTTCCGACCCCAGCGCCGCCAGCTTCTCGCGGACAACAGGGCCGAATTTATCCTGAATGCGGCCCTTGAATACCTCGGCGCCCGTCGTGACGATACCGGCCCGGAGAGGGCGGAACGGCTTAACCTCAGCCAGAGGTTCTGCAGCGGAAGCCGCCGTGCGTTCGACCTGGACGATCCGCTCCTCTTCTATGATCAATGGAATCACCCGGGTTCCGAGCAAGGCCTGCCCCGGCTTTACCACCGTATGGGTCTTGATCGTCGACATCACGACCTGGTCCAATGCGTTGACGGCGTCGATCCGGGCCTTGTCGATCTTGGCCAAGCCATGAATTGTCGACTTGAGCGAAATCTTCCCTTCGTGCGGCTCCGTCAGCTCGATGTTCGGCCCTTTCGCGGCCAGCGCCATCCGCAGAGCGGCTTCATCCTCGTGCAGGAAGCCCGCTTCCAGGCGGATCGTGTAGATATGCTCCTTGCCGATGCTGAGCAGCGCCGGAATGTCCTCCTCGCGGATAACATGGCCCTTCTTGAACAGCCGTCCTTTGAACTGCCCGGGTATAATCTGGGTCAGATCATGCGCCAGCACCATACCGACCGCCTCTTCCACCCGCACTTCCCGAAGCATCGAATCAGGCTTCATCGCCGTGTTCTCCTTCGCGGCCGGTCAAGATCCCCAGCGCGTGCGGCGACTGGTCGATGATCGCCGACAGGTTCTCCAGCACGCCCTTCGGGCCGCCGGGCAGGTTGATGATGAGCGTCCGTCCGCGGATCCCGGAGACGGCGCGGGACAGCATCGCACGGGGCGTTTTCTGCAGGGAAACCATCCGCATTGCTTCCGCAAATCCGGGCGCCAGCCGGTCTATGACCTCGAGAGTCGCTTCCGGCGTCACGTCCCGGGGGCAAGCCCCGTTCCGCCGGTCGTCAGGATCAAATCCGCGCGAAAATAGTCCGTCATCTCGATCAGCGCGGCCATAATCTCGCCCTTCTCGTCGGGCACTACCCGGTATTCGATGATTTCCCCGCTCATTTCCTCCTCGATCAGTTCACGGATTACCTGTGCACTGGTGTCTTCCCGTTCCCCACGGGAACCGCGGTCGCTTGCCGTTAAGATAGCCACTTTCCAGCGCATAAGCCTGCTCCTCTCCTCGGTTCATTTCATTGTATCTTAAACTTGTTAAGAAAAAACGTCAACGACCTGTGCCAGAATAAACGGCTACGCCGTCTTGTCTTGCAAGGACCAGCGCGTTTATCAAGGTTGATGCGAAGCTATAAGCCCGAGAAAACTTATAAATCTTATCAGCTGAGAAAATCTTTAGCGCCGAAAATCCCCGCTTTTCCCCCGGTTTTGCTCAGCAAACGGGTCGGCCCGATTTCCATCGTTTTCTCCGCCGCTTTGCACATGTCATACACGGTCAGCGCCGCCGCGGATACGGCCGTCAGCGCCTCCATCTCGACGCCGGTCAGCCCCTTCGTTCGCACCGTTGCCTCTATGTAGAGCTCATCTTTCCCGTTATCGTCGAACCGCACGTCGATACCGGTCAGCTGAAGCGGATGGCACATCGGAATCCAATTCGACGTATTCTTGGCGGCCATGATTCCGGCGACTTGGGCGACTGCGAGCACATCCCCTTTGCCGACCTTGCCCGAACGGATGAGCTCCAGCGTGGAAGGCTGCATCGTCACTTTCGTTTGCGCGGTAGCGGAACGGGACGTTTCGCTTTTCTCCGAGATATCCACCATCCGGGCCCGGCCCTGCTCGTTAAAATGGGTCAGCCGACCCTGCTCCTCAGACATCGTCCGCCCCGCTCCCTTCTATAATCATGCGCGATTCCGTAACCAGTTCGTCAATGCGAAAATCAAACAGCCCCATCGGCACCTCGGGGATGATCTGCTCCTCGAACGCCGCCGCTACGATATAGGGCTTCGGCAGGCCTGTCCGCACATACTGCTGCATGAAACGGTCGTAGAAACCTCCGCCATATCCGAGACGGCCCATGTTCAGGTCGAAAGCCAGCCCGGGGACGAGCGCCACGTCGAGTCGCCGGATATCGTACAACTGCTGGGCCTTGGCCACCGGCTCGCGGATACCCCAGCTCCCCGCTCCAGATCCGCATAAGAGCGCACCTCAAACAGCTTCATCTGCTTGTAGGCAGGCACCACCTTCGGCAGGACGACCCGCCAGTTTCGCTTCCAGCAAGCTTCCATGACCGGGGTGACGTCCACCTCCGTCTTGATAGGCATATAAGTAAAAAGGGTAGGTTTGCGCCGGACTGACGGCTCCAGGCGCATCAGCACCTCCAGACGCTCCATCACTTTATCGCAAATTTGCGCCGACTTGACTTTCCGTTCTTCCTCCGGGATGGAGGAACGCACCTCCTCCGCCTTGCGGCGAAGCTCGATTTTTTTCTCTTTAATATTCATGAACCGGCCTCTCTTCGGTCGTACGATAAGTCGAATTCGGATATTCTCATTCTAATGCCGCTTGAAAGGGTTGGCAAATTTTTCTTCAGGTGAATGAAAATCCGTGCAAGAACAGAATCGTTCGCAATTCGTTACCCTTAGTTTATCATAAAATGCTCCGAAATAACGAATTTCAGGGCGAATTCGGCAGAAAAACGGAATTTGGAGGGCCTCACCTCGCCATCCGGGGCAAGAAATACGGGGAAGAAAACAAAAAGGATCCCGAGTTGTTCCCTCAAGGATCCTCTTCCAGGTTGGTGCAGATTCTCGCTGGTTTAGAGCATGATACGGCCAACGACGGGCAGGTGGTCGGAAGCAGACGAACGCTCAGTCCGCGCTTCCTCTACCTGTGCCATATTCGTGAAAATATGGTCGATCTCCCCGCCGCCGAGCACCGTAGGACCCGGTGAAGCCAGCGGAAGCTCTCGAAGTCCGAGCTCCCCGGTGAGACGCTGCAGCTGCGGATTCGCGGATGCGCTGTTGAAATCGCCCAGCAGCACAAGCGGCGTATGAACGCTCTTCAGGGCGGCGAGCAGCTGCGGCGACTGCTTCGTCCTGTCGGCGGCGGCCACGCCGAGGTGCGTCGTCGCCACCGTAACGTTGCGGTCGCCGAGGCGGATCTGAGCCGTCAGCAGGCAGCGCGGCTCGCGCCCGCCGCGGAGAAGCCGGCTGTGCACGGCCTGAAGCGGGTAGCGGCTCAGAAGCATCACGCCGTACTGCGAGACGCCGCCGCGGATCGCCGGAGCATAAGCGTATTGCATGCCGAGCGCCTTCGCAAAATAACGCGGCTGATCCTGCAGGCCGCTGCGCCATTTCAGCCGGTCGACCTCCTGCAGCGCAATGAGATCGGCATGGGAGCTTTGCAGGTCGTGAACAATCCGTCGCGGCTCTACACGGCCGTCCAACCCTTCGGCGTGGCGAATATTGTAGGTCATTACCCGCGGCCCGTCTGCGGGATTGGCGGCCGCGGCGGATGCCGCAAGGAAGGGGCCGCTAACCGTCAGCAGCAGGGAGACGCTCAGAAGAAGCGATATGAGAAGAAGAACGCTTTTTATAGGAAGGGATCGGAAATCCCCGTTCGTATTGGGAACAGGCAAGCATGAAGTCCACCTTCTTTCTAAGTGAAAACTTTGCGACCTCAGCATACGACGGGATCCCGAGGTTTGTATACCCGTAAACGGATGGAAATCGATAACGCCGGCAGGATATGCTACACTGGATGAAGAAATGTACAGGATGAACGTTAGGATTGCGGGAGGATTGTCATGCTGCTTCAAGTTACGGGAATTTCCAAGAGCTACGGGGTTACCTCCGTGCTTTCCAATATATCTTTGCAAATCGAGCCGCGGGAACGGATCGGCCTCGTCGGCGTGAACGGCGCCGGCAAATCGACACTGCTGCAGATTATTGCAGGCGAGCTGTCTTATGATTCGGGGGATATTTTCAAAGCGAAGGAAACAAAGGTCGGCTACCTCAAGCAGAACAGCGGTCTGACCTCGGACCGTTCGATCTGGGACGAGCTGATGAGCGTGTTTGCCCGGTTCACCGAAACGGAGGAAGAGCTGCGCCGGCTGGAATCGCAGATGTCGGACCCGAACGTGCTGGCCGATGAGAAGAAAACGGAAGACACGATGAAGCGCTATGCCGAGCTGTCGGAATGGTTCCGCGAGCAGGGCGGATACGAATCGGAGGCGCGCGTCCGCGGGCCGCTGCACGGCATGGGGTTCGGCGACTTTGACCCGTCCACCCCGGTGAACACCCTTAGCGGCGGGCAAAAAACACGGCTGGCGCTTGCCAAAATGCTGCTCGAAGCCCCCGATCTGCTCATGCTGGACGAACCGACCAACCATCTCGATATCGCTACGCTGACCTGGCTGGAAGGGTATCTCCGCTCCTACCCCGGCGCGATTCTGGTCGTATCGCACGACCGGTATTTTCTTGATGCGCTGGTGGGGACGATTTACGAAATCGAGCGGCACACGTCCAAGCGATATACGGGCAACTACACACGCTACATCGAGACGAAGCAGGCGGATTACGAAGCGCAGCTCAAGCATTATGAGAAGCAGCAGGACGAGATCGCCAAAATGGAGGAGTTCATCCAGCGCAACATCGTGCGGGCGTCGACGACCAAACGGGCGCAAAGCCGCCGCAAGGCCCTGGACCGGATGGAGCGGATCGAGAAGCCGCTCGGCGATCTGAAACGGGCGAGCTTCTCCTTCGAGGTCGAGCAAACCTCGGGCAAGGAGGTGCTGGACGTGCGCGGCGTCGCGATTTCTTATGACCGGTCCAAGCCGTTGTCGCGGGGAATTACGTTCCATCTGCGGCGCGGCGATACGGCGGCCCTGATCGGCCCGAACGGGATCGGCAAGTCCACCCTGCTCAAGACCTTGATCGGGCAGCACGAGCCGGAACAAGGCGTGGTGGAATGGGGCGCCAATGTGAAGATCGGATACTACGACCAGGAGCAAACCGGTCTGAATCCGGCGAATACGGTGCTGAACGAGCTGTGGAATGCCTTTCCCCATCTGGAGGAGGCGCGGATCCGGACGGTGCTCGGGAATTTTCTGTTCAGCGGTGAGGACGTCTTCAAAAAGGTATCGTCGCTGAGCGGCGGGGAAAAAGCCCGTGTCGCACTCGCCAAGCTGATGCTGCAGAAGGCGAATGTGCTCATCCTCGACGAGCCGACCAACCATCTCGATTTGTACAGCAAAGAGGTGCTGGAATCGGCGCTCATCGACTACGAGGGTACGCCGCTGTTCATTTCGCACGACCGGTATTTCCTAAATAAAATGGCGGAAAACATGCTGGAGATGACCCCGGACGGCATTCAGGCTTACCTCGGCAATTACGACGACTATGTCGAGAAAAAGCAGGAGCTGGCTGAGATCGAACGCCAGCGTGCGGAGGCGGAGGTCGCCGCGCGCAGCAAAGCCGGCGCGGCAGGCGGAGCCGGCCGCGGAGCGGCTGGGGCCGCCGCCGGTGCGGGAGTCGCCGGCGCGGCGGAGAAGAGCGGCGGCGATTATGAGGCCGGCAAGCAGGCGAAGCGCGAGGAGCCGCAGCCGCCAGCGCAGGCTCGAGCAGATCGAGCAGCAGATCGCTCAGCTGGAGGAGGCGCTCGGCGCCCTGGAGCTGGAGCTCACGCAGCCGGACGTATACAACAACTATGTGCTGCTCCAGGAGAAGAACACGCAGATCGAGGAGAAAAAAGCGCAGCTGGCCGAGTGCTATGCCCAGTGGGAGCAACTAGCGGAGTGAGTTGGATGACAGGCTGTGACGAGGGCGGCCTTTGTAATAGAACGGCCAAATAACCTAAGTTCTTTTTTGAACTTAGGTTATTTGGCATCCTCGGCAAGCGGCACGCTCCCCTCCTCCAGGTTCAGCAGCAGCGGCGGGATGCTGCTGTAGACGATCATCACGGCGGCCGCCACAATGCCCGAGTCGTTGAGGACGAGCGCCGCCAAGGTGCCGATGACGTTGGCATAGCACCCGTGCATCAGGTACGGGTAGCGCTCCTCCCACCGGCGGAACCGGCCCTTGGGGCGGAGCACCAGGACCGTCAGCACGGCAAGGCCGGTGAGCAGCACCTTGCTCCAGGCGGAGACCCGGATCAGGTGCAGGTTCATCTGCAGCTTGCGCAGCATGATCGCGCCGATCACGTCGTAGCGCCCCTGGCGCAGGTCTTCGAAGGCCCGGCCGATATGGCTCGGCCCGGCCGGGGAGGTGCCGCCCGCGCTAGCGGCAAGGGCGGCGGGGGCGCCGGCGGCTGCGGAAGCGCCTGGACCTGCGGCGGTGCCGGAGGTCCAGGCGGCGTTGAGCGACCAGAGCCCCGCGAGCGCGGCGCCGAGCGGCAGCGCGAGCCAGGGCGCGAGGCGGCGAAGCGGCAGGCCGCCGCCGAGGTAGAGGCGCGCGGCGAGCACTCCGAAGCCGGCCGCGCCGGCCAGGGCGCCGCCGGCCTCGGCACCGAGCGCCGGGGCCGCGAGGTAGGCGCAGACACCGGCGCCGAGCACGGCCGCACCGGCGGCCGCGGCTGCACGGCTCAGGCTCTGCGTTTGCAGCTCCAACAGCGCGGTAAAGCCGAGAATCACCGCGCCCAGCAAGCACGCCCATGAATTCATTGCCGATGCCATAGTAGCGCGCCCCGATCATCGGATCATAGCCGAGCACCGAATACTTCATGGCGTTCGCCCCCGTCAGCCCATCGGCCAAAATCAGCGGCGTGGTTCCCAGCCCGATCCCCGCCAGCCACCGGAGCATCGCAAGACGCCGTCCGGAAAGGAGAGCCGCCAAGAGAAAGCCGACTGCCAGCAGCAGAAGGAGTACGGCGACCATCGCACCCGCTCCCGCATCCGGCATCCTTCCCAGCAGGAGCAGCACCGGAGGAACAAGCAGCACCGTGCATAACAAGCCGCGAACCCAGGCCTCTCTTCGGTCTAGGGAGGATGCTTTAGAATCCCCTGCAGCGCGTCCTCTTTCATCCCCCAGCCTCGGAAAAACCCTTCTCAGCCCTATGCCTAAACCCATAAGCATGACTGCAATTTCAAACCCGGACAAGCTGTAGAGCAGCGGCGGCCGAAGCTTGTAAACACGGCTCATCCTTTTCGTATCTTGAAGCAGCTTATCCAGCGGTGCCCGTCCTGCCTCGCCTATCCGCTCTCCTATACCGACAGCGGCCATCGCCTCCCCACCATAGCCGGCGGTTTCGCCGCACCGAATTCCTTCAACAGGGACGGCGCCAAATCGACGGCCGCCACAACACCGGGCCGCCGCGTCGTCGCCGAACTCAGCATCGCAGGCCCCGTCCCTGCTTCCCACCGTAGGACGGGGGTAAGGAGCGAGCTTCACCTTCAGCGCCTCCGCGTTGGCCTCAGGGCTTACGATCCAGAGCACCCCGCCCGTCTTCGCCAAGCCGCCCGAGAGCTTCTCCAAAAAGGCGTCCATCTCCGCCATGATTTCCTGCTTCCGCTGTACAAAAAGCTCAGTACTGTACCTCGTCCGCTCTAGATAAAGCCGGTACAAATCTCCCAGTTCCAGTACCGCGAGCGAAACGCCCCCCTGATGACGGGTCCCGCCCGGAGCCGCCGTCCCCCTTTTGCCAAAGCATCGCTCTGCTCCAGTAAAAGATCATAGCGGGTCCGCGGCCCATACGGCCTGATCCCGTCAGCGGCGACCAGACTTCGGCCGGCGAGTCCCACCGGAACGGCACCACCTTCATCCATCCCCATCAAAAAGGCCGGACGCCGGTGCGTCGTCTCTCCGAATCCCGGCAGGTCCAGATTCCCCATGCACCAATCCGTACACCCTGTTCCTTAAGCAAGGATCCGAGCCGGCCCGGCCGGGATAGGTACTGGTTCCCGGCATTCCGGCGCCGCATGGCTTCGATGGCCGGGACTACCACGCCCGGTTCCCCTGGGGGCTACCGACATATCTCTCCATCAGCGAAACGGCCGTCCCTCCCTCCAATCGCTCATTGCGTTCCCAACCGATGCCTCCCCGTCCGTCAGTCCACTGCCCGGCCCCCCAAGTGGCGTAAACCGACTCCATCCCCTTCCAAGGCGACCGTATGTTCATAGCCCCGATTTGTCCGGTCCGGAACAGCTTGTTCCAAGCGGGGAAGGCGGCAAGCCATTCCGGCTCCAGCTCCATGAAGGATAGTCCGGGCACGGAGACGATAACCACAGGCTTTCCTTGTCTCTGCCCATTGTGGATAATCGAAGATCCGGCTTGCGGGCTGTTGATGATTGGGGCCTCGGCCAAGGCAACGGCGGATAATGCGGCGGCAGTCGACGGCAATCCGCATAGCAAAATCCCGAGCATCACCGTGAATATGACAAAACCCCGCATTTTCGACGCCCCTGACCGCTTCCGTTCAAAAAAGTATCCACAGCCCATTCCCCTTTTCCCGCCCTTCACAGCCACTTTGTCAGCAGATATCCCACCCGCGCTTAAACCTTATTACACGGTACTTTATCCAATTTCCGGGGTTTTATCCAACGTGTGTATAAGGGAGGGAGATCATCGTTTTATCCACATATTTATCCCCAGAAAAAAATGTCACTTTGCCTAGAAAAATAAGGACTTTTTTATCCATCCACAGAGTTATCCCCGTTATCCACAACCCAGTGCAAAAAAATTTATCCACGCCACCAGCCGATGACCGGACTTCCGGAATTGGACAAGACCGGGCTTTTTTCGATTTATGCACATTATACACAAGGCCTGTGGATAACTTTTATCCACAGGCCTTGCCGACCTGGAAGAGGAGCCCCCTCGGTCGTGTCGGCATCGTAAAACTTTCACCTCGTCCGCTCGCGAACTGATCACGGAAGCCATCCATCAAAGGCTTACTTCCCCGCCGAAGAGCTCCATATCCGCGCGGTCCGCCTAAGACCTTCCGGAATAAGGTTTATCAACACCGTTCAATAGAAAAGCCCCGGCACCCGAAAACGATTCGGACACCGAGGCTGGGAAGCCTTATTTAAACCGGCAATGAATTACCCTTCTCCGCCGATCAGCGCGTAACGCAGAATGATCAGCACGGCAAGCACCCACATCAGCCAGTGCACTTTATACTCGCCTTTGCCGCTCAGCTTCGCAACGGTCGCCAGAATCACATAAGTGACGATCCCGAAAGAAATCCCGTTGGCGATGTTGTACGTAAAAGGCATCAAAGCGATCGTCAGGAACGACGGAATGGCATAAACCATGTCTTGAAAATCAATCTCGCGTACCGCCTGCATCATCAGCACGCCGACAATGATAAGCGCGACCGATGTAGCGGAGCCCGGAATCAGAGCGGCAATCGGCGCCAGGAACAGCGCGAGCAGGAAGCATACGCCGGTCGTGACGGCCGTGAGGCCGGTCCGGCCGCCCTCCGCCACACCTGCGGCGCTCTCGACGAACGCAGTGACGGTGCTTGTCCCAACAAGTGCGCCTGCGCTTACGCCCACGGCGTCAACCATCATCGCTTTACCTACGCGTTTATTGCCCTCTTCTTTATTCTTCATGATGCCGGCGCGGTTCGCCGTACCGACCAAGGTACCGAACGTGTCGAACAATTCAACGAAGGTAAATGTCGCGATGACCGAAATAATTCCGGCATGCATGATGCCGGCAAAGTCAAAATGTCCGAACGCCAGCTTGCTCATATCCGGTACCCAGGTCGTTTTTTCGCTGCCCAGGCCGGCCAGATTGACAACCGGTGTTCCGTCCGGATTATGGAAGAACAGGGCTACAACCGTCGTAAGCAAAATACCGAACAAAATCGCCCCGCGTACCCGCATCACCATCAAAATGGCGATGAGCACGAGACCGATGATCGTCAGTACGACATTGACGTCGTGCAGACTGCCGATGTGCATGACGGTTTCAAAGCCCTGCACATCCGTAAATTTGCCTTTAGGAATATCGTTCACGCTCTCGACGGCGATCGTCAGAAGACCGCTGTTTTTAAGCCCGATGATCGTAATGAAAAGACCGATACCCACCGTAATCGCATGCTTAATGCTATCGGGTACGGCCACCAGCAGCATTTGGCGTACCTTCGTAACCGTCAGTACAATGAAGATCAAACCGGAAATAAAGACGGCGGCAAGACCCATTTGGTACGTAAATTTGCCTTGGGAAGCCAGAATCACCGTAGCGAAATACGCATTAAGTCCCATCCCCGGCGCCAGTGCAACCGGAAAGTTCACGAACAGCCCCATCGCGATCGTCATGACGCCCCCTGCGATCGCCGTCGCGAGGAATACCGCGGTCCAATCCATCCCCGTTTTGCCGAAAGCGGTAAGAACGTTCGGATTCACGGCCAAAATGTAAGCCATCGTCATGAACGTCGTCAGGCCCGCCATGATTTCGGTGCGAACCGTGGTCCCGTTCTCCTTCAGTTTGAAATACTGATCCATTCCTGAAACCCCTCCAAAATAGTTTGGTATGGCATTCGAGGAAACAACGACAAAAGCCCGGGTGCAGAACCCCAGGCTTCCAAGCAACAAGAAGGCACCCCGGACTTGTCCGTGAACCTTCGGTTGTTGTTCGTAGCCAGATCATTTACGGTGATCTCGTAGAGACTCCCGGGCCCATTCCCGGGATTATACGAAACGGTTATTCCCTTGTTTTTCACCCTAATGATAAGAGGCTTGACGAATTTTGTCAATAATTATTTCCGAACATTATGACCAAAAAGTACGTTTTCGTTCGGGAACAAATCCCCAAAAGGGGGACCGCCCTCTGAAGCTATTCGGTAAAAAAAGCCCGTACTCTTCGCAAACGAAGAATACAGGCTTATTATTCTGCAAAGCTTCAGCAATTATTCCCATTCAATGGTAGCCGGCGGTTTGGACGTAATGTCATACACCACGCGGTTGACGTTGTCGACTTCGTTGACGATCCGGACGGAGATCTTCTCCAGCACATCCCACGGGATGCGCGCCCAGTCCGCCGTCATGCCGTCGATCGAGGTGACAGCACGGATGCCTACTGTGTAGGAATACGTACGAGCATCGCCCATGACGCCGACGCTCTTCATGTTCGGCGACGCGGTGAAATACTGCCAAATTTCGCGGTCGAGCCCCGCCTTGGCGATTTCTTCGCGAAGAATCGCGTCGGAATCCCGCACGATCGTAAGCTTGTCCTCCGTGACTTCGCCCAGCACCCGGATCGCAAGTCCAGGACCCGGGAACGGCTGGCGCCATACGATTTCGGCCGGCAGGCCGCACTCTTCGCCTACCTTGCGAACCTCATCCTTGAACAGCGCCTTCAGCGGCTCGACGAGCTCGAATTTCATATCTTCCGGCAGACCGCCGACGTTATGATGCGACTTGATCGTATGCGCCGTAGCCGTGCCGCTCTCTACAATATCCGTATACAGCGTACCTTGAGCGAGGAATGCAAAGTCGTCGAACTTCGCCGATTCTTCTTCAAACACGCGGATGAACTCGTTGCCGATGATTTTGCGCTTCTGCTCCGGATCGTCCACACCGGCCAGCTTGCCGAGGAAGCGCTCGCGGGCGTCGATTTTGACCACCTTCATATCAAACTTGCCGACGAACGTCTCCATTACGCTCTCGGCCTCGCCTTTGCGAAGAAGACCGTGGTCGATGAACATACACGTAAGCTGATCGCCGATGGCTTTGTGAATCAGAATGGCCACCACGGACGAATCCACGCCGCCGCTCAGCGCGCACAGCACTTTCTTGTCGCCGACTTGAGAACGGATATCGCGGATGGTGTCCTCAATGAACGACTCCATGCTCCAGGTGCCTTCGCAGACCGCACACCTGGTACAGGAAGTTGCGGATCATTTCGTTGCCGTACACGGAGTGACGCACTTCGGGATGGAACTGGACAGCGAACATCCGCTTCTCCGGATGGCTCATCGCCGCAATCGGCGCATGCTCCGTGCTGGCGTCCACCACGAAGCCCGCCGGAGGCTGTGCTACCAGGTCGCCGTGGCTCATCCAGACGGTTTGTCTTTTCTCCAGGCCGTGAACCAGTCCGCAAGCATCGGTAAAATCAACCTCCGCCTTGCCGTATTCGCGCTTCGCCGCGCGCTCCACCTTGCCCTCCAGCTGATGCGCCATCAACTGCATGCCGTAGCAGATGCCGAGGATCGGTACGCCGAGGTCATAGACGCCCGGGTCGACCAGCGGCGAATCTTCCCCGTACACACTGGCCGGGCCGCCGGAGAAGACGATGCCTTTCGGCTGCAGCGCTCTAAGCTTGTCCACCGGCGTGTTGTAAGGCAGCAGCTCGCTGTAGACGCCGAGGTCGCGGATCCGGCGCGCGATCAGCTGGTTGTATTGTCCGCCAAAGTCCAGCACAACGATGATTTCGTTCGGTTTTTCCATGAGTAATGGTTTCCTCCTGATCTGTTTCGCTCCAATCAATGAACTATATTATAAGCTTCTGCCGGATAAAGGGCAATGTTTTGTTCCGTCTGCGGCCTGCTGGCAATTTGTTGCAGCGGTGCTGATCGGATCGAGGGAAGCATCAGCTGGAAAAACGCTGCAGGTTCTTTAAGTATTTGTGGATAATCCTGCACCGAATCCTCGGAGGCGGGATATGTGAACAAGGCTTCATAAGTCGGAGAGTCCCCGGGGATATGTGGAAAAATCAAGGTCTTGCAGGGGAAGAACTGCTGGGGATAAGTATAAGTGGAATCGATGGAGATGTGAGGAAGAGGGAGGGAAAGCGGCGGCTGAGCAGGAGCGTTAAGGGCCGGATGAGGGAAGGGGGAAGGCAAGTCCGGGTTGGACGGATAAAAGGGCGGGGATGCGCGGTGCATTGAAAAAAAGCCTGCAAGTCCGCCCCTGCAAAAGGGACCAGCTCACAGGCTTCGAGCGTTGCGCAGGCGGCGCCAGGCTTCCTCGAGCTCGCGGCGCGAAGGCCGGCCGGGAGTGCCGGCCGGATCGGCGTAGCGCAGCGCCTCGAGCAGCTGCGCCAGCTCCAGCAACGCCCCGCGCTGGGCTTCGCTGCGGCAGTCGCGGCTCGCGGCATATTCGCGCAGCGTCTGTGCCGGCGCCGAGCGGCCGTAGGCGCGCTGCACGCGCCGCCACAGCCGGTCGCCGCTGCGCTGCAGCGCCAAGCGGCGCATCCCCGGAAGCATGCCGGCGGCCGGGTCCGCTCTATCCAAGCCGGACCGGCGGCCGATCACCCGGCGCATCCACAGGCGGATAACCGGGAGGAGCGCAAGTCCGGCGGCCCACAGGAATAACTGCAGCCATAGGCCGGGGGCTTTGTGGACAAAAGACGGCTCTGATACAAGTGGGCCGATGTGTACAAGGCTTCCGCGTAAGACTGGGCCTTATGGAAGACGGCGGTACCGAACCGTTCGGCTTTTTGAAACAGCAAACGGACTTGATCCGCCAGCCCCGGGGCGTCAGCCGGCTTCTTTACAGGCTCCGGTGACGACCCGTCCGAAGAGCGGGCGGTTACACCATAGCCGGGCGTCGCATCGAAAGGCACCCAGCCTGCCCCGGGAAGATACGCCTCCGCCCAGGAGTGGGCGTCCCTCTGCCGGACCTGCACGGTGTAGCGGACACTGCCGCCCTCGTAATCCGTAGAGACGACTTCGCCGGGCGCAAAGCCCTTCACCCACCGCGCCGGAACGCCGGAAGCGCGAAGCAGTACGACCATGGCACTGGAGAAGTAGTCGCAGTAGCCGGCTTTTTGCTCGAATAAGAAACGGTCCACGAGATCCTCATTCGCCGCCGGAGCGCGGACGCCTTCCAGGGTGTAGCTGTAATGGCTCCGCAAGTAGTTCTCGATCGCCCCGGCCTTGGCCAAATCGGTCGCCTGGCCTTCGGTCAGACGAACCGCCAGTTCACGGACCCGCTGAGGTAGGCTGTCCGGCGCTGCAGCCAAGCCTCCCGGTTCGCCTGCGTTAGAGCGCTTCCGGTATCGGATGACGGTTCCGGCAGGGCGTCCCGGTCGGACACGACCTGCGCCACCAGCCTGTAGGACCCCAGCGGGTCGGTCATGGCCGGCGGCGAATACTTCTCGGCGGAAGGTCGCTTCCACAGCCATTCCGGGGGGACGTCCTTCCCTTGAACCGACCGCATCGCCTCTAGCTGTACGATATCTCCCCGGCGAACAATAGCCGGTTTATGCTTGGGCTTTGAACGGTGACTTCTTGGGTAACCCGTTCTAACCAAGGCGCCTCTCCCGAGGACGCCGCCAGGGCGGCTCCTCCGATATTTTGCACCGGATCGCCGTCCGGCTCGGTCCAGCCGTGGCCGGTGTATCGGTTTTTCACTTCGCCGCGCCAAGGGACAAGCCGGGTGGTGACGGCGGTGAATACCGGCTGATCGCTCGGCTTTAAGGGGCGTCCAAGCTGCGTATCGTCAGAGCTGTAGCCGGTTACGGCCCAAGCCGCTTCCCGCTCCCCGGGCAGCGCCGCCGAGGACGGCAGGTCCCCGTGAACCCGCTCAGCCCAAGCTTCCAGGTACCGCGGCCAATCCTGCGGCTTGACGGGTGCGGGATGGAAAGAGGCTCCGAGCCAGCCGGCGGCAAGGCCCATGGCTACCAGGACGAGGGACGGCAGGACCGCCGCCTTCTCCAAGCTCCCCTCAGGCCGGGGCGCCGGAGCGCTCCCCTCCGCATTCCATCGTTCCCTTCGGCCGGACTGAAGCAGCGCCTGAAGCCAGAAACCCGCGCCAACCGTACGCAATACGCCATAGAAAAGATCCACTTCGAATACGGTCTGCATCACCAGAAGATAAACCAGCGTCATGAGCGTCAACCAAAGCACGGGCCGCCGCTCCAGAACGAACGACTGCACCACCGAGATAAAGAAGGCCCAGCCAGCCAAAAACAGAAGCGTTCGCGTGGCCGGTCGCCAATCCGCCAGGTTCCCCTGAAGTCCCGCGGCGGCATCGCGCCAGAGCGCATGACCCCAGTCGGCCCACCCGTCCGCAGACGGCAAGGCCTGCCCGTTATGAAGCCAAGCGGTCATCAGTACCAAGCCCAGCGGCTTCAGCGGCCAGACGATTCCTCCGCGCCAACGGAAGATATCCAAAGCCAGCAGGCCTATAAAAATGACGGCGAACGGCCGGATCGAATAGATCTCCGTGACGCCGGCCAGCCGCTGCAGCGGATACAGCCACTCCAGCGACTGCACGCCCAGCGACGCGCTCAGGGCCGCGTCCGCGACGAGCCGTTTAGGTGCCGGTTGCGGCATCGCCGGCACCTCCCTTCGATGCGGCGGCGTTACCGGCCGCCAGCGGCGTCACCCGGCGACCGAGCGCCTCGAGTCGCCGCTTCCAGCCGTGCACGGCCTCGGGGAGCGCGTCCCCGCCGCCGTGCACGTATACGACCCGCGCGGCGCCCCGGGGCGACCCGCGAAGCACCGCCGGCGACTGCGCGTCGGCCCGGGCCGTGACCAGGGCGACCGCCCCGGCGCCGGACTGCCGGGCCTCGCGCAGCACGAGCTCGGCGAATGCTCCGGGGCGAGCCCCGCCGTGCGGTACTCCGGCCAGCGGCTGCAGCAGCTCCGGCAGGCGCGCCCGTCCGTGCGCCTCCGCCGTGCTCCCTTGCCCGTCGCTTACGGCAAGGCGCACCCTATGGCCCAGCTCCAGCGCACGCTGGGCCAGTCCCGCCGCGGCCTCCGCCGGCCGCCGAAAGCGCGGGGTCCGCCCACCGGGCGGCCCCCGCCTTCGCCGGCTGCACAACGAGCCGCGACCCGCGTCCGAGCAGCCAGAACAGGGCCATCGCATACCCGGCCCACAAGCTGAAAGCCGCCGCCAGAAACCAGGCGGTCCGTCCTCCTTGAATTACGGCAAAAAGCCAGGCCGCTGCGCACAGGCACAGCAGTCCGGTCCACCTCAACCATGCCCCCATAACCGCCTCCGCGCCTAACCGGCCGCTGTCCGGCGGACCGGGACAGGGGTGCCCGCTACAAGCGAGGCAACGATAGCCTCCGCAGGGCGCTCCGAGAGCTGGGCCGACGGGGCGAGCAGCAGTCGGTGCGCCAATACGGGTACCGCCAGCGCCTTGACATCATCGGGGATCACGTAGTTGCGGCCGGACAGCAGTGCCTGCGCCTGGGCCGCCCGCATCAGCGCCACCGTAGCCCGGGGGCTGGCGCCGAGCGCTACCTCAGGATGATTCCTGGTCGCCGAAGTTAACTGGACGATATACTGTTTAATCGTTTCATCTACATGAACGCGCGGGCCGCTTTCTGCAGCTGGACGAATTCCTCCTTCAGCAGCACGGTGCGCACCTGCGCGAGCGGGAACGCCTCTTCCATCCGGTTCAGCATTTCGATTTCGTCGCGGAGCTCCGGATAACCCAGCCGAAGCCGAAGCAGGAACCGGTCCAGCTGGGCCTCCGGCGGCGGGAACGTCCCCTCGAAATCGACCGGATTTTGCGTGGCCAGGATGAAGAACGGCTCCGGGAGCGGATAAGTCGTGCCGTCGACGGTGATCCGCTTCTCCTCCATCGCCTCGAGCATCGCCGCCTGCGTGCGCGGCGACGTCCGGTTCAGCTCGTCGGCCAGCACGATATGCGCCAGCAGACGGTCCGGGGCGAAATTCGAACTCGCCGGTCCGTTGATTATAGATGGATACCCCCGTTAAATCCGACGGAAGCAGATCCGGCGTGCATTGAATGCGTTTAAAGTCGCCGTCCACGGTTCGGGCTAAGGCCCGGACGAGCATCGTTTTCCCTACGCCGGGCACATCCTCCAGCAGAACGTGGCCGCCGCACAGCATGGCGACAAGCAGCTTGCCGATCACCTCTTTTTTACCGACAATCACTTTCTCCACCTGATAAATAATGCGCTCAAGCACGGCTTGCGGCTGATCTTGAACGGATGAGGACATGGACATCGGAACAACCTCCTTATACCGAATCGCCAGGCGCCCGCGGACTTCCGCTTTCCGCCTGCAATCTATGATTCTAGTATGGACGGTTCTCCGAGATTTTAGACTAGGCGCTCCGGGGAAGGGGCCACTCAATTCCCCAGCCGAAGCCCGCGTGCAGCCGGGTATCGACGACACCCGTATCGCCCCCGCTTCATAAGAGCGGATCCCGCAGTCCATCCGGCCCAGCGCTTCGCGCAGCGGGACGTACAGTACGCCGCCTCTCAGTTCCATCTCCGGCGGCGGGATCGTCTGCCCGGGTCTCGGAGGCCCCTGCTGCAGCAGACCGGAGCCGGGAGTGCCGAAGACGCGGACTTCCCGCCGGGCTAAATCGTATTCGACCCGGTACATTCCGTAACGGGCGGCCGCTACGCGGCGTTCCGCGTTCCATTCCACCGTTCCGCCCATCGTTTCCGTCAGCTGGCGGAGCGGGACACGGTAATACCCATCCCTAAATACATACTGCTCCCTCGTTAGCTCCAGGGTCTTGCCGCCGAGCCGGATCTCCAGCTTCGCCGGCCCGGGCGGCTCCTCCGAAGCGACCTGGACAACGGGCTTCTCCTCTCCCGGCCACTGCCGCTTCCGCTCCTGCACCGCCGCCAGCTGACCGGTAAATTCGTCCCAGCTGGCCGAACGCTTCCACTTCGGTTTTCCTACCGTGAAATGAACCGGTTTCACCTCCGGCGTCAGCACGCCGAAGGCGTACCCCTGCTCTTTATAGTACCGGATGACCTCCGGCGGCGCCTTGACCGACTCGTCATGGCCGGTTCCGTCATGCATCAGCACGATCTGCTCCTGATGCCCGGGGCTCTGCCGGATGTTCCGGATGATTTCCTGCGCTTTAACGCCCGGCCGCGAAGCATCGCCGCTGTCGACGTTCCAATCGTAAACCTCGTAACCCGCCTGATCGAGATAATAGAAATAGAAGGCGTCGAAATTGCCGGCCGTCCCTCCCGGAGCCCGTATCATCCGCGGGGTTACCCCGGTAGCCTGCTCGATGATCTTTTCCGTGCGTTCGATCTGCTCCCAAAACACGCCAAAGTCCGAATAGAGTCTGCTCGTAGACGTGATTATAGCTGTGATTGCCGATGGCATGACCCTCCCGGACAATCCGTTCGGCCGTCTGCGGGCGTTCCTCCACCTGGTTGCCCAGCACAAAGAACGTCGCCTTCACGCCCTCTTCTTTCAAGATATCCAGTACCTTGGGCGTCAGCTTGCTGGGACCGTCGTCAAACGTTAAATAAACGGTGGGTCGCTCCGCCTTGGCATAAGCTTTGTCCGTTTCCACCCGGTGCCCCGCGCGAAGCTCGCCGTACACGCTCTGCTCTTCTCCGCCCGCCATGGCCCATCCCTGCCCCGCTCCCAGAGGCAGCACCAACAATAGCACC
The DNA here is from genome assembly GCA_024704175.1 of Paenibacillus sp. P25. GTDB lineage: Bacteria > Bacillota > Bacilli > Paenibacillales > NBRC-103111 > Paenibacillus_G. The sequence goes on from CP085629.1 coordinate 5,846,427, forward strand.
AGCGACCATACCCTCATTCGAATCCTTCGAAGCTCAGAAGCTAACGCATGCCGGTACTTCATGTCCCGATCCCTCCGCATAATCTATCAGATTAGGTTCTAATAGAATATATGGGAGGGCCGCTCATTGTATGATATCGCCCACAAAAAAGGCCGGCCGGAAATGAGGCCACTGAAAAAGTTCCCGCTGCACGTGCGAATCATTCTTCCGATCGCTGCCCTTCCCGGATTTCTTGAATATAATCCCGCTTTTAGCGGTTAAAATCCCCGGGAACAAAGGCGACCGCTGACGCTTCTCCAGAACAATTCTGCCCGTTTCGCTAGTTTTTCAGTGGCTCCCCGAAAATCCGACCGGCCCTTGCCTGCCCCTTACTCGTCCACCGCTACGTGTCCCCCATTGCGGCGGATCAAATGGACCACTTCCTCGTAGTCCTCATCCCTGACCTGCGCGCTCAGCGAGTACTGCAGCACGCGGTCGTCCACTCCGTCTCCGTCGTGATCGTGCAGATCCGCATCCAGGGAACGAAAGCCGATATAGGCCCCGGTCGCGGAAGCATCCCCCGCGGTGGCTCCGGTCCCCGTCGCGCCGGCGACATAGCCGCCCACCGGTCCTGCCGCCGTTCCCGCCGCGGCCGCGAACGGGAAGAGGAGCGGCGTACCCCGGTCCAGCGCTTCCGGCGGCGCGCCGACTTCGATATGGTCCACCGGGTAAGCCTGAAGTTTGATGCGAACGTCCTCCGCTTCGTTTTCCGTATGAAAATAAGCTTGCACCTGCTTGCTCATGGCATCCACGCTCCTTTGGGATTGGTAAGCCTGTTCTCTTCTTTCTTTACCCGGTTTGGCCCGAGCCTACTCAAACTCATTGCCGCGCTGGAACTTCCTCTAGTATAATAGTGACAACAACTGTCGCGATTAAGAAAGCAGGTGATCAGGATGTCCAAATCCAAGCGCTTGGTCGAGCTGATGATGGCGGTCAACCGGAAGAAGAAATTCACCGTCCGCGAGCTGGCCGAGGAATTCGGGGTATCGACCCGGACAATGCTGCGGGATTTGCAGGAGCTTAGCGGGATGGGTATCCCTCTCTACTCGGAAGTCGGACCCTCCGGCGGCTACCAGGTGCTGAATGAACGGGTCCTTCCGCCCATCGCCTTTACCGAAGAGGAAGCGGTCGCCATGTTCTTCGCTTGCCACGCGCTCCGGCATTATGCCTCTCTGCCGTTTGAGACGCCATCTTCCTCCGCCCTGCGGAAATTCTTCGCCTATTTGCCGAACGATGTGAAGGACCGGATTGAGGAAATGCGAAACCGCGTCGATTTCTATACGCCGGAACGCAAAGAGACCTGCCGGTTCCTCGGGATTTTGCTGGAAAGCGCCATCCGTCAGAAGGTCGTCACCATCGAATATGAAACCACTCCCGGCCGCGACCGCAATATTCAACCGATCGGCATCTATGCCGACGACGGGTTCTGGTACTGCCCCGCTTACTGCTTTGAACGCGAGGCCTATCGCCTCTTCCGGGCCGACCGGATCACATCCGCCGTGATGGCTGACCCCTCGCCGCCTCCCCGGGATCTGCACGAGATCAACTTGTCCAACTGGGGGCCGCATTTTCACAATTCCTTGAAAACCACCAGTTTCCGGGTCAAGCTCACTAGGAGGGGCGTCAAGCTGTTCCGTGAGAAAAGGTGGCTGTTTCCCATCCCCCAATTGGACATCGCAGAGGACGGCTCCGGCGTGTTGTCCGGCACCGTGCCCGAACAGGAGATTCCTTTCTTCGCCGGCTATTTCTACACTTTAGGGGCGGATGCCGTCGTTCTGAAGCCCAAGGCGCTTGCGGATGCGGTTAGAACAAAACTGACCGAGGCTTTGGCGCAGTATGAGCTTTAACAACTAAAAAACGCAGGCGACCTCGATTCTGGCTCCTGCGTCCTTTACTATTCCCAACTCATTTCACAAGAAAAACCGCCCATCAGCCCTTCGCCGCTTCAAGCACCTGTTCCACATGCCCTTTCAATCTCACCTTGCGCCATTCCCGGATCAGCCGTCCCTCTTCGTCGATCAGGAACGTCGACCGCTCGACCCCCATGTACTCTCTGCCGTAAAGCTTCTTCAGCCGCCAGACATCGAACAGCTTGCACACGGTGAGGTCCGGGTCGGACAGCAGCAGGAACGGAAGCTCGTACTTCTCCGTAAATTTCGTATGGGATTTCAGGTCGTCGGGGCTGATCCCGATGACCTCCGTGCTCAGGTCCCGGAACTTTCCGTTATAGTCGCGGAAGGTGCAGGCCTGCTGCGTGCAGGTCGGCGTCATATCGGCCGGATAAAAATAAATCACCAGCTTCTTCCCGCGAAATTGATGCAGCGACACTTCCTCACCGCTCGTTGCTTGTAATGTAAAATCGGGTACCGGCTTCCCCGGCTGCAGCTCTGACATGGTGTACCCACTCCTCGTATCGTCTCTATACACAAGACTATACGGATTTTTCCATCCCGGAACAAGTATGGCCCGTTTACTGCGCCTTATCCTTCACAGCTTTGAACCCGTCCGCCTCCTGCTTCCACTTGGCCAGCGCTTCCGTGCTTTCCGGCGCGCCTTGTCGCTTTTGACCGACTTGGCTACCGCAAACAAGAGCTGCTCGGGCATCAAGGCTTCGCTGTCGTTATTCGCCGTCACCGCAACAATCAGCTTCAGTCCCGGCACGACGAAGATCCGCTGTCCGCCCGATCCGGCGGCGAAATAGACCTCCTGCTTCCATGCGGCTCCCGCGGAATCCGGCGCAAGCCGCTTCATCCACCAATAATAGCCGTAGCCGCCCTGCGTGCCGTCATTGTATTTCTGCGGCGCCTTCGCCTGCCAAGAGGACGTCACCCAATCCTTCGGAATGACGGTTTTGCCGTCCCATACCCCCTGATTCTCATACAAAAATCCGAATTTCGCCATATCCCGCGCCGTGAGCATTAAAGACCAGGCACCGATGGAATACCCTTGCGGGTCCTTCTTCCAATCGGAGGCGGTGATGCCGATCGGCTCGAACAGCCGGGGCTTCGCGTAATCATAGAGCGTCTGGCCCGTTGCCTTTTGCAGAATACCCGACATGAGATGAGCGTCTCCGTTGCTGTAGTGAAAGACGGTTCCCGGCGCAGACCGCGAGGGCTTGGAAGTGATATACCGCATCCAATCCGGAGACGCCATCAGCTCAAGCGACGACTGCTCGTTCGTATTGTTCCAGTCGAGCCCCGAAGCCATATAGAGCAGGTGCTCCACAGTCATACTCGATTTCTTAGGGTCATTCGCCAGCTCCGGAAAATAATCCGAAACCTTCTCCCCGAGATCCTTCAGCTTCTTTTCCGACAAGGCGATCCCCGTCAAAGCCGAGGTGATGCTCTTCGTCGCGGAATGCAGCTCCTGGATCGTATCGGGCTGGTTATCGTGGTTATAGGCTTCGGCCACCAGGTAGCCGTTCCGCACGACAACCAAGCTGTGCAGGTTATGGTCCTTATAGGCGTCGAGCGCTTCCGCCAGCGATTCGGCATCCATGCCCTGCGCTTCCGGAGTGGCCGTTCTCCAGCCGGATGTCGGCCAATAATCGGGCTTCCAAGCCGCCTCGGCCGAAGCTGTCCCCGGTTGCTGCCCGCCTGACGCCGAAGGAGCGGCAGACGGCTTGTTGGAGCAACCCGCCGCCGTTACGGCCAGTGCCAGGCCGCCGATCAGAAGCAGGCTTTTTCTATTACGCGGATTCAAACTGTGTTACCTCCCAAACAAGGCAAAGGCCACCCCCGAATCGGGAGGCGGCGAGCCGAAATTATTTAGTGTGAATGAAGTCCTGCAGTGCCGGCGTCAGCAGATCCTTCAGCTTCGCTACAAGCTGATCTTCGCTGATGCCCTTCTCACTCGCGATATCGGCCAGCTTCTTGCCGCCCTGAGTGAGTTCTTTATTGAGCTCATCGCTGGATACGCCGAGAAAGTCCGCCAGCGCCCCGGTGTCCACGGCCTGCTGAACCACCAAATCGTTGTTCGGAGCGGCTGCAGCCGTTCCGACCGGGATGGCATGGTCCTGATATCCCGGCGTATCGAAGGCCGTCTGTACGGATTTCTCGACCAGGCTATTCAGCTGTTTCGCTTCATCCGAGGTAATCACCTGTTCGGATTGAGCGTTGCTTACCGTTTGCTCCAGCTCCTGCACGATTTGATTGTAAATCTCCGAACGGTTCGCGCCTTGGTACGAAATGATGTCGGTGAGTGTCTTGCCGCCTGCAAGCTGGGCATTGAGGTCATTGTCCTCCATGTCGAGCAGGGAAGCCGCTTTGGAGACGATCGTGTTCAGCTCCAGGTTCACCCTCTGGCCCAATGGAATGGAAGTGTTCGGCGCTTGAATCACCGTGTCGCCGTCATCGTCGGCGAAAGCCTGCGGGACGGTCAAGCCTCCGATTCCTCCGAACAACAGTGTTGCCGCAAAGGTGCCTACCACTAATTTACCGGTCCATTTGTTCATTTTCATGCTTCTCTCCACCTTATCCGAATAGTTTTTTATGGAAGCCTTCCGGCGTCGCTCCTCTTTCCCGCCGCGCCTCCGTATGTAATATCTTTACAATTCGGATTATAGGATGGAATTGTTAACGAATTATAACGCGAACCTTAGCCGCAGGCTAAAAGATTGATTAAAATCAGCTTAAAAATTTCCACATGCCACCAAAGGCGTCCCCGCTCACCGCGGCTAACGGGCGCCTATTTCCATAAGCTCTTCTCTTAAAGCCTCGGTCCATGCATGTCCCCTATTTTGCCGATTTCGCCGCCCTGCCGAAGCAAGAACGAAGCATGCTATGGCAAATGTACACGAACGAGACTCTTCGGTCAAGAATCGTCAACTGGAAAGAATGCGCTTTATATGCCAGTGCCATCTTCCGGGGATTCATGGACCGGGAGGCGGGCGATCCCCGGTTTGCCGGGCTGGTTGAGGATTTGAAGCAGGCAAGTCCTTTATTCGAGGAACAGTGGGAGCGGTACGAGGTCAGAAAAAAATCGGGACTCATGATCCGATTCATGAATACCGATTTCACGGTACAGCCGTTGAGGTGACTTCCTATTCCCAATTTAACGGGAACGGGGACCTCAGCTTATTCGTTTGCACGCCCAGTGCAGACCCGGACACGTAGGGGACAACGCCCCCGGCATCAGATGGCCGTTACGATCCCGCACCACGGTAACGTTTCACCCCGTAGTTCCATACCGACAGGCCGATGGTCAGAAACACCAGGCCGACAAGCGGCGTCAGCAGAGCGAAAGCCCCCAGTTGGCGCGGTCGAGGAAATACGCCGCGGGATAGAAGCCGACGAAGCCGAACGGCAGGATCCAGGTGAGCATAATATTCAGCGACCGGTTGTAAATCGTCACCGGATACCGCCCGTAGTTCTGCAGATTCCAGAGCAGCGGCAGGATGCCGGTCGGCGAATCCGAGAAGAAGGACAGCGCCGTAAAGAAAATGTAGATCCCTCCGTAGATCATCACCGACCCCAGCACGAGCACGATGAATATGATCGGATCGTACCAGGTCAAGTCGAGCCCGAGCTGCGACCAAGAATAGCACATAATAATGAAGCCCACGAGCGCGCTGAACAGCGAGGACGGATCCATGTTCTCCAGCATCAGCTGCACCAGGTTGTAGGCCGGGCGGGTCAGAATGCGGTCCATCTCTCCCTTGACGATGTAACGCTCGGTAAAGCCCCATAGGTTAAAAAAGTAATAAACAAGCCGTAAGGCACCATAAAATAGCCGTAAATGAACAGAATCTGCTGCTCGTTCCAGTTCCCGATCGCCGCAGTGTGCTGGAAGACCACCAGCAGGAAGAACAAATTCAGCCCGTTGAAGAGCAGGTCCGACAGCACCTCCATCCAAAAATCGGACCGGTACGTGAGCCGCGTCTTCATATAATTCTTCAAATAATCCACGATCAGTCCCGCATAGAACATGATGCCGTCACCCCCTTGCACGAACAGCCGCGTCCGCGCGCCGCGCCATAACAAATACAGCGGCACGATGAGCAGCAGGAACCAGACGATCTGAATCCCGAGCACCTGGTAAGCCATACCGCCGGCCGCCTTCCCCGTGAACACCGAGCCGGGTAAATACGTGATCGCCGGGAACGGCAGGAAGTTCATCAGCTTCTCCGCCCATCCCGGGAAGAAGGACATCGGCACGACGAGGCCGGAGAACAAATCCACCGCCACCCGCTTCATCCGCATGAGCCCTTCGTTATTTTCCAGGAAAAAGGCAAACAGGCCCGTGATGATATTGATTTGCGAATTAATGAGAAAACTGAAGAACAGCATAATCAGAAAAATAAGCCACACATGCGGGTCATGCGGCGACTGCATCGGAAACAGCGGCGACACGACCACCATCCCCGGCGTGGAAAAAAGCAGGAAGCGGAATAGGCCTTCGCCGAGCCCCTGCATCATTTTGACGATAATGTAGTTATAAGGCCGGATGAACTGGATTGCGACGCTTCCGTCTTTAATTTCGTTTGCAATCTCGCGATCGAGGTTATTAAAATAAAAAGCCCTCGCCATCCAGGACACGGCTACATAGGTCGTCATCTGCGTAACCGTCATGCCGCCGAGCAGCTCCTTGCCGCCGTAGATGGCCTTCCATAGAAAATAATAAGCGCCGATATTCAGCGCATAAATGACAATCCCGCTGTAATAGTTCACGCGGTAAGCGAGCATCATCAGGAACCGGATGCGGACAATGTCCATATAAGCGCTAAGCATGGGAGGACACTTCCTCCTGTTCCTTGCCGGTTCCTGGCGCATCCAGGCTTTGCTTCGTCTCCGCCGAGCCGGATTTGTAGATTTCGCGGACGATGTCGTCGGTATTCGTCTCTACGATTTTAATATCGAGGATGTCCAGAACACCCACCACGCGGCTCAGCACCACAGAGACATTCGCCTGCTGCTGGGGAATCCAGACTTTGGCGGTCAGCGCATTTTCCTGCGACCAGGTGACGCCAAGCCCTTCCGTCAGCTGCTCCAGGCGCCCCAGCGAGACCGCCTCGGGGAATTGAAGAATAACTTCTTTGCCCTTGCCCCACTGGGTCTTCAGCTCCTCGAGCCCGCCGTCGTAGATGATCCGGCCGTCGTCCAGCATAATGACTCGGGAGCATAGGGCCTCGATATCCTGCAGGTCATGGGTGGTGAGCAGGATCGTCGTTCCGTAGCGCTTGTTCATCGACAGCAGGAAGTCGCGGATCTCGCTCTTCACCATAATGTCGAGACCGATGGTCGGCTCGTCGAGGAACAGGATCTGCGGATTATGAATCAGTGACGCCGCGAGCTCGCAGCGCATCCGCTGGCCGAGACTCAGCTTGCGGACCGGTCGGTTCCAGCAGCTCGCCGAGATGCAGACCGTTCGACCAGCTCATCCAGACGCAGGCGGTATTCCTTGTCGGAGACGCGATATACCTTTTTCAGCGGCTGGAACGATTCGATCACGCCGATGTCCCACCAGAGCTGGCTGCGCTGTCCGAAGACGACGCCGATGTTTTGCACGAACTTCTCCCGTTCTTTATATGGGATGAAGCCCCTACCCGGATGTCGCCCGAAGTCGGCACCAGAATACCGGTGAGCATCTTGATCGTAGTCGATTTGCCGGCTCCGTTCTCACCGATATACCCGCAGATTTCGCCCTGCGGAATCTGAAAGGAAATATCCTTGACCGCGGCCACATGGCTATACTCCCGCCGGAACAGGTCGCGAACGGCGCCCTTCAGGCCTTCGCGGTTCTTCTGCACCTTGAATTCTTTTCTTAAATGATTTACGTCGATCGCCAGCATGGTTAACTCAGGTTCCTCCTGTCGCTTTTTGCCGAAGCTTGCGAGTGATTGTGAAAACACTTTATAATGTAAGCAATACTTTCCTGACCAGAAAGACGCATGATCCTTGTTCATTGTCGAAACCTATACCTGTTATCATACACGAACCCGCCCGATAGGAAAAGCCGACACCGCGGTAGAAAGGATCGGATCCATATGGTTAGAACGGTAAAATGGGTTTTTATCACATTGCTGCTCGCAGTTCTTGCGGCGACCGGATATTATACATACGGCTTTCTGCGTTTTGCCAACAACATTCAAAGCCACCCTTACTCTTCGAAAATCGGCTCAACCGTGAATCCCAAGCAGGTCGGCATGAGCAGCGAGAGCTACGTCCCGCCCAAATGGGAAGGCAATCAACGGGTGAACGTACTGATTCTCGGCGGCGATTCCCGGGGTCTGAAGAAGAACGAAATCCCGCGTTCCGATTCGATGATGGTCGCGTCGATCGATCCCGTCACTAAGAAGGCTTATCTGTTCTCGATTCTTAGGGATACATATGTCAAAATCCCCGGACAAGGCGAAGACCGCATCAACACCGCATTATCCACGGGCGGCCCCAATCTGGCCATGAAAACCGTCAGTGATCTGATGGGCATACCGATACAATACTATGTCTATACCGATTTTAAGGGCTTTATCGCTCTGGTCGACGCGATCGGCGGCATTGATCTGGAAGTCGAGAAGGACATGAAGTACAGCGACGCTGAGGACGGTCACGAGTACGACATCAATTTGAAAAAGGGCATGCAGCATCTCGACGGCAAAACCGCGCTGCAGTATGTCCGGTTCCGGCACGATGCGATGAGCGATTTCGCCCGGACGGAGCGCCAGCGCAAATTTATTCAAGCGGTAGCGCAAAAGATGCAGACTACCGGCTCGCTCATCCGGTCGCCGCGAATCCTGAACAGCATCGATCCTTATATTGAAACGAATCTGACGACAACCGATATGCTGAAGCTCGGCTCGCTGGCTTATGAGGCCAAAGCGGAAGGGATGGTCAGCCAGCAGGTGCCTCCGTCCGATCTGCTCATCGAGAAGCGGGTAGGCGGTGCCGAGGTGCTGGCGGTCAACAAGGATAAGCTTCAGGCCTACGTGCAGGCGCTGTTCGAAGGGCGGGACCCGAATGCGCCGGCTGAGAAATCGTCTTCCGGCGGCGGCGGAAAGACGAAGCAGGAAAGCTCCCGCGGCGGCAGTGCAGCGAATGCCGGAGTGAAGAACACCAGCCTGCGTTAGTCATGAATACAGGAGCTCGCGTTATTCTACCAATGAATAGCGCAAGCTTTTTTTGTGCGGCACTAGCTTTTGTGATGCAGCTCCTGCTCCTTCATCCCGCTTTCCTCCGCCGCCGAGGTCCGGCCTTCCTGCTGCAGCTGCAGCGCCGACTCGCCGACCCGCTTCAGCCAAAGTGCCAAGAGCCGCTCTTCTTCCGAATTCAGACAGCCGAACATGTCCTTGATCGTCTGCCGCTCGATCGGGGTGAGAACGGCGTCCAGCTTGCGTCCTTCCTCCGTCGGATAGACAAGGAAAGACCGGCGGTCCTCCGCATTCGGCCTCCGCTCAATCCAACCTTTGCGCTCCAGCCCGTCCAGGATCCGGGTTACGCCGGGCTGGTCGCGATCCGTCCGTTCGGCCAATTCCTTTTGCGGAATGCCTTCCTTGGCGCACAGCTGGTGAAGCGGCCCGTACTGCTCCGGGGTGACCCCATAAGGCTTGAACCGCTGGCTCAGCCCCTGAACCACCCGGCGGTACGTTTGGGCCAGCAGGCCTCCCAAGGATTCGGGTACATGGCCATCCTTGCCGTTCATCGATGCCGCTCCTTTCATGATGAGCCCCGAACTTTTGTTCCGGCCTCTCTTTCTTATATTATAACATCAATGCTTGTAATCCTTAAAATAGGCGGGCGCGGTTTTCAACCGCCGGAAAATTACTTATAATGTACGGATACCCGCTTCTTTTTACATGGGAAGGAGGATAGGCCATGATCGAAATGCAAATTATAGACGCTTACCGGCCGTCCCTTCCACGGAAACCAGGCCGCCGTTTGTTTTCTCGAAGCCTTCCCGTTACGGTGCGGCAAGGCGACCTGCTCCACCACCCACAGGCTTATTGGATATGTACCAAGCTTCAGATTAAAAACCTTTGATTCTAAAAAAAGGATGCGATGATACCCATGAATTCATCCATACATTCCGCTGTTTCAAGAGAGCAGTCCGGTAGGCTGTACCAAGAGGCGCTGGAGCATATCGTCGGAGGGGTCAACAGTCCTTCCCGCTCGTTCAAAGCCGTCGGCGGCGGCGCCCCCGTCTTTATGAAACGCGGGCAGGGCGCTTACTTCTGGGATGTAGACGGCAACCGCTACATCGACTACCTGGCGGCTTACGGCCCGATTATTCTAGGCCATGCCCACCCGCATGTCACGGCGGCGATCTGCCGCGCCGCGGAGAACGGCACGCTGTACGGTACCCCGACAGAGCTTGAAATCGAGTTCGCCCGCATGCTGAAGGAGGCCATTCCTTCCTTGGATAAAGTCCGCTTCGTCAATTCCGGCACGGAGGCCGTCATGACGACGATCCGCGTCGCCCGGGCCTATACCGGCCGGGCCAAGATCATTAAGTTCGCCGGTCGCTACCACGGCCACTCCGACCTTGTGCTCGTCGCCGCGGGCTCCGGCCCGTCCACCCTCGGGATCCCCGACAGCGCCGGGATCCCGACCAGCATCGCGCACGAGGTGATCACCGTGCCGTACAACGACCTCGCTGCGCTCGAAGCGGCCCTCGCGCACTGGGGCCCTGACGTCGCCGCCGTCATGGTCGAGCCCATCGTGGGCAACTTCGGCATGGTCATGCCGAAGCCGGGCTTCCTCGAAGGGCTCTGCAGGCTGGCGCGCGCGAACGGCTCCCTCGTCATCTATGACGAGGTGATCACGGCGTTCCGGTTCCACTACGGAACGGTACAGACCTATGATGGCCTCCCGGCCGCAGACGGTGCCGCCGGCACCGACTGCTTCTCGGCCATCGAGCCGGACCTGACGGCCTTGGGCAAAATCATCGGCGGCGGGTCGCCGGTCGGGGCTTACGGGGGCCGTCAAGAGATCATGTCGCAGGTGGCGCCCTTGGGCCCGGCCTACCAGGCCGGCACGATGGCGGGCAACCCGGCGTCGATCTCCGCAGGCATCGCCTGCCTGCAGGCCCTGCAGGAGCCGGGCACGTACGACCGGCTCGACAAGCTCGGCGCGGCGCTGGAAACCGGCCTGGCGGAAGCCGCGTACAGGCACGGCGTCGCGCTGACGATCAACCGTATCCGCGGTGCGCTGTCGACACACTTCTGTGACCACCCGGTCACCAACTATGACGAGGCGCAGGACACGGACGGCGAAGCGTTCGCCAAATTCTTCCGCCTGATGCTGGACCAGGGCATCTGCCTCGCGCCTTCCAAGTATGAGGCCTGGTTCCTGACCACGGCCCATACGGAAGAGGACGTCGCTTACACGGTGGAAGCGGCGGAACGGGCTTTTTCGCAAATGGCGTAAGTTACCGCGGGCGGCACGCACCGGCGGAAAACAATAAATTCCATTTATCACCCGAATTACGAACTATTATCGGAAGCCGGTAATAGTTCGTTCGTTTTTTCAAAAAGGCTTCACAGCGCGAAAATTTTCCCTTTATTCACCAGTTATGCAAAATAGATAGCGCTTACAAGAAAGGAATACCATGATTGTTCTATTGTCTCAATTCGGATTTCATGGTATTCTAGTTATACTTTAATCATCATTACAATCGGCTATATTGTAAGGTTTTCGTCATAAAACCGCGAAGATATGCGCTCATTTTGTCGAAGTGGGCACATTTATTTTTTTATTAGTGTCCCCTTAAGCGCAGCTTCGTGCAGTCCAAGAAACCGCCGAACAAGTCATTTATGCAGAAATATTGTATTTTTATGCAGCCTCTCTGCCGCCGTGACTTTGTCCGCTTTCTTTTGCGACATGAACAAACCTTAACTACGGATGAATCCGCATCATTTTTATTGGGAGGTGACGGTCAGCCTGCTGACCATCAGAATGAATGAAGTAATGCGCAATGAAGGCCGTTTTCAGAACCTTTTGGCCACGGAGCACGATAGTGCGGCATCATTTGTATTGTTGAAAAAGACGGCTTCCCTTCCCGCGACAATATCCAAAAAACGATCGATGCGCTTGTCAAAATGGAACATCGTTCGGGATTCATCAATGGCGAAGGTGACGGTCGCGGTATTTTGACGGACATTCCGAGAGCGCTGTGGGAGAAAAAGCTGACGGATGCCGGCCTTGACGGCAAGCTGGCTTATGACGAGCGCTTTTCCGTTGCTCATATTTTCGTGCCACGCAAGCTGGATATTTCGGTTGCCGATATGCAGAAGGGCATCCGTGAGCTCTTTAACCAATTCCAAGTCGGCATTCTGCTTGAGCAGGAGAACGAAGTCGACAGCGGCGTCCTCGGTCCGAACGGCCGGAACGACGAGCCGACCTTCTGGCAAATTGCCGGCCTCTGCGACAAGCAAGAGGTGAAGGTCGCCGACCACCTGTTCGAGCTTCATGTAGCCATCGAAGCCAAATACAACGTGCATGTGGCTACACTCAGCAACGTCACCGCCGCCTACAAAGTGATGGGCGCGGCCAGCATTCTTCCGAAGTACTTCAACGATACCCGCGATCCGCTGTTTGCGGCGCAGGTAACGATCGGTCATAACCGTTACTCCACCAATACCCAATCGAGCTTCTTCCGCGTGCAGCCTTTCTCCCTGCTCGGCCATAACGGCGAGATCAACACGGTGAAAAAGCTCCGCCTCGAAGCCGATATGGTCGGCGTTCCGCTCGTGGACGGCGGTTCGGACTCGCAGGATATGAACCGTACGATCGAAACGTTCATCCACCGCTTCAACCTGAGCCTTTTCGAAGCGATGGAGATCGTGTTCCCGCCGATCCTGAACGAAATGAAGCTGTACAACGAAGATCTTCAAGATCTGTATGTGTATTATCGTCAAATGTGGGGCCACTTTGCACAAGGTCCTGCCGGGATCGTATCCCGTTACGGCAACGAGTGCATTTTCAGCGTCGATGCGCTGGGCCTTCGTCCGGTATGGATGGTCGAAAGCGAAACGTCTCTTTACTTCTCCTCCGAGCAAGGCGTCATTACGGTTGGCGAGATGGTTGCCGATCCGAAGCCGATCGCACCGGGTGAGAAAATCGGCGTTGTGCTGACGCCGGGCGAGCATGTACAAGTGATTCCTTACCATCAGGTGCAAAATAAAGTTCTCGAGCGCGCGAAAGCCCGCAACCTGAAATTCGAAGGGCTCCGCAAGCATCTGAATGAATCGGTGCCTGCTGTGGAGGCGGCTCCTTCGGCAGACGTGACTCCTACCGATTCGCTGTACAGCGCATTCGGCTGGGACCGTGAAGGCATTCAGCATATCGAGACGATGGCGGAAACCGGCGCCGAGCCGATCCGTTCGCTCGGTCACGACAGCCCGCACGCGACCCTGAACTGGGAGCGTCAGAACATTCCGGATTTCATTAAAGAAAGCGTAGCGGTAGTGACGAACCCTGCGATTGACCGCGACCGCGAGATGGAGCACTTCTCCACCCGTGTAGTCGTGGGCCCTCGCCCTGTAGTATACGCGCAGCCGGATCAGCGTCCGCGTGTCGAGCTTCTGTATCCGGTCGTGCTGGAAGGCGGCAACGGCGTAGACTCTTTGACGGAGCTGAAGCGACCGAGCCTCGAGCAGCTGATGACGATTTTCCAAGGCGCTGTAGTGAAACTCTCGCTGACCTTTGCGCGAGGAACTTCCCTGCAAGCGGCTCTCGATCAGCTGGCTCAGGATGCCGTGCAGGCCGTTCGCGGCGGCGCTATGCTGCTGATCCTGGACGACAGCGAGGCGCATCAGAACGACCGTCTGTGGATGGACCCGCATCTGGCCGTATCCAAAGTAGACATCGCACTTCGCGCCGAGAAGCTGGGCTCCGGCGACAATCTTCGCCGTCAAGCGAGCATCGTCCTGCGCAGCGCTTCGATCCGCGACCTGCACGATATGGCTGTTGCCTGCGGCTTGGGTGCGGATGTACTGTCTCCTTACGTGCTGTTCGCTACGGCATCGGCCAAGGACGGCGCTCCTGCAGCACGCAAAGTGTTCACGGCGCTGATGAAAGGTCTGGAGAAGGTGATCTCCACGATCGGTACGCACGAGCTTCGCGGTTACACACGCTTCTTCTCCTCCATCGGCCTCAAGCCGGAGCTGGCGGAAGTGCTGGATATCGTGAATTACCTGGGCAGCGACAAAGCAGGAACCGGCTATGCCGAGTTCGAGGCGGACGCCGAAGCCCGTTACAACGACTTCTCCAACCCGAAAGCCAAAGCCGCGAAGAACTTCCGTTTCTTCCAGCGCATGTGGAAGGCTCTCGGCGATGCGGCATCCGGTGCGGCTTCCTATGAAGATTACCGCAACAAGCTCCGCGAGGAAGAGAAGAAGAATCCGATTTCCATCCGTCACGTAGCGGATTTCGATTTTGAGAAGGCCTATGCCGAAGGCCGCAAGCCGCTTGATCCGTCCCAAGTGGACATCGGTATCGGCGGACACGACCTGCCAATGCTTATCTCCTCCATGTCCTTCGGCTCGCAGAACGAAACGGCATTCCGCGCTTATGCGGAAGCCGGCGAACGCCTGAACATGGTGACGATGAACGGCGAAGGCGGCGAGATCAAAGACATGCTGGGCCGCTACAAGCGGACCCGCGGCGCCCAGGTGGCTTCCGGCCGCTTCGGTGTAAACATTGAACTCGCGAATGCGGTAGCGTTCCTTGAGATCAAGATCGGTCAAGGCGCAAAACCGGGCGAAGGCGGTCACCTGCCGGGCTCCAAGGTTACGGCCAAGATCGCGGCGGCGCGGAATGCGACGATCGGCTCCGACCTGATTTCGCCGTCCAACAACCACGATATTTACTCGATCGAGGACTTGGCGCAAATCATTTCCGAGCTCAAAGAAGCAAGCGGCCGTAAAGCGAAAATTATCGTAAAAGTACCGGTCGTTCCGGGTATCGGCACCATCGCCGTAGGCGTAGCGAAAGCAGGCGCCGACGTTATCACACTGTCCGGTTTTGACGGCGGTACGGGTGCGGCGCGGATTCACTCCATCACGCACGTGGGTCTGCCTACGGAGATCGGTACGAAGCTTGCCCACCTGGCGTTGATCGATGCAGGACTTCGCCACCGCGTCGAGCTCTGGTCCGACGGCGGCATGAAGTCCGGTGCGGACGTCGTGAAGATGGTTCTGCTCGGTGCTAACCGTGTAGGCTTCGGTTCCATCGCAATGCAGTCCATCGGCTGCACAACCTGCCGCGGCTGTCATCTCGACACCTGTCACGTAGGGATTGCGACGCAGATCGATTCGCTCGAAGAAGCGGAAGAAAAGGGCCTGCGCCGTTTCGTTCCCCGCGTGTACGATCTTGCGGTTGATTCCCTTGTCCGTCTGTTCGGCGGCATCGGTCAAGAAGTTCGCGAAGTTGTAGCGCAGCTTGGTTTCAAAAACCTGCAGGATCTGGTCGGCCGTTCCGACCTGCTCAAGCAAGTGAGCCATCTTGAAAGGATCGACCTGTCCGATCTGCTCCGTCCGGCTCCGATTTCGTTCGCAGCGGCGCAGGAGCAACTGCTCGCTGAGGTGGAAGCCGCGGTATCGTCCGATATCCGCATCGCCGCCGGCGCCGAAGGCCAGGAGTTCTACCCGGACTCCGTAGCTTTCGAGACGACGGTGGAACGCAAGTGGCATAAAGTGGATGCCCAGTCCCGTATTCTGGTCAGCCGCTATGCAAGTCATCGCGTAAGAGACCGTTTTGACGGCGGCTACGATCAGCTTCCGGCGGTAGATATTACGATTACCGAAGGTTCCGTGCCGGGTAACGGCTTGGCGGCATTCAACGCCCGCGGTATCGATATTACGGTACACGGCGGCGCGGAAGACGGTGTTGGTAAAATGTCTTCCGGCGGTAAAGTTGCCATCCTAAAGGCGCCTAGCAAGCATAAGCAGTTCATCAACGGTTCGGTTGGTAAATCGTTCGGCTATGGGGCACAAAAAGGCTTGTTCCTGATTCAAGGCAATGCCGATACCCGTGCCTGCATCCGCTTCTCCGGCGCAGATGTGGTCTTCGGCGGCGAAATCACGACACCGCTTCGCGATGACCTGGGCGGATTGGCCGCACGCGCCAACCTCAAAGGCTTCGCATTCGAGTACATGACCAACGGCCGTGCCGTGGTCCTCGGCGACCCGGGTCCATGGATCTGCGCAGGGATGACCGGCGGTGTAATCTACCAGCGTCTTGTTCCTGAGATGGGTCTGGATCATGCAGCCATTGAGCGCCGGATTGCCAAAGGTGCGAAGGTCAAGATCGAAGCGATCGGCCAGCAAAGCATCAAAGACTTGAACGAACTGCTCGGCGCTTATTATGAAGAACTGGTGAAATCCGGTCAGACGGAAGCGGCGGAAAGCATTCAGCAACTGCTGAACAACCTGGAAGCGAATTTCGTCCGGATTGCTCCGGTCGGCCTGCAAGCGGACCAGTCCGTTGCAACCGAGTAATCGAGATATACAGGGATCCCCTCAGAGCGTATCTGAGGGGATTTTTCTTTTAATACATAAAAAAGCAGGGCCGCCGCTCCTCTCAAGGAACGTGCATCCCTGCTTTTTATTATGGATATGAGACCTTCTCGTACCGCTTGAACGTCTTACTGCTTGGCGACCCGATAAGCTTCAATATACTGGGCCGCTTTTTTCGCTACAAGACTGTAGTCGCCGGTCTTTACCGCTTCCGTCGTCAGGTCGGATCCGATGCCTACGGCTACGGCCCCCGCTTTAATCCATTCGCCCAGATTGCTGAGCGAAACGCCTCCCGTCGGCATGATATTCGCCTGCGGCGGCGGCCCTTTGATGGCCTTAATCATCGCCGGGGAATAGAGGTTGCCCGGGAACAGCTTCACGACATCAACTCCCAGCTCCAATGCTCGCTGGATCTCCTCAATCGTCATCACTCCCGGCATAACAGGAATCCGGTATCTATTGCAGAGCTTTACGGTTTCCGGGTTCAAAGAAGGCCCTACCACGAACTCCGAGCCGCTGAGAATCGCTACACGCGCCGTCTCCGGATCCAGAACCGTCCCTACGCCGATAATGGCATATTTCGAAGGATCCTGCGTTTCGCTCGAATATTTCTTAGCCAGCTTCTCAATCGCCTGCAGCGCAAAAGGCACCGTCATCGTCACTTCGATGACTTTGATGCCGCCCTCTATGGCCTGTTCGGCCATCTCCACAACTTCATCCGGCGTTTCGCCGCGGAGCACCGCTACGACGCCTTCGTCTACGATTTGTTGCACGAGTCTAAGCTTTTTCATATCCGTACCCGTTCCTTCGCATGATTTTGAATTAGCGCTCTACATGTTTCACATTATTTAGAAACGCTTGGGCCTGCTCCCAGGTCGGGATGCCTTCCCAATCGCCTTCCGTCTGTACGACCATGCAGCCGATCAGGTTGCCCAGCCTAACGGCTTCCTCCAGGCTGAAGCCCTTGAGCAAACCGGAGAAGAATCCGGCACAGAAGCCGTCCCCGGCACCTACCGTATCGACGACCCGCTCAGCCTCAAAATACGGCACCGATACGACATTCTCCTTGTCGACGATATAAGTCTCATCCTCGCCGCCTTTGACGATAGAAACGGCCTTCAGCTCCCTTAAACGGGCAACAATCTCATCGAAGCTTTCCGTTTGGTACAGCAGCTTCAGTTCATCCAGCCCCGGCAGAAAGTAATCGGCTTCCTTCGCAAGCTCAAACAGCACGCCGCGAGCTTCGTCAAGCGTCCACAGCTTGAGCCGCAGGTTCGGGTCGAAACATACCTTTACGCCGTGTTTACGGGCGATTCGGATCGCTTCCTTGGCCGTTTCACGGCGGCTTGCGCTAAGAGCGGGCGTAATCCCCGTAATATGCAGATATTTAGCCTGCTTAATATATTCCTCATCCAGATGCTCCGGCTTCAGCGTACTGGCCGCCGAGCCTTTACGGTAATAATAAACGGAGGTTTTCCCCTGTACGACCTCCCGGAACATTAATCCTGTCGGGGCTTCGGTGGTCAGCTCTACCCGGGATACGTCCACGCCTTCCCCGCGGATCCTTTTGAGAATCATTTGTCCCAGCGGGTCTTTGCCCAGACGACTGAACCAGCCTACACGGTGGCCCAGCCGCGCTACGCCGATGGCAAAGTTGCTCTCCGCCCCGCCGAACAGCACTTGGAAGTCCGGGGAATATTCAATTCCCTTGGAGCCTTTCGGCAGCATCAGGGCCATGGTCTCCCCAAAAGTAATAATTTCCGGCTCATACATTTGCGCCTGTCCTGCTTGTTGTCCCATAGCTTATCGAGCCATCCATCCGCCGTCCACGCATAGCACGTGTCCGTTCATATAATCCGACGCAGCCGAAGCGAGGAAAACCGCCGGTCCCTGCAAATCCTCGGGCGTCCCCCACCGACCGGCAGGAATGCGCACCATTATTTGCGCGGTACGTTCTTGATCGGCCCGGAGTGCAGCCGTGTTATCCGTTTCCATATAACCCGGAGCGATGGCATTGACTTGAATCCCTTTACTTGCCCATTCGTTGGCAAGCGCTTTCGTAATGCCTGCAATGGCATGCTTGGAAGCGGTATAGCCTGGAACGTTAATGCCTCCTTGGAAGCTGAGCATCGAGGCGATATTGATAATCTTGCCGGAGCCCTGCTTGATCATCTCGCGGCCGACCAATTGCGAGAGGAAAAAGGCCGAGTTTAAATTCAGATTCAGCACATCGTGCCAGTCCGAGGCGGCATGATCGGCGGCCGGAGTACGGCGAATGATGCCCGCATTATTCACCAAAATATCGATTTTACCGAATACAGACAGTGTTTCCTTCACAACGCTATCGAGTGCACTTTCGTCCATCAGATTCGCAACGATCGTGTGAACCTTGCGGCCCAGCGCTTCAATTTGCTGCTGCGTTTCCTGAGAACGGTTATTGCTGGTTACAATAGCAATATCTGCGCCGGCTTTGGCCAGCCCGATCGAGATAGCTCCGCCCAAGCCGACGGCTCCCCCGTTACCAAGGCCACTTTTCCAGTTAGATCAAAAAAACTCATTCTTCGCACCCCATTTAAACGTTTTAAGTCAATCTACCGCAGCATTCCCTCTCGTGATACCCAAGACTTGTCCTATATAATTATAAGTCAATTGGCCCCATTACGCTATACCGCCGCAGGCTAAAAAGCCTTATAAAATAATCATCAGATCAGGTTCCTTCAGCCCGTTTTATAACGCGCATAATTCGATTTCAAAGCCCATATCTTCAATCATTTTGTGATCTTCCATGGCTTCCTGACCTTCTGTCGTCAAATAGTCGCCTACAAACACCGAATTCGCCGCATATAAGCCCAGAGCCTGCAGTGAGCGAAGGTTCACTTCCCGTCCGCCGGCAATCCGGATCTCCTTCGACGGGTTGACCAAACGCATTAACGCGAGCACCTTTAGGCATTGCCGCGGGTTCAGATCACGTTTGCCCTCTAGCGGCGTTCCCGGAATCGGGTTTAAAAAGTTCACCGGTATCGAATCCGCATCCAGCTCGCGCAGGGCAAAGGCCATCTCAACGATTTCCCGATTGCTTTCTCCCATTCCGATAATCACTCCGGAGCAAGGCGATATCCCTGCAACCTTTGCTTTTTCTACTGTAGCTACCCGGTCTTCATAAGTATGCGTCGAAGTGATCCGGTCAAAATGCCCGCGGCTGGTATTCAAATTATGATTATATCGGTCGACCCCGGCTTTTTTTAGCCGCTTCGCCTGCTCTTCACTTAAAATTCCCAAACAGGCGCATATTTTCAACGGCATGGCCCCTTTGATCTCCTCCACCGCCTCAATCACCTGCTCCAGCTCCTTATTTGTCGGACTCCGACCACTGGCTACGATGCAGTATGTACCTACCTTAAGCTCCAGGGCTTTTCGCGCTCCTTCCACAAGGATCTCCTTTTCCAATAAGGGGTATTTCGATATAGGAGCCTTTGAAACGACCGACTGGGAGCAGTAGCCGCAATCCTCCGGGCATAATCCGCTCTTTGCATTAATGATGAGATTCAGCTTGACTTTTTGGCCATAGTAATACCGACGGACCTTATACGCCGCCTGCAGCGGCGGGAGCGACTCGTCATCCGTCGCTTCCAGCACAGACAAGCCTTCCTCCATCGTTATCAACTCACCGTCTAAGGCCTTCTCAGCTAAATCATTCCATCGCATTTCCTTTTTCAGCACTTTACTCCACTCCTTCGTTTAATTGTTAACCATGAATAATGAATATTGGTTAACGTTTGAGCTAGACGTATCTTACTATATTGCGACTGTACTGACAACCCGTACCTTACTTTATCAACATGATTGTCTTTAAAAAAAGCAGAAAACATTAAAAAACCTTCTCCGACATTTCCGTCAAAGAAGGTTTCATTATCGTGCATTTTATATAGGTTATAAGGCTATGCGGCCTTGAATCAGCAAGAACGTCCCAGGAGGGATTCGAACCCCCGACCGACGGCTTAGAAGGCCGTTGCTCTATCCAGCTGAGCTACTGGAACAGGTGGATTGGAGCGGGTGATGGGAATCGAACCCACGCTACCAGCTTGGAAGGCTGGAGTTCTACCATTGAACTACACCCGCATATAAGTTGAAAATGGTCGGGACGACACGATTCGAACATGCGACCCCCTGGTCCCAAACCAGGTGCTCTACCAAGCTGAGCTACGTCCCGTTAGTATGATTCCTGCCGGTAGAGGGACTTGAACCCCCACGGTTTCCCTCACGATTTTGAGTCGCGCGCGTCTGCCAATTCCGCCATACCGGCATAAAGTGGAGCGGAAGACGGGATTCGAACCCGCGACCCTCGCCTTGGCAAGGCGATGCTCTACCCCTGAGCCACTTCCGCATAATAAACACATATATAATTTACATAAAACATAACTTGATTGCAAGGATAAACAGCACAAATTTCCAAGGAAAATGTTATTGATCGACAAACCCAAGGGTTCACAACCATATTTTCCATTTAGCTTCGTGGAGCGGAAGACGGGATACTCTTCGTTTCACTTCGAGACTGCGAAGCCATTCTAACGAAGCAATGCTTCGACGAACCCTAAAGGTTCTCATCCCTGATTCCCATTAAGCATTAATGGAGCGGAAGACGGGATTCGAACCCGCGACCCTCGCCTTGGCAAGGCGATGCTCTACCCCTGAGCCACTTCCGCTTATCCTAGCTTATTAAAACTGGTGAGCCATGTAGGACTCGAACCTACGACACCCTGATTAAAAGTCAGGTGCTCTACCGACTGAGCTAATGGCTCATAACATAGAAGAATCCTCATAAGCGTCATCACACCAGCACTTAAGAGGATAGAATACTGGGGATCTAGGATTCGAACCTAGGCATGACGGAGTCAAAGTCCGTTGCCTTACCGCTTGGCTAATCCCCAACATCAATGGGGCGATCGATGGGACTTGAACCCACGAGTGCCGGAGCCACAATCCGGTGCGTTAACCCCTTCGCCACGACCGCCATGTTTCGTGTTAAAGGCTGTAATGGTGCCGTCGAGAGGAATCGAACCTCCGACCTACGCATTACGAGTGCGTTGCTCTACCGCTGAGCTACGACGGCAAATTACAAATGGCGGAGCCGACGGGATTCGAACCCGCGGTCTCCTGCGTGACAGGCAGGCATGTTAGGCCTCTACACCACGGCTCCACACTAAGAAAAATTGGTTGCGGGGGCAGGATTTGAACCTGCGGCCTTCGGGTTATGAGCCCGACGAGCTACCGGGCCGCTGCTCCACCCCGCGTCAGTAAAATATATTTATGGTGGAGGCTGACGGGATCGAACCGCCGACCCTCTGCTTGTAAGGCAGATGCTCTCCCAGCTGAGCTAAGCCTCCATGGGAAATGACCCGTAGGGGATTCGAACCCCTGTTACCTCCGTGAAAGGGAGGTGTCTTAACCCCTTGACCAACGGGCCTTGCTATGTAATTCAGAGATGTGAAGCCTCAGTTCTCATCCCTTATAAAGAGTAAACCTACGGAGAGAGAGGGATTCGAACCCTCGAGACGCTTGTGACGCCTACACGATTTCCAATCGTGCTCCTTCGGCCAGCTCGGACACCTCTCCAAAGAAAGAGTGGCTCCCCGAACAGGACTCGAACCTGTGACAACTCGATTAACAGTCGAGTGCTCTACCAACTGAGCTATCAGGGAACAATGCTTGGCGACGTTCTACTCTCCCAGGACCCTTCGGTCCAAGTACCATCGACGCTGGAAGGCTTAACGGTCGTGTTCGGGATGGGTACGCGTGGTTCCCTTCCGCCATCATCACCAAACATTATATACGATGTTCCCGCCAAGGAACATCTCTTTCTTCAGCTCAGAACGACTTGCGCCCTGAAAACTGGATCGAAACAAGTATTTTCGCTGAATTCTTTATGCTCGCTTAATTTACCGTTGCTTATGCTTCCGATGGGGTTTTGCTGTCGCAAAACCTGTAGGATAAGCCCTCGACCGATTAGTATTCGTCAGCTCCACACGTTGCCGCGCTTCCACCCCGAACCTATCTACCTCGTCGTCTACAAGGGGTCTTACATACTGGGAAATCTCATCTTGAGGGGGCTTCACGCTTAGATGCTTTCAGCGCTTATCCCTTCCGTACTTGGCTATCCAGCCGTGCTCCTGGCGGAACAACTGGTACACCAGCGGTACGTCCATCCCGGTCCTCTCGTACTAAGGACAGCTCCTCTCAAATTTCCTGCGCCCGCGACAGATAGGGACCGAACTGTCTCACGACGTTCTGAACCCAGCTCGCGTACCGCTTTAATGGGCGAACAGCCCAACCCTTGGGACCTACTTCAGCCCCAGGATGCGATGAGCCGACATCGAGGTGCCAAACCTCCCCGTCGATGTGGACTCTTGGGGGAGATAAGCCTGTTATCCCCAGGGTAGCTTTTATCCGTTGAGCGATGGCCCTTCCATGCGGTACCACCGGATCACTAAGCCCGACTTTCGTCCCTGCTCGACCTGTTTGTCTCGCAGTCAAGCTCCCTTCTGCCTTTGCACTCTTCGAATGATTTCCAACCATTCTGAGGGAACCTTGGGGCGCCTCCGTTACTCTTTAGGAGGCGACCGCCCCAGTCAAACTGCCCACCTGACACTGTTCCCGCACCCGATCAGGGTGCCAGGTTAGAACTCCGATACGATCAGGGTGGTATCCCAACGGCGCCTCCACCGAAGCTGGCGCTCCGGCTTCTCAGGCTCCCACCTATCCTGTACAGATCGTACCAAAGTCCAATATCAAGCTGCAGTAAAGCTCCATGGGGTCTTTCCGTCTTGTCGCGGGTAACCTGCATCTTCACAGGTATTAAAATTTCACCGGATCTCTCGTCGAGACAGCGCCCAAGTCGTTACGCCATTCGTGCGGGTCAGAATTTACCTGACAAGGAATTTCGCTACCTTAGGACCGTTATAGTTACGGCCGCCGTTTACTGGGGCTTCGGTTCACAGCTTCGGATTACTCCTAACCGCTCCCCTTAACCTTCCAGCACCGGGCAGGCGTCAGCCCGTATACTTCGCCTTGCGGCTTCGCACAGACCTGTGTTTTTGCTAAACAGTCGCTTGGGCCTTTTCACTGCGGCCCCCTCGGGCTATTCACCCTACCGAGGCACCCCTTCTCCCGAAGTTACGGGGTCATTTTGCCGAGTTCCTTAACGAGAGTTCTTCCGCGCGCCTTAGCATCCTCTGCTCGCCTACCTGTGTCGGTTTGCGGTACGGGCACCTTCTCCCTGGCTAGAGGCTTTTCTCGGCGACTTGAACTCATGACCTTCGGTACTGTAATTTTCCCTCCCCATCACAGCCCAGCCTTACGATGTGCGGATTTGCCTACACATCAGCCTCACTGCTTGGACGAGCATCCATCGGCTCGCGTCACTATCCTTCTGCGTCACCCCATCGCTCATAACGGTTCACGGTGGTACAGGAATTTCAACCTGTTGTCCTTCGACTACGCCTTTCGGCCTCGCCTTAGGTCCCGACTAACCCTGAGTGGACGAACCTTCCTCAGGAACCCTTAGGCTTTCGGCGGATCAGATTCTCACTGATCTTTTCGTTACTCATACCGGCATTCTCACTTGTAACCGCTCCAGCTGTCCTTACGATCAACCTTCACTGCTGTTACAACGCTCCCCTACTGCCCTTACGGACCCATAGCTTCGGTGGTGTGTTTAGCCCCGTTACATTTTCGGCGCAGAGTCACTCGACCAGTGAGCTATTACGCACTCTTTGAATGGTGGTCGCTTCTAAGCCAACATCCTGGTTGTCTGCGCAACTCCACATCCTTTCCCACTTAACACACACTTGGGGACCTTAGCTGATGATCTGGGCTGTTTCCCTCTTGACAATGGATCTTAGCACTCACTGTCTGACTCCCGGGCATCAAGTCTGCGGCATTCAGAGTTTGACTGGACTTGGTAACCCTTGGCGGGCCCCGCACCCAATCAGTGCTTTACCTCCGCGACTCTAACCCGAGGCTAGCCCTAAAGCTATTTCGGGGAGAACCAGCTATCTCCGAGTTCGATTGGAATTTCTCCGCTACCCCCACCTCATCCCCGAATTTTTCAACATTCGTGGGTTCGGGCCTCCAGTGCGTGTTACCGCACCTTCACCCTGGACAGGGGTAGATCACCCGGTTTCGGGTCTACGTCCACGTACTCATGCGCCCTATTCAGACTCGCTTTCGCTGCGGCTTCGGCTTCTCACCTTAACCTCGCACGGGAACGTAACTCGCCGGTTCATTCTACAAAAGGCACGCCATCACCCATGAACGGGCTCTGACTTCTTGTAAGCACACGGTTTCAGGTTCTTTTTCACTCCGCTCCCGCGGTTCTTTTCACCTTTCCCTCACGGTACTGCTTCACTATCGGTCGCCAGGGAGTATTTAGCCTTGGCAGATGGTCCTGCCGGATTCCCACGAGGTTTCACGTGTCTCGCGGTACTCGGGATCCGTCTAGAGATTTCGTTTGCTTTCGGCTACGGGATTGTTACCCTCTGTGATGGGCCTTTCCAGACCTCTTCACCTAACAAACTCATCTCACATTGACGTCCCACAACCCCAGGGGGCAAGCCCCTGGTTTGGGCTAATCCGCTTTCGCTCGCCGCTACTGACGGAATCACTTTTGTTTTCTTTTCCTGAGGGTACTTAGATGTTTCAGTTCCCCTCGTCTGCCTCCAATGTAGCTATGTATTCACTACATGGTGACTGCGAATTACCGCAGCCGGGTTTCCCCATTCGGACATCCCCGGATCAAAGCCTGCTTACGGCTCCCCGAGGCGTTATCGTTGTTCGCCACGTCCTTCTTCGGCTCCTGGCGCCTAGGCATCCTCCGTGTGCTCTTATTAGCTTAACCTCGTCGCGATCGCAGATCGTCGACAATCCATGCGTTAGCATGACACCGGTAAGCATTAAGCATACATGCTGACGATTTCTTGCGAAATCGCAGCGGAATACTTCAGCTATTGTTACTTTGTTTCGATATCCAGTTTTCAAGGAACAAGTTCGGCGCCGTCATCGGCAGGAAGATTATCTTAGCATGCCCCGGCCCATTGATGCAACCATCAACTTTTACCAAGAAGCTTGCCAGGATTCGAAAGGCATTGCACCTTTCAAAACTGAACACGAGTGAGTGCTGTTCGCAACCGAAGTTGCTGTATTGTCCGTCGCCCTACAGACGACATGGACTCCATAGAAAGGAGGTGATCCAGCCGCACCTTCCGATACGGCTACCTTGTTACGACTTCACCCCAATCATCTACCCCACCTTCGGCGGCTGGCTCCTTGCGGTTACCCCACCGACTTCGGGTGTTGTAAACTCTCGTGGTGTGACGGGCGGTGTGTACAAGACCCGGGAACGTATTCACCGCGGCATGCTGATCCGCGATTACTAGCAATTCCGACTTCATGCAGGCGAGTTGCAGCCTGCAATCCGAACTGAGACCGGCTTCTAAGGATTCGCTCCGGATCGCTCCTTCGCTTCCCGTTGTACCGGCCATTGTAGTACGTGTGTAGCCCAGGTCATAAGGGGCATGATGATTTGACGTCATCCCCACCTTCCTCCGGTTTGTCACCGGCAGTCACTCTAGAGTGCCCAACTTAATGCTGGCAACTAAAGTCAAGGGTTGCGCTCGTTGCGGGACTTAACCCAACATCTCACGACACGAGCTGACGACAACCATGCACCACCTGTCTCCTCTGTCCCGAAGGCCTACGCTATCTCTAGCGTATTCAGAGGGATGTCAAGACCTGGTAAGGTTCTTCGCGTTGCTTCGAATTAAACCACATACTCCACTGCTTGTGCGGGTCCCCGTCAATTCCTTTGAGTTTCACTCTTGCGAGCGTACTCCCCAGGCGGAGTGCTTACTGTGTTTACTTCGGCACCAAGGGTATCGAAACCCCTAACACCTAGCACTCATCGTTTACGGCGTGGACTACCAGGGTATCTAATCCTGTTTGCTCCCCACGCTTTCGCGCCTCAGCGTCAGTTACAGTCCAGAAAGCCGCCTTCGCCACTGGTGTTCCTCCACATCTCTACGCATTTCACCGCTACACGTGGAATTCCGCTTTCCTCTCCTGCACTCAAGCCACCCAGTTTTCAGTGCGAACCGGGGTTGAGCCCCGGGCTTAAACACCAAACTTAAGCGGCCGCCTGCGCGCGCTTTACGCCCAATAATTCCGGACAACGCTTGCCCCCTACGTATTACCGCGGTCGCTGGCACGTAGTTAGCCGGGGCTTTCTTCTCAGGTACCGTCACCCTCGGGGCAGTTACTCCCCAAGGCGTTCTTCCCTGGCAACAGAGCTTTACGATCCGAAAACCTTCATCACTCACGCGGCGTTGCTCCGTCAGACTTGCGTCCATTGCGGAAGATTCCCTACTGCTGCCTCCCGTAGGAGTCTGGGCCGTGTCTCAGTCCCAGTGTGGCCGATCACCCTCTCAGGTCGGCTACGCATCGTCGCCTTGGTGAGCCGTTACCCCACCAACTAGCTAATGCGCCGCAGGCCCATCTGTAAGCCACAGCTTGCGCCGTGTTTCATAACCGCATCATGCGACGCGGTTAGTTATCCGGTCTTAGCTACCGTTTCCGGTAGTTATCCCGATCTTACAGGCAGGTTGCCTACGTGTTACTCACCCGTCCGCCGCTAACCCCGAAGGGTCCGCTCGACTTGCATGTATTAGGCACGCCGCCAGCGTTCGTCCTGAGCCAGGATCAAACTCTCCAATAAAGTTTCGCGCATCCGCCCAGCCGAAGCCGAGCAAAGCGACAAGTTCTATCGAAAAGAGCTGATTAAAGCTCAATCTTTACTGCTGACGAGAATTTGCATTCTCTTAAAGCACTCACTCGTTGTTCAGTTTTCAAAGAGCAATTTCTCTCTTCGCTCTCGACTTACCCGTCGAAGGCGACTCAATTAATATATCACATTCGAGCCCATCAATGCAAGCATTTTTTTATTTCAACTTCTTGCTGCATCTTCCCGAATGGATCGGAATCGAGCCCGGCTCACGGCCGGAATATGAATATAGCACAGAGACGAGGTTGAAATCAAGGGGAAAAGCAATAAATTTTGAATGGCAAATGAGGGGAAATGACAAAATAATCGAAAGAGGTGATCCGAATGATTCGTTTTGAACAGGTGAATAAAACCTATGAAGACGGCTACGTCGCGCTCAAATCGATAAATATAGAATTCCATAAAGGCGAGCTTACCGTACTGATCGGACCGAGCGGTCGCGGCAAATCGACCTTAATGAAGCACATCAACCGCCTGAACAAACCTACTAAGGGCAGAATTCTTATACATAATAAGGACATCGCTCAGATGGATCCGGTGGAGCTGCGGCGCAAAATCGGATACGTCATTCAAAATGTCGGGCTCTTCCCGCACATGACCATTGCCAAGAACGTCGCGATCGTCCCCCGGTCGCTTCACTGGGATCAGGACAAAATCGATCGGAGGGTCGACGAGTCGCTGGCGCTCGTAAACTTGGACCCGGACACCTATCGCAACCGCTATCCCCACGAATTAAGCGGCGGCCAGCAGCGGCGCATCGGCGTGATCCGGGCCCTGGCGGCCGAACCGGATATCATTCTCCTGGATGAGCCGTTCAGCGCCCTGGACCCGATCAGCCGCGAACAGCTGCAGGACGAGCTGGTCCGGATTCAGCAGGAGCTGAGAAAGACGATCGTCTTCGTTACTCACGACATGGACGAAGCGATCAAAATCGCCGACACGATCGTCCTGATGAAAGACGGGGAAATTGTGCAGAGAGGCACGCCGGAGCAGATCTTGCGCCATCCGGCGAACGATTTTGTCAAAAGCTTCATCGGCTTGCAGCGGCTTCAGCAGGATACGCCGGAAACCCACTTGACCGTGGACGATGTCATGGCGCTGCATCCGGTTACCGCCCATCCCAACCGGGGACTCGCCGAATCGCTCAAAATCATGCAGAAACACCGTGTGGATTCCTTGGTGATCGTAGACAAATCGAGCGAGCTGCTCGGACATGTATCGATTTTTCAACTGCTCGCCCGCTTCCGGGAAGAAAACATCACGCTTAAAGATCTCATGAAGCCCTTCGAGCACGTCGTTCCCACCGGAACACCGCTCCCTGTCGCGCTCGGACTGATGAATGATTTCCAAATGCCGTATGTTCCTGTCGTCCGGGACGGAAACCGGTTTGTGGGGCTGGTCACCAAAGGGAGCATCGTACGCCATTTGGCGGATATTTATACACCGGCGGAGGAAGAATCCGTGCCGGAAGCCGAAGGTGAGGCGATGCGCGAATGAGCGGTTTTTGGAGCTTCATACAAAGCCGGCAGGCGGATATTTGGACAGCGCTGGGCGTCCACCTGGAAATAACGGTACTGGCCGTCCTGTTCGGATGCATCCTTGCCATCCCTGCCGCCGTCCTGATAGCGGAGAACAAAATCGGATGGGTCAACGGCTTGGTGTTCGGAATAGCTAATATTTTGCAAACCATTCCGAGTCTCGCCCTGCTTGCGATCCTGATTCCCTTAATCGGAGTGGGAAGGACGCCCGCCATTATCGCCCTGTTCCTTTACTCGCTGATGCCGATTCTCCGAAACACTTATTCGGGTCTCCAATCCGTCGACCCCCACGTGCTGGAGGCTGCAAGAGGAATGGGGTTTACGTCGGGTCAGCGCCTCATCCAAATCCGGTCGCCGCTCGCCATTCCCTATATTATGTCGGGGATTCGTGTAACGACCGTGTACATCATCAGTTGGGCGACGCTTGCAACGCTGATCGGGGCGGGCGGCTTAGGACAGCTGATCGTGGCAGGCATGGGCACAAACAAGAAAGAGCTGATCGTCATCGGCGCTCTGCTGTCCGTCCTGCTTGCGCTGGTAGTCGACTGGGTCCTGGGACGGTTAGAGAAATGGGTGAGCGTGAAATTAAAAGCCAGGCCTGCCGCGGGCTCCATTTAACCATGATTTCACCAAGGGGGTGTTCCCATGAGATACGGCAAACGGTCGCTGGCCGCGCGGGACTTGCCGCGATGATTCTGACGTTGTCCGGCTGCGCAAGAGGCGATTCCCTGATTATCGGCGCACAGACGTTCTCCGAGCCTAAAATTCTCGCCCAAATGTACAAGTCGCTGATCGAGGACCGGACGAACGTGAGTGTGGACGTGCTTTGCCGGATTTGGCAACCAGCCCGGTCGTGCTCGATGCCATGAAAAATAACGATATCCAAATGGGGACGCTGTATTCGGGCGAGATCTTCAACAAGCATTTCCCGATCGAAGAAACCAAGGACCGCAAAAAAGTGCTCGAGCAAGCGCAAAAAGGCTTCGATCGATATTATCACTTGAAGTGGTTCGATCCCCTCGGGTACGAGAATACGTACGCTTTTACCGTGCGTCAGGATGTGGCCGACCAGAATCATTTGGAGAATATATCCGATCTTGCCGGAAAAAGCGGATCGATGAAGCTCGGCGTGGATACGACCTGGCTGGAACGGGAAGCCGACGGATACCCGGCGTTCAGAAGGTACTATAACATGACCTTCGGGCAGACAGTCGCCGATGGAGATTGCCCTGGTGTATAAGGCCGTTGCAAGCAAGGAGGTCGATATTGTGCTGGCGTACTCCACAGATGCCCGGCTGAAGGAATATCAGCTGAAGACGCTGAATGACGATAAGCGCTTCTTCCCGCCGTACGACGCTTCACCGGTTATCCGTCAGGACGTGCTCGCGAAGCATCCGGAAATCGAAGGGATTATCGGCCAATTGATCGGTAAAATCGATGCCAAAACGATGATCGATTTAAATTACGAGGTGGATGTGAAAAAACGGAACGAACGAAAGGTTGCCGAGGAGTATTTGAAAAAGACCGGCTTGTTGAAATAAAAAACGGGAGGTGCTGGGAGCATGGCTTTGTTCTGGAGCTATATCGGGGAAAACTGGAGCTATTTGCTGGAGTTGACCTACCAGCACATCATTATGGTGGCGCTCGGGCGCTGCTGGCGCTCGTCTTCGGGGTCCCGCTCGGTATTATTGCCGCCAAAAACCGCGCGCTGGGAAGCGTGATCCTGACGGCGGCCAACGTCATTCAGGTGTTCCCGAGCCTCGCTCTGCTCGTGCTGCTGATGGTTGTATTCGGCCTCGGATTTAAAACCGTTGTGGTGGGCCTCTTCCTTTATTCGCTGCCGCCGATGATCCGCAATACCTATGTCGGGCTGACGCAGGTGGACCGTTCCATCATGGAAGCCGGGCGCGGCGTCGGCATGAGCCCGCTTCAACTGCTCGTCAAAGTGCAGCTTCCGCTTGCCCTGCCGTTCCTTATGACCGGCATCCGCGTAGCCGCCGTCATTGCGATCGGGGTAGCCACCATCGCACCGTTGATCGGCGGCGAAGGGCTGGGCCGGGAAATCTACGCCGGCATCAATATGGATAATCAGGCCCGTCTGTATGCCGGAGCCATTCCCGCGGCGCTGCTTGCCCTGCTCGCCGACTTCCTGCTAGGCCGGCTGCAGCGGCGTGTCCGGGTCGGCGGATAAAAGTAAAGAGGAGCATACCCGCGAATGGGATGCTCCTCTTATGATATTAAAGTCCGGTCGCTTGGGCCGCGGCCAATTCGTCGGCAAATTCCTGATGAATATGGCCGTTGGAGGCAAGCACATGACGTGTATTCAGGCTGTACGGGTTGCCGTGCGTATCCGTTACTTTGCCTCCGGACTCGGTAATCAGCGAGCGCCCCTGCCGCCACATCCCACGAGTTGAGGCCGATTTCCCAGAAGCCGCTGAGCCGGCCGGCCGCAACATAAGCCATATGCAAAGCGGCGGAACCGGCCACGCGAATATTGCGCACCTTCGGGGTTAGAGCCTGCACTCCCTGAAGATTAGCCGGCGACGCCCCGCTCCGGTCAGCCGGGAAGCCGGTCGCTACCAGGCTGTCGATCAGACGCTTCTCGGAAGACACCTGCATTTTCTTCCCTTTCAAATAGGCTCCTTTGCCCTTCTCGGCGACATAAAGCTCATCATGGACAGGGTTGTAAACAACCCCTACGATCACTTCGCCCTTATGAGCGAGTGCGATGGAAACCGAGAAAAACGGGAAGCCATGCACAAAATTCGTCGTACCGTCCAGCGGGTCCACAATCCACAAATATTCGGAGCCGCTAACCTGATCAAGTGCCGCTTGAGATGCCGCAGGTCCGGGCTCCACGCCTTCTTCGCCCAGGATCGCATGCTCGGGAAAATGCATCTGGATCATGGCACGGATCATTTTTTCCGCGCCCTTATCCACTTCGGTCACCAGATCGTGTGTGGAATATTTCGTTTGCAGGTTATTATAATCGCCCAGTTTGCTTTTAATCCATTCTCCCGCCTTGGAAGCGGTGTTAATGGCAACCGCCGTGAAGCTTTTGCTTCCGACCGCGAAGGACTGGGTGTTCTTATCGGACATCATCCATCATCCTTTTCTCTCTCGCCGTTTCCGGTTAGAGAACTCTAGTAATTATTTAACGTTCAAAAAATAGTATAGTTAATATACGTCAATTTCGCTACGTCGTTTCACCCAAATTCCATCGTGGAAAATGCCAAAACAGCCGCCCGCTCCAGAGAACGGACGGTCGCTTGTTCAAACGGACGGAGTCTTGAATCAGACCCCTACGATATGGTACCCGTTATCGACGTAGATGACTTCGCCCGTAATGCCGCGGGACAGATGGCTCATCAGGAAGAGCGCGGTATCACCGACTTCAGCCGCTTCCGTGGTGCGGCGCAGCGGCGCTTTCTCCTCCACGGTACGAAGGATCGAGTTGAAATCCTTGATCCCCTTGGCCGCCAGCGTACGGATCGGACCGGCGGAAATCGCGTTCACGCGGATGTTGTACTGGCCGAGGTCGTTCGCCAAGTAGCGGACGCTCGCTTCAAGCGCAGCCTTGGCGACGCCCATGACATTGTAATTCTTCATCGCCCGCTCGGCGCCGAGGTAAGTCATGGTCATGATGCTGCCGCCTTCCGTCATGAGCGGGTACAGACGCTGCGCAACCGCCACCAGCGAGTAGGCGCTGATATCGTGCGCCAACGCAAAGCCTTCGCGCGACGTGCCTACGAACAAGCCTTCCAGCTCCTCCGTCTTAGCAAAAGCGATGCTGTGCACGATCCCGTGCAGCACGCCGAACTGCTCCCGAAGCGTCCCGGCCAGCTTCTCGATGTCCGCATCGTCCGTCACGTTGCACGGCAGGATCGACGAACCCGAGATGGTCTCCGCCAGCTTCCGAACCCGCTCTTCCACCCGTTCGTTTTCATATGTAAACACCAGACGCGCCCCCTGGCTGGCCAGGGACTGGGCGATGGCCCATGCAATGCTCCGGTCATTGGCTACCCCCATGACTACGATATTCTTACCGGCTACCAAACTCATAACGCCCGTTCCCCTCTCACCCTAAAATTACGATTGGACATGTCTCATTCCCTCCTCAAGGTACCCCATTTTACCGAATAATTCAAGTAATGGTTTTACATCTCAAAAGAAGCCTGACTCAGCCTCGTTACACCGGGCTTTCCCTGCAGATCCTCCATCAGCCGAAGCAGGGCTCCGTCCTTCATCTTAGCCTCGATCATGATATCGAGACGAGGGGTTACGGGAGCTATGGCTCGCAGAAACGGCAGGAGCTCCGTGGAGTCGATATAATCGGCATGGTCGCGGACGTCTTTGTCGTTTTTCGGACTGGATACGTGGATTTTGGGCGGTAAGGGCTGTGTCGTCTCCCCTTCTTCATACGCTTCCAGTTGTCCCTCCCAGGTCTTCTGAATCCGGGGCCACAATTCTTCAGCCGCTTCTCCGTCGTTGTTGACGGCATGGTGATGCAGATCGAGCACCATCGGAACGCCGATTTGTTCACAGACCTCCAGCGTTTCCCGTGCGGTGAAGGTCTTATCGTCGTTCTCCAGCGTCATTCGGCGAAGGATTCTCTCCTCAAGCTTAGTGAACTGGTCGATAAACCGGGCGCGGGCGGCTTCTTTGTTCCCGTAGGTGCCCCCGATATGAATGTTGCATTTGGCCGATTCGTTAAGGCTCATCGCCTCCAGCATCGTCACGTGCCGGTCCAGGTCCGCGCTGGAGTTCGCGAGCACCTCCGCCCGCGGGGTGCTGAACACGGTAAAGTGGTCCGGATGAAAGCTGATCCGCATCCGGTGCTTCCGCGCATAGGCTCCGAGCTCGGCGAACGCTTCCTTTAACGCCTCCATCGGGTTCCAATCGCGCAGCGCCTCATGGCCGATCAGAGGGATCAGCCTGGAGGAAAGGCGGTACATTTCGATATCATAGGCACGATTGTGTTTAAGGAGCCTCAGTGTATTATGGATATTCTCTTCGGCGATGCGTTCCAGCTTGCGAAGGGCCGCCTCCCTGTCGCTCAGCTTGGAGAAAGCGGTGTAGGTCATGGTTTTGGAGGGCGAAGCATTCTTGACCAAAACAGACATGGCGACATAGCCTAAGCGCACGATCACAGCAAATCACGCTCCCGGGTAAAATGAACTGTCGTTAGTTTACCCTTTCGTGTACGCCGAACCCGTTTTACAAGAAAAAAACGCCCTTCCCTGCCGATAACGGAGGAAAGAGCGCCTCGTGGTTCTATTGTATGAAGGGACCTGGTGTGCCATCTTATCGGTTAAGCAGCGATCTTAAGCTTGCTCCCGTTCGGCGAAAAACATTTCATGCGCGAGCGCGGTCTGTACGCGCGCTTCTTCTTCCGTCAGCTTGCGCACGAGCTCCATCTCCACCTCGGTCACTTCTTCCCCTTGGAAGTTGATTTCGGCGATCGAGGCCACGATCTTGACGATGGCTATAGCCCGGTTGTCCGGCGTGTACGCAATCACCTTCTGGCCGGCAGGAAAGACGCGGAAGCCGCTTTTCACCATTTTGCCGCGGCCGTATTCCAGCGACTCGTACAGCTCCTGCTCGGATTTAAATTTGCACACGGAATTGAACTCGGTTTGAAAACCCATGCCCCTCACTCCTCTACAGCTTGTTCTCCGCCTTAAGCATAAGGAAAGCAGGCTGCGATTGCAAGCGGCTTCCTTCCTATGCGAGGTCGAAGGAATATTGAATGCGTCGCTTCTCGCCATGACGCTCCAGCGCCAGCTGAATCAAATGGTCCAGAAGCTCGCCGTACGGCTTGCCCGATTCCTTCCAGAGCAAAGGATACATGCTGAACGGCGTGAAGCCGGGCATTGTGTTGATCTCATTAATGAAAATACGGTTATCCTCCTTGCGAAGGAAGAAATCGACGCGGGATAGGCCTGAACCGTCGATCGCCATGAAAGCTTGGACCGCCAGCTCGCGGATTTGCTCGGACAGTTCTTCCGGAATTTCCGCCGGGATCACCATCGTCGATTTGCCGTCGATATACTTGGCTTTATAATCATAAAATTCGTTCGAGGATACGATTTCCCCGACGACCGAAGCCTGCGGCTCGTCATTGCCCAGAACCGCCACTTCCACCTCGCGGGCGTTGATGAATTCCTCGACGATCACTTTGCGGTCAAAACGGAAGGCTTCGTCCACGGCACGGATCAGCTCGTCACGGTTACGCGCCTTGCTGATGCCGACGCTGGAGCCCAGGTTCGCCGGCTTCACAAAGCACGGGTAGCCGATGGAGATTTCAATTTCCATAAGAAAAAAGAGTTGTCCTTCTCCCACTGCGTCTTCGTGAAATGACGGAACACGCACTGCGGAAGTCCCTCTTGGGCGAAAATCTTTTTCATCATGACTTTATCCATACCTACGGAAGAGGCGAGCACCCCTGCCCCCACATAAGCGATATTGGCCATTTCGAGCAGCCCCTGGATGGTCCCGTCTTCCCCGAAGGTTCCGTGCAGCGGCGGGAAGACGACGTCTAATGAAGCGGCGGCCGTCTGATCGTCCGCCGTTACCGCATGGAGCGAAGCTTTCTGGGCCGGCTCCATCGATCCGAACAGCGGCTGAAGCGCAAAGCCTCTCTTCTCGGCTTTATCATCCCCGAAGGTGAGCTCTGCAACGGATCCCGCCGGACCTGTCAGCCGCGGGCCCGAGCGCCATTCCCCTGCTTTGTTATATAAAAAGGATGCACCTCGTATTTATTCAAATCGAATGCTTGGATAACGGCCAGCGCGGTTTGAAGCGAAACCTCATGTTCTCCCGACTTGCCCCCGTAGATCAAGCCTACGCGAATTTTGTCGCTCATAATAACCTCCGGATGTATGTGTTGGAATATCAGTGCATGGCGGGGAACGAAAAAGCGAACCCTAGGGTAAGATTAAAAAGAATCTACAATGTGCAAAAAGCGGTAACGCGTCCGTTCCGTCCATGCCGGCGAATCCGTATAGCTCCAATACCGGTGCTTGCTGCTCACGGTATGGGCGTTGACCAGCGGCATGCCGTTCGGATCCATGGCCGTGACGACGGTGCTGTGCTGGTACCGGCCGTCGCCGTCCCAGTCATAGCTGATCACGTCGCCCAGATCGAGCTCGCCGGCGCTGTCCACTTCCTCAGCCCGCGACCCTCGGCGGCTGGTTAACAGGTAAAATTGAAGACTGTCCGCGACGGCCCAGCTGAAGCTCCATAATTCCTGGCCGCCCACCCGGCCGCGGTACCACCAGCCCGAATTCCTTTTACCAGTATAGTTCATCGGTGCACCGCCTGCAAAGAGGCACTGGGACACATAATTGCTGCAATCCACGTCGAAGGTGATATAAGCCGGGTTCCCCCGTCCCACCACTCATCCGCGTACTCAGCGACGCGCGACCGGTTATAGACCCCTCGGGCAGCGGACAATTGGCCGGCCGGAACGACGCCCGGATGCAGATAAGGGACGGAAGGGGCCTGCATCAAGCCGACCCCGGTGAAGATGTCGTCCGCTTCCAGCATTCCGCCGGCGGCGGCCGTCTTGGCCCGCGGCGACGGTTCCGACTGCCAAGGCTGGACGCGGACAATCGAATAGCCGCCGTCCGAGGGGACAAGCGTAATCCGTTCTTTCTCCACGCGCTGCTCTTCGACTTGTCCGCCGCCGATCATCCCGACGGAGCTGCGCTTCAGCATAATGTCAGCCACGACTCGGCCGTCCTGTTCCGTTACGCCTGAGATTGACAGACGGGTTTCATTTTTCAGAGGAGACAGCCCTCTTTCCTTATCCGTAGCCGCCCGGCGGGACAGCAGAAGGGCCTGCGCGTTCAAATAGGAGGCGTCCTCCACAAACGGCAACATCGGCTCGACGGAATAATCGATGTCCATTTGATTGCGGAAGTGAACGTAGTCGTAAAGCGTCGTTTTCCAAGACATGGGCACCCGGGCTCCCTTCTTTATTGCCTGTGCAGGTGGATCGGCGTTTCAAGTGCTCCGAAAGATGCAGCATTCATTTCCATTTATATGAATGAAAAACCCGAAAAATGATTCATTTCAACCTTTACGAACCGGGCCAAAAACATGTATACTGTAACTAAAGCTAATTATGAAATCGAGTTTCAAGCAATGAAACAAGATGGACTCAGCTGAATTTCATACAAGGAGGAACAGCCATCATGTCTAAAAAAGACCAATTCTCGGTCCGCAAGCAGCTGAACGTTGGCGGTCAAACGTACAACTATTACAGCCTGCCAGCCTTTGAAGCGCAGGGCAACGGCCGGGTATCGAACTTGCCTTTCTCCATTAAGGTTCTGCTCGAAGCGGCGATCCGCCAATTCGACGGCAAAGCGATCACTCAGGAGCATGTAAAGCAAATCGCTAACTGGGCTACCGAGCGCGACGCCAACAAGGAAATTCCTTTTATCCCTGCCCGTATCGTTCTTCAGGACTTCACCGGCGTACCGGTAGTCGTGGATCTTGCAGCGATGAGAGATACAATGAAGCGCGCCGGCGGCGACCCGAAGCGGATCAACCCGCTCGTGCCGGTTGACCTCGTTATCGACCACTCCGTGATGGTCGACGCTTTCGGCACGCCGGAAGCACGCGAAGTGAACGAAAAACTCGAGTTCGAGCGCAACGAGGAACGCTACCGCTTCCTTCGCTGGGCGCAAACGGCGTTCGATAATTTCCGCGCCGTTCCGCCGGATACGGGGATCGTGCACCAAGTCAACCTCGAGTACCTCGCATCCGTAGCCGCTACGAAAACCGTGGACGGCGAAACCGAAGTGTACCCGGACTCCCTGGTAGGTACGGACTCCCATACCACCATGATCAACGGTCTCGGCATCGTCGGCTGGGGCGTAGGCGGCATCGAGGCGGAAGCCGGCATGCTCGGCCAGCCGCTGTATTTTGTTACGCCGGAAGTTATCGGCTTCAAGCTGACCGGCACGCTGGCTGAAGGCGCTACGGCAACCGACCTTGCGCTGACCGTTACGCAAATGCTGCGTAAAAAAGGCGTTGTCGGCAAGTTCGTCGAATTCTACGGCCCGGGCCTCAGCAACATCAGCCTGGCAGACCGCGCGACCGTGGCCAACATGGCTCCGGAATACGGCGCGACGATCGGCTTCTTCCCGGTTGACGCCGAGTCGCTCAACTACCTGAGAGGCACCGGCCGCAGCGAAGAGCTGATTGCTCTCGTAGAAGCTTACTATAAAGAGCAAGGCTTGTTCCGTACGGACGATACGCCGGATCCGGTGTTCAGCGACGTGATCGAGCTCGACCTCGGCTCCGTCGTTCCTTCCCTTGCCGGCCCGAAACGTCCGCAGGACCGCGTCGAGCTGACGAACATGAAGGAATCGTTCAACAGCATCATCCGCACGCCGATCGAAAAAGGCGGCTACGGCCTCTCCGACGAGAAGATCGCCGAAGTGGTGGATGTGAAGCATCCGAACGGCGAAACGAGCAAAATGGGCACTGGTGCGGTGGTGATCGCAGCGATCACGTCTTGTACCAATACGTCCAACCCGAGCGTTATGCTCGTCGCCGGTCTGCTCGCGAAGAAAGCCGTTGCGCTGGGCCTGAGAAAACCGGGCTATGTGAAAAGCAGCTTGACTCCGGGCTCCCTGGCCGTAACCGAGTATCTGGACAACGCCGGCCTGATCGAGCCGCTTGAAGCTCTCGGCTTCCACGTGGCAGGCTACGGTGCGCAACCTGTATCGGTAACTCCGGTCCGGTCGCCGGACGAAGTCAGCCAAGCGATCGCCGACAACGACATGACCGTCGCCGCCGTGCTGTCCGGTAACCGGAACTTCGAAGGGCGCGTTCATGCCCAGGTGAAAGCCAACTACCTGGCCTCTCCGCCGCTCGTTGTGGCTTATGCGCTGGCAGGTACGGTCAACATCGACCTGGTGAACGATCCGATCGGCTACGATCAAACGAACAAGCCGGTTTATCTGAAGGACATCTGGCCGTCCAATAAAGAAATTCAAGACGCCATTCGCGCTGGACGCGGTGCGGCGCTGTACCGTGAGAAATATGCCGATGTTTTCCGTTCCAACAAGCGTTTCAACGCGATCGAAGTGCCGGAAGGCGACTTGTACGCATGGGATGAGAAGTCCACGTACATCGCGAACCCGCCGTTCTTCACGAACCTCAGTTCCGAGCTGAACGACATCACCGATATCCGCGGCGCGAAGACGCTGGCTCTGCTTGGCGACTCCGTAACAACGGACCATATCTCGCCTGCAGGCAACATCAAAGTCGACAGCCCGGCAGGTAAATACCTGATCGAGCATGGCGTGAAGAAAGAAGACTTCAACTCCTACGGCTCCCGCCGCGGTAACCACGAAGTCATGATGCGCGGTACGTTCGCGAACATCCGCATCCGCAACCAAGTGGCTCCCGGGACCGAAGGCGGCGTAACGACTTACCTGCCGACCGGCGAAGTGATGTCCATCTATGATGCTTCCATGAAGTATCAAGAGCAAGGCACGAACCTCGTCGTTATCGCAGGTAAAGAGTACGGCACCGGCGACTCCCGCGACTGGGCGGCAAAAGGTACGTTCCTGCTCGGCGTGAAAGCCGTAATCGCCGAGAGCTTCGAACGGATCCACCGTTCCAACCTGGTCGGCATGGGTGTTCTCCCGCTGCAGTTTGCCGAAGGGCAAGGCTGGGCTACGCTGGGCCTCACCGGTACGGAGACCTTCGATATCGTAGGTCTGAGCAACGACGTACAGCCGGGTCAAAAGGTAACGGTTAACGTAACCCGCGAAGACGGCTCCACCTTCAGCTTCGAAGCGCTTCTGCGTCTCGACAGCTACGTGGATGTGGAATACTACCGCAACGGCGGCATTCTGCAAACCGTTCTGCGCCAGATCATGGCTTAAGCTTCAAAGCCAGGATAAACGGCGACGCCGACCTTGTCTTGCAAGGGCCGCGCGTGACCAACCGAAAAAGCCTCAGTTTCCTCTGAAAAGAGGGACTGAGGCTTTTTGTGCTTTCGTTGGTCGGAGGTGGAAGCGGGGGCCGGTTCGGTCCCCGCTATTTCACCATCTTGCCCATGCGCCGGGACGCTTCCATCAGGACCGGCGCGATCTCTTTCATCTGCCGCGGCGTCAGCCGGTTCGACGGGCCGGATACCGCGAGGGCGGCCACGAGCCGCTCCCCGCGGCCCATGATCGGCACCGCGACGGCGGCCGCGCCGGGCTCGCGCTCTTCCACGCTGGTAGCGTAGCCCAGCGCCTTCACTTCCTCCAGTCGCCGGAGGAAGGCGCTGGGATCGCCCGTCGCCGGCCACTCCGGATCGCGCAGCGGCTCCTGCTGCGCGGCCGGTTCCGCGAAGGCGACGAGGATCTTGCTGGAGGCGCCGACGTAGAGCGGCGACCGCGCCCGATGGGAGCAACCCGGCGAATCGCCTGGTTGCTCTGCACCGCCTGTACGCGCACGCGCTCCATCCCGTCGCGCACGTACAGACTTACCGTCTCGCCGACCTGGTCGCGCAGACGCTCCATCTCCGGCAAAGAGGATGAGCGCCGGATCGTCACTGTGGGTCAGGTTCGCAGACAGCTCCCAGATGCGAAAACCGAGCCTGTACCGCTCGGAAGCCTGGTCGCGGATGATGAAGCCTTTTCCCTCCAGAGAGGCGAGCAGGCGGTGCACGGTGCTTTTATGAAGCCCGACCCGGGCCGAGATTTCCGTCAGGTTCAAATCCTCCGCTTCCGTAAAGCAGAGCAAAATATCAAGCGCCCGTTCGACGGCGCGGACCGTTAATTTGCCCTCTTCCATGGGTTTTCCACCTCCTGAGAATCCGTTTCACTGGTTGAAATCTATTATACCGGAATTCTGCGCTTTTTCCTATAAGGATTTGCGTGATCCGGACGACCCGCTGAGGGATGCAGGCACTTAAACCGGGGCCTCCTGAGCACGGCGAATTTGCAGGGCGTTATCTCGATCCATTTGGCGAACCGCATCCCGGTCATGCACCGCATTCCGCAGCGACAAAAGCGTTGTTTCTAAAAGCCCGCCCGGTCTATTACAGCCAGATTACAGGATGTTTACATTTTTCTCGGTTTATTGACTACGATACGTTTTGTTTTATACTTAAATTATCAGAATTATTAGTCTGAATCGATCGGAATCAAAGAGCACGCAAAAGGTTAATGAAATAAACCTCCCGCAAGACCAGGGAACGGCCGCTTGACCCCTTCCTACAGGAACATGGCGCCAGCCGCCCTTCGGACCTCTCCAAAGCCGGTCGCAACACAAGTCTCAACGCCGCTTGCAGTCATCTCAGTACAACCGGGAGGGATCCGCATGGAATCGAATTATTCATCCGTACCTTTAAACCAAACAGCGGTTGAAACCGCTCTCAGACGCGCGTCTTTTCTACGCAGGCACAGGGCGCCGCTTATCGCTCTTCTCTCCGTGTTCGTCTCCTTGTTCAGCTTGACGATGGCCTTCCACGCTTTCATAGCCTGGAAGCTGGCCCGTCCGCAAATCGATCCGCTTCGCTCCAATCCGGCCAAGGCGATCGGACTGTCCTATCAGGACGTCACCTTCCCGAGCTTGGACGGGGCTTCACGGTTGTCCGGCTGGTATATTCCCGCGACCACTGCGGCCGCCGGCGCTTCAGCCAACCGCCAAACCGTTGTATTCTCCCACGGCTACGGCGGCAACCGGGAAGAGATTTGGGTCCCGCTCTACGATCTCGCCAAGGCCGCCCATCAAATGGGCTTCAACGTGCTGATGTTCGATTACGGCTACGTCCAGCCGAAGCTTACGGTCACCGGGGGATCAGGGAATCGCAGGAGCTGCTCGGGGCTGTCCGGTATGCCAAAGATCAGGGCGCGGAGAAAGTATTCGTCTGGGGCTTCTCCATGGGCGCAGGCACCGCCCTCCAGGCGCGCGCTGCAAAC
The DNA here is from genome assembly GCA_024704175.1 of Paenibacillus sp. P25. Classification (GTDB taxonomy): domain Bacteria; phylum Bacillota; class Bacilli; order Paenibacillales; family NBRC-103111; genus Paenibacillus_G. Next base: position 5,888,220 of record CP085629.1, read on the forward strand.
GAAGGACATCGACGGGATGATCCTCGACAGCACCTTTATCCTGGAGCCTGACACCCTGTACCACAACATGAAGCAGGAGGCCAACCTGCCGAAGTTCTCGCAGACCGCTCGTGCATATGTTTTTCCCGCCGCTGAACGGGGTGAGCCTGAACCAGATTCCGTATACGAAGGTAAAGGAAACGCAGTACAATATTCCGATCTTCTTCATCCATGGGGAAAAGGATCTTAAGGCCCCTTACGAAATGGCCGAGGAAATCTTCGCGAATCAGAAGCCGGAATCCGGATCGCAGCTGTGGTCGCTGCCGAACGACGGGCATGAACTCATTTATAAGGCCCATAAAAAGACCTACCTGCAAATGACAACCGGGTTTCTCAAAACGCTGTCCGCGATGCCGGCCGATCCGGTAAAATATAACAAATCCAGGTAGACTTTCGAAAAATTTGCACCCGTTAACATAGCCTCAGGCCTCCCCGAATACAATGTTCTCGTACATGCCGACCTGCCGCTGGAAGCAGGCGGATGCCAGAACGACGGGGAGGTTTTTTATGCTGTACGTATATGGCTCGCTTATGCCGCTCAGGCCGCTGGAGGAGATCCGCTTTTGGAAAATGCAGGAGAAGGAGCATACGGTCGTCATCCGGGAGCTTGTCCCAGCGCTTGAGCCTCCGTACGCCGCGCTGCTTCGGCAGTGGGAGGGGTATTCGCCCGGACGGAAGCGGCCGCCCAGCAGTGGATTGAGGCCGTCATCCGCTCCTCCGTTCCGCCGAACCCTTATGTCCTTGAGCATATCGACCGACTGCTGCAGGTGTCTACCTTGCAGTCCAGGGAATGGATCCGGCAAGCTTTTCCTGATGAACGAGCAGAGCGCTCCGGTAAGATCGAACCCGGTGGTCCAGACGGTAGTGATGCACATCATCCGGGAATCGGAATATTTCCTGGGCGTGCTGCAGGCCGCCCGGGCGAACCCGGCCGGAGTGCCGGTCGCGGATCCGCTGGCGGCCGTGGAAACGGCGGGAGCCCCGTTACCGGGGGCCTTCCCTGAGCCCTATACCGGAACCGCCGATTGGCGTCAATCCGCCGCAGAGACAGAACCGGAAGAGCCTCCGCAACCGGCGCCCGAAGCGAAAGAGGTTTTCCTTCATGTGGTTCGGGAGGAACCATCCGGAACGGCCGAATCCCCCGGAACGCCGCTGGAAGACAATCTTACCGCCACCCAGGAAGGCACCTGGTCGGAGGGCATTCGTCCGGGACCGCCCCAGGATAGGCCCGTATCGATCGGAGGGCACAAGCTTCCGCCTCTCCCCTATGCCTACAATGCGCTCGAACCTCATATTGATGCTGAAACCATGAGGCTGCATCACGACAAGCATCACAAAACCTACGTGGACGGCCTGAATCATGCCGAGAAAATGCTCGCCCGCGCCCGCGAGACCGGCGACTTTGCGCTGGTTGCGCACTGGGAACGGGAAGCGGCCTTCCACGGCGCCGGCCATTACCTGCATACGATCTTCTGGAATATCATGAAGCCGGGTGGCGGGGAAAAGCGACCGGAGCGGTCGCTGCGGAGCTGAAGCGCAGCTTCGGGAGCTTCGATGCGTTCCAGAAGCATTTCAGTGCAGCGGCGAACAAGGTGGAGGGCGGCGGATGGGCGCTGCTCGTCTGGAGCCCGCGCAGCCATCGGGTGGACATTCTTCAAGCGGAGAAGCACCAGAATTTGTCCCAATGGGATGTCATCCCGCTGCTCGTGCTCGACGTATGGGAGCATGCTTACTACCTGAAGCATAAGAACGACCGGGCGGCCTACATCGCCGCTTGGTGGAATACGGTCAACTGGGATCATGTGAACGAAAGGTACGCCGCCGCGCGGATGCTGAAATGGACGGCTTACTAGAGCCACAGGCCCCTGGCCGGTCCATGGAACCCAAAGTTTATCGGATCCGGCCATCCTTACGCTAGGCAAGGCCCGGCCAGTATGCAAAAAGCCCCGCCGTCTCATTCGAAACGGCGGGGCTTCTATTAATCCTTAATCAGCGACAAAAACTCGGACCGCGAAGCGGCATCCGTCCGGAACAATCCGCGCACCGCCGAAGTGACCGTCTTGCTGCCCGGCTTCTTCACGCCGCGGGCGCACATGCAGAGGTGCTCGCCTTCGACGACAACCATGCAGCCGTGCGGCTCGAGCACTTCGTCGATAATGTCCGCGATCTCGGACGTAATCCGTTCCTGCACCTGCAGGCGGCGGGTCACCGCCTCGACGAGGCGGGCGAATTTGCTGAGTCCGGCTATCTTCCCGCTGGGGATGTAGCCGATATGAATTTTGCCGAAGAACGGTGCCATATGGTGCTCGCACTGGCTGTAGTACACGATGTCCTTCACGATCACGAGCTCTTCGTGCTTCTCGTCAAACGCAACGCCGAGGATGTCTTTCACGTCGGCTTCATAGCCTGCAAAAATTTCCTCGTACATCCGGGTTACCCGGGCCGGTGTATCCAGCGACCCTTCCCGGTCCACATCTTCTCCGATCAACCGCAGAATCTCGCGCACATGGTGCTCGATCTGCTCCCGGTGATCGGCTACCTTGCTGTTCCGGTATTCCTTAGCCGGCATGGCTCTTCCCCTCATTCGTCCTCTATCCGGAAAACGGCTCAAAGAAAAAGCCCCGATTCGGGCTTACGGACGAAACTTTTGTTTTTTCATCATCTGCTGCATCTTCTGCATCTGCTGCTTGTTCAAGTTGTAGCCCATCTGCTTCGCCATTTGCTGCAGCATGGCCGGGTCGTTCTGCATTTTCTCCATTTGCTTGCGCAGATACGTCACACCGGCAAAAAAACCGCCGACACCTCCGACGAGGAGAGCGACTACGGCGGTAACTACATAACCCCACATGCGATAGTTCACCTCGACCCGATCATTGATCTTGACTTTGCCATTACTTCATCATAGCACGTTCGGGCTGCGGATACAAACACCCGTCCGCCTTTTTCCAGCTTATTGAAGAACACTCTCTATAAAGACCGTCGTCTGCTGGGCCAAATCGATTTCCTTCACTTCCAGGTCACGGTCCCCTGCGCTTCTAACCACCCGCACGACAGGACGGCCCGGAAGACCGCGATGCTGACCTACCACCACGCCGGTTTCCCGCGTAGTCAGCTTGACCGACGTACCGGTCGGATAGACCGATACGGTGCGCAGGAAGTGGATGACGACCTCGCGGTCGAGCTTGCCGCCCGCCAGCGCCGTCATCCGCTCGCAGGCTTCATGCGGCAAGCATCCGGCTTCCCGTAGCGGGATCAAACAGCAGGTTATCGTAAGTATTGGCAACCGCCACAATCCGGGCATACAAATGAATGGCATCCCCTGTCAGCTGGCGGGGCACCCCTTGTCCGTCCATCGTCTCATGATGCTGAAAAGCGATATGGGCGATGAGCAGGCTGAGCTCCCGCTTCTGCTTCAGCACCTCGAAGCCGCGCCACGTATGATGCCGCTTGGGATCCGGGCTGTTATCGTCCGTGATCAGCTCCAGCTTGCCGACATCATGCAGCGGCGCTCCTGTGGCGAGCTCGCGGAGCTGGGAGGCGGGCGCCCCATGTTGATTCCGATCAGCACGGACATCATGCAGACGTTCAGTGCATGGACATATTGGGCGTTGTCCTGGGAACGGATATCGGAAAGCTGCACGAGCACTTCCTTGTTCTTCATGATTTCTTCGAGCAGTTGGTCTACACTGAGATTCATCTGCCTGGTGTTCAGCTCCTTACCGGAGCGGATCGACTCGAAGGTTTCGCCCATCCGCTGCATGACCGCGCGCTTCGTCTCCTCCGACACCAGATCGGCAATCTCCACATCGTCAAACAGCTCGTCCTTGATATATACCATCGTTACGCCGATGCGTCTTAAGGTTGTAATCATGAATACGGTAAGCTGTACGCCCTCCGACAGCAATACGGCCCCGCTCGCGGAAAAAATCGTCCGGCCCAAAAACTGCCCTGGCTCCAGATTGTCTACGTGCACATACCTCATTTTACTTTCTCCCCTTCGGCGCAAAGCCCTCATGCTGCAGCAGGAACGTCTTGATATGAAGTCCGCCGCCGTAACCGACCATGGCGCCGTCCGCCCCGATCACCCGGTGGCACGGCACGATAATCGGTACCGGATTCCGGTTGTTCGCGCCGCCTACCGCCCGGACGGCCTTGGGGGAGCCGATGCTTTCGCCGATGTCTTTATACGACCAAGCCTCGCCGAAGGGAACCTCCGTCAAGGCTTGCCAGACCCTCCGCTGGAACGGGGTACCCTGCAGATCCAGAGGGAGGTCGAAGCGGCGCAGCTTCCCGTTAAAATAGGCGCGGAGCTGAACGGATACGTTCTCCAGCGCCTCCGGATCCCAGCCGCCAGTCGCGCACGCCGTACCAGCGCTCCGACCAGGACACCAGCTTGTCCGCGGCCTCATCAAACCGGCCGAACTCGATATGGCACAGTCCTTGCCCCGCTTCCGTTCCGCTCGAAGCGAGCACCAGAGGCCCGATCGGCGAATCCATTTCATCGTACAGTATCCTCATGCTTCCCCTCACCTGCTCCCAGTTCATCACTTGCTCCGGCGAGCGCCCCGCACGCTTTGGCGATTTCCCCGCGCGCCGCCTCGTCCGGCTCGCGCTCATAGGCCGCGGCCAGCGCTTCCGCCGCCGCGGCGCCGCCGATTCGGCCGAGCGACCACGCGGCCGTCGCGCGGATCTCGGGACGCTCGTCCCCCGCAGCGACTCGATGAGCCGCGGCACGGCACTTGCGTCCCGGAAATTGCCCAGCGCGAGGATCGCGTTGCGCTGGATCGGCTTCTTGCCGCGCCAGGCCGCGGCGCTCGTGCCGAACCGCTCCTTGAACTCGCGGTTCGACATCGAGAGCAGCGGCTTCAGCAGCGGCTTGACCTGCTCCGGATCCGGCGTCAGCTCCGGATGCCGATCCAAGTGTATGCCCTTGTTCTTCGGGCATACGATCTGGCATGTATCGCGACCGTACAGGCGGTTGCCGATCTTCCGCTTCAGCTCGTCGTCCTCGATGATGCCTTTTGTCTGCGTCAGGAAGGAGACGCAGCGCTGCGCGTTCAGCTGGCCCGGACCGACCAGGGCGCCGGTCGGACAGGCGTCGATGCAGAGCGTGCAGTCGCCGCGAGCTCTCCGTCACCGGCTGGTCCGGCGGAAAGGGCAGGTTCGTGATCATTTCGCCCAAATAAACCCACGAACCAAATTCCGGCGTAATCACGGCGCAGTTCTTGCCGACCCAGCCTATGCCCGCGCGCTCCGCCACGGCCCGGTCCACGAGTGCTCCTGTATCTACCATACTTTGCATTCGCGCTACCGGCACACGCTCCCGGATCCAGGCCTCAAGCCGCTCCAGGCGGTTTCGCAGCACATGGTGATAATCCGTTCCCCAGGCCGACCGGGACAAGATGCCGCGATAGGCGCCCGGCTCCGACCGCGGCGGATCGGTCAGCTTGGACGGATACGCTACGGCGATGGAGATGATCGACTGCGGCTCCTCCAGCGACAGCGCCGGGTCCACCCGCTTCTCGATATCGCGTTCCTCGAAGCCGGACTCGTAGCCCTTCTCCCGGTGCCGCAGCAGAATCCCTTTCAGTTCGGTGAACGGCTCCGCGCCCGCGAAGCCGATCTTGTCGATGCCGAGCCCCTCCGCCGCCCCGCGCAGCTCCTCCCGGAGCTTAAGCCAGTAATCTTCGGTGTATGTCATGATGTTCGCCTCCTCGGCCTCCAAGTTTCAGCCGCGTTCATCGGATGCCGGACGGTCTCTACAAGCTTCGGAACTTGTTCAGCGGCCATACGATCCATTGGGCCCGTCCTTCGATATCCGTGAGCGGCACCGCGCCGAAGGTCCGGCTGTCGTAGCTGGCGTACCGGTGACGGTTGTCGCCCATGACGAAGATATGGCCTTTGGCCACCGTATAAGGCTCGAACCGTCCGTCCTCGATGGGAGCGTCCGTGTACGCCTCCTTCGCCTCCTGCCCGTTTACATACAGCTTGCCCGAACGGACGGAGACCTCATCCCCGGCCACGGCGACGACTCTTTTGACCAGGAAAGGGTGCAGTCCGTCCTCTCCCGAAGGCTCTTTGATGACGACCACGTCGCCCCGGTGAACCGATCCGGTGATGCGGACCGTTTTATTGATAAACAGCCATTCCCCTTCTTCCAGGGTCGGCTGCATCGACGCCCCTTTGACGGTGGACAAATGAAACACGAATTGATGCAGCAAAATAACGACAATCATCGCAATCACGATCGATTTGAACCAATCCCATACCTCCATCAGCAGACCGGTTTCGGTCTCTTCGCCCGTCCGGGAAACGGGGAGCTCCCGCTCTGCCTTTTTCGGCGAAATAAAGCCCACGTTATCCCTCCGCTCCGTTCGCCCTCCACTGCTCCCAAAGCTTGTAATAGCCCAGCACCCGCTCATCCTGAAACGGCGGCGCCGCCTTGCGGACACGCTCCAGCACTTCCCTCATGCCCTGCTTCACCTTGGAATCGACCACCGGAGGGTAATGGTAACAGATTTTATGCCGTTCATATTCCTCTTGATCCACCACATGAATGTCCCCGCCCGGTCGCCGGATCACATCGAGATCATAGTCGATATAAGTCACCACATTGCCTGAAAAATAAGGCGGAGACGCCACGTTGCAATAGTAACGCACGCCATGCCCCTCAATCAGCGCCACGACGTTGAACCACATCTTCGGGATAAAAAACGAAACACCCGGAATGCGGCTGACCCATTCCTTGCCGTCGGCTTCCACGATCTTGGTCTGACTGTTGATGAAGACCCTCATCGCCTCGGACCGGTGCTCCTCGTGCATTTCGCTCTCCGGCACCAGCCAATTTTCCAGCCACATCCGGTGCAGATGCCCGTCATGCTTGAAGCTTTTGATGATATAGGGAAAAAAATTCGCCATGACGTCAGACCCTTCCACCGCGGATTTCGGCCCGGGTGAACCGGGATACGAAAGCCAGTCCTTGTTGTTCTTTGCTACTAGCATAAACTTAAGAAGCAACGCTTTCAAGAGCGAGAACAAATCCTTGGGCAGTGCAAACCAGGATAACGGCTATGCCGTCCTTGTCTTACACGGACCAGCGCGTTTATCAAGTTTGATGCGAAGCAATAAGTCATGGAAAACTTATACTTTGTTATCAAATAAAAAAGGCATAATCACGGAAGCCGCATGACTCACAGTGTTATGCCCTAGATCTCATATCATCACAATCGATTCTCTATCCGTTCACAATACTTAACCGGTGCGGCGTACGCGAAAAATCGGTGTCCTGGTATCCGGCCTTCTCATAAACCGGCAAGCACCACTTCATTATGTGCGTCGACCGTTACCATAATACGTCGAACCTTGCGCTGAACGAACCGGCGCCGCATCGATTCGATCAAAGCTTGGCCGATGCCCCGGCGCTGGTGATCCTGCTCCACGGCGATCCGGTAGTAATAGCCGTTATGATTGTCGATCGTACCGACAATCACTCCTACGATAGTTCCTTCTTCTTCGGCCACCAGAACGAGCTCGCTGTCCCAGGAAAGCTGTCTTGCGAAAGCCGCCATCGTTTCCTCATAGCATTCTTCCGTAAGGACATTCTTGAACAGGCCGGTGACATGAACATAATCGGACAGTTGAAAGGAACGAACTTGATAAGAACCGACAAGCATGATGAATTCCCCACAACATGATATGGTAAATATACAAATACGACAAATATCGCAAAAAATCCTGCTTAAATTTTAAAAATCGTTGATAAATCTTCATATTTTTTTTAAAAACCTATGAAAGCGTTTTATTAGAAGCGTTTTCATAGCGTTTGCTTGCCTGCAGAGCCAAAATCCTCCGTTTTTCCACTCCGCGCTGAAGCGGATGGGCTATCCGGATAATGCATTTTCATATTACCATCATATGCCGCTTGCCGAAAAAAATCCTTCTATTCTGTAAATTAGGACATCCCGTGCCGGCCTTTAACGAAACATAAGCGCCGCGCAGGACGTATATAAAGTTAACCTGAAACGACAGGAGCTTGAATTTTATGAAAAAACCGGGAATTCCTGAACCGAATGCCGCCAGCGCCAAGCTGTGGATCAGTCTGTTTACGGCCGCCGCTCTTACAGCGGCTTCCGGTCGCTCTTCCCAGCCGCTTCCGGCCCCGCGTCCCCAGCCCGCGTCGGATACCAAGCCTTTAAATCCCGGTACGTCTGCAGGAGGCACATCCTCCTCCTCGGGAGCGACTGCCGCCCGGGTTCCCGCCGATTACTGCGCGGACGCCGACCGGGACGGCGATTGCGACGACGGCAGCTGGCGGCGTCGATACCTCCGGCGGGAGCTACTATTACGGCGGCACCGTGCCTTACTACCGCCGCTCCTCGGGCATTTCCGCAGGCGTCAGTGCGACCGCTCCCGCTACAGGGAAAGCGGCACCCGCTCCTTCCGCCGGCGGCCAGGGGTCGCCGGGACGGCTCCGCCGAAGCCGGACAATGCGCCGACCACTAGCGCCCGAACCGGCACGTTCACGCCGAAGGACTCGAGCGGTGCGGCAAGCTCTGCCGGCGGCGGCCGGGGCGCAGGCTCCGGAAGCCCGTCCGCAGGAACGGCGCCCTCGGGCACTTCGCCCGCTTCCGGGAGCTCCGGCGGCGGCGCATCCTCCGGCGCTTCGTCCGGTGCGGGCGCTGGCGGCGGTTCGGCGTCAAGCCCTACGGCGGCAACCGGCTCCTCCGGCGGCGGCTCTTCATCCGCCGCCGGTTCTTCCGGCGACCCGTCCGCAGCGGGCAGCTCCACGGGCGGGTCCGCGCCGGCAAGCGGCTCCGTCTCCTCTTCCTCCAGCCCCTCCTCCGGAAGCAGCGGAATCTCCTCCGGCGGCTCCTCCTCCCGCGGCGGCATCGGCGGCTCCAGCACCGGCAGCTCCAGCTGAGGAGGGGCCGGCGCCCCGTCCCCCTTCCTCTTTTCCCATGACGGTATAAAAATACCTCCGGCGTGACACCATATTCCGGTAAACAACAACAAGGAAAGGAGGATGGAGCAGTGGAACGCGGAGTGCGGCATATGGACCAGCTGAACGATGTAAAAATGGCGGATTGGACCTCCGACGAGCTGCATTATCACCAGCGGACGATGAGCGATCTATCGCCGTGGCTGAATGCGCAGGGAACGGCCATGCTCGGCCAGATCATCTCCGAGATCATGCGGCGGGAGCGGTAACAGCGCCCTTGCTTTCGCTTTTCCTGTTTATGCGCCGACTTAGTATACATACATGTTGATTTTATATAATAAATCAGCGATAATTAAGATGAAATACATATTACATTTGGGAGGTATTTAAGAACCATGGCACATCAATTACCAGCTCTTCCTTATGCCAACAATGCACTTGAGCCTCACATCGACGAGACGACGATGATGATTCACCACGATCGTCACCACAATACTTACGTGACGAACCTGAACGCAGCATTGGAAGGCCATGCGGACCTCCAATCCAAAAGCGTTGAAGAACTGATCGCCGACCTGAACAGCGTTCCGGAAAGCATCCGTACAGCCGTTCGCAACAACGGCGGCGGCCATGCCAACCACTCCTTGTTCTGGGTTACTATCGGCCCTAACGCCGGCGGCGCTCCTACAGGCAAACTGGCTGACGCCATCAACAGCGAGCTCGGCGGTTTCGATAAATTCAAAGAAGACTTCGCCAAAGCGGCAACAACCCGTTTCGGCTCCGGCTGGGCATGGCTCGCCGTTTCCAAAGACGGCAAGCTGAAAGTATACAGCCTGCCGAACCAAGACAGCCCAATCATGGAAGGCGACACGCCGCTCCTCGGCCTGGACGTATGGGAGCATGCTTACTACCTTAAGTATCAAAACAAGCGCCCGGACTACATTGCAGCGTTCTGGAACGTTGTCAACTGGGAAGAAGTCGGCAAGCGCTACGAAGCGGCCGTGAAATAATTTCGGCTGAGCGAACGAAAGGGGCTGTCCCTGAAGCCATCACCGGCTTAAAGGGACAGCCCCTTCTTTCATATGCTTGCTTTTTCAGCCGGGACATGTTTTTATTATTTTGTAATATAGTTCACAGATTTTTTTACCCGAATGTGGAATAATGGGTAGCGTGCTCTTTTTGAAGCTTGACCTAAAAATGAAATAAGAAGGTGAACCCGCCTATGAGACTGCTCCCCATTCAGCTGATCCGGCCGGGGATGAGACTTGGGAAGGCTATCCTCTCCGAGGGAGGAAATCCACTGCTCGGGCCCCGGGCGGAGCTGACGCAGGGCATGATCGACAAGCTCCGGCGGATTGGCTTCCATCAGCTCTACATCGAAGACCGGCGAACCGAAGATATCCCCATCAGGGACCCGCTCCGCGACCAAACGCTTACGGTGGTCCGAAATCAACTGATCCGCATGTTCCACCGGCTCCAAAGCGGCTTCATCTCAACCCCGGCTGACAAGCTATTGTTCTCCCAAGGCGCCAGGCAGTCGCTGCTCCTGATCCTCCAGGATTTGCAGGATGCGCATCGTCCGTCGGACGATACGATCATGCTGATCCACTCCAACCGCCGAAACTTCACGTTAGCCGAGCATTTTGTCCAGAACGCCATCCACGTTTGCATCTACGCCGCACGAATCGCCCTTCTCGAACGCTTCAGTTCGGACGAGCTCTACACGTTAGCCATGGGCGCACTCTTTCACGATGTCGGAAATACACAGATATCCCCGAAGCTTCTTCTCAAGGCCTCTTCGCTTTCGCCGCCTGAATATGCGGAAATCCAAAAACACACCGAATACGGCTTCCGATTGCTCAAAGATATCCCCGGTATCCCGCTGATCTCCGCCCACTGTGCGCTGCAGCACCATGAAAAAAACGACGGCTCCGGCTACCCGTACGCCTTGCCCGGCTCCCGCATTCACCCCTATGCCGAATGGATCGGCATGATGGACGCTTACGACGCCATGATTCATCCCCGTTCGTACCGGCCCGCTCTCCTTCCCGACCAGGCGCTGGAGCCGCTGTATATCGGGGCAGGCACTCACTTTTCGAGGGAAAAGGTCGAATATTTCCGCAATAAAGCAGCTATTTATCCTCTGGGCGCCGGCGTGCGTCTGAATACAGGAGAATACGGCATCGTCTCCAAAATCAACCCCGTCAAGTCCCGTCCCGTCGTCCGCATCTTGGCTGGACCGAGCGGTGAGGATATTCGAAGCCCCTATGAAATCGACCTGCTTCAGCATCTGCATATCATGATTCGCCCGGCCGGAGCGGATGCTTTGGCGCTTCACTCCTGAATCCCTCTCAAGAAGCTGTCTGCTTGTGACATTGCCCCCTATATTAAAGAAAGCTATAATATAGACATCATCAGGCAAGTTTTGGAAAAGAGTGAAGCTTATGAGCAAATTAATCTCTCTCCTGCAGCATGTGCCGCTGTTTCAGGATTTGTCGGTTACGGAGCTGGAGGCGATCGCCCCGTTATTTGTGGAACGCAAATATAAGAAGGGTACGATTTTGTTTTTCGAAGGGGATGCCGGGGACGAATTCTTCCTGATTCATACCGGCGTCGTCAAAATATATCGCATCGATAACTCCAAGGAAATCATTCTCTCCCTGTTCCGGGAGGGGATTATTTCGGGGAAATGGCGCTCGTGCAAAAAGAGCATCCGCGCTCGGCGACGGCCGAAACGCTGGAGGCTACGTTCGCGTACGCGCTGGCCAGGTCCGACTTCCAACAGTTTATGGAGCTCAGCCCCAAGCTGTGCCTTCGGCTTCTGGAAGTAACGATGGAACGGCTGCGCCGGGCCAACGAGAAAATCTATGATTTGACATTCCTCGGCGTCCGCTCCCGCGTCGTGAAGACGATTCTCCGGTTGTCGGAGGAGCATGGGGTCCGGAAAACGGCGGGGGTTCTCGTCGCCTTCAAGCTGACCCATCAGGAGCTGGCCAATATGATCGGAACGGTCCGCGAATCGGTTACCAAGGTGCTTCAGGAGCTCCAGGAGGACCAAATCATCGAGATCGATAAAAAGCAGATTTTAGTAAAGGATATGGATGCCCTGCGCGCGATGATTTAGGGCCGGCTGGCGGCGGTCACTTCTTGGGGAAAAGCGGCCGTTTGGGACGGGCGCAAAAGCTCCGCCCTGCCGGCCCACGGATCCTAAGGCGAGTCCGGGGAAAGCTCCTGCTTCCACAAAATCCGCTCGCCGACCTTAAGAACCACCGCCGGTTTGCTGCCTCCCCGTTCAGGGGTCGCTTCCAGCTCGTAAAGATGCAATTGCTGAAAATTCATCCCCTTATCTTTTACTCCGGACTGCCCCGGGGGCGTATCCGCATGTTCCACGTCTTCCATAAACAGCCTCACGGCCGCCTTATCGCTTTTTTCCGGTTGATCGTACAGGAAGGCTTTTAACGGCATGGCTCCTTTTCTCCAAACCTCGGGCCCGCCGGCCGGCTCCACCGCATATTCCTTCGCCGCCAAATAATAAACAGGACCGCTGTCGTCATGAATGATGAAGGCGCCGAATAACGTCTCCGCATCGCCTGCTTGAAGATAAAGCTCGCCGCCCTTCATTTGCGGAGCGACCTGTAGCGGAACGCTTCGCTCCCGGCGGCCGTTCCACAGGGTAAGCGCCGTCCGCTCTCCCGCTTTGATTTGAAATGCATAGCGTTTCTCCGGCTGCAGCGTAATATAGCCGCCGGAGTCCGGCGCACTAACCTTATATCCGAAAGCTTGAGCCAGTTGGGCTACGGATAAATACTGAATGCCGTCCTGAACAAAACCGGCCTTCCCGTGGTTAAAATCCTGTAATTCGTCCCCCGACTCTGCATACGGCAGCATGCGGGGAGCCGTAAACAGGATCTGCAGTCGCGGCCCCTCATCCGGCATCGTTAAGCGGTCCAGACGCGGATCGGCCTGAAGCCAGGCTTTGCCGGCGTAGGAATCGATCCTTAGCCAGGTCTGGCCGAACTCGTCATTCCAGTAGGCATGGACGTGCACCGTTTGGGCACCGAGCGGGTCGTACGGCTTCATCATGCGGTAGTCGGGATACTGGTACAGCGTTGTCTGCCCGTGAAGCTGAATATCGATATTCGCCGCCTTGGCGTCCTCCGGCTCGGCGAGCGACCGGGTGATCCAGCCTTCTCCCTGTGGAGTCCGTACATGGTACCACGCGTCACGCTCGCTATTAAAACCGGCGGTTTTCTCAAAGGCTGTCACCGTTTGCGGCTGAAGGACGGCAATCTGGGGATCCACGCTCGTAAAGGCGGCAAACAGCGGCGTCTCCGTCCGCAGGACGACCTCTTCGTCAATCGGCGTGATTTCGGTCCCCGGGTCGCTCACCCATTTCGGGCCGATATCCGTCGTAATCCGGTACGCCTTCCCGAAGGCAGTCACAAACTCCCCGGTCACCTGCACATAGCGGTTCTCCAGCTCCCCGACCTGCTTCGCCTGCAAATAACGGACCGGCGGGCTGTCGAACACCTCCTGGCGGGTCACATACGTCTTGCGGTCAACAGACTTCAGATACCCGATGGAACCTAGCTGCAGCCGGATTCACTGGTCCCCCAGCCAGGTTGTGCTGATCTTGAGCCACACCGGATCCGTGGCGTCATGTTGATAGAACCACAGCTTCTCGGCGCTGACGACATGGATATTTTGCGGAGACAGGATGGCGCTAGGCTCCTTGTCGTCTATCGACGCGTAGATCGGCGTCTCTTCCAGCGGCGTGAGCGTTTCCGGAGGCGGTACGTCGAAGGTACCGGGCTCGGTGACGATCCACTTCTCTCCCTGTGGGGTCCTGACTTTCCAGCGGTTTCGCTCCTGGCTCCAGCCGTTCTGTCCGGCCAGAACCTGCACGTCCTGCGGGGAAAGAACGCCGGCCGGATGATCGGGATAATCCTGCTCGACGTTATCGTAATATGGCGTATCCTTCAAAAGCAGTATCACCGGCGGGATCCGCAGCGGCTCCGGCGGCTGCACGAGATCCGCACGGGCGGACGGCGTCCACGTCAGCAACAGCGGCAAAGCAAGCACGGCGGCGAGCACAAATTTTTTCATTCCTTCACTCTCCAGGACTTCAGGTGCTGATTTCTCAGATTTAGACGCAGGTTGGAGGAAAAAGTTTCCACGACATAGGTCTCTTAATCTTTGGCAAGCAGTCGAACAATCCTATCGATGTCATCCAGCGGAAGCTTTGATTCACGGCCTGCTTTCATATCGCGAACTGTCATTTGCCCGCTCGCCAGCTCCTCTTCTCCAATCAGGATCACGAAGGGAACTCCCTCTTTATTAGCGTATTCCAAAGCCTTCTTCAGCTTTCTGCCGGTCATTTCAAGCTCCGCTCTGATTCCGGCCGCTCTTAGTCCCTTCGTCAAGCGAAAGCATACGGTTTCCGTCTGCAACGGGATGACCAGGACCTCTACCAATGAGCCAGGTCCCTTTATATCCTGCTGCTTGTAAGCCGCCAATATGGCGTCCAAGCCGAACGACAGGCCGACCGCCGGAACAGCTTCGCCGCTCTCGGACAGGCTCCCGATCACCGTGTCGTACCTGCCCCCGCTTCCCAGGCTGGAGGCGATGCCGCTACGGTCTGTAAGGAAGATTTCATAAACCGTGCCGGTATAAATGTTGAGTCCCCTTGCAAGATAAGGATTGAACCTCGTTCGTTCCCGTATGCCTGCGGCATCCAGATAGACGTTCAACGCTTCCAGCTCCCGTATCGCTTCCGCGACCGGAGCCGATGGATACCGCTTTTGCACAGTTTGGAGTTCAAAGCTTTCCGTTGAAACAAAGCGTTCGATGCCTTCCACCGCCGGATCCGAGACCCCCTTGCTCCGAAGTTCCTTACCCACCGTGTCTATCCCCATCTTCTCAAGCTTATCAAGCGACAGCAGCAGACGCCAAGTCTGCTCCTCCGGAATCCCGATGTCCAGCAGGATACCGGTCAGAAGCTTCCGGTTGTTGTACTCGATCACGATATCGAGCCCGATCCGCCCGAACGCTTCGGCCGCCATCGTCATCAGCTCCGCCTCCGCCATGACCGAGCTTATGCCGACGACATCGACATCGCACTGCACAAACTCCCGGTACCGTCCCGGCTTGACCGGACCGTCTCGGAACACCTTCCCGATCTCATACCGCTTGAACGGCGGCCTTCAGATCAGGCTGGCTCAGCACGTAGCGGATGAAGGGCATCGTCAGATCATACCGCAGCGCCAGTTCACGCCCCCTTTGGTCCGACAGCCGGTGCACTTCCTTCAGAATCTCGGCCCCGCCCCCGTATTTGGAAGCGAGAAATTCGAAATAGCTTAAAATCGGCGTCTCCAGCGGCCGGCGCCGTAAAGCTCAAAAGTGTCTGTCAGGATGCGCTCGATGCGGTTCCTCAGAAGCTGATCCTCCGGCGCGATGTCGCGCGTCCCTTTCGGATTGGCAAAAGCATTGTCCATGTCCGTAACCCCCATTGTGAAGGAATAGAAAAAGCCCTGCAGCTATAAAAATACCTGCAGGGCTTCGTATAAGCTCGCAGGTACAAACACAAGAAGCGTTTGTACCTGCGGAAGATTCCGTCAGATCCAAACGCTTACGTATGATGATGAAGCCGGGTTAAGGTGAATTTTTTCATGCGAGGCACCTCATTAACATTTTTTAACATTATACGGGATGAGATCCGTTTTCGCAAGCGGTGGTTGAGCATGACAGAAGGAAGCGGTACGATGTCGCCCCATGCGGCTACTCCGCAGCTTCTCCCCTGGATAGAGGCAGGTTCAACCGGACCGGAATGTCCTCGTCAAAATCGGTGAGCACAAGAGCCAAGCGGTACCCGTACATCATGAAATGAAGCTCTCCGTCCGATTCGGAGACGATATCCTTCTGTGGTATGGCCCTCCTGACCCGGTCGATAAAGGAAGGCACCGTTACGCCGAAGCGGACAATCATGTCGGGCGGCGCGCCATCATCGAAATGGGAATCCATCTTCTCTGCGTCGAGCTTACGATCGCGTGCGCCGTACCGCCGACGACGAAGTTAAAGATGTCTGATTCCTCCCCGGTCTTCAGCTGCAGCACGGACTTCAGCCGCTCTCTGAAGCCTGTCACGTCGTCCACCGGCATACCGACCTCGCGCAAATACAGCAGATTCAGCGGGCCGGAAGGCGCAATGACCTTCTCCTTGACATAGGAGTGGGCGATGAGCTCCAGCAGGTTGCCGTCGCCGTCGCGAAAGTAGATATTCCGGTTGTCGCCGCTCTCGAACCGGTCTACCGTTTCCCTGCCGTCCGGCCACTTCAGAATCGGAATTCCCGCGGTCCGGAGGAGGCCTACATCCGCGTCAAACGCCGAATACGGCACCTCGAAGGCGATGTGCGCCGGCGAGATGGGCTTGAAGGCCTCTTTAAACGAGAGTGTGAATTGTTCCGTAGGTTGAAAACGGATTTCATCCTCCGTCTCAAAGCTCACGGGAAAACCCAGCTTATCGTGATAAAACTGCTTCACGCCCTGCTTCGAAACCGTATTCAGCTGCAGACCGGCAAAATGCGTGATCATCCTTCACCCCTCCTTCTGCGAGAGTTCCGGCTTTATGCCGAGGGGGACGCCGCTGCACCCGCCCCGCCGCGGATCAGCCGGGCCAGCTCCAGGAAGGCTCCCAGCACCCGGTGGATGCGGTCGTCGACTTCCTGTCCGACTTCATAGATATCCTGCGCCGACTCGAACCATTTGCGCGCGCCCCGCCGATGGACATCCATTCGGGGCAGTTGATGCCGTGCAGGTTGCGTACGATGGCCTGCAGCCGCTGAAGCGAGCTGACGCCGACGGAGCCGCCCGCCGAGCTGATCGACAGCACCGGCTTGCCGCTGAAATGCTCCTGGCTCAGGTGATCAAGCGCATTCTTCAGCACGCCCGAGATGTTGCCGTGGTATTCCGGCGTGGCCAGAATGACGGCGTCCGCTTCGCGCATCCGTTTCTTCAGCTCAGCCAGCGCAGCCTCCTCCCGGAACGCCTCGTCCGGCGAATAAAAAAGCGCGCGGCGTCCGGTATAAATCAAACATCGAAACTTGATGGCCCTTCTGCCCGATAATACGCTCTGCATATTCCGCAAGCCGCGTGCTGGTAGCCCCCTTGCGGTTGCTTCCGGCGATGATGACGATTTTCATAACCAATCCATCCTTCCTATCCGTTGATCTTCTTCTATGGCCATTATTGTAGCGCAGCAGACCTCACCGGAGCGTCGGCGGAAGGGATGATTTTGCATGAAAAAAACGTTCAACCATCGGCTGAACGCTTGTGCGACTTTGGTCTGAGATCGGGGCGGACGTCAGCCGCCGAGTCCGTGTTTTACGGCAAAAATGGCGGCCTGCGTCCGGTCAGCCAGGCCGAGCTTGTCGAGCAGGTGGCTGACGTGCGTTTTTACCGTTTTCTCGGTGATGAAGAGCGCTTCGCCGATTTCCTTGTTGCTCTTGCCGGAGGCGATCAGCCGCAGCACCTCCTGCTCTCTCTTGGTTAGTCCGGATAAAGGGGTGGTTATTCCCGGAGGGGAAGAATAACCCTCACCCGAAGGCGGGTCTGCAGCCACCAGGTTCATCAGCTGTCCGGCCGCTTCGGGATGCAGCTCGACCTGCCCTTGATGCACCCGGCGGATGGCACGGGCCAGCTCCTCGGGGTCGATGTCCTTGAGCAGATAGCCCCGGGCTCCGGCACGGACGGCAGGAAGCACGTGATCCTGGTCGACGAAGGAGGTCAGCACGATGACCTTCACCTCGGGATGCGCCGCCTTGATCCGCCTCGTCGCTTCCACTCCGTCCATTCCCGGCATGTACGAGTACGCCGGCCGCCGAAGCGCCGGCCAGCGGCACCGGCGCGGCGAGGGCCGCGGCAAACGGCGGCAAGCGCGCCCTGGAGCCCGCGGCGGCCCGCCAGTGCAGCGGCCTCGGCGCCGGTGGCTTTCGCGCACCGGCGGCCCGTCACGGCCGAGCGCAGCCAGCCCGCGACCGCCTGCGGGACGCGGGCGAGCGGGGCGCTCGTGCGGCCCGCCGCGTGGACGGCGCGCAGCGCGAAACCGCCGCGGGGCGCCGGCTCGAACAGCGCCGCGACCGGCCAGTCAAAGTGCTCGCCGATCAGCGCCACGGCCCGTTCGGCGAGCAGCCCGGGGCCCATGCCATCGCTGGCGGCCACGCTGAGCGAGCGGCCGAACTCGCCGACCCGGGCGAATAGGTCGGCCCGCCGTCTGCTCCGCGGCATAGAGGCGCATCCGTTCGATAGCGCCGCCGATTTGATAGGCGACCGCCTGCAGCAGCGCCAGCTCCTCGTCCGCGAAATGTGTCTTCCCGGGAGCGGCAACATTCAGGAGGCCGAACCGGCGGTCGCCCGCCTGCAGCGGCACGGTGGCGTGGTGCGTGATGCCCCACGTATCGCCCCTCTGAAGCTCCACTGCATCTTCCAACCTTTTGCAGTTCAGGATATTCACGGCATTCTTCAACCGCCCGTCCTCATATTGATACAGGCACCAGCACATGCCGCGACGCATCGGTCGCTTGTCATCAATCTCCACTGCCGGTGGAAGCCCGTAGTCCGCCACGAATTCGAATTCCCTGCCGTCTTCGATCAGATAAATCCAGCCCGCCGTCAGCCCCGTCAGATCCAGCAGTTTCTCCAGCACCGTATTCAGCATCGGTGCGAGCTCGTTCGATTGGTTGAGCGTCGAAGCAATGACCTTGAGCGTCAGCAGTTCCTGCACGCGCGGTTCGATCACCATCACTCTCCACCTTCTTTCCCATGAAAAATGCCTGAGGTAACGGGAACTAGAGATGATTACCGTCCCTCCGGGATAAACTTACCCGGTAAAATAAGCGTTCAAAATCCGCAGGAATACGTTCGGGAACGCCAACTGCGCCATCTCCTCGCGGTTTACCCAGCGGTAATGCGACGGCAGCAGCGGCTCCGCGGCGGAGCCGAGCGGCGAAGCCTCGGGCCGGCACACGTACACCTCCATATCCCAATGGATATGGCTGAACGTGTGCTCCGCGTGCATGAGCCACGCGGCCGGGCCGAGGCCGAGCCCATCCGCCGCGAGCGGCGCGGCGAGCGCTTCGCGGGCGACCGACGCCGCGGGGCCGCCGGCCGGGTCCGGGGCAGGCTCCGAGCCCGCGGGAGCTTCCGTATGCGGAAGCTCCCACAGGCGGGCGAGCAGCCCCTCGGGCGGCCGCCGCCGCACGAGCACGCGGCCGGCGCGCTCGCCTTCGCCCTCCACGAGGGCGACGAGGCGGCGCTCCGGGCGCGGCGGCTTTGCCTTCTTCTTCACCGGCGGCGACTCCTCCATGCCGGCGGCCCTTCCCGCGCAATGCGCCATGACCGGACAGGTCAGGCAGTTCGGCGATTTCGGGGTGCAGACGAGCGCTCCGAGCTCCATGAGCCCCTGATTGAAATCGCCGGCCGCCCCTTCCGGGATCAGCTCCTGCGCGAGCTTTTCCATCGCTGCGCGGGTGGAGCCCTTCATAATATCTTCCTCGATGAGGAAATAGCGGGACAGCACGCGCATCACATTGCCGTCGACCGCCGGCTCGGGCCGGTTGTACGCGATGCTCAGAATCGCACCCGCCGTATACGGGCCGACGCCGCGCAGCGAGAATACCTCTTCCTTCGTCGACGGCACCACGCCGCCGTAACGCTCCTGCACCTCGCGCACGGCGGACTGCAGATTGCGCGCACGCGAATAATAGCCGAGGCCTTCCCAAGCCTTCAGCACTTCCTCCTCAGGCGCCTCCGCCAGCGCGGCGGTCGTCGGGAACTTCTCGATAAACCGGTGGAAATACGGGATGACCGTGTCCACCCGCGTCTGCTGCAGCATAATTTCCGATACCCAGATATGATATGGATCGCGGCGCGGCGCCAAGGCAGGTCGCGTTTGTGGCGGCGGTACCAGGCGAGCGAGCTCCGCGGAAAAGTACGATTTTTGCTCCGTAAGGTTCATAAGCTCATGCGTTCTCCTTTTTGTCTTCTCAATGCACACGTTTTCAGGATATAATGAAGGCAACGGTTTTCTCGGAAAAAATCATTCCAGGGCGGCCCTTTCGCTTCCTTCCATGCTGATGCGGCCGAAGGAAACGGGGGCCCTCCACGTTAGGTAAAAGGGGATACCGATGCTTACACCCGGTGAACTGGCCTCAAGGCTCAACAAGCTCGTCATCTCCATCCTGCTGGTCGGCCATCAGAAATGCGCATCGGACTGGCGCCAGAAGGCCCGTGCCATCAAATATCATTCGCTCTGGCTCGTCATTAAGGGACGGGGCACGTTCACGATCAACGGCACCCATTATCCGGCGGAGCCCGGCAGGCTGTTCTGCTATACGCCGGGGATGATCGTCGAACGGACCACCGATCCCGAGCAGCCGCTGGAATATTACTTCCTTCGTTTTCATTATACGGAATGTTACGAGGAGAAGGAACAGTGGATTGTCCGCAGCGCGGAGGAATCCCGTTTCCCCTTGGAAGGCATGTACACGGTGACGAATACGCCGCACTCATTTATTTGTTCGAGCAGCTGGATATGCTGTGGAAACGAAGAGGGCACATGACCGTGATGCGTCGTAAAATCCTGCTGCAGGAGCCGCTGCTGACGCTGGTGACCGATTTCCGCGCGCAAAAGACGGCTGGCGATACGACGGCTTCGATCGAGCAAACGCAGGATTACATGATCGGCCATTACCAGGAGCCGCTCACGCTCGAAGGTCTCGCCCAAATGGCGGGTCTCAGCGTCAGCCATTATTCCCGCTTGTTCAAGAAGTACATCGGCTACAGTCCGATCGACTATTTGACCCATCTGCGCGTGGACCGGGCCAAGGAGCCGCTCGTGCTGTCGGACTACCGGCTCAAGTCGATCGCGGGCAGCGTCGGCTACACGGACGAGTTTTATTTCAGCCGCATCTTCAAGAAGGTGACGGGTGTTTCCCCCAGAGAATATGCCAAAAAGCACCGCTTCAACCCCGTCAATTAGCCTATTAGCCGGTTTGACTTCCCTCCGCGAAAAGTGTTACGCTACCGTTAACTTAAGATGGCAAAAGCCGGTTATTCTGAGGGATAGCCGGCGCAATCGGTTTTGAGGTGAAAGGATGAGTGAGCATCAAACAGGCTCCGCGTTAGGAGCAAGGAAGGCTTCGATCCGGGAACGCTCCCGGCGGGAGGACTTGGCCGCCGCCCGGCCTTTCGCGGTGCCGCTCCTGATCTGGGGAGCGCAGTGGCTGGCTTCGGCGGTGCTGGAATTCTGCAGCCAGTGGCGGGACACGGACGCTTACCGGCAGGACACGCTCTGGGCTGCGCTGGTGCTGACCGTACTGTGGCTCGCCCTCTCCGGCCTCCGTTCCCGTCAAGGCGCTTCCGGTTCCGTGAGCGAAGCCGTCTCCCGTTCGGCCGTCCCTTTCCTGCTTGCCGCCGGGGCCTTCGCGCTTCTGCTCTACGCCCAGACGGCGGCCTGGTCGCTTCTGCCGCCGCTGCGCGGCGTGGTGCTGGCGACCGGGTATATGGCGCGGGCCTTAAATTAGGCAAGCCTCTGCTGCTGCTCGGGATATGGATGCTGGTGCTGACGGGGACGACCGGGTTCTGGTACCTCGGCTACGCTTCGATGGCGCTCGGCGGATTCGGCGGGCTCAGCCTGATGACGGCGGCCTGGATGATCAGTTTATGGAACAGGGGAGAACAGCGGTGATGACATGGAACAAAGCAGGTTATGGAGCAGTACTCGCTCTCGCATCCCTTCTGGCTCTTGCGGCTTGTGGGGGCGGCAGCGGCTCGCAGCCGTTCGGCGGCGCCAAATCCGCAGCGAACGAGTTGTCAACGGAAGCGGTACCGGTGCCTCCGAGCAGGTGCAGGCTCTATACAAACAGACCTGCATCTCCTGTCACGGCGGCAATTTGGAGGGTAGGGTCGGTCCCGCCACCAACCTGCAGAAGGTCGGAACGAAGCTCAGCAAGGAGCAGATCGCCAAGCAGATCGCAAACGGCGGCGGCGGTATGCCGGCCTTCGGCACCAAGCTGAAGCCGGAGGAAGTCGAGGCGCTGGCGGCTTGGCTGGCGGAAAAAAATAAGCGTCTTTGCAGACGCTGTGTTACTGTGCAGGCAGTCCCTCCTTAGAGAAGAGACCGCTGCAAAACACCGGTTTTTCAGAGGTGGGACTGTCGCCATTTCGCTTTCGTGTTCACTACAAACGGGCTTGCAAGCTCCTCTTGAATGGACCACGGTATTTGGTCATTGGCCGTTGCCCTATATTTTCGGGAAGCACTCACGAAATCACATCATCGTGGTCGGTGCCCGTTATTACGTCAAACCACGTCTCTATCTCCTTCTCGAATCGATCCATTTTTTCATTGAAGAAACTGAGGGCATCTTTTCCCATCGGCAAGTGCACCGGGGGTTCTCCGCATTGGCCAAGAGAATGAACGCTTTGGCTAACTTGACGGGATCGCCCGGTTGCTTTTTGTTAACCTCCGTCGCGAAACTTCTCATCTCCCCCACCGTTTCCGCATAATCGTCAATCACACGGCTGGTGCGAGACAGTGACGTTCCATCCAGGAATTCCGTACGGAAGAAACCTGGTTCCACAACCGTAGCATGAATGCCAAGCGGAGCCAATTCTTTGGCCATGGCTTCCGTTAATCCTTCAACAGCAAATTTCGTAGAGCCGTAAATCCCCCATCCAACGATACCCGTTAATCCGCCGACTGAAGAGATATTGATCACATGCCCCGAGTTTTCTTTTCTCATATGAGGGAGAACCGCGCGGGTAACGTTTAACAATCCGAATACATTGACTTCAAAATTTCTCCTTACTTCCTCGTCCGTCGCTTCTTCCACCGCACTAAGCAGACCATATCCGGCATTATTGACAAGCACATCAATTCTACCGAAGCGTTCGATTGCCTGTCCCGCCGCCTCATAAGCTTGCTGTTCATTGGTGACATCGAGTACGACCACGCTAAGGTTATCCGGATGGCCTAGCTTGCTGGCCAGTAATTCCGGCGAATTCCGAACCGTCGCTACAACCTGATCACCGGCTCCCAGTGCTTCTTTAACAATTTCCAATCCAAACCCTCTGGACGCTCCTGTTACGAACCAAACCTTTTGTTTTGTCATCATCTTATCCCTTTCCTTTCGGTTCAGCTTGATTTGTTGTGCTGATGAGGTAAGTTTACTTCACCTGCGCGTCCCTTACTTTGCTCCAAAGCTCGATCCATTTGTTCATTTCGCTCATTTAAACAGTTTCATTGAACCGCAAAACAAAAAAACCTTGAATCGCACATTCTTGTACGACCCAAGGTTTTTCCGCCTATTTAAAATCACTTCATTCTCATGCTATGCCTTCTTTAACGCGGATGGCGGGTAACCAAACCGCTCTTTGAATACTTTGGAGAAGTGGGCTACATTCTCAAAGCCGGTAGTAAAACAAATATCCGTTACGGATAAATTCGAATGGGTTAACAGCTCCTCCGCTTTGTCCAAACGACGATTGCGTATCCACTGCAAGGGAGATGTGTTGTACATGGCTTGAAACTCTCGTTTAAATGACGATAAGCTTCTTCCGGATAAGTACGCAAGATCACTTATGGAGACAGGGTTCATGTAGTTATCCTCAATCACTTCGGCGATATCTTTCCTTGTTTTGTGTTTAAGCTGCAAAAACTGAAGAAGAAACTGATGGTTCGCGTCCGCCACATCGAACAGCGGCTCCAGGAGCTTAAGCTTCACCAATCCGTCGCTTATTTTTTCCGTTTCATTGAAGTAGGGTTTAAGCGACTCCAAATAACTTATAAGCCGTTCATTTATGGGATGTACACACACCGGAGCAAGATGTGCCGGATAGGAAGATTTATAATCGGCCTGCTTCACAAATTCACGAAGAACCTCATCTTTCAGGAAAAACATCATGTAATCCAAAAGATATTGTGAATCCGGATCGCCCGATTTCTCATATTCGACAACAATCGATTTCTGCAAGAGGATCATTTCATTTTTACGAACCGTATACTCCTGATTCCCGAATCTCACCGTGTACATTCCTTCAAGGACGAAGAGAAGCAGATGGTCCTCTAAAAATAGGGTTCCCTTCGTACCTTGTGTATGTGTGCAGGATTCAATCACAGACAATCCTTTCAGCTTTAAAACACCTTGATTATACGGAGGCTTACTCAAGGCTTGAGGTGCCTTAACCATCACCCTGTCTCTTACCGGCATCAAATATTCCTCCTGGATACAGCTACGAAATCCTTGTCAGCTCGGCAAGGGCATACGCCATGGCCGACGTTTCGCTGTGCGTAATGCTAAGGTGTATCTGCAGCCGGTCCGGATCGAGCGATAAACGCCCGAGTGCCTCCGGCGCTATCCGGACGACCGGCCTTCCTTTCGGATCCGGCGAGCACCTCCACATCCCGGAACGACACCTCCTTGCCGATCCCGCGACCAAGCGCCTTCACGACGGCTTCCTTGGCGGCGAACCGGCCGGCCGTAAATTCGGCGAGCCGCCCCTGCTTGGCGGTGGCCAGCTCCCTTTCCTTCTCCGTAAGTACCCGCTGCAGGAATCGGTCGCCGGACGGTCGCTCCAGAATCGAACGAACCCGGGCGATCTCTAGTAAATCGGTGCCAACTCCGATGATCATACCACTGGCCCTCGCTTTGCTGTTTCCTTCGCTATTCTTCAACATTCCTCTTGTTCCCCGGATGTGATTGCAGCAATATCGCAGCTTATCCTTAGGGGGATTTCAAAGAGAGACTGCCCGCAAAAAAACGCCGATGATGCGCTTTGCCCTTCAAGCGGGTCGGCGCATATCGGCGGTTCTTCACCCGTCCCGCTTAAATTCCCGGGATCGGCGCCCGCTTATGCTCGGTCTTCAAATACTGCTTCTCCAGCTTGGCCGCCGCTTCCGGCGAGATCGCCTTGCCTTCCAGATAGCCGCTGTTGTCGTCATAGGTGATGCCGAGCTCGTTCTCGTCCGTCTGGCCTTCCCAGAGGCCCGCGGTCGGCGCTTTGTCCAGCACGCTCTGCGGAACCCCCAGCTTGCTTGCAAGCTGGCGCACCTGGCGCTTGTTCAGCGTGCTGAGCGGCGTAATGTCCACAGCTCCGTCGCCGTATTTCGTAAAGAAGCCGGTAATCGCCTCGGAGGCGTGGTCCGTCCCGACGACGAGCAGGTTCAGCTCAAAAGCGAGCGCATACTGCATCACCATGCGGGTTCTGGCTTTCACATTGCCCTTGCCCCCGCGGCTCAGATGCCGGTGAACCCCGATCGACTTCAGCCCATGCTCTGCTTCCAGCGCAATTTCGTTAACGGCTTCCTCGATGTTCGTTTCGATGCGGTATTTCAAATCGAACGCTTCCGCCACCGCGTAGCTATCGGAAATATCGACCTGCTCCCCGTAAGGCTGGAACACGCCTACCGTCTTGTATTCGCGGCCCTTCTCCTGCGTCAGCTCATCGGTCGCCCGCTTGCAGAGGCCTGTAGCCACAGCGCTGTCAATGCCCCCGCTGATGGCGATGAGAAGCCCGTCCACGCCGGCCTTCAGTGTATACTCCTTCAAAAAATCCACTCGCTTGCGGATTTCCGCATCCACATCGATCTCCGGCTTCACGCCGAGCTTCGCAATAATTTCCTGCTGCAGGCTCATCCGACAACACGCTCCTATCCCACGTTAAATTAATAGGAGGACCGGCCCGAGACCGGACCGCCCGCCATCATTTTTTACCAGTATACCATGACCGTGCCCGAAGAAAAAACCACATTGGATGTACTGCAAAAAGACTTCCGCCCGGATGGGCGGAAGTCTCCTGTTTAGGCCTATTTATTTACAGAACTCTTCGAAAGCACCGATCAGGTCGTTTGCGATCATTTCCGCCGAACGGTCTTCGATTTGGTGACGCTGGATGAAATGCACCAGCTGGCCGTCCTTCATCAGTGCGATGGAAGGGGACGAAGGCGGGTACGGGGCGAAATATTCGCGCGCCTTGGCCGTTGCTTCTTTATCCTGTCCTGCGAATACGGTGTAGAGACGGTCCGGCTTCACCGCATGCTGGAGTGCCTTCGCTACGCCCGGGCGGCATTGGCCTGCAGCGCATCCGCAAACCGAGTTCACGACGATCAGCGTCGTGCCTTCCTGATGGTCCAGCGCTTCCGCCACTTCCTCCGGCGTACGCAGCTCCTGCACGCCGATCCGGGTTAATTCGTCCCGCATCGGCTGGATCATATCTTTCATATATGCTTCAAATGACATCGACATGTTCGCTTTCACTCCTTATCCCTCATATAAATATGCAAATCCGTTTAGGTTCATTATACAACGGCCGGGAGTGAAAGCAAAGCGGTATTCCGTTATCCTTCCCCTAAGACCGGTCCCGCTGCTCCGCTTCGGTTTCCGTCTCGCGGAAGCTCGGATAGGCGACATCTTTATCCGGATGCATGAACGGATGGCCCTTGGGCGGGATGCCTTTCTCGAACAGGTCGCGGTTCTCCGAGGTTTGAAACCCCACGTCCTTATAAGGATGCACCCACTCATCCCCGGACATGACGAACGGATCGGTATCCTTGCTCCACTGGTTCAGCGGAGAATTCTCCGATTCGTAGATATGGTCTCCGATCAGCACCCCGTGCTCATTGACGAAAGGTTCCCGGGGCCCTCGTTCATTCCGGAATTCAGGAAGAAATTCGATTTCATAAGGATCGAGCTCCGGATCGTTCTTCCGGTTGTATTCGATATCGGTGCGGACGTTTTTATAAGATTCCTTCTTATTATCGTTGCTGTTCATCACTGCACCCCTAATCCTGGTCTTAGGTCGAAGGGCGGTTCGGCCCGCTCAGCTTTTTATCGACGACCTGCCCCTCCGTATCGGTTTCTTTGGTGGCCTGCGAAGCTTGAAGCTGCTGCTCCTTGGAGGCGTTCGTTTCATTCGCTTTCATGGAACTCATCTCCTTTCGTTTAGTTGTAGTATGCTTTTCCGTTTATAAAATCAAACAACCCGATGGCTTCAATAACTGGAAGAACTATAACTTGCCCTTTCAGCACCGATTTCCATAATTCGACATTTCCCGGGCAATATCCGGTGGAATCGACCCTTTTCCTCATAAAACCTATCCGATTGGCGCATACTTTGGGAAAAATGCAGAGGGGTGAATCGCGAGGGTGAATATGACGCTGGCGGGTTCCATTGTTATCAGTGCAGCGTCGCTGCTCAGTCTGCCGTTGTCGCGACGGCTCTTGCATCCTCTGGAAATTCTGAGCAATTATATGACTGCAAGCCTGGTGTCGCAGATGGTTCTGAATATTTTCATTTATAATCTCGGGGTATCGAAGGCAACGCCGGGGCTTGCGAATTTTTGGACGCTGCAGCTTTCGCGGCTCATTTCGGTGCCCGTCCTCTTCGTTTGGCTGTTCTGGATCTACCGCACGGGCGCCGCACTCTGGCTCAAAGCCTTGGCAACGGCCCTATGGATCGCCGCTTTGGTAGGCTCCGATCAGCTCGTACGCCGTCTGGGCCTGATTCAGGACGAGCGGTGGTCCGTGGGCTACAGCGCTCTCCGCTGGGTGGGACTCTGGCTCTTTCTGCTGATCTGCTGTCTCTTTTACCGCAAAACCATTCGGAAGGAGGCGGCGGCATGATCCTTTATCCGCCTGCAACCTGGAGCTCCAACGAATGGTTTGTCTTGATTTGCAACGTCATCGTATGGACAATCGTTTGGCTTCTTCCGAAAAGGTTCACCCGGGTGGAAAAGATGTTGCCGTTCCTGTTCAATTTTTACTTAGGGGTATCGGTCGATTTGATTATCGGTGTAAAACCCTACGATTGGTATGATGTCATGGACCTTCCCAAAACCGAAATTTTCGATATCGTGCTTTATGCCACCTTGTACCCCGTAACCGCCTATTTGGTCCTTTATTTATATGATTTCCTGCGCCCGGCCGGCCTATGGCTCTGGATTTACCTGGCGGTTTGCGCCGTGGTAACGACCGGGCTCGAAGGCTTGTCCGTGATCTTCGATGTGTTCACCTACAAAGGCTGGAAGCTGCCCTATTCCCTGCCGGTTTATTTTGTTATCTATTGGTTGAACGTAGGCATGCTTCAACTGGTCCGTCATTATCTGCCGTCCCGCCAGGCAAGCACCAGACCGATACCATCCGGGGCCGGCAGCTCCGATTCGGTGGAGAAGCCGTGGTCGCGAAACCACTGAACCAGTCCGGAAGCCGATGGGTAAGCTTCTTCCGGGCCGGCTTCCGCCTTAGGTTCATCTTGCGCGTTCCCCCGGCAAGTCCGTCATCCAGTCTACGACGGCAATCCGTCCCTTCGGCTTCAGTACCCGCACCATCTCGCCAAGCGCCAGGGGCCGCTGCTCCTCCGACAGATGATGGAGGGCGAAGCTCGTTACCACAAAATCGAACCGCCCGTCGAAGAAGGGAAGGGACAGCAGATTCCCGAGCCGCGCATCGATCCCGGGCACCCGGCGGCGGCAGTGGGCCAGCATCCGGCGGGACTGGTCGATTGCCGCAAGACGGACCTCCGGGCGATGCAGCCGAACGGCGAACGCTCCGTCCCCCGTGCCTGCGTCGAGTCCCGTTTCCCCCGGCCGCGGGGCGATCCGAGCCGCGGCGGCCTCCAGCACCTGCGCATGTACCGCTTCGGAAGGCAGATGGTTTTCCCTGCCGCCCTCCGGCTCATCCCAGCTCTCGGACAAGCCGTCGAAATTCCAGCGGTCGACCCAATCCTCGCGGAGACGGTTCATCCGCTTAGCCCGCTCCGCCAGCTCATACCAGCGGGGGTCAGGGCATCCGGCCCCTCCTCCGTCAAACCGATCATGTCCTCCAGCAGAAGGAGCGTCTGCCTCATCTCCATCCACTGGGCGAACAGCGCCGACCGCTGCATTTCGAGATAATCCCGCACCTCCCCGGCATTGCCCCGCTCCGTCTGCTCCAGAACCTTCAGCACGTCGGCTACCGGAATGCCCGCCTCCCGCAGGGCGAGGATCGTCTGCAGCCGCCAGGCGTCCTCCCCGGTGAAGCTCCTGTATCCGTCGCCGTTGTCCTTGCGGGGCGACAGCGGCCCCTTTTCCTCGTAATATCGAATCGCCCGCGGGGAGATGTTCAGCCTTCCCGCCAGCTCGCTGATTTTCATGGGTAAAGCCTCCATTCCATCTTGTACGGCGGCTCATCCCGCTCTCTAGGCCGCATTTTTTCCAGTATAAAGCTTCACGCAGCGTAAAAGTAAAGCAAAAACAGCCGGGTTTCGTCATTTTTGAAACAAATAAGCGCATTTTTTCAGGTAAATGAGGTTCAGGGGAGCGGTGAGTCGTTCTGAAGGGTACCGACCCGGTTTGAGCGGAATCTTTCTTATGCGATATAATGAATGTTAACCATAAATTAAATACATGTTCTTTTCTCGGTTAATAATACATCGGAGTCCGGACAGCATGAGTTCGAACCCGAAGAATTTGAACATTCCAAGGAGGTGTACCTATCGCCCCACGCGGCGGATAGGGAATGATTGAGTAGTGACCCGTTACCCTTATTGTTTAACGCGGTTCTGATTGTTGTATTGGTATTATTAAACGGTTTCTTCGTATCGGCGGAGTTCGCCATGGTCAAGGTCCGGAATACGCGGATCGATACGCTCGCGCAGAGCGGCAATGTGAAAGCCAAATTTGCGCAAAAAATAATGAACAACATGAACGCTTATTTATCGGCCTGCCAGCTCGGCATTACGCTTGCATCGCTTGGGCTCGGCTGGGTGGGCGAACCGACGGTGTCGGCCTTTCTGATGCCGTTCCTCAAAGAAACGCTTGGTCTGAACGAAATGGCGGTGCATACGATATCTTTTATCGTGGCCTTTTCCGTGATTACCGTCTTCCATATCACCTTGGGTGAACAGTTCCCCAAAACTTACGCGATCCGCCAATCGGAAGCCGTCACGCTGTGGTCGGCCGGACCGGTGATCGTTTTCTATAAATTGATGTATCCCTTCATCTGGTCGCTGAACGGTTTGTCCAACTGGATGCTCCGCAAGGCCGGCATCGAGCCGGCAAATGAGCATGAATCGGCGCATACGGAAGAAGAAATTCGCGTGTTGGTGCAGGAAAGCCATAAAAGCGGGCTGATCGACAATACCGAGCTGACGCTTTTTGACAATATATTCGAGTTTACGGAAACGAACGCGCGCGAGATCATGATTCCCCGGACGGAGATGGGTCGCCTGTACACCAACCTGTCGTTCGAGGAAAATATGGAGATTGCGCAGAGGGAAATGCGGACGCGTTATCCGGTCTGCGACCCCGACAAGGACAATATCATCGGCTTCGTCCATATCAAGGACCTGCTGAAAGCGAAGCCCGGCATTAAGGATATCCGCAGCATCGTGCGCCCGATTACGAAGGTTCCGGATTCCATGCCGATCAGCAATTTGCTGAAGCTCATGCAGAAGAAAAAAGGCCAGATCGCGCTCCTGATCGACGAATACGGCGGTACGTCGGGACTGGTCACTCTGGAGGACATTATCGAAGAAATCGTCGGTGAAATCCAGGACGAATTCGATGAAGAGCAGCGTCCGAGCATTGAGAAGAAGGATGAGTTCACGTATTCCATCGACGGACGCCTATTGATCAATGACGTGAACGATCAGTTCGGCCTTGAAATTCCGACCGAGGACTATGATACGATCGGCGGCTGGATTTACTCGCAGATCGAGCTTCCGGCGAAGAAAGGCCAGCGGGCTTCGTACATGGACTTATACGATTTTATCATCGAGGAAACGGACGATCTGCGGATTACCCGCGTCACCGTCCGCAAGCAGCTTCCGCAGGAAGTAACCGCATAACGATTGATCACGGCTCCGATACCTTATCGGGGCCGTTTTTATTTGTTACGGGAAGCCGGCCCTGTGCCGAATCTGCCGGGAACGGTTTGCATCCCCTTGGGCCGCTCCCCTTCCCGCCCGCTATGACTTCCTGTCCGAAAAAGGTTACAATAAGCTTAATTCATGAAGAACAAGGAGTTTTATGCCATGTCCTACGACGTGATCGTCATTGGCGGAGGCCCGAGCGGCCTCATGGCCTCCATCTCGGCGGCCCTGCACGGCGGCAAGGTGCTGCTGCTCGATAAAGGAGACAAGCTTGGGCGCAAGCTCGGGATCTCCGGCGGCGGCCGCTGCAATGTGACGAATGCTAAGGAAATCGATGAGCTGATCCGCAACATTCCGGGGAATGGCCGCTTCCTGTACAGCGCCTTCGCCGAGTTCAGCAACCGCGACATTATCGCTTTTTTTGAAAATTTGGGCATCCGCCTTAAGGAAGAGGACCGCGGGAGGATGTTCCCCGTCAGCGATAAAGCGAAGACCGTGGTCGATGCGCTGATCCGCAAAGCGCGGGACTCCGGGGTGGAGATCCGGATCCACCAGGCGGTGGACCGGGTCGTCTACCGCGAGGGCCGCACAGCCGGCGTACGGCTTCGTTCCGGTGAGGAGATACGGGGCCGCTGCGTGATTATAGCGACAGGCGGAAAATCCGTCCCGCACACGGGATCCACCGGCGACGGCTATGCCTGGGCGGAGGCCGCAGGGCATACGATTACCGAGCTGTACCCGACCGAGGTGCCGATAACTTCGCGGGAGCCTTTTATCCGCATGACCGGGAGTCGCAGGGCTTAAGCCTTCGGGACATCCGCCTTGCGGTCTGGAATCCGAAGGGCAAAAAGATCATCGAGCATGAGGGGGATCTGTTGTTCACGCACTTTGGCCTATCAGGCCCCGCCGCGCTGCGGTGCAGCCAGTTTGTGGTGAAGGCGAGGAAGCAGTTCGGCGTAGATTCGGTCAGGCTGACGATTGATTTGTGCCCGGACCGGACGGCCGACACCGTGTTCGAGGATACGCCTGCGGCTGGCCAAGCAGGAAGCGAAGAAGCAGATCAAGAATGTGCTGAGGGGCTATTTTCCCGAGCGGCTGATCCCTCTATTGCTGGGCAAGGCCGGGGTCTCCGAAGAGCTCACCTACGATAACCTGCCGCGGCAGTCGTGGATGGAGCTGGCCAAGCTGGCCAAGCAGTTCCCTGTCGAGGCGAACGGAACGCTGTCTATAGAGGAAGCCTTCGTCACCGGCGGCGGCGTGAATTTGAAGGAGATCGATCCGCGCTCGATGCAGTCGAAGCTCATGCCGGGGCTGTTCTTTTGCGGGGAAATCATGGATATTCACGGCTATACGGGCGGCTATAATATCACAGCGGCTTTTACCACAGGCTATACGGCGGGAAAAAGCGCGGCGGCGGAAGCGCTGGAGCTCGCATAAAGGGAGAAGGAAAGCTCCTTATCGGAAAACTCTTTATCGCTTAAGAAAAACTTTATAACCCATTTGGAAGGATTTGGGGCGCCTGTTGTCGTATTACTCTTCGAAGCGAATATATGTTCTGAGGGAGAGATGACATTGAGCGAAAAGGTCATTTTATTGATCGGCACGAACAAAGGCGCTTTCTTCTACACCTCCGAGGACGGGCGGAAGTCTTGGACGCTAAGCGGCCCGTTCCTTCCCGGCTGGGAGGTATACAGCTTGCTTGGCGACAGCCGGAACGGCCGCACCCGGCTCTATGCCGGGACATCGCATGCCGCGTATGGCGCGACGGTCCGCATCAGCGACGATTTCGGCCGCAACTGGCGGCAGATTGAAGCCGGTCCGCGGTATACTTCTGAAAGCGGTTTCTCGCTAAACCGCATCTGGCAGCTGGCTCCGGGTCATCCGTCCGAGCCGGATTCGGTGTTTGCCGGCGCCGAGGAAGCGGGCTTGTTCGTTAGCCGGGATGCCGGTGAATCCTGGACCGAGCTGCACGGTCTGACGAAGCATCCGTCCCGCCCGGGCTGGTTCCCCGGTGCGGGCGGCATGTGCCTGCATACGCCGCTGATCCACCCGGAAAATCCGAAACGGATGTGGGTCGCCATGTCGGCGGTCGGCGTCTTTCGCACGGAAGACGGCGGGGACACGTGGACGCCGCGCAATGTAGGGCTCGCGCGCGTACCGACGGGACAGAATGTGCCCGAGGTCGGCTACTGCGTTCATAAAATGGTCATGGACCCGGACGATCCGAACGTGCTGTACATGCAGGAGCACGGGGGCGTATTTCAATCGAACGACGCCGGAGATACCTGGTTTCCGATCGAGGACGGACTAACTCTGCGCGGTGAAGACAAGCCGTTCGGCTTCCCGATCAGCATCGCTCCGAACGGCGATCTATTCCTGCTTCGCCGCTGGAGAGCAGCGAGCAGCGCTCCATGCGCGATGGGAAGCTTCTCGTCTACGGCCCGCGACCGCGGCGAACAAGGCTGGAAGCCGGTCGGCGATGTCGTCCCCGACGAGCCGCGGCACGTCAGCGTCCTTCGCGACGCCTTGGCCTGCGACGCGCTGGACCCTTACGGTCTCTACTTCGGCACCACCTCCGGCGAGGTGTTCGGCTCGCAGGACCGCGGCCGGACCTGGATCAGGTCGCCCGGGCAGTTCTCGCGCATTCTCTGCGTGAAGACCTGGGTGCTGAAGGACTAGCGCGGCGATGCGGATCGAAGTCAGCGTCCCTTCCATGCTGCGCGATTGCACCGGCGGACAATGCGTCTTTCCCCTCGAAGCGGACACCCTCCGGCAGGCACTGGACCGGTCGCTGGAGACGTACCCGCCGCTGCGGGTTCATTTGTTTACCGAGCAAGGGTCGCCGAGGCAGCATGTGCTCATATATTACAATGAAGAGAGCTTGGCCTGGCTGGACGATTGGAACGTGCCTCTACAAGAAGGAGACCGTCTGCAGGTGCTGCAGGCGGTCTCCGGGGGATGAGTTTATGGAATTATAAGTCCAGGAAGCTCTGGATCAAATAGTACGGCAAAGATACCGATCGCGATAAAAGCGAAGAAGAATCCTTTAAACAAGGCCTTGAGGTTTCGCATAGGTCATTCCTCCCGAATGTTCTTTTCTATTTTGTCTAATTTGTGAACTTGAATAAATTGTACTCCTATTCTATGAACAAAACATGACTCTAAGCTTAAATTCACATTAAAATTTATGAAGCGCTCCCAAAAGAAGGCGCTTTTCCGCACAAAAAAGGCCGCGCTTCCTTAGGAAATCGCGGCCTTCGCTTATACCGACCGGGACAAATCAAAAATGGTACGAAACGTCCCGATCCGTTCATTTGGGTCCAAACTTCTTACTTCTTTTTAGGAAATAACCATGAGAGCAGAAGTGTGACAAGAAAAAATACAACTCCTCCTATAATGCTCGCCCCCACAGGGATCGGGGCCAAAAAATAACTAACGCCCGCCCAACAAACGCCGCCGACGAATCCTAATAACGCAGCTTTCCCCATGCTTCGTTGGAAAATCCCCTCTTAACGTTCTTGCTCCATATAAGGCTCGATATGCACATGCACGTTCTCAATCCGATGCTCGTCCAGCATTCGTTTCTCGATATCGTCGCTGATGTCGTGGCTTTCCTCGACGGACAGCTCGGCGCTGACCTCCACAACGACGTCCAGCAGCACGTCGCTTCCGTGCACGCGGGCGCGAATATCGCGGATCCGCTTGACGCCCGGTGTTTCCGTTACCGTCTGGCTGAATACCTTCAGCCTCTCGTCGTCGAACCCGTCCGTCAACGCATGGGTCGCCTCAGAGAAAATATCCCAGGCCGTCTTGCAGATGATCACGCCGACCGCCAAGGCGGCGACGGCATCGAGCACCGGAAAGCCGAGCCGGGCTCCGACGATGCCCACAGCCGCACCGAGGCTGACGAGCGCATCCGAGCGGTTATCGTAAGCGGCGGCCTTCAGCGACTGGCTGTCTACCCGCTTCGCGAGCCGGAGATTATAGACGTAGACGCAGGCCATCACGGCGGCGGAGCCGAGCGCGACCCAGGCGGCGAGGAGTGCCGGCGCTTCGCCGCCCCGCTCCCAGAAGCTGCGCGCCGCCTGGATGACGACCTGCAGACCCGCGGCGGCCATGATGAACGATGCCACCAGAGAAGCGATCGTCTCCGCGCGCATATGTCCGTAGCGATGGTCGTGATCCGGCGGCTTGCGCGAGATGCGAAGCCCGATCAGGACCGCAACCGATACGATGATATCGGTGGTATTGTTAATGCCGTCGGCGGTTAACGCCTCCGATCCGGTGTAATAGCCTATGCCTATTTTGATCAAGGAAAGGAGAATGTAAGCGAAAATGCTGACCCACGCGCCCTTTTCGCCTGCTTTCAGCTTCTGATCATAGGTTTCCACAACGGTTTCCCCATATTTCATGACAAATCCCTTCATTACGCACCCGAGGTCCGCGGTCCAACCATCATAGCAGACAGCGAACGTGTGGGTCTAGAGAAACAGTGTTTTCCGCGCTTATAAAAGATGCAGGGGTGCAACTTTGTTTTCCCCGTCAAATTTCGCAGGGAATCCAGCCTAAAGAAAACAGCGGCCCGCCTTATGAGCAGGAGCCGCCGTTCCCGTGGGGTCCTGTTACATATGAACCCCGGCATCGAAATGGTCGTAATCGTCCTCGGAGGGGTCGAATTTGATATTC
This sequence comes from Paenibacillus sp. P25, assembly GCA_024704175.1. Lineage (GTDB taxonomy): Bacteria > Bacillota > Bacilli > Paenibacillales > NBRC-103111 > Paenibacillus_G. The sequence continues at coordinate 5,923,782 of CP085629.1, forward strand.
TCGTCCCCGTAAGCGCCGCTGGACTTGTTGACATAGTCGGAGGCGGACAGATCGGGCTCGGAATCGCTCCAATCTTCATTCACCGTATGGGCGGGGATGGGAATCATGCCGTCCGGATCATAGGCCATCGCATACGTATCCGCTTCATCGGCCGCCCCCGGACCTTCCGTATATTCTCCGCCGTGGGCCTGCACGATTTCCAAAGCGGACGTCAGGTCATGCCGGTCAACGATGACATGCAGGGTCGGCTTCTCCGTCTCCGTATGCAGGCTCACCCGGTAACCGAGCTCCTCCAGCGTATCCTGGGCAAGGCTCGCCGCCTTTCGCGAATCAAATTGAAAAAAATCGGGGCGCTGGTCATGAGGCAGTCAATCTCCTTTCCGTGATTTGGTGGAAATGATCGCCTTTAGCTTGCCCCCGGTCAGGAAACTTATGCCTTTCTTTCCGGCTTGACATAGACGAATCCCCCGGTGCATAGGATGATAGCGGAAAAAGGATGCTCCGCCGTTCGACCAAACCAAAAGGGGTAAGCCCATGTCCGAATTCCCGCCCGCTACAGGCGGACAAACACCTAAGGCCTCGCCTGACGACGTGCAGGCGAACAAATGGATTGCCGCGATCGCTTACATCTTGTTCTTCCTGCCGCCGCTGGCCGCCAAGGATTCGCGCTTTGCCATGTACCATGCCAACCAGGGGTTGTTGCTGCTGCTCACCGTCATCGCATCCAACATCGTCCTCGGCCTAATCCCGTTCCTCGGCCTCTTTCTCGTGCCGATCGCCAATCTGGGCCTCCTGGTACTGACGATTATCGGCATTCTGAACGCCGCCAGCGGCTTCATGAAACCAGTCGCCGGTCATCGGCACGTTCCTGACCATCATCAAGGCCCCTTAAGGAACGAATTGCCCGGGGAGCCCGGGAAAAGGCTTCGCATTATTGCTAAAAAAGATCGCCCTGCCAGCGTCCGGGTCGGATGCGGCAGGGCGATCTTTTTATTGCAATATGAACTTCGTATCGTTAATTCATAAAGCCCACGTACACCAGCGACCGCTTCAGAACGGCAGCGGCTTGCGCCCGCGTAGCCGATTCTCCCGGTGCAAACCGGTCTGCGGCGTAGCCCTGCAGCAGGCCCGCTTCGATCGCCTGCGCAACCGCCGGTGCCGCCCAGCCGCCGATCTCGTTCCGGTCGGCGAAAGGCTCCAGCTTGACGCGCTGGGCCGCTTCCGCGAGCTGAACCGGCTTGCCGGCCAGACGCAGCGCCTTGGCCAGCAGCACGGCCATTTGGGCCCGCGAAATTTGGGCCGAAGGCCGGAAGTCGCCGTCCTCGAAGCCCTCGATCAGTCCGGCTTTGGCGGCCGCACCTATGGCGCCTGCGGCCCAATGACCGGACGGTACGTCGGAGAAGCGGACTGCGCTCTGATCCTCGCTAAGCCCGAGCGCCCGTACCAGCAGAGCTGCGAATTCCGCGCGGGTCACCGGCGCCTCCGGAGCGAACCCGGAATCCGTAACGCCTTGGATGAGCAGCTTGGAGGCCAGGCTCTCAATGTCTGCGGCGGCCCAGTGGCCGCGAATGTCCTGGAACGATTTGCTGCCTGAAGCCAGAGTGAATACGCCGCCCTTCAGCGTTTTAACCGAAGCCGACGTACCGCCTCCGCTCGAGCGGAAGACGGCTGGAGCAAAGCCGGCTCCGGACGCCGGGTCATAGACCAGTGCCGTCACGGAGGACGCATTCGCCGCTACCGGCACAAGCAGACTCAGCTCCGCATAATTCCCGGCCGCTGCAGGAGGCACTTCGGCCTGCTTGCCGTCCGGTCCGACTGCAAATATACGCACCTCTACCGGACCCGCCTGTAGGCTGAGACCGCGGCTTTCTACAGCACGCTTCACGCCATCCGCCGCTCCCCCGTGAGCTTCTTCAGCGTAACGATCAAGGTAATTCTCGACGCGTCCGCCCCGACTCCTTGATGCGCATCCTTAAACCAGGCGAGCGGCACCGCGAATTCCGTGTCCCCTGTCTTGAAACGGAGGACAGCCGATGGAATGGGGCCCTGCGCAGCATTCACGGCATCGCCGGGCAGGCTGAAGCGGACATCCCCAGTCGCCGTTCTTCGCTTCCAGCACCAGTCGCTGCTGATCCGCCGGTCTCCCTTTCAGCTTATCCAGCGCCGCCGTCAGCTTCTCCTTGCTCACGTTTACCTTGGTGAAAGGGGTCCCGTCCTTGTCTTTGTCAGCGGACAGGTCGGAGCCCTCCAAGATCAGCCATTCCGGTCCGGCCGCCCCGTTCGATGAGCCGGAGCTTGAACTCCCCGGGGAAGAACCGCTGCCCGTTGAGCCCGAAGAGCCGGAGGTACCGGGGAAGACGGTGAATCGTCGTCGCTCTTCGTACGCAAGGATACGCTCGGCCCGTCGGTGCTCCAGAGCCCTGCAGCATCTCCTGCTTCAATCTTTAACGTATAAGCGTGACCCGGCCGGAGCCCGGTTAGATCATACGCGTACACATTGCCGTACACCGTAGCCAGCACCGTATCGCCGTCAGATATTCTGTAGCCGGTCACCCCGACATTATCGGCGGCCGGCCTCCAGGCGAGATGTGCCGTTCGCAGGTAGACGTCCGAGGCCGTCAGGCTTCCTCCGCCCTTCCAGAGCGCACCCTGCTGGACCTTCTTCCAGAACTCGCCCGCCACCGCCTGATAACCTGCCAGGCTTAAATGAATGTTCGACGGATTGGGGATATATGCCGCCCGGTTCGCACCGATGACATCCTTCGTCGGCACGAACGCAGCTCCGGCCGCAGCGGCCGTCTGCTGCAGCGTAAGATTCAGCTGATCCAGCACGGGGATCAGCCCCGCCTGGACTTCGGCCGGCAGATACGGGAACGGATTGTAATACCCCATAACGTAAATATCCGCCGACGGGTTCAGCGTCTTCAGTTCCTGCAGAATCTGGGCCATATTACTCTGTACCTTCACCAGCATCGGCGGAACCTCGGACGGGACGAGATATACGCCGCCGGTGACGGTATCCCTATGAACCAGCGCCAATAAATCATTGGCTCCGGCATCGAGCGTTATCAGATTGGACTGGGCCGCATAGCCGCGGATTCCGACCGTATCGGGTTCGGCTGCCGCCGTAGACGCTCTTCGTCACATTGGCCTTCAAATCGGCCAGTACGTTGTCGGTCGTATAGCCGGGATAAGCGTAGCGTCTTTCGTAGCCCGTCAAATAACCCGCCGCTTGAAGGCTGGCCGCCAGATAGTCGGCGTAGCTTTTGTCCAGGCCGCCTGTCGGCGTCATGCCGGCGGCCAGCGAATCGCCCAGGGCCAGATAACGGATGGACTGGGGCCACTGCGGCGCAGCGGTATCCGCTGCACTGGCGGTGACGGATGCTGCCGAAGGATCGCCCGGTTCGGCGGCGGATGCCAGCAAAGGGGCCGCGGTGGAGAAAAGCATGGCGGCCAAGGTAAGAGAGACGATTTTTCCGTTCAACATAGTACCTCCTGGAATGATGGCAAATGCGGTGCTTGAATCAGCCTTACAGCCTACTGAACTGCCGGATGTACCAATGTCCCTCCCTTCGCAAGTCCTGTTACGATTCGTATCAAACACATGCACTATACCACATAATTCGGCGCTTGATAACGGCCCTCCCTCCTGATTTTTCATAAAATTTCAATTAACTTCCGGACCCCGTTTTCAGGCGATTTTAAATTCCGGTAAAAGCCCGGTTTCCGATTGCCTCCACGGTTGGAATTTGTTATCATTGACAAATGAAAAATGATATGACATATTAAGGTATGATAGAGACACTTTACCGCTTAAAAGCTTAAAAGCCACAAAGCAACCGGCGCCGACTTACACCGTACCTTCGGATGATCGCGCCCCGGAACCGATTCACCGCCATGCCGCCGGTCCTGCCGCTGCTTCGGCGTATATCTGAGAGGAGCAAATGAAACATGACCAGAGACAATCACAGCATTCTCGACTGTACCATTCGCGATGGGGGATTAGTCAACAATTGGGACTTTAGCGTCCAATTCGTCAAGGACATGTATTATGGCCTGAGCGAAGCCGGCGTCGAATATATGGAGATCGGTTATAAAAACTCCGCCAAGTCGCTGAAGGGTGCGGACGCCGGTCCGTGGCGCTTCCTGAACGAGGATTTCCTGAAAGAAGTCATCACGCACAAAACCGATACGAAGCTGTCCGCGCTGGTCGATATCGGCCGCGTCGACGAGAAGGACATTCTGCCCCGCGAGCAGAGCCAGCTCGACCTAATCCGTGTCGCCACTTACATTAAAGACGTGGACAAGGCGATCGACCTTGTCAACAAATTCAATAACTTCGGCTATGAGACGTCCATCAACATCATGGCACTCTCCCATGTGATGGAGAACGATTTGAACGAAGCCTTCGAGGAAATCGCCAAATGCCCGGTCGACGTGGTCTATGTCGTTGACTCCTACGGCAAGCATGGATCCGAAGGACATCGACTATCTCGTTTCCAAATTCCAGCGTCTGCTGCCCGAGAAGAAGCTCGGCGTGCATATGCACAACAACATGCAGCTGGCTTTCGCCAACACGATCGTCGGCGCGAATAAAGGCGTCCAGTTCCTGGATTCGTCCGTATACGGCATGGGCCGTGCGGCCGGCAACTGCCCGACCGAGCTGATCGTCAGCTACCTGAAGAAATCCAAGTACGATCTGCGTCCGTCGCTTGGCATTATCGAGAAGCACATGATCCCGATGAGTCAAAAATGGGAATGGGGCTACGTCATTCCTTACATGATCGCCGGTGTACTCAACGAGCATCCGCGTGCGGCTATGGCGCAGCGCGCCAGCGAAGACAAGGATAAGCTGGTCGAATTCTACGACAAGCTGACCTCGCCGGAAGCGATGCCGACGAACCATCACTCCGACTAACAGGATGAAACCCGGCCCTATCCCCGCCACAAGCGGACGGAAGGGCCGGGTTTCATTTTACGGTGCTTTGAACGGATACATAAACTTAAGGAGGGAATACTGATATGCCTATGGCCAAGCCCCATCTGGAAGCGCGGGTCGCCGCCGTTCTGGCCGCCCGTGATCCGCACACCTTCATCACAGCCAGCGAGCCTTCGGTGACGATCGATTTCGGGGAATCCCCGGGGACCGGCATTACGGTCTGACCCGGCCGGCCGACAGCCGGCAGAACTGGTATGCCAGGGGCACTGAAATCGCCAATCGCCGGCAGATCAGCATCGTATCGGCGGAGGACTGCGCGCGGATCGCGGAGAACCTTGGCATCGCCGAGGTGAAGCCGGAATGGCTGGGCGCGAATCTGCTCCTTACCGGTCGCCCCGGTCTGACCCAGTCGCCGATAGGCGCACGGTCGCTGTTCCCGAGCGGCGCCGGGCTGATCGGCGAGGGAGAGAACCTGCCCTGCAAGGGCCCCGGCGACGTCATCGCCGAGGCGCTGGGGCGGCCGGAGCTGGCGAAGCGCTTCACGGCGGCGGCGAAGCAGCTGCGCGGCATCGTCTGCTCCGTCGAGCGGACCGGCCTGATCGGTCGCCGGGGATGCCGTGCGCATCTTTTTACCATAGGGGAGGCTTGCCATGAAACCGACCGTTACGACGCGTCCCGCTTCCCGGTCGCTCAATCCCGCGAGCGGTTACTTGACCGGCTACAGCCATACGCTGAATCCTTATGCCGGCTGTGCTTTTGCCTGCTCCTACTGCTATGTGCGGGAAATGCCGGTGGCCAAATTTCGCGGGGAGGCCTGGGGAACCTGGGTCGATGTGAAGGAAGACGCAGCTCCCCTGCTCGCTAAGGAACTGCAGCGTGCGAAGCGCAAGGGCCCCGTCACCGTGTTCATGTCCTCCAGCACCGATCCTTACCAGCCGGTGGAATACCGCACCCGGCTCACGCGTTCGCTGCTGGAAGTGATGGCGGAGCCGGAGACGATGCCGGACTTCCTGCTCGTGCAGACGCGCGCCCCCTTGTCACGCGCGACATCGACCTGCTGCAGCGCCTGGGATCACGGGTCCGCGTCAGCCTGACGGTCGAGACGGACCTGGAGCCGGTCCGCAAAGCATTCTCGCCGGCGGCGCCGCCAATCGCCGCCCGGTTTCAGGCGCTGCGCCGGCTGACCGAGGCCGGCATCCCCGCGCAGGCCGCCGTATCGCCCGTGCTGCCGTGCAGCGGCCGGTTCACCGAGGCGCTGGCGGCGACCGGCGTAAGCCGCCTGTGCGTCGACGACTATTTCATGGGCGACGGCGGCCTCGGACGGCGCACGGAAAGGCTCGGTATCCGCCGCATTTACGAGGTGCAGGGCCTTGAGTCGTGGTACGACCCGCAAGCCTACCGCACGGTGCTGGAGCAGCTGCGGCGGCATTTTACCGAAGAGCAGATTCTCGTCAGCCAAGCCGGCTTTTTGCCGTGATCCCCTGGATTAAGGCTCGATCCGCAGGAAGTAAACCGGGTCCACCCGCTCCCCATCCGGTATTCCTGCGGCGTCGCGCCCACGAACGAGCGGAACACCTTGATAAAATAATTCGTGTACCCGAAGCCCGTTTCCCTCGCCACCGTCTCCACCGTCTTGTCCGTATGGCGCAGCGACCATGCCGCCTGCTCCACGCGGATTTTGCGCAGATACTGATTCGGCTTCAGCCCCGTCTTCTTCAGAAACTGGCGGCAAAAGTGGTATTTCGTCAGCCCCGCCGCCTCCGACATGTCCTCTACGGATAAATCCTTCATGTAATGCCCCTTGATGAGTCTCACCGCCGCACGGATCGACTCCGGCAGCCTCTTCCGTCCCCCTGGCGATATCGCGCCCTTCCGCGAGCCGGTGCAGTGACATCAGCCAGTCGTACAACCGGGCCGAGATCGTGAACTTGTCGAGCTGCGGCTGTCGGCAGATCTCCGCATACAAGGCGCTGAGCAGGCGCACCGGCTCCTGGTGGTCACGCAGCGACAAGACCGGCCCGAACGCCCGGGTCAGCTCCGTCCAATGGTTCAGCGCATCCGCACCGGCGACAAGCACGTACAGGAACTCCCACCCCTCCGAATCCTCGGGAAAATAGTACTCCTGATCGCTGGGCACCACCGTGAAAAATCCCGTATCCTTCGGCAGCGAATACGTCCGGTCGCCGTCCCTCAGCGCCCCCTCCCGCTCAACGTGTATTGGAAGATCGCAAAGCCCCCGCCCCGATGCAAACCATGCCAACGGTAGGCAGGAGAGCTCACCCGCTCCCAACCGATGCTGATCAGCCGGATCGGCTGGCGCGGGGCGCTTAAATACTTGAAGCCGAAGCTGGTCTGCTCACATTCTTCATGGGGATACAGCAATATAGTCGCATCCTTCCGATAATATGTTATCATTGTAAGCCTTTGCCGGTATGCCTTATTATGGTACTGAACCGATCGACATGTCAATCGAGTACCCTAATTCCGCTTTATTCCGGAGGGATTTCCTATGATTAAAATCGCCATGATCGGCGCAGGCAGCATCGGCTTTACCCGCAGGCTTCTGATGGACATTTTATCCGTACCCGAATTCCGCGATGCGCAATTCCGTTTCATGGATATCCATGAAGAGAACTTGACGATGGTCACCAACCTCTGCCGCAAAATGATCGAATCCAACGGGCTTCCGGCCACCATTGAGCCGACCTTGAACCAGAGAGAGGCGATCGCCGGAGCGGATTACGTCTTCTGTACCGCACGCGTTGGGGGGCTGGAGGCGTTCCGCCACGATATCGAGATTCCGCTGAAGTACGGCGTGGATCAATGCGTAGGCGACACGCTGGGGCCGGGCGGCGTCTTCTTCGCGCTGCGCACGATCCCGGTGCTGCTGGATATTGCCCGCGACATGAGAGAGGTGGCGCCGGACGCGTCGCTGCTGAACTATTCCAACCCGATGGCGATGAACACCTGGGCGCTTCGCCGGGCCGGAGGCATACGTGCCGTCGGACTCTGTCACGGGGTCCAGCACAGCCATGCCTTGATTTCCAAAGCGCTCGGCCTTCCGAAAGAGGAGGTCGATTACACGGCCGCCGGGATCAATCACCAAACGTGGTTCATCAAGGTAGCGCACCAGGGCCGCGACCTGCGCCGGACATACTGCCGGCGATGGAACGGCATCCGGAGATTCCGCAATGGGAGCCCTGCCGGATCGATGTACTGCGCCGCTTCGGCTACTTTTCGACCGAATCGAACGGTCATCTAAGCGAATACCTGCCCTGGTACCGCAAGCGGAGCAAGGAAGAAACCGCCAAATGGATTTATGACAAAACCTGGATCGGCGGCGAAACGGGAGGATATCTGAATCACTGTCTGAGCCGCGGAGACGAATATAAAGAGGATTACCCCAAATGGCTGAGCGGGGAGAAAGAGTTCATCAAGCTCGGTGAGCGGTCCGAGGAGCACGGCTCCTATATTCTCGAGGCGCTCGAAACCGGCCGGGTATACCGAGGCCATTTCAACATCGAAAACCGCGGTCTCATCACCAACCTGCCGGACGGCTGCACGATCGAAATTCCGTGCTACGTCGACCGGAACGGGATTCAGCCGACCTTCATCGGCGATCTGCCGCTGGCCTGTGCCGCCACCTGCCGCACCAGCATCAGCGTTCAGGAAATGGCCGTCGAGGCGGCGCTGACTGGCGACCGTACCCTGGTGAAGCAGGCGGTGCTGCATGATCCGCTGACCGCCGCCGTCTGCACGACGGACGAAGTATGGCGGATGTGCGACGAGATGTTCGAGGCCTTGGGGCCCTGGTCGCCGCAGTTCAACGGCGAAGGCCGCACCTGGAAAGACATCCCAGCGCCGAACGGCGGAAGTCTCGCGAAATAATTCCTCCCCAGTTCGACAAAAACACCCGTCTCCTCCCGGACCCGAAGGTCTGAGAGGATGACGGGTGTTCTTACGTTCATCCGGTATTAACGGAAATCCGGCGGAATCCGGCGGGCCACTCCGGTTAGGATCGCTGCTTCGATCACGCCGTGACGGACCTTGGCAACGACCTGCTCGTTAAAGATACTCGGAATGATGTACTGCTCGTTCAATTCTTTCTCCGTAACGACCGAGGCGATCGCGCGGGCCGCCGCCAGTTTCATCGGCTCGTTAATCCGCCGTGCGCGGCAGTCCAGCGCCCCGCGGAAGATGCCCGGGAAGCAGAGCACGTTGTTGATCTGGTTCGGGTAATCGCTTCGTCCCGTACCAAGGACTCTCACGTAAGGCGGCGCCTCTTCCGGATTGATCTCCGGCTGAGGATTGGCCATCGCGAACACGATGCTGTCCGGCGCCATCTTCTGTACGTCCTGAGCGTTCAGCAGACCGCCTCTCGATACGCCGATAAAGACGTCCGCCCCCTCAATCACTTCCTTAAGGGTTCCGGCCTGATCCTCTACCTGCGGCTGTTCGGCAAGCCACTGCCACATCGGATGCTCATAAGTTCCGCCCCGTACAATAGCTCCATCCCGGTCCACCGGTACAAGCCGGGTCACGCCGGCGGCCAGCAGCATTTTACAAATGGATACGCCTGCCGCTCCAATGCCGTTAACGACGATTCTTACCGTCTCAAGCCGCTTGCCTACGACCTTCAGCGCATTGAGCAGACCCGCTACGACCACTACCGCCGTACCGTGCTGATCGTCGTGGAATACCGGAATATCCAGTTCCTCGGACAATCGGGTTTCGATCTCAAAGCAGCGCGGCGAGCTGATGTCTTCCAGATTGATGCCGCCGAAGATCGGGCTGATTGCCTTAATGGTACGGATAATTTCTTCCGTATCCTTCGTGTCGAGGCAGATCGGGAACGCATCCACTCCGGCCAGCTGCTTGAACAGCATCGCTTTCCCTTCCATCACCGGCGCCGCCGCATGCGGTCCGATATCGCCAAGGCCGAGCACAGCGGTTCCGTCCGAGATGACCGCTACCGTGTTTCTCTTAATCGTCAGAGAATAAGCTTTGCGCGGATTTTCATGGATCGCCGTACATACTCTCGCTACGCCCGGCGTATATACACGGGACAGATCATCCCGGTTTTTGATCGGCATGTTCGGTTGAACCCCGATTTTACCTCCAAGATGCACAAGGAACGTCCGGTCGGAAACGTTGATCAGCTTGATCCCATCCCGCCGCTTCAGCGCTTCCACAACCTGCGATTCCGCCGCTTCCGTCACGTCGACTGTAATGTCGCGAACGGAAGAATCCTTCCCTGGACGAATAACGTCGATAGAAGTAATATCGCCGCCCGCCTGGCTGATGACAGCGGCAACATCCCCGAAAGTGACCTGCTCGTGGTCCAGCTCCACCCTTAAGATAATGCTTGTATGTGCCATTGATTCAATCCTCTCTTTGCCGCATATTTCTAATGGATACTATGAATAAAGTCGACTGCTTGTGTCTTATGTTAGCATGTCCTCTGCGGTTCGTACAATTCAAGCTCTTTTATCTGCCGTAAAAAATTTTTATCAAACCTTACAAACCAAAATCCGGAAAGCATTATCAGCAAATAAAAAAAGCAAAGCGTACACTGTACGCCCTGCTCCCGGGGCCGCTACTCCTTCACCTTATCCCATGCTTCCTTCAGCATGCGCTCGTCCATCGGCCCCTGATGCTTGTCACGGATAATCCCGTTCTTATCGATAATATAAGTCGCCGGATAGGCATTGACCTTATAGGTTTCGCTGACCGACCCCTGGCTGTCGAGCACAATCGGAAAATTCAGCTTCCACTCCTTGACCCAAGCCTGTACGACCGGTACGCTCATTTCCGTGTTCGTAGCATTCATGCCCAGCACCACGGCACCGGCAGACTCATATTGCGCATGAAACTGACGGAGATGAGGCATCTCCGCCTGGCAGGGCGGACACCAAGTGGCCCAAAAGTTGAGAAATACCGTCCGTCCCCGGTAATCGGACAGCTTAACGGGAGTCCCATCCAACTGCTTCAGCTCAAAATCCGGCGCCTGCTGCCCGATCTTCAGCCCGACCGACGCGGCGGCCTCCGTTTGCGGCTTGTTTCCGAAATTACCTGCCAGCGTCCCAATCAGTGCAAATCCCAGAATGATAACCACCAGAGGCTGCACAGCCGTCCGGTAGGTCACAGGCGGTTTCCGGGTCAGCCACCATACCGTACCCGCCGCCCCGACGAGGCATAAGGCCACCGGCAAGGGGCCCGGCCAATCCCCCAAAATCACCTGAATTGCCAAAAACAAGGTGTACCCCTAAAAAGGAAACCGGCAGCGAATCTATATAATCAAGCAGACTTAGAGGCTGTTTGCGTGAAGCAAACCATACATAACCCGCAACTATCGCTGTTGCCAGCGTCATCCCTAGAAAGCCGCCGCTGAAATACAGAAGCGTTCGCGGATCCTGCAGAACGTCCTGCGCATGAAACACCGCCACACTCAGCTTCCAAATCAGCACCCATAAGATAAGCGCATTCAAGAGGATGGCCTGCAAGGCCGCTCCCGTGCCCATTCCCTTCTGACGGAACCGGAGTACGAGAAACCCGGCCGCAACCGCGCCAAGATGATCATCATGTTCTTTTGTAAGATGAAAGGCCCTACCACGATTGAATCCATGACTTCACCGTTCTTCCGCGTTGGTATTCATACCTCATTGTGAAGCGAGTTGAATCTCCTGTCAAATGGATCGATCCCCCCAGTTCATGATGTGCCTCGCCTATGTCTATGCGATGATCCGGCTTGTCCGCAAGCCTGTTCATAAATTCAACAAGAATAGCAGGAGGAATGCCCAACATGAAAAAGCAACTTGCCGCTCTACTGCTCACATCTGCGATTACTTTCAGCTTCTCCGCCGCCTACGCCGGACAAGCCCATGCCGCCGAACAAGGAACCATTGTCAGCGGTGTTAATTTCCGAACTCAGCCGAGTACAAGCTCTTCCACTTACGGTTTGCTCAAGACCGGGGAAAAGATCGAGATTCTCTCCAAGGTCAACGCTTACTGGTATAAAGTGAAAGACAGCCAAGGAAGAACAGGATACATATCCACCAGCAGCAAATATATTAAGGCCACTTCGACCGGTACTGTAACACCTGCGCCAACTCCAACGCCGGCTCCCAGCCCGTCGACGCCTGCACCGCGGCCGTCCGGCAGCACGGGCACCAGCAGTGCCGCGACCGACAAAGTCATCAGCGCCGGTAAAAAATATCTCGGCACCCCGTACGAATATGCATCCAGCCGATCGAACACGAACACCTTCGATTGCTCGGATTTCGTTCGTCAAGCCTTCAAAGACGCCCTCGGCATTACGCTTCCGAGCGATTCCAGGGGACAAGCCTCCTACGTCAAGGCGAAAGGGAATATCACGACGGACTGGCACAATCTGAAGCCCGGGGATTTGATGTTCTTCATGGATTATAAGGGCACCAAAGCATCCGCCTACCCTGCGGATAAATCGAATCAGCGCATCTCCCACGTCGGCATCTACCTTGGAAACGGGCAAATTCTGCATACGTATTCCAAGACGTCCGGCGGCGTCCGCATCGATTCCATCGCAGGAAAGCATTGGGAATACCGCTTTGTTTTCGGCGGAAGCGCCCTGTAAAAACTCTCAGCCACCCTGTTTCGGGTGGCTTTCATTTGTTGATAATGTGCCAAATGGGCAATAGAGGTGTACGGGCGTTGGGGTATCCGCTTCCGGTCGCTGTTGTCTGCAGGAAATATTGATTATAGCCGCTTTACAGCGGTTATTTCCCGCAGACAAAGGCGAACGCTGGCGCTCCTCCAGTGGATACCCCACCTCTGTACCTTCCTATTTGGTAAAACCACTTTCGTTTAAGCACTCTCAGCCACCCGGAACCGGGTGGCTTTTTTTGCAACAAAAAAGACTCTTCCACAGTCTGCAGGAAGAGTCTTGTTCATTTTCATTTAAGTTCCTAGGATCGCATCGATCATCGGTTTCGTTTCGCCGCCCGGGTACATCAAGTACAGCAGCACGTAGACCACTACGCCGGTAGGCGCCGTCAGAAGCCAAATGACCGCTGTTATCCGGCCTACCCGCTTATGCTTGGCAAACCGCTTGTTGAATGCATGCAGCGGCGTCACAATGCCGAACACGGCCGCTACCGTAGCCAATGTGATATGGAAGAATAAGAAGATATGATAGGGCGACTTCAGGCTTTCCGGTCCGCCGAAGGTCGTATTGCCGATGAAGATCGTCCGGCTGGCATAAATCAGAAAGAAGGCAAGGGCAAAGCCCGCTCCCCAAAGCATCAGCTTCTGATGCTTCTCCCGTTCGCCCCTAACGATAGCGGCCCATCCGAAGGCCACGATCACGGCGCTGATCACGATAAAGCTTGTACTGATTGTCGGCAAAATCGCTATATTCACGGTAATTCCCACCTATCTTGAAGTCAACAAACTACTTTCTATCGGAAGGCTAAGCCCCGTTCGGATTGCCTTGTGAAGGAAAATAAGTGCCGGTGTTCGCCATGTCTTCCTCGTCTTCCTTCTTCCGTTCGGTCCGATACCAACGGAAGAAGGTATAGGCCAAAGCAATGCCGTAAACAATTTCCTGGATGATCTTCATGATGACCCCGCCAAGCTGCTGATCATCGAGTGTCGGAAGAAGCATGTACTGCGCCGGTACGTCGGCGAACATGGCATACATCGGCTGAGAAGCGAAAATAATCAAAGCACAAGCCGGCGTCAGCAGAATGCCGTTGAGGAAGATGTAGCCCATCTTCTTCAGCTCCGACATCACGTTATACTCCGGAAGCGGACAGAATACGGGGAACCACAATTGAAAAGCCGCCGCTAAAAAGATGACTTGGTAACCGTCCATCAGCATTTCATGTTCCATGAGATAGTCCATGACCATCGGAATATGGTACATCGAGAAGATGAAGTTGAACAGGAACAAGGAGAAGAGCGGCGACGTTGCAGCCCGCATAAAGCGGTCCCAGCCCCTGCCTCTGATTATCGATCGCAGCGACCAGCCCGGTGTCCCGCTTAGCAGAAACGGCGGCATAATCAGGTACAAGAACGACTGCTGAAGCATATGGGCGCTGAACATATAATGATGCCCGTAAAAGGCCAGAGGACTTCCTTCCGCCGCATACCAGCATGCCAACCCCAGCCAGAACCAAAGCCGCTGTTTGCCGCTGACCGGCTCGCTCCCCGCAAAATGAGATCTCCAGCGGCCTACCGCAAGAGTATACAACACACCGACAACAATAAGCACCAGCAGAAATCCGGGACTCCACAGTTGCGCGAACGTAGCGGCCGCCTCATGTCCTGCTTGACTTTCATGCGTATGCATTCATTTACGGCTCCCTTCTGTCCCGGTTGCTCCGGGATTGTGTCGAATTCGTGAAAACTTTCCCAAAGTTATGCAAAAAAGAGGGGCTTTCTTACAAAAGCCTCCTCTTTCTCTAAATTACCACCAGAGCCAATAGACAGCCGCCGCTACTGCAGTCAGAGCGACAAAGCCTCCAAAGGCGAGACCCATAATTGGGAAAAAGTGCCCTCTTTCCTTCATGTGCATCCAGTAAGCCAGCTGGAACAAAATCTGAACGATGGCAAGGCCTACAAGAAACAAAATAATGAAGGAACGGTCCAAGCCGCCGTAAAGCACGATGGCAAACGCCAGCATGGTGAGTACGATCGATACGATGTAAGACAGGTAGTGATTTCTTGGTCCTTCCAAACGGTGACGGTCTCCTGCCGATGAAGCGTGATGCTGGTTAGCCATGTTACGGACCCACCTTCCCCATCAGGTATACTACGGTAAAGATAAATACCCACACGACGTCGATAAAGTGCCAATACAGTGAAGCCACATAATATTTCGGCGCCGTAACGACAGTCAGGCCTTTCTTGAATCCTTGCAGGATAAGCAGACCGATCCATAGCACCCCGAACGCTACGTGAGCTCCGTGGAATCCGACCAGCGTATAGAACGAAGTTGCGAAAGCACTCTTCGAGAAGGTATGCCCTTCATGCACGTATTCGGTGAACTCGTAAATCTCCAGACCCAAGAACGCCAGACCGAGCAGGATCGTTACGGCCATCCAGGCCTGAAGTCGCTGGAACTTTTGACGGTGCATCGCCATGATGGCGAATACACTCGTCAAAGAGCTCGTAAGCAGGATGAAAGTGGACCAGGCCACCGTATTCAATTGGAACAAATGCTGTGCGGTCGGACCGTCCGGCACTTGATTGCGAAGCGCGATAAACGATGCGAACAAGGTACCGAACAGCACGCATTCGCCGCCAAGGAACAGCCAGAAGCCCATTACTTTATTCTTGCCTTCGAGCGTTGCCGTCTCCGCGTGAGGTGGCAGGGCACCGCCTACTTCATGATGTGCTGCACTCATGCCTTAGCCCCCTTATCGTTTAACTCTTCCGGCTCAATGTGCCAGCCGTGGTCGTCGAATGCCGAACGGAGGAACATGCACACCAGAACGATTCCAAGACCGACGATGCTGACAACAAGGTGATGGTACATAAATCCGTAACCCGCAATGAAGAATCCGATAGACATCACAAGCGGCAAAATCGACGGCGACGGCATGTGAATCGAGCCAACCGGTTCGGCCGGCGTCATTTCTTTGTTGCCCGCCATCTTCTCTTTCCAGAAAGCGTCCAAACCGCGTACGAGCGGAGTCTGCTTGAAGTTGTACTCCGGCGGCGGGGACGGAATCGTCCATTCCAGCGTGCGTGCGTTCCAAGGGTCCGCAGGCGCAGTCGCCGGTTTGGCGACCGTTGCGATAATATTAATCAGGAATACAATCGTACCGATACCCATCAAAATGGCACCGATAGTCGATATAAAGTTACCTTGTTCAAGCCCTACGCCCGGCTGGTACGTGAACACCCGGCGAGGCATCCCCATCAAACCGAGGAAGTGCTGCGGGAAGAACGTCAAGTGGAACCCGATAAAGAAGGTCCAGAAGTGAATCTTGCCCAGCGTCTCGTTCAGTATGCGGCCGAACATCTTCGGCCACCAGTAGTAGGAAGCCGCGAACAGAGCGAGTACCAGACCGCCGACGATAACGTAGTGGAAGTGCGCTACGACAAAGTAAGTATCGTGATACTGGAAGTCCGCTGCAGGAACTGCAAGCATAACCCCCGTTACACCGCCCATAACGAACGTAGGAATGAACGATGTAGCGAATGTGTTGGCTGTAGTGAAACGAATTTGCCCGCCCCACAAGGTAAACAGCCAGTTGAAGATTTTAACCCCGTCGGTACGGCGATCGCCATCGTGGCTACGCCGAAGATCGCGTCCCCGACAGGACCGATGCCTGTGGTAAACATATGGTGAGCCCATACCATGAAGCCCAGGAAGCCGATCAGCGATGTCGCGAATACCATCGAGCTGTATCCGAACAGACGCTTGCTGGAGAACGTGGAAACAATCTCGGAAATAATGCCGAATGCCGGCAGAATCAGGATATACACCTCAGGGTGACCGAAAATCCAGAAGATATGCTCCCAGAGTACCGGGTTACCGCCCTTGCTGACTTCGAAGAAAGCCCCTTCGAAGATCCGGTCGAACATGAGTTCAACCAAACCGACCGTAATGGCCGGGAACGCAAACAAAATCAGGAACGAAGTGATGAACGCCGTCCAGGTGAACAGCGGCATTCTCATATAAGTCATACCCGGTGCACGCATATTGATGATCGTAACGAGGAAGTTAATGCCCCCGATCAGCGTGCCGAGACCGGCAATCTGGAGCCCTAGTACGTAGAAGTCCACGCCATGGAAAGCGCCGGTTTTATCGACAATACCGGAGAGCGGCGGGTAAGCCGTCCATCCGGCGTTCGGTGCGCCGCCCAGAAACCAGGATGTGTTCATGAGCACTCCGCCCGCAAAGAACAACCAGAAGCCAAGCGCATTGACGAACGGGAATGCGACGTCGCGCGCCCCGATTTGAAGCGGAACGACCGCATTCATGAAAGCGAAGATAACCGGCATGGCGGCGAAGAAGATCATCGTCGTACCATGCATGGTGGTCAATTGGTTAAAGGTGTCGCCGATGAAGATTTTCTGATTCGGATACAACAGCTGAATCCGGATCAGGATGGCTTCGAGCCCTCCTAACAGGAAGAACAGGCCGCCGGCGATTAAGTATAAGATTCCGATCTTTTTATGGTCCACCGTGGTAAGCCAATCCATAAGCCCGGTGTGACGTTTTACCGTATGTGCGTGAGCCACCGTTTTTACCTCCTTTTTCCCGCTGCTCGTTACTTCAACGAATT
Source organism: Paenibacillus sp. P25 (assembly GCA_024704175.1). Lineage (GTDB taxonomy): Bacteria > Bacillota > Bacilli > Paenibacillales > NBRC-103111 > Paenibacillus_G. The sequence continues at coordinate 5,940,996 of CP085629.1, forward strand.
CAAGTATTTAATGACATCGTTGATTTGATCGTCTTTCAGCCCCAACGTCGGCATCGAGTTGCCCGGCTTCACGGATTGCGGATCGTGAATCCATTGTCTCAAGCTGTCGTCGTTATGAGGCAGAATGCCGGCCACGAGTTCACGGGAAGCAAAGCCGTTCAAGTTCGGACCCGCGCCAAGCCCTTGGGCGTTAACAGCATGACAGGCGAGGCAGTTATCTTTAAACACTTGTTCGCCGCGCTGGGCGTCCGCCGGAATCGTCGCAGGCGTTTTCATTTTTGCGACCCATTTATCAAAATCAGCCTGTGCCAGCGATTTCACTTTAAAATCCATCAAAGCATGGGATGCGCCGCAAAGCTCCGCGCACTTCCCTTTAAAGGTGTCAACCTCATCGGCTTGCAGATAAAATACGTTCTTCGTTGCGCTGTTCGTATCCATCTTGCCGCCGAGCGACGGAACCCAGAAAGCGTGCTTCACGTCTGCGGAACCGATTTCAAGGGCGATTTTCTTGCCTGTCGGAATAACCAAATCCTGCGCTGTGGCAATGCCGAGATCCGGATATTCAAACTGCCACCAGAAAGCGTGCGCCGTTACTTTGACATGGACCGCGTCTTTATCGTTGCGGTAATCCTGCAAAGTGGAGAAGGTGTACTTTACGGTCGGAACCGCCAGAATGAGGAGCAGGATAATCGGAATGACCGTCCAGATGATCTCCAGCACGTGGTCGCCTTCCACTTGCTTCGGAATGATGTCCTTGTCGCCTTTTTTCTTTCTGAAGCGAATAAGAACATAAAAATAAATTAAAAAAACAACCACGACAACCAGGATCATGATTCCGAAGCTGAGCTCCATGAGGAACAGCTGATCTCTGGCCACGGGACCTCTTGGCTTTAAGGCGGAAATTGTATTGTCTCCACATCCCGTTAGAAGCAACATCATCAACCCGAAAAGAGGGATGAAACGCCACAGATTTTGCCACCGATTCATCTTATCAATCCCACCTTATAAAGCTATTTTTTTCCGTACAAACATGTAGAAAAAGTCATAACTTGTCAATGAACCTAATCACCATATTAACTATAAATTCGTGTCTCTTTTTTGTCAATGAATCTGGGGAAGTTCACAAATTGTTCTCAAACGGCGTTTTTACCGGGTTTTTTCTTGATAATCTCTACTTGGTTATTTCCATAAACCGGGGTTTTATGCAAGCTTCACCCCTTATTTTGCATCGCATCAAAAGAGGTCCTGCGATTCATCCTAAGACGGAAAGCAGTCGCCCCGGTCCCGGCCGGGAACATCAGATTTTCCGGACCAAAGGAGGCTTGTTCCATGCGTTCTGCCCGACTTGTTACAGTCGCCTTGTGGACCTGCGCCCTGCTGGCGTTCACCGGTCGCTACAGCTGGTACGACCATCCGAGCGCCAGCAATTACGGCAACAAGCGGCAATTGCCGAGACAGGATACGTCGCGGGCTTATCAGACTCAGCAGCAGTATGCCCCCGTATCGCACCAAGTAACCAAGCTCGATTTGGACCAGCATTTGTCCGACCAGGTGGCGGCCTTGGACGGCGTGAACAGCGCCATCGTCATTCTCGGCGATCAAGTCGCTTATACCGCGGTGACGATCGACAGCGGGGCCTACGGCACACGCGGCGGCGAGGTCCGCAACGAAACGAACAACTACGGCTGGGTCAGAGGCTTGTATAATCCAGCGACCCCTTTGAGCGATTACGCCGACCCCAGGGACTTGGCCAGCGGCGCGAACGGAGCGGAGACCGAAATGCATCACGAGCACTTGTCCCATATGTTCAAACAGAAAATCGCCGAGAAGATCCGTTTGCAGCGGCCGGATGTGACGGACGTGTATGTCACGGCAAACCGGGTCGTCGTTAACAAATTCACGAAGCTCGCCCAGCAGGCGTGGCACGGCCGGTCTCTCGAGCCGTACAAGCCGGAATTCATCAGCCTGATGGATCGGGTGTTCGGTACGCGACCCACCATACCGAACCAGGCCGAAATGAACGGACGCGAATATTAAAAGGAAGCGAGACTCGCACACGGCGCCGCTGTGTGCAGTTTCTTTTTGCAGCGGGTTCCTGTAGAATGCAAACTAGCGGTACCTTGTAAAGCTTTGCCAAAGGTTAACGTTAGAGCGGAAACCATAAGCCGGCCGGGAACGGTAAGACTCACCCTTGTGTTAGATTGTGCCAAAGCGGAGCAACGTTATACATCGCCCGGTGTTTTTTCGGAGCATACTCGGTGGATTAAGGAGATATTATAATGAAGAAAAATAATTTCAGTGCGCTCTCTCTGAGTGAAAATCTGACGGAAGCGCTGGGGAAGCACGGTTATTCGGAGCCTACCCCTATTCAAAAGCAGGCGATTCCGGTGATCCTGACCGGCGCCGACGTCATCGCGCAAGCGCAGACCGGTACAGGCAAAACGCTTGCCTTCGTTTTACCGATTCTGGAGCTGATCGATTCGAGCAAACCTCACGTACAGGCACTGATCGTCACTCCGACCCGGGAGCTCGCGATCCAGATTGCGGAGGAAGTGAACCGTTGGGCTCCGCTCAAAGGACTGAAGGTGCTGTCAGCCTATGGCGGTCAAGATGTCGATCGTCAGATTCGGAAGCTGGAGGGGGCTATACATATCATCATCGCCACTCCCGGCCGTCTCCTCGATCATATCCGCCGCGAGACGGTACAGCTTCATAAGCTGTCGATGCTGGTATTGGATGAGGCCGATCAAATGCTGCACATGGGCTTTTTGCCGGAGGTCGAGGAAATTATATCCGTCACGCCGAGCCGGCGTCAGACGCTCCTGTTCTCGGCGACGATGCCGGTGCGTATCCGGGATCTGGCGAAAGCCTATATGCGGCGGACCCGTCGAAATCGAGGTGGCCGCAAAACGGATTACGCTGGACGAAATCGAACAGACGGTGATCCAAACGACCGACCGGGGCAAGCTGGACGCTTTGTGCAAACTGATTGATGAAGAAAATCCGTATTTGGCGATGATTTTCTGCCGGACGAAGCTGCGGGCATCCAAGCTGAATAAGGAGCTTGCCGAGCGGGGCTATTCGACCGACGAGCTGCATGGGGATTTGACCCAGGCCAAGCGGGAGCAGGTTATGAAACGGTTCCGCGAGGCGAAAATCCAGCCGCTTGTCGCTACCGATATCGCCGCACGCGGGCTGGATGTGGAGGGCATTACGCACGTGTTCAACTACGACATCCCGCACGATGCGGAAAGCTACATTCACCGGATCGGGCGGACGGGCCGCGCCGGCCAGACCGGCAAGGCGTTTACCTTCGCCGCGCCGCGCGATGCTTATTTTCTCGAGCTGATCGAGCGCGGGATTAAAATGACGCTCAGCAAGCAGGGCGCGCGCCGGGCGGAGACTGCAGCGCAAGGCGCGGGCGCGGCACGCGGGCGCGGCGGCGACGCAGCGAGAGGCGCGGGCGCGCAGGCACGCGGACGCGGCGGCGACGCAGCCCGAGGCGCGGGTGCGCAGGCGCGCGGACGCGGCGGCGACACAGCCCGAGGCGCAGGCGCGCAGACACGCGGGCACGGCGGCGACGCGCCCGAGGCGCAGGCGCGCAGACACGCGGGCGCGGCGGCGACGCGGCGAGAGGCGCGGGTGCGCAGACGCGCGGACGCGGTGGCGACGCAGCGAGAGGCGCGGGCACGCAGGCACGCGGACGCGGCGGCGACGCAGCGAGAGGCGCGGGCGCGCAGGCACGCGGACGCGGCGGCGACGCAGCGAGAGGCGCAGGCGCGCAGGCGCGCGGACGCGGCGGCGACGCGGCGAGAGGCGCAGGCACGCAGACGCGCGGACGCGGCGGTGACGCAGCCCGAGGCGCGGGCGCGCAGGCACGCGGGCGCGGCGGTGACGCAGCCCGAGGCGCGGGCGCGCAGGCACGCGGGCGCGGCGGTGACGCAGCCCGAGGCGCGGGCGCGCAGGCACGCGGGCGCGGCGGCGACGCGGCGAGAGGCGCAGGCGCGCAGGCACGCGGGCGCGGTGGCGACGCAGCGAGAGGCGCGGGCGGGCGCGGGCGCGGCGCAGGCAGCGGCGGGAGACGGCGCGGCCGTTAATTGGTCTTCCACCCTTTACCTTGTCTGAGAAACCATGTAATATAAAATTGTAGGCCAATATCGGCAAGGAACTGCACTTCCCAAACGAAGGAGGGTTTCTATGTACGAATTGAAAGACAAGGAGCTTATTTTCGTCTTTACCGGGCCGAACGGCGCAGGCCGAAGAACGGTGGCCCAGATGTCAGGAAACACTCTCGGCATTAAGCAGGTCCTTTCCTACACTACCAGAGCCCCGCGATCAGCTGAGGTGGACGGCCAGGACTACCATTTTATTACCATGGACGAATTTAAGGCCGCCGAAAGCCGAAACGAATTCCTCGAAGTCATCGAACTGGCCGGAAATCGTTACGGTATCAAAGAGCAGGACGTGGCGGACATGGTGCAAAAGTTCGGCACCGTCTACCTGGTGCTTAACCGGCATGGAGCGGAAACCCTCAAGAAGCTGTACGGCGACCGGATTGTCCGCATCTTTATTTATGCGGATCGGGAAACAATTCTGCGAAGAGAACAAGAACGCGGCGATACGCAGGAGCTTATTGACCGCAACATGTCGCAATACGATACCGAGATGGAATACAAGGACCAGTGTGAACACGTATTTGAAAACCTGGACTTGGCCCATACGGTTTTCGATCTGACCAAGGCACTGGACGACAACTATCTTCACCGGAATTTGCTGGATCTCGATTAACTGCAAGGCCCGTATACCATACAACAAAAATCCCGCTTTCTCTTCGTGAGAAAAGGCGGGATTTTGCAGTTTCACAACCGATACCGGTCAGGCTTTCCACACCCGAAGTGCGAAGCAGGGCCACCCTCTGCTATACTTTACACATCCAACGGAACCAAGCGAGACCCAAGTTTCAGAATAAAAGGAGGCTCCCTGTCATGCCTATCATTCATATCGAACCGACACCCAGTCCGAATACCATGAAAATCAATCTGACCGAGCGGTCGCCCGAGGGCATCCGCCAGACGTTTCACCGCGAGCAGGCCGACAAGGCGCCCGAGCCGCTCAACCTGTTGCTGGCCATCGAAGGCGTAAAGAGTCTATACCGGGCGACCGATTTTATTGCCCTTGACCGCACGCCCAAAGGCGATTGGCAGCAAATTCTGGTCGCCGTACGCGAGGTCCTGGGGGCCGCCGACGGCGCAGCCGGAACCCCGTCTGCAGCGGGCACAGCCCCGTTCCCGGAAGACGCCGCTTTCGGTGAGGTGCAGGTGAAGCTTCAGCATTTCCGCGGGATTCCCCTGCAGGTTCGTGTCACGAACGGCCGGGAAGAGAAACGCGTCGCCCTGCCCCAGCGGTTCAGCGACGCTGCGATCCGGGGCGCCGCGGCGGCTCCGAACCTGATCAAGGAACGGTCGCTCGATGATTGGGACACACGGTACGGCGAGCTGCAGGAGGTGCTCGACGAGGTCATTCAGGAGCTGGACGCCTCCTATTCCGATGAGCGACTCGAGCAGCTCATTGCCCAGGCGGCTCGCTGGTCCGGTGGAAGCCGAAGCGAAGGAGCTTGCGGCGACCCAGCGGCGTCAGCTGAGCTACGAAGAGACCGAGCGGGAACTGGAAGCGCCCGACTGGAAACGAAGATATGCCGCCCTTCAGCGGCTCAAGCCGTCAGGCGCCACTCTGCCAGCCGCTGCTTAAAGCGCTGGATGACGAGCAGTCGACCGTTCGCCGGCTGGCAACGGTGTACCTTGGCGACCTGAAGGACCCGGAGGTGCTTCCGCATTTGTTCCGCGCGCTGAAGGACGCTTCCGCCTCGGTACGCCGCACGGCCGGCGATACGCTGTCCGACCTGGGTGATCCGGCGGCCCAGCCGGCGATGATCGAAGCGCTGCGTGATACAAATAAGCTTGTACGCTGGCGGGCGGCACGCTTCTTATACGAGGTCGGCGACGAGCAGGCGCTGAACGCGGCCGCGTGAGGCCCAGGACGATCCCGAGTTCGAAGTGCGGATGCAGGTCCGGATGGCGCTGGAGCGTATTGAAGGCGGCCATGCCGCGGAAGGCTCCGTCTGGCAGCAAATGACGCGCAGAGAGCGTTAATGATGAACTCTGTGCCCCGCGAAAATCGGTTCCTTAACGGTTTCTCCGAGCTTGAGCAGACATAGCTTCTCCGGCTTAAGGCCTCTGCGCTTCCATTCGGCCTTAAGCCGGTTCAAGGCTTCGAGCGGCGTATCGTTCGACAGCTTGTACGCCCCGTAATGCATCGGGATGAATTGATCCGCCCCGCAATCCAAAAAAGCCTGCACGGCTTCCTCCGGATTCATGTGCTGCATATGCATAAACCATTCCGGATCATAGGCTCCGATCGGCAGCAGCGCCATACCGATATCGAACCGCTCTCCGATCAGCTTGAAACCGGGAAAATATCCGGTATCCCCGGCAAAATAAACGGCCTTCCCGTGGCCGTCCCGGCTGGGCTGGAGCACCCATCCGCCCCAATGGGAGCGGTTGATGTCGAACAGCGTCCGCCTCGTCCAGTGCTGAGCCGGAACAAAATGCAGCTCCAGTCCGGGCAGCCGGAGCTTTCCCCACCAGCCCAGCTCCGTAACACGATGGAAGCCACTGGAAAGCAGCTTGCCCCCGAGCCCCTCGGGCACGAACATCTGCAGCTGATGGTTCATCCGCAGCGACCTTTTCAAAGCCGATAAATCCATGTGGTCATAATGGCTGTGCGACAGCGCGACGCCGTCGATCCGGGGCAGGTCCGACACGCGCAGACCCGGCTCGGTGAGCCGTTTTTCCAGGCCCATCCGTTCCGCCCAGACCGGATCGAACAGCAGATTCATCCCCGCCATCTGCACCAGGAACGAAGAATGCCCGATCCAGGTGACCGTGGTCTCCGTCCGGTTGCTCCGCAAATACTCGATTTGTTTATTCTCACATTGGGGCACTTGGTAGGAATAATCCCGGATCTTTAGCCGCTTCTGCTTTCTCCATTTCCGCATATCCCGCAGTGTCTTGGTATTGCGCACACCGCCCAAATTTTCGAATCGTCTTTTTTCACGGTGACTCCTCCCCGCATTTCGCGTGTCTTCTATTATATATGCCGCCTCGGTCGTCTGAACGGTAAGGGTTTGTATGTAGATTAACCGCGAGCCCCGGCTCAGAAACTGATATAATGAGACTGCTGAAAATAGCCGCGCCGTCCCTCCCGAAGAGACCGTCTCCGTTTAGTATAGCCTATGCATGGGTGTACCTGGCTCCCGTATGGACAGCAAGTCCTGCCAGTAAAACGGGCATCTTCCGGACGACCGGGCCGTTCGGGGGGCTGTATGCTGACCGGCCGCTGTCATATTGCGGTTATCCCTGCCGAATGGGTGGAACAGCTAAAGCACACACCTTACGAAGAAAGGAAGTAACATACATGAAGGAAGGCAAGTGGGTCATTTGCTCCGGAGGTTCGCTGGGCGCGTGGGCGCACCCTTATCTCCGCGAGGCGGATAGAAGAGTTGGAGCGGACCGGGGGCGCTCTACCTCGTGGAGCAGGGCTATGATCCCGATATGGCGCTGGGCGATTTTGATTCGGTGACGGAGGAGGAGCTGGAACGGATCCGCGGCCGAAGCCGCCGCTTCGTGTCCTGCGACCCGGTCTGGAAGGACCTGACCGATACGGAGATGGCGATGACCTGGGCAATGGAGCAGGGCGCACAGGATTTGGTCCTTGTGGGGGTGCTGGGCGACCGATTGGACCACTCGCTGGCGAATGTGCATTTGCTGCGCAAAGCGCTGGAGGCCGGCGTCCGCCGCCGCATTGTGGACGCGCAGAATGAAGTGCAGTTAATGAACGGACAGCACCCTCTCGTGCTTCATCCCGATCACCGGTATACCCAGGTCTCGCTGCTTCCGCTGTCGCTGGAGGTCACCGGCATTAACCTGAGCGGGTTCCTCTATCCTCTGAATGAGGCCACACTGACCATCGGTCAATCCCTTGGAATCAGCAACGTACTGGTGGGGGAGCAAGGTGTAATTAAAGTCCGGGATGGCTTGCTCCTCGTCATCCGGAGTACGGATACGGTGGATGACGAAAGAACCGGCTCCATCTAAACCTGGGGCCGGCCGCCGATGATCTGCTTGACTCTCCCTACCTGTCCGTCCTGCAGCCGAACTTTAATGCCATGAGGATGATGAGGCGAGTTCGTCAAAATATCCTTCACGATGCCCCGCGTCGTTCGGCCCGTCCGCTGATCCTGCTTGAGAACGATATCGACTTCCAGGCCCGGATGGATATCCTTGCGATTCTGTCCGTTGATGCTTGACATAAAGCGATTCCCCGATCGGTCCAGGATAAACGGTTACGCCGTCTTGTCTTATAAGATCGGCGTGTTTATCAAGACGATTAAATGGTGCTGTTCCCGATTGTACAAGAATCGCTTAAGCCTTCGCAACTGCCCTCAGGATTCCTCAATCGGCTTGGGCGGTACTGTGGAAGGGGTCCGGACCCGCCGGATGAAGAAAGAGAGCAGCAGGGCCAGGAGGCTGAATAAGGTTGCTACCAGAAACGCATCGTTAATGCCCTTGATGGCCGCTTCCTGACTGGCCAGTCCGTATACCAGCTGGGTGGCCAGAGCTGTTCCTTGCGAGGCAGGCAGACCCGACATGGCCGCCAGGCCGGCGCCAAGCGTTCCCAGCGTTTCCACCACCGACGGATTGGCAAGATTGACCGTATTCGCATAATCCCCCATGTGAACGGTGGAACGCGACGTCATGACCGTTACGAGTAGAGCGGTCCCGATGGAGCCGGCGATCTGCCGCATAGTATTCGACATGGCTGTGGCATGGTCGCTGAGATAAAGAGGAATCTGGTTGAGTCCGGCCGTCTGAACCGTCATCATCAGCATGGAGATCCCGAAGTTCCGTACCGTATACAGCAGCAGAATGTGGCTGTAGGGCGTCTCCGAGGTCAGGAAGCTGAATTGATAGGTCGTCAGAGCAGTGATGATCAGCCCTACGACAGCCAGCGGCCTCGCTCCGATCCGGTCGAACAGCGCGCCGGAAATCGGGGACATGATGCCCATCAGGATCGCGCCGGGAAGCATCAGCAGGCCTGACTGGAACGCCGTGAAGCCCCGAATGTTCTGCAAATAAATCGGCGACAGGATCATCCCTCCGAACATCGCCAGGTTGATCGCCGAACCGATAATCGTGGTTAGTGTAAACACACTGTAACGGAAAACCCGGAATTCCAGCGGCAGGTCGCTCCACGCTTAACTCCCGCAGGACGAAGAAGGCAACGAATACAGCCCCCCAGAATCAGAAAGCCGACGACAATGAGACTGCTCCACCCTTTACTTCCCGCTTCACTGAATCCGTACAGCAGTCCCCCGAAGCCGATGGTCGATAAGATGGCTCCACCCGAATCGAACACGGGGTTCGTCGGGGTCCCGACATTCCGGAGCCAGCGGAAAGCCAGCAAAATATCCAGCGGCCCCAGCGGAATCATCATAATGAACAAAATACGCCAGGTGTAATGCTCGACGATCCAACCGGCCAAGGTCGGGCCGATAGCGGGGGCGAAGATGATGGCGATCCCCATCATCCCCATCGCCGCCCCCCTTTTCTCCGGCGGGAATACACGGAAAAACACGTTCATCACGAGGGGCATGAGAATACCGGCCCCGCTCGCCTGAATAACCCGTCCGACCATCATGACGGTAAAGCCCGGCGCCAGCGAACAAATCACCGCCCCCGCCGTAAATAAAGCCATGGCGGCCAGAAACAAGCCCCGGGTCGGATACCGTTCGATCAGAAAGGCCGTAATCGGAATCAGCACGCCGTTCACCAGCATATAGCCGGTGGAAAGCCACTGAATGGTCGTGGCCGACACATTGAAATCGTTCATTAAGTGAGGAATGGCGATGTTGATCAGCGTCTGATTCAGAATAGCGATGAAAGCGCCGGTCAGAAGGACGGCGATCGTGCGTCCGATCGGTTCGTTGGCCACCTCTCGTCCCCCCTAAATATGAATCCGGACTGTGGTGCTCATTCCCGGAGCCAGCGTCAAGCCTTTATACCCGTCGAGCAGGATGGTAACCGGAATCACTTGGCTGACCTTCGTATAGTTTGCCGTCGTGTTGGAAGCCGGTAAAAGCGAGAAGGTCCCCGCCGTTGTCAATCCGAGCTTGTCTACGTGCCCGCTCAGCACTGTGCCCGGGTAGGCATCGACATACACATCGACCGCCTGTCCAGATTTCACGTTGTTAATGACATTCTCATCAATATTGGCCGTGATCCAGAGATTGTTCAGGTCATAAGCCCGGGCCAGCACGGCTCCGGGACTGACGTATCCGTTCGGAACGACATTCTGCTGAACAATGGTCGCACCGACGGGAAAATCGATGTCCACCCGGCCTGCGGCCGTGCCGGCGGCTCCTCCGGCGGCCGCCGCCGTCGCAATGCTGCCCACCCGGTCCCCGCTGGCATAGGCTTTGCCCACCTGACCGGTCCAATCGGTCAACCTGCCCGCCGCCGTGGCGGAGATGGTCACGAGCCGCCCGTCAACATGTGCGTTGTCCGTTTTGACATAGTTCACCGATTGGTTGTAATAGTAGGTCGCGGCTCCGCCGCCGCCGAGAATGATTAGAATGATCAGAATATTCACCAGCAAGCATCTTTGGATTCATGTGAGAGGTACCCCCTGTTTTTCCCGTGATTTGCAGCTTCGCTTATTTTTGTATGGCGGAGGGGATTTTATACAGCCGCGCAGCGGAGCCGGAAAAACAAAAGCGCCCTGGCCAAAGGACGCACACTACGGTCTTACAGGATCGGCTTCCATTTCCGCGGAATGCGGCTTGATTTTGGCAAGGCCCAGGGCCAAATGCTCCCAAAGAAGGGATTCGACCCACTCCACTTGATTATTTTCACATTCGACGATAAGAACGACTTCCGAGACTTTGCCTCTGGTCCTTCTCTTGTTCTTCTTATAGACCTTGTTAATGTACAAATCGATCAAGAAACCAAGGGCAAACCCGCCCCCGCACCGATCAGCCCCCAATAAATCGGCCCCCACTCCAGAACAAAGCCTTTGCTCGAGCCGATGACCGAGAAGGCCACAGCCAAAGCCATCCCCTTCCCGATGAAAGAAACGCCGTCCGCCCGGTGTATGGTATCAAACAGCTTGCGTTCCTCGGCCCGATTGTCCAGCGGAATGACAAACAGCTCCTTCACCCCCGTTCCTCCAATTTGGCAATGGCCAATTCAATAAAGTTAGAATGCTCGAACGTGGCGACAATTTGCATTTATTCCACCTTGCTTCCTTTGATAATCCTGAAGTCCGGCCGCTGGTAATGCCGCTTTAAATAATTTGATTGTTCTTTCTTGAACAATTTGTTGTTTTCCACACAGTTGGTATATGCGTCATAAATGGTAAAAAAGTAAAAGGAAGGAAAATAAAGCAGCCACTGTGGATTGAGTACGCTTGTCGATTTGGCGATATCGCCCAAAATCAAATAGTGAATCCCTTCGATCATATGCGAATAATGGACAAAGATCACCGTCATCACGAGGTTAAAAAAGCCGAGAACAATCCGGTGAATGTATAATTGGCCGACGCTGGGTATGGTCATCGACCAGAGCAGCGCGGCTATCGGGTTTCTTTTATCCAAATAATTGATCTCGAGCGCCCCGATACTGAAGGTGTTAAAGGGGGCATTCTCTTTGTCGGCGAGCAAGCTGATTTTGTTCAAATCCATCGTTGTCCGGTAGCTGTCCCAGATGGCGAACAGATAGACCGGTATATACATATGCATCATGTTTACGTCCAATACAGCCCGGGCCGCGGCAATATCCCCGTTGAACGAATAGACCATAGCCGAGTTCAGATGGATTTTCTGGTTAATGAACAGCTCCCATATAAATAAGGCCATGCCCCGCAGATACTTGGACAAAAGCATATGTCCAAATCCCGGGAAGGCAATCGACCAGCAAGCTACGATATACGGATTTTTCAGATGCAGCTGGGTCGTCCCGAAGATGCTCACATAAGCTTTATACCTGCGGTATTGATTATTATTGGTATAATTATTCATAACGAGAACCCCAACAAGGCCGGAAATTTTGCATTGCCGTTGTATTATTCCCAAATCTTGACTTACTATTTCAAATGTTCGTGAGAAATGAAAAAAGGACACCCGTCAGGTTGTCCTTTAAGCTCAATGCCGGTTAGCCCGTCACCGCCGCCTCATCGCCGGCTTCCGCGGGCCTGCCGTGGCCTGCGCCCGATTGCAGCTGGTACATCCGGTAATAACGTCCCTGGAGCCGCATCAGCTCCTCGTGGTTGCCTCGCTCGACGATTTCGCCGCGGTGCAGCACGAGAATCTGGTCAGCGTCCCGGATGGTCGACAGCCGATGGGCGATGACGAAGGTGGTCCGGCCTTCGCTCACAACCCGAAGGGCTTCCTGGATCAGCCCCTCGGTTTCGCTGTCGATGCTGGCCGTCGCCTCGTCGAGAATCAGTATGGCCGGGTCATACGCGAGCGCCCGGGCGAAGGAGATCAGCCGCCGCTGCCCGGCGGACAGCGTACTGCCCCGCTCCACCACCGGCTCGTCATAGCCGCCGGGGAGCTGCTCGATGAAAGAGGCGGCGCCTACATCGGCGAGCGCTTTGCGCACTTTCTCGGGACCGATGCGGTCGTTGTACAGGCTGACATTGAATTTGATGTCGCCTGCGAACAAGAACGGGTCCTGCAGCACAATGCCCATATGCTTCCGCAGCTCCTGCTTGGACATCCCCCGGATATCCTGGCCGTCAATCCGGATCGAGCCTTCAGTCGGCTCATAGAAGCCGAGCAGCAGGTTCATGATCGAGCTCTTACCCGAGCCGGTATGGCCGACGAGCGCTATCGTCTCCCCTTCTTGGCCTCGAAGGAAATGTCCCGCAGGACCGGTTCGCCCGGTTTATAAGCAAAGGTGATCCGGTCGAACACCACATGACCCTGCGGACGCGGAACATGGGCCGCATCCTCCACTTCGCTCCCTTCCAGATCCATGAGGTAGAATACCTTCTCCGCCGAAACGATCGCCCGCTGGGCATTGAGCAGCTGGTCGAAGATCCCGATAATCGGCTGGAACAGCCGTCCCATATAATCGATGAACGCGTAGAAAACCCCGAATGAAATCGCCGTCTGCAGCGAACGGCCGCCGAAATACCAGATCGCTCCCGCCGTGAACAATGCCCCTACCAGCCCGGTAAAGTTACGTGACGACAAAGAGAATACCCGGTTCTGCAGCACCTGATTGCGGCGGCGGTCCGCATTCAGCGCTTCGAATTCCGCCCTCCGGTTCTTCTCCTGCCGGAACGCCTGGAGAATCGGCATAACGGCGATCGATTCGCTGATCATCGCGTTCATGTCGCTAAGCCGGGCGCGCATAACGGAGACGTATTTGCGCGAATATTTCAAATGAATGCTCATCACGATTGTAAATAGCGGAATGAACAGCAGGGCCACAAGCGCCAGCTTAACGTCGAGCAGAAACAAAGCAATATAGATGCCGATAATATTGATCGTGCTGACCACAAAGGTGGCCATGAAGCTCATGAACAGATCGCGTACTGCTTCCGTATCGTTCGCGATCCGCGAAACGACCTGGCCGATCGGCGTATTATCGAAGAAGCGAATCGGCACCCGCTGAATATGCGCCATCAAATCCATCCGCATCCGCTGGATAATCCGTACCGCCGTCGTCTGCAGCGTGAACCCCTGCACATAATGCAGGAGGTCGCCCGCCAGGAGCAGTCCGACGAAGACCGCCAGCCAGCGGATGACAGGACCGACATCCGGCCCGTAGAAGAGCGCCGCATCCGCGGGTGACAGCTTGACGGCCGGATACACCGCCGTCTCCCCGTTGCCGCGCCGGACCTGCGGCTGTGCAGCGCCGCCGCTCTCCGAACCTGGGGCGGGCGACCAGCTGCCCTCGAAGCTCGAAGGCTCACGCACCAGATACAGCCCCTGCTCCAGCGTCATAATGCGGACTTCCTTCCACTCGCCTTGCCCCGGCAGGGCACCCCGGCCTCCCGGCCCGTTCATCCAATCCTGCCGGACATAAGTCCTGCCGTTAAATGCCACCCTCGGCATATCCGGCGGAAGGCTCTGCACCTGCCGGTCCTGCAGCTCATACCACGGCGACTGAATCGCGCCGATATGCCGGTCGATAATCGTCTTCGCAACGAACGGCCCTCCAAGCTCGGCCCCTACGGCGCAGCAAAGCACAAGCAGCGCGGCCAGAATACGGTATTTGAACAGCGGCGCATAGTTCATGAGTCTCCTGAACACCGGCCGACGCTGCCCGTCGTCCTTCAAGCCATAGGAACTTGGCTCGGGCTTCGGACGCTCCGCTTCTGTCCCTTTCGCCCTCCCGGTCTCCTTGGAGACGGCTTCTTTCCCGTCGTTCACAACTTCACTTCCTTTCCGTATCTATTAGGGGAGCGGGCCTTCCGCCCGTCTTACTCCATCGCTTCCAGCAGGTTCGCTTCAAGCTGTTGGCGCTCAAACTGCTCTTTATACCAGCCGCCGTGCAGCATAAGCTGTTCATGGGTCCCTTCTTCAGTGATCCGTCCGTCTTCGAGCACCACAATCCAATCCGCATGCATCACTGCGGACAGCCGGTGGGTGGAGATCAGATTCGTTTTACCCGCGCGTTCCGCCCGGATGTGCCGAAGGATCGTGCTTTCCGTCCGGGCATCGACGGCCGAGAGCGAGTCGTCGAGGATAAGGATCTCAGGGTTCATGAGCAAGGCCCGGGCGATACTGACCCGCTGCTTCTGCCCGCCGGAGAGCATCACGCCGTTCTCGCCGACAATGGTGGCAAGCCCGTCCGGGAGCTGACCGATGTCCTCCGTGAAGGATGCCATTTCGATTGCGCGGTCGATTTCCTCTTGCAAGGCTTCCGGCCGCCCGAGCGCGATATTGTCGCGCACCGATTTGGAGAGCAGCAGATGCTCCTGCGGTACGTAGCCGATCCATTCCCTCAGGCGATGCACCGGAATGTCCTCGATCGGCGTACCCGAGACCCGCACCGTCCCCGGTTCCACCGGATAGAAGCGGAGCAGCTGCTTGAGCAGCGTGCTCTTCCCGCTCCCGGTCCGTCCCACGATGCCGAGTGTCTGCCCTCGCTCGAGCCGCAGGGAGACGTTCGCGAGGCTGTCCTGCGAAGCGCCGGGATAACGGAAGGTGAGGCGGCGGAGCTCGATCGATTCCGGCCGCGTTACCAGCGCCGCCCGCTCGGGGTCCTGCACATCCGGTCGCTGGCTGAAGCTGCGCGTCAGCCGGTCAACCGATGCCGTGCCGCGCTGCAGCACATTGATGAACTCGCCGAAGGAAATCATCGGCCAGATCAGCATCCCGAGATAAATATTGAATGAAACGAGCTGTCCCAGCGTGATCTCGTTATGAAACACCATGTAAGCGCCGTAACCGATCCCGATCACATAGCTCATCCCTACGATGACCGAAATGACCGGATGAAACAGCGAGTTGACGGCGGCGACGCGGATATTTTTGTCCATCACATCCTGCGTCACCCGGCCGAAGGCCGCCAAATCGTGCTCCTCCTGCACATAGGAACGAATTACGCGCATCCCGGAAATCGACTCCAGCGCCTGATCGTTCATTCGCCCGAAAGCGGTCTGAGCCGCCACGAACCGCTTCCGCATCTGCCTGCCGAGCAGGCTGATGACCACCGTAAGCGCGCGGCATCGGGATAAGCGCCGCCAGCATCAGCTTCCAGCTGATCAGCGTAATCATCGTAATGACGACGACGCTGATGCCGACCACCGTGTTCACGAGCGTCATCACCCCGTAGCCTGCCGTCTGCCCGATGGCCGGCACGTCGTTGGTCGCCAGCGCCATCAGCTCTCCCGTTGTGTTGCGCTGGAAGAAGGACGGCGTCATTCTCGTCAAATGCCGCATCAGCCGATTGCGCAGATCCCTCTCCAGCAGAATGGCGTTGCCGAACAGCGTCGTAATCCAGATGTAAGTGCACACGTAGAGGCCGACCGCGAGACCCGCCAGGACCAGCACGCTCCTTAGGAGCCCTGCCTGGGATAACGTCCCCGTCCGGATTTCGTCGATGACGCCGCCGATCATTTTCGGAGGGATAATGTTCAGAATACTGACCAGGGTCATGAGCCCGATCGCTACCAGATAATAGCCCGAGCGTTCGCGAAAAAACCAGGATAATCTACTGATAAAGGACATGCCGTTCACCTCGATATTCACAAAAATCGGCATTTCATTGTTTTAACATACCATAACTTCCCTGACAGCTTAGGGTACAAAATGATTTTTACCTTTTTTCTCTCCACGTAGAGGGGCCGGGGAGACCGGGCCCTCCTCATCTGTTCAGACCGCAATCACCTCTTCACTCAATTTCTTGTATAGACTCAACCATCCGATCCGATAGCCGCCGGTAAGCACTATGTTCTATCCACAATATGGAAGCCGTTTCATTATAAATGAGGAAATTCCTGATGATCAATCTTTAAAAACACATGTTCGCCTTTTTAAAAAAAACGGCCGTTCCTTAAACCAAGCCTTCCGCTGCGATTTTCTGAAAATGGAAGATCGTTTTTCCTCCGGTTTTCTCCGGAAATCTCTCTTTTTAACTTCTCATAACTCCCGGCCAATCCGGGAAGACTAACGAGCGAATCCAACCGCAAGGAGGTTGCCCCGCAATCATGGCAGAAGATAAACGCATGCAACCGGTATCCGGCGAGGAAGTCGAAACCGACGGCATTTACGCGAACGAATGGGGACGCGAGGAAACGCTGAAGCGCGGGGACGAGTTCCCCTACGACCCGATAATGGGCCAGACCGAATGGGATCTCATCAGTCTGCCTCTGGAAAGCCAAGAGGAAGATATTTACCAGGATACGAAGGAAAATACCAAGAAAAGAATGCACATCGACTGGGGAACCCGAAGCCCGAACGCCAACAACGGCGACAAGTAGAAGTCTTCGGTTTATATGCACAAACAAAACCTAGCGGCGAGCCGCTAGGTTTTGTTTTCGTTGACTAAGAAAGTATAGGCTTGTCGTAACCCCTGACTTAACACTCGATCCATTGATCGGCCCACCGGCTGATATCCTCAAAGAGCGGCGCAAGAGCCTTGCCTTTCTCCGTTAAAGAATATTCAATGCGTACGGGGAATTCGGGGAACACTTCCCGCCGGACCAGCCCTTCCGCTTCAAGCTCCCTCAGCCGCTCAGCCAGAACTTTGCCGCTCAGATTCGGGATAAAGGTCTCAATGCCGTTAAACCGCTGAGGCCCCGACAACAGCGAAAACACGATTAAAGCGGTCCATCGCTTGCTTAAAATTTCAATCGCTTTCTCAAAACGGGGGCACAGCTTCGGTTGTTCCATCGTATCACCTTCTTTAAAGCTATTATAACACCATTGGTTATATAACATAAATAAATTACAAAACGAAAATAAAGTTCTTGACGAAACCAAATAATAAAAGTATATTCATTTACATAAAGTAAGTTAATAACCATGAGGAGAGGGATTCATTATGAAATGGGTTGTACGTATTTTGCAGGGATTGCTGGCTTTGGGATTCTTACTGTTCGGCTTCATGAAGCTGTCGGGCAACCCCGATCAAGTCAAGGCATTCACCGAGATCTTTAAATATGGGCTGGGCTCCATGTATTTGGTGGGGGCCGTTGAGGTCTTGTCGGCAATCGGCCTCATCATCGGCTACTGGAAACCGAAAGCCGTCTTGGCGGCATCGGGGGCACTTGTGATCGTCATGCTGGGGGCCGTGGGAACGCACTTGATCGCCGGCCAAGGCATGGGCGTAGCCATGATGCCGCTCATCCTGCTCATTCTTGCGCTCGTTGTTTTCCTGGGCAAACGCTCATTACTCAAAAACTGACGGGGGCTCCCGCGCTAAAAAAGGGTGCCGCCGCTTCCTGAACGCAGCGGCACCCTGATTTTTTAAACGTGCATAATCTTGATCAAATTCGTCGAGCCTGTCCGGCCTGCCGGCACACCCGCAGATACGATGACGAGATCGCCCTGCTCCACCAGTCCGGTCGCCTTCCCGCTCTCGATTGCCGAAACGAACATCTCGTCGGTGGACGTCTCGGATACGCCCAGCACCGGCGTGACGCCCCAGACCAGACTGAGCCTGCGCAGCACGCGCTCGTTCGGCGCGATCGCCACGATCGGCGTCTGCGGCCGGTACTTCGAGACCATGCGCGCGGTGAAGCCCGACTCCGTCGGCGTGAGGATCGCTTTGGCCTTAAGCTCCAGCGACGCGCCGACTACCGATTGGCTGATCACCTCGGTAATGTTCGGCGTAACCTCCGCGCTCCGCTTCAGATACTGCTCCCGGTACGGCGGCGTCGATTCCGTCCGTTCCGCGATCTGCGCCATCGTCCGGACCGATTCGACCGGGTACTTGCCCGCCGCCGTCTCTCCCGACAGCATGACGCAGTCGGAGCCGTCCAGCACCGCATTGGCTACGTCGCTCGATTCCGCCCGGGTCGGCCGCGGGTTCGACTGCATTGAATCCAGCATATGCGTGGCGGTAATGACCGGCTTGCCCGCCTGGTTGCACTTGCGGATCATCTGCTTCTGAATGATCGGCACGTCCTCGACCGGAATTTCGACGCCGAGATCGCCGCGCGCGACCATCAGCCCGTCCGATACGGCCAGGATAGCATCCAATTCGTCCACGCCTTCTTCATTCTCGATCTTGGAGATGATCTGGATGTGGCCTGCACCCTTGCTCTCCAGCAGTTGGCGCACCTCCAGAATGTCCTCCGCCCGGCGGACGAACGACACGGCGATGATATCCAGATCCTCCTCAATCGCGAACAAAATATGCTGCACATCCCGCTCCGTCACGCCCGGCGCCGAGGTATGCACGCCCGGCAGGTTGACGCCTTTACGCGGCTTGATGACGCCCCCGTTCACGATACGGCAGTGCATCTCCGTTCCTTCCACCGCTTCCACGCGCAGCTCGATGAGCCCGTCGTCGATCAGAATCCGGTTCCCCGGCTTCACGTCCTTCGGCATATCCGCATAGTTTACGGAAATGCGCGCCGCGTCGCCTTCAATGATCTCCGTCGTCAGCGTCAACCGGTCGCCTTCCTTCAGCAGGTAAGAGCTCTCCTTCAGCTTGCCGATCCGCACCTCCGGACCCTTGATATCTACCAGAATCGCCACCGGCGCATTCAGCGCGGCCGCCGCTTCCCGCACCTTCACAATCCTTGCCCGCTGCTCATCCAGATCCCCGTGCGCCATATTGAGCCGCGCCACGTTCATCCCCGCCAGAATCATTTCTTTCAGTACCGGAACGGAGTCGCAAGCCGGCCCCATCGTACAAACAATCTTCGTTTTCCGCATCGATATTTCGTTCCTTTCGGCAGTCCTTGTCGGATTTTGTTGAAACTATTGTAATCCTCTTCTGTTCATTCCGCCATGAACTATAGTATGATAAATGTACTATAGTACTGTCCGAGGCCTATGAACAACCAAGAAAGGAGATGCCGACATGATTCGGATCAAGGACGTCCGGCAGGATGCAGGCACGATGCCGTGGTATGAGGAGGCTCCGGAGGAAAGCCTGTCCTACTCGCTGATTCTGATGGGCTACGGGAAATGCATCTATTGGGTGCAGGGAGAGAAGCTCATTCTGGAAAAGGGCGAAGCGCTGCTGATTCCGCCCGGCACGGTATTTTACGGCAAGAGCATCCCTTCCGTCTCCCACGACAAGTTCGTCGTAGTCTATGACGTTACGGCGCCGGATGAATCGCTTCCGCTTCCGCTGCTCCGTATCCGCCGTCCGCGCGGCGGAAGACGGCCAAGGCCGACCTGCTGCTCACCCGCGCCCAAGCGATGCACGAGCAGTGGCGGGAGAAGCTTCCTTATACCGGCGTGCTGTGCGCGGCGCTCCTGCTCGAGTGCCTGACCCATCTGAACCGGGAATGGGACCAGGGGCGCTATCCTCCGTGAAGCACCGCCATGCCGAGCAGATGAAGAGCTACCTCAGGAACCATTACCGCAGTCGGGTGACCAAGGAGGATTTGGCCGCCGTCATCGGCAAGAGCCCCAATTACGCCGCCGTGCTCTTCAGCGAGATGACGGGGCAGACGATCAGCGACTATACCCACGGCTTGCGCATCAAGACCGCAATTTATCTGCTCCGCCACTCCGGACTGACCGTCGCCGATATCGCCGAGCAGCTCGGGTATTGCGATGCGTCCTATTTTCACAAGACCTTCAAGCGGCTGACCGGCGTCTCCCCTTCCGAATATCTGAAAGAACGGGAAGCCCCGCTGCTCTGAAGGGGCGGTCCCATCCCTGCAAGTCAGTCCCGCGCAATTAAATATCTGGCATACTGCAAAGGACGCTTATAAACCTTATAGTAGCTATCGAACTCCTTGTACAAGGTTTTTTGCGGTTTGCCGTTCACCTCAATGATCCAAAGCCCTCCGTCCGGGTCCAGCACAAAATCGACGCTGAGCTCGCCCAGATGGCTCCGGGTTTGATTCTCAATGATCTCGGCGGCGCTTAAACTAATGTCATACAGCGATTGAATCAGAGTGTGTACCCGTTCGGCGGGATACAGGGAAGGCAGCAGACTTTTCGGATAAAACGACTTTTTCGCAGATGCCGGTATTGAAATAATGGGCATGGGCGATCCGGCTTACCGTATTGGTGACCGTCCAGAAGCCCTTTTTATTTTTCTGCACGAGTACCCGGATGTCGAAGTTATGCCCGTTCACCTGCTGCGCTTCGATCCCTCTTTGGATGATATAGGGCTTCTCTCCAATCCGTTGATGCATGGCTTCCAGGAACGCGGAGACATTCGGGGCGATGAGCTCCGGCTTGAAATGATGGTGGCCGATATGAATCTCTCCGCTTTCCTTGAGCTCGACACGGTACACGCCTTTCCCCTGCCATCCTTTGCATGGCTTGAGATACAGAACGGGATAAGCCTCAAGCAGACCGGTGACACGCTCCTGATCGTAGGCTACAGTATCCGGCAGATAGCGCCTCAGCTCCGTCCCGCTTAGAACGCCGTAAATTTCAAGCTTATCGAATTGGGTTATATGGTTAAAGCATTTATCCTTGCCAAGCTCTCTCTTAAACCCCCGCATCCATTTGCGGTCCGGCGTGTAGCATTTGTTATATACCACCTCGGGAAAAGGAAACCTTCTTTGCTTCCACGTATGCCCCGACCGGTGAAGTCCGGTAATGGTCTTGCTCTTCCAATCAACAGAAGAAGGGGTAAAACAATAAAGCCGGACGTTGCTCGTTTTAGAGCGGAGATAGCGCTGCAATATGCCTTTTCTCTGCCCCCGGTTAGCGACCATGATGCCGATATAGCCCTTGTTCTTTGCCATCACGATCCTCCTGGCTCCAATGTAATAAAGCGAGTCGTAGACAATGTATGTCACGAAAAAGAAGATGTATAGACAAACATAAGGGTTTGTTCGATAAAATCCGCCGGCACCTACCGGCACCACCCCGCTTCGATGCCTAATTCCTTCAGCGACCGCCCAATCCTGTGAAAAATGGATTCCTGCCCTTCCACAACATTAGCCCGCTGAATAAGTTGATTTTGAAATCGGCTCTTGCACAGGCTTCGTCACAGGGTCGATCAAAAAAATAAATCAAGGAGTATGATCTCATGGGCAGAATACCAGGGCCGCCGGGACCGCCCGGGCCCCAAGGACCACAAGGACCGCAGGGACCGGCGGGAGGAGTAGCTTCCTTCGCGTTCCTTTGCAGCACGCTGGCACAAACGATTGCCGCAGCTCCGACTCCGGGGGCGCAAGGCGGTGTCGTCACTTTCAACGACGCGCTTGTTAACGGCCCGGCCATTACCTTCACCGCACCGTCGACGATCACCATCAATGAGTCCGGTTTTTATCTTATCAACTGGGAAGTGTTCCCTACACCGGGCAATAGCGCCTTCGGGCTGTTCTTCGACCCGGCCGGACCGACACCGGCTTCACTGGTGCTCTGCAGCAATTACGGCACCAATGCCGGGAACCAGCCTTACACGGGCCAAGTGGTGGCTTTCCTCAGCGCCGGCGGCGTCCTCACCCTGAACCGGATTGACAACATGGGTGCTCTCACCCTTCAGAACGCAATTGGAGGAGGAACGCCGGTCGTCAGCGCGTCCCTCTTCATTGAAAAGCTGGCGTAAAGCCCGTATGGGGCCAGAACTCCGCAAAGATTGACCCGTTCATTCTTTAGAAAGGCCCCTTCTTTTCCTTCTCGGCTGAGAACCGCCGGCAAAGGAAGAGAAGGGGCCTTTTTCTTTTTACTTTACATCCGCGGCTTCGCGGTCAGCGGTAGATCTTGCCGCCCGCCTCCGCAAATTTCCTCGACATCTCGTCCATCCCCGTCCGGATGGCCTGTTCCTCCCCAGCCCATGCTCCGCCGCGTATTCCCGGATGTCCTGCGTGATCCGCATGCTGCAAAATTTCGGGCCGCACATCGAGCAGAAATGGGCGGTCTTTGCGCCTTCGGCGGGGAGCGTCTCATCATGGTATTCCATCGCCCGCTCCGGGTCCAGCGACAGATGGAACTGGTCGCGCCAGCGGAATTCGAACCGCGCCTTGGACAGCGCGTTGTCCCGCTCCTGCGCGCCGGGGTGACCCTTAGCGAGGTCGGCCGCGTGGGCGGCGATCTTGTAAGCGATGACGCCCTCGCGCACATCGTTCTTGTTCGGCAGGCCGAGATGCTCCTTCGGCGTCACGTAACACAGCATCGCCGTGCCGAACCAGCCGATCATGGCTGCGCCGATCGCCGAAGTAATATGGTCGTAGCCCGGGGCGATATCCGTCGTCAGCGGTCCCAGCGTATAGAACGGCGCTTCGTCGCATACCGCAAGTCGCCGGTCGACATTTTCCTTAATCAGATGCATCGGAACGTGTCCCGGCCCCTCGATCATCACCTGCACGTCATGAGCCCATGCCCTCTTGGTCAGCTCTCCGAGCGTATCCAGTTCCGCGAACTGCGCCTCGTCGTTGGCATCGGCGATCGATCCCGGCCGCAGTCCGTCCCCCAGCGAGAAGGCGATGTCATAGGTCTTCATAATCTCGCAAATCTCGTCAAAATGCGTATACAGGAAATTCTCCTGATGATGGGCAAGGCACCAGGCCGCCATGATCGAGCCGCCGCGGGAGACGATACCGGTGACCCTTCGGGCGGTGAGCGGAATATAGCTCAGCAAAGCACGCCGGCATGAATCGTGAAATAATCGACGCCCTGCTCCGCCTGCTCGATCAGCGTATCCCGGAACACCTCCCAGGAGAGGTCCTCCGCCTTGCCGTTCACCTTCTCCAGCGCCTGGTAGATCGGTACCGTCCCTACCGGAACCGGCGAATTGCGGATGATCCACTCGCGGGTGCGGTGAATATTGCTGCCCGTGGACAGGTCCATGATCGTATCCGCTCCCCAGCGGGTCGCCCACGTCATCTTCTCCACTTCCTCTTCAATGGAGGAAGCGACAGCGGAGTTGCCGATATTGGCGTTCACCTTTACGAGGAAATTCCGGCCGATGATCATCGGCTCGCTCTCCGGATGATTGATGTTGGAGGGGATGATCGCCCGGCCGCGCGCCACCTCGCTCCGCACGAACTCTGCCTCCACCTGCTCCCGGATCGCGATATATTCCATCTCCGGCGTAATGATGCCTTTACGTGCATAGTGCATCTGCGTGACATTGGCCCCCGCTTTGGCCCGCAGGGGACGGCGCTTCAGCCCCGGAAACTCGGGTGCATCCGCGGACCGCGGAACCGCTCCGGCCGCCGTTGTCTTCCGGACGGACGGCCCGGCCTTCGTACGCTTCGACATCGCCGCGCGCTTCAATCCAGGTAAGCCGGTGCGGCGTAAGCCCCTTGCGGATATCCGGCGCGCAGCCCGCATCCGTATATGGCCCGCTCGTGTCGTACACGCGAACCGGCGCATTCGCTTCTTCTCCGTACCGCCCGGTCGAAGGGCTGAGCGCGATTTCCCTCATCGCAACCCGGATGTCCGGCCGGGAGCCCTCCACATACACCTTTTTACTTCCCGGAAAAGCATGGTTCCATTTCATTTCTTGCGTCATTCGTCATACGCCTCCTCCTGAAAATTGGACTTCAGCTATCGCTGCACCTTGGTTCAGAGGATGATGCTCCTAACGCGGACGACAAAAAGGACCGCCTGCCTGAAGCAAGCGGTCCTGTAGTCGCTGCACCCATACCGCAGACCACCGGGCATCGTGAAAGAAGCCGGTCTGCAGATACCGATGAATCGTGTACGTTCCTCCGCTGGCATTATCCAGTTCAGGTCTAACGGTCGAAGGCATACGGCCTTCCTCTCAGCCCGGCGGATCCGAGCTCCCGTGTGAGCAATATGTAGTTAGTCCTTTATCAGAATAACCCGATACGGAGATAATTTCAATACCGGGTTGATTATATTGACCCGGCCGATTACATTCGGCTTTTCACCCCGTTCTTGTACAGGAGAAATGGAACCACCACAACGAAGATCAATGCGAGGGGCAGAAACAGGATGCCGCAGAGGCGCTGAGCGGTTCTGCCGTCAAGAGAAAGAAGGCCGCCGAACAATACCATCCCCTGTGCATGGGAGGTTATAAGTTCTATGCCTATGGCCCCTAAAACCAGCCCAATCAGGCAAGAGGCGGCCGCCATAAGCACACCGACCCAACGGTCCGGGAGTTTGGACAAGAGCAGGGGAAGCAGGACGGTCGCCGCAAACCCCGCCGCAATAAAAGAAACGCCGTATAGGACGATTCCCCGGTCTGTCACAGGAATGAATATTCCCAGTTTGTGGACGCCTACGTTTACACCCCGCGCTTGGATCAGCAGCGTTCGGACGCCTTCCAAAACAACATATAATCCGATCATTCGCACGATGAATGAAGCGGAAGCCTGCGACCGCATAACGACGTTCCTCCTGACGAAATAGAATAGATCCTCGAACCAGGGTTAATTGTTCTGCACGTTGATTTTGGATTGGGATTGGATCTGAATCAAATAGCGTATAAACAAAATAAAGCCGGTCACAACAAATAAACGGATGGCGAGGTTATCCAAATAGGAAAGGGTTAAAGACAGATTGTATCTGCGCAGTTCCTCCATTCCCGCCGCGCTGAAATAAATGTAATGGATCAGCCGTTTGATCATCGGCAGAGTGCAGTAACCGGCGGATAACAAGAGGGGAAGGCTGGAAATCCAGCTATTGCGCGTCAGCAGAAAGATGCCGAAACCGAGTCCGAAGGTGGCGGTCATCAAATAAGCCAGAGAGGAAGCAGACAAATTCGAGTAAACCACGTAAACGATGGTGTAATGCAGCTGATCCGCCCATTCGGCGTGCAGCTTGTACATGATATAATTAAACCCGTAAGGAATAATGGCGATTAATAGGCCAAGCCGGTCCCGGCGCCTCCTGGTCTTCAGCAAAAAGCACGTTGCCGTGAGCAGCGTCAAAGGAAGAGAGGGAGAAACCGGCGACGCATGGTTGATCATAACGGCGGAAACAAAGCTGTACAGGAAGATAAGCAGCAAGCTGGCGGCTAAGGCAAGGATGGTCGTTATACGGAAGCCGTAGGTTTCTTTGGCCAAGTTGTTTCTAAGCATGCCGGGATCGCCGAAGCGGTTCATCGTGATCCGTTCGGCGTTGGAACGCTCGTGCCCCTGCGCTATCAAATCCTCTACCAGGCATTCCAAATGCGCGCTCATCTCTTCTTTCCATTCCGCCTTTTCCCTGTTGGTAAGGAAGGAATATTTAAGTATCCGGTTTAAGTACCGATCGATCGCTTTCATCGCCGAATCCTCCGAGAAATTGATTGATAATCCGCGCGTTGTTGAGCCAGGACTGTTTATTGTCCGCCAATTTGCCTTTCCCTTCAGGAGTGATCCGGTAATACCTGCGCCTTGGCCCCGTATCGCGATCATCCCAATACCCCTCAATCCAGCCGTTCGCCTCCATTCGCTTTAAGGCCGGGTAGAGCGTGCCCTCCCTAAGCTCAAAGTTGCCTGCGGTGGAATCGTTCACGATTTTTGTAATCTCATATCCATAGGCGTCTTTATCCATAAGCACGGATAAAATAATGGCGTCGATATAGCCCTTTATCATCTCGTTGCGCAAGCGATCGATTCCTCCTTTTGACCATACTATGTATTTCTATGTATATAGTTTACAACAGCATTGTGGAAATAGATATAAGTCCCCGTTCCTAACTTTTCCATGGTTTTGAAGACAATAGGGCGAATTCAAAGTTCATTTTCGGTTCGAAAAAGGGGTAAGAAGAGGAAGGGATATCCGCCGGGATCCAGAATATATCATGGGAAGGGGCGTCCGAAGCAACACTTGCCAAACCATTCAACCCGGAGTGTCCGGCCCCGCACTTCAGAAGGAGGTCTCATCATCTATGAATCCATCTCATGAGCGCCTCAAGGCGCGCACCATTACAGCCAATATCTTTAAAGGCTCGGTCGGCAACCTGATCGAATGGTACGACTGGTACGTTTACACGGCCTTCGCGGTGTATTTCTCCGCCGAGTTCTTCCCCAAGGGGGACCCGACGAGCCAGTTGCTGAATACGGCGGCCGTCTTCGCCGTCGGTTTCCTGATGCGGCCGATCGGCGACCTGCTGCTGGGCCGGTATGCCGACCGCCACGGCCGGCGCGCCGCCTTGACGCTGTCCATCACCGTGATGGCCGCCGGTTCCCTGATTATCGCCTGTACTCCCGGCTACAGCAGTATCGGGCTTATGGCGCCCCTGATTCTGGTGCTCGCCAGACTACTGCAAGGGCTTTCGCTCGGCGGAGAATACGGAACCTCGGCCACCTACCTGTCCGAGATGGCCAGCGGCGGCCGCCGCGGATATTACTCCAGCTTCCAATATGTTACGCTCGTCGCCGGACAATTGGTTGCGCTCGGAGTCCAAATCATCCTCCAGCGGCTCCTCAGCGAGCCCGAGATGAAATCCTGGGGCTGGCGCATTCCGTTCGTGATCGGGGCGCTCGGCGCGCTGGCCGTGCTGTGGCTGCGCAGAACGATGGATGAATCCGAACAGTTCTCGAAAATGGGCTCCGAAAGCCGCAAAAGCGCCGGAACCATCCGCGCGCTGATGAAGCACCCCAAGGCGGTGCTGACGGTGGTTGGACTGACGCTCGGCGGAACCGTCGCCTTCTATACGTATACGACCTATCTTCAGAAGTTCATGGTCAATACAGTGGGCATCCCGAAGGAGGTCGTCAGTTGGATCAACTTCGTCGCCCTGCTCGTCTTCGTCGTGCTGCGGCCGCTGGCCGGCATGCTGTCCGACAAGATCGGAAGACGCCCGTCGCTCCTGGCCTTCGGCATTCTGGGTACGCTCCTGACCGTGCCGCTGTTCCTTGTTCTCGAGTCGACCAAAAATCCGATCGGCGCCTTCCTTCTCATGATGGCGGGGCTGATCATTGTAACCGGTTACACCTCGATCAATGCCATTGTGAAAGCCGAGCTCTTCCCGACGGAAATCCGGGCGCTGGGTGTCGGCTTCCCTTACGGGGTCACCGTCGCCGTGTTCGGGGGAACGGCGGAGTTCATTGCGCTGTGGTTCAAGAGCATCGGGTCCGAGTCCCTCTTCTACTACTACGTAGCGGCCTGCATCGCAGTAAGCCTCATCGTCTACTGGCGCATGGGCGAATCGTCCAAGGTATCCCGCATCGAGGCCGAGCTTAAGAAATAATGAATCTTTCCACCAGCCGTCGTTTGCGGCGGCGTCCGTATGAGACCAAGCTCTCATACGGATTTTTCACTTAAACTTGGGTTTATTTGCCAATTAAAAAAATATGCGAGTTAAAGAAAACAATAATAAAAATTGAAAATATGCGCGCTAACTATGGCCTGAAAGAAGGATGTGTTAACTTTGAAAATGTAAGCGATAACATAACGGAGGGATTCTTCATGCGACTTCATCGCAGAGCATGGACTAAGGTGACGCTAATCAGTCTGATCGCTATAGGGCTTGCCGCATGCAGCGCCAAACCGCAGGGGGCCGCGGACTCGCAAGGGGCCGGGCAGCAGGGGGCTCTTCCAAGTATCCGGAGAAGTCCCTCACCATTATGGCTCCATCCGGGGCGGGCGGCGGGCTTGACTTGACATCAAGAGCATTAACCAAGGCGCTGGCGGCGGCCAAGCTCGTGATGCAGCCCATTTCGGTTGAGAATAAGCCGGGAGGCGGCCAGGCGGTCGGATTGGCGGAATTTGTTACACAGGATAAGAAAAATTCTTACAAGCTGTTTTTACCGTCTTCTCCTCTAATCATTAACCATTTGAAGAAAGAGGGCAACAGCCCCTACTCCTTCCGGGATTTAACCCCGCTCGCGCAGCTTACTACGGACTACGGGGCGATTGTCGTCAAAGCGGATTCCAAGTACAATGATTTGAAATCCTTGATGGCCGATTTGAAGGCCAACCCGAAAAGTCTTACACTGGCCGGCGGCTCCGCTCCAGGCTCGCAGGATCACCTGATCGCGATGCTTCCCGCCGTTAAATCCGGCGTGGATGCCAAGGCGGTCAAATTCGTTTCCTTTGACGGCGGAGGGGAAGCAATGACCTCGCCGCTGGGCGGCAACGCGGATGTCCTGTCCACCGATATCTCCGGCGTCACGGAATATTTGAAGGCAGGCAAGGTCAAGGTGCTCGGCATTTCGGCGCCGGGCCGGCTTGCCGGCCCGTTCAAGGATCTCCCGACCTATAAGGAGCAGGGGATCGATGCGGAGTTTACGATTTGGCGCGGGCTTTTTGGAAGCAAGGAGATGTCCCCGGACGCTGTGAAGTTCTGGGACGAGAAGCTAAAGGCATTATCCGGCTCGCCGGAATGGAAGAAGGAACTGGAAAGCAACGGCTGGGAAAACGGCTATAAAAACGCCGAGGACTTCCGGAAGTTCCTCGAAGAGCAGGAAAAGCTCATTAAGGAAGTCTTGAATGCTTTGGGTATGGCGAAGTAACAAGCTGTAAAGCAACGAGCGGGAGACCACCTCCCGCTTTTTTCATTTTTTCTGAAGCCACCGATATTTACGCTCCGGCCTCCCTACCGTTCCATAGAGGATGTCCACCTCTACTTCGCCGGCGGCTACCATATATTCCAGATATCTTCTCACCGTGGAATGGCTCATGCCTGCAATAGCCGACAGTTCATCCGTGCTGACCGACTCCTGCGCCGCCTTCATTCGATCCCGGAGCAGTCTTAAGGTCAGCTTGTCGATGCCTTTGGGCAGGATCGGACCGTCCGCATAGGATTTCCCTCCGGGTCCGGCTCCGTCGGCCGGACGGAAAAATTGATCCACCTCATGCTGGTCAACAATTTGACGCTCGTGCAGCTGTTTGCGAAGCGCCTTGTACCGCTCCAGCGTACCGGTGAACTTATCGATCAGGATCGGCTTCATAATGTAGCTGAACGCCCCGCCTCGAATCGCTTCGCTTACGGTCTCCGTATCGTTGGCCGCCGTTATGAGGATGACATCGATGGTTCGGTGGAACTGCCGGATGCTCCAAAGCAGTTCGATCCCCCTTATATCGGGAAGGAATACGTCAAGCAGCATGAGGTCGGGCGTGAATACCTGAAGAAGCTCCTCAGCCTGGGCCCCGCCGCTTGCTGTAGCGACAATTCGAAAGCCCTCCAATTTATGGGTAAATTGCTCGTATATTTTGGCTGCGATGGCGTCGTCTTCGACGATCATGACTTGAATGGCGTTATCGGACAACTTCATCCCACCTGACGTAGTGTATTGGGTTAATAGGATACCTTCGGCACGACGACGGTCAATCTTGCTCCGCCAAGCGGACTTTGATCGATGAACAGCTGACCGTTTAAGGCTTCCAAGGCATGCCTGACAATCGTAAGGCCGATTCCATGATTGTCGCCCGGCTTCGTGGTGTACCCCTCGATAAAAATCAATCGTTCCTGCTCCTTCGTTATGCCTGGCCCGTTATCCTCAATATCGAATACCATATCTCTGCCCAGATCGGTAAAAGATACCTTCACTCGGGCTTCAAGCCCCTGCCTGCCGCGGGCCGCTTCCATGCCGTTGTCCACGATGTTGCCGAGAATGGTAACGAGCAGCTTCGTATCCGATTCCGGGGAGCATAGGTCAGATGGCTGTCCGGATCGATCTCCAGATTCACCTTCAATTCCTTGGAGCGGCTGATTTTTCCCAGCAAGCAAGCGGCGATCAGCGTATCCTTCACCGAAGTCATCAGGAAAGCGATCATATCCTGGCGTTCCCGGACCTCATCGGAAATAATTTCAAGCGCCTTATCGTAATCCTTCAAGCTCAGAAGGCCATAAATGGTGTTTAACTTATTCAGGTACTCGTGATTCTGCGCACGCATATTTTCCGAGAACACCTTTATTTTGGAAAATTCGTCCGTCAGCTGCTCGATCTCCGATTCGGGCAAAAAGGTGAACACCGCCCCCTTGACCACGTTATCCTGCAGAATGGGCTCTACATGGATGGCGAATACCTGCGGATGCAGGAACATTCTCCGGTTACTGCGCCCTTGCCCGGTGAGGGCCGCCGTTCTCATCATTTCCCGGAGTTGGGGGTGGCGCAGCTTCCTTCCGGTCTCCAATGAATGATCGCGCAGCAACTCTCGGGCTCTCCGGTTCATGGTGACGATCCGCTCTTTCATATCTACGGCTACAATCGCATCGCGGATCGATTCGAGCGTGGCCTCCCTTTCCTTGTACAGAAAAGAGATTTCCTGCGGCTCCAGGCCCAGGATCAGCTTCTTCACCCTGCGGGCGATCAGGTAGGCGAAGATAAGACCGACGGAAAGAATTATAAAAGCGAGCTTCCGTATCTCGGCTTTGTATTCGTTTATTCGATCGTCGACTTCGTCCAGCAGAAACCCGACGGAGGATACCCCGATCACGGTTCCTTCCCGGTTTCGGATAGGGACTTTGGCTTTGATGGCCGGTCCGGAGACGCCGACGCCCTCATAAATAACGGACATTTCATTCTGAAAGACCGGTTCGTTGGAGGTACCCATCAATTGGCCGATTTGCTGAGGGTCGTAATGGGAGTAACGGATCCCGTCCTTATTGCCGATAACTACGTAGCTGGCACCCGACTCGGTGCGTATTTGCTCGGCGAGCGGCTGGATGACGGCCGGGGGATTCGGAAGCTCAAAAGCGCGGGTGATCCGCTCGTTCATGGCGGCTAATTTAGCAACGGTCATCGCTTGCTGCCCGATGTACTTCTTCAAGATGTCATCGAGCATGATGGAAAACATGGCGCCGGATAGGGCCATACTGGCGAATACGACGGCTGAGATCAGGATGACCATTTGGGTTAACAGCCGCATGCGAAAAACGGGAAAAAGATTCGCCATGAAGAATCACCTTTGTATCCATGATTGAAAACGCTTTATTTCTATTATCCATACACGGAGAAAGGCATGTACAACTATTTTCACCGGCGAGTGTACATTGGCCAGCGTCCATCTCACAACAAAACAGGTCGCCATCCACGGCGACCTGTTGCTTATCCTATTGCAGCTCCTTCCGTCCCCGGAATGCAGGGCCGGTCTAGTCCTTGCTACCGGAATCCTTCTCCTTTGCCTGCAGCTGGCGCAGGTAGTCGTCCAGACGGTCGAATCTTTCTTCCCACATGCGGCGGAACGATTCCAGCCAATCATCCAGCTCACTAAACGGCTGGGGCCGCAGCTTGTATATACGCCGATTGGCGTCCGGATGCACTTCCACGATCCCGGAATCGCTAAGCACACGCAGATGCTTGGAAACTTGCGGTTGGCGAAGCTCGAGCCGGTCGGCGATCTCTCCTACGGTGAGGGGCCCGTCACGCAGGAGTTCGACAATTTGGAAACGGTTGGGCTCGGCAAGCGCACTCAAGGTTGTCATTTTCACGCCCATAACACCTTACCCCTTTCCATTCAAATATACTCCAAAAGGAATATACAAGTCAAGGAATGCACCCTGCACGGAAAGCATCGGATAATGCGGAATTTTTCTTCCGCCGCTGCATATAAGGCAATAGAGGAGAAATATACATAAAAGGATGTATCGCCGTCAAGTCACGTGCACACCCCTTGAATCCGTTTGGTTGGGAGGCCTAACCATGGCAATGAAACCCCCTATGCTCCGCAGAGGCGATTCCGTCGGCATTGTCACTCCCGGAAGTCCGCTGGATGCCTCCATCATCGATGCCAGAATCCGTTTCCTGGAAAATATGGGGTACCCCGTGGTGATCGGGAAGTACGCTTATTATTACGGCGGTATTACGGCGGCAACGGCGCAGCGGCGTGCGGAGGATTTGATGAGCATGTTCAGCAACCGGAGGGTACGCATGATCCTGCCGACCCGAGGAGGAACCGGGGTTAAGGACATATTTCCGTACCTGGATTTGAACGTGATTCGGAATAACCCGAAGATTGTAACGGGATACAGCGACATTACGATTTTATTAAATATGCTGTACCAGCTAACGGAGCTTATCACCTTTCAGAGCCTGATGCTGATCGACTTTAACGCGGCTACGCCCGCCTACAATTTCAACCAATTCTTTGCCGCTGTCTCCACCCCTGCCGGGCCGAGAGTGATTCAGAGCCCGACCGGTGCGCACACGGTCAGCCTGGTCCAAGGCAATGTGACCGGTCCCGTTGTCGGAGGGAATCTGACTTCGCTGGTTACGGCGTTAGGGACGCCTTATGAAATCGATACCGCAGGCAAGATCCTCGTAATTGAAGAAACCCATGAACCGAGCAATGTGATTTACCGGTATCTTACTCAACTGATCATGGCGGGCAAATTCCGCGACTGCCTCGGCATCGTGATGGGGGAGTGTACCAACTGCACGATATCCTACAATACGTCCTACCAGGATTTAATCCAAAGCTTGATCGTTCCGCTCGGCAAACCGCTCATGACGGGCTTCAGTACGGCTCATGGCATCTATAAAGCGGCCATCCCCATCGGGGCTATGGTGAACCTGGATACGTACCGTAACACGTTTACCGTCCTGGAATCCGCGGTCAGCCCTTAACGTGGCCAGGATAAACGGCTACGCCGTCCTTGTCTTACAAGGACCAGCGCGTTTATCAAGTTTGATGCGAAGCAATAAGTCATGGAAAACTTATACTTTCTTATCAAACAAAAAAAGGCCGCAGTCAAAGCGACTTTGGCCAGGTTACCTTAGTTAATAATGCGCCGCGCTCCCCAATAATGAGCGTCGTAGTACGGGGTACCGAAGAGGGTGCTGATCTTGACTTCCCTGGTTCCTCCATAGGTGCTTGCCTGAAGAACCTTGTTGTTCCCGATATAAATGCCCACATGCGAGACTCCGCTGGTATATGTTCCCTGCAGGAAGACAAGGTCTCCTTTGCGAAGCTCGCTCCGGCTGACAGGCGTCCCCATTTGGCTCAGTATGGATGAGGAGTGCAACAAATTGAACCCGTTTTGATTGAAGGCATATTGAACAAACCCGGAGCAGTCAAAAGCGACATTAGGCGTATCGCCGCCAAATACATACGGCGTCCCGAGCTGCGTCATGCCCGTAGCGATGACGGCATCCGCTTTGGCCTCCCAGCTCATCTTCTGGGTCGAAGCTCCGGGCAATTGGATGACCAATCCGGCGTAGATGTTTTGCGGATTCACCTGCGGGTTGGCCGCCATCAGGTCGGCGAGCGGAACGCCGAATTTCTGCGAAATCGTCCAGAACGTGTCGGAGTTGGTAGCGGTGTACTGATTCGGCGCCGCGAAAGCGCTTCCTGCAAAGGCGAGACTGGTCGCTAGTACGGTAGAAATGATGACCTTCTTCATTCCATTCCTCCTGGAGTCTATTCTTGTTGATTCATCATCATTCTACCAAAGAAGAAGAATCAGAGAAACCACGCAAATTATGGTAAAAGCCCGTCCGTCCCCGGATTTCCGTGTGACAGACGGGCCTTCCCGCGTGCGAGGCTTACCGCATCGACCGGTACAGCGTGATTTTACGGTCAATCATGGCTTGATACTTCGCCAGCTGGTCCATTTGAGATTGAACGATTTCCTTTTGCCTCTCCAGGACGGCAAGCCGCTGCTCCACCGTATGTTCCTGTACGAACTGCTTGATATCGGAGATCGTCATCCCTATGGCCCGCAGACAGCCGATCAATTCAACAGCTTCAATATCCTTCGTTTCATACATGCGTATGCCGCTTTCGTTCCGGGTCACGGCCGGCAGGATGCCTTCCTTCTCGTAATACCGCAAGGTATAGATCGACACCCCGGTCCGTTCCGCCGCTTCCCCAATCGTCAGGCCCATGGTTCATCCCTCCCGAATCGTCATCCGCCTTGTATAAAGGCGAGGGACCCGTCCTAAGGATATTATAATTCCTGCCTTGTCGGCCTTACAATGATTTCATTGACGGCGGCATATTCCGGCTGGGAGATCGCATAGAGAATCGATTGGGCGATTGCTTCCGGAGGCGGCGCCTGCTGCAAAGACGCCTCGATGTCCTTTTTAATTTCTTCATTCGTGATCGTATGAACCAGTTCAGTCGCCACTCCGCCCGGGCAAATAATCGTCGTGCGGATGTTATTCTCCGCTTCTTCCTGCCGCAGCGCTTCCGTAATCGCGCGGACCGCGAACTTGGTGCCCGAATAGACGGCCCAGGTCTTCCGCACAATGTGCCCCGTGACCGAAGATACATTGATGATGTGGCCCTGTTTCCGCTCGCGCATATGCGGAAGGACCGCGCCGATCCCGTAAAGCACGCCTTTGATGTTGATGTCGATCATTCGATCCCATTCCTCCACCTTCTTCTCGTGTAAAAAGGAAAGCGGCATGATTCCTGCATTATTGACCAGCACATCGATTTGTCCGAACCGGTCGAGAGTGAGCCTCGCCAGTTCCTCCATCGCCTGCTGCGAGGCGACATCCGTTACTTGATAGACAGCCGTTCCGCCCTGCCCTTCGATCGCCGACTGCAGCTCCCGCAGGCGTTCCTCCCGCCTTGCGGCCAGCACCACCTTGGCCCCGTGACCGGCCAGCATCTTCGCCGCCGCTTCGCCGATCCCGCTGGAGGCTCCGGTTAAAATAACGACTTTTCCTTCCACATTTACCATAAGATAGCTCATCCTTTCCTGTTTTTTTAACAGTATAGGGCCTGGAGCGCGCTCTAGGTCAAGAAAAAAGAACGCCGCATCAGCGGCGTTGAGTTTGTTCGGAAACCCATGTGATAAAGAAATCTGCCTTGGTCCTCCGGCGGGGTATCCCCTCCGGCCGCTGTTGTTATCGGAAAATTTTCATTTGATTCGTTGTGCAGCGGTCATTTTCCGATAACAAAGGCGGGCGCTTTCGCTCCTGCAGGGGATACCCCGCCTACTACCTTTTGCATCTTTCCGTATATCCGGGTTTCTCAAAACTCAGAACGCCGCACGAGCGGCGTTCTTTTTGGGGATATATTCGTTTACGCTTGCCCGGCGGCGCTGGGGTCCATATAGACCAATTCCCAGTAGTGGCCGTCCGGGTCCTGGAAGCCCCAGCTGTACATAAATCCGTGGTCCGCCGGATCGTTCGAGATGGTGCCTCCCGCCGCCTGGGCTTTATTCACGAGCTCATCGACCTCAGCCCGGCTTGCAGCGGACAAGGCGACAATCACTTCCGCCGTCTTGGTCGCATCGGCGATGGCTTTGGCTGTAAACGTTTGGAAGAACTTCTCGGTCAGCAAGCATGGCAAAAATGTTCTCACCGATGATCATGCAAGTTGCGTTCTCGTCGGTAAACTGGGGGTTGAATTCGAAGCCGACCTTCGTAAAGAAGTCAACGGATCGGTTCAGGTCTTTGACCGGCAAATTAACAAAGATTTGTTTGGATTGGTAAGCCATCATGATCACCTCATCTATTATTTTTAATTCAGACTGCCCACTGTTGCTGCAGAACCAAGCGAAGCGGCCGCCTGCCGTTTGCGGTGGTAGAAGATATAGGAACCGGCTACCAGAAGGAAGAAGATAATGAAGAGCGCCCACCCGCTTGCAGGATCGCCAACGGCTATAATGGAATACATCGCGCCCGCCAGGTCAAACACAAACCCTGCATAAGCCCATTCCTTGATCCGCGGGAAGCCGGGGATGAGGATCGCTATGACGCCCAATAATTTTGCCGCCCCCAGGAAGGGAAGCAGATAAGCGGGATAGCCCAAATGCTGGAACAAGGTGACGGCATCGGGGACGGACATGAGATTCGGAATCGCGCTCATCAGCATTAAGGCCGAGAGCGACCCGGTAAACACCCAGTAAAGAACGTTAACTTTTTTCATAAACAATTTCCTCCTCGAATTTGGTTTTAGTTTTATGACCGGCCTAAGCCCATTACATCCTCGCGAGTTGTTCTTCCAGGCGATCCAGTGTGGATTTAGCACCCTCAATAGCCCCGTATTCCTTCGTAGCCTTCTCGAGCTCCGCCATCGTCTTGAAGAGCATCCGCATGGTGAGTGCGTCTTATCCCCTTGCTGAACGAACGTCACGGTCACTTCAAACTGCTCGCCGTCCACGTCATCGCCGTGGGAATAAACGATCCGTTCCGGGCTGACGACCTCTTTGTACGTAATCCTGTTCTCATAATCGACGCCGTCCGGACCGTGCATGACATAATTCCATACGCCGCCCGGCTTCACCTCAATGGACCGGACCGTAATCGTAAAGCCCTTGGGCCCCACCATCCCGGCAAATGCTCGGGATCCGTCCACGCCCGGTAGACCAGCTCGCGAGGGGCATGAAAGACGCGGTTCACTATAAGCTCCCGCCCTTCTACGGATGTTACCGTCCCGCTCCCTGCTTTGTTCCCCGTCATGATTTCATTCCTCCTATTAGTTTTCGTTTCCTTGATCTGATGACCTAAATATACCCGATTAGGAATATTCCTGTCAAGGAATATTTTAAAAAAAATGCCGGGCATGCAAACAGCGGCCCTGTCCGCCAACATCTTGTGCGAACAAAGCCGCCGCCTGAAT
Organism: Paenibacillus sp. P25; assembly: GCA_024704175.1. Lineage (GTDB taxonomy): Bacteria > Bacillota > Bacilli > Paenibacillales > NBRC-103111 > Paenibacillus_G. The sequence continues at coordinate 5,978,074 of CP085629.1, forward strand.
TCCACACCAACCGGAAAGAGGGATCGTGGAATTCCCTTTTTCATAGGTTAAATCAGATGAAAAAGACGAAAGCAAGGTATTCCCTCTCAGGCCTCGGCCTGAGCCGCCTCGGTGCTGATCATCCACAGGATGCCGAATTTATCTTCGACTTGTCCGAACAAGGAGCCCCAGAAGGCCCGTTCCAGCGGGTGCCCCACTCTGCCGCCTTCCGACAGCTTCTCGAAGGCTTCGCGGGCTTCGGCCTCGGACTCAAACTCCAAGCTCAAGTGGACGTTATTCCCATGGCTGATCGTTCCGAATCCGAAGTCGCACAGGAAGAGGCCCACGCCTCCCGCCACCATGCTCAGGTGCATGACTTTGTCCTTGTTCGCCTCGCTTGCATCCGGAAGCTGGCCATGCGTCATGACCGATAAGATTTCTCCTCCGAGCGCCTGAATATAGAAATCCGCCTGAGCTCTTGCATCCTCCGACATGATATAGGGGGTAAGCTTAGCCATCCTTCAACATCCTTTCGTCCTTAGGTTTCGTATCCATTCACCTATAGGATAACCTAAAACGGACGCCCCGGTTTCTTACGGATTGCTGTTTTGGACCGGCCTGGGTCAGAAATGCTCCAGCACCAATTTTCCGATCATGTCCCCGGCAACCACCTTCTCGTGCGCAAGCCGCAGGTTGGCCGCATGAATCGGCTCCAATCGCTGGGTCATGGTCGTTTTCAGCTGTCCCGCATCAATTAGGCCGGCTGCGACGTTCAGAATTCGATGCTGCTCCAGCATATCCTCCGTCTGAAATTTGGGCCGGGTAAACATGAGCTCCCAATGGAGCGAGACGCTTTTGGAGAAGATCAGATCCATATTCAGCGGTCGCCCCGCCGGTACGATGGAGCCTATTTTGCCCTGCGGGACAATCACCTCGGCCATCTGCTCCCAATACTGGGCCGTATCGTTCAGGCAGAAAATATAATCGACCGTCTCAAAACCGATCTCCCGAAGCTGAGGCGCGAACGCCTTCCTGTGGTTGATGATGAAATCCGCCCCGTGTTCTTGGGCCCATGCGGAGGACTCGGCTCTCGAAGCCGTACCGATGACCGTGAGACCTGCGAGCTTGGCCAGCTGTGTCGCGACCGACCCGACGCCTCCCGATGCGCCAATGATCAGAATCGTTTTCCCCTCGTTCTCTTCTTTGTCGGAACGGATCGCGAGCCGCTGATACAGCCCTTCCCAAGCGGTCAGGACGGTCAGCGGCATCGCTGCGGCTTCGGCAAAGCTCAGGCTCTGTGGCTTCCTCCCGACGATTCGCTCATCGACAAGATGAAACTCGCTGTTAGAGCCCGGACGGTCCACATCACCCGCATAATACACCTCGTCTCCCGGTTTAAATAACGTACAGTCCGGCCCGACCTGCTCCACGATACCGGCCGTATCCCAGCCTAGAATCTTGGCCGTTTCCGGATGGGGGTTTCCCATTCCTCTTCGCTTCACGTCGGCCGGATTGACGGAAATGGCCTTTACGGCTACCAGCAGATCGCGGCCGGTCGGTACCGGCTTCTTAAGTTCAAGATCCACGAGACTTTCGGGATCGGATAAAGGAAGGGTACGGTAGAACCCGACGGCTTTCATCGTTTGCGTGCTGTTCATATTCATTCATCCTTTCAAAAGGGGGGGATGAACGCATTATACAATGTATATTTACTTTTAAAAAGTACGCATATTTTTATTATATAGTTACAAATCGTATACTGTTGGATGCTGCAGGTCCGGGGAGTAGAACATGAACGACATCCTTGGAAAAAATCTTTACTGGGGAGTATAATAAAGAGAAGTTTACCGTTCGGAGTGACCTATCCATCTCAAGGAGGCGACCCCATTGTCACTGGAAAAGGAAAAATCGCAGCCGCTGGGAGACTTTCTGAAATCGAGACGCGAGAAATTAAGCCCCACGGAGGCCGGGGTCCCGGCCGGCTATGGAAAAAGAAGAACTCCCGGCCTCAGGCGGGAGGAAGTGGCGCAGCTGGCGCATGTCAGCACCACATGGTATACCTGGCTGGAGCAGGGACGGGCGGTGACGCCTTCAAGGCAGGTGCTGGACAGCATATCCAAGGCGCTCCGGCTCAGCGAGAGCGAGCGTCTGCATGTGCTTCACCTGGCCAGCCTCGATGTCCCGGCCGCCGTCCCGGCCCCGGAGCAGGTCTCGCCGGATATCGCCAAGGTGATCGGGCAGCTTCCCTATCCGGCGTTCGTGGCCACCGACCGGACGGAGGTGCTGAGCTGGAATGCGGCGACCTGCCGCGTGATCTGCGATTTTCCTTCGCTGGCGCCCGAGGACCGGTCGATCGCGTGGCTCGTGTTCAACCATGAACCGACGCGTCAAGCGATCGTGGACCTGGAGGCCTATGCCGCGTATACGGCGGCGGTGCTTCGCGGACGGTACGACAAGAATTTGAACGATCTGGTGTTCCGCCGGCTGATCGACCGTTTGAACGCCGCCAGCCCCGAGTTCGCGGAACTTTGGTCCACCCATGACATCACCGAGAAAACGGTCAAGACGATGCGCTTCCACCATCCGCAGGCGGGGCTCATGTCGTTTACGGTCAATTCCTTCTCGCAAATCAACGGCAGCACCAATGTCCACTGCTGCATCTATGTCCCGTTGGAAGGGACGGATACCGCGGACAAAATGGCGCAGCCGCTGGCGGAGTAGCCTGCGGTTAGGCTGCACCTTAAGCGGGGGGCTGTGGCCTGCTCCGGATTGCTGGCCATACTTCATTTAAGCTTTTACCTTCAGCACCAGCTTGCCTGTCGTCCGTCTTTCCTCAATGCGGCGGTGCGCCTCTCCGGCTTCGTGCAGCTCAAGCACGTCGGTCACATCGACCCGGATGTCCCCCCGGATGGCCATGTCAATCGCTTGTCTCCCGGCCTCCGCCACGAGTTCGGGCGCATACGCGCTCATCTGCTGCAAGTTGAACCCCAGCACCGCTTTGCTTGTAAACCACAGCTCGTTCATGGACTGCTGCACGTCCTCGGCGTCGCTCGCATTCCCCATAGCGACCAGCCGGCCGAAAGGCTTCAAGAGCCGGAGGGCCGCCTTCCGCATCCCGCCGCCGACCGGGTCCACCACAATATCAACTCCGTGTCCGCCGGTAAGCTCCATGACCTGCTCCTCGTATTCATCCCTCAAGAATACCGCGTCGTATCCCAGCCGCTTGGCGTATTCGATTTTGTCCCGGTCGCCGACCGTTCCGATCACGCATCCCGCTCCCAGCTTCCTCGCCATCTGGCCGATCATGCTGCCGACACCTCCCGCCGCCGCGTGGACAAGCACGGTTTCTCCCTGCCGCAGGCGGGACACGTTCGACATGATCATGTAGGCGGTGGTCACATTGGACGGCAGGGCCGCGACCACAGCCAGATCGGGTTCCTTGCCTTCCGTTCCATTCACCGGAAAAACGAGCTGCGAGGGGACCTTAACTACCTCCGCATAGCCACCTCCGTTCACAATGGACAATGCCGCCACCGGCTGCCCGGCACGCAGTCCCGTCACCTGTTCCCCTACCGCCCGGATCGTCCCCGAGACCTCAATCCCGGGAACAAACGGAAGCGGCAGATCCGGAACGACCCCTTTGCGGAACAACACCTCCGCATAATTGACACCGGCATAAGCGACGTCGATCGTCACGTCCAGCGGGCCCGGAACGGGAACCGCCGCATTCTCATTCAAAGTTAAAACCTCCGCATCCCCAAACCGGGGAATCCTGACTGCACGCATTAGAGCGCCCTCCTTTTGGGATCAAACAGGTTTGTTGTTTGACTTCATTATGGAGGATGGTGCGGGGGCTAACCAGTAAGCGGTTATACGGGTATTGAAAGTAACAGGCAGCCGCCGGCGTCATAAGGAAGAGTCGTGGCGATGAGCAAAAAGCCGCCCCGGGCTTATCCCGTAAGCGGCACTTCTGTGATTCAATAGTGGCTGGACCGAGAGCCATGCAGTCTAGCTTCAATAAGAATAGTCCGTCTCGAAATTCCCCGAAAATTTAGGAGCATCATCTTCTCTATGAAGCACCAGCTCGATCCACAACTCATCCCGGCCCTCTTTTTCCCCGCACAAGATTTCCACCGAATACCAGCCTTCGTCCACCCTAAAAGTTAAACTATTGGATTCCAGCGAATCCCTGTTGGTTAGATAACCTATTCCCACTATGCTCAGCCGCCCGGATTCGGTGTAATAGACCCAGCCGGAGGAGCTTGCTTTCACTTCCTCTTCTTTCATGACCCTGCTTCCAAAGGTCACATCAAAATGATAATAACCCGTATTCACGCCAATGATAGGTATGGCGATGCCCTTCTTGGTAATGATCTCCCCGTGATCGGTTCCGGTAAAATATTGCAAAATATCTTGTTCGAGCAAATGATTGGCATCCAAGTAACGCTTGAGCAGGACGGGTTCATAGACGACAAATCCGCCCAGTTCGGAAAACAGACTTTTCACCTTCGCACCGTTCCTTTAATTCAATTGTTTTGCCGTACGCTGTTTATAGCCGACAGGATGGAAAAAACTACGAAAGAAAGGATCAGAAACAGCCAAGCCGCATTCCGGGCGGCATAGCAAATCGTCCCGACCAGCAGTATCCCTATCGCGTTAAACGTTACTAGTCTTTTTAAAAGACGATTTCCTGCAATCCGGGCTGCAGCGTAAGCGAGCGAGCTGACTAGTACATGGAATACATAAAGTCCCAAGAAAAACATCGTAAATATAACACTTTTATCCGGTCCGCTAATATAAGAATGGGGTGACACCAGCGAGCCGCCATAACTCGTAATAAAGAGACTATACAGCGCACTTAAGAGGAAGGAGTACAAGCTGACGTTCATGAAGAATTCTTTTTTCCATCGTTCCATTGAAAGCTCCTCTAGAATTGTTTTTTTCTAACTATATTGTAAATTAAAAGATGCTATGAAGCCAGTTTCAAGCATGAAGAAAGAGGCGGTATCCAGTAAGCCGATACCACCTGCATGCATTTTAACTGAACCAGTCGATCCCGTATACCCGAACCATATTACCGATGTAGCGGTCATGGGTAGGGGAGCCGTACCAGTAGATTTTGTCATCCCTTACTACCCGCATAGCGGTTGAACCCGAACCATCCAGAATAATCGAGTTGACTGGATTGAACCCGATGTTCTCCATATAAATTTTCAAACTCGGAACCGTTATTGAATTTCCGTCCGTGACAATCATGTAGCCGTAGGTGTCATCCCATGCCAGCACGGTACGCCAAGCGGCCAAATCGTATCCGGGGATAATGGGATCGGAACCCCAGCTGTCCTTGTTGTAGTCAATTCCGCCAATAACGGCTTTGGCTGTCGGATAATTTGCCAATACTTCATTCAAATTTTTCGCATAAATATGGGTAGCCCGCGTTCTGTTATTGCTGTCCGTATAAGAAACAAATGTTTTTCTCGATACTTGGTCGCCGCTCGTTCCGTTATAAGAATAATACGTGCTGTCGCCCTTCCAGTAACTGATCGCTCTTAAACCCGTAGGCGGCTTATCATAGCCATTATCAGCGGCAAAAAATCCCCCGTTAATGCCAATGTGCGGTTTTTGCAGCATCTGGGTGTTGATGATTTCCGGTTTTACTTTATCAAGTTCCGTCTTAATAATAGCAAATTTAGGCTTGCCGGCCGGTTGAACTGCCCTGATTTCAAATGTGTAAGGTAATGCCATAGAATGATCTCTCCCTCTTCATAAATTTACGGGGACCAATCGGATGATGGTCTTGTTTCGTCCCGCACCTATAGGGAAAAATCAGAAGTCATTTTACAACCGGCAGAAAATTGGAGTCCACTGACCGCAGGTGTCAGCGAAGACGAGATATCATGGACTATACAGGGAGTTGCCACAAACCAAATTCCGGGTTTATAATCCATTCAAGAAAGAAGGGACCCTCTATGTCCGCTCGTCTAGACATCTATCAGGTCATGAAATTGGTGCCGGAGGCATCCAAGCTTTTGGGAGAACTGGAGGCGTATACGAAGTCAACGGATCTGGATCCCAAGCTGCGGGAGCTGGTTAAATTCAGGGCGTCGCAAATCAACGGTCGCGCTTACTGCCTTTCCTATCATGCGGCGGATGCGCGAAAGCTGGGGAATCGGAAATGAGGCTTTACTGTCTCAGCGTCTGGGAAGAAAGCCCTCTGTACACGGAAATGGAGAAGGCCGCGCTAGAGCTGACGGAGCACGTGACCTTACTGCCGACCCTGAAAGTACCGGACCCGGTTTACCAGAGAGTCAGAAAGCATTTCTCGGAGGTCCAGTACATTAACCTGGTCCTGCTCATCATGATGATCAATAGCTGGAACCGGATGTCAATTGCCATGGGATTTACTCCCGGTGCCGATTCGCAATAAGGAGGAGGAGGGGAATGACCCGAGAGGAAACGGAGCGCTGTATTCATCTCATGTACGAAGCCTTCAACAGCAGAAATCTGAATGCCGTTAGCGGGCTTTTTACGAACGACTTTTACAGTCACCCTTTGCAGGCGGGGGCCGAAGCCGTGACTAGGGCCTGGGCTTCCCTATTCGAACGATTCCCCGATATGCGCGTGGTTGTGGAGGACCTGCTTATCGATGGCGACCGGGCGGCAAGCCGCACCAGGATCGAGGGCATCGCCCCTGAAGCATCCGGGAAGCGACCGATGATGCTGGAGCTCATTCGCGTGCAGGACCACCGGATCGCCGAAGTTTGGGGACTTACCAATCTGGGTGAATTTGCGGGGGCCCGTCGGCCGGAGTGAACTCGTCCGGCAAGCCGGACATCGGGGAATCAGATGGAGACTCTACTCCACCTGATTCAAGGCCCGCCTATAGAGGTGGGGGTCTTAACCCGATAATAAGTTATCAGATAAAAATATTAAACAAAGGCGGACCAGGAGTTCTTCTCCTGATCCGCCTTTGTTCTTGCTGTGGGCCTTCCGCTCTTACTTCCGCCCGTAATCGGCCTTGATCTCGCCCCAGGCCTTCGTATCCCATTTGACGATCTTGTTGGGATACGTATTGTTCCTGAGCCAAGCCTCGGCCCGGTCGACCAGCGCCCAGATCTCCTGCGTGGACGCGTCACGCACCAGGTTCGAGGCGACGGTCTTCTTCCGCACCCAGCTGATCGCCGTCATCGAATCGCTGTAAATCGTCATCGCGTCGCCCTTCTGCTTCAGGTAAGCCAGCGCGTGCACGATGGCGAGAAATTCGCCCATGTTGTTCGTGCCCTTCTTGATGGGCGGGTGCTCGAAGATGACCTCACCCGTACGCGTCGATACGCCCTTGTACTCCACGATCCCGGGGTTGCCGCTGCAGCCGACGTCGACGGAGATGCTGTCGAGCTCGACCTCCTGCGGCGACCCGCCGCCCGAAGCCCCGGAAGCCGCAGCACTTCGCGCCGCACTGCCGGGCTTCGCCCCAGGCGACTTGGCCGCCGCGCTGAACGCCTTCTTCCAGCCTGCGGCATAAGCCGCCTTCGCCTCCGCCTCGCTCTCGTAGGCCTTGAACTTCGCCTGCGGGAAGCCGTTCGTCTGCGCCTGGCACTCCGCCCACGTCTTGTACACGCCCGGCTGGCGTCCTTCCCAAACCACGTAATATTTCGATTTTGCCAACAACGTCCGCCTCTTTCTTTAAATTAGCCGTGTCCCTGTTCGCGGCTCCTGCCGCCGCTTGAAGAAATCGATGAAATACGCGCCGTATTTGAAGAACTTCGCTTCCCCGACGCCCTTGATCTTCAGCATGGCCGCCGGGTTCGTCGGCTTCACGCCGCACATCTCGCGCAGCGTGCTGTCCGGGAACACGATATACGGCGGGATGCCCTCCCGCTTCGCAATCTCCGTGCGCACGCGCCGCGGCTCGTCGAACAGCTCCTCCTCGACGTCCTTTGCAACCGGTGCCGCCGCAATCCGAATGCGCTGCACGACTCGTTCCTGCCCCGACAGCACCGCCGCCGCCTTGGGCGCCAGCTTCACGACCGGGTACTTGCCCTCCGTCAGCTGCAGGTACCCTTCGGCGATCAGCGACTGGATCAGGTCCACGATATCCTTCTCCGTCCGGCTCTTCATCAGCCCGTAGGTGCTGAGCTCGTCGAAGCCCATCTCCAGCACCTTCTTGCTGCGGGAGCCCTTCAGCACGGCCGCGACCAGCATCATCCCGAAGCGTTCGCGCATGCGCCGCACGCAGGAAAAGATCTGCTGCGCCTCCAGCGTGATGTCCGTGAGCTCCAGGTCCGGGCTCGCGCAGTTGCTGCACTGGCCGCAGTCCTCGTCCATCTCCCCGCCGAAGTAGCGCACGATATACCGCTGAAGACACTGCGGGGTATGGCAGAAGTCGGCCATCTGCTGCAGCCGCCGGTACTCCTGCGCCCTCCGGTCGGGATCCCCGACCGACTGCTCGATCAGGAACTTCTGGATGTGAATATCCTGCGGGCTGAAGAGCAGCAAGCATTCGCTCGGCTCCCCGTCCCGTCCGGCCCGGCCCGCTTCCTGGTAGTAGGCTTCCATATTCTTCGGCATATTGTAATGCAGCACGTATCTTACGTTCGACTTGTCGATGCCCATGCCGAAGGCGTTGCTTGCTACCATGACCTGGATCTCGTCATAGAGGAACTGCTCCTGCGCCTCGGCCCGCTCCTTGTCCGTCATCCCCGCATGGTAGCGTCCCGCCCGTACGCCCTGCCGCCGCAGGTATTCGTACAGCTGGTCGACCTCCTTCCGCGTCGCGGCATAGATGATCCCAGCATCGGATGCATGTTCGCGGACGAAGGACGTCAGCACGTCCCGCTTGTTCTCGCCCTTCACCACGGTGAAGGAGAGGTTGTCCCGCGCGAAGCCGGTTACGAACACCTGCGGCTCCTGCAGCTTCAGGTGCAAGATGATGTCCTCGCGCACCCGGTCCGTCGCCGTCGCCGTGAAGGCCGCAAGCGGCGGCCGGTTCGGCAAGTGCCGCACGAGATCGCTGATCCGCGTGTAGCTCGGCCGGAAGTCGTGTCCCCACTGGGACACGCAGTGCGCCTCGTCCACCGCGATCATCGGGATGACCAGCTCCGAGATCAGCTCCAGGAACCGCTCATGCTCGAGCCGCTCCGGCGCCACGTACAGCGACTTGTACTCCCCGCGCGCCGCCTTGCGGATGCGCGTCTCCACCTGCGCGTACGTCAGCGAGCTGTTGATGTAGGCCGCCGGCACGCCGATGCTGTCCAGCCCGTCGACCTGGTCCTTCATCAGCGAGATCAGGGGCGAGACGACGATCGTCGTTCCGCTCATCATCAGCGCCGGAACCTGGTAGCAGATCGATTTGCCGCCGCCGGTCGGCATGATCCCGAGGGTATCAGCCGCCGCTCAGCAGGCTCTCGATCACTTTCTTCTGCCCGGGGCGGAAGTCCGGGTAGCCGTAATATTTTTTCAGCGGCGCCTGCGCTTCATTCATTGTGCCGATCATGTCTCGCTCGCCTCCTTTTTCACCCAATTGCATACCTGCCCGTCCTATGCCATCACCCGGCGCGACCGTACCGGCTCGCCCGTCCCATACGACCTTCGTCTCCGCCCGGCGCGCCTTGACCTCCGGCTCCTCCAGAAGCAGGAAGAAGTTCTTCGTCGGCGACTCGCCGAGCCCGTGCTTCGCCGACAGCTTATCGAGATAAGGCCGCATGTCCTCCAGATTCCCCGACATGTTGTCGCCCGCACTGGAGAAGGCGTAGAGGGCGCTCGCCACCGGTACCCGCTTCACCCGGTAATGCTCCACGGCCCGCAGGAAAAAGTCCCAGTCCCAATAGTGATACATTTCCGTATCGAACGGGCCGAGCCGGTCATGCAGCTCCCGCCGGTACAAGCGACCGGAAGAGACGAACGTGGAAAACCGCCGCATCGCCTCCACATCGTGCTCATACGCGAAGACGAACCGGTTCGTCGCCCGGCGCACGCGGTTCTCGACGACATAATCGAAGATTTCCACATCCGAGTAGACCATGTCGCAGTCCGCGATTTCCTTCAGCATCATCTCCACATGGAACGGCAGGAGCAAATCGTCGTCGTCGCACAGCATGATATACTCGCCGCGCACAAGTCCGAGTCCCCGGTTGCGGGCGTGGACGTGCTTTTGGTTGCTTTCCATATTAACGACAGTGAGATCCAGCTCGGGGAACAGCTCCCGGACGCTGTCGACCGGCTCCCCGCATCGTTCACCACAATGATCTGCAAATGCTTGTACGTTTGCGCGGCCAGCGATTCCAGCAGCTCGCACAAATAATCCGGCCGGTTGTAGGTCGGAATAATCACCGATATGAGGGGCTCCTTCATTCTTGTCTCCTCCGCTCTCCGCTTCGAATTCCCACTACCCCCACTATACAAAAAAAACGGCCCCAGGGGAACCTGAAGACCGCTTCCTTTTGCGAAAATTGTGCTACAATGAAAGCAGATACGACCATTACGGTCTTCTACGACCGGACACTTGGAGGAGGTGCCGAGCATGCCCTCAAGAAAAAAGGACCCGGCGGCGCCCACAGAGACCGCTCCTGCCGATTCGGCCGGGACAACCCAGGACAGCGCAGAGAACAAGGTAGTGCCGCTGGAGACCAAACCGGCGAGACGCCGCGTCAAGGCGGCGCCAAGCACCGCTGAAGCGGCCGACGAGCCGGCCGCGCCGAAGAAGCCGCGGCGGACCCGCACGGCCGCGGCCAAGAAGCCTGCGAAGCAGGCGCCGCCGGAGGCGGAGGCCCCCAGGCGGAAACTGCGCATGCGGAAGCCGCGGCTGCAGCCGTATCGGAGACGGAGCCGGAGGCGGCCATCGCCGCAGCGCCGGACAGCCTGCCTCTCCTGCTGGAAAGCAAGCTGAAGAAGAAGGAGCGTAACGAGACCCACGACAAGGACCGCGTCTTCATCCGCAAAGACCTGAAGGAACGCCTCGAAGCGCTGGCCGCCCGGCGCGGCAAAGGCTTCAAGACACTCCTGCTCAACTATGGCCTGGAGAAAGCGCTCGACGAGCTGGAGCAGATGGGCGCAAGTCCCGAGGAATCCCCTTAAACGTTCGGCCTAGCAGTCCCCGGGGCCCGGAAGCCGTTCGCCGAACGGCCGGGCAAGCCGGGGATTGTGCCGTTCTATGATATTACCCCGAATCCCCATTCTTCCGCAGAATATATTCGATCAGCTCCAGCTTGAGTGTCTGCACGGCATCCTCTCTCGGCAATTTAATGTATTTCGCCAGCCGGTTAATCTCGTCCTCGAAATATTTCACAATGAGCTCCATGCTTTCCTTATCCCCGGCCTGCGCCCGCTTCAGAATTCCCTCTAAATGATCTGCCGCCTCATGCTCTCCAGACTTTTCTTCTTCCATTTGCTCACCGCCTGCTGCGAGATGTGTAGCTCGTCCGCCACTTCCTTTTCCTTCATGCCGTCGATGTAAATCCGCTTGATAATATGGCGTCCTTTGTCCGAAGGGATGGATCCCATCAGCTCTTCCAGCCGGAGGCCGCTGAGGAAATCCGGTGCATGGCTTCCGGCCGACTGGAACAGATCCGTATCCAGCGATGCCGCCTCCCGGTTCGACTGCTTGCGCGCGCGGTACTGAATTCGCCACGCAAAGCGCTGCAGCGCCCGGCGGTACGGCTCCAGCACATAGGTGGATGGCTTGTCCATACGTTTCACCTGCCCTTATATATTTCACTCCTGCTTAGTAAGTAAATTAATTACATATTTTACAACACTCTAGAAGAAAAACAAGAACAAATGTTCTTATTTTTGTTTTTTCATGCGAACACCGGAACGCCGGTTGTGGAACCTTCGGGATTTTTAACTAAGTGGGTAAAGGAAAGGAGGGATGAAGCGTATGGACTCTTACAGCCTCGATGCCGGCCAAATGATCGGTCTCATCACGGACATCGGGTTTCCGATTGCCGTCACCATGTTCTTGCTGCTGAACGTACAGAAGCGCCTGGACCGGCTCGACCAGACGATTACGGAGCTCATCAAAAAAATTCAAGACCTGAAATGAGCCGGTTGTATTCCGCGGCGGAAAATTTACGGCTAAAGCGAAGGGAGACAAGCTCCCTAATCCAAAAGGAGGAATGAGGCATATGGCAACTTACGGAGAGAAGCTGACCGACCAAACGGGACTGAGCGAATTTAACGGGCAGGAGGATGAGGATTTGCTGGCACGCCTGATCTACTCCGAGGCGCGCGGTGAAAGCGTGGAGGGCTGGCAGGCTGTAGGCCATGTCGTGCGGAACCGCAAGGTGAAAAATACAAGCGAATTCGGCGGCGGCACCTATTCAGGGGTCATCCTGAAGCCGGGGCAGTTCGTGGGGATGACGACGGCGGCGGCGCGCGAACCGGATACGTCCACCAAGGAATGGAACGATATTCTGTACATCGCGCTGACGATCGACAATCAAACGAACCCGATCGGCAAAGCCCTCTGGTTCTGGACCAATACGCTGTTCGACAAGAACAGCCGGACCACCTCGACCGGCCAGCTGCAGCTGTACTTCGTCGGCAAATGGCAGGACGTCACTTACAAGAAAGTGATCGGCAATCATACGTTCTTCCTGGTTGCCGGCTACTAATCCCGTCAAAAGAGCCGGGGCCCTTCACGGGTCCCCGGCTTAGCTTGTTGCGTAGTGCTAAGCGGAACAATAGAGGTGTTACACTGCAGTAGGGTATCCACTTCCGGTCGCTGTTGTTTTCAGGAATTTTGAATGGAAGCCGCTTTATAGCGGTTAATTCCTGCAAACAAAGGCGAACGCTGGCGCTCCTCCAGTGGATACCCTATCTCCGTATCTACCTTTATTGGTCAAATGGCGCTTCCACAACAAAACAGCCGGGAGCCCCCTAGGGTCCCCGGCTCTTTACTTTTCTTCCATAAGCTCCACTTTGCTTACCTTTAAGTCGTCGCCGTACTCGGCTACGGCCGTAGCGGCGATCTGCGGCCCGGGACTGACCGCCCCCGGAAGCGCGCCTTGATCCGGTCGCCTTCGATCTCATAACGGACGGTGTCGCCAAAGGACACTTCGTCATTCCATACCACCGCGGACGATTTGGGGTACTCTTTCTTGATGGTTTTCCCCGGCCTCCAGCTCAACCCTTACCGTTTTCGCTGCCTTGGTGATTTTGCTCTTCACCTTTTTCGCCACGGCGTCCTCCGGGTTCTCTACCGGAATTTCCGACAGGTCGGCCAGATTCAGTACATGCAGCTCCTGCTGAAGAACGCCGGTCCCGTAGCCTTTGGTAAGGATGACAGCGATCTCCTGCGTATTGCCGGTATAGAAGTTGCCAAGCTTGACCGCCGGGTAATAGGTCGGATTCGATGAAGTGCTCCAGGAGAAGGTTTGGCTTCGCTCCTTGGTCTGGACGGTGATTTCCTTGAACAAATCTCCCTCCGCCGGTTGACTCGCCCATATCGTGATGCCGTCCGCTTTGGCCAGCTCCGTTCGCTTCTCCGGCACATCTGCCGGTGCCGCCGGTGCTGCCGGCTCCGGGCTTCCTCCCGCCGGCTTCGGATCAGCCGCCTTGCCGCGACCGGCGACCGCCAGCATAACCGTGAATAGTAAAATTAGTGCATATTTTCTCATCGCGCGCATCCCCCGCTTGAATCTGGAATGATTTCCAAACATTAGACGATCCGGGCGAAGGAATGGTTGCCAAGCATGGGAACGAAATCCGTTATACCCGAATTTCTCTGCCTTCCCCTCGGGTAACCTTCTGAAATTTAATAAAGCTTCCGATTCTCCATACGCAAATGTAGAGGAAAGCGAACACCATGCCCAGGACCGCAAATTCGACGGGATCCAGCGTTTTGAAGTACTGGGACAAAACAATCCGGATCACAACCAGCGCAATGAGGATGTATTTAAAATATTTGTTCGGCTTCGGATAGATAAGTCCGTCTTCCCTTTTTTCATACGAGGTTTGGTTCAACATAATGCCCCCGAACAAGCACCCGAGCAGAAGGGCGATCAGGATCTCCCAGGCCGCCGGCACCTGAAACGGCTTTCCGGGAATGTGCATCAGCTGGCTCAAGCTAAGCGCCATCACGACCAGCACAATCGGTACGGGGAGGAGAAGCCTCCAGCCGTTTCCTTTGACGGGACGGGTTCTGCCTCTCAATCTGAACCATAATACCAGACCGACAATAATGACGACGAATACATAGGGTAACCAAGTTTGCATAGTTTGTTCCACCTTTCTTGAGGATTAAAAGTCATACATTCAATTTATGTTCCAGCAAATAAGCGATCAATCGTATGATAAGATAAGCGGCGATCCAGCTGACCCCCATGACGGCGAGCACTTCCCAGGTAAAAGGGGATCCCGCGGCCTGTCTGACCAGGTTCGTTCTCGTGCCGTCCGGAATAATATCCCTCAGCCCGCCGTAAGCGTAGCTGATAAGAATGGCGAAGCCCGCCCAAAGAATCGGGCTCAGCGGCCGTAACGAGCAGAATTGCACGCCGCCGATCAGCAGGCTCACGGCAAGCATGAACGGGCTGAACACGGCTGTCAGGAACAACCAATACAGCCCCGTCAGCATGAAGTCCCCGATTTCCACCATCGTGTAGGGGCTAAGCGAGAGCGATAGGATCAAGGCATAGATCGAGAGCAGGACGAAAATCCCGGCCAAAACCGCCATCACCCGCGACCATGCTGCGATCCACTTGGCGCTGACGAGCCACAGCCGCGGATACGGGAGTGTGAGCCACCAGCCGAAAGTATCGTTATCCCATTCTCTCTTTAGAATGGACGCTCCGAAAGCGACCAGCATATAGGGGATGCCGAACCAGATGAACCACAGATTTTGCAGCTGCAGCTGTTGATGAACCGCATAATAACCCATGGTGCCCAAGACGCCGAACAGGAGCAGAAGGAAATAAAGAGATAGCCAGCGCCCTGAAAGATGCGGCCGGCTCTGCCGTCTCCAGCTTCCCTTCAGCCGGACCTCATGACGCAAGAGCTTCCAGAAAACACCAGGCATCATTGCGATTTCCACTCCCTTTTGTACAAGGTCCGGAAGACATCATGCAGGGACCCGTACTCGGCCCGCAAATCGTCCGTTTCGCCCGACCAGATGGCCTTCCCCGGTCCATCATCACGACATCATCGAACAAGCCCTCTACCTCCTGAATATCATGGGTGCTGATCAGCACGGACTGCCCGCTTTGCTCCAGATAATCGAGTAAACCGGCGACGATCGCTTCTCTGGATATGACGTCGATCCCGGCGAACGGTTCGTCGAGCAGGATCACCGGCACACGCCGCGCGAGGCAGAGAACGAGCATGACCCGGGCTTCCTGCCCGCGGCTCATGCCGGCCATCTTCATATCGAGGTCGATATCCATGAACGAAGCGAGCCGCCGCGCAGCCTCCATTTCGAAGCCGGGGAGCAGCGATTCCCCCACTCGAAGGCATGAAGCGCCGTATCGTTCGGATACCACCTCGCCCTGTCAGGCAAATAGGCGATTTCGCGGTTCGTTTCCCAGCCGGGCGGGCCGTCGAGTACCTCCAGCCTTCCTTCATCAGGCTTGACGAGTCCGGTAATGGCACGGAACAAGGTGGACTTGCCGCGACCGTTCGGGCCGAGAATACCGACGACGCGCCCGGAGGGAATGACCAGATCCAGGCTGTCGAGAGCTTTCTTCTTGCCATAGTGCTTCGTCACTTGTTCCGCGACGACAATGGGCGAGGTCATGGCTTCATTCCTCCTTGATCCGATGTTTCTCTCTCTTTTACATAATGTTCAATATCGTTCCAAGTTACCCCAAGGCTCTCCATCTGCGCCAGGAAAGCATCGATATATTTCGCGGCAAGATCAGTGCGGAACGCCCGGACGCGCTCGGGCGACGAAGTGACATAGGTTCCTTGGCCGCGCCGCTTCTCCGTAAGTCCGTCACGCTCCAGTTCTTGATAAGCCCGCATCACGGTGTTCGGATTGATGCGCGGCTCCTGGGCCAATTCCCGGACGGAAGGCATCCTGTCTCCCAGACCGATCTCTCCTTTCGCAATGGCGCTTCGCACCTGGTCCAGTATTTGTTCGTACAGCGGCTGACTGAAATCAATCCGGAATCGCAGCCCGCCGGACCGGGACTCTTCCATAGGTGTCCCTCCTGACATCACAACTTGCATTAAGTGTATTATATCACTTAATACACTTAATGCAAGCCCGAAGAAAAAAAATAAAAAACCTCTTTACGTACCTACCGAAGGTAGGTATAATCAAAACATACCTTCGGTAGGTAAGCCGAAAACTACACTATGAAGAAAGAAAGGGATTCCTGTGAACAAGACCCGTAACGGAATTATTCTCACCCTGATCATGAACATTGTACTGCCTTATGCCGCTTACACGCTTCTCATCGGTCATACCGACAGTCTCACGGCGCTCTCCGTCGCCGCGCTGATCCCTCTGGCCGACAGCCTGTACAGCCTGGCCAAAACCAGGAAAGTCGACGCCTTCTCCGGCTTCATCTTTCTCGGCATCGTCCTAAGCATTCTGGCCGTCCTTCTGGGCGGAGACGAAAGGTTCATTTTGCTCCGCGAGTCTTATATTACCGGAATTATGGGAATCCTGTTTCTGGCTTCGCTGCTCTTTTCCAAGCCGCTCATTTATTATTTCGCAATGAGGTTCAACGCTAACCGTAAAGCGATGGCCGACAGATGGGAGCGGCTCCCCGGCTTTCGGAATACGTTCCGCCTGATGACGCTCGTATGGGGACTGAGCCTGCTGCTCGAGGCCGTCGTCAAAGTCGTGCTCGTCTATTCGCTCTCGATCCCGGCTTTTCTCGCCCTGTCGCCTTTCTTCAGCTACGGCATTATCGGTCTCACCATCTGGTGGAACGTCGTCTATACCCGGCGGATCAGGAAAAGATACACAGCTAGTTAAACTCTTTCGGAGGTGACCCCAATTGCAGGATAAGACCATCAACCCCAGCCTTCAAATGCTGCTGGACATCGGCAGGAAGATGATTCTGGATAAAAAGGCGCCGCGGCACCACGCTGCAGGATATTGCCGACGAGGCGGGACTTACCAAAGGTGCTATTTACCATTATGTGAAAAGCAAAGACGAATTGTTCGCCATGATTCTGGAAGCGGGGATGGAGCAGACGAACCGGCGGTTCTTCGAGTCCGTATCGGGCGCGGTTGCCGGACAGGGGAGGATCTGAGCCCGGTCCGGATGCTGTCCGAAAGGCTCCACGGCTTAACGGCCGAGGATAACGCGGCGGGACTAATCTTTATTTATCTGCTGAGCCAGAAGGGCAAGCCCGGCATCGAAGCGATCTTGAAGCGCCTGAATGAGGCTTCCTTGGAGCGGTCGAAGACTTGGATCGAGGTCGGCCAGAAGCACCGCGTGATCCCGGAGCATGTGGATGCGGAGAAGATGGCGAAGTCGCTTAATGTGTTTAAAAACGGGCCGCAGGTGCAAAGCATCCTGTCGTCCGATGCGGACGACCTTAGCATGAGCGATATCTTCATGCTGCTCGTCGGTGCGCTGGGTGCGAAGAATTTATCGGATTAACACTTAACACCATGAAACATCATCGGCCTTAACCGCTGAATGCGGCAAGGCCGATGATTTTATTTTCCCGAACAAAGCATCAGTTCAAGCGGTGGACCATCTCGTATTTGTTGCCGCACGGATCTTCGAAATAAACGGCGTAATAGGTCGGGCTGATGGGGAACAGTTGCGGTCCCTCGTTGACCCTGCCCCCGCTCTCCGCCACAAGCTTCGCGATGCGGTCCACCTCTTCCCGGTCCTCGGCCCAGAAGCCGACCAGATTGTCATTCGGTGTATGCGCAGGATCCTCGGTGATGGCGAAATAAGGCACGTCCGGCGGCTCTCCGTCACCGGCAAACACTCTCCACTGCGCGGAGTTAAAGGTCCGGGTGAAGCCGAGTGCCGGAAGCAGATTCTCGTAAAAGGGCAGCGCACTCTCCAGCGAACGGATACGCAGATCGATATGGCTGAATTTGTTCATGGCTTGTACCTCCTTTAGCTTAGGCCGTCAGATTCAGTCGTTCGTTCATTTGGTCCAGGACCTCTTCCCAATGACGCTTCATGACCTCTCTCATGTAGAGGTCCTCCAGCTTTTCTTGGTGAAAGCTGACGGTCGTCTTTCCGGGGCCGCCGGACAGCAGGTAAATCTGCAGCGTGGACGGCTGATCCCAGTCCAGCCTCTGCCAGGTCATGCGCAGCTTGTCCATCGGGTTCACGACCCTGAGCTCGCCGAATGTCCCTTCTTTGGACTCGTATTTAAAGCCTTTCTGCAGCTCAAAGGCGGACAGCTTGCCGATCCACAGCTTCAGACCCTCAGGCGACGTCAGGAAGCGCCATGCTTCTTCTTTGGCCACCGGGCGTCCTTCTCACCCCGATTTGTACGCCGGCGGATGCCGTTACCCCGACGGGCTTCCGGCCCATTTGCCGCTCGTACATCGTTGCAAGCGTCTCCCGCCAAACGTCGCTAAGCCCGTACGCGTCCGACAGGTATTCGGCGATCTGCCCGTGGGACCACGACACCTCGACTTCCTGGTCCAGGCCCCTCACCCATTCCTCCCAAGTCCGGCCCGTCTCCTCTGCCACTGCTTTTCTGAAAATCGCCCCTGCCATGCCTGTTCCCTCCATATCTGCTTGCTGTATCTATTATAAAATAAAAACACTGACAACTGCGGCCAGCGTTTTCTCACCATGTCCGGTAATATTCCAATAAAGACGAAGTGATTTCGATCATACACTCCTTCAGTTCGGGCGGTTCCACGATGCGGATTTTGCCCCCGTAGGACAAAAGGAAATAAGGCGCCTCCGTGTAGACGGTGAGCTCCGTAAGGCGAAAATGGGCCCGGTATTCCGTCCGCTCCGCCAGCGCATGGCCGAACAGCCAATGACTGCACAGATCATTCAGTGCCTGGGGATTACCCTCGATATGAACGGAAACCAGCTCCTCTTCGGATTCCGGCCCCGGCAAAGCAGGGAATTCAGCAGAAATTGCCGTGCCGAGAAGCCCTCCGGCCGGCTGAAGACCGTATCGGTCCGCGATAAAGCCTGGATCCGGTCAACGCGAAAGCTGCGGATTTCACTGCGGAGCCGGCGGCGGCCGACGACGTACCATTTGCTCTTCCAATGCACCAGCCCATAAGGCTCCAGCATTCGCTCTTTGGCCCCGCCCTCGTATCCCGTCTGGTAGATCATCGATACGGCGGCCCTTTCCGCGACCGCTTCCTCCAGCGACCGGAGATGGCCGCCAAGGGATGAAGCGGAGGGCGGATGGAGCACCTCAAGACCCGATTCATGGCGCTCAAGCCGATCCAGCTGCTCCGGATGGGTATTCCGCTTCAGCTTGCCGACGGCGCGTTCCAGCGCATCGCCGAAGGGATACCCCGCTTCCTGCGCGAAGGCGGCGGCGTGAACGAGCGCCTTCTGTTCCTCAGGGCCGAAAAACAGCGGCGCTTCCTTAAAATGCTCCAAAATGCGGTAACCGCCGTTTCGTCCGGTCTCCGAGACGATAGGCACGCCGCTGGCGCACAGCGCGTCGATACACCGGTACACCGTCCGGATATGAATTTCGAGCTCCTCCGCCAGCTGCCCGGCCGTCATTTGCTTCCGCGACTTCAAGAGCCATAGAATGGCCAGCAAATTATCCGCTTTGGACATCTGTCTCGGCTCCTTCCGGGAATTCGTCTATGGATATATTCGAGGCGGGACAGGCCGTATCCTTTATTCAAGAGACTGCCGCTTGACCCCGCCGCGACCGGTCGGCTAAGCTGATGGTACGATAACAGCCAAAGGAGCGTGCAGCCCTATGGATAAGCGAAAAGAAGACCGTTCCCGCAGGCACCGGGAGCCTTCGGAACGCCCTATCATACCTTTGCCCATGGAAACGCTGGTGGATGTCGATATGCTGACGGCCGCCGAAATGCGAAAGAAAAGCGCAGTGGACGAGGCTTTCGAGGAATTCGAGCGCAAAGGGGGCTTTGACGGTCTGCCGGGTCTGGGCAAGCCGCTGGTCGTGCCGACCGGCGACGTCCTGGAATCTATTATGCGGCAAGCGGACGTTCCTCCGCCGTGGATCATGCTGCGCCGGGAAATCCGCGTCCATTTGGACAAAGCGGCGGAGCTAATGCGAAATCGGCCGGACGATCCGGAGATCGACGAGCTGATCCGTGAGATGAACGAGCAGATCGGAGCGCTCAACAGCCGGGCCCCCGGACTCTCCCATCACCGCAAGAAGATCACCCGCGACAATTTGCTCGAGCAGTGGGAGCAGTGGCAGTAGCTGCAACAAAGCCCCGGGCCGTGAATTCACGGCAATCCGGGGCTTCGCTGTTCCACTTCTCTTGATTAGAAGCTTTCGTAAATGACCTGGTCGCTCAGCGGCAGGCGCGCGGTAGGGCGAGCCGGGGAGGCCGCTTTGCCGATCGCGATCATCATTACCGGCAGATACCTGTCAGGGATACTCAGCGCCTTCACGACGGCATCCGCGTCATAGCCGCCCATCGGGACGGAATCGTATCCTTTGGCCTTGGCTGCGAGCATCAGCTGCATGGCGGCCAGCGAGGCGTTACGGATCGCTTCGTCGCGGGCAATGTGCGGGTCGCCTGCATAGGTCGCTTCGATCTGCCCGATCATCGTGTTCCGGACCTCCGGCGGTGCATCCGCATAAACGACCGGCGCCGCCAAATTGGCCTGAAGGTCGCCGAGCACGATGACGGTAACGGAGGAATCCGATACCTGCTGCTGGCCGTAAGCCAGCGGAAGCAAACGGTCTTTGTTCGCCTGCTCGCGGACGACGAGGAAACGCCAGTGCTGCAGGTTCCAGGACGAAGGGGCTCCGGCCGCCAGGTCCAGAATTTCATTCAGCTCGGCATCCGGTATCACGACATCCCGTTCATATTTGCGGACGGAATGGCGGGAACGCATGACTTCTTCGGCTGTCAGCTTTGATTTACAATGCTCATAAATGCACTCCTGCCCGGTAATGGATTAAGGTCGTTTGCTGTCTTGGGTAGCTTCTTTTAGTGTCTGACCCGTTTCCTTATTTTATGAGCCGAAATTTTTCCAGTCAATACCATTCGTTCATCTTTTCAAAAAGAAAAAAAGAAGGCGTCCGCATGAGTCGCCTTCTTAACAGGGAAAGGGGAAGCGCCGCCGGATGACCCCCGATCGGCGACCTCTGGCGAAAGAGGCGCGCAGGATCGGGAGGAGGGGAGCCGTTCGGTAGCATCCGGCAGTCGGAAAGGCCTTGCGGCCCTGCTAGGCTTTCAGGAGGGTCACTCTTCCAATCAGGGGAAGGGGACTGCGCTCGCCGCGGACCGCCCTGACGATGCCCAGCGGCGCAAGTCCCCGATCAGTAAATGGATTAGCGGCGCAGCCAGCCAGCCGATCGCGGGAAGCAGCCCGAGCGCCGTATGGCATAGTGCGCCGGCCAGAAACAAAAGAAGCCCCTGGTTCGCATGATACATGGCGAATTTGGAATCCTTCGCTGAGATCAGCGGGAGGAAGAATAAAATATAGGACAGCGCGGCAACCGTTTTATGACGCTGCACGTCGTACGCTTCGAAATACACTTGTTCGGGCTCCAGATGCTTCAACGGGTTTCACCTCTATCAACAAGCCTGATTGGCTTCGTCTCCTGTATCATATAACCCTCCCGGTCATAATGACCAGTTACCCGCATCACAACTTTGGTCACGACCTTGCCGGACCCCTTGGATCCATATATTCAACCGATTTCGTTTCCACTATAATGAAACTATGGAAACGGAGTGAAAAAACGGATGGAAGCTGCTATTAAAATCGTTATCGCCGACGATCAGACCCTGATGCGGGACGGCCTGCAAACCATTCTGTCCCTGGAGGACGATATGGAGGTGGTCGGCACCGCCGAGAACGGGCTGGAGGCTTGCGAGCTGGTAGGCCGGCTGAGGCCGGATGTGGTGCTGATGGATATTCAGATGCCCCTGCTGAACGGAATCGAATGCACCAAGCGGATCAAGAAGGAATTCCCGGACACGTTCATCCTGATTCTGACGACCTTCGCGGAGGATGACTACATTGTGGAGGGGCTCGCGAACGGGGCGGCCGGCTTTCTGCTGAAGGATATGCCCGGGGATAAGCTCATCCAGTCGATCCGGGACTGCGTGAAGGGGCGACTCCTGATGCCTGCGGTCGTTGCAGCCAAGCTGGCGGCGAGACTCTCTTACGCGTCATCCCCCAAGGAGGGTGATTTCGACGTCAAACGGCTGAAGGAGCAGGGCATCAGCTTCAAGGACCGCGAGAAGCATATCAGCCTGCTGATGATGGAGGGAAAGAACAACCGGCAGATCGCGGGGCCGCTGTTTATGAGCGAAGGAACCGTGAAGAATTACGTCAGCACGATCTATAACAAAATCGGAACGAACGACCGGACGAAAGCGATTCTGCTGCTGAAGGAGCCGCTGAAGGAGAGCTAAGGCGCGCGCCTACCCCGTTTTGAGGAAACGGGATCTTTCAGGATGCACAGCGTGACCCGCGTCACTATCATATGACCGCCCCTTCTCCACCAATGGAGAGGATACGGAAAGGATGTCAACCGCCATGGAACTGCCTCGTTATAGCAATGACGGATTTCTTAGCCGGAGGCTGATTCACCTATGCCGATGACTGCACGGTTACGGACCGGGTGGAAGCTTTACGCCGCGCTGCTGCTGGCCCTTCTGCTGGCGGCGGGCTTCTTATCCGCCGCCGCACCGGAGCAGGAGACGGCTTATTCCCTAAGCGGCGGGCCCGGGTGGCTGGTTCACCTCGGCGATTTGCCAGTAACTCCGGACGGAGCCTTCGATGCGGCGGGCGCCGATTGGCGGCCCATGCAGGAGATTCGTGAAGCCTTTAAGGGGCAGCGATTTACCGGCATGTTCTGGATGAAACAGACAGCGCCGCCGATGCCTGTAGACGGGGCCTCGCTGTACGTCCGGGACCAAAAATCATTCGAGCTCTATCTCGACCGGCAGAAGCTGGCCTCCGTCAATTTCAGCCCCTACGATTTTCGGGTCAACGCGCCCTTTCAGTGGCGCATCCTGCCGCCGCCGGCCGGCTTTGAAGGAAAGACGCTGTATGCACGGGTCTATTTCGATGACAGACAGCTGCGCCCCGGGCAATTCTCGCTCGGTTCGGGCAGCGGCTTCTGGTCCTCCCTGCTGCGGCAGGATATCAATAACGCGGTGCTCTCGACGCTGTTCTTCGGACTCGGGGCCTTTGCGCTCTTCTTATTCATCCAAAACCGGGACAACCGGCTCTATTGGTACTTCTCTCTGTTCGCCATCTTTGCAGGCTACGGATGCGCCGAACGCAGCTTACTGCTGCCCGTGCTGGTGCACGCCCCGCTGTTTCATTACTATCACGATGTCGCGCTACCGATGTGCACCTTCGCTTTTCTTGCTTTTCTGGAACAAATGTACGGTCCCGGAAAATGGAAGCTGCGCCGCCGGTTGTGGCAGACGATGCTGGCCTTCTCTGCGGTCTGCATTGCGGTCGGGATGAAGGATGCGGTGATGTACAAGGATATGATCCGGTACGTCTTTCCGGCGCTGTTCCTTCCGGTCTTCGCCGGGACGGCGGGCGTCATTGTCCGGATTTTTCTGAAGCAGAGAGACCGCGAGACGCTCTGGTCGCTCTGCGGCGCGCGCCCTGCTGCTGCTGTCCACGTTCCTGCATTCGCGCTTATTGTCAATACCGGACTGCCGGCGTTCGTGGCGGCTCACTTCCCCGCACTGTACCGGATGTGGCCGGACCAAATCTTTGCAGGCGTCTTCCTGTTCCTCTCCTGCCTCGGCATGGTGCTGGTAGGACGGTTCACCCAGGTCCACCGCCAGGTCCGGACGTATGCCGCGGAGCTCGAGGAGAAGAATGAGCGGCTGATGGAAGTGGCCCGGCTGAAGGACGAGTTTCTGGCCAATACCTCCCATGAGCTCCGGACGCCGCTCAACGGCATCATCGGGCTCACCGAGTCTCTGCTCGACGGGATCGGCGGGCCGCTGGATCCCAGGGTCCGCAGCAATCTGCAGCTCGTTGTTTCCAGCGGGAAAAGACTGGCGAATCTGATCAACGATATCATGGATTTCGCCAAGCTGCGCCACCGGGACCTTCAGCTCAATCTGGAGCCGGTAAGACTTCGGGAGCGGACGGATATCGTGCTCGCCGTCTTCGCGCCGCTCGCCCGGAAGAAGGGCATCGAGCTCGCGGGCCGGATCGGGGACGCGCTTCCGCCCGCCGCGGCCGACGGCAACCGGGTCGAGCAAATTTTGTACAATCTGATCGGCAACGCGATCAAATTCACCGAGTCGGGGCGGGTCTGGGTCGAAGCGGCGTTAGAGGAGGGGCGGCTCCGGCTCTCTGTCGGGGATACGGGCATCGGTATTCCGGCGGAGAAGCAGGAGGCGATCTTCGAAGCTTTCGAGCAGGTCGAAGGCTCCTCCAGCCGCGAGCATGGCGGAACGGGCCTCGGCCTTCCGATCTCGAGAAAGCTGGTGGAGCTGCACGGCGGCTCCTTGACCGTGGAATCGTCCCCGGGGCAAGGCTCGGTCTTCAAGCTGACGTCGCCGGTATGGACCGGGCAGGCTGAAGCAGAGCCTGTTGCCGGACGGACGGCCGCGGAGGATGCGCCGGATCCGGCACTGCAGACGCTCCGGCTGACGATGCCGCCGGCGTACCCGGCCGCGGCCGAGCCTGCTGAAAGCGAAGCGGCGGCGCCGGGACGGCGACCGGCGAAGCGGGCGGGTCGACCGTCATGCCAGCGATGAAGAAAGCCGGCTATCCCCGCTTCGACCGAAAGCGACCGTTCCTGCCCGCATTCTAGTTGTCGACGATGAGCCGGTGAACTTGCAGGTGATGGCAAGCTATTTGGCACAAGAGCCGTACACCTTGATTCAGGCATCCGGGGGCCGGGAAGCGCTGCAGCTGGTTTCGGCGGAGAAGCCCGATTTGATCCTGCTTGATGTAATGATGCCACGAATGACCGGTTACGACGTATGCCGTGCGGTCCGGGAAGTGTACAGTCCAAGCGAGCTTCCGGTGCTGCTTGTGACCGCCAAGAACCGGATCGAGGACTTGGTGGAAGGCTTTGGTGCCGGAGCGAACGATTATTTGGCGAAGCCCGTGTCCCGAAAGGAGTCGCTAGCGCGGGTAAACTCCCAGCTTGAGCTATCCCGCTTCCACCATGCCATGGAGGCGCTCGTCGAGGAGCGGACGTCCGAGCTAGCCGAGAGCAACCAGCGGCTTCGCGACTCCATGCGGGAGACGGCGGAAGCCATGGCCGAACTCTCCGTCATGGAGGAGCGCAACCGGATTGCTCAAGAAATCCATGACATGGTAGGGCATACGCTCACCACCACGATCGTTCAGATCGAAGCCGCCAAGCGGCTTCTGTCCAAGAACCGCGAGCTCGGGATGGAGAAGCTCGACTTGTCCCAGGAGCTGGTGCGCAAGGGGCTGAACCAGATCCGCGAGTCCGTGCGCCTTCTCTCGGAGAGCAGTCTGGATTACGACCTTGCAGGGGCCATGGTCAAGCTGATGGAGGAGACCCGGCAGGTGACCGGCATCGAGATCCGCCACCGGATCTCCCCAGCGCCTCCGCTCAGCGCGATGCAGAAGAAGGTGCTGTTCCATGCCCTGCAGGAAGGGCTGACCAACGGCATCCGGCACGGGGAGAGCACACAGTTTGATTTCGTGCTGGAGCACCGGGAGGAAGAGCTCTATTTTATGTTGGAGAACAACGGCCGGAGGTACGAGGAAACGGGAATGGGCTTCGGCCTGAGGGCCATGAGCGAGCGGGTCCGCCAGCTCGGGGGCTCGCTGAGCCTGACCTCCCCCGGGTCCCAAGGCTGCATCCTGACGCTAGTCCTTCCGGCAGAGTAGCCATTCTTTCAAGTGAACCGGGATTTCTGCGGCATTCCGCGGGAATCCCTTCTTTCTCCGCCTGTTCGCCTTCCCTTTTTTTCGCAAAATCCCTTCCTTTCAAAAAAGCGCTTACATTCAAAGCCGAAATAAGGTATAGTAAAAGGTAACATCAGGAAATTCCCAGCAGACGTCGCCGCTTTCATAGCAGCTTACGATCCGGTCATTCGCAGCGGTTTTACCCCGTAAAACCCAAGGTCCTTGCTTTCGATGTTTGTTTTTTACCCCGTAAAAAACGCCCAAGGAGGAACCGGCATGCTCATGAGAACAAGCGAGTTTTATGACAACCTGCCCCTGAAAGCCTGCGATACGTGCGGCGAGGTGATGGAAGAAATGGCGGACTGCTACAGCTGTACCTGTCCCCGGTGCAAAGGAATGACGTTCTATCCCTTAAGCCCCGTCCCTGTCCCCGGCGTATCCGATAGGGAAGGAACCTGACGGAGGACTGCCGAAGCGACCCACCCGCGCCTCATTCGAAGCAAACCATCCCGCCCACTTAAAAACCCGCCGGAATCCGCGGCTCTCACAGCCGGTGCGGACCCGCGGCGGGTTTTTCTGTTTGCGTCGCCATTTAGAGCATGCGGGCGACAGCGGCTACCGCCGCCGGCGCGCTCTGCGGGCTGTCCGCCGTCTGCAGCTGAACGATCGCCTCGACGGCCCGCTCGGCCGACCGGGCGGAGCGCATGTGCAGCGCCTCGGCACGCATCCGCCCCAGTCGCTGCCTGTTCTCCAGCGGCTCCAGCAGCTGCTGCTTTAAGTCCCGGTCATCCGAGGCCTTCACCGCCACGCCCGCTTTCACGAGCACCGCCGTATTGTCCTCCTCCTGCCCGGGAATCGGCTTCAGCAGCAGCATCGGCGGCCCCATCGTGACCGCTTCCGTTGTCGTCAGCCCGCCCGGCTTCGTGAGCAGCAGGTCGGATACCGCCATCCACTCCGGAATCTCTTCTGCATAGCCCTTGACGAATACCCGGTCCGCCGGCCAACGCCGGGAAGCTTTCTCGAAATCTGCCTTCAGCTTCTCGTTGCTTCCGCAAATCAGCACGAGCTGCATCCGCTCGTACAGCTTGTCCGAGCGGAGCAGCTTGCGCACCTCCCGGGCCAGCAGTCCGTCGCCGCCTCCCATGACCAGCACCACCGGCGGCTTCGGATGCAGTCCGAACTGCCGGCGGAGGCGCTCCCGGTCCACCGGCTCGCCGAACCGCTTCCGGACCGGAATGCCCGTGACACGGATCGCCGCCTGCGGTACCCCGCGTCTGCGCAGGGTCGCCGCGGCTTCCGCCGAGCCCGTCAAGTAGAGCCCGGTGCCCGGATTGATCCACATCCCGTGGTCCGTATGGTCCGTGATTACCGTGACGACGGGCGCCTCCAGCAGTCCCCTGCTCTTCAGCGGCGATACGGCGGCCGCCGCCAGCGGGAAGGTGCAGACGACCACATCCGGCTTCTTCTCCGCCATCAAGGCGGCCAGCCGGCCGAGGCCGAGCAGCAAGAAGGCTTTGAACGGTCCCGACAAGTCCCGGCTGTCCCGTGTTTTACGAAAAAAGTATCCGTATAAGGACGGTATTTTTTCCACACTTTTCAGGAAAACGGTTCGCAGCACCGGATGCAGACGGGGATAAACTTCTTTCGTGAAATCCGCTACCTCCGCCTCTACCCGCGATGCGGCATATCCGCAAGCTTCTGCAAGCGCCATGGCGACCTGCTTATGGCCGTCCCCAAAATCCCCCGACAGCACCAGCAGGCGTATCGGCCGTTCGGCCTTATTGCTCATCATCAGCCCCCTGAACATTGTACGGCAATCGCCTTTTTATGTTATATTAGACGATAAGAAAAATTCCTTATCGGAGTCTTTTCAAAGATGCCTGACCTCAGGTTTGCGCATCAAACCCGCTTCGTAAGCAGGAAATTTTTCTTGGTATAGAAAGTCGCACTTCGCTTTAATGCTTTAGCCAATTTAAACTTTCTATATCGTTAAGAAAAGCCTCTGATCGAAGCACTTTCGATGAAGATACATTCGTGTCTGAGCGGAAGCCTTTCTTGCGAGCAGAAAGTTCACTACGCGCTTTAATACTTTAGCGCTTTAGCGAGATCGAACTTGCTTGGCTCTTAAAAAAAAAAAAAGAAAATCCCTTACTAAAAAAGAGGTGACACCTTTGTCCAACCCACCTGCCCGCTCGAGACGAAAGGAACTGCTTCTCATCACCGCCGTCGCGCTGGGCACGCCGCTTAACCCGCTCAACACCTCCATGATTTCCGTCGCTTTGCCCCGGCTTCAGGAGGAGTTTCACTTGACTTTCGCCGACGTATCCTGGCTCATCTCGACCTATTATCTTGCCAGTGCGATCGGCCAGCCGGTCATGGGCAAGTGGAGCGATCTGTTCGGCCGCAAGCGGATCTTCATGCTGGGACTCCTCCTGGTCACCCTGTCTTCCTGTCTGGCCCCGCTGTCCCCCGGCTTCGGCTGGCTGATCGGCTTCCGCGTCATTCAGGCCTTCGGCGACTCCGCGCTCTTCCCGTCCGGCATGGGGATGATCCGCGACCAGATTACGTCCAACCAGGCGAGAGCGCTCGGGATCCTGTCGGTCTTCTCGTCCACCTCGGCCGCATTCGGGCCGTCCCTAGGCGGATTCCTGGTGCATTACGGGGATTGGCCGCTGATCTTTCTCTTCAACTTCCCGTTCATTGCGGCATCTTTTATTTTAGCATGGAAACTGTTTCCACGGGACCCCAAACGAAACGCGGACGCACCCGGCATGGATTGGAGCGGCGTGATCTTCTTCTCGGTCACCATCTTCATGTGGTCGCTGTTCTTCCTGTCCTTCGAGGACGGCTTCAGCGTCTGGAAGCTGGTCGTCAGCGCCGTGCTGTCCGTCTTGTTCTACCGGTTCGAGCTGCGCAAAAGCCAGCCGTTCATCGATGTCGCCTTCTTGCGGAGAAATCTGAACGTCACGCTGATCTATGTGCAATTCATTCTGGTGAATATCGTCTTCTATTCGATCATGTTCGGTATTCCGTCCTACCTGCAGCGCGTGCAGCAGATGGATACGCAGCAGACCGGCATCGTCATGCTCTCCATCGCGGGCTTCGGGGTCTTCATCACGCCGCTTGCCGGCCGCTGGATCGACCGGAGCGGATCGAAGCCGCCGCTCCTTCTGGGGACGGCCGCCGTCATCCTGGGGACGCTGCTCATGCTCGCCATCCGCGACCAGTCGAGCGGCCTCACGATCTTTCTCATTCTGTCCGTGCTGGGGATCAGCAACGGCTTCAACAACCTCGGGATGCAGACGGCGCTGTACGATTTCGTCACCAAGGAAGAAACCGGCATCGCCTCGGGCCTCTTCATGACCTCCCGCTTTATGGGGACGATCCTCTCCTCCAGCCTGCTTGCAGCGCTGTTCGGCAAACATATCACCACCGCGCACCTGCACAGCATGGCCTGGATTTGTGCCGCCATCGGCGTATTGATGCTGCTGCTCACCCTGCGCATGCCGCGGGCGGGACAAGTTGCCGCCGGCGGCGCGAAATAACCGGGCGACCCGGCTTCATCCGGCTAAAGCGCTAAGGATTCCTTAGCTTCACTTTAGCCGGATTTCCTTTTCGGCGCAAATGCCCTACGGACGAATCGCTTCCGGATCACTTCGAGGAGCGAAGCTTTTCCAGCGCCTGCCTTAACTCCCCATTGATCCGCGCTGTATCGATCTTCCCCTTGGGTTCGTTCGTCAGCTTGTACTTCGCCTTCAGCTTCAGGATCCGGTAGACGCTCTCATCCAGCCGATCCGTCGTCAGCCTCCCCGTCCGCACTGCTTCCCGAACCGCCTGCAGCACCCGCTTCTCCAGCTCATAGCCGTGGCCGACCAGCAGCACATCGCTGCCCGCCTCCAGAGAGCGGACCGCCGCTTGTCCGATATCATAGTTCTTGACCACCGCTCCCATCGTCAAATCATCGGTGATCACTACGCCGTCAAAGCCGAGCTCCTTGCGCAGCAAGCCGGTGATTACAGGCTTCGAGAAGGAGGCCGGGTACTCCGGGTCCAGCTTCGGCAGCAGAATATGCGCCACCATCACCGCCTCCGCCCCGTTCCTCAGCGCTTCCGCAAACGGCTTCAGCTCCAGCGACCGGAGCCGGTCCAGTCCGTGGCTTACGACCGGTAGGCCAATATGGGAATCCACCGAGGTATCTCCGTGTCCGGGAAAATGCTTCACCACCGGAAGCACCCCCTGGGACGCAATCCCCTGCAGCTCCGCCGTTCCATTCCGTCCGACAACAGCCATGCCGCCCCGAACGAGCGGTCGCCGATCACGGGATTGTTCGGATTGCTGTTCACATCCAGCACCGGCGCGAAATCCACATTGAGGCCCAAGGCCGCAAGCTCCGTTCCAATCGCCCGGCCGATGCCGTAGGAGGCATCAGGGCTATCCGCTTTCCCTACATTCTGCGCGGACGGCAGCTTGATCAGCTCGTCCGGCATCCGCGTAACCCGGCCGCCCTCTTCATCCACGCCGAGCCATAGCGGTTCCGCGCCGCCCCCGCCGCCTGCTTCAGTGAGCCCAAGAGCTGCAGCGCCTGAGCCGTGGATTGGATGTTGTTCTTGTAGAAAATAAAGCCCCCGACGCCGTCATTCCGAACCATCGCCCGCGTCTCTTCATCCAGCTGCGTTCCCTCGATTCCCGCCATCAGCAGTTGGCCGATCTTCTGATCCGCGGTCATCGTCTTGAGCCGCTCGTGGATCGGGTCGGCCGGCGGCGCAGGAGCCTGCGGGACGGCCGGCGGGGGCTCCGCCGTCCCGCTCCCGCCGCTCTTCGGGATGCTCCAGCTGCAGCCTGCGAGGAGCAGAAGAGCCGGAATAAGAAGCCGCTGACCTGGCAAGTGCCCGTTTCATCGCCACATTCACCGGCTTTCCATTCATGGTACTATATCCTTTTACCATTCTCCTGCCTGTTATTCAGGATCTTGCCAAAAAGCCGACATCCAGTCTGCCGTCGCCTTGCGCGTTTGCACTCTGGCCCAGACGGACCGCGCTCCTCTTCAGCCGGCGTTTGACGGCCAAGGGCGTAAGCTCCGGATACTTCTGCAGCGGCTGCGCCGCCGCCCCGGCGGCGAGCGGCGTAGCCATGCTGGTGCCGGACATGGCCAGGTACCACCGGCTCCGCCGGTCCCCGCGGAGCCGCCGGTCGAGTGTCGAGCCCGGTACGCGCAGCGAAACGATGTCCACCCCGGGAGCAACGAGATCGGGCTTCGTCCGCCCGTCCTTGGTCGGTCCGCGGGAGGAGAAGTCGGCTACGCGTTCCGGTGAACGGCTCCCGCCGCGGCCCGTCGAAGCGCCGACGGTAATGGCTAGGGGACTGATGCCCGGCGTGATGATCGTCCCCGGTGCGGGACCGTAGTTGCCGGTTTGCCGCCACGACGACAAGTCCGCTCTTCACCGCGCGCTCGACCGCCTGACAGAGCGGATCGTCGCGGCTGGGGACGAGGGCACGCTCTCCCAGAGAGAGCGAAGCGATCCGTATGCCGTAGCGCTTCCTGTTGCGCACGCACCAGTCGATCCCGCGGATGATCTTCGAGTCCAGGCCGCCGCCGTTCTTATCGAACACCTTGACTCCGATAATGCTCGCTTTCGGAGCCGGCCCCCGGTAACGCCCGTTCGAGGAATATCCGTTGCCGGCGGCCGAGCCGGCGCAGTGCGTTCCGTGGCCATTATCGTCGTAAGGCTTGTGGCGGCCGTTTACGAAGTCTTTAAATGCGGCGATCCGGCTCGCCGGGCGGGTTAAGTCCGGGTGGGGATACACCCCCGTATCGATAATGGCAATGCCGACGCCCTTGCCTGTCCAGCCCGACCTCTGCGCGGCGGACGCACCGATTCCCGGCGTCGCCGCATGGAGCAGAATCTGCTGCTTCCGGTCCGGATAAACTTTGTATACATGCTTGCAGCCGCGCAGCTTGCCCAGCGCCCCCAGAGGTATCGTTGCGGCGACCGAGCGGATGAGCGGCAGGCGCACCTGCAGTCCGATCGTGTATGGGTATATCTCCTTTTTTACCCGGTTCCAATGCTTTTCAAACACGAAGCCTTTGCGGAACTGAACGATGACCGCCGCAAGATGCGCTTTCCCCTTGGCTGGCGGTGCAGCCGCATTCAGATGCATCCAGGGGCGGGATTTCCCCTTTGTTCGGGGAGACTTCGGTTTCCGTCGGTTGGAAGGAAGCAATTTCATCACCTCCCTCCAGCTTATGGATGACCCTCCCCGGCAGTCCGCGCTATGGCCCACCGAAAGGCCAAAAAAACAACGGAACCGCACGGGTTCGGGCGCTTCTTACAGGATCAGCCGGGTCCGTGCGCCGATCCGCCCGACAATCGCCCCCTCCGGCCAGCGGTAGCCGCCGGGGAATAGCCCGCTTCGGCCTCCTGCTGAATGTATAAAAAATTCGGATACGTCGCCTCGTCCAGCAAATGTGCGGACACGGTGCTCCCCTTCTTCCGGTGCCGGTTCAGCTTGGCAATGATCCCGTCCTCATTCTTAATGCCGATCCCGTGCCCGTAATACAGTCCCTTCGGCATCTTCACGGTGTTCTCGCCCTGCCATTCGGGCGTTGCCGGATCGACGTCGGGATTTTGAA
Source organism: Paenibacillus sp. P25 (assembly GCA_024704175.1). Taxonomy (GTDB): domain Bacteria; phylum Bacillota; class Bacilli; order Paenibacillales; family NBRC-103111; genus Paenibacillus_G. The sequence continues at coordinate 6,010,621 of CP085629.1, forward strand.
AATACAGCACATCGCCCGGGTATGTATCCCGCCGGCCGTACTCGGTAATCAGCTGCAGGTCGGTGTCATGATTCCACGAATGCAGGTACAGATCGGCGAACAGCCGGTTGAAGGCAGAGTCCCCGATCGTCTCGAGCACCGCTTTGTACAGCACAATAATGACTGCCGTAGCGCATTCAAAAGCATATTGCCGCCCGTTCCGGAAAATGTCCCGGACTGCCTCCGACGGACTCACGTCCTTGTTCTGCAGGAAGCCGCCGGCGTCCGTCCGGGTCCAATACCGCCCGTTACACCGGGACCGCCGGAATGACGAGAACGCCGCCGGCGATCGTTCCAGCGCTTCGGATGCGCTGACAATGGCCGCCCGCAGCCTTCAGCTCGAACCGCAGGGCTTCGGCGGTGTCATAATGATAGGGCACCGAGCTCTGCATCTTCTCCTGGTAGATCCCGAGCTCGACCGGGGACAGTCCGCCCGGATCGAACGAAGCGTTTCCTCCCTCGATAATGATCATGGCGCTTTTCTCCTCCGCTCGCTGCAAATGCGATTCCCGGCGTCCTCCTGTCAGGACCGCCGTTTCAAGATCCGCGGCCGAACGCAAGAAGCGCCGGGCCGCTTCATACGCATTATATGCGGCAGGCGGCCCGGCGCAGACCATCAATCCATTTCGTAAATCGATCCGGATTTGCTGGCGAACAGCTCGGCGTATACTTTTTCGGCATAAGCGTCGGTCATTCCGGAGATGTAATCGGCCACAAACCGCGGCCACGTCCACTTGCTCTTATGCTGCTCATAGCTCTCAATCCAATCGGGAGGAATAATAAGACGCCCCTTATCCGGCACCTTGAAGCTGTCCCAGAGCCGGGCGATCATGATTTCGCTGCGTTTCTGCAGGCGCTGGACACGGAAATCCTTGATCAAGGTCACCCACGCGAGCTTCTTCAAGATCTCCATCGTGCGCAGCGACTCCAGATCCTGCTCTTCGTCCCGCACGAAGGTAACGCGCTTCCAGCCCTTCTTCGGATCGTCGATGATGCCCACGCGGCCGGCGAACGTGCTCACCCAGCGGGCCTTCATCTCCCTGCGCGTCCGTGACGCTTCCTTGCCGCATTCGGCGTAGATCGTCTCCCACTGCTCGAGATAGTCCGCCAGCACCCGCTCCACCATGGACCGGATATCCACCTGATCCCAGCCGACCTCGAGGTTGCCCTGATCGTTCACAATCTCCTGTACCAAATGGTCCAGCAGGCGCTCATCCTCGAAGAACGTCCGGTTCATCTGGATTTTCCCGGCGCGGATGCCGTCCTCGATGTCATGGGTGGAATAAGCGATATCGTCGCAGAGATCCATCAGCTGCGCTTCCAGCGTCGAACACCCTTCGGGCATGTCCCACTTCTGCCGAAGCTGGCCGATCCATTCCCATTCCATGGCGTACACGCCTTTGATCCGCCCCGGATCGTCCAGGCAGTACGGATATTTATTCACCGCGAGCAGTGTGGCCGCCGTCAGATCCAGTCCGCCGCCGCTGCCCGCCCGCTTCTCGAGGAACATCAGGATGCGGAAATTTTGCGCGTTCCCTTCGTAAGAGAGCCCATGCTCTTCCGCGAGCACCGGTCCAGCACCTCTTCCCCTTGTGCCCGAACGGCGGATGCCCCAAATCATGGGCGAGCGAAGCGCACTCCACCACCTGCGGGACCAGCATCAGGCCCGGATGCTCGCGGCGTCCGAGGAACCGGTACTGCCTCCCCATGCGGCGCGCCACCTCGCGGGCAATCTGCGACACCTCGAGCGAATGCGTGAGCCGGGTGCGGTAATAGTCGCCGGAGCCGGCCCCGAACACCTGCGATTTGCCCTGCAGCCGGCGAAATGCCGGCGATTGGATCAGCCGCGCATAATCGCGCTCGTATTCGTCCCGTTCCGCGCTGTAGGTGGACGCCGTTTCGTTCAAACGAAGCTTTCGTAAATCCATGTCCGTTTCCCCGCTCCTGCTCTGTATCTGATCATGGCACCTTGTCTTTGGAGCCGACCGAAGTTTGATGAAAATTGTAGCATATCCGAAGCGGGGAGAACAATGGCAATTCGCTTGTCAATGTGAGGAAATCTAACGCCTAAATTACATTTTTGTTCCATATGAACCGCCGGGCCGCCATCGACAAGAAAAAGGCCCCAAGTCCTTAAGCAGACCGGGGGCCCCTGTACGTCAATGGTTTGCTTTCGCGGCGGTCTTCGAGTCGCTGTCCGCATCCGCGGCGGCCGGCTCGGCAAATTCCTGGTTATAATCCGGCATGACGGTCTGCTGCAGATAATGCGTATCGATATATTTCGCGAGGTACTGCTTGCCGAACAGCTCGTCATACTGCAGCTGACGGTAATTGTCCACATCCGTCTTGAACGTATCGGGCACTGAAGGATACAGCTTCTGATCCGCGGTCACTACGAGGTTCCGGAGCATGCCCGGCATTTTATCCGACAGGTTCTTGTTAAACTCCAGCGTTTCCGGAAGCTTCATGCCCATATGGCTCAGCATATAGGCGCCGAGGAACGAGTTGCTCAGCACCGGCTTCTCTTCCTTCGGCAACTGGACATTGGACCAGGTGACGAACGGCACGCTGTGCATCCGTTTCAGCTCCTCCAGCGACCACTGATCGGATTTGGAGGTGTGAATGAATCCTGCCTGCGTATACACGTCGTAGTCGTAGCCCAGCATCGGCAGATGGTCGCCGTAAAATACGATCACCGTCGGCTCGCCCGTCGCGGTAAAATGGTCGATCAGCTTCTGCAGGCTGGCATCGGCATCGTGCGCGCCCTGCGTGTACGTCTCGAGGATGCTTTTCGCATCCGGCGTGAGCGATCCTTCCGCTTTAATCGGATTATTCCCGTAACGGTTGTCGTCGTAAGGTCCGTGATTCTGCATCGTGACGGTATAGATGAACATCGGCTTATCCGTGCTGTCCACCTGCTTGATAATGCTGTTCGCTACCTCATCGTCCGATATAAAGTCGCCCTTATACTGGGGACTCACGAACTGGTCCTTACTCATGAAGCTCTCGAAGCCCATTTCCTTATAGACGTTCTCGCGGTTCCAGAACCAGCCTTCGTACGAATGAATCGCCATGCTCTTGTAGCCCTGCTGCTCAAAATATCCGGCAAGGCTCGGCACCGGCCGCGAAATGTACTGCTGGTACGGAACGGAGCCCGCCGGCAGGAAGCTCATCGACTGCCCGGTCAGCACTTCATATTCCACGTTGCTGGTGCCTCCCCCGAACTGCGGGGACAAGAGGTAGCCCGAAGTCGATTCCTGCTGCAGCCGGTGAACCGTAGGCACCGGGTCTTCGCTGAATTTGACGTTCGGCAGCAGTGTCGGGTCCCAGAACGCTTCGTTCATGATGAAGATGACGTTCGGCTGTTTCCCGTTAAAAGGATCCGCCTGCACCGAAGCCGCCTTGACTTCGTTCTGGCTCTTCAGCGTGTCGGCCAATTTCTGCATGGACGCCTCGTCATAGCCGGCCGGCTTATGCACGATCGCATTCTTCACATTCATGGTAAAAGCAAGAGACATTCCGTTGCTCCCGTAGTTCTCCGACTGGTTCCATACAATCTCGCTGGCGCCCATCCGGTCCATCACCTTGGCGGCCCAGGTCGTATCCACGCCGAACGAATACAGAGCGGCGGCGGCCAGCGACCCGACAGCCACCCGGGTCCCGGTGCGAAGACGAAGCCGCGGCGGCTTAAGCGACAGCACGAGCAGCACCAGCACCACGCCCAGCATGGTCCCGATGCGCAGCAGCGCCGATTTGTTCGCCACCAGCGGCAGGATGTTCATGCTTTCTTTATTGAGGAAAATATCCCAAGGAAAGAAAGGCTCTCCGATCAGCTTCACCTTGAAGTAGCTGACGAAGGACATAGTGCATAGAAGCAGCAGCGTCAACGCGAAGGACGCGATCAGCGAACCGGCCAGCACGTAAATCAGTAAGAAAACGAATAAATCGAGCAGTGCGTTCATCATGAACAGCTTAGGGTTCTGGATCAGCCATGCCCAGGTTTCATGAAAATTGCCGCGCTGGATAAATTCAACGCCGAATACCAAAATGAAGGGCACTGCTATACAAGCAAGCACAATCCAGAGGGAGCTCCACGGCCGTTTCGGCTCGTGCTTTGCATGCTTCCGCTTTTTCCAAGCCAAGGGACGCATGGGTTTCTCACTCTCCTATCCCGCATTTTCTCTCTACCCCCTGAAGAGTATTCCCTCAGGTTGGCAATCCCGTTCATTTTACCCGCTGAAAGCGTTCGTGAAGCGGCATTGTTATCTATTTGCGGATTTTGATTTGTTAACACATTGTAAACGCGAAATATTAAAAAAACATGAAAATCCGGCTGTAAGGAACAAATTGGTACGAATGGCACAAAAAAAGAGCGGCGTCTCCAAGATTCGCCACTCTTTTTATAGGTCCTCAGATAAAATAGCCGTGCCCGCCCCTAAACCTAGGAAGCCAGCTTACGGCTCTCCTTTGGCTGCACCGCCAGAACGCCGCTGAAGAGGAACGTAACCAGCGATAAGGCTAAACAAAGCGCCGTGAACAAACTGACCGCAGCAAAGCCGTTAAATCCGGCATACAGCGACCCCGCGAACCAGGAGCCGACGGTAGCCGCAGCGTACATGACAGAATTCGACAGGCTTGTAATCGTGCCGCGGATCGTCGGGCTCAGGGAAACCAGCGACCCCATCATCAGAGGGAAGGAGATCCCTGCGACAATGAAGACGAAGAAGAAGCCGGCCGCCACCGCCCCCACCGACGGCAAATGAGGCAGGAGGAGATACAGCGTGACAAGAAGCAGCGTCCCCGCCGTCATCGTACCAAGCCGGTTGAACCGACTGAGGATATAGGCGCGCCGAAGTCGCCGGCCAAATTGCCGAGGCCTACGAAAACCATCACGTACCCTACGCGGTCCACGGATAAGTGAAACCCGTCCGCCATCCATTTGCCGATAAAAGCAAACGCCCCGAAGCCCCCGAGCTGAAACAAAAAGTAGCCCAGGAAGGCGCCTCTCGCCGGTCCGCTCTTCAGCAGGGGAACGTACTTGGCCAGAATGGAGGTTGGCGTCCCCTGTCCCTGCGCCGGCTTCAGCTCGGGTAAAGTGAAGTAGATGAGCGCTGCAAGCAGCGGCGAGCATGCTCCGATCGCGAAGAACGGGTGCGACCAATGGGAAGTGGCGAGCCAGTCGCCGATCGGTACGCCGAGCGCCTGCGATACGGCGAGGCCTGCGCCGTGGTCCCCAGCACTTTAGCGATTCTTTGCGGAGGGAATAGAGCCGGAATGGCCGCCCATACCTGCGGGGAGGTGAAGGCGGCGCTCACGCCGGCCAGGAAGCGGAACAGGAACATCGACCAGAAGCCGGTGGCGAAGCCGCATAAGATCGTGGAGACCGCGAAGCAGATGATGCCGCCCAGCATGACTTTCTTCCGGTCCCAGCCGTCCGACAGCGGGCCGGCAATGAGCGCGAATAGCGCATAGCCCAGGGCATAAGCTCCCATCATCCAGCCGGACATCCCGGTGGAAATATGAAATAAGTCCTGAAGGGTCGGAATCAGCGGAGAAATCAGGAACGTATCCGTACCGATAACAAACATGATCAGGAAAAACAAAACAGCGGGATTACCCATTACACGACAACTCCTTAATTCAGTAATTAAATAACTTTTGAACTAATATGTAAAAAAAATATGTATCACGACGGCGCTTTAAAGAGAGCGCTTCTGCCGGCCAAACCGGATGTCCGTTCTCCGCCCCATCCGTCAATCCTACGGATCGGAGCAGGGAGCGGACATCCCGCCGGGACCGGACTTCCCGTTCCCCTGAAGGGTATCGAAGCCGCTAAAGCCGTTAATCCCCCAGTCTCTCCAGAAAACCGGGTAAAAACCGGTCAAACGCTTCCTCGTCGAGCGTAATCCACTTCGTCTGCGCATCCTTGCGGACCCGGATCAAGCCCGCCTCCCGCAGCGTCCGGAAGTGGTAAGACGCATTCGACTTCGAGGCCTCGCACTTCTCGCCTACCTCCCCGCAGTTCATTTCTTTCTTGCTTCGGTACAGCGTGCGGACAATCTCGATGCGTGTCGGGTCCGCCAACGCCTTCAACATCCTCACCAGTTGCTCGTCCCTCGCTCTTAGTTCAATAGTCATGCAACTATGATAAAGCGAGTTTTCCTTTTTGCAACCCCTTTGTTGGACCGAATGTATTCATTCCTGTAAAGCAAGTGGACTTCCCTGTTCGCCGGGGCATTTTGCTGGAATGATTTTTGAAAACGACAATATGATGTATTACTGTGGAATGTCCCATCCGCCTCAGGTCATCCCTGAAGAACGCAAAGTATGGACTTCGCTGCGGGCAAGCAGGCTATAACCGGGTGGGAACGAAAGCGGGTGGGGAGATGGATAACGAGAAGATCGGCAAGTGGCTGGAGATTGCAAAGCAGTTTGCCGGCGGCGAGTTCTGGAGCGACATCTTCGAGCAGCCCGGCGTCAAGCAGATGATGGGAACCTCATCATCCTTCAAGGGAGCCGGCGCGGCGAAGCCCGCCCTTCTTCCTATGGTGGACATGCTTCAAGCCGATGGTGAAATTGTGGTGCTGATCGATCTGCCTGGCGTAGCCAAGGAACAGGTTGAGCTGTCAGCCGCCGCCGGGGTGCTGTACGTCAAGGGAACGGCACGGCCCCTCTTCCCCGGAGCGGAGCCCCTGCTGAAGGAACGCCTGAGCGGGGAGTTCGAGAGGGCCATCCGCCTGCCGGAGGCGGCAAACGATCCCGCGGCCCGCATCACTGCCTCCTACTATGAAGGCGTGCTGGTCGTTCGGATCGCCGTACCGGAAGCGCCGCGGCGGAGCATCCGTATCGAATAGGACGGCGAAGAGCCCGGCGCGTCCCGGTCAGCCCGGCACCCCGGGGATCGCTCCAGATTATCCATTCATCAGCAAATAAAAAAGGGGGGTTCCATGCGGTCCTTGACCGATTGGGTCCGCGACCGGATCGCGACCGGATCGTCTTCCGAGTCCCTGAACCGCCGGTTGGACGAGCTGGAGAAGCAGCTTCGGTCCATATCCCGCGAGCTGTCCGGGCTGTCCGGCGGGAAGACCCCCGCCATCGTCGTGGAACAAATCGCCATAGAGAAGCTGGTGATCGAGAAGCTGGAGCACAGCAACAATTTCGGCGCCCTGGGCATTAAAGAGCTGACGGGCAAGCTGAATATCGGGGTAAATCATACCGGGCCGATCGAAGAAACGGCTCTGCAGAAGTTCTTCTCCGAAGCGGACGAGCCGGATCAAGTAGACAAAGAATCCTCTTGCAATAAACCGGAAAGCGCCCGGACACAAGCTCATGAGGGTCCGAACATCAACATTCGTCCCAAGCCCCACCTTTAAACCGGAGGGACAAGCGGGCGGACCGCTTCCGCCGCATTAGGCACTGCAGGAAGCCGGCGCTTGGACCCCCGCCGCTGCGCTGCAGCGGGCCGGCCCGGCGCAATAGCGTGCAGGGTGCATTTGCATACAATGTAAAATAACCGATGCCCGTCCGTCAGGACCTCGGCATCGGTTAAATCGGTTTCGGCTCCTTGACTCGGAAGCGTCAAAATCACCCGTTCAAAATGGCATCGATCTCCGCAAGTTCTCCCTCCGTAAAATCGGGGTTACGCAGGGACTCAACCGCATCCTCGATCTGACTCACCTTGCTTGCACCGATCAAAGCGGAGGTGACGCGGCCGCCGCGCAGGACCCATACCAGGGCGAGCTGGGACAGCTTCTGTCCGCGGCGAGCCGCGATCTCCTGCAGGCGCCGGGTCTTGCCGAGCACCTCTTCGGTCAGCTCCTCGGGCCTCAGGAACTGGCTCGGTCCGGCCGCTCTCGAATCGGCGGGAATGCCGTTCAGATAGCGGTCCGTCAGCATGCCTTTGGCCAGCGGAGAGTAAGCGATGGAGCCGATGCCCTCCTCCTCCAGGACACCAAGGAGTCCCTTCTCCGGCGTACGCTCCAGCATCGAATACCGCGGCTGGTGGATCAGGCACGGCGTCCCGAGACGCTTCAGGATGCGCGAGGCCTCCCGCGCCTGCTCCGCATTGTAGTTCGATATCCCGATGTACAGCGCCTTGCCTTGACGAACGATCAGATCGAGCGCGGCCATCGTTTCTTCCAGCGGGGTGTTCGGATCCGGACGATGATGGTAGAAGATGTCGACGTAGTCCAGCCCCATCCGCTTCAAGCTTTGGTCCAGACTGGCCACCAAATTTTTCTTCGAGCCCCATTCGCCGTAGGGTCCCGGCCACATATAGTAACCGGCCTTGGTCGAGATAATGAGCTCGTCGCGGTACGGCGCCAGATCCTCCTTCAGGAGCTTGCCGAAGGTTTCCTCCGCGGACCCCGGCGGCGGCCCGTAGTTGTTGGCCAGATCGAAGTGGGTGATGCCCAGATCAAAGGCTCGGCGAATCATCGCCCGTCCGTTCTCGAAGGTGTCGATACCTCCGAAATTGTGCCACAGGCCCAGCGAAATGGCCGGAAGCTTGAGGCCGCTCGCTCCCGAGCGGCGGTATTCCATCCCGGCATAGCGGTTAACGTCTGCGGTATAAGGCATGAGGGTTCCTCCCGTTTCTGTGGTTTCCCTTTCATGCTTTATTGTACCTCTCCTTGTCCCTTATTGCCTATGTAAGCATGGACGGGAAATATGGTATAATGTCGCCTATCACAGGTTGACGGCCAGTCAAGGAGGGCATAGGATGGAGCACCGGAAGTTTCAATTCACCACTGACGAGGCCCGCAGCGGCATGGATCTAAGGCTCTACTACTGCGGCTCGGAGGACTGCCGTCCCGGCCATTCCTGGGGCCCCGGACTGAAGGACCATTATAAATTTCATTACGTCCGCAAGGGGCAGGGCGTGTTCCGGCTCGGGAACCGGGAATACCGGCTCACAGCCGGTCAGGGCTTCCTGATCCGCCCCCATCAGCTCTCTTTCTACCAGGCGGATGAAGCCGATCCCTGGTCGTATGCTTGGATCGCCTTCAGCGGCGGCAGCCGCGGAAGGCTATATGCTGCGCGCCGGTCTAACGGTAGAGCATCCGATCTTCAGCTGTACCGATTCCGGGCCGGTGGAGGACAGCTTGCGCTTCCTCTTCGCAGCCAGCCGGCGTCAGGAAAGCCGCGACGTCATGCTGCTCAGCGCGCTATACCGCTTCCTCGGAGCCCTGATCGAGGGCGCGGACTCAGAGCCGGGGGCCGCCGCGGCTGTACTTTCCAAGGATCGTTATGTGCAGAAAGCGCTGGAATATATCGAAACGAACTACTCCCACAGCATGAGCGTGGAATCCATGGCCGATCAGATCGGACTGAGCCGCAAATATTTGGCCCGCCGCTTCAAGGAAGCGACCGGCCGGACGCCGCAGGACTTCCTCGTTCAGTACCGGATCAGCAAAGCGGCCGACCTGCTGAGCGAACCGTCGCTGTCGGTCAGCGAAATCGCCTACTCCGTAGGCTACCGGGATCCGGCCGCTGTTCTCCCGCATGTTCAAGAGACTGCGCGGGGTCTCCCCCTGCATTACCGCCGGCGGCTGCCCGGTGAGAAGCCGCCGGGTTTATAAACCCCTATTCGACTTTCATTGCCGGCTGTTTATTTAAAGAGAAGGAATAGAATGCAGCAATCAATCCGAGCAGAACAATCACAGCTCCGAACCATCCCAGATTCAAAACGGAGGTTTGGTTGACTGCCCATCCGCCGGCACCCGCACCCACGGCCATCCCCAGCTGAAATATGGAATTGTTCATACCGAGCGATAATCCCGATGACTCGGGGGCCAGTGAAATCAGATAATATTGCTGCACCGGTATCGTCATGGTAGCCGATCCTATCCAAAGGGCAAGGATAATTAATGCTCCCGCGAAGGTCGTTGCCATGAGGGGAAGCACCGTCAGCGCCGCCGCGTGGAGCAGCAGACTCGCAAGCAAAGTGAGGTATATTCCCCAGCGGTCCGATCCGTACCCACCGGTACGCGAGCCGATCACAGCAAAGATGCCGCAAGTGAATAATGCTGCGCTGATCTGTGCCGTGCTTAAGCCGGCCGTTTGTTGCAAGAAAGGAGCGATATACGTAAACATCAGCTGGTAGCCTGTGACCATAAAAAACGTAATCAGAAATCCGCTGATTAACCGGCGATCCCGTAATACCGAGAGCTGGCTAGTAATCGATACGGATTCCTTATTTTCCTGCCTGGGTACAGCTGCAGCGAGGCCGATCGTCGGTATGGCCGCCAAAATCAAGATAAACAGAAAGACAAAGCGCCAGCCCCAGTATTCACCGATTAATGTGCCTAGCGGAACGCCGACAGCTAGAGCGGTGCCCCCTCCCATCATAATCGTGCCGATAGCGCTCCCCTGCCGTCCCGGCTCGGCCAGACTGGAGCCCACCGTCAAAGCGACGATCGTAAATACGCTGGCGCAAGCCGCTTGAACGACTCGGGCTGCGACGAGCACGGCAAAATTAGGGCTGAAATAACCGATCAGGTTGGCCGCAATAAAAACGGTATAGGAAAGGAGCAGCAGGTTCTTTCTTTCGAATCTTGAAGTCAGCGCCATCAGAATAGGCGAGCCGATGGCAATCACCAGCGCGTAAACCGTCACCAATTGACCGGCCATCCCTATCGAGATATTCATATCCTGCGCAATCATCCCCAGAATACCCGAAACCACGATCTCCGCGGTTGCCATCACGAATACGCCAAGGGCAAGTAAATAAAGGACCCAATTCCTCTTCATGGTTCAGTCCACTCCCCATCCCATCGTTTTTCTTGAATGATCATTAAAGTATTGAGCAAAAAAAGCGGGCCGCCTTTAATCGAAGATCGAAAGCGTAACCCGGACGATATCCTCCAACACCGCCGTATCCGATACCGATTTTGCGGTAACGATCAGCCCCCTGCGCATTGTTCAAGTAACGCGCAAGCGCCCTAAGATCCTGATAACGCTCATGAAGATCGCCTTGATCCTTGGCGCGGGTCAAGGCGAGATAATAAGCTTGTTCCACGCGATTTCTTTCTTTCTCGATAAAATCGGCAATCTCGCGGTCGTGCGGCGCAAGCTCAACGCAGGTGTTGACCATGAAGCATCCCTTCACCCGATCCGGTTGGGACAAACTTTCAAGCGGCTCCTGGAACACTTTCGTAACCGCCTCTTTGCCCGAAGGCGTCTGTTCGAGCTTTTGAATCACCATGCTCTGATTCACGTAGTATTTGAGTGCCGCGAGATACAGATCTCTTTTGCCCCCAAAAGCGTTGTAAAGACTTTGCGCCTTGATCCCCACATGCTGAACCAGCTCTTGCATGGACGCGCCATGATAACCATGCTTCCAAAAAAACTCCATCGCTTTGGCGAGAATTTCGGCAGGATCGAACTCTTTGTGCCTTGCCATCCTGTTCACTCCTATATGAGACGTTTAAGCAGCTTTTCGGTCAGGCCGGAGAGCCGTTTCGCCGCGTCCTTGTCGAAAAAGGCTTGCTGGATGCTGATCCTCTTCCCTTCCGCGAACGCGCTTAACGGTTCATCAGGCGGGTTATCCACGATGGACGCGATCGGCTTGATACTCTTAGCGACGGGCTTGCCGAACTTCTTCATCCTTTCGATGTGAGGCCGGGTCTCATCATCATATTCGCCGGAAAAGCCGGTCGATGTGGATCCGGGATTTACGAGCACGTATCTGATTTTATCCGATCCATGCCTGTCTGCGAAGGAGACGCCCAGAAGGTCGTTCAGCTTGCCTCCCTGCATCAGCGCCGTGGTACCGTCGTACCCCCTCTTAAACTCCATATCGTCCCACCGGATCAGAGACATTGGGGCTCCGGGGCCTGCAACGTTCACAATAACGGGATCGGGCGACCTTTCCAGCCATTCAACCAAGCCGTAGCTCAGCACGTATCGGCTCAAATAGAACAAAGCAAAATTGTCCTCGAACCCTTCCGGCGTTTCTGAACGATGCGAACGAAAATAGCGTGCGCAAAGCACAAGCGCGTCCAATGTGGAGAATCTCAATTTGACCTCCTCGATCACTCTTCTGTTCTCACTTATCAGACTAAGGTCCGCCCGGATGAAGTGAAACCTCTCTCCCGCACTAAGCTCTTTAGCCGCTTCATGAAGCGCCATCCCCTTCTCCGCATGAAGTCCGATCACAATAACACTGTCACCGCGGCGGAGAGAAGCAAGAGCCAAACCTCTCCCGATCCCGTCCGTACCGCCTGAAATCACGATTTTCTTCATATCATCCCTCCCTTTGGGGAAATGTTACCATTTCTTTAATAAACATTCAAGAATATTTTTTAGTAAACATTAAAGAATTGATCCGATTTATTCTGATGTCTAGGATGCCGATCGCAACATATCCTTTTTCAAGGACGTTTAAGTAAAAAAATGGAACGCCTGCGAGGAGGGATGCTTAAATGATCTTCGGCGAAGGACTGATCGTCGACCTGCTCCTGTTCATTTTCTCCAAACACCGGTACCCCTGATTACCGTTATAGGCGAAGGCAAGTATTTTAATATCGTTCAAGCGTTAAATCAGCATAACCTCTCTTACCGAACCAGCAGCAGAACCATGGAGCCTTACGGTACACCCGCAGGAGCAGGCAGTAGCACCCAATACGTCATCTATGTGAAAAAGCAGGATAAACATCTGGCGGAACATGCGCTGAACGAGGCTTTGAGAAGGTAGGAAACTTATACGAAAAACCGACCCTTCCCATTCAAGAGAAAGGTCGGTCCCCTCTGGTCTCCATTCCCCATTCAGGAAAGGCTGTTTACAACTTGTCGCAGTGCCTCATCGATGGGCGTCAGCGGCCGGCCGAGCAGCTTCTCGAAATCGCCGCTTTCGACCTCCAGGGTCCCTTCCCTGATGCCCTGCTGGATCCCTGCAAGAATCGGGATGACGAAGTCCGGTACGCCGGCATGTTTCATAATGTCCGCATACGTGGCATCATCAACCTGCTGCACAGGAACTTCCTTGCCAAGCACGCGGCCGAGTGCGGATGCCAGCTCCTCCTGCGTCAGCGACTTGCCGGACAATTCATAAATTTTATTCTCATGGCCGTCCCCGTCAGTACGGCGACCGCCGCTTCCGCATATTCCTGCTGCAGGGCCCAGCCTACTTTGCCGGATCCCGCGGATGTAACCCATGGCGCTCCGGCCAGAACCCCTTGAATGCTCGCGGCCTCGTTCTCCAGGTACCAGTTATTGCGCAGGAAGGCGTAAGGAATGCCGGTTTGCAGAATGGCCTGTTCCGCGGCTTGGTGCGGCGGAGCCAGGAATAGCTTGCTTTCGGCGGCGTTCGCTGCACTGGTATAGGCAATGAACTTCACCTGGGCCCGTGCCGCGGCTTCTACCGCGTTCGTATGCTGGCGAATCCGCGTTTCATTGTCCCCGTCCGCCGAAATGATGAGCGACCGGTCGATCCCTGCGAAGGCCTTGTCCAGCGTTTCCGGATGGTCAAAGTCCCCTTGCCGGACGTCCACTCCCCGGGGGCGAAGGCCCTCTGCTTTCTCCGGACTCCGCACACTGACGGCGATCTGGCTCGCCGGTACGGTTTTCAGCAGTGTTTCCACCACTTTGGTTCCCAATTTCCCTGTTGCGCCGGTAACTAAAATTGTCATGACCATTCCTCCATTATCGTTGTAGTCTTAATTGTTATAACATAAAAAGTTACAACTTGAATATGATAAAAGCTCCATAAAGAGCTTTTATTTAATCAAACTTGCCGATCAGTTGGCTTATCGTCGTCTGGGCCAGCCTGTGCTCCATCGCGGATTGGGCTTCTCTCAACTCGGATTGAAGCACCCTCTCGATATTCCGCCCGACCGTGCAGGCAATATTCGGCTCGCTCGTGAATGCGAAACAGCTGGTTCTCCTCAGTTGCGTTCACCGCACGGTAAACATCAAGCAGTGTAATCTCCTCGGGAGCCTTGAGCAGCGAAGCCCCTCCGACCCCCGGACGAACGTCGACTAATCCCGCCTTCTTCAGCATTCCCATAATTCGCCGGATGACCACGGGATTCGTATTGACGCGCCTGCGATGAAGTCCCCGGTACACTCATTCGGACTGACGGCAATAAGGGTCAAGGTGTGCACAGCCATGGAAAAGCGCACGCTGATTTGCATCGATTTATCACCACCGTTGTAACAATTATAGTTACATTAATGGAGAGTGTCAAGACTCTCAATGGTTTAAAGCCAGTGGATGCAGCGAAAAAAAGAAGAAGCGGCATCCGGTCGCTCCTTCCGTGCTCGTCCCTCATTTTATTGTTCCATCCGCATCTGAATAAAACCGCTCACATCCCGATCCGCCTTGCTCTGATTGCATTCATAACAGGAGCATACACAGTTGACGGGTGTCGTATGGCCCCCCTTGGACTTCGGCAGGATATGATCGATCGTATCGCCGTAAGCCCCGCAGTAGTAACAGGTGTTGCGGTCGCGCTCCATAATCATGCGGCGGAAGTCGTCATTGCTGTACAGCCGGCGAATGAGATGAGGGGTCACCACGACCGCCGCATGCTCCTCCACCAAGAGCCGCGCCAGCTCCCAGTCAATCTCCTGAATCCACCTTTTCCCGTTGTTGCTCTTGCCCTTCATCCGCACCATCCCCTGTTTGTCGGGCCGCAGGGCCGTTCTCCGCACATCCCTGCGCGGGGGAAGCGCCCATCCTTGTCCAAGCGCACGGTAACGACAGCCGGGCTCGTCTTCGCCGCCTGAACCGCCGCCGGCTTAACGGTCGCCTTCGTCTTCTTGCGGTCGCAGGAGCGGCAGGTGCCCTTACGCGAGCCGGAACCGGATTTTCTACCCCGTCGCGTAGAGAACTGGCGGTAATATTTCAATTGTCCGCATACTGTACAATGTTTATATAAACGGCAGTGAGCCCCGGTTTCAACCGTCGTCATGATGTCACCACGCATCCCGTCTGCTGATCTCTTTGCTTTTATTATAACAGGTTGAGGGAAGAAAAACCCGGGCCAAAGCACCCTCCTTTTGTCGACAGACGGGAGCGGGACATGCGGAATTTTGTTGGAAACATATTCATGGCACCACAGCCAACATGCCGGTATGATAGATTTCCACCCCGGATGGCACCAATTTCATATTCATTTCATTTTTCTCCGGTATGATAAGATCCAAGACGTTTCAGCCTGAAGGGAATTTGGAAAAATAAGGGGAGGATCGGCATGACGTATCTTTTGCAAAATCTGCACTTTATTTTCATTCATTTTCCGATCGCATTGCTCTTGTTCAGCTTCGTATTTGACCTGCTCGCACGGCTCACGAAGAAGCAGGAATGGCATACGGCCGGCTTTCTCAGCCTCCTTATCGGTACGCTCGGCGCTGTCGCCTCGGTGATTACCGGGCCCGAAGAGGCGCGGAATCCGTTATTTCCAACCCATGAGCTGTTCGGCAAGCTGACGATGATCTGGTTTATTCTGCTGTCGCTGGTCCGGCTGCTATTACCGCCTCCGGAAGTCGCAGGATATCGGCGGCAAGCCCGCTTATCTGATCGCAGCCCTGATAGGGATCTGCCTGTTGACGTACACCGGTCACCTCGGCGGGCAAATGGTACATAGACCCCGACCGGCCGGCGGTGTCCCGGGTCAAGGACCGGCCCGCGGCCCGGGCAGCGTCACACCCGGCGGCGCCCCGCAGGGAGGAACCGGTACGAATGCGCCGGTCACCCGCAATCCTTCCTAGATCGAAGCCCCAACGCGGCTGAAGAGGGTTACTCCGTCTTCGGCCTTTTTGTATCCCTGCGTTCATTGGCGATCCGCCGAAACACCAACGCAAATGCCTGATGCGAAGAGTATCGACCCCGTGCAGGCCAGGGTGTACACTGATCTGGGATTGTGAACTTGGCACAGGATACAAGGAGGAATACGGTATGAACGGTTGGATCAAATCCCCGGCGACGGTGCTTTTCATCGGGGACAGCGTTACGGATTGCGGCAGAAACCGGGAGGTGAGCGAGGATCTCGGCGGCGGCTACGTTAAATACGCGGCGGATTGGTACGCGACCAAATACCCGGAGGCCAGGATCACCTTCTACAACCGCGGCATCAGCGGCGACCGGCTGGAGACGTTGACCGAACGTTGGGAGACGGACTGCTTGCGTCTGAAGCCCGATTGGATCACCCTCCTGATCGGGGTCAATCATACGGTACACCGGTTCAAAAGGGATCTGCCCACGTCCACGGAGCAGTTCGAGCACCTGTACCGCAATCTCTTGGAGCAAACGGTTCAAGCATCGGCTGCGCGGCTGATCCTGATGAGCCCGTTTGTGCTTCGCCGGTGGAGCACAGCGAAACGCCAAGCTACGTCCCCATGAAGGATCGGTGGGCGGAATGGAGAGCGGATTTGGATCCCAAGATCGCAGTTGTGCAAAGGCTGGCCGAGGAATTCCAGGCGGAATTCGTACCGCTGGATGAACGATTTACCCGCGCGGCGGAGGCCAGGGATCCGCAGTTCTGGCTTCCGGACGGCGTCCATCCCTCCGGTGCGGGACATGCCTTGATCGCCCAGGCTTGGCTGGAGACCGTGCAGGCGATCTGAGACATAACAACCACAAGGGGCCGGTTCGCCGGCCCCTTCTTCTTCCATCAATAGCTGGTTTTCAGCCAGTTGGTCTTCGTCCACGTCAGCTTGCCGGCGCCCGATCCGTTGCTGGCCGTCAGGCGTACCTTCAGCGTCGAAGGATCGTCCGCCGAATAGCTGTACGGCAGGTCGCTGAAGCCGGTCCAGGCAAAGCTGATCACCGGCGCCGGTACCGGGGCGAGCGGGCTTCCGGCGGTGTCGGCCGCCGCCGCGGAAGGATGATCCGTCCAGCGAATACATCGTGTCCACGGCGCGGATTTTGCCCGTATAGGCCGCGTTCGAAGGATCGGCCTGATTATTGCGGATCGGCGAGGCGACGTCGATGATCTGGGATTTTTCTACCAGTACAGCCCCGCCTTCGGTGGATATCGCCCCGTTGCTTGTAATGCCAAAGTGATAGCCTTTTGCAGCAATAGCGCTTTCCATAGCCGTTGTCAGCCTTTTCTTGGCCCCCCAGGCTCCCGCGCTGTCCATCACAATATTGTACACATGCGCGTTACCGCCTCTTAAGCGGGGCATCCGGTCCTGGATGTCCTTGTAGTAGTTATGGTGCAGCGTAATGGACAAGTTCGCATTCGTGCTGTCAAACTCGGTGGCCCCTACCAAATGCCCCTTCTTCTGCGCTCCGGCAATGGCGATAATGTCGGCCGGGCTGAGCCCGATGGAGCCGCTTCTTAGGAAATTGTACATCGGATACGCCGATTTGTTCGCTTCGAGCGCATTGATCTGCTGCGTCACCCAGCTGTTCGAGCCGCCGTCATCCCCTTTAAAGGTAGACCAGGAGACCGTTACGCCCGACGTGCCCTTCTTGGAATCGACCAGGCCGTCATAGGCTTTGTTGAAGGTACAATGGTCGATCCAGACCTTGTTGTCCTCTTCGAGGGTAATGTAATCCCAATCATTCTTGTCGTAATTACCCTTCGTCGCTTCATCCCATTCCCAAAGTTCGTCGAACTCCAGATTGCGGATAATGACGTTCGAGCTCCGCTTAATGGCGAACGCCGCATGCTTGATTTTAGCCCCATTGGCCGAGAAAATGGTTAACCCGTTAAAGCTGTCGACCGTAATTTTGCTGACGCCGGTCTTGAGCAGGACAGGATGGGTTAAGGCGCTGTTATGCGCGGCAAAAGGGGAAACCTGCGCCGCCGCAGGAATCTCGTTCCAGCCCAGATTCAAGTCGTTCATGATCTCTACGACCTTGACGCCCGAGCCTTTCTTCAGAGCCGCATGACCAGATCGGTCGCGGTATAGACCTTCTTATACTTAGCCGTATCCGTCTCGGAGACGGTGCCGCCCCCGGTATTCCCGGATGCAAAGCCGGTCAGATTATACTCCGTGTCGGCGGCGCTGACCGTGCCCATAGGAGCAAGCGTGAGCAGCAAGCCGGCGGCCAGGATGAGGCCCGTCAAACGTTTCATGGATCGTTTCATTAATTCGTCTTCCTCCATTCTTAATTCAGCTTGTTTGAGGCTGAGCCTCTTTTCCGGGATACTAGAATGAGATTTTCCAATCGCCCCTTTCCGTCTGGAATTGATTCCCATCATAAATGCACCTCCCCGTTACAGCAATAAGTCGTTCTTAACTTCCGGTAATAAAAGACGGCATGGCCAACGGGGGCGCCGATTCCGACTCTTTTTTGGTCAAAACAAATCTATTGATGTCAAGATCGGTTTATCCTCCGCGGGTTGTAGGCGCTTTCCAAACCATCGGCCGGGCGGGCCGCTGCAACTTGATTATTGTTTTGCTCGTCTGGTTTTGTGGAATGATTTGTAAAACAGCCCATCTTATCTAAAATTATTCGGGATGTGATGAATATGCTAAAGAAGCTTGGCCCGACATGCGCTTGGCTCCTTGCCGGTTTTATTGCTTTTTCCATTTGGAATGATGTTGATGATGACGTCAGGCGGGTCTTGTTTGAAAGAAAGCGGGATTGGCAGGGCGATGATTTTAGCAAGGTGAAGCAAATCTATATTACAACCGAAACGGATCAGGTGCTGCTGACGGAAGACAGCCGGGTCATTGCCGAACTGATGCGCGATTTGAAGTATAAGCTCGCTACGAACCAATATTGGCTGGTGCGGGCGAAGCATGGCGACTTTATTCCGTACAATAAGGGAGGATGGCGACTGATCTTCAAAACGGATGAATTCGATAATTTGGCCTTTGTTAAATACTCGCAGCCGGGGGACGTAGTCACCTATCTTACCTTCTATGGCCCGGTTGCGGCTCTGGATTCCAGTGAGCTCTTAAAGAAGCTCGCTCATGGAGAAGGGGGTCCTATCCAGCGGGGAGGGTTAGACATCATTAAACCATATCAGCCCGCCAGGATTAACGGTCGCGCCCTCCTTGTCCTGCAAGGACAACCCAGGATCAACGGCTGCGCCGTCCTTGTCCTGCAAGGAGCAAGCGCGCTTACCAAGCCCCGTGCGAAGCTATAAGCCTGCGCAAACTTAGAAAGTCCGGCAACCAAAAAAAGACGCCCGGACGGGCGCCTTTTTCCAAGGTACAACGTTATTCCAGCGGCCTACTTCGCTCAATGATTTCATCCAGCTCGGTATACTCCTGGTTTGCGGCGGCGAGAATCTCCTGATCGGCCTCGTTTAAGCCTTGAATCGATTCGGCGGCCTGCGCCTGACGGTTCAACTGCCTTTCCACCTGTCCAATCCCGTGGGCTCCCTGATGGTTTCTGCTCGAAGCCATAGTAGTAACCTCCTCTAGGAATGTCGTTGTACACGGTTACTATTCTCCGCAGTCCCGCGGTTTATGCCAGCGCAAACGCAAATCGGGCACCGGCCTCCCGGCCCGTGCCCGATCCTCCCGTTATGCCGTTGTATCGTCAAACTTGCATTCTTCCAGCTTCAGCATCCTGGTTTTATGCTTCCATTTATACCCCAGCCACAGCGCCAGGAACAAAGGAATACCTACGTAGGAAGCGATCAAATACGCCCAGTCCACCTGCCCGTCCTTGAAAGCGCCCATACACTGGCCCACCATGACAATCGCACAGAGCACGCCGGCCAGAATGGGCCCGAACGGGAACCACTTGGCCCGGTAAGGCGGTCTCGTTCAGCGATTTCCCCTGGGCGATATAAGCCTTGCGGAACCGGTAGTGGCTAATAGCGATGCCAAGCCATGCGATGAAGCCGGACATGCCCGAGGCATTCAGCGACCAGCTGTATACGACCCCTTCCCCGTAAAAGGAGGAGAGAAAAGCGAACAAGCCGAGGGCCGCGGTGATCAGCAGGGACCACACCGGCACGCCCCAAGGAGTCAGCCGGGCCAGGAAGCGGGGGGCTTTGCCTTCTTTGGCCAGCACCCAGAGCATGCGCGTCGAGGCGTACATGCCCGAGTTGCCGGCGGACAGGACAGAGGTCAGAATGACCGCATTCATGACCGAAGCCGCGATACTGAGGCCCGCCTTCTCGAACACCATCGTGAACGGGCTTTGCATGACGCTGTCGCTGGACAAATTCTCGTGCGTGTACGGAATGATCAAGCCGATCACGGCGATGGCGAACAGATAGAACAGCAGGATGCGCCAAAAGACGGAACGGATCGCCCGCGGCACGTTCTCACCCGGTTTCTCACTCTCCCCTGCGGCGACCCCGACAAGCTCCGTCCCCTGAAAGGAGAAGCCCGCCGCCATAAAGACGCCGAGGGCACCCAGGAAGCCGCCGTGGAACGGGGCGTCCCCTACCGTCAGGTTGCGGAAGCCGACCGCTTCCCCGCCCCAGATGCCGACGATCATGAGAATCCCTACCGCAATAAAGACAATAACCGTGATGACCTTGATTAGGGCAAACCAGTATTCGCTTTCACCGTAGCCTTTGACGGACAGCAGATTCAGCCCGGTCATGAGGATCAGGAACAGACCGCTCCACAGCGCCGGCGAGCTGTCAGGGAACCAGAACTTCATGATCAGCGTTGCGGCCGACAGCTCGGCGGCAATCGTAATCGCCCAGTTATACCAATAGTTCCAGCCAAGGGCGAAGCCCAGGGACGGATCGACAAAACGCGTCGCATACGTGCTGAAGGTGCCGGACACCGGCATATACGCCGCCATTTCGCCCAGACTGGTCACAAGAAAATAAACCATGATGCCGATCGTGAGATACGCCAGGAACGCGCCGCCCGGCCCGGCGGAATGAATAGCGCCGCCGCTGGCCAGGAACAGCCCGGTCCCGATCGAGCCTCCGAGCGAAATCATAGTCATATGACGGGCTTTGAGCCCTCTTTTCAATTGTTGTTCTGCCACGAAAGTAACACTCCTATCCTGATGCTTCGACCTGTATGCATCGGAGCCAAAAAACAGTTTATCACTTCTGGGAGATCAGGAGCAATTCTTATTTTAACCAGCCGTTCTTTTCGGCTATGCTGATGGCGTCGATCCGGTTCTTCGCTTCCAGTTTCTGCATCATTTCGGAGATATAGTTGCGCACCGTGCCGCCGGACAGGAACAGCCGCCTGGCAATCTCCCCGGCCGACAGCCCCTCGGCCACGAGGCGCAGTACCTCCCGCTCCCGCTCGGTCAAAGGATTCTCCGCCTCCCAGAGGCTGACCGACAGCTCGGGGCTGATGGCCCGTCCTCCGGCCTGTACCTTCCTCAGCGCTGCGCTCAGCTCGTCGATCGGCGAGTCCTTGAGCAGGAAGCCCGATACGCCCGCTTTCATGGCCCGCTGAAAATACCCTGACCGCGAAAAGGTCGTTAAGATCACCACGCGGCACGGATGCCCCAGCGTCTTCAGCCGTTCCGCCACGTCCAGACCGGACAAGACCGGCATCTCGATATCCAGGATGCAGAGGTCCGGCTCCCGCTCCACAATCAGCTTAAGCGCCTGCTCCCCGTTCTCCGCCTGGCCGATCACTTCCATATCCTCCTCCAGATCGAGCAAAGCGCTTAATGCGCCCCGAAGCATGCCCTGATCCTCGGCAATGATCACTTTCATCTTAGCTTCCTCCCTGCTTCTTAACGATTCGCGGTACGGTGAACGTCAGCTCCGTCCCTTCTCCCGGCCGTGAGCGGAAGGCTAGCTTCCCCTCGATCAGCTCGAGCCGCTCTTTCATACCGAGCGGCCCGCGTCCGGAGGAAGCGTCGCTGCCCGCGCCTCCTGCACCGCTCCCCGCCCGTTATCCCGAACGGAAAGGCTGAGCCGGTCCGGCTCAGCCGTCAAGGTAACGATACACCGTGGAGCCCGGCTGTGCCTTACGACGTTCGTAACCGCTTCCCTAAGACACAGGCCGAGGATGTTCTGAATCAGCGGCGAAGCCTCTACCTCCCCGAAGGGGCCTTGTGCCTCCAGCTCGATACCCGCGGCGGCCAGAATTTGCCCGGCATGGCGTATTTCGTCGCTGAGTGAAACGGCATTCATGCCGGATACCAGCTCCCGGACCTGCTTCAGGGCGGTACGGGCCGTCGTCTGGATATCCTTCACTTCCTGCACCGCACGCTCCGGATGTTTCGGAATCAGCTTCTCGGCCAGCTCGCTTTTCAACGTGATCAAGGACAGGGTGTGCCCGAGCGTATCGTGCAGGTCGCGGGAGATCCGCTCGCGCTCTTCATTCTGGACCAGGCGCGCGATTTCCTCGTTCGCCATATGCAGCTCAGCCTTAAGCTCCCTGGACCGCATCCCGGCCCGGATCATGAAGGGAAACACCAGCATAATCACCGCGGCGGGCAGCAAGCTGGTCCAATCGTTCCCATCCATCCGGCTCCATTCCAAGCCGAACACGACCGCGAAAAAGACGAGTAAGCTGGTAAATGCGGTCCAGAAGGACCTTGCCGAGCGCAGGAAGCCCATAAGCGGCGTTACATAAAAGCCCATGAACAGAAAATAAATGCTGTACCGCAGGCAAAAAAAACCGATAATCCCAAGCAGCAGAAACACATAGACCACGCGAAGGGAACGGTCCGTATAGTAGCGCAAATAAATGAGGATGAACACCGCCAACAAAGGAAAGCCGATCCACATTTCGTGAACCGGTCGCCGGATGAGCGAATAAATGGGAAACGCGAGGTAAAAGAGCCATATCAGATGTGCACGGCTCGGTTCGTTCGGAGCCTTCCCAGCCGAGGTTTTCCCCATGATCATATCGCTTCCTGTCTCTTAATGATATATGAAGATAATACCATAAAGGCCGCGGCGTATGCAGCAAGGATCAGCGTCCCGGCTAAGCTCGGCGCAGTGCCGCTTAACAGCGACCATGCCCCTTGGCCGAACCGGTAGGAGGGCGACCACAGCGCCAGCCGCTGCATCAGCTTCGGCATCGCTTCGACCGGTATCCACAGGCCCCCGAGCACCGACATGCCCATAAACAGGATTTGGGCGACCACCTGCACGAGCTCCAGGCTTTTGATCGTACCGATCAAGGTGCCCAGCGCGAGAAACGGGACGGCGCCAAGCCAAATCCAGAGGCCGCAGAACAGCCACTCCGTCCAGGGAAGATGAATGCCTTTGACCAGCGCGCCGATCAGGAACATCAGGAGAATCGTACCCAGATTCAGGATCGATTGCGCCGCGATTTTAGAAAAGATATAGACGCCGTCCGGGAGCGGTGTAATCCGCAGCAAGCGGGTCCACCCCTGAGTACGTTCCTGCGCGAAACGGATGCTGATCGTGTTCAAGCCGCCGCCAATCACCCCGAAGATGGTCATCGACATCAGATAGTACGCCTTCCACTCCATACCTCCGACCTGCATCTCATCGCCGTATACGCCGGTGAATATGAAGTAAAAGACGATCGGGAGCAGCACGGCCCCGAACAAAAACCGCCGGTTTCTTACCGTCCGCAGCGACTCCGCTTTACATTGTGCCAATAATGATCTCATCGCTTATCTTCCTCCCGCGCCTGCCCGCAGCGGTGCCGGGCTGTCTTCTTGAACCAAGTGCCGGAACGCTTCTTCCAGGCCGCCGCCGTGAACCTCGATATCCCGGATATCCGCCTCCATCCGGATCAGCTCCCGGAGCGACCGGTCGGTATCGGCGCTGAACAGCTTCACCCGGCGCCCGCTCCAGCTGGCGTCGGTTACCCCCGGCAAGGCCCGCACCAGCTGCGGGGTCACACCCGGCCCTGCGGTAAACGACAGGATCTTCCCGCTGGTAGACGCCTTCACTTCCGCCGGCGTGCCGTCGGCGATCAGCCGGCCCTTGTTGATCACGACGACCCGGTCGGCCAAGCTGTCGGCCTCTTCCAAATAATGCGTCGTCAAGATCAGCGTCCGCCCGGTACCTGCCAGCGCCCGTACCGTCTCCCAGAAGAGCCGCCGCGAAGTGACGTCCATCCCGACCGTCGGCTCGTCGAGGAACAGGACGGACGGGTCGCCCGCCAGCGCCAGAGCGAAGTCGAGCCTTCGCCGCTGGCCGCCGGATAAGGAGGTGGCGAGTTTGCCACTCTCCTCCTCCAGCCCGGAGATGCGAAGCAGACGCTCCAGCGGCAAGGGCTTCTCGTAATAGCCGCGGAACAGCTCGATGATCTCGCCCACCTGAAGCCGGTCGATCATGCTGACCTCCTGCAGCATCGCGCCCAGCCGGTCTGCGGATGCCCCAGTCGCGCGGATCGCCGCCCAGCAGACGGACGGTCCCGCCGGTCGGCCGGATAAGGCCCAGCATCATCGAGACCGTCGTCGTCTTGCCTGCCCCGTTCGGTCCGAGCAGCGCAACCACGTCGCCCTCTTCAATATTCAGGCTGATTTCATCCACCGCCCGCTTGCCCTTAAACTCTTTGCTTACCCGATCCAGCGCAATCGCTGTTTTCATGTTCAACCTCACCTCGGCCTTGTTTTCTTAACTTTAGCGTACCTTTTTCGGCGGAGGCGGGGTATTCATGATTGTCATTCTTTTCATATGACATTTGTCATATCGGGGAGGGGCCGGGCCGGCACGATCAAAAGCCTGTCGTCTGGGCAAGACCCATCCGCATCCGCATGGACATGAGTGCCATTTCCCGCGGCGTCTGGACCATGCCGGTATCAAACCAATGCTGGAGAAGCCCGATATTGGCCGATATGATGTAGCTGATAAAGAAATCCCGGGGAATGGGTATGTCGGCATCTTTGGCCTGGAGCAGCGCTTCGTTGTTCTGAAACAGCTCTCTCATCAGCTCCTTCAGCTTGGCCGGGAAGGCGGGATCGCCCTTGGGACCCAGAATGGTATGGAAATACACGGCGTTGTCCGCATAGTATTCGAACATGCGAATGGCGGACGGATGCGGCTCTTCGAGCCAATGGCGCTTCTGGAAATCGAGGGGGCTTACCTGCGCCGCGATGTCGCGAATGCCCTGCAGCATTTCTTCCTGGCTCTGCTCGAGCAGATCGTAGATGTCCCGGTAATGCAAATAAAACGTGCCCCGGTACAGCCCCGCCTTCTCCGTCAATTCCCGTACCGTGATGCCTTCAAGACCCTTCTCGCGGATTAGCTCCATCAGCGCATCCCTCAGCATTTTGCGGGTTCTTACCACCCTGGGATCCGTTCGGTTATTTGCCATGGTATCCTGCGCCCCCTGTTTTATTAAAATTATTCGAACAAATCATCACCATGAGCGGAAAATGGTGCTTACTGCACACCGGCCGCCAATCTGGCCATTGCCCAAGCGGCGCTTCCCTCCTATCATAATAAACATCACGTTTATAAATCAACATGCTGTTCATTATGAAGGAGGTCATTTTTATGTCGACTCAGCCAGCTTCGGAATCGCCGCATGCATTGAAATCCATCCTCGGGCCGCTTCTCGCCATCATTGCCGGGATGTTCATGATCATTCTCGACAATACGGTGGTCAATGTAGCTCTCTCCGGATGGGTCCGCGAATTCAACACCTCGCTGGCCGCCATTCAATGGGCCATAACGGGGTACTCGCTGACGCTGGCCGCCGTCATTCCGCTGGCCGGATGGATGGCGGACCGGTTCGGAGCGAAGCGCATCTTTATTAGTTGTCTCGGGTTGTTTACGATCGGATCCGTCTTGTGCGGGATATCGGCTTCCCCGTCCGAGCTCATTGCCAGCCGGATCCTTCAAGGTCTTGGGGGAGGGATGGTCTCTCCCATCGGGATGTCCTTGGTTTTTCGGCTTGCGCCTCCCGGGCGCAAAGGCACCGTCATGGGGATGATGGGGATCCCCATGCTGCTCGCTCCGGCCTTGGGACCGGCCTTATCCGGGTGGCTCATCGAGTACTGGTCGTGGCACGCCATCTTCCTGATCAACCTGCCGGTGGGAATTGCCGCTATGGTTCTGGGCATAAGATTCCTTCCCCTTTCGAACGCCAAACCGTCCCGCCGCTTGATCTGCCCGGCCTTCTGCTGGCGCCTCTTGCCTTCGCTGCGCTGGTCTACGCCGTTCATGAAGGGGGAGAGAGCTTCCCGTCGACGGGAGCCGCAGCAGGCTTGTTGGCGGGCGGCGCTGCGCTTCTGCTGCTTATCATCAGCGAACTCCGGCAAAAGCGGCCCCTGCTGGAGCTTCGGGTATTCGGATCGCCGGACTTTACGAAAGGAGTCGTTCTTGCGTGGATCGCCCAAATCGCCATGTTCGGCACCCTTCTGCTGATCCCGCTCTTCCTGCAGCAGGTGAAAGGGTACGGCTCCTTGATGACCGGACTCCTGATGCTTCCGCATGCCATAGCCTCGGGGATCTTGACGCTTCTGGCCGGACGTTTATTCGATAAAACGGGCGCCCGCCCGCTCGTGATCACGGGCCTCGGCCTTATTACCGCCGGCCTGCTCGTGCTCTCGCACATGACGGCCGGCGACGGACCGGCAATGATCGTTATCCCGCTTCTGCTGCTGGGCACGGGGATGGGGCTCGCGACGATGACGCTGAACACTCATGTGCTGCAGACGGTTCCAGGGCCTCTCGTCGGGCGGGTGGTGCCAATGACGATGGCGGTCCAGCAGGTGATGCTGTCGGTCGCAGTGGCGGGGCTTTCCGGCTATGTCACGATGAGAACCCGGCATGATCTGCCGTCGGCTCAACATGGGACGGATGCTTCGATGTCCGCCTTTGGCGATACGTTCCTGCTCTGTGCCTGCATTGCCGCCATCGGCGTGCTGGCCGGCTTCCTGCTGCGGAGGGCCGGCGGGACTTTCCGGGAGGATAAGAACGCCGCCAGGCCCGGACAGTAGAAGCACGGCGACGGTTCGGGAATAGCAGCTGCGCCGTCCTTGTCTTGCAAGGATCAGCACCTTCCTACCCACGAAAAAGCCCTAAACTCCAACTGGAGCTTAGGGCCTTCATTGTCCTATGAGCTTAAGTATAAGTTCGTTCATGCGTCATGCGGTATTCGTAATTGTCCTTGCATAGCTGCAGCAGATCGTACTTCAGGCCGCGTCTTGGCAGCGTAATCTTGATCCGCTTCGCGCCCTTGACGCGCAGCGCCGCCTGAACCCGGCGCAGGTCGCCGATGCGGCTCACGATGAGCTCGTCCGGCCGCTGGTCCCGGTAGCGGGAGACGATGAAGCGGTCGCAGGCCGCCTCCCCCCCCCCCCGGGTCCAGCGGCAAGAACTCAAAGTCCCGCAGCATGCCTTCCTGCACCTTGGCCAGCAGCACCCGGTCTTCGCCGAAGTACAGCACATCCTGATCCAGGGTGCTCTCCCGGTCCACGATCTGCTTCTCCGGCATGCGCTCCAGAATCCGGATATGCCGCAGCATGTTATCCGCCTTCTCGTATTCGAGCCGCTCCGCGTAATATTCCATCTTGGCGTACATCGCGGCGACCAGGTCCTCCGGCCGGTTCATCAGCAGATCGGCCGCCTGCCGCGCCGTCTCCCGGTATTCCTCCTCCGGGATCATGCCTTCGCAGACGCCGCTGCATCTGCCGATATGGTACAAGAGGCATACCCGCTTCGGCAGGGTGACGCAGGTACGCTGACCGGTAATGGTCGGCTACGAACTCCATCACCGCATCCCGGAAGCGGCCGCTGATATAGGGGCCGAAGCGCTTTTCTTTCCCGGACGGTTCGGGGCCCGCATTCGGGCGGTCCGCGCCTGACCTTCGGTCGCGGTAGAACACTTCCAGCCTCGGAAGACGCTCGGACGTCATCTGCAAATAAGCATAGCCGCTGTTATCCCGCTTTAATGCGCGGTTGTAGGGAGGCTTGTGGATTTTGATCAGATTATTCTCCAGCATCAGGCTCTCCGCCTCGTTATTGACGAGCACCACCTCGATCGAGGCGATTTCCTGCACCATCTGCTGGATTCGCTTCCTCTGATCCCGCCGCTGGAAATACGACCGGAGCCGGCTGCGCAAATTTTTGGACTTGCCGACGTAAAGGATCCGCCCTGCGGCATCCTTCATGATATAGCGACCGGGGCGCTCAGGGTAATCCCCGGCTTGAAATTCAAATGAAGCCAAATTTAATTCCCTCCTGCTTCCTGCGGCCAAAACCAAAGCGACGGACAGCACAAGAACGAACGCAGGTTCGCACTGCTTTTATTGTACGACGAATGTCCGCCATATTCAATGCGCCTGAGGCCGCTTTTCCGCAAATATCGAATGAGTTGCCGGGTTCTCACATACGATTTACAGTAAAGATGAAGCGGTAAAAGGAGCGGACGCCATGGGGTACTACGTTCAGGCCGACAGGGGTGTGAAGCTTTATGTCGAGGATGTCGGCACAGGGGTGCCCGTCGTCTTCATTCACGGATGGCCTGTGAACCACCGGATGTTCGAATACCAGGTCTCGCAGCTACCGAAATACGGGTACCGCTGCATCCAAATCGACCTGCGGGGCTTCGGCCGATCCGACCGCCCCTGGACGGGATATTCCTATAACCGGCTCGCCGACGATATCCGGAGCGTGATCGACGCGCTTCAGCTTGACCGGGTCCGGCTCGCCGGCTTCTCGGTGGGAGGGGCCGTCGCCATCCGGTACATGAGCCGCCATGCGGGGCATAAGGTTGCGCAGCGCTGCTGCTGTTCGGCGCGGCAAGCCCGGTATTCACGAGACGGCAGGATTTCCCGTACGGGTTGAGCAAGGAAGAGGTCAACGCGCTCCTCATCGCAGGTGATCAAGACCGGCCGCTCATGCTGGAGAACTTCGGCAAGATGTTTTTCGCCCACAAAGTGAGCGCCCCCTTCGCGGACTGGTTCCGCGGGCTCGGCCTCAGCGCCTCTTCCCACGCCACCTCAGCCGTGCTCATCTCGCTCCGGGACGAGGATTTGCGGCCCGACCTGCCGCGGATCCATACGCCTACCGCGATCTTTCACGGCGCATTGGACCGGATCTGCCCTTTTCCGCTGGCGCAGCTTACGCATCAAGGAATCGCCGGGTCTACACTGACCCGTTTCGAGCAGAGCGGCCACGGGCTGTTTTATGATGAGCTGGCCAAGTTTAACCGAAGCTTCCTAGAGGTCCTGCATTCATTCCGGGCCCCGGGGAGCCGTAAGGAGGGAGAGCGTATGCAAATTCATGTGATTCAGCCGGGCCAAACGCTGTATCAGCTGTCCCAGGCCTACGGAGTCATGGTCAAAACCATTGCCGAAGCCAATGAGCTGGATACGACGGAAACCCTCGTCGTCGGCCAGGCGATCGTCATACCGATCACCGGGCAGTATTACTGGGTAAGGCCGGGTGATACCTTGCCACGGATCGCCCAAGCCTACGGGATTCCCGCGGCAAGGCTCGCGGAAGTCAATCAAATCGCTGTGGACCAGCCGCTCACGGCAGGAACCCGGCTCTATATCCCCCCGCATCCCCACCGCACCGCCGAAGTCAACGCCTATATCGAGCCCCGGCGGAAGGAAGTGACGCCAGGCTTGACCCGTGCCGCCGAGGAAGCCGCCCCGCATCTGACTTATCTGGCTCCCTTCAGCTTCAGGATCAACCGGGACGGCTCCTTGCAGGCTCCGCCGCTGGGCCGTTTCCGCGAAATCGCCGAACGGCACGGCGTCACCTTGATGATGGTCGTCACCAACCTGGAGAAGGACCAGTTCAGCGCCGAATTGGGCGAAGCGATTCTGACGAACGAAGCGCTGCAGAACACGCCGCTGGACAACATTGTGCGGACGGCTAGACAGTTCGGCTTGGGGGACATTCATTTGGATATCGAGCACCTGCGGCCGGAGGACCGGGAGGCGTATAACCGCTTTTTGCGAAAAGCTTCCGAGCGGTTCCACGCCCAGGGCTTCCTGATGTCGACGGCCCTGGCTCCCAAGACCAGCGCGGCTCAAACCGGCGCCTGGTACACGGCGCATGATTACCGGGCGCATGGCGAGGTTTCCGATTTTGTCGTGATCATGACGTACGAATGGGGGTTCAGCGGCGGCCCGCCCATGCCCGTATCCCCGATCGGCCCCGTCCGCAGGGTGCTGGAGTATGCGCTCAGCGAAATGCCGGCGTCCAAGATCATGATGGGGCAAAATTTATACGGCTACGACTGGACCCTGCCGTACGTGCCGGGAGGCCCCTTCGCCAAGGCCGTCAGCCCGCAGGCGGCGATCGATCTCGCGCGGAGGCATAACGCCGCCATCGAATACGACACGCAGGCGCAGGCGCCCCATTTCCGTTACCGGGACCGGCAGGGCAAGTCGCACATCGTCTGGTTTGAGGACGCCCGGTCGATCCAGGCCAAATTCAATCTGATCAAAGAGCTCGGCCTGCGGGGAATCAGCTACTGGAAGCTCGGCCTCAGCTTTCCGCAGAATTGGTCGCTGCTGGAGGATAACTTCCGGGTGGTGAAGCGGTAGCCGCGGAACAGGTTCGAGGGCCCGGGATGAACCCCGGCCCTCGTTTAATCGGCGGGGATGAACCGCCATAAGAGCTCCGTAGCCTTCGTGATGCCGATGCGCGGAGTTGCCCGGATCGGCCCCGTATAAGCGTGCCGCTCCAGGATGAAATCGGCTTCCGGGTCGCCGATCAGATCATCCCCGTTCCGGCTCCCGTCGATCCCGAGCGCTTGCGCCAGCTTACCCGGGCCGTTCAGAAGCGACCGGTCCGGCACCCCCGGCCGGTTCGCTCGCAGCAGCTCCAGCCCCTCCAAAGGCTCCGCCGCCCGCAGCAGCACGGCCCCCACTTCGCCCGGCCGGTGGGCGACAACGTTCATGCAGTAATGCATGCCGTAGATCAAATAAACATAAAGACGGCCGACCTCGCCGAACATCGGTTCATTTCTCGCCGTCTTCCCGCGGTGTGCGTGACTGGCCGGATCGTCGCCGCCCCGGTAGGCCTCCGTCTCCGTGATCCGCACCCGCATCACGCCTTGCGCCGTCCGGCGTACCAGGTGGCGACCGATCAGCTGCTCCGCCGCTTTTACCGTATCCTCTTCCAGGAACGCCCATTCCATTGCGCGCACCGTCCTTTCGGTTTAAACCTTTGGAGTTCTGTTTGGAGGAGATTTCCATTGCATCCAGCTCCCCGTTTTTCCATTATTCAACAATCGCCTGCCGGTCATACGTTCACACTTTGTTCGGTTCATCGCGGAAGGCCGGCCGGTTGGGATACTTCTCAAGGTACCCTCGAATCAATAATGTCCAACTGAACGGGATTTGTACATTCCCTACAATCAGCATTATGATCATCGAAACCAAAATCGTCGAGAAGCCTGCCTTCAGCGTCATTGGCATCACCGAAACGATCCATATTGATCCGTCTCTGCCGCCCTCCGAGAACGCCATTGCCAAACTTTGGGGCGGATTCGTCAAGCGCATTCCGGAAATCCCGGGTCTCCTCGGCTGGCGCAGCTTCGGTCTCATGCTTCAAAATCCGGACAACCCACCCGGCGCGCCATTCGAATATACGGCCGCCGCGCAAATCTATGAGGACGGCGTGATCCCGGAGGGGATGACGCGCATCGAAGTGCCGGCCGCACTTTATATCGTGCTGACTTATCGCGGTCCGCTTGACGGAATTCGCGATGCGTTCAGACATTTCTGGGGACATTGGTCGCCGAACAACCCCTACGAATACGACGGCGGCATTCGAACCGGCAAATATGAATTCGAATTTTACGACCAGCGCTACACGCGACCGGATGATCCGAACTCCGAAATAGATTTGTATTTCCCCATTCGGAAGAAATAACCCCAGTCGGTCATAAGCGATGGAGGAAACGGAACCGATTCTTCCGTTTAATTCGGTGCACCGGCACGCCAAAAGGAAAAAAGTCCACCCTCTAAACTGGACCCCTTGTCAAGGACACTTGAAAAAGAGGATTAAGCAGCACTCAAGAGATGATTCCTGTATTGCACAGGAGTCATCTTTTTTAATCCCCATTGGTACCTGTAGTGGTTGTAGTAGCGAATGTATCGCTTAATTTCACGTTCTAACTCTGCGAGATTCTTGCAGTCCCGGCTTTTTACATGGTCTTTCATATGACCGAAGAAAGATTCTTGAGGGGCATTATCCCAGCAGTTTCCTCGCCTGGACATGGATTGTCCGAGCCCTTTGGATTTTAATAGATTCTGGTAGATAGGGCTGGTGTAGTGGTCGCCTTGATCGGAATGGATGAAGGCCTCCTTATGGAGCTTAAAACGCTTCTGTTTCATTAGCGACTCCACGGTTTCAGTGGCCAGAGGCAGATGAAGGGTGGGGGATAGATTTTGAGCCAGAAGCTCACCTGTGGATGCATCCAGAATGGTCGAAAAATACGCCATCTGAGAATTGCCGTACGGAAGGTATGTAATATCGGTTAGCAGTGCGAGGCCGGGAATGCCTTTCTTGAAATCCCTCTGCAGCATGTTTTCAAGTGTGCGGTGCTCTTGAGTAGCCTTGGCCATCCGGCGGTAAGGATTCGCTCTCCGATGCGGGCATACAAGGTTAAACTTGCGCATCAGTCTTCGAATCCGCTTCAGATTGTAAACCGTATGGTACTCCTGCTCCAGGGTCATCTTAATGGACCGAGAGCCCTTCTTAAAGCCCCGCTTATGAAACGCCTTTTTGATCAGGTCGCCTGCCTTCTCGTCCGCCTGCTTACGCGCCAGTCGTTTGTCTGCGGAACGGAGGTAGTTATAATATCCCGAACGAGACACGCCAAGCAGGTCACAAAAATAACGTGTCATTCGCTCACGGCCATTCTTCACCACATGCCGGATCAGCTCAAAACACTCACTCGGGTTTAGGTCTTTTCCGTTTGCTAACAGCCTCCTTTCGTTCTTGTCTAACTTTTTTACGTATGCCAGTTGCTCCTCCAGGAGCCTGATTTTGGCCTCCTGCTTCGCGATGATCTCCTCTTTGGACAAGGGGCGTTTTGAAGGACGCAGGGCAGCTTCCTTGCGCGAGTCCGCCAATCCGATGATACCGTCCTTCTCGTACGCTTTCTTCCACCGGTCGGCACATTGCTCCACCCGTTTCATTCCGAGCATCTCTACATCGAATCCGTTCGCTTCGAAAATCTCCCTGGGTGTCCGGCCCAGTAAATATTGATCGATAAACAGACGCTTGAATTCATCGGCATAAGTGATCGACTTCTCGCTTACCCGCAGAACATATGGGTTTGCTGATAATTGTTCCCGTTCGCTTGGATTAAAATGTTTCTTGCTCATTTTGCCCGCCCCCTATAGCTAATTCCAGTATACAAAAAGGCCCCCACAGCCTAAACACTTTTTTCAAAGTGTCTAGACTATGGGGACCAGTTTACTCAAGGTTGGACTTTTTTTGTGCACAACTGCCTGCTCACCGCTTCGGCGCGAGCTCGATCGCCTGCTTCAGCGCTTCCTTCATGCTCTGCTCGTCGGCGATGCCTTTGCCCGCGATATCGAAGGCCGTGCCGTGGTCGACGCTTGTCCGGATGATCGGCAGGCCGACCGTGATGTTCACGCCCGCCTCCAGGCCGAGCACCTTGATCGGGCCATGGCCTTGATCGTGGTACATCGCCACGACAATGTCGAAGTCGCCCCGCGTCGCCCGGAAGAAGAGCGTGTCCGCCGGCAGTGGACCGGACGCCAGAATGCCCTCTTGCTGAGCCCGCTGCACGCCGGGAATGACCTTCTCCTCCTCTTCGCCGTAACCGAACAGTCCGTTCTCCCCGGCATGGGGGTTGATCCCGCATACGGCGATCCGCGGCGCTTCATAGCCGGCTTTCTTCAACGTTTCGTGCGCCAGGCGGATTACCTTGTAGACCCGGTCCGGGTTGATCTGCTTCACGGCGTCGATGATCCCCACGTGTGTCGTCACATGGATGACCTTGAGCTTAGGGGCGGACAGCATCATCGAATAATCCTTCGTTCCCGTCAGCTCGGCCAGAATTTCCGTGTGGCCCGGGTAAATATGCCCGCCTTTGTGCAGCGCCTCTTTGTTCAGCGGCGCCGTACAGATGGCATCGATCTCGCCGCCGTTCGCGAGCTCGATCGCTTTCTTCAAATACATGAACGCGGCGTGGCCCGCCTCGGCGGATACGCGCCCGAACGGCAGATCGGCAGGGAGCAGGTTCAAATCAAGGCAGTCCACCGTGCCGTACTCGTACTTCGCTTCCGCAGGGGACGCGATCGAGCGCACCTTCAGCGTGCTGCTCACCACTTGAGCCGCCCGCTCGAGCAGCTTCGCATCGCCGATAACAAAAGGCCGGCGGCTCTCATACAAGCCCGCATCGTTCAAAGCCTTCATAATAATCTCAGGGCCAACGCCCGCTCCGTCACCCATCGTAATCCCAACCACCGGACTATACATTCACATTCGCTCCCTTCAAAATTTGCATCGCATTCCATAAAGACGACGGGTTCCCGAACGCCCCCGCCTTCGTCACCGCCGCCAGCCCCCCGGCGCCGATCAGACGCCCGAGCGGAATCCCCGGCTCCACCTCGGCGACCAGCTCGATCCCGTGAACGCCCAGATGCCGGCAGACCGCCTTCGCCGTGTCTCCGCCGGTAAGCACCAGCCCCTGCAGCCGGCACGAGCCGACAAGCCGGGCCGCCACTTCCCCGAGTGCGTCCGCGATCTTGCCCGATACGCCGGAAGGGTCAAGCCCCCGTTCCGCTCCAAGACGCTGGGCCGAAAGCACCTGCTCGGGAGAAGTCCCGGCGAACAAGGATACATCCGACCCGGCCTGAAGCGCCCCGGAGAGGACGCTATAGCAGCGCTCCTTCTCCTCCGCTTCCCGCTCGGCGGAAGCCAGCGACCGGATCGGGTCCAGCTCGGCCGGCACGATACCCTCCTGCCCGTTCACCGCGGCCACCTGCTCGCGGGTCACCTTCGAGACGCTCCCTGCCACCAGCATAACGGGCAGCTTTCCGTCCGGCTCCTGCGAAGCCGTCTCAGCCGCGTCCGGCCCTTCGCCCATCGGCAAATATTCGGCCAGCCCCGCCGAGCCCGCCCACAGAAACCGCCGCCCGTACGCGGGTACCAGCTCCGCGATCCGCTGCATATCCTCATCGCTCTCCGCGTCGAAGACGATCAGCCCGGCTCCGCCCGCCAGCGCCTCACGGATCCGCGAATCAACAGCCTCCGGGCCGCCGCGCAGATCGGCCGCGCTCACATTCGCGCTCGTTCTGGTCGATTGACCGGCAAGAAGCCTGCCGATATCAGCCGTAGGAACGGGCGTCTTGGGATCCCGGGAAATTTCCGTCTCATGGATCGGCACCCCGTTCAAATAATGTACTCCTTCCAGGGTCGTCCGGCCGATTCGCGGAAAAGCCGGAACCACCATCGCCCCCTCGAAGCCGTACACGTCCAAGACCGCGTCGATTTCCTGCCCGAGATTGCCGCGCAGCGTGGAATCCATCTTCTTGTATATAAAATCGTAGCCCCTCTGCTTTAAGGCCGCATGACCGCTTCCTTCACACGGCGGTAGGCCTGTTCACCGGGTACGGCCCTGCTGTCCGTGTCGATCACGATCGTACCCGTTGCAGCCGTATCCCCGGGCAGCCCCGACCAGTCAAAAATCACCTGCGCAGGCGACCCTTTTCTTGCAATTTGAACGCCTGAATCGGAGGCTCCCGTCAGATCGTCCGCAATAATCGCCAACCGCTTCAAAACTGCTCCCCTCCCGCTTGTCACGTACAAAAATAACAGGTGCCCCGGACGGTCCTTCAGAGGAACGCCGGGACACGGTAAACCGCCTTAGGAACCGGATGCGCCGGCTCCGATCCGCTTCGCCCACCAAGCGGTGACGATCGGCACCAGGATCGCCGTCACGATGACGCAGGATGCCACAAGCGCCGTCGCCGTCTGTACCACCGGCGCATAGGCGGCATTGGCGGCGACTACCGCCGCAGGAACGCCTGCCGCATTGCCCGCCGTTGAAGCCGCGGCCAAGCCCGCGATGCCGCTCCCACCCGTCAGGCGGTCGGTGAACAGCAAGGCCAGACCGGTAATAACCACAACCGAGATGCCCAGCAGGACGCCGAGCAGACCCGCCTGCCATACGTTTTTCAAATTCAGGCCGGCCCCCAGCGCAAAGGCGAAGAAAGGCACCAGCACGGGAACGGCTTTTCCGAGAAACTCGCGAAGCTCTTTGTCCAAATTCCCCAGAATCATGCCGACGACCAGAGGAAGAATGGCGCCGACCAGCGTCTGCCAAGGGAAAGCCGCGAGACCGGCGACACCCAGCGTAATCATGGTGAGGAACGGCCCGGACTCCAGACTCATGATGGAGTAGGCGCCGACATCCTCCTTCTTGCCGAACTGCCCCATCAAGGCCATATACAAACCGCCGTTGGTATCGTTCATCGCCGCTACAATTGCCACAACGGACAGGCCGGCGAATAATCCGCTTTCAATCATGCCCTCACCGAGGAATTTCGCCGCAATGAAGCCGACGATGATCGCCGTAAGAATCTTGGTTCCTAGCAGCGTGCCGCCCTTTTTCAAGATATAGGGGTGGATTTAAAATCGATCGTCGAGCCCATACAAACGTAGAAGACCGCCAAAATCGGCAGCGATCCGGTCATCAGGGCGCCGGTAAACGATCCGAAGGTCTTGGGGATCGACGGGAACAAGGTGTTGATAATGGCGCCAAGCAGCGGCGGCACGATCATCATTCCGCCCGGGATCCGTTCAATGCTCGCTTTAATTTTCACAGGAAGCCCTCCAAGGTGTATTGTATTATTTTGCAACAAACAGCTTCGTGTAAGCGTTACATTTAAATTATACCCGGAAGTCTCCCTGCCCATCAATGCCGATTATGTTTCATTTTTAAACATTTTATTGAGCCTTCTCCACAAAGTCGAACGGTTAATGCCCAGCCTCTTGCAGGCTTTGGACTGATTCATCCCTTCCTCCTGCAGCACATGCCACAGGATTCGCTCCTCAATTTCCTCCAGGTCGCCGCTGAGGTCGATCGGGGTCATCACGGCAGACGGGGCCGGAGCGCCGGGGATTTGCCTCAGCCGTTCCCAAATCTCACTTACCTCGTCCCATTCCGTATAATGCCCTTTGGTCAGTATCATCATTTCCTGCACCAGATTCTCCAGCTCCGTTAAATTGCCGGGCCAATCATACTGGATGAGCCGCTCCAGCACGGCCTCCCGCATCCCTACAATCTGTTTGCCCGTACGGGAGTTGTAGTCCGCGATCATGACCCGGATCATCTCCTCGATATCTTCCGGTCGGTCGCGCAGCGGAGGCACGCTCAGATGCAGCTCGCCGAGCGCCGTGATCAGCTCCTGGTTATATTCGGGCCTATGATGCAGCTTGGTCATAGGGGTCGTCGATGAGGCGATAAAACGGAAGTTCTTGCCGCCGCGGATCACCTGCGGCCATCGGTCCTGCGCCGCCCGGCTGAGCCGGTCGGCATGCTTCAGATAGAGCGTCCCCGCGAATCCCCCTTCCATCAACCCGGGAGCCTGGGCGGTGCCGGTGAGCAGCATGTCCCATTCCTCATCGGTCACCTCGCCGCAGGAAATCATATAGAAGCCTTGATCCCGGCGTTTCCCCGCCGAGTGAATCGCTTGAGCCAGAGCGGATTTGCCGGTGCCCCGCTCTCCCGAAATCCAGACGCTCCGGTCCGAATCCGCGAACTTCTTGGCGCGGCTGATTGCCTTCTGCAGCGTGGGGCTCGAACCGATCAGCTGCGTGAACGTGGCCAGCCGCGAAGGAAGGTAGGCCGCAAAGCGCCGGTCGGTGCGCCATTTTTCCAGCGATTCCAGATAAACCAGGTACCCGGTCTCCCCGGGCCCCCGCAGAGCGACGGTGGCCTTGTACTGCTCGTCGTTCAGATGCACGTAATGCTCCGATTCCGCGTAAGGCTCGCTCCTCCTCCGACCGCTTGATCAAATCCGCCAAGGCCGGCGAAGACAACACCAGATTGGTGCCGCGGAGCTCGCTCCTCCGGCCCGCCCAGAAGGCGGGCGGCGTCCCGGTTGACATACCGGATGCTTCTCGTCTCATCCAGCACGAGAATCCCCGCTCGTCCGAGTCCAGCGACCGGTTCAAGAAACGGGCTTTTTCCTCACCCTTCTTATGCACGTCGTAAACGCGGCGGACCTCCCCGAACATGTCCGAAATCGACTCCCGCCCGGAAGTGATCAGAATGCCCCGGTAGCCCATCGTCTGCGCGGTACGGACGGTGACCATATCGCCGAGAACCAGCTGTACGCCGGATTGAAAAGCGCGCCGGAGCGCGCCCTCGACCTCCGCCTCCTCCTCAATCGGATAGGAAGGGATTTGGAAGTCCAGCAGGCTCGACACCTCCGCTACGCCGCGGCAGATCGAAGGAAAGCCGATGATCGCCACCTTGGAATTCGCGTTCTTCACGAGCGTCAGCGACCTTTAAAATATCGTAGCCCGACACGGGAATATCCACGACCGGCAGGTTTACGTGCTTGCGGATCACGGTCGCCGTGCCGCCCCGGCTGACGATGATGTCGTAGCCCTGCTGCTCCGCATGCCGCACGAGCGGAACGGCTTCATGCAGGTCGGCCGCCTCCACGTCCATTTCGATGGCATCTTCGTTTTGCGCCATTTCGAGCAGCAGGTCCTTGAGGCCCGGGTAAGGTGCTATAGCCAGTACACGTATTTTCATAGGAGTCCTCCAGATATGTTGCAAAATGAATCGATTTAAGATTAGTATACACCAATTCGGGTGGAGGAGTTAGGGGGCGATTCTGCTTTTAAGGATGCAAAAAGCATCCACCGCGGAAGACCAACTGCACCGGGTTGAGCTTTAAAGAAAAGATCATCTTGAACCCATATGATTCCATCCTTGATAATAAAAGGGGACTATCGATGACCTTCTCAGGCGTTCTTGGGCGTGGGCGCAACTGAAGAAATGGATGGACCGTTTCAATGGGGTGGCAACCAAATATTTAGAACATTACCTGGCATGGTTCCGCTATATCGACAGCAAGGAGTATGAGAACACAGCGTCGAATAAGAAAAAACATGTTGGTGTCTTCATGCCTGTTTTCTGCAAAGGATACGAACGCTAGACTTCGACGGATGGCTTACTGTTGAACGGGCAGGATACCGCAACGGGAGGAAAACGGAATCCAAATCCAGAATAACCAAGTAACTGGTTTATGTCTCCTGCTATTGATTATTATGAAAACTGAGGTGATTATTGTGGAAGAGTTACTTTCACGAATGAAGCATAAACACGGAAGGATAATTGACGGAAGGCGACATTTCTGGGACGTAGAAAAACTGTGGGAGTTATCTAAGAACTTACCCGTTCATAAAATCATGATTGATTCAATAAAGGAACTTGATCAGGATTGTTGGTTTAAAGATAGTGGGAGTAGACCAATTCCAACTATACGGAATGTTGCGTTTCATTGTCAGCGGATTATCAACGCAAACATGGAGTACCCAATATTATTATGTTCAGATGGACAATTAATTGATGGGGGACATAGAATTGCAAAAGCATTAATTGATGGGAAAAGTGAAATTGATGCCGTCTATATTACATTGCCAACGGCCGATGTGATTCAATGAAGAACTCTTTTTCGTGTAAAGTTACCTTTCAAAAAAACTGAATTTAGCTTTGTACATCAGCAATAAACCGTGACATCGAGATCTGAATTCGGAATCGGCTTTGATACTTTGTTGCAATCAGATTTTAAAAAGCAACCTCCAAATTAAGTCCTAATGTGCGAATGTAATCATTCAACGGGTACGCTAGCTTAATAAACCGCCCATTACGGGGCGGTTATATTTTTGGCTGAAAATCAACATTAAGAATTAACAAAGCCCATTTGTAAAAGAAAGCGCAACCTTTTATCGTCCCGGCAGAAACTTATTTTGCAATTTTGATACTTGGTTATATCGGTTTATCTCCTCATACGGGACCAAATATTGGGACTGGACCACAGAGCCCAAACTTTCCGGCGATTCTTAAGTTCGTTACGTTAGGGATTCAAACGGAGAAGGATGCCACAATCACTGCATTTCCCCGGTTACTCCCGTAAATGCTCTTGGTCCTCCCGGCGTACCTGAACGATGAAAGGATTATGATTACCTCTTGCTGGATATCCTACCAAGGAAGATCTTACTCCATGGAGGCATCGCGGATATGACAAATCTATTGGAATCGCTGGCGAATCTTCTCGGTTCCTTGATCGACGATGAGCCGAAGCCGCCTCTTCATGCCGGTGAAGTGATGGCGCTCTGGACGCTTCTGACGATCTACCAGGAAGGTCAGCTCATTTACCAAATTGCACTTAATACGACGCCGGATCAGGAGCTGAGGCATGCCGCAAAAAATGCCTTGGAGAACTCCATCGAAGCTTCAAAGCTTATTCGGGACTTCTTGATCAAGGAAGGCGTCACGCTCCCGAAAGCCTCCGAACCGAAGCCCGATTCGTCTCCCGAGAGCATTCCGCTCGGGGTTAAGTTTACGGATGAAGAACTGGCGAATTTGATCATGGGGAAAATTTCGGCCTGCATCGCCTTATGCGGCCAAGCGCTCGCGCAGTGCCTGAGAAATGATGTCGGGTCGCTCTTGCTGCAATCGATGGGCTCCCTGCTCAAATACGGAACTCCCTATAAATCGCTCATGAAGAAGCGGGGCTGGCTGATCGCGCCTCCCTTTTACTACCCTCCCGGGGCAACGATGGACTAGCCCGGCCCCCGGTTTCCGGACCAGTCCAACGGCGGTATGCCGACTCACCTCGCCCTATATTTGACTAAACGTTACAAAATAGCTATAATCCTACTCAAGGCGGCTCATAGGCAGGGGAGAAGCACTACGGTTCTGGAAAGGGATGGACGGCATGAGCGGCAGACCTCGCGAATTCAAAGATACTAACGTGATTGAAGCGGCCATGGAGGTGTTCTGGGAGCACGGATTCGAGGCCAGCTCCACGGAGCGGCTGTGCGAACGGACCGGGCTGGGGCGGGGTAGCCTGTACAACGCCTTCGGCAAGCAAGCATGCCCTCTACGAGAAGGCCTTGAGGCGCTATCAGGAGCTGGGCATCCAGGGACAGGTGGAAATTCTGGAACGTCCCGGACCGGCCAAAGACCGCCTGCGCGCCTTGATGGAATGGGCGATCGATCAGGATTTCGGCGGAACGGAGCGGAAGGGCTGTCTCGCCGTCAACGCAGCGATTGAGCTCGGAGGCAAGGATGCGGCTGTGGCGCAGCTTGTCGGCGGTCATGTAGGGCGGCTAGAGAAGGCGCTGTGCCGTGTGATGGAGGAAGGGCAAGCGTCCGGTGAAATCACGTCCGGGCGTCCGCCAATGGAACTGGCCCGCTTTTTTCTAAGCGGCTACTACGGGCTTCGGGTGCTCGGCAAGGTCGTAGAGGACCGGGGGACGTTAACGGATGTGGTGGAAGGGACGCTGGCGGTACTGTGAGCAAATCGTTCACGGTACCCTGTCTCCCCCTGACGGAGGGCGTTTTTCCGCGCCTTTCATTTTACATAGGGAAGTTGCGTCCAATTTTGTACTAAACGTTACAATAATAAAGAACATTAAAAAAAGGAGTTGTTTCCATGCCATTCGCGATTTATATACTGGGACTGATGATCTTTTCCATGACCACCTCCGAATTTATGGTGGCCGGCATGATGGCCTCGCTGTCATCGGAATTCGGGGTATCCATCGCCGCGATCGGCTACCTGATTTCCGCCTATGCGGCGGGCATGATTGTCGGCGGTCCGTCGCTGACCGTCGGACTGCTGAAGCCGCCGCGCAAGCAGGCCTTCCTCACGCTGGCGTTCGTCTTCCTCGCCGGGCAGACTCTCGGTGCGCTGGCCCCCACCTATGAGGTGATGATGATCGCACGGATCATCACCGGCGTGTCCTCCGCCGCCTGCTTCGGCGTGTCGCTGGCCATCTGCTTCACTCTGGTCGGCCCCGAGTCCCGCGGCAGGGCGGCCTCCATCGTCCTTGGCGGCTTGATGGTCGCTACCGCGATCGGACTCCCCCTGGCCATGCTCTTCGACCAGTATTTCGGCTGGCGTGCCAGCTTCTGGGCGGTCGTGGTGCTGGTCCTGGTGTCGGGCCTACTCGGCCTGTTCACCATCCCGGCATCGCCCAAACCGGAGTCGGTCCGCCTCCGGGACGAATTGGCCGCCTTCCGCGCTGGCGGCCTGTGGGCCGCCTACGCGACCAGCATGCTGATCATAGGGGCGACCTTCGCCGCCTTCAGCTACTTCTCGCCGATCCTGACCGATCTCGCGGGCTTCACGACATCGACGGTCCCGCTTCTGCTCGCGGTGTACGGCGTCGCGACCGTGATCGGCAATATCATCACCGGCCGGCTGGCCGACCGCTATATGATGCCGATTCTCGGCGTCGGCCTCCTCGCGCTGACGGCGGCCCTCACGCTCTTCGGCGTCTTCGCCCGCGAGCCCGCTCATTGCCATGGCGGCCGTGATCGTGGTCGGTTTGGCCGGGGTGCCGATGAATCCCGCCATGGCCACCCGAATCACGCGGGTGGCGGGTACCGGGACGCTCGTGACGACGGTGCACGGCTCCATCATCAGCTTCGGGATCGTCGTCGGCTCCGCGCTTGGCGGCATGGCAATCGACGCCGGATTCGGCCTTGCCTCTCCGCTATGGGTCGGCGCCCTGCTGGCGGTACTCGGCCTTGTTTCCCTGCTGCCTTATTTGCGGAGCAAGGAGCAAGCGGCACGGGAGCCGGAGAAGGCTAGTCTTTGACCGAGCCCTGCATCAGCCCTGCGATAAACTGCCTGCTGAACAAGGAGAACACGATGATGAGCGGTACGGTAGCCATCAGCGTGGCGGCCATGACCATTGAAT
This sequence comes from Paenibacillus sp. P25, assembly GCA_024704175.1. Classification (GTDB taxonomy): domain Bacteria; phylum Bacillota; class Bacilli; order Paenibacillales; family NBRC-103111; genus Paenibacillus_G. The sequence goes on from CP085629.1 coordinate 6,053,334, forward strand.
AGTCCGTGCTATAAACCCCGTTCATGGAGGCGATCAGCATCTGGATCGTGAACCTGTCCTGCACCGAAATGACAACGAGCGGCCACAAATAATCGTTCCACGAGCCGAGGAACGTGATGATGCCGAGGGTCGCCAGAGCGGGCCGGAGCACCGGAAGCGCGACGCGCCAGTACAGGTCGAAGGAGTTACAGCCGTCGATACGCCCCGCATTGATCAGCTCGTCATGCAGCACCGAAGCCGCGTACTGCCGCATCCAGAAAATGCCGAAGGCGCTCGCCGCCCCGGGCACGATCAGCGCTTTGAAATCGTTGATCCAGCCCAGCTTCTGCATGATGATGAACTGCGGAATCAGACCGAGCCGCTGCGGCACCATCATCGTCGCCAGCAGGAAGAAGAAGAGATAAGACTTGCCCGGAAAATCGAATTTGGCAAAGGCGAAGCCCGCCATGGAGCAGAAGAACAGCACCAGCGGCGTATGCGTCCCCGCCACGAACAGGCTGTTGCCGAACGACCGGAAGAAGCCGACATGATCGAGCACTTTGCCGATATTGACGAGCAGCTGGTCGCTCGGCACAAACCGCGGAGGGAAGCGGAACATATCCGCCGTGGTGGCCGTCGACATCACGAATAGCCAGTAGAACGGGAACAGCGAAAGCACCGCACCGATCAGCATGCCGATGTGAATCAGGAATGTGCCGGGTTTCCTCGAGCGTTTCGTAGACGATACCGCCTTAACCGTGCCGATGGATGAAGAAGCTGTGCGCATCATACGCCCTCCCCTCTGGAGACGAATTTCCAGTTGATGAACGAGAAGACGCCGATGATCAGGAACAGCATCCAGGCAATGGCCGAAGCGTAGCCGAACAGCTGGTTGCCGAACGCCTGGTTGTACAGGTACAGCACGAGCGTCAGCCCGCCCTTGGTGGAGCCTCCGGTATTGCCGACGAGAATAAGCGGCTCCGTGAACAGCTGCATGCCGCCGATTGTGGACAGAATGACCGTGAACAAAATGATCGGTCGCAGCGGCGGCAGGGTGATGCTGAAGAACTGCTGACTGCGGTTCGCCCCGTCGATCGTAGCCGCTTCATACAGGTCATGCGGAATCGACTGCGGCCCCGCCAAATAAATAATGGCGTTATAGCCCGTCCAGCGCCAGATGACCATCAGCGAGATCGCCACCTTCACCCAGAACGGATCGCTCGTCCATTCGATGCGGGGCAGCCCCACCGCCTGCAGCAGGCCGTTGATGAGCCCGAACTGGTCGCCGAAGAAGGAGCCGAAGATGATCGCCACCGCGACGATCGACGTAATGTTCGGAAGAAAATAGACCGCCCGGTAAAAGTCCTTGAACCGCATGAACGCCGCGTTCAGCAGGAAGGCGACGACCAGCGCCGCGAACAGGTCGCGGCACGGTGGACAGAAACCAGATCACGAACGTGTTGCCGACCGATTTCCAGAAATCCGGATCGTCCGTCAGCAAATTGCGGAAATTGCGGAGCCCTACGAATTCCATCGGCCCGAGACCGTCCCACGCGTGGAAGGCCAGATACAGCGAGAACAGAATCGGGAACAGGCCGAAGACGATAAACAAAATATAAAAAGGCGAGATCATCGCGTAAGGTGCCAAATACGCCTTGAACCCTCTCATCAGTCCACCTCCTACCTTGATGCCTGTTTTTTCGAAAGGGCCATTTCGGCTAGCGAAACGGCCCTCCCTTGTATAGGTTTATTTATTTTTCAGCTTGGCCTTGGCTTTCTCGACGAGCGCCCAGAATTCTTTCTCCGGATCCTTGGTCTTATCAACCGCCACCGCCTGCATGCCGTCGCTGATAATATCCTCCACCGTTTGGTAGTTCGGGCCTTTCCGCTGCACCTTCACGTCCTTGGCCACCTCGGAGTACAGTACGCCGAGCTTCTGATTGCCCCAGAATTCGTAGCCGGTTTCCGTGAACGCTTTATCGCCGTATACCGAAGGCGTGGACGGGAAGTTACCGGAAATCTTGAACACCTCGAGCTGCTCCGGCGGCGAAATCAGCCAGCTGATCGCCGTGTAGGCTTCCTTGGCGTATTTCGACTCCTTCGGAATGAGCAGGAACGATCCGCCCATGTTGCCGGTGCCTTCCGGGATTTTGGCTGCGCGCCATTTGCCCTTCGTGTCCGGCGCCCGGGTTTCCACATGGCCTCTGCCCCAAGCGGCGGAGATGTAAGTCGCAATCTTGCCGGAGTTGAGCGCCGCGGAATATTCCTGCAGTGCGTTTTTCTGGTCGTACGTCGCCGCGATGCCCATTTCGCGGGCTTTTTTATAATAATCCAGCGCTTTCTTGATTTGCGGGTTGGTATCGATGATCAGCTTGTCGTCCTTATCGAAGTACAGCTCGTTGCCCTGGTCGCGGATCGCGCCGTACAGCTCATAAGGATTGGACAGAATGTCGGCTCCCGTTTTCTCCTTCAGCGTCTTGCCGGCGGCGAGGAAGTCGTCCCAGTTCTTGATCTTGGCCGCTACGTCGTTCGGCTCGGAAGGAAGACCGGCCTGCTGGAACAGGTCCTGCCGGTAATACAGCACCATCGGACCGATGTCCGTCGGCGACTCGAGCCGCTTGTCGCCCACCATGGACTGCTTCCATTTCCATTCCAGATAATCCTTGGCCAAATCTTTGGCTCCGAAATCGTTGAGGTTATAGAATTTGTCCGGATATTTCAGGAACTGATCCAGCTGCGAAATGTCGATCATCGCGATATCCGGGGCTCCCGAGCCCGCCGACATGGCGGTCAGCGGCTTCTTGTGCGCATCCTCCCATTTGTAAATTTGCGGTACAATTTCAATGTTCGGATGTGTGCGGTTGAACTCCGGAATAATTTTCTCGAACGACGCCCCCTGCCAGAACCACATCTGCAGTTGAACCTTCTTGCTATCGCTTGGTTTTGCATCGGTTTTCGCCGCGCCTTGGGTCCCTCCGCCGCCGCTGCAGGCACTAAGAAGAAGCAGGAAGGAAACCAAAAGCAGGAATACGGCTTTACGCTTCGGCACCCTTGTCATCTATGAACGCTCCCTTCTGATTTTCGGACTCCAAAGAAAGCCCTTACAAGTAGTATAGACAAGGACCTGTTCCCGGGGATAGATAACGAATCTTCGATTTCTTGCACTTATGTTAGAAAGGTTCGGCGGAGGTCCGGTAATCGCCCGGGGCCATACCGACGAACGTCTTGAAAATCCGGCTGAAATAAGCCGGGTCCTTGTATCCCGCCCTTTCGCATACTTCGTAAATCTTCAGGTTCGTTTCCCTCAGCAGGCGCTTGGCCTCCGTCAGGCGGTGCTGGGTCAGATACTGCGTGTAGGTGAGCCCGATTTCCTGATGGAACAAATTGCTCAAATAGTTCGCGTTCACTTGATGCTGCTGGGCGAATTCGGACAGGCTCGCCTCCTCCGCATACGCCTTGTGCACATAGCCGAGAAGCGCTCTGATGATCGGCGACAGCGATTTTCCTGTCTCCTTCCTCGTAATCTCCGTGAAGCCCAGGCTCATCATGCTGCGGATATACATCAGGCCGAGATCCTGGATTTCCTTCGTACAGCCGCCGTAGCCGATTTTGACCTCGATGCGCGGACCGCTCCTCCATCCACTGGGACGTCTCCTGGACCTGCCGTTCCCAGGCCTCCTGGTCGTAGTTCTCCGTGAACAGCACCACCGTGATCAAGCGGTCTTCCAGACAAACCGCCGCCGTTCCGAGACGGCTGAACGATTCATGGGCGCATTCCCGGATAAAATACCGCACGGGCGCTTCTCCCAGCGAACGCAGATCCTTGGTGGAGAAGGAAACCAGCATGATCTTCTCGTACGGCGGGATGAGCCCCGCGTCGAAGGTCGGCACCGGCACCCCGTGAAGCAGGTCGTGCATGCGCTTCTCCAGCAGGGCGCGCTGGCGGATCCGCATCACCTGCTCGGATTCGAGCCGCCGGCGGTGCTTTTCGAAGGAGGCGTCATAGATTTCGCGCAGCTTTTCCTTGGACAGCGGCTTCAGCAGATAGGCCGCGACCTGATGCTGCATCGCCTTCATCGCATAGTCGAATTCCGCATGGCCCGTCAGCACGTACACATCGGTCTCCGGCGAACGGCTCCGGACATATTCGGCGAGCTGCAGACCGTCGGCCGCCGGCATCCGGATATCCGTGATGACCAGCTCGACCCTCCGCTTGTCCAGGATATTCATCGCCTCTACCCCGTCGGAGGCATCCAGCACTTCGCCTACCCCTTCAAACCGGGCCAGCGTCCGGCACACCGGCATGCGCACATTGGATTCATCGTCGACTACCAGAACCGTAAACATCGTCAATCCGCCTCCTTGTTTCTTTCATGGAAATCGCGGACAATTCCTTCCCAAGTCCGGTCCGGATCCGCACCGTCCGATTCGACCCGCCGGAGCCCGTCCCGGATCATCCGCTCGATCGGAGCATAGTCGTAATCGTCGTAAGCCGCTTTGTAGCGTACCGCCGTATAAGAGTAAATCTGTCCCACCGGGGCCCCGCTGAAAAAGGATCGCGCACCTCCAGAAAATCCCTGGACGAGTAAGATTCCGGCGTCGACGGGAAGCTTCCAGTCGCCGATGAACCCGGCGAGTGCTGCTTCGGCGCGGTCAGCCACCGCGCCAGCTCGTAGGCCGCACGCGGGTTGCGGCTTGTGGAGGGAACCGCCAAATACGTGCCCGTCCAGTTGGACGGCAGGCCGGGGGCGCGGGCCAGATCCCATTTGCCGGCAGTGGCGGGGGCATTCTTCTTGATCATGCCGTGCAGCCAGGAAGGCGCCAGGACGACGGCGAATTTGCCGTTCACCGCCCCTTCCGCCCAGGCGGAGGTCTGGGAAGGAAGCCCCGCGTTCAGCCCGAGCCGCTGGAACCGGATCGCCCGGTCCCACGCTTCCTTCACACGCGGATCGAGTTCGTGCTCCGGCGTCACGTAACGGCCGTCATACTGGTTGAAGCAGCTTAAGAACACATTCGTCAGATTGTCGACGAGCGCTGTGCCCAGCCGCTCCTTCAGGGCGAGCCCGGCCCGCTCCAAAGCGTCCCAATCGTCCAGATAAGACGCCACCTCTTCCCTGTCAACCGGCAGTCCCGCCGCCCGGAACAGCTCGGGACGGTACGCGAGCGCCACCGGCCCGATGCTCACCGGCATGGCGTACAGGAACCCGCCGTCCTTGCTTTCCGCCTGCCGCCATTTCCAATCCAAAAAGTGGACCCGTTCGTCGCCGTAGGCGTACAGGTTGTAAAATTCCTTTTGGAAGCGTTTCAACTTATTGAGCTGTGAATCTTCCAGCAGGACCAGGTCGGGCGAATCCGCCTTCGTGGCGAGAGCCGTCATCAGGCTGGGCAGCACGTCGTCGAACTGGAACGCCACGATTTCGACATCCACGTCGGGCAGCTCCGCCGCATATTTCTTGATCAGCGGCTCCAGTCCGCTTCCCGGCGACAGCCAAATGCGCAGCGTTGTCGGGGGCGGCGCGCTTGTCACACCGGGAAGGGCAACTTCGGGAGAGCAGGAGCTCTGCAGCACAAGCGGCGTAAGCAGGATCAGCCTAAGCCCCCGCCGGATCCATACAGGTCCTGTGTTAAGCGGCGCCATCATCTCCTTTCCTGGCCGTCACGGCGGGCCCGTGATCCGGCGATGCAACGGGCAGCGACAGCTCCACCTGCAGCCCGCCGAGCGGGCTCTGGGACAGGCGGAGGCCATAAGCCGCACCGAAGAACGCCTGCAGCCGCTTATGCAGATTGCTGAGTCCAATGCCGCGTCCCGGCTTCTCGAATTCCTTCTCCCGGTGGATCGCCGATTCGAGCGAACGCAGGGCCTCGGGCGCCATGCCGGTGCCGTTATCCTCTACGGAGCACAGCGACCGGCGTTCCTGCCGGTAAATCCGCACCCGGATGCGCCAATCCCCCTCGGCTTTCTGCTCAAGCCCGTGATGGAACGCATTCTCGACGAGCGGCTGCAGCATCAGCCGGATCACCTTCTGCTGCTCCAGGCCTTCCTCCACCTCGATGCTGACGCTGAACCTCTCGCCGTACCGGGCCCGCTGCAGCAGCAAATACCGGTCGAGCTGCGCCAGATCCTCTCCGAGCGTCACGAGCTCCGTCGACGGGTGCACGCTGTAGCGGAGCGACTCGCTGAGTGCGAGCGTCATTTCCTGCGCCTTCTCCGGCCGTTCGTCCTCGATCGTCCAATAGATCAGGTTGAGCGAGTTATACAGGAAATGCGGCCGGAACTGGGCCTTCAGCGCGACGAGCTGGGCCCGCTGCGCGCTGATCTGCTGCTCCGATAGGCGCCCCACGACTTCCTCCAGCTCCATGACCATCGCATTGTAGGTGGCGTACAGCCGCGTGATCTCGCGGCTCGCGAACGGCCGGTCGATCGGCCGGATCCCGTCCCTGCGGATCTGTTTCATCCCGTCCGCCAGGTCGCCGGATCGGCTTCGTCAGGGTCCAGGTGAAATAAGCGACCAGCGCCAGGGCGATAACAATGCCGACGCCCATCGTGAGCAGGGCATGCGCCCACATCTGCGTGGCGTCGCTGTACACCGTCTCCGGCTTAAAGTAGGCGATCGTCGTCCAGCCGCTGTAGGACGATTTGGCAAAGGTCACGAACACGCGCTTCTGATCGACCCGGGTCGTCCATTCGAAGAAAGGCTGGGCCATCCCGGCGAATTTGGAATACAAGCCGACATCGGCGAAAGTCCCGATTTCCCGCGGCTCCGTGGAATACACGATGTTGCCGATCGAATCCATCACCTGCACCTTCCGCTCGATGCGCTGGCCGGTCTCACCGATGATCCGGTTGATCTTCTCCACCGGAAAGACGACGAACTCATCTCCCAGCGCCGTCAGCCGTTCCGGGTCCTTCAGCCTTCTCGCCCCGATGATCGCCGGAATTTCCCCGTCGCGCCATGCCGGGCCGTACACCCAGAGCATGTGCCCGTCCAAGGCCTCCATCTTGCTGTACCAGGTGGCGGTGTTGCCGATGTCATCGGCCTTCCTCCAGAACAGCTGAAGCGATTCGTTCGACGAATAAGCGCGGCCTTCGCGGTCGAACAGATGGATCAGCATGTCTCCGGCGATATAGCGGATTTTCTCCGCCAGATAGCGGTTCATTTCAACCGGCGCTTGCCCTTCGGGGCCCGGTGAAGGCGTTTTCAGGGCGGACTGCACCTTCTCATCGTAAGCAATCATTTGCGAGACCTGGTCATACTGGCGCAGCAAAGACGTCAATTTTGGCCGACAGCTGTTCGACGGATTCCTGGGTGTAGCCTGCGGTACGGTTCAATACGATTTGCGAGGTTAAGCGGTAATTGAGCAGATTGGTCAGCGCGATGGCCAGGGCGGCAATGAGGAACATCCCGGCCAGCAGTTGGACGAAGATCGGAATGGGGCGGCGCAGCACGAAGGCTCACCTCGTTTCGTCAGTGGGATGGGCTGGTGTCAAATGATTGTTTTGGTTAAATAAAATTCTACCCGCCGACAAATTCCCCTCCCTTCCCCCGGAAAAATCCGACCATAGACCTAGCAAGCGACGAATCTCGGCATTTTCCTGCAAAATTCGGCTCTTGGGACGGAAACGCAATCAGCAAATAACCCCTCCGGAGAGGGGCTCATGTCTTGCCTTTCAAGCGGAAGAACCATTCGTAAAACCTTCTCGACAGCCACAGCGTGAGAGTTATGCTAATGAAGGACCAGTACCAGGCCCACCCTTTATATTCAATGAGCTGGGTATACTTCTCAATGAAATATTCAGGCAGTGTGAGGCCCGAAGCGAATCCCGTATAATACAGACACTGAATCCATCTGCTTCGATGCTGAGGGTAATACAGATTAAAATAGACGCTGACCGTGGGGAACGCTAAGTATTCAAAGACGAAGCTTGTCTGTGAAGCGACCCGAAAATCCCGGACCGGGTACTCGATCCAGCCCGCTTCCACTACCGTAAGGCCCAGGATCCACATCGGCATGCCGAAGAAGAGATAAGCCGCCTGCGCCCTTCTCTTCTTCTCTCCCGGCACCAGCCAGAGCCCGATCAGGGAAACCGCATAGACGATCATGAGAATAATGTAATCTATGGAGACATTCCTCATACGTGCTTGCCCCTTCGCAGGACAGACTTCCCGTAGAAATACCACAGATAATATTTGCGTACCGCATAGAAACTCAGAAACACCAGCGACCATATGCCGTAGCGGTAATACGGGCTGGGACGGATCAGCCCCGTAAAGCGCGCCGTCGCCAGAATCAGGCCCGTGAGGCCGCCGACCCACAGCACATTGTAGCCAAGTTTAAGCAGCAAGCTTCGCTTCTCCGGATAATACAAATTGAAGACGATCCCCGCGGTAGGAAAGAAGACAAAATTAAAGGAAAAATTGGATGCGGTGGCCCGTGAAAATTCCCGGACCGGGTTTTCCACCAAATCGAATTCCACGAGAAGCAAGCTAACCGACCAGGTGATGACCTGCCCTGCAAAAAAAATGATAGCCGCTTCCCTCCACCGCTCTTTCTTCACACCTATCGCCAAGGCCAGCACACAGATCACCCAAACGGCGGCCAATATGATACGTTCTTTGGTCATGATTGACGCTATTCCCCTTAAGCCGAATCGCAACGGAAGGAAGGTTGCTACTATTCCAATATTTCCGTATCCCGGGTTTCTTAAACCGGCCCCGGACATTGAAACAATCCCCCGGAAGTGAAGCCAACCTCCGAAGCCTTTACATCGGAACAATGCCTCGTCTAATTTCTTTAAACAGCGAAAAAGCCCCGTCCTTTCGGATCGGAGCTCCATGTCGTAAAATAAGTTTAGGCAAGCCTTAATCGGCGGAACCGCGCTGCTTCTTGCGTTTCTTGATCTCCTCCGTGACGATGAAAGCCAGCTCGTCATTCCCAAACAAGGCGAGCACGCCGAGCACCGTATCATCGGGCACCTCACCGGCTTCTTCCCGGGGCACCGTCAGCTCCAGCGCCTGCTTCAGCGCCGCATTGTCCATCTGATCCGGGTACGCGCTGCGGTACAGCGCTTCGGGATCCAGGCCGTGATTCACGCACCACTGGGCGAAGACAAGAATCATCATCTGTTCGTCCCGCTCGTAATTTCGGATAACCTGCTCTTCCAGCTCTTTGCGGTTCACGCGGAGCCAACTCCTTTAGCATTAAGAATGAACCTATTATAACGAAGGATCGGATGGATGCACAAATGATCATGAACGAGAAAATCAAAGCTTCGGAAGTACAGCTTACCGGGGTGAACGGCGAGGATCTGGGCATCGTGCCTACCCGTGAAGCCTTGACTATGGCCAAACAGCTCAAGGTCGATCTGGTCTGCGAATCGCTCATGACGAGCCCGCCGCCCTGCCGGCTGGTCGGCCGCGGTGAGGCCAAGCAGCAGCGACTGCAGGAGAAGCGGCAGGAGCGGAAGCGGGAGCGACCCGCGAAGCTGAAGGAAATCCGGCTGACGCCTCATATCGAGGATCACGATTATGACACGAAAAGGAATCAGTCCGAGCGGTCGCTTCAAGGTGGAGACGCCGTGCTGCTCGTCGTGCGGATCCAGGGCAAGGAAGGCGCGAAGGCGAAGGAGTCGCTGGAACGGCTCACGGCCGATCTCGCCCACTGCGGGCGGAAGCGGACCGGCATCCAGCTGAGCGGCAAGCAGGCGGCGGTGGAGCTGGAGCCGGTTTGAGCTTGGGCCGGGGGCCCCGCCGAACATAAGACAAACGCCCTCGCTGACTCCGGCGATTTCACCTGCTGCGAAAGCAGCATCCCCGTCAAGCCGGGTTCCGCGACGGACGGATGCGCAGTTCTTTCACCCCGCCGGAGACAAACTAAAAAGACACCCGCGGGTGTCCCCGATACCCTGTTTCTCGAAGGATTACGGTTCCTGCTGGACAGCCTGCAAACGCTCCTGCTGCTCGGGTTCCTTCTGTGGGCCGGTTATGAGGCGCTCGTCTGCTTTCTGATCGGCTTCGGCCTCGTGCAAAGCCTCCTTTATTCCCGTGCGGACTCGCAGCTGGAACGCAGGAAGGCCGGGCAGACCGCCTCCTTCCGGCTGGCCGACCATCTCCATAAGCTGATGATTTCCAAGGAGCCGGCCAAAGAAATGCGCATCCTCGGCATCGGCGTCGCCCTCAGGGAGCGCTGGCGCGAGGCTTACAACGATGCCGGCAGACGGAATGAACAAGCGCTGGTCCGGAGCGAAGCAGTCAAGCTCATGCCGGAAATATCGCTGGCGCTCCTCAGCGGGGCGGCCGCTTTGCTGGTCCTGCTGACGACTACGGAAGCGGCGCATTCGGCCGGCGATTATGTGCTGCTGTTCCAGTGCGTGACGCCGCTGTCCGGATCGGTCCCGGGAGCCGTCCGACAGGCCGGGGCCTTGTCGCAGCTGGCCATCCGTCATGAAGCCTTCGCAGCTTATATGGCTCTCGAAGAAGACGGCTTTGCCGAAGGCCCGGGGACCCCTCCGGCCGCCGCCGCCCGGTTTGGCGTGCAGGCGGAAAAGCTCCTTTTCCGCTACGATGGCCCGCCGCACAGGCCGCCGGCGCTGCAGGAGGTCAGCCTGGAGATCGAGAACTTGGCGCTCGATCCGAAAGCGGAGCGGGAGGCCTTTGCCGCATTCGTGCAAGCCGCCGCAGGACGAACGGCGGTGCTCGTCACCCATCGGCTCGGGGCAGCCCAACTGGCGGACCGCAATATGGTAGGTTGAGGACGTAGCCCAAGCGAAGGCGCGGGAGCGGTTTTTCTTTTATAAGATTTTCTTATTTTCTTGTTTAAATTGCGGGGTTTAGCGGTGTTACGTATTCTTTCCCAGTGGAACGTCCGGCGCGCAACGATCGTTCTTCCAACCGTCCTGAAGCAGTTCACCGCTATGCGGAGAACGTGCGGGATCCGCCTGGCCTGCACCAGGAGCGTCCGCGCCGGTTCTGCTGGCCGCCGCCGCGCGGCACCGATGCGGAAACGTCCGGCAGCAGCTCAGGCGTCGTGCGGTGAACGGCGGGATCCGTTTGGCTTGCACCCAGGAGCGTCCGCGCCGGTTCTGCTGGCCGCCGCCGCGGGCATCGATGCGGAAACGTCCGGCAGCAGCTCAGCGTCGTGCGGTGAACGGCGGGATCCGTTTGGCTTGCACTCAGGAGCGTCCGCGCCGGTTTTGCTGGCCGCCGCCGTGCGGCATCGATGCGGAAACGTCCGGCAGCAGCTCAGCGTCGTGCGGCGAACGGCGGGATCCGTTTGGCTTGTACTCAGGAGCGTCCGCGCCGGTTCTGCTGGCCGCCGCCGCGCGGCATCGATGCGGAAACGTCCGGCAGCAGCTCAGCGTCGTGCGGCGAACGGCGGGATCCATTTGACCTGCACCAGGAGCGTCCGCGCCGGTTCTGCTGGCCGCCGCCGGGCAGGCATCGATGCGGAAACGTCCGGCAGCAGCTCAGCGTCGTGCGGCGAACGGCGGGATCCGTTTGGCTTGCACTCAGGAGCGTCCGCGCCGGTTCTGCTGGCCGCCGCCGCGCGGCATCGATGCGGAAACGTCCGGCAGCGGCTCAGCGTCGTGCGGCGAACGGCGGGATCCATTTGACCTGCACCCAGGAGCGTCCGCGCCGGTTCTGCTGGCGACTGGCCGCCGTCGGGTAATCCATTCGGGAACGCCCGGTCTGTAAATGATTAACTTCTTCAATCTGTGTTTAGTAGTCCAATCTGGAATTGTTTGTCATGAAAGAGGGCCGGATTGCGGAGCAGGGCACGTATGACGAGCTGATGGAGCGGCAGGGCGAGTACGCCCGGCTCTACCGCCTTCAGGCAGCTTGGTATGTATAAGGAAAAGACCGGGGAGGACAGGAATGAACCTTTGGAAACGGAAACGGCAAACATTCGGCATGCTTAGGCTTCTGCTTCACGTCATGGCCAAGCGACCCCTTATCGCGGCCCTTTGGCTGGCGGTCCCGGGCCTTGCCGGCCTGATCATCGTCCCGTTAGCGGCGGCCGAACGGCGACTCATCGATATGGCGATCCGGCTCGCAGGCCGGCCATGGGAAGCCGTACTGCAGGCCGCTTGGCCCCCTCTTCTGCTGCTGGCGGCAAGCTTCTGCCGGGAAAGCGCTGCTCGCGTTCCTGCGCTCCTTCAGCGACGCCGCGATGAACCGCCGGACTTCCCTGTACGTCCTTGGCCGTATCCAGGACCGTGCCCTGCACGTTCCTTTGGAAAGGCTCGAGGATCCCGGTTATTACGACTGCCTGGGCCGTGCCCAGGCCGCGGCGGGAGAGAACTTGACCGGTATGCTGAGGCAGGCGGCGGAAACGGTTCGCCTTCTCTTTCTGTTCGGGGGGATGCTGCTCATCGTTTCGGCAGGCCACTCCCTCATCAGCATCCTGCTGGCGGCCGTAACCCTGTTCGTTCTGATCGGCCGGTCGCGGATTGAAATCGCGGTAAAGCGACTCAACCGGGAATGGACGACGGACGGGCGGATGGCGGATTACTTGAAGCATTCCCTAGCCGAGCCCGAGGTGCTGAAGGAGCTCAAGCTGTTCGGCGCGGCAGGTTACATCAAGCGGCTGTGGAGCGGGCGGATGACGGCCTTTCTCACCCGCCGGAACGACTTCCGCCGGCAGGAGAACCGGATGTCCGCCCGGTTCGCCTTCGCGTACACGGTCGCCGCCTTTGCCGGCCTAGCCCTGATGGTACAACGGCTTGGGGCCGGTGCGGTCACCGCCGGCATGGCCGCCGTCGTCTTCCAAACCATCTGGCAGGCGCAAAGCGTGCCGATGCAGCTTTCCTTTGCGCTGAGCAAGCTGTATACCCAGCGGACGATGGCTTCGGATTTGGCCGAGTTTTTGAACGAGCCGGTTTCTGCTTCTGCGACGAATCTAGGGCTTCCGGGGGAACCGATCCGGTCGATCCGCTTCGAGAACGTTTCCTTCCGTTACCCGGGTTCGGAGCGACCGGTGCTGCGCGATCTGAACGTCACGCTCCATGCCGGACAAACGGTAGCCCTGGCGGGCGGCAACGGGGCCGGCAAATCCACCTTCGTCAAGCTGATGCTCGGGCTGTTCGAGCCGACCGGGGGACGGATTTGGATTAACGGGCAGGAGCTTGGAGCGCTGGACCGAAGCTCACTGTGGCGGCGGGTTAGTGCTGTTTTCCAGGATGGCGGCCATTACCCGCTCACGGTGCGGGAATATCTGACGGCAGGCATGGTCGCGGGGGCGCCCGATGACCGGGCGTTGATCGAGGCGCTGAACGCCTGCGGGCTTCACTCTTTGGCGGAGCCGGGCGGCGGCCTGGACGCGAGGCTTACTACCGTCCGGGAGGGGGGACGCGAGCTCTCCGGAGGGCAGTGGCGGCTGGCTGGCTGTAGCAAGGGCTCTGCTTCGGGAGGGAGAGGTGATCGTCTTCGACGAGCCTACTTCGGCGATGGATCCGAGCGGCGAGCTGGAGCTTTTTCACAGATGCCAAACCATGGTGGAAGGCAAGCTCGCCGTATTCATCTCGCACCAGCTGGGGTGGGCCCGGTACTCCGACCGCATCCTCGTTCTGCATGAAGGGCGGATCGCGGAAGACGGCGACCACGAGCAGCTGTTGGAGCGAAACGGACTGTACGCCGATTCATTCCGCCAGCAGGCTTCCTGGTATGAGCGGGACCGGACGGGATAAGAGCGGCGCCGTGCCGCCCCCTTGAGGGGATTCCCTTTTCAACTCCCGTCCGCTTCCTCTATAAAATCCGCCTTGATCCGATCCTCCGGATCCCAGATGGACCAGGCGGCTTCCAACAGGTTCCCCTCATTGTCCCTGAAGTAAAAATACCTGGCTTCTCCGGCGCCGAGGGAGGTTAACTCGGTCACCAGTTCAACACCGCTGTCCTTTAGCTTAAGGTATGTATACTCAATATCAGGACAGTTCATCGCCATAATCGGGAAAGGCCGGCCATGGCGGTGAATCTCCAGCGGCCGGTGCTCGCTCGTCTCAATGAGCAGGACGGCGATGGCTTGCTCGTGCGGGTAGTGCAGAACGGCGATGAACGACCCCCGGTCCTCGAATTTGGCTTTGAGCTTCAGTCCCAGGTTCGACACGTACCAGTCGATAGACCGGTCAATATTCGTTGTCGGCACATACGAGTACCCTACTCTTGTGAACAAAAACGGGCTGTTCATGTTCAGCGCTCCCTTCGGGTTATTGCGATAAATTCAGACTCTTCCGTAGCGGAGGCAGGGGATTTGATGAACAAACTCAGGAGTACAACCATACCATTACGAAGTCCCAACAAGCTCCGGGTACTCCGCCTTTAACTGCTCCATCGTATCATAGAGCGGCGTTTCAAATACAAGCTTGGCAGGTGCCTTGTCCGTTTTTCTCTTGACGATATGCCCGTAGAACCGGCCCTGCTTCGTGAATACAAACATGGTCTTGTCCGGCTCATGAAGAAGCACATACTGCTCGACAACCATATGGCCACCACCCCGGTCTGGATATGATTTACAAATACTGTATTCGCTGTTACCCGCCCGTTCCCTTCTTCTTTCACGAGCCCGCGTTACTTTTTCCATCGCCCCTGTACAGCAAAAAAGACACCCTCCCAGGTGCCTCATATACAGCATACCGCCGCCCGGATTCTGCAGGATTCTGCTGAAACCCGGTCTATTTCGCCCTGAGAAACTCCGCGTTCACTATATTCCGCGCCGCCCCCTGAACGTAGCTCTGAATGTTGCCCAGCGGCTCCTCCATGTTCGCTTCCCGCGCCGTGCGGGTATACCAAGCCGTTCCCGGTGTGAATACGACGTTATCCAGCGTATAGAGCGGATTGTCTTTGACCGTGACGACATCGTCGAGTCCCGCGCCGGCAATCCGCTTCTCCCGGAGAAGCGTGTACAGGGCCTCCTCGTCGATCAACCGGCCCCGGCAGGTGTTGATGAGCAGGGCCGCCGGCTTCATGGAAGCCAGCGGCTCCGCCGTCAGCGACCCCTCCGTCGAGGCGCCCGCCGGGGCATGCAGCGAAATGACGTCGCTCTCCCGCATGAGCTCTCCGAGCTCCTTCATCTCGATCCCCGGTACCGGTTTGCCGGAGCGGTTCGTCCCGATTACCCTCATCCCGAAGCCGCGGGCGATCCGGGCCGCCGCCTGCCCGATCCGGCCGGTGCCGACGATGCCGAAGGTCCGCCCCGCCAGTTCCATTCCCAGGAAGGGCCCGTAAACGTGGCTTCCGCCCTGCCTCACGAGGGGATCGGCCCTCAGGAGGCTCCGGTTCACCGCAAGCAGCGGCGCAAAGACATGCTCCGCCACCGATTGCGCCGAATAGGCCGGGCAATTCGAGACGGGAATCCCCGCCTCGCCCGCCGCTTCCAAATCGATCAGGTCGCAGGAGGTCATCACGAGACTGATATATTTCAGCCTGCGAAGGTCCCGAAACGCCCTGGCCCGGAGCGGTGTCCATTCCACGATCGCGATGTCCGCGCCCGACAGCCTTTGCACCGCCGTTTCCTCATCCGGCCGGTCCCGGTATACCTCGAATTCCCCCAGCTTCTCCATCTCGCGTACGAACGAATCCGGCAGGTAAGTGGGTTCATCCAAATAAACGATTCTCATCCCCGGCTCCACTCTTCCGCCGCATCTTTCAAAATGCCGCAGGCTTCGGCGAACATCGCCGGATTTCGCGCCAGCGCGATACGGATGTAGCGCTCGCCCGTCCCCATATCCGCCCAGTAAAAATGATCGCCCGGCAGCACCCCGATGCCAAGCCGGTGCAGGCGGTCCACCAGGGTCCACGCTGCGCAGCTTTGGGGTCGGTGATCCGCGGCCATTCGACGCTGATGGCGGAGCCGGGATTTTCCACGTGCAGGCACGAAGACTTAATGGCCTCCCTCAGCCGCCCGCGGTTCCGGTCGATCGTCTCCCAAATCACGGATGCGAGGCCTTTCTCCTGCGTATCCTTCAAATATTCAATAAGCACTCGAAGGATGATCGGCGATACATTCAGCAGGATGTCGTTATGAAGCTCCAGCACATCCTCGTACAAATCCGAACTCATGGCGAGGATGCTGCATTTCAGATCCTGTGTCGGCCAGGTCTTCCCCGTATCCTCCACCAACAGGTAGCGAACCCCTTCGCGCTCCAGCGACTCGTACTGATCCCAGAACGGGTTCCTGGAGAAGAAACGGAACGTGCAGTCCACGATCAGCAGCTTGTCATACTGCTTGCATAACTTGACCACCCGCTCCCAAGCCTCGGGGGAAAGTTCAAAGCCCGTCGGATTGTTGGGAAGCGTCAGAAACACCGCATCCGCCTGCAGACTCGCCCAGGTCTCCTCCAGCCGGTCAAACGCCAGCTCCCGCTCATAGAGGGGCGTAAGCTCAACCTTCCTCCGGCGCAGAATGGTCGCCAGGTTATCGAAGCAAGGATGCAGCAGAGCGGCGGTGAGCCCGTGGGCCGCCAAATAAGTGGCGATCAGATCGGTCGACAGCGAAGCGGAGTAGCAGAAGAGCGTCCTCGGAAGACCGGCGGCGGAATGCTGACCGGCCAGACCGTAGAAGAGACGGCGAAATTCCCCCTCCAGCTCCGACTGGCGCGCAGCTTCCGCATCGTAGAAGAGCTCCGGGAGCCGGCTGACGATCTGCCGCTGCCCGGCGGTTTGCGGCTGATGCGCATGGCCGTCCGCCACATTGTACGCCCGGTTGATGCCGATCGACTCGTATCTTGTCAGATTGGGTAATCGTTTCAACGCAATCCACCCGTCTTTTCCCTGTTTTTTTGGGATAAACCCCTACAATATACGGGCCGATGCCAAGGGCTGACACAGCTTGAACGCCCATTTATTGGAAGAAGTTCCGGCAGGTGTATATTAACCGCATTTGATCCCTGCTTCCGGCTCGGCGAGTGACTGCCCTCTCCCGCTTGCCCCTTTCTTCGCCTTGCTCCGGTAGGCCGCAAAGAAAATCCCCAGACAAATGAGCAAAGCGCCGACCGCAATGTTGGAAGTGAGGGGCTCATCGAGCTGCGAGCCAGCCGAAAAAGAGTCCCAACAGCGGAACGGCCATCAAGGTCATGGAAGCCGTGGAGGCTTCGATTTGGCCCAGTACCCAGAACCAGGCGACGAACGTAAAGGCGGTTGAGAAAATACCGTTGAACAGTAGTGACGCCGTGGAAGCGGCTCCCCAGTGAATCCCGGTCCAGGGTTCGGCGGCGACTGACACACAGAGCAGCATAGCCGAGCCGATGAGCAGCTGCCAGGAGGTCATCTTAATGATGTCATAATTCGCAAACCTCACTTTGCTGAACAGATTGGCACACGCCCAGCAAACGGCCGACAGAATAATGAGAATTTGACCCAGGAGCACTTTGCTGACACCCGTATGAAACACCTGGGGCCCGAGGATGAACAGCAGGCCCGCTACCCCGAAGACTAGACCAATACTCTTCATGAGAGTTAACCTTTCGTTCAGGAAAAAATGGGCCAGCAGCGTCACGATAATCGGCATCGAATAGACCAGCACGGAAGTCTGCCCCGAACTGACGAACCGCATGCCGTAAGTGAGCGGCCCGAAGTAGCCGAGCGACATCAGGAGGCTCATCGTCCCGATCGGGACCCAATCCTTCCCGGCGGGCACCCACGGCTTTCTTCGCAGCGACTGAAGGATGAATAAAGGGACGGCACCGATCAGCATCCGCAGCGCCGAGAACAAGAAGGGCGGGATGTCCTTTAGGCCTATTTTCATCGTCACCCAGGTATAGCCCCAAATCAACGTAACCATGACAATCAGCGAAACCATTCGTATCATATCAATCTGCTCCTTTCCTATTCGTTGGGTTTATTCTAAAACTTAGAGCAGACTCGAAGTCAACAGGGAACCGGTCGTTTTCCATCCGGGCAAACACCCGGTCCATCCGCGACTGTCCGGCATACATTAGTGCCATAGGACATTCGAAGGAAAAGGGGTATGTTCATGCCGAAACGCAGCCGTCCTGTCATCGCCGTAACCGGCGGCGCTGGCAAGACGACGACGAAGGAAATGATCGCTTCCATTTTGCGAACCCGTTGGAAGGTATTCAAATCGAATGCCAATGCGAACCTGCCGGTCAATACGCGGCGGCACGCCAGACGGATCCGACCGAGCCACCGGGCGGCCGTCCTGGAATTCGGCATGCTGCGGCGCGGCCACATCAAGGCGCACTGCCTGGCGATGCGCCCCACGATCGGAGTGATCACCAACGTGGGCACGGCGCATATCGGTAATGTCGGGAACCGGGTCTCCGGTATCGCCCGCGTCAAGTCGGAGCTGATCCGGCATATGCATCCGAAGGGAACGCTGGTGCTGAATGCGGACGACCGAGGCTCCAAGCTGCTTAGAACGAAGGGCTTTCGAGGGAAGAAGCTCCGCATCGGGATCCATAGCAAAGCCGACTACAGGGCGCACGGCATCCGGACCTCACGCCGGGGCGTATCCTTTAAGGTAAGGCTGGACGGAAAAGACACTAGGTTCTTCATTCCGTGCTTGGGCCGGCATAACGTATACAATGCGCTGAATGCGATTGCCGTCACCCGCCGTCTCGGGTTCACGGCCCTGGACATCAGGAAAGGCCTCGCCCGCTACCCGATTCCAATCCGCAGACTGGTGCGGACGGAGTACGCCGAACCGGGTCACGCTGATCGACGATACGTTCAGCTCCAATCCGAACGCCTCCAAAGCGGCGCTGGACGTCCTGGCCTCACTCGGGCGAAAGCATACCGTCGCGGTGATCGGTTACATGAAGGATCTGGGCAAATACGCGGTCAAAGGCCATAAAGATGTAGGACGCCATGCCGCCCAGCCGCCGGGTCACCCGCTTGTTCACGGTCGGCGAGCTGGGCCGGCATATTGCCGCGGGAGCCAGGGAAGCGGGACTCCCGGCCAAACGGATCCGCAGCTTCCTGTCAAGACGCGGGCTGCATCCGGCGCTAAAGGCCGCCATCCGGCCGGATACCGCCATCCTGGTGAAAGGTACCCACCTGCTGAAACTGGAGAAGACCGTCGCTTTCCTGAAGAAAAACGTAAGATGAGCACCTGCTGGGGTGCTGCCTGACCGAATGTTTCGGGCACAGTTGCAAAGCGCATGCCAAGGTGCGCCTTAACATGGCTTTTGAACGCAAAAAGAACCGTCTGCAGGGGAGCATGTCTTTCTCAACCTGTCTGACGGTTTTGTTTTTTGGTCTATCCTCCAATTACCCCAAGCATATTTTTCCTATTATACTCCATACTAAATTCGCATCGTTTTCGCAGACGAATCCGGAATGGAAGGAGATGTTTAGAACGTGTTCCTCTCGAAATGCCTGATCGGTGTCATCCTTCTTCTGCTGATCCTGATTTTATCGCCCAAGAGAATGCATCTGTTCGAGTTCTTATTTAACGGCATGATCGTGATCTATCTGTACACCTATCTGTTCAGTATTCTCTCCAATATGAAGCTCGTAGAGGTCTCGACCGAGATGGATAAAGCCCTTTCATCTATTCTGGTTCGTATGGTCATGAATCCGATTATCGTTTTACTATTTCTTCAGCTTTATCTGTCCTTGCGTTCGTTTTCGGCAAAAACGGTCTTGACCCTTGCCTTCTCCATTCTGCTCGCCGCTCTTCAATATGCCTCGAAATGGGCGGGTTTAATAGAACAATCGGACGGGGTAACAAAAGGGTCTGCTTTATTATGGTTCATGATCCTGCTGCTCTGTTTGACCGCTATGAAGGGGTTCCGCAGGATCATTAGAAAGGAGGAGCTCTCCCCGTGAAACGCCGCCTTGCCTAAGCATTTTGACACCAACGAATGGTTTATTATAGGGGCGCTAATCTGCAGCTATGCTATGATAATCCCGCTTCGCAAACGATTTCCTTTATCCGTCTTCATCCTTATCCTCTTTTTCAGCATTACGTCCGCCAAACTGATGAATGCCACCATCGGAGTGCCTCCTTTCGATTTTTACGATAATAACGACTGGCCTGAGCTGGAGCTGTCGGACGTCCTGCTGCACTTCTTATATCCCCCATTCGCTTATTTGTTTGTGTATTTATACGACCGATGGAACATCAGGGGCATCTCTTTGCTGGTTTATATTCTGGGCTTTTCCTTATTTGGCATCGGTTTTGAAGTCATTTGCGATTGGGCTGGTGTGTATCAGTATAAAAAATGGAATTTATGGTGCTCCTTTGCTATTTACATATACAATCAATCTTTCTTACTTCTTTATTTCAGAATGCTGTTGAACCATTACAAAAAAAGCAAAGCTTCGTATTGAAAAGTTGAGCCAGGACTTGAATTTGACAAAATAGGCGGAAGCCCGGCGGGTATCCGCCCATGCCCAGACCTGCGTCCCGTCATATATAAACAATAGGCTATGGTCCAGTTAAAGGAATACACGGTTTCACCAAGCCTTAGAATCGTAGATGAGGTGACGGAAGTGTCGGATTACTCCTATAAATTTCGCTTTAAACCGGAGAGATTCAAGGCGGGGAAGAACATGGGGAAAGGGCGCCGTTTTAAAGGAAAGGCAGCATCCCGCACTAGCCCGGGCGTCCGCCGCAGGGGCAAAAGAATCGCAGGCAGCAGTAGAAAGCGGCGTTCGGTCAAGCAAAATGTGCAGGTTACACGCATCGCCCCGCCGAATAATGAACCGAGCGTAGCGGTGAACCCGCTTAACGAGAAGATCATCGTCTCGGCCTATAACGCGGATCTTACTCCTCTCGGCTTCTCGCGTTCCACGGACGGGGGAAGACGTTCAAGAACCACATCCTGCCGCGTCCCAAGGGCTTCGAAGTCGCATCGGACCCTACGGTGGATTCCGGGTTCCCGCGGGGCCATCCGGCAAAGGCTTTTTCCTGCTCGGCGGGCTTGCGATCAACGGCTCCGGAGAGGACGGAACCATCTACGTCCAGCGGTCGGTGAATAACGGCAGAACCTTCTCTCCACCGATCATCGTGAACAGGGGATTCGGGAATATAATCTCCAACGACAAGCCTGTCGTAGCGGTGGATAAATCGGCGGCGAGCCCTTTTCTAGGGAATGCCTACATCAGCTATACCCGGTTCTTCGATGACGGGAGAGGCTCGGTCATCTTCTTCCAACGCTCGAAGGACGGGGGCAAAACCTGGTCGGCTCCCGTACAAATTTCGGATATCAAAGTGGGATTTCCCTTCGTCCAGGGCTCCAGTATCGGGGTAGGACTCGCCGGGGAGGTCTATGTCGCCTGGA
The DNA here is from genome assembly GCA_024704175.1 of Paenibacillus sp. P25. GTDB lineage: Bacteria > Bacillota > Bacilli > Paenibacillales > NBRC-103111 > Paenibacillus_G. The sequence continues at coordinate 6,074,551 of CP085629.1, forward strand.
TTGACTTCGAGGACAGTGGCTCAGCCTTTCAGGTGCGGCGCTCGGACGATGGCGGGATCACCTTCGGCCCGATCGTGACCGTCTCCGAAATCGATCCGATCTTCGATCCGTCGCCTGTGCCGGGATGGGACTTCCGGGTTCTCACCTTCGCCAATATCAGGGCGGATATATCCGGCAACTTCCCCAATACGGTCTATGCCGTATGGGACGATAAGCGGGCAGGCTCCAGCAATATCCTGCTGTCTCGTTCCACCGACGGCGGTGCTTCCTGGTCGGAGCCGATCCAGGTGGACGACAGCCGCGGCGGTACCCAGAACTTCTTCCCCGCTGTTACGGTTTCTCCGGGGACCGGGGATGTGCACGTGATCTATTATACGAACCGGTTGTCGAGGAGTCGGATCGATGTGTTCCTCGCGAAGTCAACGGACGGAGGCCGAACCTTCGAACCCAATGTCCGGCTGACGACCAAATCGTTCGATCCTAATGCCGATCCCACCTTCGGCACGCCCAGCTCGTTTATCGGGGACTATATCAGTACGGCATCCAAAGGAAGAAGCGGTACCGCGTCGGTCTGGACGGATACCCGGACAGGTCAGCAGCAAATTTTCTCCGCAACCACGAACACCTAAAAAATAAAAAATTGAAATAGACAAATCCATGTAAGCTGGATACTATATAAATTGGTTTTAGTTGTAATTACCATTTTTTGCAGAAGGCTTCTTCATATGGCTCAGGGAGAATACGGTAAAATCCATGTAGGGGGATTCTTATGCGGCCTTATCCGCCAGAGCGTATAACCGCGCTATTCCCTTGTTTTTCTTCCCTTACCCCGGAGGATTGGAAGTCCGTACAGCTCCTATCGGTCGACCCGTCCACCGAACATTCGATTCATGAAGGGCATGTGCTGCAGCATGCTCTTTTTATTGTGCAGGGCCGCATCCGCATCTACAAGATCAGCGAGTCCGGCCGGGAGGTGACCCTATACCGGATTGGGGACGGGGAATGCTGCTCCCTCATGATGTGCAGTATCCTGGGAGAAATAGAGTACGAAGCTTCCGCCGAAGTGGAAACGAGGGCGGATATTCTGCTCGTGCCCATCCCCCGGTTCAAGCAGTGGCTGGACCAGTACAAGCCTCTGAAACAATTTATATTCAAACAAATTTCCCAAAGAGTCATCGACGTGACCGGGGCTGCTCGACGATATTGCTTTCAAACCGATCCATCATCGGCTCGCCGAATTTCTCCTCAAGATAACGGCAGACGGTTCGCAGCGGCTGTTCATCACACATGAGCGACTGTCCGTGGAGCTGGGAACGGCGCGCGAAGTGGTCAGCCGCACCTTGAAGGATTGGGAGAGGCAAGGCATCCTGCGGCTGGGAAGAGGGCGCATCGAGCTGATCCGCCGTACGGAGCTGGAGCCATTCGCGGCTAATGTGACAAAATCACGGTAAACCTCCGTTTCCCTCCCTATAATCAAGGGTGTATCCGAGCCAAATAATTGGGAGGGAACCCTGATGAAACCTTATTACGACCCCGCCGATCTGAAGCGCATTCCCGAGCTTGTCAAGCTGGCACCGCAAGCTTCGGCGTCCTTTTTTGCCTTCGAGCATGAAGTCTACCGCGCCCCGTCGGCACTTCCTTTAAAGACCAAAGAACTGATCGCTGTAGCCACAGCTCATGTTACCGGTTTGCCCTTACTGCATCGACGTTCATGTCCGAAAATATAAGGAGCTCGGCGGAACCCGGGAAGAAATCGTCGAAGCGCTACTGGTCGCCGCCTCCACGCGGGCCGGAGCCGTACTTAGCCACGGCGTTCAGGCGCTGCAAGCCTTCGAGGCAGGCGAAGAGCCTGCTTCCGGTCCGCGGCGGCCTGCGGCGGATTCACCGCCCAGTTGTTTTTGTTAAGCAGGCACGCAAAAGGAGCTCGAACCCTGTGACGGGGCTCAAGCTCCTGTTTTGTGTTTAAAATGGTTCAGTCGGTGATTAACCTTATGTTAATGCGTCAACCAGCGAAGCAGGAAAATCGCCAGCGTCACCGTAACCGCTCCGCCGATCCGCGTAGCCACTTGGGCGAAAGGCATCAGAACCAGCCGGTCGGACGCCGTCAGAATGGCGACATCCCCTGTGCCCCCCTTGGCCGCTGTGGGTAGCGGTGACAATCGCGGCTTCGATCGGGTACATGTTCATCCATTTGCCGACGAAGAATCCGCTGGCCACCATCGACAGCACCGTGACGAAGATCGTAATCAGATACGCCGGGCTCAGCACGGAGATCAGGCTGTCCCACGGGGTGTTGTAAACGCCTACAGCGAGCAGCGGCGGGTAGGTTACGCCGATGACGAAGAAACGCTGCATCATTTGCGCCCCGTCTTCCAGCTCCTTCGGCGACCAGCCCAGGTACTTGATCAGCACCGCGGCAAAAAGCATCACGACCGGTCCCGGAAGGCCGAGGATCGCAGCGATATACGTACCGAACAAATAAAATCCGATGGACATCGCAGCACCGGTGATCATTTGCGTCAGATCAATCGGCTTCTTCTCTTTATCTTCAGCATGCATCAGCACATCGTCGTCCCCGCCTTTGACGAGGGTGCCGTTCCCGGACCATTCCGGTTTGCGCTCGCCCAGCTTCTTCAGCAGACCGGACAAAATAATCGCGCTCAAGCTGCCCAGCATAACGGAAGGCAGGATTTGGGCGAAGGCTTGATCCTGCGTCATCTTCAGAATCTCCCCGTAACCAATGGAGAGTGGAACCGCACCCTCTCCCACGCCTCCGGCCATAATCGGAACAATAATGTAGAAAAAGGTTCGGAACGAGCCCAGCCCCAGCGACGTGCCGGTAGCCATCCCTACGCCGATCGCAACAATCGTACCGACCAGCAAGGGAACGAACATTTTGGCAATCGCTTTAATCATGAGATTACGGTTCATTCCGAGAACGCTTCCGCAGATGACAATCGCGATGTAGACATAGAGGAAATTGGTCGTCTTCATGAAGGAGGTCACGGTATCAATGGCCGGCAAGGGAAGCGACTTATGCGCCACCATATAGGATGGGACGAAAGTAGCCAGAATCGGCGCCCCGCCCAAATTTTTCAATACAGGAATGCGCTTTCCGATCTCGGCGAGCAGGAATCCGAACAGGGTCATAATCGAGATGGCCCCGAGCATGTCCTTCGGGAATTTGCCCGCGTTAATGAGAAGATACACGACGGTGATAAACGGAATATAAACGCTTACAGGAATGACGCCGCCGATCTTGTAGCTCAGCACCTTTTTCCAGGTGGATTGCGGCTGTAAAGGCAGTTCGAGCGCCGGGTTCATTTTATCCGCTAACATAGGGTTGGCCTCCTTGGTTCTAACGATGACTGATTGGTTTCTATTGGTTTTGATAGCGCCTACAATATGAAGTATAGTGGATAACAGATGTGGCGAATATATTACGATCAAAAGATCGTTATAAACATTTAACGCATTTTCCGCAATAAACACAGCGAGAGTCACAAGGAGGCGGCAATGTCGAAAAAGAAGAAAACGATGAGGTGCGCACCAAAATCAATCTGCTGGTCCTTTTAAATATGGTCCTTGTCCTGATCCTGGCCATGTCCGCTCTCGGCTATATCCTCGTGGACCGGAAATTCAAAGAAACGGGAGACCGCGCCCTGTTCGTTGCCAGAACCGTAGCCGGTTTGCCGCAGGTGGCCGAAGCCTTCAATGGGCCCGACCCCGCTTCCGTGCTTCAGCCGCTTGCCGAACAGTTGCGGAAGCAAACGAACGCGGAATTTATCGTGATCGCCAACACCGACTTAATCCGCTACAGCCACCCGAATCCGGATAATATCGGCAAGCATCTGAGCTGGGACGACTATGACATCGATCAGAGGGTGCTGCAGGGGCAGGACACCGAGACGAAATCCGCCGGTACCCTGGGCCTGTCCATGCGCGGGAAAACGCCGATATACGACGCCAATCACAAGCTGATCGGGCTGGTTTCCGTCGGTTTCCTGGAGAAGGATATATGGAAAGAGCTGTCCGCTTTATTTTTCAAATTTTCCGTCATCGGGCTGGTTGCGCTTCTCTTCGGCTTCGGAGGAGCTTATCTGCTATCCGGCCATATCAAGAAGCAGATTTTTAATATGGAGCCGGGCGAAATCGCTTTTCTCACAAGGGAGCAGGCCGCGATTCTCGATTCCACCCGCGAGGGGATTATTGCGATCAACAGCGACGGGAACATCACCACCTGCAACCGTGAAGCGAAAAAATTGCTCGACATCGAGGAAGAGAACGTCATCGGGAAACATGTGAATACCGTGCTCTCTACGTCCCGTTTGTCCGATGTCGTCCGGGACGGCGCCGTTCATAAGGACGAGCCCATGATCATAGGAAACACGTTGATCGTGACCAACCGGGTTCCCGTCTACAGCAACCAACGAGTGATCGGGGCCGTCGCCACGTTCCGCGACAAGCTTCAGCTCGACCAGCTGGACCAGCGTCTGGCGGACATCGGTCAATATGCCGATTCCCTGCGCGACCAGCGCCACGAGTTCATGAACAAATTGCATTTGATCTCGGGACTCATCAAAATGAAGGAGTACGACATGGTCGGCGAGCTGATTGAGGAAATCAATGAAGAGCAGCAGGATCTGCTGGATTCGTTTCTTACTAAAATCCATGATCCCGCCATCGTCGGCCTGCTGATCGGGAAAATCAACCGGGCCAAGGAGCTGGGACTGCAGCTCGTGATCGACTCGAGGTCTTCTCTTCCGGACCCTTGCCCTCACAGGGATATCCTTGTTACTTTTCTCGGCAACACCATTGAAAATGCGTTTGAAGCGCTGTCCGGGAGCAAGCCTTCGGGCAGCCCCGGGATGGTTACTGTAAGCCTTCTGAACGAGCCGGACCGGATCATCGTAAAAGTGCAGGACAACGGACCGGGAGTGGATCCCGGTTTAGGTGAAGATATCTTTAAAGACGGGGTAACGACCAAGGGCGGCGGCCGGGGCTTCGGCTTGGCGCGCTTTCGAAGCTGGCGGCGAATGCGGGAGGAACGATCTCGATGGAGAGCTCCCCTGCCGGCGCTGCGTTCCAGGTCATGCTGCCCAAATAAGGAGGATGGAACGATGGCGGCACCCTCTTTTCACGTGCTTGTCGTTGAGGATGATTTCAGAATTGCCAAGATGCATGGAAAGCTGATTGAATCGCAGGAAGGCTACCATTTGGCGGCCATCGCTTATAACTATGAACAAGCCCTCGCCCAAATATTGGAGCTGGGTCCTGAACTCGTGCTGCTGGACGTCTATTTGCCCGACCGCTCCGGCATCGAGTCGCTGCGCACCATCCGCAGTCAGAATCTGCCCTGCGATGTGATTCTCATTACAGCGGCCAAAGAGAGCGATATCGTCGAGGAAGGGCTCCGGCTGGGCGTTTTTGATTATTTGATCAAGCCGTTCGATCTGGACCATCTGCAGAATACGCTTCATAAATATACCCAGTTCAAGAGCCGCTTATCCTCGCATGGTGAGGTGGATCAGCAATATTTGAACGAGCTCATGAAGCTTCGCGCGCCGAAGTCGGCGACAGCCCAGCCGCTGCAAAAGGGAATCGACGAACGAACCCTGGTACGGATCAAGCAGGTCCTGGAAGCCCGGGAAGAGATGCAAACCGCAGATGACATCGCTCAAGCGGCCGGCGTCAGTCTGTCCACGGTCCGCAATTATTTGAGATTCATGGTCAAGGAAAAGATGGTCGAGGAGTACATGCAGTACGGCACGATCGGCCGCCCGCGGCGGCTGTACCGGATGGTAAAGTAGATAAAACCACAAGGCACCGACCGTAAGATCCGTGCCTTTTCATCCCTCCGGCTTACTTCCCTGCAATCTGCTTCCCCATCGTCGCCATATCGATCCATCCGTGGTGCTCGGCAATCTTCCCGTCAACCACCCGGTATCGGCGATACAGCGTAACATCCATCGCATTGCCCGTAGGCGGGTTGCCGAAGAATACGCCTTGATTCGTTCCTTTCACGGTCATCCGGACAAGCACCTTCTCCCCTTGGGCGACGATTTCTTCAACGGTGTATTGTTTGTCGGGGAAGGCCGCCAGTATTTTAGCGGCAAACTGCTTCAGACCTTCCTTGGACTGGTAAGAGAGCTCCTGGTAATCTTCCGACAAAAACCGCTCGGTGCTGTCTAGGTCATTCCCGTTCCAAAAAGCGTCGATAAACGCGAGTACCGTCTCCATATTATTTTGTTCCAATGTTTTCATGATCACACATCTCCTTTTTTGGGGTTGGTTTTATGAATTCGTCTTGATTTGCGGCAAAAGCGGCCCTGTATCGAACCAGCCGCGATGCTCGGCGATCTTCCCGTCCACTACCCGAAACTCGCGGAACTGCGTGGCCTTGACGGTACGGCCCGTAGGCGGGTTCCCGACAAACATCCCTTGGTGCGTAGCGGTCATGATGATCCTTATCACAACCTTCTCCCCTTGGGCAAACGTCTCTTCCACGGCATACTGCCGGTCCGGAAAAGCCTCTCCGATTTGACCTGCGAAGAATTGATCGGTCTGATCCAGCACCGGCTGATTCTCTGCATTTTCGATAAAGGCGGTTACGGTTTCGGTATTGATTTGTTCCATGGTTTTCATGATCCAACATCTCCTTTATGATTATGTACCGGCCGCTTGGTCATCAACAGGTCCGGATGCCGCCGGCGAACAAACTGACCCTATCACAACAATATGTTACTATATGGTCACATTTCGGTGTTAAAAAAAGCGCCCTACCATATGCAATTACTTTGCCGCTGTCATGCCGGCCGTGAGCATCCGCGCCAGATCCGTGAATTTCGCGACCGCACTGCGGGTCCTCTCCCTCATTCCCTCATCAACCGGCGTACCTTCCGGATCGAAGCAGTGGCCTCCGGCAAACCCGAGGGAAATCCATTCTGGGCTGTTCACGCCGTGCAGGTTGCGTACGATACTCTGCAGTTGCAGCAGCGAGCTCACCCCCATCGGGCCGCCGGCGGAGCTTACGGACAGCACCGGCTTCCCCGAAACCTGAGCTGCATTCATGTAATCCAGCGCATTCTTCAGCACACCCGAAACCGAGCCGTGGTATTCCGGGGTTGCAAGAACCAAAGCATCCGCCTCACCTGCAGCTTCCAACAAACGCACAGCATTCGGATGAAGGTCCCCGCTGACCGGGTGAATACAGCGGCAAAGTCAGCTCCCGCAGATCGATCAACGTGACCGATACATGCTCAGCCTGTAAAAGACGGCCGATATAGCGGAGAAGGATCGTGCTCGTCGCACCCTCACGGTTACTGCCTGCAATCATGGTTACTTTCATGTTCTTAATCACCTTTCCTTCAATTGTTATTGTTGTTGTTGTTGTTGTTCGTCTGTGGTAATATGTGACTGTACTGTCACCTTTATAATACGTGACTATTAAGTAACATGTCAAGAGACAAATGAAAAATTTTAATCTTTGCCGCTGCAAAGGGGGTGTTACAATATGGAAAATGAAATCTTCAAGGCCCTGGCCGATCCCAGCCGCCGTACCCTGCTCGACCTGCTTCACGCTTCGGACGGGCGAACGCTAAGCGATCTGTGCGCCCCTCTGGAGATGTCCCGATTCGGCGTCATGAAGCATCTGAATATTCTCGAGGAGGCCGGACTCATCACCACGAGGAAGGTCGGCCGGGAAAAGCTGCATTACCTGAATTCCGTACCGATCCGGCAAATTTACGACCGCTGGGTAAGCAAATACGCCGAGCCTTGGGCGATCGGACTAACCGCCATGAAAGACGAATTGGAGCGTGAAACGAATATGGAGAACAAACCGCGGAATGTCAACCGGATTGCGATCAAAGCAACCCCCGATCAAATCTGGCAGGCCCTTACCGATCCGGCCAAAACCTCGAAATTCTGGTTCAACTGCGAAATCCGGTCCAGCTGGGAAACCGGCTCTCCTTTCGAATTGTGGAGCACCGATGGGGAGAAACGAGCGGAAGGAACCATTCTCACCGTGGAGCCTCCGCACAGGCTGGCCTTAAGCTGGCAGTTTCACTCGTTTCCGAACACGGAAGGCGAGAATCCGTCGCGGATCACGTGGGAGATCGACGCCCATACCGAGCTTGCCGGAGTGACCCTGGTAACGGTCGTGCATGATCAATTTGAAGAGGCGGCCCATACCGCCAAGATTCTGGAAAATGGAGTGCCGATCGTGCTATCGGGAATGAAGACCCTGCTCGAGACCGGTTCGACACTCATTCAAGTTATGCCGAAGGGTTAGAGCTAGTTATGCAGCGAAAAGCCTTGGGAGCGGAATTCTCTGCTCTCAAGGCTTTTTCATGTACAGTGATTACCGGATGCCATCTGATAATCGGCAGAGGCCTCGCTTCAAGCGGGAATGTGGCCCCTAAGAGGACTCTTTTTTCTGCCCGTAGCCAGCAGCATAAGGAAGGATATGACGATCATGGAGCCGGTCCAGGCCCAAGCCATCGTCGTATGCCCTGCATCCACCGCAACATAGATGGCGGTCGGGAGGGTCTGCGTCTTCCCCGGAATATTCCCGGCGATCATCAGCGTGGCCCCGAATTCGCCCAGCCCGCGGGCAAATCCGAGGATGTAGGCGGAGACGAGCGACCGCACCGTCAGCGGAAGCGTAATGTAACGGAACACCTGCCATTCCCCAGCCCCCATCGAACGCGCAGCGCCCTCCAGGTCCCGGTCCACCGAGGAGAAACCAACCTTCATCGTTTGGTAGACGAGCGGAAAGGCCACCACGATCGAAGCGATCACGGCGACCCACCACGAGAAAATCACCGGTGCGGCAAATAGCCATTCAATCAGTTGCCCCATCCAGCTTTTCCGGCCCAGCAGGACCAGCAAGCACAAAGCCCACCACCGTCGGCGGAAGCACCAGCGGCAGCATAAAGACCGTCTCCAGCGCCGTCTTCCCTCGAAACGATCTGCGGGACATCCACCAGGCCGCCGCCACGCCAAGCACGATAACGACCAGGCTGGAGAACAACGCAACCTGCAGCGACAGCCTGACGGGCGTCCAAAATTCCTGCCAATTCATAGCGGCCATAGTCAATGAAGCACGGTGAAGCCGTATTGAACGAATACATCCAGCGCAGGCCGCGACTGCAAATAGGCATAAAAGTCTGCGGCTTCCTTGCTGTGCTTCGTGGCCTTCACGATGCCGATCGGATACTCGACGGGCGTGTAGGTTTTCGAATCGACGGCGAAGGCGACTTTCACTTTGGAGGAGGTCAGGGCGTCCGTTTTATAAACGAATCCAACGTCCGCATTTCCCGTCTCCACATATTGAAGCACCTGCCTGACGTCTTTGGCTTGAACCAGCTTCGGCTGCAAAGCGTCCCAGAGCTTCACGTTAGTGAGCGCTTCTTTGGCATAGCCTCCCGCCGGCACGCTCTCCGGAATGCCGACCGCAATCTTCTTCACATCCGCTTGGGACAAATCTTCCATCCGGCCGATCGCCATCTTCCCGTCCGACGCAACGACCGCTACGAGCTCGTTCGTCAGCGGCTTCTTCTGCTGGTTCGTATCAATCAGTCGCTTATCCACGAGCGCCTTCATATTCTTGACTGCCGCGGATAAGAAAAGATCCGCCGGGGCCCCTTGTTCGATTTGCTGCTGAAGCGCGCCGGATGCGCCGAAGTTGAAGTTCAGCTTGATGTTCGGATTTTTCGTTTCGTAAGCCTTCTGGATGTCCTTGAGCGCGTCGGTCATGCTGGCCGCCGCCGATACGGTCAGTTCTACGGTTTCCGCAGGCTTCTGGCTGGAGGCACCGGCTCCCGAAGCCGGCGTAGTGGAACCGCCGCTTGCCGCAGGCTTGGGCTCCGTACCGCGACCGGCAAACACGAACATCAAAGCCACTATGAACAATAAAAATACACTATTTTTAACTCGTTTTAGCATGTTTCTCCCCCAAAGTTATATATAGTTATAAATAAACATAATTATACTTTTCAATCCGGCCTATTGTAAATGATAAATCACACATGGCGACCTGTTCGAATGGTTTGGTCATGTTTTATCTAAATCAAATATGTAAAATGGACCGATTCGAACACCCGCGGCCTTTCATCGGTTCATCCGTTTTGTTAAGCCCCATCCTCTCTTCTCCGCGCTTCTTGATTCCATTGTGTTATAATTAGCCTTAAATTACACAATCGGATCAAGCTACGAACCGGGAGGATTATACCTTGTCCAGCGACATGTCCTATACAACGGAAGAAATCGCCAAACTACTGAAAATATCCAAGCTCACCGTCTACGACCTGATCAAAAAAGGCGAGTGCCCTCCTACCGGGTCGGCAAGCAAATGCGGGTCGACGCCTCGGACCTCGAGGCCTATAAGCTGCGCGCACGAACCGTAACCGCTTCGGAGCGCCCCGCCGAGACCGCACCGCCCGTCTATTCCCAGCCGGCACCCTCCGTCCAGCTGCACCGCCCGATCGTCATTACCGGGCATGACATCGGTCTGGACATTCTGGCCAAGCACATGGAGAAGCACATTCCCGGCATCCGCCCCCTGCGTTCTTTTGTAGGGAGTCTGGACAGTCTGATTTCCATGTACAAGAGCGAAGCCGACATTGTAAGCACCCACTTGTGGGACGGGGACACCGGCGAATACAACCTGCCTTATATTCGAAAAATCCTTGTCGGCTCTTCCCTACCTGGTCGTTCATCTCCTTTCCCGGCAAGCCGGCCTCTATGTGAAGCAAGGGAACCCGCTCGGGCTTCAGGGTTGGTCCGACCTCAAGCGGCCGGGCCTGCGATTCGTGAACCGGGAGAAGGGCTCCGGAGCCCGCGTCCTGCTGGACGAGCAGCTGCGCCTCCATGGGATCAAGCCGGGCCAGCTCCACGGTTATGACAACGTCCAGACCAACCATCTGGGTGTGGCCTCCAAGGTGGCTTCAGGCGAAGCCGACGTGGGCGTAGGCATCGAGAAAGCCGCTTCGCTCGTCGGACAAATCGAATTTATCCCGCTGATCCGGGAAAGCTATGATCTCGTCATGCTGAAGACGCCGGAGAACCTCCCTTGGATTCATTCCCTGCTGCAAATTGTACGTTCCGATGCTTTCCGGCAGGAGCCGCAGGTGATCTCCGGCTACGACCTGTCCCGTACAGGAGAAATTTTGCTGGAGACTTAAATCTATTTAATTATAATTAGTTATAAATAACTATAAATGATTATAAAAGTTATAAGCGCTGAGCAGGTTCGTTCAACCCATCTTTTCAAATTCCCCATACCAGGATAAACGGCTACGCCGTCCTTGTCTTACAAGGACCAGCGGGTTTATCAAGTTTGATGCGAAGCAATAAGTCATGGAAAACTTATACTTTCTTAATCAAATGAAAAACCCAGCCCTTTGGTCAGGACTGGGTTTTACGGGTTCCATCGTTACCTCATTTTCTTTCCCTTAGCGGCTTTTTACCAATAAATCAACCGCCTGCCGAACGACTTTGCTGCTGTCTCGGCCGGCTTCTTTTTCTTCCAGGATGCATTGCTCCAAATTCACGGCAACGATGTAGGCAATCGCTTTATCCGCTGCGCTTCTTACCGCTGACAATTGGCTGACCACATCCTTGCAGGGCTCGCTCTTCCTCCATCATCTTTAGTACGCCGCGAATTTGTCCTTCTACCCGCTTTAATCTCTTTTTCATATCATCATCGTACTGCATAATTGACCTCACTTTCAGCTATACCGGTATAGGTATATTATGGCCGAAGCGCTACATAAAAACAATGTACTGAAGGGTGCCTTTAAATAAACAAATTCACTTTGGCATCGGCGGCTTCTCCCAAATAAGCGGCAACCCCTGCATACTCAATGCCGTCCAGCGGCTCTTCTTTTTGCAGTCCGAGAAGGTCCATGGTCATTGTGCAGGCGATTAGTGTGACCCCCTGTTCCTCAGCCAGCTCGATCAATTGCGGTAAGGTCGGGGCATTATGCTTTTTCATGACATGCTTAATCATCTTGGGACCGAGCCCGCCGAAATTCATTTTGGATAACCCCAGTTTCTCTGCGCCGCGCGGCATCATTCGGGCAAACATGGATTCGAGCCAGCCTTTCTTCACAGGGGGCGATTGGTTCTTGCGCAGAGCGTTCAGTCCCCAAAAGGTAAAGAAAATCGTGACCTCATGGTCATATCGCAGCGGCTCCGTTAGCTATAATAAAAGCGGCAATGGCTTTGTCCAATTCCCCGCTAAACAGGACAATCGTCGTTTTTTCTTTATGTTCTGTCATGAATGTCATCCCTTCATTAGACCCGCTTTAATGATGGTGAACCGCACAGCGATTCGGACCGACCTCGAGCTCCACGGCGCGTTCAGGCTGCACCTGCAATTCACCGCGGTTGATCGCTACGATTTCTTCAAAATTCGGCGGCTTCTCTGCCAAAGCCGCACCTGCAACCTGCTCGGTAAATGCTTCCCGGTCGGTATTCCGCATAATCGTATTGCTTTTTCTAATTTCCCCAGCGCGGCCCCCTACCACCCCGTTCTCGTTCATTTCCTGAATGTCTGCATAATGCGCTGGCAGGACCAGTACATCATCCGACAAGGGATTTAATTTATTAAAAACCGTCTCGTACAAATCCTGCGCCCATTCTTTCGCTTTACCGCCCAGATCGGGCCGGCCCAAGCCGCCGACAAATAGGGTATCGCCCGACAGCAAGAACCGGTTATTTAGCAGGAACGACGTGGAGCCCGGCGTATGACCCGGAGTAGGCAGTGCGAGCACTTCCACCTCGGCCCGGCCGAACCGGATGAACCGGTGATTCTCCAGCGGCTCGTATGTCATACCGGTTCCTTGTAATTCCCCCGAGGAGATATAGTAAGGCGCTCCTGTCCGCTGCGCTAGCGCGGGTCCGCCGGAAATATGATCGGCATGCAGATGGGAATCCACAATATACTGGATGTCGAATTGGTATTGCTCCGCCAGCCCGGTATAGAACTCAACCTGATGATTGGGGTCGATGATCATGCCTTTTCCATCCGTAATAATGGCGTAGGACAGGCGGCCCTTTGACAATCGATTGATTTGGATCAGCTTCATTGTTTCGTCGGAGGCTATTACTGTCGGATGATAAAATTGACTCCACGCCAGCATTCCGCCTTCTAAGACGGAGGGCAGGAAGCCCTTGTCCGCTAACGTTTCGGCAACGAATTGCGCCGATCCGCCTTTGGCGCATACCACTACGATCTCTTCGTCCTCAGGAAGACTTTCCAAAACCCGATCATCTTCCTCTAGGAACTGAAAGTAGGGAATGTTCATCGTGCGTACCTTCTTCCCTTCGATCCTCCAACTGTTGAAATCTTCGGGATTACGGACATCCAGAATCAGAACGCCGCGCCGGAATGCATCCGTTCATGCAATTGTTCGGCTGTAATCAAGGGAACAGCAGACATGATTTTCCCCTCCATCCTTTATCGTTTTCCCTCAATGTTCACCGTGCTCTTGGGCATAAGTCCACTCCGACATGCCGGGTATGACATTCTTGATATGTTGAAACCCTTGGTCCGACAGGATGCGGCAAGCCAGATCGCTGCGGACTCCGGTCCGGCATACCAAGTAATAGGCTTGGCCCGGGTCTAGTTCAGACATTCTTGCTTCAAGCTGCCCGAGCGGTATGGAGACGGCTCCCGGAATGTGCCCGAACGCATACTCGGCAGGCTCCCGTACATCGAGGATTCGGATTTCTTTGCCCGACGCAATTTCTTCATAGACCTCTTCATTCGATGCGATGTGCGGGTAATTCCGTTCCGCTTTCGTGTCGGTCGCTTCGGCCTTGCGGATAAAATGACGGAACACTCCATTCTCTTCCTTTACCCCGATATACTCATGCCCTGCGCGGCCCGACCAGCTTCTCAGATCGGCGACCGAACCTTGATCCGTTGCGCGCACTTCCAATACTTCACCTGCGTCCATTTCATCCATTGTCTTTTTGGTTCGGACAACAGGCGGCGGGCAGGCGAGCCCCTCACATTCTAATAAACGGTCTGCTTGTAGTGTTGTCATCCATCTGACCTCCATTTTTAAAAGCATTTATTTGGATTAAGCTCCTGCTTTGTTCGTTAACAAACTACAGTTCATACCCTACGGGGTATATATTCATGTAAAAAAAATGGCCGCGGCAGGCTAAGTGAGTTGAAGCTGGGATCCGACCCCTATCGGCATAATATATACCTATACCCGTTAGGGTATGTTTATACTATAATGAAATTTCCGATTTACGTCAACCCTTGGCCAAGCTGTAAACGCCGATCGAATCGTCCGTGCTTGTCACATGGAATCCGAAGTCATATCCCGCCCCTTTCTTTATAGGATAAGTAAGAGGAGGAGGTCAGCATCAGCGCCTCTTTCGAATTCATAAGCGGGGTGAGGAGTGGTACATTGAAAATCTGGATACCCAGCAAGAACGAGACGCTCCGAACGATAGCCGGTAGGAACGACGTATCCGTGGAGGAGCTTCTTGCGCTCAACCCGGACATCGCTTATCCTGATGCGGAGATCGCCGGGAGAGCGGTATATTTGCCTGACGGTACGGGAATGGCGGCAAGAAGCGAGGCAAGCTATGCAATGACCGGAGGACTGCCAACCTGTAAGGTGGCCCCAACGAAGCTCCTGAACCACTGGATTCCCCTCACCCCGCTGGAACGGATGGCAGAACAAGAATATGACGTACTGATCATCGGGACGGGAGCCGGCGGAGGAACCGTCCTGTGGCGATTGTGCCAGCAGTGGAGGCGAGAGAGGAAAAGAATCGGCATTATCGAACGGGGCGATTCGGTGATCCCCACGCATGCCCGGAATTTATCGACGATGAATCAGGAACGGCTTACAGCCTACTTCAGCTATTTATCCCGGCCTCTGCCCGGCTCCGAACCGGAATACAAGGGAGCAAGGCGGCTCTTCGCCTTGGGAGGAAGAACCTTATTCTGGTATACCTTCTCTCCCAGGATGCATGCGTGGGACCTAGCCAAATGGCCGGTCTCCGTTCAGGAAATGGAAAGCTACTACGGCATTGCCGAGGAAGTCATGAACGTCGGCAGATCCTTTGCGGAAGGAGCCTCGTTTACGGAAATTTTACTGGAAAGACTCTGGTCGCGGGGCTACTCTCGGGCCGCTCCGGCGCCGATTGCAGCTGATATTCTGCCGCAATCCTTCGGACAAATCCACAGCGACGTGTTCGCGAGTTCCATATCCTTATTGGCCCGGGCACTCAACCAAAGACCCTATGATCTGGCCGTGAACG
This sequence comes from Paenibacillus sp. P25, assembly GCA_024704175.1. Classification (GTDB taxonomy): domain Bacteria; phylum Bacillota; class Bacilli; order Paenibacillales; family NBRC-103111; genus Paenibacillus_G. The sequence goes on from CP085629.1 coordinate 6,089,845, forward strand.
CACGGGCTCTTCAAATCCTGCAGGAGAACGGCAGGGTAACGGGGGTAAAGGTGGCCGCGGCGGATAAAACCGAATATATCCTAAAGGCTAAAACCGTGGTCGTATGCGCCAGCACCTTCGAAACGCCGCGGATGCTGCTGTACTCGGGCATTCAGAACCGCGCGCTCGGTCATTACCTGACGACGCATTCCTTCGTTCAGGCGACGGGAACGATCAGTACCCTGGATTTTCCGGTCCCCTGGGGCCCTTTAAATATCATGGTCCCGCAGACGCAGGAAAGGCCGTACTCCGTATTGTTAACCGGACCGGAAGCGTTCTACTGGTACCCGGTAACGCTGGAGCGGCCCATCTCCTCCGAAACAACGGTCAACTTCTACGGGTACGGTAAAATGGAACCCCGGTATGAAAACCGGATTAGCCTCAATTATGACAAAAGAGACGAGTACGGGGTACCGGAACTCCAAGTACACTTTTCTTTAAGCGACGTTGACTGGTCGGTTGTACGCCGGATGGCGGACGGAGTGAAGCGAATCGCCGCGGATGCCGGGATTCGTCTGGTTTCGAGAAACTCGCAGCCTCCGATTTGTTTGACCCCCTTCGGTGATTTGCACCACGATTCCGGTACATGCCGGATTGGAAGCGACCCTGCATCCTCCGCGGCTGACCCTTATGGGAACATCCATGGCGTACGCGGGCTTTATGCCGCGGACAACAGCGTACTGCCCTATATCGGTGCGGAGAACGTTACGTTGACCACCATTGCGCAAGCCATCCGCACGGCGGATCATATTGTTCGGCAGCACGGGGCGGCCGTAGCTGCAAGAGAGGCAAATGAATAATTTGCCGGATTTGTTGGAATGTTATGGATGATACAACCCGTGTCCCGTGATCTCACTTCCAGAGCTTGAGGGGAATGCAATGAACAAGCAGGCCGAATCCCGGCAGGATCCCATATCTGCCGTACTTGCGGATAATTTACAGCGAATAGAAGAAATCTTCACGGACTGCAGCGATCTCACGGTCCTTCATTGGAATTACGGGCCCGATTTGGCTTTCTCCGCGTTCTCCGTGTATTATGACACCCTGGTTCAGAAGAAGGAGTGCAACTATTTCAAAGAAACCCTGCAGGATCTCGTTTCCAAGCAGGTAGGCCAGGGAACCTCGGTCTTACCGGAGGCCTTGTTCTCGTTCTTTGAAAGAGACGGCGCTTCCGCTCATTCGGCGCCGGTATTGAAACGGTTCGACCAGGCCGTTAAAGACGTGACCGACGGCCATATCGTGATCTTCTTCGACATGTGGGATAAGGCCTTGAGCTATAAGGCCATAGGCATCGAGAAGAGGCAGGTCAGCGAACCGACCACCGAACCGGTTGTTCAAGGCCCGAAGGAAAGCACCATCGAAGAGCTGTCCAAAAACATCGGGATGCTGCGCTTGCGGCTCAAATCCACGAATTTTAAAATCGTAACGTTCTCCATCAAAGGGGAGACCCGAACTGATGTGGCTTACGGTTATTTGGAAGGCGCCGTGAATCCCAATGTTTTGGAGGAATTCGAAAAAAGAATCGGCCAAGTGAAGAGCGGTGAAATCCTGGAAACCTCATTTATTGAAGAACTGCTTGAGGATTCCAATTTCAATCCCTTTCCCCAGTGCCGTTATACCGAGCGTCCGGATGTTGCTGTTGCGGAATTACTCAACGGAAAAATTATCGTCATGGTGGACGGGACCGGAACGATTCTGATTTGTCCCGCTACTTTCACGGAACTGCTGCAATCGAGTGAAGATTATTACCAGCGCACCCTGATCGCAAGTCTGATACGTCTGATGCGGTTTATCGCTTTCTTTATCGCGTTGCTTGCTGCCCAGCATCTACATCGCCTTAAGCACCTTTCATACTGAGCTGATTCCTACCGTTCTCCTTTTGGCCGTCCTGAATTCCCGCGAGGGTATTCCTTTCCCGGCTATCATAGAGGCTTTGATCATGGAATTTTCCTTCGAGCTGCTTCGGGAGGCCGGCGTTCGTTTGCCGCGTCCGGTCGGCTCAGCGGTAAGTATCGTCGGTGCGCTGGTCATCGGGGAGGCGTCCATCAATGCCGGGATCGCCTCTCCCATATTGGTTATTATCGTTGCGTTAACGGGGATCGCTTCCTTTTCCCTGCCGCAATTTAACTTTGCAACCGCCCTGCGCATCCTGAGATTTCCCATCATGATCTTCGCAGGTTTTCTAGGCGGCTTCGGCTTGATGATAGCCTTGCTGCTCCTTTGGCTGCACCTGTCCCATATGCGCCCTCTGGGGCAGCCTTATTTGGCCCCGCTGGCCCCGTTCAAACTAAGCCAGCTTCGGGATGTCCTGATTCGGGCGCCGCTTCAGACCCTGCTTCGGGCGCCTCGCCAACTGCATCTTAAGAAACCAAAGCCTTAGCCTGCTGCTACCCGTCGGTTTTGAACCAAGGAGGGAAGACAGATCATGAACTGGATGGGCAAAGCGGCCGCCGGCTTCTCTCTGCTCTTTCTGCTGACCGGATGCTGGGACCAGGCCGAGCTTCCGGAGAAAGGATTTGTCATGGGCCTGGCCATCGATCAGGTCGCCGGCGGAAGGTACCTGCTGACAACGCAAATATTCAAACCGACCCAGGTGGTGGGCGGTAAAGGAAATGAGAAGTCCTATATCAACATTATGGCGGAGGATGCGTCAATCGCCAAAGCAATTCGCGACATCCCCGGCCATCTGGGAAGAAAGCTGCAGTGGAGCCATATGCGGATCATCATTATGGGTGAGGAACTGGCCCGGAAACAGGGGCTTGCGGATGTGCTGGATTTCTTTTATAGAGATCATGAGCCCCGAATCATCTCCCCTGTCATGATCACTCAAGGAAGAGCCTCGGACTATTTGAGGCTGAAACCGCTCATCGAGAATACGATCAGCCAGCGGCTCTATGAGGGCCAGCGGCAGTCGGAGGCCAGCAATGCCAAGACGCTGGATATGAATCTGCTTCTCTTGGGAAGGCAAACCCGGAGCGAGGTCGGTAGCGGCCTGATCCCTTACGTATTCACAAGCCAGATCGATCATATGACGGTCATGAATATTGAAGGGGCCGCACTGCTGAAAAAGGGGAAAATGGTCAGCCTCTTGGACGGGGAGAGAATGGAAGGTTTTCAAATGCTGATGAACAGATACAAGAGCGGAATGATAAGGGTCCCCTGCGAAAGGAATGCCGGCGGCAATAAGGTGGAAACCGTGGAACTGTTATCTCTGCACAGCGACATGACGCCTGATTTGCGGCGGCGCCCGCCGGTGTTCCGTTATAAAATACGCATCCCCATCGCCGTGTCTGAAATCTCCTGCTCGGGCGATATCACCACCACGGATAAGGAGACCGCTTTTACAGAGAGGGTCGAACAAGCGATAAAGCATCAGCTTGAATCCACGACAGGCTATTTAAAGAAAATCAAGTTCGATGCGATGGGGCTCGGCAATGCGGTTTATCGTAAAAATCCCCGCTTGTGGAAGCAGTGGAAGCCGGAATGGGAGGACATCTTCGCCGCCTCCAAGTTTGAGTTCGAGGTGGAAGTAACCCTGGTCAGCGCGGAACGAACGTAGATAAAACGGTATTTCGAAAGAAGTGAGCCCAGGTGGGAGCCAAAATCACAATCCTCATCATCCTTTACACAGCCATGGTAAGCTATGACTTTCGCGAACTGCTTAAGCAGCGCCGGAGCGATAGGATCGTGTATCTTTCAATTGTGGTGTTCACGGTTTACCTAAGCCTGATCTTTGCATTCGATTTGAGGTGGCCGTTTATCTATGACCTGACTGACATCATCTTTGGTGGTCCGGCTCACCGTATCGTTGATTATTTGAAAGCTCCGCAGTAAGAGTAACGGAACTTAAAGGGGTGCGTAAAGTGAAAGCAAAGGAGCAGATCGGGGCCTTCCAAATGTCGTTCCTGTTGTTCACCTTCTTGACAGGCTCTTCGATCATCAATATCCCCGGCCCCCTGATCGCCTATGCCAAGAACGGTTCCTGGATCTCCCTCCTGCTGTCCATGGCGACCGGCGCGGCGGTGCTCCACTGTATTCTGTCTTTGCACCGCAAATTCCCCAATCTCTCGTTCATCGAAGCCAGCCGGGCCACGGTAGGCCCGTGGCTGACGGCCGTGATGGCGATTCCGATGATCTGGTTCCAATTTCATATGGCGAGCGGCATTGTCCTGGATATCGGTTTGTTCATGAACAGCTCCATGATGCGGCAGACACCGCTAATTGTATTTACACTCTGCATCTTCTTTGTAGTGGCGCTTACCGTACGCTCCGGCCTGGAAACCATGTCGCGCATGTTTGTCGTTCCGATGTTTTTAGTGATCTTCTTTGTGTTCCTTATCATTCTTTTGACATCTAACCATTTTGACAGGATCAATCTGCTTCCGGTGATGCCCGACGGTTTCAAGCCGGTCCTGCTGGGCGGTTATTTCGCTTACGGCTTTCCGTATGTCGAATTGTTTCTGTTCTCCATGCTGCTTGCCTTATGTACAAGCAGAGGATTATCATCTGCTTAGGAAGGGTATGTTTGCCGCGCTGCTCCTCAACGGAATATGTTTGATCTGCGTGACGCTCAGTACGATCCTGGTGTTTGGACCGCTGGCGGGCGAACGCAAATATTCGATGTTCGAAGTGGCGCAAACGGTCAATATGCTGGAAGTGATCCAGCGAATTGAATCGGTCATCGGCTTCGCTCTGATTGCGAACTCCTTCATGAAAGCCAGCATTGTGCTGTTTGCCCTCAAAGAAACGTTCGCGAAGCTGTTTCAGGTCCGCAGCGATAATTTGATCGTTTTGCCGCTTTCCCTGGCCGGGTTTCTGTTCTCCATGCTGTTCATATCCAAAGGGGAAGCCCGATGGGTGAACGCAGTCACCGTGCTTCACCCCTTGGAGGCCACCGTCGCTTACCTCTTGCCGCTGATCATTGTCACCGTCGCCGCTTCTTTCAAGAAAAAAACCGTCTGATGCCGGCGGTTCGCTAAACGGCTTACCACCCGGGACGTTCACCCCTATCCCCCAGGCGGCATATGGTAAGGAGAACGCCTCATTCCAGCAGATTCATTTGCCGTACGATATGATCCGCCGTCCGGATCGCCAGCGCGGCAATGGTTAAGGTCGGATTGGTCGCCCCGATGGAAGGCAGAATGCTCGCATCGGCGCAATACAAGCCGCGAACGCCGTGAATCTGCCCGTACCGGTCCGTGGCCGAAACCCTGGGGTCCGTCCCCATTCGGCAGGTCCCGCTTTCGTGGTTATCGGTTCCCGGCGGCATCATGCATACGGAACCTGGGGGCAGGCGCAGCTGCAATATGGAAGCGACCCGCCGCATGGCGGCATCCATCTGCATAATGATCTCTTCGTCTTTCGTGCTGTAGGAGAAGCGAATTTGGATTTCAGGTATGCCGAGGTTATCTTTCCTATTAGGATCGATCAGCACCCTGTTTTCATATCTTGACTCTACTTTTCCCGATACGAAGCAAGTAAGACCCCATTCATTTTTTCTCGGCTTCTCCTCATAATGATAATGAAAAAATTGTTCCAGCCCTTGAAACTGCAGCTGATAGGGGCGATCGGCGGAAGAAGGCACCAGGATTCCCAGAGCTCCCAGCTCATCAGGGATGCCGGTTGTGTTCAAATAAGGAGAGACCACCAAATAGGAATGATTGGTCAGATAATGTCCGATGGCTTGACCCGGTATGCCCGAATTCAGCAGCGACCGGGCGGTTTGGACGGCACTGGCGGCGACAACGACCGTTTTCGCCCGAATCACATAAGATCGCTGATCGCTTGTGATGACCCGTACCCCCGCCGCCTTTCCGTTCTCCGTCAGGACCTGAACGGCCGTGGTATTAACCGCCAGATCGAAAGGACGTTTACTGAGCGCCCTGGCCATAAGCGAGATCGAAGTGAAGAAGACATTGGACCGAACCCGCCCGAGCCGGGTTGGCTCGAGCTCGGCCGCCAGCGGAAGATCGCTGGCCTCCGGGTACCCGTTTTCCCAAAGCCGCTTTAACAGGAATTGAGTTACCGTGGAGTCTTTCGTGTAGTCGGTCGTTACATTCATCACTTTCTCTGCGATTTTGTAATAGAAATCCATCTCCGCCGCAGAGACGGGCCAATCCGCAAAATCCGTACGGGGCATGCGCGGAGATACCATCCCCCATAGCGGCGTGCGGCCGCCCAGTGCATAAATCAGCTTCAGTCCCGGGAATTGCGGAAGGGCATCCCCAAGCATATAAGTGGCTTCCGGCGGGCGGTAAGCCCGGAACGTATCGAAATTGATGGTCGGAATATTCGCTGCATGGGTGGGCAGGAAGAGAGGCCCCCTTTCAATGACGCCGATTCTTCTGCCGTTATTCCCCCACTGCTCGCATAATCTCCAAAGCGCCGCTCCGCCGCCGGCTCCGGTTCCTATAACCAATACGTCGTATTCGATTTCCGCCATCTTCTCCGCGGCCGTTAGCGGGATCCAGTGGGGAAGAGCCTGCGATTCGGATAGAGGCGGACAGAACTGCGCAAGCACCCGGGCCTCGGAAACGGGCCGCCCCCGGAGGGAGAGAGACGATTCGGCCGGAAATATCGGAATCCGCCAGCAGGATTTGCGGGTTGAGGGACCGAAGCTGCTCCAGCTTCAGACCGTATCGGTAGGCAAGGAGTCGAAGCGTGTCGCCGCGGCCGGCAACATATTTTCTCAAAGGGTTTCACATCCTCATATGCGCATGTCTTTAAAGTATATGAGCGCCGTCTTGCCGTTTAGACGTGGAAGCCAAGCACCGGAAGGAGGAAAGGACAGTGAGATATGTCATCGGGAACGGCTTATCCTTCGAAAGAAAGCCGCTTCGCGTTACCATTTGGAATGAGTACGTGCATGAAAAGACCGATCCGCAAGTGGCCCGAATTTATCCCAAAGGAATTCATACGGCACTCGCCCAAGGGCTTCAGCCCTACGGATTCCTGCTCCGAACGGCGACACTCGAGCAGCCGGAACACGGCTTAACCCGGGAAGTTCTGGATGAGACCGACGTGCTGATCTGGTGGGGGCATTTGGCCCACGAGAGGGTTTCGGATGCGGTCGTAGCCCGGATTCACGCCAGAGTCCTGCAGGGCATGGGGCTGATCGTTCTGCACTCTGGACACCGTTCACGGATTTTTCAGAGGCTGATGGGAACCACCTGCGATTTAAAATGGCGGGAGGACGCCGAACGGGAGCGTTTATGGGTCGTGGACCCGGCCCATCCGATAGTTGAGGGCATCGGCGAATATATCGAGCTCGAGCCTGAGGAAATGTACGGGGAGTTCTTCGACATTCCGGCGCCCGAGAGACTGGTGTTCATCAGCTGGTTTCAAGGGGGAAGTCTTTCGCAGCGGATGCGAATATCACCGGGGCCTGGGGAAAATCTTCTATTTCCGACCGGGGCATGAATCATATCCTACTTATTACAACAGGCAAGTCCTGCGCGTGATCGCGAATGCGGTGCGTTACGTCGGCGCCGGACATGGGGCTCTGCCGGTTTTCGGCGAGACGAAACCGCTGGAGCGGCGTTGTTAGTTTTTCCACCTCAAAAAGCTGTGTATGGGAATGACAGGGATCGCCTGAATGTCAAAAGATCGCCAACCGCCGGACCAAGCCGGCTGGGGAGGCGATCTTATTTCTTTTACCGTTTGCCCAGCGGCAAAGGGCTATAATACGCTGGTTTTGGCCGAGTTGCTGTCTACCAGGTCCGGATCGGTTACGTTGGAGATCGGGATATTCACCGGAGACAGATCGCCGCTGATTTCACCGAACGCCTGATTCCGCTTATAAGTAAGAAACAGATCGATATACTGCAGCGAGCCTGAATTGACTACGGAGGAATTATCCAGCGTATTGATTTTGAAGCCGATCATATTCACCTGGGTCGGTGTAAAAAAGATCATAAGATCACTCCTTCGCTTTAGACCAAGCTGTTTTTTCATGGAAGGGCTATCGCTCAGGTCGCAATCGATGACCCAGGACAGCGGCATAAACATCGGGGACAGATCGCCGTTCTGTTCGCCGACGCCCTGGCTCCGCTTGTAGGATACGAAGACGTCGATATGCTGGGTGGCCCCCATATTCACTACGGAGGAATGATCGACCGCATTCACTTTATACCCCAGAATATGAATATCCACCGGTGCAAAAATCACGAGGCTTCCTCCCCTTTGGCAATGGGAATGGGAAAGCGTTCCGAGGTAAACGTAGAGTTGGAATCATTCAAATCCCGGTCGTCCACAAAGCTTCTTGTCCCCAGGAAGGCCGCATCGTCGCCCATGTTTTGTCCGAGCCCCATCGTTTTCTTGTCCGAATTGTGCCACTCCGCCAGCAAATTTTGACCGACGTTAATGGCGGATGCATTTTCGAACGAATTGACTTTAATGATATTGATGTTGATCACAATGCGAGGAGAGGAATTGGACATGTCAGACTCCTCCGGAAGGTTATTTGTTGATCTTCTTGCTATGGTTATCCACCATATCGTCATCCAGCACCATACTGACCGTAGAGATCCGAAGGATGCGATCAGCAAATTGCTGACCGATGCCCTGCGTTTTTTGGCGCCAACATTCCTGCCGACTTCAAGCGCGGAACCGAAGGAAATCGTGCTGGAATGATCCGTATTGGTAATATTCATGCTTCCGATATTGATTTGGGCCGGTACGAACTTCATAGAGAATCTCCCTTCAGATTGTATAATTAGATCTTATTCCCGGGCCTTGGAAAACATGAGTGTTCGTGGTTTAAAGTATGGATGCAAAAAAGCACCAGCCATTGGGCCAGTGCTTTCCCTGTACTTGATGGAGAGGAGGGAAGCTCCCTAACCACTCCTCAGAAGATGCTGCGGCCCCAGCCCCGGAGCTTCGAAACCGCTTCGACGTAAAAGTAGTCCCCGTAAATCAAGCCGACGTTGATGTTTTGCCCCGCCGGCTTATGTCCGGTACCTTCCCGCAGAATATATTCCCGTTCCGGCCCGAACGAAGCATAACGCTCCGTCAGCGACGTCAGAATGCGCTCCGCTCCGTCCCGGTACAAGCGGGCTTCCGCTCCTCCCGTGAGCGAAGCGATCTCAAGCAAGCCCGAGGCGGCGCAAGCACCGGCGGAAGTATCCTTCGGCTCCCCGTCAAGGGAATCGACACGGAAATCCCATACGGGAACATGATCCTCGGACAGCGACGCGAGGAAATAATGAGCGACCCGCTTGGCGGACCGTCAAATAGCGCTCTTCACGCGTGAACCGGTACACGTTCGCCATGCCGTTCAGCGCCCAGGATTGCCCGCGGCTCCAGGAAGAATCGGGCCCGTACCCTTGCCCGCCGAGCGCTTCGATAAACTCCCCGTTTCCGGATCGAAGCTGACAATATGGCGGACCGAACCGTCCCCGCGGATAAAATGCCTCAGCACCGTATCCGCATGCCCGAGGGCGATATGACGGAAACGCGGATCGCCTATTTCCTCCGCCGCCCACAGCAGCAAGCTCAGGTTCATGCACGAATCGACGATCGCCCAGCCGGTCTTATCCTGATTCCATGCCCTGATGAAACGGCCGACCGGATTATAACGTCCCGCCAGGAAGTTGGCGGCTTGAAGCCCTCTTCTCCGTCCATCCGCATCGCCGGTGCATTTGTACTTCGCTACCGCGGTCGGAAGGAATTGGAACCCGACATCGTGATGCAGATTCGATTCCCGCACCATGCACTGCTCGATCCGCTCGTCCCACGGCCAAGCCGCTTGCCGGAACGTATCATCGCCGGTCTGATCGTAGAGCGACCACAGGATACCCGGCCAGAAGCCGGAGGTCCACCAGTCATGACGCATATCGTCATAACGCTCCTCATGGGCGACGTGCGGAGAACGATCCCCGATCGACTCCACCATGAAAGTCACTTTCTTCCGTATTTGTTCCCATACCTGCTCCCAATCCACTCGACCCTTCACCCTTTCCGTCAGCCGCGGGTTCACCGCATACTGCAGTTTATCCTTTTACCAACTGCCTGTCAGACTCTCTGTTCCATTTCGCCGCCGCATTCGCCGAACATTTAGGCCGACGACACCAACGCCCTTATTCAAGACGCAGGAAAGCAGTGGGAATTCCTTCCGACGAAACCGATACCATGGCGGCCCCGCCGTTCTTCAGCCTCAAGGAAATATGCGCTCTTCCGTTAGCGAGCTGGCGGTAACGGGAGCCGCCCGCCGTACCTTGGTTATCGAGCAGCTTGCCGTCGCCGGCGAGCGCGAAGCTGACAAATTCCGCCGCATCCGGGCAAAATACGCCGTTCGCGTCATAGACGGACGCTTCGACGGTTACGGTCTCTTCCCGCCGGTTCACCTCACGCAGCTGGAGCACCGCCGGCCTGCCCCACGCTTCCGTCTGATAAATGAAGCCTATTTCATCCTGAACGGTAACGCCGTCCCGCTCGGCTATGATATGCACGCGGTGCGCCCCCGCAGTCAGTTCCACGTCCCAACGCAGCCCCGCGCACGGGAAATCCTGCGACCGGCGCCGCTTCATGCCTTGGCTGACGCCATCTACGAACAGTTCGGCTTGCGCGCAATTGGAGTATGCCTTGATCGTCTTCTTCTCGCCGGGCCTGCCCCAACGAACCGGCATCGTATGGCCATACAGCCGAACCATCGGCTTTGACGTCCAATACGATTGGAAGACGTAGTAAGCTTCCTTCGGCGTGAGATCGCGCTGCACGACGCCCTTCAGATTCATATATGGAATCGGCGAATCCGGACGGACCGGCGTGGAGAAATCTTTGAACGCCCATTGCGCCGTACCCGTCAGCCAATCCATGTTCTCCTGGCATTTCAAATACCAATCGATCATGTCGCAGAAATACGTCTCCGACCAGTCACCCAAGCTCGATACGCGGGGATCGCCGCCGGTGAGCAGGTAATCGCCGTCACGTTCATCCGCTCCTTGGCCGACGGCCACTTCTTCAAAGCCGGTATATGGCTTCTCGGCATGGCGCCCGGTCAAGTTATCGGCCCCCACTCCATATGGAAGAACCGCTCCGTTTCTTCGAAGCCCGCTCGGGTATAGCTTTCATACTCCGGGTAGATGCCCCGGTACCAGCCCGCCCAGATGGACGGCGAATACACATCGATAATATCCTTACAAAATTCGCAGCGCCGAATCGATGTCAGCCGGGAATCGTCCAGCGAATGGGCCAGCTCGTGCAGCTCCTTCATGAAGGCGCGGATCTCTTCCTGGTCGAAGGAGTCGAAATCCGCCTCCCAATCGTTCTCGTTGCCCAGCCCCCACAGGATAACAGACGGATGATTGTAATGCTGCTCGATCATCGCCGTCAACATATCCCTGCATTGCCGGCGGTACCTCTCGCCCCCGATGCCCCCGCGGCACCACGGGATTTCCTCCCAAACGAGGATCCCGAGCTCATCGCACAGCTCCAGCACGATCCGCGACTGCTGGTAATGCCCCAGCCGGATGAAATTGACCCCCATCTCTTTGATGAGCGCCATTTCCTTGCGGATCAGCTCCTCCGTCATTGCAGCGGCCAGACCTGCATGATCCTCATGCCGGTGCGTCCCGCGCAGAAGCGACCGCTCTCCGTTCAGCTTGAACGGTCCTTTATGGACAAATTCGAAGAAACGCAAGCCGAACCGTTCTTCCAGGCCCGTCGTCCAGCCTTGCTGAGGATGGTGCAGGTCGACCTTGCATTTATATAGCTTAGGCGCATCCGTATGCCAGAGCTCCGGATTCGGCACGGACAGCCGGGCCAGCTCCTGGAACCCTTGTCCGGGCTCAATCGAAACTTCCTTACGGAACAATGGCTTCCCTTCCGGCGCAAATATCGTTACCGACGCCAGCAGAGGCTGCTTGACACCGTTCGGATTGTACAGCCGCGCCTTGACGCGAATCTCGGCAGCTTCCGCCGTGACCGACAGCGTCTCTACATGCACGTACTCCAAGGAAACTTCCGGTACATAGACGAGGTTGACATACCGGTACAAGCCCCCGTATAGGTTGAAATCACTTACGTCTGAGGGCACGGTTTCCAGATCCCTCGTATTGTCGCACATGACGGCAATCGGAATGTGGTCCCCGTACAGCTCGCGGTAACTCCCCCGCGCCGCCGCCTCGGTAATGTCGACCGTAAATTCATCGTATCCTCCCAAGTGGCTTCCAACCTTCTCCGTGAATACGTAAACGTCGGAACGCTGCCCCGCTCCTTCAAAATGAAGCAGCGTACGGCCTCCCGGGTACGGATTGTTTAGGCTCAGCTTCGTCCGGTACCAACCGGGTCCCTCATAGTACAGCCGGTCCGGATCGACGCAGTCCTCCGCGTTATAACAGTGCGGAAGCGTCACTTCCTCCCACGGCACGTTATAGTGATTATTCAGCTTATCCTTGCGCCATACTTCCCAGACCCCGCCCAGGCTTCCTCTATAATGCTCCCACGGCTTCGTCAACCGCCGCTTGTGCATCGTCGCCGCCCCCTGCCAGTCATCGTTCTGGCTCTATTGTACCAAGCCCGGATCATTGGGATTATGGACGGCTTATGCTAAAATGTTGCTGTATTACGATCCTATCTGCGTCAACCGGGAGGCGGCCTGTATGCCCAGACCGCTGGAAAATTATTTAAATCTGCGGGACAAACCGTTTCAGCTCTCCATTCGTTTGAATCGGACCGCGAGCTTCACCGAAATCTTTCACGCACATCAAGGGATTGAAATGCTCTACGTCCATGAGGGAGAAGGAGAGGCCTTGTTCGAACGGCGCGGGTCGCGCTTCGGCCGGGAACGCTGGTTTATTTCCGCCCGTTTCAGCTGCACCGCGTTCATATGAACATTCACCAGGGCCAGCCGTACGTACGCTCCATGCTTCTCTTTGAGCCCGCCTCCTTGCTGCCTTATCTGCAGGCCTTCCCGGCATTGACCGGATTCTTATATCACATCTGGAAGGACCCCATGGCCGTACAAGCGTTGTCCGGCCTGCACACGCCCGAGACGGAGCCGCTCTTCGAGGCAAGCGCAGCAAGACTCGCCGAGCTTCGGCCCGATGCAGCGGACGAGGAATATGCCCTACTGCTGGCCTCCCTGCTTCAAGCCTTCAAGGGCCGTTTCGAAGCGGTCGCCGGAGGCACTTCCCCGTTCCCGCAGCATTCCCCGAAGCGGTGACCCAAAGCATGCGCTGGCTGGACGACCGGTTCGCCGAGCCTTTCGTGCTGACTGAGCTGGCTGAGCACGTCCATCTGTCCCCTAACCATCTCTCGTATTTGTTTCACAAAGAAACGGGCAGCACCTTAACCGAATATTTGCACGCGCGCCGCATGAGGGAAGCCTGCCTGCTGCTGCTGACCACTTCGCCGCCGGTTCGGGATATCGGGCTTCAAGTCGGCCTTACGAATTTCTCCTACTTCTGTCAGAGCTTCAAAGAAACGCTCGGGGTTTCCCCTGCCAAATACCGCAAAAGTATTCCCGCCGGGGCCTCGTAGCACTAAAAGTTACAGCCTCGCGCCCCATGAAAGAAGAGCACCGGCCTGTTTCGGCCGGTGCTCTTTCTCCATCCGTTTGAATAATACCACCATCTATGTCAAAGAAATCAAACCGGACCACTTCTGTTCAACCATTACTAAAACCGATCCATTACTGAAACCGATCAATTGCATCGGAATCTCGTGATTGTTGCTTGTTGGAGGGAACGGTACACTTGGGATATGAAAACGAACCACAAACAATAAATTATCGGGAGGCGTTCAATGATGAGTCAATCAATCTTGAATACGGGAAAAGTTCTGCGTCAAATCGTAATCGGGCAGCTTCAGGGCATTTCGGAGGATCAATTCGACATTCAACCCAAAGGCTTCAACAATACAATCCGCTGGAACGTGGGGCACATGGTTTATTGGATGGATAAATACGCCACTCTTTCCTTCGGATCCCCGACTGCCATTCCGGCACAATATGAGGCACTGTTTAACTCTGGAACGAAACCTTCCGATTGGTCGATCGCTCCACCGTCGAAGGAAGAGCTGATCGGATGGCTGGCGACCCAGCTTTCCCGTCTCAACGAGCTGACACCGGAAATGCTGGACAAGAAATTGGAAGCTCCGTTTGAAATGGGTCCGTTCCAATTCGTTACCGCCGGCGAATTATTCAACTTCGCTCTGATGCACGAATCCATCCATCTTGGAATGATTTCGGGCCTGTTCAAAGCGATTCAATAAGAGAAGACAACGGAGACACGCCCCTATGGCGTGTTTTTCCGGTTTCTAAAATAAAACCTGAATCAAAAAAGAGTTGGCCGCGGCTCCAACGGAGTCCACGGCTCAACTCTACAAACGCTCTATATAGCTAGGATTCGGCTCTATCTTCTGCCCGAGTTTACCTTTAACAATTTTTGGTGATTTTGACGTATCCCCGCCCATTTCTCGCGCAGCTTCAGTGTTTCTCGGGATGTATGAAAAAAGCCATACTCGCGGTAAGGTCGCTCTCGACGCAACTCATAATAACGTTTCATGGCGATTGAGGAATCATTAGAACGATCGATGATTGCCGCCTCGTCAATGTGCCAGTATCCGTCTTCCGAACGAGACTTTAACGCTTCACAGACGAACCACTCATTAGGAAACTGTTCACGAACCTCTTCCCAATGCATCCTCGGCACCTCCGAAGAACGAAATAAATTTACTTTCAGTATATCAACAAGTCTAAACCAAAACGCATGCTAGGCTGAACCACGCTTGGTTTGGAAATTTCCGGTTTGCCGCAAAATTATAGGTAGTTTGCCACCCTCAAAATATACCGCATAAACTCATCCAGATCGAAGGGCGTCTCCTCTGCGCCCCACTCTTCAACTCTCGGCCGATCATACGCCTCACTCTCAGCGTGTTCTGCACTTTCTTTTTCGCCAACTCCATGCTCCTCCCGCATCAATGTAACTGGTAAACACCGACTATATATGACATGCTCTAACCGGAGTCTTGAGGCAACAAAAAATCCTTCCAACAGAAGGATTTCAAGGGACATTATTTCCTAAGGGTCAACTGTCTTAGTCGGATAAATTCCAAGATTTGATTAAGCTCACGGAAGCTTTCATTTGGACCACGATATGTATCCGTTTGAATATGAAAAGGGTCATAAACTGTGATTTCTTTCGGAGTTCCGTCTGGATGATAGTGAGCATGGAATTTCATGATAAGTTGTTGATTGTCCTCATACCAATCGTACCAATACAATTCAACTTCACGACACGACTCATCTAAAATCTCAATACATGTCATTTTTGAGAAATCATGAAAAACAATGGTCTTGCGTATTGTTCGGGCATCACTTTGTAAACCATTTGCGCCATTGCGCACTTCTAGGATGATATCAGAAAAGTTCGCTTCGATGAAATAAAAGTTACTCTTCGGAATTCCTAAACTCAAGCTTTTGCCTCCCCAGCAGATACCTCCAAACTTGAGCATCGGTTTCTTCCTCAGGCGTCAATGCATCTTTTGCTCCGAGCGTTTGTTCGAATTCGCCATGATATTTTTCTTCATACATTGCAATTTGACGTGTGTAATAACTTAGATTATCCTCATTTTGCGGTACAGCGCTCTCGGTTTCCTGCTTTCCCCACATTTCAACCACATCACGGACCCGGACTTTTTTTCCAGCAGGGGTTTTATAAAATGTATCTTCAGAGATGTGATTATGCTTGTTGTCTCCGGCAGGTCCTATCCCTTCAAAACGACCTTGTTTTAGCCAATTATGGATGGTGACAACACTTACTCCGAAATAACGTGACAACTCTTTTGGCGTATACTCCTTGATGGGGCGGGCAGATTTAATCTCCGGTTCTTCCATGACCGTTGCCGCCGCTTCCTGGCTAGTAGCTTGTACCAATGCATGCTGTAACAAAAATAAAAATTTCTCTTTAAAAACCTCAGTATTCTCAAAGATAGATTCATCTAATGCCTTTACTATATTGTCATTGTTTTTCATGGCATGTGCCAGTACTTTGAACAGCAAGACGCTGTTATCAAAATTGCTCAAGTTGAGTAAGTCCCGTGCGATTTCTTTTGAATGTTTGCTGAAAAAGTTCTTTTCCGCGTATGTAATAGGCATCAACATCACCTCACACTCCAATCATACAGCTGTCAGGTATATTTTTCAATAACCACTTTTAAGTAACTTAAAGAAACTTAAATTTATTACAACTATTATTATTCATAAATTAAACTTTTAAACCTGCACAGGTTTAATTTTGCAAAGAATCCGTAGGATATCACCATAATGTAAAAAACACCGACTGCATGTACCGACTTGAACCATTTCTTTGCCGGTGGTAGTTGGATCGTCACGAATTACTATACTAAGCAGAATTTTGTATGAGTGAACAAATTAAATAACCAATAAACCACAAGGATTTTAACGTGAATTATCGAAATATACTTGGATAACATTTCCCATTATATTCATGTAACTTAAATCAATAATCAAGGAACTTATTGCCTTATATTTCAACAACAATATGTTTTGATGAGGATTCTGATCATAGTAAGTATGGGCATGGAATATAGGAGCAATATTAAGAGGTTAGCCACGAGTCAGCATCCTCAAAAAAATCCGGCTAGTTCTTCGAAGAAGTATTGTTTCGAGACACACATAGATGAATTTTATGAGAAAATCAACAGCTCGCAGAGACTAATAGCCAGGTCATTAAAAAACTAATTCTTAGTCTTGAGCAGATAAATCCGGAGGAATGCTAATGAATGCCCAAGAGGGAAAGGTGTTACTAATTGGTGAATTGACTACAGAATCAATTATTAATGAACTAAAGTTACTAGGTAAGGAATATATAAATAAACTGTTACGCTCTTCTCCAGATAACTGGAATAATATTGCGGCGATGCTAAATAGTAAAACGGAAAATATCTCACATGTTTTTATGAAACTTACTGAGAGTTCTATACTTAGATGTTGTGACAACGAGTATTTTAAAGCCTTGAGAAGAATTTGTGTTTCAATGAAGCCATATTATCACGAAATATATGTATTTGAAGACAACTTGAAATATAAATTCAATTCCGAGGTCGATCTTGAATTTGATGATGAAGAATATAAAAAACTCCGGGAATTAGATAAAACACGGCAAAAATCAGTAATTGATTATTTAGTAAACTGTGGGGTAAAGATTGTGCCCTATAGTAGGAGGCTTGAAATATCAATATCCACTAGAGCTTTTTTGGAGGAAACAACAAAGGGGTTACTTTTTAGATTGTATGTAAACAATGAACAGTTATGGTCAAATGAAATTGACAAATTACTATCCCTATTTTCTGACTTTCTCAAGAAAACTAAGGGATTTAATATCATTTTAGATCAAACAAATACTCAGCATGGCGCAATATATTCTTTTTATTGCGACGACTACGTTTTAGATTCAAAGAACTTTGAACAATCATTCAATGCGTTTACAGGATTTTTGGAACTCTGTGCAAACGATGTTAATAAAGCAATCAGTTTTTTAAAAGATACAAATTTATCGAATAATGAAATCGATAGAATTATAAGTAGATATTCAAGAGAAGCAAGAAGATTAGCAGTAGATATTAAATATGAACATGAGTCGAGGATGTTGGCTATTAGACATAGAATGCATTCAGAATTAATTGACCTAGTTCCACAAGATACAATCAATCATATTGATAAAATAGAAAATCCAGGTAGTTTGCTAGATATTGTAGACCCAGACTATGTTAACAGTTTCATAAGTAAAGTACATACAGTAAACATAAATAATCCTCAAATTATTTCAAATGTCAGGGGAATTATTGCAAAAGAAATAAATGGAGGTTTAAATTACAATGAATATGATGAGCAATTATTAAGCTTATTCAAGGACAAAACTTCCTCCAAACTAGAGTATCTGCAATTAAAGACTGCACTTGATGAATTGAAAGATGAAACAACTCCTGAAATTAATAAAGTTACTGCCCTACAAAAAATCAAGGAGTTCACGTTAAAAGCAGGATCAAGCATAGGGCAAGTTGGGCTAAATTTACTAGAAAAGTACATCGAAAAATTAATATCTGGAGAATCCTAATAAGTATCCAAGGACAAAGCATAACCCGCGTGTCAAAAAAATCAATGCGAAACCCACGGCAAGAAACTTTCTGAGCATTTCCTTTCTTCATGGCTCAGAATGTGTAATTTTATGGAGACGAGGGGAGTATTGAAATCCCGATTTCCCCTGCTCTCGAAGCCTAGCCCGCGATGACGATCTTAGCGGTAGATTTCAATGCCGTGCTCACTACGCTTCGCTTCGTTCCGCGCGGTCTGAACCCCCAGGGCTTCGTCTCCCCTTTCGTATCTCCATACAGAAAAAGACACCCTTTCGGGTGTCTTTTTAGTATGGAGACGAGGGGAGTCGAACCCCTGTCCGAAGATAACGCCACATAAGCTTCTACGGGTGTAGTCACAGTTTTGATGTCACCCGAGCAGCGCCCCGTAACCGGCTCTGCGTTGGGTCAGCCTGGTTGTCTTCTTCAGCTAGCCGCAGGCGGAGACTAGACAGCGTATCCCACTGAAGGTTGAGCCCCTATCCCGGCACATGGGCGATGCAGAGTAGGAGCGCTCTAGCAGGTTATTAAGTCGCTAAAAGAGCAGGTTGTTGTTGTTTGCCATTTAATTGGCTGTAGCGTTGATAAAGCGGACGCTCCCCACTACCCGCTACCTATGCTCGAACTATCCCCGTCGAATCCAAGAACGTCCCCGCATAAGATGGCTCCCAATTGAAGGGAGCCAAATAGTGAAACAAGGTTATGAGTAAAAATCTACCTACCATGTGACAGCTCTTCTTCCATTGGTGATGCGCATCTTCCCCTGATGCTCTTTCATTATAACATACCTGCCAAGCTAATGCAGGGAAAGCTTCTTGGAAGCATCACCAACCGTGAGCAAAACTGGTGTTCTCTACCTTGCGACTTTTTGCTTCTCCCGGAGCGCACGCTGAATATCGCGCTGAGCATCCCGTTTGGCCGCGGTATCGCGTTTATCATACTGCTTCTTCCCTTTTCCTACTCCAAGCAGCGACTTAGCGTAACCGTTCCGAACATAAATTTTAAGAGGAACCAAGGTATACCCTTCCTGTTTGGCCAAACCGAGCAGCTTGTGAATCTCCGCCTTCTTGAGAAGAAGCTTTCGCGCCCGCGTCGGATCGCTTGGATTGAAGCGGTTGCCCTGCTCGAACGGGCTGATATGCATGTTATGAATAAAAGCTTCCCCGTTGCGGATCGTGGCAAAAGCGTCCCCGATGTTCGCCTTCCCCATCCGGAGCGATTTGATCTCCGTCCCGGTCAGCACCAGGCCGCATTCATAGGTATCCTCGATAAAATAATCGTGCGACGCCTTCTTGTTCTGCGCCAGCCGCTTTCCGTCGCTCTTCTTACTCATCGTCCGCGGTCACTCCTTCCTGCAGGTTATACCAAAAAGTAGGGATGAAGTTCATTGTATCAAACTCCATCCCCGAAAATCAAGAGCCTATCAGCGCTTCACGACCCGCTTGCTCCGCTTCTTGGCCGCCGCAGCGCTCTTGCCGCGCCCAGTCGCCGCCCTCGCCGCTGCGCACGGGATCGAGCGCCCGCGTCTTCAGCCGCCGCCGCGCCCTTGCCGCGCCCCTTGGCGCTCTCGCCGCTGCGCACGCTCTCGAGCGCCCGCGTCTTCGCCGCCGCCGGGCCCTTGCCGCGCCCGCTGCTCGCTGCACCGCCGCCGCGCTTGCCCGTGCGCTCGCCCCGGCCCGCACGGCCGCCTGCAGCGGCACTGCGCTCCCCACGGCCGCCGGTCCGCTTGCCCTTGCGCACGGCGTTCAGCGCGTCGACCAAGCTCACCTTCTGCTGCCGCGGCTTCATATCCACCATCTCAAAATCGATGGTGTGCTCCTCCATGCTGACGCGCGCTACGCGAACCTTGACCTCATCGCCGAGGCGATAGATCTTCGAGGTACGCTCGCCGATCAGCGCATGCTGGGCCTCGTGGAAGTGGTAATAATCGTCCGTCAGGTCGGACAGCCGGATCAGCCCTTCCACCGTATTGTCGAGCTCGACGAACATCCCGAAGCTCGTCACGCGCTGATCAGGCCGTCGAACTCCTCGCCGACCTTATCCAGCATGAACTCCGCTTTCTTCAGCGCCTCCGTCTCCCGCTCCGCATCCACGGCCACACGCTCGCGATCGGAGGACTGCTTCGCGATATCGTCCATCCGGGACGCCAGGTATTCGTGGCGCGCCTCGCTCAGCGTGCCGCTCTCCAGCACCTCTCGGATCACGCGATGGATCACGAGGTCCGGGTAACGCCGGATCGGGGATGTGAAGTGCGAATAGAACTCCGCCGCGAGGCCGTAATGCCCGAGGCTCTGCGAATCGTACATCGCCTTCTTCATCGAGCGCAGCATCACCGTGCTGATGACCGTCTCTTCCTTTTTCCCGCGAATCTCTTCCAGCGGCGTCTGCAGCGCCCTCGGGTGAACCGTATTGCCCTTCCCCGCACCACATAGCCGAAATTCGTGATAAACTCCATAAAATGCTGCAGCTTCTCCGCATCCGGATCCTCATGCACCCGGTACAGGAACGGCACCTTCAGCCAGTGAAAATGCTCCGCCACCGTTTCATTCGCCGCCAACATGAATTCCTCGATAATCATCTCGGCGATCGTCCGGTCCCGCTTGACGATATCCGTCGGCTTGCCGTTCTCGTCGACCAATATTTTCGATTCGATGAAATCGAAATCGATCGCCCCGCGGCGCATCCGCTTGGAGCGCAGCTTCATGGCGAGCTCTTCCATCAGACGAAAATCGTCCATCAAATAGGCATAACGTTCGACGAGCTCCGGTTCGGCTTCGCCGCTCAGCAGGAGACGGACATTTTTATAGGTCATTCGTTCGCTCGTCTTGATCACACTTGTAAAAATATCATGACGCACCACATTCGCGTCCGCATCAAATTCCATCTCGCAGGACATCGTAAGACGGTCGACGCGGGGGTTGAGCGAGCAAATCCCGTTGGACAGCCGGTGAGGCAGCATCGGGATCACCCGGTCCACCAGATACACGCTGCGGCCGCGATTATACGCCTCCTGGTCCAAGGCGGAGCCTTCCCGGACATAGTAGCTGACATCCGCAATATGGACCCCTAGCACATAATTCCCGTTCGCCGACCGCTCGACGTTGACCGCATCGTCCAAATCCTTGGCATCCTCGCCGTCAATCGTCACAATCCGTTTGTGGCGCAAATCCCTGCGGCCCTCAATCTCCTCAGGACTGATCACATCAGGCGCCTCGGAAGCCTCCTCCATCACTTCATCCGGGAAAGCCTCCGGCAATCCATGCTTGCGGATAATCGATAAAATATCGACGCCGGGGTCATTCTTATGACCTAGAATTTCAATAACTTCGCCTTCCCGTGACCGCCCGGCCTTCCGGGTAATTGACGATTTTCACGACGACCTTATGGCCGTCCATCGCGCCGTTAAACGCTCCCTTCGGGACAAAGATATCCCTGACCACCCGCTTATCGTCGGGAATAACGAAGGCATACTCCCCTGGGATTGGAACAGCCCTACGATTTGCGTATTACCGCGGCTGACGACTCTGACGACTTCCCCTTCCATCCGCCCACCTGCTTGTCCTTTGGACGAGATGCGGACGAGAATGATGTCTCCGTTCATCGCGGTGCCCATATCATTGGCATGGATATACACATCGGGGTGGTCCCGGTCCTCGGGGATCAGGAAACCGAACCCTTTCGCATGCGCCTGCAGCTTGCCCCGGAGCAAATTCATCCGTTCCGGCACGCCATAACGGTCATTGCGGGTTCGCAGAATCAGCCCTTCATGCTCCAGTTCGTTCAGCGGCTTCAGGAAATCCTTGAAATCCTGCGCGCTCTCGATCCCGAATTGTTTCTCCAGCTCATTATACGTCATCGGCTTATAGGCCGTTTCTTTCATAAAATCAAGCAATTCTTCTCTAGTCACCATAACGTAACTCACCTGCCTTTACCTTCATATTTATGCGAGCGACCCGCCGTCGCCTGTTCCCATGCCCTTAGGCGCTCTAATTTCAGGATGAACCGATCGATGTCTTCGTATACCTTGTCCCGCTCCTCATCAAGCAAAATCGCATGCGATGCATTCGGATAAAAGACAAGTTCCCTAACCGCAGAGGATACATGCCCGTAAATATATTCTGCGCTTCGCGGCAGTACCAGCCCGTCCCGGTTTCCTTGAGCGACGAAAATAGGAATCTTAACCTGTTTTAACCCGGATTTGACAAGCTTAAGCAGCTTGCGGAAGGCTACGACACAGGGCAGCGGCGCCTTATCATATGTACAGGCCTCTTCCAGGATGTGAGCGGCGACCGTCGGTTTCTTGTCCACATACTTCATAAAAAATTGCAGAAGGACGGCCAGCATAATCTTCCTGCTCGTCAGGAAGATCGGCGAAGCCAGGGATACGACTCCGTCCAGACGGCGCTCCATCGACAGCTTCAGGGCAAGCAATCCGCCCATGGAGTGGCCGATCGCGATGATCCGCTTCCGTTCCTTTTCCCGGATCTGATCGTAGGAATCGAGCACATGACGCGACCAATCATCCCATCCGGTGCGGATCATATCCTCAGGTGACGTACCGTGTCCCGGCAGCAGGATAGCGTGTACCGTATACCCCTGATCATTCAAATAATAGCCCAACCGGCGAAACTCGGACGGAGAACCCGTGAAGCCGTGAATCATCAGCGACTCGGTGGAGGCGGATTCCCCTTGTCCCTCCAAAACGAAAGGCTCCGGTGATTTGTACACTCGTGCCATCTTTCACGCCTCCGTTTAGTGAGAAAGCTCGGAAAGCAGAACCTCCGGTTCAAACTTAGACCTTCTGATCTTACAAAAAAACAGCAGGAGTATCATTCCCCTGCTGTCCCTTTTTATGTTTTAGGCGGTTTTCACCACATAAGCTACAACCAGCGCCAAAATAAAAAACGCTATCGCAAGCCCCATCGTCAAACGAGACAGGAACAATTCCAAGCCGCGCGCCTTTTGCTTCCCGAACAGATGCTCTGCACCTCCGGAGATGGCACCGGATAAGCCCGCGCTCTTCCCTTGCTGCAGCAGTACGGCCGCAATCAAGCCAAGCGAAGCAATCACCAGTAGAATCTTCAATGCTATTACCAATCTTTCCACCTCCTGCAGATCATCTTCCACTTGTCCGAGAACAGACAGCAAGGCTATTATACCATAAAAAAAACACGCTGACAAACCATGGGTTTCAGCGTGTTTCCATTCACTCTTCGTATTGACTTTGATAAGACGGCATTCTTGCCGCCCTTCCCGCTCTTCGCCCGCCGCTGAAAAACCACCGCAGCGCACGCATGGCGCACCAGAGCGCGAATACCGTAAAAATCACCGCCCACCCGATGGACGGGATCGGCGTCACCTTCGCCAGGTTCGTGGCGTCGCCGGCCTTGGCCGGATCCTGCATGGCGTACAGGATGAGGGAGAACGGCCCGAATACCGACTCCTCCAGCGTCAGGAAGGCGATGAGCAAATAATAAATGTCGCTGATAAACCGCGGCATGAAGGCCAGCATCAAGGTGTTCAGAATGATGAAGCCGATCACCCACATGACGCCGAATTCATTTCTCACGAAGAAGATCAACGAAATGATCGCGATCACGGTCGCTACCTGCAGACCGAACCTTTGCCGGTCTTTGGCCCGTCGCCGAAATAAAAAAAGCGCAAACAAGGACGCGGTCATGTAGCCCGCCAGCGCGATCGGAATCAAGCTCCACGGCCGCGTCACTTGTGAATAAGTCACGCCGCTGTGGTTGGAGAAAAGCTCGATGTACATTACCTTGCCCGACAAGAGCAAGGTAACGACCGCGTGGCCGAACTCATGAACCATTGTATCCAGGTTGCGGAAGAAATCGTTATAGGGAATCAAATGCGTAAGAAAGGCCGATACCAGTAGAAATAGCACAGTCTTTATCAGGTTACCCATTTGATGATCCCTCCGGGGTGGTGTCCGGCGGCTTTGGATCTTGCTCCATACACCGGCTCCGGGCAAAATACTTACCTCCGGCCGCTCTTGAAAACGGATTTTCTGAACATCTGACCTCGCGGTCAAAATCCGTTTTCAAATGCGGCACGTGAACTCTACGGTAAGTATTATGCCCTGCGCCTCCGTGCTGACAAGTTCCAATGCTGACGGACTTAGTTATACTATATTATTTAAAGTTTCTCAGGTTGTAGAACGCTTTTTTGCCGGCGTATTGAGCAACCGTGCTGAGCTGGTCCTCGATGCGGAGCAGTTGGTTGTACTTCGCTACGCGGTCCGTACGGGACGGCGCGCCGGTTTTGATTTGGCCTGCGTTGGTTGCTACTGCGATGTCGGCAATCGTGCTGTCTTCGCTCTCGCCGGAACGGTGGGAGATGACCGCCGTGTAGCCTGCGCGTTTTGCCATTTCAATCGCGTCGAACGTTTCGGTCAGCGTACCGATTTGGTTCACTTTAACCAGGATGGAGTTGCCGATGTTCTGCTCGATGCCTTGGGACAGACGGTTCGTGTTCGTTACGAAGAGGTCGTCACCTACGAGCTGAACTTTGTCGCCGAGCTTCTCGGTGAGCAGCTTCCAGCCTTCCCAGTCGTCTTCGGAGCGACCGTCTTCGATCGTGATGATCGGATACTTGTCTACCCAGGAAGCCAGGAAGTCAACGAACTCTGCGGAAGTGAAGGATTTGCCTTCGCCTTCGAGGTGGTATTTGCCGTCTTTAAAGAATTCCGTGGAAGCTACGTCCATACCGAGGAACACGTCTACGCCCGGCTTGTAGCCTGCACGCTCGATCGCCGTGATGATCGTTTGGATCGCTTCTTCGTTGGAGCCCAGGTTCGGTGCAAAACCGCCTTCGTCACCAACTGCGGTGTTGAGGCCTTTTTCTTTCAATACGGATTTCAGGCTGTGGAAGATTTCTGCGCCTGTACGGAGCGCTTCTTTGAAGGAAGGAGCGCCTACAGGCAGAACCATGAACTCCTGCACGTCCACGTTGTTGTCCGCATGCGCGCCGCCGTTGATGATGTTCATCATCGGAACCGGCAGAGCTTTAGCGTTGAATCCGCCGAGGTATACGTACAGCGGGATGTCGAGAGCTTCTGCAGCGGCACGGGCGACAGCCATGGAAACCGCCAGAATGGCGTTTGCGCCCAGCTTCGCTTTGTTCGGAGTGCCGTCGAGCTCGATCATGCGGTTGTCGATGCCCACTTGGTCCAGCGCGTTCATGCCGATGATTTCCGGAGCGATTACGTCGTTCACATTCTCAACGGCTTTCAGTACGCCTTTGCCCAGGTAACGGGATTTGTCGCCGTCGCGAAGCTCTACCGCTTCATAAGCACCGGTCGATGCGCCGGACGGAACGATCGCGCGTCCGCGTGCGCCGGATTCCAGGAATACTTCAACTTCTACCGTAGGGTTGCCGCGGGAGTCGAGCACTTCACGAGCATAAACATTAGAAATAATTGTCATGTCGAATAACACTCCTTATCATTTTTACTCAAAATAGGCTTGCTTCAAACACGGCTTGCGATAATCGATTTGCCCGTCATTTCTTCGGGCTGGTTCACGCTCAGAAGCTCCAGCATCGTCGGGGCGATATCTGCCAGAATGCCATCGTTTCTTAGTGTAACATGTTTGTCCGTGAGAATAAATGGCACCGGATTCGTCGTATGCGCCGTATTGCGGTCGCCGTCCGGGTTCGTTACGACATCGGCGTTTCCGTGGTCCGCCGTGATCAGGGCTACGCCGCCTTTGGCCAGGATGGCTTCAACGACTTGACCGAGGCATGCGTCCGTCGCTTCAATCGCCTTAATGGTCGGCTCGAGGAGACCCGAATGGCCTACCATATCCGGATTCGCAAAGTTCAGGATAATGACATCCTGGCGCTCCGCTTCGATTTCGGCTACAGCGGTCGCCGCCACCTCGTATGCGCTCATCTCCGGCTTCAGGTCATAGGTTGCTACCTTCGGCGAGTTGATCAGAATGCGCGTCTCGCCTTCCAGCTCGACATCGCGCCCGCCGCTGAAGAAGAACGTGACGTGCGGGTATTTCTCCGTCTCGGCGATGCGAAGCTGCTTCAGTTTATTTTGCACGAGAACCTCACCGAGGGTGTTGTCCAGGTTCTTCGGCTTGTAAGCTACATACCCGTCCACCGATTCGCTGAACAGCGTCAGGCAGACATAGTACAAGCCCTGTGGGCATTTCTCGCCGCGGTCGAAGCCGCGGAAGTCGCTGTTGGTGAATACTTGCGAAAGCTGAATGGCGCGGTCCGGACGGAAGTTGAAGAAGATCACCGCATCTCCCGACTCCACAAGCCCTACCGGCTGTCCGTCTTCCTTCACGATAACCGTCGGCATGACGAATTCGTCATAGACGGACTTCTCGTAAGACTCTTGAATCGCCTTCATCGGGTCCGTGTAATGCGGCCCTTCGCCGTATACCATCGCGCGGTAGGATTTCTCCGTCCGCTCCCAGCGCTTGTCGCGGTCCATCGCGTAGTAACGCCCTTGTACCGTAGCGATTTTGCCTACGCCAAGCTCCTGGATCTTCGCAATCAGCTGTCCCATGTACTTCACGGCGCTGTCCGGAGCCACGTCGCGGCCGTCCAGGAAAGCGTGGATGTACACATCGGCAAAGTTTTCTTTCTTGCAAGTTTCCAGAAGCGCGAACAAATGATCGATGTGGCTGTGCACGCCGCCGTCCGACAAGAGTCCGTACAGATGAAGCTTCTTATTGTTCGTGCGGGCATGATGGATCGCGCCGAGAATCGTTTCGTTCTCGAAGAACTCGCCTTCGCGGATCGACTTCGAAATCCGGGTCAGGTCCTGGTACACAATCCGGCCAGCGCCGATATTGAGATGACCCACCTCGGAGTTGCCCATCTGTCCTTCCGGAAGTCCTACCGCTTCACCGGACGCCGTCAGCGTAGTATGCGGATAGGTGCTCCAATACCGATCATAGTTCGGTTTGTTAGCCTGAGCTACGGCATTGCCCTGCACGTCGCCGCGCAGCCCGAAGCCGTCCAAAATAATGAGCGCTACCGGTTTCGGTCTGGCCATCTTACTTCGCCCCCTCAACGAGCGCGATGTAGGATGCGGGCTCGAGGCTGGCCCCGCCCACCAAAGCTCCGTCGATTTCCGACTGCTGCATGTATTCGCTGATGTTGTTCGGCTTCACACTGCCGCCGTACTGGATGCGAACCGCATTCGCCACATCGGCGCTGTACAAGCCTGCGATTTGCTGACGGATATAGCCGATGACTTCGTTCGCATCCTCCGCCGTGGAGGATTTGCCCGTTCCGATCGCCCAGATCGGCTCATACGCTACGATTACCTGCTTCGCCTGCTCAGCCGACAGCCCGGCGAAAGCCGCTTCGGTTTGCACCTTGCAAACCTCTTTGGTCTGGCCCGCTTCGCGCTCTTCCAGCTTCTCGCCTACGCATACGATCGGGATCAGGCTGTGCTTGAACGCCGCATGAACCTTTTTATTCACGATTTCGTCCGTCTCGGCAAAATAAGCCCGGCGCTCGGAGTGTCCGATAATAACGTATTCCACGCCTAGATCCTTCAGCATCACGCCGCTGATTTCGCCTGTGAAAGCGCCGCTGTCCTCGAAGTGGAGGTTTTGAGCGCCGATTTTCAGGTTCGTGCCTTTCACCGCTTCTACAAGCGCCGGAAGGTTCGTGAACGGAGCGCAAATCACGCTCTCCACACCGTCCACTTCCGCTTTGCCTTTCACTTCGTTTACGAAGGACACCGCTTCTTGAACGGTTTTAAACATTTTCCAGTTGCCTGCAATAACCGGTTTCCGCATGGACTCACATCCTCCTTATTTATCGTTCAGGGCAACTACGCCAGGGAGCGCTTTGCCTTCCATGAATTCGAGAGATGCGCCGCCGCCGGTGGAGATATGATCCATTTTATCGGCCAAATGGAATTTCTCAACCGCGACCGCCGAGTCGCCGCCGCCGATGACGGTATAGCCGGACGTTTCCGCGCAAGCCTTCGCTACCGCTTCGGTTCCGTTCTTGAACGGCTCGAGCTCGAATACGCCCATCGGTCCGTTCCACACGACCAGCTTGGAGTTCTTAATCGTATCCGCATAAATTTTACGGGTTTCCGGACCGATATCGAAGCCTTCCCAATCCGCAGGGATTTGATCGACCGGAACGATCTTCGTGTTCGCGTTCGCGCTGAAATCGTCGCCTACAACCACGTCGACCGGAAGCAGGAAGTTAACGCCTTTTTCCTTCGCCTTGCGCTCGAACTCCTGAACCAGCTCCAGACGGTCGTTGTCGACCAAGGATTTGCCGATCTCGTAGCCTTTGGCTTTGAAGAAGGTGTAGGACAAGCCGCCGCCGATGATGATGTTGTCCGCGATTTCGATCAGCTTCTCGATGACCGCGATTTTATCTTTTACTTTGGCGCCGCCTACGATCGCCGTAAACGGACGGTCCGGGTTATGCAGCGCTTTGCCCAGCACTTCCAGCTCTTTCTCCATCAGAAGGCCGGAAACCGCCGGCAGGTAATGCGCGATGCCTTCCGTCGAAGCGTGTGCGCGGTGAGCCGCGCCGAACGCGTCGTTCACGTACAGGTCGGCCAGCTCGGCAAAAGCTTTCGCCAGCTCCGGATCGTTCTTCTCTTCGCCGGCGTAGAAGCGTACGTTTTCAAGCAGAAGCACGTCGCCGTCTTTCATAGCGGCTACTTGAGCCTTGACCGCCTCGCCCTACCGCTTCGTTCGCCTTAGCCACCGGCTTGCCGAGCAGCTCGGACAGACGCTCCGCCGCTGGCGTCAAACGCAGCTCTTCCACCACTTCGCCCTTCGGACGGCCCAGGTGGCTTGCGAGAATTACTTTTGCTCCGCGCTCGATTAAGTATTTGATCGTCGGCGGCTGTTTCGCGGATCCGCGTATCGTCGGTGATTTTCCCGTTCTCCAGCGGCACGTTGAAATCCACGCGCACGAATACTCTCTTGCCGCCTACTTCCACATCACGAACACTTTTCTTATTCATCTGCGTCGCCTCCTGCATTTTTTACTACCACACGCAAAAAATTGTGGTTCTGGCCCTTGTAAGGCCGGAGGCCTTCCGCGCGAGTAGCATATGGAGTGTATCGGAAAGCGTCAGCGCGGCTCCTTTAAATTCGGATTCCATCCCCTGCAAAGGGACATTGTTCAAGGAATCCGAATTTAGCAGAGCCTGGAGATACACTCCATTGTGCGGTACGATAGCGGAAGGCATTTAGGCCTTTACAGGTTCATAACCACAATTTTTTTATCTTACAGACCTTTTTTCGCGATATATGCGACCAGGTCTACTACGCGGTTGGAATAGCCCCACTCGTTGTCGTACCAGGAAACCACTTTCACCATGTTGTCGCCAACCACCATCGTGGACAGAGCGTCAATCGTGGAGGAAGCCGGGTCACCGTTGAAGTCGCTGGATACGAGCGGCTCTTCCGTGTAGTTCAAGATGCCTTTCAGCGGGCCTTCGGCAGCAGCTTTCAGAGCCGCGTTTACTTCGTCAACCGTAACGTTTACTTTCAGCTCGGCTACGAGGTCCGTAACGGATACGTTCGGCGTAGGTACGCGGAAGGACATGCCGTTCAGCTTGCCTTTCAGCTCAGGCAGAACGAGGGAAACGGCTTTAGCGGCACCGGTCGTGGACGGAATGATGTTTTCCGCAGCGGCGCGGGCACGGCGCAGGTCTTTATGCGGCAGGTCGAGCACTTGCTGGTCGTTCGTGTAGGAGTGAACCGTCGTCATCATGCCTTTTACGATACCGAACTTGTCGTTCAGCACTTTCGCGAAAGGAGCCAAGCAGTTCGTCGTACAAGAAGCGTTGGAGATAATCGTATGTTGAGCCGGATCGTATTTGTCTTCGTTTACGCCAAGAACGATCGTGATGTCTTCGTCCGTAGCCGGAGCGGAGATGATAACCTTCTTCGCGCCGCCTTTCAGGTGAAGGGAAGCTTTTTCTTTCGCTGTGAAAATACCGGTGGATTCTACTACGATTTCAACGCCGTTAGCGGCCCAAGGCAGGTTCTCCGGGTTGCGCTCAGCGAAAACCTTGATGGTTTTGCCGTTAACGATCAGCGCGCCTTCCGTAGCTTCTACAGTAGCGTTCAGACGGCCATGAGTGGTGTCGTATTTGAGCAGGTGAGCCAGCGTTTTAACGTCCGTCAGGTCGTTGATCGCTACGATGTCCACATCCGGGTTGTTCAGTGCCGCACGAAATACGTTACGACCGATACGTCCAAAACCGTTAATACCTACTTTTGCCATGTGAGTAGCCTCCTAAAAAATAAATTAATTTATCTCAAGACAGGCATAAGCCCGTCAAGATGGCAAACCTTCCACTATCACCTTCGCCGCGGCTTCGTCGGTAATCAGCACATCCTCATGCCCGTGCCGAAGCACAGCCGCAATGGCTTCCCCTTTACTTTTCCCGCCGCCGACGCCGATAACCGCATCCATGCCCTGGATGTCTTCGATCCGGAGCCCGATGGTCGGCATCTTATGAAGGATGTTCCCTTCCCGGTCAAAATAGTACCCGAACGCCTCCGCCAAAGCGCCGTCATTTCGCAGAATCTCCGTCGTCTCGGGGTCCACCTTGCGCCGTCTGGCCATTACCATAGCCTCCCCTATGCCGTGTATGACCATCCGCGCCCGGCGGATGAAATCAATGATCTCGGCAATGCTCGGGTCCTGCATCAGCGACTGATAAGCTTCCTCTCCCAAGTGGTCGGGCACGTGCAGCAGTCGGTAGCGTCCGCCGGTCTTCTTCGCCATCGTGGAAGCGATCGTGTTCGCCTGAAGCTCGACGCTCTCTCCAAGTCCTCCGCGCGCCGGTACGAACCAGCGACCCTTCATCGAAGTCGAGGCGGTCAGATGATAAGCTACTTCCGCCATGGTGGATCCGCCGGTTACCGCAACCACCTCATCGTCCCTGACATACTTCCGGAGCATCGAAGCGCCTGCGCGGCCCAGCTCCTTCTTCGTGTGCGGCGAGGTATCGGAATCCCCGGGAACGATCACCACATGCTTCAGCCCGTAATGGGACCGGATCCGCTCCTCCAGCTCGGTAAGCCCGAACAAATCCTTCACCATAGGCTCAAGCTGCTCCAGCAGCCGCCGGCCGGCCGGACTGATCCGCATGCCGGACACTTCGACATCGACAAGCCCCTGCTCCTTCAGGAAATCCACCTCGGCCCGAAGGATCCGCTCCGTCGTATTTAAGGAAACGGCCAATGTTCGGCGGCCTACGATACCGGAAACCAGGATGTGGTGAAGAATCGTATAGCGCTTCTTCATCGTTTCCAATAAATCCGGTACCAGCCGCTTTTGAATTTCGAGGATTTCTTCTCTCATCATCAATTCTCCCGCAATACCTTGGACGTATTCCGTCCCGGTAATGCATTTTAGGTCCCACATCATCCAAAAAAAGTACTAAGCTTCTCACTTAGACAATCACATTATAACCCAACCCGAACCAATCTTCAAGGGAGCAACGAACCATTTACATTTTATTTTCATAACGGGCTCGGGCCGCTCCGAAGCAGTCATTTCAAGCCGTTTACAACATCCAAAAAAGGGGTGCAAAAAGAGTTGCATTTTTGTCCGACATCCCTTATAATTACTTTTGCTGTCCCAATTAAATAATGTGCGCCCGTGGTCCAATGGATATGACGTAGGCCTCCGGAGCCTGAGATTAAGGTTCGATTCCTTACGGGCGCGCCACTTCAACAACAACAATCAGTTCGGTTAACGAAACTGATTTTTTTATTTTGTTCGTTTGACCTTTCTTGACCTTTGATTGTTTTTCGGCTATGATGGTTATAGTTAAAAATAAAGGAGGCTGCAGCTAATGAGTTTTATACCAATGGTAGTTGAACCGGACGCAAGAGGGGAACGCGCCTACGATATTTACTCGCGTCTGCTGAAGGACCGCATTATTTTTCTCGGTAGCGGAATCAACGATGTTGTAGCCAACTCGATCATCGCGCAAATGCTGTTCCTGGCTGCAACGGATCCGGATAAAGACATCAGCTTGTACATTAACAGCCCCGGCGGCTCCATTACCGCGGGTATGGCGATTTACGACACGATGCAGTTCATCAAACCGGACGTATCTACGATCTGCGTAGGCATGGCCGCGTCGATGGGGGCCTTCCTGCTCGCAGCGGGAGCGAAAGGCAAACGTTTCGCCCTGCCGAACAGTGAAGTCATGATTCACCAGCCGCTCGGCGGCGCAGAAGGTCAAGCCAGCGACATCGAGATCCGCGCGAAGCGCATTCTCAAGCTGCGCGATAAGCTGAACACGATCCTGGCAGAACGTACAGGCCAATCGTTCGAGCGAATCGAGAAAGACACCGACCGCGACAACTTTATGTCCGCGGAAGAAGCACGCGAATACGGCTTGATCGACAAAGTCATCGAACGTGTATAACGCGTAAATAAGAATGCCCTGCACCAGGCTCGAAGCCGATGCAGGGCATTTTTTAATTCACGGTTTCTCTGTCGTCCAGCGGGTAAAAGATCAAGTCAATCGGGAATGCGGATCCGGCCGGCGGGCTGAACTCAATGTCCAGCGAATCTTCTTTGCCCGTCGTTTTGGCCAGAATCTGCATGCCGTCGAAGGCGGTGAGCACGCCGGACTGCGGCACCAGGCGGATGTCGCCGTTGATTTTGAACGGCCCCTTGAAGATGCCGCCCTTGGCCAGAATCATCACCGCCATCTTCCGCGGCTTATCCGCATGGATTTTGTAGATGACCCCATAGTTGCCGTCATTGGTCACGTTCTGCTTGCGGAATACGTCGTAGCCCGGCTGGAACGGGTCCGACTTGCCGTCGCCGATCACAATCCGCGAAGGCTTGGTAAAATTGGTCGCGTCGATATTCCAGTTCACCTGTGACACCGGAAACGTCCCCCGCACATGGCCGTCAAATCCAAGTCGCGGCAGGTATACCGAGTTGGCCGTCACTTCCGTATCGGCTACGAACGAGAACTGCACCTTGCCGTCCGTCTCGACGTCATAGAACAAGTTCACGCCCTGGCCCGGGTAGAAGTCCGGCATTTGCTTATACACGAAGGTCTGCTTCGGCGGAATGGTGAACGTTTCATCATGCGGATCGTTCAGCAGGAAGTCTACCGAGGCTTCATTGCCGATCAGGTTCGCATAGACCGAAGGATATACCTCGCCTTTGTTGGTTGTTTTCACAGTAACAGGCTTATCTGTCATGTTTCTCGCCAGAATCGCCATCGTCAGCTTTTGCTGCGTGCCGTTGATATGGTCCGCATACAGACGTCCTTTGCCTTCGACCTCATCCTGGTACAGAACGCCTTTCTCCTTGAACTCCTCCGGGCTGTCGCTTACCAGGAGCTTACGGGACTTGTCCTCGGTCACCTGCTTGCTGAGCTCGGGAAGCTCCCAGAAATTGCCCCACAGCGTGCTCCAGTCTGTCTTGATGTAAGAGCCTACCGGCTTCATATAGATCGGGTACTCGATCGGGTTCAAATAGGTTTGACTCTCGATCACCAGGTTACGGGTATATACCTCGCTCTTATTGCCGTGGGCGTCCGATACGACCAGCGAAATCGGATAGGTACCAGGCGAGAAGAAGGCTTCCTGCTTGCCGGTCCATTCATAGTTCGTGATGCCTTCAGCGTCCGGGTCGTAGCTCAGATCGACATAATGAATCGGCTCGCCGACTTTGTAGCTTGGCTTGTCGAAGGTAAATTTCGCTACAGGCTTCGAGTTGTTCGCATTCGGGTTAAAGATGCCCTTCGGTCGCTTAACGTGCAGCACTTCCACCCGGCGCAGCTCGTCGTTGTAGGTGTACTTGGCCCCCATATAATCCGCCAGCCAGGTCAGCTTGATCATCAGCCGTCCGTTCACAATCGCGGCGACATCATTGAACGATTGCCAATAGCCGTTAATCCAGGCGGACTTGTTATCGATATCCAGCATGATCTTCGCAGTCGGGGTTTCCATGTTGATCTGCCGGGTCTTGTCGTTCCATTCAACCTTCATGCCGAAGGTATCCCCCAGGAATTTGGCGGGAACGAACGTTTTGTCCTTAATGATGGTCGCCGGCGCATCCAGCGTCACCTTGGTCCCATTCACAAAGGCGTCGGGCTTATCGATATACAGCATGACATAGGTGGTGCTTGAAGCCATGGCCGCTTCCTGTTCAGCCGCTGCAGCCGGCAGAGCGGCGAACGATAGAAGCAATGCACAAACGAGCAATAAGACCAGTTCTTTCTTCATCCGTTTCATCTCTTTACTCCTCTTTCCCTTCTTGCGTTCCTGGACTATCCCCCGAAAAAAGCAGTAAAAAACCTTTTCCCGTCAGACACGTCAATATAGACGCACGCCGCGAAAAAAGGTTGCGTAACTTTTGCCATATGTAATTTTATACCTTCTGTGACCAAATAAGCTCCGCCCGCCGCATCCGCACAAAGGAAAAAAGCTTCCGGATCGGAAGCTCCCTGCGGCCGTTTATTGGTTCTCGAGTTCCTCTTTGCTGACAAGGGTGACTAAAGCGTTTACAGCCTGCTCGGCGTCCGAGCCTTCCGCACTTATGTGAACTTCCGTGCCTGTGCTGATCGCGAGGCTCATGATCCCCATGATACTCTTGGCATTAACCTTCTTCTCGTCCTTCTCCACAAAAATCTCCGAGGAAAACTTGTTCGCTTCCTGTACAAACAATGCCGCCGGTCTGGCATGAAGGCCTGTTTTCAACTTGACAACCACTGGGCGTCTCGACATGCAACCATTACCCCCTACAATCTTTGAATTCCAACTCATAGTGAAAGGGCATAACGCCCAAAAAAGCGATTTTTAGATCATTATATCATTTTTCGGCAGTTTGCACTAGAAAAATTGAAAAATTACACAAAAAAACTATATTCTCTTGACGCTATCTTAAGATTTGCGGATCTTCTCCGCCATCTCGTCGATCTTCCGTAAACGGTGGTTTACGCCGGATTTGCTTACCTTGCCTTTCAGCGGCTCGCCGACCTCGCTCAAATTCATATCGGGGTGCTGCAGCCGGATTTCCGCAACCTCCCGCAGCTTCTCGGGCAGATTGTCGAGTCCGATCTCCTTCTGCAGCAGGCGGATATTATCGATTTGCCGGACCGCGGCGCCGATCGTTTTGTTAAGGTTCGCCGTCTCGCAGTTGACAAGCCGGTTGACCGAGTTGCGCATATCCTTCATGATCCGGACGTCCTCGAACCGCAGCAGCGCCTGGTGCGCGCCGATCAGGCTCAGAAACTCGATAATTTTCTCGCCTTCCTTGATGTAGAACACGAAGCCCTTTTTACGCTCGATACAGCGGGCGTTCAGGTCGAACTCATTGGCCAGCCGGCACAGCTCCTGGCAGTGCTCCTCGTACATGGACGAAATTTCCAGATGATAGGAAGAGCCTTCCGGGTTGTTGACCGAGCCCCCGGCCAGGAAAGCTCCCCGCAAATAAGCACGCTTGCAGCGGCTCCGGCGGATGATGCTCGGCTCGATCCCATCGGTGAAATTGAAGCCTTCCGACACAATGTGGAGCTTGGACAGGATATCCTGCACCTGGCTCGGTACGCGGACAATATAGACGTTGTTTTTCTTGAGACGCATCTTCTTGCGGACCAGAAGCTCCGTATGCACCTGAAACGTTTTCTTCAGCGGCGAGTAAATTCTTCGCGCGATCGCCGCATTCTCGGTCGAAATATCCAGCACGATCTTTTGCGAAGTCAGCTGCACGGACCCGTTCATTCGAATCAGGGCGGACAGCTCCGCTTTCTCGCAGCAGGCGTCGGTTTCAATCATCGTAAGCTCTTTCTTCGTTTGGGCGGCGAAGGACACGGGAATCACCTCTTCTTGAACATCCAGCTCTCCACCAGTTGATAGATGTGCTGACTCAGCTTGTCAGCGTCATGACGCAAATAGGTGCGGAACAGCACCAGCCGGTCGGCGATGACTTTGCAGCCCAGCTTCGTCACTTGATCCAGATCGAGCTGGACGACCTTGGCCCCCTTCTCGGCATACTGATTCTGCACCTTCTTGGGAATTTCCCCGTTGTTGACGATAACATAATCGAATAAGTCCCGACCGACATGATCGCGGATCGCCTTCAAATGATCGCTGGCCTTGTAATCGTCCGTTTCACCGGGCTGGGTCATGACATTGCAGATATAAATTTTCAGCGCTTCGGACTCAGTGACGGCCCTCGCGATCTCCGGCACGAGCATATTCGGCAGTATACTGGTGTACAGGCTCCCGGGACCCACCACTATCGCATCCGCCTGCTTCAGCGCCTCAAGCGCCTCCGGCAGCGGAGAAACATCCGCCGGCTCGATCATGACGCGCCGGATGACGCCGCCGGCCATCGGAATCTTCGATTCGCCCTCGACGGTCGAGCCGTCCTGCATTTCCGCCTTCAGTACAATCGGATGGTCCGCCGCAGGCAAAGACACGTCCCCGCACGGCGAATACCCGGCTCAGCTCCCGCACGCCGGTCACGAAGTCGCCGGTAATATCCCGCATCGTCGCCAACATTAGGTTGCCCAAACTATGGCCCGCTAATCCGTTCCCCTTTTCAAAACGGTACTCCAGCAACTTGGTCAAGAGCGGCTCCACGTCCGACAAGGCCGTCAGCACGTTGCGGATATCGCCGGGCGGCACCATCTCCAGCTCCGACCGGAGCCGGCCCGAGCTGCCTCCGTCATCGGCGACGGTGACAATGGCGGTGATGTCCACCGGCTTTTGCTTCAGGCCGCGGAGCATCACGGAGAGTCCGGTACCGCCGCCGATGACGACAATGCGGGGTTTATACTTTTCATGGTCGAGCGATGGGGTCATCGTCTTACCTCGACCCGGTCGCGTTCCGAATCCCGATGGCTCACGCGGACTACCTCCGTTTCGCTGGTTCCGAGCATTTTGCCAAGATATTCCGCTACGGCGACGGAACGGTGCTTGCCCCCGTGCAGCCGATGCCGATAACAAGCTGGCTCTTGCCTTCTTTCTTGTACTGGGGAACGAGAAATTGCAGCATGTCGAGCAGCTTGACGAGGAACTCCTGGGTCTCGGCCCATTTCATAACATAATCGTAAACGGCGGGATCGAGTCCGGTTTGGGGTCTTAATTGTTCGATATAATGCGGATTGGGCAGAAAGCGCACATCGAAAATCAAGTCGGCATCGATCGGGACGCCGTACTTGAAGCCGAACGAAATGACGTTGATCGCAATTCCGTTGGCATCGAGGTTGTTGAACCGGGAGATGATCCGTTCCTTCAGCTGGACCGGCTTCAGGTTGCTGGTGTCAATCACCTGTGTCGCAAGCCCTTTCAGCTCCTCCAGAAGCTTACGTTCCTGGCGGATTCCCTCCAGCGGCCCTTCCGTCGGGGCGAGCGGATGCTTGCGCCGGCTCTCCTTGTAACGCTGCACCAGAACGGAATCCGTCGCATCCAGGAACAAAATCTCATAAGTCAACGTATAGTTCTCATCGAGGTAGCGAAGCGATTCCGACAGGGAAGTGAAGAACTCTCTTCCGCGAAGGTCAATCACCAGCGCCACCTTGCCGATCCGGCCTTTGGACTGCTCAATCAGCTCGGCAAATTTAGGAATCAGCACGGGAGGGAGGTTATCCACGCAGAAAAAGCCCAGATCTTCCAAGCTCTGCACCGCGATCGTTTTGCCGGCTCCGGACATTCCCGTAATGATGACCAGCTTCCCGAGAGAATGCATTTCTTCCATGGTTGATCACTCCTCGCTATCCTATCTTTCTATCTATTTGTAAAAAAACATGGCTTCCAACTATTTGTAAAAAAACATGGCTTCCAACGCTTAGTCAATTGCTAGAATTAGCTGTGCAAATTCAGCCCGGCCGCCCCTACGACGCCGGCATCGTTGCCCAGAACGGCAGGAACGATGTCCACCCCTTCGGTAGCGGCTTCCTGCGTGCATTCATAGTAGTTCTTACGGATCGCATCAAACAGAATGTCGCCGGCTTTCGAAACGCCCCCGCCCACAATAAAGCGCCGCGGGTTGATGATGACGGATACGAGCGCCATCGATTTGCCGAGGTATACGGCGCACCCGGTTAATAATTCGCAGGCTGACCTCGTCGCCGGTCTTGGCCGCGTCGAAGACATCCTTCGCCATGATGTTGTCCACCAAAGCGAGTGAGGTATGCTCGCCGCGTTCAACCGCTTCTTTGGCCATCCGAATGATGCCTGTGGCGGACGATACGGTCTCGAGGCAGCCCTTCTTGCCGCTGACCGCACTCGATAGCCTCCAGATCAGGCACAACGGCCATATGACCGAGCTCGCCGGCCATGCCGTTATGGCCTTGGAAGATCTTGCCGTTAATGATAATGCCGCCG
This sequence comes from Paenibacillus sp. P25, assembly GCA_024704175.1. Classification (GTDB taxonomy): domain Bacteria; phylum Bacillota; class Bacilli; order Paenibacillales; family NBRC-103111; genus Paenibacillus_G. The sequence continues at coordinate 6,128,325 of CP085629.1, forward strand.
CCTACGCCCGTACCGAGCGTATAGCATACGACGTTGGGAATGCCTGCGCCCGCGCCGCTCCAGGCTTCTCCAAGTGCAGCGACATTGGCGTCGTTGTCGATTTTCACGGTCTTCCCAAGCTTTTCCTCCAGAATCTTCTTCACCGGTACGTTGCGCCAGCCCAGATTCGGAGACAGCTTAATGAAGCCTTCCGGAATGTCCATAAACCCGGCGATTCCGGCGCCGATCCCCGCCACCTGCTCCCATGTGTAAGGAGATTCCGCCACCAGCTTGCGCACATACTGCGCAATATTCTCCAGTACCACGTCGGAGCCGTGTTCGGTTCCCGTAGGGCCTTCGTACGTCTGCAGAAGCTTGCCCTGCACGTCGCACAAACCCACTTTAATTGCAGTTCCTCCCAAATCGACGCCTACATACACTTGGTCAGCCATCTCGAATTATTCACCTCTACCGATATTCCAGTTTGCGCCCTTGACGCAGCTATGTCGTTAGTCGTATTTCAAAAGCTCCTTTCCCCACTATAAGCCAACCCCAACCGCAGGTCAAGATAACCCGATAGATATTACAAGATGAGGAAAAACTAGGCTGTCCGCAGGGTTCGCAGCCGGCGGAAGCAAGGTTGCATCGCGTCTTTTTAATAGTTCCGGAAGGGAGAATCGGGAGCCCCTGCGGATTATACTTGCAATTTATCTTAAAATCATATATCTTAAAATTAAGATTTATTTCAAGGTCACAATGGCTAGCATATAAATTCTTAGCAATCCATTCCAATTAGGAGGCGAAACCTATGCAAATCATGGTTTATCCGCCGGCCATGCAGGGAACCGGCGCTTTCGATGGCGGCAGGATCACGGAGCAGAAGCCGATCGGTTTTCCAGGGGAACGATCCGTTGTCAAACGGGTCGGACCGTTATTTTACTGGGCCTGGGCTTTTGCCAAAGAGGAAGGGTTCATCGGGTCCCATCCTCACGAGGCCTTCGAAATCATTACCTACGTCGTGAACGGAGAGGCGGAGCACGGCGATTCGCTGGGAACCCGCAGTGTCATCGGACCCGGCGGGCTTCAAGTCATGCAAACCGGCTCAGGCGTCTCCCACCAGGAACGCTTCATCGGCCCGGACATGGAAGGCTTCCAAATTTGGTTCGAGCCTTACCTTACGGAAGCCGTCAAACGTCCGCCGACCTACCGCGGGTATGAACACGAGGCGTTTCCGCTGGAAACAGGCGAAGGTTATACCCGCAAAACCGTAATCGGCGAGGGAGCGCCGGTCCGGCTAGTGGCCGAAGCCCGCATGTGGGACGTGGAGGTGAGCGCGGGCGGCACGTTCCGGCATACGATTGCCGCAGGCCACACGTTGACGGCTCTGGCCATCCGGGGCGGCGGCACTTGGTCCGGGACTGATGAGCACACGGCTTCTACGGCGTTTCAACACAAAGATTTCATGCTGCTGCGTGCGGATCAAGATACGGATGTGAAGCTTGAGGCGACCGGCGAAGAGAGCCTTCGCGTCATCCTGATCGAGGTGCCGACGGTGACCGACTACCCGCTTATTCCCAAAAGATAACTCAGTGTAAGAAAAGCTTCTGATCGAAGCCCTTTCGATGAAGATACATTCGTGTTTAAGAGGAAGCTTTTCTTGCGAGCAGAAAGTTTACTACGCGCTTGAGCGCTTTAGTGAAGTTAAACTTTCTTTACTCTTAACCAAACAAAGCGGATCCGCCGTCTCCGGCAGATCCGCTTTGTTTATACTATAACCCAGCTTAGAGCGATTGGCTCCAGTCGTGCACCATGTGGCCTTCGAGGAATTTCTCGCAGTCCAGCGCCGCCATACAGCCGCTTCCCGCTGCCGTAATCGCTTGGCGGTACTTGCTGTCCTGCACGTCGCCGCAGGCGAAGACGCCTTCGACGTTCGTCATGGACGTTCCCGGCTTCACGAGGATGTAGCCAAGCTCGTCCGTCTTGACTTGGCCGGCCAGGAAATCGGTGTTCGGCTTATGGCCGATCGCCACGAAAATACCGTCGGTTTCGATAATTTCCTCTTGCCCGGTCTCGTTGTTCTTCACCTTAAGACCCGTTACGCCTTTATCGCCCGAGATGACTTCCAGCGGCGTACGGTTCAGGCTCCATGTAATTTTGCTGTTCTCGCGTGCGCGGTCCTGCATGATCTTGGAGGCACGCGGCTCATTGCGCCGGTGAACCAGCTTCACTTCCGTGGCGAAACGCGTCAGGAAGTTCGCTTCCTCCATTGCGGAATCCCCGCCGCCTACGACAATAATCTTCTTCCCGCGGAAGAAGAAGCCGTCACAGGTCGCACAGGTGCTGACGCCGCGGCCGATGCTTTCCTTCTCGTTCGTGATGCCGAGCAGCTTGGCGGAGGCCCCCGTCGAAATAATCAGGGATTCCGCTACCAGCTCGCCGGCCCCTTCCACTTTCAGCTTGAACGGACGCTGGGACAAATCCACACTGTTGACCCATCCGGTTTTGAACTCGGCGCCGAAGCGCTCCGCCTGCTTACGCATGTTGGCCATGAGCTCCGGACCCATGATTCCTTCCGGGAAGCCCGGGAAGTTCTCCACCTCGGTCGTTGTGGTCAGCTGGCCGCCCGGCTCCGGACCTTCGATAACCAGCGGCTTCAGATTGGCACGGGCCAAGTAGATAGCCGCCGTCAGTCCGGACGGGCCGGTTCCGATTACAATCGCTTTGTACATAGCGTATGTCCTCCTATCGTCTCTGTCTCTCTGTTACGGGCCAGGGGCATCCAAATTGGAAAATTTACTGAAAATGGCATCCATTTTCTCTTTAAGCCCGCAGGCCTCGTCGATTTGCTTCACATTCTTGCTGATGGTCGCTACGGATACGTCATACCGCTCCGCCGCCTCCTGGAAGGTGATCGGACGACGGTGCATTTTGGCTGTCAAATACTCCAGCGCCGCCGCCCAGCCTTCCACCTTGGTGATCTTCGGCACGTTCGGAAACACTCGCGATAAATATTCTACCCAAAGTGTCTGCAAATCGTACTGCTGGACCATGTCGTACCGGCGGGCCATATGACGCAGCGCCGTCTCCATCACGGCCTGCCAGCGGCGGTTCCATACCGGAAGGTTCGGCGAGACGGGCGAAGCCGTTACCGTGGAGATCTGCCCGTCGATTACGGCCGCAATCGGTTCCTTTACACCTATGCTGCGAAGCACGAAGAGAGCGACTTTCTTCAAGTAGTCGTCTTCCTCCGGCAAGCAGGACAAATTCGAGCAGCGCGTCCTTCACTTCATCGTCGCCGATCAGGCCGAACGCCTGGATCACTTGAAGCTTCGTGTCCGTATCGCCGTGACGCGGCGCCCAGAAGAAGGACGAGCGTACCAGCGGGTCGCGCTTCAAATTATCGGGCACTCCTTCGCCGGAGCGCTCCATCCCTTTGAACTGCTCCTCGAACGGCAGATGGTAATGGTAGCTGACCGGAGGCTTAACCGCCTCGTGCCGGCTTTTCTTCAGCAGGTTCAGATAAAACTTCGGAATGTCCGAGCCCGGATCGAATTTCTCCGCCTGCTTCCACTGACGCTCCGCTTCTTCATAACGTTTGGTGTTATAAGCCGCCACCGCCGTATAATGGAACAGGCAGGGATCGAGCCCGGCTTCGCCTGTTTTGAGCAGCCGCTTGAAGAGCAGGAAGGCCTTCTCATGCTCGCCCAGAATGCCCATGGTCGTGGCCAGCTTGAAGACATGATCCTGGTGAAAAGGATACGTCTTGCGCAGCACCTCCAGCGACTCCGCCAGGCTGGCCCGGTCACCGAAATGCTGGTAGAATATCGCCAAATTGCATAGGGCATGCAGGTTTCCCGGCTCCAGCTCCAGCACTTGCCGGATCATATCGACGGATTTGTCAAAATGACCCATATAGTAATAGGCGAGCGCCAAATTGTTGCGCGCCGCCATGAAGTCCGGGTGCTTCTTGATGATTCGCTCCAGCATGCGCACCGCTTCATTAAACCGGCCTTCCTCGAGAAGCGAGCGGGCCCGGTCATGCTCAAACAACCCTTCGCGGCTCTTGATGGTGGTCAGCTTCGTCGGCCGGTCCAGCTCATAGCTGAGAAGCTCCATCATCTCCTCGGATTCCTCGAGGAACTGCCCCGTCGGGTCGTTCTCCAAATAATGAATGATGGCCTGCTCCGCCGATTCGTAGTTCTCCATATTGGCGAAATTGTTCGCCATATAGAAGTAGCACTCGGTCATCGACGGGTCGATCTGATCCAGCACATGCTGCAGAATGCGGTTCGATTCCTCGTAATTCCCCATTTCGGACAGAAGTCCCGCCAGGTTGCAGTGGTTCACCGGATTCTCCGGCTCGTATTCCGCCGCGCGGCGAAAATACTTCAGTGCCTTATCATAATGATATCGGTCCAGGGACTGAACGGCTTTTTCGAAAAAGAACGTAGCATCCATATGCATCGGGATGACTTTCTTGTTCGCAGGCGGGGACACACGTTTTTTCTTTTGCATGATTAAGGCACACCTCCGTGACGCGTCCGGAATGGATGAGAAACCGGAAACCTAATGATTCTTAAGTATAACATACTCCGGCCCGAATCCGTAAAGAGTTCGATGGCCGGAGCTGATGGGATCAAGCTATTATACGCCGCCGTATTTAAACAGCGAGCTGATGGAACCGCCGTCTTTGATGATGCGGATGGCATCGGACAGCAGGCTCGCTACCGACAGCACCGTAAAGCGGCTGGAATGGTCTTCCGGGATCGCGATCGAGTCGGTGATGACGACTTCCTTGATGTTCGGGTGGTCCAAACGCTGCAGCGCCGGTCCGGAGAATACCGGGTGGGTCGCCAGAATGTATACGTCGTTCGCCCCGCGTTCCTTAAGGCCTTCCACGACATTCACGATGGTCGTTCCGGTATCGATCAGGTCCTCGATGATGACCGGCGTCTTGCCTTCCACATCGCCGATCACGTGCGTGACAACGGCTTCATTGTGAGCGTAACGCTTCTTGAACATCATCGCAATCGGCGCTTCAAGCACGTTGCCGAGATTCTCCGCTCTCGTCACACCGCCGGCGTCCGGGGATACGACGATCAGATCCGGAATGTTCTTCTTCTTGATGTGGTCGCTTAAAATATCCATCGCCGTCAAGTGGTCCACCGGAATATTGAAGAAGCCCTGAATCGCCGGTGCGTGCAGGTCGATCGTAATCACGCGGTTGGCTCCGGCATTCGTCATCAAATCGGCGACCAGCTTGGCTGAGATCGGCTCCCGCGGCGCAGCTTTCCGCTCTTGACGGGAATAACCATAGTAAGGGACGACAAGGTTGATCGTTCTGGCCGATGCCCGCTTCGCGGCATCCATCATCACAAGGAGCTCCATGAAGTGCTCGTTGATCGGATGAGAGAAGGTCTGTACCAAGAACACATCGCAGTTCCGGATGCTTTCCTCATAAAGGCAGTAAATTTCTCCGCTTTTGAAACGGGACAGCTTGATTTGGCCGAGAGGCAAATTCAGCTCCTTGCAAATCCGTTCCGCCAGCTTCGGGTTGGACGAACCCGAGAAAATTTTCACTTTGTCGTTATACATGGTTACCTCCGCTTTATGCTTATGTTACATGGACCGTTCGTACGGTACATTGGGACCACATTTTTGGGATGCTATTGTGACGCAATATTGAATCTGCACCTTTACACAACATTTAGAATAGTGCCTCTTCATTATACAATAAAACGTCAGAAACCAATAGGCATCATCGTCCTTTTCCGCTTCTTAAATGTGGCTAATTCGGTAAAACCGACCGATTGCAGCAGATTCAGGGCCTCGTCCAGGTACTGGGCCAGGCGTTCGGGCTGATGGGCGTCGGATCCAATCGTGAGCGGGATGCCCAGCTCAAGGGCATATTCCAGCATCCGCCGGCTGGGGAACATTTCGTTCACCGGCATACGCAGGCCCGATGCGTTCAGCTCGATGGCGAGCCCCGCCGCTTTCACGGCTTCCAGCGCCTGGCGCTCCAGATGCTCCACGCTTCGTTCCGGCTTAAAGCCAAAGCGCTTAATCACGTCGATATGGCCGATATAATCGTAAAATCCGGTCCGCGCCGCCTTCTGCACCGCATCGTAGTACCGTTCATACACTTCGTAAGGATCGCGGTCTTTCCAACCGTCGGTTTGCCGGTAATCCGTGATGTCCCATTCGCCGAGAAAATGGACGGATCCGATCACATAATCCCACGGATAGGCCTCGATAATACGGGAGATCTCCGTCTCATAGCCCTCGATGTAATCGCCCTCGAGCCCGACACGGATGTCGATACGGTCCTTGTACTTCTCCTGGAGCCGGAAGGCTTCCTCCACGTACCTCGGCAGCTCTTCCATCGGCATGGCCATGCCGGGCAGGTACGTATCCGGGTTGACATGCAGCAAGGGCATGTGATCGGACAGCCCCAGCTGGGTCAGCCCGATCTCGATGCCCTTCTGCACATACTCTTCCAGCTCTCCCGATGCGTGTCCGCAGCGGACGTGATGAGTATGATAGTCGATCATGAGTTCCTCCTGGCATTAAAGCGTGGCTTTAGGATTCCCGTAACACCGTCTCCAAGCCGTATAAGTACCTACGGTCGCCTTAGAAAAAAGGTTTCATTATTTTATCACTTCAGTGGGTGAAACCTTTTTTCAAATGCGAACGGCTCCCGCCTCCTGCGGCACTTATACGGCTCTCCGACTCCGTGCTTTCCCGAAAATCCAAATGCCCCGTTCAACGCCTTTTATTTTTTAGTATGGGAACGGCTGTTGAGCACGCTGAGCACGTCGTCGAGCGGGACTTTCCGCTCGCGGAGGAGGACCATGAGATGGAAGATCAGGTCGCTCGCTTCGTTGCTCAGCTCTTCGTTGTCGCCGTTCTTCGCGGCGATGATAACCTCGGCGGTCTCTTCGCCGACCTTCTTCAGGATTTTGTCGACGCCCTTCTCGAACAGATAGGTCGTATAGGCGCCTTCCGGACGCTCGGCGTCCCGCTGGGCGATGACCGCTTCCAGCCTGGACAGCATCGCGAAGCGGTCGGTATCCGCCGCCGCTGCGATATCCGAGCCGGTTAAAGCGCCGGCCTTGACGTCGTTGAAGAAGCGACTGTACCTTCCCGTATGACAAGCCGGACCCGTTTGATCCACCAGCACGAGCAGGGTGTCACCGTCGCAGTCGTAACGCAGACCGCGGACTTTTTGAATATGGCCGGAGGTTGCACCCTTATGCCACAATTCGCTGCGCGAGCGGCTCCAGAACCAGGTTTCCCCGGATTCCACCGTCTTTTGGAGCGATTCCTTGTTCATATAGGCCAGCATCAGCACTTCTTTGCTTGTTGCATCCTGAACGATGGCCGGCACCAAACCGTGCGCATCCCAGCGGACGGCCGCAAGCAGTGCCTCCAAGCTTTCCACCGTCGTTCCTGTTTGCTCCCCTTGCCCGCTCACCGGACTTCCACTCCTTTTTGCCTGAGATCGTCCTTGACCTCTTCGATCGTAAGTTCTTTATAGTGAAAAATCGTTGCGGCCAGCCCCGCATCGGCTTTGCCTTCCGCAAATACCTCGGCGAAATGTTCCTTCTTCCCGGCCCCGCCCGACGCGATGACCGGAATCCGTACGAGCTCCGACACCGCACGGGTCAGCTTCAGGTCGAAGCCATCCTTCGTGCCGTCCGCGTCCATGCTCGTCAATAGCAGTTCGCCTGCGCCCAGGTCCTCCACCCGCTTCGCCCATTCGAGCGCCCGGATGCCCGTAGCGTTCCGCCCGCCATGGGTGAATACTTCCCAGTCTCCCCACTCGGGGTTAAAGCGCGCGTCGATCGCAACGACGATGCACTGGGAGCCGAAGCGCCGCGCCCCGTCCGAGACGAGTCGCGGGTTCTTGATTGCCGCCGTGTTGATGCCGATTTTGTCCGCGCCGGCCCGCAGCAGCCGCTTCATATCGTCCACGCTGGCAATCCCGCCGCCAACCGTGAACGGAATCGTGATTTGTCCGGCCGTTTGTTTCACGACCTCTACCATGGTGGCCCGGCCTTCATAAGAAGCCGAGATATCCAGAAACACGAGCTCGTCCGCCCTTTCGCGGTCGTAAATCTCCGCCAGCTCGACCGGATCGCCCGCATCGCGCAAATTGACGAAATTGACCCCTTTCACGACGCGTCCGTCCTTTACGTCGAGGCAGGGGATGATTCTTTTGGCCAGCATCCTTCGTCTTCCTCCCTGATTTTCATAAAAAAGACAACCGGGTATTAACCGCCGGATTATACCAAACTCTGTGCTTCTTCAAGCTGAATACTGCCGGTATACAGCGCTTTGCCGACGATGGCTCCGCCCACGCCTTCGCACGCATGCTCCGCCAGCTTCTGCAAGTCGGTATACTGGCTCACGCCGCCGGAAGCAATCACGGTTTGGCCCGAGACCTTTGCCAAATGAACAATCGCCTCCACGTTCGGACCGCCCATCATGCCGTCGCGGGAAATATCGGTGAAAATAAACGTTTTCGCGCCCTGCGCCGCGAGTTCCTTCGCCAGATCCTCCGCTTTCACTTCGGATGTCTCCAGCCAGCCGCGGGTCGCTACGTAGCCATTGCGCGCGTCGATGCCGATGGCTACCTTGTCACCGTGTTTCTGCAGCACCTTGTTCACGAATTCGCGGTCTTCGATCGCCGCCGTTCCCAGGATGATCCGCGATACGCCGAGCGACAAGAGATGATCCACGTCCGCCTCCGTACGGATACCGCCACCGACTTGAACCGGCACGCTGACGGATTTAGCAATGTCGCCGATCAGCTTGTTGTTCACCGGATGCCCCGCTTTGGCGCCGTCCAGGTCGACCAAATGAATCCATTTGGCGCCCTGCGCTTCCCACGCTTTGGCCACTTCCAGCGGATTTTCGTTATACACCGTTTCCTGATTATAATCGCCTTGAATCAACCGCACGCATTTGCCGCCGCGGATATCAATGGCGGGATAAATGATAAATGAAGACATCAGTCAAGCTCCTCTCAGGTTTGCCAAAAAAGTTACGGTTGAACGGCATCCGGTTTACCGCACAGAGCCAAAAAGTTGCCGAGCAACTGCATACCAACACTGCCGCTCTTCTCCGGGTGGAACTGCATTCCGTATACATTGCCGCGGCCGACAATCGCTGTCACCGGTTGGTAATAATCCGTCGTCGCCAACAGATCGGACGCCTGCTCCGGCAAAGCGCATGATACGAGTGCACGAAGTAGACGTGCCCCTCTTCCAGATCACGGAAGAGCGGACTCGGCTGGCGGAAGCTCAGCTTGTTCCAGCCCATATGCGGCACCTTGTAGTCGCCTGTGAAGCGGACAACCCGGCCCGGCAAGAGCCCAAGGCCTTCGTGGTGCCCGTGCTCCTCGTCGCTGCTGAAGAGCAGCTGCATGCCGAGGCAGATGCCAAGCAGCGGCTTCCCGCTCTCCGCATACCGCTTCACGGCGTCGTCCAGCTTCGCCTCGCGCAGATGCTCCATCGCGTCGCCGAAAGCGCCGACGCCGGGGAGGATCGCCCCGTCCGCCTCGAACAGTTCCTTCTCGTCCGATGTAATCCGGTAGGCGTACCCGAGACGCTCTACCGCCGAGCTTACGCTGTGCAGATTGCCCATGCCGTAATCGATAATCGCAATCATCGTTACAGGACCCCTTTCGTGGACGGCACGCCCTTCACGCGCGGATCGATGCTGGTCGCTTCATCCAGTGCGCGGCCCAGTGCCTTGAACACCGCTTCAACCATATGGTGCGTATTCTGGCCATAATGCACAATGACGTGCAGCGTAATGCGCGCCTCCAGCGCAAACTTCCACAGAAACTCATGCACAAGCTCCGTTGTAAAGCTCGCCCACCGTAGCGGACGGATACTCTGCGCGGTACTCCAGGTGCGGACGGTTGCTAATATCGATCGCCACCTGCGCCAGTGCCTCGTCCATCGGCACGAACACATTCGCGTAGCGCTTGATGCCGCGTTTGTCGCCCAGCGCTTCCCGCAGCGTTTGGCCGAGGCAGATGCCGATGTCCTCCGTCGTATGGTGATCGTCGATCTCCACATCGCCCTTCGCGTCCACTTTCAAGTCAAATTGACCGTGCTTCGTAAACAAATCGAGCATATGGTTCAGAAAAGGCACATCCGTCTCAATCTCGGATTTTCCTTCCCCGTCCACGTTAAAAGCCAGCTTGATATCCGTTTCATTCGTGCGGCGCGCAATCTCGGCGCGGCGCTCTCTCTGCAGTTCCTGTTCAGCCACGCGGGTTCCCTTCTTTCTCCAAACGGATTTGTATCGCTCTGGCATGCGCGTCCAGCCCTTCGTGACGGGCAAGCGCCATAATCTTCTCCCCGTCGCGCAGCGACGCATCCTTGCTGTAGTAGATCACACTGGACTTCTTAATAAAATCGTCCACGTTCAGCGGCGACGAGAACCGAGCCGTACCGTTCGTCGGCAGCACATGGTTCGGTCCAGCGAAGTAGTCGCCCACCGGCTCCGAGCTGTACGGACCGAGGAAGATCGCGCCCGCATTCTCAATCGCGCTCAAATATTGGAACGGCTCTCGCACGAGAATCTCGAGATGCTCCGGCGCCAGCCGGTTCACCGCCGCTACGCCTTCCTCGAGGCTTGCGACCGTCAGAATCGCGCCGTAGTCGCGGATCGACTGTGCGGCGATCTCACGCCGCGGCAGACTGTTCGAGCTGGCGGTCCACCTCCGCGCGGACCGCTTCGGCCAGCTCCGGCGACGGCGTGATCAGGATCGCCGAAGCCATCTCGTCGTGCTCCGCCTGGGACAACAGATCCGCCGCCACATAGGCGGGATCGGCCGTCTCGTCCGCCAGCACGACAATCTCGCTCGGGCCGGCAATGCTGTCGATGTCCACCGCGCCGAACACGTACCGTTTGGCGAGGGCGACATAGATGTTCCCCGGCCCTACGATCTTATCCGCCGCAGCGATCGATTCCGTGCCGTAGGCAAGCGCCGCTACCGCCTGCGCCCCGCCGACACGGTAGATCTCCCGCACGCCCGCTTCCGCCGCCGCCACGAGGATGTGCGAGTTGATCCCTTCCACGCCGGCTGTCGCCGGCGGCGTGACCATCACAATCTCCGGCACCCCGGCCACCTGCGCGGGGATCGCGTTCATGAGCACGGAAGACGGATAAGCCGCCTTCCCGCCCGGCACATACAGCCCGACCCGGCGCAGCGGCCGGATCACCTGGCCCAGGACTCGCCCGTCGGCTTGCAGATCCATCCAGGACGTGCGCATCTGCTTCTCATGGAAGCGCCGCACGTTGACCGCCGCCTCCCGGATGGCGGCCAGGAAGCCGCTGTCCACCTGGCGGTAAGCGGCCTCAATCTCCTCCTCCGTGACGCGCAGCTCGCCCACGCGCACGCCGTCAAACTGCTCCGCCAAGCGGCGCAGCGCGGCATCCCCGTTCAGCCGCACATCCTCGATGATGCGCTTCACGCTTTCGTTCTGCTCCGCCGAACCGTATTCCACTTCCCGCTTCAGCGCAAATTCCGATGCAGGCAACACTCTCATCTCCCGCGCCTCCTTCTCCTCGCCTATGATCCTTACTTGTTGCCCGACGCGGTTACCGCCTTGGCAATGACCGGCTGCAGCCGGTCGCACAGCGATTGGATCGCATCGTTCTTCATCCGGTAACTGACCCGGTTCGCAATCAGCCGGCTCGTTATTTGAAAAATCTGCTCATGCTCCATCAGCCCGTTCTCGCGGATTGTTCCGCCGGTTTCCACCATATCGACAATCCGGTCCGCCAGCCCGATCAAAGGTGCCAGCTCGATCGAGCCGTTCAACTTGATCACCTCGACCTGCTCTCCCTGCTCACGGAAATATTGCGAAGCCACGTTCGGGTATTTCGTCGCCACCCGCGGGTTCAGCACCGGCTTCCAGTCCGGGAGCCCGATGACCGACATCCGGCGGCGCGCGATGCCGAGGTCCAGCGGCTCGTAGACGTCGCGGTTTTCCTCCATCAGCACGTCTTTGCCGACCACGCCGATATCCGCCACCCCGTATTCCACATACGTCGGCACATCGACCGGCTTCGCCATAATGAATTCCATCCTTGCTTCCGGGACCGGAATGATCAGTTTGCGCGAATCGTCCATATCCTCCGGAATCGTAAGTCCCGCTTCGCGGAACAGCTTCGAAGCCTGTTTATAAATACGCCCTTTGGGCATGGCTACCTTCAAAATTTCCTGCATAACCGTCCAGCTCCTTTAACCGGTAAACTCAATGAGTTCCCGATAGACTGACCCCTGCACTACCACCGTTCCGTCGTTTCGGCGCTCGGCGTTGATTCCTCCCTGACCCACCAGCCGGGTTTCTACAGCGAGGTCCTGATCCTGCCCCCGCAGCTGCGCCGCATGGCGAAGCGCTTCTTGCCTCCGGTCCACCGTGTACACAATCAACACCCGGCCCGCCGATTCCGCAGCGCCTTTTCCAACCACTTCCACAATTCGGTTCGTCTTCAACGCAAACCCCGTCGCCGGAGCCGGACGCCCGAATTGGGACAACAAATTATCGTAGCGGCCGCCGCTGCAGACCGGGAAGCCCAGATCCGCCGCGTAGCCTTCGAATGTCATTCCCGTATAGTACGAGAAGTCCCCGATCATCGTCAAATCGATCAGCACATGCCCGCTAACCCCATACGCCTTCAGCACATCCCAGATTTCGCACAAATGCTCGATCGACTGCTGCGCCACCGGATCCTGGGTCACCTGCCGAGCCTGCTTGCAAATCTCTTCGCCGCCTCGCAGCCGCAGAATCCCTTCCAGTTCCCTCTCCACGTCGGCGGACAGCCCGAGTCGCCGGATCGCATCGCGGTAACCGACATAATCGCGGTTCAGCAGGCATTCCTTCAGAAGCGTCTGGGCCTCGTCCCGGCCCGTAAGCGTCTCCTGGAAGAGGCCGTTCAGGAAGCCCACATGCCCCAGCGCGATCTTGAACTCCTTCACCCCGGCCGCCTGCAGGCAGGCCACCGCCAGCGCGATCACCTCCGCATCGGACTCCGAAGAAGCGTCGCCTACGAGTTCTACGCCGCTTTGGAAGAATTCCGCATCCCGTCCGGCTTCCGCTTCAATCGCCCGAAACACGTTCGCGTGATACGAGAGCCGCAGTGGGAAGGGTCGCTCCTTCAAGAGCGATGCCACCACCCGGGCAATCGGCGCCGTCATATCGGAGCGCATGACCAGCGTCGTTCCATTCCGGTCGAGCAGCTTGAACAGCTTGCGGTCTTCCGTGGAGCTGGCCACCCCTACCGTATCGTAATACTCGAGTGTAGGGGTAATAATTTCCCTGTACCCCCATTGTTCCATGCAGCGCATGACCTTCCACTCGATGCTGCGCAGCTGCGCCGCCGCTTCGGGAAGATAATCCTTAACGCCTGTCGGCTTTTCAAACACCTTTGGTTTGGACACCGGTTTTCACCCTGCTATCTCTTATATTTATTTTATCCCATTCGCTTTAGTTCGCTAATATGCTACCATACTACCAAGATAAAGAATTTAATCGTTAGTTTATCATGGAACGCATACGGCGTCAATCGTTTCAACACACATTCCGAGCCGATTTCACTGCTTCGACATGGCTCCGGCATATAGGCAAAATGCGGCAAAGAGGCTCACTTTTGAGCCCGCCCGGCGGCCTCCGCCTCTACCTCTACTCTACCCGTGTATCCTCCTTGATGACCCGCAGCGGATTCCCGGCCACGAAGCTGTACGGAGCCACATCCTTATGCACCACCGAGCCGGCTCCCACAACCGCATGATCCCCGATCGTAACCCCAGGCAGAATCGTCGAGTTCGCGCCGATCATCACGTTCGAGCCGATGCGGACCGTGCCGATCCGATACTCTTTGATCAGATACTCGTGGGTCAATATGGTCGAGTTGTATCCGATAATCGAATTCTCCCCACTTCAATGCGCTCAGGAAAGAAAACATCCACCATCACCATCAAAGCGAAAGAGGCATGCTCTCCCACCTTCATCCCGAGCACATGGCGGTAAATCCAGCGCTTCAGGGGCAAAGAGGGGCATACCTGGTAATTTGGATAAAAATAAAATTGCGCACGGCCTTCCATGGGGTGACCGTTTTGTACATCTGCCACAACGAATTGGGTCCCTCTACGGGGAACCGGTCGGTTCGTCTCAAGCTAATCCCCTCAAACGCCGGCAATCGGCAAAATTTCACGAATATCGGCGATGATGTGGCCCGGACGGTACTGCCGCAAATAATCCTCGCCCTTCAGCGACCAGGCTACGGCAACCGAAGTGACGCCGGCGTTATGAGCCGCCTCGATATCGTAATGGCTGTCGCCCACCATAAGAGCCGAGCCCGCGCTTCCTCCAAGCTCCTTTAGCGCCTTCTCGATGCCTTCCGGATGCGGCTTCGGATGAACCACATCCTCCACCGTGACGATCGAGCCGAAATAGTCGAAAATGGCGCACAGCTTCAGCCCCATTTCCGTTGTAAGGCGCACCTTGCTTGTAACCACGCCCAGCTTGACTCCGGCCGCATGCAGCTGAGCCAGCGTTTCCTTCACATATGGGAAAGCTACCACGAACTCGTCGTGCCTCGCCACATTATACGCTCGGTATTTCGCCACCAAATCATCCACTGCTTCCCGCCCGGAAAAGTGACGCATCTGGTCGATCAACGGACGTCCCATATTCGGGATCAATACTTCCCGCGTGAGCGGTTCGGCCGTCACACCTTCAAAAGTATGCAGAAACGACTGGATGATCAGCTCATTCGTGTCCAGAATCGTGCCATCCAAATCGAACAGTATGGTTTGAATCATGCTCCTACTCCTTCTTCCCGCCGTCGTCCGGCTTGTCCGCCGTCTCTCTTTGTTCCGGGGCCGGTTTCAACGGCTCTCCCGAAGCCGCCGATTCCCTGATTTCTTTTTCTCCTTCAACCGCCGCCGATTCACGCACAGTGGAGGGCTCAGCCGTTTCCTCCGGCAATCCCCCGACCGGAATGATCGGATCGGCATAACGCACCGATGCCGCGCCCGTTTTCCTCCGTACGATCATCCATGCAAACGCCCCGATGACAATCAGTACCGCCAGCATTTGGGAAACCCGCACGTTGCCGCCATACGTCATCGTGCCCGGCTCGAAACCGAAAGCCCGCATCGGTGACCACAGCCCGTTCATCAGTGCGGCCAGCCATGCCGGTCCGGTGAAATCCAAGCTGTCCGTGCGCGACCCTTCGACGAAGAACCGGCCGATCGAGTACCAGATAAAATAACTGAAGAACAGCTCCGCCGCCCGCAAAAACGGCCTTCTCTCCGCAGCCAGAACAGGATCAGCAGTCCTACAATATTCCACAGCGATTCATATAAGAAGGTTGGGTGATAGTATTGCCCTTCAATCAGCATCTGATTGACGATCCAGTTCGGCAGGTGCAGCGAGTTTCTAAGGAACGTTTCCGACACCGGACCGCCGTGTGCCTCCTGGTTCATGAAATTGCCCCAGCGTCCGATGGCTTGTCCTACGATTAATCCGGGCGCGCAGATATCCGCAATCCGCCAGAAAGGATATCCTTTCCGCCGCACATAGAAGACCGCAGCGATAATCGCTCCGATCAGCGCCCCGTAGATCGCGATCCCGCCGTGCCAGACCTTGAAGATTTCGCTTAAATTGTCCTTATAATCTTCCCATTTGAAAGCTACATAATAAATCCGGGCGCCGACGATGGCCGAGGGCACGCCAATCAGCACCAAATCCATGAAGAAATCGGGAACGATCCCGTACCGCTTTCCCTCCTGGACCGCCAGAAGAAGACCGACGAGCGCCGCCGTTCCCAGAATAATGCCATACCAGTGCACGCTGAACGCACCGATGGAAAAAGCAATCGGGTTGATTGCCAAAAACATGCGGTTACCCCTTCTCTCCTTAATATATCCGCTCCTAAGACTTCTTGCTTATTCGTAATCGTCCATTTCTTCATTGAGCGATTCCGTCAGCTTATTCGTAAACTGCAGGGCTGCGTTATACCCCATGTTTTTCAGACGGTAGTTCATCGCCGCAACCTCGATAATAACAGCCAGGTTCCGCCCCGGACGAACCGGTATCGTCACCAGCGGAACGTCGGTTTCGATAATCCGCGTCGTTTCTTCATCGAGGCCCAGCCGGTCGTACTGCTTGTCCTGCTGCCAGGTTTCGAGCTTGACGACAACAGAAATCTTCTTGCTGTTCCGGACAGCCCCCGCTCCGAACAAAGTCATCACATTAATAATCCCGATCCCGCGAATCTCCAGCAGGTGGCGGATGAGCTCCGGCGCGTTGCCGATCAGCTGATGGTCGGCCGTTTGACGGATTTCTACGGCATCGTCGGCAATGAGCCGGTGGCCCCGCTTGACCAGCTCCAGCGCCGTTTCGCTTTTCCCGATGCCGCGCTTCCCGAGATCAGCATCCCGATCCCGTATACGTCCACGAGCACGCCGTGAATCGTAGTCGAAGGCGCCAACCGGTTCTCCAGGAACCCGGTCAATCGGCTTGCCAGAATCGTCGTTGCGATCGGTGTCCGCAGTACCGGCATTTTGCGGTCGTTGGCCGCGGCGAGCAGCTCAATCGGCACATCCAGCCCCCGGCTGATAATCACGCAAGGGGTTTCCTCAGACGCACATAGACGGTTCATCCGCTCCGTGCGCTCTTCCGAAGGCGACCCCTCGAAGAACGTGAGCTCCGTCTTCCCGAGAATTTGCACCCGCTCCATCGGGTGAAACTCAAAATACCCGGCCATCTCCAATCCGGGACGGTACAGGTCGGCGACCGTAATATTTCTTTTCAATCCTTCTTCTCCGCAAATCACTTCGAGATGGAATTCTCTTACCAAATCCGAAACTTTAACCTTTTTCGGCATGTAAACGGTCTCCTTTGCTCCCCAATACTTTCATCCTATAAAAAATAAACGGGGAAAGCAACCTTTGCTCTTAACTTAAGCCCCCGTTATCGCTACTCCAAATCCATACAATTCAGTATATATACAGCAAAAAAGGTCAGCCTTCACAGGACTGACCTTTTGGGTATGCTACTTCTGCTTACGCGTTAACCAGAATGGAAGCCGTCGTGTCTTTATCGAAGAAATGAACTTTGTTCATGTCGATCGCCAGTTTCACGTTCGTACCTTCTTTCATTCCTGCGCGGCCGTCTACACGAGCCACTACGCTTTGCGTACCCAGGCCGTTCAGGTACAGGAACATTTCATGACCCAGGTTCTCGGAAACCTCGATATGCGCATTAACAACCGTGTTAGGAGAAGCTTCCAGGAAGATCGCTTCCTCATGGAAATCTTCCGGACGAACGCCGATAACCACTTCCTTGCCGGCGTAACCTTTTTCACGGAGCAGCTTGGCTTTGCCTTCCGGCACTTCCACGCTCAGGCCCGGAGCTTTGAAATACAAGCTGCCGCCTTGATCCGTGAAGCTTCCGTTGATGAAGTTCATCGAAGGAGAGCCGATAAAGCCCGCTACGAACATATTCACCGGATGGTTGTAGATTTCTTCCGGCGTAGCCGCTTGCTGAATAATCCCTTTATCCATAACGACGATCCGGTCGCCCATCGTCATCGCTTCCGTCTGGTCGTGCGTTACATAGATAATTGTCGTTTCGAGACGCTTGTGCAGCTTGCTGATCTCGGCGCGCATCTGTACGCGCAGTTTCGCGTCCAAGTTGGAGAGCGGTTCGTCCATCAGGAACACTTGCGGTTCGCGGACGATCGCACGGCCCAAGGCAACGCGCTGGCGCTGACCGCCGGAAAGCGCCTTCGGCTTGCGGTCCAGCAGATGCTCGATGTCGAGAATTTTTGCAGCTTCGCGTACGCGAGCGTCGATGTCGGCTTTCTTGAACTTACGGAGCTTCAAACCGAAAGCCATGTTCTGATACACGTTCATGTGTGGATACAGCGCGTAGGATTGGAACACCATTGCGATGTCGCGGTCTTTCGGTGCCACGTCGTTAACGAGACGGTCGCCGATATACAGTTCGCCTTCGGAGATTTCTTCAAGGCCTGCAATCATACGGAGCGTCGTGGACTTTCCGCGCGACCGGAAGCGCCTACCAGCACGAGGAACTCTTTGTCCTTAATATCAAGATGGAAGTCTTTAACCGTAGCTTCTTCGTTACCCGGATATTTTTTAACGATGTGGTTTAAACGTACACCTGCCATGATTAATTCCCCCTACGAGAAAGTATCGTCTTATGAATCCATCTTACCTTACCCGTGGGTTTGTGACTATGCACAATCTTCACAAAAAAATCACTTTCTTTTCGTTACTTTGTACAATAGCATAGCGATCTTCACAAGTACCGCATCATTGAAGGTCCGGACGTCCAGCCCCGTTTCCTGCTTGAACTTGTCCAGCCGGTAGAGCAGCGTATTGCGGTGAATGTACAGCTTCTTGGCCGTTTCGCTGACATTGCAGTCCAGTTGGAAGAACTGTTCCAGCGTAGTCACCATTTCGGTGTCGAGCGCCGCATCCAGCCGTTTAAGCACCTTCTCGAGGAATACGGCCTTCTCCGCTTCCGGAATCATATGAATCAGCTTCTCCAGCTGCAGCATCCAAGGCAAATGCATATTTGTCGCCTACGTGATACGTCCGGCCCAGCAGGATTGTCTCCTTCAGCTGCAGAACGGCGGAATAAAGCGATTTGCCCGGCATAATGGGATAATGCACCGCCAGGTGGCTTTCGCCGACCCATTCGCTCTCCAGCATTTCATGCAGGCCGTAACCCACAGCCGCGAGCTGGTCCTCCAGGCTCTCTCCGTCCTCGCTGTCCCGCTCGTCCCCGGTTCCCATCGATAAGATTTTTTCCGGAGCGAGAATAACCCATTCTTTGTCCGTCAGTGGGATTAATGTAATTTCCGCATCGAAAAAGGATTCCAGCGGCTTCTTCAGCTCGCCGTACTGCACGCGCCGCGAGGTGGTATAATCCCCGTAGAGCAGCAGCGGAATTTTGGTCGAATACAGTGAAAGCTGCGATACCAGGGAATCCGGCATCTCCGCGTGCGTAAAGCCAAGCTCCTCTGCTGCTGGCGCAGCCAGTCCCTCGCCAGTCCCGCCTTCCTTTCTTCTTCGCTGACGGCTCCGGCCGCCCGTTTCTCCGGCGCTCTTCCGGATTCCAGCATCAGCTCCACGAGCCTTCGTTCCGAAGGGGACAGGTTAACCGACGCCACCGTCAGCACCCATGCTTCGGCACCTTCCTTCCGTGCGAAAAAGTCGACCCCTCCATCATGTTCCACGCTGCGCACCGGCTGCGTTCCGGAGCCCGTGCTCCCTTCCGCCGCCAGTCGGCTCCATTCCTCCCAGGAACGGCGGTTTAACGTTACCTTGCTGCCCCATATGCTTTCCAGCCGCTGCCTAATCTGCTCCCAGTCCATCCGGCTCCCAACCTTTTTTACGTTATAGAAAGTTGATGCTACATAAAACGTTTAAAGCGGACTGCCACTTTCTGCCCGTAAGAAAAAGCTTCCTTATTAGACACGAATGTATCTTCATCGGAAGAACTTCGATCAGAAGCTTTTCTTAGGTGTCCCTGTATAACTACATTGTATCATACTCCGTTTGGGGGAGGGAAAAGAGGCGGCATCCGGCCTCCATCTTTATCTTGGATAATTTGCAGCGGGTTGGAAATAATTGAACTGTCTATACTGAAACGGTTGTTCGGGCCCTGTGCCCTTCCGCTGGGTCCCTGACGATCGTTCGATGGAGGAACAGCCTATCATTCATATACCTTACGGCAAATCTGCGGTTTCCTTCGACTGGCCCGGCGGCTCGGTGTGCGAAACGATATCCTACACCGATGCCGATCAACCGCCGGATCCGCAGCGGTCTGCCGATCTCATCCGCAAGGCTCTGGACGAACCGTTCGGTTCGCCGAGACTTAAGGACCTGGCGTCCGGGCGGGAAAGTGCCGTCATCCTGATCAGCGACGGAACGCGCCTGTGTCCAAGCACCCTACTACTGCCTGAACTGCTTCGGGAACTGAATCAAGCCGGAATCGGCGATGACCGGATCGATATTGTCGTCGCCTTGGGGCTTCACCGGAGGCATACGCAGCAGGAGCCGCGGGAGCTTACAGGCCCTGCGGTATTTGACCGGGTCAGGGTGCATAATCACTCCCCCATTCGGAGGATTGCATCCGCTTGGGAACAACAACGATGGGAACCCCTATCGAGATCAACCGGCTGGTCGCCGAGGCTCCGCTTCGCCTGGCTATCGGCAATATCGAACCGCATGCGCTAGTAGGCGTCTCGGGCGGGGTTAAAGCCTTGGTGCCGGGCGTGGCCTCCAAGCTCACGATTGAGCATAATCACGGCCTGTCACTGAAGTACCCTTCCGAGCCGGGGAGTCCGGATAATCCGCTTCACCGCGATCTGGAAGAAGCGCTCCGTTTCCTTACGGTGGATTTCCTTCTTAACGTGATCGTGGACCACCGGCGGCAGATAATCGGCGCTTTCGCCGGCCATGTTATTGAGGCACACCGGGCAGGAACGGCGACCGCTGCCAAAACGTTCCTTGTTCCCGTAAGACGCCAATATGACGTCGTTATCGTTTCTCCCGGCGGTTACCCGAAAGACCTGCAGTTATACCAATCGATCAAATCCCTAAAGAACGCTTCCGCTTTTGCCAAACCCGGGGGAAGCTTCTTATGGCGGCGGAATGCGGCGAAATGTTCGGTAACGGGATCTTTCAATATTGGGTGGAAACGATGAAAGACCGGCGGCACGCGGTTGCCAAGCTTCAAAAGCAGTTCGTGCTCGGCGCTCATAAGCTGCTCCACGCGGACGAGATTCTTCAGAAGCAGGAGGTATGGCTGTATTCTTCCGTCCCATCGCCGCTGGTTGAGCTGCTTGGATTCCGCCCGGTAAACGATTTCCAGGAAACCGTGAACCAGCTTGCCGGCCATCAGGGCGTAAGTGCCGCCGTCATCCCCTACGGCGCTTTAACTTTTCCAATTAAATCCTAGGAGGTGCTGTTATGCAGTGGGTTGGCTGGCCCTTATCCAGGGTCGTTATTCTGTTCCTCGGCGTCGCTTTTCTGGCCATTGGCCTGCAGGTGACTTTGTCCCATTACCGCCAGAACTTCCACCATAAAGCGATGTGGGCGCCTGTCGTTTCCGCCCCCATATTCTGCCTGACCGCCGTATTTCTTGCCTATATGCGTCCGGTTTGGCTATTATCTCTGTTCCTCGTGTTCATGTGGGCCGGCGTGTTTATCGGCGCGGTCGGTACCTATTTTCATTTTCACGGAGTCGGCGTTCGGGTAGGCGGATATACGTCGAGAAATTTCTTGATCGGTCCCCCGGTTGTGCTCCCTGTCATGTTCGCCGCGCTTAGCGTACTCGGGTTGATCGCATATTACTGGAGGTGAGCGGCATGAAAAAAGCCATCCGGTATCTTACCTACGATGTCATGGACGAGCAGCATGCCTGGGACGAGCATACGCGAAGCATTGTGCGCGACCGCCTGCAAACGACAGGCGACTATCAATTCTTGACGACGATGGAAGCGGAAATCCTGCGCGCCTGGTGCTGCCTCTTGGTCGACGACCACCGGCCGGAGATGATTCAATACGTGCTCGACCATATTGACCAGTCGTTAACCAAGGGACTGGAAAGTGAACGGAAGCCGGGTGTCCCTTCGGCCCCGGTGCTTGTACGCAGCGGCCTTAAGGCGCTCGACGATGCTTGCCAGGCGGTGCATACCGACCGTTTTTTCCATTTGGATACGGAACAGAAAAAACTGCTCATGACCGAGATCTGCGCCGGTGAGGCAACGCCTCACGAAGTGTGGAAGGGCGTGCCGCAGAAGGAATTTTTCAAGAAGCTACTAACGCTCTCCATAGAAGCCTACTATTCCCACCCGAAGGTTTGGTCGGAGATCGGCTACGGCGGCCCGGCTTACCCGCGGGGCTATGTTCGCATGGAGCGGCTCGACCCCTGGGAGCCAAAGGAGGACGTCCGCAAGGATGAAGCTTAAGCGAAAGTATGCAAACGAAACCGTCGATGCGGTCATAGTAGGAGCAGGTGCCGCAGGCGGGGTATTGGCCAAAGAGCTGAGCGAGGCCGGGATGCGTGTCGTCGTGCTCGATGCGGGACCTATGCGGGATCCCCAGCACGACTTTGCCAGTGACGAGCTGGCTATGCAAGACTTGGGCTGGCAAGAAACGCGTCTCGTTGACGGAAAAAATCCGCTTCAGATGGGGCATAACAATTCCGGACGCGGCGTCGGCGGGGCACGGTTCATTTTACCGGCGTGTTCCTCCGGTTCCACGAATCCGACTTCAAAGTCCGTACATCCGACGGCGTGGCCGAGGACTGGCCTATCGAATACCGAGACCTGGAGCCTTATTACGATAAAGTGGAAAAAGAAATCGCCGTCTCCGGACCGCGTTATTTCCCATGGGGATCGTTTCACGGGCCTTATCCTTATCCGGAGCGGGATCCGATCAGCCCCAATGCGGAAGTGTTCGCCCGGGGCTGCGAGAAGCTGGGCATACGCTGGGTCGTCTCCCCTTAGCCATATTGTCGGCTCCGTTCGAAGATCGCCCGCCTTGCATCAACCGGGGCTTCTGCAACCAGGGCCGCATGCCCAACGCCAAATTCAGCACGCTGATCGTCCATATCCCCAAGGCGATGCGCGCCGGTGCCGAAGTGCTGTCCGACTGCACTGTAACCGAAATCGTGATGGGTAAGGACGGTAAAGCCGCCGGTGTCCGTTTCGTCCATGAGGGAGAGACCTATGAGCAGCGAGCCGACATTGTCATCTTGTCCGCTTATGTAGTGGAAACGCCGCGGCTCTTGCTGCATTCGGCCAACGCGCAGTTCCCGGATGGGCTGGCTAACAGCAGCGGTTGGGTCGGCAAAGCGTTCATGACGCACAGCAGTAATGACGTTTACGCCAAATTCGATAAAGAAGTCCGGCTCTATAAAGGAACGCCCGTTTTAGCGACCACGCAGGATTTTTACCAAACGTCGAAGGAGCATGACTTTGTACGCGGGTACACTCTTCATGCCCACGGCGTCCGTCCGCTCAGCTTTGCCAAGGGCATCTCCCAATCCGGGGGAACCAGCCGCTTTGGGGCTCTCGGTCGCGGGACACCGTCCTGGATTATAACTATTACGCAAGAATCACTCTAGTCGGAGAGGTACTGCCCAACCCGGATAACCGGATTACCCTTGGTGAGGAAAAAGACGAATACGGCGTCCCTCGTGCCAAAGTCACCTTCAGTTATGGCGAGAATGACCGAAAACTCATTCGCCATGCGATAGGGACCATGAGCTCCATTCTCGAAGCGGCCGGCGGCAAACCCGAGTTCGTCGTTCCGGATACGGCTCATTTGATGGGCGGCCGCAGGATGGGCAGCGATTCGAGCAATTCTGTAGTCAACAGCTACGGACAAACCCACGATATCCCGAATCTGTTTGTCTGCGATGCAAGCATCTTCGTTACCTCCGGGGGCGGGAACCCGACCAATACTGTGATGGCCCTGGCCTCACGAACTGCAGACTATATTAAGGAGAAAAAAGCCCGCCAGGAGCTCTGAGATGCGGCTCTCCCCCATTTTGCGGATAATACAAAAAGACCTCTCTAAGGAGAGGTCTTGTTAATTTCACCTAATGGTGAGCCATGTAGGACTCGAACCTACGACACCCTGATTAAAAGTCAGGTGCTCTACCGACTGAGCTAATGGCTCAAGCTTAATGGTGGAGGCTGATGGATTCGAACCACCGAACTCGTACGAGAACAGATTTACAGTCTGCTGCGTTTGGCCACTTCGCTAAGCCTCCAGGTATTGCGGTACAGTGTACCTATGGTGGCTCGGGACGGAATCGAACCGCCGACACGAGGATTTTCAGTCCTCTGCTCTACCGACTGAGCTACCGAGCCTTATGTATAATAGCATATCCTATACAGACATTTGCCATCCCTTGCAGGATGTTAAGTGGCGGAGCCGACGGGATTCGAACCCGCGGTCTCCTGCGTGACAGGCAGGCATGTTAGGCCTCTACACCACGGCTCCGCGATAAAAAAGATTTAAAATACTGGTGCCGCCGAGAGGACTTGAACCCCCAACCTACTGATTACAAGTCAGTTGCTCTACCAATTGAGCTACAGCGGCAAACATGGTGGAGGCTGACGGGATCGAACCGCCGACCCTCTGCTTGTAAGGCAGATGCTCTCCCAGCTGAGCTAAGCCTCCATGTTGGTATTATAGCGGCAGAGGGGATCGAACCCCGACCTTACGGGTATGAACCGTACGCTCTAGCCAGCTGAGCTACGCCGCCATATGAAATAATTGAAAGGTATTACAACGGAGAGAGAGGGATACTCATCAATCCTTGATGAGACTACGACGCTGTCCTAACGAAGCAAAGCTCCGACGAACCTTCGGTTCTCATCCCTTACTAAAGAAGGTATTACAACGGAGAGAGAGGGATTCGAACCCTCGCACCACTTACGCAGTCTAACCCCTTAGCAGAGGGTCCCCTTGAGCCACTTGGGTATCTCTCCAAGAATCATATCAGGTTTGTACCCTGAAAACTGGATCGAAACAAGTATTTTCGCTGAAATTCTTTATGCTCGCTTAATTTACCGTTGCTATGCTTCCGATGGGGTTTTGCTTACGCAAAACCTGTAGGATAAGCCCTCGACCGATTAGTATTCGTCAGCTCCACACGTTGCCGTGCTTCCACCCCGAACCTATCTACCTCGTCGTCTACAAGGGGTCTTACATACTGGGAAATCTCATCTTGAGGGGGCTTCACGCTTAGATGCTTTCAGCGCTTATCCCTTCCGTACTTGGCTATCCAGCCGTGCTCCTGGCGGAACAACTGGTACACCAGCGGTACGTCCATCCCGGTCCTCTCGTACTAAGGACAGCTCCTCTCAAATTTCCTGCGCCCGCGACAGATAGGGACCGAACTGTCTCACGACGTTCTGAACCCAGCTCGCGTACCGCTTTAATGGGCGAACAGCCCAACCCTTGGGACCTACTTCAGCCCCAGGATGCGATGAGCCGACATCGAGGTGCCAAACCTCCCCGTCGATGTGGACTCTTGGGGGAGATAAGCCTGTTATCCCCAGGGTAGCTTTTATCCGTTGAGCGATGGCCCTTCCATGCGGTACCACCGGATCACTAAGCCCGACTTTCGTCCCTGCTCGACCTGTTTGTCTCGCAGTCAAGCTCCCTTCTGCCTTTGCACTCTTCGAATGATTTCCAACCATTCTGAGGGAACCTTGGGGCGCCTCCGTTACTCTTTAGGAGGCGACCGCCCCAGTCAAACTGCCCACCTGACACTGTTCCCGCACCCGATCAGGGTGCCAGGTTAGAACTCCGATACGATCAGGGTGGTATCCCAACGGCGCCTCCACCGAAGCTGGCGCTCCGGCTTCTCAGGCTCCCACCTATCCTGTACAGATCGTACCAAAGTCCAATATCAAGCTGCAGTAAAGCTCCATGGGGTCTTTCCGTCTTGTCGCGGGTAACCTGCATCTTCACAGGTATTAAAATTTCACCGGATCTCTCGTCGAGACAGCGCCCAAGTCGTTACGCCATTCGTGCGGGTCAGAATTTACCTGACAAGGAATTTCGCTACCTTAGGACCGTTATAGTTACGGCCGCCGTTTACTGGGGCTTCGGTTCACAGCTTCGGATTACTCCTAACCGCTCCCCTTAACCTTCCAGCACCGGGCAGGCGTCAGCCCGTATACTTCGCCTTGCGGCTTCGCACAGACCTGTGTTTTTGCTAAACAGTCGCTTGGGCCTTTTCACTGCGGCCCCCTCGGGCTATTCACCCTACCGAGGCACCCCTTCTCCCGAAGTTACGGGGTCATTTTGCCGAGTTCCTTAACGAGAGTTCTTCCGCGCGCCTTAGCATTCTCTGCTCGCCTACCTGTGTCGGTTTGCGGTACGGGCACCTTCTCCCTGGCTAGAGGCTTTTCTCGGCGGCTTGAACTCATGACCTTCGGTACTGTAATTTTCCCTCCCCATCACAGCCCAGCCTTACGATGTGCGGATTTGCCTACACATCAGCCTCACTGCTTGGACGAGCATCCATCGGCTCGCGTCACTATCCTTCTGCGTCACCCCATCGCTCATAACGGTTCACGGTGGTACGGGAATTTCAACCCGTTGTCCTTCGACTACGCCTTTCGGCCTCGCCTTAGGTCCCGACTAACCCTGAGTGGACGAACCTTCCTCAGGAACCCTTAGGCTTTCGGCGGATCAGATTCTCACTGATCTTTTCGTTACTCATACCGGCATTCTCACTTGTAACCGCTCCAGCTGTCCTTCCGATCAACCTTCACTGCTGTTACAACGCTCCCCTACTGCCCTTACGGACCCATAGCTTCGGTGGTGTGTTTAGCCCCGTTACATTTTCGGCGCAGAGTCACTCGACCAGTGAGCTATTACGCACTCTTTGAATGGTGGTCGCTTCTAAGCCAACATCCTGGTTGTCTGCGCAACTCCACATCCTTTCCCACTTAACACACACTTGGGGACCTTAGCTGATGATCTGGGCTGTTTCCCTCTTGACAATGGATCTTAGCACTCACTGTCTGACTCCCGGGCATCGAGTCTGCGGCATTCAGAGTTTGACTGGACTTGGTAACCCTTGGCGGGCCCCGCACCCAATCAGTGCTTTACCTCCGCGACTCTAACCCGAGGCTAGCCCTAAAGCTATTTCGGGGAGAACCAGCTATCTCCGAGTTCGATTGGAATTTCTCCGCTACCCCCACCTCATCCCCGAATTTTTCAACATTCGTGGGTTCGGGCCTCCAGTGCGTGTTACCGCACCTTCACCCTGGACAGGGGTAGATCACCCGGTTTCGGGTCTACGTCCACGTACTATAATCGCCCTATTCAGACTCGCTTTCGCTGCGGCTTCGGCTTCTCACCTTAACCTTGCACGGGAACGTAACTCGCCGGTTCATTCTACAAAAGGCACGCCATCACCCGTTAACGGGCTCTGACTTCTTGTAAGCACACGGTTTCAGGTTCTTTTTCACTCCGCTCCCGCGGTTCTTTTCACCTTTCCCTCACGGTACTGCTTCACTATCGGTCGCCAGGGAGTATTTAGCCTTGGCAGATGGTCCTGCCGGATTCCCACGAGGTTTCACGTGTCTCGCGGTACTCGGGATCCGTCTAGAGATTTCGTTTGCTTTCGGCTACGGGATTGTTACCCTCTGTGATGGGCCTTTCCAGACCGCTTCACCTAACAAACTAATCTCACATTGACGTCCCACAACCCCAGGGGGCAAGCCCCTGGTTTGGGCTAATCCGCTTTCGCTCGCCGCTACTGACGGAATCACTTTTGTTTTCTTTTCCTGAGGGTACTTAGATGTTTCAGTTCCCCTCGTCTGCCTCCAATGTAGCTATGTATTCACTACATGGTGACTGCGAATTACCGCGACCGGGTTTCCCCATTCGGACATCCCCGGATCAAAGCCTGCTTACGGCTCCCCGAGGCGTTATCGTTGTTCGCCACGTCCTTCTTCGGCTCCTGGCGCCTAGGCATCCTCCGTGTGCTCTTATTAGCTTAACCTCGTCGCGATCGCAGATCGTCGACAATCCATGCGTTAGCATGACACCGGTAAGCATTAAGCATACATGCTGACGATTTCTTGCGAAATCGCAGCGAGATACTTCAGCTATTGTTACTTTGTTTCGATATCCAGTTTTCAAGGAACAAGTTCGCTTGCTTTGCCGAAACTTGACGGCAACGAAAGCTATATTAACATATAGACGGTAGTGATTCAAGATCCATTATTTATAAATGGTGGACCCAAGCGGGATCGAACCGCTGACCTCCTGCTTGCAAGGCAGGCGCTCTCCCAGCTGAGCTATGGGCCCATCTTGAAAACTCCATCAAAACTGAACAAATGAGTGTCGAATGCCGTTTGCAACCGAAGTTGCTAATGTCCGTCGCCCTATAGACGACATGGACTCCATAGAAAGGAGGTGATCCAGCCGCACCTTCCGATACGGCTACCTTGTTACGACTTCACCCCAATCATCTACCCCACCTTCGGCGGCTGGCTCCTTGCGGTTACCCCACCGACTTCGGGTGTTGTAAACTCTCGTGGTGTGACGGGCGGTGTGTACAAGACCCGGGAACGTATTCACCGCGGCATGCTGATCCGCGATTACTAGCAATTCCGACTTCATGCAGGCGAGTTGCAGCCTGCAATCCGAACTGAGACCGGCTTCTAAGGATTCGCTCCAGATCGCTCCTTCGCTTCCCGTTGTACCGGCCATTGTAGTACGTGTGTAGCCCAGGTCATAAGGGGCATGATGATTTGACGTCATCCCCACCTTCCTCCGGTTTGTCACCGGCAGTCACTCTAGAGTGCCCAACTGAATGCTGGCAACTAAAGTCA
The DNA here is from genome assembly GCA_024704175.1 of Paenibacillus sp. P25. Lineage (GTDB taxonomy): Bacteria > Bacillota > Bacilli > Paenibacillales > NBRC-103111 > Paenibacillus_G. The sequence continues at coordinate 6,156,744 of CP085629.1, forward strand.
AGGGTTGCGCTCGTTGCGGGACTTAACCCAACATCTCACGACACGAGCTGACGACAACCATGCACCACCTGTCTCCTCTGTCCCGAAGGCCTACGCTATCTCTAGCGTATTCAGAGGGATGTCAAGACCTGGTAAGGTTCTTCGCGTTGCTTCGAATTAAACCACATACTCCACTGCTTGTGCGGGTCCCCGTCAATTCCTTTGAGTTTCACTCTTGCGAGCGTACTCCCCAGGCGGAGTGCTTACTGTGTTTACTTCGGCACCAAGGGTATCGAAACCCCTAACACCTAGCACTCATCGTTTACGGCGTGGACTACCAGGGTATCTAATCCTGTTTGCTCCCCACGCTTTCGCGCCTCAGCGTCAGTTACAGTCCAGAAAGCCGCCTTCGCCACTGGTGTTCCTCCACATCTCTACGCATTTCACCGCTACACGTGGAATTCCGCTTTCCTCTCCTGCACTCAAGCCACCCAGTTTTCAGTGCGAACCGGGGTTGAGCCCCGGGCTTAAACACCAAACTTAAGCGGCCGCCTGCGCGCGCTTTACGCCCAATAATTCCGGACAACGCTTGCCCCCTACGTATTACCGCGGTCGCTGGCACGTAGTTAGCCGGGGCTTTCTTCTCAGGTACCGTCACCCTCAGGGCAGTTACTCCCCAAGGCGTTCTTCCCTGGCAACAGAGCTTTACGATCCGAAAACCTTCATCACTCACGCGGCGTTGCTCCGTCAGACTTGCGTCCATTGCGGAAGATTCCCTACTGCTGCCTCCCGTAGGAGTCTGGGCCGTGTCTCAGTCCCAGTGTGGCCGATCACCCTCTCAGGTCGGCTACGCATCGTCGCCTTGGTGAGCCGTTACCCCACCAACTAGCTAATGCGCCGCAGGCCCATCTGTAAGCCACAGCTTGCGCCGTGTTTCATAACCGCATCATGCGACGCGGTTAGTTATCCGGTCTTAGCTACCGTTTCCGGTAGTTATCCCGATCTTACAGGCAGGTTGCCTACGTGTTACTCACCCGTCCGCCGCTAACCCCGAAGGGTCCGCTCGACTTGCATGTATTAGGCACGCCGCCAGCGTTCGTCCTGAGCCAGGATCAAACTCTCCAATAAAGTTTCGCGCATCCGCTCAGCCGAAGCCGAAAGAAGCGACAAGTTCTATCGAAAAGAGCTGATTAAAGCTCAATATCTTACATTACGCTAAGCATTCTAACTCATTTGTTCAGTTTTCAAAGAGCTTTCGTCAACAAGCTGCGTTTTTCGCCGTGACAGAAACATATCTTATCATCTTTCGTCAGACATTGCAACTTCTTTTTTTACCTCCGAATGGATCAACCGGTTCTTATCCGGCGTCTCCTTTTTCGGCGACAAGCAATAGATTAACATATCCCGCGACTAAATTGCAACTGCCTTTTTCTAGCAAGTCGTTCACTTCCAAACCAAACGTCCAAGCTCACCATCCCATCGCCAGCAAGGGCCGTTACCTGTCAGTCTGCAGCCACCGAACCAAGCATCTATCCCGTTCCTTCGAATATGGTCTTCGTGGCCCGTTAACACTTGTTGGCCGAATGGAGTGAGAGTTATAGAAGAATAGCTTAAGCTTTCTCCGGAATGTCTGTAATCGGGAAGTGGGGTTCCCTTTACTTCTATTAGAGGATGCTCGCATGCGGCCAGTTCTTTCAGCAATGACATGAATACCGCGTCGCTCAAGCCATATTCCAAAAAAGTATCCCCCACCGACTGAAACAACGGAATTGGCCGGATTACCCCGCCCCGAATAAACTGTAAAGCAGCTTGTTGCACGGCACTCAGTCCGTTATGGACGGATGGGAACCTTTGCAGATGGCAGAGAAAAGCGTTCCTTAAATAGGGCAGTACGGAAGTGCCGCGCTGCAGCAATAATTCAAGTTCCTTAGGATCATCCGAAGCATAGGCACGCCAAGCCTCGGAACCAAGCAGAAGCTGCTCTTCGGTTATTTCCCGCCACTGCCCGAGCAAAGACGCCGTTTGCTGAGGTCTTAGCTGCCCGAGGCCTTTAAAAGGATGCACTCCCGGAAAAGAATCTATACAGAGCAGGTGCAGGCGGCCACTCTTCCTTCTTCGGGAGGCAAGCCGGTCGAGTAAAAAAACCAGCATCGTCTGATCGTAAAGATCATGCTCGAACCAAAGCACCGCCTCTTCCTGCTCGTCAAGAAGGTTTAGACGTTCCTCCTGAGCCGCTGTGTAAGCCCGGAAAACCTCTAAGGGTAAGCCGCGCTCGGCGAAATAGGCTTCCCGCAGTCGTCTTGTTGGCGGGTCGGTAAAATCCGGTGAAATCGGGCCTTCGTAGAGCGATTCGCGCCAAACCAGGATCTCATCATCATCCGGCAGAACCTCCGCTAGAACGGCCGCGAAGCCGTCTCCATTCACGATATGCAGCACGATTGTATCCCTCCTTATAAAGAAAACGCCGGCAACGCGATAAATACGCGCACCGGCGGTAAGCTAGCTTACGCTTCTCCCAACAGCTTCAGCGGCTCTTCTTCGTTGTCAATGATCCGGATGCCCAGCTCCTGCGCTTTGGTCAGCTTGCTGCCTGCGCTTTCTCCGGCGATGACGATATCCGTTTTCTTCGAAACGTCGCCTGTCACTTTGGCTCCGAGCTTCTCCAGCTTCTTTGCGCAGTCGTCCCGTCCCATGGAGCTTAAGGTTCCTGTGAGTACGACGGTTTTGCCGAAGAACGGATTGTCCTCGTTCACTACCACGGCGGCTTCTTCGCTTTGCGGTGTAACCCCGGCAGCAAGCAGGCGTTCTATGCTCCGCTGCATGGCCGGCTCCCGGAAGAAGCCAACAATACTCTCCGCCACGATGCCCCCGATATCCGGGAGCGTTGTCAGCTCGTCCGGCTCCGCCTGCATCAGCTTCTCCAGGTCTGCGGTAATGGTCAGCCAGCACCTTGGTGGTTGTCTTGCCCGTATTCGGGATGCCCAGGGCGTACAGGAACGACGCGAGGTCGCAGGATTTGCTTTTCTCGAGGGCTGCAATCAGGTTCTCGGCTTTTTTCTTGCCGAAACGCTCCAGCTTCACTAAATCGTCGAAGGTTAGATAGTAAAGGTCGGACGGGTCCCGCACTTCCAGCGAGTCGTAAAGCTGCTCCGCCGTTCGTTCACTGAATGTCTCGATATCCATCGCGTCGCGGGAGGCAAAATGGGCGATGCGCCCGACCAGCTGCGGCCGGCAATCGATCCGGTTCGTACAGAACAGGTGAGGGCCTCTTTTCTCGAGCGGATGGCTGCAGTAAGGACAAGCTTCCGGCGCAATGATTTCCTGGCCGTCGGCCTCCTCGGTCACCTTACCGAGAATTTCCGGAATCACGTCGTTGGAACGCCGAATGTAAATCAGGTCGCCGAGCGCGAACTTGAGGTTCTTCCGTTCGATGTCCTCAATGTTGTTCAGAGTGCAGTTGGATACGGTAACCCCGGCTATATCCACCGGCTCTACTTTCGCTAGCGGTGTAACTTTGCCTGTCCGCCCGACATTCCAGACAACACCCTGCAGCGTGGTAACGGCTTCTTCCGCCTCAAACTTATAGGCAACCGCCCAGCGGGGAATTTATCGGTATAGCCCAGCACCTCGCGGGTCCGCATATCCGTCACTTTGATAACCAGGCCGTCGATGAGAAAGTCGAAGGTATCCCGAATCGATACGATGTGCTGGAGCTCCTGCTCCACGGCGTCGATGCTGTCGAAGAACTTCACATACGGGCTCACTTTAAAATGGTTTTCCCTCAAAAACTCGACCATTTCTCTGTGATCCGTAAACTGCAGCGACTCTGAATAGCCCACGTTGTAAAAATAGGCGTTCAGCCGGCGTTCCGCAGTTACCTTCGGATTCAGGTTGCGAAGCGCTCCGGCAACTGCGTTGCGGGCATTCTTCAGCGGCTCGGCCGCCGTCCGGTTATAAGCCTCGAGGACGGAAAGATTCATGATGCCTTCGCCTTGGATTTCGATTTTGCCGTCTTTGTAAGGAATATGAAGCGGAATGGAGCGGATCGTCTTAACCTGCGGCAGGATGCCTTCGCCGACGACGCCGTTGCCGCGGGTGGCGGCCTGAACCAGCTCGCCGCGCTCGTACGTCAGGTTCAAGGTAAGCCCGTCGAACTTCAGCTCCAGCACAAAAGAAGGCGGAGGCAGCGGATCGTCCGGATGCTGCGTATTATAGTCGTTCACAAGCTTCTGGACACGGTTGTGCCAGGCCATGAGGTCCTCATGGTTCTGAGCCTTGTCCAGGCTCCACAGACGTGCCATATGGCGGTGCGGGTCAAAGCCCTTGAGCAGCTCGCCGCCTACTCGCTGGGTCGGAGAATACGGAAGCACCGTTCCGGTCTCCTTCTCCAGCTCGAGCAGTTTATTGTATAACGCATCGTACTCCGCATCGGTCAAAGACGGTTCATCCAGCGTGTAGTAAGCGTAGTTGTGTTTGTTGATCTCTTCGATGAGGGCTTTCATGTTCTCCAAAGCATCCGGCATCGGCAAATCCATCCTCCCAGGATCAATATCAATAGATTCAAGCTACACCTTCGTAATCGGCGCGAACTTGGCGAGCGGCCGCTTCACGCCGACCGGGGCCGGGAAAGCGATCTGCAGCTCGGTATCATCCCCCGAGCCCTTGATCGCGACCACGGTGCCCGTGCCCCATTTGCCGTGCGAGACTTTGTCGCCCATGGCAAAGTCGATCGCCTTGGCCGCGGCGGCCGGCGCGGGCGTAGAGGCCGCGGGGGCCGTTCCCGGTGCGCGGAAGCTCACGGTCCGCCCGGCGGCGACCGGCGCGGCCGCGGACGTACCGCTCGCGTAGCCGCCGGCGTCGCCGAAACGGCGCTCGCCGCCGGACCATGCCGCCGAGCCCGCTGCTGTGCAGGCCAAAGCCGCCCGTACGTACGGGCTCGATGAGCTCCGGCGGCGGCTCCTGCAGGAACCGCGACGGCGCGTTAGTCGCGGTCCGCCCGAACAGCGTGCGCATCCGTGCGCACGTCAGGTAGAGCTCCTCCTCGGCGCGGGTGATGCCCACGTAAGCAAGACGGCGCTCTTCCTCAAGCTCCTCGTTGTCCATGAGCGCCCGGCTGTGAGGGAACACGCTCTCCTCCATCCCGACGATGAAGACGACCGGGAACTCGAGGCCTTTGGCGCTGTGCATCGTCATGAGGACCACGCCTGTGCGTGCCGCTTCATCCGGCTCGTCGTTCATCGAGTCGATATCGGCGATCAGCGCCAGATCGGTGAGGAACGAGACGAGCGACTTGTCCTCGTTGCGCTTCTCAAAATCCATGGTCACGGACAGGAACTCGTCGATGTTCTCGAGCCGCGCCTGCGATTCAATCGTGTTCTCGCGCTTCAGCTCCTCGCGGTACCCCGATAGCTCCAGCACCTGCTCGGTGAGTTCCGTCACGGACAAATAATCCGTCATCCGGTACAAATTCTCGATCATGTCCTTGAACTGATACAGAGCGCCCCGCGCCTTAGCCGTAATATCCAGCATATCGGCGTTCTCCAGCATGGCGAACATCGAGACGCCGTGACGCCCTGCCGCATCCGCCAGTTTATCCAGCGACGTATCGCCGACACCCCGCTTCGGCACATTGACCACCCGTGCAAAGCTGATGTCATCGTCAGGGTTCGAGATCAGCCGCAAATAGGCGAGAATATCCTTGATCTCTTTGCGGTCATAGAACTTGATGCCGCCGACGATTTGATAAGGAATATCGGATTTGATCAAAATTTCCTCGATCACCCGGGATTGGGCGTTCGTCCGGTACAAAATCGCGTGGTCGCTGTAGCGGCGGCCGTTTTGTACATTTTTGCGGATCTCTCCGGTAATGAAATAGCCTTCCTCGTGCTCGGAGTCCGCTTGGTACAGGCGGATTTTGCTGCCCCCGCCCTTGTCGGTCCACAGATTCTTCGGCTTGCGGCCCATGTTGTTGGCGATGACCTTGTTGGCCGCATTCAGGATGTTCGCCGTCGAGCGGTAGTTCTGCTCCAGCAGGATCGTCGTGGCCGTCGGATAATCCTTCTCAAAATCGAGAATATTGGAAATATCCGCCCCGCGCCAGCGGTAAATCGACTGGTCGCTGTCGCCCACGACGCAAATGCGCTTGTGCTTGTCCGCGAGCATACGGGTGATCATGTATTGGGCCCGGTTCGTATCCTGATACTCGTCTACATGGATGTACTGGAATTTATTCTGATAAAACTCAAGCACCTCCGGGACCTCTTGAAAGAGCTTGATGGTCGTCATAATCAAATCGTCGAAGTCCAGCGAGTTGTTGCTCTTCAGCTTCTTCTGGTAAAGGGTATACACCTTCGATACGATGCCGTCAAAATAATCCCCGATCTTCTGCTCCAGCTTCTCCGGCGTCTGCAGCTCGTTCTTGGCGTTGCCGATGGCCGCCTGCACCGCCTTAGGCTCGAACTTCTTCGTGTCGATATTCAGTTCTTTCATGCAATTGCGGATCACAGACAACTGGTCGCCTGAGTCGAGAATGGTGAAATTCGAGGTAAAGCCGATCCGCGAGATGTCCTTCCGGAGAATCCGGACGCACATGGAGTGAAAGGTCGATACCCAAATGTCCTGCCCCTGAGGGCCGACCAGTGTGCTGACGCGCTCCTGCATCTCCCTTGCCGCTTTATTCGTAAACGTAATGGCGAGAATGCTCCACGGCGCCGCCTTGCGGGTCGCAATCAGATAAGCGATACGGTGCGTCAGCACCCGCGTCTTGCCCGAGCCGGCGCCCGCCATAATGAGGAGCGGCCCGTCCACGGTTTCCACTGCCCGCCGCTGCTCCGGATTCAGTTTCTCCACTGCCTTGAATATATCTTGTCCTTCAAATATCATCGTTCCCCATATTCCTTTCCTTGATCATAGACCGAGATTGCCGAAGGCCCCGGGTCAAACGGATTTCACCGCCGTTACCGTGGCGAGCGCCCCGTCCAGGTTCTCGTACAGCGCATTGCCGACGACTACGGTATGCGCCGCTTCCGCCGCCTCCCGCGCCCTCTCCGGCCCGTCCACGCCGCCGCCGTAGAACAGCCGGGCCTCCCCGAGCAGTCCCTTGATCTTCCTCACCCATTCCATATTACCGAACATGCCGCTGTATTCCAGATAAACGACCGGGCAGCGGAACAAGCGCTCGGTCATGCGGGCGTACGCCTCTACATCCTTCAGGGTAAGGTCCGTATTCGCCTGGGTCAGCTTGGCCGCCGTCGATTCCCCATTTAGAATGATGTAGCCCTCGGTAACAATTTGGTTCCAATCCAAGAGGGCGCCGTATTCCTTCAGCGCCTGGTGGTGCTGGCCGACGATCCATTCGGGATTCCCCGCATTTAGCACAATCGGAATCATGAACAGGTCAAACCCCGGCACGATCGCTTCCTGATTCGAGATTTCGAGCACGCAGGGCACTTCATAACGCCGAATCCGCGCGAGCAAATCGACGGTGTTGTCGAAGGTGATCCCCGACGAGCCGCCGACCATTACCACATCCGTGCCTGACAGGCAAATCTTCTCCAGCGCTTCATCCGTCAGCTCCCGGTCGGGGTCCAGCTTGAATACGTGCCTCCATTCCTCCAAACGCACAAACAAAGGGTTATGCCTCCTGTCTCTATCCCAGGTTAAACGGCTGCGCCGTCCTTATCTTACATGGACCCGCGCGTTTATCATGGTTGATGCGTATCTATAAGCCCGCGATTACTACTTAAATTGCTCTTATCAACCAAGAAAAAAAGCTTCTTCCAAGCTTGTCTATTCCCAGTCTATCCTTATCTTAAGTCTATTCTACAGCCCCCGGGTGTCAAACGAAATCAGCGATCAAACGTTCGTATTCCAGGATATCCTAATAAAACAACTCCCCCAAAAGTGACGTCACCCTCTGAAGCCATTCCAATTACTTTCGGGGGAGCCCCTCGGTTATACAAAAAAACGGAACCGGCCGCCGGGTGGGCGTGCCTGTTCCGCTTATGGCTGAAATGCGCCGCTTGCATATGAAAACTATGCTGACGAAGCGAACCCGCCGCCAGCCGCTATATTAGGTTCTTGATCGGAAATCGGTGATCATAAGCCGATCCCCTGCACCTGGTACGCCGATTCGTGCTGCATACCGGTCACGGAGTAATCCTGCGTCGTACGGCCGCTCAGCATCAGCCTGTACTGCCCCGGAGCCGGCTGCTCGCGCTTCAGCTCATAGGTGCGGTAATCGCTGCGCAGGTTCAGCATGGCTTTCGTGCTGTTGGCTTGATAAGTGCCTGCCCGGTAGTCGTGGCGGTAGAAGCCATCGATCAGCTTCTGCGCCATATCCGGTGAGTATACCTGGGTCAGGTGCCGCCGCATCTCCTGCATCGCTTCCCGGTCCATCGTGCCAGTCACCGGGGAAGAGAGCACTTTATGCGTCCAATCGTCCACCTGCTTGATCCATATAATGACCTTCTCGTCGGATTGGTTCATAATCTCTTTGCTCATCGGGGGCGGCGCGATTTGACTGACCGTCATGAGCAGACGCTCGCGGCCGACGGTCTTCTCCATCGTTCTCATGTGCATGTCAGCCTCCCGGTCGCTGCCGGGATTGGCATCCTCCCAGCACGGCGATGGCCAGGATGAGCGTTAGGAATATTCTCATAGGGGCGGGTCCTCCTGCATTGGCGTTTTTTTCGTATTATGGTTCATTCACGAAAAAGTATACCTATGAAAGAGCCCCCGCCCGTTTTCTCCTCCTACATGGTCGCCGTTTCCTGAGCGCCGGACGTTTTTTTGCGATAGATCGTCACTACGATGAGGAAAAATGCAAAGCACAGCACTCCGCACGCGATAAAGGCGCCGTCGGCCCCGAACCGGTCCGCCGCGTAACCCGACAAGAAATTGCCGATCGGCGTGGAACCGGCAAATACGAGCGAATACACGCTCATCACCCTCGCGCGGTATTCGTCCTTGGATTGAATCTGCAGCGTAGAGTTGCAATTGGTCGCGAATAAAATGTTAAAAAACCCGGTCACCGCCAGGCAGACGGCTCCCCCGTACAAGGAATGCGAAATTCCGGTCAGGGTCAAAAAGATGGAAATCATGGTACAGCTCGTAATAATGATGCCGTACCTCGGGCCTTTTTTACTCCGCAGCGACAGCATGATCAAGGCTCCTGCCAGACAGCCGACGCCGAGACAGGACATCAGGAAGCCGTACGTTTTCTCCTCCATATGCAGCACGTTCCTGGTCAGCACGGGGATGAGCACGTTGAAATTGTAAGCCAGCGTTCCCACCACCGTCACGAGCAGCGGCGTCCGGGCCAGCACCTTATCTCCTGCAATATAGACGATGCCGTCTTTGATTTCCTTCAGGATGCCGACGTCCTGTTTCTTCTGCCGGACATAAGGCGTCGTCTTGATCCGTGTGAGGCCGTAAATCACGGCAATGAAGCTGAGCCCGTTCAGCAGAAAGCACCAGGCCGGACCCAGGTAAGCCATCATGACCGCACCAATGGCCGGCCCCACGATACGGGCCAGATTAAAGGTCGTCGAATTCAGCGCGATCGCGTTCATCAGATCTTCCTTGCCGACAATTTCGATGTTGAACGCCTGCCGCGTCGGCATGTCGAAGGTGTTGCTCAGTCCGAGGAAAAAAGCCAGCACCATCACGTAGCCGTATTTTACCGTACCTGTGAAGACCAGGGCCGATAGGATAAAAGCGAGCACCATGGACACCGATTGGGTGATCAGCAGGATTTGCTTCTTTGGATATTTATCGATGAGGACGCCGGCGAAGAGCGACAGAAACGTCACCGGCAGAAACTGAATGGTTCCGATGAGACCCAGCAGGAAAGGGGAGCCCGTGAGCGTTAAGACAAGCCAGGACTGCCCGATATTCTGCATCCAAGTCCCGATCAGGGAGACGCATTGGCCGAACCAGAAATAACGGAAATTGGGATGGGTCAGCGCATGAAAATGGTTGTTCACCAGCCGCTGACCCGCGTCGCGAAGATTCATTTGTCTACCACCTGCCTATCAAGCTTCATTCATGCCCTGCTCCCTTCCGCCCTCTTCCGTGAACCGGATCGCGTTGCGTCCCATCCGCTCGAGCAGGTCCAAGGCGGCCTGCTTCTCCTCCTCCGTGAACCCGTGCGACAGGATATTCCTCCAGTCGGCAAGCACGCCCCGCACCTCGTCCTTGATCCCGAGAGCTTTGCCGGTCAGAAAAATACGGTACGTTCTCCGGTCGTCGTCGCGGATGGTCCGAGTGACATACCCTTGCTCCTCCAGCTTCTTGATCGCTTTGGCCGTCGTGCCCTTGTCGATCTTCAGGTAGCTGGACAGCTCCTCCTGGCTTAACCCGTCCTCCTTGTACAAGGCGTTCAGAAAAATATGCTGGCCTCTGCCGATATCGTAGTCCTTCAGCCGGTCGCCGATATACATTTGGCCGTAGCGGTATAGTAGAGATACCCATCTGGATATCGTGTAACGTTGTTCAGCCATATGATCCTCCTTTTTGTGATTTAGTTGCAAGTGCCACTAAATGCAGTATAGCCGAATAAAGGTTGCATTTGCAACCTTCTTTTGCCAGAAAAAGGGGTAGGTTACGCGGATTTTTACTGCTCCGGAAACTCGGGGAGAACGCCGGCTAAACGGTCGCGCCACCCTTCTCTTGCAAGGCAAAGCGCGTTTATCCAGGCCCATGCGAAGCAAACGAAAAAAGGAGAGCGCCTGCGCCCCCGGCACCTGGTACGATACGGCGGGCGCTTGGCGCACTCCTTTAATTTTATGCTAACGTTGGTCTTACAAGTTTCCCATCTGCTTCATGTAAGCCTGACGGGTCAGAAGGAAATAAACGCCCTGCATGACGGCGAAAACCCCGACGACGACCAGGCCGTATGCCCACAGATTCGACATCAGCAGATTCGCCAAGGCTTTGTAAGCAAAGGCGGCATGCAGGGAGCCGACCACTACCGGTATCGCGAACAAGAGACCGATCTGCACGTTAATGACCCGCCGGACTTCCTCTACCGACATGCCCATCCGCATCAAGGATTTGTACTGGACGTAATCGTCCTGCAGCTCGGTAAACAATTTGAAGTAAAGCATGCTACCGGAGGCAATGAAGAACAGCAGGCTGACGAACACCCCGATGAACAGCGTCAGAGCGGTACTTTGTCTACCTTGCAAGTAAGTGTCCACCCGCGAGGATAACTCCCTGCGCTTATCCTCCGGAATGGCCTGCTTAACCTTCTCGACGGCTCCCGCCGTATGCTTCCAATCGGCCAGCTCAAAGCCGTAGACTACGATTTTCTGGGCATCGGGCACGTCGGCCATCCACTTCCGGTAGTCTTCATCATTCGTTACCAGCAGAGTGTAGGCGTCTCCTTGGTAATCCGCCACAGCACCGTTCAGCTGGCGGTCCATTGTGAAGGTGACGTCCCGCGCTCCGATGGAGACGGTCCACTTGTTCCCGGGCTCAAAAAAGTTTATTGGCAACGCCTTATATGGGAAGACGTAAGCGGCATGCCCGGGCGCGACATCCATGCGAGGCGCGTTCGCGATCTGCGCCGCTGTGTTATAATCCGTCGCCGAAACGAGCAGAGATTCGCTAGGCTGCATTTTCGAAGCCTTATTGTTCATCTTTACGGGGACCCCGGCCATACGCACCTCGCCCGTCACCTGGACTCCCTGCTCCGCAAGCAGCTTTTTCAATTTCTCCGGATCGATCACGTCATGCGCATGAAGCCCTTTCTCCTGAAAGGCGAGTGTCTGTGGGAAGCTCTGCAGAGCCTGCTTCTCCGTGTCTTGATAGAAGGTATATATCGTTCCGGCCGCCGTCAAAATCACCGCACTCAGGACGGACACCATGAACAGGATTCGGGCATTGTCTTTGATCTTGAACACCATCTGCGAGATGATGATCAGGTTCGTCTGCTTGTAGTACAAACCTTTGCTCCGCTGCAGCCGCTTCAATACCGCGACGCTGAGCTGCGTGAATAGAAAGTAAGTGCCGAGGACGACCAACAAGATAACCGGCAAGCATGGTCATCATGACCGTCCGCAAGCTTGTCATATAGGCCAGCCCGTATCCCGCTCCCAGACAGACCGCCGACAGCAGCACGAGCCACACCGAGGACACCGGCGGCTTCTTCGGTCGCTTGGCCGCTTTCACCAGGGCAACGATCTGGTCGCCCCCGACATTCATCATCGCCACGAGACTGATGCTGAGGAACAGTGCAGGAAAGCCGATCAACGTATACAGCAGCGCCCGGGGCGGCACATAGAAGCGGATGATGCTGTCCAAATGGAGCAGGCGGCCGAGCGCCATGAAAAACAGCTTCGAGAACAGCATGCCCGCTCCGACCCCGGCCACGGTGGCCAGCACTCCGATAGCCATGTTCTCGTACAGCACCAGCCGCTGGATTTGCGAACGGGTCATCCCAAACAACGTCAACAGACCGAATTCCTTCTTGCGCGTCTTGAGAAACGTAAAGCTCGCATAGAGCACAAAGAAGAATGAGAAAATCACGATGATGTATTCACAGGCGATCATTCCCTGCCTGACCGCGTTCGCCGCACGGATGTTGGCGCTCCGGATATCCGGATGTTGAATGAACGAAGCGAAGATGAAGAAGATCATGACCGAGAACGCGCCGCTGAAGAAAAAGGCGAGATACCGGCGCCAATGTCCCCGAACGTTCTTAAATGCGAGATGCCGGAACTTCATCGAAATTCCCTCCCAACACGCTAAGGCTGTCCAGGATTTGCTGGAAGAACGCCTGCCGGTTCGTGCCCCGCCGGATTTCCGAGAAGAGGCGGCCATCCTTGATAAAAAGAATGCGGCGGCAGTAGCTCGCGGCGAACGGGTCGTGCGTTACCATCAAGATCGTGGCGTCCCGTTCTTCGTTCATGCGGCGGAGCGACTCCATGACATCCTTCGCGGCCTTGGAGTCCAGATTGCCCGTCAGCTCATCGGCCAGCAAGCAGGGAAGGCCGGTGAATCAAGGCCCGGGCCACGGCGGTCCGCTCGCTGCTGTCCGCCGGACACCTCGTAGGTGCGTTTGTCCAGAATGGCCGTGATCCCCAGCGCTTCGGCGATTTCGCCGACCCTCCGCTCGATCTCGGATACCTTCATGTTCTCCAGCACCAGCGGCAGAATGATGTTTTCCTTGATGGACAGCGTCTCGAGCAAGTTGAAATCCTGGAAGACAAAGCCGAGTTCTCTGCGCCGGAACAGCGCCAGTTCTTTGTTCTTCAGCGCGGCGGGATCCGTGCCGTTAATACGGATGCTTCCCGAGGTCGGCTTATCGATCGTCGCCAGCAGATTGAGCAGCGTCGTCTTCCCGCTTCCGGAAGGCCCCATGATGCCGAGGAATTCCCCGTTTTGCACTTCGAGAGATACATTTTCCAGCGCTTTATAGGCCACTTGGCCGTTCGGATTGCCGTACACTTTAGTTAATGTTTCGGTTTTGAGTACGATGGTCACACAAGCTTCCTCCTTGCCCTTCAATGGTTATGTCTTTATTGTAAGGTCCGGCGAAGGATGGCTCCATCGATCTTTCTTACAATCCGCAGGCTTCCCTTACAAGATTGTCACCTTTCTCCATCCTGCAGGGCGTGAAGGGTCGATTCCCTGGAAAAATGAAGCGTCACCGTCGTGCCCTCCCCGAGCACGGAAGCGATGTCGATCCGGTGCCCCAGCCGGCGGCATACTTCCCGGGACAGATACAGCCCCATGCCCGTGGACTCCTCCACCCTCCGGCCGTTCTCCCCGGTAAAGAACGGATCGAACACCCGGGGCAGATCGGTTTCGGCTATACCCACGCCCTCATCTCGAAAAGCGGCATGCCAGCCCGCCGCATCCTCGCTCACCGTGACCGTGAACGGATGGCTGTCCGCGGCTTTGGACTTCGAATATTTGACGGCGTTGGAGACGAGCTGGTGAATGACGATCCGCGACCACTTTTCGTCGGAGAGCACCAGGCACGGCTTGTCCGGGCCTGTTACCCGCGGGTAAATGCGCCAACGGATGCAGGCCTTCTTATGCTCATTGATCACCCCGCGGATGAGCGGCAAAGAGGTCGACCGGCTGCACCCGAAGGTCCACCTCGAATTTATCCAGCCGGGCGGTGTGCAGCATCATATCGAGGCCGTGCTGCAGCCGCTCGACTTCCTCCTGGATGCTCTCCCGCCACGGGGCTGAGGGCGACCCCTGCTCCGGCGCCGGCTCGCTGCGTCAGCAGATGGATGACGGAAACCGGCGTTTTCATCTGATGCACCCATTGGCGCGTGAAGAAATCGTGCTCCTCCTGCCGGGAGCGGTAGCGGGCCAGCAGGTCGGAATAAGAGCGGTGCAGCTTGCGAAACGCTTCGGATAAGTGCCGCCGCTCCCGGGTAACGCCCTCGGGAATGCTGAGCAGGTTATCCCACGCCTCCGCGTTCGGCTCCGCTTCAAACAGCCGGCGCATCCGCCTCCAGTAGCTCCAGCGCCGGACATAATCGAAGACGAGGTAAGACGTCACGCCCGCGATCCCCAGCACCCCGATATAAAGCAGGTCGCCGCTTGTCAGCCCTCCCGACCGCCCGTTCGTTCCCATCAAATCCAGCTCGATGACAGCGGCGACCAAAGCCAAATTGAACAAATAAATAAGAATAAATCCCATCCGATCCCTAAGAAAATCCCGGAATGTCATACGGCCCCCTCACTCCAATTGACCGTAAGCCGGTAGCCCTGCCCCCGCACGGTTTCAATCGCCTGACGGATGCCGAGCTCCTCGAGCTTCTTCCGCACCCGGGTCACATTGACGGTCAGCGTGTTATCGTCGACGAAGTCGACGTCGTCCCACAGCGCCTCGAGCAGCTTCTCCCTCGTGACGATGGCGCCGGGTCGCTTCATCAGCACTTCCAGCAGCAGCTGCTCGTTGCGGCTGAGCTCGGTCCGGCGCTCTCCCCACTCCAGCGTCCCTCGGGTCAAATCGAGCGTCAGCCCCGCGGCCTCGATGAGCTCCCGGGTTCCGCCGCTTTGCGCGTATTCCCCGTAGGCCCGGCGCAGCGCACTCTTGATCTTGGCCATGACGAGATCCAGGTGAAACGGCTTGACGATGTAATCGTCCCCGCCGTTCTCGATGGCGAGCACCTGGTCCATCTCGCCGGGCCGCGCGGACAGGAACAGAATCGGCACCGTGGACACGGTCCGGATCTGCCGGCACCAGTAAAACCCGTCGAAATGCGGCAGGTTGATGTCCATGATCACGAGGTCCGGTCGCTGCTGTAGGTAGACGGCCTTCACATCGCGGAAATCCGTCACGGTGATGGGCGTATACCCGTATTTCGTCATAAAATCCGCCAAGATGGCGGCGATCTTCGGATCGTCTTCTACGATAAGGATGCGATACACTGAGCGGCCTCCTTCGCCCCTTCATGATGTTTCATTATAGCTCTGTTCCCGGACTTTACAAAGAAGAGCATGCGGATTATCATAAAGTTATCTCGTTTGATGAAAATACGTTTCGTATAGTGAAACATAAGTGAAATCATTGCGGAGGAGTGTTGACGGATGAACTCACGCTATTTGGGGATCGATCATGTACAGCTGGCTGCGCCGGCCGGGTGCGAGGAAGAGGCCAGGGCCTTTTACCACGGGGTGCTCGGAATGCCCGAAATCAGGAAGCCGGAATCCCTCCAGCGGCGGGGCGGCGTCTGGTTCGTATGCGGAGCGCAAGAGGTGCACATCGGCGTGCAGGCCGATTTCGTACCGGCCAAGAAGGCGCATCCGGCATTCCTGGTAAAGGATCTGGCCTCGCTCAAGGAGCGGTCTGCGGCAGCATGGCGAAGCGTTGCAGGAGGCGATTCCCGTAGACGGTGTGGACCGGTTCCATGCGGAGGATCCGTTCGGCAACCGGCTGGAATTTGTTGAACGGTTATAGAACGTTATATATGCAAGAAGCCCCGCGAGACCGTTCAACCGGCCCTCGGGGCTTCTTTTTTATTACATCATATATTTGCTTCCGTGCGTGGTGCCGCCTTGCTGTTGGGCACGGCTTCCGGTCCCCGAAGATGAAACGGCCGCGTCGCCGGAGGTTTCCGCCGTGCCGCCGCCGTAGGCATGGCTTCCGGACGGACGCCCGGCGGCGGATCCGGTGGAAGCGTAGCTCTGATCTTGACCGCTCCTAGCGGAGAAGGTCTCCTGCGTACCGGAGGTATATTTATTGCTCGTATAATCCTGAGCGGACTTGGCCGAGAAATAATCCTGTACCTCGGATCCGTCCTGCGCGGAAGTGCCCTGCGTTTGCGAATACGTCGAGCCGGTGCCGTAGCCGAAGGAAGACGAACCGGCCGAGCCCGGGCTGAAGCTTTGATTCCCATAGGCCGATTGGAAACCGGAGGACGTGGAAGAAGCGCCTTGTCCGTGGGCGGTATAGCCGCCTGTTAAGCCCGCTTGGGCGCCTGCATGCGCCGATTGGTGCATGTATGCGGACGGTCGCTGAAACGCCGGTCGCTGCTGTGGATAGGCCGCTTGCTGATAGGCTCCGGCGCTGGCATAGCTGCTCTGAATCGCCTGCTGCACGAAGGAGTGCAGCTGCTCGGCTTTCTGGAAATGCCGCTGCAGCTCCTGCTGGACCTCTTGCTGCGTCGCCATATGGACCTGGCCGTAGCCGTTCTGCTGGGACAGTACGTTATACAGCTCCCATTGGTCGTTCAGCGTTTTCTGGCACAAGGTGACAAAGCTTTGACGGATTGCCGGATGCGTAGCCTCCAGCGATGCCGTTGCGTATTCGCGCGCCGTTCTTTTCAACTCGGACAGGACCAGGTTGCCCCAATCCTGTTCCTGCAGGTGGGTATGCTGGAAGAGCGCCATCTGCGGGTTGATTTGTTGCTGATACAAGCGGTACACCTCCTATGTCATCTTTAATGAGTCATTTGGGTATGCTGCTGCAGCGTACGGAGCAGTTGATCGGTATTTTGCAGGCGGTCCTGTGCGATTTGCGCCAGCTTCTGCTTCAGTTGAGGCGAGTGGCTGTCCGCCATTCCGTGAATGGCCAGCTTCGCAAGCAGTTCTTCATTCTTCAGGCTGTCCGACAGGTACGAAAGCTCCTTCGAGCTGACCGTATTCATATTGGGCCGCTGGTTGGGCTCAGTAAACACGGCGTTCTCCTCCTTTCCTCTTTCAAAATGTAGGATGTCCCTCTTGTGGCAAATTATGTATGAAATTTCAAATAATTTTTTTCCCGGATTTCCGCTTTTTATATAGGAATTTAGTCCCCTTTGTCGAATTATAGCGATATCGAAAAACAAACCAGAATTAGCCAGCAAAGGGCAAGACCGCCCTGAAGGAGATTTCGATGAAAAAGAAAGCGCTGCTCCTCCTCTTGACCGCTTCCATCGGCCTCGGTGTCCTGATTTGGGAGCTGTTCGACGGCTATGAGCGCATCGCGGTCAACAAGGTCTATGACAATACGCAAACGGAGCTTACGGCGAGCGCCGCCGCCTTATCCTCGGCCGTGAACCGGAGGGTGGCGCCGCTGCAGGGGGTTGCTTCCTATGTGGAAAATACGGATTCGCTTGGCCCGGGCCTCGACCGCTATCTTGACACACTGCTCAAAGACAAGTCCGGCGTGATCAATGTGGCGGTGTATCCCCAGGGCGTAGTGCAGTATGTGTACCCTAAAGAAGGCAATGAGAATGTAATGGGCTACGATGTGATGCTCGATCCCCGGCCGGACGTGCAGGAGGTCATTACCCGAACGATTGCCTCGAAGAAAATGACAATCAACGGCCCCCTGAGCGCTTCAAGGCCGTTGGGGCCTCGTCGCAAGAATAGCTCTGTTCCGGGAGGGACAGATGTACAGTCTTGTCGGGATGGCGCTGGACTTGCCGGCGCTGCTCAGCGAATCCACCTTCAGTATGCCGGGTAAAAAAATCACGCTCGCCATCCGCAAGCCTTACCAGCCTACCTTCTACGGCCCGGATGAGGTATTCCAGGGAAGGCATGCGCTCGCCGTCATCCAGCCGCCGGACGGGATTTGGGAAGCGGGGGCCCAGCCGGACCCGGCCGAGCTTCAGAGCATTTATAAGAACATTTGGTCGCTAAGGGGGTTAAGTTATGTCATTCTGCTCCTCGTGACGGGGATGGTATTCTACCTCATGAGTGCGCGGGAGCGGCTCGCAGCGGGTCATCCATACCCGAACGGGCGAGCTGCAGGATTCGAACCTCCGCCTCCTGGAGGCCAACGAGGAGCTCGCGGCGGCAGAGGAAGAACTGCGGCTCCAGCTTGAACTGCTCGAGGAGCGTTCGCTTGCGCTTCAGCAGTCGGAGGAAGAGCTCACCCGAATTGCCTATACCGACACATTGACCGGTATCGCGAACCGTTACCAGCTTCAGCAGGAGCTGAATCGTCTGCTGGAGGAAGCGCAGCGGCAGGAAGAGAAGCTGGGCGTCATTTTATTCGACCTCGACAACTTCAAGGAAATCAACGATACGTTCGGACATTTCACCGGGGACCGGCTCGCTGCAATCGTGGGTGGAACGAGTAACAACGAACCGGGCTTCCCTGGGAAATTCGCTCTTTGCCCGGATGGGCGGAGATGAGTTCGTGCTGTTGTTCTACGGCTTGGGCTGCGAGGAGCGGACGATGGCCGCGGTGAAGGAAATGAGGAGACTGCTGCGGGAGCCGTTCCTTCTGGAAGGCTATGAGATGGTGATCACCGCCAGCTTCGGCATGGCGATATATCCGGATCATGGAAGAACCGGAGAGCGGTCGCTGCAAAATGCCGATACGGCTCTTTACCGCGTTAAAGCGGCGGGAGGGAACGGCTGGCATGTCTTTGATGATTCCATGGAGTCCTGCACCCTGGCCAAAATCCGGATGACCGGCGAGCTTCGCCGGGCCCTGGAGGAAGGACAATTCCGGCCGCTGTACCAGCCTCAGGTGAACAGCATCAGCGGACGGATAACCGGGCTGGAGGCGCTGATCCGGTGGATGCATCCGGAACGGGGCAGCATTTCGCCTGCCGAATTCATTCAGCTTGCGGAAGAGACGGGGCTCATCATCCCGATCACCGAATGGGTGCTGGACGAAGTGTGCAGGCAAATCCGCCTGTGGCGGGATCAAGGTCGCCCCCCGCTTCCGGTAGCCGTCAACCTGTCCGCATCCGTATTCTTCCACCATCCTGTCGGGCAGTGGATCGAGCGAGCTCGCTTCCCGCCACGGTGCGGATGTGACGCAAATCGAAGTGGAAATTACCGAGAGCATCGTCATGAAGCAGGAGCAGGATTCAGCGCTCCAAAGCTTAAGGGACCGGGGATCCGGATCGCCATCGACGATTTCGGAACAAAATATTCCGCACTGAGCTATTTGAAACGGTTTCCCGTACATAAAATCAAGATCGACAAATCTTTCATCGACGGCATCGGCCGCGACCGCAAGGACGAAGCGATCATTGCCGCCATGATCCTCGTGGTGGAAGGGCTGGGGCTTGATATCATTGCGGAGGGTGTGGAGCATCCGGAGCAGGTCGACTTTCTCCTCGCCCTCGGTCGCTCGCAGATCCAGGGCTATTATTACTACCGGCCGATGGAAACGGCGGCGCTGCACCGGTCTGCTTCAGGAACATAGAGAACAAGAAAACAAGCACCCGGCATCTTGGTAAGATGCGGGTGCTTGTTCTTTTTGGGTACCGGGCAAGTTTATGAACTTACTTCTGGTCTCCCGACGCGCCGGTGCCTGCGTCGACGGGGCCGGTGCAGCCGGGGCCGAAGTCCCGCTTCCCGCGGCCGGCGTCTGAGCCGGCTACTCCTTGCCTTTATCGGCCAGCTCCTGAACCGTCGAGGCCGGGATGGAATAAGCCCACTCGCCGCCCTGTTTGGCGATCCAGACATTGTCGCCGTCCACTTTACCGACGTAATCGGATGTGGTTTCCTTACCGGCGCCGGCCGATTCCTTCACTTCGATCTTCAGCTCCGGCGCTTCCAGCCCCTTCACTTCAGATACGGGCTTCGCGAGTCGCTGCGTAGACATGAACAACGCCTTATCCAGGTAATTGCCCGCATCGGTTCCCGTCACATCCTTGTCGCCGAGCTTCCACTTCGCCTCGTACGACTTTTTGTCCGGTTCCGTTTTAGTTAAAGTCCACTTCTGGCCCTTCCAGTCGACCGCAAGCGAAGAGACCTGGTCGTAGTTCATGGTTATGGGGCTCTTCTCCATGAAATCAAGCGGCTTCTTGTTTAAGGCCGTCACCTTGGACTCGCTCAGCTGAAACACTTCCGGGGAGCCGCTGAACATGGCGTAATAAAAACCCTGTACCGCCACCGGGTCGCCGACGGAGAGCTTATGCGTCGTGCCATTCGCCAGCGTCACGCTGAACTCCTGTTTCGGCTTATCGAGCCCGAACTGAGCCAAATCCTTCGGAGCCTCGTCCACCGTCTTATCCTTGGTCGCCCCGTTGAACGAATCGATCCAGCCCGTCACCGAACTGCTGTCCAGCGGCGCGCGGACGGCTTCGTCATCGACCACTTGCCGTCCTTTTGCTGCAGCTCGATTACTGTATCTCCGTCCTTCACCGAATAGCTCGCTACCTCTTCCTTTTTCACCGTAACCAGAGTCGGGGCGGTCTTGGGCTTCTCTTTGAAGAAGTTCTGGCTGGAAGCATACCAGAAGCCGCCGATACACAGCACGACCAAAACGAGGGTAGGAATGAGCCGCTTCATCCTTTTCTCCTCCTCCACCAAACCGTTCCGCCGACGAGCAGGAAGAGCAGCGGGAAGAGCAGTACCGTTCCGTAGAAAATCATATTGGCCTGACCACCCGTAATGAGCGCCTGCTGCAGCGCATCGCCTTCACGCGGACGGATGGTCACCTGATCTTTTTGCTCCTGCAGCCAACCGATCGTGTTCAAAGCAAAGTCGCGGTTGCCCTGCTGCTGGATGAATTGGTCGACGAACAGCGTGGAGCCGCCCAGCACGACCGCCTTCGGTTTGTTGTCCTTCGTTTCCACCACGTAACCCAGATTCAGCGGACCCTTGATGTCTTTCGCATCGTTCGTGCTTCGGTCGCTGCCCGCAAGAAGGGCGAGGTCCGTTTCGCCGTAAGCCTTGTCGGTTGTCTTCAGAATCGACGTGGTCGGATAATCCGCCACCGGCTCGGAATTCAGCGAGATGGCCAGCTGCATCACGGTCAGCAGGTTGTAATCCTGCAGCTTCTTCGTAATATCGTGCGTGCCGTATTCAGGGACAATCGTCAGCGGATCGTTCATGATGCTCTGCTTCGGCTCAATCGCCACCGCATGCTGGTCCTTGATGCCGTAAGTGGCCATGATCGAGTCGAGGTTTTTCCACTGGGCCGCCATGTCTTTGTTGAAGCCGAGCGCGAGATACAGCTTGCCCTTGCCGTTCAGGTAGGTCTTGATCAGTTCCGCTTCTTTATCCGTCAAATCCTTCTCCGGTCCGATAATAAAGAGCACCTGAGCATCATCCGGGATTTTGCCGTCTCGCAGCAGATTGAGATCCGCCACCTCATAGTTGGCGCTCTCCATCCCGCTCTTCCAAGTATTCATCTGGTTCAGCGGAATCTCGTTGTGCCCGGAGAGGACGTACACCTTCGTCTTCTGGTTGCTGCCGAGATTGACGAGCGCCTGCGTCAGCTTCTCTTCGCCGCTGAACTTATAGTCGCCCTGCTTGCTGGCCCGGGATGAACATGTCATAGTAGTAGATCGACTTCTTCTGCGTACCGCTTTCCACTACCAGAGTACCCGCCGGGTCTACATCGTACTGCTTGGCCACCGCCGGATTCTTCACCAAATCGTACTCGTCGAAGGTGATTTTGCTGTTGCGTTTTTTGTATTCCTGAGCCAGCTCCACAACCTGCCGCTTGATGTAAGGGTCCGTCTGGTCGCTCGTAAACGAGATGATATGCACGTCTTTGTCCAGCGATTTAAGCGTATTGACCGTTTGGTCGGAGAGTGTGAACTTTTTATTCTGTGTCAAATCGACCTGAAGCGTCTTCGTGGAATTGAGAAAAATCGTCAGGACGATAAAAATGCCGATCACCGCGAGTGACAGCACGGCCGCGTTCGTTCCGCGTATCCACTTGTTCAATTGCCTTTCCCCTTCTGCTTGGCGCCGGCTTGCAGCGCTTCAAGCGGTTGTCGTTTATCTCCAGCGTTTGCGCTCGAGCACCTGGATGCTGAGCACGACGAACACAATAATGAGCGTTACATAGAAAATCACATCGGCGAAGTTCAGCACGCCCTTCTGCAAATTCGAAGCGCGCCCGATAATCGAGAACAGGCCGAGGTAATCCTTGAACTTGCCCCCTACCGTGTCGCCAAGCCAGTCAATCGTCCAGAATACCAGCAAAATCGCAAACGCGCTGATGCCCGACACCATCTGATGCGCCGACAGAGAGGAAGCGAACAAGCCGATAGCCATCATCGCCGCGCCCATGAGGAACATCGACAGATAAGACAGCCACAGCACCGGCTGGTCCAGCTTACCGTACGCGCTGAGGATCAGCGGATACAGAAGGCGACCGACCACGAGCATGATCTGCACGATCAAAGCGGAGAGATACTTGCCGACGACAATCTCGGTGATGCCGGCCGGCGAAGTGAGCAGCGACTCGTCCGTTCCCTGCCGCAGTTCATCGGAGACAAGCCGCATCGTCAGCGGCGGAATGATGAACAGATAGATGAACGAAATATTGCCGACGACCGGCTTCACATCCACAATGTTCGGCGGATACAGGAAGTTCGCGCTGAAGAAATACCCCGCAATCAGGAAAAAGAACGCAAAGGCCGCATACGCCGTCGGCGAGTAAAAATACATCTGCAGCTCTTTCTTCGAAATCGCCCACGTTCTACGCATTCGGAGTCACCTCCTTGGAGGATGCTTCCGCATCTCCGGTTGTGCCGCCGGACGCGCCGTCCAGCGATTCGTTCGTCGTCAGCTTCAGGAAGATCTCCTCCAGGCTGAGCGATTCCTTCTTCATACCCAGAATCGGATAACGGCGTTCCGCCATCCGGTAAAAGAGTGTCTCGCGGATATCCGAGCGGTCCGCCGCGGTGACCATCACCTTCACCGTCTCCGGCTCCGCCGCAGTGACGGTTGTACCGGCTTCCGGCTTCTCGGCGTCGGAGGCCTGCGCTTTGCCTTCCTCCGCAGCCGGCGCCGCCGAAACAACAGCCTCTGGCGCCGGTTCGCCCGTCAGCTCACGCACGCCGCTGACCTCCGGCATGCTGCGCAGCTCGGCCAGGATGCGTTCGCGCGGTCCCTTCACCTCGAGCGACACCTCGAACGTCTCGCCCATCGTATTCGCGAGCTGATCCGGCTGGCCGTCCAGCACGATCCGTCCCTGGTTGATGATCAGCACTCGGTTGCAGAGCGCATTGATCTCGGGCAAAATATGCGTGCTGAGCAGTACCGTATGATTCTGGCCGAGCTCGCGGATAAGCTGACGGATTTCAATAATTTGCTTCGGATCAAGGCCCGAGGTAGGCTCGTCCAGAATGAGCAGGTCCGGATTGTGCAAAATCGCCTGCGCCAGTCCGATCCGTCGCTTGTAGCCTTTCGACAGGCTCGGATGATCTGCTTTTCCCGTCCCTGCAGCCCCAGCCTCTCGATCACCTCGCCGATCCGGTTCTTCTGCTCCCTCGCCGGAATGCCGCGCAGATCCGCAATGAAGCGCAAATAAGCGAGAATCGACATCTCCGGATACAGCGGCGGCGTCTCCGGCAGGTAGCCGATCTTCTGTCTCGCCTTCTTCGGATGCTCGGCCATCGATAAGCCGTCGATCGTTATCTTCGCCGTGCGTCGGGTTCAAATACCCGGTGATCATCCGCATCGTCGTCGTTTTGCCCGCACCGTTGGGCCCCAAGAAACCGACGATTTCGCCGCGGCTCATCGAGAAATCGATGCTTTGGACCCCTCTCTGGTTCTCGTACAATTTGCTGACTTGTCTGACCTCAAGCACGTCGTAGCCTCCCATCAAACCAACATTTTCCTATCTACAGCCATTTCCATCTTTGTTGCTGCTTAACCACAAACAATATACAGGCGGAAACCTAATTCCAGCTTAATCGAACCTGAAAAATAGATTAAAAATTTGTGTCTAAATTGTGAACGAAATATAAATCGCAAGTTTGTGGAAAAAGAAAAACCAGTCCCTACTTTTTCAAGTAGAGTCTGGTTCTAAGTGATTTAGCAAAGTGAAACGATAGACAGGAGCTTATCTACGTTATACTTCTATAGCCCCTGATGGAAATAATAACATGCTGTTGGACACTTCTTGCGCTTGTCCCACACCACCTGACTCCACTTCATTCGCAGCCAGCTGACCGTGGTCCGTTTCCGGTACATTCCTGTTTAAAGCATAGGAATCAGTTACCGCATCAAGCGATACAAGGGTATCCACTGTGAACGGATTGGAAGCCGGAGCGTAGTTTCCTGCCGTATCGAACGCCTTCACCGTAAAGCTGTAGCTTTGACCGGCAGTGAGTCCCGTGACTTGATATGTCGTTCCTGTAACAGTAGTCAAATAAGTACCGCCGGAGTATACAGCATACCTAACGCCGCCAGGCATATTGTCTGTAGAAGGGCTCCAAGAAAGCGTCAACGAAGTAGCCGTTACATTGGAAGCTGTGAGATTCGCGACTTGCTGTGGAGCTTCCGTATCCACCGCCATACCGCTCGTTACAATAGTATACAGCTTCTTCGTAATTCCGTTAGCGGCCTTCACGATCAATTGATCACCGGAGATAATCGGTCCGGTCTTCGCGATGGAACTGCCAGGAGCGTAGACATCATAGGTAACGCCGGTCACCGACGGAGACAGTCCGGCTTTAAAGGCAGCTGTACTAATGCCTGCGGCGACACCTCCGATAGTGTTTAAGCTGTTATTCACGGAGTAGACCCTAGATGTAACCGTGGCAACATTGACCTCGCCGCCGTCCGCTTGATCTGCAGTCGTCATGAGTTGGTTGATATCTGTAAAAGTAATCCCACTCTCACTGATGTTCATATCGAATACAGCCCAGTAGCGCTCGGTACCGGTCCCGGTAGGCACTTGGTAGGACTCAACCGGTTCCGGATTGTTGCCACGGTAAACCTTAACTTCCGCTTGCGAAGTCCGAAGTGAATTCTCCCCGGAGTAATTGTGAACATAAAAACGATAAGTGCCGTAAACATTTTGACGAATGGTTGTGGTTTCCGGACCGTAGGCCGTCACATCGTCGTGATCCAAGTCATCAAATACTACGTTGTTATAACTGTAGATTTTGCCTCCATACCAAGTGTGGAAATGTGAAGCGGCATCCGGAGTAGGCCCGACCAAATGGGAATCCAGGTCGCGCGGCACTTCGCCCCATACCAGGACAATGCGCGTTTCATTCTCTCCCGGAATACGGATGGCTGTTGCATTCTCATCTGTATAGTACCAGTTCAAGCTCGCTTGCCCAACGACATAACCTGGAATAAATCCGTCTGCAACCAGTTCTCCGGTATACAGCCCAGGAGGCAAAGTTACTTTGTACCGGCCATTAGCATCCGTAACTACGGTAGCCAAGACTGGCCCAACGGTTCCACCGGCACGATCCCGGAATCGAATCGTCATTCCGCTTACCGGATTGTTATTTACATCCCAGACGGTACCTTCAAATCCGGTAATCTTGATAGTAGTTAAGACGGAACGGCGGGAAAACTTCGTCGTTGTCTCTGAAGGCGCAACGGCAATGCTAAGTTCCTGCATGTGATATTGATCTGCCGGCAGCTGCTTAAATGTAAGCTTCTGCTGTGCAGCATCATACGCCAGGTTCTCCAGCACATACGGCTGGCCGTTCAATTTTGCAGTTACCGCAAAATCGTCAAGAGTAGCATCGGCAAGCGGGCGATTGAAGTTAAGCTGAACGGCACCGTTCGAAACATTGATATACTGCAGCAAGGTGGCATTGGATGAACCGTGGGACGGTTCTTGAACACCGGCACCCAGCCCGTACTGATCCGGCAGGTATTCGAAGCTGATGCCGCTTACGTTCAGCCAAGCATTCGAAATGCCGCCTGTCCCCGTTACGGCCGCCACAGCATTTAAGAGCAGATTCGATATCCGGTCGCTGCCGCCCAGATCAAGTGACGCATTGTCTGCTCCAGACCTGACTTGCAGCGAGTTAATCAAGCCCGATGGAACCGAAATGGCGATGTTCGCTGCAAAGACATCTACGGTATTGAAATCCCCGCGCAGCGAAACGTAAGAATTGGCCGGCATGCTTTGGTCAACCGTCACGTTGTTAAAGCCCGCATCCGTCCCGGTCGAGTTCTCCAAAATAACGGAAGACTGAAGGGTCGTCTGCTGTACGGAAGTCGCACCTTCCGCTACCACACGGACCGCACCGCTGCGTTTATCAATGATGACGCTCAACAGCACCGTATCCTGAAGGTGAACGCTGTGGTCGCCCCCGCCCTTAATGATCGTTTGTCCATTGACCTTTACATGGTTCAAAATCGCGTCACCATTACCGATCTCTTCGCCCAGCACCAAATCCCCGTTGATTACGGTATTCTGAAGCGTAACGCCTGCTGATTCAATGTATACATTTCCATTAATCGTAGCATATACCTCTTCAAAAACACCCTCTGGTCCATTGGTACCTGACTGGGCAACACGATAGCTTCCTGTATACTCCTTCTTCGGTTCCAGGATCGGAAGCAGCGGAAGTTTTCCTGTGAACGTTTTCCCCGTATCTACATCATTGTAGATCAGCTTATATACTTGTCCGATATTTTGTGTGCTCGTTGTGATCAGAACCGTGTTGCTTTGCCTTGTTTCGGATCCGCACTAATGACCGTCAACCCGCCGTCAAAAGAGAAGGTGCGGACATCGCTTACTCTACGAATGCTTGTTGTAAAAGTAACTTGGACCGTTTGCGGATCAAGCGATTGAACCGAATCCACCGTAAACCGCTGGGCATCGTCATCGCTGGAGGACACTGCGGAACCACCGCCTCCGCCGCCTCCCGTCGCGCCCGAACCTGTACCGGTGCCGGTCGAACCTGTACCGCTCGTTCCCGGTGTGGTTGCTGCTCCACCCGTTGCCGCGGCGGCTTCCAACGCTTTGGCTTTCTCTATGTACTTCTCTTTGTTCACCTTAAATTCATAAGCCAGACGAGCAAGCGCTTGACGCTCGGCCGAAGCTTTCGGCTCGAACTTCAGGACGCCGTTGCTGTCGATCCCGTTTACAAAGCCCATATTGAACGCAAGCGATACATGCGGCTTCGCCCAATCGGAGACTTCGCTCAGATCCGCCAGCTTCGCATCCGCGGGCAGCTTCTTCGCCGTTTCTTCCAACCCGAAAGCCCGTAAGAAGAATACGACAAGCTCTTCCCTGGTAACCTTGTTCTCCGGAGAGAACGCCGTCGCAGAGGTACCCTGCGTAATACCGGACGCTACGAGCGCACCAACGTAACCGCGGTACCAGCTGTTAGCCCCGACATCTTGAAAAGACGCGGCCTTATCCGGATTTTCTTTCAGTCCCAGAGCCAGGACAATGATCTTAGCCAGCTCCGCGCGCGTCATCGCTTTGCGGGGTTGGAAGGAATTATCTTCGTAACCCGAAAGGATGCCGGCATCCGCTAATGCTTGAATTTCTTGTTGTGCGTAAGAATCAGCCGTGTCTTTGAACTGGACTGCAGACGCGCCAAATGCCATAATGGGCATCAACGTGCCGAGTAGCAGCGTAAAGACAAGCGCCAAGCTGATTCTATGGCGATTGATGCGTGAAAGCATGTTGCGTGTTCCTCCTCTGATTTAGTTGTCAATG
Organism: Paenibacillus sp. P25; assembly: GCA_024704175.1. Lineage (GTDB taxonomy): Bacteria > Bacillota > Bacilli > Paenibacillales > NBRC-103111 > Paenibacillus_G. The sequence goes on from CP085629.1 coordinate 6,184,528, forward strand.
AACGTACCGGTCTTTCCCGAGTCAAGATTATAGTCATAAAGTCCTCATTTCGGGAAAAATCTGATCATTACAAAGTTCATTATAGCGAATAATACCTAAAATAAAAGTGTGATTTCACACATTTTGAAGAAATTTGTCGTAAATATTTTTTTAGAAAAACAAGATGCAGGTTCTATGGAGGTGAGGTGTTAAAGCTATCATTTCTTTTGTTTAAAAGTTGCTTTTACCCTTTGGAATCGTATCAGGTAAGGAATTACCAATATACCGTAAATGATTATTATTAATAGGTGCTTTAGTATTCTGATATTAATATCATTCTTTAATTCATCATCTGTATAGACAGCGAAAATATGATTTGAAGCATAATCTACCGTCGCCAATATTGCTAACGAAATCAAAAGAAAGATCGTTAATAGAGGAAATAAAGGTTCTTTTTTAATAGCAGGACAATTACCAGAAGAATCGTCAATCCTCCTAACGGGAAACGCTTTGACGGTTCTTCTTGAGAAGTCAAATTACTCATATTCTCCCCCAATACTCTTGCTGCGGATTGTAAAATATGATCTTTACCTGCTGCAGCCAAGCTTGTTAATAAAATAATCCGAGCGAGAGTTCTTCCCGTTTGTGGTTAGAATCTAAACACCTCTAAATTTATCAAGCAACAAGCTAAAGCCAGGTTCTGCTAAATTGATACCTTCTTCATTTACAAATTTGCTCCAATCGTAAACATCCACAAATGCAATCTGCATCCATTTTTCAAATAACTTATCAATATCATCTGCTACCTTTGTTCCATGAATATATGGCCCTCCATCCATCACATCATGTTCTAGAAAAACTACACTTTGATTTTTCATATCGATGCAGAAGGCATCCCCATTCAAAAAGGTAACAAAAGGAAGCCAATGGGGCCAGTCACGAACAAGTACCTGCAACCCAGGGTTCTCTTCATATTCTCTGTTTAATTTCCCTTCCCTTGCCATACCCGCCAAGAACCTTGGTCCCGGCCACCCCTTTTCGTGCTGCTTTCTGCTCGAATACAGCTAGGGCAAAAAAGAAACCACAAGCGAGAGGTTAGTCTCGTTTGTGGTCGATTAGGTTAAGATGCTACTTTATATTCATTCGCAATATGTTTCGACATAAACAATTGGGGCAGGAAATAATTCTTTCGATTTGAGTAGGTACTAACTCGTTCCTCACGTCTTGTACTTGAAGGTTAGCTTCACCGCATTCTGGACATAAGAGTAATTCATCAGGATTTTGAGCCAGAATTTTACCTATCTCAACCCATATCATTGTCTTATGACTTGTCATTTAGAAAACACCTGTTGAAATGCCCTTTCAGCAAATTTAAACGCTGCTTGAGTTTCTTGTACTGCCACTTCCGCAGATACTCCACTAGCTGATGCAATTGTTGTAGGCCTATAAAGTTCATGCAGCACAGTTTTAGTCAATTCTGCAGAAGAACTAAATGCTTCCCTACCAATGAGAAAACCATTTTCGCCAAACATTGTCATTCCTGAAGCGGGCAAATATCGGATTGCCATTGCCATTGTTGCCATTTCCGTTCCCGCTGTTATTACCGGTGCCATGGTTACTGTTGCCGTTTCCTTCGTTTCGGCCTCCGGACGCATGGGCCACGTCAATTGTCATCTTAAATGAAATGGATCTAGGTAAATCGATGGTAGTTTAAAAGAAAACCACAAGCGAGATTTCCGTCTCGTTTGTGGTATCTACACGATCACGTTTCAAGTCTTATTTTAAATCCGATTTTAATTTTGACAGTTGTTCTTTTAATTGATCTATGTTTTTGTACCCCATCGACTTGGCTTTCTCCAAAATTTCCTGAGTCTTTGCATCGTCGCCTTGCTGGGTGTATGCCATCGCTAAAAAAGCATAGAAATCGGCATCGTTCGGCGAAATGGACAAGCCCATATTCAGTGCATCGACGGCCTCTGCCGGTTTGTTCAACTTGATGTAGGTGAAGCCTAAATATTTATAGGCCATCGCTTTATCCTCTGTATTGTTCAGCAAAGTCTCAAATGCTTTTTTAGCCTTATCGTCCTTCCCTTGCTTAGCATAGAGGTAAACGGCAAGCGCTTTTTGAGAGCTTGAGTCCATGGCAGGGTGGTTCCCGGCATATCTGCCTTCATACATTAAATCGCCGTCTTCATCGTACACTTGCGCGTACCCTTCGCGTATGCCCATGATGACATCGCCGACATATTTGGTGTGATTCGTTTCGTAAATCGTCCCTTTGCCCGTTAAGGTATCTTCGTAAAAGTCTCCTTCATATTCGAGTCTCCCCTTCGAGTCTGAAAGCTTACCTTTGCCGTGCCGCAAACCATTCTTAATTCCACCTTCATAGATGCCATGATTCAGCGACTTTCCTGTGCCATTCGGAAGATTGGAGCTAAATTGTCCTTCATAGATTAACTTGGCATTGTTATACAGCTTGCCTTGCCCTTGCATGCTTCCTTGGACGAAATCTCCTTCGTACCAAAGTTGGCCTTTATATGTATATTTGCCTTTACCGTTCGGCTTTCCGTCCTGCTGCTCCCCTTCGTACTTCAAATCGTCGGAGAAAACAATATCATAGATATCCGAAGCAATGGATCTGTTAATCTCAATGACATTCTTGTTATGATCCGGAACCCAATAGACCGAACGGCCTGTTGCTTCAGCGATGAATCTTAAAGGAACCATGGTACTTCCATCCATAATTTCCGGTGCCACCTCAAGTTCCGTTGCGGGCTGATCATTAATCTGGGCTTCGGAGCTTCCAATTTTCAGCTTCACTCCAAATTTCCCTTTAGATCCCTCAATGGTCTTGGATTCAGGAGTCCATTTCAGCGTAAGACCCATGGCTTCAAAGGCTGGGCGGAGCTGGACAAGCGTCGTGCCATTCTTTATGACGGGAGGAACATCGAAATGAACTTCTTTGTTATCGATCAAGATCCGCGACGGCTCATTCCCGTTATGGACTAAATCTGCTGCAAAGACGGGACTGGAAGAACAAAAAAGTAGAATAACGGATAAACATTGAAGTGCTTTCTTATGGAATTTGCGCACGTAGTAGCCTCCATGAAGTTATTATATTTAAAAAAATTTTAGTTAGGTAGAGAGGGGACCACAAACGAGAGCTTAGTCTCGTTTATGGTTCCCTGTCTCTTTAGGTTAGACCGTCATGTTACTCTATTAAACTTCCATTTAAGGCCTCTATGCTCTGAAACCGCCACTTCTAACCTTAAAAGTTTTTCCTGAGTCGAGAGCATCCGGGTTATGCGACTAAGCTCGAGCACTTGTTCCTCCTTCATTTGGGAAAATTTCGGTAGTGCTACTAATTCAGCCTACTGGAAGTCTTCGCAATAATATTAATTTCAAATTTTTCCTCAGGTATGCCAAGTTCTTTGGTCGTATACAGGGTGTAACGCTCAGCCCCAACACTTGGTTCTAACACCACCCAATTATTATATTTTTTAGTCCCAAGCCCTACGATTTGTTTGGTTTGAATTTCAATTGGAATATTCATTTCATCTCCTGTGCTAATATTTTTTAGATAAAGCTGAGCATGGCTATTTCTTTGAAACAAATTGATTAATTCGATTCGATACTCATACTTCTTATCTGCTGTAATCTTCAAAGTATCGCTAAGAACCCTCTCTTGCATCCAACCATAAGTATTGACACTTAGAATTAGAGAGGCAGAAAGTATCGTTAATGATACTAGTCCAATAAATAACCCTGCATATGCAAGCCCACTATTTGGAGTCCACCTTTTAATAAGTAATATAGTGAACAAGGTGGTCAGTACAAGAACAGGAATACCTACGCTAACTAATACCGTAGTACCAGTTACGTCCCAAAATCGTTGGAAAAATGCAGTAGAACCTAGAAGAAACCAGACAAATGATAAAAATCCAAGAATTATTACAGCCGTTAATAAAATTTTTAACCACACACTCATAGTTCACTCCTATTGAATTACTCAAGGTAATGTACCTAATGAACTAATATCGGTTCAATATATTTCTTCCAAATACCTACATTACTATGCATAATGCTGTGGCTAGCTTTTGGGCTAGTAATTCCCCACCAAAAGGGTATTTCATCACTAACATTCACATTTTCTGCATCAGGAAACTCTCTGAGTGCATTTCCACCTGCCCATATGCTACCACCGTTTATTTGAACACCATCGTAATCATTATATACGTGAATATGTTGTCCTACATCAGTTTCTAACTGGTATCCTCTCACTGGTGTAGCAATAGTAATAAGATTGGGCACTTTCAAACCTTTTTTAGCAAGTATATTCGTTACCATTACCGCTACGTTTCCTCCATGACTATGTCCTACTAATCTTATGGGGTCGTCAGGATGTTCTTCGTGCCACTCATATATTTTTTGCGCAAAATACTCTGCTGCTTCCGAACGATCACCCGTAGTATTTCCACCACTCCAATTTAACTTTTCACTTGTCTCATGAAAAAGTCCTTCAACGTAATCAACAAAGTCAGGCTTCCACGTGTCCCCATCAGACCAAGTTCCATGTATAAGCCAAACTTTATGTCCGCTTGGGTCAATGTAAAGTAACGGAGTAATCTATTTTTAACGAGGTAAGAACCTCTGTTGTTTACGAAATTAAGCCGACGAATCGGTAGTAAATATCAATACGCTGCACTCGCTTGCCGTTTACCTTCTCGGCATCAAACACAACAACCTTGTCAATCAATTCATTCAATATCGGTTTCGTTAGTTCCTTCATATCAGTGTACGCTCGTACCAGTTCCAAAAATCGGGTCGTGTTCTCCCGTTTGCTTTCTACCTGGTTAAGCTGTTCTTCCAGCGGCTTCAACCGTTCTTTCAATTGTGCTTGCTCTGCTGTAAAATCTCGTGATAGCGCCACATATTGCTCATCCGTAATTCGTCCTAATGCATTGTCTTCATAGAGCTTCCGCTGAATGGTTTGCAGTTCGTCCTCCCGTTTCTTCAGCTTGTCTCGCTCTTTCATTGCGGCTCCCCATTGCTTCCTCTGTTGGCTGTGGCTCATCGCGGCAACCATCTCGACAAAGGCGCTTTCCTGCTCCTTGGCCGTCCTCGCATGACGCTGAATATCCGCCAATATAATCTCGTACACATCCACATAGCTGATATAATGAAAACTGCAATAGGCTTTGCCGCGTGTCCGCGACTGATTGCATGCGAAGTCGCCACGCCCTCCTTTGCCGCCGCTGGTCTTGCTGCTCGCCGCCGCGAGCGAAGGATAATCCTTGTCCGCAGGTGGAGCATTTCAAAAGTCCCGCAAAGATTTGATGCTCGCCTGTCTTGGTCGGGCGTTTTTTCACGCGAACCACCTTTTGCGCCAAGGCAAAGGTTTCCTCGTCAACCAGCGGCTCGTGTGTATTTGGAACCTCAATCCATTCGTCCTCTGGGACTGCAACCAATCCTTTTCTCTTGAAGGAAGGCTTGGTCGTCTTGTGACTCACCATATGTCCCAGATGCACCTTGTTCTGGAGTATGACCTTGACTGTCGTTGCTCCCCAATCATACGGATGCCTGGCATTGACTACTTTCAGGTAACGTTGATGCTGCTCGGCCAGGTAAGCGCGCGGGGTCAGAATGCGATCTGCTCGGAGCAATCTGCCGATTTTGTAGGGGCTATGCCCTTCGACCGCCAATCGAAAAATACGCTGTACGACAGGGGCGGTGTTCTCATCCGGAATCAGCTTATGCTTGTTCTGCTCATCCTTGCGGTAGCCGTAGGGAGCAAAGGCTCCGGTGTAATCGCCGTTCAACGCCCGTTGGCGGTAGCCGCTCTTTACCTTCCGGCTTGTATCGCGGACGAACCATTCATTGAACAGATTGCGCAGTTCCATGAAGTCGTCTTCGCCTTTGGCGGTGTCAATGTTTTCGCTGACGGCAATAAAACGCACCTGGTATTCGGGAAAGAACACCTGAATGCACAGGCTTGTTTCAATCTGGTTGCGCCCTAATCGGCTCAAGTCCTTTACCAATACGATATCAATGCCGCCGCTCTCAATATCGCGTTTCATCCGCTGAAAATCGGGGCGATCAAAGTTCGTACCGCTCCAGCCATCGTCAATGTAGACGTCCGTCACTTCAAAGCCGTTGTCTTTCGCATAACGCTGGAGCAAAATTCGCTGATTTTCAATACTCATGCTTTCGCCGCTCTGCTCATCGTCCCGACTCAGACGACAGTAAATAGCGGTTCGGGTCCGTCGCTGTTTTTTCATCCTCCATCCTTTCCCAGCAACATGTCGGCTGATTTCAGTATAATGGATCTTTGAACGATGTTCCTGTTCATTCCATGAAATAGCGTAGCGAGGGAGGCGGTCTACGGTTCCACACAGGGGCTTGTTCATTGTACAGCTTTTTTCTGAACGGGAATGATATCTCTTCATGAAGCGGCATAACCGAAAAAAGCTGGGAATCTTGTGGATTCCCGGTATTGGTCCTCATTCGCTCCGATGCTGCTCGTCTTCCCATTTTCTCAGAACAAGCCGCCTGATTTTGTCGCTGAGCGTGTCTTTGCCGATGTAGCGACTTTGCACTATGTATATCGTTTTACCGATTTGCACTTCGCGTCGATGCAAACTTTCTGCCGAATGATTGCGATAGCCCGTCACCTGCTTGCCTGCCCCTTTTGGAACAGACAGGGTAGGTGACGGAAATCGCTGTTGATCGTCATTCATACACGCTCCTCCTCGCTACAGCTATTCAATTATCAAGGAACAGATTTCTTGCCTGCTTCTCCTTCCCTCGTTACTACATAGATAACCATAAATAATATATTACAATTGTCTATGTAATTTATATGCTACACTTCACTTGACCTATTGTCAACAAAAATATATAATCACTTTAATTAACATTCGATTGTCTATTCGAGGTGCGACATGAGCTATACCTTTCAGTCTTATATTGCCGATGGGCAGGAACACTTTCTGCACGGACCTTCCGGACATGTTCAGCATACGCAATATCCTTTCTCCCAAACTGTTCTGGAATGGATGGAACTGGACGCAGAACCGATTCGGGATGTAACAGAGCGCTTGCAAACCGATCTTCATCAGCTAATAACCGGGAAAGAGGAGCGACTGGAAAAGCCGATTGCGGAGGGGCTGGCCTTACTCAACAGCTATCATATGTATTTCGCCTGCTTGCGTTTACAATGGCTGGAACGCCTGAAACAAGCGCGGCAACAGTCGTACAAGGACGTAGACAGACTGTTGCCTGTCGAAGAACTGGTACGGATTCCCGCTATGCTCGAAACGACACAGCAACAGCTTCGGGTGCTTTGGCATGACGTTCTGGACGTGGATGTATCCGAAGCGCCGATTCAAGCCAAGCTTATAAATCTCTATACAGAGAGCCCCAACAGCTCTCGATGCTTTACGTTTCAGCCGCTGCAACTCCGGTATGAATTCGTTAAAGAAGGCATTTTTACAGATATACTTGAGGCACAGAGCGTATTCGACATACCTGACTTTTTCGTGCGCGAATGTATTCGTCGTGAACTGCGTTTTCGAATATGTAAAAATTGCGGTCGCTACTTTGCGCTGAGCCGAAACAAAAATGCCGAATATTGTGAACGACCGTTTGCCACTCCCTCCAAAACCTGCAAGGAGATCGGAGCACTCAACCAATGGGAGCGCAAGAAAGCCGATTCGCCTGCGCTTAAAGCCTACACTCGGGAATACAAAAGACGCTTTGCATGGATTCGGTACGGGAAGACAACGGAAGAAACGTTCTATCAATGGGCAGAGCTGGCCAAGCTAAATCGGGACGCTTGTTTGCGCGGGGAAATCACCCTTGAAGCTTTTTTGGATTGGCTGAAACTGGACATGTAATCGAAGAAAAAGTCGGTGGAAACGTAAGGGGAATCAGGGGAGCGCCCCTGCCAAGCGAATTTGGGAGACCAAATTCAGTGCTTGCTGCAACGTAAGACAGCATTTCCATGTTGTATAAACCTGCCGGGAAAAAGAATGAAGGAAGCGTCGGGGGCGGCAATGCTTTCAAGCGTCATCCGTCCTTTCGGTTAGGTGATCTGAAAGCTACCTCTGCCTTATGCGCTTCCCTCGATAAAACGAAGTTAATCTCCATGCATCATGATTTCTCTCGCAATAGCTTGCGCATATGCCTTATCTTGATAGTGATCGGCAAGCTGCTCTGCCAGTTCGTTCTGCTGCTTCATGTATTCCCGGCTGTATTCCTCGGCATAGCGCTTCAAATCGTGTTGAAGAACCAACTCAGCATAGGCAAACGGCTCTTTTTCCTTTAGCCAGATCAGACGGAAACGCGCCGCTGTATGCGTATCCAGAGTTGCTTCGATCTCGCAGCAATTAAGGCGGCATGTTGTCCCATCCGCAAATACAACCGTCATGACGTCGTGATCTTTATCATAATGACACGCCCGAAGTTGCATTCGGAACCAACTCCTCGCGTTTGCTCATAACCTCAATGATCATGTTGGCACCGAGCCTGAATCCATGGATAAAGGCGGCTTCGACATGCAAGCTGTTCACGCTCACACAAAGATCAGAATACTCCTCAAGCTCACGAAACATCTCGTCGCTCAGTTCTTTTCTCCATTTTTCCGTCATAGCGCCGATTTGTCGGCTTAACGGCCGATATTCAGGATGAGACGGTACAATTATCTCTTCGGGATGAAGTCGCCCACGGTACAGGGCTTCAAGAATCGATTCCATATTCATCCTCCCACAAATGTCATCGCATCGCTTGAATGAGATTCCTGCACATGGTAGGATATTTATGCAGTCTGCTCACGTAGCGATTGCGGGATAGGAAGTGGCTGTGTTCTTCGTCGGACGCGCCGCTTCCTTCTTTATTTCTGGAGCTCGTCATACACCTTCTCAATCCCTTTGCGAACGACGTCTGAACGTGTCGTATTCAGCTTCTCGGCGGAAGCGTCGAGCTTGTTCATAATTTCCTGATCGACACGTATCTCAATCGTTTTGCTTTTGGGTTTGTCTGATGGAGGACGCCCCATCTTTTTGGAGGACATCGCTTCACCTCGCTTTTTGTCCTGACAATAATATATTATTGTCTGGACAAAAAGTCAAACCCAATGTAAATAAGCTCTTTCTTTTTCTCGGCAGGTTGAAGACTAACAACACAAGAGATACGGGAATGTGCGTTTCCCTCCTAACATTTTATGTGCAGGTAAAAGGTGATTTTGCTTTCAAAACCGGATATAATGACAACAGGCAGGAGGGATACGAAATGAAACCATTTTCGGATAAATATGTGCTAACCAAACAACAGAGTTTGTTTCTAGCCAAGAAAAAATGGGACGAAAATATATACTGCGGAATGAAGATGGAGAATCGGAATATTACCTTTCCGCAAACCCAAACGATACTGAACGGCGTCAATGTTCCCGGTGTCGCGCTGGACGACATACAAGCCGTCCTTAATATGAGGGATGCCTGGCGTTATTTGCTGAACGCGATTGATGAGCCGATTACGCTTTCCCTTATTTGCAAGCTCAATGAATACGTCGCGAGGAATGAAGCGCTGGAATGGGGTGTTTTTAGAACCGGGCGTGTCGGAATTTCAGGCACGGATTATGTACCGCCGCTCCCGGTACAGAGCGAGATCGAACAGGAATTGGCGGACTTGCTGGCCGCGGACATAACCACAACGGAGAAAGCCATTACGGCTTTTCTATGGGGAGCGCGGCGGCAAATGTTTTGGGATGGAAACAAGCGTACCTCCCTTCTACTTGCAAACAAACTTCTTGTCGAGAGCGGACATGGCATGCTGACCATTACAGAGAAAAATATGGAACGATTTAACGAATTATTATCTGCCTACTATACCTCGAACGATATGAGCGAGATCAAGCTGTTTTTGTATGAACATGCGATCAGCGGCATTGACTTCGAGCCGGAAAAACGCCGTGAATCGGAACAATCACGATAAAGTGAATACGGTATGCAAGCCTGTGTCCTAAATTGGTACCAGGCTTTTTATTTTGTGACAGGAGCGAGAAATTTACTTTGAACTGTGAATGACCTTGATGGGCAACACGAGACAATTGTCTCGTGTTGCAGCAAGCACTGAATATGGATAGCCATATTCTCTTGTTAGGGGCTTTGCCCCTAAGACCCCTCATTAGCCGCGCCGCATCCATTCAGTTCCCAGTGCTTAAATCGGTTTCAAATATCACCAACCACAGTGCAATAAGAACAATTCGTGAAAAGCAAAATGAATACGGCCCCCTTTGGTTTACCAGCTTAAAACGTGCTCTTACTGTAATTTATAGGATATGATACAATGTACTATAGTTATTTATAAATGGTCCTTCACGGAATAATTAAGACTGCGCGTTTGGATTTAGGTTTTTCTCAAGAGATATTTGCTCGCGAACTTCATGTTGTATCTATACCGGTGAATTGATGGGAGAATAACCTTACAAAACCAAATCGGATTGTTCTTCATGCTTTAATTGAGCTTTGAAAAATATGTTCTTAACACAGATTGAGTTGATTTTTGAACAAAATAGACATGCAGTCCTTGAGAAATATGAGGAGATTAAATATGAAATCTGAAAAGCAAATTGAAGTAGACTTCATTCAAAAACTACAAGATTTAAAGTACACATATCGAGAAGACATTCGAGATAAAGTGTCTCTTGAGGCTAATTTCAGAGAACATTTTGAGAGATTGAATCGTGTTAAGTTAAGCGATTCTGAATTTGCACGTCTCAAGGACAGCATTATCACTGCAGATGTATTTGTGGCCGCTAAAACGTTACGAGAAATTAATACTTTCAAACGCGATGATGGCATACCTCTACAATACACTCTAGTAAACATCAAAGATTGGTGCAAAAATGAATTTGAAGTGATAAATCAGTTGCGTATCAATACAGACAACAGTAACCACCGTTATGATGTTATTATTCTCATTAACGGTATTCCTGTTGTTCAAATTGAATTAAAGTCTCTACAAATTACACCCAAAAAAGCAATGGAGCAGATTGTAGATTATAAAAATGATCAAGGCAATGGGTACACCAATTCGCTTCTTTGTTTTATGCAGTTATTTATCGTAAGCAATGAAACCAAAACATACTATTTTGCCAATAACCATAATGAACACTTTTGCTTTGATGCAGATGAAAGATTTTTGCCAATTTATGAGTTTGCAGATGAGAAAAATAAAAAGATAACGAACCTATATGACTTTGCGGATAGATTTTTACCCAAATGCACCCTTGGGCAATTAATTAACCGATATATGGTTCTTGTTGTAAGTGAACAAAAACTGATGATTATGCGTCCTTATCAGATTTATGCTGTTAAGGCGATTATGGATTGCATTGAACAAAATCGTGGCAACGGCTACATTTGGCATACTACTGGGAGTGGAAAAACGCTCACTTCTTTTAAAGCATCTACACTTTTGAAAGACAATCCTGAAATTGAAAAATGTTTATTTGTTGTGGACAGAAAAGATCTTGATAGACAAACGCGCTTAGAATTTAATAAGTTTCAAGAGGGTCAGTTGAGGAAAACACAAATACCGAAAGTTTGGTTAGGCGCCTTACTTCTGACGACTATAAAGACAAGGTGATTGTTACCACCATCCAAAAGCTTGGATTAGCCCTTGATGAGGACAGCAGACGTAACCAAGAGAAAAAGAAAAAGGTGAACTCACCTTTAAAGAAAGATTAGAGAAACTCAGGGATAAGCGAATGGCGATTATTTTTGATGAATGCCACCGTTCCCAGTTTGGAGAAAATCACGATGCAATAAAGACTTTTTTTCCAAAAGCACAGCTTTTCGGCTTTACCGGAACACCAATTTTTGAAGAAAACTCCACATATAAGAAAATTGATGGCACCGTGGGCTCTTACAGAACAACAAAAGATGTTTTTCAGCAGGAACTTCATGCCTACACCATAACAAATGCAATTGACGATGGTAATGTATTGCGTTTTCATATCGATTATTTCAAACCAGAAGATGATAAGAAGGCTGCAAAAGTTTCCTCTAAGGAATATAAGCAAGCAGTTGTCGAAGCAATCTTATCAAAGCATGATGCAGCAACATATAACAGACGGTATAATGCACTCTTTGCAACATCTTCGATTAATGACGCAATCGAGTACTTTGAACTGTTTAAAACACTGCAAGAGGAACTAAAAAATAGTGGAGATGAGAAATTTTATCCACTAAATATTGCTTGCGTCTTTTCTCCACCAGCTGAGGGCAATAAAGATGTGAAACAGCTTCAAGAAGACCTTGTACAAGAAAAAGCCGACAATGAGCAGGAGCCCGATAAGAAAAAAGCAGCTCTTAAAGCTATTATTGATGATTACAACGCCCAATTTGGCACGAACCACAGCATAAGCGAATTTGATTTGTATTATCAGGACGTGCAAAAACGTATTAAAGACCAACAATATCCGAATGCAGATTATCCGCACAAAAACAAAATTGATATCACTATTGTTGTGGACATGCTGTTAACTGGCTTTGATTCTAAGTATTTAAATACTCTGTATGTTGATAAAAACTTGAAGCAGCACGGCTTAATTCAGGCTTTCTCAAGAACAAATCGTGTTCTAAATCCCACAAAGCCATATGGTAACATTATTGACTTTAGAGGGCTCGAAAATGAGGTCGATGATGCGATCAAACTCTTTTCCGGCACGGAAAGCAGCGAGAAGGTAAAAGAAATTTGGCTTGTTGATCCGGCTCCTGCCGTGGTTAAAAAGTTGGATAATGCTGTTGCCGAGCTGGAAAAATTCATGATATCACATGGGTTGGAGTGTAAACCGGAAGAAGTAAGCAACCTGAAGGGTGATATAGCACGCGCGGAGTTTATTGATAAATTCAAAGAGATACAGCGCCTTAAAACGCAGCTAGACCAATATACAGATATAAAAGAAGATCAGACAGCAATTATTGAGAAGTTGCTGCCTGAGGACACCTTGCGTGCATTCCGTGGAGCATATATTGAAACGGCTCAAAGGTTAAAGGCGCAAGCAGGGCAAGGATATTGCGAATAAAGCGCCGGAAATCGAACAAGTCGACTTTGAGTTTGTTTTGTTCTCCTCTGCCATTATTGACTATGATTATATCATGTCGCTGATTTCAAAATTCACACAGCCTGATGTTCCCAAAAAAGAAAAAATGACCAAGAAAGAGTTGATTGACCTTATATCATCAACCTCCAATTTGATGGATGAACGAGAAGATATAGGAGAATATATCAACACTTTGGAAGCTGGAAAGGGATTGGATGAAAAATCCATAAGGGCAGGCTATCAAAAATTCAAGGCAGAAAAATCGGCTAAAGAATTGGATGCAGTTGCAAATAAACATGACATAGAGTCAGCCTCATTGCAAGAATTTGTTGATAAAATTATGGAGCGTATGATTTTTGATGGTGAGAAGTTAAGCGACCTTTTAGAGCCTCTTGGCCTTGGCTGGAGAGACAGAACAAAGAAAGAATTGGAACTGATGGAAGATTTAATTCCGCTACTGAAAAAGTTGGCAGATGGACGTGAGATTGTGGGGTTAAAGGCATATGAGTAAGAAAGAAAAGACGGTTTTAGTGCCAAAATTGAGGTTTCCGGAGTTTAACTCAAGTGGGGAATGGAAAGTATCTACTCTCAATTCACTTGCTATCAAAATAACAAATAAAAATAAAGATCGTTCTTTAACTCGAATTCTAACAAATTCCGCCACTGATGGCGTTGTAGATCAAAGTGAGTATTTTGAAAGAGAAATTGTAACACAAAGCAATATCGACAACTATTTTATAGTTGATGAGGGGGATTATGTTTATAACCCTCGCATTTCAACTTCTGCACCGGTAGGCCCTATTTCCAAAAATAAATTAGGAAAAGGTATAATGTCTCCGTTGTATACAGTATTTCGATTCAATAACCCTCGAAATGAATTTTACGAGCAATATTTTAAAACCAATCTTTGGAATAGTTATTTAAAAACCGTTTCAAATACTGGAGCGAGGCACGATAGAATCAGTATATCAACAGAAAACTTTATGAAGATGCCGCTTCCTTATCCTTCTGACGAAGAACAACAAAAAATTGCCGACTGCCTATCTTCCCTTGACGACCTCATCACCGCCGAGGATAAAAAGCTGTCAGCTCTTAGGGCACACAAAAAGGGGTTAATGCAGAAGCTGTTCCCTTCTGAGGGAAAAACTCTACCCGAGTGGAGATTCCCAGAGTTTAAAGATAGTGGAGAATGGACTAAGAAGACTCTTGGTCAATTGGGTAAACTTGTCTCAGGGTTAACTTATAGTCCAGATGATGTAAGAGAAACAGGGTTGCTAGTATTGAGATCTTCGAATATTAAAAATAGTGTAATTATATTGGATGACAATGTTTATGTAAGGACAGATATTAGTGGTGCAAATCTGTCTTTAGAAGGCGATATATTAATTTGCGTACGTAATGGTTCAAAAACTTTGATAGGAAAAAATGCGATTATACCAAAGGATATGCCTTTGTGTACACATGGTGCGTTTATGACAGTCTTAAGAGCACAAAACCCACAATTTGTCTTTCAACTTCTTCAAACAACAGCCTATGAAAGGCAAGTAAAGGCTGATTTGGGTGCGACTATAAATTCAATTAATGGAACCCAATTGGAAAAATATGTTTTTTTTATTCCGAAAGAACAAAAAGAACAACAAAAAATTGCTGACTGCCTCTCTACCTTAGATGAACTTATTACCGCACAGGCAAAGAAAATTGAAGCTTTGAACACTCATAAAAAGGATTAATGCAAGGACTGTTCCCTTCCATTAAGGAGGTGGGAGAATGAGTATTATCTCAGATGAAAATGTACAGACTTTGGCAAAGCAACTTGTTGAATCGAGAAAAAACATTATTTTAGTGTTTGCCTTTAATGGAACCGGCAAAACACGACTTTCTGTTGAATACAAAAATATTACCAAAGAATTGAACGGCGGTAATCATTCCGGTGTTTATTATAATGCTTATAGTGAAGATTTGTTTGTTTGGGATAATGATACGGAAAACACTGGTTCTCCAATAAAGCTGAATGTCATGCATTCCAGCCTGAATCAATATCATTCGTCAATGGATGAAGAAAAGCTTCGTGAAAAGCTAACTGCATACAAGCCAAAGTTTGATTTTAAGTTTAATTATCATACTGATACATCGCTTGGAATTAGCTCCATTAGTTTTTATCCGCAATCAGAAAGCGAAGAACAACCTGAAGCTATAAAAATTTCTCGTGGTGAGCAACAAATTTTTATTTGGTGCCTGTTTCTCACAATGTTTGATGTTCAAGGCTGGACAGGTGAACAAAATAGTCATTTCTTTATTGATGATCCTGTTTCAAGCTTAGATGACCATAACATCTTTATTACTGCATCAACAATAATGGATTTGATTGATGATCATTATGAGAATAGGAAGATCATTATTACAACTCACCACGTTGGACTTTTTTCTATTCTTTCAGACTGGCTGACAAAAGGCGAAAAAGCATCTTCGTATAAGAGATTTACCCAAATGCATACCTTAAAAAACTCGTCCAATGAATTATTTTTGTTGGATTGTAAAAAAGATGTTTTTCTTTATCATCTTGAGTTACTGCAAATGTTACAGCATGCGATAAACGACAATCTGTTATATGCTTATCATTTCGCAATACTAAGACAAGTATTAGAAAACGTTTCCTCCTTTCTCGGCGTTGGACGAATATCGTATGTGCTTGAACAAATCGGAGTGGATGACACTGATGATGTAGCTCGAATAGTAAATACATTGTCGCATAAAACTGTTTTCCGGTACGAGGCAAAAGAATTAGTTCCTGATAACGCAGAACTTTTATCAAATGTATTTAACAAGCTTCAAAATAAATATAATTTTGTATTACACATAGGTGGTGGTAACGATGCATGATTTACAACAAAAACAATTAGGTGCAACCCTGTGGGCCATAGCAGATAAACTTCGCGGAGCGATGAATGCCGACGACTTTCGTGATTACATGTTGTCTTTTCTCTTCTTGCGCTATCTTTCAGATAACTATGAACAGGCAGCAAAAAAAGAACTTGGTAGCGATTATCTTTATTGTGAGAATGAAATTAAAAATATCTATGCTTTGCGAGTAAGCAGGATGAGACTATTAGTGTGATGAAAGAGCAGGCAAGCAGATTATTTTAGCAAACAAAAATTAGAAGAAAATGAAAAAAAGATGGTGCTCGATGATCATTTCACATTGTTTGAAAGTAAAAAGTTGACCCCGCTTATTATGTGGTATAATAACAACTTGGATCAAGTAGCCATGTTTGAAAAGCAAATGCGACGTAAGCTTCATTACGTAATCAAGCCGCAGTATCTCTGGAGTAATATATACGAATTAGCTCGCACGCAAAACAAATACCTCTTGAAGACATTACAAGCTGGTTTTAAATTTATAGAAAATGAGTCTTTCGACAGTACGTTTCGTGGGTTGTTCTCAGAGGTGAATCTTGACTCTGATAAGCTTGGAAGAAATTACAACTCTCGCAATGCAATGCTGTGTTCGATTATAACCGAAATTTCTGAGGGGCTAGATGAATTTTCTAACGAAAGTGATCTACTGGGCAATGCCTACGAATACTTAATAAGTCAATTTGCTGCAGGATCAGGTAAAAAAGCTGGAGAGTTTTATACCCCCCAGCAGATTTCGACCATCCTTTCTCGAATCGTTATACTTGATAGCCAAAAACCAAGTGAAGGGAAAAAAAGTATATTAATAACCTGCTGGACTTTGCTTGCGGCTCTGGTTCTCTTCTAATTAACGTTAAAAAGCAACTTGAGCCAAACAGCATTGGGCAGATATATGGACAAGAAAAGAATATCACGACTTACAATCTTGCGCGTATGAACATGCTCCTTCATGGATTCAAAGACTCTGAATTTCAAATATTTCACGGAGATTCATTATTGAATGATTGGGACATTTTCAATGAAATGAACCCAGCCAAGAAATTGGAGTGTGACGCAGTTGTAGCAAATCCACCTTTCAGTTACCGTTGGGAGCCGAACGATACACTTGCTGAAGATTTTCGTTTTAAAAACTATGGATTGGCACCGAAATCAGCAGCAGATTTTGCTTTTCTACTTCATGGTTTCCACTTTTTAAGCGATAGTGGCACAATGGCAATCATTCTGCCACATGGTGTTTTATTCCGTGGTGGTGCAGAAGAAAAAATAAGGACTAAATTGCTTAAGGACAATAATATCGACACGATAATAGGATTACCCGCAAACCTCTTTTTCTCTACTGGTATTCCGGTCTGTATTCTTGTGCTAAAAAAGTGCAAGAAATTTGATGATGTGCTGTTTATTAACGCAAGTGAGTACTACGAAAAGGGGAAACGTCAAAATATCTTATTGCCAGAGCATATTGACAGAATAGTTGACACATATCAATATCGAAAAGAAGATGACAAAAAATATTCTCGCCGTGTCTCCATGGAAGAAATTGAAAAGAACGGCTACAACCTGAATATATCAAGGTATGTAAGCACAGCTCCGGAAGAAGAAATTATTAATCTTGCGAAAGTAAAAGAGGACTTAGACTGCATTGAAAAAGATATAAATGAAGCCAAGGAAAAACACAATCGGTTTTTAAGAGAGCTTGGGTTGCCGGAGTTGAAGTAAGCTAGATTTCGCTATTAGGTGTTTGTCGGTCCAATAAATCATCCAAAGGTGATCTACAATAATAATTTAGAGATGCCACCTTCACTTTGAAGAAACACTTTCATTTCTGCGTCTTAATACTTTTCAAGAAATTTATTAAGTCTTCTAACTATATTGGCTGAATGCGAAAGACCACCTTCAACGAATGCGAAGGTGGCTTCTCATGCCAATTTATTGCTGACTCCCTGTTTTTTAATCCACCTCGTAAAAAACAGAATACCGGATTATTTTGTACATACGTATAAAGGTTCTGACTCTGCGAATTCCACAAATCGCCCTTATACGTATCCTCACTAACAAACCGCCCCATCTCCGGCTTGTAGTACCGGGCACGCGCGTAGGACAATCCGCTATAGAAATCATAGCTTAATCCCGTGTAGCCGAAAAGATTATCCGGTCCCGGCCAGTTCGGGTCGAATTTCTTGGCGTCGAGCGGAGAGCCGAATTCATCGTAATGGTAGCGCGCTGACATCCGGCCGTCGTTCGTCATCATTCCGAGCGTGCTGCCCAAGGCATCCGTTACGTAGTGGAGCGTATTCGGGCCGATCAGCGTCTGGGTGCTGCGCTTATCCGGCGTCGGCTCCCATCCGTTGTTCGCATCCGCCGTATGCTGGAACGTCATGCTTTCCCGGGCGCCAAAAGCCCCGTAGATATACGTTTCCTTCCACTGGCTCTGATCCGTCTCCTGAGCCACAAGCGGCTCCGGCAAGGCAAGACTTACATCGTTCGTATATTCGAACTCCCAATGCCCCTGCTTATATTCCTGCTCCCACCCGACTCGGGGACCGCCCGGATGGCCGTCCGGATACGGTTCGTCGACCGTTCCGCACTTCTTCGCCAGACCCGGCGGTACGAAGCCTGCAGGCACGACGTGGTCGCATTTGTTAGGCCGGTTCGGGTTGCCTTTACCATTGTTACCATTTCCATTTCCTTTCCCGTTGTTATTGCCGTTGCCATGGTTTCCGTTGCCGTTCCCTTCGTTTCTGCCTCCGGGCGCATGGGCCACGTCGATCGTCATCTTGATCCGGTTGCCATCCCCGTCGTACAGGAATCGGGAGATGTCGCCCCGTTCGTTCGTATGCTGCGCCAACCGGTTGGCGGAATCCCAGCGGTATTCCTCCAAGGTCTTCGGCGTTTGCGTCGAGCTGGTGGTGGTGGCAGTGCTGAATGATTGTACGCCGTAAACAGAGGAGCCTACCCCGCCATAGACGGACGGCACAACGCCGTTAACAGAAGATGCGATGCCGAACGACTGCGTTAATACTGTATCTTCGCTGTCTCCATCCGACAGCACGCCCAGGACCTTCAGCAGGTCGCCGCGTTTATCGTAGGACATCGTTTTGTATTCGCCTTGCGTATTTTCCCAGCGCAGCAGACGGTCCGCCGCGTTATACGTATAGGTCTCGGTATCGTTCAGATCGCCCCAGGCGGTTGCCTTCGTCAGCCTGTTGCCGACGGCGTCGTAGCCATAGGTCGTAGTCATCCGCGATCCCGTATCGTTTCCGTTCTGCTTCTGGACGGAAACCAGCTGATTCAGCGCATCGTAGGCATAGTCGCTTATGATCGAATCCGGATGCTCCTGTCCATCCGCATCATCCTCGTCATCCCCGCCTTCACGGCGTTCCATCCCGGACCGGTTGCCGACCGGATCGTAGGTGTACATCAGCTGCTCGAGAATTTTCCCGTTCTGATTCACTTGCTTCTGCTCCAGGAGCTGTCCGAGTGCGTCGTAGCTGTATGTGCTTGTCGCTCCAGTGAAGAGCGTCTTCCCGGTCAATTGGCCTTTCTTATCGTACGTATAAGATGTAGTGCGGCCAAGCGCATCCGTCATCTTGGTCATGCGTTCCAACAAGTCGTACTCATACGTAACGGCTGAGCCGTCAGGGTAGACCAGCTTGCTTCGGCTTCCGCCCGGCGTCCATTCATAGCGTACGGTACGGCCGGCGGCATCGGTAACCTGCAGCAGGCGGTCCAAAGCGTCATAGTTATAGGCCGTTGTCCCCTGAGCATCGGTCATTTTCGTGCGTCGGCCGAGCGCATCATACGTGTAGTCGACCTTTTGTCCGTCCGGATAGAGAATCCGGGTCAAACGGTTCATCATATCATACTGGTAATTCGTGGACAGGCCGTCGGGATGAACAATGTCCGTCGTATTCCCGTTGCCGTCATAGCCTAACTTCGTTACTTCACCCAGCGGATTGGTTTCCTGAACCAAGCGGCCGTAAGCGTCATACGCGTACTGCGTGGAACGGCCAAGCGCATCCGTTTTTTGCGTAATCCGTCCGACCGGATCGTACGTATATCCCGTTCGGTTGCCCAAGGCATTGTTGACCGCCGTAAGCCGTCCAAGGGCATCGTAATCGTATGCCGTCGCCTGCTGTTTGGCGTCTTTCAACGTCTTCACCCGGCCTACTGCATCGTACTCGATGCTCGTTTCATAGCCGAGCGCGTTCAAGATCCGGTTGACCCGGCCTAAGGCGTCATAAGTATATGCAGTGGATTTGCCCTCTTCATCCGTTGAAACGGTAACCCGGCCGAGTTCGTCGCGCGTAAGCTTGGTCTCGCCGCCAAGCGGATCCACCGTCCGTACGAGTAGACCCCGAGGATCGTAGAACATCTGCCATACCCCGCCGTTCGGCTGGGTGACCTTGACGGGCCGTCCCGCTGGATCGTAAGCATAAGCGGTCACCTGTCCAAGCGCATCGGTCATGCTGGTCAGTCGCCCTATGGCATCGTAAGCATACTGCTTATGGTATCCCAGTGCATTCGTCTCGCTGACGAGCCTGCCCAGCACATCGTATGCATATTCGGTCCGCGTGCCGTCCGCGGCGGTAACCACGACAGGTAAGCTGCGGGCGTCATATTCGATCCGCGTGATGCCCCCGTTCGGGTCTTTACGCGACGTCAAATTCCCCGCATGGTCATAACCGAATTCGGTAACAAGCCGTTCCGGCGCAGGACCTATAACCTTCACAAGCCGATCGGCTGAGTCATAGAAGTATTCGGTCACTTTTCCGTTGGCATCCGTCATCGATTTGCGGTTGCCCATCTCATCGTATTGGTAAGAAACCGTGCCCCCCAGCGCATCCGTGACGGATGTCAGATGGGCAAGCGAATCATATCCGTAAGATGTGCGTGCACCGGATGCGTCGGTATGACCCGTAAGATTGCTGTTCTTATCGTATTCATACGTTTCCCGGAAGCCGAGCGCATCGATGCGCGCCTTCACCCGGTCGCGTGCGTCGTATTCGAATACCGTGCGTCCCCCCAGGGCATCGATTGCCTTCGTTACCCGGTGGAGCCCGTCGCGGATCAGCTCCTGACGGAAACCTGCGGGGTCGGTAATCTTTGCCACAAAACCGGTCTCATCGTTTTCCAGCGAGATTTGTTCTCCTGCCGCATTCGTGACAGATGTTGGAATCCCCCGAGCGTCGCGAATCACCGTGGATCGGTTCCCCAAGGCATCCTGTACGGAGGTCAGGTTCCCCGCTCGTCATAGCCGAGCACGGTTCTTCCGCCCAGCGCGTCCGTGATCACCTCAGGCTGGTTAAAGCCGTTATACGAAATATCCGTCACGTTCCCGAGCGGGTCCGTCTGCTGGCGCACATTGCCGAACGTATCGTAGCTATAGCGCCATATGCTGCCATTGCGGTCGATTCGGGCCGTCATCTTATCGTTCGCATCGTATTCGAAACGTTCCACCGTGCCGTCCGGATAATGAATGGCCGTTTGAAGCATCCGTTCGTTATAGTCGAATCGCTTGATGCGGCCGAGCGGATCGGTTGTGAGCGTGTAGCGTTCTTCCGGATGATACTCGACGGTGCCCCAATGTCCGTTAAAATCGCGCCGCCGCACGACCCGACCTTGATTATCGTACTCATTCACCAGGGTCGAGCTGTGATTCGGATCGTCAATCTCGGTCATCTGATGCTTGTTATCATAGCGGAACCGGATCGTAGCCGAATCCGGAAGCTGGATCGAGAGCAGGTTATGGCTCAGCTCTTCCACTTCGTAGTGCACTTCCCGCCCGGTTTGGTCGGTTACAACTGCAAGTTTACCCCCGCTTCCGTAAGTGAAGGAGAGGCTTGCGCCGGCCGTTTCCGCTTTCGTTAAAATCGTACCGTTATAAGTCAGCTTGATCTGATTGCCGTTGGCGTCGGTAATGGAGGATAGCATCCCGTCCTGCCGGAACAAATAACGCAGCTTCTGCGGCGTCTCAAGCAGGAACGTGCCGTCCACCTGCTTCCTTAAAGTATCGAATCCGCCGGCCGGCGTGGTGTAGCCTCCATTCCCCGAAGGCGTATAGACATACCGTCCGCCTTCCGGTGTAATCAGATGCATCACCCCGCCTTCCGTCCGCTCGAGATGCCGTTCGAACGTATGGTGCCAGCCTGCCCCGAGCACGCCGTTGTAATTGTGCCGGCTGTTATATGTAACTTTAAATTCAAGCGGCATCACGGCAGGGAGCGAGATGTTCGTATGAGAGAACGAGAAGTCACCGGTCGCCAGATTAATGGGATCCCACCAGCTTGGTTTGTTATGCCCTTTCCGGTTCGTAATCTGCTCGAACGTCAAGTCCTGTAGGAACTCCTGCAAGGAAATGCGTCCGGCCAGCTCGGGATCCTGGATAATAAAATTCAGGCCTTTGTCGATGAATTCCGGACAGCCTTCGTTGTCGTTGCAAGCCGGTATGGATTCGTGGTTATCGGCCGCAATCTTCTCAACGCCCCATTTCAGCTTCTCTAGGGTGTCTGCTTTGTAATAGTAACCGGCTATCGCCTGCCACGTAATATCCCAATCGGGCGCTTTGTAACGCAGTACGCGAATCGCTTGCGAGATGCCGGATTGGTTCTTGGCCGGATTGGCTGCATTGTAGTATGGATTGCTCGGCAGTCGTTCGGCCGTTGCGGTAATATCCGCGATCTCGTATTCGTGCAAAGTATAAGGGATGCTCCACTGCTGCACATATTGTCCGGGTTTGTTGTCGTCCCTTAAAGGGAAATTCGGAAAATAGTTATCCAGGGGCTTATCCTGGGCCCAGCCCAAATGCGAATTATTCGGTGCGCCTCCGGCGAGTCGAAGGGAACTTCAACCTGCAGCGTTTCTTCACTTCCCGGGACCTGGTCATTCCCTTCCCGCTTCGTGTAACGAATCTTCACCGTCACCAAGGTACCGCGCTCGGCAATTCCGCGAATGACATTCTGGTCGTTCATCCGGTCCGCTCTCGCCTGCTTAACCTCTACATTAAGGTATCCCGGGGCAGGCGGAGCCGGGTTATCGATGGTGATATTGTTTTGTCCGAAGAACGGCCGGTCCTCATCTTGAGGAGTGGCACAAACCGTGTAAGTCCCCTCCGGCAAAGGCCGACCGCCGTGACCGTTGCGACTGCCGATATGGCCGTCCCAAAAATAGGTATATTGCAGCGGTCTTACGCTCTCACTGACATTATCAATATGATCGATCGGAAACGGCTCGGGCACTTCCCTCGGCGCCGGGGGTTCCCTTCGTAGACCGTGATCGTTCCGGGCCGGCAAGTATCGAGACTCGCCGTATGCTCCCGGTCCGTATAGTTCCATGATAAGGTCGTTCCTTGACGATATACCGTATTAAAAGTGAGCGGATTGGCGTTAAGCGTCGTCGCGGCATAGGCCTTCTTCGCGCCGCCTCCCGGAAAGATCGGAATTCCCGATAAGGCGACCGCCACGGCCAGCAAACAGGCCATCCAGCTTTTCCAAATGCGTTTCATGTTCCCCGTATTCCCCTCAATTCAACTTAGCGATTACAATTTGTTCTGTTTATCCAGCAGACGGTAAATGACGGCCGCCGCCTGCGCTCGTGTAGACGATTGCTTCGGCATGATTCCCGTTTCGCTTCCTTCGATAAGCCCCTCCCGTGTGGCGAGAGCCGCATAAGCCCGCGCCCAAGGGCTGATCTCCCCGGCATCGGCATAGGTTAATGCAGCCGTGAGCTCCGCATCGCTAAGGGACAGAGCCCGCGCCTCCTGGCCTACGGCCCGTGTAAGCATTGCCATCATCTGCTCACGGGTAAGTACGGCATCCGGGTCAAAGCGGCCGTTGCTGCCCTGTACAAGTCCAAGCTTCGCGGCCCTCTCGATCCAGCCTGCCCCCCAATGGGACGAGGGTACATCCGTGAAGGCGCCGCCTTGCGCGGCCACCGGCTTTTCTCCCAGGGCGGCCAGCAGCAATTTTACAAATTGCGCCCGGGTCAGCGGCCCGTCAGGAGCAAATTCGTTGTCTCTTACGCCGTCGACGATCCCTCTCGCGGCGAGCGGTTCGACAACCTCTCTGGACCAGTGGCCGGCCATATCGCCGAAAGTGACGTCGTTCAGCCCTACCGCATAAATTCCGCCGCCGGGGATGTTCGCCTCAACCGAGCGGGGTAGGGGATTCGTTTTACCGACCAACCGTGTCCACGTTTTTCCCTGCTCATCCCACCGGTACAAGGACAGCTTGCGCTCCTGTAATGCTGTAAGAACTGCGTTCTCGTAACCCATGGAGAGCCGAAGCTTCTCGCCGACAATCTGATCCAGGCCGCGAACGGCCCAAACGCCGGAGACCAGGCTCAGCTTCCCTCGGGAA
This sequence comes from Paenibacillus sp. P25, assembly GCA_024704175.1. Lineage (GTDB taxonomy): Bacteria > Bacillota > Bacilli > Paenibacillales > NBRC-103111 > Paenibacillus_G. The sequence continues at coordinate 6,208,879 of CP085629.1, forward strand.
TCGGGCAAATAAGCCCCGCTGTCCTCCGGGGAAAGCTCAACCGTGGTATCCCCGGATAGTGCGCCTTCCGCTATGGTCAGCTTCACCCGGTCCTCCTGCGCCGTAATTTCACCTCCGGATCGGCCGATCAGCTTGGATGCCGGAGCCGATTTGGCGGGAGAAGTAACAGCTGCAGGTACAGGCGAGTAGCCTCCGCCGCTATCCGAACCGGACGAAGGCACCGCTACGGAGGTGTCAGTGCGCGTAAAGGTACGGTAAACCATCGTTCCGTCCGCCGCCGTCAGGACCAGCCGATATCCATCGAAGGCGAGGGCTCTCATCGCGGCGTCGCCCGTATCGATCGGATGCGTTTCGCCGAGCTGCGTATTCACGCCCATCAGCTCCGGATTGCCGTCCTGATTATCCTGAATCCATGCTGCCTGCCCGTCTCCGATATAAAGCTGGTAATATTCGCTTTGTTTTTTGGAGGGGGTGGTCAGATCCGTAAACCGCGGATGTGTCGGATCATTTAAATCCGCCAGCACCACCTTCGTCCGCAACTGTGAGTCGGATTGTTTAAACAAGGCCTGCGTTCCGTTAAAGGCGATATTCATGACGAATTGGCCGCTCGGAAGCGATAAAACGCCGGTCGTTTGCCCCGTGGCCAGGTTGTAAAGGCTTAGTCCTCCGTCCTGCACGTTGATGAACAGCACTTTGCCCTTGGCGACTGCCGGAAAACGCCCGGTTCCAATCTTCGTCTCCTTGGCCTGCAGGAAATCGTATCGGTACAAATCATATTTCGACGGATTGAACCAGACGATATCCGACCCGTCTATGGAAAGATGGGAATACCCCCCGCTTACACTACTGAGTCGCCGTTCCACGCCTTCCGCCAGGTCCATTCCCCATATAGACCAGCCCCCGTTATCGGTACCGGACGTCCGGCGGTCGATCCATGCGACATACACATGTCCCCCTTGGCCTTCGGATACGACCGGAACCATTTTCAAAGAGGAAGCGCTTGTGAGCTCGCTTGGGCGCACTGCCGTCCAAGCTGCGGTAAAACACCTGCTTTGCCTGCCCTGCTCATCCGAATCGATCCAGACCATGTGTTTGCCTGATACGAAAGGATGTCCCTCCGGCGCACGCACGGTAGTGCTTTGGTCGGACTTCGTATAAACAATTTCCGCATGCGTTTGTGAAGGAAGCACCGGCGCCGCGGACATCATAATCGCCATAACGCTGATTCCGATACGTAAACTAGCCTGTAATCTCAATCTTTTCTTCACTTTCTTTGCCCCTCCAGCCTTTTTTGGCAATAAAAAAGCCAAGCTCCTTGAGCAACCCGGCTATCGTGCCTGAAGCGGACTTCAGGAGTAGACCCGTGGCTTTGCGCCCCCGACTTTCGTACGAGTTTGCCTTTATTCAATCACTTGACATGAATCTTTAGACCTATAAAGTGTACTATAAAACGTTTGAAAAAACAGTGGTACAAATCACATTTTCACTAAAGATGCAAAAAAAAGCCCGCCAAGGATTCACCTTGACAGGCTCTGCTTTGCTTCGCTTATTTCACCAGCTGCCCGCGTGTGACGCCGAGCTGGTTGGTCGCTTTCAGCGTCTTCCATACCTGGGTGCCGCTGATCTCGCCCTTCAGGGCGCGCTCGTAGAGCGACAGCACCTCGCGGACCTTGTCCGCGGACTCCTCGAGGAACTCCACGCGGTACCGGGATACGCCCAGCTCCATGAAGTTCGCGAGATATTCCGCACCCGACTGGTCGATGGCGTTGTAGACCGTGTTGCGGCGACCCTCATCCACTCGGACCGGGTGGGAGAAGCCGACCCGGTCACGCAGCGACGCCCGCCGCTCCTCGCATGGGCGGCCACAGTTCGTGTAGTCCGTTCCCTCGCTGAGGAACGTACAGTACACGCAGTGTTCCGTGTGGAACATTGGAAGATGCTGGTGGATCACCACTTCGAGCCGGCTCGTGTCCGCGCGGCGCAGCAGATCGACCATCTGCTGGATGTTCAGGTCGTACGACGGCGTCACCCGGGACAAGCCCGCTTCCAGGAACAGCGCCGCGGTCTTATGGTTGGCGATGTTGAGCGAGAAGTCGCCGATCAGCTCGGGCCGCGGCTCGCCCGGGTGCTCGGCCAGGTACCGCATGAACCAGTAGACGGCGCCGGTGTTGCGCAGCAGCACGGCGTCCGGCCCAAGGTTCAGAATGTTCTTGAAATAGCCCGTCTCCCCGGGCATATGAATCCGCGGCGTCGCCAGGGCGATCCGCTTGCCCGCGGCGCGGGCGGCCTCAACGGCGGCCGGGAACTGCTTGATGAACTCGAAGTCGGCGTAGATCAGCTCGACGTTCATGAGGCAGGCCGCCTGCACCTGCTCGAGGTCGCGGCAGAGCGCCGTCAGCCCGGAGCCCGGGCGCCCGCCCGCTGGCCCGGCCGATGGCGCGGGTCGCGGCGCGTCGCCGTACACATCAATGCTGCGCTTGACGTAGGTTCGCGGGCGCTCGCGCTCCGTCGCCAGCAGCTCGGCCGCCTGGCGGCGCATCTGGTTCAGCTCGCGCATCGGCACGATCAGGTCGCCGCTCAGGTGTACGTCGACCGACTCGAGCGTAAAGATCGTGCCGCCGAGCCGCCCAAACTGCTCCTCGAACAACGCCGCATCCATCGGGCGCTTCTCTGCCGGGACAAGAGCGAGCTCGGAACAGGCCGTAACCGTATGCCCGGTCTCCACATCGGTCCACACGCTCTTCAGCGGCTGACCGGCCGCACCCGTCACCTTCACCCGAACCGGAAACACCCGGTAAGGCTTGTCGGTCTCGAACGTCTGCCTCAGGCGCTTGTCCAGGTGCGGATCGTTCGTCTTCCAGATCCGGTCACCGACGTGAACCCGCCCAAGGTCAACATCGTTTCGGCCCGGCACAATCTCCACCAGCCCGCCCGGCGCTTCGCCTTCCAGCTTCTGCCCGCGGCGCCGCAGATCGTACACCCGGCCGCCTTCCTCCTTCTTCGTCGGGTCGCCGGCGTCGAACACGATCCCGTCGCCCCGCTTCAGCGGCGCCTCCAGCTCGCACAGCACCGCGTCACGCAGCACCTGCTTCACCCGGCCGAGATAGACGCCGCGGCTCTTGGGGTACGTGCCCTCGACCAGCCGCTTATTATTGGTCCCCTTCAGGAAGCCGTACGTGAACCCGCGCGAGAAGCTTTGCTCCAGCTCCCGCATTTCTTCCTTCGTCGGCTTCGCGTTCTTGCCGTCAAAATACCGGTCGATCGCCGCCCGGTACTTGCTGACCACATTCGCCACATATTCCGGGCTCTTGAGCCGGCCCTCGATCTTGAACGAGGTCACGCCCGCCTCGATGAGCTCCGGCACGAGCTCGAGCGCCGCCAAATCCTTCGGCGACAGCAGGTAGGCTACGTCGCCCATCGGCTTTTCCACCCCGTCCACCATCAGGTCGTAAGGCGACCGGCAAGCCTGGGCGCACTCTCCGCGGTTGGCCGAGCGCCCGCCCCACATCTCCGAGGTCAGGCACTGTCCCGAATACGATACGCACAGCGCCCCGTGCACGAAGACCTCCATCGGAAGCTTCGCCTGGTCCCCGATCTGCTTGATCTGCTTCAGGTTGTTCTCCCGCCCGAGCACGACCCGCTCGATATCGAACGGCTTCGTGAACTCGACCGCCTCCGGCGAAGTGATCGTCATCTGCGTCGATCCGTGGATCGGAAAGTCCGGCGAGATTTCCCGGATCATTTTCACAAGCCCGAGATCCTGCACGATGACCGCATCCACGCCCGCGTCAATACAGGCATCGATCAGCTCCTTCGCATCCGCCAGCTCCTCCTCGAACACGAGGATGTTAAAGGTCAGGAAGCCCTTCACCCCATAGCGGTGCAGAAAGGACATGATGTCCGGCGGCTCGTCCATCTTGAAATTGTTCGCCCGGGCGCGCGCGTTGAATTTTTCCACCCCGAAAAAGACCGCATTCGCCCCGTTCGCCACTGCCGCCCGCAGACAGTCCCAATCCCCTGCCGGCGCAAGCAACTCTATATCGGATTTGCGCAATTCACGCATCATTTCATTCCTCCAAATCTTGCTCTCGTTCATCCCTTTAGTTTAACAGAAAAGCCCCTGCAAGCGAATTGCAACCTATGGAAACCGAGGGGAAATCCGAGTGATCGAAAAGGCCCATCATTTTGCCGAATATAGAGGAAATTTGTCAAACTATGCCGAATATAATTTTTACAGAAGAAAATTTCTACTAAAAAAGATATCTGTGTTCCCGACCTATATCTGTCATCCCGGAGGGTTGACTTCCATGCTTAAAGATTTCGTGACCAACGCTTCGCTCATGGTTGCTTCCTTTTTCATCATCGGACAATATTATAAAAAGAACCCGCTCACCCGCAGACTCTACTTGGAATATCAAGCTGACCGCCGGGCTTCTCCTCGGCCTGCTCGGTATCCTTCTGATGCTGAACGGCATTCCACTCGGGCCTGGCGTCGTTGCGGATTTGCGGCATGTGCCCATCATTCTTGCGGCACTCCAGGGCGGACCGGTGCCGGCCATCGTCTCCGCCTTCGTCATGGTAGCGGCCCGAATGACGCTGTTCGGGGGAGCCACTTTTTCCGCTGCAGCCGCGTCGGTCAACCTCGTCTTAATCGCTGTGCTCTGTGGCTTGCTCGCAGGGAACAAAGGGGCAACGTTTCCCCGCTTCCTGCTGCTCAACGCTCTTTGCATGATCTGTATCTCGGCAGTGCTAAGCATCAATCTAAACCACATCGGGCAGCTTCAGGATATCCCCCGTACCCTGACTTACCATTGGACATTTTCCTTGCTCGTAGGGACGCTCGCCGTTTACGTTTATTTGCACATTCTCCGGTCCCATGCGTTTAATCTCAAGCTGGTCGAGAGCGAAGAACGGTATCGGCGGCTCATCGCCTCTTCCCCGGACGCCACTTTGGTGCACAGCGACGAAACGATCCTTTTTGTCAATGACAAGGGGATCAAGCTCCTTGGGGCGGTCTCGCGTAAGGAAGTGCTGGGACGCTCCGTGTTCGACTTTGTTCATCCCGATTACTGGAAGGATCAGCTCCGGCTCGGGGAAGCGGTCCGGGCAGGTCAGGAGACGACCGATTTGCACGAGCTGAAATACATTACATTGGACGGCAGAGAGATCTTCGTCGAACTGTCCATATCCCCCATCGTTTACAAGGAGAATCCGGCTTACCTCACCACGGTACGCGAAATTACCGACCGTAAGCTGACGGAGAAAAAGCTGCAGGAAGCCTTGGCCGCACTGCAGAAGCTCTCCGATCTGGACGGCCTGACCGGCATCCCGAATCGGAGGAAGCTTGACCATTTTCTGAGCAGGTGCTGGTCCGAAGCCGCCGCGGAGCACACGCCCGTCTCCGGTATCCTGTTCGATGTCGATTATTTTAAATCGTTCAACGATACGTACGGCCACCAAGGCGGCGATGAAGTGCTGAAATGCATAGCGCTGGCGGCCTTCGGGCCGCTTCAGAATACCCGACATTTGATCGCCCGTTACGGGGGCGAGGAATTTATGGTGGTGCTCCCCGCACCGGCGCCGAAGAAGCGTTCGGCATCGCCGAGAGCCTGCGCAGGGCGGTCGAATCGCTCGATATTCCGCACAGTGTATCAGGCACGCAGGGCCGCGTGACCATCTCCCTGGGCGTCGCCACCCTGCTGCCCGCTCCGGATATTAATGAGAAGGACCTGATCCGGATGGCTGACCAAGCCTTGTACCGGGCCAAAGCGGAGGGCCGAAACAAGGTAAGCGTCTGTGCGGAAGAACCCGCGAATCCCGGCAAAACCGAGCCCACCCGGCTGTAGGAAAGTCCGGCGATTTTCCGGGCTTTTCCTCTCCCGCTCCCCCTGCCGTCCCCCTCGACAAAAGTTAACAAAGCCCGCCATCCGTGCTATAATGTCAAGGATAGTCCAACCGAACCTAAATTGAGGGATACCATTGATTCGGGCCAACCTGCGCAAGATTGCTCTTATCGCCTTCGGGCTGATCGCTGCGGCGCGCTGCTTATCTGGTGGTTTACCGCTACGAAAGAGCTGTCCGTCCGCATGCTGTACGCTACGGAAGGCGACACTTACGACACCGCGGCTTACGGCCATCTGGAGCAGTCGCTGGTCGCCAATTTGGAGCTGGACCGGCGACCGCTGCCCGGTTTGAGCCTGCGGAAGCTTCAAGCTTACGATACGATTTATTTGGACCCGTCCCTTCACGGCCATATGAGCGGGGCGCAGGTGAAGCCGCTGCGCGATTATGTGGAGCGGGGCGGACACTTGTTCCTTGAAAATGTTTTTGCGGGCGATCTTCCCCTGGATCTTCTGGGAGCCGCCAAGATCGTTGATGTGACACCGCCGCAGCGGAAAATCTCGGGCCAGGAAACCGTCGGGGACGCGAACCCTCTGGTTTTCCCGGAGACGGATTACAACCTGCAGAGCCTGCAGGCGCTCGTGAAGCAGTTCGCGGATACGTATTACCGTCATGACACCGAGGATGGGCTGAGGCAGTTTTCGTGGGGCAAAGGGATCGTTCCTTCCACGGCGGAAACGGTGGTCTCCTCCGGCGACGTGTCTCTGTACACGCTCAACCGTTATGGAAAAGGAACCGTCTTCTTCACCGGCACGCCGCTGCCGAACCGCTACTACATCACCGGCTACGACATGTCGAGCGGCATGGATCCGAAGCTGGGCTTCGATCAAGTCGCCTCTAAGGCGAATGCGGAGAATAAGCCGGTGCCCGGCGCGCTCTACTTCAATCTGAAGCAGCCGCCGGAGTCGCCTTACTTTCATTTCAGCTTCGCGGCGGGCAGCGCCCTGTTCCGCAGCGAATATGCCGCGTTCGTATCCAAGGAGAAGCTCGGCTATAGCGTGAAAAAGGTGCTCGGCCCTTACGGAAGGCCGGCCATGGCGTACCAGAATCACTTTGAGGCGCTGGAGGCGATCCGCGACAAGGAAGGCATTCAATGGGCGGAGCTCCTTAAGAAGTACAAGCAGATCCCGTCCTTCTCGCTGGTCCGTTCTTCGTTCACCTGGGGCCGTTGGCAGGAGTCCGTGGTCGTGCATCTGAATACGGGGACGAATGCGAAGCCGGCCTTTGCCGGTGAATCGCCCAACTCCTTCTATTCGAGCGGTACCCGGGTGATGGCGGACGGCCAGGCGGTCCGGCTCGCCGATTATCCGGATTACAAGTCGCTCGGCGATCCGATCTCGCCGCCGTACCGCGCTTACCCGGCGCTCGCCGATCTGGACGGCGACGGGCGGGCGGACCTGATCGTCGGCTCGGGCGACGGATCGATTGCGGTCTACCGCGGGGCCGGGCCGGCGGCGGAAGCCTACGCCGGGCAGCGGCTGCCCGCGGGGCTTGCGCCGCCGGACGCCTTCGGCCGGCGGGACGTGCTGCGTCAGCGCGGCGGCGAGCCGCTGAAGGCCGGCCAGTACGCCTCCGTGGCGGCGTACGACCTCAATGCCGACGGCCGGCCGGATCTCTTGATCGGCCGGTCCGACGGCACGCTTACCGTAGCCTACGGCGAAGCCGGCGGCACGTTCACCGCGCCCGCCCCGCTGGTCGCGGGCGGGCAGGCCGTTCGCGCCGCTGCGCCGGTCGCGGCGGCGGTGGGCGACGTCACCGGGGACGGCGCGCCCGACCTCGTGGTCGGGGGCGGCGACGGCATGGTGACGCTGTACCGGGGCGAGCGGGGCCCTGCGGGCAAGCTCGCCTGGGGGCCGGGCAGCGGACAGTTCAAGCTGTCCGCGCCGTTTGCCGCGCCGTCCATCCGCGATATGGACGGGGACGGGCGCGCCGATCTGGTGATCGGCGACCTGGAGGGCGATCTGCGCGTGTATCTGCAGCGCGATTCGGGCACCGGCAACATCGCCTGGGTCGACAGCGGCGTCGTGGAAGGCGCGAGCCTGAACCAGCTTGGCAATCACGCGCTCGTGGGCGGCCATAATGCCGTGCCGCTCTGGTACGATTTGAACCACGACGGCAAGGAGGATCTGATCGTCGGGCAGCTGGAATTCGGCATTCCGTCGACGATTGACGATCCGAAGTTCCCGTACGCCGCACAGTTGAACCAGTTCATCCAATATACCAAGACAAACGGACTTGAGCTGTATCCGCATTTGTTCATGCATAACTTTATAAGCGATGCGCAGGAGAAGCAGGAGATCGCGCTGCACAAGCAGGCTTTCGAGAAGCTGGGCATTCCCTGGACCATGACGGGAACGAACCAGCACACCTGGCGCATCAACGACCCGGACCGCACCCAGACGCTGAATAACGAGCGGGCCGCGGACATCTGGTTCAACTTTGGCTTCAAGCCGTCGGATATCCGGGAAGAGCCACGGCTCGGCGTCGACTATTACTGGGGTCTGCCTTTCCTGCTGACGGATAAGACCGGCCAGCCGGACCTGAAGCGACCGATGATGCTGTACACCCCGGCACCGGTGCTGCGGATGGACCCGCATTATTCGACCGAGGATTTGTTCGAAGCTTATACGGAACTCGATCTGCCGATCGATTACTTTGAGCATATCGAGTATCATTTTCCTGGGAATACCGCGCCGCTGCTCGAGTTCGTCCGCTATCTCGACAGGATCCGGAACGAGAAGAGCTACAACTTCATGACCGAGACGCAGATGGCCCGCTCCTTCATGAATACATTGACGACGAAAGTCAAAATCTACCGCCCTTGGCGGGAAGCCGTCACCGACCGTCTGGCGCGGATGATCGGAATGAACGTGGACCCGGGCTTCCGGGTGGAGACGGTGCTTAACGGCGTGCCCGCCCAGGCGGCGGAATACCGCGGCACGCTGGGTCTCGTGGTGGAGCGCGGTGCGCCTTACGCGACCAAACCGGCGGCGGCCATGAACACGGACGTGCACGATACGCGCGAGGGCAAGCTTTATTTCGGGGCTCAGGGGCGCACCGAGGTCCGCTTCACTTCGGCGGATGCCGCCGCGGAGAAGGACAAGGCCGCGCATCTGCTTCGCGTGAACGTGCCTTACGATTTGAAGAAATCCGGCGATACGTGGACCTTGGAGCTGAAAGACCCCGGAATGCAGCAGGTGCAAATCCGCAGCGGCCGGGAGCTGACCATTGAGGGAGCCGAAGGACTGACGGTTGCCCGGGATGAAGCGAAAGCAACCTACACCGTGACGCATTTCGGCGACCCGGTAACGCTGACGATTCGGCCCGCGCCCTAAGAGATGAGCATTCGCTGTGCTTAGACAAGGCCGAGGTGCTTGGCCTTTCTACGCCTGGGCCTTAGACTTAGCCGCATGACTCTTAACCTAAGGGATGTTATGGCGACCAACGATGCGACCTACTCCTGGCCCCATGGATGCGGCTAATGCAGCTAATGCTGTACCTTGCTCCTGATCCCATGGGCGTGCTATCGTCGCTGATGCGGGTAGGCCTTGCTCCCGACCTTTGATGCGGGAATAACGGATTTAGAATCCGCTATTCCCGCGTATTATGACCTTTTTGACTGAATAACGCCCTGAAGGGTCCTTATATTTCGGGAATCAGGCCTTCAACACGGAAGTCGGTCGATTCCCGCTCCAGTAAAGGATTATCTGACCGTTATTTCCTGGGAATACCCGAATTTCACGTAAATAAAGCCCTGCCCTATATAGCCCCCTAATCCATTTGGACACTCCTAACCACTTCAGATACACTAAATGGGTGGGGAAAAATCCATGAAAAGACGTTTTAGATGCCCGGTTCAAGCAAAAAAGGATCTCGTAGTAGAAGTGCTCTCTGGCTACCGTACAGAGGTGGTGGCCCGGAAGCATGGCATGGCTCCTAAAACGCTTAGCAACTGGGTTCGTCAATACCAGGATGAGGTGGGCGACCTTATGGCAAAGAAACGTGATGAAGAGGAGAAAATCAAGGAGGATGCAGCCAAGTTCAAAGAGCTTCAAGAGAAATACGATGAAGCCATGAAACTGTTGGGCCAGAAAGAACTGGAGAACAGCATCCTTAGAGATTTGGTTAAAAAAAAGTATCCCGACTGGAAGTAGCCTCCTATTGGATCGGAGAGGGATATCCGGTTCGTACGGTGCTGCGTCTGTGCGGAGTGCCCCGTTCCACTTATTACTACCGCCTTCGGCATCCGGAACGTCAACAGCCCGCAGGTAAGGGCCGTCCTATTCCGGGATATTCTTACGATAAAAATGGATCCGTTATTTTGGATGCCCGGATCAAGGGATACCTTAGAAGTTTAATTAGAGGTCCACACGCTGCAGTCGGCTATCGGAAACTCACGGTCCTCTTAAGGCGAAAATACAAGTTAGTCATTAACAAGAAAAAAGTATACCGGCTTTGCAAAGAGCTGGGCATCCTCACTCCGCAACGGGAGAGGACGAATCCCGTACCCAAAAAGGTAGCTAACAATCGTGTTGTGAACGGCCCCAACCAACTCTGGCGACTGGACATTAAGTATGGGTATGTGGCTGGTAAACGGCGCCATTTTTTCCTGGCCAGCATCATCGACGTGTTTGACCGGAGCATTGTCGCCCATCATCGAGGCAAGGTTTGTAGCACTCAGGACATTTTACGAATCGTCCAGAAAGCACTCCTGAAACGCGCGGCATACGGGCAAGGGAATCATCCTGTTCTTCGAACCGATAACGGCCCTCAGTTCGTCAGCAAAGCCTTCTACGCCTTCTGCGAGCAGGCTGGCATTGAGCATGAGCGCATTCCAAACCAAACGCCAAACAAGAATGCCTTCATCGAATCCTTTCACAGTATTTTGGAAAGGGAATGTTACCAGCGGAATTGCTTTGAAACTTATGAGGAAGCTTTTAGAGAAGTAGATCGGTTTATTCGATATTACAATAACGATCGCATTCATGGTAGTCTTCAAGATTGGCCGCCAAAAGAATATCTACGGCTCGTGTCCGAGGGGACGATAACACCAAAACAAATTGCGCTTTAATGCGATAGCACAAGGATGAAGGCGGCTAGTGTCCAAATTTAGGGGGTTAATCCGTGCCAGGGTCTTATTTGCGTGGTCCACCTTTGTGCGGGCAAATAACCTTGAGGTGTGTACCATTGTTTGCGCCAAACCTGGCGATGAGCCTCATTCGTACATTGGATCTACGTAGACGCGGCTCTTATGCATGCCAATTCGCTTGTTCACACGAACAAACTTCATTTGAGACCCTGTTTTACAAGAAACCTTAAGTCTCTTATATATGCCCTTTTCATCACATCAACACACGGATTTCCCACGAACACCATATTTTTCATCCACCAAGGAGGCATCGACCATGCAGGACCTGCTGGAAGAACTGGAAGCGCACATCCGCAACCGCTACGAGATTGACGAAGACGACGACGAATTCACGCCGGACGTACATCTGTTCGATTACGGCTACATCGATTCGATCGGCGCTACGGCCCTTATCGCACACATCGAGAAAACGTACGGCACTCCGGTGACGAACCAGGATCTGATGCTGTATCCGATGAACACGATCCGCGAAATCGCGCAGTTTATTCAAACCAAGAGAGCGAGGTAACCCCTACATGGAATGCATCGTATCGCTCGAAGGACTCATGCCAAGCCAGCACGGACAGCTGAAGTACGCTTCCGCTTTTATCGATGAAACGATTGAAGACATTCGCGTGGAACGTGGCGAGATCCGCATCGTCCACAACTCCCCGAAGGGAAACGAAGGCATCGAGGCGCAGGTGCGCTGGCTGATCGAACGCTTCTCCCAAGGCGATTTTGGCTTCAAGGAGAACATCCTGTTCGAAAACCGCGTCGATACGCCTTACGAGGGCGACATTATCGCCGAGCTTGTCGATCGTAAAATCATCAAAGTGCTGGAGCCGGGCTTGTTTATTTTCCGCGAGCCGTTCTCCAGCTTGATGCGTTTTCTGGACTATTCTTTCGTCACCAAGGTGGCCAACCGCTTCCCTGGCATCAAGGAAGAGCATTATCCCGCTGTGATTCATGCCGAAACACTGAACAAAACGAACCATTTCACCTCGTTCCCGGAACACATCCATTTCCTGACGCACCTGCGCGAGGATCTGGACATCATCGAGTCGTTCTCCCAATCGATCCGCGAAGCGGGTGGTTGGAAGGCCGAGCGACCACTTGACCTGAACGCGACGATGCCGAAGCCGAAGTTCACGATGAACCCTTCGACCTGTTACCACTGCTACGAAGGGCTGCAGAACGAGATTCTCGAAGGCGACGGCGTTACCGTCACGGCGATCTCCAAATGCCACCGCTTCGAATCGCGTAATCATACGGATTTCGGGCGTCTGCTGGACTTCAGCATGCGGGAGATTATTTTCGTCGGCAAGCCGGATTATGTCAAAGAAAACCGTCTGCAAGCCATCGAGTACCTCAAGGAGCTCGCTGTGGAATGGCAGGTGGACAGTCTGCTGGAAATCGCGAATGATCCGTTCTTTACGAACGATTTTCAGGTCAAAGCGTCCTTCCAGCGCAACCAGGAGATGAAATACGAGCTTCGTCTAACGATCCCGCATATCCAGAAATCGATCGCCTGCAGCTCGGTGAATTTCCACAGCAACACGTTCGGCAATGCGTTCAACATCAGTATGGGCAAGCGTCCGGCCGTCACCGGTGCGTCGGCTTCGGGATCGAGCGCTGGGCGTTCGCGTTCCTGGCCCAATATGGGCTGGATGAAGCGAAATGGCCGGCATCGTTCCGTGAGCAGTACCACGCCTGGCAGCACAAATCGCTGTAACTCCGGGCTATCATCCGAAAAAGTGTGGTTTCCTGATCTATGATCGCTTTTATACGCAAAAATAGCTTCGTGCTGCTGCTCTTGGCCGCTTTCGTGCTGTCGGATGTCCTTATCGACTGGTGGGACCCGATGGTCACGTCGCGGCGTTTTTATAAGAACGATTTTACCAAGACGCTCTATCACCATAACTGGCAGAACCATGGCCCGGTGTTCTTCGGCAACTCGGCCGTGACCGGGGCGTACATCGAAGAGAAATCCGACTCGAAACTGATCGAGATGGGGCTCTCGTACGGCAAGCTGACCGATCTAAAGGCGATCTTGGAGAAGGGGCTATTCCATGTGGAAGGGCAGCTTGTGGTGGGGATCGACGTGCATACAATGATCGACAGTCTGGATACGGACCCCACTTACCAGTGGTTCAAGCCGTGGTACCAGCCTTATGTGTATGCGTACCGCGACTATTTCCGCGATTCCGGTACGGAGCTTGCCTGCGGGCTGGCTGAGGGGTCGCTGAAGATGGATGCCGCCCGGTACAAACCGTGTCTTTGCCTTTCCGGAAACGCTCAAGCTGGCTTCATCCAACCCGCTCGCTTACCAGCCCCGGTGGATCGATAAGGAGCTCTATTTCGATCATAAAACGGATGAGCGACTCCGCGCCAAATGGGCCGAGTACGACAAGCGTTTCGGATGGATGTCGCAGAAGGATTACAAGGACAACCTCGCAGCGCTCGACTGGATTATCGCTTACTGCAAGGAGAATGGTCTACCGCTCAAGGTCATCTGGATGCCCTGGAACCGGGGCTACGCGCCGCCCTATATGCCGGGTCTGCAGGACGACGTGAATCAGCGCCTGCAGGCGGCCGGGGTGCCGACACTCGACCTGCTTATCCACTACGATCCGAAGCTGTTTGACGATTTGACTCATCTCAACCGTCAGGACGGCGCTCCCGTGTTTACGAAGGAGGTGGACGCATGGCTCGCTTCGTTCGCAAAGCCCTCGAAATAATCGTTTACCTCGCCATGCTGATCATGGTGCTGATTTATTTTACCGGCAAAGGGCTGTTCATTTACGAAGGATTTTAAAGGAGTCGCCTTATGTGGTATTTAAACATGAACGCGGTCATGGCCATTGCGGGGATGGTCGTCATTCTGGCGCTGACCCGGTGGTGGCCGCACAATAAGCGCATCCTGCTGCTCGCGTTCAATCTATGCTTCTTGTTCGTGTTCAACCATCGGCTGATGGCGTTCTATCTCGGCTATACGGCGCTTAACTACATGGCGTTCTGGGGGCTCTGCTACCTCCCCGCTGGCGGAAGTCGGCGTTCATCGCGCTCATCGCGGCCAATGTCGCCGCCGTCTCGGCGCTCCGCATCCTGGGGATGCAGGAGCATCCAGCCGCTGGATACGGCGATTTTCCTCGGGCTCATCTACAACGTGCTGAAGGTGATCGATGCGCTGTATTTCGCTTATTTCTTCGGGAAAGACGCGAAGACGAAGGTGCTGGACTATTTTAATTATATCCTGTTCGTTCCTACCTTCACCTCCGGCCCGATCCTGAAATTCCGCGATTTCATGGCCGACACGAAGCGACCTTACCGGGTCACGTCGGAGCAGACGGAGGACAGTATCAAACGGATTATCCTGGGGATGTTCAAGAAAATCGTGCTCGTCACCTGGATGACCGACGTGTTTAACCATTTGTCGAAGCAGGAGCTGCACACGCATGAATCGATTTTCCTGATGGTCTGGTTCTATGCCTTGATCTTCTTCGATTTCTCGGGCTATTCGGACATTGCCGTCGGCTTCGGGCGCCTCATGGGGTTCAACATTCCGGAGAACTTCAAAAAGCCGTTCCAATCGCCGACGCTCACGCAGTATTGGCGCAACTGGCACGCTACGCTCGGGGATTGGTTCCGTGACCACATCTTCATGTTCTTCTCCCGGCAGACGCCGACGCGCTGGACCGCCGCGGGCTTGTCCCTCGTCATTATGGTGCTGATCGGGCTGTGGCACGGCTTCAGCTGGCTGTATGTGCTGTGGGGGTCTATCACGGAATCCTGATGGGGCTGGAGAATCTGCTGAACAAGACAACCGTCAACAAGCGGAAGGTGTCCAAAAAGTACTTTTATACAAGGTGCGCCATTACGCAGTTGTTCGTGACAGCCGCCGTCATCGTTTACAGCGGCGCGCCGATACAGTGCTTCATATTTACCGGGGATTATTCCATCTTCCCTTCTGAATAGGATAAAAGCAGCGTCCGCACTGTAAGTGCCCGCGCTTTTTGTTTTTGGACTTGCTTTAGCTTGCGTCCGATTGTTGGATGGATACGACCTCTGTTTCATTTAACGAATGCGGAATGGCAGTGCAGTGGAGCTGGTTGTTGACCGAGGAAACGACGAGCTCTCCGAACGGCTGGTATACGTTGTTCGTGTCCTTCTTGTGGACGTGAACGGTGCCCGATTTCAAATTGATGTTCAGTGAAAGCTGATTGGGCAGTTCAACCAGACAATGAAACTTTTTAAAGCTGTTTGGGAAGCGAAGCCATGAGCCTGAGATGGTTTCCACGATTTGAGTGTCTCGGTTATTCAACAGTCGATCCGCCCTTTCTTTAAAAAGTTTTCTTTCCACTGGTGCTAAGCTCTATTGTAGACGATGACTCCTGAAAAGAAACAGGAACGATGTCGAGGCAACTTGTCGAACGGTTTTTTTTAATTAACCGCTGTACAAGGGGTTCTTCTTGGCGGGTCTGTCCGAAACTCATACTTTGAGCCGGCCGAAAAGAATGATATAATTTGAATTGTAGTGTTGTAATGTACACGCGTTCATCATGTTATTTATTATTCGGAGGTGCCCGTATGAAGTTAGGTGTATTTATGGTTTTGTTCCAGCAAAAGCCTTTCGAAGAAGCACTCGACTACATTGCATCCAAAGGCCTCGACGCCGTGGAGATCGGAACCGGCGGTTATCCCGGCAACGCTCATTGCGATCCGGATGTGCTGCTTAGCGACGAGAGCAAATTGAAAGCGTTCAAACAGGCCGTGGAATCCCGCGGACTGACCATCAGCGCCCTGAGTCGCCATGCGAATCCGCTTCATCCGCAGAAGAAGATTTCCGCCGCCGATCAGGACGTTATCCGCAAAACCATAGATCTCGCGCAAAAGCTGGAGGTTCCGGTGGTAAACACCTTCTCCGGCTGCCCGGGCGATTCCGACGATGCCAAATACCCGAACTGGCCGGTTGCGCCTTGGCCGCCGGACTTCCAGGAAATCCTGGACTGGCAGTGGGCGAATAAAGTCATCCCTTACTGGACGGAGACCGGCAAGTACGCTTCCGACCGCGGGGTCAAAATTGGCCTCGAGCTGCACGGCGGCTTCTCGGTCCATACCCCGGCTACGCTGCTTCGGCTTCGTGAAGCCGCAGGCGAAGCAATCGGCGCGAACCTCGACCCGAGCCATATGTGGTGGCAGGGCATCGATCCGGTGCAAGCGGTTCAAATTCTGGGCCGTGCCGGCGCGATCCATCACTTCCACGCCAAGGATACGACGATCGATCCGATCAATGTGAACCGCTACGGCCTGACGGATATGCGTGACCGTACACGAACATGCTGGACCGCGCTTGGCAGTTCCGCACGGTCGGCTTCGGCCACGACCTGAAGGTCTGGGCGGATATCATCAGCGCACTTCGTTTGGTGGGCTATGACTATGTTGTGAGCATCGAGCATGAGGACGGATTGATGTCCGTCGAAGAAGGCTTCTCCAAAGCCGTGCAGAACCTGCAGCAAGTGCTGATTAAGGAACCTTTGGGGGAAATGTGGTGGGTGTGAGGAATCCGGCATATGGGGCGTTGCGGTGAGGTGTATGCCTCCGGTCGCTGTTAAAACCCGTGAATATTGGATTATAACTAGAGGTGATTTCACGGGTTTTAAAGGCGAACGCTTCGCTCCTGTGGCATACACCTCACCTCCACTACAAGCATTATTTCCTCGTGGATGGTAGTTAGTTGAGGGCGTCCTCCTTGCAGGGGGACGCTTTTTAACTTCTTAAATACGCCAAAAGGGCAGTGTCTCGAGACACTGCCCTTCTATGTACACATAATTCTTTCTACACTTTACCCATCCAGCCGAGCACCATCACGACATCCATCGTCAGGAAGACAGCCAGGCTGACAAGTCCGAAGCCGATGGCGAACGGATTTTTCTTCTTTGCCCCAAGCAGACGGACAATACCGATGGCGATGATGATCGTGAACAAGATCACGAACGGATCGAACCCGGAAAACATGGAGAGACCTCCTTTAATTTACAGTAAATCTTACCTTATATCTTAGCTTGACTTGCCGGGAAGTGCAAGCGGATTCGGGAAGTGTAACAACTTTGTCACATGAGCAGGAAGGGGGGCTTTACTGGCCTTTTAATATAACCTTTTCCCCCATCTTTTATAATAAAAACTTATAAAGGTGAGGATTGCAAACGATTTACGCCCTGTCCCAAAAGTGGTACTATTAATAGTGGCCTTTTCATACTAAAATTATCGGATTTGCGTACTTAGGGAGGAGCAACACACCATGGCATATGAAGCCATTTGGGCGGCGGATCCGTCCAAGCTGAATAAAATGGAGCTCGTCAAGCTGGAAAAAGACGGCCTTGACGTGATTCGCACCATTATCGAGAAATACGCTCTCGAAGGTTACGATTCCATCACGGAAGATGATATGAATCGCTTCAAGTGGGCTGGCGTATATGAGCAAAAACCGAAGGACGGCCACTTTATGATGCGGGTTCGCATCAATTCCGGTGTCCTGACAACGGACCAAGCACGTGCCCTTGCCGGCATCGCCAAGGACTACGGCCGGAATCTAATGGACGTTACGACACGGCAGGCCGTTCAATTCCACTGGCTCCGCGTGGAGCAGCTTCCGGATATTTACAACCGCCTGGAGAAGGTCGGCTTGTACACTTGGGAAGCCTGTGGCGACTGTCCGCGTACGATTGTCGGCAACCCGCTGGCCGGCATCGATCCGAACGAGCTGTTCGATACGACGGATCTCGTGAACCAGGTCAACGATTTCTTCCTGCTGAATCGGGACTTCTCGAACTTGCCTCGCAAATATAAAATGTCCATTTCTACTAATATTTATAACTCCGGCCATGCCGAAATTCAGTGCCTTGCGTTCACGCCGGCTTCCAAAGTGCTGGATGGTCAGGAAGTCCTCGGTTTCCATGTATGGGTAGGCGGAGGTCTGTCTGCGAAGCCGCACCTGGCTAAGCGACTGGACATGTTCGTGCGTCCGGAAGAAGTGTTGAAGGTCGCTATTGGCGTGACTACGATTTTCCGTGATTATGGCTACCGCGAGAAGCGCCACCATGCCCGTCTGAAATTCCTCGTAGCCGACTGGGGTCCGGAGAAGTTCAAGGACAAGCTCATCGAGCTGATCGGCGACATGCCTTCGCGCGGCGAAGAGAAAGTCATCGGCTGGAATGCCGCATACTTCAACGGCGTTCATCCGCAGAAGCAGGAAGGCCTTAGCTACATCGGCCTGAACGTGCCGGTAGGCCGCCTAAGCGGCGAAGAGTTCGAAGAGCTGGCCCGCCTTGCCGATACCTACGGTGACGGTCATCTTCGCACGACGGTATCTCAAGACATTATCATCTCTGGAGTAAAAAATGAGCTGGTCGACAAGGTTCTGGCGGAGAAAGTGTTCGAGCGTCTGTCGCCGAATCCGAAGCTGTTCATGAGCCGGACCGTTTCCTGTACCGGTAACGAATTTTGTAACCTGGCGGTTGTAGAGACGAAGGAAAGAGCCCGCCGCGTGGCGGAATACCTCGATTCCAAGATCGAGCTCGACGAAGAAGTGCGCATTCATTTCATCGGTCTGCCCGAATGCCTGCGGTCAGAAGCATATTGCCGATATCGGTCTGCAGGGTGCTCTAGTGAAGACGCCGGAAGGCATGGTGGATGCCTTCGATATCGCTATCGGCGGTATTCTGGGGCCTGGCGCCAAGTTCAACGAGCCGATCAAAGGCCGTGTGAAGGGCGATGACGTGGCGTCCGTACTGGAGCAGCTTATCCTGTACTTCAAGGAGAATCGCAGCGAGGAAGAGACCTTCCATCAATTTGTTGGCCGTGTAGGTGTATCAGCTTTCCAAGATAAACTGACCTCGATTCTTGCTTCCTAATCTGTAAAACCACGAATAGCCGGCCGCCTGGGAAATCCCAAGCTTGCCGGCTTTTTTGCATTGTATAAGAGATGCCGCTTTAGAATTCTTCAAAGGTGATCAGACAGTCTGAGGTGGATTTTTGCTTGATAAAAATCCATTGTGGGCCGAATTACTTTTTCCCAGATCAGCGCATTTGTCCGGGTTTCTTATTGAAAAAGGCCCTGATCGGAGAAAAAAGCATTCTCGGAATCAGGGCTTTTATACGTTACACTGCAGCGTCTTCCATTTCTTTCAGCCGCCGGTTATAATCCTCCGACCGGGCGCGGTCGCGTTCGAGAATCGGTTTCAGGTATTTCCCGGTATACGAGCCGTCCACCTTAACAACTTCCTCCGGTGTCCCGGTAGCCACGATCGTCCCGCCGCGGCTCCCGCCTTCCGGGCCCAGATCGATCAGATAGTCGGCCGTCTTGATCACATCCAGATTATGCTCGATCACTAGCACGGTTTCCCCGCTCTCCACCAACCGGTGAAGCACCTTCAGCGACCGGTCGATATCGTCGATATGCAAACCGGTGGTCGGTTCATCCAGAATATAGATCGTCTTGCCTGTACTGCGGCGGTACAGTTCGGCCGCCAGCTTCACGCGCTGGGCTTCACCGCCGGAGAGGGTGGTAGCCGGTTGGCCCAGATTCATGTAACCGAGACCTACATCCAGCGCAGCGTCTGGAGCTTGCGGTGAATACGCGGAATGTTCTTGAAGAACTCGCACGCATCCTCCAAGGTCATCTCCAGTACGTCGGCAATGCTTTTACCTTTATATTTTACTTCGAGTGTTTCGCGGTTGTAACGCTTGCCTTTGCAGACCTCGCAGGGCACATACACATCGGGCAGGAAGTGCATCTCGATCTTGATGATGCCGTCGCCGCGGCAGGCTTCGCAGCGTCCGCCTTTGACGTTGAAGCTGAAGCGTCCTTTCTTGTACCCACGGACCTTCGCCTCATTCGTAGCCGAGAAGACATCGCGGATGTCGTCGAATACACCGGTATACGTGGCCGGATTCGAACGCGGTGTGCGTCCGATCGGCGATTGGTCGATATCGATGACCTTATCTACATGCTCGAGGCCCTTGAAGTCCTTGTGTTCGCCGGGACGCACCTTCGCCCCGTTCAGTTCCTTGGCCAGCGTTTTATACACAATCTCGTTGATCAGCGTACTTTTCCCGGATCCGGATACGCCCGTTACGCAGGTGAAAACGCCAAGAGGAATCTTCACATTCACGCCCCGCAGGTTGTTCTCCTTCGCGCCGCGAACCTCCAGCCATTTTCCATTCGGCTTCCTTCTCGTCGCCGCGACTGGAATGAATTTCCTCCCGCTTAAATACTGTCCGGTGAGCGATTTCGGATCGTTCATAATTTCTTTAGGCGTCCCCTGAGCAACGACGTTACCGCCATGAATGCCCGCGCCCGGACCGATATCGATGATATAATCCGTCGCCATCATCGTATCCTCGTCATGCTCGACGACGATCAGCGTATTGCCTAGATCCCGCATATGCTCCAGCGTCTTGATCAAACGGTCGTTATCACGCTGGTGCAGACCGATGCTGGGCTCGTCCAGGATATAGAGTACGCCCATCAGACTGGATCCGATCTGCGTGGCAAGCCGTATCCGTTGTGCTTCCCCGCCGGACAGTGTGCCCGCCGCCCGGTGCATCGTTAAGTAATCCAATCCGACGTTCACCAGGAAGCCGAGGCGTGCGTTGATTTCTTTTAGAATCAGATGCGAAATTTGCTGTTCCCGATCGTTCAGGTGAAGCGAACGGAACCATTCTTCCGCTTCTCCGATCGAAAGTGAAGTAACGTAAGCGATATTCTTGCCGCCCACCGTTACAGCCAAGGATTCCGGCTTCAACCGGTCGCCTTTGCATTTCCCGCAGGGCTTGGCGCTCATATAGCTTTCGATATGCTCGCGGATGCCGTCCGAGAAGGTATCCCGGTACCGGCGCTCCAGATTATGCACGATGCCCTCGAAGGGTACGAACGCTTCCTTCCGGTGTCCGAAATCATTCTCATACTTGAAGCGGATCTTCTCCCCGCCCGTGCCGTACAGCGGCTTATTCATTTGCTCCTTGGTCAGCTCGGAGACCGGTTTGTCGCGGGGGATGTTGTAATGGTCGCATACCGCAGCGAGAAACTGCGGGTAGTAATTCGACGTGCTGCCCGCCCATGCTTCAAAAGCACCTTCCTCGATGGAAAGCTTCGGATTCGGAACCAGCGGCTCCGGATCGACAATCATTTTCATGCCGAGACCGTCGCATTCCGGACAGGCGCCGAACGGGCTGTTAAAGGAGAACATGCGGGGTGCCAGCTCTTCCATACTGAAGCCGCATTCCGGACAAGCCAAGTTCTGGCTGAACAGAAGCTCCTCCTGCTCCATCACGTCCACGATCACGCGCCCTTCCGCCAGCTTCAGTGCGGTTTCGAGCGAATCCGCAAGCCGTGTTTGCACGTCGTTCTTCACGATAATACGGTCCACAACCACTTCGATATTGTGCTTCTTGTTCTTTTCCAGCTCGATCGTCTCGGACAGCTCGCGAATCTCACCGTTAACCCGCACCCGAACATACCCCTGCTTCTGGATATCCGCCAGAAGCTTCGTATGCTCCCCTTTGCGGCCGGAAACGATCGGTGCGAGAATTTGCAGCTTGGTCCGCTCGGGATATTCCATAATGCGGTCTACCATCTGCTCTACGGTCTGTGAGGTGATCTCGATCTTATGAATCGGGCAATGGGGCCGCCCGATCCGTGCGAAGAGCGACCGCAGGTAGTCGTAAATTTCCGTTACGGTTCCCACCGTCGAACGCGGGTTGCGGCTTGTCGTCTTCTGATCGATGGAAATCGCCGGAGACAGCCCGTCGATGGAATCGACATCCGGCTTATCCATTTGGCCGAGAAACTGGCGCGCGTAGGCCGACAGCGACTCGACGTACCTTCTCTGACCCTCAGCGTAGATCGTATCGAACGCCAAGGACGATTTGCCCGAACCGCTCAGCCCTGTGAGCACCACGAATTTATCGCGGGGGATGGTGACGTCGATATTTTTCAAATTGTGCGCCCTGGCGCCTTTGATTACAATATTATCCCTTGCCACTCCCGATCATCCCTTCTATGTCAGCTCAGCCTTCAGCTCCAGCACTGCGTCGCGCAGCTCGGCGGCACGTTCAAACTGCAGGTTTTTGGTCGCTTCCTTCATTTCCTGTTCCAAGCGTTCGATCAGTGTCAGGCGGTCCTTCTTGGACATCTTGGCCTGCTTCACTTCCGTCAGGTACTCGGCTTTGGACTCGGCGACCTTCGTCGCTTCGATCACATCGCGCACTTTCTTCTGGATCGTTTGCGGCGTAATGCCGTGCTTCTCGTTGTACTCCAGCTGTTTGGTACGGCGGCGGTAGGTTTCGTCAATCGCCTTCTGCATCGATTCGGTGATTTTGTCTCCGTACATAATAACCTTGCCGTTCGCATTCCGCGCTGCCCGGCCGATCGTCTGGATCAGGGAACGCTCCGCTCTCAGGAAGCCCTCCTTATCCGCATCCAGGATAGCCACAAGCGATACCTCCGGCAGGTCGAGACCTTCCCTAAGCAGGTTGATCCCCACGAGCACGTGGAACGCGCCGAGCCGCAAATCACGCAGGATCATCATCCGCTCCAGCGTCTTGATATCCGAATGCAGATAACGCACCTTGATGCCGACTTCCTTCAAGTAATCGGTCAAATCCTCGGCCATCTTCTTCGTCAGCGTCGTTACCAGCACGCGCTCGTCTTTCTTGATGCGGTCGTGGATTTCGCCGAGCAGATCGTCGATTTGCCCTTTCGTCGGACGAACCTCGATTTCCGGATCGACCAGACCCGTAGGACGGATAATCTGCTCGACCATCGTCGGACAATGCTCGATTTCATACGGTCCCGGCGTAGCGGAAATATAGATGATCTGATTGATTTTCTCTTCGAATTCTTCAAATTTCAATGGCCGGTTGTCGAGCGCCGAAGGGAGACGGAAGCCGTGCTCCACCAGCACTTCCTTGCGCGCCCGGTCCCCGTTGTACATCGCCCGGATTTGCGGCGGCGTCGCGTGGGACTCATCTATCATAATAAGCATATCTTTCGGAAAATAATCAAATAGCGTATAAGGCGTCGCCCCCGTTCACGGAAGGTCAGCGGTCCCGAATAGTTCTCGATCCCCGAGCAGAAGCCCATCTCCTGCATCATCTCAATATCATAGCGCGTCCGCTGCTCCAGCCTTTGCGCCTCCAGCGGCTTGCCCTGTCCTCTCAGCTCTTCAAGCCGCTCTTCGAGCTCTCTCTCGATATTGACGAGCGCCCGCTTCATCTTATCCTCGTGGGTAACGAAGTGGGATGCCGGGAAAATGGCGATATGATCGCGTTCTCCCAGAATTTCGCCCGTAAGCACGTCGATTTCCGTAATCCGCTCGATTTCATCTCCGAACAGCTCCACCCGGACCGCATGTTCGCTTCGCGAGGCCGGGAAGATCTCCACGACGTCGCCGCGTACACGGAATGTACCGCGAACGAAGTTGATGTCGTTGCGTTGATACTGGATATCGATCAGACGGTGCAGCGGCTCGTTGCGCGGACGCTCCTGCCCCACTCGGAGGGACAGCACCAAGTCCCGGTACTCCATCGGAGAACCGAGGCCGTAGATACAGGATACGCTCGCTACGATAATCACATCGCGCCGTTCGAACAACGAACTGGTCGCCGAGTGCCGAAGCTTGTCGATTTCGTCGTTGATGCTGGAGTCTTTCTCAATATACGTATCGGAAGACGCGATATACGCCTCCGGTTGATAGTAGTCGTAGTAGCTGACGAAATAATCCACCGAATTGTTCGGAAAAAATTCCTTAAGCTCGCTGCACAGCTGAGCCGCCAGCGTCTTGTTATGCGCAATCAGCGGCGTCGGACGGTTCAGCTGGGCAATCACATGCGCAGCGGTGAAGGTCTTCCCCGTACCTGTTGCGCCGAGCAGTGTCTGATGCTTAACCCCGCACGAACCCCTTGCACAAGTTTCTCTATCGCCTGAGGCTGATCGCCTTGCGGCTTATAATCCGACACCAGCTCAAACTTCCTGTCGCTTACGATAATATCGCTCATTTTATCACCCATTCATGAAAAAGAGTGTTTTCTTCTAAACTTTTGCCGGGCCGCTTCCGATAAATATTTATGCGTCAATCGGCGCAGGTTCGACTCCGTTCGACTTTTCCTGTTATAGGAATATTTGTTCCCATATATTATACCTTTTTTCGCTCTCTGTTGCAAATGAATTCCAACATATGACAGCGACGGCGGAAGGTGAGGCAACTTCGTACCACAAGCTCTTCATTTATCGATTTTAGGGGTGGAACCAAGTGGATTTGACAACATTGATTGGTATTGTTCTAGGTATCGGCGCATTAATCGGAGGATATATGTGGGACGGCGGCCATCTCGGGGCTCTGTTCGTACCGAGCGCCATGCTGATCATCTTCGGCGGAACGTTCGGCGCCGTGGCGACCAGCTTCCCTATGTCGCAGCTCAAGGATATCGGCAAAGCGCTCGGCATGGCTTTTAAAGAAACGAAGCACAATCCTTCGCTGATCATTGAAGAGCTCGTAGACATGGCCACCATCGCCCGAAGGGAAGGGGTTCTCGCCCTCGAGCAAAGAGCGCAGGAGCACGCCAATCCATTCCTTCGCGACGGTCTGATGATGGTGGTGGACGGCACCGATCCGGAGCTCACCCGGCAAATCATGGAACTGGAAATGGATGCGCTGGAGCACCACCACGAAGGCTGGGCCAAAATGTTCGAAGCGGCCGGCGGCTTCGCCCCTACGATGGGTATCATCGGTACGGTCATGGGCCTCATTCACGTACTTGGCAACTTATCCGATCCCGGTGCATTGGGACCTGCCATCGCCGTTGCTTTTACCGCTACGCTCTACGGCGTCTCTACGGCCAACCTGATTTACCTGCCGATCGCGACCAAAATCAAAATCCGCAGCAAGCAGCAGATTTCCGAGATGGAGCTGATGCTGGAAGGCATCCTGGCCCTGCAGGCAGGCGAGAATCCGCATGACTCATCAAGAAGAAGCTGAACTCCTTCCAGCATGAGAAGAACAAAAAAGACGAAGGTGCAGGTGAGGCCGGTGGCGAGGAAGAGTAAGAAACAGGAAGCCCCCGAGAATCACGAGCGCTGGCTTCTCAGCTACGCCGACTTTATTACCTTGGTGCTCATCTTCTTCATCATCATGTATGCCATGAGCAAGATCGACATGCAGAAATATCAGGTATTGGCACAGGCCTTAAAGTTTGAATTCAAGAAGGCCGATACGATTATGCCTCAGGGCCAGGGAGTGCTCGGCCAGCTCAGTACGGCCAAAGGCGGTGCCGACCCGACGAAAGAAGAGAAGGAAAAGGCCGATAAGGAAAAGAAGGAACGGGAAGACCACGAGAAGAAAGAACGGCGACTGGAAGACCTGCTTCAAAAGATCCAGGCCTACATCGAGCAAAACAAGCTGCAGACGCAGGTGTCTGCAGCAAATACGCCCCGCGGCGTAGCCGTCACCTTGAACGACCTGTTCCTGTTCGATCTTGGCAAAGCGGATCTCAAACCGGCCGCCTATCCGATCCTCAACCAATTGGCCAGCCTGTTCCCGACGCTGGACGCGGTGATTAGTATCGAAGGGCATACCGACGACCTGCCGCTTTCCACCGGCTCGATTTACCGGGATAACTGGGGCTTGTCGCAGGCTCGCTCGCTTTCGGTGCTCCGATATTTCGTCTACAACTCGCAGCTCGAGCAGAAGAAATTTATCTCCACCGCCTATGCCGATACCCGGCCCGTGGCGGAGAACAACAGCGCCGAGAACCGCGCCAAGAATCGCCGTGTGGAAATTGTCGTACTCAGGGACAACCCTCCGGCTCCTGCACCATGATCCAACGAAGCAAGCCGCTGTTGCGACGAACGCAAAGCGGCTTTTGTTTTTGCAGGATTCGAAAGGCGTCTTCCTCGAAGAGCTTCGTTGCAGCGACTTCTTCTCACATCGACCGGGTGTTCTCCCGCCGGGTTAACAGTCCGACCAATCTCCGGCTCAGGTAGGCAAAGATGTGTGTCTGCCGTTCCTCCACATAATAGAGCGCATCCTGGTCCGGCGCCAGGATCATTCCCAGCTGATGATGCTCCCCGGAGAAGATGGCGCGCTTCACGAACTTGCTTTCACCCTCCAAATTCAGAATTTCCAGGCGGCAAAAGGCCGGATTCGTCTGTATGGCCTGGTGCAGCTCGCTTCTCGATCTGACCGGAATCCCGTTAACCTTATGAATCGTCTCGCCGGTCTGAACCCCCAGCTCCTGGGCGGGACTCCCCGGGATGATCCCCAGAATCTTGAGCCCGCGGTTCGAGTGAACGAAGATCGGATTCCGGTGCGCTTCATCCCAGCGGCTGAACCAGACGATCCCCTCGTGCAGCAGAATTGCCAGGATGGCGGCAGGGAGCGTCACGACAGGCACCCAGGCGGCAAGAGCCGCAAAGGCCAGCAGGATAAGCGAATACAGCACGAGCAGGTTGGAGCTGAGCCGTACCTTCGCTTTCGGCAGGCGGGACATCGTCATCTCGGCGAAGCCGATCATGACCGGGAAGCCGACGATCGTCCAGCCTCCCTGCCACAGCTCGCCGCCGAGGAGCGGCGTCCACGGCGGCGGCGTTCCTCCGCCCCCCTGCACCGGGACGATCAGGAACAAGGCCAACGGCCAGAACCCCTGAAGCTGATAGCCTCCGACGATCTTCCCCGTTTGCTTCTAAAAAACATCGGCGTCCCGAAGCGGTGTCCCTGCGTCCTCACATATACCGCCTCGACCAAATGTAGAATGGCCACCAGAGCAAGCATGGACGGGATGTTCACATTCAGCAAAGGACGGAGAATCCAAGAGACATCCGGTCGATCCAGGAGCCGCGGAAAAGCCCCTACGATCACTTGAACAATCCCCAGCACGCCCACCGCATAGGCCCAGCATAAGAAACGGACCCGGGCAACAATGAGCAGCAGCGATATCACCCATAGCATCATCACGGCCTCCGGCTCGATCGTCGCGCCTACGAAAGCCATGGCGGCGGATGCGAGGAGTCCCCGCTCCAGCCCCAGAGCACGGTGCGCCATGTTTCCGAGAGCAAGGAATGCAGCTTCGTGGAAAACAGCTTCCGCTCGAAAGCAATCTGTCTGCGGTACTGGAGGATTATAAACAGGATGCCCACATAATAAAAAGGATGCAGCAGCGACTGAAGCAGTGCCTGCAGCCCGCGATCTGCGAGTTCGGTCATTACGATCATGGCTCGCTCCTTTATGAGCAGTAAATTGAAGAGAAAAAAGAAAGAAGGTGGAGCTCCCATAGGGTCTGCTCCCCTTCTTAATCCATTTCGACGCCGTCTATTGGTTTTCCTGCTCTGCGCCTGAATTTCCCAGCCCTTTTGGAGCTTGCAGGTGCTTGCCTGTTACTTCGCCAGCTGGGACTGTATCTGCTGTACCGCCGCCTTCAGCTGAAGGTCGTTCTTCGGATCGCGGATGGCTGTCAAAATCGACTTTTCCAGCTTGGTTGCCGTATCCGTATCGACCTCTCCGGTGACCGGCAGGTTGTTCATGCGCTGGAATGCCTTGACCGCCAGCGTCGTCTTCTCGCTGTAGTAACCGTCCTGCCGGTCCGGATTCAGGCCCAGCCCCTGCAGCATGATCTGCAGGTTCTTCACATCCTCGCTGTTCGAATCCGGCTTCAGGGTCGTTTTCTTCGAAAGCGGGGCTACCTTGAAGTAAGCCGGCTGATCGACGGCCACATCCGGCGCGATCCCTTTCTTGTGAATCCAGGTACCGTTCGGCGTGAGCCACTTATACACCGTCATCTTGATGTTGCTTTGCCGTCGCCCATTTCCTTCTCGAACGTCAGCTGCACCGTTCCTTTGCCGAACGAGGTCTCGCCGACCAGCTTGCGCCGGCCGAATCGTGCATCGCCCCCGCCAGAATCTCGGAAGCGCTGGCGCTGCCCTTATTGATCAGCACCGTAACCGGATACGGCTTGCCGGTCCCCTGGGAGGTCGTCTGCTCCTTCTGTCCGTTCCGGTCTTCGATCTGAACGATCGTTTTGCCCTTCGGGATGAAAGGTTCGACGATCTCCACCACCGACGTTAACAAGCCGCCCGGATCGTTACGGACGTCGATGATCAGCCCTTTCATGTCTTTGGCCTCCAGATTCGCCAGCTCTTCTTTGAACCGTTTGGAGGTATTGCTGGAAAACTGGCGGATCTCAATCTTGCCGATGTTATCCGGCAAAGCATCTCGGCGAATACCGTCTCGACGTCGATATCGTCCCGGACGACGATCACCTGGATCGGATCCGGCGTGCCCGGGCGCTGCACCTCCAGCTTGGCCTGCGTCCCCTTCGGACCGCGGATCTTCATGATCGCCTGGTTTAATGTCAGGCCGTCCAGCTTCTCCCCGTTGATCGAGAGAATCACATCATTGGCGTGAAGCCCCGCTTTCTCAGCCGGCGATCCCTTGATCGGAGAGACCACGGTGACCTTCCCGTCGTCCGAGGTAACCTCCGCTCCGATCCCCTGGAAAGAAGAAGTGATGTTCTCGTCGAACTGCTGGGCCTCCTTCTGGTCCATGTAAACCGTGAATGGATCGTCCAGCGTGGACAGCATGCCGTTAATCGCCCCGTTCAAGACCTTATCGTGATCCGTTTCGTTCAAGAACTTGCTTTGGATCAGCTGATACGTCGTGGCCAGCTTGTTGAAATCCTTGGTCGTAAGTCCCGACTTCACCGAGGCGGAAGCCGCACCTTCCTTGCCCACCGCAGCGAAGATCGACGGGTTCACGATCGTCAGCGTCATGATACTGCCCGCAAACATGGACAGTAAAACAAAAGCCAGCACCGTGCGTCCTTTAAACGTCATTTCGTTCTCCACACCGCCTTTGCCGTTGCCTTTCCTGGGACAAACTCGTCTCTTTAGTGTATGACAACGATTGGAAAAATATGAACTTGTCTTTATTTCAAGTAAGGCTTCGGATCGACCGGCTCTTCATTGATGCGCACTTCAAAATGCAAATGGTTCCCGGTAGCGCGGCCGGTGGCGCCGACTTCGGCGATCTTCTGCCCGCGCTTCACGGTCTGCCCCTTCTCCACAACAATGCCGTCATTGCGGATATGCCCGTATAACGTCCATACCCCTTTGCCATGGTCGATGATGACGCAGTTGCCGTACCCGCTCCACCAGGAAGCAAGAATGACTACGCCGGCTTCCGCCGCGTAAATATCGGTACCGTTCGGGGAAGGAAGGTCGATGCCGGTATGGCCCGCCTTCTGCCCCGTGAACGGATCGATGCGTACGCCGAAGTCCGAAGAGATCTGCACCACCTTCGGCGGCGGATAACCGAACCGCCCACCGCTGTAGGTGTAGGCCGGAGCCGCGCTCTTGCCCTGCTTCGCCGACTCGGCCGCCTTGGCATCCTGGAACGCCCGCTGCTTGGCGGCTTCCTGCTTGGCCACTTGAATAAGCTGGTTCTCCGCGTCCTTGCTGATCTCTTCAAGCTCCTTCTCTTTTTGGGAGAGGCTCGCGATCTTCACTTCTTTTTCCTTTTCTTTCACAAGGAGATCCGCTTTGACTGCCGCCGCCTGGGCGTATAAATCCTTCACCTGCGCCAGCCGCTTCTCGATTTCCACCTGCTTCTGGGCAATGACTTCTTTATCCCGCTTGTTCGCTTCCAGAATTTCTTTATCCTGATTAACGATCGACTTCAGGGCGTTCAGCCGGTCCAAGAAGTCGCTGAAGCTCGTCGAGCTGAGCAGTACATCCGCGTAGGATACTACACCGTTCATATACATTAGGCGCAGGCGGGAGCGCAGCATTTGATCCCTGGATGCAACCCGCGCCTCGGCGTCCTCGAGCTGGGCCGCATTATCTTTCAAAGCCGCCGACACTGTCGACACTTGATCGTTAAGCTGGTTCAGCTTTTGATTCGTCTCATCGATCTGGTTCAGAATCGTGTTGAGATCCTTATTCGTTTGCTGTTTATCCTGCTGAACCTGGTTCTTTTCCTTTTCCGCTTGGGCGGCTGTCTGCTGAAGGTTCGCTTTCGATTGTTTGAGCTGATTGAGCTCCTGCTGAATCCGCTGGGATTCCGACAAGGCATAGCTATACTCCGGGACCATGAGTGCCCCGATCAGTCCGACGGTAACGACAAGCGGCAGAAAAGACTTCTTCAAATCCTGCTCCTCCTTAAAGGCTTCGTCAACTTTTGCATGGACGATTCGGGACCCGGCTTGGCCGCCCCCCGAGCTCACGTCACATCACTGGCAAGGTTACACACGCAAAAACTTGCGCACCGACAAGGTACTTCCCCAAATCCCGATCAGGATGCCGATGCCGAGCAGGAGGCCCGTAACCTTCAGGCTCACCGCATCAAAAGGCAGCAGCTTGATCAGCAGCAAATTCAAATCCAGCTGGATCGAACGCATCATCTGCCAGTAGCCGTACAGCAGGATACCGGTCGGAATCAGCGAACCGATAAATCCCAGCAGCGCTCCTTCAATAAAGAAGGGCCATCGTATAAAGGAATTGGTCGCGCCAACGAGCTTCATGATCGAAATTTCGCGGCGGCGCGCCACAATGGTGATCTTGATGGTATTGGAAATAAGGAACATGGCGGTCAGCGCCAGCGCCGCTACGAGCACGAGGCCGACATTGCGAACGATGGACGTTACTTTGAACATGGTTTCGACCGTGCCTTGTCCGTAGCTGACGCGGTAAATCGGCTTGTTGGGCTTGCCGTTGTTCAGCGCGCTGATCTGCTGCGCCACCGCCGCCACCTCGCGCGGTCGCGTCACATCCACCGTAAACGAATCGTTGAGCGGGTTATTGTCCCCGTCGAAGCCCTCGAGCAGCTGCTTGCCGCTTTCGCCCAGCTTCTCCCGCAGGAACTTCAGCCCCTCTTCCTTCGAAACGAACTGGACCTTGGCCACCTGAGGGATGGAGCCGATCTCATTTTGCAGCTGAGTGATCATGTCCTTCGAGGTATTCACTTCCAGATATACGCGGATTTCAACCTGCTGCTCGATCTGCTGCGCCAAATAATTGACATTGAGCGTGAGCAGCAAAAATACGCCCAAGATAAAGAGCGAAATGGCGATGGAGCTGATGGAGGCGAAGGACATCCAGCCGTTCCGGACGACATTCTTCCCGCCCTCCCGAAGGTGCCGTACGGCCGTACTAATCCTCATAGCCGTAGTCCCCCTCGCTTCATCGCGGACAATCTTGCCTTCCTCGATAGCCAGTACCCGCTTACGGATCGTGTTCACGATCTCCTTGTTGTGTGTAGCCATTACGATAGTCGTGCCGCGGAAGTTGATCTCTTCCATCAGCTTCATAATTCCCCATGACGTATCCGGGTCCAAATTCCCGGTCGGTTCATCGGCGATAATGACCGAAGGATTATTGACTATTGCCCGGGCAATAGCAACGCGCCGCTGCTCGCCCCCGGACAGCTGAGTCGGAAGGGAATGGATCTTATCCTTCAAACGGACCAGCTCCAGCACTTCCAGGGCCCGCTTCTTGATGATCTTCTTCGGCGCTTCGATAACCTCCATGGCGAAGGCCACGTTCTCAAACACGGTCAGCTTGGGCAGAAGCCGGTAGTCCTGAAAGATTACGCCGATATTGCGTCTAACGTATGGAATTTTGCGATGCTTGAGCTTTTCCAAGTTAAAACCGTTTACGAAAATGGTGCCTTTGGTCGGGCGTTCTTCTCTATACATCAACTTCATGAATGTCGATTTGCCTGCTCCGGACGGGCCTACGACGTAGACGAACTCGTTGCGGTCCACCTTGACATTGATGCCCTTCAAGGCATGCGTTCCGTCCGGGTACGTTTTCCACACGTCTTGCATTTCAATCACGGTATCACTTCCTGAATGGATTACGATGCTGTCCCCTGCCGCTCTGGCTGACTGGATTCGGGATGTACGGCGAAAAAGGGCATATTTTATCCCAGACTTTAATAGTTCGACATAAAAGCTTAAAATCCTTTAGCGTTCCTATATTTTCTGCGGCTTTTTCACGGAATGGAGGATTTTCGCAGGGAAGGCGGCTGTTGTCGAATGAAGGCAGGAGGGAGAGGAATGTTCTATCGGTACCGCTTACAAGGGATACGAAAATCGCAGGAAAGTCGGCGGGACCCGCCGCATAAAGTGATAGTACGAGCTTGCTGATTGTTCTGTAAAAAGGAGAACCTTTCATGGCCTTGTTCAAATTCCCGTTCCGCCCTATATGGATGTTAATCCCGATGCTCGCTCTCCTGGCGTCCGCGCTGATTTCGATAGCCGTCTACGGCAGTATCCCCCGGGCGCCCGCAGGGCTCAAGGTGGAGGATTGGGCGGTCGGAGGCATGAATTACGGTGAATTCGAACGCCAGCTGGCGGAGAAAAAGGCCCGGTCGCTGGAGCGACCGATTGCCTTGACAGTAAGCGGCGGCATCGGGGCGGGGACGCAGGTGAGGACCTTGCAGCGGCTTGGACTGCATACGGAGGAAGGGCAGATTCAGCGGCGGCTTCGCCAGCTCCGGGAGGGTTCGCCGTTCCGCCGGGCAGTGAACCGGTGGAAGGCGCGCAGCGGCGTGTGGGCTTGGCCCCGGGGCATAGCGGATGAGCCGCTGCAGGCCGCTTTACAGCAGGCTTTTCCGCAGGTTTACGCCCGGCGACCGGTTAATGCCAAGCGGATTTTTACGGAAA
Source organism: Paenibacillus sp. P25 (assembly GCA_024704175.1). Taxonomy (GTDB): domain Bacteria; phylum Bacillota; class Bacilli; order Paenibacillales; family NBRC-103111; genus Paenibacillus_G. The sequence continues at coordinate 6,241,622 of CP085629.1, forward strand.
ATGACACCATCAGCTATACCGCGGAAATGCCCGTGGAACGCGTCGATGAGAACAAGTCTGCGGGAACAGCTGGAGCCGCTGCTCCCCACGTGGGGCTCGCCCAAGTGGAGCTCCGGCCTTCCGCTATGCGGCGCGATTCGGCGCAAGGGGGCCTCCCGCGGGGCCAGGGAAGAACCCTGGCGGCGGGCAAACGCCATCCGCTGTCTCTCCCGTTCCGCTCCCCGTACCGATGCGGTCCATCCAACCGAAGATCACGGTCCAATCGCTGCAGACCCAAGGGATTGTCCGGAAAATCAGCGAATTTACCACGCAGTACCCGGTGAACACGGCGCCGGGTGTGAACAGCGAGGGCCGAGTCCATAACGTCCGCTCTACCGCCGCAACGATTCAGGATGTGCTGCTGAAGCCGGGGGAGGTCTTCAATTACGCCCCTTATATCGAGCAAACCGAGAAGACCTTCGGCTTTAAAGAAGCCCCCGTGATCGTAAACGGGAAGCTGGTGCCGGGTATCGGCGGCGGCATCTGTCAAGTTTCGTCCACGCTGTATAATGCGGTGCTGCGCGCTGGACTTGCCATTGTGGAGCGGCGAAGTCACTCGCTCCCGGTCAGCTATGTGCCTCTCGGGCAGGATGCAACATTCGCCAGCGGGCACATCAATTTCAAATTCAAGAACAGCACAGAGCATTACCTGCTGATCCGCACCATGTCAGATGACCGCTCGCTTACGGTCAAGCTGTTCGGGCAGACGCCGCAGAACCTCACCTACGACGTGGAATCCGTGACGGTCGAAACCCTGCGACCGCCGGTCAAATACGTACTGAACCCCGCCCTGCCTGCCGGAAAACAGGAGACGGTGGTCCAAGGCAAACCGGGTTATGTCGTAGAGACGTACCGGATTCAAAAGAAAAACGGCGTCGCCGTAAGCCGCGAACGGATTTCCCGCGACACCTATTCCGCGCAGCCCACCGTCGTTGCGGCCAATAACGGCACGGGAGGGGCCAAGACCGCTCTGCACCGGGTCCGGGAAGCAGCGATCCGCTGATTGAGGACGGAGTGAAGGGGCCGAATTTCCGATAAACAACGTAAGAAAACCCCCGGTCACGCTGAAACCAGCATGCCCCGGGGGCTACCATCTTTTTTGAAAATTAACGGCTTTTCACGAACAGCTCTTCAAACCACGTGTTTGTCCGGTTCACCGCTTCTTCCGCGCGGGCGATCGCTTCGCTCACCTGGTTACCGGCCGTGCCGCCGTATACATTTCGGGCGTTGACCACACGCTCCGGCTGAAGCACATTATAAATATCCTGATCGAACAGCTTGGAGAACTGGTGGAACTCCTCGAGCTTCAAGTCGAGCAGGAACTTTTGATTTTGGATGCAGTACAGCACCGTCTTGCCGATCACTTCATGCGCCTGGCGGAACGGCATACCTTTGCCCACGAGATAGTCCGCAATATCCGTCGCGTTGGAGAAGTCCTGATTGACCGCCTGGCGCATCCGGTCTTTGTTCACCTTCATCGTGCGGACCATCGGCGCAAAGAGTTGAAGCGCTCCTTGCAGTGTGCGAACCGTGTCGAACATGCCTTCTTTGTCTTCCTGCATGTCCTTGTTATAAGCAAGCGGCGGCGACTTCAGCACGGTCAGGAGACCGAACAGGTTGCCGTAGACGCGGCCCGTTTTGCCCCGTACCAGCTCCGCCACGTCCGGGTTTTTCTTCTGCGGCATGATGCTGCTTCCGGTGCAGAACGCGTCATCCAATTCGATAAAATGAAACTCCGTGCTGGACCAGAGCACCAGCTCCTCGCAGAAGCGCGACAAATGCATCATGATGATCGACGCATTCGAAAGAAACTCGAGGATGAAGTCGCGGTCGCTGACCGCATCGAGCGAATTCTCGTAGACGCCGTCGAAACCGAGCTGCTTCGCCACGAAATGACGGTCGATCGGGAACGTCGTCCCCGCCAGCGCCCCGGCGCCGAGCGGCAAGCACGTTGATGCGCTTGTAGCTGTCCTGCAGGCGCTCCGCATCGCGCTGTAACATCGACACGTACGCCATCAGATGATGGGCGAACAGAATCGGCTGCGCCCGCTGCAGATGCGTGTAGCCCGGCAGAATCGTATCCAGATTCGCCTTGGCTTGTTCGATCAAGGCTTCCTGCAGCTTGCCGAGCAAGCCCACGAACTCGACCACCCGCTTGCGCACCACAGGTGCATGTCCGTCGCCACCTGATCGTTGCGGCTCCGGCCGGTGTGCAGCTTGCCGCCTACCGGGCCGACCTCGTCGATCAGCGCCTTCTCGATGTTCATATGGATGTCTTCGTCGCTGATGGAGAATTCCATCTCGCCGCGGCGGATCATCCCCTGCACCTTATGAAGGCCGTCCTTGATTTTATCCACGTCGTCCTGCGGCAGAATTCCGCATTTTCCAAGCATCGTCACATGGGCCAGGGTCGCCTTGGATGTCCTCTTCGGCCAGCTCTTTGTCGAACATGATGGAAGCCGTATATTCCTCCACCAGCTGGTCTGTTTTCTTCGTAAACCGTCCACCCCAAAGCTTTGACACGTCAGTTGCTCCCCTCTCGCGAATCCGATTCAAAAAAATAAACATTCGATTCCAATTATACACAATCTTAGGGTTTTCCACGAGCGGAAAACCCTAAGCAATAGCATTCATTATGCGATTCGGCCGTTCAAATTACTTGTTCGCGTTCTCGCGCACGCCGGCTTGTACGCGCAGACGCAGCGCGTTCAAACGGATAAAGCCCTTTGCATCGCCTTGGTCGTAAGCCTGGGTCGGATCGGCTTCCATCGTGGCGATGTGAGGATTGTACAAGCTGACCGGGCTCTTCACGCCGGCGGCAATAACATTGCCTTTGTACAGCTTGAGGCGCACCGTTCCGGTGACATTCTTCTGGCTTTCGGTAACCAGAGCCTGAATCGCAAGACGCTCCGGCGCGAACCAGAAGCCGTTATACACGAGCGAAGCATACTTCGGAATCAGTCCGTCGCGCAGATGCATCACTTCGCGGTCCATCGTCAGGGACTCGATCTTGCGGTGCGCGGTGAACAAGATGGCGCCGCCCGGTGTCTCGTATACGCCCCGGCTCTTCATGCCGACGAAGCGGTTCTCCACCATGTCGACGCGGCCGATGCCGTGCTTGCCGCCGAGCTCGTTCAGCTTCTCCATGATATGCGCGGAATCATGCGCTCGCCGTTAACGGCTACGCAGTTGCCCTGTTCGAACTCCAGCTCCACGTACTCCGCTTGATCCGGAGCGTCTTCCGGATCGGCGCTGAGCAGGAACATCTCTTTATTCTCCGGCGCGCTGGCGTCGAACCAAGGATCCTCGAGCACGCCGCTCTCATAGCTGATATGCAGCAGGTTGCGGTCCATCGAGTACGGTTTGGCGGCCGATGCCGTTACCGGAATGCCGTGCTTCTCGGCGTAAGCGATCATTTCCGCGCGTCCCGGGAACTGCTCGCGGAACTGCTCAAGACGCCACGGTGCGATCACTTCGATGTCCGGCGTCAAAGCCGCAGCGGTCAGCTCGAAGCGCACTTGGTCGTTGCCTTTGCCCGTTGCGCCGTGCGCAATCGCCGTTGCGCCTTCCGCGCGCGCGATCTCAACCATGCGCTTCGCGATCAATGGACGCGCGATGCTTGTGCCGAGCAGGTACTGGCCTTCATACAGCGCTCCCGCCTGGAACATCGGATAAATGAAATCGCGTGCGAACTCTTCGCGCAGGTCGTCGATGTATACCTTCGAAGCGCCCGTGTTCAGCGCTTTTTCCTCCAGGCCGTCGAGCTCCTCCTTCTGCCCGATGTCCGCGGTGAAGGCGATGATTTCCGCATCGTAGGTTTCCTTCAGCCATTTTAAAATAATGGAGGTATCCAAACCGCCCGAATAGGCGAGAACGATTTTTTGCTTTGCCATCTTGTTTCTTGCTCCCCTTCTCCTCTTGAATTGCCGATCCCTTCTTACGAAAGACGGCCGGCTCGCCTAACACGGCGGCATATTACATAATCGCGGCCATAATCGCCTTCTGAGCATGCAGACGGTTCTCCGCCTGATCGAAAATAACCGAATTCGGCCCGTCAATGACGCCCTCCGACACTTCTTCCCCGCGGTGGGCCGGTAGGCAGTGCATGAACAGGTAATCCTTCTTCGCATATTTCACCAGCTCATCGTTCACCTGGTAGTTCTTGAACGCGAGCTCGCGCTCTTTCTGCTCGGCCTCGAAGCCCATGCTCGCCCATACGTCCGTATAGACGACGTCCGCATCCGCGATCGCTTCTTTCGGATCCGTGCCGATGTAGATCGAAGCGCCCGATTTGGCGACTACTTCTTTGGAGCTCCGCAGCACTTCCGCATCCGGCTCATAGCCTTCCGGCGTAGCCACCGCGAAATTCACGCCCAGCTTGGCCGCGCCCATGAGCAGCGAGTGCACCATGTTGTTCCCGTCGCCGATATAGGCTACTTTGAGGCCTTGGAGACGGCCCTTCTTCTCATAGATCGTCTGGTAATCCGCCAGCGCCTGGCAGGGATGGGACAGGTCCGTGAGTCCGTTAATGACCGGAACTGTCGCCCCTCTGGCCAAATCGATCACCGTGCGGTGCGCGAAGGTCCGGATCATGATGCCGTCCAGATATCTCGACATCGTTTGCGCCGTATCCCAAATCGACTCGCCCCGTCCGATCTGCAGATCGTTCTTGCTGAGGAACAGCGCATGTCCGCCCAGCTGGTACATCCCCACTTCAAAAGACACCCGCGTGCGCGTAGACGACTTCTCGAAAATCATGCCCAACGTCTTGCCCTTCAGCGGCTGATACACCTCGCCCGCCTTCTGCTTCTTCTTCAGCTCGATCGCGAGCTCGATCAAATATTGAATCTCTTCCGGCGCGTAATCCACCAGTCCGATGAAATCGCGGCCTTTGAGCTGTATCGCCATATCCTGCTCTGCTGTGCCTGCCATGGATGCATCTCCTTTCAACTTTCCATTTTTTATATGCTACTCAGTCACTCCAGTTAAACGGCCGCGACCGAAGTTTGCGCGAGCACTCGGCAAACCGTGTCCAGACCGCGGTCCAAGTCCGCCTTTGAAATCAGCAGGCTCGGTGCGAGACGAATCACGTTCGGTCCGGCGCCAACCACCAGGACACCCTGCTCCTGAATGGTGGTGATTAGTGCACCCGCCGATTGGTTCAGCTGAATACCGATCAAAAGACCCAGCCCGCGCACTTCCTCCACGAGCGGATTGCCGGCCAGCTTCTTTTGCAGCTCGCTCACGATGTAATCGCCCAGCTCCGCCGCCCGTTCGGACAGCTTCTCTTCCAGAATCGTTTCCAGCGTGGCCAGCCCTGCGGCGGTCGAAAGGTAGTTGCCGCCGAAGGTGGAGCCGTGGTCGCCGGCCGTGAACGCTTCGCGCAGCTTTTCCTTGCCCAGCATCGCGCCGATCGGAATCCCGCTTCCGAGGCCTTTGGCCAAAGTGAAAATGTCCGGCTCAATGCCGTAATGCTCGTAGGCGAACAGCTTGCCGGTCCGGCCCATGCCGGTCTGGATTTCATCGACGATGAGCAGCGGCCCATGCTGTTCGCACAGCTCGGCGACCTTTTGCACAAAAGCCTGGTCGGCCGGATTTACCCCGCCTTCCCCTGTACCATCTCCAGCATAATCGCGCAGGTGTTCGGCCCGATCGCCTTCTCGAGCGCTTCCGCATCGTTATAGGGGGCGTACTTGAAGCCCTCCGGCGGCGGCGAGAAGCCCTCCTTGACCTTATCCTGCCCGGTCGCCGTCAGCGTAGCCAGCGTCCGGCCGTGGAACGACATATGGAATGTGATGATTTCATAACGCTCGGGCTGGCCGGCCACCTTCTGAAAATATCTCCGCGCCAGCTTGATAGCCGCTTCGTTCGCCTCCGCCCCGCTGTTGCAGAAGAACACCGCATCCGCGCAGCTGTTGTCCACCAGCGGCTTCGCCAGCTTCTCCTGATCCGGGATGTGGAACAGATTGCTCGTGTGCCACAGCGTATCCACCTGCGCCTTGAGCCGCTCCTTCACCTGCTTCGGCGCGTGGCCCAGATTCGTGACGGCGAGGCCGCACATGAGGTCGAGATACTCCTTGCCGTTCTCGTCCCAAAGCCTGCCTGCCTTCCCCTTTTACAAAAGCCAGCGGATACCGTGCGTAGTTGGGAAACAAAGCGTTATGAGCCTCTCCCATGTCGTTCACTCCTTTTATAATCAATGGATTCACATTAGACCTTTATCTGACGATACGCGTACCGATCGAGCCTTCCTTCAGCGCCCGGCTCAGCACTCCCGGCTCCGAGCCGTTCACAATGACGACCTCACGCACCTTGCCTTGGATACACTGCACCGCGCCTTCACCTTCGGGATCATGCCGCCGTAAATTTCGCCGCTGGCGATCATTTCGTCGATTTCCTGCACCGTAACCGACGGAAGCACCTGCTTCTCGCCGTTCACCGTCTTCAAAATGCCCGGTACATCCGTCACCACAATCATCCGCTCGACACCGAGGTGCGAAGCAACCGCCCCGGCCGCCGTATCGGCATTGATGTTGTAACGCTGTCCTCCGTCCGCCCCGATACCGACCGGCGCAATAACCGGCATGTAGCCCATCGCCACAATGCCTTGAATCAGTTCGGCGTTCACCTGCGTTACGTCGCCGACAAGGCCAACTTCATGCGCATTCGCCACAGGTACCGCTTGAATCAAGTGTCCGTCTACGCCGGACAGTCCGAGAGCCCGAGCGCCGGACAGCTGGATTTTGCGGACGATCTCTTTATTGATCTGCCCGGCCAACACCATCTCGACCACGTCCAGCACGGCTTCGTTCGTTTTGCGCAGTCCGTTCACAAATTCCGTCTCAATGCCAAGCTTCCCGAGCGTGTCCGAAATCGCCGGGCCGCCGCCATGCACGATGACCGGGATAATGCCTTCCGCCTGCAGCTTCTTCAAATCCTCGAAGAACGCATCGGGCAGCGCCGCCAGGGTGCTTTGCCTCCGCATTTCATGACAAAACAGCTATTCATCCGTACGCTTCCCCTTTTTAATCATGCGGGCATTCCTTTTCGTTCTTGGCTCCGGAATGCCCTGCCAGGTTATCCCTCTATAAAAAGCTGCACTTATCCGGCGCCGGATGATTAAGTCCGGTAAGCCGCATTAATCCGTACGTAATCGTAGGTGAGATCGCAGCCCCAGGCCGTTGCCGAAGCGCCGCCCATGTTCAGATCCACCTGAATCTGCACCAGCTCGCCCTTCAGGTAAGCTTCCGCTTTATCCTCGTCGAACTTGACCGGACGGGACTGCTCCAATACGGAGATATCGCCGATCCGGATATCCACCGTATTCACGTTGACCGGATAACCGGCACGCCCCACCGCGGCGATGATCCGACCCCAGTTCGCATCCGCTCCGAAGCAGGCGGACTTCACCAGGCTCGAGCCGATCACCGTCTTCGCAATCGCGCGGGCCGCATCACGCGAATCCGCTCCCGTCACCGTCACCTCGATCAGCTTCGTCGCACCTTCGCCGTCGCGGGCAATCGCCTTCGCCAGATGCTCGCTCACATGGCGGAACCCTGCCGCGAAGGCCTCCCAGTCCTCATGCTCCGGCTTCAAGGCGTGGTTTCCGGCAAGGCCGCTCGCCATCGCAACGACCATATCGTTCGTGCTCGTATCACCGTCTACCGTGATCATGTTGAACGTCGAGTCCGTCACTTCGTTCAGAAGCTTCTGCAGCATAGCACTCTCGATGTTCGCATCCGTCGTAATGAATCCGAGCATCGTCGCCATGTTCGGATGGATCATCCCCGACCCCTTAGCGGCTCCGGCAATGTGAACCGTCTTGCCGTCTACCGTCAGGCGCACGCAAATCTCCTTCTTCACGAGATCCGTCGTCAGGATCGCCTGGCAAAAATCGTCCCCGCCATCCGCTTTGACGCTGGACGGCGCTTCTCTATGCCGCCCAGCACCTTCGGCATCGGCAGAAGCTCCCCGATGACGCCGGTGGACGTCACGCCGACCAAATGCTCCGCGAGGCCGAATGCCTTCGCGCAAGCTTCACGCATCGCCCGCGCGTCGTCTTCGCCCTGCTGTCCCGTGCAGGCGTTCGCGTTCCCGCTGTTGACCAGCATCGCCTGCAGCTTGCCGCCGGCAAAGCAATGCTTTCCTGGGTCACCTTAAGCGGCGCCGCTTGAAACTGATTCAGCGTATACACGCCCGCCGCATTCGCCGGCACCTCGCATACAATCACGCCGAGGTCGTGGCGCTGCGTTTTTTTCAACCCGCAATGCAGGCCTCCCGCTTGGAAGCCCTTCGGCGTTGTTACGGACCCTTCCGGCACGACTGCAAATTCGCTCGTCTTCGTAGCCATCTTCCCCATTCGTCCCCTTCCGACGCGTTATGGATATACTGGGGAGAATGCCAATCCGGTCATTTCGTCCCAGCCCATCATCAAGTTCAAGTTCTGTACCGCCTGCCCGGCGCGCCCTTCACCACATTGTCGATCGCCGACAGCACCGTCAGACGGCCGGTCCGCGAATCCAGCGACAAGCCGATATCGCAGTAGTTGGAGCCCCATACTTCCTTCGTTGCCGGATACTTGCCTTTATCGCGAATCCGCACGAAGCGGCGTCCTTCATAATAGCTGCGGAAGAGCTCGAAGACCTCATCCTCCGTACGCGGCTCCTTCAAATTTACATAAATCGTCGACAAAATCCCCGCGTCATCGGCACCAGGTGCGTCGTGAAGGTAATGACCGTCTCTTCTCCGGAAAGACGCGTGAGCGTCTGTTCGATCTCCGGCGTATGCTGGTGTTTATTCACTTTATAAGCATAGAAATTCTCATTGATTTCGGAAAAATGCGTCGTCATGCTGAGCCCGCGTCCCGCTCCAGATACGCCGGACTTCGCATCGACAATGATCGACTTCATGTCGATCCAGCCTTTGGCTGCAAGCGGCGCCAGCCCCAAAGTCGAGGCCGTCGGATAGCGACCGGGATTGGAAATGAAATTCGCTCCCCGCACCTCGTCGCCGAACACCTCGGCCAGACCGTAAACCGCCTTCTCCAGGAATGCGGCGTCCGCCGGCTTATGCTTATACCACTTCTCATAAACTTCGCCCGATTTCAGCCGGAAGTCGCCCGAGATATCGATGACCTTCAGCCCCGCTTCCAGCGGCTTCGGCGATAGCTCCGTACTTACCCCATGCGGTGTCGCGAGAAATACCACATCCGCCTTTTCCTTGATCACGTCGACATCCACCGCATCCAGCCGGTCGGTAACGATCTGGCTCAAATGCGGAAACCCGTCGGCGAGCAGTGCGCCCGGATTCGAAGAGGACACCACCGACGTCACCGCCACATGGGGATGCATCAGCAGCGACCGGATCACTTCCGCACCGCTGTAGCCCGTTGCTCCGATAACCGCCGCCCTTAATTTCGTAGACATATCCGTTCCCTCCACATGAAAACTATGTATTATTATACAGTCACGGGTATAATAATACAATAGATATTTATAATTGCCGAGCCGCTTTCAAGGAGCATATATCGGTGTCTGGATGAAGCTTTTCCGGATAGGTCCGAGAGCCATACCTCCCTGTTCAACGTGTTTTTCCGTCTTATCAATACTTAAGCAAACGAAGGGCCATGATGACGCTTGCAAGCGGTCTTCCGCTGCGTTTTATCTGCCCATTTCATCGTACTCCACGGCACCGGGATGTGCAACTTTTTATAGGTATCCTTGCTGCCTGCGAATTCGCTGTATGTACCCGCAAAATCCGCTCCCAGTCGTCGCCTGCTTTTTCCCGTTTGACCCCCCGGCGATTCCGCATCCTATACCGTTCCGGGCAGCTTGAAGCCTTCGCCGAGCACCTCGTTGGTATCGCTCAGAATGACGAAAGCTCCCGGGTCGATTCCCCGCACGAGCTCCTTCAGCCGGGTCACTTCCGTCTGGCTCACGACGACCATCAGCACCGTACGCTCTTCCCCGTGAAACCGCCCTTCGCCTGCAGACTGGTGAGGCCCCGGTCCAGCTCATAGAGAATGGCTCCCTGCAGCACGTCCGCTCTCTCCGATATGATAAAAGCCACTTTGGAGTAGCTGAAGCCGAGCTGTACCACATTGATCGTCCGGCTGGTAACGAACAGCCCGATCAGCGCATACAGCGCCTTTTCCGGAGACAAAGTAAATCCCGCCGTCGTAATGACCAGCCCGTCAAGCATCGCTACGCAAAGGCCCAAGCCGATGCCGGTGTATTTATGTATAATTTGCGCCGCAAGATCCAGCCCGCCGGTGGAACCCCTCCCCCGAAAAACGAGCCCTAGTCCAATCCCGACCAGTATCCCTCCGTAGATGCTCGCCAGCAGCAAATTGGTCGTTAGCGGCGGCGACTCTTTCGTGAGCAGCACGAACAGCGGCAAGCAGTACGGAGCCGACCGCTGTCTTCACGCCGAAATGCCCGCCAAGCAGCCATAATCCGGCCAGGAACAGCGGAATATTGAGCGCCCACTGGGTCAGGGCCGGCTCTACGCCGAACACCTCCTTCACGATGATGCTGATCCCCGACACACCGCCGGAGGCCACCTGATTCGGACTGAGAAACATATTGAAGCTGAGCGCAATCAGCAGCGACCCCGCCAGCAAAAAAGCATATTCGCGCACGGCCATAGCCATCCGGCCCGCCCGCCTTTTCTTCCGCCGCCTTTCCCTCATCCGCCGGCCTTCCTCGTCCGAGGCTGCACGGCTTCTCCGCAGGACGGCGGGAGCCTCTTCTTCCCTCTTCACTTCCTCGGTCAAGCTCATTCCTCCTCCGCCGGGCGTTTTCCCTTCAGGCACCCGCTCCCAATGCCTGCTTTTCAGGCTAAACCTAACGCGGTCCATTATATGTAGGATGATCCTCCATCTGCCGTTTTATCTATCTTCAACCTTTTTTCCCACGGTGAAAACAAAAAAGGCTATCCCGCTAAGGGATAACCTAATCTTGTCTTCGAAGAGGGCTTAAGCCTCTTTCTCCTGTTTATTAATCTGCTTCCGGAGGTAAGCATCGATGAACGCGTCTAAATCGCCGTCCATCACCGCACCGATGTTCCCCGTCTCTTCCTGTGTCCGGTGGTCCTTCACCATGCTGTACGGATGGAAGACGTAAGAGCGGATCTGGCTTCCCCAAGCGATATCGCTTACTTCGCCTCGGATCTCGGCCAAATGCTTCTGCTGCTCTTCGATCTTCCTCTCGTAGAGCTTCGAACGAAGCATTTTCAAACAGCGCTCGCGGTTCTTGATCTGCGATCGTTCCGTCTGGCGACTGACGACAATGCCTGTCGGAATGTGAGTCATCCGCACGGCGGAGTCCGTCGTATTGATATGCTGACCGCCGGCGCCGCTGGACCGGTACACGTCCACCTTCAGATCCTCGGTACGAATTTCAATCTCTTCGTCATCCTCAATTTCCGGCATGACATCGCACGAGACGAATGACGTATGCCGGCGCCCGGAAGCATCGAACGGCGAGATCCGCACGAGCCGGTGCACGCCCTTCTCGGCCTTCAAATACCCGTAGGCATTATAGCCTTTAATCAGCAGCGTGACGCTCTTGACACCCGCTTCATCGCCCGGCAAATAGTCAAGCACTTCGACCTTGTAATCCCGCTTCTCCGCCCAGCGGCGGTACATGCGAAGCAGCATCTCCGCCCAGTCCTGGGACTCCGTGCCTCCGGCACCCGGGTGCAGCTCGAGAATCGCATTCAGCTTGTCGTAAGGCTCGCTGAGCAGAAGCTGCAGCTCGAATTCCTCCAGCTTCTTCACCAGCGCCGCAAGCCCCGTCTTGATGTCCTCGGCCATACTCTCGTCCTGCTCTTCCTGGACCAGCTCGGCCAATACTTCCAGGTCGTTAAACTCCGCTTCAAGCGCCTGGAACTGATCAACGCCTCCTTTGACGGCGTTCATTTCGGCGATCAGCTTCTGCGCCCGTTCATTGTCGTCCCAGAAGTCCGGAGCCGACATCTTCTCCTCATAATCCGCGATCTGCTCCAGCTTGAGATCTAAGTCAAAGAGACCCCCTAAGCTCAGCCAATCGCTTGGCCGTTTCTTGCAAATCCCGTTTAACCTCTGTTTCCAACATATAGCAACACCTCTGCTTGGTTTATTGTAAAAGAAAAACTCCTTATCGGAGTCCTTCAAAGTTGCAGTGCGCTTTATCGCTTTTAACACACTTAAACTTTCCAAATCGTTAAAGGAGACCGAGGCGAAGCCCCGACCTCCCGTTCTTCCTTTATCGCTTAAGCCCCATGGCACTGCTTATATTTCTTGCCGCCGCCGCAAGGACAAAGATCGTTCCGGCCGATTTGATCCCCGCTCGTTACCGGGCGCTTCGGCGCCGGCTCGCCGTTCGTGGCCATTTCATGCTCGTCGACGACAGCTTCACGGATGAGGTTCGTTTCCACGTGCGCCTTCATGACGTATGTGGCCACTTCCTCCTGAATGCTTTGGATCATCTCTTGGAACATTTCATAGCCCTCAAACTGGTATTCGCGAAGCGGATCGGTACCGCCGTAGGCACGCAGGTGGATGCCTTGACGCAGTTGATCCATTGCATCGATGTGATCCATCCACTTGCTGTCGACCGCACGAAGTACGACCACCTTCTCGAATTCGCGGAAGAACTCTTCGCCGATGGCCTTCTCGCGCTCTTCGTAAACTCGCGTCACGAGATCGCGCAGGAATTCGACCATCTCTTCCTTCTCTTTCCCCACAGCTCTTCTTTCGTCAGCTGGCCTTCCGTGAGGATCGTGCCGTTCAAATAATCGACGATGGCCTGCAGATCCCACTCTTCCGGCACCTGCGCATCCGAACAGTGAGCATCGACCACCCGGTCGACGATCGGCAACATCATGCCCAGAACGATATCGCGGATATTCTCCGACTCGATCACCTCGCGGCGCTGCTTGTAGATGATTTCCCGGCCGCTGATTCATCACGTCGTCATACTGCAGGACAATCTTCCGCACGTCGAAGTTGTTGCCTTCCACCCGCTTCTGGGCGGATTCGATCGCTCTCGAGATCAGCTTGCTTTCGATCGGCTGATCTTCCTCGAAGCCGAGACGGTCCATCATGCCCATGATGTTCTCCGCACCGAAGCGGCGCATCAGTTCATCCTCGAGCGACAAATAAAATTGCGAAGAGCCCGGGTCGCCCTGGCGTCCCGCACGGCCGCGAAGCTGGTTATCAATCCGGCGGCTTTCATGCCGCTCGGTACCTATAATATGCAGCCCGCCGAGTTCGGCCACTCCATCGCCCAGCATGATGTCTGTACCGCGGCCCGCCATGTTGGTCGCGATCGTTACCGCGCCGCGCTGACCCGCCTTGGACACGATTTCCGCTTCCTCGGCATGGTACTTCGCGTTCAGCACCTTATGCGGCACGCCTTTTTTCTTCAGCATTTCAGAGAGAATTTCCGAGTTCTCGATCGATATCGTACCCACAAGCACAGGTCGCCCTTTCTTGTGGCGCTCAACGATTTCGTTCACAACGGCGCGGAATTTACTCGCAACCGATTTATACACGACGTCCGGCATATCCTGGCGGATCATCGGCTTGTTCGTCGGCACAACAATAACGTCGAGACCGTAAATTTTCTTCAGCTCTTCCTCTTCCGTCTTCGCCGTACCGGTCATCCCGGCCAGCTTGCGGTACATCCGGAAATAGTTTTGCAGCGTGATCGTTGCGAGCGTCATCGATTCGTTCTGCACCTGCAGCTTCTCTTTCGCTTCAATCGCCTGGTGCAGGCCTTCGCTGTAGCGGCGGCCTACCATGAGGCGGCCCGTGAACTCGTCGACGATGATGATCTCGCCGTCCTGCACGACGTAATCCACATCCCGGCGCATGATGACGTGTGCCTTGAGTGCCTGCGTAATATGGTGGTTCAGCGTGACATGCTCGTGATCGAACAGGTTCTCGATCCCGAAGGCCTTCTCCGCTTTCTCCACGCCCGCTTCCGTCAGCGCAACGGACTTCATTTTCTCATCGACGGTGTAGTCCTCTTCATCTTTCAGCCGGCTTACAAAATGATCCGCCATATAATATAAGTCCGTCGATTTGGCGGCTTGTCCCGAAATAATGAGTGGTGTCCGCGCTTCGTCTACCAGAATCGAATCCACTTCGTCAATGACCGCAAAATAGAGCGGCCGCTGCACCATCTGCTCTTTGTACACGACCATGTTGTCGCGCAGATAGTCAAAGCCGAACTCGTTGTTCGTACCATAAGTGATGTCGCACGCATACGCCTGCTGCTTCGCTTCATGGCTGAGCTGAGCCAGATTGACCCCTACGGTCATGCCGAGGAATTCATAGATTCTGCCCATCTCCGCGCTGTCGCGCTGAGCCAAATAGTCGTTGACCGTTACCACGTGCACGCCCTGGCCGGCAAGAGCATTCAAATAAACCGGCAGGGTGCCGACCAGCGTCTTCCCTTCACCGGTTCTCATCTCCGCGATACGGCCTTCATGGAGCACCATGCCCCCGATCAGCTGCACATCATAATGGCGCTTGCCCAGGACGCGCTTGGAAGCCTCGCGAACGACGCCGAACGCTTCCGGCAGCAGATCGTCCAGCGTTTCCCCATGCTCCAGGCGCTGGCGGAATTCCCTGGTTTTTGCTTTCAAGCCTTCATCCGAGAATGTACTATATTGTTCTTCAAGCGAGTTGATATACTCGACCGTTTTCCACATGCGCTTCAATTCGCGTTCATTGGAATCTCCAAATATCTTCTTAACGAGACCTAGCATGCCTGCTATTCCCCTTCCTTTTTCGTGCGGTACGCCTTAGCTTAAATTGTAACAGTTTGCAGCACGTACCGCAACAAACGACTGCATTTCCCATGTACAACCTAATAATACCACGCGCGACCATTTTTAACCCGGATTTGCAGCCGGAAAAGCGAGTCAAGGACAATTAAAAAGAGCCTGCCTGAACCATCGCCCGGCACCATAATAAACGGTGATACCGGCCGTTAGGTTTCAGACAAGCTCGTGGTTTTCATAAGTTTCAGAGAATTACAAATCCCGGTATGTCCTTTTCAGAGTCTTGCTACTTACAGCGCCGGCTCGATCAAGCCGTATTTGCCGTCGTTTCGCTTGTAGACCACATTGACTTGGGACGTATCCATATTGGCAAAAACAAAGAAATTATGGCCTACCATGTTCATTTGCAGGATCGCTTCTTCCACATCCATCGGCTTCAGCGTAAACCGCTTCGTCCGCACCAATTCAAAATAGTCGTCTTCATGGGAATAGGAAGTATCCGGTTCTATCCGGAAAAAGTCTTTAATCCCGCCTTCCTGGCGGATTTTGCGGTTCGCCTTCGTCTTGGCCTTGCGGATCTGCCGCTCGAGCTTATCCACAACCAAATCCACAGAAGCATACATATCGGTATGCTTCTCTTCCGCCCGGAGCATGAACCCCGGCAGAGGAATCGTGACTTCAACCGTTTGCATGCCTTTTAATACGCTTAGGGTGACATTCACTTCCGAAGTAGGGGAGCTTCAAAATACCGTTCCAGCCTGCTCAATTTCTTTTCCACATAATCCTTCAGAGCCTCGGTAACAGGGATATTTTCGCCTCGAATGTTAAATTTCATTGTGCAACTCCTCCTTTCGTACCTACATTATACTATATTCACCGCCCTCCTTAAAAAATCCTTCATAATTTTCAAAGAATTTGCGAAATATTTCGACAATTTTATGGCATGGCTTACAAACAAAAAAACACCCCGGGAGTGTAAATCTCTCGGAGTGCCGTTGTTGCTATCCGCGCTAATCAGCTCAAACAATAACCATCTATCGGAGGCCGAGATTCGGCCGGATGATTACAACTTGATTACGTTAGCCGCTTGAGGACCGCGAGCGCCTTCTACGATGTCAAACTCAACGGATTGACCTTCTTCCAGCGTTTTGAAGCCGTCTGCTTGGATCGCGGAGAAGTGAACGAATACGTCGCCTCCATCTTCGCGCTCAATGAAACCGTAACCTTTTTCTGCGTTAAACCATTTCACTTTACCTTGCATGAAAAACATTCCCTTCATTATCAAATGAGCTGTGAGCCTTCCTCACAAACTGACTATAACACTCCCCGCTTCACCATGTCAATGAATGGAAAGCCTGTTAGCAAAATATTTTGAAAATTCGCGTATTAACATTCGGTTAATAAACTATTCACAGTCAAAAAGCCCGTCCTTATACGGTTTTTCGACATTTTCTGCAAAGTTATCAACAGAGTTATGCACATTGTCCACAGGGGTGTGGGGATAGACTTTTAATACAAAAAAGCAATACGTTTGGCCGTTTTGTCTTTGTTCCTTTGGTAACTTTTTCAAGACGTTCATACCCACTATGCAGACCATTCCATTGGTTATCGCTGTCGTAGCTTGGGGATATGTCACTATTATTACAAGTTACGATTCTTGCTTAAATATGCTGGACTAATGTGCGAAAAAAATAGATACTTAATCTATAAAGAATTTAGCTTCTTATGAGAGGTGTGTCATCATAGTGGATATTGAAAGCAATGTGGATGAACTTAGAGGGGAGAGCGCATTTATCCGACCGCCTTTAACGAGGTTGCTCCGGACCATAAAGAAAGATATCAATTAGCGCTTAATTACATTAATAAGAATGACAAAATTTTAGATGCGGCGACAGGTGTCGGTTATGGTGCTTACTATATGGCCATGAACTCCAATTGTGAAATGGTTGTGGGTATTGATATCAACGATCATGCAATAGAATGGGGAGAAAGTATTTCTCTTCTCCTAAAAACCATATCATCAAAGCCGATCTTTTGGGTGATCTGACAGACATCTTACCTGCCCAGCAGTTTGATATGGTCACTTGTTTTGAAACGATTGAGCATATAACTAGTGAGAATGACTTTTTAAACAAAATAAATAGATTATTAAAACCAGGGGGAATTTTGCTAATTTCGTCTCCGAACGAAGAAATTATTCCCTGCTTGCAAAACCCTTTTTATCCCGGTGGGAAAAATCCGCATCATCATCGCCATTATACCCCCAAAGAATTAAAAGAACTGCTGAGCTCTACAGGATTTACAGTAATAGACCAGTATACCCAATGTCCTAATAATATGGTACGAGGAGAGAATGGTTTCGTCATTGTATACGTCTGTACCAACATGTCGAAAGAAATAATTAAGCCCATGAACTCCGTGGAAAAAGCCATTGAGAAACTAAACGTTGTACAGATGCGTAAACTGTTTCCCTTCTTGGAGAATAAAGCTTCCAGCAGCATCGAAATAACATCATTAGATCGTAGAATAGATGAAATCCTAAATTCTTATCACTTACTCATAACGGCGAATACTCTCTTAGAGAATCAACAGTTTAAAGAAAGTTTGGATATTCTTCTCACAATCGATAAGTCGTTATGTCCGGAAAGCTACTTATTTTTAGGTATTATCTATCAGGCACAAGGCACTCTTTTTAGAGCTATAGAGATGTACTCTAAGATTTTGGATAATAGTAATCGTGTAAGTTCAATTATCAGCACATTAGCAGAAGAACAACTCGTCAACATTATTAATAAATTACAATAGAAATCCATAGTAAAACAAAAAACCTTAGTCGATTAGGCTAAGGTTTTTACTATAATACGAATCCTTAAGTTAGAACAATAAACTCAGGGTAATGAACCGCTTCTCCCATTAGGTCAATAAGCTGCAATATACCCTGATTATTGGATGACTCTTGGTGAAAGATTTGACTTAATAAATAGTACAGGTCTGCATTATCCTTAGTTACCTCAAGCATTTCGGCTAAATGTTGCTTTGCTTTACTTACATCCAATTCTATCAGACAAAGTATCCCCCATCGAAAATATACCGTTTTCTGTTTTGTGTCTTTTTCGTTATTCATCAATGCAATAAAAGATTCAAGGGCTTGTTGAAAATATTTTAATTCGTAGTACTTTAACGCAGCATGATAAGGCAAACGAGAGTCCTCATTGGCGTTTACCTTTAAATAAAATTTCAAAGGAGGGGTGCCGCTTTTTTGTCTTCTTTGAGCTGCAAGTACCCACCTTGCTATTACTAAACCGTTCTTTAATGTGTACAACTGAGGTAAATCCACTTGGTCGGAATCGGTCGTTAGTAATAATCTATAAAATTTCTCCCGGTCTTCTTCGCTTTTAAATTGGGCATCGTTTATGGTTATCTCCCAGTCTTCTAATCCACTACTAGAATTAATTTGATGGTTAGCCACTTCAATATAATATTCATAGATTTTGGGGATGATTTTATTCCATTTATAGTTATCTGCCGTTTTTAATCCGTTTTTGACTAACTGATCTGCTAAATCAACATCCCCTAGTACTTTCATGATTTGTGTTGCCAGCTCTTCCGCATTCCCAATTTCTGAAAACAAACAATTATATTGGTCAACGGCATATTCTTTTACCCCTGAATTCGCGGTAGTAACAACGGGACATCCACAAGACATGGCCTCTAAGCCGGGTAGTGGAAAAGCTTCATAGTAGGAGCCTGAAACATAGCAAGCCGCTCCTCTATAGATCTGACCAATTAACTCTTGAGGAGGATTCACATGGATGACATCTGCGTCATCTATAAAGCGAGTTGGCTCGTTGGCGGTTACCCAAACTAAACTTACATCAAATCCATTTCTCTTAACTATTTTATGTGCTTTAATTATATCCGGAATTCCCTTAAATTCTGTTTGCTCGCTGCCAAACATTAGTAAGTATGGCTTATCAAGCTGATACTTTGCCCCCATTGTCGAGAAAACATTTTCATTTAATGCATTATGAAATACGATAGCATCTCGGCCGTAAATCTTTTTTATATAGCTTGCTGCCTGGTTGGAAACTGTCATGATAAATGCAGGCGGCTCAAATTGTCTATGAATAAACTTTAATTTATCCGGGGCTACACGATCATAGTCAAATAAATGAAAATCTCCTTGTTCGAAATAAACTACCGGGGCTAATCCGGTTTCAATACAGCTTTGAATATGATCCCAATAGGTTGCCACAATAACATCACAAACCGGAATGCCGTGAGCAAGCTCTGTATGGAAGGGCACTTGAATATAGTCCACTTCTAGTTGGAACCAAGTAGGCTTTGGAAAATGGGCAACAATGGAAACCTTCGCCCCTAATTGTTTTAAATGATTCGCATGTTCAAAAATAATTTTTACTCCGCCACATACGCTAACATGCGTCATAACATAAACAATATGAAGTTTGGGTTTAACCGTCTTATGGGCTACCAAATCTTGAGGTTTTGCAAATTCTTGACGTTTCCATCGTCCCATAAATTCTTTCGCTCTTAGTTCCTGTATCATGTATGAGGTCTCCTAAAGTAAATTATTATTAAGTCCAGTTGATTTTGTCTTAATAGTAATATCGACATCTTATGCTAATAAATTCAGTAGATTTATGAACTATTTCCTTTCCTTTACCGATAATATGTTTAACACAGTCTTTGTTTCTATCAGGAGGCCCTAATGAAGAACCTACTATCGCTTTGTATGATCGTCAAGAATGAAGAAAAAGTGCTGCGGCGCTGTTTGGACAGCGTGGCCGGTCTGGTAGACGAGATTATCATAGTTGACACAGGATCGACGGATACTACCAAGGAGATTGCCTTTGAGTATACACAACAGGTTTATGATTTCAAATGGATCAATGACTTCGCCGCGGCCCGGAATGAATCGATTCGCAGGGTCGCCGGAAAATGGATTCTATGGCTCGATGCAGACGAATACGTGCAGCAGGAGACTAAGCAGGAATTGCGGGAACTTCTGAAGGGGATCGATACTTCTTCCACAGCTATCGGGATAACGCTTCCTATCCTTAGCTTCTTGGGGAATTCAGAACACGATAGCGACCAAATGTCGGAATCGAAGGGAGAACGCATTTTCGCCAACGGCCACGGAATGTTGTTTGAAGGAGCCATTCATGAGCAGCTGATTAGTCCTAGCGGATCACATCAAACTTACGAATATTCTTTCTATATATACCATACGGGCTATACTGCACAAACGAATAAGGAGAAGGATAAAACCACAAGAAATCTCACGATTTTCAAAGAGTTGATTCAAAAAAACCAATTAAACCGCCCTTATGATCATTTTACCATCGCCAATGAATATGCAAGGATGGGCGATTTCCCCAAGGCGTTATATTATTATGAAAAAGCATATCGCCGGTGTAAAGAGAAGACGAACTACTGGTCGCCTCATTGTACCGACAGAATGATCGTGGTGTATAAGTCCCTTAAAAAATACAAAGAAGCTTATCAGCTTGTTGAGGAATGTCTCAATAGGTGGCCTCAGTACCCCGATTTTCATACGGTAAAAGGGTCGCTGCTTGATACTCTCGGATATGACCAAGCCTGTCAACGCGAAATGGAGAACAGTATTCGCATCGCCGATGAGCTTGCGTCCCGCAACCAACAATATTGGCTAATTCATTTGGATCATGGAAAGTTGCTACCATACCAAAAACTCGCCGAAATTTTTTATAAACAAAGAGACTTAAATAAAACTGTCTTTTTTCTGACGAAGATTTTGAACATTGATCCTAAACAATTTGCTGCTTTATATAAATTAGCCCATTTATTATCACAAAAAGAAACCGATCAAGATGTTATTACATTCTTTGAAAAGCTTTATACAAATGATAATCCAGCTTACTGTCTGATGCTTTTCCAAACCTTCTTGCAGCTGGGCCAATCTTCTTTATGCCGGCATTATTATTCTCTTTGTATGAAACATGAGGTAAAGCTGAGTGATATCGACTACCTGCGTTACTATTTGATTATTAATGAATCCGGATTATTCGAGCAAAAAATGAAAGAAACGGACTTTTCCTCCACTTCAGCCGAAAGTTGTAAGTCGCTGCTTCTAGCTGCTTTGACTTGGAATAAACCCGATTATCTTGCGCCGCTTGGAACCCTTACGGAGGAGGGGAAGACAAGTCTTTATGCTCTTGGTCAAGCCTTGTTGAATTTCGAATCCAGTAGCTTAGACAACCATGAAGAGGCGATCTATACGTTAATGATCGATTTATTTGCAATCAAATCTTTTGAAGCATACGATTCGCTTATAAATCGATATATCAGTCCGTCGCTTCTCAATAAATTAGCTCACTATTTTTACAAACAAAATTTTATCGAAATGGCCCTAAATTATTATTCGATATTGTTGGATAATCAGGCAATGGAAACCACCGGTTTTTATAATCTCGCGATGTATTATTTGTACGAAGGCAGCGACCGTGAGGAAGGGCTTCAATTCCTTGCGCAAGCAATAGAGCTGGAACCGGATCATTTGCCGCTATATGCCACCTGGCTGGAACATTGTACAGATAAAGAACTCAATAAAAAGTATAAGGAGCGACTCGATACTCAGCTTCCCAGCTGCAGGAATATACAGTTCGCATAGGTGGATGTCAAAAAAGGGTTGCATATTCATTTATCTTATCCGTAATCCGATAAATATTTATGTACAGGCATTTTGAAAATTAAAATAAAAGGAGGAATGAACATGTCAGTTACTCGTATCTCGGGAATCAATTCCGGCATGGATATTGACGGATTGGTCACGAAGTTGATGACTTCTGAACGCTCGACCCAAACCAAGCTGAAGCAGCAGGTACAGACACTGACTTGGAAGCAGGATGCTTATAGGTCTGTCAACACGCTCGCCGCTTCTTTGAGGGACATGGCCTTCAATTTGCGGTTTAGTTCGAACTGGGCAAAAACCGCGGCCACTACTTCGGACCCTACTAAAATTACCGTGACATCAGACCCGAATGCCCAAACTGCATCGCACCAAATTACGGTAACTAAGCTGGTCGCCGGCACCAGTAACAGTAGCGCCAGCGGCATCTATGCCGCCGCGGGAAAAAGCGGCACGCTGGACCCTAATGATTCGCTCCAAAATCAGGCCAGCAACTTGGGCTTCAGCTTAACCAGCAATACGGTCGTGATTAATGGAAAAACGATTACGGTTGACCCTAGCAAATCTTTAAACGATTTTATTAACCAGGTGAATACCTCGGGTGCCGGCGTCACGATGACCTATGATTCCTATTCCGATAAGGTGGTACTGGCGACGAATTCGATCGGGGCTTCGGCTAAAATCGATTTTACCGGTACCAGCGGTTTTGATAATAGCGTGCTGAAGATGGTGGGACTCAGTTCCACGACCAAAACGGGTAATGATGCCATCATCAATATTGACGGTTTGGACACCACCCGCCCTTCCAATAACTTTAGTTTGAACGGAGTCAACTACACGTTATTGGGTACAACCACTCAGGCTGTTTCGGTTAACGTTGCTCAGGATACTTCCGCAATCAAAAAGTCTATTACCGATTTTGTCGATAAATACAATACCCTGATTACTACTTTATCGGCAAAAACCAATGAACCGAAATTTCGCGATTATGCACCGCTCACGGACGATCAAAAGAGTGCAATGAAAGACTCCGATATCACGCTTTGGAACCAAAAAGCGCAAAGCGGCTTACTGCACAACGATGACTTGCTGAAGAAAGCCTATTCTGACCTTCGGTTGACGATGATGAACAAGGTCACCAATACTTCCGGAAGCTACGATATGCTGGCCGATATCGGAATCACCACGGGATCTTACAATATCAATGACCCTACTTCGGCCGGCAAACTGATTATCGATCAGAATAAATTGGATGCAGCTTTGGCTACGGACCCGAATGGTGTTGTGAATTTGTTTGCCAATATAGGCGCGGATGGTTCAACCGATCGCGGTATCGCTCAGCAAATTGATGATGTCATGACGAATTTCGTCAGCTCTCTGACCAAACGTGCAGGGGTTACCGGTAATGTCTACGACAACAAGAATTACCAAATTGGCGACCAAGTAGCTAGTTTAGAGCTGAAGATTACGGAATGGGATGCCAAGCTTAGTAAGAAAGAAGATTACTATTACTCGATGTTCAGTAAAATGGATACAGCCATCGGTAATGCTAACGCGCAAATGTCCTGGCTCCAGAGCCAAATGGGATAAAATCCATACGCTTATTAATCAGCATAAAAGAGATGCTCCCCATACATTGAGGAGCATCTCTTTATTGTTGCCGATCTACAAAAAAACCTTCGGTTTGCGAATACCGTGACTTGATACCGTTTCGTCATGGCCGCATTTCTAAACTCTTGTATCTTATTCGAGAATTCAGTTCGAAGTGTGCTAAGCCTTGTCATCACTTCCTGTTCACGAATTAAGCATTCCTTTAGGATTTCTATTAACTTTTGAGGAAGTTCTACCTTCGGCACTTGCGACAGGAGTTCGTCAGCTTGCTTTCTAAGAGTAGCTTGAACCGACTGTAATTTTTCAAATTCGTTCATATCATTTTCATCCAACAATTCAAGATCAGCCATTTGATGAGAAATCTCTTTCATCCGGTGAAAGATTAATTCGAGTTGGGACCATTCTTTCATACCGATACCTTACTGCCACTTGACTTTACTTGTTTTAAAGCTTGAGCCCATGTATCGCGTAGTTCCGTCATCAGTCGGATCACATCATTAATGCTGTCCGTATCCATTTTCATGTTTCCTGTAATCAATTTACTTCTCATAAATTGATAAAGGGCATATAAGTTATGGGAAATCTCGTAATTCATATTAAGTGTTATGACCAGCTCGTCGATAATGTCCATAGCTTTCTTTAAATTCTCGTTTTTGCTTTCATAATTTTTTTGACCAATGTTATCGACAGCTTGTTTCATAAATTTAAGACACCCGTTGTAGAGCATTAAGGTCAAATCGCCTGGATGAGCCGTGTTGATTTGGGTAGTCATGTATTTATTGTGAGCTGGATTCATTCCTCTTACCTCTTTTCATCAATGATCTTGCCATTAATTTCTTCCAGCTTATCCAACATTTCAAGGACTTTCTCCGGCGGAAACTCACGGATCACTTCCTTTGTTTCCGTATTAACCAGCTTTATGACTATATCGCCATGCGGCTTATGAACGCTGAACTCTGCATGGCTCGGGGGGCCCGATAATGCTTTATTTATGCGCTCAAGCATTTTGACCAATGCTTCTTCCGACATGGAAAGTTCAAACTTTTCTTTATGCATTAGTTCCACAGCCGATGCCGGAGGTACCGGTTTAACGTTTTCAGCATCCGTACTAGTAGTGACGCTAGATTTAGTATTGATATAATGATTCGAACTAAATGATTGGATGGTCATTACTTTTCCCCCCAACTGGTTTATATCCTATATATCGACTTTTTCGGATGCTTTTTAAAGAGATTTTGTTAAATTCTGTAGTCTTTCCACTGCGGGTCCATACTGATCTTGTGCCGCCTGCTTATAATACTTCAATGCCTGTTCCTTCTTATTGGTAACCTCGTAATAGACCCCCAAATTATAAGATGCTTTGAATGTACCTACCCCTTTTACGGAGGAGAACTTCCGCGTTTCTCCAATCTGTAATGCCTTTATGAAGTAGGATTCGACGTCTTGGATCTTCCCGGTATCCATGGCGAGCAATCCCATGAGAAAGAACAGATCCGGGAAATCGTTATATTGATATGTAAAGGGCGTCAGCAGTTCTTCAGCCAATCTGCTGTGTCCCAGATCTTTCAGCACATATCCCAACATGACCAGCATGACGGGGTAATACAAGTTATTTTGTTCATCTACAGCCAGGCATCGTTCCAATGTGTCTAATGCCAGCTTCTTTTCACCAATGGAATAGTATAATTTAGCTAATTGGTAGAGCATATAACCGTCTTCCGGATTCTTTTCCAGATGCTTTTGATATAAGTCAAGATACTGGGATGTTTTCTTGCCATCAGAGTATAGTTCTTCTTGGTATCCATAGTGAACCACCGTTACTCCAGTACTTTCAAAAGGAGCTACTTCACCATCAAAATGCAGCTTCTCATGAACTGCACCCTCAAACACATACTTACGGTCATTAGGAAAAAAACGAACCATTCGATGGGTATGCCATTCGTCTTTAATACGATTTTCGATATTTACTGTGCCAGCGCGATCAGGATAGATTCTAACAAAAGCTTCAATTTGTTGTTCGGTATCCTCAGCCAGTAGTTCGTCTGCATCCAGTACCAGAATGTATTTTCCCTTCGCGATGGAGACGGAGTAGTTTCTTGCTGCAGCGAAATCCTGGATCCACTCAAACGAGCTTACAACGGCCCCGTTCCGCCTGGCGATTTCAATAGAAGCATCGGTTGACCCTGTATCGACCACAATCTTCTCATAAGATTCCGGAATACTCTGCAGGGCACGCTCCAGATTCTGTTCTTCATTGCGCACAATCATACAAACACTTACCAACATAGAGTCTAACCTCCGTTTGTAAAAAAAAGCCCATTGGAATCCAATGGGCTTTTCTGAGAGCCAGAAATTAACGAAGCAATTGAAGAACGCCTTGCGGAGCTTGGTTGGCTTGAGCCAGCATCGACTGAGCCGCTTGCTGCAGAATGTTGAACTTGGTGTAAGTCATCATTTCGTTAGCCATGTCCGTGTCACGGATACGGGATTCTGCACCTTGCAGGTTCTCGGAAGTTGCACCCAAGTTGTTAAACACATGCTCCAATTGGTTTTGCGTAGCACCCAGGTCAGAACGTGATGCGTTAACGGACTCGATTGCTGCGTCAACTTTAGCCAGCTCAGCGCGTGCACTTGCATTGTCAGTAATACTTCCAAGTGCCAATCCGTCAAGTTTGATACTAGAGAGGTTAACAGTAACCGTCACACCGCTGTCCACACCGGTTTGAATATCAACATTAGTTGCGCCGGTTTTCAAAAGAGTAATACCGTTGAATTTCGTGTTGTTTGCGATGTCGCTGATCGCGCCGGTCAATTTGGTATACTCGTTGTTAATTGCAGTAATGTCAGTGGTGTTGTAAGTTCCGTTCGCCGCTTGCGTTGCCAGCTCTTTCATACGAGTCAGCATGTCGGAAACTTCGCTCATTGCACCCTCTGCCGTTTGAACCAGGGATACGCCGTCTTGCGCGTTGCGTTGTGCTTGGTTCAGGGACTTGATTTGCGAGCGCATTTTCTCGGAGATCGAGAGACCTGCTGCATCGTCTGCTGCACGGTTGATACGGTAACCGGAAGACAGCTTCTCGCTGGATTTGCCTTGCTGGATGTTGTTGGCTACCAGGTTACGGTGTGCGTTCATTGCGTTAAGATTGTGGTTGATAATCATGGTGATTCTTCCTCCCTGAATTTTAAAATTTCCACTTCCTTGTGGAGTAGGCTCTTAGCCTTACAATATATATATCGAAAGTCTTAGACAAAAAGTTTATAGCTGAATTCAAAAAACTCTCTATTTTTCAAGTTTATTTGGAAGCGTTAGCTTTCTAAGCTCGGCCAAATCCATTTTGGTTTCTGCAGCCTCCCGATTACTTTCCTGGACGGCCAAGTAGATCTCTTTGCGCAAAACATGGACTTCAGACGGTGCATTAATGCCAATTTTAACTTGATCTCCTTCAACGGCTGAAATAACAATCTCTATATTATGATTCAGCATGATCGATTGTCCCTTTTTTCTTGATAAAATCAGCATAACCTACTCCCCGCCCCCTTCAGTTGGATTTTTGAAAAGCGGTTCTTTCGTTGAATAATCGCTCTTTGGTGGAAGGACAACCTGTCTTCCGGACCCGTTGGTTACATTAAGAATCAGCGGAGCAAGCAAGTTGACCGTGGAGTTGGAAAAAGGCTTCTGAATAGTCACGATCCCTACGATGGCCGCCTCTTCGTGTGATTGAAGTTCTAATACATCCTTGGTCGTTTCATCAAGTTCCAAGTTATAGTCAGGAAAAAAAACAAAGGGGTTTATCACAAGAAAACCGATATGCTCATCTTCCTCACTTTGGAGATAAGCATATACCGGATTCTCCTCCATCACGGAAAAGTGAAACCGGTCAAGCCGGTTAAACCCCAAGAGACTCCCATTGAAGGAAAACACTTTATCGTGTAATACCGTTAACATAAATACCCTCCATAAAAGGTAATGCTATAGCTTAAGCTATAGCATCCTTATTTATACAAATCATAATTGGTTACTTGAATATCAATGGAGTTCATTTGTTTCATATAAATTTCGACAGACCCGGGATGGTATTGGATATCCACCTTCCCAGGGATATATTGAATGTTAGGCTTCACCGGTTCAATATTCGTGATAGGTTTCTTCGCTTCATAATGAACCTTAACATTCATGCTAGAAGCCGGACCCACATACTGAACAGGATTTTTAGGCGGAAATGCTCCTTTGGCAATATCGGCAAAAGCATTTTTCGGGTTCGTGATTTGTGCCATCCGGTTCCCGTCTTCGACGATTTTGGCAATCGCCTGCAGTGCTATTTGGGGCATCTGGCTATAGATGGTATGAAGCCACTCCATATGGTTGCCGACTCCTAGTGCTGCCCATGCCGCAGAAGAATCTATCTGCAGTTCACCCGGTTCCGAATGAAAATCCATCCGTGCTGGGGGCGCTCGATCGTTAATTCTCCTCTTGGCGAATGAATATCGACCGAAGCGTTATGGGTTTGGATCCCGATCTGACCATAAGTTTGGTGAATGGATAACCGCTGCAGGTTCATAAGTTCGCCTCACTTTAGGCTTATCTCAGGTAATCCAATAAACTGGGCTGAACGATTTTCGCCCCGACCGATAAAGAAGATTGATAAACATTCTGATCCATTTGCAAATTGGTGTAGGTCTCCGCCATATCGGCGTCTTCCACCTTGCTGTCCAATGCGGTAAGGTTCTGAGTTAAATCTCCGAGTCTGTTATCTATCAAATCGACACGATTAGTTCGCGCTCCTACCTCCGCCCGCATATCCAAAAACTTATTCAGACGGCTGTCCAGCTTGTCCATTAAGGCGCTGGCTTGCGAGGGCTGACCGTTGGCAAAAGCAGTTTGAATTCCTTTTAGAACAGCAAACGTATTGTCTGCTTCCGATTTGGAACCAAACACTTCATTTCCGGTGACATTGATAGGAATGGTAATCCCTGCGCCAAACTGGAACTTGATTTGCTGCGTATCCGGATCGACTTGACTCGCCGTTCCGGCCGTTGCCGTAGAATACGGCTGTTGATCGGTCTTTTGCCCGTTAAAAATATACTTCCCATTCATCTTATCATTGCCCAATGTTACAACCTGCTCGTAAATTTGACCCATTTCTTGAGCAATGGCATTCAAGGCTGTCTGGGGATTCGTTCCGTTAATGCCTTGTACGGTTAACTCCTTCGCTCTTTGAAGCAAGTCTCCAATCTGCCCCATTACCGTATCCGTATGATCCAGGTAGGATTTCGCCATATCTACATTCTTCTGGTATTGCTCATTCATCGAGAGTTCACTGCGGTATCGGAGTGCATAAGTAACGCCTACCGGATCGTCCGAAGGAGTATTGATTTTCTTTCCCGTTGACGCGGTATTCTGATCCTTACTCAAACGCTTTAAATTGCTCGTGATATTGCTAAGCGGCTGCGAATGCATCATGCTCTGGGTTACGCGTATCGGCATGATCTTGACCTCCTATTCATTATCTTCCGACGACGCCGGTGCTGTTGATTAACTTATCCAGCACCTGGTCGATGGTGGTCATAAAGCGCGAAGCCGCACCGTACGCATGCTGGAACTTTATCATATTGGACATTTCTTCGTCGAGTGAAACGCCGCTGACCGATTGGCGTCTGCTGTCGATCTGATCGACAAGAGCGCTTTGGTTTTCCGCTTGGCGGGTGGCCGATTGAGCTTGAACCCCCATCTGTGCCACAATGGAACGGAAATAATCGTCTATAGTCCCAGTCGTTACGACCGGTGTTGTGCCGCCAGCGGTCGTCCCTGTACTGGCAAAAGAAAACTGCGAGTCCTTCAGCTGCGAGATCAGGATGGCCAGCGTATTATTGCCCTTGACGGTTGTTTCGTTAGGTGCCGTTCCATCCGTTCGCATAGAGGTGGCAATTTGATTCGGATCGCTAACAATAGCCGGATTCACTTGAAAGCTGGAAGCCGTCACCGTTCCGCCGGATTTAGCCGTGAAGAAATCCCCGCCTGCCGATGCAGGTGTTGAGAAGATATAGCCCAGCTTGTGCAAACCGTTAATCCCTTTGACCACAACGGTTGTATCCGAAGACAGAGTACGGTCGGCGACCGTTCCCGAGTACGTCTTCGGCGTAAGAACCGTGCCTGTAGCCGTCGTCGTGGGTATCATCAGTACGGCATTGTTAGGAATGACGGATCCAGCCGGAATGGTGACTGTAACATCGCCGTTGGCAATGGAATTGGCCATCGTGTCCAGCTGTTTCTGATAATCGGCTACGTAGGTATCCCTTGACACAAACAGCCCGTAAACTTCCCCGCTGTTCAAATCGCCGGACGATTTGGCGCCGCTTAGCGTGGCGGAGGTTACAGCGCTGCCCGTTTGTCCGTTAACCAAATTAATATTGCCCATGCTGATATTATAGCCTTGCGGCGTATTGGTGACGGTGATGTTCACAATCTTCGACAATTGGTCCGTTAACAAATCGCGCTGGTCCCGCAGGTCGTTAGCGTCATCGCCCAAACCTTCGATCCGGAAAATTTCATTGTTCAAGGAAGCGATCGTACCTGTCAAAGAGTTGATTTGATTCGCCTTGGAATCAATGCTGTTGGTCAGGTCCGCGCTTAAGTCACTTAGCCGCTTGCTGGTCGAATTGAAGGCGTCGGCCAGAGCCATGGCATTCTCACGAACCAATTTCCGCGCCGAAACATTCTCCGAGTCTTTGCTCAGGTCCGTCCATGATTTCCAGAAGTTATCCAGCACGGTACGTATGCCGGTATCCGACGGCTCGTTGATTATGGCTTGAAGCTTATCGAGCGTATCGCTCTGGATGGAGTAGCTTCCCAGTCGCTTATTCTCATTGCGAAACTGATCGTCCAGGAATTGCTCCCGGATTCTCGTAATGGAGGTGAACTCAACGCCCTGTCCCATTTGGCCCGGAACGTTGCTGTTCATCATCCCAGGGTATTCAATCGGCTTGGAAGCGACCATATTGACCACTTGCCGGGAGTACCCTGCCGTATTGGCGTTGGCGATATTATGGCCTGTCGTAGTAAGAGCGGCCTGCTGTGTAAATAAGGCCCGCTTAGATATTTCAATCCCCGTAAAGGTTGAACGCAATTTTCTTCATCTCCCTCGCGCACTATGCGATTTATGCTTTTGTATCAAAAAGACCCGGTCTCTTCGTCCCATAAGAAGTCTGCAGGGGGTTCTGATATATCACGTCATCCTCGCTTGGTCCGGTCATCAGATCCAGGGAATAATTGATGTAGGCTAGCGACTGTTCGATCAACTGCTGGTTGATTTGGTTGATTTCCCGCAGCTTCCTGATCGTTGCCAGCGACTGTTTCTGCTTATCCACGAGCGCTTTCTTATCTTCCACATTGAAAATAATTTTTGTCAAATCGCTGACGGTCACGCGGGGATTCGGCTTGTAGCCCTTCTCCATCATGAAAGCGCCGATCGCCTCCACTCGCCGCTGGTCCAGGGCGCCGATTTGCTTTAACAGCTTATTTTCCTTGGTTACGATCTGCGTCAGATGCTCCACCTGATTGTGAATGAGCACATGCTTCTTCTGCTCCGCCAGCTCCAGCAAGGTGTTATGAACATCATTCAACGCGGCCATCGTGTGCAACAGGGCTTCAAAAGACATGGCTCTTCACCTCAATGTTATTTCAAGAACGGAAAAATCTTCTCGGCCAGCGTCTTGGCGTCTACTTGATAGGTGCCGGCGGCAACCGATTTTTTCAGCGATTCGAGCTTCTCCGGAGGAGTAACGTTTTGTGTACCCAATAGCTCTTTCGCCTCGCTTGAAATCTCCACCTGGTCCTTCTTCTTTCCTGCTCTGCCTGCGGAGGCAGTATATTGTGAGTCCTGGTTCTTCTTGTATTGGTTCACCGCTCCGACCCTATTCGTTCCGTTGATTTTCATGCATCTCACCTCGCATTAGGGCATAAATAAACCCACCGATTCAGCGTTATTACTACTTTTATCGGTGGGTGCTTTTTAAAAGTTTATATATAAATAAGAATAACTTATTTTATGCGGTTCTGCAATCGATCCTTAATATTGAAGGAAACCCGGTTTTTGTCTTCTTCCAGTCGCTGTTTCCGTCTTTCATCCTCCTGCAGGTTGCTTGCTTCTTTGGCCAATCGGGATCGGCACGATTCGCACATCGTATTCTCCCGAATCGGTTCTCCGCAAACCTCGCATTCATACGACATGTTCTCATGATTTTTGATGGAAATGCGGCCCTCTCGTATGAACTTCACAATCTGCTTCACCGGAACTTCAACGGCTTCGCTTAGCTCGTTAATATTGCAGGCCCGGTTCTCCCGCAAATATTTGATGCATCTTTCATACTGGCCTTCGATCTCCTTGATGCAATTAGGACACATGCCATGAATATTTTTAATATACACTTTGCCGCAGCGGTCACAGTTGGCAACATTCAGACTCATAAGTGTAAAGGCCCCCTTTCTTAAACCCTTGGCTCCGTCCATGGTTCCATAGTTCTACTTTGTTTATCGGATGTTTTGTCGTTTTTTATAAGATCCGATGAAGAAAATTTTAAGCGCTACCGTGCCCAACTTATTCCGCAAACCTCAGCGGTAATCGCCGATTTGATTGTTCGGGCGCATTCGTTCAGCGTACTTCCCGTGGTATATACGTCATCGATGATATAGATGCGGATCCGCCGGTCGCGGCTGGCCTGCCCTAGCCTCTCTCCATTGACCGAATCCAGCTCGAACACGCCTACCAAATCGTCCAGCCGCTCCGCTCTGGCCTTAAAGCTTTGCTTGTCCGTATGCCGGGTGCGCCGAAGCAAGGGAATGACGGGCAGGTTGGCAAGTCGCCCGAGCTCGAACGCCATTTGCTTCGCTTGATTGAAGCCGCGTTCGGCATAACGCTGATCGCTTAGAGGGACGAAGGTTAGAACTTCCGTTACGGGAGACGTTTTGGCATTGGGCTGAATTGAGGGATTCCGATGAAGATGGTAGGCATGAAGCAGCATATGGCCCAGGAGAGCACTTAGTTTCTCCTGTCCCCGATACTTGTACTGCGCCAGCCATTCCTTCATTTGTTCATCATAACGAACAGCACTGCGGTTTTGAGCGAACCAGGTTTCCTCGCGCCGGGCACAATCGGGGCACGATTCATACCGCCCGCACACCGGGCATTCGACCTGAAGAATCCAGGGGATCGCTTCCCAGCATCTTTTGCAAAGGGGTAGCTTCTCCCGGTGATTATGCGCATTCCCGCAGTATAAACACACCAAACTTTTCTGTGCCAGCAAGCCCTCCAGCCCTGTCATAAGCCGCGAAAGCCGCTGGGCTCCTTGATGAATCCATGTCATGGCTTATCTCCCCGTTTACCCGGTTTAAATAGCCTTTCTTCAGCGCAATCCGGTTCATCTCCTTGATTTGCCTCACGGCGCCGGCTTGTGCGCTTGTTTTCTCTTTCGCCGAAAAGTAGACGTTGCCGTTCGGATCCTGGGCCGACCTTCCCGCTCTTCCCGCCATCTGCACCAACGCGGCGGCATCGAATATAGGGGCATCGGCGTCCCAGATAAAGACGTCCGACTTGGGGATCGTTACACCCCGCTCGAGGATCGTAGTCGTCACGAGCATTCTGATTTGCCTTTCGCGAAATTGTGTCACTTTGTCCGCTCTTTCGTCATCTTTGGATGATGTGCCTTCTATGTATACATTCGGAAACGCTGATCTTAGGAGCTGAACCGCCGGAAGCACCATAGCGATTTTCGGAACAAAAATAAACAGCTGCGCTCCCCGCTCCAGAGAGGCTCGCAGCCTTTGTTCCAGGTCGCTCGGAAGTCGCCGTTTTTTAAATATTTGCAGCAGAGGCTCCGTTTTGATAAACCGGGGTACGGGCAGCGGGTGTCGGTGGTATCTCGCCGGCACTCGGGCATGAACCAGCCGTCCTCTCCTGGCTTCCCGCCTGCAGCTTCTCCGGCGGGGTAGCGGACAGCAGGATATACGCTCCCTGTGTTGTACAAGTCTGACTGACGGCATACTGCAGCGGCGGGTTATTATGATAAGGAAAGGCATCGATCTCGTCCACGATCACCAGGTCAAAGGCCTCCCGAAAACGCATCAGCTGATGCGTTGTGGCGATCGTGATGTCGCCTCGCTCCCACCGCTGCTCGTCGCCGCCATACAAAGTGACGACCTTCACCCCGGCAAACGCCTGTTCGATGCGGGGCTTCAGCTCCAGGACCACATCCCTCCGCGGGGTGGTTATGGCGACTTTCCCCCTTGATCGAGCGTATAACGCACCATGGGAAAGATCATCTCGGTCTTCCCAGCTCCTGTTACAGCCCAAATTAGAAAACGTGGCTTCTCACCAGTTGATAATCCCTTCCTTGGGTGGAATTCATTTGCTTTCAAAAATCTCAGTGCCTGTCCCGCGGCTTCCGTCTGCAAGTCACTTAAACCCCAGGGTCCCGTATAGGGTTCTGTTGTGAAGTCTTCCTCACTTGTCTGCTTCCCGCGACTCGCTTGTACCACCGCCTGCACGAATGAGCGGAGTACAGAAGCGCGACCTGCCCATAGTCAAGCACTCTTCGCAGTAAGGACACGGCCCGCCGCAGCTCGGGCAGTCGGACCAGCGGATTCGCCGCTCGTCTTCATTCCCGCAGCGTGAGCAGCGCGGTTTTGCAGATCTGGCCATGCTCGGCAAAGCAACCTTCGTTTAGGCGGCTCTGTCATTCGGATTCCGCAATCCAGTTCAATTTTGCCGGTTAACCAGGCACTTTGCAGCATGTAATTGCGCTCCGGCTCAGCCCAACTCCATCCTTCATAAGCGGACAAAGCATCCCATTCTTCCATAAACAAGTATCGGCCTTGAATACTCGCTGAGAGCAGGTTCAGCTGATACGCAAGCTCCTCCGGCGTTTGGAATGGGCCAACCCCTGTCTCTTCATTAGACGGCGACCACTCCCACAGCCTGTAAGACCTGATCCTTTCGGCAGGAATCCTTAACCGGCTTCCTATTTGCCTTAGTACCTCCCAAGGCTTTTCCTTTGGACCCGCCTGATTCAATGCTTCATGCAGCATCGAAGCTTGTCCGAACGACAAAGACGGCTCAAGCACATACATCTTGAACATATGTCCATACTGCCGGATCCAATGGTCGCGGTCAGCACGGATATCCAAAGACATGTGCCATGAACAGCCGCCGGAAGCTTGCAGCCTATATACTACGGTTTTCATCAATCACCTTCGTCACATAAATTTGCAAGCGGTTTCCAAACTGTCTTGCTGGCTAAGCCGGACCACCATCACCTGCTCATCTTCATGCTCGCGTACCCACTCTTCCAAGTCCATGGTCTCGCTCATGCAGATGTTCAAATGATGCTCCTGACTTAACCTCCTGACTATGGCTAACGTGTCGTCACTGGATCCTTCATCGGCCACCGTAACGGCAATGGCTCTTCCTTTCAACCAGGAGAAAAAGTGGAGCGACCGGATAAACCATTCCACCTGGTTTTGATGATTCCACGTAATCAGCAGGTAGTGGACCGTTCTTGTCTTCTCCTGCCCTTTCCACCGACGGTGGAGCCAATGGACCAGTACGATTCCAGCAGCATAGCGACCGACGATCCCAACCAAGCCTATAAGCATAACGGCTCCCTCCCTTGGGAGCATTATATGCCGCCGAAGACCCGTTGGTTCCAGCCGTAAATATCCGCCTAGGAAGGCCGAGAAATCGGCTTCGCTTACGGTTTACAAGGTGACCCAGCCGTTCTTAATGGCAATAATTACGGCTTGCGTCCGGTCATCCACTTCCATTTTCTGCAGAATGCTGCTGACATGGTTTTTAACCGTTTTCTCGCTGATATACAGGAATTCGCCGATCATTTTATTGCTTTTGCCCTCCGCCATCAAACGAAGGACTTCCGCCTCGCGCCGCGTTAACGGGCTGTTATCCATATGAACGTATTTAACGCCTGCTTCTTTCACGGCATTGCTCGATCCCGCTACACCCGACTCATCCAAATAAGTCATGCGTCGGAGCTGGTTGATCAATTTACCGGTCACTTTCGGATGAATATAAGCATGTCCGGCCACCACCGAACGGATTGCGTTAATCAGGGACTCCGCTTCCATATCCTTTAGAAGATAGCCCGAGGCTCCCTTGCGAAGCGTCTCGAACACGTAGCTTTCATCATCATGAATAGAGAGAATAATGACCTTGATGTCCGGGAAAATATCCTTCAGCTTCTCCGTCGCTACGACACCATTCTCAATGGGCATATTAATATCCATAAGCACGATATCCGGATGAAGCGTATTGCAGAGCTCCAATACTTGAATGCCGTCACCGCACTCACCGACGACCTCGAGATCGCTTTCCATGTTGAGTATACGTTTGACCCCTTCTCTAAAAAAGCTGATGGTCATCAGCGAGAACCAGTTTGATGGGCCGTTTCGTGTTGTTCATCATCTCCATCTGCTACTCCTCCTTAGCGTCCGACTTTATTGGTATGACCATTGATATTTTTGTACCGGCCCCTATGTCCGATTGAATATCCATTCTTCCTTCCAGCGGCCCCACCCGCTCTCGCATGCCGATGAGCCCATAGTGGTTGCCCTTCGTGAGTTGCCGTTCGATATTGTCCGCTTCAAATCCTATGCCATTATCGGTTACGGTGATTTTCACCATTTGCATCTGGAAGGTAAGTTCCAACAAGACATGGGAGGCCTGGGCGTGCTTCAATACGTTGGAGAAGGCTTCTTGAACGAGGCGAAAGACGGCGGCTTCCATACCTGAGGGAAGGCGGGTTTCTTTGCCCACCGTTTCAAACTGGGTTCGGATTTTATGCTTGTCCTCAAAGTCCTGAACGAACTTCCGCAGTGTCGGTACGAGACCCAAATCATCAAGAGCCATAGGGCGAAGATTGAAAATGATCTTTCGAACCTCCTCAATCCCGCCCCTGACTTGGCCCTTCAAATCCACCAATTCTTCTTTGACCGCATTAAACGCTTGTTTGGCCATCATCCGCTCGGCAATCTCGGTCCTTAGCACGATATTCGCCAAATTTTGCGCCAGTCCGTCATGAATTTCCCGGGCAATCCGCTTTCGTTCTTCCTCTTGCGCCAAAATAATCTTCAGTCCCAATATTTGCCGGTTCTTGGCTGATTCCAGCATACGGGTTACCTGGTTTAGGTCGCCGGACAAATATTCCAGCACCACATTTAATTGGGACACTAGCCCTTCGGCGCGCTCCAGTCGCCTGTCAATGCCCTTCAGCCTTTTCTGCAGGTCATCGCGTCGGGCTTTCAGATGCAGTTCCTTTTCCCTATAAATGGAGAGCTGCGCTTGCAGCCGCGTGGCATTCTCGTAGGCCAATCGGATGTCCTCTTCGTTAAACCGCTTAAAATCGCGGCTTACTTCCGTAAGACGGACTCGTGATCTCC
This sequence comes from Paenibacillus sp. P25, assembly GCA_024704175.1. Classification (GTDB taxonomy): domain Bacteria; phylum Bacillota; class Bacilli; order Paenibacillales; family NBRC-103111; genus Paenibacillus_G. Next base: position 6,278,176 of record CP085629.1, read on the forward strand.
GATAGTCGGCTTCAAACTGATCGACCAGATCAATCGTCTTGGTCGTTTCTTCAATGACTTTCGCAAGCTCGTTACTCAGTGTTTCCCGTTCAGTCCGGACACTCTCACAAATCTCAAACACCTGGTACTTGCTGTTCTCCATGACATCGATGGCATTCTTGATGACGCGGTCTAAAGCATCGACTTGCATCCGGACAAAGCTCCTTCGCCATTTTTCTTACCGTTCTAGCAATATAGTACCATATTTATATGAGATTGTGAGAGCATATAGAACTAATTATTGTAATGTTATTTGTTGGGTTTTTCCGTCCCAGGTCACTTTCCAGCCTAAATTCTCCGACAAAATGCGCAGCGGCACGACCGTCAAATTGTTCATGATCGTAGGCGCGACCTCGGCTGTAATCCGTTGTCCGTTCGCGATCAGGTCTTTGTTGTCCACCCACAGATCGACCATCTTATCGCCGCGAATAACGGTCACCTTGCGTTCCGCATCATCCCAACGAACTGTCCCGCCCAATGCATCGGTGACAAAACGAATAGGAATCAGCGTATTGCCCTCTTTGATAACAGGAGCCTGCTCCAAGGTCATGCCTTTCCCGTTGACCGTCACGTCCTTCTTATTGATCGTCAGCTTAACCGAATTGTTCGACGGTTGAGCCATCGATCCCCGGTAGGTAAAGGTAATATCGTCAATGCCTATAGTTCCTTTAGCGGCCTTCTCATCCCTTCCGATTTCTTCATTCACGACATAGATGCTTTTTACGCGAATTGGGTAGGTTGGCTTGTAATCCGTCAAATCAGCGGTGAGCAGCTTCCAGCCTTTCCAGTTGATGCTGCGCGCCAAGTCGACAAGAATGCTCTTGCCGGCGTTATCGATCAGTTCGGCCCGGAGCCAGTTGAGGCTTTCGTCTCCGTTCACCTTCACCTTCATGTACTGCGGTTGGCCTTCAATCAGCACTCCCGTATCCAGCGTTGCGTAGGCCCAGCGGTTGCCCTTTTCCTGTGAAGTACCGAAGTCATAATCCAGTGCCAAATACTTATTCCCGGTTTCCGACTGCCTGATGTAAACGGAAGAGGTCACATCGGACGGTTTCTTGTCGGGCATTGTCATTACGGCATAATTATCCAGGTCATACCAGGTCTTATCAATTCCCACCGGAATGCTGGTCATCGTACTGAAGCCGTCATAACGGGCAATCAGCTGAGCGCCCTGGTCGCCGGCAAGGCTTTTCACGGTAATAGCCCCATTCGCTACGTCCGCTTGAATACCCAGCACTTCCCACTGCACCAGCTCCGGCGGCATTTCCCTAGTCTTGCCGGACTTTGTTGTAACAACAACCGGCAGCTTATAGGTCTCACCCTCGGACAAAGTCACGTTATCCGCCGTAATCTTCATGCTGCTGATCTGGTCACGTCCGACCACTTCGATTTTAGCCGACGAACTGCCTTTTCCGGATACGGCTGTAATATTCGCTGTGCCCGGCTTATTCGGAATGAATACGTTGTCCTTGAACGTACCCATGTTATCCGCAACGCTCCATTGCGCCGTCACTTTATCGGACTGAATCGGGTTGTAATATTCGTCATATCCTTTGAAGTTCAACGCAGCTTGTTCATTGACGAACAGGAAGCTCGGCGCCTGGATGAATAGATCCTTAACCTCTCCCTGCGGAGCTGTAGAGTAAATCCCGACTCCATTGACGACCTTGCGCTGAATGCCGGTTTCCGTCTTGTTGATCAGCACTGGGTCGAATTCCCCGAGAGGCCGTGCTACCATCTGGGTCGAGCCACCGCCATCGAGGTTCATGCCCTTCCACACGCCTACCTTCACCATAAATTGCTGCAGCTCGGTCATGCTGAGGCCTTTGCTGTCTCCGCTGTTATCGACGGTAATCACATAAGCGGTCTTCTGATCCTTGGAATATCCGAGTGCCGTCCGCGAACGGTAGCAGCAGAGATCATCGACATTGCGAGAGAATGCCGCCGGCTGGCCTCCGTCGACCAGAATGGTATTCGCGCCGATCATCATTTTAAACGTGCTCACATCATAATTCTTGCTCGGATCGGCGACCGTCACTTTATAGTCGGCAACGACCGGGTCCCCTACCTTCATATGCGCCCGAACAAAATCCGCCGCTTTGCCCGATGCACGCAGTATGTAACCGTCCTTCGGCGCGATCATATTGATAATGCCGTTGTCTGCGATTTGCTTGATAATATTGTTTTCTACCAGTACTTCGGTAGGCACTGTTACACCGTCATTGGAACGGTCAACCTGGCCCCATGCACTCGTGTACATAAACAAACCGTCGATATGGCTGTGCGTTCCATCATCATACCAGTAGTAGGTTTTATTGATACCGCCCAGCGTGTAGCTTGCATTGTCTTTGGTTATAATTTTTCCCTGAAAAGAAAACATATCCACAATAGGCTTATTATCTTTATCAATGGCAAAAGAATAAAGTCCCGGGATGAAAGGAGGCGTCGCCATCAATTGGCCGTTGCTGATCTGAGGGCCTTCCGGCACCCCTTCCGCCTGGGTGTTATAAAAGTCACCGTTTACTCCAGCTACCGCCTTCGTTTCTTTGGCCATTCCCAGTACCGTCTGTTTCTTGGTAAACTGGTTCCCTGTCCCCGTCATGACATCCAGCTTCGCATACGGATTTGTCAGATCGACTTCAATAACGTTCGCGTTGGTTTTGTAATCCTTGTTATTCCGCGTAGACTGCCATACATATTTCTTCAACACGACACCGGTCGACAAAATTTCTTGGCTGGTCATCGTAACGCTGGGCTCCGCATGTACTGTTGTAGAGCCATACCAGGGCGACGACGTTAAGAGCATCACAGCCGCAAGCGCAACACACGACAACTTTCGCCATTTTTTCTGCAAAATCACTCTTACTTTCTCCTCTCTCAATTCCACTCTCCCAAATATATAGACTCTAATAAACTATAAAAAGTTACGATAGCGCCTGGTGAAATTATTCGACAGCCAACAAAAAAGACAGTCCGTTGGTATCGGACCGTCTTGCTTAGACAGATCATTGGTTTGTTTATAAGAAAATTCCTTATCGGAGTCCATTAAAGATGCCAGACCGTGTATAGCGGAAGTCTTTCTTGGTTCAGAATGTCGCAGTTCGCTTTAACGCTTTAGCGAACTTAAACATTCTGAATCGTTAAAAGGATTAGCCGAGTGCGTCAGCTTTGAGTCGCTCCGCTTTGTCCGTGCGTTCCCAAGGCAGATCGACATCCGTACGTCCAAAATGTCCGTAAGCCGCGGTTTGCTTGTAAATCGGACGGCGCAGGTCGAGCATCTTAATGATTCCCGCTGGACGCAGGTCGAAATTTTTGCGGATCACTTCAACCAGCTTGTCTTCGCTTACTTTGCCTGTTCCGAATGTATCGACTGCAATCGATACCGGTTTGGCAACGCCGATCGCATAAGCCAATTGAATTTCGCATTTTTCGGCCAGACCAGCGACTACGATATTTTTCGCTACATAACGTGCTGCATACGCGCCGGAACGGTCCACTTTCGTCGGGTCCTTACCGGAGAAAGCACCGCCGCCATGACGCGCGTAACCGCCATAGGTGTCAACGATAATTTTACGGCCTGTAAGGCCTGCATCCCCTTGAGGACCGCCGATAACGAAACGGCCTGTCGGGTTGATGAAGTAATTTGTTTTGTCATCCAGGAATTTCTCAGGAACAATCGGTTTAATGACATGCTCTTTAATATCTCTTTGAATTTGCTCCAAAGAAACTTCTTCGCTGTGCTGCGTAGATACAACGATCGCATCCACACGTACCGGCGTATCGCCGTCGTATTCCACGGTAACCTGGGTCTTACCGTCCGGACGGAGGTAGTCCAGGGTTCCGTTCTTACGAACTTCCGTCAGACGGCGTGCCAATTGTTGAGCGATCGAGATCGGAAGCGGCATAAGCTCCGGCGTTTCGTTTGTAGCAAAGCCGAACATAAGGCCCTGGTCGCCGGCACCGATGGCTTCGATTTCATCTTCCGTCATGGTGCCTTCGCGTGCTTCAAGCGCTTTGTTTACGCCTTGAGCGATATCAGGGGACTGCTCGTTCAAAGAAACGAGAACCGCACATGTTTGATAGTCGAAACCATATTTTGCACGAGTATAACCGATATCCTTAATCGTTTGGCGGGCAATGGATTGAATGTCAACGAATTCGGATTGGCTTGTAATTTCACCGATAACCAGGACAAGACCTGTGGCAACGGAAACTTCGCAAGCTACACGAGCATTCGGGTCATTTTTAAGAAAAGCATCAAGTACAGAGTCCGAAATTTGGTCACAAATTTTGTCCGGGTGACCTTCCGTAACGGATTCCGATGTAAACAAACGGCGACCGATCGAATTGGACATGAGAACAACCTCCTACTGCCTATTATTCATAATTTCGATATTCCACATACAAAAAATCAACCTTTTCCGACTGGAAAAGGTTAGTATCAGACATTACCTTCAATATAGTATCATACTGGATTTGTCACTTGGTGTCAATAAAATAGGATGAGATCCACAAAAATTCAACATTAGAGATTAAGCATCATTTCTTCGGCTTTTCGGATCAGCCGTGCTGTAATATGTCCGCCTACGGCACCGGTATCTCTTGCCGCTACATGCCCCCAATAATCTTCACGTATAGAAGACGAAGAAATCGACCCGAGCTCGGTTGCAAATTCCACATTCGCACTGGCTACGTTTTTCCCTACCGGCAAGCCCAGTTCGGCTGCAATTTCGTACTTCATCACATCCAAAGCTTTCCCTGACTCAGGAACCACCTTTTTGTTGTTGTTACGAGCCATACGGATAACCTCCCTTTTGGAATGTATCCATATTGTCTCCCTATGGGCTAGAAGCACACGTATGAACTTTTGGAGAAACGGGTAAAATTATGATGTAACTTTAGATCCATCTGCGTTCGTGATCAAGTAGCTTCCGCGAACCATGATGTATGTATCGTCTTTCTGTTTTGCAATAGGCTTAAGTCCACGGCCTTCCCGAGGAACAACGAGAAGGTGGTTTAATTCGGCCGTTTGGCCCGCAAAGCAATATCCTTACCGGATGTGACGTCAGCTATACCGTTATCGTCCGAGCTAAATACCTGTACCTTGCCGGTACGCACTATAAACTCAGTGCCTTGTCCACCATAAAGGGTTTGACCTTGTTCCAGTTTGATTACGGTTAAGTTTGATGGGGCGACATTAGGTTGACTGGTGCTTGTTCCAGTTCCGTTATTGGAAGAACCGTTACCTGGTGATGTGTTAGTTTGTCCAGGTTTTTGGGTGCCTAAAGCTTCTGCGATAAGCTGTTTCACTTTATCTTCTGTGATGCTTTGTTTGCCAAGTTCATCAGCGACCTTTTGTTTGATGTTCTGGTCAAAATAGCTCTTGGTGATGACCGGATCGTCAACAGATCCCGGTTGGGTGGAAGTGGTATTGGAATCGGCATGGACGACAAAAGGCAGTATAAGTAGGCCAAGCATAATAATAAACGGTATCTTTCGTTTAAACATAAATGGCTCCCTCTTTGTATTATTAAGTTAAAAAAGAGGACCACAAGGGCCCTCTTTTTGGAATCTTAGTTATTACGGATTGCTAGGAGCAACCGTTACGCTAACTGTTTTACCGTTAGCTGTAGAGATGTTAACTTTGAAGGAGTCGATTTCAACCGTACCGCCGCCTGTACCTGTAGCAGGAGTATAGGTGTAGACTGCTTTACCAGTTGCCTTGTCGGTAGTAATAGCAATCGAACCTGTATTAGGTTGGATATCGCTCTTCCATTTGATATCACTAATGTAGAAAGTAACACCTACGATATCTTGCGCTTTGATAAGACCAGCATTTTTCAGCTCATTGCCAAATTGGTCTTTCACTTTTACATCGCCAAACGTTTTGTTGCCAGCTTTGTCGTCGTTGAACAGGCTCAGAGTGCCGGTTTTCAAGGCAGACAGGGAAATCGTTTTGCCTTTGCCGTCTTCGTCTGCAGTGATGGAGCTTGCAGTAATACCATCTTCAACGATGTTGATGTTGTCGAGCGTAATTTGCTTAGTTACTGTTGTTGTCGGAGCAATAGTAACCGTTACGCTAGTCGTACCTGCTTTAAGACCTTTCAAGCCCCATACATCAACATTATCTTTTACAGTGCCGCTTGGGTCAAAAGTAGTAAGGCCCCCATCAAGCTTCGCTTTGAAACCTTTTTGTGCAACCGCTTGGTTGGATACGCCAACGTTTTGGATCAGGAATTTGTTATCCGGCAAAGCAACAGTTTTGGAACCGTCTTTTGCTTGGACATCCAATTTTCCGTAGAAGTAAGATTCAACTTCTTTGGAAAGAGGAGTACCTGTGCCTGCAAGTTGATCAACAAGTTTGCCAACAGCGTAGATACCGTTCGGGAATGCTGCCAAGCTATAAGTCAGATCAGTATTAGCCTTAGATGCTTTAATTCTGTCGATACTTGTAGTCGTGCTGATAGCAGTGTTAAGACCATTGGTATCGCCAGTATTAAAGTTGCGTGCTTTCGTCAAAGTGGCTTTAACCTGGTAAGTGCCTTCAGTGTTATCGTCACCAGTCGCTTTCTTGGTAGTGAACTTAATGTCTTTACCAAAGATCAGGTTCTTCAGCTTGTTGCCATCTTCGTTGCCCTTAATAGTAAGCGGTTGGCCGCTCTTAATGATCTGAGTGCTGTCTTTGTCCAAGTAAGCATACACGGCATCAGTAACTCCACCGTTGGTGCTTTGAATCGTCAGCTGAAGATCATAGTTTTGCAGGTTGGTGTCGAGCTCTTCACCGTATTGGTCTTTGAATTTCAGCTGGAATGCGGATGTAGCATTCGGCAGAATTTCGTCTTTGTTCTTGGATGCAACGTAGATTTGGTTCGGATAACGGTATTCGTTAACTTGCGAGTTGAATGTAGCCGTTTTTCCGCTCTTTGTTACGTTAGCGTTGATCGTCAAGTCGCCGGATTTACGCAGAACTGCAGCAGACGGATCGTTGTAAAGCAAAGATTCTTTAGAGATCTTAACAGAACCTTTGTGAGCGCCGGATGTAACGATAGAAGAATCTACAGAAACACCTGCACTACCATAGCCGTAGATCAAGATGTCGTTCGGATGGTTTTGAACATAAGATACGAGTTCATCTGTCGTCAAAGCAGTTCCGAACTTGTCTTTCGCAACGATCGGGATGAATTGATCATCGTCGCCCCATGCCAACGTTTTGTTGAAAGATCCGAAAGTGATTTCATACGGAATCTTCGTAGCAGCAATCTTCGTAGACTTCGTTGCCGTTTGGCCGCCGATAGAAGCCGTTACGGAGAACGTAATGTCTTGGTCGATTTGGAACGTAGAAGAATCGATGTCAGCCGCAGTGATCTTCAGATCCGGCTTGCTGTCGCCAGTTTCGTCTTCAACAAACTTGAAGCCTTTGTTTACATTGAACACGCGCGGAGTTTGAGTAACCGGGTCGGTAACAGTAACTGCTTCCGTTCCGCTTACAACCGTACCTGCGCCGAGTGTGTAAGTGTTAGTACCCAGAATCAATGTATCCAGGTCAGATACTTCGAAACCATATTGGTCATATGCTTTGTAATCGAGGTAAGCCGTATCGCCTGCTTCGATTTGCGTTTTGCCGCTAGCATATTTGAAGTCGCCGAATTCAATTTTGGCTACGCCTTGCGTGTCGCCAACTTTGAACGATTTACTTGCTTGAGCTGTGTTGTCCGGTGCCATGATGGTTACAGTGAACATTTGGTCTCTAACCAAAGTTCTCTTGTAAACCGCACTAGCAACGTTTACTTTAATGGACTGCTCGTCGCCAGCAGATTGTGCACCCAGGTCCGGGCTAGTCACAATGTTGAAGCGGGAAGCGGACAGGTCCGAAACTTCGTTGTATTGGTTGTAAGCTTTGAATGCGATCTTAACTTTAGGACCTTGAGCGATCGTGTCGCTAGCGTTAACGAATTCAATTTTCTTGATGGTTTCGTTTTGAACCGTTACGTCGCTAGTACCTTTGTCAACTGTCAGGCCGCCGTTTGCAACAGCTTCGATTTTCGCTGTGTAAGTACCTTCAGTGAATTTACCGTCAACCGTAACTGTTACTTCGTTCTTCGTGTCGTTCCACTTAGTGGATGCAACAGTAAGTGCAGTAGAGCCACGGAGTACGGATACGTTCAGCTTGGAAGTGTCAGCGATTGCGCCGTTCAAAGTCAATTTGATCGACTTCGCGCCAACAGCTTCTGCTTTCGTGATGGAAACGTTAGTTACAGTGTTCGGAGCCGGCGGCACGAATTGCTTCTTAGCTTCATAGGAGCCAAGTACCAGCAGGTCGCGAGTCGCTGCGGAAGTACCACCGAAAGTACCGTCAGCGCCGCTGCTCAGGAGTTTCAATTGAAGTGCCAGAGCAACATAGCCTTTAGCCCAGTCGGAAACGGTTTTGTCGCTTACGCCTGGAGTTGCTTTTGCCGCTGTGTCTTTACCAAGACCACGGATCAAGAAAGTAGCGAGTTGTTCTTTCGTTACTTCGCCAGCAGGGTTGAATTGGCCAGGAGCGTAACCGTCCGTGATGCCTGCTTTAACCAATGCTTCGATGTAAGGAAGAGCATATCCGTTAGCCGGATCGTCAGCTTTAACGTCGGAGAAAGTGGAAGTTTTCAGGGAAGTGTCCACTTTCAGTTGGAAGATAAGAGCTGCAACTTTTGCAAATTGCGCGCGGTTCATTTTGTCCTTGACGCCGAATACGCCGTCAGAAACGCCGTCGAAAATGCCCGCTTTAATCATTTCGTCGAACTTGGCTTTAGTAGCCGCGTCGAGGTCTTTCAGATCGCTGAAGCTCGAAGAATCCTTCGTTGCGTCAGCCGCCATAGCTACGGAAGCAAACATGGAGAATGCCATAGCCAGGGACAGGATAGCAGATAAACTTTTCTTCATAACCTTTTTTTCTCCTCCTCGAATATCTTTCGGTTGTTGAGAGTTTTGTGTAATAGAATTATAGCTCGATTCCCTCATTAGCCGATTCACCCCCTTCCCCGAGTTGAGCGAAGTTAACTTATTAGTTATGTCTGCAATGTATTAAATTGCAGAAACTTGTAAACAATAAATAAGAATGCATAGAGACTCGCATGCCATTTAACATTATACACTGACATGCTAATGAGGTAAAGAGCGGATTTTGAGAAAATTATCCAAGTCCTCTAGCCTCTCGCTTTCCTCTTGTCGTGTTTTTCATTGTATTAAACGCGACGGGGGTTAAAAAGTTGCGCTCTTTGAAAAAAACTTTTTGTTTTTTTCGAGGAGAGTTTTTTCAAGCGGAGCGTATAGCAAAATGCCTATCAACTTTTGTTATATCGCTTGGCTTACGAAGAATAGTATACCTCTATCTATCAAACCCGTCATTAACAATAATTTGCCAAAAACGATGTAAAAAAACCGCCAGCTTTTACACTGGCGGTTTGCGCGTTTTTCCCGGAAAAGGAAATTAGATCTTCTTTAATTTAACGAGGATCCGGTGTACGATTTCGGCCGCTTGAGCACGAGTCAAATTGCCGATTGGAGAGAATCGGAAAGTAGCCTTTTTCTGACCCGGCAGAAGCGTATTTTCTTCCCCGTCCATCAGTCCCGCTTTGGCGACTGCTTCAACGGATGGCACGGCATAAGTATTCACGCCGGTTGCATCCGTGAACATTTTGGACAGGTTGGCCAGAGAAGTATCCGCATTGGCAGTCAGCTTCAACTGCATAGCCCGCGCAATAATCACAGCAGCATCTTGTCTTGTAATGGAGTCGTTAGGCAGGAATACGCCTTGATTAGCTCCTCGTATGATACCTACCCGAGCCGCCGCTTCGATATGGATAAAATCAAACAATGGATTAGCCGTTCCCCTCGGAACGTCGCCGAAGGAGCCGGAATAATTCGGATCGCTCGGATTCGTGATGTTGGTTGCCGTATCGTTGTTCACAAGCGGAATGTTTAAAGCATTCACAAGCATCGTAACAAACTCGCCGCGAGTGATTGAGTCGTCCGGAGCGAACAAACGTGCGTTTTTATTCTGCATAAAGCCTTTGGAATACAATGTGTCTAGAACGTCACGAGCCCAAGCATGGTTCGTTACGTCCGTAAAGCTGTTATCCATATACATAACTTGGAAGAAGCCGAAGCTGTTCACGGGTACGGTGATCGTATTTTTCTTGGTGTCCACGACTCCGCCAAGGTTCACCCAGCCCATCTTTTGAGTGGTCGCATTACCGATAATATGCGGATCACCCGGATCCAGATTGATGCCATATTGGAATACGGTAATGTATTTCCCCGAATCGGCTTTAATGCTCGGATCGTAGCTCAGTGTCAAAGTTCCCGTTTGAGTCGGAACGACCAGATCCGTGAAGCTCGCGGGAATAGAAAGACTCTGCTTGCCGTCGGATACGGTAAGTTTCCACTGCCCGTAAGGGATGTCTGCAAGAGGCTCGGGTTGTTCAATGCCGTCGCCGGAATGACTCCTGCATCGATCCAATACCTCGGACTTGCCGGTCTGAAGCGTCCCGTGGTTTCCGTTAGCAAAGCCAAGCCAGGAGTGGACGAGCTTTCCACCGACTTATCTACACGCCCGTCGACAAGACTTGCAATACCGAAGAGCAGCTTGCGGTCGCTAGTAATAAATTGATTGTCAACGGTTTGATTGCGGTCATTCCGCATCAATTTGGTCCCGTTAGGGAAGCTAAGCTGCAGTTTACCGTTAAATTCACTCATTTTGGTGGCAAGCGTCGTTTTATTCTGAGCACCTTCAACCGCCAGGTTCTGATTGTTCAGAACTAGAGTACCGGTTGTTTTAGCTGATCCGCGTGTCACGGTAAAGGTGATGGTATTCTGACCCGCCTTTAAATTCGTAGCTTCATATTGAAATTTATTGCCGCCAAGAGGTGTTGCCTCCGTCTTACCAAAAGTAACACTGTCCGCCTGATCCGCTTGAATGATGATGGTCTGGAAGTTGGCGTTCATATTGTACTGATCCTGGTTGTTGCTGTTCTTGATCAAGTACTTCGCATCAGGTTGAATAAAGGTATACGATACCGGTTGGCGGGTGATCGTGATCGTCTTCGAAGCCGTAAGACCGGTAGAGTTGGTGCCTGTCAGAATGAATACGAAATTACCGTAGACACCGCTTGGTATTTGGTAAGGCGTACTTAATTGGAAATTATAAGTGAATTTGTTTCCATCGAGCGGATCGTCGTTAATTTTGCCGCCGACGGGTGTAATGGTTAACGGTACAGTTTTGCTTGATGTAGGACCTGAATTCGGTGTAGTTACCGTTAAAGTATACTTGGTAGCATCTGTAATTTCCACGTTGGAAATCGTACCGTTTAACTGAAATTCAATAGACGCATTGGTGCTGTATGAGTCATCGGATGTACCTGCCGTAAAGGTGGCGTTAGGTTCTTTCGATGTCGCCTTTGGCTCCATTGTGCTGATTAAAGGACCCGAATCACTAAGTACGTAGATTGTTACCGTAGTGGACGTAACCATCTGCCCATTGAGATACAGGTTGAATTTGATGGCTTTCTTTCCATCCGAATCGAAATAATCCTTTAATACATCCTTTTTAACGTAAAACGTTCCGTCGGAACGAATTTCGCCCGTCTTACCGAAGTCCGTCGGATCATCTCCGCTTGCTTCTACATTAAGGGTAACGGGATTATCATTGACGAACATTTTGACATTCTGGTATTCGCTGTAAGGCAAGTTAACGAAACGTCCTTGAATACAAGGTTCATTCCCGTTTAAAGTAGCAGGCAGACAAGTAATCTTTAATTTATTGGGCACAACCTTGCCATTATACAGGTTTGTCAGAATAACATATGGCGAGCTTGCGACATTGATGTTGTAATTCTTCACTCCAGCTGCAGCATAGGGGTCAGAAGGTCCTGTGGCACCCGAATCATAAGGAATCACCGTCAAAATGTTCGGTCCATCTGCAATTCCCTGCAAATTGACGGTCGTTACATTCAGTTGATTACCCTGAGCGTCTTTGATCGGGGCTCCTCCAGCATCCACAGCCGGGGTTACTTTGTACCATTTTACAGTAGAATCGTAATCCGTGGGGGTAGAAGTATCGACGTAATCTGTCCCCGTTGCTCCACCCAGCTTCACTTGAATGTGTTTGGTATTTTTATTTGTGTAAATTTTCAAGGTGGCGGGAAATTGGTTGATGCCCGTTTGTCCCGATTCACTGAAATCCGTTTCGTAAGAGCTGGTGCCGTTTGTAGATTTAAATTGTTGAGCTACGTGATCCGTATAGGCGATATTAGGATCAAAGAAATAGTACGTATACGTAGTCTGAGTTGTTACACCGCCATTAGTCGTGAATGTAAATACAACTTGCTGGTACGGATTGCTGCTATTAACAGGTAAATCGGAAGCAAAATCATAAACATTATAAGCACTTGTACTCTTGCTCGAATTCAAAGAAACACTCGTATTGGTGCTTGCTCCGGCCGGAACCGTAGTTCCGTTCGCATTAAGTCCTCCCGTAATCGAAGTAGCGCCGGAGGAAAAGTTATAGCTGATCTTAAAGCCCGGAACCCCCAAAACCGTAACATCCATGGATACATAGTCGGGATTTGGTGCGGTCGTAACCGGATTTTTGATCAAGGTTTTAACCGATACGTTGTCGTTATCGCTTTTGTTTACCGTTGGTACCGCATATAGGTTTTGCTGGGTGCTTGTAGAAGTCGGATTTTTCTCCTGTACGGTTGCATTATAAGCAAAGGCTTTGCCGTTATCGTAAACGAAAGGCTTCTTCAGGGTATAGCTGTTCGTCAAGTTTTTGGCAACGAAAGTGATTAAATTATCCCCCGGGGTGAACGTAATGTCGGAAGCGCGCCCCGAGTTCGCAATAAATGTAAAGTTACCGTTCGTCAGCGAGGTAGCCGTATAGGTTGTTCCCCCAACGGTTGCAGAAACCTCCGTAGCGTTAGGCGAAGAGCCTTCAATCAATACGTTGGTATACTGCCCGTTCGTCGGATAAATCCCGTTATCGGCGAACGTTACCTTATTAATTTGAAGGTTTGAGATATTGGAAACCGGTGTAAAATATACCCAACCCGGCGATGAAGTAATTGTGGTGGAAGAACCATATTTAATCGTAATTTTATTTAGGCCTTCCGACAGCTGCACATTATTAAATGTAATCTCGTTGTTATTCGAAGCGTTCTGCACAGGCTTATTGACGTTATTCGAGGTGGACACGCCCGTGTTTACATTCGTGATCTCATAAAAAATGTTCTGAATTTCGTCTGCTGAGAACCCGCTGATATCCGCATTTATGTTCATGGTGCTCTGGGTTACCCTCTGGACCAGACTGTCATCCTTCGGAGCGACCGAAGAAGTTCCCGCATTTACGGTATCCGTATAAAGATTCGTAATCGTAATCGTGCCGGCGGCAAATGCCGCAAACGGCGGAAGCAAGCTGAAAAGCATAGCAGTAATAATGGCCAGGCCTGCCCACTTATTGCGCATTCGTTTCAAAAGAAGCTCCTCCTTATGTGAAATTTTTCGGTCATTCCATGATTGGTGCTGATTTCCGAGTAGAAACCTAACCTCCTCCATCCCTTAAATCGAGCTCTGCGTTGAAATTACAACAAAAATAGACACGTACTTCTTTTATCGGTTCATGTACCTGAAAAATTTAGCGAAATATGGATTTTCCTAAAAATCGGTTTTTATGAAAAATAAAAAGGCCGATATCGATGTTAGTCGACATCAGCCTAAGGCTTTTAAAATCCATATTGCGTTTTATTTGCTCATTCGGGACCGCGTGCTTAGCTGAAGCGTTTTGACCCGAACCTTGTTAAGAAACTGAAGCACCGGCTTCTTCGTTTTACTGATGATGCCTATAACCTCCGCGCCCAGCACGAGAATGCAGAGCAAGACGATGATCAGTACCACTGCGCCCCAGAGCGCTTCCTGCTGTGAAATGTACGACAGGAGCACGGCCGACGTACCGAATATGAACGCAATACCGTAAATAATCAGCACCGTCGTCCGGTGGCTGAAGCCCATCTGCAGCAGGCAGTGGTGCAAATGGTTCTTATCCGCGACCGAGATCGGACGCTTGTTCACCCAGCGGCGCATAATCGCAAAGAACGTATCGGACAAGGGTACGCCCAAGATCATGATCGGGACGAGCAAGGAAACGACGGTGGCCTGCTTGAAACCGAGTACTGACAAGGTGGCCAAGCTGAATCCAAGGAATAAGGCACCCGAATCGCCCATGAAGATTTTGGCCGGGTGGAAGTTGTAGAACAGAAAACCGGCGATACTGCCGAGTAGTACAACGCAGAGCAGCACTACGGTAACATTATTCATCATGATAGCCAGCACAAGGATGGTGCAGGTAGCAATACCCGACACGCCGGCGGATAAACCGTCCAAGCCGTCGATTAGATTAATGGCGTTCGTCACGCCGACGATCCAGAATATCGTAAGAGGGTAGGCCAGCCAAGTCAGCGTAATGGTTCCATCCCCAAAAGGAACGTTCACCAAATCGATGACGACCCCCGAGTAAACCACGACGCCGGCGGCCAGTATTTGACCGAGCAATTTGACCTTCGGCGACAAGTCGAACCGGTCATCCAAAGCACCTACTATAACAACAATGGTTCCGCCGACCAATAAGCCGAACACTACGTCCGCTTTGAGCGAGTCTATAGCCGGGGAAACAATAAAATAAGCTCCGATAAATGCGATAAAAATCGCCAAACCGCCAAGGCGGGGCATAATCCGGCTATGTACTTTGCGGTCGTTCGGTGCATCAACGGCTCCGACCTTGAATGCAAAGCTTTTTACAAGCGGTGTCATCAGCAGTGCGATAAACAATGCAGCAGCAAAGCCGATTCCGTATAACAAGTTCATGTGTAAGCCACAGCCCCTTTGTCTCTATGAAAAACCCCAAACACTACAAATTATACTCTGTTGCTTAGCGAAAAACCATTGCTATTTTGAGCAAATTGGGCGTTTTTCCGGTGAATTTCATACGTTTGGTCAAGGTTTCTGCACATTTTCTTTTTCACGGATGACTTTCATTGCGAATTTCGGCAGCGCAAGCATTCTTTTATACCGCCATGGCTCCTGAAGCGACCTGTAAAACCATTCTAACCGCAGCTTTTGGAAAATCCTGGGCGCCCGTTTCAGCTTGCCTGAAAGCACATCGAAGCTTCCGCCAACCCCCATCATCACGGGAATTCCGAGCCGGTGCTTATACTTGGCAATCCAGGGCTCCTGTTTATCGGCGGAACGTCCGACCAGAAGAATGTCCGGCTCACATTCACGGATGGCCCGAAGGACCTCCTCGTCCTCCGGTTCCCCAAAGAATCCGTCTCTATACCCGACCAGCTGCAGCTTAGGATAAAGCTCCTTAAGCCTGGCCGCCGCGGCGCCGATGACTTCAGCAGAAGCCCCGATGAGGTAAACCTTCCACCCCTTCGTCTCTCCGACCCGCATCAGCTCATGAATCAAATCGTATCCCGGTACCCGTTCCGCCACGGGGTTTCCTACATATTCCGCCGCCCACACCACTCCGGTCCCGTCCGGTACCACGAGCTCGGCTTCCTTCATCATCCGCATGTATTCCGGATTCTGCAGGGCCGTCATAACCATGATCGGATTGGCCGTAATGACTTGATGTGGCGTTCGGGAATCGATGATTCGGCTTATATACGTCACAGTATCCTTCATACTCATCTGGGAGATCGGAACACCAAAGATGTTTACGGTTGGAAAATTCACTGCATCCCCCGTCCTTTTGCAAAAAATAATGCGATTTGTTCGGCCGGCCGCCGCGCCTCGTTCTTCAATCTCTGAATAGTGGCTTCCTTCGCATGCTTCCATTCCGAAGCCGACGACAGCAGATGAAGCGTTTGACCCGCTACCGCTGTGGCATCAGGGCTTCTGGTATCCATGGCGGTCGCCATATCCAGCCTTTTGAGAAACTGATCGATCTTCGGATCGTATGAGATCCCGACCATCGGCACCAACTGGCTGGCTGCATAAATCAACGAATGCAACCGCATGCCGATCAGCAAATTGCAGGCGGCAACCTCCGCCAGCATGTCCTGCGGATGGGTCACATTCCGGGCGAGGGTTACCCGCTCTTTGTAGATTTCCCCAGCCGCTCCATCACATACAAAGATGCCTCTTCATCCGAAGGCAGATGGAAAGGAAGGAAACGAATGGAGGCCTCGCTTTGGTCAAGCACCTGTCTGAGTGCTTCCGCCACGGCATTCAGTTCAGAGCGATCCGAATTCCAAAAACGGACCGATACCCCAACTACAGGATTCGTATTCTGCCGGTCGTTATGTGACGGTTGTCCGCGCAAGGGAAGCCCCATCACCGGATCCGGCACCACCTGAACGGAACTGCGGGAGATCCCCATACGGTCCAGCGGCTCGGCTGATTCCGTATCCCGTACGGAAACCAGTTGGCATCGCCGGAAAACCGCACGGATCCAGCTGAAAAAAAAGCGGCGGTGTACCGGACCGATGCCCTGCGAATAGACGAAGGTGGGCTTGCCCAGCGCATGAGCCAGACGAATGACGGCCAGGTAATAAGGGATCGTCTTCCAACCCGTTTCATCCTGCAGGAGACTTCCTCCTCCGCTGATGAGGCCGTCCGCCCCTCTTAACGCCTTCCATACCTCCCCAAGCTTCATTCGATGAACAGCTTCCACCCTGTAGACCGCCGAAGTTTCTTCGGGGTTGACGGACAAAACGACAGGGACGAACCGTACGCCCTGTCGTTCACCTTGCTCTTCCAGTGCCAGAAGGATGGATTGGAGTACGGCCTCGTCGCCGCTGTTCCGGAACCCGTAGTAGCCGGATAACACTATTCGCTTAGTCGCGGTACCCAACGCCGCCAACTCCTTACTACGATTTCCCATACGGCGATAAACAACATACCGATTAAAATCCCGAAGGCCAGACCATAACAAATTCGAATCAGAGAAATCAATAACGGTGTATGCAAATGTGCGAACGTATCGACGATGGAGGCCTGTCCGATCACGCCAATCAATATTAATATCAGAGCATTCCGGTATCTGTAGCTTAAGTACGCCCCGAGAATAAATAACGGGTGCGCAATCAGGAACTCCTTCGTTCTCGGCCTCACCATCAGCGTGTTCTGCAGGAAGGAACGGAAGACCTTCTCGAAATCGGAGGTTTGTCCTTCGTTGCCCGTCCGGGAAATATAGTACATCCCTACCGCGGCAATCGCTACCGCAGCGATCACCCAAAGAACTTTTATATTGGCGTATAGGAAAGACCGGATTCGGTTCAGCTTATCCCGGTAAGACGATTCGTCCGTAAAGAGCGACCAATAGATAGCCGCCAAAGGAATCGGCGCCAGATGAAGAATGCTTACCCCGCGGAACTGATCCAATACGAGCGAATAGGTAATGTGATTCAAAAGCGATACAATAACCAGCGGGCCAAGCAGAGAAATCAACGCCGTTCGGAGCAGCAGGACAATCGCAAAGCCTAGTCTGTTGCCCGAACGCTCGTTCAGCTTACGGCGCGCTGTCCGGATAGCGAACATGGTCGCCAGCGTCGGCGCGCATGTTCCCGCTCCAAGCGCTAGCACTTGGGCGCACGTATTGGCATTAAGCACATACAATCCCGCCGAACCGACCAAACCGAGCAGGAAGATGGGCAGTGTAATTTCGGGTATGAAATAGGAAACGGTCAGCGCCATTAAAGCCAGTGCTCCGAGCCATACGAGCCCTTTAGCCGCAGGTCGCCAGCCGGAATGAGCGGGAACGAAGCTGGTCGCCGGCCCTAGCTGGTACCCTGCCTTTTGAATTCTCGGCAGGACCCCGTCCGGTCCCTTCAAAGTAAGCAGAACGGAATCGATCGGATTTACGATTTTACCCGTATCCGTGTTCCTCACTGCTTTGGCATGGAGGAAGATCATCCGGATATTGCGATCGGTTACCGCGAGCAGGAACCGGTCGGCATAAGCTTGAATCCGATTGTTCAGTTCTTGCTCCGTCACGTTCTCCGTCAGCTTCTGGGAATCCGATTCCGTTAACGGATGAAGGCGAACCACATTGTAGTTGATTTCCTTCGCCGTCCGGTTGAAGCCTTGCTGAGGCACCTTTTGATACAACGCCTCCGTGCTGGCCAGCCCGATTTGATGCTTTTTCAGGAGCTCGCCCATCTTCACGAGGTTGGTCGTATCCTTCTCACTAACGTACCCCGGTACCGCCACCCCGTCGACGATCATCCGCTTCACGCCGAGAGCCTGCAGTTTGCCGAGCAGGGCATCCATTTTCGCTTCGTCAAACGGCCTGCGGTTGGATAAACGAATGACGATGTTATAGCCTTTTTCCTTCAGAAGCTGCAAGGAGACCGGATCCGGATCCATCGTTTTCATGACGGCGTCATCCATCGGCATCTCGAGGATCATGCCCGGTTGATTCTTGTAGCTCCAAGGCCGCGTCTTCACATTAAGAGCGGTGAACGTATCCTGAATCATCGGGCGAAGCAGCGGCTCCGAATCCTTCTCCGCAAATAGAATATAAGTAAAATTCTCATTCGGCGAGATCGGCGTCTGCGTCAAGGCGGAGGCCTCATGGGAATTGAAAATTTCGATCCGCCGGCTCAGCTTCAGTTCGTTGAGCGTTGATTCATAGACGGCCATCGACTGGACACCATGCTGCTTCAGCTTATCCAGCTGGTCGATAACAAACTTCCGGGGATCCGTCTGCGTATCCGAAATCTCGAGCAAATTGCGGTAGTCGAATACAATCTCGACCTTCCGGCCCGTTTTTTGCTCGGTTTGATGCCGCTCATAAGCGACGGGAATGGCGACCAGCATCCCCAGAATAACCAGCCACCACAGCCATTTTATCGTCTTTTGGTTCCAGTACAAATACCGTCCTCTCAACTTCTGTCAGCTCCCAAGATTAGTTGTGTTGATCGACTCTGGCCATCACGCTCTGCACGAGTCGCTCGATTGCCGATGCGGCCCCCTCTGAGGAGTCGCCCCGGACGGCAAAGTACACTTTGATTTTTGGCTCGGTGCCTGACGGGCGGAGGCAGAACCAGGAATGGTCTTCAAGCGTATATTTCAGTACGTTCTCCGCTGGCAGGCCGTAAAGGCCGTGCGAGAAATCTTCGACTTTCGTTACTTTCAACCCGTTCAGTTCAGCCGGAGGCGCATTGCGCCAGTCTTCCATAATAGCCTGGATCTTCTCAACGCCGTCCTTGCCTTTGAGCGTGCGGGACTCCAGCTTCTCGAGGAAATACCCGTGGCGCTCATACAGCTCTTGCAGCACGTCGTATAACGTTTTACCCTTGCTTTTATAATAAGCGGCGGCTTCGCAAATCAGCATGGAGGCGATGACAGCGTCCTTATCCCGGGCGTAGTTCCCCGCCAAGTAACCGTAGCTTTCCTCGTAACCGAACAAGAAGGTTGCTTCACCTGTCTTCTCGAACTGCGTCATTTTCTCACCGATATATTTAAAGCCCGTCAGCGTATTCAGCACCTTGGCTCCATAATGCTCGGCAATGACCGCACCCATTTCGCTCGTCACGATTGTCTTGATCACTACGCCGTCGGAAGGCAGACTGGCCTCTTTCCTGCAGGCGGCCCAGCAAGTAATCGACCATGATCGCGCCGGACTGGTTACCGGTGAGTACGAAATATTCCCCGTTCGGATCCTTCACCACCGCCCCCATCCGGTCGCAGTCGGGATCGGTTCCGATAATGATATCCGCATCCCAAGCCTTGGCTTCCCGAATGGCAATGGAGAAGGCTTCCTTCTCTTCGGGGTTCGGCGATTTCACCGTGGAGAAGTTAGGGTCCGGCTTCTCCTGCTCGGGAACGACCTTCACCTGCTCAAACCCGATATGGGCCAGAGCCGCTCGTACCGACAGATTGCCTGCGCCATGCAGCGGGGTATAGACGATTTTAAAATCATCGCTGGTCTTGCGTACGAGCTCAGGATTCAGACTTACCGACGTCACGGCCTTCAAAAAAGCGGTGTCCACGTCTTCCCCGATCCATTCCAATAGGCCCTTGGACTCCGCATCGGCGCGGGAAAGCCGCTTCACATCGGCGAAGGTTTGAACTTTGCGGATCTCCGCGATCACCTGCTCCGCATGGTCCGGAACCAGCTGTCCCCATCCTGGCCATAAACCTTATACCCGTTGTATTCCGGCGGGTTATGGCTTGCCGTGATGACGACACCGGCTTGTGCATGAAGGTAGCGAACGGCAAAAGAGAGCTCCGGCGTCGGGCGAAGCGATTCAAACACATACGCCTTGATTCCGTTGCCGGCAAGCACCTTCGCGGTTTCAAGCGCAAATTCTGGCGATTGGTTGCGGGAATCGTAGGCGATAACCGCCGACAGCTCGGATTTGCCGGAGTTCAGCAGGAATTGAGCCAAGCCCTGCGTAGCCCGCGCTACGGTATAAGCATTGATCCGGTTCGTTCCCGCCCCGATCACGCCGCGAAGCCCGCCGGTTCCGAATTCCAGATCGCGGTAGAAGCGATCCTCGATTTCTTTCGGATCTCCCGCAATGGCGCGCAGCTCCGCTTTCGTAGCCTCGTCTACAGCCGGATCGTTCAGCCACAGTTCGTATTGTTCCTGTACGCGAGTTTGAATCGTCATCTTCTCCCATCTCCTCTACCTAGATTATTTGTGTATGTAATTATATTTGAGCGCTGGTGTTAATTCTTCTCGCGGTCCGCAAGAGCGAACATCAATTCTCCTTCGGCTACAACCTTGTCCCCAACCTTGGCGGTGGCTTGTCCCTTACCGATGCTTCCCTTGAGCCGGGTAATGTTGACTTCCAGAGTCAGCGTATCGCCCGGAACCACCTGCCCGCGAAAGCGGAAATTGTCGATGCCCGCGAAAAATCCGAGTTTGCCGCGATTGGCTTCGACCAGCAACATTGCCACGGAGCCCACTTGGGCAAGCGCCTCCACAATCAGCACTCCCGGCATCACGGGATATCCGGGGAAATGCCCGACAAAAAAGTCCTCGTTCACAGTGACGTTCTTGAGCCCTACGGCGCGTACGCCCGGCTCCACCTCCAGAATCCGGTCCACCAGCAGGAACGGGTGGCGGTGAGGGATAATTTCTTGAATTTGTACGGCGTCCAGCATCGTGCTGCTCCTTTGCGCGTTAGTATAAAAAAGGGAGGATCAACTTAAAATACAACTGTCCCTTCATGATCTGCAGTAGTGAAGGTTGATATAAGGAAGCTTATGTCCAAGTCCGGGGTCAGCCGCCAAGCCGCCGGCTTGGACGTAGGCTCTTTTAATTCAGGCACCCGGTTCGCGTTTATTCAGCAATATAAATTGGAGGATATAAATGACGGAAGTGACCAAGGATACGATGATGACAAACCATAAATAAGTATGGGCATAAGGCAAACCGAAAATGATGAGCAGAATGGCAACGTAATACAGCACGGTGGTCAACTTGCCCAGCGCGTTCGCCGGCACCGTTCTTTTCCCCGGAAGTGAAAGATCGCCGAACCGACAATCATCCCCGCATCCCGCAAGAACATCGCCACAGCCGCCTGCCAGGAGATCATCTGCGAGAAGACCAGCGACAGCACGACCGTAATCATCATCGTCTTATCGGCCAAGGGATCCAGCATGCTGCCCAGCTGCGTGACCAGCTTTCGTCTCCGGGCGATGTAACCGTCCAGTACGTCCGTCAGCCCGGCGGCAAGCAGAACAAGAAAGGCCATTTTCATATGACCGGCTTCAAACACCATCAAATAGATCGGGATCATCACGAAGCGGCACAAGGTCAGTACATTCGGCACATTCCACATCGACTTCGCTCCCCCTCTGTCAGCCGGCGTGTTCGCTCGTTGTTCTCTCTATATCTGTTCCCATCCATACATTATACCTTTATCGGAAAAAAAATAAAACTCCCCTGACGGAGAGCTTCTTACGTATCGGAAAAGATAAGATCATAGACATGACGCCAAGTGGAAAAATGAAAAATATCAGACGCGCTCTGCTTCCCGATATAGACGTAGCCCACGGCAAGCCCAGCCAATAACGCCGCTGCACAGGCCGCCGGAATCCAGGTCCACCGGATGATGCCCGTCACGACTTGTTTCCATCGTTTCCGTTCGGCAGGCGCCTTCTTGGGGGGTTCGCTCAAGCTCTCTACCTCGCTTTACGTTCAGCCGTTACACGCGCAGAGTATTGGCTAAATTCATCATCTGATCCGAGGAGGTGATGGCCCGGGAATTCAATTGGAATGCCCGCTGCACCGTCATCAGCTCGGTCATTTCATCCGACAGGTTTACATTGGATTGCTCCAAGAAGCCTTGTTTTACCGATACCGGATCCGCATTATTCCCGGCCGTGACCGGTTGCAGAATCTCCTGCAGCCGCTGCGGATTGTTCATGATATTGTCCGGCAGGCCGTACAAGTTGTCGCCCAGCGGCTGGAGAAGCTGCGGGCGTATGGCGCGGACCAGCTTAAGCTGCCCTGCCGGGACCGGCGGAGCGGTCTTGTCCGCATCGTTGTATGCCATGACGTCGCCGTCCGTACCGATTTTCACGGAATAGTTCTTCGGTATACGGATCGGATTATTGTCCGTACCCAGCACAAACTGGCCGTCTTTCGTCGTAAGCATCATCGAATCCGGATACTGCGGATCCACCGAAGGCGAAATAGCAAAGGAGCCGTTGCGCGTCCAGCGGCTCTGGGGAACGAGATTGTTGTTTGCATCCCGCGAAACAACCGATACTTCGAAGAGGCCGTCCCCCTCGATGGCCAGATCCAGCGGGTTGTCCGTTTGCTGCAGGGAGCCCTGGGCCATATTCACCTGTTCCTGAACCAGTTTGGCCCCCCAACCCAGATTATATCCGAGCGGAGAAAGGCGTCCTTCCTTCCGGAAGCCTTGGGGCCGCTGGTTCACATTCGTCAGCACATCCTGGAACGAGGCTTCCCGGCGCTTATAGCCTGTCGTATTGACATTGGCAATGTTATTGGAAAGCAGATCCAGCTTCTGCTGCAGGGCATGCATCGATACGGACGAAGTAATCATGGAATGATTCATGCAGGTTCCTCCTGAATCCTATTGTGCAATGGAATGTAAGTGCTGCGCCGGTCCGGCAAGGAATCATACACGGCCGATTTCGTTAGCCGCTTTCTCCATGCTTTTATCATAAAATTGGATGACCTTCTGGTTCGCCTCATAAGCCCGGAGGGCCGACATCATATCCACCATCGATTGGGCCGAATCCACATTGGACCGTTCGATCGAGCCTTGACGCACTTCCAACTGGTCCTGGTTGGTCGCCGGACGGGCCAAGTTGGCCGCACCTGCCTCCAGACGGTATAAGCCGTTGCCCTCCCGTACCAGTTGGTTCCGGGTCTTCCACCCGGGTAATGAGCAGGCTCATCGGCTGGCCGTTAGCCCCTGTTAATGCTTGTCCGTTCGCATCAGTGAACTGCCCTGTCTTTGTGATGCGGAAATTCGTAATCGGCGCCCCTTGCTGCTGCAGCACGATCGGCTGTCCGCCCACGCCAAGCACTTGATTCCCTTCGGAATCGATCAACTGACCCGCCGCATCGACGGAGAATTTTCCGTTCAGCGTATACCGCTGTTCCCCGTCTTTGTTCCGGATCGTAAAGAAAGCCTGCGGTTGAATGACTCTCTGGCCGTTCGCATCGACATATTTGCCGGACGCATCGAACCGGGCTCCAGGCACCTGGATATCGGAAATCAGAGCAAAGTCGAAAGGATTGCCCGTCTCTTGAATATCCCCTGCGTATGCAGGGACACGTTCTCTTCCGCCATCACCCCGGTATTGATCCGTCCTACCGGTACGGCGCCGGGTTCCCCTGTCCGTTACGGATACGCGAAATAAGAATTTCGGGAAAAGAGCGGTCGATACCGCCGCCGCTCTTGAAGCCCGGCGTATTGATATTGGCGATATTGTTCGTGACGATATCGTGCTTTCTCTGCTGGGCGATCATGCCGGAAGCTGCAGTGTAAAGGCCTCTTAACATGGGATCATGCCTCCTAAAATTTACGCTTCGAAACTTTATCCAGGTTGTCCAGCATAATTCCGGTCCCTTTCACCACACAGCTCATCGGGTCCTCGGCGATCAGCACGGGTACCTTCAACTCGTCCGCCAGCAGTTGATCGATGCCGTGCAGCGGCGCACCCCCGCCGGTCAGAATGACGCCGCGGTCGATAATATCCGCCGACAGCTCGGGCGGTGTCCGTTCCAGTACCGTCTTGGCCGCCGCGACAATGGAGGATACAGGCTCCCATAGCGCCTCCTGTATCTCCTGCGCGTTGATCGTGATGGTGAGCGGCAGTCCGCTGACCATATCCCGCCCGCGGATATCCATGTTCTCCTGCTTGCCTTCAGGATGAACGGTGCCGATCTTGATCTTGATATCCTCGCTTGTCCGTTCGCCGATCAGGAGCTTGTATTTGCTCTTGATATATTTCATGATGGAGGAATCGAACTTGTCCCCTGCGATTTTAATGGAAGAGGAGGTGACGATATCGCCCATGGATAACACGGCCACATCCGTCGTCCCTCCGCCGATGTCCACTACCATGTTGCCGCTGGGTTGGAAAATATCCATTCCTGCGCCGATAGCGGCCGCCTTAGGCTCCTCTTCCAAAAACACTTCCCGCGCCCCGCTCTTCTCCGCCGCTTCGCGAATCGCCTTCTGCTCGACGGAGGTGATATTCGTCGGTGCGCAAATGAGAATGCGCGGATGACTGTACCAATTCCTCCCCCGACCTTATTAATAAAATATTTCAGCATCATTTCCGTAATTTCAAAGTCGGCGATCACCCCGTCCCTCAGCGGCCGGATGGCGATGATATTACCCGGTGTGCGTCCCACCATGCGAAAAGCTTCTTCGCCGACGGCCAGCACCCGTTTCGTATCGCTTTCAATCGCTACGACGGATGGTTCATCCAGGACAACGCCCCGTCCCTTCACATGGATCAGGACGTTCGCGGTCCCCAGATCTATGCCAATATCCTTGCTTAACATCTAACTTCTTCCTCCCTAACCAACCGTCCATCCTTCATTAAAGAAGCGGCACTCCTGATTGTATTCATTACATTAGTATTTTCGCCATTATCTTCAAAATTCCTCTTTTTCGATATATTTTTTTCGACAAGAATCGCTTCAGCGCCGGCCGGTTCAGGAGGGGTCGGGTACCGCAGGCAGGTGAATAGTAAAACAGGCGCGGGCTATGGCTTGGCTCGGGGTTCGATCACCATGCGGCATACGGTATTCCCGGATTGTTGCCTGCTTTACTTCACGGTAACCAGCTTATCCTGGGACTTGGGGCTGCGGGTCTTCCGGTACTTGATTTTTGTAGCTTCGCCCCCCGCAGATGGCGTATCGACTTGTGATACTCCAAGATGTGCTTCACCTGATTGGCCAGCTCCGGGTTGATTTCCGGCAGTCTTTCCGTCAAATCCTTATGAACGGTACTCTTGGATACGCCGAACTCCTTAGCAATGGTGCGCACCGTATGCTTGGTTTCCACCAGGCAGCGGCCTATCTTAATGGTTCGCTCTTTGATGTAATCGTGCACTCCCCTCGCCTCCCTACTCGAGTTAGTTTGGTACATTATATGAGGGGTACGGACTTATATTCTTTGTTTCGCGGGCCTGACAAGCCGTGCTGCAACAATTATTTTCACGGACAAGCGGCGGTTAGCCCTGTTTTCATGAGCAAATCCTTTGGGGATCCACCGAAAACACTGCGCATCACATATGTAAAACAAAAAAGGCAGGGAACCGGCCCCTGCCTCTTATCCATCCAACTCTTCTTAATGATCGCCCAGATACTGCTCCGGATTCACGGCCGGACCGCCTTGTCCTTGGCGAAGCTCGAAGTGGAGATGCACGCCTTCATCCTTTTCCAGCTCATTGCGGCCGGCTTTGGCGATGACATCGCCTTTCTTCACTTCGGCGTCCTTCGTTACCGTCACATCAGCCAAGCTTTGGTATACGGATACGAGCCCATTGCTGTGGGTGATTTCCACCAAGTTGCCGACGACCGGATTTTTCTCCACGGCGGTTACTTTACCGCTCATGACGGCCGTAACGTCGAAAGTCTGATTGTCAGCCTTTTGGAAGTCAATGCCCATATGCGGAGTGAACGTATCGCCATACTCGACCATTGCCGCTTGTTTCACTTCATTCGAGGCATTGTTGTCGAAGAACGGCAGCGAGACTTCGAGCTCGGCGCGGTTTTTCACCGGCCACTGCATGGTTTCCTGCTTGGCGCTGGTAGCCACGGCATCATTGCCCGTTACATTGCTGGTGACAGAGCCGGTATTATCCAAGCCGACACTTGTGTCCGTCTTGGTACCCGCACCCTGGTACACCCACATTAACGTTAAGATGATGACCGCCGCCGCCATGTACGTTGCCGGGAAAACCCATTTTTTGGCGAGTAATCTCTTCCAGGAGTTAGACGACGTACTGCTGCTTGCTCCTTCGATAGATTTAGGAGCTTCTACTTGTTCTTGCGAATCTCTTTTTGTTCATTCATTGTTATCACCTCGCTAACCATTCTTGCCAGGTTTGCGAGATTTATACGCGGGAAAACCTATAATTTTATCAAAAAGTCCCGGTTTTCAATAGATTTGACGCTCTACCGATTTCAATGCCCGAATAGTAATACTTCACGATCTCCTCCGCCTTGCGGCCCTCTTTCGCCATCCCATTAGCACCCCATTGGCTCATTCCCACCCCGTGTCCGTAGCCGAAGGTCGTGAACTGCCAAGCGCCGTCCTTCCAGCTCCATTGAAACTGGCTGGAATTCAGCCCCAGCCGCTCTCTCACTTCCCGGCCGGTGAAGGTTTTGCCGCCGACCGACAGCTTCTTGATCCGGTGCCCCTGGCTGCGCTCGAGCACCTTCATTCCCGCTCCGTCGCCCGTCGTCACAGGCACCGCCGCCGAGAGTCCCAGTCTTTGCTGGAGTTCACGCCCGGTAAGCGTTACGGTTTCCTTGTACCGGGGAGAGAGCTTCACATCCCACGGGCTGGGGACGCTGCGAAGATAGGGAATGTAATCGTTCCAATAGTCTTCTGAATTTTCGGTATATCCGTTGCTGGTAGAGAAGAATGATGCCTCGATCGGTTTGCCCTGATAGGTTATTACCATGTCCCTGGTTTCTTCCACGGCCTGCTTCAATTTGTCCATGTTCGCGGCATAAACATCCGGGCTCCAGCGGGATCGAAGCTCTTCGTCCGTGACATAGGCCTGATGCGTGATCGTATCGGTTACGAGCGCACCCGGCGCAGGCACATTCGTCTTATCTCCGTCCAGCAGCCGCTTCACGATATACGTCCGCGCGGCCAAAGCCTGCGCTTTCAGCGCTTCAGGCTCGAATTCAATCGGCATCTCCGCCGCCACTACGCCCCGCACGTAATCTTCCAGTTCAATCTGCTGCGTCCTGTTTTCCTTCGTCATGAACACGGGAATCGAGAGAGACTCCTTGGGCCCTTCGACCGTGGCGAATCCCGAAGAAGAAGGCCGTCCGGGAACCGGTTCGGAAGGCGGCGACCGTTTGACCAGCAGCAGCGGCACGAGTACCACTACGGCGAGGAAGCTGGCCAGTCCGATCGCGAACCAGCGGATCCATCCCGTCTGTACACGGGTCAGCTTGTACTTCATTTTGTTGTCCTCCGTCTTTTGTCCGCGCAGCCACCGTTTCTATCCTTTTCCGCAGCGGGTAACATCATCTTATGTGCGAAAAAGATAGAATAGAACAAAAGAAAGAGAACCGGCTCTTTCCCATGAAAGAATCGGTTCTCTTGTTGACGGATACTTCAAATTCACTAGGCCAGCGTCGGCTGTACGGCAAACAGCGGCAGGCTCTCTGCTTCCGTTTCGGGCTCGGCCAAATCAATCATTTTCCGTTCGATATCGGCGCCCAGCCGGTACAGCTTCTCGGCAATTTCCACGTACCCGCGGTCAATATGATGGAGCCCGGTAATCTCGGTCTCGCCTTCTGCCGCGAGCGCGGCAAGAATCAGCGCCGCCCCGGCGCGAAGGTCGGTCGCGCACACTTTGGCTCCCTGCAGGCGGTTACCGCCGCTGATGACGGCTGTCCGGCCTTCCACCTTAATTTGGGCATTCATGTTAAGAAACTGCTCCACATGCATAAACCGGTTCTCGAACACGGTCTCGGTAACCAGGCTCGTGCCTTCGGCCGTCAGCAGCAGCGCCATCATCTGCGACTGCATGTCGGTCGGGAAACCGGGATAAGGCAGCGTCTTGACATCAACGGCGCGAAGCGGGCGGTCTGTGTAGACGCGAAGCCCGTTCTCATCCTCGACAATCTGCACGCCCATCTCCTGCATCTTGGAGATGACCGGCCGCAAGTGATCGGCAATGGCCCCTTCGATGTAAAGATCGCCGTTCGTAATCGCAGCAGCGATCATGTATGTACCGGCCTCAATCCGGTCAGGAATGACCGTATGTACTGCTCCTTGAAGACGCTCGACGCCGTCAATCCGGATTAAGCCCGTCCCGGCTCCGCGAATTTTGGCGCCCATCGCATTGAGGTAGTTGGCGAGGTCCACAATCTCCGGCTCCTTCGCCGCATTCTCGATCAGCGTGGTTCCTTCCGCAAGGGAGGCGGCCATCATGATGTTCTCCGTCGCCCCTACGCTCGCCACGTCGAGATAAATCTTGGCGCCCTTCAGCTTTCCCTTCACCCGGGCTTCAATGTAGCCCTGCCCCAGTTCAATTTCAGCCCCCATGGCCTCAAAGCCTTTGAGATGCTGATCGATCGGCCGGGTACCGATGGCACAGCCGCCGGGCAGCGATATTCTTGCCTGTCCCATCCGGGTCAATAAAGGTCCCATGACGAGAAAAGAAGCGCGCATCTTCCGGACGAGCTCATAGGAAGCTTCGCAGGTGCGGACCTTCTGTGCATTGACGCGGATCGTTTCATTTTTATATTCGACTTCCAAACCCAAGCTTTCGAGCACCTTATTGATGACCAGGACGTCGTCCAATGGAGGCGCGTCGTGAATTACACTGACGCCTTCCGTTCCTAGAATTGAGGCTGCGATGATCGGCAGGACAGCGTTCTTCGCGCCGTGTATCCGAACCCTGCCGGTGAGCTTTTTGCCGCCGCGGACGATAATTTTGCTCATCATGATCCCCCTCCGCGCTTTTTCTTTGCGTGCCTTTAACAGTGTAGCATTGAAACCGGCCGCAGACAATTTACTTTTATATGAACCCTGGGCTGCAAAAGCCGGTCAAAATAGCATTCGAAACGCGTTTGGTTTTTACAACGGTTGTACTATCCATTGTTGACAACATTCTCCTTGGTTATTCGGAAAATTTCAGAACATGCCGTGGAGCCATGTCGTCCATTGAAAGTAATCGATGATGAACCGGGCCAGCTGGTACCCTAGCGCAACGGACAAAAAAATCTGCAGCAGCTTGGCCTGTGTACTTCGGGGCCGCTTCAGCAGCGCCTCCAGCTTGACTTCCTGCAGTGCCCACCAAGCCAGTCCTATGCAAACGATCACCACCACAATGTTCAGCATCCCGCTGATGCCCATGGATGTGCCCATTTGATCCGCAATATCCATTGTTCGTGCTCCCCCGCTTTCCACTAGTCCCGGCAGGCGGCGTGTTACGGGCAAGCTTCGCAGGTTAGCGGGTCGCTCTTATTGCTTTTTACCCACGAAGCCCGTTCGTTAATCGGCACGCGCCGCCGGCCCCTTATCCACACGATTTATTTCAAAAGCCGGCTCAGCAGTTGTACGAATTCCGCCCGTGTAGCCTGCTGGTCGGGACGGAACGACCCGTCCGCATAGCCGATAATCCAGCCTTCCATTTTCATCTGCTTCAGCAGACCGATGCCCCAGTACGATTCATCCACATCGGTAAAAGGAACAGCGCCCCGCAGCTTGCCGGTCATGTTCATACTGCGCGCCAGCATGGCCGTCATCTCCATCCGGCTGACCGGCTGATCAGGGGCAAAGCCGCCGTCCGGGTACCCGTCGATGATACCGGCTTGCGACGCCTTGGCGATATAGCCATAGGCCCAGTGGTCCGCGACCAGATCGGAATAACCGATGCTGCGCTGCTTCGTGAGCTTAAAGGCCCTCGCGATCACTGCCGTCGCTTCAGCCCGGGTGATAGGCCGGTCCGGCTGGAACGTATAGTTGCCGTAACCGTCGATCACCTGACGCCCGGTCAGCTTCAGGATGGCATCCTGGGCCCAGTGCCCCTTAATATCCGTGAACCCGCCGACGAGAGGGGTTGCCGTGACCTTAAACTGATACATCTGATCGTCGAATACGGTATCGGTCGTCAGCTTCACGTAATAAGAGCCGGGCCCAAACCTGCCGGAAAGCTGCAGGCGGGAAGACGGCGGACTGTTCATAGAGCCCGAGATGGATTTCAGACTTCCGTCATACAGTCCTGCGTACAGCGTAACCGAAGAGGGAATATCCGTAACATCGATACGAACCAGGCTTTCCTCGTCCACCCGGAATTGGAACCAGTCGGCGTCATCGCTTTTATCCAGCGACCCGTTGTAAGGCGTATCCAAGGAGACCGCGGTTGCCTGGTACGGCCGGTTGTTCGGCTCGTTCGGGTCAATCAGCTTGGCGTTGTATTCGATGGACAGCGTATATTCGCCCGCTACCGGGTTGGCGTAATCCTTCACATTGCTTACACGGATATAGTAGCTGCCCGGAAATACCTCCGGAAGATTCAGGCTTTCCTCGACGCCGTCATCCCCTTGGTCCACGGTGACCGCCTTCTCCCCTTGGCGCTGCACGAGCAGAACAGGGTCAATCCGGGCCGTATCGGTGTTGACCCGGATGCGGAGCGAGCCAGACTCCGTAATCGGCGGCTCGAACCAATCGACATCATTATATTGATGAAATGTCCCAGTGATGGTTTGGGTTCGGGCCGGCAAGCACGTAAGCCATATACTGCTTATCGTTGTCCTCGTACGGATCCTTGTAAATTTCAAAGGAAGTCGTCAGCTGATATGGCGTCTCCGCCGTACGGTCTGCGGTCACTCAGCTGGAGCTGAAGGTAGCTGCGTCCTTTCGTTACTTTAAGCGGCACGGTTTGTCCGCCTTGCACCGTCTTACTCGTCAATTTGCCGGAGGCATCCGTATGCTGGACGTTCACGCTCAAGCTCGAATCCAGATCGAGCGCCACGTTGACCGTTCCGTCGTAAGCGGCATCGACATAATACCAATCCTGGTCGGCGCCGCCGCTGAAGGAGGCCGAAATCTTCTTGCTGATCGAGATGGCCTTGGCTTGATCCTTGCGGTTGTTGGGCTCGTACATATCGGCAAGATAGGTCTCCTTCATCAGCCGGTCGACTCTCAGGAGCCCGTAGCCGGAGGTGGAATCCCACCCGCGTCCGCCCAGATCGTCGGCCGTTTGGCGAATCATCTGGCGGATCTGATACGGTTTCATTTCCGGATGCTTGCCCCAATAGAGCGCAGCAGCAGCAGCAACCTGCGGAGCCGCCATCGAGGTGCCGTCCTTGTATTCGTAGTCCCCGCCCTTGGCAGTGGTAAATACATCCCAAGGCGCCACCACGTCAATCTCCGGCCCCGTATTGGACCGGACATCTACCGTACCGTCCGAATCCACACCGCCGACGGCAAGAACCGTAGGATAAGCGGCGGGATATTTAACCCGGTTGCCTTCGTTGCCGGTGGCGACCACTAGAAGAACGTCCCGCTCCTCGGCATAACGAACGATATCGCTCATATAAGAAGAGTATTTGTTCAGACCCAGAGACAGCACCACAATTTTCGCCCCATGGTCCACGGCATAGCGAATGCCTTCTCCGAGCTTCTGTTCCCCCCGGAGCCGTCGGATTCGAGCGCCTTCACCGGCATGAGCTTCGCTTTCCACAGCATACCGGCGACTCCCCGGTCATTGCCGCCGACCGCCGCAATAATGCCGGCTACATTCGTACCGTGCCCGTTATCGTCCTGCGGAGGCAGCTTCGGGTTGACCAGATTGACACCTGGCACCAGATTCGCCTTCAGGTCAGGATGGTTCAAATCGATCCCCGTGTCCACGATCGCAATGACCATATCCCGGTTCTCCTGCGCCGTATCCCAGGCTTCGCTCATATGAATTTGCTGCAAATACGTCTGTTTCTCATAAAACGGATCGTTGGTCCGCGGCTCCCAAGGCCGTGCCGCCCATAGTAAGAAGAAGAATAAGGCTCAAGAACGCGAATACGGCGGACATCGTCATTCCAGTATGTATCTTCATAACCTTAAGTCCTTTGTCCATATTTCATTCCATTACCTCATTCTATGCTTTTAGGACAAACCCTGCAACTGGAATTGACAACCTTTTTCAAACCAGGATAAACGGCTGTGCCATCCATATCTTACAAGGGCCGGCGCGTTTATCAAGTTTGATGCAAAGCAACAGGGTATGGAAAAGTTACCCTTTCTTATCAAACGAAAAAAAGCCCGGAACCCTTCATCCGAAGGAGAACCGGGCCTGTGACGGACCAACCGTTTAACTGAACATGAACAGATCGCGCGACAACGAGAAAATCCGCTCGATATAGCCAAGCACCCACTGCGGTGCCAGGCCGAGAATCACGCTCGCCCCCGCACATAGCCACAGGGTGATGCCCAGCGGCAGAGGCACCTTCACGGCC
This sequence comes from Paenibacillus sp. P25, assembly GCA_024704175.1. Classification (GTDB taxonomy): domain Bacteria; phylum Bacillota; class Bacilli; order Paenibacillales; family NBRC-103111; genus Paenibacillus_G. The sequence continues at coordinate 6,310,907 of CP085629.1, forward strand.
ATCGACTCATAATCGCTGCGCATGAACATCTGCCGGATGAAGCCGAAGTAATAATAATAGGAAACGACGCTCGTGGCGATCATGACGGCGACCAGCCAGTAATGCATCGTTTGGATGGCGCCCATCATAATATACAGTTTACCGAAGAACCCGCCGGAGACCGGCAGTCCCGCAAGCGAAAGCACCAGCAGAACGGTTGCGATCGCCGTTCCCGGAGCCCGGTAATAGAGCCCCGCCAGCCCCTTCATCTCCTCATCGCCGGTCGAGCCCTCCATAATCATGATTACCGCGAAGATCCCGATGTTCATGAACAGGTAGGCGATCAGGTAAAACGCGAACTCCGAGAAGTTGGAATAATGCATCATCGAGAACTGCACGGCGATCGGTACCAGCAAATAACCGGAATTCGCTACTCCGGAGTAAGCCATGAGCCGCTTCAGGTTCGTCTGCCGCAGGGCGACGACATTGCCCGCGATCATGGCGGCCGCCGCTACCACCATCATGGCCGTCAGCACGTCCTCATGGAAAGGTGTCTGCATGAGATCGCCGACTGCGAAAATCCCGTACATCATGCGGAACAGGATAGCGAAAGCCGCCGCCTTGGACACTACGGCCAGAAAAGCCGTAATCGGTGTCGGCGAGCCTTGATACACATCCGGTGCCCACATATGAAACGGGGTCGCGGCGATTTTGAATCCGAAGCCCGCGAGCAGCAGGAAGAAGCTGAGGTACATTAAGGGCCGCAGCGTCGCCGCGTTCTGGCCGAGGGCCGTATTGATTTCGCCGATGGCCGTCGAGCCCGTCATGCCGTACAGGAACGACATCCCGTACAAAATCACCGCCGAGGAGATGCCGCCGAGCACAATATACTTGAAGGCCCCTTCATTGGACTGCAGATGCTTCTTACGCATGCCGACCAGAATATAAGACGTGATGCTGAGCAGCTCCAGCCCCACGAACAGGGTGATCAAATCGCCGGAGGACGCCATGATCATCCCGCCGAGCGTTGCCGGCAGCAGCAGGTAATAATATTCACCGATATGAGGAACTTCGTCCTCTTTCACCGAGCCGATGCTCATCAGGGTAATTAAACCGGCCCCGGTAAGCAGAATCAGCTTCAGAATATTCGCGAAATCATCGATCCGGTAGCTGAACTGCAGCAACTGCTTCGGTTCGGCCGGATTCAAATACGAGACTACAAAAAAGGCGGAAATGACGATGCTGACCAGCGACAGCCAGCCCAGCCAGTTCCGGTCGGCCTGCTTTGGCAGCAAGCAGGTCCAAGAGCGATAGGATGACGGCCGCAGCGACCAACGTCAGCTCCGGGGCCAGCAGTCCGAGATCATTCAGTCCGAGACGTATCGGTTCCACCGGTCTAACCCCCTATCTTCGCTACGCTATGAATGAATTGGTCGAAGTCGCTGACGGTTTGATGCAGCGGTTCGCTTAACACGCTGGGATAAATCCCGAGCACCACGATAAAAGCGACCAGCGTGATCATCGGAATCGCTTCGATCAGGCGCGCGTCGCGCATCTCCGGCGACTCCCCTTCAGCGGCCCGTAAGTGATGCCGAGAATACCGCGCAGCACATACACCGCCGTAAGGATGATCCCAAGCGTACCGACAGCCGTGATGACCGGGTGCGTTTGGAACAGGCCCAGGAAGGCAAGGAACTCGCTGATGAAGCCGGATAAGCCCGGCGTCCCGAGCGAAGCCATACCGGATACGAGCAGGATGCCGGAGATGAACGGAATCGACTTGGCCAGGCCGCCGAGATGGTCCAGCTCCGTTGTCTGGGTCCGCTCATAAATGCTTCCGACCAAGAGAAACATGAGCGCCGAGATCAAACCGTGAGAGACGAGCTGGAATACGGCCCCTTCGAGGCCCGTCGTATTGAACGCCGCAATCCCGAGCAGCACGATGCCCATATGGCTGATACTGGAATAGGCGAGGACCAGCTTGAACTCCTTTTGCACAAAGGCCAGCACGGCCCCATATAGAATATTGATTACACCGAGTATCGCCAGAACGCTCGCCCAAGCCGTCGCCTCCTTCGGGAAGAGCAGAATGCCGAAGCGGATCAGGCCGTAAGCACCCATCTTGAGCAAAATGCCCGAGTGAATCATAACGATCGAAGGGGGCGCCTCCGTATGTACTTTAAGCATCCAGGTATGGAACGGAAAGATCGGAAGCTTGATGCCGAAGGCAACGAGCAGCAGAAGGAACACCGTCCATTTCATCGCACTGCTGAGGAAGAACGGATTGCCTTCCAGATCCCCCTGAGTGACGTAAGACTGCGCATTCTGGAACAGATTTTCCGTAATGACGCTCAGGTCGCCGGAATAGTGGACCGACACGCCGTTACCGGCCGCCGTCTGGCCGAAGCCCGCAGTGCTCACAAGAATAATGAAGGCGATGAGCATGATAGCCGAGCCCACCCCGTTGTAAAGCAGGAACTTACCCGCCGCCCGCTCCCTGTCTTTATAACCCCAAATGCCGATCAGGAAGAACGTCGGAATAATGGTCAGCTCGAAGAACACGAAGAACAGGAACAAATCCTGGGCCATGAACACACCGAACATCCCGGTCTCCAGCAGCAGGAAGAGGATGAAGTACGATTTCCAGCGCTTTTTGATATATACCGAAGCCAGAGCCGCCATCGTCCCCACCAAAGCCGTCAGGAAGATCAGCGGAAGCGACAGGCCGTCCACCGCAAGTGAATAATCGAATTGGAAAAAGAACGACGTCAGCTGGCTTAACCCCTGGGTTTCCTTGTTGAGCGGCACCATAATCCAAGGCACCTGCTCCTTGAACTGCATGCCCTCCAGGTTTTGATTGAATGCGGCGTAAAGCCATGCCGATAAAACCAGCGGGATGAGCGTAACGAGAATCGCCGTGGTTTTGATCCATTGTCCCTTGTGACCAGGCATAAAGGCGAGAATCAGCACGCCAAGGAGCGGGGACAAGGCGATGAGAGATAAAATCGGTATGTTATCCGGCATGGATGAACCTCCTTCCCGCAACCGCCAGCACCAGAATCAGCAGGCCGAGCAAGGTGACCAGACCGTAGCTTTGCACTTGCCCGTTTTGCAGGCGGGAGCCGAGTCTTCCCATCCCCGTTACGGCCATCGCGGTCAGACGCACCACCCCATCCACGATATAGACGTCAAACAGGTGAAGCACCAGACCTAAGCCCTGCAGTGGTTTTGCAAAAATATAGTGATAAAACTCGTCGACGTAATATTTGCGGTTCAAGACGCGATACAACCCAGGTGCCCCCACTACGAACGATTCCGCTGAGAAAGTACGTTTGACATAAACCAGATACCCCAGCCCGATGCCGAGCAATCCGACCAGATTGGACAGAATGATCACGACCCAATTCGCATGCTCCGCTTCCTCGTGACCGGTCAGCCAGCCGCCGAGCCACGGATTGAACGGCGTGAACACAAAGCCCGCCACTACCGCCAGCACCGCGAGTACAATCAGAGGAAACGTCATGGAACCCGGCGATTCGTGAACATGCTCCTGCCGCCCTCTCGGTTTGCCCGTGAAGACCAGGAAGAAGAGCCTCGACATATAGAAGGCTGTGAAAAAAGCCGCAATCAAGCCTACCCAGAACAGCACTGCGTTATTGGCATACGCTTCGGCAAGAATCGCATCCTTGGACCAGAAGCCCGACAAGGGGAAAATGCCGCTGAGCGCAAGCGTCCCAATGGCGAACGTCCAGGCCGTGATTTTCATTTTGCTGCCGACGCCGCCCATTTCGTGAATATCCTGCGTATGTACTGCGTGAATCACACTGCCGGCTCCAAGGAATAACAGCGCCTTGAAGAACGCATGCGTAAATAGGTGGAAAATGCCCGCCGTATAAGCCACGGTCGTTCCAATGCCCAGGGCCATCATCATATAGCCGAGCTGGCTTACCGTAGAGTAGGCAAGAATGCGTTTGATATCATTCTGCGCCGTACCGATCGTGGCTGCGAATATAGCGGTGAAGGCCCCGATCGTAGCCACAACGGCCAGAGCCGTAGGTGAGGCGGTAAAAATATCGAACGTCCGCGCCACCAGATACACGCCTGCCGCTACCATTGTCGCTGCGTGGATAAGCGCACTGATCGGCGTCGGGCCTTCCATCGCATCCGGAAGCCAGGTATGGAGCGGGAACTGGCCGGACTTGCCGACTGCTCCGACAAAGATCAGGATGGCAATCCAGGTGACGACATCGCCGGAGATTTTACCGGAGGAAAATGCATTCTGAATGGAGATGAAATCAAGCGAATGGTCCGGCATGTTCCAGAACAGCAGCAGGATTGCGATGAACAGTCCGACATCCCCGATCCGGGTGACGATGAACGCTTTTTTCGCCGCGGCTCTGGCTTCGGGTTTAAAATACCAGAACCCGACGAGCAGGAAGGAACAGACGCCGACCAGCTCCCAGAAGATGTACAGCTCGACCAGGTTTGCCGAAATGACGAGGCCCAGCATGGAAAAGGTAAACAAAGCGATGTAAGCGAAAAACACGTTGATCCGTTCGTCGCCATGCATATACCCTGTAGAGTAAATGTTAACGAGCAAGCTGACGAGCGTCACGATTACGAGCATCAGCGCGTTCAGGTTCGTCACTTCATAGCCCATCGTCAGCGTGAAATCGCCCAGGTGAATCCACTGCAAATTGTTCCACGTGAAATCTTCGACCTGTCCCCCGATCCGCTCCCAGAAGATCAGCACGGACAAGACGAAAGACGCGAAGACGGCCACAATGCTGATGTAGGCGCCCGCCTCCCGTAGTTGGCGTCCCACCGCCGTTAGAACCAGAAACGACAGCAAGCGGAAACAACGGGATAAGCCAGGCGTATTGCGAATAAGCCGATGTCATGTGCTTAAGTCCTCCTTAAGAGTCTGCTTGAGGCCCTCGGGCCTTGTCAGCAGAGAGATGTTCCGACCGTCCGGCGCCAAGGCCCCTGGTTATCGGCAAAGCCCCTAGCGCTTCATCGAATCCATCTCGTTCACGTCCGTTGTTCCTTTATTGCGGTACAAGGCGATAAGTAGTGCAATGCCGACCGCCGCCTCCGCCGCCGCCACCGTAATATTGAACAGGGAGAAAATTTGCCCGGTCAGGCCCGGCTTCACGCCGAATTTCGAGAAAGCGACCAAATTCAGATTGACCGCATTCAGCATCAGCTCGATCGAGAGCAGTACGATCACCGCATTCTTTTTGGAAAGCGCGCCGTACAGTCCGATACAGAATAAGATCGCCGCAAGCGTCAAATAAGGTGTTGCGAGTCCGGTTGCGCCCATGCCTTAATCCTCCTCCCTCTTCGCTACGATGATCGCGCCGATGAAAGCGACGGTAAGCAGCACCGACATTAGCTCGAAAGGAAGAACATGGGCGTTAAACAGCAACTTGCCGATCTCGAGCGTGTTGTCTTGCACCTGGGGAAACTGGCCTGCGGGCAGTTCCGTCTTTTGAATCGCGTAGAAAATGATGCCGAACAAGCCCGCCGCCCCGACGAACAGCGGCCCGTTATGCCACGGCCGCTTCGGCTCTTCTTCCTCGCCCTCGCGGTGCTTCGTCATCATGATGCCGAAGATCATCAGGATGGATATTGCTCCGGCATAAATCAGAATCTGAACGACCGCGACAAACTCCGCGTTCAGCACCACGTACAATCCGGCAAGGCTGATGAACGTCAGCGCCAGAGCCGTTACCATGTGCACCACCTTCGTGAAGCTGATCATGAAGATGGCGCCGCCGATGGCAAGCGGCCGCGCAGATGAAGAAGGCGATGTTCTCCCCGCTGGATAAGAAACTGACGATATTCCCGAGCATATTATTTCGCCCCGCCTTTCGGAAGCGCCGAATTGTTTTCTTTCCGCACGTTCGTGTTGTTCTCGTTCAGCCACTGCAGATTTTTGAACAAATCGTCGCGGCTGTAGGTGCTCAGCTCGAAGTTATTCGTCATTACGATCGCTTCGGTCGGACAAACCTCGGTGCACAAATCGCACAGAATGCAGATTTCGAAGTTGATATCGTACGTATCGATCACTTTGCCCTTCTTCTCCGGATCGGGGTTCGGTTTGCCGATCAGATTGATGCACTCCGTCGGGCAAATGCGCGCGCACTGGTTGCAAACGATGCATTTCTCGGGATCAAAATGCTGAATGCCCCGGAAGCGGTCCGGCATTTCCAGAGGAACGTCGGGATACGCGTATGTGATTTTTTTCTGCGTCATGCTTTTCAGCGTCACGCCGAGACCTTTGATGATCCCTTTCATGTGATTCACCCTTTCGTCTTGAGCATCCGAAAGCCGGCCTTCTTACATCGCTATGGCCATATAAATCGCCGTAACGAAAATATTCACAAGCGCCAGCGGAAGAAGTACCTTCCAGCCGAGCCCCATCAATTGATCTACGCGGATCCGCGGCGCCGTCGCACGAATCCAGAACAAGAAGAACACCATGAAAGAAAATTTAAGCAGGAACCAGATCAAGCCCGGAATGAAATCCAGGAACGTGAACGGGGCATGCCATCCGCCCAGGAACAGCGTTGTGGTCAGGCCTGCGATAGCAAACACATATACATACTCCGCCAGCATAAAGAAGGCAAAACGGAAGCCGCTGTATTCCACGTGATAGCCTGCCACCAGCTCGGATTCGGCTTCCGGCAGGTCGAACGGCGTCCGGTTCAGCTCGGATACCGCCGCGATGATGAAGACGACGAAACCGATGATCTGCGGCAGGAAGTTCCAGTGCCAGAAGCCGCCGGCCTGCCCCTCCACGATGCGGTTCAAATTCATGCTTCCGGTCATCATCACGACGCCGACCACAGAGATGACGAGCGGGATTTCGTAACTGATCATCTGCGCGGCGGAGCGCATGCCTCCAAGCAAAGCGTATTTATTGTTGGAAGCCCAGCCTCCGAGCACAATCCCGATGGTGGAAATGCCGGACAAGGCGACGTAATACAGCACGCCTACGTTCAGATCCGTACTGATCAGCCGGTCGCTGTAAGGGATGGCCGCGATCACGGTGAACGCCGGGATAAAGGTAATGACCGGGGCCAGGATGAAGAGCTCCCGTTCCGCTTTGCGCGGAATCGTATCCTCTTTAATCAGAAGCTTAAGGACGTCCGCAACCGTTTGAAGCAGACCGAGCGGGCCCGTACGGTTCGGCCCGATCCGCACTGCATCCATCCGATGACTTTGCGTTCAAAATAGATTGCGTAGGTCACGAAGCCCAGAACCACCAGAAGCAGGACGATGCCCCAAGCCAGGAAAATCGCAAAATTCACCCACGTTAACGGCGCATGCAGTAAATCCGGCATCAGCAGTCCACCTCCCCTACGACGATATCCACACCGCCGAGAATCGTGATCAGGTTGGTCATCGTTTCCCCGACCAGCAGACTTCGGCAGGATTTGCAGATTGACAAAGGAAGGCCTGCGGAACTTGAGCCGGTAAGGCTTATCCTTGCCTTTTGAGATAATATGGCGACCGATTTCCCCGCGTGGCGACTCAATGGCGGCGTACACCTCCCCTTCCGGCGGCCGGATAACACGGGGCGCTTTGCCCATGATTTCGCCGCCTTCCGGAAACTGCTCCACCGCCTGCTCCAGAATGCGAAGGGATTGGCGGATTTCTTCCAGCCGGATCAAATAGCGGTCATAGCAATCGCCGTTCGTACCGACCGGCACATCGAATTCGAACCGGTTGTACAAGCTGTAAGGCTGGTCTTTTCTCAGATCCCACTTCACCCCGGTGCAGCGAAGATTGGCGCCGCTTAAGCCGTAAGCAATCGCCGTCTCGGCATCATACTTGCCGATGCCTTGGATCCTGGCAAGGAATATCTCGTTGCCGCTGACCAGATTGTTGTATTCCTCCAGCTTTTCTTTCATATAAGGAATGAAATCGCGGACCTTTTGAATCCAGCCTTCGGGCGCGTCCCATTTGACCCCGCCCACCCGCATGTAATTGTAGGTCAACCGGGCACCGCACAATTCGTTAAACAAGTTGATGATGATTTCCCGGTCGCGGAAGGCGTACAGAAACGGGCTCATGGCCCCGATATCGAGCAAATAAGTGCCCCACCAAACCATGTGGCTCGCAATCCGCTGCAGTTCCATCACGATCAACCGCAAGAACTCGGCCCGCTCCGGAATTTCAAGGCCCATCAGCCTTTCCACAGCGTTAACCAGCACGTAGTTGTTGGTCATAGCCGAAACGTAATCCATCCGGTCGGTATAAGGTATGATTTGCGTGTAGGTCAGGTTTTCCGCCAGCTTCTCCGTTCCCCGGTGAAGATAACCCATCACAGGGTCGGCATGCGTGATGATCTCGCCGTCCAGTTTGACGACGATCCGGAACACACCGTGCGTACTCGGATGCTGAGGTCCTACGTTTAAGAGCAGTTCTTCCGTTCTAATACTCAAGCGTCATCACACCTCCGGGTCGAGCGGCTCATAATCTTTGCGCAGCGGGTGGCCTACCCAATCATCGGCCATCATGATTCTGCGCAGATCGGGATGCCCGGGAAAATCGATTCCGAGCAAATCGTAGATTTCCCTCTCGTTCCAGTTGGCCGTCGGCCAGATCGGGGTTGCCGAGGGGATGGAAGGCTTATCGCGGTCCGTCTTGACCTTCACGCAGTAGTCTTGTTTCGCTTCGAAGGAAATCAGGTGGTAAGCCACCTCCATATGCGTTTCCATATCACTCCCCGTAATATTCCGCAGGTAGCTCAGCTTAAGCTCAGGATGCTCCCTCAGCAGCTCCGCACAGGCCGTCCACTTGTCTCTCTTGATCGCAACACAAGGAACATGACCGCCTTTTTCGTTGATCCATGCTTCCTCAACCGCTTCTCCCAGCGATTCTTTGATGATCGCGACCAACCGGTCCAGCGGCGGCTGGTTCGGCGACGGCTCCTTCGGCGCAGCCGGTTCGGCCCCAGCCTCGGCCTTGCCGGCTCTGGCGGCCGCCCTCGCGGCTCTCGCTTCAGCGGCGGCTTTCGCCTTCGCTTCCTTCTCGGCGTCGCTCGGCGCCGCCCGCTCAGCCGCCGGCGCATCGCCTGGCTCCGCGCTGGCCGCGGCCTTGGCTTCGCTCGCCGGCTTCGCCGCAGCGCCGCCGGCAGCGCCCTCTTCCACCGGTCGCTCATTCGGCCGCCGGCTTCGGCGCGTCCGCGTAGCCGCTCGGCGGCTCGCCGGCGCCGCCGGCCTTCGCCAGGCTCGCGTCCGCTTCAGCCGCCGACGGCTTCCGGCTTCCGCCTTCCGCCGTTTCCTCCGCCGGCGCCTTGCTTATCTCCTCCGGCGCATGGTCCCCGCCGGCTTTTTCCCGCTTTTGCTCATCGCTCATCGACTCGTCACCTGCTTACCGGTTTTCGCTTCGTACCTGATCTTCTCCTGAAGCTTGTTGATCCCGTAGATCAAAGCCGCCGGGTTCGGAGGGCGACCGGGGATATACACGTCCACCGGGACCACCTGATCGACGCCTTTGACGACGGCGTACGATTTAACATACGGCCCGCCCGCGGTTGCACAGGAGCCCATGGCAATGACCCATTTCGGCTCCGGCATTTGCTCGTACAAGCGGCGAAGCAGCGGCGCCATCTTTTTCGTCACCGTACCGGCCACGATCATGACGTCCGACTGACGGGGGGACGTGCGGAAGATGACCCCAAACCGGTCCAAGTCATAATGCGACGCCCCTGTACCCATCATCTCGATGGCACAGCACGCAAGTCCAAAGGTGAGCGGCCACAGCGAATTGCTGCGCGCCCATGCTTTGATCTGCTCCAGTGTCGTCATAAACACATTGCGCTCCAGCTCCTGCCGTTCGGCAGGGGAGATCGACTCTAAATTGAAGTCCATTGCAGCACCTTCTTCTTGTAGGCGTAAATTAAACCTATGACCAGCAAGGCCACGAATATGCACATCTCTACAAGCGCAAACAAGCCTAATTGCTTATACGCAACGGCCCACGGGTATAGAAAAACAGTTTCCACATCGAAAATGACGAACATCAGCGCAAACAGGTAATAGCGGATATTGAACCGCACCTGTCCTTCGCCCACCGGCTCGTTACCGCTTTCATACGTTGTGTACTTCTCCTCAACCGGTTTAAAGGGCCTCAGCCATCGACCGATTGTAAGCGCTGCAATTGGAAGCAACACCCCTAAGAAGAGAAATATCGCTACGACCACATAGTTGTTCATGTACATCGCGAACGAACCGCCTCCCTGTATAGTGATTGATACTCGATCCTCACCACACGGCGTCTCTTCCGATAAAAGACAATGAGCCTTCTTTCATCCTAAAGAAGAGCCTGCCCATTTGCTAATATATGCCTTTCCAATTATAACAAATGCCTTTTGGGGTGTCTAACATTTTCCGGTACGAAACATCCTTCCACGGACCATTTTCAGCCAAAAAAGAAAAAGCGAAGGAACCGCGTTCCCCGCCTGTCTTGTTACCTTCTTCCGTAAACCTCAATCCGATTCAAAGCTCTTTGCAAAGCCGCCTCGGCGCGTTTGAAGTCGATGTTGTCCTGCTTGGTCGCTTGCAGCCTGCTCTCCGCACGCGCTTTGGCCGATTGCGCCCGTTCAATGTCGATTTGCTCCGGAAGCTCGGCGCTTTCCGCCAGAATGACCACTTTCTCCTTGCGCACTTCCATAAATCCGCCGTTTACTGCGATAAACTGATCCGATTCGCCTTGCTTCTTCACAGTAACCGGGGAAATTTTCAGAGGAGTGACCAGCGGAATGTGATTCGGCAGAATACCAAGTTCCCCTTCGACACCTTTCGCGATAATCATGTTCACCGTTTCAGCGTACACTTTACGCTCCGGGGTTACGATCTCGAGCAGGAATGTGCTCACTTGGATCCCCTCCTACGAGTTTTTGCCTCGTGGCAAAAACTCACTTCGTAAGCATCTACTGAGCCATTGCCTCAGGCAATAACTCCCAACGTAAGCATAAGCTAAAAAGTTTTTGCCCGTAGGCAGAAACTCATTTCGTAAGCATTTCCGGGCTTTTGCCGTTAAGCGAAAAGCCCGATTCATAAGTCACTATAATTACAGCGTCTTCGCCTTTTCGATCGCGTCCTCGATCGTGCCCACGTTGTGGAACGCCGGTTCCGGAAGATCGTCGTGCTTGCCTTCCAGGATCTCCTTGAAGCGCGCACGGTTTCTTTAACCGGTACGTACACGCCAGGAATACCGTTGAACGCTTCGGCCACGTGAAGCGGCTGAGCAAAGAACAGCTGAACGCGTCTTGCACGCTTAACGACCAGTTTGTCCTCGTCGGACAACTCGTCCATACCCAGGATCGCGATGATATCGAGAAGCTCTTTGTAACGCTGCAGAAGACGCTTTACGCCTTGAGCCACGTTATAATGCTCTTCGCCGAGAACTTCCGGAGTCAGGATCCGGGAAGACGAAGCGAGCGGGTCGACCGCCGGGAAAATACCCATGGCCGCGATGTTACGCTCCAGGTTCGTCGTTGCGTCCAAGTGAGCGAAAGCCGTAGCCGGTGCCGGGTCGGTGTAGTCGTCCGCCGGTACGTAGATCGCTTGGATGGATGTAACGGAACCTTTCTTCGTGGATGTGATCCGTTCCTGCAATTGACCCATTTCGGTTGCCAGCGTCGGCTGGTAACCTACCGCGGAAGGCATACGTCCGAGCAGGGCGGACACCTCGGAACCCGCTTGGGTAAAGCGGAAGATGTTATCGATAAACAGAAGCACGTCACGGCCTTCTTGATCACGGAAGTATTCCGCCATCGTCAGACCGGACAGCGCTACGCGAAGACGCGCGCCTGGCGGTTCGTTCATCTGGCCGAAGACCATCGCCGTTTTCGAAATAACGCCGGAATCGCTCATTTCATGGTACAAGTCGTTACCTTCACGCGTTCTCTCACCCACGCCTGCGAATACGGAGATACCGCCGTGTTCTTGTGCGATGTTGTGGATGAGCTCCTGCATCGTAACGGTTTTACCTACGCCCGCACCGCCGAACAGACCGATTTTACCGCCCTTGGCGTAAGGAGCCATCAGGTCGATAACTTTAATCCCCGTTTCCAGGATCTCCGCTTGCGTCGACAGGTTTTCAAACGAAGGAGCCGGTTTGTGAATCGGGCTCGTCAGAGAACGGTCAACTTCCCCATTCCCGTCAATCGGATCACCCAATACGTTAAATACGCGGCCCAGGGTAGCTGCACCGATCGGTACGGAAATCGGAGCGCCCGTATCTACGGCTTCCATTCCGCGCACCAGACCGTCCGTAGTAGACATCGCAATGCAGCGAACCATGTTATCGCCCAGGTGAACGGCTGTTTCCACCGTCAGGCTGACGTCAAGCTCGCCGGCTTGCGTCGCTTTTTTTCAATCTTGATCGCATTCAAAATCTCAGGGAGGTGTCCACGCTCGAACTCGATGTCGACAACCGGCCCCGTTATATTTACAACGCGCCCTTTGCTCACTGCTTTCCCTCCTATAGTCTTGCTTGGCACTAATTATTGCGTCGCGTTGGCACCTGCGACAATTTCCGAAATTTCCTGCGTAATGGATGCCTGACGCGCACGGTTGTAAGCCAGTGTGTAGGTGTTGATCATCTTCGTGGCGTTCTTCGTCGCACCGTTCATAGCCGTCATCCGCGCACCGAACTCACTCGCTTTGCCTTCCAATACGGCGCTGTAGATCAGCGTTTCCGCATATCTTGGCAGCAGCACTTCCAGCACGCCCTCCGGTGAAGGCTCATATTCGTAATTCGATACCGCCGAACCGGCTACGTTCTCCATCGGCAGCAGACGTTTCACCTTCGGAATTTGGGTGATGGCGTTCTTAAACTCGTTATAGACCAAATACAGCTCATCGTACGATCCGTTCTCAAAATTGCGTACGGCGGCGGCCGCGACCGATTTGATGTCGGCAAACGTCGGAGAATCCGGCAAGCCGGTAACCTCTTCCACGATTTGAATTTTGCGTCGGCGGAAGAAATCTCTGCCTTTGCGGCCGATGACGAAAATCGCATACTCGTCCTGCGAGCGGTGCTTCTCCTGAATTTCCGTCATCACTTTACGCAGTACGTTCGCGTTGTATCCGCCGGCAAGACCGCCGTCGGAAGTGATGACAAGGTATCCCGTCTTCTTGATCTCCCGGCTTTGAAGCATCGGATGCTTGACGCCCTTGGTGCCTGCCGCAATGCTGCCTACCACTTCCTTCAGCTTATCCGCATAGGGACGGGCGGCCTCGGCGGCCTGCTGCGCCCTTCTGAGCTTGGCGGCAAGCAACCATCTCCATCGCTTTGGTGATTTGCTTCATATTCTGTGTGGATTTGATCTGGCGTTTAATCTCGCGCATACCTTTAGCCATGACTACTCACCTCTCTCTCGAAGCTTTCCGGACCGGAAAGCCAGCACTTCGAAAGCCTTGTTAAGCTGTATAGGGAAACACCGGGCCTCCCATTTGTCGGGAAGCTCCGGCGGGGCGCAGACCGTTAACCGGTTCCGGTTACCTGGCCGGCGACGGACCCGTTCAATTTATGCAGAAGGAGCAAATCCTTTTTTGAACTGTTGAATCGCATCCACCAGGGCTTTCTCGTTATCCGACGTCAGGTCTTTCGTATCGCGGATGCTTGCGAGAATTTCCGGACGGTTGGATTCGAGGAATTCGAGGAATTCGCGTTCAAAACGGGTTACGTCCTGAACCGGCAGATCGTCGATATGTCCTCTTACTACCACGTAAATCGCAGCGACCTGCTTCTCAACCGGCATCGGCTGATGAACCCCTTGCTTCAGAAGTTCCAGCGTACGAACACCGCGGTTCAAGCGGGTTTGCGTCGCTCTGTCGAGGTCGGAGCCGAAAGCGGCGAATGCGGCCAGCTCGCGGTACTGTGCCAGGTCGGTCTTCAGCGTACCGGCAACCTTCTTCATTGCTTTGATTTGCGCGGAGCTACCTACCCGGGATACGGAGATACCGACGTTAACCGCCGGACGCTGACCGGAATAGAACAGGTCGGACTCCAGGAAGATCTGACCGTCGGTGATCGAAATCACGTTCGTCGGAATATACGCGGATACGTCGCCGGCTTGCGTCTCGATAAACGGCAGTGCGGTCATCGAGCCTGCGCCGAGCTCGTCGCTCAGCTTCGCAGCGCGTTCCAGAAGACGGGAGTGCAGATAGAATACGTCACCCGGATAAGCTTCCCGGCCCGGAGGACGTCTCAGCAGCAGGGACAGCTCGCGGTAAGCGGCGGCCTGCTTGGTCAAGTCGTCATAGATGATCAGCACGTGCTCGCCTTTGTACATGAAGTACTCGCCCATTGCGCGACCTGCGTAAGGAGCAAGCCACAGCATCGGAGAAGGCTCGGAAGCACTTGCGGTTACGACGATCGTGTAATCCATCGCACCGGCGCGGCGGAGCGTTTCCACCACGTTAACAACGGTGGATTGCTTCTGGCCGATGGCAACGTAAATACATTTCACGCCGTTGCCCTTTTGATTGATGATCGTGTCGATGGCGATAGCGGTTTTACCCGTTTGGCGGTCGCCGATGATCAGCTCGCGCTGACCGCGGCCGATCGGAATCATCGCATCGATCGCTTTAATCCCGGTTTGCATCGGCTCGTGGACCGATTTACGGGCCATAACGCCAGGAGCAGGGGATTCAACCGGACGGAAATGCTTGGTGTTGATCGGGCCTTTGCCGTCTACCGGCTCACCGAGCGGATTCACGACGCGGCCGATCAGCTCTTCGCCGACCGGTACTTCCATGATACGGCCGGTACGCTTCACTTGGTCGCCTTCGCGAATATCGGTGAAAGGTCCCAGGATAACGATACCTACGTTGCTTTCCTCCAGGTTAAACGCATAACCGAGCACCCCATTCGGGAACTCGAGCAATTCGCCTGCCATGACATTCTCCAAGCCGTGTGCGCGGGCGATACCGTCACCTACCTGAATGACCGTACCTACGTCAACCACTTGAATGTCAGATTTATAGTTTTCAATCTGCTGTTTAATCAGCGTGCTGATTTCTTCAGGTTTGATACTCAACGAACCTCACCCCTATCTACAGTGCTTGAGATTGATTCAACTGCTTTTGCAAACGTGCCAGCTTGCCGGACAGGTCGCCGTCGTAGAGCCGGTCGCCGATGCGGACCTGGATGCCGCCGAGCAAGCTTTTATCGATAACCGATTCCACACGGATTTGTTTGCCGGTCAATTGGCTGAAGGTCGCGCCGATGCGGCTTAACTCCGATTCGGACAAAGGTCGCCGGGGAGTAGACCGTGGCACTGGCTTGACCCAGCGCTTCGTTCGCGATGTTCACGTAGTATTCGACGAATGCTTCGAGAACATCTTCACGCCGTCTGTCGATCAGAAGCTTCAGTGTATTGAACACCGGCTGCGAAACGGCAGACTCGAAAATGCGTTTCAGCATTTCGGTTTTCGCGGACGACTCAATGGACGGATGCTTGATCAGTTTAAACAGATCCTCATGCTCCTTGAGCGCCCCGATAACCGCCTTCAGTTCTTGTTCCACCTCAGCGACCCGGTTCTGTTCCTTGGCCACTTCGAATAAAGCTTTCGCATAACGCTTGGTCTGCGGTCGTGTCCTGGCTCATCGGTCGCCTCCTACCTCTTTCAGGTAATGCTCAACCAAATCGGCTTGGGACTTCTCGTCAATTTGCTTCTCGATAATTTTGGAGGCGATCAGAACGGACATAGCGCTGACCTCTCTGCGGAGAGCCGCAACCGCCTTGTTCTTCTCGTTCTCGATATCGCTAACCGCTTCTTCCTTCAAGCGGACCGCTTCCGCTTTCGCCTGGGCGATGATTTCCTCGGCTTGTCTCGAGCTTGTTTGCTTTGCCTGCTCGATAATCGCGTGAGCTTCCTGGCGGGTAGCCTGCAGCACTTCTTTTTGCTCGGCGAGCAGTTTCTCCGTTTCTTTACGGTTTTGCTCAGCCGTTTGAATCTCATTCAGAACATGGTTTCTGCGCTGCTCCATGATGCCGAACAAAGGTCCGAACGCATACTTGTGCAGCAAAGCATACAAAATCAGAAATGCGATGATCGCAATGATAAACGTTGATGGGACAAAACTCATCTACCGGTCACTCCTTTCGTATGACGTGTTCAGTTTGCTCCGGGCAAAACGAAGGCGGAGGCTGCAAGCCGCCCCGCCGTCCAATTTAGCTCAATACGAAAGTGAAGAGCAATGCGAATACGAGAGAGATAACCGGAAGTGCCTCGACCAGACCTACACCGATAAACATCGTCGTTTGCAGCGTACCGCGAAGCTCTGGCTGACGGGAGATCCCTTCGATTGCGCGACCTACGATCAAACCGTTACCGATACCTGCGCCGAGTGCGCCCAAACCGATTGCAATTGCTGCAGCAATAAAAGCTGTTGCCATGGATAAAATCCTCCTCAAATTGGTTAATTATTTTTTTGAATGTATAAATCTCATTGGCCACTAGTGGCCGAATTCGATTCCAAGAACTAATGCTCGTCCGCGTGCTCGATAACCTGAGAGATGTAAACCATCGTCAGGATCGTAAAGACGAATGCCTGAATGGCGCCTACGAATACCGAGAATCCCTGCCATACGATCAGCGGGATAATCCCCCAAGCGCCGGCCATAATGATCACACCGATGAGCACTTCACCGGCATAGATGTTACCGAAGAGACGAAGACCGAGCGTCAGGAGCTTGGAAATCTCCTTGATGACGTTCAGCGGGAACATCGCCCAATGCGGCTCCACATAGTGCTTAAGATAATGATGCGTGTTGCGGGTCAGGCCCAGATAGTGGACCATCACGATAATCATGAAAGCGAGACCCATGGTCATCGAAACGTCGGCTGTCGGCGATTTCCACCAAGCCAGTTCGATGTGCTTGCCCGCCGCTTCAGCGGCGTGCAGTTTCGCTTCGGTAATGCCGAGCCACGGTCGCGGCGTATGCACTTCCGTTACGATACCGAAAGGCAAACCGAGCATATTTCCTACGAAAATAAACATAATCAAAGTGATGCCGAGCATTAAGAACGACTTGCCCTTCTTCATATCCATTGTCTTGCCGATAAGGCCTTGGACGAAGTCAACCACCCATTCCAGAAAATTTTGCATTTTGCCGGGGTTGTTGGCGGACAAACGGCTGGTGCCGATCTTCGCGAGCACAAAGACGATGACGCAGGTCACGACGATCATAATGATGGCGGCCAAATCAAACTGAATTCCACCCAAAGTAACTATCGGAGATTCATGCATGCAGTTCATTTCACCCCTTTCCGTGGAATATGACGTACCCTTTACTTCTTCCTTGCCCGAAGATTAGAAAATATACCCAATAGGAGTGTTGCCAACTGTACGAAAAATAACCCTGCCAGCGTTGTCGATAAGGCCACGTGTTCTCGAAAACGGTAAGCGATTACCACCGCCAACAGCGCCATTGCCGCCCTTGTAATAAACCCCATATTGATTTTTCGTCCCGAATCCTCGAGCACCGCTTTTGTCAATTGCTCGATTTTCCATGCCAAATAGCGGGCGTTAATCCAGCTGACCGCCGTGCCGAGAATCAGTCCTGCGAACAAATTCCTTGCACCCGGAGCCACCGCCCACCCCATAAAGCAGAAGGACAAAAAAAATATGGTTATCCTTTGAACCGTTTTCAGATGGCCCGAAAAGTCATCCATTGGAGCCCCCTGTAAACTTGCGAAGTATGAGGAATACGCTGTAGACACCTACGAAAAAACCGAGCATAACTCCAACCACCAGCCAAATCGGTCGCCCGCCCTGCCATTTGCTCACAAGGTCGCCAAGCCAAAACCCGGCCAGCATACACACGACAAGGTCTGCGCCGATGGCACTTACGAGCGCTACAGCACGCCAGGGATTATCACTCGCATTGTTCTTTTTCATAAGCCTTCCTTATCAATCCTAGTTTATTTTATCGGAGTAAAGTCATTTTTGTCAATTAAGCAACCTTTCCAAATTTCAGTGACAAAAATCACAAAAACGTTGATATACCAAGGATTTTTCGACTTTCAAACCGAACAGTGCAACTGTATGCTGTAGCGTTTGTCATCAGATTGTCACGGTTGGAACGGTTCCGGTCTTGTCGAAACGTGTCCGAAGTGGTAAAGAATGGCCTGAACGATTCTTTCGGACGCCTGGCCGTCCCCGTAAGGGTTCGCCGATTCGCTCATCCGCTCGTACATCGCCTGGTCCGTCAGCGGCGCTTTCGCCCGTTCATATACCCGCTGTTCATCCGTTCCGACCAGCTCCAGCGTCCCCGCTTCGATCCCTTCCGGACGCTCTGTAGTCTCGCGAAGCACCAGCACCGGTACGCCGAAGGAAGGCGCTTCCTCCTGCAGTCCGCCCGAATCCGTCAGGATGAGATGAGCATGTGGATAGAAGTTGTGGAACTCGAATACGTCCAAAGGATCGATCAACTTGATGCGTTCGTGTCCGCCGAGCATTTCGTACGCCGGACCTTTGACCGCCGGGCTCGGGTGAACCGGATACACGATGGCGATATCTTCGAATTCGTCGGCCAGCCTGCGGACGGCGCGGAAGATTTGCCGATGCGGCTCGCCCTGGGATTCCCTGCGGTGGGCCGTCATCAGCACAAGACGCTTGCCTTTCGCCCATTCCAACACCGGATGGGTGAAATCCTTGCTGACCGTGTATTGGAACACGTCGGTGACCGTATTGCCCGTAACGAAGATGCGTTCCTCCGGTTTGTTCTCCTTGCGCAGGTTGCCTGCGGACCAGTCCGTCGGTGCGAAGTGCAGGTCGGAGAGCACCCCGGTCAGCTGACGGTTCATCTCCTCCGGATACGGCGAGAGCTTGTTCCAGGTGCGCTGACCCCGCTTCCACGTGGCCTACCTGAATCTGCTGCAGGAACGCCGCATAGCTTGCAAGGAACGTCGTAGATGTATCACCGTGCACCAGAATCAGATCCGGCTTCTCCTCGCGGAACACCGGGTCTAAGCCCTGCAGTACGCGGACCGAGATTTCATTCAGCGTCTGTCCCTCTTTCATCACGTCGAGGTCGTAATCCGGCTTGATCTTGAATATGTCGAGCACCTGATCGAGCATCTGGCGATGCTGGGCGGTAACGCATACCAGCGAATCGATTTGCCCGGAATATTTCTCAAGCGCCTTTACGAGCGGGGCCATCTTGATGGCTTCCGGTCTGGTCCCGAAGATCGTAATGACTTTTGTTTTTTTCATTCCTGCGGGTCCCCTTTCTCCCTATTGATTTCCTATGTAGGTCCTTGCCTTATTTGGTGCCGAAAAGCCGGTCGCCCGCATCCCCGAGGCCCGGAACAATGTATCCGTGGTCGTTCAGATGATCATCGATGGCGGCCACATAAATATCCACGTCGGGATGGGCCTGCTGCACCGCTTGTACGCCTTCCGGCGCGGCGATGAGACACATCAGCTTGATTTGCGTGCAGCCCCGCGACTTCAGTGCCGCGATAGCCGCGTTAGCCGAGCCGCCCGTAGCCAGCATCGGATCGATGACGATCAGCTCGCGCTCCTGCACATCGATCGGCGGACTTCGCGTAATACTCGACCGGCTGCAGCGTCTCCGGATCTCGGTACAGCCCGATATGCCCAACCTTCGCCGCCGGCACAAGCTTCAGAATCCCGTCCACCATCCCGAGACCGGCCCGCAAAATCGGAATCAGCCCGAGCATCCTTCCGGAGATGACCTTGCATTCGGCCGTCGTTACCGGCGTGCGCACCTCCACCTTTTCCAGCGGAATGTCTCTGGTAATCTCGTAGGCCATTAGTGTAGCCACTTCGTCTACCAGCTCGCGAAAATCTTTCGTGGTCGTATTCTCATCGCGAATATAAGTCAGCTTATGTTGGATCAGCGGATGATCGCAAACGAAAACTTTTCCCATGGCCTTGCCCCCTAAACAAACTGCGATTCGTCGCGCCTGCCCGTAAAATCATCCTTATTCGGCGGTTTTGGCTGCTAAATAAGGCCTATTTAACGTTTCACGCCCAAATCTTGTCTATTATACCACAACTATCTGAACTTATCCCACAGGTTTATTCCATGAAGGGTTCCGCAAAATTTTCCATGCCGGGTTAACCGGCAACGCCGTCGCTCGCCTTACTAGAGCTCGATATGTAGCAAGGCTCGTCCGAAGCAATATGTAACGAAAACTTTCTTATCATCGGACATCCGCCTGTAACATCTTACCCGTGAACCAGGGCGGCGGATCACTTCTTCTCGCGGTACCGCATCGCCGACCAATCGTCGTCGACCGCAATCAGCCTCACACCTTCATAGCCGAGTTCCGTAACCGGCTCCCAGCCGTGATCCCGGGAAATGTCCGTATTTTTATAGAGCTTGGAGGTTTTCTTGGGGTAAGCGAACCAGAACAGACCGCCGGGGGCGATATGCTTCGCCGCTTCCGGAGCCAGTTTCCCGACCTCGTCCGCATTCCGGGTGAAGGTCAATACAAAACTGTAAGGCCCGCCGACCTGCGGCTCCGTATGAATCTCGGCGATCTCAGCGAAAGCGACCAGATGGGGCTGGAATTCCTCCGGCGCGTTCAATACCAGCAGACGTTCCTGATTTTTATAGTTCATCTTCTTCAGCGACTCGTTCATTTCTGTACCTCCATAAGCGGGTTGTCCGTTATATTTTAGCATAAAAATCTCTAAAAGCATGGAGTATCCTGAGGCTGGAGACAAATCACCGAACATAGCTGGTATTTAATTTCACATTCATTCCCCGGCAACAAAAAAGACACCGGTCCTCCATACAAAGGCCGGTGCCTTGGATCTTAGTAGCTTAAACCCGGGTACAGCGGGTACTGGGAGGTTAAGTCCTTCACCATTCCGCGTACTTTCTCGTGAACGCCCGCATCCGTCGGGTTTTTGAGCGTCAGCGAGATGATTTTGGCGATCGTCTTCATCGCTTCCTGATCCATGCCGCGGGAAGTTGCCGCCGGGGTACCAATGCGGATGCCGCTGGTAACGAACGGGCTGGTCGGGTCGAACGGAATGGCGTTCTTGTTCACCGTCACGCCGACTTCGTCCAGCAGATGCTCGGCATCCTTACCCGTGATGTTCAGGCTGCGCAGGTCGATCAGGATCAAATGATTGTCCGTACCGCCGGAAACGAGGTTGATGCCTTCGGCCGCCAAGCCTTCCGCCAGCGTTTGAGCATTCTTGACCACATTCTGAGCATAAGTTTTGAATTCCGGCTGCAGCGCTTCGCCGAAGGAAACCGCCTTGGCCGCGATGATGTGCATCAAAGGACCGCCCTGCGTGCCCGGGAATACGGCTTTATCGATAGCGGCCGCCCAAGGCTTACGGCAAAGAATCATGCCGCCGCGAGGACCGCGGAGCGTTTTATGCGTTGTCGTCGTAACGAAGTGGGCATGCGGTACCGGGTTCGGGTGCAGACCTGCCGCGACAAGACCGGCGATGTGCGCCATATCCACCATGAACAGCGCGCCTACGTCGTTTGCTATTTGGCCCAAAGCTTCGAAGTCGATGATCCGCGGATAAGCGCTGGCACCGGCCACGATGAGGCGGGGCTTATGCTTGAAGGCCGCTTTGCGGACTTCATCATAGTCGATGCGGGCGTCTTTCTCGCTCACGCCGTAAGCGACGAAGTTGTACAAAATACCGGAAGCGTTGACCGGGTCGCCGTGGGTCAGGTGACCGCCGTGCGCGAGGTTCATCCCGAGGATCGTTTCACCCGGCTGAACCGCTGCAAGATAAACCGCCATATTCGCCTGCGCGCCGGAGTGAGGCTGTACGTTCGCATGCTCGGCCCCGAACAATTCCTTCGCGCGATCACGGGCGACGTCTTCCACGATATCGACGTACTCGCAGCCGCCATAGTAACGCTTGTGCGGATAGCCTTCCGCATATTTATTGGTCAGCACCGTACCCATCGTTTCCAGTACCGCTTGGCTTACGAAGTTTTCGGATGCGATCAGCTCGATTTTATCGCGTTGGCGGCCGAGCTCCAGGTTTAAAGCTTCAACGATTTTCGGATCCTGTTTGCGCAAATGTTCCATGATGAATCATCCTCCTCAGTATGGTAAGATTGCCGGGAATTATTACATAATCAAGTCTTAATCGCAGCTCCCCGAGGACGTTTCCGTCTCCAGGGTGTAAACCGCACGAGCGCCGCCGATCAGCTTCGGACGGGTATATGCCATCTGAACGGGCGCCTGTCCGATCATACGATGGAAAGGACGCAGCGGAACCGCCACTCTTCGCAAATGCATGCCGATGAGCGTCCCGCCGATATCGATGCCGGCATGGGCCTGGACGGTCTCGACTACGACGCTGTCCGGAAGGTTCCGGTAAGCATAGGCCGCCATCGAGCCGCCGGCTTTCGGTACGGGAATGACGCTGACCTGCTCCAGGCCGTAACGCTCCATCGCCGCCCGTTCCATGACAAGGGCGCGGTTCAAATGCTCACAGCATTGAAATACGGGATAAAACCCCGCTTCCGAGCGTACCTTTTCCACCGCATCAAAGATATGCCTCGCTACTTCTTCGCTTCCGCCCGTCCCGATATGACGGCCGAGCACCTCGCTTGTACTGGTCCCGATCACGATCAACTGGCCGGCTGCAATGCGTCCCGCTTGAATCAGCTCACGCAAATTTTGTTCCACGTGGAAACAAATATTTCCTAATGTCTGCTCCAGATTCCCGCCGCTCATCGGTTAGCCTCCGTATTCATGACCTGCTCACGGATGCAGCGCATACTTCTCTTCGAGCGCCTTCACCTTGTTGATCCGGTTCCGGTGACGCTCTCCGTTCGAGAATTCGGTTTCGAGCCAAATTTTCACGATTTCCTGGGCTACACCCGGGCCGATAACGCGTTCGCCCAACGCGAGTACGTTCGTATCGTTATGCTCACGGGTCGCTTTCGCCGAGAACAGGTCGTGCACCAGCGCGCAGCGGATGCCCGGCACTTTATTGGCGGCAATGGTCATTCCGATGCCGGTCCCGCAGATCAGGATCCCTTTGTCGGCTTCGCCGGACGTCACCTGATCGCACACCGCCAAAGCGTAGTCGGGGTAATCGACCGAATCCGCACAGCTGCAGCCGAGATCGGCCACGGTATGCCCGAGCGATTCGATAAATCCTTTCAATTCGTCCTTAAGCCGAAAGCCTGCATGATCCGCACCCATTGCAATTTTCATAAATACGTTCGCCTCCTACCTTTTGTTCTTCCCAATTATACCCCAAAAGTGAAGCCAGGATAAGCGGCTGCGCCGCCCTTGTCTTCCAAGGACCAGCACATCGGTCAAGGCTCGTGCGAAGCCGAATCAAAACGAAAAAGAGCATGGCGCATGCGGTGAACCGCTTTGCGATGCTCTTTGCCCAGGCGACCGGCCGTATATCCCGATGCTCCACTGTGGTTGAACCCACTCGTCGC
The DNA here is from genome assembly GCA_024704175.1 of Paenibacillus sp. P25. Classification (GTDB taxonomy): domain Bacteria; phylum Bacillota; class Bacilli; order Paenibacillales; family NBRC-103111; genus Paenibacillus_G. The sequence goes on from CP085629.1 coordinate 6,334,332, forward strand.
CAGTTACACCGGGTCTTGTTATATGTGTTTATCATATCCGATTCCAGGGCGGCTGTAAAGCCCAATCCTCCGGCAAACATGGAAAGCTCCGTCCGCCGCGGGCGGTCCGTTACTGCCCTTTCCACTTCGCCGTCAGCTTCCGCAGGCACGCTTCAATTTCATCGGCACACGCTTGATATCGGTGCAGCGGCCCTCCGAAAGGGTCGGAAATATCGGGATTCGGCGGCCCCTTCTCCAGCGTAGCCAGCCTTGCCCGTTCCTCCTCCGTAATCGGCTGGGAGAGCGCCTGTTTGAGCTGAAGGTCGGTGACCAGGCTCTCCATCTCGGCGATCAGAGCGGCGGAGCCGTCGTCTCCGTTCACGTATTCTTTAAGGGTGAACACTTTATCCACCGATTCGGGATAAAGCTGGATGGTATGTCTTTTGTGGCTGGAGGTCATGGTCAGGATCAGATCGGCCCAGGCAATGAGCTCCTCCGTGAGCGGAGTTGATTGTCCGGATACGGTGCAGCCCTTGCTCTTCAGCACGGTGGCCGCATGGTCCGACATCGGTGAGCCCTCGTAGGCCGCGACGCCGGCCGACTTCACTTCCACTCCTGCGAACCCCTGCTCCGTCAGCATCTTGCGCAGCATCCCTTCCGCCATGGGACTGCGGCAGGTGTTGCCGGTACATACGAACAAGATTCGATTCATCGGAATCCCTGCCTCCTGTCAGAAAGAATCGGCTTCAAGCCGTGATCAGATCAAACCCTCGTTCGATCTCTATCCTTATTGTACCTCATTTTCGCCTAAATATGGATAGGCGGGCCCATTTTCGTAAATAAGCCCGTCTTCACAAAATAAAGACAAGCCCGAAAGCGAGCAGAATAACGCCGCCGAGCGCCTCGCCGTATTCTCCGACCCATTGGCCCACCCGGCGTCCGAGCATCAGCCCGGTCACGCACATCAGGCCTCCCATCATCCCGAACATCAGCACGGTGATCGTCCGGTCCCCGGCAAACATGCCGAGCGAGACCCCTACGGAGAAGGAATCGATGCTCACGCTGAAGGAAAACAGCACCGTCGCCCAAAGAGTACGGTAATCCAGCACCTTCACCTCACCCGGCCGAAAGGAGCTGTACACCATATGCGCCCCCAGCAGCAGCAGCAGCAAAACGCCGCCGCACACCGTCGCGATATGACCAAGCAATGTGCTGAGATATCCGCCCATCACCATTCCTGCGAGAGGCATGAGAACGTGAAACAAGGCCGTAACACTGCCGATCTTGAGCACGTCTCGTTTGCGGATGCCTCTCATCCCGATCCCGAGCCCAAGGGACAGCGCATCCAGACCGACGGCCGCAGACCATCAGCCAAATGGTCAGCATTTGGCCCCACATGAGCGGCGACATCCAATCCATGCGATCCCAACCTCCCTGTCCTGTTCCTAAACAACATATGCGGACAAGGGGACAAACATGACACCGGTTGGCCATCGGAGAATAGTCTGATTGCGAATAGCTTCGGGCGGCCAGGCAAAAAAATGGAGCTTGAGTGCTCAGTTGCCGCGAGAAATTTCGCAATTGAGAGGCGTATTGGCCGGCACGAAGCCTACACGGTGATGATGCGGCCGCCGGCGGCTTTGCGCGACCGGTTCATGATGGCGGCCCCGAGTCCCTCGTCGGGGCAAGCCTCCGCTGCGATGAAGCTGATCCCGGCTTCATCGAATTCGCGCAGCGCCGCGTAGAGGCCTTGAGCGACCGATGCGAGGTCGCTCAGCCGTCCGCAGGCGGCGATATGATCCGCGCGGAACGCGGCGGCGTGCTCGCCGTAGGTGAGGACGCCGGTGCGCTCCCCGCGCGCGCGGGCTTCATCGAGCTCGCGCTGGATGCGAGCGAGCACCCGTTCAGGGGCGCCGCCCTGAACCAGCACCATCGCGCCACGCGGGGCGTAGTGCGCGTACTTCATGCCGGGCGCGCGCGGCGCCTCGGCGGGTTCCGGCTCGGCCGCCCCAGCGGCGCCGAGCACCAGCGTCTCCGGCAGCGCCGCGCGGAGCTGCGCGCCGTAATGCCCCCGGGCCGCAGGATGTGGAGCACACCCTGGACGCCGCCGCCGCGGGGCGCAGGCGCTTCCGTGTACTCCACCACCGTCGACTCCAGCCCGACCCCTGTCGGCCCCCGTCGACGATGCCGCCGATGCGGCCCTCAAGATCCTCCCACACGTGCGAAGCCTGTGTGGGGCTCGGGCGTCCCGAGCGGTTGGCGCTCGGGGCCGCGACAGGGCGACCTGCAGCTTCGATCAGCTGCAGCGCCACGGGATGGTCGGGCATCCTCAGCCCGACAGTGGAGAGCCCCGCAGTAACCAGCGGGGACAGCACCCTGGGCCGCACCGGCAGCACGACGGTGAGCGGCCCCGGCCAGAACGCGTCCAAGAGGCGCGAAACGGCCTCCGCCGGGGGCGCGGCAAGCGCCTCCAGCTGAGACCGGTTCGCTATATGGACGATCAACGGATTATCCGAGGGCCGGCCCTTCGACTCGAAAATCTTCGCCACCGCCTCCGTATTGCGGGCATCCGCACCGAGCCCGTATACCGTCTCCGTCGGAAACGCGACCGTCTGCCCCGATGCCAGCATGGCGGCGGCTTCCTGCAGCTCCTCAGGCTGAGGGTGCCGCGCATCGACCTTCCACAACATTGTCATGTATAACCGTCCTTCATCGCACTGAATTTAAACTTGGGTTCCGGTACCCTTCCTTACCACAATATAACCGTAGCCGGTCCGATATTAAACGAACCAGGATCCGATTTGCTTCAGCAAATCCCAGAGGAAGAAGTGGATCTCCGGGCGCGGTACGGCCGCCGCCTTCGCCGCTTCCGCCGTTTTGGCCCCTGCTTCCGCGGCACGCCCTTGCCCTGCCTCTGCCGCTTTGACTGAAGCATCCTTGTTTTTGCCTTCCGTCTTGGTCGCTGAGCCCTTCGATTCGGCTTTGCCCGTTCCGGAAGACTTGCCGCCTTGCTCCAGCCCTTTGCCGTTCCCCGCGCCGGTCGCTTTATCTCCGGCCTTCGAAGCCTTGGCTTCGCCCGAGGCCGACTCAGCCGCCGGCTCGGCGTAAGCCGTATTTTTCTTAGCAATCATCTCGGAATCCACGAAGCAGAGCGGCGGGAACAGCACGCACCACCAGTTTTGCCCTTCCGCCTTGCCGATCGAGACGCGCAGCGCCTCGTAATCGCCGGCCGGATATACCCGGTTGCCGTACATCTTCGTCGGAAAGGGAACGACACCGAGCTCGACTTTATAATCGTAATCGAAGCCGTAATTCCGAAGCGTGGCTCCTACGAGCTTGTCCAGCTCGGGCAGATGCTCGCGCACCGTTGCCCGGGCCGCTTCAATGCCCTGCGGCTCCGTTACCCAGGCTTTCATTTGCTCTATAATCGCATCGCGAACCTGGCGTTTAACCCATTGATCCTGCGGAGCGTCCGAATTGGCCAAAATGCGCAAACGGATCGATTCCTTCGGAATCTCGGGCCCTTCCTCTTCCGTCCCTGCCGCCGCCGAAGCGGCAGAAGCCGCATACAGCATCGCATTCGAGCGATTCGCTTCCCAGCTGGCCAGCAGGATCAAAAGAGCAAAAACCAGATAAGCATACCGTTTCCACGTGAACCGTTTGACCATTTCGAACCGCCCCTCTCGCATCCTATCGTCCATGATCTTGAAACCAGTTTTTTTCGTTCGCCCTCCGTCTCGTCCTACGGAAGTGGCTCCTGGTAATCAGTATGCACGGACCTGCGAGAGTCCAAACCTAGCAATCTATCATTTTTTTTGGTAGGCTATCACATGCCGGTCGATCCCGGCCAGATCCGGCACGATCAGCACTTCGTCCCAGTCTGCGGCCTCTTCCAGCGGCCCGCGCACGTCCGTCGCTTGGCCCTGTCCGACCTCAAAGCCGACAAGTCGCGGCATTGCCGGCGACCGCCTGAGCTGCTCCGTCAGCCGCCGGTACGGATCCAGCCCGTCGGCGCCGCCGAACAGCGCCGTATGCGGCTCGTACAGCCGAACCTCGGGCTGCAGCGCCGGCTCCTCCCCTCCGGAATGTACGGAGGGTTGGATACCACCGCATCGAGCCGCTCCCCGCGCTCGATCCAAGGGCCGAGCAGGTCTCCTTCCACGAAGGCGACCCGCTCCTCCACCCTGTGGCGCGCAGCATTCTCCCGCGCCACCTCCAGCGCCGACGGCGAGATGTCCGACGCCATCACCTGCCAGCCCGGGCACTGCACTGCCAGGCTCACCGCAATCGCTCCGCTGCCCGTGCCGATGTCGGCGACCCGCGGCGCTGCGCCTTCGCCCCACAGCCGCCGCCCGATCCGCACGATCTGCTCGACCAAGAGCTCCGTCTCCGGCCGCGGGATCAGCACCGCCGGCGTCACCTTGAAGGGGAGCCCATAGAACTCCTGCTCCCCTACAATATACTGCACCGGCTCGCCGCTCGCCTTGCGTTCCAAGAGCCAGCCGCCAGTCCGCCTCCCGCTCCGGCGGGAACGGCTCCGGCCAGCGCAGCAGCAGCCCGTCGCGGCTTTCGCCAAGCAGGTGCTCAAGCAGCGACCGGGCATTCGCCTCCGGCTCCCGCACCCCGCTCCGCTGCAAAAAGAAGAAGCCTCTACATAGGCTTCACGAATGGTCGCCGGCCGCTTAACTGACATGGCCGGCGTATTCTCCTTTTTCCATCTGGTCGGTCTGCGCTGCGATCGTGAGAGCCGAAACAATCTCATCCATGTCGCCGTTCAGCACGGCATCCAGCCGGTGCAGCGTCAGGCCGATGCGGTGATCCGTCACCCGGCTTTGCGGGAAGTTATACGTGCGGATCCGCTCGGAGCGGTCGCCTGTACCGACCTTGCTTTTCCGCTCGGCGCCGTACTTCTCCATTTCCTCCTGCTGCATCTTATCGAAGATCCGGGCCCGCAGCACCTGCAGCGCCTTCTCTTTATTGCTGTTTTGCGATTTGCCGTCCTGACACGTCGCCACGATTCCCGTCGGAATGTGCGTCACCCGCACCGCCGACTTCGTCGTGTTGACGGACTGGCCGCCCGCGCCGCTGGAGCAGAATGTATCGACGCGGATATCGTTATCGTTGATCTCCACATCGAACTCTTCCATCTCCGGCATCACCGCCACGGTGGACGTCGACGTATGAATCCGTCCGCCTGATTCGGTCGTCGGGATACGCTGCACGCGGTGCGCGCCGCTTTCGAACTTCATTTTGCTGTAGGCGCCCTTGCCGTTAATCATGAAGATAATCTCCTTGAAGCCGCCTAGATCGTTCACGCTCGAATCGAGCACTTCCACGCGCCAGCCCTGCGAATCCGCATATTTCGTGTACATACGGTACAAGTCCGCTGCAAACAGCGCCGCTTCGTCCCCGCCGGCCGCGCCGCGGATCTCGACGATCACGTTCTTGTCGTCGTTCGGATCCTTCGGCATCATAAGCACCTTGATGCGTTCTTCCAGCTGCGCCTTCCGCTCCGTCAGCTCTTCAAGCTCCATCTTCACGAGCTCTTTCATCTCGTCGTCGAGCTTCTCATTCTGCATCGCCCGCGCAGCCTCATACTGCTCCGTCACGCTTTTGTATTCCATATAGGCGTCATACGTTTCCTGCAGATCGGACTGCTCTTTCGAATACTCCCGCAGCTTCTTCGAATCGCCGGCTACATCCGGGTCACAAAGAAGCTCGCTCAGTTTTTCATAACGGTCCGCCAATGCCTGCAATCGATCCAACATCAATTTTCACCCTTCCTTATTTCAAAATATTCAGCTGAACAACAGTCCTCGTCTCCGCCTGCAGTCTTCCGTTTCAACTGTAATGCGAGCGGATCCGGCAAGCTCCAAAAGCCGATTTCTGCGTCGCTAAACGTTGAAACGGAAGTGCATGACGTCGCCGTCCTTAACGACATACTCTTTGCCTTCGAGGCGCAGCGACCCTTTTTCCTTCGCCGCGTTCATCGAACCCGAGCCAACCAGGTCATCGTATCCGACGACCTCGGCCCGGATAAAGCCTCTCTCAAAATCGCTGTGGATTACGCCGGCCGCCTGCGGCGCTTTCGTCCCCATCTTGATCGTCCAAGCGCGCACTTCCTGCACGCCGGCCGTAAAATACGTATATAAACCGAGCAGCTTATAAGCCGCCTTGATCAACCGGTTCAGACCCGATTCCTGCAGTCCCAGCTCTTCGAGGAACATTTGTTTGTCCTCGCCTTCCAGCTCGGCGATCTCCGCTTCCACCTTCGCGCTGATCGGCACTACCTCTGCGCCTTCCTGGGCCGCGTACTCGCGAACCTTTTGCACATAGGGGTTGCCTTCGGCATCCGCCACTTCGGCCTCGCTGACATTCGCGGCATACAGCACCGGCTTCATCGTCAGCAGATGCAGATCGCGAAGCAGCACCTTCTCCTCATCGCTCAGCTCTACGCTGCGCGCCGGCTTGTCGTTGTACAGCGCTTCTTTGATCCGCTCGAGCGACTCCACTTCCTGCGCGTACTTCTTGTCGCCGCCCTTCATGTTCTTGCGCGAACGGTCAAGGCGCTTCTCCACCGATTCCACATCGGCCAGAATCAGCTCCAGGTTGATCGTCTCGATATCGCTGATCGGATCGACCTTCCCTGCTACGTGCGTGATGTTCTCATCCTGGAAGCAGCGCACAACATGTACAATGGCGTCCACCTCGCGGATATGCGCCAGAAATTTATTGCCGAGCCCTTCGCCCTTGCTCGCGCCTTTCACAATACCGGCGATATCGACGAATTCGAAAGCGGTCGGGACAATGCGGTTCGGCGTTACGATTTCGGCGAGCTTGTCAAGACGCACGTCTGGCACCTCAACGACGCCGACGTTCGGATCTATAGTACAAAACGGGTAGTTCGCGGATTCCGCACCCGCTTGCGTGATTGCGTTGAATAACGTAGACTTGCCGACGTTCGGCGGCCCGACGATCCCTGCTTTCAAAGCCATAACCAAGGACAACTCCTTAATGTTCATCTAGGTAAATCCCTAACTTAAGATTATACTATAAAAAGCCCCGAAATGTCACGTTTCCCGCTACTTCCCAGCAGGTTGAACGACTGCACCGTCACCAACCTTCACGGACCGCCGTTTAATCCAAGTTGACGCAGCAAAACAACCGCCCTTCCCGTGCCGGGAAAGCCGGTTGTCCTCCGGTTCCTGGTTCATTCCAATGGCTGTCCCGAAATCCGCCGCAGTTCATTGGCCAGACGATTGAACTCGCTTCGCGCCGCTGCATCCTCCGTTGCAAAATATCCGGCCGACAGGAAACCGATCATTTTATTCGCATCTTCCACTGTAAGGAGCAATTCCGGTGGATCGGGAACCGTACTGTCCGACAGTTCCTGAGCAACATCCTGAAGGAAATCGTCGAAGGTCTTGCCGAGCAGTCTGAGCGGCTGCAGCGGATCCGTTCTGCGGGCGGGATCCAGCATGTAATGTCCCGCGACGTCCGTATACGGATTAAGTCCGTACGTATAGCAAGCGTAGGCAAGCACCCAAATATACCGTTTATAAGCCTCTTGCAGATCGATTCCCGTACCGTAACACAGCTCGACCGCTCCCGCGGCGTCGTTTGCATCCGCTCCATACCGGGCGTTGTCCGTCGTTACGTTATATAATACGTGATAAGCTTTTTCCGCCGGAGCGGTCAGGAACGGAATGCATTCGATAATCTCCCGGTCGTCTACAAACAGATGTGCGGATGCGGACATATCGTTCGCCGTAGTGGCATAATAATCAACGTTGGCCGAGGCCGTCGAGCCGGGGTTTCCGGTATCGTGCGCCACCATGAAACGGCACCGGTCCAAGGGAAGATGAGGTCTTCTCCGGCTGGGAGCAGGCAAATAGCGGGGAATGATCCCATACTTCATGCGAAACGCCATCGACGCATCACCTCTTTTCTATCAGCATATGCGCGTCGCAGCTCTGCCCGATCCGGGAAAGCGCGGAACGTGACCGGCGGTCCGGCTCCAGGTTCAGCTTTACAACAAATCCTTTCCTCTTTTCCGAAAATTGTAAGCCCGTCGTTTGTTCCCCAAAAACAGACAAGGTTATTCACATATTCCGAAGGCTGTGGATAATTTTCAAATAGCCAAAACGGGTTGCTATTCCTGGCTTTATTGCCTACAATAGGACTAGCGATCCGGCACTTTATCCACAAGCTTATCCACAGCATGTTAGTAACGAATATTTGTTCGCCGGATTATCCACAGGTGCATAAAAATGAGGTGTCTGTTTTGTTAGATTTGGAGGATCATATTCCTTATATGCAGGTCGCCATCGGTGAAGCGTTCAAAGCCGAAGTTCTGCGGGAGGTTCCCATCGGAGCGGTCGTAGTACACGAAGGCCGAATTATCGGCCGCGGTCATAACCTGCGTGAGACGACGCGCGACCCCTTGGCCCATGCCGAGCTCATCGCCATTAAGGAAGCCAGCAAGCATCTGGATGCGTGGCGGCTCCTTAACTGCCGTCTCTATGTGACGCTGGAGCCTTGCCCGATGTGCGCCGGAGCGATCGTGCAAGCCCGGATCCCCCTGGTGGTCTACGGAACACCCGATCCGAAAGCAGGCTGTGCCGGGACCTTAATGAACCTGCTTCAGGAAGAGCGCTTTAACCACCGGGTTGAAGTAATCAGCGGGGTCATGCAGGAAGAATGCAGTTCGATGCTGACCAACTTTTTTCGCCGCCTAAGAGGGAAATTGTAGTCCAAAAATTGGCCGAAATTTTTCCGGCTTGTCCTCTTTACAATTCGCAAAAAAATGTGGTACACTGATAAAGCTTTGTTAAATCAGTTCGAGACGTGGCTCAGCTTGGTAGAGCGCTTGGTTCGGGACCAAGAGGTCGCAGGTTCAAATCCTGTCGTCTCGACCATCATAACAACAACGGATTGCGCCAACTTAGGTCGCAATTTTTTTATGCCCAAAATTAGCGGCGGAGTTCCGGTATCTTCCGGGACTCCGCTTTTTTTACATATCGGGCCGAGATCAATTCAAGGTTCCCGATGCGCCCCGGCTCCGAGTACTTTGTACTCCGGATCGGCTTGAGCCGCTAGCTTCAGCTTCGAGCGAATGCGCCGCGCCTGTACTTTTGGCATGTGCTCCTCCATGGTTTTATCCCAAACGCTTTCCGTTCATTTTAGCGGGATATCATACAGCCTGATCGCCATTTGCAGGGAATGGTCGAGCCCCCGAACCGCTTCAAAGGCCGGCTCCAGGCTTTCTTCAATCCCATCGATGAAGAGGTCCATATGCCACTTTAGCGTCGTTCCCAGTTGCCTTCCCGGAGGGGCTTCCGGCGGAAGGGCAAAGGGCCTAAGCTGGACCTTCGTTCCGCTCCGCGCGCAGTCCCTGACAAACCAAGCCAGAAACTCCAGGGATTGCAGACTTTCCGGGGAATAGTCGAAAGTAAGCTCGAACTGAATCAGCACTTCTCCCTCCAACCCGCCGCCGGTACGTAGAAGCGCTGCATGGGGAAGATGGGCGCACGCGCTGTACCCCAGCATGTCTGCATCAATCGGCTCCAGATTTTCGACCCCGCTTTCGACTCCCGTAATGCCTCTCAGCTTGAGAAGGGTTTGATGAAATTGTTCAATAATAGTGGGATATGAGTTCATTTGTTTTTTCTCCTTGGCAAACGCATGGCCGGCTAACCGATCGTCGATACGACTTGTCCGTCCTGGTCTGTGATATAAGTTTTGACAATTTGGAGGGTCATCCCTTTGAAGGAAGACAGCGCAACCACGCCTTCTTTCGGCTGCAGCTTACGGGACAACTCCCGCAGCGCTTGCTTCGTCCAACCGGATTCGAACCTCGTCCTCTCCTTCTTCGAAGCCCGCATATTCCCCTGGCTCCAGAACCACCCGAAAATCCGGGCCTGTCAAATAAAGTGATTTTCCCTTCAAAATGCGGCCTGCCAGCAGCTTGCCGACAATTTCGGCCTGCTTGGCCCCCAGCTTTAACACCGCGGCAGTTTTGCCGAGAAGACGCTTCTTGCCCGGCTCCCAGCTGAGTTGATCCACGTATAAAAAGCCGGTACTGGACCCGTCCCGCACCATCCCTTCTTGCACCGCTTCGGCGATCGCAGGTACCTGTAGGATAGAATCCCTTGCGAGATCCGTTATGTAAAGGGGCATTTGTTCCTCGCAAGCCTTCAGCAGGCCTAGCGTATTCCACGTCTGCATCGCCTCAAGCTCGCTGCCCGTGATGCCGACCATTTGCAGAAACTGAACCCGGCCGTTCGGCGTGTCCGTTTCCGGAAGCTCGGGGTCCTGGGTAAAGGCCAGCGCCGTCAGCTTCGTATCGGACCCCAGGCAGATCGGACCGTTGGCATCTATGTAATGACCAGGCTGAAAGATGTTCCCGCTTTGGAAAACATATCTTCCCATATTTTGCAGCAGGTTCAGAGCCCAGGCCGGAGGTTCTTCCTCCGTTTCCCCGCGCACAAGCCGAAAGGTCAGTTCAAACCCGTAGCCGCTGTACTCGGCATCCTCCGACTCCTTATCGTACAGCTCCGAAAACCCGAAGGTAACGATATGCCAATGAGGGAAGGGCTTCTCCGCCTTATATGCGCTGATGCCGTCCAGAGGGTCGGGGCCTCCCAGCCTATAGGATATTATCGTGCCGTAATGCTTCGGCTCCTGTTCTCCGTAAAGCTTGGACATGGCCTGTTCAATAGCATCCCATCCGGCGGTTGATGCTTCTTCGTTCATCGTGGTTCCTCCTATTTGGTAGCATATTCCTATTATAGCAAAACTCGAATCTCTTTATCTTACCAGCCTTTCATTTCAAAATGTAATATATATCGTGCAGAATTCTCTTTTTTAAAGAAATAAGCCAAGTCCTCTAAAGAAGAAGACTCGGCTTCAGCCGAAAGTAAGCGGTTATCTTTAATTACCGTCGCCTCTATGCGACCGGCTGATTATCTGCTCCCAGCAGCTCCGTCTTCACTCCGGCCGGCAGTACGATCGTCACGTTGGCATAGGTCCGGTACGAGCGAATACCTCTGTCTATAGGCGGCTCTTTGATTTGTAAATACATCGTGTCCCCAATCGTATGGATCGTATATAGGCTTTCTTTCGCCGGTACCTTTTCGGTATCTCCTGCGACCGTACGCGTACGGTAGGTTCCGAACAAATGGACGACCGGCTCTTCGCTTTTTTCCAGCTTCACCTGCTGCCCGGAGGTTTGGACTACGATCCGCTTCACTCCAGGTCCAACCGGCTCCTGCAGCCGCGGGATATCTACGGTGGATTCCACTTGGCCTACCCAGTGCCGTACTTCCCCTATAATACCGGTGCTGGTAAGCAGCGCAAATCCGAGACATCCGGCATACAGAATACCGATAAAAAATACGCTAAGCCAGTCATAATGGACGATGCCCCCTCTCTGCGGGATACCATAAGGTAGACTAATATCTCTAAGCCCAGCAGAACGAATACAACGGGCCACCAGGCGAGGAACCTGTCAAACGCCCCTAACCCCTGGATTTGCGACAGCAGCAGGAGCGCGCCGAGAAAAACCAGCGTTACCCCCATCGATAACGTTCCTACCCGCCAGCGTCTCATGACCGTTCCCCTTTTTCACCTGACTTCCGATCAAGAGCCGGATGCCCCCGCCGATCAGCAGCACCGAGATGACGAACGTTTGGAAGTAGTTGTAGTACCATCCCCTGATTCTTTGTGCGGTTTCTTTGTTAAACCAGATATCCAGTCCATTGACGAGAATATGGTCGAACAAATAATACACACCCATAACCAGTAGTCCGATCCCGATCCAACGTTGGTGATGTATCAGCCAGACCACCACGGGCACGTCGCGGAGCTCTTCCCGGCCGTATCTGGCGATCTGCTGCAGGGCGTCGAAGAAGCTGAAGAACCAAATCATCGGAATCAGAAAAAGGAACAGCGAAAGCCGCAGAACGTCCATGATATAGATACTGAACAGGAAGGCGGCCATCAACTGCAACCCCCGCTTTTGCAGGCCCAAATACATATGCCCCGCTCCGGGGAACATCGATAAGATCATAGCCAGTGTTTTATTCTTGCGTCCGGTCTCCCGGCCTTCCTGAAAATCTTCGAAGTAGGTGCGGTCAATCAGCGTTTCTCCCCGTTCCTTTTTGTTGATCTGCTGAATACAGTCGAACAGCCCATAGATCCAGAGAATCGGCAGGATCCCCAGGAAAACAAGAAATCCCTCCTGTCTCGTTACAATCGATACGAAAAGGATCATGACCCCAAGGCCAAAGAACGATACCAGAAAGGACAAGCCGCGCTGCATCAGGCCTAAGCGAAGATGACCGAGCCCCGGAATGACGGACAGCAGCATCGTGTTGAACCTTTCGTTCTCTCCATTCGACGGACCGAAAGAGGGTTCGCTTCCCTGGGCCGGCCGGTAGCCGGCCATTCTTGCGAGTACCCGGATCATATCGACCAGATTCAGCGACCAGAAAACGCCGGCAACGGCTAGCAAGAAGAACCCTAATTCTTTTCTAAAAATGTTAGCGATAATCATGAAGACAAGCGGCAGCAAAGCTCCGAAGAAACCGCCGCCAAAGAACAGCGCTCGTACGAATCGTCCCAGATACAATTGGCCAAGACCCGGCACGCACGAGAAGAAAAAAGCAATCATCGGATTTTTAGGCGGATAGGAAGAATTCATGGTGTAGCCTCTCTTTCTTTTTTCGGTTCGATCGAATCGAGCACTCGAATGGTTTTATCCATCATCTGTTTGGAAAAGGAAGGCCTCTCCCGCAAGGGTACGGAATCTACTGAAGGCGGTGCGGAGGCATTTGCCTGCTGCGTCAGTTGGTGAAAGATCCCCGTGCTCATCAGCAAGCAGGGTAACGGCGGCGGCCACCGTATAATGAAAGATGGGGTGGTGGAGCCATGTCCTGCGCTTGCGCCGAAGGGACGAATCGGGGCCCGTCAAAGACGGCTTGATCTCCGTAGGAGCCTGTTCTTCCAGCCTGGCCATCACTTGTCCGGCGAACTCCCTTTCATCAGAAAGCCCCGGCAGCGACCCCTCGGAGCGCTCCAAGCACTCCATATAAACGGCCAAGCACATATCGCATTGCAGCAGATGCTCTTCACACCGTTCCCGCTCCGCCGGCGGCAGTTCGTCTTTTACATACTGCATCCATCGTTCCGCTCCGATATGACTCATGTCCAGTCCTCCCCCTTCCAATGCTTCCTCATATACTGCTTCGCCCGGTACAGCTTCGATTCCACGGTTTTGAGCGGCATGCCGCGCTCCTCGGCGATTTGCTGATAACTTTTCTCCTCGATATAAAAGGCGACCAGTACTTCCTTGTAATGTTCTGGGAGCTCATCCAGGTACTCATGAACCCGTTCTTTCTTAAGCGACTGTAAGACCACGTCCTCCACCGGCTGACCGCCGCAGGATCTAGGCTCTATGTTCTCCCATTCATCCGTTAGCTGCTCTTTCTTGCGGTCCAGGGACCGTTTATAATCAATCGCTTTGTTCACGGCAATCCGCGTAATCCAGGTTTTAAAGCCCTGATGCTGGTATTGAGGGAGAGACGCATAAATCTTAAGCAGCACTTCCTGCGTCACGTCTTCGCTGTCCTTAACCGACCGAAGCACCGAGTAGACCGCTTGAAACAAATAGGTTCCGTACTTGTCCACGAGCTCGCGGAAAGCCTCCCGGTCCCCGGCCGCAATCCGCGCAATCCAAGCTTCTTCCGTAATCGTTCTCTCCCTCCTTTCCAGTTAATAGACGAGGGATCCCTTGTCATATACTGCAGCCGGCAAAAAAATTTTCTAAACGATCCGACCTTTATTCCATTCGGCATCTATGTTATAATAGCAGGTGTTTGGCATCCAAGTCCCCGTAGCTCAACAGGATAGAGCAGTCCTCTCCTAAAGGACAGATAGTGGTTCGAGTCCTCTCGGGGACGCCATACATAAAATTAGCCCGCGCTTGCCACAATAGCGTTGAGGTGATCATATCGTGAATGACCGGACTTCCGATGACGACATTTACATTTTCAACAACGAAGGCATCAACGACGTCAAAGAAGACGCTACCGGCGAGCGGATTTCCTCCGAGACATCGGATGATACGAGCTTTGAAGCAAAGCCGGAAACCACATAACCTGTTAAAGAACAAGAGCCCGCTTCCCGTAAGAAGCAGGCTCTTTCTTTCTTTTATTCCGTCAATACCAGCGGGCCGTCCTTCGTAATCGCAACCGTATGTTCGAACTGGGCGGATAGGTCGCCGTCCATCGTTCTTGCGGTCCATCCGTCAAAATCGATAAACATATCGAACTTGCCCGCATTGATCATCGGTTCGATGGTTATGACCATACCTTCTTTCAAGAGAATCCCTTTCCCCGGCTTGCCGGCGTGAACGAAGTTCGGATCCTCATGCATCGAGCGGCCAATGCCATGGCCTACCAGATCCCGTACCACCGAGAAACCGGCTCCCTCGGCATGCTTCTGAATCACGTGCATGACATCGCCTAACCGGTTGCCGGCCACCGCTTTAGGGATGGCCATATCGAGACATTCCTTTGTGATCCTAACCAGCCTTTCTGCTTCTGGCGAAATTTTGCCTACCGCGTAAGTCCGGCAGGAGTCGGCATGCCAGCCTTGATACCGGCATACAATATCCATTTTCACGATGTCGCCTTCCTGCAGCGGGTTCCGATCCGGGAAACCATGGGCGATGACATCGTTGACCGAAGCGCAGGTTGCGGCGGGAAACCCTTTGTATCCCTTGGTCACCTGCTCCGCTCCATGCTTATGAATAAATGATTCGGCAAAATCATTAATCTCCATCGTCGTAACTCCCGGGCGGATCATTGCTTCGATCTCTTTATGACAAGCGGCCAAGATTTGTCCGGCTTTACGCATCAATTCGATTTCTTCCGGGGTCTTTAAGATAATCATGTATAACAACCTCCAGTAAGTCTTGAGTGTTACTCTATTCTACGCTACCCGAATCAAAAATTCACTCTTTGGGCTATACTTCATTTAGAGAGACTGACCCATTTCGTTGGGCCGATTTCGCAAATATTTCGCAATTGCGCAAATAACGCATGACTATTTTTCGAAAAGCGCATTTGACCGCAAAAAGTTGTTCTCTTTTTTTGCGCATCGTGGTAGAATTAGGGGGAATCTGAGAATGAGGTGTAACGGAATGCAATCGAATAGCCAATACTATGTAATTTATGACGAATACTCCATCTCTATTTGTACAGTGCTTGATGATGTGTTTGATGCCTTGGCTGGAGGTTCCACCCTCTACGGTTATACAGATGATGAAGAAATCGCTCAATTGATGCTGAATGAGTGCTTTAACGTTATTGAAAGAAAATAACAATGTAATATATAAACGACATTTTTTTACAAATATTATGACTAGTTGATTAAAATAAGAACCAAGGCTCAAAACCCTGGTTCTTATTTTTATCGGCTGGTCCGTTTCCGTTATAGAGCGGATTTTCAGCCCTCGCCGTTGTTTTGACGCGAATGGTTTTGATTTTTCACCTTTTTCGATCCGGACAAGGGTTCATTAGGTCGCTGGCGCTCGACCTGATTTTGTCTTCCGCTCGGCGGGTTAACGGGTCGCGGTATATCTTTGGGCATCGTGCTTCCGCTCCTTTTCTTATTCTTTGTCCGTTAGTACGTATGAATGCGGCGCTTTATCGTGATTTAGCGCATCCTGATGCCGATGATCGTTTGTTTGCTGCTGCACCTGCTGGGCTTGATGACTGGTGACCGTTTGCTTTTCCAGATCCTTGACTACGTTCTGCAGGTTTTTATCGACTTCGCTTTTATTTTGTGTCATTGGCTTAAGTCCCCCTTACCCGCTGGTTACGGCATGCAGTCGCTGGGCGCATTCATGGATATGTCTTACGTAATCGTCAACCATCGTTTGGATAATGCCTGTCCGTTCATCAACACTGACATTATCCCGTTCAACATCAACCAGTTCCACGTCCACTTCACGGGAATCGACATAAGTACATTTAAAATCGAAGCTATACATGCTGTGTCCCGCAACTATGATATGCACCCTTACCGCGTTCGCTTCCGCTTCATCCGGCTTGACTTCGACCTTCTCCGAAGAATTCAGAACCATCGGCATCGTCCGGGCCCACGCTTCCGCCAAAGCTTTTCCTTCTATTTGTAAGGTTTCGGTTTTGCTCATCATGTAACACCTCCACGGTATTAAAATGCGATGCCGCCGCCCGCTTTATACCATGGCCTAAGCAACAAAAAAAGGCATTCATCTTAGCGTTGAATAAAAAAATGACCTTTCTAGGTCGTTTTTTCTAGTTTACCCGAACCATATCTTTGCGCCGGTACACGCTGTAAATCATGCCAATGGCCGCAAGATTTGCGAGCAATTCACCACCGCCCCCAAAGCCAATAATCGGTAAAGAAACAGATAAAATCGGCAGTATACCAAGAGACATCCCGATGCTCCATATGAATTGAAAGGCGAACAATGCCCCCAGGCCGTTAATAAGCATTTTCCCATAGTTATCCTTTACAGATGAAGCCGCTTTTACAAGCTGGGAAACAAACATCGCAGCACTTAACAGAACAAAAGCACCGAAAACCCAGCCCAGGCTGTAAACTATGTATGTATACACAGTAAGGGAATCGATATACGGCAATTGCAGCGGAGTCGAAGCAAACCCATGTCCCCACCATCCGGCAGAGCGAACCGCTTCATCGATCTTCACATGCCCCGCCCCTGGTAGAGTATTCCCGCAGCGGAAACAATTAAACAATAGGTGCCTATTCCCATAATGTTTAACGCGAAAGATCCTATTGCCAAATAAACTGATCCATTTACCCGTGGTCCCCAAACAAAAGCTGCCCACATTAGAACTACTGTTCCACCATATAACCACCATGAGTAATGGAGCAATCTTTTATAATGAATCCGGCTTAACCCGAATAGAGCAATGAGCCCTATCGCTATATAAAATGTCTGCCTTTTAAAAAAGTAATTAAACTCGAATCCCAGATTGGCTCTGTAGCCAAGATCCACAGCATACATACTAACCAACGTTATCATAAACAACAATGCCAACGAGCCAAGAATAGTCCAGGGAATACGCGGCTTGTGCACTTGATTTAGTCCCTTTGCTACGGAATACGTATCTCCCATTTGCTCAATTGCCCATTGGGCCGCTTCATCATCACTTAAGCCTTGATCACGTTTGAACTGCATTAGTTCTTCCAGGTGGCTAATCAGCTCTTCCCTGATATCCTTGCGCAGTTCCTTAGCTTTAACTTGCCTACAAACATCAGAAACATAGTCAATGACCAGCGGATGTTTATCCATTTAAATCGGCTCCTCTCCAAGGACTCTATCCACGGCGCCGCGGAACAAATGCCATTCCTGTTTCTTTTCCTGAAGATGCCGCTTCCCGTTATCCGTAATCCTGTAGTATTTGCGTCTCCGGCCCTCGGCCTCCTCCCAATAAGATTCGACCCATTCCTCGGCCTCCATCGAATGAAGAATGGGATAGAGTGTCCCCCTCCTTCAACGCAAATGTGCCGTCCGACATTCGCTCCAGTTCCTTTATAAGCTGATAACCATATAGATCTTTCTTGTCCAATAAATTCAGAATCAGTGTGCCTGTACTCCCCTTTAGAAGCTCCTTATTTATCTTCATAGCCTAATTCGTCACCACCAGTTGGGTAGTTTTTCCATTATTATACATCGTAATTAGATGCATCGCAAATCTATGTATTAAGCTATAGCCCGACTGCGAAGCGGGTCCTAACGAAGCTTATGCTCCGACGAACCCCTTGGGTTCTCATCCCACTCTCCACATAACAAAAAAACGACCTTTCAGGTCGTGTCTTTTTGTTTATATGGCGGAGAGGGTGGGATTCGAACCCACGGTGCCCTTGCGAACACGGCGGTTTTTCAAGACCGTCGCCTTAAACCACTCGACCACCTCTCCGGGTAACAACTTGCATTGTATCACAGAACAAAATCCAAGATCAAGCGTTAATTTTTGCTGATCTTCTGCACGTTGCCCATATAAGGTTGAAGCACTTCCGGAATCAGCACGCTTGCCGTCCTCCTGCTGATAATTCTCCAGGATAGCTGCGACCGTCCGTCCAAGAGCCAAGCCCGAGCCGTTGAGCGTATGCACGAATTCCGGCTTCGCTTTGGCATCGCGGCGGAAACGGATATTCGCCCGGCGAGCCTGAAAGTCTTCGAAGTTACTGCAGGATGAAATCTCGCGGTACGAATTGCTGCTCGGCGACCAGACCTCGAGGTCATACGTTTTCGCCGAGGAGAACCCGATATCCCCGTACACAACGTCAACACCCGGTAAGGCAGCTTCAGCAGCTGCAGTACCTTCTCCGCATCCGCCGTCAGCTTCTCCAGCTCATCATACGAATGCTCAGGGGCTACAAGCTTCACCAGCTCGATTTTATTAAACTGATGCTGGCGGATCAATCCCCGAGTGTCTCGGCCTGCTGAACCAGCTTCCGAACGGAAACAAGCGCTAAAGGCAACGAAATACTTCGGAAGATCTTCTACACTTAGAATATCTTCCCGATGATAGTTCGTAACCGGTACCTCAGCCGTCGGAATGAGGAAATAATCAGTACCTTCCAGCTTGAACACGTCTTCCTCGAACTTCGGAAGCTGTCCCGTCCCCGTCAAGCTATCGCGGTTTACGATATAAGGCGGAAGCATTTCCGTGTAACCATGCTGGTCTGCATGCAGATCCATCATAAAGTTCATCAGAGCCCGCTCCAGCCGCGCACCCAGTCCCTTATAGAAAACGAACCGGGAACCGGTTACCTTCGCCGCCGCCTCGAAGTCCAAAATGTCCAGCTGTTGAGCGACATCCCAATGCGCCTTCGGTTCAAAAGCAAACGAAGGTACCTCACCCACCCGGCGGATTTCTACATTCTCTTCCTCCGAATGCCCTACTGGCACACTCTCATGCGGGACATTCGGAATCGCCATGATAATGGTATCCAGATCGGCCTCAAGCGTACGGATTTCTTCATCCAGCACCTTAATCCGGTCCCCGACCACCTTCATTTCGTCAATCAAGTGATCCGCATTCTCTTTAGCCTTTTTCAGTTGAGCGACTTCCTGTGAAACCACGTTCCGGCGGTTCTTCAACTGCTCTACTTCCTGCAGCAGCTCCCGCCTTTTCGTATCCAAGCTGGTAAAACGGTCAAGCTCCTCCAGGTTCTTGCCCCGGTTATTCATAGCTTGTTTTACTTTATCCAAATCACTGCGCAGCGACCTTTACATCCAACAAGGAGATCCCCTCCTACCTCGTCTCACGTACCATGTCCAAAAAGTATCCATGCATCCGTTCATCATCGGTAAGCTCCGGATGAAACGAGGCCGCCAGCAAATGCCCTTGACGGGCCGCAACAATCTGATCCTTATATGTTGCAAGCACTTCTACATTCTCCGCCACCTCTTCAATCAGAGGAGCGCGAATAAATACGGCACGCACATCTTTGTCAATTCCTTTAATGTCCAAATCCGTTTCAAAGCTTTCGCGTTGGCGTCCGAAGGCGTTACGCGCCACTTTGATATCCATCAAGCCGAGATGCGCTTCTTCCTGCCCGGAAATTTGCTTTGCAAGCACGATTAAGCCGGCGCAAGTCCCGAAGATCGGTTTCCCTTGTCCGGAAAATTCCCGCAGGCTATCGATAAAATCATACGTACGCATCAGTTTGCCGATCGTCGTGCTTTCCCCGCCGGGAATAATCATGCCATCCACATCGGAAAGCTGCTCTTTGCGCTTTACTACAACACCTTCGGCGCCTGCCTTCTCAATCATGCGAATATGCTCAGCCACCGCGCCTTGCAGCGCCAGAACGCCTATTTTCATCGTGCCCAACCTTCTTCCTGTGTCGGTGCAGCGGCTGGATTACCAGCCGCGTTCCTGCATGCGCTCCGTAGCCTGCAGTTTGGAAATTTCAATCCCTTTCATCGGGGTTCCCAGGTTCTTGGAAATATTTGCAATCAGCTCATAATCCGTGTAATGAGTCGTAGCTTCTACAATAGCCTTCGCGAACTTTTCAGGGTTGTCCGATTTGAAGATACCGGACCCGACAAATACGCCGTCCGAGCCCAAATGCATCATCAAAGCCGCATCGGCCGGAGTAGCTACACCGCCTGCTGCAAAGTTAACGACCGGGAGCTTGCCCGTTTCATGAACTTGGAGCAGAAGCTCATATGGAGCGCCAAGATTCTTTGCTTCCGCCATCAGCTCGTCCTTGGACATTGCTTGCACCTTGCGGATTTGTCCGACCATCATACGCATATGGCGAACCGCTTCCACGATATTGCCCGTGCCCGGTTCCCCTTTCGTCCGGATCATCGATGCGCCTTCGCCGATTCTTCTGAGAGCTTCACCCAAATCTCTGGCACCGCAAACGAACGGAACTGTAAATTCCCTCTTGTTTATATGGAAAACTTCATCCGCCGGCGTCAAAACTTCACTCTCGTCGATATAGTCAACGCCCATGGATTCAAGAACCTTAGCTTCAACAAAATGACCGATCCGCGCTTTCGCCATAACGGGAATGGACACGACCTTCATGACTTCTTCGACAATCGTCGGGTCGGCCATACGGGCTACACCGCCGGCTGCACGAATGTCGGAAGGTACGCGCTCCAGCGCCATAACGGCGGAAGCTCCTGCCGCTTCGGCGATCTTTGCCTGCTCTGCGTTCATGACGTCCATGATGACGCCGCCCTTTTGCATCTCAGCCATACCTTTTTTAACGCGGGATGTTCCTGTTTCCATATTCAATTCCTCCTGGACTTGACATCTTCAATTCCCTTTGATCCGTAACCGTTGGACAAACTAACTAAACAATTATTTTACATGAACCGGTCTAAATATACAACAATTTTCAATCGGAGATTAACCCTTCTTCGCACCGGAAATCGTGTCTACAAAAAAGTCTTTAATCGCCCGGAAAAATAGCCGGATCCAGCTTCCTTTTTCCACGTCCTCCGCGGCAATAAGGTTGGTTGTCTGTTCCTTGCCCATATAGGTGACTTTCACAGTTCCAAGTGTTTGTCCCTTCGCAATCGGCGCAATCAGCTTGCTTGCATCGAGCGGAGCGGCTGTGATTTGGGGCTGATCCTGCGATCCTTTTTTCGCCACTACGGTAATTCCCGTTTGCGTTACAACAGGCACCTGAGTAGATACACCCTTTTTAATATTGACAGCTTTCAAGGAATCTATTTCCGATTTGGCGGTAAGGACCTGCTTCATCTCGAAATTGTTGAACCCATAATCAAGGATCTTCTTCGTCTCTTCAAAACGCTTCGGCTCCGTCGCCGTTCCCATAACTACACTGATCAGGCGCATTCCGTTGCGTTCCGCCGTAGCAGTAAAACAATAGCCCGCTTCATTGGTGTGTCCTGTCTTTAAGCCGTCGAGGCCTGGATAAGCATACTTTTTGAAGTTAA
Organism: Paenibacillus sp. P25; assembly: GCA_024704175.1. Classification (GTDB taxonomy): domain Bacteria; phylum Bacillota; class Bacilli; order Paenibacillales; family NBRC-103111; genus Paenibacillus_G. Next base: position 6,355,816 of record CP085629.1, read on the forward strand.
TGTTCGAGCTGTTGCCCTCAATCATCCAGTTCCAGTTGATCATCGGCGTTTTATCTTTTTCCCGCAGCTTCTTGGAAGGCGTTTTGGTATATTCCAGGATTTCTTTATGGTCTTTAATCAAGTTATAAGCTAATAAGGCCGCGTCCTTCGCCGTGAGAAGGGTCTCGCCTTCAATTTCCTTCGGGGCATATTTGCCCAGGTCAGCCCGAGTGAGCCCCGTAGCGCTGATGAAATGAGCCTGATCCGACAATCCCAATTTCTTCGCTTCGTCATTCATCATCTTAGCAAAGGCTTCTTCGGAACCGCCGCCCAGGCGTTCAGCCAAAGCAACGGAAGCGTCGTTCGCCGAGTAGATCGACATCGCGGAGAACATTTGCTCCACTGTCAATTTCTCACCCTTTGCCAGCAAGCCGCCCGATCCGATGACATCGGCTGCATATTGGCTTGTATCTACCATGTCGTCCCAACCGAGCCGCTTGTTTTTAATAGCTTCCAGCACGAGATACTCCGTCATCATCTTTGCCATACTGGCCGGCGGCAGCGCTTCATTCTCGTTAAAAGCATACAAAACTTGTCCTGTATTGGCTTCCATAAGGAATGCTGATTTCGCTTCCAGCTTAGGCTCATTGGTCGCCGAAACTTGGGTTTGGGCCTGAGCAGGTGCATCCGCCGCCAGACCGGACTGCGGTTTTATTACAAAAGATACAGATAAGCTTAACGTTAAGATTGCGGTCAGGACGATACGATTTCGTTTACGCTGAAACAACAAAAGACTTCACTCCTAAAATCAAATTTCTCCCCTTTTAACACGCATCTCCTATTGTACCATATGCTCCTTTTACCGTACAAAAAAAGAAAACGGAAGCCGCGGCTTCCGTCTCTTGGAATCTCTCTTTCTACTTTAGAGCGAATAGTTCGGTGCTTCTTTGGTAATTTGAACATCATGCGGATGGCTTTCGCGCAGGCCTGCACCGGTAATCCGGATAAAGGACGTGTCGTTAATCAGCTCTTGAATATTATGAGCTCCGCAGTATCCCATACCGGAACGGAGGCCGCCGATTAATTGATACACCGTATCCGCGAGCGGTCCTTTGTAAGGGACGCGTCCTTCAATGCCTTCAGGAACAAGCTTGCTTTCGTTTTCCTGGAAGTAGCGGTCCTTGCTTGCCTTCCTTCATGGCGCCGAGCGAACCCATACCGCGGTACACCTTGAATTTCCGTCCTTGGAAAATTTCCGACTCCCCGGGCTCTCGTCCGTACCCGCAAAGAGGCTTCCGATCATGACGGCGCTGGCTCCGGCAGCGATCGCTTTAACCACATCACCGGAATATTTGATGCCTCCGTCTGCGATGATCGGTACATTGTACTTGCGTGCTACGGATGCACAGTCGTATATGGCCGTGATTTGCGGTACCCCGATACCGGCAATTACACGAGTCGTACAAATCGATCCCGGCCCAATCCCCACCTTGATGATGGAAGCCCCGGCTTCGATCAAATCCCTCGTGCCTTCGCCGGTTGCTACGTTGCCTGCACAGATCGGAAGATCCGGATACTGTGTTCTCAGCCGCTTCACCGTGTTGAGAATGTTAATATGGTGGCCGTGCGCGGAATCCACTACGAGCAGATCGGCACCTGCTTCAACCAGAGCCGCCGCCCGTTCCATTACGTCCTTGGAGACGCCTACCGCAGCACCTACTAACAAGCGGCCGTGTTTGTCTTTAGCCGAATTAGGGAATTGAATCGCCTTCTCAATATCCTTGATCGTAATAAGACCCTTGAGCACCCCGTTTTCATCGACGAGAGGCGCTTCTCGATTTTGTGGCGTTGAAGGATGCCCTCCGCTTGCTGCAAAGTCGTTCCGACCGGTGCCGTAACCAGATCCTTCTGGGTCATGACATCCTTGATTTTGATCGAATAATCATGAACGAAGCGAAGGTCACGGTTCGTTAGAATGCCTACAAGCTTGTTATTTTCATCACAAATCGGAACCCCGGAAATACGATATTTTGCCATCAATTCTTCGGCATCGTATACGTGGTGCTCCGGAGTGAGGGAAAACGGATTGGTAATAACCCCGCTCTCGGAACGCTTTACGCGATCTACTTCTTCCGCCTGCTGGGCAATCGTCATATTCTTATGAATGATGCCGATGCCGCCTTCTCTTGCCATGGCAATCGCTAAAGCCGACTCTGTCACCGTATCCATCGCGGAGCTCAATAGAGGGATATTCAGCTTGATTGGTTCCGTCAATTCCGTAGAAATATCAATCTCTTTACCGAACACCTCAGATTTTCGCGGAACCAGAAGTACATCATCAAATGTCAATCCCTCTTTGGCAAACTTAGTTTCCCACACTTTTAATTGTCCTCCTTATTTGGATACATACCGAAATTTATTATTGCAATCTTATCAAAAGCCCAATTTTGGTGTCAAGCCTAAAGTCTCTGACAATTATTAGGGTTCCACATGGAACAATTTTAAGTAAAAAAAGCTAAAATTCATGGCGACCAAAGTTATGTATGCAAAACTTCGAATGGAAGCCCTTTCGGGATACATTCTTGTCTTAAAAAGCCTTTTCTTTTTAAGATCAGGTTTTCAAACTTATATTTCTTTATAAAAAATGAAGAGTCCTTCAGGATCACCTAAAGGACTCTTCAATGGCTTGGCGACGTTCTACTCTCCCAGGACCCTTCGGTCCAAGTACCATCGACGCTGGAAGGCTTAACGTTCGTGTTCGGGATGGGTACGCGTGGTTCCCTTCCGCCATCATCACCAAACCGGATTTTTCATGAAGCTTCTTCTTTTGAATCCGCTTCGAGAAAATATCCCAGGACTTGCGCCCTGAAAACTGGATCGAAACAAGTATTGTCGCTGAAATTCTTTATGCTTGCTTTTTGCTTTACCCGTTGCTTATGCTTCCGATGGGGTTTTGCTGTCGCAAAACCTATAGGATAAGCCCTCGACCGATTAGTATTCGTCAGTTGCACACGTTGCCGCGCTTCCACCCCGAACCTATCTACCTCGTCGTCTACAAGGGGTCTTACATACTGGGAAATCTCATCTTGAGGGGGCTTCACGCTTAGATGCTTTCAGCGCTTATCCCTTCCGTACTTGGCTATCCAGCCGTGCTCCTGGCGGAACAACTGGTACACCAGCGGTACGTCCATCCCGGTCCTCTCGTACTAAGGACAGCTCCTCTCAAATTTCCTACGCCCGCGACAGATAGGGACCGAACTGTCTCACGACGTTCTGAACCCAGCTCGCGTACCGCTTTAATGGGCGAACAGCCCAACCCTTGGGACCTACTTCAGCCCCAGGATGCGATGAGCCGACATCGAGGTGCCAAACCTCCCCGTCGATGTGGACTCTTGGGGGAGATAAGCCTGTTATCCCCAGGGTAGCTTTTATCCGTTGAGCGATGGCCCTTCCATGCGGTACCACCGGATCACTAAGCCCGACTTTCGTCCCTGCTCGACCTGTTTGTCTCGCAGTCAAGCTCCCTTCTGCCTTTGCACTCTTCGAATGATTTCCAACCATTCTGAGGGAACCTTGGGGCGCCTCCGTTACTCTTTAGGAGGCGACCGCCCCAGTCAAACTGCCCACCTGACACTGTTCCCGCACCCGATCAGGGTGCCAGGTTAGAACTCCGATACGATCAGGGTGGTATCCCAACGGCGCCTCCACCGAAGCTGGCGCTCCGGCTTCTCAGGCTCCCACCTATCCTGTACAGATCGTACCAAAGTCCAATATCAAGCTGCAGTAAAGCTCCATGGGGTCTTTCCGTCTTGTCGCGGGTAACCTGCATCTTCACAGGTATTAAAATTTCACCGGATCTCTCGTCGAGACAGCGCCCAAGTCGTTACGCCATTCGTGCGGGTCAGAATTTACCTGACAAGGAATTTCGCTACCTTAGGACCGTTATAGTTACGGCCGCCGTTTACTGGGGCTTCGGTTCACAGCTTCGGGTTACCCCTAACCGCTCCCCTTAACCTTCCAGCACCGGGCAGGCGTCAGCCCGTATACTTCGCCTTGCGGCTTCGCACAGACCTGTGTTTTTGCTAAACAGTCGCTTGGGCCTTTTCACTGCGGCCCCCTCGGGCTATTCACCCTACCGAGGCACCCCTTCTCCCGAAGTTACGGGGTCATTTTGCCGAGTTCCTTAACGAGAGTTCTTCCGCGCGC
>CP085629.1:6365000-6875000 GCA_024704175.1 Paenibacillus sp. P25
GCCTCAGAAGCTTAAGCATGCGGTCATAATGATCGTAAAAAGGCTTCTTACCGGTATCAGGAACCTCAATTGCAGCCTCCGGAGCCGCTTCGGGCTCGCTCTTCGTTTCAATTTGGACCGACGCGATCATAAAAGCCCTAAGAATGTCCACATCCCGTTCATTGATAATTCTCCCTTTATGAAATAATACATTGTTATATTTAGTAATAACATTCTCTGAAATCTTCTCACCGATCTTTAAATTTGAAACGGGAATGGAAGTGGCCATAAAATTCCCTCGCCTTAATGATGTATTTGAGTCAATTCTACTAAAATTCAAGACTTTAGTCCTATATTAGACCATTATAAACGAAAAAGAATGGGGATGAAAGCCCCATTCTCTACGAAACCCTATGAATTTCTATGCTCATTCTTCAGCAGTACCCTCAGCGGAATCATCTTCTTCCGCCGTTTCGTCGCTTTTCTCAACACGCGCAACTGTCGAAACTTCGTCTTCCTCCCGGATATTAATGATCCGGACACCCTGTGTATTCCGGCCCATCATCGAAATGCCGGACATGCTGGTACGGATAACCGTTCCCAGAGCGGTGATCACCATCAGGTCCTCGTCCTCACGAACGACTTTCAGACCGACCACAGGACCGTTTTTCGCGGTGACATTCAAGGTTTTAATGCCTTTCCCGCCGCGCGATTGAAGACGGTATTCTTCGACCGGTGTACGCTTGCCATATCCTTTGGAAGTAACGATCAGCACGCTATTGTCCTCATGGACGACGTCCATATCGATAACCGCATCGTCTTCTTCCAAATGGATGCCCTTGACCCCCGTAGCGGCGCGGCCCATGGCTCTGACATCCTGTTCCGGGAAGTGGATGGACATCCCCATCTTGGTCCCCATTACAATCGACTGGTTGCCGTCCGTCAGCCGTACGCCGATCAGATCATCATCTTCCCGAAGATTCACGGCAATCAATCCGCCTTTTCGGATATTGCTGTAATCATCGAGAGGTGTCTTCTTGACCAGACCGTTCTTGGTGGCAAAGAATAGATATTTATCCGAATCGAAAGATTCGACCGGGATCACCGCATTGACGGTCTCGCCTTGCTCGATTTGAATCAAGTTGATGATCGGCGTCCCTCTGGCCGTACGGCTCAAATCCGGAATTTCGTAGGCTTTCAAGCGGTACACTTTCCCTTTGTTGGTGAAGAACATCAGGTAATGGTGTGTGTTGGTTACGAACAAATGTTCGACAAAGTCATTATCCTTCGTATCCATACCGATGACGCCTTTACCGCCGCGCTTTTGGTCGCGGTAGGTCGAAACCGGCAGGCGCTTGATGTAGCCCGTATGGGAAATAGTGATGACCACGTCGTCCTGAGGAATAAGGTCCTCATCTTCAATGCTTTCCTCACCGATCGTAATTTCCGTTCGGCGGTCGTCTCCGTACTTCTCTTTGATTTCGTTCAATTCTTCGCTGATAATGTTCAGCACAAGTTGTTCGTCAGCCAAAATCGCCTTATACTCCGCAATTTTCTTAAGAAGCTCCGCGTACTCTTCCTCAATCTTCTCGCGTTCCAAACCGGTCAGGCGCTGCAGGCGCATGTCCAGAATCGCCTGGGCTTGCTCATAGCTGAGCGAAAACCGGTTGATCAACCCTTCACGGGCTTCATCCGTCGTTCGGGATGCGCGAATCAGCGCAATAACGGCATCCAGATGATCCAGAGCGATCCGCAAACCTTCAAGAATATGAGCGCGGGCTTCCGCTTTCTTCAGGTCGTACTCGGTCCGGCGGCGAATGACAATCTTCTGGTGCTCCAAATAGTGAAAGAGCATATCCCTCAGGTTCAATACCTTCGGTTGGCCATTAACCAGCGCCAGCATAATGATCCCGAAATTGGACTGCATGGCGGTTTGCTTGTATAAATTGTTCAGAACTACGTTCGGATTCACATCGCGGCGCAGCTCAATCACGATCCGCATCCCGTTACGATCGGACTCGTCCCTAAGATCGGTGATGCCGTCGATTTTTTTCTCACGAACGAGCTCAGCGATTTTTTCAATCAACCGGGCTTTATTCACCTGGTAAGGAAGTTCGTCCACAATGATTCTGGCTTTTCCGTTCGTTTCCTCAATCGACGCTTTGGCCCGCATAGTGACGGAGCCGCGCCCGGTCGAATAAGCCTGTCTGATTCCTTCCCGGCCCAAAATGTAACCGGCTGTAGGAAAGTCAGGGCCTTTAATCGACTGCATGAGCTCAAGAGAGGTAACTTCGGGATTTTGGATCAGTCGCTGCACGCCATTGATGACTTCCGTCAAATTGTGAGGCGGAATATTGGTCGCCATCCCGACGGCAATACCGGATGAACCATTGACCAGCAGGTTAGGGAAGCGTGCAGGCAGGACCGCAGGCTCATGTTCTTCACCATCGTAGTTAGGGACGAAATCAATAGTTTCTTTATTGATGTCCCGGAGCAGTTCCAAAGCAATCTTGGACAGACGCGATTCCGTATAACGCATGGCCGCTGACCATATCGCCGTCGATGGATCCGAAGTTACCATGACCGTCTACCAGCATATATCTCAGTGAAAAATCCTGAGCCATCCGTACCATTGTTTCATATACGGCCGAATCCCCGTGAGGGTGGTATTTACCGATAACTTCTCCGACGATCCTTGCGGACTTCTTATATGGCTTGTCCGGCGACATGCCGAGCTCCGACATGGCGAACAATATACGCCGTTGAACCGGCTTCAAGCCGTCCCTTACATCCGGTAGGGCACGGCTGACGATTACGCTCATCGCATAATCCATAAAGGAAGTACGCATCTCTGAGCCAATGTCTATTTCTCTAATTTGCGAACGCGATTCTTCCGACATGATGTACCTCCTCCAAGCTTTTGCCTTTGGCAAAAGCTACTTCGTAAGCGTATTCCAGCCTTTGCCTTGGCAAAGGCTTCTTCGTAAGCATTCTCTTAACTTTGCTTTCCCTGATAGGTCTATCCCGGATTCGGGGACTGGTGCAGCTTCCGTATGATTAAATTATTTAATGAGTTCGCTTTAATAAAAGGGCTTCCGGCATTAATTCTTGGTATCTGCATAGGATCCGTATTTCGGTCGGTTAAACCGCTCACCGTAGTAAATGCGTAATGTATTCCTGCTTTCTTCAGCCGCGTAGCGGAATGCTCGTCATAAATTCCGAAAGGGAAAGCAAAAGCATCCACCGGTCCTTCGTATAGATCGCTTAGCTTCTGCCGGCGGCGCTGGGTATCGCTTATAATCCGATTCTCAAATTGCTCTTCCGTTTCCGTCCGGTCACCGACCTTAAGACGCGTGGTGAATAAAGCTCCGCCGTCCGGCGCCAGATCGTGGAGACTATCGGTATGGCACTGCACCTCGATATCTTTCCATTCCCGGGTCATCTGCCTGATCTCATCCCGAGATAACGAAGGAATGCGGCTTTCGAGCGGATGCTCCAAATCCTTCGTAATCACAAAATTCACGGCAGGAATATTCAGTTCTTTGAGTATGGGGTAAGCATTCGTATAAAAGCTTTGGTACCCGTCATCAAACGTGACCAGGACTGCATTCGGCGGGACCGATCCGCCTCCCATAAAAGCGCGGAACTGCTGCAGCGTGATGAAATGATAGCCGCGCTGCAGCAGATCGGTCAGTTGTTCCCGGAACCGCGCCGATGTAATCGTCACATCTCCTTGAATCCGGTCATCGATATGATGATAGGCGATGACCGCCACCTTGTCGGTATACCAGACATTCTCGCCGGCATAAAATAAACCCGGTGCAAGCAGCAAGGCGGCGATAGCGACCAGAAACAAAGGTATGCAGTTTTTGAGATGCCTTTTCATGGGCTAGATATCCAGGTTTTTAACGTAAATGGCATGCTCTTGAATAAAGTCACGCCGCGGCTCAACATTGTCGCCCATCAGCGTATCGAACAACAAATCGGCCTCAATGGCATCCTGAATGTTCACTTGAAGCAGCGTTCTGCTGTCGGGATCCATCGTCGTCTCCCACAGCTGGCTCGGATTCATCTCTCCGAGACCTTTATAACGCTGGATATTCACTTTCGCGCCTTCCCCGAATTCGGCCATAATCGCTTCGCGCCGCTTATCGTTATAGGCGTAACGTATAGTTTTATTGCGCTCCAGCTTGTAAAGCGGCGGTTGAGCGATATAGACATATCCCGCTTCGATGATTTTGCGCATATAGCGGTAGAAGAACGTCAGCAGCAGTGTACGGATGTGCGCTCCGTCGACGTCGGCGTCGGTCATGATAATAATTTTGTGATAGCGCGCCTTGGAAATGTCGAAATCGTCGCCGATCCCGGTACCGAGCGCCGTAATGATCGCACGGATCTCCGCATTGGACAAGATCTTGTCCAGACGCGCCTTCTCCACGTTCAAGATTTTACCGCGCAAAGGCAGGATCGCCTGGAAGTGACGATCGCGCCCCTGTTTGGCCGAACCGCCCGCGGAGTCCCCTTCGACAATGTAAACCTCGCTGATGGAAGCATCCTTGGAGGAACAGTCGGCGAGTTTCCCCGGCAGGGAGCTGACTTCGAGCGCACTCTTGCGGCGGGTCAGTTCACGCGCTTTGCGGGCCGCTTCCCGGGCTCTTTGCGCCTGAACGCCCTTCTCCATGATTTTCTTGGCTATAGCCGGATTCTCGTCGAGGAATTCCTGGAACTTCTCGGCGAACAAGGATTCGACAATACCGCGTACTTCACTGTTGCCGAGCTTCGTCTTGGTCTGCCCCTCGAACTGCGGCTCCGGAATTTTGACGGAAATGATGGCCGTGAGCCCTTCGCGCACATCATCCCCGGTCAAGTTCTGATCGCTTTCCTTGATGACATTATTCTTGCGGGCGTAGTCGTTCAAAATACGCGTAAGCGCACTCTTGAAGCCGGATTCATGCGTACCGCCTTCATGGGTATTGATGTTATTGGCAAACGAATAAATATTCTCCGTATAGCTGTCGTTATACTGAAGCGCCACTTCCACCACGATGTTATCCTTCTCGCCCTCGACGTAAATCGGCGGCTCGTGAAGGGCTTCACGGGTCTGGTTCAAGAACTCGACAAAAGAGATGATCCCGCCTTCGTAATGGAACGAATGCGAGGCATCCGTCCGTTCGTCGAAGAGGTTAATTTCGATTCCTTTATTCAAAAAGGCAAGCTCGCGAATTCTGGCCTGGAGCGTTTCGTAGTTGTACTCGGTCGTCTCCGTAAATATCTGCTCATCCGGCCAAAACGTGGTTTTCGTCCCGGTTTCTTCCGTTTCACCGATGACCTTCAGTTCGTACTGCGGGACTCCGTAACGATATTCCTGCTGATGCACCTTGCCTTCGCGCTTGACCTCAACGATCAGCTTCTTAGATAGCGCATTTACGACGGATACGCCGACACCGTGCAAACCGCCCGAAACCTTATATCCTTCGCCGCCGAATTTCCCCCGGCATGAAGCACCGTCATAACGACCTCCACGGTCGATTTCTTGAGCTTCACATTCTCGCCGACCGGAATGCCGCGGCCGTTATCAATGACGGTAATGCTGTTATCTTTATGCACGATGACATCGATCTTCGTACAATAACCGGCAAGCGCCTCGTCAATACTATTATCTACGATTTCCCAAACCAGGTGATGCGCCCCCGGGCGCTGGTGGAACCGATGTACATCCCCGGACGTTTCCGGACGGCTTCCAGCCCTTCGAGCACCTGTATCTGACTTTCGTCATAGGTTGTATTCGGATTTACAGACATGCTGACACCCACTTTTTCGTGATAAAAAGATTCTGTTCTGACACTAGTTGGTTAATAGCTGGTGCGCTCTTTTCTTCAAGGTCATGGAAGAGATTGGAGAGTAATACACTTTGGACTGCGTGACAACGAGGGACTTGCTCTCCTCGTCGCCTATAACCTCTACCTTCTTGTCTTTCGTTGCAAAATTTATAAATTGCTTCGATATCTTGGAAGATTTCTCGATGGATAGGTCAAAAATGGCGACAAGCTCCGATGCGCGGATGATCTTCTCCCCGCCCAAATGGATAAACATCTGCTGGCCAACTCCTTATCGGCAGACTATCTATGTTAAGCTTCCGTCCCGGACATGGATTAAGGAAGCACTTTCCAATTTTGACAAATTTATACTTTCAATTCCGGTCGTGGTTATAAACGTCTGCACCTTGCTTTGGAACGTCTCGATCAGCTGCGTTTGACGATAGCGGTCCAGTTCCGAAAGAACGTCATCCAGCAGCAGCAGGGGATATTCGCCGACTTCCTCATGAATAAGCTCGATCTCGGCCAGCTTGAGAGAGAGGGCCGTGGTACGCTGTTGACCTTGCGATCCGTAAATCTGCACTTCTTTGTCATTAATAAAAAAGCGCAGATCATCCCGGTGCGGCCCCACCATCGTAACACCGCGTCGTAATTCCTGATCCTTCACCTGTGATAACTTTATCATAAAACGGTCAAATAAAACAGCTTCTTCTTCCTCTATCGCCGCTTGAAGCGAACTGTCGTACTCGATCCGAAGCTGTTCTTGCCCGTTCGTGATGCCTGCATGTATCTTTTCCGCCCAGTTTTGCAGCTTCTTTATAAAGCTTTGACGTTTTTTCATAATTTTAGTACCAAATTGAACCAGTTGCTCATTCCATACATCCAGCATCACCGGGGCACCATGGGTGGAGAACAGCTGTTTGAGATAATTATTGCGCTGCAGCAGGATCTTGTTATACTGCGACAGGTCATATAAATAAGCGGGGTGAACCTGCCCGATCTCCATATCGAGGAAACGGCGGCGCACGCCTGGCGAGCCCTTGACGATCTCCAAATCCTCCGGTGCGAACATGACGACATTGAGCGATCCGATAAAATTGCTCAGCTTTCGCTGCTCGAGTCCGTTCACCTTCGCCTTCTTCCCTTGCGGGGAGATGGAGAGGTCGAGCGTAATGCTCCCGTAACGTTTCTCCACTTCGGCATGAAGCGGCGCGCCGGGGAATTCCAGCGGATCAGCTCCTTGTCCTGGTGCGTTCGATGCGACCTGGTGAGCGCCAGCACGAAGATGGACTCCAGCAGATTGGTTTTCCCCTGCGCATTGGGCCCGACGATGATGTTAACCATCCGATCGGTTTCAAATTCGATCTGTTCATAGTTGCGGTAGTGCTGTAAAGCCAGCTTCTTCAGCAGCAAAACATTTCCTCCTCAGGGCGTGATGCTGGGCCCGCCAGCTCTAGCCCTGCACCACTTGAAACTCACCGCGACCTTCCACTTTTACCAGATCCCCCTGCACGAGTTTGCGACCGCGGCGGTTTTCGGGTTCTCCGTTGACAAGAACGGGTGTTTCCTGGAGAAAGCTTTTGGCATGCCCTCCCGTCGAAATACAGTCGGCCAGCTTTAAAAATTGACCCAAGGTAATATAGTCCGTGTGAATGGCAATCTTCTTCATGCGGGTACACCGCTCCTTTAGCCTGTAGTCCGGTAAGGCAGTATCAGCTGCAGCAGGCCGTGGTCTTCTTCCGGCCGAAGGATGATCGGCTGCATGGCGCCCGTGAATCCGATGACGATCTTCTCGCTGTCCATGACTTTGAGCGCATCGAGCATATATTTGGAGTTGAACGAAATGCGCAGCGACTCCCCGGTCAAGCTGTACGTATTCAGCTCCTCCGTTACCTTGCCCAGCTCGGAGGAGCTGGAGGAGATTTCGATGGTCGAATCCTCTCTCATGACCAGTCTAACAATGTTAGTCTTCTCTTCGCGAGAAAGCAAATAGGCACGGTCGATCGCATCGCTGAGCTCGCTGTGTGTTCACCACCAGCTCGGTTTGGAACGTCTGCGGGATGAGCTTCGATGTGTCCGGATATGTGCCGTCGAGAATCCGGGTATAGAATAAAATGTTGCTCATTTTGAACAGCACCTGATTTTCCGCAAAAACGATATCGATCAGCGTGTTCTGGTCAGGCAAAATCTTGGAAAGCTCATTCAAAGTTTTCCCTGAAATGGAGACATTATTAAGCGTGAAGTCCGGATCCGTATCGATATTGGTCTCGCGGCTCGCCAAACGGTGCCGGTCACAGGCCGTAAATTTCAGCTTCCCGCCGGCAATGGTCCACAGGATCCCAGTAAGAATAGGTGTGGCTTCATTGGTGGAAACGGAAAAGGATGTTTGCTTGATCATCGTTTTGAGCAGATCGCTGGGGATCTGGATGCTCTTGTTCTCCTCAATACCCGGCATGATCGGATATTCCTCGGGATCGAGGCCTACGAGCTGAATCTCGGAAGAGCCGGACCGGATCGTCGTTTGGAACTGATCCTTCACTTCGATTTCGATATGCTGCGCCGGCAGCTTACGGATAATCTCCACAAAGAACTTGGAAGGAAGGACTACGCTTCCCGGTCGCTTCAAGTCGATTACTTGAATTTCGTTCTTCTCCATCGGGATAAAGCTCTGAATGGAAATATCGGTATCGCTTGCGGTCAGCGTCATGCCGGTCGTATCGACGTCTATTTTTATCCCCGTTAGGATCGGAATGGTCGTTTTGCTGGAAATGGCTTTGGAAACATGCTGAATCGATTCGTTCAAATATTCTTTCAATACCGTTAATTTCATAATTTCACTCCTAATGGGTTCTACTATGGGATAGAGCGGCATAAGTTGATAAGGACGACAAGTGCCGTCACGCGCAAAGCGATCCCTTGGAACCGGATTGATGATGACAAAAATCCCGATGGGATGAGCGAATGAGAGGATGGCACACTCATTCTATTTTACATGTTTTTTATTAGTAATAGTAGTAGGGGCGCTGGATATGTGGATATCCACGTGAACAACGCAAAAGAAAAGCCTATCCACATGTGAATAGATTGTGCATAGGCTTGGACTTATTCAATTGTGGAAAAGTGTTACATCGTGACGTTTTTTACTTTTTCGGTAATATTCTGAATGATCTTGTATAATTCCTGGTCCGCCTTCAGCGCATCCGATATTTTCTCGTGGGCGTGAATGACGGTCGTATGGTCGCGGCCGCCGAACGCCTCACCGATCTTGGGCAGCGAGAAATCAGTCATCTCCCGTGCAAGATACATAGCGATCTGCCTGGGAAATGCGACGGTTTTGGTACGTTTGCGGGCTTTGAAATCCTCGAGCTTCAGCCCGTAGAATTCGCCGACCTTCTGCTGGATATCCTGGATCGTGATCGCCTTGGGCCGGTCGCTCGGAATAATATCCTTCAGCGCTTCGGCCGCCAGGTGGGACGTAATGTCTTCATTGATCAGGGAAGAGTAGGCTACGACGCGAATCAAGGCGCCTTCCAGCTCGCGGATGTTTGAGTCGATTTGATTGGCTATGTACACAATCGCCTCATTCGGAATGTCAAGGTTCTCGGCCTTCGCTTTCTTGCGGAGGATGGCAATCCGCGTCTCCAGATCCGGTGGCTGGATATCGGTGATCAGGCCCCATTCGAAGCGGGATCTCAGCCGTTCCTCCAGGGTCGGAATCTCTTTCGGCGGACGGTCGCTGGAAATGATGATCTGCTTCCGTTCTTCATGGAGCGCATTGAACGTATGGAAAAACTCCTCCTGCGTTCCTTCTTTCCCCGCCAAAAATTGAATATCGTCGATCAAAAGAACATCAATCGTACGGTATTTGTTGCGAAAATCCTCGCCGCGGTTATCCCGGACGGCATTGATGAACTCGTTCGTAAATTTCTCGGAAGAAATATAAAGAACACGGGCCCGCGGGTTGTGTTCGAGCACATAATGCCCGATCGCGTGCATCAAGTGGGTCTTACCGAGCCCAACGCCGCCGTATAAAAAGAGCGGGTTATAGGCCTTCGCCGGCGCTTCGGCCACCGCGAGAGAAGCGGCATGAGCGAAGCGGTTGCCGGATCCGATGACGAACGTATCGAATGTATACTTCGGATTCATCATATGGTTGAACGTTTCTTCAGGAGCCGCGGAGGGCTGGTCCTTGACGGGTTTGGCGGCAGGGGAGGCCGGCATAATAAAAGCTTCGGGCTCATCCTCGATAACGAATTTCAGTTCGACTTGCTTACCGCTATAGTCTTGTATGGCTTCTTTTATATGCTTCGTATATCGGTCCTCGAGCCATTCCCGTGCGAACTTGTTCGGTGTACAGATAACCACTTTCGATTCGGTGAAGGTCACAGCTCTTGTGGAAGCTAGCCACGTCTCGTAGCTCGGTTTGCTCACCCTTTTTGCAATATCGAAAGTACCTGCTCGCCACTGCTCGTTAGGATGGCTTTCCACAATGTATTCACTCCTTCAAATAAATAGCCGGTGTCGCCTAAAGCCGGGAATGGTGTAGAATTTAACGGAAGATTGTCGGAATTATCCACAATATGCAGAAATGGAACAAAATTTTTATTCAGAGGGGTTGAATGTTGTTCACAAAGATATCCACAGCCTGTTGATAATTTTGTTGAAAAATCGGAGTATCCACAACCGAAAACATATTCATGATATCAAAAACCCCCCTTCTTCGCAATGGATTGTTTGATCTTATCCACATTCCCTATAGGTTGTGTACAAGACTTATCAACAACACTACATATTGTTAATAAATTGTTATCAATTCGACATTTTCGGTGAAAATCCGATTTTTTTTATTCACAGTGGTGTCGAGGTAATATTTGCTTCCCCCCTGTGCATAACTTTTGAGCTCGGGACATTGACTTTTGCTATATGAAGTGGTTTAATGTTAAGAGGTATTTTGAGGATCGAAGTATCCGCTAGGAGGTGCAATAGAAATGAGACCGACATACAAACCGAATGTTCGTAAACATAAGAAGGTTCACGGCTTCCGCAAGAGAATGAGTACGAAGAATGGTCGTAAAGTACTCGCTGCTCGTCGTCTTAAAGGCAGAAAAGTTTTGAGC
Organism: Paenibacillus sp. P25; assembly: GCA_024704175.1. Lineage (GTDB taxonomy): Bacteria > Bacillota > Bacilli > Paenibacillales > NBRC-103111 > Paenibacillus_G. Next base: position 6,375,913 of record CP085629.1, read on the forward strand.
GCATAAGGATAAAGGCCACCGCAGAGTGGTCTTTTTTGTTAACCATAAAGTATCTATAAGTGATCAGCGGAGCTGATAAAATTCTTTATCACAAGAAAAACTACGGCTAATAACGGTCTGGCATCTTTGAAAGAACTCCGATAAGGAGTTTTTCTTATAAAAACGTGTGAATTCGTTAAGGATAGGGATAAATTCAAGCTGTCGGCAGGTAAATCCCTCTTAAAATAATGGAGCGTAATGCCTTTGGAGAAGAAAAACCGGCTTACCAAAAGAGAATATTTCGACAAAGTGTACCGCCGCGGCAAATCGGCCGCCAACCATCAATTTGTTCTATATTATATGGTTCAGCCGCAGCAGCAATCTTTCCGGCTCGGCGTATCGGTCAGCAAGAAGCTCGGCAACGCCGTTGTCCGTAACCGGATCCGGCGGATGCTGAAGGAGATTGTCAGGCTAAACGCGTCGCGGATACCCGGCGGGTACGACCTGATTCTGATCGCCAGGAAGCCGGCGGCGGAGATGGCCTATCATGAGATGGAGAAGAGCGTCTTGCATGTGCTGAAACGCGCTTCGTTACTGCAGCGTCCGGACCGGACAAATAAGGGCGATTAGTTTCCTTTACGGCGGGAAATATGGTATAGTGTATTATTGGAAAAGAATGAATCTGGGAGGATAAGATTTTGACTCGTCGACTTGCGAAATACATGCCGTTCATATTCATTTTGTTGCTGCTGGCGGGATGCAGCCCCAGTGCTAGAACTTCGCCTATCGATCCGACGACCAGCACGTGGGACAAGTATTTCGTAGGTCCTTTGGCCAATACATTGGATTGGTTCGCCAATCTGCTATGGGGAAGTTACGGCTTGTCCATTCTTGTCGTTACGGTTATCATCCGGCTGATTATTTTGCCGCTGACGCTGAAACAATACCGCAGCTCTAAACGGATGCAGGAATTGCAGCCGGAACTCAAGAAGCTGAAGGAAAAATATAAGGACGACGCGAGAAAGCAGCAGGAAGAAACGATGAAGCTGTTCCAGAAGGAAGGCGTCAACCCTCTGGCCGGATGCTTGCCTCTAATCGTTCAGATGCCGATTCTTATCGCTCTGTATAACGCCATCATGCGGAATCATCACATCAGCGAGCATTCCTTCTTATGGATGCAGCTGGGGACGAAGGACCCGTATTACATCTTGCCGCTTCTGGCCGCCCTGACGACGTACCTTCAGCAGAAGATGATGTCCTCGCAGATGAATGCGCAGATGCAGAGCCTGATGTTCATTTTTCCGGTGATGATTTTTGTCATGGCGATGAATTTTGCTTCGGCGCTTCCGCTGTACTGGATTTACAGCAACACGTTCACGATTGTTCAATCTTATTTTATCTATGGTGGGCCTAACAAAAAAGATCAGAAAAAATAAGGGTGGCCGGATGATATGAAGAAAATCGTGGTATCAGGCAAAACGATTGAAGACGCCGTCCGAAAGGGACTTAAGGAATGGGATACGACGGAGGATCGGGTAAAGGTTCATGTATTGGAGCGACCGGCCAAAGGCTTGTTCGGTTTGATCGGCTCGCGCGATGCGAAGGTAGAGCTCGAACTGATCCCGGATCCCGTGGAAGAAGCGATGCAATTCCTGAGAGATGTCCTTCGTTCCATGGAGCTGGAAGTCAAGATGGAGCTGAAGGGGAGTAAGGATGAGCCCGAGCTTCATTTGTTCGGAGGCGAGCTCGGCATGCTGATCGGCCGCCGTGGGCAAACATTGGATGCGCTTCAATACCTCGTCAACATCGTCGCCAACCGTTATTCGGATCATCATCTGCGTATCGTGCTCGACGCCGAGCATTTCCGCGAACGCCGGAAGAAGACGCTGGAAGAGCTTGCAGAACGTTTGGCGGAACGCGTCGTCCGGACCAAGAAAGAAGTGATCCTGGAGCCGATGCCGCCTCAGGAACGCAAAATCATTCACTCGCAGCTGCAGCAGCACGCCAAGGTGCGGACCTTCAGCCGCGGGGATGAACCGAATCGCAGAGTCGTTATCGTATTGCGCTGATTACCACTTGCAATGATGTCATGTCCGTTATGACTTCATTGCTTTTTCTTTAGTTAAAAAGAAAGTTCTGGGCCATAGAATGTGAATCGGGGTGCAGCTATGTTTGAGGACACCATTGCAGCGATTGCCACGCCCATGGGGAAGGGGAATTGCTGTCATTCGGGTGAGCGGCGACCAAGCCGTTGAAGTAAGTGAACGTATATTTTCCGGGAAATTAAGGCTATCCGAAGTTCCGTCGCATACGGTGCATTATGGGTTTATTCAGAATCCGGCTACCGGAAGCAGGGTGGAGGAGGTTCTGGTCACTGTGATGCGGGGACCGCGGTCGTTTACCCGAGAAGATGTAGTCGAAATCAGTTGCCACGGCGGTTTTGTATCGGTCCGGAAAGTGCTGGATTTGGTGCTGGAGCACGGGGCGCGGCTTGCGGAGCCGGGAGAGTTTACGAAGCGGGCGTTTCTTAACGGGCGGATCGACCTTTCCCAGGCGGAGGCGGTCATTGATTTGATCCGCGCGAAGTCGGACCGTGCCTTCCGTATTGCTCTGAAGCAGTCCGAAGGAAGCCTGTCAAAGAAAATCAAGGCACTTCGTCATACGTTAGTGGAGCTCATGGCCCATATCGAAGTAAATATCGATTATCCCGAGCATGATGTTGAAGAAATGACGAATGCCTTCATTAAGAACAAGTGTACGGATGCATTGGAAGAAATCGACCGTTTGCTGGCTTCCGCCCAGCAAGGGAAGATCCTTCGCGAAGGACTCGTTACAGCCATCGTCGGCCGGCCCAATGTCGGCAAGTCTTCGCCGCTTAACACGCTTGCCCAGGAAGAGCGGGCGATTGTTACCGATATTGCGGGAACGACCAGGGACGTAGTCGAAGAATACGTGCACGTGAACGGGATTCCTCTCAAGCTTTTGGATACGGCAGGGATTCGTGAAACGACGGATATCGTCGAGCAAATTGGCGTCGAGAAATCGCGGCAGGCATTGTCCGATGCGGATCTGATCCTCCTTGTGTTTAACGGGGCGGAGCCGCTGCAGTCCGATGAACGGTTGATGCTCGAGCAGTTGAAGGATCGACAGGTCATCGCTATCATTAATAAGCTCGACCTGCCGCAGCGGATTGAAGCGGAGGAGCTGGAACGAGCGTTCGGCGAGGAGCGGGTTGTGCGAATGTCGATCGTCAATCAGCAGGGGATCACGGACTTGGAAAAAGCTATAGCTAGCATTTTCTTCAGCGGTCAGGTAGAATCAAGTGACCTGACCTATGTCAGCAATGCCCGGCATATTCATTTGCTTAAGAAAGCGAAGGGCTCGCTGGAAGAGGCATATCAGGCTACGGAAGCCTTCGTGCCGATTGATATGATACAAATCGACATTCGAAACGCGTGGGAGGAACTCGGTGAAATTATTGGAGACTCCGTGAGCGATTCATTAATAGATCAGATTTTTTCTCAGTTTTGTTTAGGAAAATAATTTACAGGTAAGGGAGGTATTTACAATGACTTATACAGCAGGAGAGTACGATGTGATTGTCATCGGGGCGGGCCATGCGGGCTGTGAAGCTGCGCTTGCTGCCGCGCGTATGGGCTGTGAAACATTGCTGCTGACGATTAATTTGGATATGGTGGCTTTTATGCCTTGCAATCCTTCGGTGGGGGACCTGCTAAAGGGCATGTCGTTCGTGAGATCGACGCGCTTGGCGGCGAAATGGGCCGGAATATTGATAAAACTTACATTCAGCTGCGCATGCTGAACACCGGTAAAGGGCCGGCCGTACATGCTTTGCGGGCTCAAGCAGATAAATTTCTGTATCAGCACACCATGAAAGAAACGATTGAGAAAACGGAGCATTTGACGCTTCGTCAAGGCCTGGTTGAAGAGCTCATCGTGGAAGACGGCGTATGCAAAGGCGTCGTTACCAAGACGGGGGCTCATTATTACGGAAAATCCGTTGTTCTGACAACGGGTACTTATCTGCGCGGCAAAATCATTATGGGCGAACTCATGTACGAAAGCGGGCCGAACAACCAACAACCGGCGGTGAAGCTTTCCGAAAATCTTCGCAAGCACGGCTTGGAGCTGGTCCGTTTCAAAACCGGTACGCCGCCTCGCGTGCATAAGGATACGATCGACTTCTCGAAAACGACGATTCAACCAGGGGATGAAAAACCGAAATTTTTCTCCTACGAAACGACGGAAGAAGTACCGAATCAGCTTCCTTGCTGGCTGACGTATACGTCGGAAGAGACTCATCAAATCATTAACGATAATCTGCATCGGGCACCTATGTTCTCTGGTGCGATCGAGGGTACCGGTCCTCGCTATTGTCCTTCGATTGAGGATAAAATCGTACGCTTCAGCGATAAGCCGAAGCACCAAATCTTCCTAGAGCCGGAAGGCCGGAATACGAAGGAATACTATGTGCAGGGGCTGTCAACGAGCATGCCGGAAGACGTTCAGCTGCAAATTCTTCGTTCCATTCCGGGACTGGAGAAGGTGGAGATGATGCGCACCGGTTATGCCATTGAATATGATGCGGTTATTCCGACTCAATTGAAACCTTCTTTGGAGACGAAAATCATTGACGGCTTGTTTACCGCCGGCCAAATCAACGGTACTTCCGGTTATGAAGAGGCCGCAGGGCAAGGGATTATGGCCGGGATTAATGCGGCCCGCAAAGTGCAAGGGAAGGAACCCGTTATTTTGGACCGTTCCGAAGCTTATATCGGCGTGCTGATAGACGACCTGGTGACCAAAGGAACGAACGAACCTTATCGTCTGCTGACTTCCCGTGCGGAATACCGTCTGCTTCTTCGCCACGATAATGCGGATCTGCGTCTTACACCGATTGGCTATGAAATCGGACTAATTTCGGAGGAGCGTTATACCCGTTTCCAAGATAAAGTCCGTAAGGTGGAAGAAGAATTGGAACGTTTGAAAACGACGAAAGTAAAACCGTCCGAGGTTCAGGAGCTTCTGAAATCCTTGGGCAGTGCAGAGATCAACAATTCCGTCGATCTGCTTTCTCTGCTTCGCCGTCCGGAGGTCACTTACGAGCATATCCACTCGATTTCGCCTTCTGCAGTGGAACTTACGGAAGATATGATGGAGCAGGTCGAAATTCAAGTGAAGTATACAGGTTATATCGAAAAGCAGCTTGCTCAAGTGGAACGGCTGCGCAAGATGGAAAAGAAACGGATTCCGGACGATATTGTTTATGACGATATTCACGGTATCGCAACGGAAGCGAAACAAAAGCTGGCAAAAATCAGACCGATTTCCATTGGTCAGGCATCCCGGATTTCCGGTGTTACACCGGCAGATATATCGATCCTGCTCGTACATCTCGAGCACTATAATAAAGTTCTTGCGGTGAGAGGTTCCTGATGGATTCCGTGCAGAAGCATTTTACAGAACTCCTCGGTGCCCAAGGGATAAAGCTTTCCGAGCAGCAACTTGGGCAGTTCGAGGATTACTATCGTGAACTCGTTGACTGGAACGAGCGAATGAATTTAACTGGTATTACAGAGAGAGATCAAGTTTACATGAAGCATTTTTATGATTCTCTCTCTGTTTCCTTTTTTATTCCTATGAAGGATGTTGGGACGGTTGCCGATATCGGTTCGGGAGCGGGGTTTCCAAGCATTCCTTTAAGAATCGCTTTTCCACACCTTCGGGTTACGATTATTGATTCTCTAAACAAACGAATTCAGTTTCTCAATCATTTGGTTTCCGTGCTAGGGCTTTCCGAAGTTCAATGTGTTCATTCCCGCGCTGAAGACGCAGCAAGGCAAAAGGAACACCGGGACCATTATGATCTTGTTACGGCTAGAGCAGTGGCTCGGCTGGCTGTACTGAATGAATTTTGCTTACCATTCACGGCAGTAGGGGAAGATTCGTTGCTATGAAGGGCAGCGAGGTGGAAGAGGAGACGAAGGAAGCGGTTTTTAGCTTGAACGAGTTGAAAGGAAAACTTATACATACACACCGGTTCAAGCTTCCGATCGAGGAATCCACACGCCACTTGATTGTTATTGACAAAATCGCTCCGACCCCAGGGAAATACCCTCGGAAACCTGGAGTTCCGCTAAAAAGTCCATTGATTAAGTGATGTTTCACGTGGAACATTTTCACATTTGACAATTTGGTGAAGTTGAGATCTTTTTGGCATGCAGCAGGAATTTCGACTCGGCATGGAGAATTATTTCTATACAAGAGCTTCTATTTATCGGTTAAAAGATCGGGTGGTTATCGTAAATGAAGGAACAAATCTCAAAATTATTTGGTTTTGTAGACAAAGCTTCTACGGATGATGTGAAAGCGGATGAAGTGAAGAGTGTTCCTGTCAATGACATCGTTCCAAGTCCCTATCAGCCTCGAACGATTTTTGACGATGAACGGATTGATGAACTGTGTCAAACGATTAAAACGCATGGTGTGATACAACCGATTGTTGTAAGAGTACGTGATAACCGCTACGAATTGATTGCCGGCGAACGCAGATGGCGTGCAGTCAAAAAGCTGGGCTACGAAACGATTCCGGCTATCATCCGGGAATTCAATGACTCTCAAGCGGCCTCGATTGCGCTGATCGAAAACTTGCAGAGGGAAGGTTTGACTGCGATTGAGGAAGCTATTGCTTATCAGCAGCTAATTGACATGCACCAGTTGACTCAGGAAAGTCTTGCCCAGCGTTTGGGTAAGAGCCAATCAACCATTGCCAATAAAATTCGACTCCTGCAGCTTTCTGATCCTGTGAAGCTCGCCCTCATGGAACGTAAAATTACGGAACGCCATGCAAGGGCGCTTCTTTCGCTTGACGAGGAAGAGATGCAGGTGAAAGTGCTTGAAGATATTATTAGTAAAGAGCTTAACGTGAAACAAACGGAAGCCAGAATCGCATTCCTTAAGGAAACGGTCAAAACCGCCAAAAACAAAGCGAGAAGATTCTCCTTTTCCAAAGACGTCCGTTTGGCCTTGAATACGATCCGTCAATCGGTCGATATGGTAACTTCTTCCGGTCTTCCTATTAATACGACGGAGCAGGATCATGAAGATCACTATGAGATTGTAATTCGGATACCAAAGCGTTAAAATAATATTAAGGTTTGCTGTGAAGAGGGCCTCTTTAGGAGGCCTTTCTTAAGCGGCAAAATATTATTCTATTTCACATGATGCCATGGAAGCGCGTATCGTAACCTTCTACCTCGAAAGAACGCTTTCAGTTCGTGGTAAATTGCTCTAGTCCCAATGGGCTTTGGTCTGTAGCTTTTCTTAACGATATAAAAGGTTTGTCTTTGCAAAAGTAATGAAAGCGAAGAATAACTTTTATACCAAGAAAAGCATCGACTTCATACGGTCTGGCTACTAATGAAATACTTCGATCAGAAGCTTTTCTTAACGATATAAAAGGTTTGTCTTTGCAAAAGTAATGAAAGCAAAGTATAACCTTTTATACCAAGAAAAGCATCGACTTTAAACGGTCTGGCTACTAATGAAAATACTTCGATCGGAAGCTTTTCTTATAAGATGCGAAAGTCAAGTTTGAACCGGAGGTTCGGCTTTCGGATCTTTAAGGCAAGCTTCTTAAGACACAATGGTTCAGTCATTGAACCGATTCCAAAACGAGCTTTTCTTTAGGTGCTGTTATGGTGGTTTAAATTCGTTTATGAAGCAAAATAGTTTTGAACTAACAGGGCTCCGGTCAGGGGCTTTTCTTTTCGATGCGGACGTGAACCAGGGCGAATCTATATCTACTTGTTAATCCAGTTTTTATTTGAGGTGAAATGATTTTGTCTAAGATAATTGCCATAACGAATCAAAAGGGCGGGGTTGGCAAGACGACGACTTCTGTGAATTTAGGCGCATCCCTAGCTTCTTTGGGCAAAAAGGTGCTTGCTTGTCGATATCGACCCGCAGGGTAATACAACGAGCGGTATTGGTGTCAACAAAGCCGATGTTGAGTACTGTATTTATGACGTTATTATTAACGACGTACATCCTAAGGATGCCATGGTAGATACAGCCATCGAAAATTTAAAAATTATCCCTGCCACGATTCAGTTGGCGGGTGCTGAAATTGAACTCGTTCCAACAATTTCAAGAGAAGTCCGATTAAAGAAGTCTTTGCAGCTCGTAAAGCACATGTTCGATTATATTCTTATCGATTGCCCTCCATCCCTTGGCATTTTAACCGTTAACTCTTTAACGGCATCGGATTCCGTCATCATTCCCATTCAATGTGAATATTATGCACTCGAGGGACTCAGTCAGTTATTGAACACGGTACGTTTGGTGCAAAAGCATCTAAATACGACGCTTCAAATTGAAGGTGTATTGCTTACGATGTTTGACGCCAGGACCAACCTGGGCATGCAAGTTATCGAAGAAGTAAAGAAGTATTTTCAGCAAAAAGTTTACCAGACGATCATTCCCCGTAATGTTCGCCTTAGTGAAGCTCCGAGCCATGGACAGTCGATTATTACTTACGACCCGAGATCCAAAGGAGCTGAGGTCTATATGGAGCTGGCAAAGGAAGTGATTGCATTATGAGTAAAAGATTAGGGAAGGGTCTGGATGCTTTATTGCCGGCTCTCAGTATTAATGAAGATGATAAGGTAGTTGAGATTCCTTTAGCTCAGCTTCGTCCGAACCCATATCAGCCGCGGCGCAATTTTAATGATGAATCGATCCAGGAGCTCGCTCAATCCATCAAGGAACACGGCGTAATTCAACCGATTATTGTCCGAAGTGTTCTGAAAGGATATGAAATCATTGCAGGGGAGCGCCGGTTTAGAGCTTCACAGGCTACAGGCTTGGCAACCATTCCTGCCGTTGTAAGAAAATTCACGGATCAACAGGTTATGGAAATTGCGTTGATCGAAAACGTCCAGCGTGAAGATTTGAATGCGATGGAGATTGCGATTGCCTATCAAGCGCTGATCGATCAGTTCTCCCTAACTCAAGAAGAACTTTCGATGAAGGTGGGTAAAAGCCGGTCGCACATCGCCAACTTCCTTCGACTGCTGCAGCTTCCCGAGGATGTGAAGGAATATGTTTCACGTGGAACATTGTCGATGGGACATGCCAAAGCGATCGTCGGCTTGAAAGACAAGAAGCTGATTAAAGCTTTGGCGGATACCACTATAAAAGAGCAGTGGAGCGTCCGTCAACTGGAGGACGAAGTCAAGAAGCTTGAAGATCTGGCCGATACAAAAAAAACGAAAACAAAGCCGAAGAAAAAGGATCCATATATCAATCAATTGGAAGAAAGCCTCCGCGAATTGTACAGAACAACCGTTAAAATCAAACATGGCAATAACAAAGGGAAAATTGAACTTTTGTATTATTCCAAGGATGACTTGGATCGGTTGTTGGAATTGTTACAGGGAAAGACATCCTAATGAAAAGCAGCATAGCATACCTCGGGAGTTGCCTGGTGGACACAGGCGGACAAGGTATGCTATCTTTTTGTTTATCCCGCTGGGAAGGAGAACCAAAATATGACGATTTATTTGGATCATGCCGCTACTTCTTGGCCTAAACCGCCGGAAGTTTTGGAGGCGATGAAAGTCTGTATGGAACAGTACGCTGCAAACCCGGGTAGAGGAAGTCACCGAATGGCGGTGCAGGCAAGCAGGGTTCTCTTCGAAGGCCGGAAACGGCTGGCGCGGCTGTTTGGGATTAAGAATCCGAATGATATCGCTTATATGCAGAATACGACTATGGCACTGAATCAAGCGATCAAAGGGTTTGTGAAAGAAAACCAGCATATTGTCTGTACGGCGGTGGAGCATAACTCGGTAAGAAGACCGCTCGAATATTTGAAGCGGACGAAAAATATCGAGGTAACCTATGTAAAAACGAATGCTAAAGGCGAGTTGTCCGTGGATGATGTGAAAGAGGCCATTCGCAGCCAAACGGCGCTTGTAGTATGCAATCACAGCTCTAATCTGCTGGGGAGCATTTTGCCGGTGGACAAGATGGGGGAGCTTTGCCGGGAGAAGGGCATAAAGCTCCTGGTGGATGCAGCTCAGACGGCGGGGACGTTGGATATTGATGTAGAAAAGCTGGGTATTGATATGCTCGCTTTTCCCGGACATAAGGGCTTGCTTGGTCCGCTTGGAACAGGGGGGCTTTATATTCATCCGGATTTGGATCTGGAGCCGCTCCTCCATGGAGGGACGGGAAGTCAGTCGGAAGCGGTGGATCAGCCTCAGGTTCGTCCGGACCGGTATGAGTCGGGAACGCAAAATGCGGTAGGGATAGCAGGTTTGTCAGAGGGAGTGAAATATATTCTTGCCGAAACACCGGGGAAGATTCATCGCCGGGAATGGGAGTTGACCCAAAGACTCATGGCCGGCCTGATGGAAATTGAAGGGATCACCATGTTTGGACCGGATCTGGGGCAAAATAAGACAGGTATCGTTTCGTTCAATGTGGGACAGGCCGATTCATCGGAAATTGCATTTATATTGGACCAGTCTTTTGATATCGCAGTAAGAGCGGGTTTCCACTGCACGCCCTTGGCGCATGAAATGGCAGGGACGCTGGATCGGGGAGCTGTAAGGGCAAGCGTCGGTGCTTTTACTACTGAAGATGAAGTGGATGCATTGATTGGTGCGGTTCGTGAGCTCGCGAAGCATTACAGCTAATAGAAATGAATCGGAAAGCAAAAGTATTGCGTAAGTAATTATATGGTGATTGAAGTTTGAAATATAAAGAGATTGTATCGGCAGGAGGAACAGATTGGTGGGGGACGTTTATACGGATATCCCGGTGGAGGTCATACTGGCCGGCATTGGAGTGATTGCGCTTATTTTCTTAATTCTGGTGATCACGCTATGGGTTAAGCTGAACAAGCTGAGGAAAAATTATGTGCGAATGATGAATGGGAGCAGTGAGCAGAATGTGGAAGGGTTGCTCATTGAACTCCAGGAGCGTTTGAACGTTCAGGCCCAGAAAGAAAAAGAAGCGGAGCAACAAATTGTTGAGATCCGCAAACAGATGAGAAGCATGAAGTCGAATATCGGTATTCACCGCTATAATGCTTTTGCCGAGAGGGGAAGCGATTTGAGCTTCTCTGTAGCGATTTTGGATGAGGAACAGAATGGTGTCGTGCTGACAGGAATACATAATCGGGAAGAAACCTATGTATACGCCAAACCGGTTGAACAGGGCAATTCGAAATACACGCTTTCGCCGGAGGAGAAGGAAGCGATCATTCGATGCTTGCGAAAGAGCTAGCGTTCCGCGGTCGCCGTCTTGATAAAGCGGTATAGAACGAATTGGCAATGACTTCCGCCATGCTCATCACGAGGCTGAGACGTGTATTCTGGAGAACAAAATACTCCATAAATCCGCCCACGTTAACGATGCCGGTGACATGCATATGGCCTACCGGAGGCGGCTCCTTGTTCACGCCGGCGCCCGGTTTTACTGGTCCGTCTCCGATCTGAATACAGCCAACGCTTGTCAGTTGACCGAGGCAGGCATCCACGCCGATGATGAACGGATTGTTGAAGTGTTGGAAGATGGCGTTTAAGGTCTCATTAAGGTTCATGGCATGAACAGGGTTTTCCAATGTGCCGTAAAGGTGAAGTTCTTTCAGACCGAATTTCTTCAGATGGGTGCCGACTAGGGGGCCCAGGGCATCGCCGGTGGAACGGTCTGTGCCAACGCAGACCACAACCACAGGTTGGTCGGAAGGGATTCGCTGAAGAGCTTCCATTAAGCGGCCTGATATATGTTCAATACTATTCGTATCGGTGTGCATGATTTTAAGAGGAGCTTCATCTTTCGGTTGCTTTAGCTCTTTATAGAATGGTAGTTTCATATGGGTTCCTCCATACTGGGAATTTGGACTTCAAGTTGGCGTATAGCTCCTATAAAATGGCTGTTACTAGTATACGAATGGTAGGAAGGTTTTATACGTGTCAAAAAGGAAAAAGAGGGAGGGGCTGTTCCATTGCTTCTGATGGCCTTCGATTCGACCCAACAAGCGCTGAGAGCGGAAATGCTGCTCGAATATGCGGACATCGAGAACGATATGTGTCCCACTCCAAAAGAAATCACGGCAGGCTGTGCGTTATCACTCGAGTTTCCGGAAGAAGCATTAGATGAAGTTAGGCAAATTATTACCCAGGAGAAGGTTGATATACGAGGCATTTTTTTGAAAAAAGAGAGCGGGTATGTTAGCATAAACTGAATAGGCAGGTGTCACTCTCATGCTGCAATTTATGGAAGCAAGCACCACGGACCAATGGTGGGCCACCTGGAAGGCATTTCAAGATAAGTTGGTAAACAAGCTGATTGATCCGGCATTATGGGGATCTTTCCTCTTAGGCCTTATCCAGATCGCGTTGATACTGGTGATCGGGAAAATCACCGTGAAAATCGCAAAAAAAATGCTGCACCATTTTATGATTGAACGGGAAAATAATCCGCTGAAGTTAGATACAAGAAGGACCAGAACCGTCGGGAAGTTATTAGAAAATTTCGTGAATTATGCCGTCAATTTTATTATGATCCTGATGATTCTAAATCAGTTTGGAGTGAATTTAGGGCCGGTATTAGCAGGAGCCGGGGTCGTCGGACTGGCTATCGGGTTTGGGGCCCAAAGCCTGGTAAAGGATGTGATCACCGGATTTTTTATCATATTCGAAGATCAGTTTGCCGTTGGCGATGTGATTCAAACCGGAAGCTATAAAGGCACCGTTCAAGAAATCGGTCTTCGGGTGACGCGGCTGAAGAGCTGGACGGGGGAAGTGCACATCATTCCGAACGGAACCATTTCTCAAGTGACGAACTTTTCCATTAATAATTCGCTCGCTGTTATTGATGTCGCTATCGATTACGAAGCGGATTTGGATAAGGCGAAGCAGGTGCTTGATGAAACGATCAAAGCGTACTATGAGAACAGCCTGAACATGGTGAAGCCGCCGGAGGTGTTGGGGGTACAGTCCCTAGGTACAACGGAGGTCACCTTACGGATCACGGCGGAATGCAAGCCGAATACGCAAGCGTCTGTATCCCGGCAGTTGTATGCGGAAATTAAGAAAGCTTTTGAAACGAAGGGTGTAAATGCACATCCACGGGGGGCGGGGGCTTAATGGAAAAGAAGCAGTACGGTCTTGGCGACATAGTGCAAATGAAAAAGCCTCATCCCTGTGGTACGAATGAAATGGAAATCATCCGAATGGGGATGGACATCCGGATTAAATGTGTCGGCTGTAAGCACAGTGTGCTGGTCCCGAGAGCTAAGTTTGAAAGTAAGCTGAAAAAGGTCCTTCGCTCGGCGGAAGCCGCTCCGGACCCGGAACAATAAGGAAGCAAAAAGGGGTTGCATTCTATAATAGGTTTATGCTATTATAATGCTTGTCCCTTTGAAATGCGGAAAGGTACCCAAGTGGCCCAAGGGGGCTGACTCGAAATCAGCTAGGCGGCGCAAGCCGTGCGTGGGTTCGAATCCCACTCTTTCCGCCATAAACAACAAAAACGAACACGACCTGAAGGGTCGTTTTTTTATTGTCCGGAAAGTGGGTGAGAACCCGGGGTTCGTCGGAGCATAGGCTTCGTTAGCGACGGCTTCGCAGTCGGACGCCGTAGGCGTACGTATCCCACTCTTTCCGCCATAAACAACAAAAACGAACACGACCTGAAGGGTCGTTTTTTTATTGTCCGGAAAGTGGGTGAGAACCCGGGGTTCGTCGGAGCATAGGCTTCGTTAGCGACGGCTTCGCAGTCGGACGCCGTAGGCGTACGTATCCCACTCTTTCCGCCATAAACAACAAAAACGAACACGACCCGAAAGGTCGTTTTTTTGTTGTCCGGAAATTGGGTGAGAACCCACTACTACCTGGTGTGAGAACGTTTATAAACGGCAAACCGGTCAATGCAGTATCCGATCAGGGCCCAAGTCAGTATTGTGAGCAAATATAAAGGCACCGGATTGATGTTCTTGTATTGGAAGAACGGGTAGAACCAAGCGGGTACGCTTAATGCATAGAAGAGCAAGTAGACAGGATCGGATTCATGACCGATAAAGTGAATAAAGCATAGGGCAATTCCAACGATGGTTAGGATCCGTGTATATTTATAACGCAACTTTTACGCCTCCTTAGTCAAACTCCCCGCAGGGAGCGGGGAAAACCGGTTGTTTACCCTTTAAACATACGCTTCCACTTCCGGTTGTGATTGCTGGTAGCCGGGAAGCGGTCACCCTTTTTCAATTTGACGATCCGCGGGTCGTTGATTCCCATGTGAAAAGCATCTTCGCCGACTTCCATATACTCGCCGTCATTCGGCGCATGGTCGCCCGGGCGGAACTGGCTCCATTCACCCACTGCAGGTCACCTCCTGTTGGCTGGTGTATTGTTAGATTTTCCTTGAGGGTGTAAAAGCATAAGGGTTAATAATTACCAGGGGTGATGGATTCGAACCGACTTATGAAAATGGGGGACCAAGCAGGCCCAAACTGTTCTTGCCTTTCATCGTGAATTTTGCTATAGTATTATGGTGCGAGTTTTGGAAGATAGGCTCGCTCCTTGCTCCCGACGGTACAAGCCGAATGCGGGGGCCGTTAGTCCAAAAGGAGGTGACAACATGCGCAAATATGAAGTGATGTACATTATTCGTCCGGACCTGGAACAAGAAGCGGTTCAGGCTACGGTGGAGAAGTTCCAAAACATCATCAACAACGGTGGCGAAATTACGAAGCATGACCTGATGGGTAAGCGCCGTCTTGCGTATGAGATCAACAAGCATCGTGACGGTCATTATGTGTTGGTTCATTTCAACGCGAATAATGAAGTAATCAGCGAGCTTGACCGTGTAATGAAGATTTCCGACGAAATCATTCGTTACCTGATCGTGAAAGACGTAGTAGCTTAAGCACCAGTGGCCATAGCGCCGTAATTGAGTTGGTCGCAGCTTCATTCCTTAAGAATGGCATCTGCGGCAAATCCGGGAGGGTATGACGATGTTGAATCGCGTGATTCTGATCGGAAGGCTTACACGAGATCCTGAACTGCGCTATACGCCTGCAGGGGTGGCTGTTACCCAGTTTACACTGGCTGTAGACCGGCCTTTCTCCAGCGGCCAGGGACAACAGAGGGAAGCGGATTTTATCCCGATTGTGACTTGGCGGCAGCTTGCAGAAACTTGTGCGAACTATCTCCGCAAAGGCCGTTTGGCCGCGGTAGAAGGACGCATTCAAGTCCGCAATTACGACAACAATGAAGGACGTCGCGTATATGTGACGGAGGTCATTGCCGACAATGTGCGTTTCCTCGAATCAGCTAACAGCGGAAACCGTGAGGAAGGTGCAGGCGGAGGCGGAATGAGCGGCGGCAACAGCAGCGGTGGAGGAAACCGTGGCGGCGGATACGGCGGCGGACGCGACAACCAGGATCCTTTCCAGGATGACGGCAAACCGATTGATATTTCCGATGATGATTTGCCGTTCTAAGGATTCTTAAACGGCAAAAATGCGAGCATCTTACGTAGAAAGGACTGAATAAGACATGGAACAAGCACCAAGAAGAGAACGTTCTGAAGACCGCGGCGAGCGCGGCGAAAGAAAGTTCGGCGGCCGCGGTAAAAAAGGCGGCAAGCGTCGTAAAGTTTGTTACTTCACTGTGAACAAAATCAAGCACATTGACTATAAAGACATCGAAACGCTCAAGAAGTTCATCAGCGAGCGCGGTAAGATTCTTCCCCGTCGTGTAACGGGTACTTCTGCGAAGTATCAACGTGCTTTGACGATCGCGATCAAGCGCGCCCGTCAAGTGGCTTTGCTGCCGTATACTACGGAGTAATTCAAGAAGAAGAGACAGCCTGATTCGTCGGGTCTGTCTCTTTTTTTCATGCCCGGCGGTGAGCCGGAACGAGATGGACGGCGATGGCAGAGGACATCGGCGTTCTTTGGGATGTTCACCATTTTTCATCGGAGGGCGGTCATGTTATGATGGAAGAGAGGTTGGTTTCTTATCGGGCTGCCCGAGAAAGGAAAGGTAGGGAGTACTTTGAACATCGCATTTTTTCTCGTTCCTAAGGAAGAAGTCATTTATTTATCCCCTCATCATACGATGCGCCAGGCGCTGGAGCGCATGGAGTACCACCGGTATTCGGCCGTACCGCTGATTGACGAGAACGGAAGGTATGTCGGAACGATCACGGAAGGGGACCTGTTGTGGAAGCTGAAGCATTCCCCGAGATCGGCTTCGATCATACCCATAAGGTGCAGCTCAAGGACGTTCCGCAGCACATGACGATTAAGCCGGTAAGGATCGATCAGCAGATGCAGGACCTTATCACGCTCGCTACGAACCAGAACTATGTTCCGGTGATCGACGACAACGAAGTGTTCATCGGCATTATCCGCAGACGGGAAATCATCGATTATTGCTTCAAGCTGTGGCAGTCGGAACAAAAGGTTTAAAAATGTGGTATAATTAACTAAAGTGCCGGGGTAAGGGGAGAAGCGGCTTGTCAAATATGGAGAAAGACATCGATTTGGCCAAGCGCGCCAAAGTCATCGAGTGGCTCAAGACCGAGCTGGTGGACCAGCTGGCACATTTATTAAAAGGAATATGGGAAGGAAGCCAGCATAAGATATTAGACGGGCTTGCCAGTCTGGTAGCCTGCTGTTATATTCTCGGCCGCAGGCTGGGTATACCGATGCGCAGTTTGGATGAGGCGGTTTTGGACAAAATGAGAAGACACCGCGAGGAAGGGCATCAGTTGGAAGATTGGTACGGGGATATCTCCGCGCTCGAAGAACATTTTCGTAAGAGGTGAACTGCTTGGTAGACACTCGCAAGCCGTCGCTGCTCGGATGGAGCATCCTATACGTCATACTTCTGCTATCCATTATCTTTGCCGCCGCTGAATTTGATTACGGCCAGCCTGCTGATGGTTCCCGTACTGGTCTTGTACGTCAGGCTCGGAACGCAGCGATTCCTGATTCATTACATTGTATGCCTGGCCGTAGTTTATCTCATCGGTTCTTTCCTTCTGGCAGGCTGGCTTGGGGTTCTTCTGGTGTCGGTATCGCTCTTCTTTCTGCCGCCGGTCATTCAGATGGGCAATTTATATAAGAAGCGGGCTCCGGCCCGTACGGTGCTCACTGTCGGTACGATCACGCTGTTAGGTGAGTCGCTTCTTAGTTTGATCGTGAGCTATCTGTTAGGGTTAAATCCTGTCGGTAAAATGAAGCAGTTCATGGTGGAGAGCGTTCATACGCTTCCGTCGCAGCTGCAGGGCATGATGGAGCTGGATCTCGATACGCTCGTTCAGCTAATGGTACAGATGCTTCCGCTCTATATGATCGGATTTTCGCTGTTTTATGTCGTGGTCTCCCATTGGCTGGCCCGCCGGGCGCTCGTCCGGTCAGGGGAATCGATTCCGGCTTTCAAACCGGTCAAGGACTGGATGCTTCCCAAATCGTTCGTATGGTTCTATCTGCTGGCGCTCGCTGCTGGAGCTGTTCATCCGCGACACGTCTTCCGTCGTCTTCTCGCGCTGCTGAATCTGCTTCCGCCGCTGACAGCGGCGTTTGCGATCCAAGCGATCGCCTTCTTATTTTATGTGGCTCACGCGAACCGATGGAACAAAACAGCGCCGGTGGCGGGGATCGTGGTGCTGCTCTTTTTTCCGCCGGCTTATTTTCTATTCAGTTTGATGGGCGTGTTCGACGTGGCGTTTCCAATTCGTGATCGATTGACTCGCAAGTAAGACTAAAGGGGTTAGAGGGGCGAATGAAATGCCGAAGTTTCTGCTAAAGCGATGGCACGGGATGCATATGGTTTGGGTGTTTGCACTCCTGCTCGTGCTGACCTTTGTATTGTTTCTGTTTCAGTGGGTGGTCGGCGTCGTCGCCCTGATCCTCAGCGCTGTTCTGGGGTATTTCACGCTGCAGGCGGAGCGGGCTTTCCGGAAGGAACTGAACGAATATGTAGCCACCTTGTCACACCGGGTGAAACGGGCCGGGAGTGAGGTGATTCATGAACTGCCGATCGGCATTCTGCTGTACAACGAGGAGAAGGTTGTTGAATGGCACAATCCGTTCGTCGCCAAGATGCTCGGAAGAGAGTCCCTGATCGGGGAATCGCCGCTGGAAGCCTTTCCGGGTCTTAAGGCGAAGAAGGAGAAGGAGCTGAGGCTCGAAATCGCCGTAGACAAACGGATCTATGACGTGCAGCTCAAGCCGGACGAACGGCTGATTTATTTTACCGATATTACCGATTTCAAAACCCTAGCGAAGCAGTACGAGGAAGAGAAGCTGTCGATGGGCATCGTGATGATGGATAATCTCGACGAAGCGACGCAGGGGCTCGACGATCAGACCCGAAGCATCATGATGGCTAAAGTGACCGGTGAGATCACGGAGTGGGCGAGCCGGAATCATCTTTACCTGCGCCGGACGTCCTCGGACCGGTATTTGATTCTGATGGACCAAAGGGGTCTGAAGGCCTTGGAGCAGTCGCGGTTTGAAATTCTCGACGAGGTGCGGGATATTACTATTGAGAACAAGTTCGCCGCTGACACTTAGCATCGGGATCGCCTCGGGTACGACGAGCCTGAATGAGCTGGGCCAATGGGCGCAGCTCAGCTTGGATATGGCGCTCGGACGGGGCGGAGACCAGGCCGCGGTGAAGGTAGGGGAGCGGTTGTCCTTCTACGGGGGCGCTCCAATGCTATTGAGAAAAGAACGCGGGTACGGGCCCGGGTCATTTCCCATGCCCTGCGCGATTTGATAAAGGACTGCGACAAAGTGATGATTATGGGCCACCGCGTGCCGGATATGGATTCAATCGGGGCGGCGATCGGTGTGCTTAAGATGGCGCATCTCAGCAATAAGGAGGGGTATATCGTCCTGGAGGGCGTGAATCCTTCGATCGAGAAGCTGATGGATACGATCTACGAGGACGAGAAGCTGAACCGCTGGTTCATCACCCCGGAGCAGGCGATACAGATCACCAACAGCCGCTCGCTCGCCGTTGTTGTCGATACGCACCGGGCCTCGATGACGCCGGAGCCGAAGTCGCTGCAGCTGACGCACCGCAAGGTCGTGGTGGACCATCACCGGCGAAGCGAGGAGTTCATCCAAGACGCTACGCTGGTCTATATGGAGCCGTATGCTTCCTCGACCTGTGAGCTGGTGACCGAGCCGCTGCAGTATTTCCATGACCGGATGACGATGGGCGTGCTGGAAGCGACGGCGCTGCTCGCAGGGATTGTCGTCGACACGAAGAGCTTCAGCCTTCGTACCGGGGCTCGGACGTTCGAAGCGGCCTCGTTCCTGCGCCGCAACGGCGCGGATTCGGCGATGATTCAGCGGTCGCTGAAGGAAGACCTGGAGTACTACATCAAGAAAGCGGAAGTGATCAAAAAAGCGGAAGTGATTTACGATCACATTGCACTGGCGGTCAATGAGCCGGGACGTAAATATTCACAGTTGCTCATTGCCCAAGTTGCTGATACATTGTTAACTATGACCGGTATTATGGCGTCATTCGTCATCAGCGAACGCCCGGACGGGTTGATCGGCATCAGTGCGCGGTCTTTGGGACAGATGAACGTCCAGGTCGTGATGGAACGGATGGGCGGAGGCGGTCATTTGACCAATGCGGCCACCCAGCTGGAAGGCACGATAGGGGAAGCGACCCAGCGGCTGAAGCAGGTGTTGAATGAGATTCATGCGGAGGAGGGGCTTTTCGAATGAAAGTGATTTTTCTGAAGGATGTTAAAGGCCAAGGGAAAAAAGGCGAGGTTAAAGAGGTTTCCGAAGGCTATGCAAATAATTTTCTGATCAAGCAGAACCTGGCGGCACCGGCCAGCGAAGGCGCCATGAAGGTGCTGGAGCAGCAGAAGAAGGCCGAAGACAAGCGTAAAGCTCAGGAGAAGGCGGACGCTCAGGAGCTGGGACGTAAGCTGGAAACCATGACCATCCAGGTAAAAGCGAAATCCGGAGCGGACGGACGTTTGTTCGGGGCCGTATCGAATAAGCAGGTGGCGGAAGCGCTGGAGAAGCAGGGCGTAAAGCTGGACAAGCGTAAGATGGTTATGGATGAGCCGATCCGCACGCTGGGCGTAACGGAGATCGTCGTGAAGCTTCATCCGGAAGTGACCGGAAAGCTGAAAGTGCATGTGGTGGAAGAGTAAGACGCAAAAGCAGTACCCTGACAAGGCTTTCCTTCGGGAAGGCCTTGCCCATCTTTAAGAAGCGGTTTTCCGTTAGGAAAACCATGAGGAGACGACGGACTTGAACGAGAATATGTTTATGGATCGTATCCCTCCGCAAAACTTGGAAGCTGAAATGGCGGTGCTCGGCGCGGTGCTGCTCGACGGCGATGCGCTGGTGACCGCCATGGAACGGGTCTCGAGCGAGGACTTCTACCGGCCGGCGCATCAGATGATCTATGAAGCGATGATCGAGATCGCCGAATCGAACGAGCCGGTCGATCTGGTCACGCTGACGGCCCGTCTGCAGGACAAGCAGCGACTCGAAGAGGTGGGAGGCATCAGCTTCCTCTCGGAGCTGGTGAATGCCGTGCCGACCGCGGCGAACGTCGATTACTATGCGCAAATCGTGGAAGAGAAATCGCTGCTGCGGCGCCTGATCCGCACCGCGACGCAGATCGTCAGCAACGGCTACTCCGGTGAGGATGAAGTGTCGAGCCTGCTCAGCGATGCCGAGCAGCGCATCATGGAGATTTCCCAGCGCCGATCCGGCGGCGGCTTCGTAGCCATCCGCGACGTGCTCATGGAGGTCTTCGACAAGGTCGAGATGCTGTACAACCAGAAGGGAAGTACGTCCGGCATCCGTTCGGGATTTCACGACCTGGATAAAATGACCTCGGGCTTCCAGCGTTCGGACCTGATCATCGTCGCAGCGCGGCCATCCGTAGGGAAGACGGCGTTCGCCTTGAATATCGCGCAGAATGTCGGCGTGCGGGAGAAGGAAACCGTGGCCATCTTCAGTCTTGAGATGGGCGCGGCGCAGCTCGTACAGCGGATGATCTGCGCGGAGGCGAACGTGGACGCCGGACGGATGCGTACGGGGTTCCTGGAGCCGGACGACTGGGAGAAGCTGACGATGGCGATCGGCTCGCTGTCGGAGGCGAACATCTACATCGATGATTCCCCGTCGGTCACGGTTGCCGATATCCGGGCCAAATGCCGGAGGCTGAAGACGGAGAAGGGCCTCGGCATGATCCTGATCGATTACCTTCAGCTGATCCACGGCCGGGGCAAAGGCGACAACCGCCAGCAGGAAGTATCCGAGATTTCGCGGACGCTGAAGCAGATTGCCAGGGAGCTGAATGTGCCGGTCATCGCACTGTCCCAGCTCAGCCGCGGTGTAGAGCAGCGGCAGGACAAGCGCCCGATGATGTCCGACCTCCGGGAATCGGGCTCGATCGAGCAGGACGCCGACATCGTGGCGTTCCTGTACCGGGACGATTACTATGACAAGGAATCGGAGAAGAAGAACATCATCGAGATCATCATCGCCAAGCAGCGGAACGGTCCGGTCGGTACCGTCGAGCTGGCTTTTCTCAAGAGCTTCAATAAATTCGTCAGCCTGGACCGGACTCACCAGGAAGCGATGTAGCAGCACAGCCCCCGTTTCACGGAAAACGGGGGTTTTTCTTTTGCCTACGGGAGGGCAGAAAAAGAGCGGCAATGTGCGGAGTCCGGTTTTTCGTCGGGAAAGAAAGCAGGCAGGTTGAAGGCGAATGTGTACGAATTCCGAACGTTGATAATAGGCGGTATGTGATTGTTCGTTTTTGTTGACTTTGGCAAAGGGGACTGCTAAACTTATCAATGGTGCTTTGTGCCTTATGGGCAAATTACGGGTGGTTTCCACCTCACGGGGGTATGAACATGTCAACGGTAGTGGTTGTCGGAACCCAATGGGGAGACGAGGGTAAAGGCAAAATAACCGATTTCCTGGCCGAATCCGCAGAGGTTGTAGCGCGCTATCAAGGCGGCAACAACGCGGGTCACACCATCTTAATCGACAATAAGAAGTATAAACTGACGATGATTCCGTCGGGTATTTTTTATGCTGATAAAATATGCGTCATCGGGAATGGTATGGTCATTAATCCGGGTGCGCTTTTGGAAGAAATTCAATATATTCACGACAATGGCTTCTCCACGGACAATCTCCGGATCAGCGACCGGGCACATGTGATCATGCCTTATCACCTGCTGCTGGACGGGCTGGAAGAAGAGCGCAAGGGCGAGAACAAGATCGGTACGACGCGCAAAGGGATCGGCCCCTGCTACATGGACAAAGCGGCGCGCAACGGCGTAAGGATCGCCGACCTGATGGATGCGGAGGAGTTCGAGCGCAAGGTCCGCCATCTGGTGAAGGAGAAGAATGTGCTGATCGAGCAGGTGTACGGCTCCAAAGGCCTCGACGCCGATTCGGTGATCGAGGAGTACCTCGGCTATGCCGAGAAAATTCGCCCGTACGTGACGGATACGTCCGTTGTGCTGAACGATCTGATCGACGATGGCAAGAAAGTGCTGTTCGAGGGCGCGCAGGGCGTGATGCTGGATATTGACCAAGGCACCTACCCGTTCGTGACGTCCTCGAACCCGTCCGCCGGCGGCGTATGTATCGGTTCCGGCGTTGGGCCTTCGAAGATCCAGCAAATTATCGGCGTGGCGAAGTCCTACACCACGCGTGTAGGGGACGGTCCGTTCCCGACCGAGCTGAACAACGCTACAGGCGACCTCATCCGTGAACGCGGCAATGAGTACGGTACGGTTACGGGACGCCCGCGCCGCGTAGGCTGGTTCGACAGCGTCGTCGTACGCCATGCCCGCCGGGTAAGCGGGATTACCGGCTTATCCCTCAACTCGCTGGACGTGCTTGCGGGCCTCGAGACGGTAAAAATTTGCACCGCCTACAAATACCGCGGCGAAGTGATCGAGCATTATCCAGCCAGCCTGAAGATGCTCTCCGAATGCGAAGCCGTCTATGAAGAGCCGCCGGGCTGGAGCGAGGATTTGTCCGGTGTGCGCAAGCTGGAGGACCTCCCGGTGAATGCAAGACGGTACCTGGACCGCGTAGCGGAGCTGACCGGCATTCCGATCGCGATCTTCTCGGTCGGACGCAACCGGGAGCAGACGAACCTGGTAAGACCGATTTATTAATCCTAAGCCTAAGACCCCGATTTCCGGAAGATGCGGAGATCGGGGTTGTTTGTTTTTTCGCCCCGTCCGGGTTGGTTTGCCGGAAAACCGTCAATACTGGAAGGTAAAACAAGAGCGTTACCGGATGGGAGATGAAAGGCATGAAAATCTTACAATGGTCGCTGAAGCTGGCGGTGACGGCCGCCGTGACGTCGGTTTGCTGCATGGTGCTGACTTTTGCCGCGGTGAACACCTATGTCAATATGCTGCTGGACCAGTACCACATCCAGAGACCGGCCGGGCAGCGGCTCGGCTGGGGGCCGTTCCTGTCGGCCATGACCCGGCAAATCGGCGGACTGGCGGCGGCGGATGGAAGCGGAAGCGGGACGGCGGCTGGGACTGGAGCAGGAGCCGGGAGTGGGGCCGGCGCCGGGGGCGGCAAGGATCTGGCCGTATCCGCAGGCGGATCGGCGCTGACGGATAACGGGACGCCGGAGCCGAAGAGCGGGCAGACGTCCTCGCCGGGGGCTCGTCCGGGACGCCGAATTCCGGCACGAAGCCCGACACGGACCGCAAGCCGCCGGATGACGCCGTGGCGGTCTGGAGCCGGCAGTCTTCCTCTTCGGCGAGCTCAAGCGGCGGCGCTTCGGACGACCAGAAGATCGTCGTGTCCGGCGAGGATTTCACCAAGAGGAAGGAACAGCTTTCGAGCGAGAATAAAGCGAAAATTTTCTCCATGCTCACCACCCGTGTACCGGAAGCGGAGATTCAGAAGATCTCCATGCTGATGGAGGACGGCTTAACGGCTCGCCGAGCTGAAGGAAGTGGAGCAGATTCTGCAAAAGTACCTGAAGCCGGATGAATATGCCCAGTCGCTGGCGATGGTCAAAGGACAGTAATCCTCTGCGAGGCCATAAGTGAAAAAAGCACAGCTCTTCCGGAGAAGAGTCTGTGCTTGAGTCTGTACTTTTCAGGGTCATTCGGTTACAGCAGCGATTCTACAGCGGATTCCATATCGGTCGGAGAGACGGTAGATTCGTAGCGGCGGACCGGATTGCCGTCCCGGTCAATCAGAAACTTCGTGAAATTCCATTTCACATCGTTACCCGCCAGCGCACCGGTTTGCTGCAGCATTTTATGCAGCATGGCGCTGCCCGGGTCTTCCAGATCGAAGCCTTCGAACGGCGGCTGCGCCGTCAAGTAAGCGAACAGCGGATGCCGGTCATCGCCCAGCACGTCGATTTTCTCAGAAAGAGGGAAGGTCACGCCATAGTTGATCTGGCAGAATGTATGAACGTCTTCATTGCTTCCCGGCTCCTGGCCGCCGAATTGGTTGCAGGGGAAGCCGAGGATCACAAGCCCCTGATCGCGGTATTTCTCATAGAGTCGCTGAAGCTCCGCGTACTGCGGCGTAAATCCGCATTTGCTGGCGGTATTCACGATCACGAGCACCTTGCCTTTGTACTGCTCGAGAGAGACTTCTTGTCCCCGGATGTTGCGCGCCGAAAAGTCGTAGATTCCCATGAATTATTCCTCCGATACGGTTTGATGGGCTTGCTTCAAAAGGACGGTGAGCCGTTCTCTCAGCTCCGCCGCCTCCTCCACGGACATGCCTGTCCGGCAAAACATCTTCTCCGGCACTTCGTATGCTTTCTCCTTCAGCTGCATCCCTTGCTCCGTGAGGCGGACAATGACATTCCGCTCATCCTGCGGGTCCCGGGCCCGGCGGAGCAGCCCCATGCTCTCCAGCTTCTTAAGGAGCGGCGTCAGCGTGCCGGAATCCAAATAAAGCCGTTCACCGAGCTCTTTCACGGTCAGGCCGTCCTGCTCCCAGAGGACCAGCAGAGCGATATACTGCGTATAGGTCAATCCGAGCTCGTCCAGAATCGGCCGGTACAGCTTCGTAATTTCACGCGAGTAGGCATATAAAGCAAAGCAGAACTGATGGTCCAGCTTGAGCAGATCATCGCGGTTCATATCAGGCTCCTTGTTTGCCGTAGTCTCAAATTAAATTGTGTACAATTAAATTTGATGAAACTAATATAACACGGCCGGTATTCCTTGTCAAAGCCTATTGAAAAAAGCCGGGCCTGACTTACTGCGACTTATCATCGGAAACGATTTTTGTTAGGACAGGAGAATGGAAATTAAAAACGCGAGCACAGGAGCGAACCAATGGACGATTATACCGTACCGGGCGGCGGGGAATTAAGCCCGAAGGCCCGGGCCCAAACGATTCTCTCGAAGAATCCGGATCACGTATTTGAAGAAGCGATGCGGGTCACGATCGATGCCGGAGATATTGATTTCTGGCTGAAATTCGCCTCCGAGTGGGGCGGGGCCTTGTATCTGCTCGATGAGAAAAATACCCGCCGCTATGACAAAGGCGACATTTCGCAGGAGGAATTCGAGTATTCGAAACGAACCTACCGGCTCGGTCTCATCACGCTGAGCGGCTTCTATGACAAGCTTAAGGCCTGGACCGAGGCGGAGAAGGGCGACTACCTCTTTACGATGGATCACTTGGAGAGTTATTTCATCCCGTCGTATCTGGATGATTACAGCCGCGTATATGCCGGCGGGAAAGCGCAGTGCGAGGCTTACATCCAGCGGATGGTGGAGGCGCTGAGCGCGGGCGGCGACCTGAAGCGCCGGGTGGAGGACATTCAGGCGCTGGTCCAGGAGTACATTCATCATATGCACCTCTATGCACGGTCCTGAGCGACTCGAGAGGCGGCTTGCCGAAGCCGTCTTTTTGCTATTACCACTTTTCTCCGATCCTATGAATCTACCGAAAAGTCCGATTTGTCAATCCCCCGAAATTGCCATTGATTTACTTCACATTCCTGCCATGTTTCCCTATCGAAATGTGATATTATATACAATTTTGTTGAAAAACGTAGAGTTACTATGATAAATTATTAAGAGGTTCGCGCACCAAATGGTAGGTTCCTTACGTTAGGTGTTTTTATGTGCAGTTCGGTAGACAACCTGTAGAGCGCCCGGAAGCAAGTCAATCACAACAGGAAAGCGCGCCACTAAGGTTACGCAACTAGCTCTTTCATACACAGCAAGGCTGGTTTTCGAGTGCGGCAAAAAACGGCTATAAAGGAGATCAAGATGAAATTTTTTAAAGGAACGGATCGGATCAAGGACCTGCTTGCGAAAGCAAAAATGTCCGGGAACCGGTCTGCGGATCAGGCTATGGAAGCAGCGACCGATCCGGCAAAGAAGGAACTTGACGTTAAACCGCAAACGAATGTTTTTGTTCATATGAAGAACCAAATCCTTTTACATAAATGGATGGTTATCAAGTCGGCGGCGCGATCGGATGCATAGCGGTCGTGATCTTCGGCGGCAATCAATATGTGCAGGCTCATATGGTGGATCTCTATCATGTGTACGCGAACGGGGAAGAAATCGGCGTCGTATCGGACGTGAGCAAGGTTGAAGCTTATGCAGCGTCCAGGAAGAAGCAGCTCGCCGAAGGAACGGCTGACGTTCAAATGGTGGTCAAAGCGCCGGAGGTTGAATTCAAGCATGAAAAGGCTTTCAATGCGAAGACGTACGACCAGGCGGTCCTCGCGGAATTAGGCGACCTGATCACGGCCTACCCGGTCGGAGTGGAGCTGACGGTGGACGGCAAGCGCATGGGCATCGTGAAGGACAAGGCGACCGCCGAGAAGATGCTGGAGCAGATCAAAGCGGACTCGATCGCTAGCATGCAGAAGAAGAAGGATCCCGGGAAAGTCGGCATTCTGTCCGCTTCCGGTCCGGCGAATACCGGTATAACGGAGCTGCAGCAGGCAGACTTCGTGCAGAAGGTGGAGCTGAAGGAAATTCCGATCGAGCCGAAAGACCTCGTCAAACCGGAGGATCTCAAGAAGAAGCTGGAGACCGGCGATGTACAGCCTACGAAATATACGGTGGAGCAGGGCGACTGCGTCTCCTGTATCGCCAAGAAGCTGAATATTCCGAAGCAGGTCATTTATCAGAATAACCCGACGATCTCCGACGATATGATCAAGGTCGGCCAACAGCTCGATTTGACGGTGCTTCAGCCGACGCTCGCCGTAAGAACGGTCGAGAAGGTCGTGGAGAATCAAGAGATTCAATATGAAACGGAATGGAAGACGGACGCCAGTATGCGGGCCGGCACGACGCAGGTGCTGTCTCCCGGCAAGAACGGCCTGAAGAAGGTAACTATCCAGCTGACCAAAGTAAACGGTCTGATGGAGGACGAGAAGGTGCTTGGCGAGGAAGTCGTTCAGCGACCGGTCAAAGAGGTTGCCATCAAAGGAACGAAGGTCGTCACCGGCGAAGGCACGGGTAAATTTGCTTGGCCGGTCGCCGGAGCCACCATCACAAGCACTTTCGGCATGCGCTGGGGTGCGTTCCATAAAGGCGTCGATCTGGTGGGCAACCGCAACATCATGGTCGCCGACAACGGCAAAGTTGTCTTTGCCGGCGAGAAAACAGGATACGGCAACTGCATCATTGTCGATCACCTGAACGGTTACCGTACGCTATACGGGCACCTGAGCCAAATTCTCACCAGCGAGGGCAAGATCGTGGAGAAGGGCGAGAAAATCGGCATCATGGGCAGCACGGGAGACTCCACAGGCGTCCACCTGCACTTTGAAGTTCAAAAAGGCGAAACCCCGGACAATCCGATGAAATATTTGAACAGGTAATCATATTGGATTAAGTGTTCCCAAGGGACATGGAAGAAGCAGGATACTGCCTTCCGTGTCTCTTTTTCATTCCAGATGTGGTAAAATAAAAGAATAGAGGAAAGGGGCTCGTCTGTTAGTCTGTTATAGGCGGTGAAAGGGTTCATGGCGAAAATTCTCGTCGTCGACGACGAACAACCGATTGCGGATATATTGAAGTTTAATTTGGAGAAAGAAGGCTATGAGGTCATCTGTGCTTATGACGGAGGGGTCGCCGTCGATATGGCCTACTCGGAGGAGCCGGATTTGATTCTGCTGGATCTGATGCTGCCCGTGAAGGACGGGATGGACGTATGCCGGGAGGTGCGTCAGCGGCTCAACACGCCCATTATTATGCTGACGGCCAAGGATAATGAAATCGACAAGGTGCTGGGGCTGGAGCTGGGCGCCGACGATTACGTAACGAAGCCGTTCGGCACGCGCGAGCCTGCTTGCCCGGGTGAAGGCGCATCTGCGCCGCCAGACGAAGGCGGCTTCTGTACCGGAGGCACCGTCCTCCGGTGAAGCACCTCAGCGGCAGGGGCCGCAGCTTCAGGATCTGTTTATCGACAGCGACATGTATGTGGTCTACAAGAACGGGGTCCCGCTGGATTTGACCCACCGGGAGTTCGAGCTGGTTCAGTACTTGGCCAAAAACAGCGGCAAGGTCATGACCCGTGAGCATTTGCTGCAGGCGGTGTGGGGGTTCGAATATTTCGGCGACGTGCGTACGGTGGACGTAACGATCCGCCGGCTGCGCGAGAAGCTCGAGGATGATCCGAGCCGGCCGGAGTATATCATCACCCGCCGGGGGCTGGGCTATATGATGCGCAGCACGAAGACGGGCAGCGGTTACTGAGGGACCGATGAGACTATCGATATCTCCGATGAAGATATTTCGCTTTTTCCAGACGATCCAGGCCAAGCTGATCATCATCTATGTCCTGCTCATCTTGATCGCCATGCAGCTGATCGGGGTCTATTTCATCAAGACGCTGGAGAACTATTTCAAGACGGATTTCATCCAGAACCGCAACGCCCAGGCGCAGCGCTGGCGCAGTATGCGGAGAAATATTTTGACGAGAACCAGGATAACAAGAGCGGCGAGACGAACAAGTCGTACGCCGATTTGAACGATATCGTGAACAAGCTGTTCGCGGCCAACAAGGTGGAAATTCAGATCATCGATGCGACGGGGGTTGTTCGGACCAGTTCCACGAACCCGTCGATCGTGGGCAGCAAGAATACGCAGAACGAGGTCGTCAAGGCGCTTCAGGGGATCAAGGACAACCAGCGGATGTTCACCGATCTGGACGGCGAACGCAAGATCGTGATCGCGAAGCCGATCGGCTCGGGGGTGAAGGTGTACGGCGCGGTGTATACGATCGCTTCGATGAAGGACGTATACGATACGATGAACCGGATCAACCAGATTTTCATCTCGGGTACCTTGATTGCGCTTGGCCTCACGGCACTGCTTGGGGTTATTTTGTCAGGGACGATCACGAAGCCGATTCAGGAAATTACCCGGCAGGCGACGGCGGTGGCCGAAGGGCGGTTCGACGAGCAGGTGCGGGTCTCCGGACGGGACGAGATCGGGCAGCTCGGGAATACGTTTAACTTCATGATGGAGCGGCTCAAAGAAGCGCTGACGCTCAATGAAGAGGAGAAGGAGAAGCTCGCTTCCATCCTCTCGAACATGAATGACGGCCTCATCGCCGCGGACGATCACGGCCGGGTGATCGTGATCAACCGGCGGGCGAAGCAGCTGCTTCGGGTGAATGAGGATACGACGCTCGGCATGTACCTGACAGCGCTTCTCGGCGTACCGCCCGATCTGATGCGTCCGGCGGAGGGAGGCGGCGACCGGGTCGCCATGCTTCCCCTGTTTCACGAGGATGAGGAGGAACCGCTGTTCGTCCGTGCGACGTTCACGAGCATTCACGGGAAGTCGAAGGGCGGCGCCGGCACGATCGTGGTGCTGCAGGACGTGACGGGACAGGAGAAGCTCGAGCAGTCCCGGAGAGAGTTCGTCGCCAACGTCTCGCATGAGCTGCGTACGCCGCTTACGACGATCAAGAGCTACCTGGAGGCGCTGGAGGACGGGGCGCTCGAGGAGCCGCAACTGGCCGGCAAATTCGTCAGCGTGGCGCGGAATGAGACCGAGCGGATGATCCGGCTCGTCACCGACCTGCTGCAGCTGTCGCGGCTCGATTCCAAGCAGGCGATCATCAGCAAAGAGGCGACAGTCGTGGCCGATATGCTGGAGGAGGTTGCGGACCGATTCTCCTTCCAGCTGGAGCAGCGGGCGATTGCCGTGGACATCGATGTACAGCCGAATGTGAAGGAAATCATGCTGGACCGGGACCGGATCGATCAGGTGCTCGATAACCTGGTTTCCAACGCGATCAAATATACGCCCGAAGGCGGGCACATCCGCATCTATGCAGGCATGCCGGAGGAACGGGTGCTGGAGATTTCGGTGCAGGATAACGGAATCGGCATTCCGAAGAAGGATCTGGAACGGATATTTGAACGGTTCTACCGGGTAGATAAGGCGAGGTCCCGCAATATGGGAGGAACCGGCCTGGGTCTATCGATTGCCCGGGAAATAGTAAAAGCGCACGGCGGAACGATTCAACTGGAGTCGGAGCTTGGGCATGGGACGAAAGTCACGTTCACGCTTCCTTATCAGCAGGAGGTGACCGCCGTATGATCGAAAGGCTGAAAACCGCCGTACTGGCGTCGCTGATCCTGCTCAGCCTGCTGCAAAGCTACCTGCTTGCCTACAGCTATCCGAAGCTGGAGCCGGTCACGCCGGAGAAGTATGTGAAGACGGATTTGCCGGGAACACAGATTCCGCTGGAGGAGCTGCTCTTTCCCGATCAGCTGGTGCTTCATCTCGGCAATCAGCAGCATACGGTGGCTTACCCGAACTCCAAGGTATATAACGATATCGTGGAAAATATCAAGCGCGGACGTTGACCGGGCTGCGCAAAACAACGACGACGGCGCTCGGCGTCAATTGGGACGAAGTCCGCAACAAGCAGCAGGGCGTCGAGGTGCGGTTCCGCGACGGGTCGCCTCTCAGCGTGATTCAGCAGGAGAAGGTCATGCAGATCAAGGGGAGCTTCCGCCCGATAACGACCTGATCACGCGCATCTGGATCTACGCGAAGGATACCAATGAAGTGCGGACGATTCTCTTTACGGATACGGGCAATACGATTTATGAGGTGCAGACGGCCGACTTCACGCCGAAGGATATGGAGCGCTATTTTGCGAACGTCGGAACGGACTACACCCCTTATAAAATGTCGCCTGTCGGAGATTATTACCTGCCTACGAAGCCGATTGCGGTTCCGGGATATCATCTGGGCTACACCCAGTATACGGTCGACCAATTAAAGCGCAGCTTCTTCGTGGATCCGTCGGTGACGCGGAATTTGACGGAGCGGGACGGTTCGGAGATTTATACGGATTGGAAAAGAGGACTCCAGCTGAAGAACGAGCAGCACTGGATGACTTATTCCGACCCGGTCGCGCCGGCCGACAGCAAGAACGACCTGCGCGAGAATTTGCTGTCCGCGGTACAGTTCATCAACCAGCACGGCGGCTGGAACGGCACGTATGCGCTGCAGAAGCCGCCGCAAAGGCACGCTGCCGGGGAATCAATCGTTCGTGTTCCGCCAGTATTACGAGGGTTACCCTGTGGTCAACCTGAAGAACGATAATGTCGGGTTTATGAAAATCGTGCTGCAGAAAGGGATCGTATCGAACTTCGAACGGTCAACCCTGCTGCCCGACACCCGCAGTGCGAAGAAGACGAACTATGAGTTCGCCGGGCGGGGAAGCACTGGATGAGAAGCTGAAGCAGTTTACAAACAAAACACCGATCTACGGCGTATTTCCCGGTTACCGGACGGAAGTTACGGATCAGACGCTGGAGCTGATTCCGGGCTGGATGGTCGAGCTGCGCGACGGGTCCTACGAAATGGTGGAGTGATGGAAAGGAGGAGCGGGTGATGGACTGGGGCCGGGCGAAAACGATCTTGATTTTGTCTTTCCTGCTGCTGAACATGGTGCTCGGGTTCCAGTTGTGGTCAAGCCGCTCCGACTTGCTCAATTTCGACACCAGTCCGAGCGGGGCGGCCATCGAGGAGCTGCAGCAGATCGTCAAGAGCAAGAACATTCAAGTGCCGGCGGATATTCCGAAGGATACCCCCAAGCTGAAGGAGATCGTAGCAAGGTTCGACGAGAAGCTGACCATGCCGAAGCCGGCTCCACTGCCGGCGCCTTTCCGCTTCGATCCGCTGATCAGCAGGGGCACGGCGATGGACCTCCTGACCCGGGCCGGAATCCCGAAGGCGGATTCCTATCAGTTTGATCCGGCGCTCAGCATGAACGGGACATATGTGTTCGAACAGATGTACGGGGCCTTCCCCATGTTCGAGGTACAGTTGAAGCTGCAGGAGAAAGGCGGGCTCATTGGAGCTTATCAGCAGGGGTTCGTGCAGGTGCTGTCGGAGGGGGATTCGAAGGAGCAGAAGGTGATCTCTCCCTACACGGCGCTGCAGAACCTGATCGAGAATTATTTGCCGGCGGGCTCCGTGATTACCGGGGTGAAGCTGGGGTATCACGGCCCGATCTACAATTCGCAGACCTTGAACATGTGGCCTTCCTGGAGGGTCACGATCGGCAACGGCAACGGGGATGTGTACTTTGTGCATGCCTTTACGGGAGCGGTCGAAGGGCCGCAGAAAAAACAATAAGCAAGCATGGGAGTTTTGAGCATGGGAATACGGTTTAGTGTGCTGGCCAGCGGTTCCACGGGGAACGCGATGGTGGTGGACGGCGGCGACGGCAAGGTGCTGATCGATGCCGGTCTCAGCGCGAAGAAGGTGGATCAGCTGCTCAAGGAGCGGGGATGTCGCCGGAGGAGCTGGATGCGATTCTGGTGACGCATGAGCATGCGGATCATATCAAGGGCCTTGGGGCGCTGGCGCGCAAGTACGATCTGCCGGTGTATGCGAACGAGAAAACGTGGGCCGAGCTGGACCGGCAAATCGGCGAGATCAGCGAAGCGAACCGGTGCGTGATGGAAACCGGAGAGCTCCGGGATTTCGGCTCGCTGCAGGTGGAGTCTTACGGCATATCGCACGACGCGGCGGAGCCGGTCGGGTACTGCTTTTACCAAGGGGAGGAAAAGCTGAGCCTGGCCACGGATCTCGGGTACATGAGCTCCAAGGTGAAGGAGAAGATTCAGGACAGCGACGTGCTTGTCCTTGAATCGAATCATGACGTCGAGATGCTGCGCATGGGACGGTACCCGTGGAACATCAAGCGGCGCATTCTGAGCGATGTCGGCCACTTGTCCAATGAAGCGGCCGGGATCGGGCTCGTCGATGTCATGACGGAGAAGACGAAGCGCGTGTATCTGGCGCATCTCAGCCGGGACCACAATCTCATGGATCTGGCCCGAATGACCGTAAGCAGTGTGGTAGAGGAGCGGCTGGCGCCGGACGATCACCGGGCGAAGCTGATGGATACATACCACGACCGGTCTACCGAATGGGACCGGCTGGATGAAGAGTAAGCTTAAGGCTCGCTGGGCCTGCAGGGAGATGGGAGCCGTGAATTCGCTGTCGAGCGACTGGGCTTTCAGGGCAAGCTCTTGGGCGGTAATGAGACCCTTTTCAATGAGAAGCGAAATGACGGCGTCAAGCAGAAGTCCCTGCTGGTATTGGTTATCCTTCAGATCGGCGAGCTGGCCTACCCAGTGAATCTCATTCATAGGGCCCGGAATCCGGTTGGCGGACATAAGCTTCATCCTTTCGGCGGTAAAGTTCTTATCTATCTCTATTCTAGTCTTAAAGCTTCCAAAACATTCCTTGAATTTCAGTTTCTCAGATTCATAGTCTGTGAGGTACAATAGAGGAAGCAAAAAGAAGGCGTCCCGGTCTGCGGACATCGGGGAGAGGTGCGGCGGCGATGAGCTTATTCGATGACGATTTTTATTCTACGAAAGAAACCCGGTGGACCCGAAGGGAACGAAGGCGACCCGGGAGCCTTGGGTTCCGGCGTTCAGGCGGGCGCCCGTTCGGTCGCCTGCCGGGCTGCTGCCGGCGTGGGTGGTGCCGGCGACCGGGGGCGCCGCGGTAACGGCCGCATTATTCCTGCTGTTCGGCGGCGGCGTACTTTGGGAGCGGGAAGGCCCAGCCGCCGCAGGCTGTTGCGGCGATGTCGACACCCGGCGGAACCACGGTCGCCGGCGCCGGACGATCGGTCGCTGCGGGCGACTCCGTCGTCTATGCGGCGGAGAAGGTATCGCCCACGGTCGTCAGCATCCTGGGCTCGAAGCGCGTGGACGACAAGAACGCGGCCGCTGGCGGCGGAACGGTCGGGCTGGGCTCGGGCGTGATTTTCGCCAAGGCGGGCGATAAGGCCCGGATCGTGACGAACAATCACGTGGTCGAGGGCTTCACCCAGCTGGACGTCATTACGAACGCCGGAGACCGCCGCAAGGCGACGCTTGTCGGGCGGGATCAGATTACGGATCTGGCGGTCCTCGAGGTGGACGCGAGCGGCATCAAGCAGGTGGCCGACTTCGGCGATTCGGATGCACTGCGGG
Organism: Paenibacillus sp. P25; assembly: GCA_024704175.1. Classification (GTDB taxonomy): domain Bacteria; phylum Bacillota; class Bacilli; order Paenibacillales; family NBRC-103111; genus Paenibacillus_G. The sequence continues at coordinate 6,410,454 of CP085629.1, forward strand.
CGGGGAGACCGTCATCGCCGTCGGCAATCCGTTAGGGCTCGGCTACGCGCCCACGATCACGAAGGGGATTATCAGCTGGCCCAAGCGGACGATCCCGGTCCAGCTCGGCCAGGAGGGCGAGTTCGACTGGGAGATGGACGTGATCCAGACCGACGCGGCCATCAACCAGGGCAACAGCGGCGGCGCGCTTGTGAACGTGGACGGCAAGATCGTCGGCATCAATACGCTGAAGGTCGCGGACACGGGCGTGGAGGGGCTCGGCTTCGCCATTCCGATCAACCAGGCCAAGTCAGTCATTGATACGTTGATCAAGGACCACAAGGTGGTCCGCCCTTATATCGGAGTGGTGACGCAGGAGCTGCAATCTTTTGCAGGGACGGAAATCCTAAAGCTGCCCGCTGATGTGAAGAAGGGGATCATCGTTCTGGATGCGCAGGGGCCGGCGAAGGATGCGGGGCTGAAGACCAACGACGTGATTACGGAGCTGGACGGGAAAGCGGTGGACAGCACGCTCGCGCTGCGCAAGTATATTTACGGCCAGAAGAAGGTTGGAGAGAAGCTGGCGATCACGTATTACCGCGGGCCGAAGAAGAGTACGGTTCAGGTCACGCTTGGCGAAATGAAGGACCGATAGCGGTTCTGTGGAGCGTGAGATCGGATCTGTTATTACAGCAAGATTTGGGGTAAGCTAGAAGTAACGGGTTATTCAGGCAGGAGCGGGCCGCCGGTTAGCAGGGTTGGCGGTTCGTGAACGTCAAGGGAATTAGAAAAAAGGGGTCTCATTATGCACGTAGTTTGTAAGGAACATCTGGAGCTGGCTATCGATATGTTCGTCGACGAGTACGAGGATGCGCCGGATATCGTCGATTTGGAAGTAACGAAGTTTTCGGGCTGGGACCCGCCTCCGCACTGCGAGCGGTGTTCGGCGCCGGGACGATTCTTGGTCATATAGCGTTGAAGGAGAGGGGCTGGGGTTCAGCCCTTCTTTTTTAGTTTGGGTTGGCTGGAAAAATATAGAGGAGGCAACAGACGATGAATATCCAGATCGTATCGGTTGGGAAGCTGAAGGAGGCGTACCTGGTGCAGGGCATCGCTGAGTATGTGAAGCGCCTGGGCCCGTATGCCAAGGTGCAGCTCGTCGAGGTGCCGGACGAGAAGGCACCGGAATCGATGAGCGCCGCGGAGGAGGCGCAGGTGAAGGCCCGCGAGGGCGAGCGGATCCTCGCGCAGCTGCGGGAGGGCGCCTACGTCGTGGCGCTCGCCATCGACGGCAAGCCGCTGTCGAGCGAGGAGCTCGCGCGGCATGTGCAGGAGTTGGCCACGTACGGGCGCAGTCACGTGGCGTTCGTGATCGGCGGCTCGCTGGGCTTGGCCCCTGAGGTGCTCGCGCGCGCCGACCTGAAGCTGTCGTTCGGGCGCATGACTTTGCCGCATCAGCTCATGCGGTTGGTGCTAGTGGAGCAGGTGTACCGCGCGTTTAAGATTATGCGGGGGAACCGTATCATAAGTGACGGTTAAATTTTCGGTGCAAGAAGGGCGAAGAGGCGTTTAAGAGGTTGGAAACGGGTGGAGGGTGAGATAGGTGAGGCTCGGTTAGCTTGGAAAAGTGTGTTATAGGCCCTATTTTACAAGCTCAAGAACTTGCACAGTATTGTTGTGTTACAAAGGACTAATATGGGCAAGTACTTGCCTTGCGTCAAATGTTATTGTATTCATGGCATTTGGAACTAGCTTTAATAGCACTCCTTCATTTTGGTACTAGCTAAGGAAAGATTTGTCGGGGGTATGAGCTTCTATTACGAAGAGACGTATATTAACTGGTTTGGGCGGTTATGGCTTACAGCTGGTTTAAGGGTACCTTTTCGAGAATAAATCAATTTGGTTCAAATGCAAGATTAGGTGGATTTATAATTCTATATGAACCGCAACTAACAATGACACTTAAAGCCTAATGGGGTAATAAATGATAAAACCCCTAAGGTGGCAATGAAGATGAATAAGACGGAAGCAGAGATTCAACGTTTAAATGCAGCGATGAAAGAGACTTCAGACAAGCGGCTGTATGAAAGATATCTTGCTGTCCGGCTCCGTTTGGAAGGTCTCTCCTTTAACGAGATTGCTAGGTCGCTCGGACGCGTGCGTCAGACCATCAGCCGCTACTGGAAAGACTATCAAGAGCAAGGAATCAAGGGACTTGAAATGGATCATTCCCCAGGCCAACCGCCTATCCTTTCCGAAGAACAACGTCAGCAACTAGCCACTATGCTTGAACAACAGCAACCTGCGGATGTCGGCTTCGAGGCACGCTATACCTGGACGTTGCCCCTGATCGCGAATGGAATGAGCAGGAGTTCGGCAAGACCATGAGCGTGCGTGGAATCAGTGCGATGCTCAAGCGAATGAATTTTAGCTTTACGAAAGCGACCTACACCTTGGCCAGAGCAGACGAGGTAGCGCAAGCGTATTTCCGGAAACACACGTTTGCCATGCTCAAAAAGCGTTTGGAGGAGGAACAGATCGATCACCTCCTGTTTGAGGACGAATCGATGATACGCTCTTATCAAGCATTACAATACAACTGGTTTCCACGCGGACGACAACGTAAAGTGCCCACGTACGGAAAAACATGAAGGTGCCAAGCTGATTGGAGCGATTAACTTTGAAACGGGACAGGTGCATCACCGTGAAGAAGAAAAAAGCGGATGTGGCGGCCTTTATTCGATTTCTGCAGGACATTCTCACAGCATACCCCAGCGGAAAAATTGCCTTGATTCTGGATAACAGTCGGATTCACCATGCAACGGATTTACAGCCTTTTTTGAAGAAGCGTCCGCGTCTGCAGTTGGTCTTTTTGCCACCTTACAGTCCAAACCTCAATCCGGTCGAAGGACTCTGGATGTGGCTCAAAGCCGATGTAGTCAACACTGTCTTTTTTGAAAAGTTTTATAAAATTAAGCTTCATGTGAGCCAGTTTATGAAGCGAATCAACAAGCATCCGATGGAACGATAGACCGCCTGCTTGTTAGGTTATGATCTTAATTGCGTTTTATATAGCTATAATTTGTTTATCCATAGTTACAAAATCAATGATTCATCAAAATACAAAGCAAGCCTAGTTAAAAAGATGACTAGGCTTGCTTTGTTTGACTTGTATTATCGTTTACATTGTCCTCAGTCCTTTTCATTGTCTTATGAAGTACATTATAAATATTTATAAATAAAAAGTAACTGGACCGTAGATGGTTTCAAGAACTAGACTTTGGACCAGTGTATATAATTGTAAATCTATAGTCCTATGGTATAATAAGAAGAAAATGGAAGGTGAAAGTAATGTCTTTAGTGAGAGGCTTTTTTGCGTATCCTTCTGGTCCTGCAGACCTAAATGAAACAATAGATAGTTTTATTTCTAAAGCCAATAATTCCGGGATTGTAAATATTATTTCATGGAAAAATTTGGACATAAATGGGACTTTTATCATTGATAATATCCTTGAGGAAATTGATAAATGCCAACTCTTCCTTTGTGACCTGACTTACCTCAATTTTAATGTTTTATTTGAATTGGGTTATGCCATTGCAAAAAACAAAAAAATATGGATTACATTAAATCCTGACATCGAATCTTCAAGGCGCGACTACGATAGGCTCAAAGTGCTTACGACTATCGGCTATACTTCATATAGCAATATAAACACATTATTGGAATGCTTTTATAAAGAACAACCTTATTTAGATTTGGAGAAAACAATATTATCACAAATCAGTTTGAATACACCTGAGAGCAGCAAAATAGTTTACTTGAAAAGCGCCTTGCGGACACAGATGCATCATTAAGTGTTTCAGTTTCGCTAAAAGAATCAACGTTGCCCCTAGTAATGGATGATCCTAAAGAGGTATTTACTCAACCATTGTCATGGTATATTAAGTTTTTGACAAACGCCTATGGAGCAGTCATCCATTTTTTAAGTGAAAAACATGCAGAAAATATTAACTTGAACGCTAAACATTCTTTGATAAGTGGTTTGGCTATCGGACTAAGTAAACCTATCTTGATGTTGGCTCATGAACCTTTTAAATCACCGATTGATTATAGAGATATACTAAAAGTACACACAACTTCAAAACAATCATCCACGTATATTACAGAGTGGTTAGAGCCGATAATTGATGAATATAAGCAAAAGCAATCTACATATGTTAATCACTTAAAAGATAAAAAAGCTTTGCTAGAGTTACAGAATCTTTTTGTTGGAGAACCGATTGCTGAGCATGAGTCTGATATGCTCACCGATTATTTCTTTGAAACAAGAGAATATATTGAGGCTTTAAATGCCCAGCAAACATTGTTTGTGGGAAGAAAAGGCACTGGGAAAACAGCGAACTTCTACAAAATTGCCGACCAACTTTCTCAGGACAAAAGAAATTTTGTATGTATAATTCAACCTGTAGGACACGAAATAGATGGCGTTCTTAATTTGCTGGGGCAAGCACTGCCAAACTCCGAAAAAGGGTATTTAATTGAAAGTATTTGGAAATACCTCATTTACTCGGAGTTAGCTAGGTCTGTGTACGAAAGCATTCTTAATAAACCAACTCATATTCCACAAAGTGATATTGAATCAGATTTTGTGAAATTCGTGAGGCAACATGAGAAAATGATTAACGCAGATTTCTCATTACGTTTGGAAAATGCAGTAAAGCACTTACTTGAATTATCTGAGTATAAAGATATAGAATCACATAGAATAAAAGTTAGCGAAATTCTCCATGAAACGATGATTACTAATTTAAGAACAAAACTTGGGGAAATCCTAGAGAATAAAAATAAAGTATGTATTTTAATTGATAACTTAGATGCGTCTTGGACAAACAGAAGTGATCTACAGGAATTATGTCTTTTATTATTTGGATTACTAAACGTCTTAAAACGAATAACGGATGAATTTTACAAGGCGGACTATAGGCAAAAAAAGGGTATCACTTTCTTTAATTGCCTTTCTTCGAAGTGATATCTTTAATCAGATTGTTACTTTCGCAAACGAGAGAGACAAAATTCAACATAGTAAATTAGTTTGGAATGATCCTGAACAACTTTTTAGGGTTATTGAGACACGCTTTGACTATTCGATGGATGGATTAGCTGGTCCTCAAGAGTTATGGAATAATTTTTTCTGCTCAACTATAAATGGGATGCCATTAAGAGAGTATGTAACTGAACTTATACTACCAAGACCCCGTGACATAATTTATTTATTTAGAGCTGCACTACAAGAAGCAGTAAATCGAGGTCATAGCAAGGTCGAAGAAGCGGATTTCCTAAGTTCAGAATTTAAGTACTCACAATATGTCCTTGAGTCCGTTTTGGCTGAAAATGGGAATAGGGTGGCGGACCTAGAGTCATTATTATATGAGTTTGCTGGTGCTCAGAAATAATAAGTAAGAAAGAAATTGAAGAAATAGTAACAAGAAACAACTTTGGGGAAGTATCTGATATTATCGATATATTATGTGAGTTAACTTTCTTGGGGTTGGAAACTAACCCGGGCAAATTTGAATTTATCAATGAACAGCGAAGTAAAAAGATTGTATATAGGTTGGCAGATAAAACCGTTCAAATTAGTGAAACAAAGGAACAACGATTCAAGATTCATAAGGCATTTCATTCTTATCTAGATATTAAGTAACTGCCAGAAGCCTCCCCTTTTATTATGGGGAGGCTTCGTTCAAATAATAATAAAAATTTTATAGTTAGCCGTGTTACTAGATACTCTTCGCTATTCGACTGCAGGAAGCGCGACGCTTGCTGCTTTCCGAATCGCTGGAAGCCGCGGAGATTGCGTTCCGGGTCGGTTACGAAAGCCCCACTCAGTTCAGCAATACTCCCGCATGTTTGGGCTTCCCCGGTCAGCAACGTCCATTCCCATTCGGTGCGCGGGACGTTGCCCGCTTCTCAGTAGCGGTAATGGTAAGGTCGCGAACCGGGAGAATCATGGACGTAAAAACTTCCGGTGGTGAATTTAAAGGATTGCGGAGAGAAAAGAAGAAGTAGTGTTACGTTAATCAATTGGATTCTAGGAGGTTGTCGCGCCGCGACAACCCCTTCTTACTTTTCGCCGATAAACCAGTTAAGCTGAGCCGTATCATAAGTGACGCAAATTTCAAAATTAGGATAAAGGATTTTGGAAGCAAATGTTGAAATTTGTAAATACATGATTTCTACAAAGGGGATAGAGAAATGAAGCAAAGCATAAAAATAATTGGCTTCGGACCAATTAGAAATGTTGAGTTTGAGGTGAAAAACTTTACAGTTTTATTTGGCCCTCAAGCAAGTGGAAAGAGTACCATAAGTAAATGTGTGTACTTTTTTAAGTCGATAAGAGACGAAATTTATGAAATGGCGATTGAATCGATAGAGAATCAAAGAAAACACTTAACATTGAACTTTATATTGAAAAGAATCGGGACTCGATTGATTCACTTGTTTGGCCCGCAAATTAAACATGACAACTATGAGATATCATTTCAATATAAACATAACATTCAAATTAGCATTACAAATAAAAATGGCGACATTAATAATAATATTCTTTTTAGTTACGAACTAAGAAGGGAACTAAATAGAATAATAAATTTTGTACAGGAATATAAATTGAGGAAGAAATCTGAGAAGAATACAGGTAATTTTAAAAGATTACTTGGTGTTTTTGGAGATAGAACTTTCTTAACTAATTTACAAAAACAGTTGAATGATATTTTCAATGAGGATAGAGAGATCCTTTATATACCTGCTGGCAGAAGTTTAATTGCGGCATTGTCAAGTAAACTAAATTTGCTATTTAAGTTAACTGAACAGGATTGGAACGTTGATTATCTTACTAAAGTCTTTTCAGAAAAAATACTTGATACAAGGGGTTATTTTGACCAAAATCTCAGTGAAATCATAAATGATAAGAACATAAATATATCGATAATTAACCAAGCTTCTTCAATAATTAACTCTATATTAGGTGGTACTTATTTATTTGAAGAAGGCAAGGACAAACTTTTTATTGAAAATGATAAATTTCTATCATTGAACCATGCATCTTCAGGACAACAAGAATCAATATGGATTTTATACCTAATACTTTACTACTTAATTGAAGAAAAAAAATCTTTCATTATAATCGAGGAGCCAGAAGCACATTTATTCCCTACAGCACAAAATGAAATATTAAAAATAATCTCACTACTTATAAACAGCAATGATAATCAATGTATCGTGACAACGCATAGTCCATATATTCTTTCCTCTTTAAATAATCTTTTGTATGGATATTACTTGGCAAAGGAACATGGACAAACTGCATATGTTGAAGAACTATATACACAAGATATTTTGGTCAATCCAAATAATCTAAATGCGTTATTCATTACCAGACAATATGTTACAAGTATTTATGATGACGAAACAAAATTATTGTCCGGTTCCTTATTGGATGAAGTCTCCGAGATAAATAATGGGTATTACAATCAATTATTTAGAAAGGAGATGGAAATTAAGTATGGCGAAAGTGAGTTCGACGACTCTGACCTGTGATAAATATGAGTGGGATAGATATGAAGAAGAAAAGGGTAATCGAACGCGCAGTCGAATAAAGCTAATAGATCGAGAGGGCGGGCCCTCGACATATTATGGTGATAATAATAAAAGAAGGGAATTTATTACTATCCTTGTTGACGGGGGGTTATAAGTAAAGGCACCTCTGATAGTCGATGCGATTATTTATTATTAGATGTTGAAAGAAAGTTCGCAAGACTAATAGAGTTAAAGGGTTCGCTATATGGTGATGGTTTTGATCAATTGGCCGATTCTTTTAAGAAATTCAAAAATACATTGATCAGAAACGGTTATAAACGAATTGAAGGTCGTCTAATATGTACTACAATTTCGGTCCCAAATCGTCAAAACACTCCAGAACATAAAAAAATAGCCGAAAGTATATATAAAAATTTAAGGCTACACATTGAATGTGTTGGTGGAGCAAGAATGGTAGAAAATTTAGAAAAATAACGCCAATTATTGTGAAGCGAGAAATAGGGACTCTAGATGGAGGTGCCTATTTCTCGCTTTTGTAATAATGGAACTTTACAAAAATAACGTAGACTTAATGGTTAAAAAGGAATTTACTAACTCAACTTTCGCAGAGCGATACACCCAGATACACCTTGATGTAGTTGGGTAAACCGTTAATCCATTGGTGGAGTTGATGTTGGATCAATCGTTTAATTTTGTTGCCTGTTTGTTTAGCCGATTTGGGAATCAGGATATATATATCGGACTCGTCGATCCATCTCTTCCTGATTTTCATTGGACTTTCCTTAAAATTTTGCTCGATTCCAGCAGGGATATGACCGGCTTGAAGTATGGCTTCAACAGCGGTATGTCTTTCCTCAATCAGATCGTAGTAAGTAGACGATATGTAAATTTGTAATTTTTTTCTCATAGGCTCACCCAAATTAAAGAATTAGTATAAATAGAATCTGCCACTCTTTAACTTTATTTGTCAAAATTGACTGGGACTTTCATGCGGCAAGCTTGCACTAGACGGCAAATAGGAGGTTGATTCCTGCAGAAGAAATGGAAAAGAAAGATTCTGAGCCAATGAGGCCGACGGTTAAGCGCGTAACGGATTTTTCGCTGATGCCCCGTTAAGCTGACCCGTATCACAAGTAACGGCAAGTTTTTGACGGGTCGCTTCATAACGGCAAAAGGACCTCTTCCAACGTTTTTGTTAGAAGAGGCATGGGATCAATATGGGATATGATTTGGGGTCAATCAACCCAATTAGATAACACCTTGTGCGAGCATGATGTCCGCCACTTTAATGAACCCGGCAATGTTGGCGCCTACGACCAGATTACCCGGATGGCCGTACTCCTCTGCGTATTTGACGGAGTTTTTATAAATATTTTTCATAATTTGATGGAGTTTGTCATCGACTTCATGGAAGCTCCAAGCATATCTCATGCTATTTTGCGCCATTTCAAGGGCAGAGACCGCTACGCCTCCAGCATTTGCGGCCTTGGCTGGTCCGAACAGCACGTTGGCATTTAGGAACGCGTCGATCGCTTCCAATGTAGAAGGCATGTTTGCACCTTCTCCGACGGCTTGAACCCCATTCGATATCAATGTTTTTGCCGCTGTCTCATCAATTTCATTTTGCGTAGCGCAGGGGAGAGCGATATCACATGGAATTGACCATATGTTTTGGCTGACCTTCCGAATAAACAGCGCTCGGGTGCTCTTTTACATACTCTTTGATACGTTTTCTTTCTACTTCTTTCAATCTTTTTACCGTCTCGAATTTAATACCATCGGGATCATAAATGTACCCGTTAGAATCGCTGCATGCCACGACTTTGGCCCCTAGCTGGGTAGCCTTTTGTATAGCGTAAATCGACACGTTGCCGGAGCCGGAAACCACTACGGTGCTTCCTTCAAAGTCTAATCCTTTCGATTTCAACATTTCATTTACAAAATAAACCACACCGTAACCGGTAGCTTCCGTACGCGCCAAGTTGCCGCCGTATAAAATACCTTTACCAGTCAGAACTCCTGCTTCGTTACCTCCGCGGATTCTTTTATATTGTCCGTACATGTACCCGATTTCTCTAGCGCCAACACCGATGTCGCCAGCAGGTACGTCATTGTCGGAGCCAATATATTTGTACAATTCGGTCATGAAGCTTTGGGTAAACCGCATAACTTCCCCGTCGGATTTCCCCTTCGGATCAAAGTCGGACCCGCCTTTTCCCCGCCGATCGGTTGACCCGTAAGAGAATTTTTAAAAATTTGTTCAAATCCAAGGAACTTAATAATGCTCGCGTTCACGGAAGGATGGAATCTTAGCCCGCCTTTGTAAGGACCGACAGCACTATTAAATTGTACGCGGAATCCGCGGTTCACTCTTACCATCCCTTGATCGTCTACCCAAGGTACACGGAAAACAATCATTCGCTCCGGTTCAACGATTCTCTCAAGAATACCGTTCTGCCTATATTTCGGATGCTTGGCAATTACGGGTATTAATGATTCGAGAATTTCTTTTACTGCTTGATGGAACTCACTTTCATGGGGATTACGTTGTACTACGGTTTCATATACATCTTGAATGTAATTTCTTGCCGCCACTTCTTCTTCGTTCATGGTTTGAAGATTACTCACTTATGTTCAACCACCTTCGTCACTGTAGTTATGGTTCAAACATATCTCTTGTAAAATATTTACCATTATATTTTTGCATAGTATGCTTATTGCGGCAAGAAAAATTTTACATCTCATGTTATGTTTGATTTTTTGATTCCGGAAGCAGGTCCTAGCAGACCCCGTCGCTATGCTCGGTTATGGAATGGATCACGAATATGATGTAGGATAGAGGTAATTTCTAGAATTAGAGACAGTCAATGTACAAAGGAGTGTCTAGATATGAAAATGTTAGATTCTTTGCCGGGACCGAATAGTTTACAAAAACTAATGAGAATCCAAGCTACTCTGAATATTGTACTCTGTCAAGAAGAGTGGCTTCGGTATCATCGCTATGTTCAAGGATCGAATAGTGATGTCTGGATGGCAAAAATCGATAATGGGTCGGGCAATCATTTTATGATTTTGTTTTCATCTAAAGGCACCATAATAAAAGGTTTTGATCATGAATCCGAACTAAGTCCATATGCACAAGATGAGCATGAAGTATGGCCAGGGATTTATGAATCCGTTCCTCATGAATTGTTATCTTTACTTGATGACGATGCCGTAGAAAAAAATGACGTTACTTTTTGTATTTGGCATGAACCTAATGACGTAAGATGGCAGAAGGGAAAAGTGAAAATTCCAAAGGGAGCAAGCGATGGTCTTGGTATCTTTGTAAATTCAATCTTTCCAACCCCAAAGGCCTTTGTGGAATTTGCTGAAGATTACTTTGAAACAACACCGCCAATGGATATCGTTGAACAAATTTATAATGATTTCCCGATTACAACAGAGATGATTCAATTGTTAAATCCAAATAGTGAGCCAAAGGAAGTTCTCCAAGAATTAGAGTCATCGGGCTTATTGTCGAAAGATAGCTAGACGCGAGACAAGTGATCAACGCAATGAAAGAAGTGAAATCTACCTGCCAAACGGGAGGATTTTCAAATGAGCAACCGGGTGACCGACTACTCGCTCGGCTCCGCAGTGATCTAGGCGGCTTTTGCTTATTCCGTAGCCGAATTTGTGAGATGCTTAGGGGTACCGATTTGGGACTCCTTTATCGTGCACATAATATTCCTTGACAGGAATATTCTTTTTAGGTATATTTTAATCAAGAATTCATAGTGAGAGATGGAGGAATGGATATGACAGCGAAATCGGAAGGCAAGGAATTAATCATAACACGTGTACTCCATGCGCCGCGCGAGCTTGTATTCAAAGCATGGTCCGAGGCCGAGCATCTGAAGCGGTGGTGGGGACCGAAAGGATTTGAAATCCATGTCGCGCAATTGGATTTCCGTCCAGGGGTTATTTTCACTACAACATGCAATCTCCTGATGGTCATCAAATGTGGGGTAAGTTTGTGTATCAGGAAATCGAGGCTTGCGATAAAATTGTCTGGGTCAACAGCTTTTCGGATGAGGCGGGCAACATTGTCCGGGCTCCATTCAGCGACTTGATCCCGCTGGAAATTCGCAATACGGTAACCTTTAGTGAAAATAACGGAACGACCACAATGACCTTGTGCAGCGGACCGATCAACGCAACGGAGGAAGAGAGAAGCTTCTTCGAGGGCATGTTTGAATCCATGCAGGAGGGCTTCGGAGGAACCTTCGATCAGCTTGAAGAATATTTGGCAGAGCAATCTTAACCAAGCCTGGCTGAAGTGCTTGTAAGCAATGACCGGACAAGGCAGGGCTTGTCCGGTTATTTGTGTACAAAGGGTGTTTAAACGCTGGACGCGGGTACCGCCTCATCGTATGGTTCTTGAGAACTAAAATCGATTAAACAAGCCAAAACCAATTACCCAAATTATTACAAAAATGAAACGGGACTCCGCCATCCACGTTAATATACTTGCGCTTGTAAACGCATTTATGAAATTGATGGAAAAGGGGTTTTGCTCTCATGAAGCGTTTTGCCGGAACTATTCTTATGCTTACAGGCATTCTGATCACTTCATCTTCCACCGCTTGGGCATCGGGGGCGACCGACCAGTACGAGGCGGATAAGAAGGCGGTACAGAAAGATTACGACATTGTCTACAAAGTGGCTCACGCCGACGAGCAGCAGTTCGAGCGGCAAGTGAACGCGGATCTCGATGATCTTGCCAAGCTTCTTGCGGAAGATTTCCAGCGGCTCGATGAAGAACATCCGCCGAGGCTCGGAATGGAGATCGTTAGAGCGAATTATAAGGATTCGATCAATCCAGAGTACACCATGGGCAGTTTGGGCTCCTACGCAAATTATTACAAGCTCAAGCGATCCAGCTACTTGGATCATTTGTCCACCGGCGCGTTGAAGAGAAGTTTCCCCATGGGACAGTACTGGAGCGAGGTCAACCCCGATTCGATGTCCGGTGCCTTCTATAAATACGGCAAGGCCGTCAAACAGGGGACAAGGATTTGGCGGCGATCCGGACCACAACGTTGGACGAAATCCGGGAAACCCGTGAAACCGAATATAAGAAGATTCTGGCCAAAAGGGATGAGGTCGTGCAGGAGATCATTCGCGACCGGGAAAAAGCGATTAGCAGTATTATGAAGCAGCGTTCTTCTCTATACGGCGAGCCGGCTCTCGAGATCAAGCCGCTTACGGTCGACTTTGACGAAACAAAGATTATGATCGACGGGGAACTGCAATATTATGACCAGCCGCCGGTGAACGAGGCAGGGACCATCCTGGTTCCGATGCGCGGCATCTTCGAGAAGCTCGGAGCTTCCGTGGAATGGAATGAACGCGAGCAAAGCATCACCGGCAAAAAGGCGGGACGGAGGTCGTCCTGAAGCTTGGCAGCAAAGAAGCGACGTTAAACCGGACCAGCCATACGCTCGATACGCCCGTCAAGCTCATCGGTTCGACGACGATGGTTCCAGCGCGGTTTATTGGCGAAGCGCTCGGAGCCAAGGTGGAATGGGATCAGTTAACGCAAACGGCCGTTATCGAAATCAAGTAACGGGGCGGGCGTTGCCTGCTTCTGCGTGAAAAAAGTTAGAAGCCACCCGATCCATAGCGATCCGGTGGCTTCTTCCCTCAATATCCATCCGTATGTTTCCCGGCATTCTGCGCTTTTTCCGCCCCGTCTCTGGCGGCCTCGGAACCCAGATGAGCCGTATCCACACGAGCCTGCTTCAAGCCTTCGGCAACCCTACGGCCGTAGTCCGGGTCCGCTTTTGTAAAATGCTCGATCATTTTTTCCTGAATATGCGGTTTACATATTTTCAGCGCATCGACCAGGTTGGAAATCAGCTCCTCGCGCTCCCAGTCCTCGAACTTGCGGTAGGTTTCCCCGGCTTGTTTGTAATCATTGGGCCGGCTGATCTTTTCCCGAACCAGTTTTGCCGAATAGGCGGGTTGATGCTCTTTGCCTGCCGGCGCGGCTTCTTCAAGGCCCCCCAGGGAGGATGGCTCGTAGGTCACATGCGGATTTTGGCTGGGAGCCCGGTCCACTATGTAGGCCATTTGCCCGTCTCTTTGATTCGTAGCCACACGCGTTTTTGGAGCGTTGATGGGTAGCTGCAAATAATTCGTCCCTACCCGGTAACGCTGGGTGTCGGAATAAGAGAAGGTGCGTCCTTGCAGCGGCTTATCGTCCGAGAAGTCCAATCCGTCCACCAATACCCCCGTACCAAACGCAGCCTGCTCCACTTCGGCAAAATAATTTTCCGGATTTTTATTGAGCACCATTTTACCTACGGGAAGAAAAGGAAACCGCTCCTGATCCCACAGCTTGGTCGGATCGAGTGGATCAAAGTCGAGCTCGGGATGTTCATCGTCGCTCATGATCTGTACGCAGAGCTCCCACTCGGGATAATCGCCCCGCTCAATCGCTTCGTACAAGTCCTGAGTCGCGTGGCTGACCGTTTTGGCTTGAATGGCGCTTGCTTCTTTCTGCGTCAGGTTCTTGATCCCTTGTTTCAAAGGCTCCCAGTGATACTTGACGAGAACCGCCTCGCCTTCTTGGTTGACCCACTTGTACGTATTGACGCCGGACCCCTGCATCTGCCGGTAATTCGCAGGAATGCCCCAAGGGGAGAAAACAAAGGTAATCATATGTGTAGCTTCCGGGCTGTTAGATACAAAATCGAACATTCGTTCCGGATTGGGAATATTGGTAACGGGGTCTACCTTGAACGCATGGACCATATCCGGAAACTTGAGCGGGTCCCGGATGAAGAAAATCTTCAGGTTGTTGCCGACGAGGTCCCAGTTGCCGTCCTCCGTATAGAACTTAACGGCAAAGCCGCGCGGATCCCGATCCGTTTCGGAAGAATGGGTGCCCCCTACGACGGTGGAGAAGCGAACGAAGACCGGGGTACGTTTCCCCGCTTCTTGAAAAAGCTTGGCGCGGGTGTATTTCGAAACCGGCTCCTGGCCGACTTTCCCGTAGGCTTCGAAATATCCGTGGGCTCCGGCGCCGCGGGCATGAACGACCCTCTCCGGAATTCGTTCACGGTCGAAGTGGGAGATTTTCTCGATAAAATGATAGTTCTCCAGCGTCGACGGCCCACGATTGCCTACAGTTCGAATGTTCTGGTTATCGGAAATCGGGTGGCCCTGCCGATTCGTTAAGGTCATGTTGTTGTCGTTCTGCTCCATGGATTAAACCTACTTCCCCTCATCAAAATTGAACCCGCTGCTATGTTTTGCCAAATGATGCAAGCTTATACATGCAAAAAGTCTCTCCTTGATGCAGCGGCGAGCTTACCCAGGGGAGGACGGAACGAAGGGAGCCTGTTAATGAAGCCGCAGCGGTCAGAGTGCTAAAGGAGGGCATAGAAAAAGGCCCATATTTAGCCTGGATTACAAGCTAATACGGGCCCTGCTGTTATTGCGCCGATCCTTCTAAGCGTTATTGCCCTTGATTGTTTTCCCCGTCAGAGGGTGGTTGCTCGGGTGACTCCGGCTTCCTTCGTTCCACTTTGAAATTAAATCGCTTCACCAGCCAAAAGATTGCCGCGGCCAGCCCCCCGGCGACGACTACACCGCCTCCAATCAGGAGGATCAGGTTCATCGATACCCCCGATTTGTCCTGATGGTTATTGATGGCCTGTCTGGAATCGGAAATGAAGGTCTGAATGTAAGGATACCCCGGATTAAGCTCATTCACCTCTCTGAATTTCTCCAGCGCTTTGGTATACTTCTGTTCATAGTAATACGTCAGCCCTTCCTTGTAGATTTTCGTGAGCTGGCTTTCGGCCGGATTGATGTTGCGTTCGTTAAGGAACTGGCGGGCGATACTGATCGGAACGACGAAGTTCATCCCCTGCACTTCGGTGCCGTTATTCGAGTTGATGCTTTGCCGAACGTGGCGATGCCGATGACTTCGCCTTTCTCGTTCAGCACGGGGCCGCCGCTGTTGCCGTGGGTCATGGCGGCGTCGACCTGCAGAATATCCCAGCCCCCGGGCATAGTCTTACGGGCGCTGATCAGTCCCGAGGTCATGGTGGATTCCACGACGCTTTCATTCGCAAGCATCGGGTTGAATGTAGCGGCTCCGGGATAGCCGATGACAAAGATTTTATCGCCGGTACGAAGCTTCCCGTCGTCGCCGAGCGGAACGGTGGGGAGGTTCGTTTTATCGATTTTCAGGATGGCGACGTCTTTTCCCGGGCTCGGTTCTCCGCGTACCTTCAGTTCGCTGGGGAAGCCCTTCTGCATAATTTGTACGCCGGGAATTGCCACGCCCATCTCGGTGAAAATCTGCGTCGATACATTGCTTAACTTGACATATTTCACATAGAAGGCCGACGCCGCCTTGCGAAGCTCCTTCAGGATGTCTTCAGAGGGCTTGTAGTTATTGGCCTTAACGCCTTGAACGAATTCATCGACGTCTTTATCGATCTGCTCCTTCAGTCCCGTCTCCACAAGCGCTACTTTCAGCGCATCCTCGGGGGCGAACACCACATGGGCATTGGTGAGAATGTAACCGTCAGGTGTAATAATAAAGCCAGCCGCCGACCGATCCGGTCTGAACCTCGCGGGTGAGCCAATCATTGGTGGGAATCAGATACTTGAACGGGTCCCTGAAGATCTCCATAAACATGGCATCGATGATGGCGGTCACGTTGTTTTTATCCAGCGAACCCCTTAAGATATCGGCGGCAATCTTCTGCTGGAGCTCGGTTAACGCCTGCTGGGACATCTGAACTTCCGGAAACGCGACGGTCGCTTTGTAGATCGTAGCGATCATAACGACGCCGGGCTTGTTGGTATCGGCCAGCATCCTGGGGCTCATGGGCTCCGGGTTAGGGGTCGCCCCTGCAAACGGCACGCTCCCGATGAGCAGCATCAGGGCTGCAAGCGCGATGAAGAACAGCCGCAGGATGGATGGCTGTCTCGGTACCGCTTGTTGATGTTGTAAAACCATAACTCTCCTCCTCGACGATGAACATTTCCCTGGATCCGATTTGGTTTGAAAAACCCGTTCCTCAAAGGGCAGTTTATCTTTATTAACTGGATCGGCCCGGTAGAATGGCTGAACCAAAATTTAACATAAAAACAACGTTCTCGATTTCACTAGATAAAAGGGTATGATGCGGCCCGGAAAAATGTGCATGGTCCATGCTGGTAATGGGGAGGAGCAAGAATAGGCTTCAAGAACTGTCGTCTGGTTATGCTGCTTATGCGGATGGCGGAGTTGGTATATCATGATATGTAGCCGGGAGGCAACAAGGTAAGGAGCCGCCAGGACATGCTTATTTCTAGCCATTTAAGTTCATATAAACAGGCGATACTTTCACTCCCCAAGGACAGCATGCTGACGAGAGAGGAGCCGCTGGTGGAAGACTTTTTAATGGAGCGCCATGGGTCGCTTGAAATGTACTACGCGCCGCATAATGAGTACGTTCATCCATTGACCAGGGTGGTCATTATTGGGCTGACGCCGGGCTTCACCCAAATGAGAATCGCGATCCAGGAGGCGAGGGCTGGTCTGGAAGCGAGACTTTCCAATGAGGAAGTATGCCGATTAGCGAAGGAAGCCGCGAGTTTCGCGGGAACGATGAGAATCCACTTGATCGATATGCTGAACGCACTGGATTTGCACCGTTATTTGAACCTGCCGTCCTGTGAGGCATTGTTCGGGGAGCGTCGGGCCCTTGTACATACGACCTCTTTGCTCCGGTATCCGGTATTCGCTCAGAAGAAAAATTATAACGGAACGCACCCCAATCTAGCAGACAACCCGTTTCTTAAGAAGGTTGCCCTCGGGTTTGTACAGGAAGAGCTCGAATATATGAGAGAAGCGCTAATCATACCGCTGGGGAAAGGGGTGGAGGGCGTCCTACGTCTTCTTGTGAGGGAAGGGAAGCTGGATGCGGAGCAAATCTTGTGGGGCTTTCCTCATCCGTCCGGAGCCAACGGGCATAGACTCAGGCAGTTTGCCTACTATCAAGACGAGATGACACATAGGATCAAGGCTCTATTCTCATGAGGAAAGATTTCTGCAGCCACCTTCAAAATAATGCTTGCACCTTACGTAACGTCAGCTTTTATAATAAAGCTACCGGTATCAAGCTAGCGCCAAAGAGCGGAGATGATGAATGAAGAGCTATTGGAAGGTCGGGGACCTCGCCCATTTGACGGGGCTTACCGTACGAACCTTGCGGTTTTACGATCAAATCGGGCTATTCTCCCCGTCGGGGCAGACCGAATCGGGCCACAGGCTGTACAGCGAAGCGGACTTGTCCAGGCTGCACCAGATTTTGTCGCTGAAGGAGCTGGGGTTATCGCTTGAGGAGATCAAATCGGTCTTAACGGGCGGGCAGCTCAGTCCGCTGGAGATCGTGAGTCTGCAGATGGGCCGGATTAAAGAGCAGATCAAAATGCAGCAGAAGCTGCTGGAGCAGCTCGAACATGTGTCCAAGCTGATGCAGGGCCAGGCGCAGGTAACGGTTGAAGATTTCACGGGTCTGCTGCAGGCGATGAAAAAATCATTTGAGAAGCTGGTCATCGAGCGGCAAACGATTTGGGAGCGGCATTTGGATCAATTGGGGGACTTTCTTGCCGAGGAGAGCGAGAGGCCCAAACCTAAGGAGGAAAATCAATGAACGAACGATTTGTCAAGCATGCGACCTTTGTTGTTGAGCGGACTTATCCTGCTTCGCCGGAGCGGGTGTACCAGGCCTGGGCGGACCCGGAGACCAAATCCAAGTGGTTTTCGAAGCCGGAAATCTTCGACTTTCGGGTTGGCGGGCGCGAGTACAGCAAGGGTGGGCCCCCGGAAGGGCCGGTCTTTACGTTCGACGCCAGCTACCAGGAAATCGTACCGGAGCAGCGTATTGTCTATACTTACACTCTGGATTCGGACGATACGCGGGTCTCCGTCTCGAACACAACGGTCGAGCTTATCCGGGTGGGGGACGGCACGAAACTGATTTTTACGGAGCAGGGGGCTTTCTTCGACGGACACGATACCCCGGAAATCCGGGAACACGGAACGGGCATTATGCTGGATGCCTTAGGCAAGCTGTTCGAAGCGGAGGTGGGAGCATGACGACAACCATGGGCGAAAATGAAGTGATCTCCATACGCGAGTTCGATGTGCCGCGGGAGCTTGTATTTCGGGCTTGGACAACCCCCGATTTGCTGGCTCGTTGGTGGGGGCCGCATGGCTTTACGAATACGTTTCACGAGTGCGATCTGAGGCCGGGCGGCACGTGGGACTTCACGATGCACGGACCGGACGGCAAGGATTACCCGAACCGCAGCGTCTTTGTGGAGATCGTGCCGAATGAACGAATCGTGCTGGATCACCTGTCCGCTCCCCAGTTCCGGGTAACGGTGCGTTCGACGACCTGGGAGGCCGCACGAAGGTTACTTTCCGCCAAACCTTCCAGGTGAAGGAGCAGTTTGAACAGGTCAGGGAGCGCTGCATGGAGGGCAACGAACAGAATTTCGACCGGCTGGGCGAGCTTCTGCAGGAGGAAAGGGCCTTGTAGGTAAGGAGCCCGCCAGCATTTAAAGACGTGGCGGAATTGGTTAGACGCGCTGGATTCAGGTTCCAGCGGGCTACCCTCCATGGAGGTTCGAGTCCTCTCGTCCGCACCACTTATACAACCCCGAGAAGCCTTGGTATTCAAGGCTTCTTTTTTTATTGTGCGGGCTCCCATAGCCATGACCTTACCCTCCATTAGTTTGATTTTTAATACTATATTATAAAATTATGCGTACTTCTCAAAATTCAATATTCATTTTAATATAACACCCATACGGCACTTCATCATGCGTCGTAAGCCAATACAAAGGGAGAGTGGAATCATGTCAAAGAAGGTATTGATCGTTTATGCGCACCCCGAGCCCACTTCGTTAACTTGCCAGTTCGTTGAGACGGCTGTGCAAACACTTCAGGAACAAGGGCACGAAGTCATGTTGTCCGATCTGTACGGAATGAACTGGAAGGCTGTGTTCGATGGGCGCGACTTCCCGGATCGAGCCAATCCGGAACGGTTATCCTTTATTAAAGAGTCAGCGCACGCCTATTCGACTGGCCGGCAAACGGCAGACGTCGCATTGGAGCAGCAGAAGCTTCTTGCTGCCGACGCGGTGATCTTGCAGTTTCCTCTGTGGTGGTTCAGCATGCCGGCTATTCTCAAAGGTTGGGTAGAACGGGTATTCGCTTTTGGTTTCGCCTATGGCTTTAAGGGCGAAGGGAATCGCTATCGCTACGGCGATGGCATTCTAAAGGGGAAGCGGGCTATGCTGTCCGTGGTCGCCGGAGGGCCCGAGAAGGATTATTCGCCGCGAGGCATCAATGGACCGCTGGAGCAGTTGCTGTTCCCCATTACTCACGGCATCCTCTTCTACCCCGGAATGGATGTGTTGCCTACCCACGCCGTCTACGGAACCGATCGCATGACGGCCGACCGACATCGACGCGGCGATGGCGGCCTGGCGTTTGCGTCTCGAGCGCCTATTCGAGGAGGAGCCCATTCCGTTCCGGCGTCAGAACGGCGGGGATTATCCGGATAGGCATGTGCTCGCGAGCGACATCGCCATCGGAAGGACCGGCTTGACGGCTCACATTGCCGATGACGCGGCGCCTCTATGACTGAAGCCTAATGGGGAGAGAGAGATGGAACTCGCAGCCGGAAGGCAAATATCAAAGGCGGCCCTTTAATGAACTACGTAGTACAATGAAGCAGTGATAGACTTGAAAGTATTTTCAAGTCTATCACTACTTCTGTCCCCTCCCCTAAACACTCTCACCAGCCATCCCCCTACAAATAAAGCGCCAAGGACGAGCGGAAGCTGCAGAACGACCCCGGCGACAAACGCCCAGGCTAACTGCATTCCTGTAACATACGAAGTCTTCAGCGCGGCATCAAACAAGTATAGGGAAAAAGGAATATAGATCAGCACCGCGGTGATGACGCCGGGCGTATATCTCCGGAAGCGGATGGATGCGATCATATGGACCAAGGCGTTGATACACAAGCTCGCTTGAATAAAAATGGCCAAAATTCTTCCCATCACGCCATACTCATCGTTGGTCCCCAGATAAATAAAGGAAACCGCCAAAAGCGTTAATAAAATAACCGCGGCGGCAAACTGCCCACGCTGCATGTTCCGAAAATGCCCGGTTCCGTATTTTCTCATCGTCAGAGCTTCCTCAAGGTTGTGAATCGTGAAGAGAACAGGGACAAGCCACAATAGAAGCCCGATGTTCATGAACCGTCGTCTCCTTTTTTAGTAAGTGTTTGCTAACCAATGGCCCGAAATAAAGGGGCTATGGCAAACCCAATAGCCCATGCGGCCAGCGCTGTATTTCGGGAAGAAGAGGACGGAGCTCCTCGGATAAACCGCCGGTATCGCTGAAGACGGCAATGCGGGTGACGATGCCGATGACCATAGCGGCACTCAGTTTCGGATCCTGAGCGGGCAGCTCCCCGTCCTTTACCGCCGCGGCAATAAATTCCGCCAGCGCTTGATAGGGCAACCGATGTGAAGCGGCCAAACGGGCGAAATTTTCGGGATGCTGCCCTAATAAGAGCAGACCGAACCGGTCCCGGTCGTGCATTTCAATGATTTCTTGAACAAGACGATCCAGGCGGTGAGGAAAAGTTCCGTCTCCTTTGGCCGCGTGATCGATCACCTTCGTGTATAGATCGGAGTAATAAGCAAACACGGCTTCAGCAACGGCATCTTTGCTTGGAAAATGCTTATAGATCGCCGCATCGGTCACACCCGCCACGTCGCCGATCTCCTTCACGGAAACCCCGCTCACGCTCTTCCTGGAAAACAATTGGATAGCCGCCTGCAAAATGTCTTCCCGTTTACTGTCGGTATGTTTTCTCGTTTTCATGCCATTATTGTAAGTAAACGCTAACCAAAAATCAAGATGAAAGTTGCTTACGTATCGCGGAGCTTGCGCCGGTTACAGCCCATCGTTCCGCTTTAATCGTAGTAGTCCGGCAGCCTTCTTCAGCCGCGGCCACTGTTCGCCGTCGTGCCCGTAGATGACGAGGCCCACCGGCTCTTTTTCCGCCAAATCGATCAGTTTGATCGTGCTTGCAAGGGCCTTCGCGGGGTCCTCGTCGGCCGGATCTTCCTCCCGATGAGGAGTGAACGAGCTTTGACGGAGAACCGCGTCGATGGTGAGAAGCACCCATCCTGTCTTCGGCGACCGGATCGACACGGACTGATGCCCAATGGTATGGCCGCTGGTCTCGATTAGCTTAAGTCCCGGAAGCAGCTCGGTATCGCCATCGATCAGCCGGTAGCGCACATCCGGGTGGGCCCAATGGAACCGGTTCATATCATACTGGGGAATTCGGCTGCGAGCCGCTTCATACTGCCGCCGCTGTACGACCATTTCCGCGTTCGGGAAGGACGAATGGTAGCCCGTGTGGTCAAAATCAAAATGAGTACAGATCAGCATATCGATGTCATCCGGCCTCAGGCCGATCAGCTCCAACTGCTGCAGCACATTCCTGCCGTGTTCGATGTCGGGGCTCCCGGGAGGGAAGACCATATCTTGAGGGATGCCGGTATCAATCAGAATGTGCTTGCCGTCACCGGTTTGCACCAGATAACAGGGGATCGGAATCGCCGCAGGCGGAACGAGAAGCGACGCGACTTGCATCAGATAAAGGCGCTGAGGCAGGGAAGAAGCCATGGTCATAATAGCAGGTCATCCTTTCATCATAGGGTAGTCGGCAAACACACGTTTGGCCGTTCTAAGCGCATTGAACACCCGCGGGAACCCTGTAAAAGGGGCACACTGGATCATCGCCTCGACGATCTCTTGCTTGGTCAGCCCCGCATTCAGTCCCCCGGTGATATGCGGCTCCAGCTGAGTCTCGCAATCACCCAGCGATAGCAGGGCCGTTATCGTTACGAGCCGCCGTCGCTGTAAATCAAGACCCGGGCGGGTATACACATCCCCGAAGACGAATTCCGTGATATATACGGCGAGATCGGGGGCGATGTCCTGCAGGGCATCCGTTAGCCGCCGGCCGGCCTGGCTGTCGAGCTCCCGGAGGCGTTCCCAGCCGCGTTCATACCGGGAAGGGCCGTTATGCTGCACCTTCATTTCACATTCACCTCGCAAACCTGTTTTGGATTCAGATGCAGTATAGTAAACTGGAAGAGAGTGATACGGCCGTGTTAAATCGCACTGATCTTCCGCTTACCGTGTGACTACAGTATGCCGCGGTGTAACCGGGCGAACAATTCCCGCAAACAAACTAGTCTAAAATGTATCAGGTTAACGGGGGATGCTTATGAATGACGATGTACGCCGCCGGGAGCTGGGTCAGTTCCTCCGAACTCGGCGCGAGCGCCTGACGCCGGCGATGTTTGAGCCGCCGGTAGGGGCGAAGAGGAGACGAACGCCCGGTCTGAGGCGGGAGGAGCTGTCGCAGCTCGCCGGTATCAGTCCTACGTGGTATACCAAGCTGGAGCAGGGACAGGAAATTCAAGTATCCGCTCAGGTGTTGGAGAGCCTCGCCCGAGTGCTCCAACTGACTCCCGACGAACGCAAGCATTTGTATGTCCTGGCGCGCGAGCAGCTTCCGCTGCCCGCATCAAGCCATCCATCGCGGATGGGTCCCGAGCTTCAGCAGATGCTGGACGCCCTTCAGCCGAACCCGGCTTTTGTACTCAATGAACGCTGGGATATATTGGGGTGGAATCTGGCGGCTTCCCGGGTTTTTACCGATTTCGGCAAGCTCTCCGATTGGGAGCGGAATTTTGTCTGGATCATGTTTGCCGAGCCGGATCAACGGACTCTTTATATGCATTGGGAGTATTGGGCGAGAAAAACGATAGCCATGTTTCGCACGAGCGGGGGACGCGAGGCAGGGGAGCCCTGGTTTAACGAACGCCGGGACCGCTTAATGGAAGCAAGTCCGGAATTTCGCGACTGGTGGGAGGAGCATGAAGTCAGCGAGCCGCATAGAGGCCATAAGGAATTCTGCCATCCTGCGGCCGGTACCCTCCATTTCCAATCGACGGCGGCGCTGGTCGGGGACGATCCGAGCCTCAGGCTGTTTCTATACACGCCAGCCGCCGAAGGACCATACGCTGCAGAAGCTTCTCGAGCTTATCCGTTCTTAACGCACGAAAATGAAAAAACGCTAAGCCTTCCAGGGAGAATGGCTTAGCGTTTTTTGTTATTCGCCGGCGACCGCAATCGGACCGCCTTCGGCAATGCGCCGCCGGATTATTCGCCGACACCTTCAAGACTCCGCCGGGCTCTTCATTTTCTCCATCTCTGCGAGCGTCATTTCATTGCATCTTCGCATAAAATCAAGGATTACCTCGATCTCCTGCTCGTTGTAACGCGAGATGATCTCAATGGTCGATTGCATGACGGATTGGAACAGCGGCGAGATTTGATCCGCGCCCTGCGGAGCGGGCTTGACCACAACCCGTCTGCGGTCATGGGGATCCTTGTCTCTCACGACATACCCGGCCTGTTCCAGCCGGTCGATGACGCTAGTGACCGCTCCCGTGGTGAGTCCGGTTAATTGAGCCAGCTGGCCGGCCGTGACGGGACCGCTTCGGTTCAGGAAATCCAGGCACTTGTGATCGGTGGCGTTGAGACCTAATTTTTCGGAAATCCGTTGGTGGAACATGACGGCGCGGGCGCTGTTTTGGCGCATTTCGTACAGCAAGGCCTGCTGCGATGGAGTTAAGCCGGAAGCACCGGAAGCAAAAAGATCTCTTGACATAAGGAATCCTCCAAGTTATGATAAATTTATCTTGATCGATTAAGATATAATATTAATTAAGAAAATGTATTCATTAAGATTTTAGATGAGACCAGTATAACACAGAGCAGGGATGTCGCCAAATCCTATGAAGAAAGCAGATCTGACATGGAGGTGTTTCATTGTGGATTATGGATTGCAGGGAAGAGTCGTTCTAATTACCGGCGGCTCGCGCGGGATCGGTAAAGCCGTCGCCAAGAAGTTCGCCGCAGAGGGGCGCATGTCTATATCACCTACGCGCATAACGGGGATGCCGCGAACCGGACGATCGGGGAAATCGAGGGTGCCGGGGGTTATTGCAAGGCGCTGCGGCTTTCCCTGGATGATGAGCAAAGTATTTACCAGGCCGTCGATCAGGTGAAGAGGGAGAGGAACCGGCTGGATGTCCTGGTGAACAACGCCGTTTTCTGGGGAGAAGAGGTCGCCTTTGAGGACAGCGCGAATGAAGCCTGGTTCTCCGTCATTGATCAGACCGTCAAGGGGACTTACCTGGCTACGAAAACGGCCGTACCTTTAATGAAACAGGGCGGTTGGGGCCGGCTAATCCACGTATCCACCAGCTTGGTACAGGACGGCAAAGCGAATGCAGCCGCCAATCTGACGGCAAAAGCGGCGCTGCACGGTTTGAGCCGGTCGCTCGCGGTGGAGCTGGTCGCGGCCGGGATTTATTCCAATGTCGTGATCCCCGAACTCACGTTGTCCGAATGGGTGACGAACGCTTTTCCGCAAGGGATGCTCGAGGATTATGCCGGGACATTCCCGACCAAGAGACTGGGGCGCCCGGAGGATGTCGCGAATCTGATCGTGTACTTGGGCTCGGCGGCGAATAGCTTTGTGAATGGAGAAGAAATCCGCGTTACCGGCGGGAAATAAAAGAGAGGATGATGAAAATGAATACGAATATGAATACGAATATGAATATGAATATGAATATGAATATGAATCAGACGCAGGGTGTTAGAGAGATTGAGCAGTTGTTCGAGAAGCTGAGGCTGGCATGGAATCAAGGGGACGGCAAGGCTTACGGCGCATGCTTTACCGAGGATGCCGATTATGTAACATTTCAGGGGAGCATCTGCAGGGGGAGAGCGGCCATTGCCGATACCCACCAAGAACTCTGGAACAGTGTCCTCAGGGGGTCGACGCTGGAAGGAGAGATCAAGAAGGTCCATTTTCTTACACCGGATATGGCGGTATTTCACGGTCTCGGCGTTGTCAAATTAAGATGGCAGAAGTCGGCGCCGAAGAAAAGGGACTCGATCAATACGAATGTGGCGGTCAAGCAAAACGGGGAGTGGAAGATCGCCGCTTTTCAGAACAGCAGGATCTCGGGGCCGGGCCTCATGCAGAAACTGTTCATGAAGCTTAGCAAATAGCGCTTCAGTCAGAGCGGGAATGATCGGGATCAACTCCGCGACAACGTAGGCGTGCAGAAGAGGAGCCTCGGATTGGATAGTCTGCCCGCCCCTGGCCATTCCCTGACTGAGTCTATTGTGCCTCCAGATACTGCACCAGGGCATGACCGGTTTCCGCTAAACGCTCCACATGCGGAAGATGACCAACTTGGTCAAAAAGGATGACTTTGCTGTTGGGAAAAGTCTGCGTAAGCTCCTCTTCGTCCGGCGCGGGGTCACCAGGTCGTCACGTCCCCAAATAACCAAGACGCCGCCAAAGCGCCGATCGACTTCAGCATACAGACTCCGCGCATCATGGATGGGCATATTTCGAACCGAGGATAGCAGAGCTCGCTTGAAGCCCCGGAAAGCAAGCTCCGGTTCGAAATTCCTTCGCACCACTCCCTCAGTTCTTCCTTCGGTGTATAGCCGTTTAAGCGATCCATGAGGCGTTTATTACCCGCTATCTGCATCAGAAAATCCCCGATGACCGGCCAAAACTTCATTCGGTCGCCTGCCGTCATACGGACGCCGAACCCGTCAGCACCTATGAGAATGACGCGGCCGGCAAGCTCCGGATGGCTCCGGGCAAACTCACAAGCAATGAGGCGACCGAAAGCCAGACCGGCCAAATGGACAGGGCGATGGATACGAAGCGCCTGAAGCAATTCGTGAAGCCGCCTGACGAACAAGTTCTGATCATAGCGGCCATAGGGACGATCGGAGTAGCCGCGACCGTAAAGGTCGTAGCGAATGACGCGATAACCCTTATCGACCAGTGTCTTCGGAAGGTCTTTCCAAATCCACAAAGGCAGGGTAGCGCCGGGAATCAAGACGATGACCGTCCCATCCGCCGGCCCTTCCTCCACAACGTGAGTATAGCCCTGGTTTAGTCGGATCATCCGGCCCGGCGCATCGGCTCTTGCCTTTTTGTCCATTCTTCGCGACCCACGCTGGGACAACACCCACAAGGCGATCAGGAACAAAACAAGCACTGCTGCTACGGCCAACATTTTGTACAAATGCGAACACCCCTTTGGAACCCCAAACAATGAGGCGGATGCTGACAGTATAAAGAGTTCATTTTCATTGATCAATACTGTGGATTCTATTGTTATAATAGAAATAACCAATAATTGAGACGCGACGGGTGGGGGGATATCTAATGGAGCCGCGGCGGCTGAAATATTTCATGGCCGTCTGCGAGGAACTGCATTATTCCAAAGCGGCGGAAACCCTCGGGATCTCGCAACCGACCTTAAGCCAACAAATCAAAGTGCTGGAGAAGGAGCTAGGCCTGCCGTTATTCGACCGGCTCGGCAAACGGGTCGCGATGACGGAAGCGGGAAAGGTGTTATATCAAGAGTGCCAATCGATCTTCCAGCATATCCGGTATGTGCAGGATTATTTTTCCGAAATGAAGAGCTTGGCAGGGGAAGAGTTGCCATTACGGTGCCTCCGGGCGGGGTCGATTTGATGCTGAACTTTGTTGTCGGCGAGTATCATGAGAAGTATCCAGATGTTTCCTTGTCGGTTCTCGGCTCGACCGATGGCGTAGATCAGGTTCTGAAGGGGGATGCAGACTTTGGAATCACCATGTCCCCGCCGCCGGACGACAGATTAATCGCAGTGCCCCTATATCAAGATGAACTCGTTGTGGTAACAGCGGCCAATCAGCCTGAAGCGCAGCGGAGCCGCATAGCCTTGGAGGAGCTCCGGCATATGAGAATGGTGATGCTAACGAAGGACCACGAATGCCGCATACGGGCTGACGAGTCGCTGTCGGGAGCTTGGGTTCAGCTTGGAGCCGCACATTGAAACGACCAGCTTAACCTCTTTGCTTCAGCTGGTCCGAAGAGGAGCGGGGGCGACGATCCAATCCCGTCTCCCCATGGAAAAGCTGGCGGCGCCGGAGCTGGCTATTATTCCACTTGCGATGGAAAAGCCCAAAGAATCCGTCTGCCTGATCTATAGAAAAGACAAATTTATCAGCAATGCCGGGCGCAGCTTTATCCGGTTGTTAAACGAGGCATGCCGCAGTTTAAGCCATATAAGGCAATCCCCCGGTTCTTGACATGCAGACAACTGCAGACTGCCGGTGGACCATTTTTATGTTGGGCTCCTATCCCCAAATTTAGAAGTCATTAGAACCTAATCTCATCTCCAACTAACCAGAGACAAGGTTAACGTCCTCTCGAACGTTTACGTACCAATCCGAGTAGTCCTAACATACCCAGCCATCCCCAGCTTACCTTGCCCTGGTCATTTGTTGATTGAATATTATATGAACTTATCCCGATCTTCGGATCATATATCTCATACCCTCGTACGCTGTTTGAAGTGGGAGGAAAGCCATGACTTGTAAAACCGGAACCTGAGAATCCGGTCGTTCCATAGGGTCCCCCGCTCATGGATGGTGAATCGGAGGCGGCTTCAGCTAAACGGGTTGTGTAAATGAAAAGACAGCAAAGAAAAAAAGAAACAACTATTTTCTTAAACAATGGGACCCCTCCCTTACCCCTCAATCTTTTTCAAAACAGTATTAGATTTCTAAATTTAACACTATTTTATGTATAGTGATTGGATGGATTCGGCATGAATTTTAAACTTTTAACCAGCGTATATTTGTATTAAATTTCCAACCTGAATTGCCGATAATCCCCTGTATAACCCCGTAAAGAAGGAAGTGGTCATGCCTCTATGAACCCGATATCCAGCTCATCCCCATCGATAAAACCGGCGAAAGTGTCTATGGACCCTTATGACCGGCAGATCCGTGATTTGGTCCAACAGAAATCCAAACTGGAAGAGCAGATCCAGAAAATCGGTCAAAACAAGGATATGGACGAGAAAATCCGAATGGAAAGGCAAGCAGGCCCTGCGTGACCAGATCCAGCAAATTGAGACCCAGATCAGCCAACTAAGGATGGAAAAAATGAAAGATAAGCAGGATAAGGGGGATACGGGCAAAGCCAATGAACAGAAAAGCGAGTCTTCCACGGGTCAAGCCGGCTTGGAATCCGTCGTCCAGGGCCAAGGGATATTGTATAGCATCAAAACGCTGAATCAAACGAAAGAGCGGATGACCCAAGAGTCGAACAATCTTAAAGGCGAAGTGCGTTTAGGCCGTTTGCAGGTGGAAGTCATAGCTGACGATCCGGCTACGGAAGGCGTGCTGATGGAGAATGCGGAGAGAACCGTATTCAAGAAGAAGCTCTCAGAAAGCCGTGAAATTGATTCAAGGATAACCCAAGTTGACCAAAAAATTAAGGATGCTTATACGAACTTACATAAATCGATTGACAAGAATAAGCCGGCGGAAGGGCAGGAAGAAGCCCCGGCCGCTGAATCTCCAAAGGAGGAGGACCGGAAGGGCGAAGCTCCTGAACAGAACGTCCGCGGTGTGAAGGACGAAGAAAGAAAGAT
Organism: Paenibacillus sp. P25; assembly: GCA_024704175.1. Lineage (GTDB taxonomy): Bacteria > Bacillota > Bacilli > Paenibacillales > NBRC-103111 > Paenibacillus_G. Next base: position 6,439,724 of record CP085629.1, read on the forward strand.
CGACCTGCTCGTCTAATCGGCGCATGAAGAGGAAAGCCCGCTTAAGCTTGCTGTACAAGCGAAGGCGGGCTTTTTCAATAATCAGACAATGGCCAGCTGCAGCGCCCAGCTGTCGGTCCTTTGCAAGCTGCGGGTATTTCTTGCGCGGTTGACGGCCGAAATAGAGAAGAAAATCCGAACATCGGCACCGGTATTGTTGTTAAAGAGAACCCGATTCGGCGTCAGATCGCCGGAGCCGCCCCGAAACCGGAAGACTCCTGGCGAAGGCAAAGGCTTGATCACAAAATCGAAGGCATCATTTGACAGTAGAAAGTTTAATCTCCGCAGGACCAGCTTCTTTCCTTTTTTCACATTGATTACAATCAGTTGCAGGTCTTTGCTTTTCCCCGGACGTACCGGGATCGCGGCGTTTCCGCCTACAATTCCGTTAAGCTGCAGCATGCCTATCCCCTCCATGAACGGTTATTCTATAGAATATTCATAGGATTTGAGGACGGCGTGAGCAAGATAACACGGGGAAGAACAGGGCGGCAATCCCAATTGATGATTGTAATTATCATTAATATTTGTAAATATTTTAAATAATAAAGAAAACTTTATAATTCCGCTTGAAAAATAAGGAAATATCGTATATATTCAAGGAGTCAAAATCGAAAAGGCAAACCTAGCGAAAGCTAGCGACGCAAAGCTATAGGGGCTAAGGAGTTGCGCAAGGCCGCAATTCTATGCCAGCCAGTTGCCGTATCGTCCGGAGAATCTGGAGAACCGTTTCTGGCGGTTTTTCAGACTGCTTTTCCATTCCCCGTTATCGGCAACGATGGCGGGGAATTTTTTTGCATCCGCGTAAGGAAAGGAGGTGAGGAGCGCAATCCGCCACAGCCGCATTGCATCATCTTCCGTTGGCAAACCCGTCCGCTTCGCCACTACCTAGTTTGAAAAGGAGCGTAAACAACATGTTGACAAGCCTAGTCAGAAGAGCACTGACGGACAAGCTGACGCTGATCAGGGAACCGGGAAGCCCGGATCTTGCCTTGGTCGGACCGGTCCGGCTTCCCGTTAAATTAGACGATCAGGAGATCACTTTCCAATGGTACACTTGGTTAAACCTGGAAAGTACCATGATGCAGCAAGAAGATCTTCTCGACATGCTGCCCCAAGCCAATCTCGCTTCTTATCAACAATCTTCCGTGTTAGTCTATGGGGATTTCGCAGGTGCGGATACAGCGCTTGTTCGGATGCACAGCATATGCCACACGGGGGACATCTTCGGAAGTCAAAGATGCGATTGCGGCTATCAGTGCGGCACGCGATGAGCATGATAGCGAATCACGGCAAGCCGGAGCCTTGTTCTATCTGGCCGATCATGAAGGGCGCGGCATCGGGCTTTTTGCCAAAACGTTCGCCTATCTCCTGCAGGAGGTAGGATACGATACGGTGGAGGCCAATCATCTGCTGGGCTTTGAGGACGACGAGCGCTCTTATGACGAGGCGATTCGTGTGCTTCGCAGCCTGCGGTCCAAGCCGGTGACCCTGATAACGAATAATCCGAAAAAGTTGCAATCGCTGCAGCAAAGAGGGATTGTCGACCGATGATCATCATTCCATTTGGGGGAACCGTCCCGCCACAATGAGCGTTATTTGGCAACGAAAATTGCCAAATCCGGACATATCTCCTCGGACTTGCAGGTCGCCGGGACATGGATGATAAGAGAGGGCGGGACGGCATAATGAATATGGACGAGCATTATATGAGAATCGCTCTCGATTTGGCGGCAACCTGCATTGGCAAGACATCGCCGAATCCTGTCGTTGGCGCTGTACTGGTCAAGGACGGGCAAATCGTCGGCACAGGCGTTCATCGGAAGGCGGGCGAGCCCCACGCCGAAGTGCATGCCTTCCAAATGGCGAATGAACATGCCAAAGACGCAACATTGTACGTTACCCTCGAGCCCTGCTCGCATCACGGCAAAACGCCGCCATGTGTCGATCTGGTCTGCCGTTCGGGAGTCCGGCGCGTCGTAGCGGCCATGAAGGATCCCAACCCGCTGGTAGCCGGGCGAGGTCTTCACAAGCTGCGGGAGCACGGGATCGAAGTGGAGGTAGGGGTACTGAAGGCGGAAGCCGAGCGGCTCAATGAGCGCTTCATTCATAATATGACCAAGCGGAGGCCTTTCATGATCTCCAAGGTGGCGATGACGCTGGACGGGAAGCTCGCCGCACATACGGGTCATTCCCAGTGGATTACTGGGGAGGCGGCGCGCTCCGAGGTTCACCGGTTGCGGAGCGAGGTGGACGCCATCCTGGTCGGCATCGGGACGGTACTCGCGGACAATCCCCGGCTTACCGCCCGGTCGCCGGGAAACCGGAAGCATCCGATCCGGGTCATTCTGGACTCGCAGTCGCGGCTCCCCTTAGACGCACACGCGGCCGATTGTTCCGAAGCCAAGACATGGGTTGCGGCGAAGGAAGGGGCCGATCCGGACAAAGCGCAAAGACTGCGGGAGCAGGGGTCGAGATTCTGTCTGTGCCGGCATCGGGGGACGGTCTTGATCTGCAGGCGTTGGCCGATATTTTGTATGAAAGAGGCGTAACCGACGTCTTGGTGGAAGGCGGAAGCGAAGTGAACGCTTCGTTCCTGCGTGCCGGCCTGATCGACAAATGGGTAATCTACGTCGCTTCCAAAATATTGGGAGGACGCAACTCCCTGACCCCTTACAGCGGTGCTGACGTCGAGAAGATGGACGAGGCCCTCGATGTCCGTATTCACTCCGTTCGGCATGCGGGTGACGATCTTTGCATCACGGCCTATCCGGCGAGCCGTTAGTCCGCTTGCCTGGGCAAAGGTGCGAGGTGGAGGAGAACAATCCGTTGTAAGCGGTAACACCTCACGCAGTTTATTCATATCTACTTCAGCCAGGCTGTTATCGAACCGCTTGATGTCGATATCTTCCCACAGGCACTGCTTCTCCTGGATGCTGCGGACATAGGTATCCCAATGGGCCAGCTTCCAGGCGTCTCTTTCTAGTCCGCGGTCACGGATCCGTTCCTGCAGCACGCCGTAATCGACCGTGACCTGCAGAACCATCGGTCTAACATGCCGCCAGTCATACTGTTCCCGCAGCTGATGAATATATTTCCTGTCAGGGAAATACTTTAGGAAAGGCGCATCCAGCACGACGGACCGGCCGAGCTGCAAATTGTCGTTGGCGATATCCAGCAAGGTCCGGTACTCGAGATCCATCACCACATCGGTGTAAAAGGCATTGCCGTCGCGTTCATGGGGAGAATACCCCTTGGACTCGAGAAGCAGGCCTGTAAATTGATTGCAAACGATATCTTTATCCAGGTAGCAGTAATGATATTCCGATGCGATCCGCTTGCCTATCGTAGATTTACCGGATCCGGCGGCCCCGATCAAAAAGATGACGGTAGGTTCCATGAGCTGTTCCTCCTTAGAAATCGCGCCTGCAAATTCAGCGGCCTATAAAACGTTCCCCTAGCGCTCTTCTTCCGGCACCTGCTGCGGTGTAAAAGGAAGAGCGCTCTTTTTAAGTTCACATATGTGAACTAAGTTCGAATGAATGAATTCTTTTTCTAGAGTATAACGTTTTCAAGAGGAATTCAACTGTCATTTCTAATCAAAAACAAGCCGAATTTGCAAATCATTCCAAATGATTTTTTTTCTGAAAGCGTATTGAACTTGCAGGGCATTGAAGCTATAATGAACTCGAAAGTTCGGAATTACGAAACTAGTTCACATATGCGAACTTATAGCAAAGGTGGTTTCGAAGGAGACCTATGGAAAAATTTCGTATGAACAAATCGGCCGAGAGGGCTGTGGAGCTTCTGATGCTGCTTGCTCGAAGCGGCTCGCCTTTGACGCTGAATGAAATCTGCACGGGACTGGGCATGCCCAAGAGCAGCGGGTTCGAATTGGTTCAGACCTTGGTTCATAAAGGCTTCGTCGAGCTGGCCGATCCGCGTCTGAAGACGTACCGTCTCGGTCTCGGCACCTTCGAAGTGGGAAGCGCTTATCTGTCCAGCATGGGTATTCCGCAGCAGGCGCGGCCGTACCTGGAGGAGCTCAACAGGCAAACCGGCAAGCACCGTCTTCCTCGGTATGGAGGATAAAGGGAAGGTGGTCTACCTGGATAAAGCGGAGCATCATTCGGTGATGCGGCCGACCGCCAAGCTGGGATCCCGGAGACTCATGCATACGACCGGTCTTGGAAAGGCTTTACTCGCGGCGTTTCCGGCGGAGAAGATCCAGTATCTGCTCGGCGACGGGGAGATTCCCGGGAAGACGCCTTATTCGAAAGTGACGCCGCCGGACATATTGCAGGATATGCAGGAGATTCGCCGGCGGGGCTACTCGATTGACGACCGGGAGGATAATTTGGAGATGTACTGCATCGGGTCGGCGATTTACGATCATTCGAACCAGCCGGTCGCGTCGATCAGCGTAGCCAGTATGTATTCGAGCATGACGCCCGAGCGGGAAGAGATGATTGTCCGCTTGGTCAAGGAAGCCGCGCTCAAGCTTTCCCGCCAGCTCGGATACAGCGGGGAGAAATTGTATATGGTGCAGGAATAAGTGCAGAGAGGGCGGCGGCCCATACAGAAGCCAGTCGATTCGGGAGGACAGCCTAATGTGGAGAAAGCTAAAAAACTTAAACAAGATTGCCGAAAGCGGCATCGTTCTCATCATTCGCTCCGATAGTGAGCAGGAAGCCTTGGCGGTTGCGGAAGCGGCGATTGAGGGCGGAATCCGGGTGCTCGAAATTACGATGAGCGTACCGAATGCGCTTCAGGTGATCCAAGCCTTGTCCCGGAAGTACGGGGAAGAAGTATTGATCGGTGCAGGGACCATTCTGGACGGCGAAACCGCAAGAGCGGCGATTCTGGCCGGCGCCGAGCTCCTGGTGAGCCCGCAACTGAATCCGGAGATGATCAAGATGGCGAACCGTTACCAGGCGATTACGATCAGTGGCGCCTTCACGCCGAAAGAGGTGGTGGAAAGCCTGGAAGCCGGTGCGGACATTGTGAAGCTGTTCCCTGCCGAAGCGGTCGGACCGCAGTATGTAAAGGCTCTCAAAGCTCCGGTACCGCAGGCGGCAATCGCACCGACGGGAGGCGTCACTCCTCAGAATGTGCATGAATGGCTGAAGGCCGGTCTGCGTAGGGGTCGGTGTGGGCGGCTATATTACGAAAGCAGCGCAGAAGGATGGGGATTACCGCAAGGTGACGGCCGCAGCGAAAGAGTTCCTTCAGGCGGTGGCCTCCGCGCGTTAAGAGGACCGGGGTGCGCAAGCTCGTTCCGCAGCATTCCTTGCGGAATGAGCCGGGCACGGCTGGGTGCAGGACTTGTTCATAGATCCAAGCTAACGGGTACCGTGGATGAAGGCGCTTTACCCAACTTGCCGAGCGGATGAAGAGAGACAGCACGCCGGCGGGCTGGCCGGACACGAACCGGATTCCTTTTGAAAGCGGCCTCTTTTATTGCAAAGACTAGGCGGCAAAATGAAAGGGCATACAAGCAGGAGACGACATCATTTTTTCGTAAAAAGGAGTGTTCATGTCATGGCAAATCAGCAGAAGACAGCCTTGCAGCCCGCGGCGGGCATCAGCAAGAAACGTTGGTTTTTTGTTATCCTGATTCTGGTCGGGGCCATCGTCAACTATTTGGATCGGTCCAATTTAAGCGTTGCCAATACCACGATTGCCAAAGAATTTCATTTATCCCCTTTGCAGATGGGAGTTCTGCTGTCCGCATTCCTATGGCCGTATGCGCTGGCTAACTTGCCGGCCGGCTGGCTCGTCGACAAGCTCGGACCGAAGAAGATGTTTGCCTGGGCAAGCGGTTTGTGGTCCGTGGTCACGGTTGCTACCGCGTTTACGAACAGCTACTCGCTGTTTTATACGCTGCGCGTGCTGCTTGGAGTTTCGGAATCGCCGTTCTTCCCTTCCGCAGTGAAGGCGATCAATAACTGGTTCTCGAAGAAAGACCGCGGTACGCCGCTGGCCGTGGTCAACACCGGCTCGCAAATTGCGAACGGAATTGCGCCGCCGCTCCTGACTGCCTTAATGCTGGCTTATTCCTGGAAGGTCATGTTCGTGATTATTGGTGCCGCCGGTCTCGTCATCATGGCGGTTTGGCTGTTCACATACCGTGATCCGAAGAACAATGAAGTCGTGCAGGAAGAGGAGCGACCGGCCGAGGCGGAAGCCGCGGAGAAGAAGATCGGCTGGGGCGACTTGTTCAAGTATAAATCCACCTGGTATATGATTATCGGGAACTTCGGCTTGGTTTACACGATGTGGACGTTCCTGACATGGCTCCCGGGTTACCTGGTTACGGGACGCGGCTTAAGTGTTCTGAAAACGGGCTGGATCGCGTCCATTCCGTTCCTGATCGGCATTATCGGCGTGCCGCTCGGCGGCATTATTTCCGACTACTTTATCCGTAAAGGCTATGCCCCGATTAAGGCGCGGAAGATTCCGCTCGTCTGCGGTGCCGTCCTGGCCGCGGTTGCGGTCATTCCGATTCCGTATGTGTCGGGCATCAATGCCTGCGTAGCCCTGCTGTCGATCGCATACTTCGCTTCCTCCGTACCGACCGGTGTCATCTGGACGCTGGCTACGGACGTAGCGCCCAAGAACATGGTGGCTTCGCTCGGTTCCATCCAGAACTTCGGCGGCTTCATCGGGGCGTCGCTGGCGCCGATCATTACGGGGGCCATTGTACAGGCGACCGGCTCGTTCGAATATGTGTTCCTCATAGGCGCCGTCCTGCTCGTGGTTTCGGCGGTAAGCTACGGCGTGTTCCTGAAGAAACCGATTGCCGGTTAACAGACTGCTACCATAAAGAAGCGGACCTTTTGTCTGCTTCTTTTTTCTTTACGGACAATTGGGCCGGTTTCTGTTTCCAAGGTATAATGAAAAGATTCCGGTTAGTAAAGACGATTCTGCCCCTGTACCATAGGTTGGAACCAAGATTCCCTATCCCAGCGTCACAGATCCATTTCCGGAGGCTGCTCGAGCCACCCTTTGGACATCATCAGCCGGGCGCCTTCTATAGTAAATTCGTAGATATCTTTAGCGAACACCGCCGATTGGGCTATCATATCGTTCCGCAAAATAAACGCAGCACAGAAGCCTTGGCTCCCGATGCTAAACCCGCCGAGCAGGTATGCGCAATACAGCATCAGCTTATCGGAAAAAGGCGCCATGGTCGAATTCGTCACCGTGCCTCCCGGTGTGGCGGGGGTTGAATATGATTCCCCAGAAGAATGTCCTCGGTTTGCTTTAAAATTTCTTTCGAAAGCTCTTTCCCTTTGGTGAAATACTTTTTCACTTCTTCATCCTGGGCGCATTGTGCAAATCCCATCATCAGCTGCATCCCAGTAATATTGGTCTCAAAGGAATGGTACATCAACCCGAACTCAACGGTATTCATCGCTCTCTTATGGCCAAGGAGATGAGTACCTTTCATATAGGACTTATCAGTAATATAGCCGATGGACCCGCAGCACCGCGAAGCGGACAAGAAGGTGATGGCGGAGCAAATTCTTCCGAAAATCACGCCGAAAACGGGACAGCGCTACGAGGATTTCGATTCCACGAAGGATAAAGTGTCCGAATATGGGCTTACGGCTCTGATCCTCGGGGGCGCGGGGCTGGCCGTTGCCAAAAAGGTAGGCCTGCTCGCAACAATCCTTATACTGGTTAAGAAATTCTGGATTGTCATCGCCGCGGTGTTCGTGGGCGGTTGGAAGTTCCTGAAAGGCAGATTCTCAAGAAAGACGGATAAGGAAGGACCTTCCGCCGAGGCGTAGCCCTCACGAAATTGAAAATCGGAATCAAGCATCAACCTCCGGATTAAGCTGATGGCCGGAGGTTTTTTGCCGTTCATGGCCCCCTCCTTATTCCGCGAAAATATCGATAAAATGCCGGGCGCTCCGCGAGAGGTAGCGGTCCTTCAGCCAGACGATGCCCACTTCGGAATAGAAGCCGGGATGGTCGATATCGAACATGGCGATATTCGTCAAGGGGAAGGAAGCCATAACCGACTTGGGCAAAATGGTCGCGCCGATCCCCGCGACTACAAGCGCAAGAATGATGGCTACACTGGAGCATTCGCACAGAACCTGGGGTTCATAGCCGTATAGTCTGAACTCCCTCAGGACCCTTTCGTGCATTCGCTTCGTTTGATCGGTCTTCAGCGACAGGAACGGATAATCCGCCAGCTCCCGCATGTCCATGCTTGACTTGGGGGAGGCCATGCTCCATGAGCTGGGAAGGACGGCGACGAACGGATCGGGCGGGAGCGGCAGGATGGAATACGACTGCGAGGCGGAGGCGGCTTCGAACGGAAGGCGGGCCACGATCAGCTCGATGTTCCGCTTCTCCATCTGCTCGTTCAGCAGAAAATGATCGCCTTCCCGGATTTTGAAAGTAACCCCGGGATACTTGGCCCTGAATTTCTCAATCGGGCCGGGCAGTAGAGAAATGCACGAAACTACGGCACCGATGGATAATACGCCCTGTACCCCGGCATCCAGCTCTTTCACCTCAAGCAGGGTTTCATCGAACTGCTGCAGTAGGGTCTCGGCTCTCTGTCGTAGCGGCTCGCCGGCATGCGTAAGCTTGAGCCGTTTGCCGCTTCGGTCGAACAGCGTGACCCCGAGCTCCTGCTCCATCTGCTTCAGCCGCCGGCTGAGCGGAGGTCGCTCCATATTTAAAATTTTCGCCGCGCCCGTCACTTGTCCCTCACTTGCCACCGTCAAAAAATAGCGAAGGCGCCGGATATCCATCGGACAATCCGCCTCCTGTGAATTATACCTTAAAGGTATATTTATTGTATAAAACAGATATTTCAAATATACGGCATGGATTGGTATGATTCAATTTAAATCTACTCAGGAAGGGAACGGTTCCGAATGGTTCATCCGATTTCGCTGGAACGCACGGCCGCAGGAAAACCGAAACCACGGGCGGATCAGCTCGGTTTCGGCAAATATTTTACCGATCATATGTTTATCATGGACTACGACTCCGAATCCGGCTGGCATCATCCCCGCATCTTGCCTTACCAGCCTATTCAGCTCGATCCCGCGACCAAGGTGTTTCATTACGCCCAGACCGTGTTTGAGGGGCTGAAGGCTTACAAGGCGGCGGATCAAAGCATCCGCCTCTTCCGCCCGCGGAGCAATATCCAGAGACTCAACCGTTCCAATGACCGTCTAAGCATCCCCCCGATCGACGAGGAGCTGGCTTTGCAGGCACTCAAGGAGCTGGTCCGCGTGGATCAGGATTGGATCCCCCAAGGCGAGGGGACCTCTCTGTATATCCGCCCCTTCGTTATCGCTACCGAGCCTGCGCTGGGCGTGGCCCCGTCCCGCCGGTACCAGTTCATCATCATCCTGTCTCCGGTCGGTTCTTACTTTGCAGAAGGCGTGAGGCCGGTTCCCATCCATGTCGAGTCGGACTATGTCCGGGCCGTCGCCGGGGACTAGGCGGCGCCAAGACCGCGGGTAATTATGCCGCAGGCCTCAAAGCGCAGGAAGAAGCGGCCTCCCGGGGCTATTCACAGGTGCTTTGGCTCGATGGCGTTCACAGGCGGTACATTGAAGAGGTCGGCAGCATGAACGTGTTCTTTAGAATCGGCGATACGGTGGTAACCCCGGTACTGAACGGCGGCTTCCTCGAAGGAATTACGCGGGACTCCGTGATCCGGCTTCTGCAGCATTGGAGCATCCCGGTGGAGGAGCGGCTCCTTTCCATCGACGAAATCGTAGAAGCGCAGCGGAATGGCGATCTGAAGGAGGCGTTCGGTACCGGGACGGCCGCAGTCATTTCCCCCATCGGAGAGCTGTACTGGCGGGAGGAGAAGCTGCGGATCGGAAGCGGTGAAGCAGGGCAATTATCCGGAAGGCTCTATGACACGCTGACAGGTATACAAAACGGCCGCCTGCCCGACCCGTTCGGCTGGATGTTCCGAGTCGAGTAATGTAATCCAGATTATCAAGACGAGGTGCATCCCATGTCAACGGGGATATACCTCGGCCGATATTCTCGCTCCCCCAACGGATGGTCGCCGCAAAGAGTCCTTGATATTCAAGGGCTTCTTTGTCTTGTACCCTTCAACAATAAGGCCCGAATTATCTCGCAGGACGCTTGAAAAAACCGACCAAACGGTCCTGGTAAGGCGTAATGGAAACGAGTTCCCATCCATTGCGGCCCCATACGGCGAGCGCTTGGTCGATAAAGCCCGTGCCGGTCTGTCCCTTGAAGGGCTGCAAATAATCGCCGAGCCCGGAATCCGCGGCATACTCCCACTTAGGCGCGCCATCTTCCGGCAAGCTGTCTTGATACCTGAGGGCGGCGCCGTAGAGCCGCACCGCTGCATGGGAAAGGGCATTCAGGATCTCGTCCCGTCCGGTTTCCTCCAGGGCAAAGAACCGGGGAGGCTGAGGAAGATGGAAACGGGTATGGGAATGATAAAACTGCAGCACAGCCGTTCCGATTGGGTCGCCGTCCTTGGCAATCACATACCAGGCGCAGCGCTCCCGCTCCTCGGGCGGTCCCCACTGTTCGATGGAGTCGGATAAGTGAAAGCCCGGCCGGATTTGAAAGCCCGCATCTAGCAGCGGCTCGCAGACCGGAGCCATCAGCTTCTGGACATAGGCCCCGTAAGCACGGTCGCCGTATTCCGCGAACATCGCCGCCAGCTCCTCCTCATTTTCCGCAAAGATGCCGTTCCACTTTTCCGATAAATACTGATTCATGAATTTGACCAAGGTATGAATGGTCGGTGCTTGTTCTTTTGAGAGATAGTCTTGCAAAGATTTCATTGGGCTGACACTCCTTAAGTTTAAATAGTAGATGATGAGGCTAATAGGTTCTTTCCTGAACGGAAGGATCGTGGTTGGCGATAATCGCAAGGCAGTCGTCTCTCCGTGAAAATTCCCGGATCCACTCCAGACTGCTGAGAGCCTCCTCATCGCTGGATGTATTGCCGGGCAGGATCGGCTCGCTCCATGACGATTCGGAATAGGCCGCATCGGAGACGAGCAATAGCCAACCTCCCTCCACGCGGGCAAGGACGGATGTCAAACCGGCTGTATGACCCGGCGTATGGACAAGATAGACCGTTCCGTCGCCGTATACATCTTTTCCGAGTCCGTAAGGTCCGTAGGGAATCGGTTCGAGCTCGAAGGGAGTCAACCGGATATCCCCGCACCGCTTGATCTGATGCTCTCTTGCTCCGCGCAGTTCCGGCCCGCTTACCAGAAAAGTTCCGGCCCCTTTAAGCAAGGGCGACCCGCTGATATGGTCCACATCGAGATGACTGATCAGGACATACCTGATTTGTTCGGGAGTCCGGTTCCTTAACGCGAGCTGCTCGGTAACGGATTGCCCGGGGAGGCGGCTCCGCGCGGCAGAACCTGGAAGCAAACCCCAGATGCCGCTCCGGTTCCATACGCACTTCATCGCTCCAACCGGCGTCGATGACGAGGTCGCCCTCGGGATGCTCGATAAGATAACAGGAAACGGGCAGCGTGAGATGGTTCTCTTCCGTTCTTTCCTCGAGCTGGGGAACATGTGTCCATTCGGGATCTTTATAAGCGAGCCTCCTATCGACAATAACCTTTCCGCAATGCAGAATATGAACTTTTACATGAGGGTTCAAAAAATAACCACCTTTATCTAATGATGTTAGATTAATCTAATACCATTAGAATAATCACATGTGATATAATTGTCAAGCGAAAGGTGGAATTTCTGATGGCGAGAAGACGAACGCGTGCCGACGATCCGACTCCCGGCTTGGAGGAGCAGGAGAACCTTCATATCCCGCTGGACCGGACGCGGATCACTCAAACGGCGCTTCATCTATTGAATGAAATCGGGCTAAAAGAGCTGAGCATGCGCAAGATCGCGGATGAACTGAACGTAAAAACCGCCTCTTTGTACTATCACGTCAAAGATAAGGATCAGCTGCTCGGGTGGCTGGCCGATAAAATAAGCGAGGAGATGGATTCACCGGATCCCTCGGCCCCATGGCGAGCAGCGGCTTCGGCAGTATGCGGGGAGTTCAGGAAAGTGCTTCTAGCTTACCGGGACGCCGTGGACATCTTTCATTCCACCCTGGCGGCGGGATTCGGGCGGCTGACGCAAATCGAGCGGCTGTATCAAATTTTCGTTTCGGCGGGGTTTGCCGATCATCAGATTCCGTGGCTGGCCTCCATGCTGAAAAATTTTGTAGTCGGGTTTGTCGCGGAGGAGGTTCGGCTTGCCGCCTTTGCCGGGCAGGGCGAAGACGCCATGGAGAAGCTGAACGAGCGGTATGACCGGTACTACCGCGGGTCGCCCGTAGACCGGTTTCCGAATATGATCCGTCTGGCGCCCTATACCGCTAACGCGAATGGGCAGGAAGAGTTCGAATTCGGACTGGGCGTCTTAATCGACGGATTTTCGATGAGGCTGCACAGGTAGGATTGAAGTGTCCGCGACTAAATCAAATAAGGGCACGAGCCGGTATTCGTATCGATAGGGAAACCGGCTTTTTTGCCATGCCCGGCTTGCCGCCTGAATATATTTTTCCGCGTCTTTTCAAAGTCTTAACCGGGTATTTTATAGTTCATTAGTTTTACATATTAAACTTTTTACCTCTCCGACCGATAACAATAAGTAGGACTTTATAATCAGGCCCACAGAACACCAGTCGATTTGCTATCTATGTTAGGGAGGACGCCGTTTCATGCTAAAAAGTCTTAAGCAAAAAATGATGCTCATGATGTGTCTGCTTCTGCTGCTTAGCCTCGCATCCGTCTTTATTGCGAGCTATACCAGTTCTTCACAGCTTCTGAAGTCGAGCTTGGACACCGAAGCACAGCTGAGTGCATCCAATTTGTCGCTGCAGATCAACCAGTTTATCGATTCGAAAATCGCCACGGTTCAATCCGTCGGGAAGCTGATGTCCGAGGATAACAACAAGCAGCAGGACTTGCTGCTGATTCAGAAGGCTCAGAAGCAGAATCCCGAATTTGAAACGTTCTACTTCTCCTATGACCTCACCGGTAAGAACGTCATTAACTTCCTCGGCGAAGTGACGGACGTATCCGACCGCGCGCATTACCAGGAAGCCGGGAAGGGCGAGGGGAAAATCGTCGTCTCCGAACCGGTCGTATCCAAGCGGACGGGCAATAACATTGTGACGATCATCATCCCGCTGATGAAAAACAACAAGCAGTACGGGTACATGGGCTCGACAGTCGCCGATCAACGAAGTGCAGAAGAATGTATCCACTCAGAAATTCGGGGATACGGGCTATGCCTTCCTGCTCAGCAAAGCCGGTAAATACATATGGCATCCGGATCAGCGGCTCGTCAAAGAAGGCTCCGTTCAAAAGGCGAACATTCCGGAAGTGTCGAATGCATATGACCAGATCCAGCAAGGAAAGTCCGGGGTGCTTCATTACAGCAATAACGGAACGAGCTATACGGCGGCCTATGCCCCAACGACGTTTAATTGGGGAGTCTTCGTCACGGCGCCGACCAAGGAGCTTGAGGCCCCGATCCGGAAGCTGTCCGTTCAGCTGATCCTTATCTCCTTGGTAGCGCTGGCGGTCTCCATCGGGCTCGTTTATCTGTTCGCCGCGCGGTTCATCCGTCCGATTCAGCGACTGAATCAGGCCGTTAAAGTGGTGGCTGAAGGGGACCTGACGAGAACGATCCAGGTTCAGGGCCAGGACGAAGTTGCGGTGCTTTCCCGCGATTTCAACCAGACGGTATCTCATTTGAAGCATCTGGTCGAGGGCGTCTCCGTATCGTCCAATCAAGTGCTGCAGGTAACCGGCGTCGTCTCCACCGGCATAGGAAGCGCGATGGAAAGCATCAACCGGATCGGCTCCTCCATCCGGCAGATTGCCGAGGGGGCGAACTCTCACGCATCCAGCTCCAAGGAAGTGGCGATGACGATGAGCGATATGGCAAGCGGCGTCGTGAAAATCGCCGAGACGTCCTCGATGGTGTCCGAAGCGGCGCAGGAAGCGGCGGGCCAGGCGGAGTCGGGTACCGTTGTCGTCGAGCAGGCTGTGAAGCAGATCGGCAATATCGGCGAGGGAACGAGCAAAGTGGCGTCGGCTATCGAACGGCTTAACGACCGCTCCCAAGAAATCGCGGGCATTCTGAGCTCGATCACGGATATTACGTCGCAAATTAATCTGCTGGCGCTGAACGCTTCCATTGAAGCGGCCAGAGCGGGCGAGCATGGGCGCGGCTTTGCCGTCGTAGCCGGGGAAGTCAAGAAGCTGGCGAACCAGTCCGAGGCTTCGACCGAGCAAATTGTCAATCTCATTACCGAAATCCGCGAGGATACGCTGAATGCCGTACAAATGATGAACATGAGCCGCCAGGACGTGCAGGACGGCATCCGGCTGATCGAGGAAGTCCGCGAGAAATTCACGAATATCCTGAACGCTTCCCGCAACGTAGCCGACCATATTCTTGAAGTGTCCGCCGCGTCGGAGCAAATGTCGGCCGGGTCCGAAGAGGTCAGCGCATCGGTAGAGGAAATGAGATCCATCGCGAATCTGACTTCGAACGATGCCCAGAACGCGACCGAGGCCGCGGAAGACCAGATCAAGTCGATTCAGGACATTGCCGATTCCGTGCGGCGCCTGGAAGAGGTTGCCGGCGAGCTGCGCAAAGAGCTGGCCAAGTTCAAGCTTTAAAAAGAAAATAGCAACGGTCCGTTTTCGATCATAGGCGACCGCCGACACCACCGATTATTCTTGCTAGGGGGGATGCCTATAAGAAAGAAGATTGGCAGGTTTCACAGCTTCAAAGAAACAAGTAAAGAGAAAATGGAGGAAAAGAGAGACATGAAGAAAAACTGGAAAAACCTCGTAGTAGTAGGCGCACTTAGCATTTCGCTGCTTGGAGCGGGCATTGCCACAGCCGCACCGGATGTGCAAGGCACTCCGGCGGAACAAGTACTGATCGATAAATACGAAAGTAAGAAGTTCGAGTCCAAGCTCGATGCGATCATGGCCAGAGGTTATATTCTGGTTGGCATGACGGGGGACTACAAGCCGTTCTCTTACCTGAACCCGCAAACCAATGAATACGAAGGCTACGACGTGGATGCGATGAAGGAATTCGGCAAAAGCCTGGGCGTGGAAGTTCGTTTTGTCCCGACCACTTGGTCGAACATGATGAACGACCTGCTGGCGAATAAATTCGACATTGCCGCAGGCGGCGTAACCCGCAACACCGACAGACAGAAGAAAGCATACCTTTCCCAGGGTTATATCCAATTCGGCAAGGCGCCTTTGATCCGCGCCGAAGATAAAGATAAATACAAAACGCTCGATGACATTAACAAACCGACCGTTCGTGTAGGCGTGAACCCGGGCGGTACCAACGAAACGTTCGTACGCGCTTATTTGAAAAACGCAAATGTAACGGTCGTGCAAAACAACCTGGACATTCCTCACATGGTGGCTGACGGCACCTTCGACGTAATGATCACGGATACCGTGGAAGCTCTGACTTACGCCAAAGCAGATCCGCGCCTCTATGCGGCACTGACGGATAACCCGTTCACGAGGAACCAAAAAGGCTACATGATTCAACGCGGCGACTTTATCTATTCCAGCTACCTGGAGCTGTGGATGGATGAAATGAAGCTGCAGGGCAAATTCGACCAGCTGTACAAAAAGTGGCTGGAATAGGATAACCGCTTCGATGCTGCGATCACCGCTCCTCTAGGGGCGGTGTTTTTTTCGCCGAATTGCAAATTCCGACAGCGGATATGGCAACAATTGGACAGGATTCTGGGCCCATTAGAGGGTTGCTTCATATTACCACGTATGGCAAAGTAATACCGTGTGCTAGTTTTACATAAAAGGAGGAAGGCCTCATGAATTACCATTTCTTTGTAGGTAACGATAACGGAAACAGCGAGCACGATTTGATCATCGACGGCAAACTGATCCAGCAACCGAATGTCAATTGTACGGTGGACGAGCTTCCGTGGAGTGAGGAACAGACGCCTGAGAGTTTTATCAAAAACCTGCAGGAACAATTGGTCGTGACCGTCGATTCTCCGGCCGCCCGCCCGGGCATGTATTATGTCGGCAAGTTTGCCCTGGAAAGCGGAGAGATTCTGGATAATCTGCAGATCGGCATCGATTTGAAATCCGATATGGATTTGCCGGTTGTCAATACGCTCGCCCAGATTGCGGCCGTAGCCGTACAGAAGGCTTTCGAGGAAGAGAAGAAGGTTCCGGACCAGATCGATGTGGAAGTGGACATGGCGACGGCGGCCGCCGGTGACCCAGCATACCGATGAAACCTCGGCCAAATTCGAGAAACGCTTCATGTCCGGCTCCCACCATGTCACGGTGCATCTTGGTACCCACCGGGTAGCGGTGAAGATCGTATTTCCTTTTACCAAGGTGGTGCCGGAGGCGACCCCCGTTATCTTTACGCTGCAGAAGGATGCGGACGGGAATTGGCGGGAAGGGGACATCTTCCGTGAGTTCGCCGAGCATTACGAGCTGGATAAGAAATTCAACGGCGCCTACTTCAAGGACAAGCGCATTCTCCATGTGGATATCGGCGACGGATCGACCGAGTACCCGATTACGGAGGGGAACAAATTCCTGCGCCAGTTCGTTCACGGCGACCACCATGGGGCGGGGTATGCGATCGAAGAAGCGCTGGAGGAGTTCAACCGTCTGATTCATTTGCCTGACAGCCCGCGGCAATTTTTCAGTGACGTCATCAAGAACCCGAAGCACAAGTACTATGCCCGCGCCATCAAGACGCTCAAGCGGCCGCTCGAGAGCCAGGTACGACAGATCATTCAGAACGTCAAGCGCCAGCTGACTAAAGCGCGGAATGAGATCGACCTGATCTGTGTGTACGGAGGAGGAAGCATTCTGATGCGATCGATCCTGTTCCCGCAGCTGGAGGAGCTGTGCGCCGAGCGGGAAATGAAGGTCGCTGTATATCCCGGCCGAGTATGCGGTGCAGATGAACGCGATGGGGCTGGATGCTTTTGTCCGCGGGAAGATTTACGAGGCGCTGAAGAATAAGGCGGCACAGCCTGTCTAAAGGCATAGGATGAATCCTAGGAGTACCGGAAGGTGGCAAGCGTGAAAAAGACGAAACAGCCTGGCGACAACATCAGCCTGAAGACCAAGAAAACGGAAGACCCTTCCGTCATGAATTGGATCAATGCTCAGACGAATTTGATGGATTCGCTGCGTTACTTGATCGAGAATGAAATTAGGCAGAACGGTGTCCGCAATCTGCAGGCGTTTATACCGATGGAACGAAACACTCTGGCTTCCGCTGCACCTTCGCAGAATGGGGTTCCGGACGGCACGCGGCCGGGGCTCGATGCTGAAGCGGCGGCGGTTACTGCAGTCGCTGCGGCCGATGCAGTCGGGGCGGTTGCAGGAGCACGCCAGCTGCAGGAGGCGAAGGAGCAGGCGGCCGCGGCTGTAGCCGTTCAGCCGGATGAGCCGGAGCCGGCGGAGCGACCGCAGGGGACCGAGGGCCGGACGGCGGACTGGGAGCGACCGGAAACGCCAACGGAGGAACGGGACACCGGCCCCTCGGCTGAAGATGAAATCGACGACGATGATATCGAGGCTTGGATTTGAACGGATTTCAGAGAAGGTTTGGAGCAAGAAATATATAGAAACACTAAGTATTACTTGGTGATACCAAATGATACGATGTAATGTTAAGTCATTCTAAGTGTTGCTTTATTTAAGGAATACTTGGTATTACCGAGTAACCCCTACAGAGCGGAAAAGACAAAGACGCCAATCCTCGCGTTGGACATGAGGTTGGCGTCTTTGCATGTTGCCGGGTTAAAAGTCGAAGTTGTCCGGATCCGGCCCGACCCGGTGATTTCGGTTAAGTCCGTCGATTTGCTCCATCTCCCCGGGGAAAGTTCAAAGTCGAAGACGGCTGCATTTTCCGCGAGGCGATGCTCTTTCGTTGACTTCGGAATCGTCACTACTCCGTGCTGCAGATCCCAGCGGAGAATGATCTGGGCCACCGATTTGCCGTGCCTATCGGCAATTTCCTTCAGGACCGGCTGATCCAAGAGTTGCCCCTGCATCAGAGGAGACCAGGCTTCCATTTGGATTCCCTGATCTTTACAGTATTGCAGCAGTTCCTTTTGGGTCAAATAAGGATGGTATTCTACCTGGTTCACCATCGGTTTGATCTCCGCATCTTGCATCAGGTCCTCTAAATGATGGATTTGGAAGTTGCTTACGCCGATCGCTTTGACCCGTCCTTGTTTGTAGAGCGTTTCGAGCGCTCTCCAAGCCTCTTTGTATTTGCCTTTCACCGGCCAGTGGATCAGGTACAGATCGAGATAGTCCAGGCCGAGCTTGTTCAGGCTGGTATCGAAGGCGGTCAGCGTCGATTCGTACCCGAGGTCTGCGTTCCATACCTTGGAGGTGACGAATAAATCTTGTCTGGACAGACCGGACTCCTGAAGCGCCTCCCGAATGCCGTCTCCGACGCTGCGTTCATTCTCGTAAATCGCAGCCGTATCGATGCTGCGGTACCCGAGGCGAACCGCCGATTGGATGGCTTCCACCAGCTCGGAGCCTTCCTCTACTTTGAATACCCCCATTCCAAACCAGGGCATTTGAACGCCATTGTGCAATTTCGTTGTATCTTGTAAACTTTTTACCATTTTCCTAACAGCCTCCAGATGTAATTTATTTTTCGGTTGTGGGTTTATCGGTAAGAAGGCTCGGGTCTGAGCTCTTTCTCTTGATTTCGCTCCAAAGCGCGGCTCCAGCCTGTCAAAATCACAGCACCCAGTACCATCAGCGCGCCCACCCATGTCGTGTGGATCAGCCCGATACGGTCGGTAATCACGCCGCCGAGATAGGCACCGATCGCGATACCGGCGTTAAACGCGGCGATATTGACGGCGGAAGCCACGTCCTTCGCTTCCGGCGCGAAGCGTTCAGCCAGCAGGACCACATAAATTTGCAGTCCCGGTACATTCATAAAGGCCAGAAGCCCCATTAGGACGATGGTGATCAGTCCTGCGATTTTGAACGGCGCGGTGAACAAGAGGAGGAACAGCACGACGGACTGCAGCGCAAACATATAGAACAAAGCGTTCACCGGCTTGCGGTTGGCGGCTTTTCCTCCAATGACGTTACCGATGGCAATGGCAATACCGTAGATCAGCAGAATGGCCGCGACGGTCTTTTCCTGAAATCCGGTAATATCGTGAAGCAGCGGGGACAGATAGGTGAACACGACAAACGTACCGCCGTAGCCCAAAGCCGTAATGGCAAAGGCCAGAAGCAGACGCCCGTTCGTGACCAGCTTGACTTGATCGCCGATCGACGTCGGCGTGCCTTTGCGCAGACCGGAAGGCACCAGGATCCAGTTGGCGATAAAAGCAATAATCCCTACGGCGGCGATGGCGATGAAAGCGGCCCGCCAGCCGAGCCGCTGTCCGAGCAAGGTGCCCAGGGGCACTCCCGTTACGGTAGCCACCGTAAGGCCGGAGAACATGATCGAGATGGCGCTGGCCCTGCGGTTCTCCGGCACCAGATCGGCCGCGATCGTCGAACCGATCGACATGAAGAGGCCGTGCGAGAACGCCGAAATGACGCGCGCCGCAAGCAGCATCACGATGCCGCCGGACACCGCGGCAAGGCTGTTGCCTGCGATAAAGACGATCATGAGCGCCAGCAGCAGGGTTTTTCGCGAAACCGTTGAAGTCAGGGATGTCAGCACCGGGGCCCCGAACGTAACGCCCAAAGCGTACAAAGTGACGGTGAGCCCGGAGGTCGTGACGGATATATGCAGGTCTTCAGCGATCAGAGGCACGACCCCACGCTGATAAACTCGGTTGTCCCAATGGCAAAAGCACTGACGGCGAGCGCAAGGAGCGCCCACGTGCTTCTTTTTTTATCTGTTGACATACGCTCCACTCCTATGAAATTTAGAATCACCGGCCGGTAGAGGCTATTATGCAACATGAAGATAAGAATGAACAGTACGTACTTTGAAGTACCCTAGGAACCTGGGAGTAATATAGGTACTTGCAAGTACCTGTGGGTCGGCTTAAGGGAGATGGAACGATACCTATCGTTTGTAAAAGAGGTCCGGTGTATGCAAAAGGGGAGGGGAGGAATAAGAAAAACTCCTTATCGGAGTCCTTCAAAGCAGACCAGACCGTTATTAACGGTAGTTTTTCTTGGTATAGAAAGTCGCGGTCCGCTTTAATACTTTAGCGAACTTAGACTTTCTATAGCGTTAAAGAAAGGGCACACCCGCAGGTGCGCCCCTGCGATAAGTTCATTGCAAGTTACCTGGCCTCGTGAAATACCTCCGACAGGATTTCATAAGAGCGCAGCCGCGCTTTATGGTCGTAGACCTGTGCCGTAACGATCACTTCGTCCGCCTGCGTTTCATCCAGGAAGAGCTGCAGCTTCTCCCGGACGGTCTCTTTGCTTCCCGCGATAGAGAAACGCAGTCGCTTATGGACAATAGCCTTCTCCTGCTCAGACCAGAGTTCATCCATGCTGTCCACCGGAGGACTCAGCTGGCCCGTACGGCCGCGGATAATGTTAAGAAATTGCTGTTGATGCGACGTGGCCAGCCTGCGCGCTTCTTCGTCCGAATCGGCTGCAATAATATTAAGGCCGATCATAGCGTAAGGCTCCTTTAGAGACTCGGAAGGACGGAAGCTGCTGCGGTAAAGCTCCAATGCGTGCAGAATATAATCCGGAGCAAAGTGGCTGGCAAAGGCAAACGGAAGTCCGAGATGGGCGGCCAGACGGGCGCTGAAATCGCTCGAGCCGAGCAGCCAGATCGGGATGTTCATGCCTTCGCCGGGAATGGCCCGCACGCCCATCGGGCGCCCGCCCAGGGAGGGATCGAAGTAGGAACGGAGCTCGCTTAGCAGTTCCGGGAAATCATCGCCGTTACTGCCGAGTCCGCGCCGAATGGCCCGGGAGGCCGGTTGGTCCGAGCCGGGCGCCCGCCCGAGCCCAAGGTCAATCCGGCCCGGGTACAGCGACTCCAGCGTGCCGAACTGCTCGGCGATCATCAAGGGAGCATGATTCGGCAGCATAATGCCGCCGGAGCCCACGCGGATCGTGCTCGTACCCGACGCCACGTGCCCGATCACCAGCGAAGTGGCGGAGCTGGCGATGCCCGGCATATTATGATGCTCGGCAAGCCAGTAACGGTGGTATCCCCACCGCTCGACATGCTGCGCGAGATCTAATGTATTGCGGAACGATTCGGCCGGTGTGCTGCCCGCCACAACAGGGGCGAGATCGAGCACGGATATGGGAATATCGCCGATCCGTTTACTCTGTTTATTTGCATCATGGTCTGCAGCCATACGTCTAAACCCTCCCCAAATGAGTCCTTTGACAAACCGCCGCCTTTTCTGTGGGTTCAACCCGACGTGAAGAGTCAAGCAATTTATCTTGCCGTTTATTATAGCAAATCGGGAGCGGACGTCAAAAGCACGAGGGGAGTGACATAAGAAGAACCATGGATTCTTAGGCGGCGAAGGTACGGACAGGGCGGTTCAGAAGGTTCCCTTAATGGATCGTTTTCACCAGTCCGCCGTCGATGATGTAGTCGCATCCGGTAATCATGGCCGCCTGGTCGGAGGCAAGGAATACGGTCAGGTTCGCCACCTCGTGCGGCTCTGCAAAACGGCCCAGCGCAATGCCGATATTCAAGGCGACCTCCTTCTCGGCTTGCGGATCTTCCGGAATCCGGCCCTCCCACATCGCCGTCCGCGTCGGTCCCGGAGCCACGGTGTTAACCCGAATACCGGCGGGAGCGAGCTCGAGCGCCAAATTTTTGGATAAATTCGTCACGGCCGCTTTCGAGGCGCTGTAAGCGATAATACGCGGATTCGGCATGACCGCGTTCATGGAGGAGATGTTTATAATCGCTCCTCCAGGCCTGCTCATATGGGAAAGCGCAGCGCGGGTCGCTCTTACGACGCTCATCAGATTGATCTCCAGCATGTCGTTCCAGTCGTCATCCGTCAGCGGCTGGAAGCCTTCCCCGGGGCGGGTATCGGTGGCCCCGATGTTGTTGACCAGGATATCCAGCCGTCCGAATCGGCGGACTGTTTCCTCCACAACCTGCCGCGCTCCTTCGGCGGTTGCCGCATTCGCTATTACCGGATACACGTCGTACGGCGCCGCGAGCTTCTCCAGCTCATCCGTTGTTTGCCGGACGGCTGCGAAGACTTTCGCTCCCGACTCCGCCAGCGCCTTCACGATCGCAAGCCCGATGCCGCGGCTGGCTCCCGTCACGACCGCTGCTTTTCCATCCAATGAAATATTCATATCCATCTTCCTCTTTCGTTTTTATGATGAACGGGCCCGTTACAAACCCCATTATTGTTGAGAATCTCAGATTTGCAAAGTACGCTTTTTCTTCATACCAAGTCCTGAAAAACGTACTGTAGACACCGCCAGCATTCCTGACCGGTACGGTAAAACGTACTATGTACGGGAAATCGTAGTACTGTATTAAATCCGGATACTCTGATAAAGTAACAGGTACGAGAATGAAAAATCGTGGGATTGGGGGGATTGGAGGATATGGGAATGAATTATCGTGAGTGCAGGACGCAGGGAATACTGGCAACGCTGCAGGCGATCGGCGGAAAATGGAAGCCGCTCATCTTGTTTCTTTTGCTGCATGAGGGGACCAAACGTTTTGGCGAATTGAGGCGGCGACTGCCGAATATTACCCAGGGTATGCTGACCAATCAGCTCCGCGAGCTGGAACGGGACGGACTCATTGTGCGGAGGGTATATCAGGAAATTCCGCCTAAAGTGGAGTACTTTTTATCCGATCACGGGAGGACGCTGAGCTCCGTCTTGACCGATATGTGCGGATGGGGGTTTAAGCATCTCGAGTATATGGGCGGTACAGCAAGTGACGATGAGGCAGGGGAGGCCGCGGCAGCGCAGGAGCGTGTATAAAAACAAAAAGGAACCGCCTTCAGCCGAAAGCCGTTCCTAAACACCACCGTTATTCCCGGTTCAACAGATGCACGACACCTTGACCGCCGTCAACGATGACCCGGTCTCCCGTACGGAGCCGGGTGGTCATGCCGCCGCGACCCACAACGGCGGGGATGCCGAGCTCTCTGGCCACGATGGCGGCATGGGACAGCGGCGCCCCGATGTCGGTAATGATGGCCGCGGCCCGGGGAACAACGGCGTCCAGCCGACATTGGTCGTCGAGGCGACAAGAATTTCGCCCGGCTGCAGCTGAGCCCCGTCTTCCGGATCCGCCAGCACACGGACGATGCCTTCGATCCGACCGGCCGCCCCGGCAAAGCCCCGAAGTGTTTCCGATTCTGACGCAGAGATCGGCAGCGCAGGGTCGTAGTAATCCGCTCTCCGGTTCGGATCTTCCGCCCACCGGAAAGGGTCGAACCGTCCGCGGATGACGGCAGGGAAGGCGGGGAGCGCCTTATATTTCCGGTAGGTTTCTTGCCGGGCGGGAATGTGGCGGACAGCGGAATCGTCCCCGGCAAGCAAACGCAGCACCTCATCCATGTAGAGGAAAAACACATCGTCACCGATCCCTGTAAGCTCTCCCGCTCTAACGGCAAACGCACGGTTCACCCGGAACACGCGGGTCCACTCGGAACGGACCGCTTCCCGGAGCCGGGCGTTTTGGGCTACTTTGGCCAGCTTTTTTGCCATGCCCTTGGCTTTGCCGGGGTACTCCTTCTCGAGCCGGTTCCACGCTTCCTCATACCGCGAACGTTGTTTGCCGAGCAGGTCTTCTACGTCCGTACCGTTCTTCCTAAACTCTTCGAGCTGCGTCTCAAGCCATGCAGGTTCCTCCCCGGGATGGGGAACCGACAGCTCGAATTCGTGGGGCCCCCGATGACCATAGCGCTGCCTGTATTCCTCGCGGCGCATCTCGCCCTTAAGAATCCTGGATATACCTAGGATAGGCCCCAGGCTCTCCAGCGACGAGCTTCCCCGGAAATTGGACATCAGCGCATTCATATCCTCGGTGCCGATCAGCTTCGTAAGCTCCTCCTTCAGTTTATAGGCGACGACCGCCTTCCGGCCGCCTGCAAGAGCAGCCCACAAAGCTTTCAAGTTATACGGCTCCAGCTCCCGGTGCCATAGCGACAGCAGAGCTTCCTTGGTTGCGGCTTGCTGTATGTGCGAGGGCATCCTTTTGCACCATTCCGGCGTTTCCTTCAGATGCTCCGGCATTGTCTTGAACGCTTCATTCAAGCGTTGTAACCGATACAGGATCCGCGGCAAGCATGGTTCGGAGGACACCCAGCTTCGTGAAGGGATAAATGGGAATCGTCATGTTCTCCGGCATTTGCCCGAATACATCGCCCATTCTTTTCACCAGCGGGCCGACCGGTTTGCCGAAAGCGGGATAGAGGGACAGCCCCATACTGAGATTGGTGTACATTCTTCCGCAAATATTGCCGGAAAACAAATAATACCCTGGGATAATATACTGCTCTTCGTCAAGCTTGCGGATAATAGACCAGCTGAGCGGTGTAAATACGCCGGCCATGGCTTCCCCACATTCGTATTGGTCCACAGGAAGTCGCCGGTGAACGAATCGTTCCACTCATACGTATCCGGATTGCCCGGCTTCAAGGTGGTGATGGGTCTCGCTTGGAGAATATATAAGCGCCCTTCGCCACCGCCCATTCGATATCCTGTGCTCCTCCGAACTCCTTCTCCAGCCTGGCGGCAAGGGAATACAGCTTCGCTGCATAAGGCTTAAATTCCCTCGGGCCTTCGTAGATTCCTTTGGGTCTCGCGAAGGTAAAAGGGTAAGCGTCCGCTTCCCCCGAGACGAGCTGTTCGCCGAATCCATGGACGAAATTGCCGGTCATTCTCGAAAGGTCGCCGGTGACCGGATCGGCCGAGAACAATACGCCTGCCAGTTCGGACGGTACCATCCGTTGGACCACTACGGCGACCTGATGCGGCAGAGCATCCATGCCGTGGGCGGAGCTGTAAGCCTTCACCCGCTCCGACTCGCTTGAACCGTAGACGGTATAGATCGCATCGCGAATTTGCCCATCGGTTTGCACATCGAGCACTGTTTCGAATTCTCCGGCAAAAGACGCCTGGGCGGAGTCCTCGCTGAGTGCCGACGATCTTACGGCGAACGTTGCATCCGCCTCGTGCTTCCTTAACGCGACCAGGAGATCGGCAATCCGCTTCCATGCCTCCGGGGACAGCTTCCCTCCTTGAAAAGCCGCGGGGAGAATAACAAAACCGTCCGGCACCGGATACCCGCTCCGGTACATCCGGGACAGCATGCCGCCCTTGCCGCCTGCTGCGGCGTGCAGCCCGGGGGCAGATCTTTAAAGCGATAAATGGTATTTTCCACGGGAGTCACCCTCGCTTTATCTTAAGTTTCACGGTAAAAGTTGTCTTTCAGCATACCCAAGTACACATCCAATTCAGTCAAAGAGTCTTCGAATTCTACGAGATTAAAATAACCGTCGGTTTTGATTTTCTCCTGTCTTCGGTTGGCATACCCGTCGATCGTCCAAATGATCACATCGATCGCTCTCCGGATATCCACGCCTTCCTTGAACAGCGAAGTATCGATATCCTCGAACAATTTGGCCAGGCTGAAGGCCGACATCTCCTTATTCCTATGCTCTAAATCGATCTTCACCTCGGGGGATTCCTCCCATCTGGCGGCTAAGGCAAAGTCAATCAGCAGCGGATGCTTGTCGACGATTTCGATTTTCTTTCCGGCTACCTGCCGGATTCGGATGAATACATCCTTCTCGTTCCAATCCACTCTTTCGAAGAATTCATTAAGGAAAATTTCGAGAATGTAATCGTATAGGAACAGGTAAAGGTCCTTCTTATTGTTGAAATAATGAAACAGCAGCCCTTTGGAGATGCCCGCGGCCGCCACAATCTCATTGGTCGAGGCATGTTTATAGCCTTTTTGGGCAAACTCCTTCATGGCCGCATTCAATATGCGTTCTTGCTTCTCCGGCTCCAGCGTTTGAAATTTAGAAAACATACGGGGTCGCTTCCTCCTTGAAAATGCAATGACCAGTGCGGTCAATTGAGTATAACACTATTGACCAATGTGGTCAATTCGTTGGTCTGCGGTTTGCCAAAGGCCAAAGGGTAGCTGCATGTGGGTTGACACGATATTTTAATTTAGATATTATAGACACATAAAGTCTATTATTGCTTGAGGTCAAGTCAGCTCACCCATCTAGCGGCGATAAACTTTCCGTGGCATTCCCTCGAGGTAAAAGTAATATTTTTTTTAAGTAATAATGGACAAGATGAATCTATAATATCTATAAATTAAGGAGTGATTTCAGAATGCTGGATTGTGCAATTATCGGTGGAGGCCCGGCCGGCCTAAGTGCCGCTCTTGTTTTGGGCAGGGCCAGGAGAAAGGTGATGGTATTCGACAACAATGCGCCGCGGAATGCCGTCACCCGTGAATCGCACGGATTTCTGACCCGGGATGGCATCAGCCCGGGGGACTTCAGGAAGGTTGCTCAGCAAGATGTCGATAAGTACCCGTCCGTCCAGAGGCGCCAGGCCAAAATCATCCAGGTGGCGAGGCGCTACAACGGCTCCTTCGGGCCGCTTGCTGAAACCGGAGAGTGGTACGAGGCGCGGAAGATCATTCTGGCCACCGGTCTACGGGAGGTGCTCCCGGCCGTCAACGGACTCACGGAGTTTTACGGCAAAAGCCTGTTCAATTGTCCTTACTGCGATGGGTGGGAGCTGAGGGACCGGCCGCTGGTCATCATATCGGAGACCGATCACGCTCACCATATGGCCAAGATCTTATATAACTGGAGCCGCGATCTCCTGGTTTGCACGAACGGCAAAAGCGTGCTGACCGCAGAGCAAAAGCAGTCGCTTAGCCGGAAAGAGATCATGGTCGAGGAGCAGCGAATCCGGGCACTATCGGGACGCGGCTGGGCAGCTCGAGAAGGTGATTTTCGAAGATGGGAGAGAGGCGGCAAGAAGCGGCGGATTTGTTACCCCGCTATGGTTTCCGGCGGCACCGTTCGCCGAAGCTTTGGGCTGCACCGTCAACAAGCTCGGCGGCATCATGACGGACGCGCTCGGGAGAACCAATGTGGAAGGTGTCTATGCGGCGGGCGACTCCGCCATCGCCGGTGCTTCTCA
Source organism: Paenibacillus sp. P25 (assembly GCA_024704175.1). Lineage (GTDB taxonomy): Bacteria > Bacillota > Bacilli > Paenibacillales > NBRC-103111 > Paenibacillus_G. The sequence continues at coordinate 6,466,963 of CP085629.1, forward strand.
ATTGATCATAGCGGTCGCGGAAGGAAGCAAAGCCGCGTCTGGTGTCAACTTCGATTTGACGAACGAGGATTTCTAGCAATAAATTCAAATAAAGAAGCTTTCAGAACCACTTGAGCGTGGAGGTGGAAGCTTCTTTGTTCGTTGACAAGAATTTAAAAGTTTTCGTGGACTTATAGCTGACCTGATGATTCTTCATCGAACGGGCTAATTTGAAGCCATTCAGCGGCTTCCGGCATCTTAGGCTTTGAAATAATTCAGCACCCAGCCGATGTTGTTTCGGTTGTCTGTAACTTGTCCGTGCAAGGCGCCGAAGAACGTGTCCTGCAGCTCTACGGTAACTTGTCCGTCCGCTTTGAGCGTATCGTACGCCTTGCGGATTTCCTCTTCACTGTCGAATTGGATCATGATTTTGACATTCTCGTTGTTAGGCGTCCTGCCGTACGGATCGGAAAAATGGATCAGACTCGCGCCCAGATGAAGCTCCGCATGCAGAACTTTGCCTGCATGCTCGTTCAGGATTTTGATCTCGCCGCCAAATACGCTTTGATAGTATTCGATCGATTCTTTTACATTCTCGATAATGACATAGGGGCTTGCGCTTTTCATAAGTTATTCCTCCCAAAGGCTGTAAATTGCGAAACCAAAAGGTTTCTCTTTTGTATTATACGAAACCATTTGGTTTCATGTCAAATTTAAGCGATTTGGAAATATGAGGCCTAATATTCTTAGAAACTTTTGTCGATATGAAACGTAGTATAATCATTGGTGCAAAGTTTTGTTCCGATATGACTTGAGAGAGGAAGATTTGTATAGTACTTCACGAGGAACAAGGCGAATGGCGTAAAGACGTCGCACCTTACGAAAGACCGCATATCCGACACAGTGTAAGGCGGCTCATCAATACGCTGCTGCCGTTTTTTGCCCTTTGGTATGCTGCTTATTTATGTCTATCGGTTTCTTATTGGCTTACCCTCATACCGGCTATTCTGGCCGGAGGCTTTCTAGTCCGCATTTTCATCATTTTTCATGACTGCTTCGCCATAAGTCCTTCTTCAAAAACCGGGCCGCGAATGATATTGTCGGCACGATAACCGGCATCTTGACCTTCTGTCCTTATTCCCAATGGCGGCACAGCCATTCCGTTCATCACGCGACGAGCGGCAACCTGGACAAGCGGGGTACAGGAGACATCTGGACGCTGACGGTGGACGAATATTTGTCATCGCCCCTGTGGCGCCGCTGGATTTACAGGCTGTACCGCAACCCGCTGTTCATGTTCACCGTCGGTCCGATTTATATTTTCCTCATCGATTACCGGTTTAACCGGAAGCGCGCCGGCCGCAAGGAACGAATCAACACCTATATTACCAACCTGGGCATCGCCGGTCTTGCAGCACTGCTATGCTGGGCCGTAGGCTGGCAATCGTTCCTCCTGATCCAGGCGCCGATCTTTTTTACTTCAGGGATTGCGGGCATTTGGCTGTTTTATGTTCAGCATCAATTTGAGGGATCTTATTTCGAAGAGGAAGGTCAATGGGATTATGTGAAAGCGGCGCTGCAGGGGAGCTCTTACTATAAACTGCCGAAGGTGCTCAATTGGATTACCGGGAATATCGGGTTTCATCACATTCATCATCTGAGTCCGCGGGTGCCTAACTATTACCTCGAATCGGTTCATCATGCAAGCCCCATGCTGCGGGATGTACAAACCATTACCTTAAGGTCGAGCCTGCGCTCGCTGCGGTACCGGGTTTGGCACGAGGAGAGCGGCGAATTCGTAGGGTTTAAGGAAATGAGGCGCTTGTCCGCCAAGAAAAGCGGGTAAGATTCCTATCCTCATTATAAAAGAAAAAAATAAGCCGGTGCACTCCATACGAGGCGCCGGCTTTCTTTACTATACACTGCTTCAGTCCTTGAAAAATTTCACCAGTTGAGCAACGATTTCATCGGTTGCATTGTCCACGATCGTCTGATACTGCGGCTTGTCGAACAGCTGTTGGATTTCCTCCGGGAATTCCTGCTGGATGCCGCAGAGACGAATGGCCTCGTCGAATTTGGCCGGATGGGCCGTTGCGAGCGTCACGCAGATCTCATCTGCGCCGCTGCAGTGCTCGTAAGCCGCTACGCCGCAGGCTGTGTGCGGGTCGAGCAAATAATCGAACTCTTTGTCGTATTTGCCGATTGTTTGCAGGCATTCTTCGCCTTGGACGCCGTAAGCTGCGAAATCCTTCTGCACCTGCTGCAGCAGCTCGGGACCGACCGTAATGTTACCTTCCGACTTGAAGCCGTTCATCAAGGCGGAAACGGCCCCCGGATTTTCGCCGTTCAAGTAATACAGGTACCGTTCGAAGTTGCTCGCCACCTGAATGTCCATGGAAGGACTGTAGGTGCTGTGGAACTCTCCCGGCTGGTACACGCCCTCGCGGACGAAGCGCTCCAGAATGTTGTTCTCGTTCGTAGCGACGATGAGCTTATCGACCGGCAGGCCCATCCGCTTGGCCAGGTAGCCTGCGAAGATGTCTCCGAAATTGCCCGTCGGCACGCTGAAGCTGACTTGGCTTGCTTTGCCCGTCTGCTTGACGATTTGGAAATAAGCGTAGAAATAATAGACGGTCTGCGCCAGAATGCGGGCGAAATTGATCGAGTTGATCGCGCGCAGGTGGTAGTTGTTTTTGAAATCTACATCGGCGAACAGGTCTTTAATGATCCGCTGGCAGTCGTCGAAATTGCCTTTGACCGACAGATTGAGCACGTTGGCGTCATGAACCGTCGTCATCTGCAGCTCTTGGACGCGGCTGACTTTCTGGTGCGGATGCAGGATGCAGATCCGGATGCCTTCTTTACCTCTAACGCCTTCAATCGCCGATGCCCCCGTATCGCCCGAGGTCGCGCCGAGAATATGAATGATTTCGTTGTTTTTCTTCGAAATATAGGAGTACAAGTTGCCAAGGAACTGCAGCGCAATGTCCTTAAAGGCGAAAGTCGGGCCGTGGAACAGCTCGAGTACATACAAGCGGTCGTTGATCTTGCGGACCGGCGTCACCTGGTCGTCCCGGAACGTCTGGTAGCTCTCGCGGATCAGGGCCTTCAGGTCGTCCTGCGGGATTTCACCGTTCGTATAGTAAGAGAAAATCTCGTAGGTCAGCTCCTGGTACGACAGCTTCTCCCATGCTTGCAGCTTGCTTTGCGGAATTTGCGGAATTTCGCTCGGTACCAGGAGGCCGCCGTCGTCCGCCAGCCCCATCAGAACCGCGTCGATGAATCCGATGTTGCTCACATTCCCCGTGTGCTTTTGAAGTTCATAGTTATCCCCTTGTGCGTGCAAAATTTGTCCTTATTATATCAAAAATACGGGGCGCTTGCCTAACCCTAAAACGCATGCCATTAATTCCCATGACGGCGGGCGGGACGGCCCGTCTTCTCAGTGCTTCATGAGGTCGCGGATCGTTTCCGCGATCGCCTGCTCGTGAGGGGTCCAGGAGATCGGCCCGATCTCGCGCTCGTACTTCTCGCCGCTCAGGACGAAGGGCTCCTCGGTGAGGTAGAGCATCTCGACGACTTCCCGCATGACCGGATTGAAAAGCCCGATCAGGGACAGGCTGATGCGACCGAGCGGAACGACTGCTTTGCGTTTCCCGCTTGCCCGCTGAGCGATCCGGACAATATCCCGTCCGGAGATGACACCAGGTCCGGGAATATGCCAGTTCTGCCCGTACGATTCGGGCCGAGCTGCGATTTCGACGATCATACGGGCGGCATCCGGCAGGTAGACGTATTCGCGCGGAACGGTCATGTTGCCAACGAAAGCGGTCGGCTTGCCGGCCGCAATGGCCTCCATCGTCACGTTGAGATAGGACGCCTGAGCGGAGGGGCCGTAATAGTCCGGGAGCCGTACGATGAGAGGTCGCGCCCTGTGCCAGCGGGGGCCGAGGATCAGCTCCTCATAGGCGAGCCGGACCTTGCCCTTGCGGGTATGGGGACGCTTGGGATGCTCCTCCGTCGCCTTGTCCATGGTCCTGCGGCCGTACGGGTAGATGCCGTCCACGACCACGACCTTCGCTCCCAGACGTTCGGCGGCCGTCATCACGGACTCACCGAGCGGCAGGAGCCGGGACTCCATCTCATGGTAGGGGATATTGGCGCTGTGAAAAATAACGTCCGCCCCCTCCGCCGCCCTCAGGATATCCACCGGCTTGAACGCGTCTCCCGCTGCAAGCTTCAGCACAGACGGATTTCCAAGCTCCCGCGCCAAGCGCTCCAGCTTGCCCATAGACCGGCCGAAGGCCACCGTCTCGATCCCTCTTTTCGTAAGTTCCGCCGTAAGCGGATGGCCTACGCCTCCGGTTGCTCCCAGTACCACTGCTTTTTTCATTCGAACCATCTCCTTATGATTATTTTGTTATTGATTGACCAATTACTAATACTGAAAAAAATTTCGTCTATCTCTTGACCATCAAATCGGGCATATCTAGCGCCATCGACACATTGCACAGCATTCCTCGGGCGAGAAAGTCGGAGGTACGCCCCTCTGCATCTGCGATTCCCGCCTGCCGGAAAGCCCCCAGCACAAGCTCCTTTACCTGGCCCATGCCTTTCTGCATCGCATCCCGAATGGGCGTATCGCGGATCGTCTGCGCCTGCATTTGCAGCAGGATTTCACTCCGGTGGGAATTCATGATGTCTTCGTAGGCCCGGATCAATCCCAGCTCAAGCTGCTCGGGCGCCGTAGAATCGATCACCTGCTGAAAAGCCTTCAGGATCCGCCGCCAGGAAACCTCCAGTGCTTCCACCAGCAAAGACTCCTTCGTAAAGAAGCGGTAGACATAGGGCTGCGAGATGGAGGCGCGTTCCGCCACCTGAGCGGTCGTCGCCCGGTAATAGCCGATTTCCGCAAAGACTTCAATAGCCGCGGACACGATGTCGGTACGGCGGTTGGCGGAAGAAGCAGTTCCTTTCACCATAGAAGGGTCTCCTTTCGGTTTGAATTTGTTATTGATTGACCAATTACTAACTTGTTCCCATCATAGACCATTTTTCCGGAATTTGCAATAGGCCGCCGAAATAATTTTGCCGGTCATCCCTGGGCTGGCGTCGCGTTATTTTCTAAGAGAATATTCTTGACTCTCCCCTAAACTGGAGGGTATATAGTATCCGTAGAGGCCTCCGATAAGGTTCACCAAGCTGGGAAAGGATGAACATGCGCATGTTCAAGATCAGCGATTTTTCGAAATTGAGCCGGGTGTCCGTCAAGACGCTGCGGTTCTATGATCAAATAGGGTCGCTGAAGCCGCAGCATACCGACGAGCATTCGGGTTACCGCTATTATACGGCGGATCAATTGTACCGCCTGCATCGAATTCTGGCGTTTAAGGATCTTGGTTTTACACTGGAGCAAATCGGTTCCATGCTGGACGAAGTGTCCTGTGCGGAAATTCAAGGCATGCTCCGCCTCAAGCGGGCCGAGCTGCACAAGAAAGTACTCGAAGAGCAGGCAAGACTGGCAAGAATCGAAGCAAGGGTGCTCCAGATCGAGCAGGAAGACGGCTCCGCTCCCCTGACCGATCCTGTGGTCAAAACGCTCGAACCGCAGCATGTCGCCTCAGTCCGTGAGCGTGTCCCGAGGGCGCACCTCGGCTTGCTGCTGAAAGACATCAAGCGCTATGCCCGGGAACAAGGGATCGCGAGCATCCCTTTTGCCATCCGCTGGCACGACTGTTCGGCATCCGACGAGACGGCGGATCTGGAGGTGGCCGTTGCCCTGACCCGGGAAGCGCCCGGCGGCGGCCGGGTGCAGGTTGGCGAGTGGCCGGAAGCCCCCTCATGGCTACGCTGGTGCACAAGTGTGACCCGCACAGCGTCTGCCGGGCCACCTCCGATTTGGCTCATTGGATCGAGCGGAACGGCTACCGGATTTCGGACTCGCAGCCGAGCCGGGAATTATTTTATCCTGCGGAAGGAGAAGGGGAGAAGGGGCTGCACCTTGCTGAGCTTCAAATGCCTGTCGAGCTGGCGATAGGATAAGAGGAGGATCAGCGCTATGGGAGTATTGGATGGGAAAATTGCTTTGGTGACCGGCGGAAGCCGGGGATCGGGCGTGGAATCGCGAGACGACTCGCGAAGGACGGAGCGCTTGTGGCCGTTCATTACGGCACGAGGCAGGACGCCGCGGAGGAGACGGTCCGCGATATAGAAGCCGCAGGCGGCGCCGCTTTCATGGTCAAGGCTGAGCTGGGCACCCCTGGCGGCGTAGAGGCTTTGTACGAAGCCTTGGATGCTGCGCTTATCGAGCGGACGGGCGGGAAGGAGTTTGACATTCTGGTCAACAATGCCGCCTTCGGACCAAGAGGAACGATCGAAGATGTAACGGAGGACGTATTCGACAAGGTGATGGACGTGAACGTCAAGGCTCCTTTCTTCCTGATCCAGAAGGCACTGCCGAGGCTCCCGCGGCGGCGGCCGGATCATCAATATCTCCTCCGGGGTTACGCGGATCGCTTTTCCCGATACGACCGCGTACAACCTGTCGAAGGGCGCCTTGAACACGCTGACGTTAACGCTGGCTAAACATCTGGGGCCCCGGGGCATCACGGTGAATGCCATTATGCCGGGGATCATCGATACGGACATCAACGCTTCGTGGTCGCATACGCCGGAAGCGCAGAAGTTTGCGTCGGATATGTCCGCACTGGGCCGCGTAGGGCGACCTGAGGATGTCGCGGATGTCGCCGCGTTCCTGGCCTCACCGGATAGCCGCTGGGTAACGGCGCAGATGCTGGATGCCACCGGCGGATCCTGCATATGAATAGACGAAAAAGAGCGATCGCCAAACAGGGCGCCCGCTCTTTTTCGGTTTGATCACGCGTATGGGAATTGCGAGGAATAGCCGTTGAACTGCTGGTACGCTTGTCCGAGCTTTTGCTGTTCCTCGGCTTCCAGCTTGTACCACCCGTTCTGAAACATCAAATTGTACAGATCTCTGGCGCTTTGATGGGTTTCCGTCAAAATTTGAACCAGATCGGCGTGAAGCTCGTTATGGCTGGCCTCGCGGACGGCGACATTCAGACTATCGGTCAAATATTTGCAGGTGCTGAGGCCGTCGTTCAGAAAGTCGCGGTCATTCATCTCCGGGCCTTTGACTTTAGGCGACTGGCCGGTCTGCGGGTTGGCGATTTGATTCGGGTTCTGTCCTTGCTTTCGCTGCATCGGCGCGGCCTCCTTACTGCGTCGGCTCGCTGCCCCTGCTGAGGACGGGGCAGAGCGGCCATGGCGGTATTGTTGTCAACTTGCAGATGGGTTAAGAGCTTCTGATAATGGCGCTGATGCATTTGTCCGGCCTTATCCAGCGCTTGCTTGATTTGCGGGTTCGTCGCCTGCTGCGCGAAGTAATGAAATTTCTTGAACGCGTTTAATTCCCAGGACAGCGCATCTTTAAGATAAAGCAGGTCCTTCGTCGTAATCACGCGGGGCGGCGCGGGATCAGCGGCTGTGTCTGCTGGGCCGGCGGCGTCATAGTGGCTGGCATAGGGGCATCTCCTTTATCCGATAAGTAATTGTGTATACGGTTATAAAATGGTCCATTCCGCCTCGTCTTAACCTCTGCAACAAATGGAAAAAGCCCCGGGAAGGGGCTTTGTTGTTCGCGAATGCGGTAGGCCAAAAGGGCCTTTCCGCCGGCCGCGGAAGCCGGACTCCTGCCGGCGCGGGATTACTTCTTGGCGGCCAGCCAATCGGAGAGGGCTCCGATATCCGCATCCGTGAGCTTTCCTTTGAAGCTCGGCATCGCTCCCCGGCCGTTGGCCAGGATGGTACCGATCTGATCCTTGCTGTATTTACTTCCGACCTTCGTCAGGTTCGGACCGACGCCGCCTTCCATATTGTTGCCGTGACAGGCGACGCAATTCGCTTTGAACAGGGCCGTTGCATCGACCGTGGTACCGCCGCCGGTCGTCCCCCCGGTTGTTCCTCCAGTAGTACCGCCTGTGGCTCCTCCGGTAGTACCGCCCCCTGCGCCGCCGGCGGCGTTGTGCTCTTGCCGCAGGCGGAAAGCGAGACGGCAAGCAGCAGAGCGAGGCATACGATTGATTTTTTCATCTAACCGCTCTCCTTGTAATAGGCATTGGCCTGACGGCTACAGTAGCAGGATGCAGCCGGTTCAGATCTGGTTCCGCTTCTTAAAGATGCACCGCTTGAAAGAACCAATGTTCATACGATGCCCACCCGTTTTTTATTTCATGCATAGGAAATTTCTGCAACAACCATAATAAAACTGCATAAATTGTCCAGCCCTGGTTCAAGCTAGGCAGAGCATCCAATTCATGGAGGTATGACAACATGGCAGAACAAGAATCCAAGCCTAATGGACAGCCGCCGGACGGGTCCAGACGCCGCTTTCTGAAATATTCCGGAGCCGCGATCGGCGGAGCGGTCGTGGGCGGCGTCATCGGGGAGCTCTCGCAGGCGGGTTCAATAAAAAGCAGGCGACCCCTGCGCCTACTACCCCAACGGCGCCTACTGCGGACTTCAACCAGGCTCCGATGTTTTTCACCCAGACGCGGCTGCAGATTACGGAGGCCGCCGTCGAGCGGATTTTTCCTAAGGACGAGCTGGGACCGGGTGCGGCGGAGCTGGGCGTTCCCTTTTACATCGACCATCAGCTGGCGAGCCCGTGGGGGTATAACGCCCGCGAGTACCGGCAGGGGCCGTTCGTTCTGGGGGGCGCCGACGCAGGGAGGATACCAAAGCATCGCCCGGCATGAGGTGTTCACCATGGGCCTTCAGGCTCTGGATGAGACGAGCCAGAAGAAATATTCCAAAGGGTTCGTCGAGCTTGCCGATGCCGAGAAGGATGCCATTCTTACTTCCATGGAGAAGGGCGAAGTAATGGTGGCGGGGAGCATCAACAGCAAAACCTTCTTCAACTTGCTGCGCATGATGACGCTGGAGGGCGTCTATTCCGACCCGCTGTACGGAGGCAACAAGAACATGCAGGGCTGGAAGATGCGCAAGTACCCGGGCAATCAAATGAGCTATGCCAATATCATAGACAAAGACCAGTTCGTGAGTATGGAACCGCGCAGCCTGCATGACCATTTTGCGCAACATTAACCCGAAGGAGAGGATTCCATCATGGCTACCAAATTGCCGAAGGTTCCCGTCGTCATCGTCGGGATGGGATGGGTCGGAGGCATCATTGCCGCCGAACTTACCCAGCAGGGCGTCAAAGTGCTCGGCCTGGAGCGCGGGAAGCCGCGGGGCACGCAGGATTACTACATGGTGCATGATGAGCTGCGCTATGCCCAGCGGTACGATCTGATGCAGGATCTGTCCAAGGAAACCGTAACGTTCCGCAATACCGCCAAAATGACGGCCGTTCCCATGCGCGAATACGGTTCGTTCCTGCTTGGCGAGGGGCTTGGCGGCGCGGGGATTCACTGGAACGGACAAACCTACCGCTTCCTGCCCTACGACTTCGAAATTTACAGCAAGACCGTCGAGCGCTACGGCAAAAGAAAATCCCCGACGGCATGACGATCCAGGACTGGGGCATTACCTACGACCAGCTCGAGCCGTATTTCGACAAATTCGAGAAGGTGGCCGGAATCTCCGGCGACCAGGAGCAGAATCCGCTGGTCGGCAAGCGGTCGAACCCTTTTCCGACGAAGCCGATGCTGAAGACCCCCGCGCTCAAGCTGTTCGAGGATGCGACGAAGAAGCTGGGGTATCATCCTTACATGATGCCTTCGGCCAACCTGTCCGAGCAGTATACCAATCCGTACGGCATTACCCGGGCAACCTGTCAGTACTGCGGCTTCTGCGAGCGGTTCGGCTGCGAGTACGGAGCGAAGGCGGATCCGGTTGTGACCGTACTGCCGGTGGCGCAGAAATCCGGCAACTTCGAGCTCGCGCTCCTATGCCAATGTCATCCAAATCCTGCATGACGGCAAAAAAGCAGGCGGCGTCGTTTACGTAAACACGCTGACGGGCGAGCAGTTCGAGCAGCCGGCCGACGTGGTCATTATGGCCAGCTACGTGTTTAACAACATCCGCCTGCTGCTGACGTCCAAGCTCGGCAAACCGTACGACCCGTCCACCGGAACCGGGGTTATCGGCAAAAACTACTGCTACCAAACGAACGGCGGTGCGGCTACCGGCTTTTATGATGATAAGGAGTTCAATCTGTTCGCGGGAGCCGGTTCCCTTGGCATGGAAATACCCGATTTCAACGGAGACAACTTCGACCACAGCAATCTCAATTTTCTCCATGGGGCGGGCATCCGGATTTCCCAGACGGGGCAGCGGCCGATTGCCACGAACTCGGTACCGGCGGGAACGCCTTCCTGGGGCAAGGATTTCAAGCAGAAATCGATCAAGTACGCGAACAGCGTACTCGCCGTTTCGCCGCAGGGCAGCAATTTGCCTTGGAGGCATCATTATGTCGATTTGGACCCGACCTACAAGGATGTATTCGGCTTGCCGCTGGCCCGCGTCACGTTCGACTTCGAGGACCAGGACCGGGAAATGATCAAGTTCGTGGCCGGCAAAGCCGCGGAAATCATGAAGGAGATGAAGCCGACCACGATGGGTTCGAACGATCAGCTTGGACCGTATAACATCGTGCCGTACCAATCGACGCACAATACGGGCGGTGTCATGATGGGGTCGGATCCTTCAACCTCCGCGGTTAACACTTATTTACAGATGTGGGATGCGGAGAATGTGTTCGTCGTCGGCGCATCGGCGTTCGCCCACAACAGCGGCTACAACCCGACGGCCACGGTCGGCGCGCTCGCCTACCGCGCGGCGGAAGGGATATCGAAATATTTGAAGTCGGGCGGCATGGTCGTTTAGAGCAAGGGGACGGCCGGGCCAGGCCTTGAACAGGCGGAGGGATGGTATGGAGCAGGAAGACTGGATCCAGCATTTGGCGGAAATCCGCAAGCGGCTCATCATTGTAGCGGGATGGTTCACGGCTACGCTGTGCGCAGGGCTGTACCTGTCGCCGGCGCTGCTTCGGTACATCAAGTCGCAGCCCGGGGCGGGGAGATCGAGTGGAATGTTTTTTCCTTTACGGACGGGTCGCTGATCTATATGAAGTGCGCCTTCTTGTTCGCACTGCTGTTCACGGTTCCCGTACTCCTGTACCAGCTGTGGGCGTTCGTGCGGCCTGGGCTGACCGAAGCGGAGGCGAGAAGCGCGTCGCCTTACATCCCGGTGGCGTTTATGCTGTTCCTAAGCGGACTGTCATTCAGCTATTGGGTGGTGTTCCCGATGATGCTGCGTTTCATGAAGAAAATGAACCGTACGATCGGCGCCATCGAAACGTACGGCATCGACCGCTACTTTTCGTTCCTGTTCGACGTCCTCTTTCCGATGGCGGTCGCCTTCGAGCCGCCGGTGGTGCTGCTCTTCCTGACCCGGATCGGGCCGCTCACCCCGGAGCGCCTGAAGGTGACGAGGAAATACGCCTACGTCGGTCTGGCGATCGTAGGCTCCTGCATTTCGCCGCCGGATATGGTATCGCACCTGTCGGTCACGGTGCCGCTCATCCTGCTGTTCGAGATCAGTGTGGTCGTCTCGGGCCGCCAGTGGCGTGCGATGCAGCAGAAGCTGACGAACGGTTAAGGAAGCTAAAGTGTATGTTGGCCCACCATCATAGCAGAGAGGAGGTTGCCCCATGTTCAACAATATCGGCGTTTCCGGCCTGCTCCTTATTCTGGCCATCGCCCTGATCGTCTTCGGCCCGTCCAAACTCCCGCAGCTGGGCCGCGCCTTCGGGGATACGCTCCGCGAATTCCGCAATTCCACCCGCGGCATTGCGGACGATAACGAACCGGCCGAGCAGCCGGTCGTGAATGAGATCAAGAAGCTGATGTAACGGCAAGCTTCGCCGGGCTGCAGAAGAGCCGCGTATCCGTGCATGGGGTGCGCGGCTTTGCTATGAACGCTTGCCTTAGCAAGCTCTTACGTTTATTCGCCAAGCCCAAGAATAAGCACGGTTGCGCCCGAAAATAATAAAGAAAACTCTTGGGAAGGGATTTGAGGAATGATGTCTGCAACCCGGCTTAGGCGTCTCTTTGCGGTAATTTGTGCCGCGACTCTTATTACAGGAGGATGTTCCAAACAGCAAGTACAAAGCCAGAATCCACCGACTTATGTAAGTTCGGGGCAAATGGGCTCCATGATCGTTAGCGGAAGTTCCGACCGCACGGAAGCGCTCGTCTATCCGCAAAGCAGCGGACAAGTATGGGTGCCGCTGGAGGAAACCTCTCAATTGCTGAACTTCAATTTGCACCGCGAAGGCGACAGCTTCAGCCTGGGTGCGACGGATCCGGTCTATAGGATTAGAATGAACGATACGGCGGCATTGGACGGCGACCGTTCCAAGCGTCTCCCTCAAGCTCCGGAATATCGCGACGGTAAACCGTACATGACGGTTCAAGCGCTCTCGGCCTTGATAGGAACGCCGATCCGTTGGGATACTGCTAAACGGGAAGTCACTATCGATCGTCTCGATGACGCCGCGCTGGCACAGAAGCAGGCGGCACCTAAGTCCATACGAAGCCTCGCTCTTGGCCCGGACCAAAGGGACGAAATCGTGCGCTTCGCTCAGAGCTTGGAAGGAACGCCTTATCAATTCTCGGCGGCGGACTACAACGCGTCGCACGTATTCGACTGTTCCTCCTTCACCCAGTATGTGTTCGGCCATTTCGGCGTTTCTTTACCGAGAGCTTCCCGCGACCAGGGGCAAGTGGGGCGGAACGTCCCGATGGATCAGCTGCAGCCGGGCGATCTCATGTTCTTTTATACACCCGGCCGTTACGAGAGCAATCGCATCATCGGGCACGTGGCGATCTACGCCGGGGGGGGAAGAATGGTCCATACCTACGGCAGTCCCGGCGTTACCATGAGCGACTTCAGCGACTATTGGAAGAACCGCTTTTTGTTTGCCAAGAGCGTTTTATAGCAGTTAAGGCCTCTCGGCCATTCCAGCGAGCGGTTCTAGCCGAGCCGCAGCTTTTTCAGCTCCTCCAGGAGGGCCTCTATCCCTATGCGAATCTGCTCCGGCCTCGCCCGGGAGATGCTCATGCGCAGAAACTTGTCCTTCACGGCGTAATCGGCCAAATAAAAGGCCTGCCCTCCGAGCACCCGGATGTTCCGCGAGGCGAGCCGTTTCACCAGCCGGTCGAGGTTGACCTTCGGCGAAAGCTTGAACTGCGTGTAAACGCCGAGTCCGGGGCTTCGGTTCGAAGCTTCGATCCGTCCGTCCCGGTCGGCTTCCTTCAAGGCCTGATGCAGAGCGTGCATGCGCTCAGTGTACATGGAGCTGATTTTGTGCCGGTGCCGTTGGTACATCCCGTTCTTGATGTAAATTTCCAGCGCGGCCTGGGACAGGAACGAGGTGTTCAAATCGGCCAGCCGTTTATAGGTTTGGAAGGCCGGGAGCAAGCGCTCCGGCAGCACGGCGGCCCCGACCCGCGTCCCGGGAAAAATGATTTTGGAAAAGCTCTTCAAATAAATCACATGGGCGCTTGAATCGTAGGCATGAATGGGATCGGCCCGCCTCTCCAAGCCCAGATCGGACATATAGTCGTCTTCCACAATGTAGACCCCGTACTTTCCGGCCAGCTCGGCGACCGCCCGCCGCTCTTCCGCAAGAAGGGACGTGCCCAGCGGATTGTGGTATCTGGTCATGGTGTAGAAAAATTTAATCCCCCGCGTTTAAACCGCTCCTCCAGCTGATCCAGGTCAAGCCCCTCAGCGCTCCGGTGAACTGTTCCGACCGGAACCCCTTCCAGTTCCAGAAGCCGCAGATAGAGGTCGTAGCTCGGTCGCTCGACCAGAATCGTGTCCCCCTTCCCGGGAAAAGGCATCCGGGTCAGAATCATCAGCGCCTGCTGCACCCCGGAGGTGATGACGAGGCGCTTCACCTGTGCAAACACCTGGTCTGAGGCCAGATGGGAGACGAGCGCATGCCTCAAGGACTCCAGCCCCTGCGAACCGCCGTATGTAAACAGCTGGTCTTTAAAGATGTCGATGGCTTTATTCAGACAGTGCTGAAAATCCAGATAGGGAAAGACATCGGGGTCCGGGGAGGGAGAGGTAAAATCGATCGTTTCGTTATCCGCCCGCGCCGGCCGCTCCTTCATCTTTTCGACGAGATAATAGCCGCTTTGCGGAATAGAATAAATCACATGGCGTTTTTCCAGCTCCTGATACACCCGCACCGCCGTACTTAAGCTGCAGCGGTAGAGCCCGGTCAGATCGCGCAGGGAAGGCAGTCTGCCGCCGGGGCGGTAGCGTCCCGAACGGATTTTCTCCTCCAGATCGGCCATGATTTCATTGTATTTGTTCACCGGGTACCTCCTGCGGGTAAAGGATTATTGTATCGATACAGTTGAATGAGATTCCGATTGTCCGGTACGATCGTTTCGCTTACCTTAAGTATAGCGGTTGATGCCGCCCGCGAGAAGAGCAGGAAGGGATGTCGATATTATGCAAGGATCGGGCAAAAGCTGGGCTTATGCCGCGGCCGTACTCACTGCGGTCATTGTCGGGTTTTCATTCTTATTTACTAAACAAGCGCTGGAGTCCGCTACTCCGGTGGATACGCTGATGTACCGGTTCGCCGCCTCCTTTGCGGCGGTTTCCATCCCGGCGGCCTTCGGCTGGATCCGGCTGGAGTATAAAGGAAAGCCCTGGAAGAGGGTTGTCGTCCTGTCGCTGCTTTATCCGATGGCGTTCTTCGCCTTCCAGGCGTTCGGACTGCAGCGGACCACCTCTGCCGAAGGGGGCATCATTTTCGCCTTTACGCCGGTGATCACAATGCTGGCCGCTGCGATGTTTCTCAAGGAAACGACCAATTGGAAGCAGAAAGCCGGCATCTTTCTGTCGGTGTTCGGCGTCGTGTTTATTTTCGTCATGAAGGGCGACCAGATCAGCCTCAGCAGCATAGCGGGGGCCATCCTGCTCCTCCTGTCCTGCGTGTCCTTCGCCGGGTATTCGGTAATGGCGCGATCGCTTTCCAAACAGTTCCGCCCGGTGGAGCTGAGCTATCTGATGATGGGCCTGGCCTTTGCCGCGATGCTCGTCATTTCCTTGGCGGAGCATGCGGCGAAGGGGACGCTGAACCGGATGCTCGTTCCGCTGTCCGAGCCTTCTTTTCTGGTCGCTGTCCTGTATCTGGGGATCCTCTCTTCACTGGTTACCTCCTGGCTGTCCAACTATGCCTTATCAAAGCTGGAAGCGTCCCGGACGAGCGTGTTTTCGAATTTGGGCACGGTCGTATCGATTGCGGCCGGAGCGATGTTCCTGGGCGAACGGATTTACGGGTACCACATCATCGGCACGGTGATGATCATCGCCGGCGTCATCGGGGTCAACCTGCTCGGCGACAAAAAAACGGGCACCCGGCCGCAGAATTCGACCGCTCTCCGGGGGAAGTGACCCAGTATTCGGAAAAAGGATATTTTCGACAAAATAATCGCTAATTCGAGCCTTCATTCGACAAAAAATCCGAACGATCTTCTTGAAAAATTCGGGGAATCTATGTATTATTAAAGTATGCTTTTTGGAAGAGGATCGATTATTGTTTTTAGAAGGTGATCCCATGCCCCTAGTAGACTCGAACGAGTCCAAGAAGAAGCTGTGCCACCTGTACAATGAGGTCGCCAAGGAGCTGTTCGGGGTCGGCACGACCCTGCTGAAGGCATCGATCGATCAGAATATCATTACGTTTCATGCCAAGCATCGCCGATCCGCGCGTTCCACGGCTTTGGAGGGGGAAGCCCCTGCGCTCAAGTACGAAGTCGATTTTTATATGTCCTCTATTTACAAGAAGAAGGTTCGGGAGAAGCTGGAGCAGGAGATGGGATTATCGATTGAAGCGGTACTCCGGGACTACGATCCGCCGACCCAATGGGCCATCACCAATGTGATTCTGAAAGAAACAATTGAATAGTGCAGCCGGAGTTCCTTTTTTGATTTATCTTAAGAGGAAACCGCGTAAGGAACAGATGTCGCTTTCTGCATTGTTTACAATGAGAAGTGCTCTTGTTAGAAGCTTATTTCTATCAAGGGGACTTTTCTTTTTATTTTTGGGGGTTCATTCTCTCTGCATAGTTTGACAGAAAAGACGAAAACAAGTAAAAAATTTACAGAGGCCCAGCGCCTCCAAATCAAACGAAATGGAGAGGAAAGAGAACATGATGAAGAAACGAATGATCCGGGGTCTGCTGTCTTTATCTTTAGTGGGACTGGCCTTGACCGGATGCGGCACACCGGCGAAGGACCAGACCGGCGGCGCGACGGGAACTGCGCCTGCGGCTGGAGGGAGCGCATCCAAAGGCGAACCGACGCAGCTTGTCATTTCCACCTGGGGCTTCTCCGACGACTTCTTCAAGAAAGAAGTGTACGCACCGTTTGAGAAAGAGCATAACGTGAAGATCGTGCTGGATACCGGCAACAATGCGGACCGCCTGAACAAGGTGCGTCAAGGCACCTCCAATGTCGACCTGATTTATTTGTCCGATTATTATGCGGAGCAGGGCATCGAAGCCGGCCTGTTCGAGAAAATCGACCGCGACCGCATTCCGAACCTCAAGGATATCTACGACATCGCCAAGGCGCCGCTCGGCGAAGACTACGGTCCGGCTTATACGATCGGCCAGCTCGGGATTATCTATAATCCGAAGACGGCGGGCAAGGACATCACGTCCTGGAGCGACCTCTGGAACCCGAGCCTCGTCAAGAAGCTGACGATTCCGAACATTACTTCGACCAGCGGCCCGATGATGCTGGATGCGGCTTCGCTCGTAGCGGGAAGCACCAGCTTCAACGAAGATCAGGCGATCGCGAAGATGAAAGAGCTGAATAAAGGCGTTGTGAAATACTACGGCCAAACCTCCGAATTCGTCAATATGTTCGCCCAAGGCGAGATCGCCGCTGGCCCGATCATGGAGATGTATGTGAAGGATATTAAAGCCGCCGTGCCGGATGCGAAATTCGTTACGCCGTCCGAAGGCGGATATGCGATCATGAACACCGTCAACATTGTAAAGGGCAGCAAGAACAAGCGGCTCGCGGAAGATTTCATCAACTGGCATCTGAGCAAGGAAGTGCAGGAGAAGTCGGCCAAGGCGAAAGTCGATTCCCCGGTCAACACGACGCTTCAGCTGACAGGAGACGACACCAAGGGCATCACCTACGGTGCGGATACTGTGAAGAAGCTGCGCAAGCTGGACATGAAATTCGTCAACCAGCACCTCAAAGCCTGGATCGACCGCTGGAATAAAGAAGTAGCTCAGTGAACTCGTCCGGCAAGCCGGACATCGGGGAATCCGATGGAGACTCTACTCCACCTGATTCAAGGCCCACCTATAGAGGTGGGGGTCCCCGATCATTTAGTTATCGGATAGAGAAAAGAAACAAGGGTATATGGCCAACATGCATGTACCCTTGTTTTTCTAGGGAGGCCAACGGATGAACAGGAAAGTCATTCTCGACGTGGATACGGGGGTGGATGATGCATTAGGCATCCTGCTCGCTGTCCGCGGCGGGCGGATGGACATACTCGGCATCACGACGGTGAACGGGAACGTATCGCTCGATCAGGCGACCGAGAACACCTGCAAAATTCTGCAGCTGGCCGGCGTGGAGCGGGACATCCCCGTCATCCGGGGGCGGACAAGCCGCTCCTCAGGGGCTCGTTCTTCGAGCACCGGGTGCACGGCAAGGACGGCATTGGCGGAGCGCTGCGCGATATGGCGGTGCATAAGAAGGCGGAGGAAGGGCATGCGGTGGATTTTATCATCGATCAGGTGCGGAAGCATCCGGGCGAAGTGACGCTGATCATGACCGCGCCGCTGACGAATCTCGCCTTGGCGCTGATGAAATACCCGCGGCTCGTCCGCGAGGTGAAAGAAGTCATTTTCATGGGCGGCGTGGTGCTGGAATACGGCAATGTGACGCCGACGGCGGAATACAACATCTACGTCGATCCGGAGGCGGCGAAGCTGGTGCTTCAGGCGGGCTTCGCGTCCCTCACGCAGGTGGGGCTCGATGTGACGCGCCGCGCGCTTGCTGACGGAAGAGCATATCCGCGAGCTGGGGGACACGCCGATCGGCCGCTATGTCCGCGAAAGCACCGCCGATTATATGCAGCGTTATTATGAGCGCAACGGGGTGCGGGCCTGTGCGCTGCACGACCCGCTGGCGGTAGGGGTCGCTTTGAACCGCGATATCGTTACAACCAGGCATTATTACGTTGACGTGGAAACGAAAAGCGAGCTGTGCGACGGGCAAACGGTATGCGACTTCCAGAACCGCCTCTCGCGCGAACCGAATGTGCATGTATGTATGGAAGTATCGGCAGACGAATTTCTCCGGCTGTTTATCCGCACCCTTCGTACCTAGCAACCAAGGAACAGGAGAAAACTGACATGAAGAAGACTTATTTATTCTTGCTTTTGCTTCCGGGATTGCTGTTCCTCACGGTGTTCATGGTGGTTCCGATTCTGCTGACGATCGGCTCGACGTTCTTCGAGAACGGTCAGCCGTCGCTCGGCGGTTACATGCATTTCTTCAAGGATCCGTATTTTCTTAAAATTCTGCTGACCACGCTGCGCGTCAGCCTGGTTACAACCTTCCTGTGCATATTACTCGGCTTTCCGGTCGCTTACTATATTTCCAGACAGGGACCGCGGAGAAAGGGACTGCTGCTCGCGCTGGCGATCTTCCCGCCGCTGACGAGCTCGGTGGTCCGGTCCTTCAGCTGGATGATCATTCTGGGCAAGAAGGGGCCGCTGAACAACGCCTTAATCGCGCTGGGCCTGATTAAAGAACCGCTCGACATCCTGTATACGCCTACGGCCATGATGATCGGTCTGATTCATCTGTTCCTGCCGCTGATCATCATTACGCTGGTCGGGGTCATGGAGAATATCGATCCCGATCTGATCAAGGCGGCGGAGAGCCTGGGGGCGGGCCGGTTCACGGCCTTCCGCAAGGTCATCGTGCCGCTCAGCGTGCCGGGGCTCATTATCGGCAGCATCCTCGTCTTCGTCGGAAGCCTGACGGCTTACACGACGCCGGCGCTGCTCGGGGGCAAGCGGCGGGTCATTTCCACGTTTCTGTATCAGAACGCCATTACGCTGAACGATTGGTATTTGGCGTCCGTCATCGCCACGATCATGATGGTCATTACGTTCGTGATTATCGCACTGATGAACAAGCTGGCCAATAAATTAAATCCGAAGGGGTAGAAGGCATGCAAGAGAAGAGTCGGGGGCTGGGCCTGTTTACGTTGCTGGTATATATATTTCTGCTCGGTCCGCTTGTCATTATCGCGGCCGCCTCGTTCGAGCCGGGGAGCGTGCTGAAGTTCCCGCCGCAAGGCTTGTCGCTGAAGTGGTATCACAACATTCTGGAAGTCCAGATGTTTCTCAAGACGTTCAATACCTCGATCCTCGTCTCGCTGGCGGGGAACGTTCTGGCGCTGCTGCTGGGTGTGCCGGCGGCCTATGCGTTAAGCCGGTTTCAGTTCAAAGGCAAGGACGCGCTGAATGCCGTCTTCATTTCACCCGTCCTGATCCCGGGGATCGTGCTCGGGTTTACGATGCTGAAATATTTGATCGTGACGTATCATCTGCCGATTTATACGGCGCTCTTGTTCGGCCACACCGTCATCATGTTGCCGTTCATCATCCGCGTGATCGCGTCGAGCTTGTCCAATTTCGATTTTGCCGTCGAGGAAGCGGCGCTGAGCCTGGGAGCGGGGCATCTCAAGACATTCTTCAAGATCGTCCTGCCCAATATCAAATCCGGCATTATCGCCGCCGTACTGATCGCGTTCCTCGAGTCCTTCAACAATGTCGACATTTCGGTATTCATGACCGGCCCGGGCGTCAGCACGCTGCCGATTCAGATGCTGACGTATGTGGAGAACCATTTTGACCCGACGATTGCCGCCATCTCGGTGCTGCTCATGATTTTTACGGCGATCTTTATGTTCGTGATCGAGCGGTTGATGGGGCTGTCTTACTTTACCAAACGATAATGGAGGCATTCGTTCATGGCACTACTAACACTGGAAAACGTATCGGTTGCCTATGACCAGCAGTATATTCTGAAGGATTTCAACCTGACCGTGGACAAGGGGAATCTGATCTCGCTGCTCGGACCGAGCGGGTCGCGGCAAGACGACGACAGCCGCGGCTGATCGCCGGGTTCCTGGAGGCCAAGGAAGGGCGCTTCTCGCTCGGCGGCAAGGACTATACGCGAGTGCCGGTGAACAAGCGCAACTTCGGCTTCGTGTTCCAGAGCTATGCGTTGTTCCCGCATCTGTCCGTCTACGATAACGTCGCCTTCGGTCTTCGCCTCCGGAAGGTAGGCGGTGCAGAGATCGACCGGCGGGTGCGTCAAATTCTGGAGACGGTCAGCTTGTCCGGATACGAGAAGCGGTTCCCGAAAGAGCTGTCCGGGGGCCAAAGACAGAGGGTCGCGATTGCGCGGGCGCTTGTAATTGAGCCGGATCTGCTGCTCTTCGACGAGCCGCTCAGCAACCTGGACGCCAACCTGCGCGTGAACATGCGGGTGGAGATCCGGCGGATTCAGCAGGAGCTCGGCATTACCACGGTCTATGTTTCGCACGACCAGGAGGAATGCTTCTCGATTTCCGACAAGGTCGCGATCATGAACAAAGGGGTCATCGAGCAGCTCGACCGTCCGGCGACGATCTTCAAATACCCGAAGACGGAATTTGTCGCCCGGTTTATCGGTTTCAATAATTTCATCGAGTTCGAGGAACGGCAGGAAAGCGGAGAGCTCATCGAGCTCAAGGTAAAGGGCCGCACGTTCAACGTCCTGAGACAGGCCGGCCGCGGGGAGCAGAAGGGCCGAAAAGGCGCCATTCGCCCGGACGATCTGGTGCTCGGTACGGCCGGGGAGATCGAGGAAGGACCTAACCGCTTGAACGGGCGGATCAAGGTAAGCACGTTCCTCGGCCGGAGCTATCAGTATGTGGTGGAGACGGAACTGGGCGATTTTACCGTGAATAAAGAGATGGAGTCGCCTTACCCGGCCGGCCAGGAAGTCCGGTCGCTGTTCCCCGCCGATAAACTAGTTCTCGTGGAGTAATGTACTTGGAGGTGCAGTCAGATGCGTGTGGATTTACTCATTGAGAATGCCCGAATCTACAACAGCTATTTCAAGAAGTTCATTCAAGGCAATGCCGCCGTGCAGGACGGAAAATTCCTGTATATCGGGAAGAGGGGAACCGAAAGTTTCGAAGCGCAGCAGGTGCTGGACGGGCAGGGACGGTACCTGATTCCGGGACTTATCGATATTCATTTGCATATTGAGAGCACGATGGTCACGCCGGAGACGTTCTCGTACGGGCTGATCAAGAACGGGGTCACGACGATTGTGCCCGAGCCGCATGAGATCGCCAATGTGTTCGGGCTTGACGGCGTGAAGGAAATGATCAAGGCAAGCCGGGACTGCGTGGCCGATATGTTCTACGCTATTCCGAGCTCGGTGCCGGCCACATCGCTGGAAACGGCCGGAGGAGCCATTGAGATCGAGGATCTGGACGAGCTGCTGCGGACGGAGAATGTCATTTGCCTCGGCGAGATCATGAACTACGTCGATGTCATTACAGACCCGGATTGCAAAACGAACCGCATTCTGAATCATGTCCGCCGCCATTATCCGTGACTCGTGATTGAAGGCCATGTACCGAAGCTGCTGGATCTGGACCTTCACCGGATCATTGCAAGCGGGGTCGATTCCGACCATACGCATCAGACGATCGAAGGCATGGAGGCCCGGATCGCGGCGGGTATGTTTCTCGAGATCCAGGAGAAGTCGATGACGCCGGAGGTCATGGACTATCTGATCCGCCATGACGTGGCCGAGCACTTCTGCTTTGTAACGGACGATGTGATGGCCGATTCCTTCGAGCGGCGGGGGCACCTGAACCATATCGTGCGCAAGGCGATTGCGATGGGCATGACGCCGGAGCGCGCGATCTATGCGAGCACGTTCACACCCGCCAAGCGGATGCGGATGATGGACCGGGGAGCGATTGCGCCGGGGAAAATCGCCGATTTCCTGCTGCTCTCGGATCTGCGGGAATTGACCATCGACCAGGTGTACAAGAAGGGCCGGAAGGTATACGACGCCGGCGAGCCGTACCGTCAGACGCCGAAGTCTTCCGCTTTCCCGGCACATTATTACGAGAGCGTCAAGTCGCCGCCGCTGAGCGAAGCCGATTTTGCTGTAGCGGTAGATGCGGCGGACGGGAAGCATGACTGCCGCGTCATGATGGTGAAGGACGGCTCCACCTTTACGGAGGAGCGCTATGCCGAGGTCGAAGTGCGCGAAGGCCGGCTGAACTGGCAGGGCAGCGGTTGTGCGCTGATTGCGACCTTCGAGCGGTACGGGAAGAACGGCAACCGGGCGTACGGCCTGATCGGCGGAGATACGATCCAGCGGGGCGCCGTGGCGACGACGTATTCGCACGACAACCACAATCTGCTGGTCGTCGGACGGAATGTCGCCGATATGGTGCTCGCGGCCAACGAGATTATCCGCAAGCAGGGCGGCTTCTGCGTGGTGGAAGACGGCAAGGTGCTGGCGAGTCTCCACCTGCCGGTTGGCGGCATCCTGACGGAGGTCCCGCTGGAGGAGACGGCGCTGGAAGTGGAGCGGCTGCGCCGGGCCATGGAATCGCTCGGGTACCGTCATTACAACCCGATCATGTCGATCAGCACGCACTCAGCGCCGGTCAGCCCTGCGCTGAAGATTACGGACTTCGGGTTAATCGATGTGAACGGCGGCAAGGTGGTGCCGCTGCTGGTGCAGTAGGGATAAGGATTATGGCAAGCAATGAAAAAATTTGTTGGGAAATATTTTTTAAGTAAACTTCAAGGAAATAAAGAAACCCGAACGTCTTCGTCTACGACGTTCGGGTTTCTCAATTATTCTGAAATGTTTCAGATCGAATTTTTTAGCTTGTAATTATTTCACTTCAGCTTTGTTATCAGAAGCAAAGCCGGCATATTGAACATTTACTGAACCTTCCGATGAATGATATTGAACGGTATAAGTACCACCACGTACACCATCCGGGTAATCAGGAGGACTTAACCAAGTGTCTTGTGCACCGCCATTAATCGTTTTTGTATAGTATACCTTACCGGATTCATGGGTTATAGATATAGTAACGGGTTTCGAATCTTTATTGTAAAACCACATTTTCACATATCCATAAGTAGCAGGAACAATAAACGCAGATGTAGTGGAACTTGAAGCTGTAACCGTACCGTCCCATTTGTTACCAAACGTCATTGGTTTAAAAATTCCGCCCTCTACTGTAGCTGGGCTTGCTGTCACATTAGGCGCTGTTGCTGGCGTTTCGGCAGCACTTGCGGAGCCGACAATTGCAACAGAAGCGAGGACGGCGGATACTGCGAGAGTTGCTGCGGTCTTTTTTACGATTTTCAACTGGATACACTCTCCCATAAATGGATTATTTTTACTAAATGACCATTGTAAAATATATCCAATAATAATAAAATAAGATAGAAGAACTATTTATTTTTAACATTTTTATACAATTATTTACATTTAAAGAGTGGTAAATGTAAATTGTTCTGTTTAATTAACGTCAACAAAAGGGAAAAGTTGCAGTTAAATGTTTCTTCACCACAAAAAACTCTATGTTACATGCGGCCGTAATGAATTGGCGCGAGGGGCAGTCGTTGAAGCCTGTCGAGCACCAGTTGCACCTTGTTACGAATCGTGCTCCATCAACAATTAGCGTTGGTCATAGGATATATATGGAACGTAGAATTTTGCAAACGTTATACATTTTTAAAACGCCGGCACATCGGTCTCCGTTAATTTACAACAATAGGACAGCAAGAAGATCTATTTCACACAAACCATTGCGTGAACCAATCCTTTGATTGGTAAAGCTAGACGAACGGTCCGCAGGGCGTAAGATCGGGTAAATACATCCTTACCATCTCAGGCGGCAATTTCGGATGTCCCCTTTTAACGCAGCATTTCCTATTTTTTTGCTTCATGGTTTGCGATTGGGAACCACCCTGGAGTATGGATCATTTTCTGCCATAATGGATCGGAAATTCCCAATTTTTCTTGATCATTTAAAGTTAACTCCGTCCTAATTTCACTTTCCTTCCCTTGAATTATTTTTTCAACCCAATCCGGATCGATAATCAGTTCTCGTCCAAGCGCTATAAACGGGACGCTGGATTGTAGCGCTCTAAGCGCCTCGTCAGGGGTGCGGATCGAACCTACACCGATGACGGGAACTCGTTGCCCTACGAGCTCATCGATGATTTCCATCCTAGAGCGGCTGTCCTCTACGCCACGTCTAGGCTTAGACCAAAAGTCCATTAAAGAGACATGCAGATAATCCAGGTTTTTATTTGCCAGGGCATCCACCAATTTTAGTGTATCCGCCATTGTAATACCGGGTGTCATTTCTTCTTCCGGTGAAAACCGATATCCCACAAGAAACGGGCGTTTGGCATGCTCAGCCACCGTTTTATTGACTTCATCTACAATAGCGAGCGGAAACGCCATACGTCTGTCTACATTTCCTCCCCAACGATCATCACGTCGGTTGGTGTATAGCGAGAAAAATTGTTGGATAAGAAATCGATTTGCCCCGTGGATCTCTACCCCGTCGAAACCAGCCTTGATGGCCCTACGGGTGCTTGAGCCAAATGCACGAATGATCTCTATAATTTCTTGCTCTTCGAGCGCTCAAGGGATCACACTCGACCCTTCTTTAGCAACCGCACTCGCACTCACGATTTCTCCATTCGCTACCGCATCAGGCAGACATTCGCGACCCCCATGAAAGATTTGCAGAATGGCTTTTGCCCCATGTTTCTTAATTGCCGCCGCCAGACGTTGTAAGCTTGGGATCATATCATCACGATCTGCGGCGAGCTCCCCGCCAAACACCTTACCATTTGATGTGACTACCGCACTTCCGGTGACAGCCATTCCAACACCGTTCGAACGACTTTCGTAATACACGATCATCTCGTCCGATAGCGTACCGTCTTGCTGGGAATAAGAAATCGTCATGGGTGCAAGAACGATGCGGTTCTTTACTTCGACCCCCTTCTTGAAACGAAACGACTCCATTAAAGGTTGATATTTAGGGTTCAAAGAAGTCCACTCCTTTAGTACTGAAATGATTACCGTTACAAATTTTATTAGTTGGAGTCGGCTCCAAGTCAAGACATGAAAACGGAAGTAGTTTTTTTAGGGTTAGAGACTTGACTTGAAACCCGTTCTTGGATGTATAATGCCCCTAAGTTTCAATTCCGGAGGTGCGGGATGAAGGCGGAGCAAACTTTCACAATAAAGCAAACGGCGGAGTTAACCGGACTTTCCGAGGACACGATCCGTTACTACGAAAAGATCAAGTTTGCTCCCTCAGGCGGACAGGAAAGATAATGGGCATCGCGTCTACCACCAGAAGGACATCTATACCATCCGATTGATAACCTGCTTGAAACAAACGGGGCTTTCCCTGGATGCCATGAGGCCATTTTTGAAGCTCTCCACTGACGCTAATCCTGCCGAATATCTTGAGTTGGTTGAAAAATTAAAAGGTCACCGGGAGAATATTGTCCGCCAAATCTCATCGCTTCAGCGACTCGTTGATTTTATTGACGAAAAGTTGGAAGAAGGGAGACCCCGCCAGGAATGTCCAGCTCAAAATCCGGACGGCGTTTTAGAGGAACGCAAGGAGAAAGCGAAAATAAAGCCCATTTCCGTCGTTGAGATGAGTTATTTTTCCGCATCTGCGAAAACGGGTAAGTTGCCAAATGAAGGACTCCGATAAGGAGTTTTTCTCATGAATTGGAATATTAAAACGTAAATTGAGATAAAGAAAATGGCCGGGAGACGAGTTCTCCCGGCCGTTTTCTTGCGCTATCCGTTCTGTTGTACACCTAGTGCTGACCTCTTACCGGCTATACGTTCCGACATAATAAGCCCCGGCCGGCGCGGAATGTTCTTATCGATCACGACCAATCCCACACCCCCGGGGATAAAAGCCGCGCGGGAATCGCCGGTCACCTGGTAGCTTCCCGGAACCCATACGCCGCCCACATACGTTTGCACCGTGGATGTGTCGGAAACGGTGGTACTGCCGTCCGCCGGATCGGCCAGTGCCGTACCCGCGGCGGCGGTCAGCATCAGCGCGGAGCTAAGAACGAACGAAGCCAGTTTCTTTTTGGACGATTTCATCGGATACCACTCCTTTTCCAAATGTTTTGGCACTTTCAAGGAATAATTAACCAGGAGGACGGGCTGTTAAGCATAAAAAAATGTCCGGAATATGACTCCTGCGTGGTTGTGCCATCATTGTAGGAGCGGCCATGCCCCAATTAAGATGGAGGGAGTATCGGAATCCGGGGGATCGCCAATGAAGGATTATACAAAATTCATCCGAAGTAAGAAGGTTTGGGCTGTACTTGTGCTCATCGCGTTCGTTTATCTCAATAACTCGTCCCTGCTTGCCGGACCGCCGGGTGACGGGCCTCAACTGCTCGCTCATCGGGGGCTTGCGCAAACCTTTCCGATGGAAGGGCTCCGGAACGATACCTGCACGGCCGAGCGGATCTATGAACCGGAGCATCCGTTTTTGGAGAATACCCTGGCTTCGATGGAAGCCGCCTTCCAGGCCGGAGCCGATATCGTAGAATTCGATGTGCATATCACCAGGGACGAACAGTTCGCTGTCTTTCACGATTGGACGCTGGACTGCCGCACGAACGCCAAAGGGGTTACCCGGGATTACACCATGGCCGAGCTCAAGAGCTTCGATATCGGCTACGGGTACACCGCGGATCATGGGAAGACCTACCCCTTCCGCGGCAAAGGGATCGGCCAGATGCCGTCGCTCACCGAGGTGCTGACCCGTTTTCCCGACAAGGCCTTCTTAATCGATGTCAAAAGCAGGGATCCCAGGGAAGGCGAACTGCTGGCTTCATATTTGACGAGGCTCTCCGAGCAGCAGCGCAGCCGGCTTGCGGTATACGGGGGGGACGAGCCGATCGCGGCGCTGAAGGCAAAGCTTCCCGACATGCGGGTCATGTCCAAAGCGACGATCAAAGGTCGCCTCCTTCCGTATGCCGCCATCGGGTGGACGGGCTATATTCCGGCGGCCTGCCGGCATACCGAGCTGCATATCCCGGAGAAGATCGGCCCGTGGCTGTGGGGCTGGCCCAATAAATTCTTGAATCGGATGGACCGTGCCGATACCCGCGTCGTCCTCGTCGGAGGAGACGGCGCGAGTTTTCCAGCGGGTTCGATACGCCCGAAGATACGAGGCGTCTTCCTGCGGGCTTTAGCGGCGTCGTCTGGACGAACCGCATCGATAAAATCGCCCCGCTGTATCATTGACATCAAAAATCAGGAATGCTATAAAAAGAAATGGATGGCACTCTTGAGTGGAGAGTGCTAACAAAGCGAGAGGAGAGGTTTCAGTGGAAAAGAAGCAGTTCCAGGCCGAATCGAAGCGTCTGCTGGAAATGATGATCAACTCCATCTATACGCAGAAGGAGATTTTCCTTCGGGAGCTGATCTCGAACGCCAGCGACGCCATCGATAAGATTTACTATAAAGCGTTGACCGACGAGAACCTGGTTTTTGATAAAGACAGCTACAACATCAAGGTCATTCCCGATAAGGACAAAAGAACCCTGACCATTCGCGACACCGGGATCGGCATGACGAAGGACGAGCTGGAGAGTCACCTCGGCGTCATTGCAAGAAGCGGTTCCCTGGCCTTCAAGAAGGAGAACGAAACCAAAGACGGCCATACGATCATCGGGCAATTCGGCGTCGGGTTTTATTCGGCGTTCATGGTAGCGGACGTCGTCACCGTGATCAGCAAGGCCTTGGGATCGGACAGCGCCTACAAATGGGAATCGGCGGGTGCCGACGGATACACGATCGAGCCTTGCGAGAAGGATGAGGTCGGTACCGAAATCATCCTGCAAATCAAAGCGAACACCGAGGAAGAGAGCTACGACGAATTCCTGGAGGGTTACCGGTTAAGGTCGATCATCAAGAAATACTCCGATTTTATCCGTTATCCGATTTACCTGGAGGATCAGATCGTCAACAGCATGGTGCCGATCTGGAGGAAGAACAAGAACGAGCTGACCGCCGAGGACTACGAGAAGTTCTACACGGAGAAGCATTACGGCTTCGACAAGCCGCTGAAGCATATCCATATCAGCGCAGACGGCGCGGTGGTCTACCAGGCCATCCTGTATATTCCGGAGACGATGCCCTTCGACTACTATTCGAAGGAGTACGAGAAGGGCCTGGAGCTCTACGCGAACGGCGTGCTGATCATGAACAAATGCGCGGATCTGCTTTGCCGGACTATTTCAGCTTCGTCAAGGGGATGGTCGATTCGGAGAGCCTGTCGCTCAACATCTCCCGCGAGATGCTGCAGCACGACCGGGCGCTGAAGCTCATCGCCAGGAATATCGAGAACAAGATCAAGAGCCAGCTGCAGAGCATGCTGAAGGATGAAAGAGAGAAGTACGAGAAGTTCTTCCAAACGTTCGGGCGACAGCTCAAGTTCGGCGTTTACAGCGATTTCGGCGACCACAAGGAAGTGCTGCAGGATCTGCTGCTGTTCTACTCCTCCAAGGAGAAGAAGCTCGTCACGCTTGAGGAGTATGTGTCGAGAATGCCGGAGGACCAGAAGTATATCTACTACGCTTCCGGCGAATCGAACGAACGGATCGAGAAGTCGCCGCAGACGGAGATGGTGGCGGACAAGGGCTACGAAATCCTGTATTTCACCGACGATATCGACGAGTTCGCCATCAAGATGCTGATGAAGTACAAGGATAAAGAGTTCAAATCCGTATCCAGCGGTGATCTCGGCATTGAAACCGGCGACAGCGGCAAAGAGGACGAAGCGGACAAGAAGGACAGTGTGGAGCTGTTCGACTACATGAAGGAGCAACTGGCGGGGAAAGTCAGCGGCGTCCGGGCGTCCAAAAGGCTGAAATCCCATCCGGTGTGCCTGTCGACGGACGGCGAGGTAACGATCGAGATGGAGAAGATCCTGAACGCGATGCCGGGAAATGAGAAGGTGAAGGCGGATAAGGTGCTGGAAATCAACACCCAGCATGCGGTGTATCAATCGCTGAAGGACGCCTACGAGAAGGATAAAGAGAAGCTGAAGCTGTACACGGCGATTCTCTACAATCAGGCGCTCATCATCGAGGGGCTGGCGGTTGAGGATCCGGTCGAATTTACGAACGACATCTGCAAAATCATGGTCTAAGCCCCCGGTTCACCCGGGCAGGCTAGGGCCTGCGGACAACCACCTTTCGGACTTGCGGAGGGTGGTTGTTCACTTATCCTTCATTTTTCGATCGGCACCCGGTAGATGAACATCAAGGCGGTCACGATCAGTGCGGACAGCCCGTAAGCCCACAAGGGCTTGGTGTAATGCAGCCGGATCATGAGGACGGCGACGGTAGAGAACAGGATCGAGCTGGTGAAGCTCCAACCGTGATGATAGGAGATCAGCCCCAGCAGGCGGTCGATCCATTCGATAACGCACCAAATGCCTACCCAGAGCACGACCCATAGAGCCGCTTTCATTTTTCCGGTCGGAAAATGCCCCAAATATAAAATGGTACTGCAGGGATAACAGAGGAACGCTATGAATAGTGTGCTGGCCGTATGGCTCGGAAGAACCGCGGTGGGCTCGAACCGCCACATCGAATAGTTGTAGGTCAGGAAGTTGTACAATAAATCGCCGACGATCAAATAAAGAATGGTGGCTTGATACTTCCGCCAATTTCTCCAATCCCCCAGCGCCACAGTAAATAAAACCACAGGATCGCTCTCAATACATGAAACATAGCTGCATCTAACCCGCTTTTTGCATATTTTTGTAAATTTAATAAAATGATTTCCAAATTCGGGCGATTATATGAGTGCATTCTTTTCAGCCCGCTAACGTCGCCCCTTTCTTTCCATGCCCAGGGTGCTATTGTATAATGATCTGATAATGTACTTGCCTGCGGGGATAACCAGTGGAAAAGATAACGATTGCGGACGTGGCCTCCAAAGCCGGCGTTTCGAAAAGCACCGTTTCCCAGTTTTTGAATAAACGGTATGAATATATGGGCTCGGATACCCGGAAAAAAATAGAGGAAGCTATTGAGGCGCTCGGCTACCGGCCCAATGCGCTTGCGCGGGGGCTCAAGCAGAAGCGGACCTCGACGATCGGCGTCATTGTCGCGAACATCATGCATCAGTTCTCAACCGAAATCTGCCGGGCGATTGAAGATGTGTGCCAGGAGCGGGAGATGAGCGTTATCTTATGCAATACCGATGAAGATGCCGAGAAGGAAAAGAAGTATATCGAGATGCTGCAGGCCAAGCAGGTGGATGGGATCATTCTGTTTCCCACGGGGCTCAATGTGCCGCTGTATAAGAAGCTGATCAAGCAGCAGTATCCCGTTCTGTTCATCGACCGGAAAGTAGAGGGACTTAAGGCGGATACCGTGGTCGTGAACAACCGGGAGTCGGTCTATGAGGCCGTCGGCCATTTGGCTAACCAGGGGCATCGCCGGATCGCCATGATTACACCTCCGCTGACGATCAGCTCCCGGCTCGAGCGGGTGGAAGGGTACAAGCAGGCCGCGGCGGATTTCGGACTTGAGCCGGATTACTTGATCAGTACGGAGATCGCCAAAGTCCGCGACCGGATGGAAGCCTTGTTCGCCCCGGAGGAAGCGCCTACGGCCCTCATTGCCGGGAATGACCTGGTTCTCTTGGAAGTGCTTGAATTCGTGAAGGAGAGGGGGATCCGGGTGCCGGACGAGCTGGCGCTGCTCGTATTCGATAATATCCCTTTCGCCCATTTGTCGACGCCGACCTTGACCACGATCAGCCAGCCGTCGGGAGAGATGGGCCGGAAGGCGGCCGAGCTGCTGCTGAAGCGGATTGAGTCCGCGGAGGGGCCGGCGCGCAGGAATACCGCTTCGACTGCAAGCTGATTGTCCGGGAGTCGACCGTTCGGACAATCGGCTGATGCCGGGAAAATTCACCTCTTGAAATTAGGGAAGGGATCGAATATAATTCAGACATAAATACTAAACCGATTTAGTAAATCGATTTATTAAACCGGTGAACATAGAGAGAGGAGCACCCCTGTGAACAACATTGTGATTCCGACATCGGTTTTTGCCAGGGAAGCGGTGCTTCGTGCCGGACAGGAGAGCTTGATCGCCCCGGTCGCCGCAAGCGGAGCGTACGGGGTGGAGATCAGGAGGGAGCTGTTTGCGGATGAGGAGAAGCCATTAGCGGCCTGCCGGAGCTTGATCGAGAAGTATGGGTTATTCTGCGTCTACTCCGCCCCGGTGGAGCTATGGGACCTTTCAGGCCGGCTGAATGAAAGCGCTGTATCCGCAGTCTTGTCCGAAGCGAAGACTCTGAAGGCCGGCATGGTGAAGCTGTCCCTCGGACATTATGATCCGCACAAGTCGGATTTGCGGGAGCTGACCCGGTCGCTGGACGGTTATCAGACGGACGAAGAGCCTTTTACCGTGACGGTGGAAAATGACCAGACATCCTGCGGAGGCGCCATTGAACCGCTTAGGGCCTTTTTTAAAGCGGTTGCAGAAGCGGGGGCCGGGGTGCGGATGACGTTCGATACCGGCAATTGGTCTTATTGCGGTGAAGACGCTTTCGAGGCGGCGGATGCTCTGGCCGAGCATGTGGTGTACGTTCATTGCAAGCACGTTCTGGCTGAAGTTGACGGCCTTCGCACCGTACCGATTCCGGCTGAAGCCGGGGCACCTTGGCGCGGGCTGCTCGCGAGGTCGCCGGAGAGGGCGTCGCGGGCGATCGAGTTCGCATTGCCGGATGTGAAGCGGCTGACTTATTACAGGGATTTGCTGCTGGAAGCTTAAGTGAAAGGGGAGACTTACGGATGAAGCTGGATGTACTGACTTTTGGCGAGGCCATGGCGATGTTCGTGGCGGATTCGCCCGGCGGGCTGCAGCAGGTGGAGCATTATACCCGCCGCTTGGCCGGCGCGGAGCTTAACGCAGCGATCGGATTCGCCCGTCTCGGGCTTAGGACCGGGTGGGTAAGTAAAGTGGGGGACGACGTATTCGGCCGCTGCATCAAGGAGCACCTTTTGGGCGAAG
Organism: Paenibacillus sp. P25; assembly: GCA_024704175.1. Classification (GTDB taxonomy): domain Bacteria; phylum Bacillota; class Bacilli; order Paenibacillales; family NBRC-103111; genus Paenibacillus_G. The sequence continues at coordinate 6,499,209 of CP085629.1, forward strand.
GGGTGAATATCGATGGCGTCCTCACGGATGGCCGGTATCCGACGGGGTTCCAGCTGAAGTCGAAGGTGCTGTCGGGAGACCCGGAGGTGCAGTATTTCCGGAAGGGCTCGGCGGCGAGCCGGTTAGCTCCGGCGGATTTGAAAGCGGATTATTTTCTGACGGCACGGCATCTGCATATGACCGGCATTCCGCCGGCCTTATCGCAGGAGACGCGCGAATTTGCCGGGCATGCGCTGGCCTTGATGAAGCAGGCGGGACGGACGGTCTCCTTCGATCCGAATCTGCGGCCCTCGCTTTGGCCTTCCCGCGAAGAGATGGTCGAGGTCGTAAACGGCCTGGCCCTTCAAGCCGATTGGGGTCTTTGCCGGGGATCGAAGAGGCGGAGCTTCTTACCGGGTCGGCCGATCCCAAGGCCGCATCGGAGTTTTATTTATCCCGCGGCGTCAAGCTCGTTGTGATCAAAATGGGACCGGAAGGTGCCTACTACCGCAGCGAGGCGGAAGAGGGCTTCGTGCCTGGCTTCAAGGTGGAGCACGTGGTGGATACGGTGGGAGCGGGAGACGGCTTCGCCGTCGGTACCGTCAGCGGGTCGCTCGCAGGGTCTGCCCGTGCAAGCCAGCGTGGTGCGCGGGAACGCGATCGGCTCGCTGGCCGTACAGTCGCCGGGCGATCATGAGGGGTATCCGGACGCCGCACGGCTGGAGCAGTATATTCAATCCTTTATGACAGGAGTGAACTAATCCATGACTACGAACAAAGGCAAATTGTCCGCCGCCCGCTGGGTCCGGCTGATTCCGGTCATTTTTATCACTTACAGCCTTGCTTACCTTGACCGGGCCAATTACGGCTTCGGAGCCGCGGCCGGAATGGCCAAGGATCTCGGGATCACCAGCTCCGTCTCGTCGCTGCTTGGCGCGCTGTTCTTCCTCGGGTACTTCTTCTTCCAGGTGCCGGGGGCACATTACGCTGAGAACAAGAGCGCGAAGAAGCTGATCTTCTGGGCGCTGATCCTGTGGGGCGGTCTCGCCTCCGCCATCGGGTTCGTGAACAATATCACGGCACTGATCGTGATCCGCTTCATGCTGGGTGTCGTCGAAAGCGCCGTCATGCCCGCGATGCTGGTCTTCTTGAGCCACTGGTTTACGAAGAAGGAGCGTTCCCGGGCCAATACCTTCCTGATTCTCGGCAACCCGGTGACGGTGCTGTGGATGTCGATCCTTTCCGGCTATCTGGTCAATTCGCTCGGCTGGCGCTGGATGTTTATCGTCGAAGGGTCGCCTGCCGTCGTCTGGGCGTTCTTCTGGTGGAAGCTCGTCGATGACCGTCCTTCGGAAGCGAAGTGGCTCACCGCCGATGAAAAGAAAGCGATTGCAGAACAGATGCGCGAGGAGCAAACCGGACTGAAGCCGGTGAAAAACTACAGCGAAGCTTTCAAATCGAAAACGGTTATTAAGCTCAGCCTGCAATATTTCTTCTGGAGCCTCGGCTTGTACGGGTTCGTCATGTGGCTTCCGTCGATCATCAAGGCCGCTCCCAACATGAGCATCGTCTCCACCGGCTGGCTGTCTTCCGTGCCTTATATTCTGGCCGTGGCGGGGATGCTGGTCGCCTCGTTCCTGTCGGACCGGACGCTGAACCGCAAAGTCTTCGTATGGCCGTTTTTGCTGGTCGGCGCCGTAGCCTTCTACGCCTCTTACGCTATCGGCACCGAGCACTTCTGGCTTTCCTTCGTGCTGCTGGTCCTTGCAGGGGGTGCGATGTACGCTCCGTACGGTCCGTTCTTCGCCATCATTCCCGAAATCCTGCCGCGGAACGTAGCGGGTGGTGCGATGGCGCTGATCAACAGCATGGGGGCGCTCGGCTCTTTTGCCGGATCGTATTTGGTCGGGTACCTGAACGGAGTGACCGGCGGGTTCGGCGCTTCGTATCTGTGCATGGCGGGGGCGTCTGCTGCTGTCGGCGGTGCTGACGATGATGGTGAGCGTGAAAGAGAAGGATAGCGCAGCGGGAATGCAGATGGAGGCGAATGTGCGATGAAGCTTCAGCTGGCATTGGACCGGATGACGATTCCTGCGGCAATCGCGATGGTGCGGGAAGTCGGCCCTTACATCGACTGGATTGAGGTGGGCACCTCCTTAATCAAGGAGTTCGGGATGGAGAGCGTCGAGAAGATGAAGAACGCTTATCCGGATAAAATCGTAGTGGCCGATGTGAAAACGTTCGATAACGCAAAATACGAGTTCGAGCTTTGCTACCGCGCCGGGGCGGATGTAGCCACAGTGATGGGCGCGGCCCCGCCGGTGACGGTGGAGACTTGCATGGAGACGGCGGCCCGGTACGGCAGGGAGGTCATGATTGATCTTCTGCACACAACGGAGGCGCTGCAGCGGGAGCTGTTCAAGCACCGGGACGCCATCCTCTGCCTGCATGTGAGCAAGGATGAGCAGGAAGCGGCGGGGCTTCGGCTGCACGGCGGGGGCTTTGCGGATGATTCGGCCGCAGGCCATAACGGCGCCGGGCGGATCGCCATAGCGGGAGGGATTACCCTTAAGTCGTCGCCGGGGCTCATGCGGCTTAGCCCTTCGGTGATGATCGTTGGCTCGGCCATTACTGGGGCTGCACAGCCGGAGCGGGCCGCAAGCGAGCTAAGGGATGCGATCGGGCGATTCAAGGAGGAGGCTGGCGTACATGAGTAAAATGCAGGCAATTCTAGCCGAAATCGGGACGGTGCTCGGGCGGGTGGACCCGGGAGCGGCGTCCGAAACGGCTTCGCTCTTGGCCGGGAACCGGCGAATCTTCGTGGCGGGCGAGGGCCGGTCGGGTCTTATGGCCAAGTCGTTTGCGATGCGGATGATGCACCTCGGTGCAGACATCTTCGTCGTCGGCGAAACGATCACCCCGTCCCTCGCGGCGGGGGATATCCTGGTGGCGGTGTCCGGCTCGGGCACGACCAAGCAGGTGCTGTGGACGGCGGAGAAGGCGAGAGAGCTCGGCTGCACGGTCGTTGCCGTGACCACGGACGAGAAGTCGCCGCTCGGCGCATGCGCTTCCCGCGTGCTGCTGATTCCGGCCGCTACGAAGTACCGGCGGGAAGGCGAGGCCGAGAGCATTCAGCCGCTGGGTTCCTTGTTCGATCAATGCGTCCACTTGGTGCTGGATGCCGTCTGCCTGGAATACGCGGAGATTCGCAGCGTGGATCACCAGCAGGCTTTTCAGAAGCACAGCAACGTTGAATAAACACGGCAAAGCCTCCATTTTGTTCGCAGCTGCACGGCTGCGACGAAGGGAGGCTGTTTTGCAATTTTCAGCTGAAAAAAGCGTTAAATCGTTTGTGCATTTCCTCATATGAAATTTCTTCAATCGGAGTGGACAGCATCCAGACATGGCCGTACGGGTCCCGGATTTTGCCGGTGCGCTGTCCGTAGAACTGGTCTTCCGCCGGGCGTAGCGAGCTCCGCGCCCGCCGCTACCGCCTGCGCGATCAAAGCATCCGCGTCCGCCACCTCAAGCTGAATGATCACGGACGATCCGCCCAGCGTCTCCGGACTGCGGTTATGCTCCGGAGACTCCTCCGCGAGCATGATCGGGGCGCCTTCGATCACGATTTCGGCATGCTGAACGACGCCGGCCGGGTCCTGCAGACGTACGGTTTCCCTCGCCCCGAACGCTTTCCCGTAAAACTCAAGGGCGCCAGCGGCGTCCCGTACGGCCAGCATCGGAACGGCGAAGGTCCTGCGTATTAAGCCGGTTTGCGGCTTGTCCATTTCTTTTTCCCTCCCCTAGCATTTGATCCAATTATACCATACAGCTTCCATATTGTGGTTGACCGATAGAAGCCCAAGTATCTGCAGATCATTTATTGTTCACGTTCACATAATTCCAATTGTATTTTGCCGTCAAGTAGAGTACCATTAATGTATGCTCTCATTGTTCACGTGAACATTATCCTATTTTGCAAAGGTGGAGTGTATGTTTTATGAAAAAGTTTTTGGATGAAAACTTCTTGCTCTCGAATGAAACGGCGGTCAAGCTCTATCACGACTATGCGAAAGAAATGCCGATTATCGACTACCACTGCCACTTGAGCCCGCAGGAAATTTACGAGAATAAAACGTTCAAGAACCTGACCGAAGCCTGGCTGTACGGCGACCACTACAAATGGAGAGCCATGCGTGCGAACGGAGCGGAGGAGCAGTACGTGACCGGCGGCGAAGGCGCAAGCGACTACGACCGCTTCCTGGCTTATGCCAAGACGGTACCGAATACGATCGGCAACCCGCTGTACCACTGGTCCCATCTCGAGCTGCAGCGCTTCTTCGGCGTGTACGACCTGATCAACGAGAAGAACGCACCGGCGATCTGGGAGAAAGTGAACGCGCAGCTGAGCGGCGAAGGCTTCGGAGCCCGCGACCTGATCAAGAAGTCGAACGTCCGCGTCATCTGCACGACGGACGATCCGACGGATTCGCTGGAATGGCACATCAAGATCAAGGAAGACAAGTCCTTCGACGTAGCTGTACTGCCGTCCTTCCGTCCGGACAAGGGTCTTGAGATCAACCGCAAAGGCTTCACCGAATGGGTGGAGAAGCTCGGACAGGTATCGGGCCGAACGATCGGCGGCTACGACCAGTCGCTGGCCGCTTTGGAATCCCGTATCCGCTTCTTCCACTCCGTCGGAGGCCGTGTATCCGACCATGCACTGGATTATGTGGCTTATGCCGAGACAACGAAAGACCAAGCGGCGGCGATCTTTGCCAAGGCGCTGAAAGGCGAGTCCGTCAGCCTGGAAGAAGAGAAGCAGTACAAGACGTACACACTCCTCTTCATGTGCAAGCTGTACGCGGACCTCGGCTGGTCGATGCAGTTCCATATCAACGCGCACCGGAACAACAACAACTTCGCGCTCGGCAAGCTGGGACCGGACACAGGCTACGATTCCATCAACGACAATGCGATTGCCCAGCCATTGGCTAGGCTTCTGGACACGCTCGCCGGCGAAGAGAAATTGGCGAAAACCATCGTGTACTCCCTGAATCCGAAAGATCACTACGTGCTCGGCTCGCTGATCGGCGACTTCCAGGGCGACGGCATCCCGGGGAAAATGCAGCTGGGCTCCGCCTGGTGGTTCCTCGATACGAAGGACGGCATGATCGAGCAAATGAAGGCCCTCGCGAACCTCGGCCTGCTCAGCCGTTTCGTCGGCATGCTGACGGACTCGCGCAGCTTCCTGTCTTATACGCGTCATGAATACTTCAGAAGAATTCTGTGCAACCTGATCGGCGAATGGGTCGAGAACGGCGAAGCGCCGGACGACATCGAGCCGCTTGGCCGCATGGTGCAGGATATCTCGTATAACAACGCGAAGGAATACTTCGGCTTCTAATCCGGAAGCCTGGGTCCTCCGGCGGCTTCGGCCCCCGGGGGATTTTTTCGTGCAGGGGTTCCGTGATATGATCAGATACGGAGAACATCACCCAAGGAAGAAGGGACATCCGATGAAAGTACAAGACATTGCGGAGACGCTAAACAAAGTAAGGCAGTCCAATCCGCTTGTTCATAACATCACGAATGTGGTCGTCACCGGCTTTACGGCTAACGGCTTATTGGCGCTGGGGGCATCCCCGGTCATGGCCTACGCTCAAGAGGAGGTCGCCGACATGGCCGCCATCGCCGGAGCTTTGGTGCTCAATATCGGCACATTGAACCCGGCTGAGGTGGAGGCGATGCTCATCGCGGGGCAGTCGGCGAACCGCCGCGGCGTTCCGGTTATTCTCGATCCGGTGGGGGCCGGGGCGACGGCTTACCGGACGGAGACGTCCCGAAAGCTCCTGAAGGAGCTCAAGATTTCCGTGGTCCGTGGGAATGCGGCGGAGATTGCCCAAACCTTCGGTGCGGAGTGGACGATCAAAGGCGTGGACGCAGGCGAAGGCTCGGGCAATGTTCCCGACTTGGCCGGGGCCGCGGCCCGGGAGTGGGGAGCTGTGGTGGCCGTCACCGGGAAGGACGATGTCGTGACCGACGGCCAAGAGACGTATGTCCTTCATAACGGCCATCCTTTGCTCACCCGGGTGACCGGAACCGGCCGCCTGCTCACCTTGGTCGTCGGCGCTTTCTCGGCCGTGGAGCGGGATCCGCTGCGCGCGGCGGTATCGGCGATTGTCAGCTACGGCGTCGCGGCGGAGCTGGCGGCGGCGAAGACAGAGACGCAGGGGCCGGGAAGCTTCCAGATCGAGCCGCTGAATCAGCTGTACAAGCTGTCACCGGACGATATTATGAACCGGGGTTCGCTGGAAAAGATATAACGTATTAAGCTTGATTAAGAATCCGTCCGGAAAATCCGCTTCCGGGGCGGATTTTTTTGTGGTTTAATCTCGCTTCAGACGGGTAAATAGGCACTGTAACGGATATTACACTGTCCGGTCCGCAGCAGCAGTGCTCTCGCGGACAAGCCCATGATGAAACGCGGACAGGGATCCGGCACTTAATCCGAGGAGGGAATGTCCATGAAAAACGAGAAGAAACTTGTCGGCGTCTTCCACAATGAGCAGGAAGCCATCCATGCCATTGAAGGCTTGAAACGCCAAGGCTACCGATCCGAGGAAATCTCTGTCATTGCCAAAGATCGGAATGATCTCAAGGCGGTAGAAGAGGAGACCGGCAGTAAAGCGCCGGAAGGCGTTGCAGCCGGTGCGGCCACCGGCGGTGTGCTGGGCGGCATAGCCGGACTGCTCGCAGGCATCGGGGCGCTGACCATCCCCGGCGTGGGTCCGATTCTGGCGACCGGCCCGATAGCAGCGACGCTCACGGGTGCAGCGGTCGGGGCGGGAGCAGGCGGACTTGTCGGCGGCTTGATCGGTCTTGGCATTCCGGAGGACGAAGCCAAACGGTATAACGATTACGTCAACCAAGGCAACATCCTGGTTCTTGTCGATTCCCATCCGGACCGGGACCGTGCCGTATACGATACGTTCCGTACGAACAACTCCCTGAACTCCGATACCTATGACATAGACGCCACGGCCAATTCGGGCCGCATGCGTTAATCTTTTTCATAGCATAGAAGTTTGAATAAGAAGGAGGCTTCTCTCATGGATGACAATGTGTTCAAAGGCAAATGGAAGCGGCTCAAAGGCGAGGTCCAGAAGCAGTGGGGCAAGCTGACGAACGATGACCTGGACGTCATTGACGGACAGCGCGAGAAGCTCGTCGGCAAGCTCCAGGAGCGCTACGGCCATACCAAGGACGCGGCGGAGAAGGAATACGCGAGCTGGGCTGAAACCTTCAACACCACCAATTCCCGATAAGAAGGGGCAAGGCTCCATTCCATAGGGAGGAAAAAAGCATGAGGCTCCTAGGGAGATCATGCTTTTTTCTTGAGCCCCATCCCTAGTCCATCTGAAAGGAGAGGAAGAACCATGAGCACTACGCAAACAGGCGGGCGAACGATGCCTCCACAGCACCAGGAGCGGCGTCCGGGTCTGGAAAGCGAAATGAGCCCGCGACCCAAGGCGGTGGACCGGAAGTACAAGGGCGGCGGCAAGCTGCTCGGCAAGGTCGCCGTGATTACCGGCGGGGACAGCGGGATCGGCCGGGCGGCGGCCGCATGCTTCGCCGCGGAAGGCGCCAAAGTCGCCATCGTCTACCGCAACGAGACGGAGGATGCGAAGGAAACGAAGCGTCTGATGCAAGAGGAAGGCGCGGACTGCCTGCTGCTGGAGGGCGATATCGGGGAAGAGAGCTTCTGCCGGGAGGTCATCCGCCGGGCGGTGGACCGGTTCGGCCGGCTGGATATCCTGGTGAACAATGCCGGTGAGCAGCATCCGCAGGAGAGCATCGCAGATATTACGCAGGAGCGGCTCGAGCGGACGTTCCGCACGAACATCTTCGCCATGTTCTATCTGACGAAGGCGGCGCTTCCGCATCTGAAGAAGGGAGCGGCGATCATCAACACTGCATCGGTTACGGCCTACCGCGGCCATCCGAAGCTGCTCGATTATTCTTCGACGAAGGGGGCCATCGTCGCCTTCACCCGGTCGCTTGCGATCAACCTGGCGGACAAGGGCATCCGTGTCAACGGCGTGGCGCCGGGTCCGATCTGGACGCCGCTCATTCCGTCGACCTTCGAGGAGGAAGAGGTGGCCGAATTCGGAGCGAATACGCCGATGAAGCGCCCGGGCCAGCCGGAGGAGCTGGGGCCGGCCTATGTCTACCTGGCCTCCGACGATTCGTCTTACATGTCGGGGCAGTTCCTGCATATCAACGGCGGGGAGATCATCAACGGATAAGAAGATGCAAGGCCCGGGTTCACGGCGTTCGCCGTACCGGGCCTTCTGTGTTTTCCGGCGACCGATCAAAGGAGCGCCGCATTATGGAAAAAGATCAGCAAACCGCCTCCGATTCCCTGCTCGACGGTCGCCTGGCTTTTGCCGGAATATCTGCTATAGAACATAAGACTTCCGCCAACTACGGCCGGGCAAAGCCCTCTTCCTTCAAATAAGCTTCGGCTTCTTCATACGTATCGAAGGCCATCTCGAGGTTCAGCCCGGAATAGACGTACCAGAGATCGTCCTCCTGCAGCAGCATGAGGCTCTGCCCGTCCGCGGCAACCCAGCGCTCCTCGTAAGCGTCGCCGGCCACCGCCTGTTCCGCCTCCGTCTTCGGTGCCAGAGAACGGATGGACGCCTGCACCACCTCTTTTAATTCGGCTTCCGTATAATCCCGGATATTGATCAGTCCCCGGTCATCCGTCTCATAGCCGGTCAGATGGCCCCCGTACACAAAGCCGTTGCCGTTCGGGTGCAGATGGTAGACGACCACCTTTTTCTCATAGCCGCTTTCCTCATAATGGTAATTCAGCCGTCCGAGCGACACTTCCTTGCGCGTCAGCTCCGGGAACGATTCGATAATGCGCTTCTTCTCTTCAAAACTCAGCATTAGGGCCGCCTCCGCTACTCTCGGGATCATGGTTTCATTATCGGGTTCATTATAGCACAGGGGCCAGGCATCCCCAAAAATCGATCCTCGTTTCTGTAAATATATTCCTTTAACGGAAGGGTTGACGCTTGACTCCGCCTTTTGGTCACATTACAATAAGTAGTGTGAGAGGTGTTCAGCCATGAAGATACAAAATTTCAAAACGAACGAGAGCGGGCTGAACCGGTTTTTCGGGCCGCTGGAAGCGAAAATCATGGAGATTCTGTGGAACGGGCCCGAGATGACCATCAAGGATGTTCAATCGAAGCTGGCGAAGGAGAAGTCGGCCAACTTCAACACGGTGATGACGGTGATGAACCGGCTTGTAGATAAGGATGTGCTCCAGAAGAGAACGGAGGGCCGCGTATCGCTGTACCGGCCGACGCTGACGATGGAAGAGTTCCTCGAGACGCAGTCCAAGGAGCTTACGCAAGATTTGATGGAGGAATTCGGCCCCCTGGTCGTCAGCCATATGCTGGATGCCCTGGAGGAAGCGGATCCTGCCTTGATTAAGCGGCTGGAACAGAAAATCAAAGAACTGAAAAAGGAACGGTAGCCTATGTGGGAAAACAGGTCCAAAACCATGTTCATATCGGGACTGGCTTTGTCAGGTCTGATTCTGTTCCAAATGTCCATGTACGCGATGCATATGCTGCTGGGCTGGGAAATCAAGCATAACCTCATCCAGTTCTGTTCGAGAACGGCGGCTGCGCTGGGATTGTCGTCCCTGGTCTATGGGTTGGACATGCTCGTGCTCTATACGATCCTGTCGCTGATCCTGCACACCGGAAGACAGGTTGCTGCTTTCCGACCGTGCCTTCCGGAGCCTTGAGGCGGTCAAGAATGAGCGGCTTACCCGGGAATTCAATATGAAATATGCCGGGGGACTCAGCCATATAATGGTCGTGGAGCAGGAGAGGCCGATGGCCTTTACCATGAATCTGCTGAAGCCGAGAATTATTTTGTCCACGGGTTTGATCCGGCTGCTCGACAATAGGGAGCTGGAGGCGGTCATTTACCACGAAATGTATCATCTGAAGCACGGTGATCCGCTCAAGACCTTCCTGATGTCGCTCTGCGCTTCGGTCATGTGGTATATTCCTTTGCTTAAATGGCTGCATCAAAAATATAAAATCGTCCGCGAGGTGCTTGCCGATCATTATGCGATGAGCCGGCAGGGCTCGGCGGCGGAGCTGGGCACGCACTGCTGAAGCCTGCTGAAGCAAGGGGCGGCGGAGCCGATGCCCTTCCCGAATGTATCGTTTGCGGATACATCGATAAATTACAGAATCCGGTTGATTCTCAATCCGGAGGCGGAAATTCCGCTCAAGCCGCCGCTGACCCCGACGATGATATCGATCCAGGCGCTGCTCTTTCTTGGGGCCATGTTTTGCTTCGTGCTGCCCTGATTTTTTTCGAAACTCAAACTACATGATGTAGTGTTATCTTGGCGGGAGGTGGGGCCGAGCCGTTACAATCATTCGTATGTTATTTCTGCATTTTATACAAACCATTTCGACCATTTCAAGGAGGAACCGACTATGTTAAAAACAAATGATTTTGGCGCATTGATCGTCCGCTTGGTGCTGGGCATTACCTTTTTCCTGCATGGACTTGCGAAATTCCAAGGGGGATTGAGAACACGGCGGGGTTCTTTCAAAAAATCGGCCTGCCCGGCTTCCTCGCCTCCATCGTAGGCGGCATCGAGCTGATCGGCGGCATCTGCATGATTCTCGGTCTCGGGGTCCGCATCTTCGGAGCGGCTTTCGCCGTGATTTTGCTGGGCGTGATTCTAACCGTGAAGTCCTCCAAGGGCTTCGTGGGCGGATACGAACTCGAGCTTGCCCTGCTCGCCATGTCGGTGCATCTGCTCATCAGCGGCAACGGGTCGCTTGCTATCGACGGCTGGTTCCGCGGCCGCAAAGCGGAGACGACGAACGCGTGATGGAATTGTTTCATATTGTAGAGAAGACCTGTCGGGCTTAATCCGGCAGGTCTTTTTTTGCTTGGACGCAGCGAGGAATAGAAGAGGCAAACGCCGAATAAAGAAAAGATATTGGTTCCATCCGGAAGTACAAGACGGTGAGGAAGGTGATCGATGTGTCAGGCGAGAGGGAGCTCTCCGGCTCTCAATTAAGGGCTTTAGAACACATTACCCGGTACGCGGCAAGCCGAAAAAGGGAAGCCGTCAGGTCCATTCAGGAAATCCTTCAAATGTCGAACATCGCTCGGGATACCTATGAGGACGCTGTCTCAAGGCTCAAGTCGAAGGCCAGAGTCGCTCTCCATTTTCATCCGGACCGCCTTGTGGCGGATGGGACGAGTGTGGCCCGGGCGCTGCTCGAGCAGGGAGTCTATAGAAGCCAGTTCGAAACCTTCATATCGAACGGCGGCGTCTCGGCTTATCCGGGCGGAGCCCGTGAGCTATGGGAGAAGCGGATGTTCGGAGGAGCCTACGATGATGCGTCTCCCGGGGAGCGTCCCAAATACGGGGCACTGGATCTCGGGCTGCATCCGGACGGGCCCGCTCCGCGGTTCGGGTCATGCTACTTCCTGCTTTCGCCGCGTATCTCCTCCCGTTGCACGTTTACTTATTTGGATTCCCACCAGGATCCTTCGGAGAAAGGGACTTATGCGGAGTTTAACGACATCGCCGCCGCGCTGCTGAAAGATGCGTTCTTTCGGGAGGATGCGATCGGGGAGAGAGGTCTGACCCCGCGGAAGTTCATCGACCATCTGATGCAGCATCTGGATCGGCCTCTCCCGGATCGCATAGCCCGCGGCCCCGGCCGGAATCTGAACCACTATATCGAGGCCCAGGTCCACGGGGATGTTGATTTGAACAAGGATGTGGAGTCGCTGGTCGCCGATCCTTCCTTCAAAGGTACGGAAACCGGCCGCCTCCTTGAACAAATGGCCCGGAGATATGCCATTGGGCTTGATTGGCATATGGGCTTTGCAATGCGGGCGGAAGAGGTTCCCGCGGACTTCCGTGGCCCGGCCATGCCTTCCCTGGCGGAACGGATTGCCCGGAACGGCCTCGTTGACGCCGGCGCCATCGGGTTCAGCGCCGCCGATTTAAAGCGGAATCCGGCTGCATGGAGCGACCGCGGAACCTACGACGAGGTGCTTCAGGAATTAAAGTACATGTGGCATGTGCTGGTGCGCTTCGGCGACCCGCTAGCACGGCGCTGACTTCCGCTCAGCGGGCAGGCACCCTGTTATAACCCAACGAGTGCGGTACAAGCGTGCGGTCGAGAAATCGGCCGCGATTGTGCCGCACTCTTTTGCTGTTTGTCTGTGCTATACTTTCCCGAATTGAACAGGAGTCAAGGAAGGAGACAATCTCTTGAACTCGTATCCTCTCTTCTTAAGAAGCCTAAGAATCTCCGGGAGAATGGCCGCGGTCTCCTTGAGATCGTGCATCAAAATAACCGGTCTTACCTTGAGCCGGCTGAGCCGGTCCACATTTTGCCGGATCAAGACGAGAGGATAGCGGTTTCTGTATTTCCAATCCAGACTATCGACATTCCAATCCCACATCTGGTACCCGGCCGATTGGAGCGCCTTCAAATACGATGGCTTCAGGTGAGGCAGACTTCCGTAGGGCGTCCGGATTAAGACCGTATCTTTGCCGGTCTTCCGCCGCAAGGTTTGCCGGGCCTGGTTCATCTCGCGAACGACGGAAAATTTCGAAGCGTAGAACTTGCCCTCTTTATGCGACACGCCGTGCAGCCCGACCGCATGCCCCTCGCGGATCATTTTCTTCACCGTTTGGGGATAACGGCGGATATTCGGCTCCAGCATGAAAAAAGTCGCTTTTGCTCGATGAGCGGCCAGAATTCGCAATATTTTACGGGTAATCGGTCTGGGCCCGTCGTCGAAGGTCAGATAGGCGACCTTGTGACCAGAACGGGCACGTTTCGTTTTCGCATGATATGCCATTCTTTAGACTCCTGTCGGATCTCCACGAATCTCCCCGGCGATACGCCGTTGCAATACTTTATTCCCGACGTAAACATAAAGTGATAAACCGGGAGCACCCCGAGTGGAAAGCGATAAGGAGGCTGAGTACATGCCCGCGAATCCAGATGACAAGCGCGCCTTCAAGGGGGTCTCGATCATTACGTGTACCAAAAGGGCCGAGTATATCCGCAATGTGTTCGCCAATTATTCCCGGCGGCTGGCCGCGTAACAAAGAACTGATCATTATCATCAACAATGACGATATCCGAAGGTACCCGTATAAAAAGATGGCTCAAAAATATAAAAACATCTCGGTATACCGCATGCCGGAAAAAGCTTCATTGGGAAGATGCATGAATTTCGGCGTATCGCGGGCGAAATACCCGTATATCGCGAAATTCGATGACGACGATTTTTACGCCGCCTCTTATTTGCGGGAATCCATTGGTCTCTTGCGGCGGAAAAAGGTGGACGTGGTGGGGAAAAAAGCGCACTACGTTTGGCTTAGCGGCCATCAGGTGCTGATCTTAAGGTTTCCGAAAAAGGAGTATAGGTACGTCGGCAAGCTTCCGGGAGCAACGCTCGTTTTTAAAAAGTCCGTCTTCGAACGTGTGCGTTTTCCCCATATCAACGTGGGTGAGGACGACCGGTTCTGCTCCGTCTGCAGAGCGAACGGCTATAAAGTATATTCCGGCTGACCGGTTTCATTTTGCCGCCCTGCGCAGGAAGCATTCCAAAAACCATACGTGGATTGTTTCGGAGAAGTCGCTTTTAGAAAGCGATGTAAAGGTGCTGCGCGGCATCAAAAAGTACAAAAAGTTCGTGACCCTGCGGAAAAAGAAGATATCCTCGGCGGAGCAGCAAAAAAAGAAGATATCTTCTGAAAAATAGGGATATCTTCCGCTTTGCCTTTTTTAGGGAATCGTTACGTTATAATCCCGCGTGTGAATCGGAATCGGTCCGTTCAATTGATAATTTCCTTTTGCGGCGATATACTTGAACACATCTACGCGACCGACGGATTGCGCCCACTCGTGTTGGGTGCTGCGGTCGGCCGGATGCTGAAGATCCGATCTGCGCACATCCAAAAATTTGCCAAGCCATTTCCGCTCGTCTATGCCTTGCTGCGGGGATCCGCCCATCGCTTGGTTGGTTCGTTGGATTAAAGCGGAGAGGCTGTCCGGGTCGTCCCCATCACCGTGCTGTATGATGGTGTCGTACATGACGGCCCTTGCGAGCGCGGTTTTTAAGTTCAACCGGTTGGAATACCCTACGGAAGGATTATAGTACAATTCGTCCACCACCCGGTCTTGAACGGAACGGAACACGGCATCGTTCCCCAAGCTCTTCCAATCGGAAATAAAGCCGTGCAATCGCGATACGTCGTCCTTATTGCGCGCGGTAAGCGACCTTCTTAATTCCGGCAAATATTTGGCCAGTTTATTGTGGGGGACCTGGGCTGTATACCGCTGCACCACTTCGTAAGCATCCCCGGTACCCGTAGTGAACCCGGCACGTCCGCAGGTGATGCCTCTTCCGTCATGGAGCCGTTCAGCGTAACCGTACGCAAGCTCCAATGTATCATTTTCAAATAAGCTGATCAGCTGCTCGGCTCGCCTTTTTTGATTCGGATCGAGGCCTGCGGCCAGAAGGGAAACCTCTCCGCCGGTATTCTTCGGGAGGGCTTTTTCCTGGGGGGGCGACCGCTGTACAAGCAGGCGAGCAGCAGCATACATAGGAACAATGATGTTATTAATTTTCTCATAGGGAGCTCCTTTGAACAGAACCTATAATTAGGATGGGTACTGGAGCGGGTAATTATCATTCCCAAAAAAGGGAAAGGCCGACGGTCTTATCAATCAGGGAACGAGGCTGCACGGGTGAACCGGCCCGGATTTTAAACTTCAGGAAGGAGCTTGACCTTATGGCACTGGAAATCGAGAGAAAATTCCTGCTTCATGCTTATCCGGAGGTCCTCATCCGAAGCGGGGAGCTGGTCGTCCGGTCGGAGCAATATATCGAACAGACGTACCTGGCGATCGACGGCAAACAGGAGCTGCGGGTCCGGAAGATCACGGATCTGGCCACCGGTCTTGTCGAATACACGCATACGTTCAAGAACGGCGGCGGGCTGAGCCGCGAGGAGGTCGAATATTCGATCTCGCAGGGGATTTACGAGCAGATGATTAAGGCCGTTCGCGCCGTGGCGCTGACCAAGAAACGGGTGACGGCCGCATGGGGCGAAACATCGGTTGAAATCGACTGCTACGACCAGATCGACCTGATCGTAGCGGAGGTCGAGTTCGGCTCGGTCGAGGAGGCGATGGGGTTCACGGCCCCGCACTGGTTCGGCCCGGATATCAGCGAGAGCCGGAAGTACAGCAACAAGGCGGTTTGGCGTGCGCTCCAGACCGGGGAGATTGCGGAGCTTGCCGCAGCACTGAAACGGACGGAAGGAAGGACCGAAACGGCCGAATAAGAAATAAGAGCTTACATACCATGGAAGGCACGGAGCTTTGTTCCGGACGGCCTTGATTTTTCCCCCATTCATTCCCCTGCGAAGCTAAGCCTATCCCGGGGCCCGTTTAAATTCCGTTTACAAAAGCGGCGTATGCTTAAGGCAGAAAATGCGGTAAGCTGATAAGGAATGAAAGAACGGGCGGGTGGATTTGCGATGACGAAAATCATGATAGTAGACGACGATCCCCATATCCGGGAGCTGGTGAAGGTGTTCCTGCGGAAGGAAGGCTTCGAGCTCTACGAAGCGGCGGACGGAGTGCAGGCGTTATCCTTGCTGGAAACGGTGAAGGCGGATCTTGTCATCCTGGATATTATGATGCCGAACATGGACGGCTGGGAGCTGTGCCGCGAGCTGCGCGAGCATTACGATCTGCCGCTTCTCATGCTCACGGCCAAAGGGGAGACCTCGCAGAAGGTCAAGGGCTTCGAGCTCGGGACAGACGATTACCTCGTCAAGCCGTTCGAGCCGGCGGAGCTGGCGGCCCGGGTGAAGGCGCTGCTCAAGCGCTACCGGATCGCCGCCTCGCAGACAGTGCAGGTCGGGGAGCCGCTGCTCGACCGCAAATCGTTCGAGGTGACAGTGAACGGGCAGAGCCTGACAGCCGCCGCTGAAGGAGTTCGAGCTCTTGTTTAAGCTCGCCAGCTACCCGGGACGGACAGTCGCCGCGGGAGCAACTGATCGAAGAGATCTGGGGCTACGATTACGACGGAAACGAGCGGACGGTCGATGTGCATATTAACCGGTCGCGGGACCGGTTTCCGGAGGAGCGGCATTCATTCCGCATCCGGACCATCCGCGGGCTCGGGTACCGGCTGGAGACCAAGCCATGAAGAAAGTGAAGATGGTGCTGGGTGTTGCCGGGGTGCTCTGCTGGCTGATTTCGATTTGGACCGTTTCGTATGCGGCGATCGCTTTCGTTGCCGAAGGGTTAAGCCAAAAGTCCGTCTGGCAGGATATGCTGGCCAACGGCCGGAGTATGGACGCCCCCAGCCTGGAGTCGGCGGACCGGTCGCTGCAGCGGCTGGCCCTGCTGAGGCAGGAGAAGCTCGTGCTGGTCGGCCCGGAGGGCGGCCGGCAAGGCTACGGCGCCGGGGCGGACGAATTCATGCGGCGACTCGCTCCTGATGCTGTGCGGGAGGTGCTTGCGGGCGGCGTATGGACGCAGTACAGCCGCGCTCTTCCCTGGAAGGGCGGAGATGCGGTCACCGGCCAACAGATTCTGATCGGCGGTAAAGCATACGCCCTGTTCACCCAAGCGGCAACCCCGCCGCTTCTCACGCATTATGACCGCTATTTATATACTTCGCCGCTGGCCATGGTCGTATTATTCCTCTGGGGCACGCTGTTCGGCAAGCGCCATGCCCATATCCAGATATTCAAGAATGTCATCGATGCCATGCGGCGGATCGCCAAAGGCGATTTCCAGGTGAGCCTGGAGAAGGGAAAGCAGGCGGAGGGCGTATTCGGCGAGCTGGTGGACAGCATCAACCATATGGCCGGCGAGCTGAACCAGATGGAGAAGCTGCGCCAGGAGTTTATATCGAACGTATCGCACGAAATCCAGTCCCCGCTTACCTCGATCAACGGGTTCGTCCGGGCGCTGCAGCAGGAAGGGCTGACCGAGGAGGAGCGCACCCGCTACTTGAGCATTATCGAGACGGAGAGCGCAAGGCTGTCCAAGATCAGCGACAATCTGCTCAAGCTGACCTCCCTGGAATCCAACCACCATCCGTTCGAGCCGCAGCGCTACCGGCTGGATAAGCGGCTGCGGAGGATTATCCTGGCCTGTGAGCCGCAGTGGGATGAGAAGGGCCTTGAGATGGAGATCGACCTGGAGGAAACGGAGCTGACGGCAGACGAGGACCTGCTCAGCCAGGTGTGGATCAATCTCCTCCATAACGCGATCAAGTTCACGCCCCAGGGCGGGCGGATCGGCATTCATCTTCAGCGCAGCGGGGAGGCGGCGGAGGTCCGGCTGTCGGATACGGGGATCGGCATTTCGGCGGAGGACCTTCCGCATATTTTCGAGCGTTTCTTTAAGGCGGATGTCTCGCGGGAACGCTCCAAGGGAGGCGACGGGCTCGGGCTGTCCATCGTGAAGAAAATCGTCGAGCTGCATCACGGCACGATCCGCGCGGAGAGCACGCCGGGGAAGGGACCCTGTTTACCGTGACCCTGCCTCTGCGGATGGAGCAAACTTAGAGCCTATTCTCCATGAGCAAGCGGCTCATCCGTGAGCGAACGGACGAAGTGTTCATCCAGCAGGGCATGCCGGTTCAGCGGCCGGTACCAGATCGGACCGTAAACCAGATCGGCCAGAAGCTCCAGATCGCTGTTCCGCCGCAGCTCCCCGAAGGATGCCGCGCTGAAGGATGCCGATCAGCGCGCCGCGGCGCGAAGCGATGAACGTCTCCCTGAAGTCTTTCGCAAAATCGGGATTCAGCTGCGCCTCGGCCATTAAACAGCGCATAATGTCCCCCGATTGTCCGTTCAGAGAGCTGCACGTTTTGCCAATAAACTGAAGCAAATCCGATGAAAGCGAGCCGGTATCCGGGTCGCCGATTTGCGTTTCCGCATACCTTCTCTGCACCTCCATCACGATGGAGGGGACGTTCGGCCACCAGCGGTATAAGGTCGGCTTTCCTACCCCGGCCGCCTTGGCGATGCCCTCCATCGTTAAATTCCGGTAGCCCGTCGTGCCCAGCAGCGTTTGAGCCGCCGCCAGCACCGCTTCCCATGCCTCTTTGCTTCTTGGCCGTCCGGCCGCGTTTTTCTTCTGTTTATCATCCATAGGTGCAGCCCCACTAGAAAAAATTTCAAACCCCTATTTACTTTACGTTACGTAACGTATTATAATGCAAATATCAAATCAAATCAATCTTGGGATGAGAGGCGGAGGTAACTATGGAAAAGAGCTTTAAAGGTCAGCGCGTTATTGTGATGGGCGGAACATCGGGAATCGGTCTTGCGGCGGCCCGCATGCTTGCGGAGTCCGGAGCGGAGGTCATCGTGACCGGACGCGATCAAGCCAAATTGGACGAGGCGCTGCAGCTTCTCGGGCCCCGGTCCGGAGGAGAGCGGCTGGATGCAGCTTCCCCGGAAGAGCTGAAGGCTTTCTTTGAGCGCCAAGGCCGCTTCGATCACTTGATTATCTCCGTCTCAGGGGCCAAAGGGGCGGGAAGCTTCCGCGAGCTTGCTTTAAGCGATCTGCGGGCAGGCTTCGAAGCCAAGTTCTGGCCGCAAATCACCTCCGCCCAGCTGAGCCTGGAAACGCTAAGTCCCACCGGCTCCATCACCTTCATTACCGCGATTTCCGCCCGCAGCATCTCTCCGGGCATCTCGGGTCTGGCCGCCATCAACGCCGCTCTGGAAGCGATGGTGCCCAATCTGGCGCTGGAGCTTGCGCCGATCCGCGTCAACGCTGTTTCCCCGGGCGTGGTGAATACGTCTTGGTGGAACTGGATGCCGGAGGAGCAGCGGTCGGCCGCATTGAACCACTATGCGTCGCAGGCGCCTGTAGGCCGGGTGGGAGAGCCGGAAGATATCGCCAAGGCGATCTGCTATGTGGTCGACAATACCTTCGTTACCGGGACCGTACTGGAGGCGGACGGCGGACTGCGTTTGAAATAAGTCGGCATCCTTATTAAAACATATTTGTAGTGAAAAATCGGCTCTGATCTCCTTCGCTGTATGGCGGGCGGGGAGCGGAGTCTTTTTTTCGTTGTCAAACATCGCGGTTCATGTTAGATTATGGAAAACCATAAGTGCTGGGAGGTATGAGGATGTCGAATGAGAACCCCATGATGCTGTCGTTTCCGGAGAGCTTTGAAACCGGACGCCTGCTCATTCGCTCCCCTTTATACGGGGATGGATTGGCGGTCAATCAAGCGATTCACGAAAGCATAGAAGAGCTTAGGCCCTGGATGCCTTGGGCGCAATCGCTGCCTGCACCGGAAGAGACGGAGCTCAACATAAGGAAGGCCCGCATCAGCTTCATGGAAAGAACCGATCTGCGGCTTCTCCTGTTTCATAAAGAATCGGGGGAATTCGTCGGATCGAGCGGCCTTCACCGCATCAACTGGGCATCACGGAAATTCGAAATCGGCTATTGGCTCCGCACCTCCCGGGCCGGACAAGGGCTGATGACGGAGGCAGTGAACGGGATTACCGATTTTGCCGTCCGGGAGCTCGGGGCGAACCGGATCGAAATCCGGTGCGACTCCCGAAACGAACGCGACCGGAAAGTGGCGGAACGGGCGGGGTATACGCTGGAAGCCGTTTTGCGGGGCGATGAATGCGATGTATCCGGGGAACTCAGCGATACGCTGGTATTTGCCAAGGTCAGGGGGCTGAGTTTTGAGAAGGGGAACCTGAAATGGCTAGGGCGGCCGCAACGGGCTTCAAGCTTAGATCAGCTCTTGGCGGGCTCTTAAATATTTGTATAAAAAGCAGCCCGAGACGGCGCAGATCAACGCGCACAGCCCGATAAACCCGTACCCGGCCTGAAGCCCGCGCAGCAGGCCGGCTTCCGTTTCGCCGCCGAAGAGGTGCTTGACGTCGCTGATGACGGCGCCGATCGCGTAGTTGCCGATCACAGTCGCCGATCCCCATCAGCGTCACGGTGAAGGTGATGGCCGTTTCGCTGCCCTTGACATACCTCCTGGCAATGAATGCCATGACGGTGGGGTAGATCATCGAGATGCCGATCCCGGACGCGGCGAACAGAAAGGCCAGCGGCTCGCCTCCCCAGATCGCCAGGAAGGTGCAGAGGGCCGAGAACCCGGAGAACAGGATCAGCGACAGATTGAAGCCGATCCGATCCGTGACCGGCCCCAGCAGGAGCCTTCCCAGCGAGAAGCACACGAAGAACGCGGACAGCATGCCGGAGGCCGAGAGGGTGTCCCACTTGTAGGCTTTTTCCAGAAAATTGACAAGCCATGCCCCTACCGCAAGCTCCGATACGACCCCCGACGACAGGATAAGTACCATCAGCCATAGCGCCGGGTCGCGAACCAGCGTGGTTAGCGGGGTTCTGTCCTCCTGCGGCAGATCGTCTCCCGGGAACCGGCCGAGCCCCGCCGGAATCATCGGCAGCACGGACAGGGACAGCATGATAAGGTACATCATACGCCAATCGACCGGATGCCCGAACAGGCCGGCCGACATCAGGCCCGAGGCCAGCACAGGGGCGGCGATGGAGCTCAGACCGTAAAAGAAATGGGACAGGTTCATCATGGTCCCGGTGTTCTTCACAAAAATACGGGCTCCCAGAATGGCGAGAGCGATCTCCAGGATGCCGTTGCCGATGTACAGGAAAAAGTATGAAGCGGAAAATAACGGATAGCTCCGCGAGAAGTAGATGAAGAGGCCCGAAACCGCCATAGATCCAAAGGCCATCAGGCTCACGGCTTTGATCCCCAGCTTGCGGGTGAGGTAAGCCGTAAAAGAGCAGGCGAGCAAGTAACCGAGCGAATTGAGCGACAGCAAGGTGCCGAGCTGCTGCTCATCCAGGCGGTAGTCGGATTGAATCTGCGGTATGGCCGGGCCTTTAATATTTTCGGATAAGCCAAAAACAATGAATCCCACAAAGATGGTGGCCAGCTGCAGAGCGTATGCTGCATTCCACCCGCGAAAGCGTTTGTTCATCGGTTTCTCCTGATTCCGGTGCAATTTACATTCTTTTACGCTTCTTGGCGGGATTTGTTGCGCAAAAAAAGACCTCCCCGGCTTGATTCGAGGAGGAGAAAAAAGGTTAGGTCCATCATATAAAACAAATGTAACCATTCTGTGACCGTCCGTTTATTTATTCTTAAAGGAAAAAATGAACATCCTCGCGCGGAAAGTAAGCTTATCCGCCGATGCCGAGCACGTCGGTTACGAGCGAAAGGACCAGGAGCAGGGCCATGACGGCCGCCGGCCACCCATGCGCGGGAAGCATTCAGGCCGCTGACACGGGTTCGGGCTAGTGCGGAACGGAAATAGAGCAGGCCTCCGGCGGCGATCAGCGGCGCTTCCAGCGGCGTGCTCAGCCACGGGATTGCCCAGAGGCCGAAGCCAAGCAGCGGCAGATGCCCCCAGTTCCCGGGGAGGATCGGCATGTCGGCGCGGTGCACGAGCAGATCCAGCGACCAGTGGCTGAATACCACGGCGCCCAGCATAAGGCCTCCGCGCCGGCCCCAGGCTTTGCCGGCGGCGAGTCCGGCCACGGCGGCGATGAGCGGCGCGCCCAGCAGCGAATGGGTGTAGTCGGCGTGAATGATCGCTTCCCCGTAGCCGTTCCCGCCAGCTGGCTCGATGGTCTCCACGCCGGTCAGCAGCAAAGGGACGAAGACGACATCGAGCAGCTGGGTTCCGAGCATCAGCGCCCAGAGCGGGAGCTCCGGTCGCCTGGCTTTCACGGCGGCGGCGAGTCCGAAATGTCCTGCGAACATATCAGCGCGCCTCCTTCCCGGGTGAAGCCGTAAGCCGGGCGTCGAGCCAGCCGCAAAGAACGGTAAACAGAAGGATAAAAATAATAAAGCTCATAAGGGCTTCTCCTTTGGGAGTCCGGTCGCAGGCCGGCTCCGTTTTTTTCTGAAACGGCTGGCGGCTGATCCATCCGGTTCTATACGGTCGTTATGCCGTTACGGATGGTTTTGGACATTTTCTCGACGTATTCCTCCAGTTGCTCCGCCGCGTTGATTACGGGGCCGCCGTGGCATACTTCCAATCTTGCGGGCTTCAGCCGGCCAATGATCATACTGCTTTGCAGGGTTTCCCTCATATCGGGCGTGAACAAAGGACGGCGCAGTTTCCCGCCCTTCGAGCTGAATAAATCCCCGGCCAGCAGAACTTGATCCTTCTCATGATAATAAACGACATGACCCGGCGAATGGCCCGGAGTATGGTAGGGTGCCAAGCGGCCGATGGGAAGAAGGGTGCCGTTCCCGTCCTCTTGAAGCGCCCGGGCCGTTCCTTTCTCAAGGGTCGCCGAGGCTTTCTTCCGGCTGGAATAAGGGATCTCTCCTTCCAAATAAGGGAGCTCGATAGGGTGAGCGTAAACCGGAACCGGGTTCGTTGTGATGATCGGCTTGATACCTCCTGCGTGATCGGGATGGCCGTGGGTGAGCACAATCCTTTGCAGCGATCCGGCTTGAAGCCGCTCGATGAATTTCAGAATGCCTTTGGCCATGACCGGTATGCCGGTATCCACCAATGTGACTCCGCCTTCTTCCACAACGACCCAAACGTGAATCGGGATGACCATCCATAGCTTCAAGCTCCAAATATGCTCCGAGACCCGTTCCGCTTTCATTCGCCTTCATCTCCCGTTTAATTTTTGTTTAAAGCCGAGCAGCAGGACTTCTACCGTTTCTTCAAAAGTGGACTCCAAGCGGCTCAACAAATCCGTAAGCGGCTCTTCCGACTGAGCGTAGGTGCTGACGATGCCGTGCAGGGTATAAAAATAGATCCGGCCGCAGGTGAGCAAGCGGCGGTCGTCGTCTTGCAGTCCCAGGCAGCGCTGAACCTGCCGCTGAATCAGGCCGAACAGCTCGAACCGCAGCTTGTTGATGGCTAGGGCCGGCTCTTTTTCTTCAACCGAGGTTCCTTTGGTCACAAAAATGACGGTATACATATTTTTATGACGCAGGCAAAAGCGGATGAACTCCTGGCTCATTTCTTTTAATTGACCTTCCGGGGAAAGCCCTTCCCGGCTTGCGATGTCTTCGAATTGCCGCTTCATTTCCTGCAGCGGCGGCGTGGAGAGCTCGTGAAGCGGCTCCTCCTTGTCCTTGAAATAGATATAGATGGTCGTATGGGAGCGACCTGCCTCCTTGGCGATTTCCCGCATGGTGACCGTATGGAATCCCCGTTCGGCGAACAGCCGGCCGGCGGCCGACAGGATCGCGTTCCTCGTCTCCTCCGACCGGAGCTTCTGTCTTGTTGTCATCTGGATCGGCACCTCATTTACTCTGGCTCATTATTGGTAACCATTGGTTTATAACCGTTGGTTATATAGTAACCGTTGGTTATTTTATTGTCAAGAGATCAAAACGAAATTGGGCCGAGGAGGAATTTTATGAAACATTTGGTATATACTGAACGTTTTTTAACTATATGGCCTTGCGGTTCATTTCCTTTGAGGAGGGGGTCCAAGTGGACGCTTTAAGATTCTTCTCGTACCTTGCTTATCAATTCTTGTTTTGGGTGCTCGTTGTTTTGGCCGCTCTTGTGTTATACAACAAATTGTTCAGAAGATGATTTCAGCTGCAGCGACTCCTATGGATATATAATTGCACGCCGTGCCGGGTTTTTGATGTATCCTAACCTTATGCAAACGTTTTAGAAAAGAAGGGAGAACGGTACATGGGGCATCAGGCGGCACAGTTCATCATCATTGGAGGTGCGGGCTTCCGGGCGCAGTATTTCCTGCGGATCGCTCAGGCGCTTCCGGAGCAGGTTCGTGTAAGCGGTATGGTGGTCCGGGATGCGGATAAGGGGCTCGCCATGGAAAAGCAATGGGGCGTACCGACCTACCGGTCGCTTGACCAGCTACCGGGCAGCATCAACCCGGACTTCGCGGTAGTTTCGGTCAGCGGGGGCGCGGCACCGGGGTATTTGGTCGAACTCGCGGAGAGAGGTATCCCGGTTCTGGCGGAGACGCCGCCGGCACCGGATTTGGAAGGGATGATCCGGCTCTATGAGCGGCTCACGGAATTGGGGGCGAAAGTGCAGGTGGCGGAGCAGTACCAGTTCCAGCCGATGCACGCCGCAAGGCAAACGGTGATCGGTCTGGGGCTCTTGGGCCATGTAACGCAGGCGACCGTCTCGATCTCGCAGACGTATCATGCCGTCAGCCTCATGCGGAGAATGCTCGGCATCGGCTTTGAAGACGCGGTCATCCGCGGCATGCGGTTCGAGTCGCCGGTCATTGCGGGCCCGGACCGCAGCGGTCCGCCCCGGGAGGAGCGGATCATTACCGAGCCGCGGGATTTGGCATGGCTGGATTTTGGAGGGAAGCTTGCCGTTTACGATTTCGCCAAGGATCAGCACCGTTCGTGGATCCGGTCCAATCATTTGTCGGTGCGCGGCGACCGCGGGGAACTGTTTGACCGCCGGCTGAGCGTATTATCCGATTATGCGACGCCGTTGCATTTGGAGCTGAAGCGGATCAACAGCGGGGAAGAGGAGAACCAGGAGGGCCACTATATGCAAGGCATTATGGCCGGTGAACGGTGGGTCTACCGGAATCCTTTCGCCCCGGCGAGGCTCTATGACGATGAGATCGCCATCGCCACCTGCTTAAGGAAGATGGCGGAATATGCGGCGGACGGGCCGGAGTTTTACAGTCTGGCGGAGGCCTGCCAGGACCATTACCTCGGTCTGCTGATCCAGCAGGCGATCGGCACGGGCGAGACCGTCCGCTCGGTCCGCCAGCCTTGGGCCCGGTAGCGGCTTCGGGAACCGGCGGCCCGGGCGCGGGCGTGGAAGAGGACAAGCGGGCCCGGGCCGGTGGGCGGGCCGTGTTATCGTGATGCGGGGAAGGACGGCGACCGCGGTTGAACAAGCCGAAATGGATAGCTTATCGAAACGGACAGGAAAATTTCCAAGGAGACAGGGGAAAGGGACCTCGGTAACGCAAACGAAGCCGCAGGAAGCGGCGCCCGGCATCCGGGCGGATGCCGGGCGAGGGGAAGGGGTGCAGAGCCGGGCGGCGCTGGTGGAGGAGGGCCGGCATAGAGGAACCGCGCCTGCGGTGTTCTACGTGGAACCGGCGAACGAGGGAGAGGCTTGCTAAGAAAGGCTTAACGGTCGGAGAGTTCCAACCGGGGAAGGTGAAGATATGAACCGGCCGGATTAAGAGATGGATGCCTTTTGTCTCAGGTGATCGATTATCTTCTCTGATCTTATCGGATACACGTTCCCGTCAACAAGGGCTTCATTCCCGAATGACCGGGAAGTTCACCGGGAAATCGGCCGGGATACTTGCAGGATGGAAGGATCCGCGCTTAAGGCACGAACAGACAAGGGGACGCAACGGGATGGAATGAGAATTGGAAGCCAAGAACTTATTGGAAGGTGCGGGGTACCAACGAAAGAGTCGGAGGATACATGCGGTCGCCCCAAGTGCGGCTGCAAATCTCTGGGTGAAGCAGAGCTGAGGGGGAACGGGGCTCTACCCCCGAAGAGGTTTTTTTGTCTCCAGAGCGAGGTTGTTCGCCCAAGTTTGTTTATCCTGCGGCGAGGTCTTTTCGTGGAGAGTGGACAAACCGGAGAAGTTTGGCGATTGATAGCGGAAAAGAGCGACCCGACGCGTTCGTTGGCGGAGGGTAAGGCTTGATTCGGGAATTATGCCTTAATTCATCACGATTCGCCCGATTTCACCCGAAATACATGAAATGGATCTGACATGATCTCAACCTGGTAATGGCGATCGATTCCCGGAATCCGACGGAAGTCGGTCGTCTATTTTGTTGAAAGTTGGTAGGATGCGGATTGACGGTTTATTTCATTAGCAGGTGGAACATAAATCGGCCGATGGCGGACAAGGGGCTGTGCGCAGTATTTCTTAGCTTTGGTCTAAGGAAACCGGAAGGAACCCAATGAATAGAGCCCGGCAGCATGCGCCGCCAGGCTATTTTCCAGGTTGAGACGATATCGCCGGCCGAATCAAACCACCCGCTTGAACTGGCTGGTATACAGTTCGTAATAGAACCCCTGCCGCTCCAGCAGCTCTTCGTGCGTCCCGCGTTCGATGATTTCCCCGCCATGAAGGACGAGGATCATATCGGCCTCGCGGATGGTGCTCAGGCGGTGGGCGATCACGAAGCTTGTGCGCCCTTTCATCAGCGAATTCATCGCTTCCTGGATCTGCATCTCCGTACGGGTATCGACAGTCGCTGGTCGCTTCATCGAGGATGAGCACCGCGGGATCAGCCAGGATCGCCCGCGCGATCGTGAGCAGCCGCCGCTGGCCCTGGCTCAGGTTGCTTTGCCTTCCGCGGTCAGTCGCGTATCGTAGCCCTGCGGCAGCTTGCGGATGAAGCCGTCGGCGCCGGCCAGTTTGGCGGTCGCTTCGATCTCCGCATCGGTTGCATCGAGGTGCCCGTACCGGAGATTCTCGCGGATCGTATCCGAGAACAGGTAGGCGTCCTGCAGGACGATGCCGAGCTGCCGGCGCAGGCTGATTTTATCCAGCTCGCGGATATCCCGGCCGTCCACCGTAATCCGGCCCTCCGTTACATCGTAGAAGCGGGTCAGCAGATTGACGATCGTCGTCTTGCCGGCGCCGGTCGGACCGACAAGGGCGATCGTATCGCCGGGCTTCGCGGTCAGCGACACCCTCTTCAGGATCGGATGGTCCGCCCGGTAGCCGAAGGAAACCTCCTCGAACCGCACCTCGCCTCTGACACTCGGCACCGGCGGCCGGTCCGAAGCCTCTTCGTCCTCGGTCTCCGCATCCATCACCTCAAACACCCGCTCCGCTCCCGCAACGGCCGATTGAATCATGTTGAACTGATTGGCAAGCTCGTTCACCGGGCGGCTGAACTGCTTGGAGTAATTCAGGAAGCTGACAATGACCCCGATGCTGGTCCAGCCCTTGTAAGCCATCCAGCCCCCGACCGCGGCGATCACGGCAAAGCCAAGGTTGTTCACGACGTTCATCACGGGACCGATCGTTCCGGAGTAAATCTGCGCCTTGATGCCGACCTCCCGCAAACGCGAATTGATGGAGCGGAACTGATCGGCGGCTTTTTTCTCCCGGCGGAAGACCTTGATCACCTTTTGCCCCGATACCGTTTCCTCGATAAAGCCGTTCAGCTCGCCGAGGCTCTGCTGCTGGCCGGTGAAGTAGCTCCGGGTATGCTTCGCGATCTTCCCCGTCACCAGCATGACGATGGGAATCGTGATCAGGCTGACCACAGTGAGCCATACGTTGAGCGACAGCATCAGCACCAGAGCGCCGACAACGGTCACGACGCTGGAGATCAGCTGGGTCACGCTTTGATTCAGCGTGTTCGATACGTTCTCGATATCGTTGGTGGTCCGGCTCATTAGCTCGCCATGGGTTTTCGAGTCGAAATACCTCAGAGGCGACCGCTGCAGCCGGGCGAACAGGTCGCTCCGCAGGTTCGCCGGACGGTTCGCTGCGCCACCCCCGCCATAACATAAGCCTGCACCCAGGTGGCGGCGGCGCTGAACGCATACACCGCGAGCAGCAGCAGGCAAAGCCGCATCAGACCGGCGCCGTCCCGGGGAATCACGTAACGGTCGATGGAAATCCCGAGCAAGTAAGGGCCCAGCGGCGCCGCGCCGGAGCTGAGGAGGGTGAGCAGCACGACTCCGATCAGCCCGACGCGTATTGCCGGGCCAGGTAACGGCACAGCCGGAGCAGGGAGGCGCGGGTATCTTTGGCGCGAGCCTTCGGCATCATGCCGCGTCCCGGCCCCCGCCCCCGGGGCCGCCCATCCCCATGCCCATGGGAAAGGCGCCGGGGCCTCCTCCTCCGGGTCTGCCCGCACCTGGCCCAGCAGAGCTGATTCCTGAATGGCGGTTCGTTTCAGCCATAAGCGACTTCCTCCTTTCCGAGCTGCGAACGGTAAATATCCTGATACACGCGGCTGGTGCGCATCAGCTCGCCATGCGTGCCTTCGGCTATGATGCGGCCTTCGTCCAGCACAAGGATTTTATCGGCCTCGAGCACCGAAGAAATGCGCTGGGCGATCACGAAGCCGGTGCTTTCTTTCATCAGCGCTTTTAGCGCCTTCTGAATCCGCGATTCCGTCCCGAGATCGACCGCGCTGGTGCTGTCGTCGAGAATCAGAATCGCCGGCCGGACCAAGAGAGCCCGGGCGATCGAGATGCGCCGCTTCTGGCCCCCGGAGAGATTGACGCCCCGCTGGCCGAGCTGCGTGTCATAGCCTTCCGGGAAGCTCATGATAAACTCGTGCGCCTGAGCCGCTTTTGCCGCTTCCTCGACTTCCTCCTGCGTGGCTTCGGGCTTGCCGAAGCGAATGTTATCGCGGATCGTGCCTGTGAATAGCACCGATTCCTGCAGCACCATCCCGATCCGGCTCCGCAAATGATGCAGCCCGATGTCCCTGACATCGACACCGTCGATGAGGACTCGCCCGCCGGTCGCATCGTAGAGGCGGGGAATGAGGCTGACCAGCGACGATTTGCCGGAGCCCGTAGCTCCCAGAACTGCAATGGTCTGTCCGGGCAAGGCGGTGAAGCTCAAATCGCTCAGCACCTCGTCCCGGCCCTCGTTGTAAGCGAAGGAGACACGGTCGAACACCACTTCGCCCGCACGGATGACGTTATTCCGGGTTTCGGCAGGATCGGCAATTTCAGATTTCGTCTCCAGCACCTCGTTCACCCGGTCGGCCGACACTTTGGCCCGGGAGACGAACACCATCATCATTCCGACCATGGAAAGCGAGAACAGAACCTGCGTCACATAGTTGATAAAAGCGATCAAATCACCCACCTGCAGCGATCCGTTCCACTGGAGATGCCCCCGAACCACAGCACGGCGACGATGCTCACATTCAGCAGCAGCGTCATGACCGGCATATTGATCGCCACGATCCGCGATGCCTTCATCGCAATCGTCGTATAATCGTCGTTCGCCCGGCCGAACCGCTTGTTCTCATAATCCGAGCGGACGAAAGCCTTCACCACGCGGATGCCTACCAAATTCTCCTGCAGCACCGTATTCACCGCGTCCAGCTTCGCCTGCACCTTGGAGAAGTAGGGGAAGGCAAACCGGATGAGCCCGTAGAGCACAAGGAACAGCAGCGGGACGACCACGGCAAGAATCGTAGCGAGCTTGGGGCTGATGGTGACCGCCATAATGATGCTTCCCAGCGCGAGGAACGGCGCACGTACCAGGATGCGGAGCGTCATTTGCACCATATTTTGCAGCTGGACGACATCATTCGTAAGTCGGGTGATCAGGGAGCCGGCGTGGAACCGGTCCAAATTACGGAAGGAGAAGGACTGCACTTGGTCAAACAAATCCGTACGGAGATCGGCGCCGAACCGCTGGGAGGCAATACTCGAGTAAACCGTGCAGCCGACGCCGCCGAGCAGGCCGATCAGTGCGACGCCGATCATCGCAAGGCCGGTGAGCTGAATATGGCGGAGATCGCCTTTCATCACGCCGTCGTTGACGATGCTGGCCATAAGCCTCGGCTGGAGCAGATCCATATAGACTTCAAGCAGCATCAGGAGCGGGGCGGCAAGCGCGGCTTTCCAGTAGGGCCGCAGGTAGCTTTTTAATTTCCACATAAGGACACCTCTGTTGGTCGATTGCAAAACCGGGGGCCGAACCACATTACTCCGAGCCGCCGCTATCCGGAGAGGGGAGATCTGCGGCAGTCTGCGGGGCTTCCCTCAGTTCAAAAGCATAGATAAATTCCTGAATCACGCTGTCGACGGCCTTCAGCTCGCCGCTGATCACCGGGCGGATGGACTCGAACTCCGGTTCATTCAACTGTCGCTGCAAGGTCGACCGCATAAGGTACAGCCGCTCCAAAAAAGCCAGCGCACGCCTCCGGCGGAACGTCTGTGCGCTTTGGAAGCTGCGCCCGAATTCCGCACTGCCGGGGTGAGGCCCGCCGTCATGCCCGTGTCTTCCATGCCCGTGTCCGCGACCATGACCGTTGTCGTGTCCATGTCCGTGTCCATGATCGTGGTCTCTCCGGCCTCCATGCCGGCCCGGGGGTCTCCCGTGCCCTTCGTGTTCCCCGAACGAATCTCCGAGATGCGGGTCGCCGCCCGGTCTGCGATGCTCGTGTTTCATGTACATACCTCCTTGGAGAGTAGTTAAACGTATACAAATGTATACGATATCTTGTGTATACAAGTGTATGCGTCAGAGGTAATTTTTGTCAAGCCATATTCTCTGTCTTAAAAGCTGTATGGATTGGAGGCTTGGACCGTGGCTCCGTATTAAAAACGGTCAGAAGCGGCCGATCAGGATTCGTTTACACGCCGGCATCCTTACTTGAACGTATACCGCAGCAAAGGGGCAAGTGATGCTAATCATCCAGAACGTGGAAATTTTGCGATTGACAAACGGAACCGCGGCTCCGTATAATCATAAACGGAACAACGGTTCCGAATATTATACGGACTAAAATCCGCCAAAAGGAGTGAATTCATTGATGTCAGAACAAGCTCAAGGTATTGCCAGCCCACGCGAGGTCGTCGAACGATTTATTGCCATGTCGGTAAGCCGCCCGCTCCATGAGCTGGCCGACCTGTATGCCCCGGATTCCGTTATCGAGATGCCTTTTGCGCCTCCGGGTGTGCCGCGCAGCTTCGAAGGGCGGGAACATCACCGGGCCCGTTTTCGGTTGGGCGGGGAATGGATGCGTCTGCACAAGGCCGAGTCGGTGGTGATCCACGAGACGGCTGACCCCGAAGTGATCATCGTCGAATACGACCTGCACGGGGAGGTGCTAGCGACCGGCCGGCCCTTCATTCACTCCTATATCATGGTGATCAGAATTCAAGACGGCCTGATCGTATCGTCGCGCGATTACAGCAATCCGCTTGCCAGTGCGGAGACTTTTGGAAACCTGGGCGAAGTTCTTGACCAAAGGGGTTTGAACTAAGCGATTCAGTCCAAGCGGCATCACGGATTCGGAACGGCAGCTCCGCTTGTCAGCGCATGAACTTTTCACGTACAATCTAGTGAAAAGGAGTGTGTTGTTCATGAGCAAGTTGCGGGCGGATGCGCGCAGGAACCGGGAACGGTCGCTCGAAGTGGCGAATGAGGTGTTCGCCAGCGAAGGCCTCTCGGTGCAAATCGATGAGATCGCAAGCCGCGCGGGGGTCGGGGTCGGCACCGTGTACCGGCATTTTCCAACGAAAGAATCCTTGTTTGAGGCGGTCATTGCCAGCCATAAGCGGCGGCTGATCGAGAAAGCGAAAGGGTCGCTGGATCAGGGGACCCGGGGGAAGCGTTCTTCGGGTTTCTTTCCCATATGGTGGAGGCCTCCATTATGAATAGGGCACTGGCGGACGATTTGGCAGGCGGCGGCTTCCCGGTCGAATGCATGGACTCCGAGGCCAAGCAGGAGCTTTATGATGCCATTGGCCGGCTCCTTGCCCGTGCGCAGCAGGCCGGAGCCGTAAGAAGCGACATCGGTGCCGCCGATCTCGTTGCCCTGATATCCGGTATTCTTCTCGCCAAAAATCCGCGAGGCAAAGAGGGCGGCTCGTCCGAGCGCATGCTGGCCGTTGTCTTCGACGGGTGCGCAGCGGCGCCGGCGGGAGCAGAGGGGAGTGAGGCCGGGCATGAGACTGCCGATCGAACAGGCACTTCCACAACTGCGGGAAGCGCTTCGCGCCCGGACGGGCGTCGTCCTGGTAGCGCCGCCGGGGGCGGGCAAGACGACGCGCGTGCCGCTTGCGCTCCTGGATGAGCCGTGGTCGCAGGGGCAGCGCATTCTAATGCTGGAGCCGCGGCGGCTTGCGGCGCGGGCTTCCGCCCGCTATATGGCCTCCGCGCTTGGCGAAGCGGTGGGCGGGACCGTGGGCTACCGCGTACGCATGGATACCCGCGTGAGCCGCTCTACGCGTATCGAGGTCATCACCGAAGGCGTGCTGACCCGGCTGTTGCAGGCGGATCCGGCGCTGGAAGGCGTGGGGCTCGTCATCTTCGACGAGTTCCATGAACGGAGCCTGCAGGCCGACCTCGGGCTGGCGCTCGCCCTGCAGTCGCAGGCGCCGCTTCGGGAGGATTTGCGCCTGCTCGTCATGTCCGCGACGCTGGAGGCGGAGCCGGTGGCTGCGCTGCTCGGCGATGCGCCCGTCGTGGTGAGCGAGGGCCGCAGCTTCCCGGTCGAGACCCGCTATGCGGAGCGGCCGGTGGAGGGCCGGATCGAGCCGGCCGTCGTAAAGACGGTGGCGGAGGCCTTGGAGCGCGAGCCGGGCGATGTGCTCGTGTTCCTGCCGGGCGCGGCGGAGATCCGGCGCACGGCGCAAGGGCTCGCGGCGTTCATCGGGCAGCGGGGCGATGTACGTGTGGCGCCGCTCTACGGCGACCTGCCGCAGGAGGAGCAGGACCGCGCGCTGGCCCCGAGCCCGGAGGGCGAACGCAAGGTGGTGCTCGCCACCTCCATTGCCGAGACGAGCCTCACGGTCGAGGGCGTGCGCGTCGTCGTCGACTGCGGGCTGATGCGCGTGCCGCGCTTCTCCCCGCGCACGGGGCTGACCCGCCTCGAGACCGTGCCCGTGTCGCGGGCGTCGGCCGACCAGCGCCGGGGGCGGGCCGGGCGGGTGGCGCCGGGTGTCTGCTACCGTCTGTGGACGGAGCAGGAGGACCGGCGCCTCGCCCCGCGCAGCACCCCGGAGGTGCTGGAGGCTGACCTCGCCCCGCTGGCGCTCGAGCTGCTCGCCTGGGGCGTGGCCGAGCCGGTCGAGCTGCAGTGGCTCGACCCGCCGCCCGCCGCGGCGATGGCGCAGGCCCGCGAGCTGCTGCGGCGGCTCGGCGCGGCGGACGCGGCCGGCGCGATCACGCCGCACGGGCGCCGCATGGCCGAGCTCGGCCTGCACCCGCGGCTCGCGCACATGCTGCTGCGGGCCGTGCCGCTCGGCCTCGGCCCGCTCGCCTGCGAGCTCGCGGTGCTGCTCGCGGACCGCGACCTGCTGCGCCCGGACGGCGGCCTGCCGAACGCGGACCTGCGCCTGCGCGTCGAGGCGCTGCGCCGCGGGGCGGCCCCGCCGCCGGGCTACCGCGTGGACGCGGCCGCCTGCCGCGACCTGCGGGCCGAAGCGCGGCAGCTGCAGCAGCAGCTCGGCCTCGCGGGCGCGGAGGACGGCGCGCCGCCGGACCGCTGCGGGTCGCTGCTCGCGTTCGCGTACCCGGACCGCATCGCCCAGCAGCGCGGCACCGGCCGCTTCCTGCTCGCGAGCGGCCGCGGCGCGGTTCTGCCCGAGCTGCAGCCGCTCTCGGGCGAATCTTATGTCGTCGCCGCCGAGCTCGACGACCAGGGATCGGAGAGCCGCATCTACCTGGCGGCTCCCCTCACCGCCGCCGAGCTCGAGCGGCACTTCGGCGACCGGATCGCGGAGGAGCGCGAGGTCGCCTGGGACCGCGCCGCGCTGGCGGTGCGGGCGCGCCGGCGCGAGCGGCTCGGCGCGCTCGTGCTGCGGGAGGGGCCGCTGGCGAACCCCGACCCCGACGAGACGCTGGCCGCGCTGCTCGGCGGCATCCGCGAGGAGGGGCTCGGCCTGCTCCCTTGGAGCAAGGCGGCCCGGCGACTGCAGCAGCGGCTGATCTTCCTGCACCGGCAGGATGCTTCCTGGCCGGACGCCTCGGACGAAGCGCTGCTTGCGTCGCTGGAAGACTGGCTGGGCCCGCATCTGTACGGCTGCAAGAGCCGCGAGGCGCTGCAGTCGGCCGCCGCTGGCCTCGCCGCTGGAGGAGCCGCTGCCGTGGGAGAAGCGGCGGGAGCTCGGGGAGTTCGCTCCGACGCATATTACCGTGCCGAGCGGCTCGCGCATTCCGGTCGATTACAGCGACCCGGAGGCGCCGGTCCTCGCCGTCCGGCTGCAGGAGATGTTCGGCCTGGCCGACACGCCGCGAATCGCCGGCGGCCGCGTGCCGCTGACCGTCCACCTGCTGTCGCCCGCCTCACGGCCGGTGCAGGTGACGCGGGACCTGGCGAGCTTTTGGCGGAACACCTATTTTGAGGTAAAGAAAGACCTGAAAGGCCGCTATCCGAAGCACTACTGGCCGGATGACCCGACGGCGGCGGTGCCGACGAACCGAGTAAGACCGCGCACCTAACAGCCGGAAGCCCCGTACGGGATGGATGGTTTGATCATAGCTGCATTAACCAAGGAGCCGCTGCTGCGGCTCTTTTTTGCCTCTATATCCAATGAAAAAAGCACCGGAGCCCGCGCGCCCTTGTAAAAGGGTCACGCGCGGATGCCGGTGCTTTTTATGTAACAACTTATAAAACCCCTGGATTACGCCTGAAAAATCCGGTCGATCCGGTCGATTTCCTCGGGAGTTAGACGAACCTCCAGGGTTTTCAAATTCTCAGTAACCTGCTCCGGCCGTTTCGCGCCGGGGATGAGGGCGTCAATTGCGTCCCGGGTCAAGTACCAGGCCAGAACGACATGGGCCACTTCGGCCTGCTTGGCATCGGCGATTTCACGGACCTCTTCGACCTTCTCCAGATTGCGGAGGAACGCTTCCCCTGAAACAACGGGTTTCTTGCACGTCCGTCGTTAAAGGTCGTATCCTTCGTATACCTGCCTCCCAAGAGGCCGGCCGCCAGTGGGAAATAAGGGACGAACGAAATGCTGTACTGCGCGCAATACGGCAGGATCTCCTGCTCCACCCCGCGTTTGAAAAGATTATATTCGGACTGCAGCACGTCGACGTGGCCGTCCTTGTTGGCTTCCTGCAGTCGCTGAATCGAAAAGTTCGATACGCCGATGGCGCGGATTTTTCCCTCGTCCTTCAGCTTTTTCAGCGCTCCCACAGCTTCGTCCTTCGGGGTCTGCTCGTCCGGGAAATGAATGTAAAATAAATCGATGTAATCGGTTTGCAGCCGCTTCAGGCTGTCTTCTACGGAGGCTCTGAGAAAAGCGGGGAGTTGTCGAGCACGATCTTGCCGTCTACGAATTTATGGGCGCCCTTGGTGGCGATAACCACGTCCCCGCGGTTTCCCTTCTCCTTCAGCACTTCCCCAATCAATTGCTCCGAGCGTTCCGGTCCGTAAATGAAGGCGGTATCCAGGAAGTTGATGCCGTGCTCGAGCGCGGTGCGCACCACGGCTTTGCCGGTTTCTTCGTTCAAATTCGGGTAAATGTTATGTCCGCCCACTGCATTGGTGCCGAGCCCTATCGGGTTTACGTATAAATCGGTCTTGCCTATGCGTCTTTGTTCCGGCATGCCATCGTCATCTCCCTTAGTTTTAATCTTATTCATTATATCAGAATACCCGGAAATAACTCAAAAGGCAGGAGGCGCGGCCTGTGCTAAATGTTCTCTCCCTCCATACCGCTGTCCGTCGAACTGTGCTAAACTATGGGGAAATCCAAGGTGAAGGCGGTAGGTAGGGTTGGAGCATTATGCCAAGGTCATGGGGATCCGCTTCCCCAAAATTACGCTGGACCGTACGGTGGAAATTCTCGGCGAAGTCATTGAACGGAAGAGGCCGGAGCTGTTCCATGTGATCACGGTCAATCCGGAAATCACGATGGCCTGCCAAAAGGACCCTGCGCTGCATTCCATCGTGAAGGAAGCAGGCTTAATCACGGCCGACGGAATCGGGATTGTGATGGTCTCCCGGCTGAGGGGCGGGAATCTTCCCGAGCGGGTGACGGGGTACGACACGCCGCTGCGCCTTCTGGAAACCGGGAACCGGAAGGGCTGGTCGTTTTATATGCTGGGAGCGGATGCGGCCGTGAATGAACAAGCTTGTGAAGTGATAAGCCGGAAGTACCCGAATGTCAGGGTCCTCGGCAGGCAAGCACGGCTTCTTTCGGCCGGAGGAAGAGAGCCGGATTGTAGAGGAGATCGGAACGCTGGAGCCCGACGTCTTAATCGTGGCGCTGGGAGCCCCTTACGCGGAACGGTGGATTCATAAGCATAAATCAAGGCTGAAGGCGCGAGTGGCGATCGGCGTCGGCGGGAGTCTGGACGTTATCGCCGGGAAGGTGAAAGAAACGCCCGATGGCTGGAAGCGATGGAACGTCGAATGGCTGTACCGCCTGATTCAGCGACCGCACCGCTGGAGGAGACAATTGATTTTGCCGCGCTTTGCTGTAAGGGCCTTACTATTCAGAGAGCGCAATTAGATAGCGGGATGAAGTGACCCCAAAAAGTTAGACACTAAATAGTTAGGCGGCTTCGAGGGCATGAGTTCGGTACTGTACTGGGCTCATGCTTTATACGAGCGCTTCGACATCCCCATCAACTGGAGTTGGTTTCTTCGCCTCTTTTTTCATCGCTGGGCGCCCCTTTTTCTTTGATTTAAGGGCGTCTATTCCGCCTTCTTCAAATTGCCTCTTCCACTTAAGGACCGTATAATCCGAAGCTAAATTATATCGCGCGGCGGTTTCATTTTTAGGTAAGCTAAGACAGCTTCTAGCCTTTCCTCGGTTGAATACTTGGTCATAAAAAAACGCACCTCCAATTGCTAGTCTGTGTCTAACAATTGGGGTGCAGTTGCGGGCTTCGTGTTTTCTTCAAATTTTTGCTTGCGGGGATCGCCGAAGCGGCTAAGCTTTCTACTTCGACAAAAGGTAGCGGAGCAACTGGTTGCGGTTGCCGACTTGCAGTTTCTCATACACGGAATGAAGATGCTTTTTCACGGTGACTTCCGATATGTATAGAGTCGCTGCAATTTCCGCGTTCGACTGCCCTTGAAGGACTTGGCGGGTAATTTCTTTTTCCCTTTTCGAAAGGACGTCCGGTAAGTCCGGTTCTTGCGGCTGAGGTGTTACCGATGGGTTCGTCGGTGTCTCGGGAACTTCCGGTGGCGTCCCGTTCATACCGCTTTTTTGTAATAAGCCTTCCAACAACTGGTCAAGCTTATTGCCCCTGGTGTCCAAAACGTAAGTTGAAGTTAACGTCGTACCGTCATAAAAGCAATGCTTGACTCCAGCCACTTCCTGAAAGCCCATGTCCAGGTGCGGCTGGATAAACAACGGATGTGGAGGAGGGGAGGTAATTAATAAGCCGCCTGAAATCATGAAAGAAAACAGTAAAGAAATAGCCTCCATGGTAAGTGACGGATCCTCCGAGTCCGCTATGTCAATGATCCTGATAAACCAGCCCGCCGGCCGATGGAAAGGAACAAGGAACTGCTGGAGTTCAGACGAAGATCGGTCGCTGAAATACGGCGAGGCCAGAGGATCGTCCAACAGGAATGGTATTGTTCCGGAATGGATCGGGTATATCGCCGCCAATCCGACGATCTCACCCTCGCTCGTTCGAAGCGACCTCACAATCTCATGTTCGATCCTAAGAAAACTGCGCAGATGAAGTGAATGTAATTTCGATACTTCGAAGTGAACGTCCATCTCGTGTTCGATGGTCCGGTTCGAGACAGGATCGATTTCGGTCCTTTTTAGAGGACGAGCCTCGGCAAATCTGCGCTGTATATAGGATTCGCCCTCCGTCACGTTAGCCTCAGTCAACGACTCCCAATAATATTGACCTTTGGCGGAAGGGGAAAGAATCCACCGAATGGTGGCATTGCCGATATACCAAAACAACTCGCCTATTTCCCATGACGCGCTTCCGTCTCGAGGCGCCTGTAAAATTCGCATTTTGTAATAAGCGGCGCTGCGTTCGAGCAATGTCCGGTACCTTGAGGGCGAACGTTCTTTTATCATCCTGCTTGCCGCGTCCCTCATCAGATCATGGAGCATCCATCCCCGGGCCGCTTTGCGGACGAACGATAACCGGCATAATTGGGTAAACGTTTCTGAAGAAATGGATTCCCCGTTAACGATCGACAATGACTCCTGATCGAAGTTTCGGAGGACAGACGCCGTTTCTACCCACTTCCGGATTTCCGGGTCGGGAACCTCTCTTAACCAGATCTCCACAAGATGGTCGAACCAGTACTCCCCGCCCAGGGATTCCCAGTCATCGGAATTTGTCGAAATTGTCGATGCCAACAGCGATAACGCCAGCGGATGTCCATTGGTAAGGGACCATATCTTCTTCAGTTTATCCTGGGAAGAGATTCCGCATTTGCGTAAATAGGCATACGACTGCTGGCGATCGAAAGAACCGAGGGAGATGCGCTCGACTCGTTCCCTCCAAGCCGGAGAGAGTCGCCAAGGGCCTTTTAACGGATTTCGCCCTGCCAGAATCACCAGGACTTGATCCGGGAGCCATTGAATCAACTGTTCCCGCAACCACGGATCGAGGTCGTCCATTTCTTCGTACGTATCGAAAGCGATCGTCACCCGGGTATTACATGAAATCTCCTTTATGGCGCGTAAACTGGCTTCGGTCAGACTGGACTCGCCGATGCATTGGACGGAAAGTTCAGGCGAACACTGCTGCAATAGCCTGTTGCAAACTTCGACTGGAGAATGGCGGAAATCGCGGCTGTCCAAATAAAGAAAAGCAGAGTCCTGTTGAATGGACATTCTTCGCATCATATCGAGCAGAGTGCTTTTGCCGACGCCTCCTGTACCGAAAATGTTCCAAATATTTTTATCGCTCAACGGCTCGCCTGTCAAAAAGCGGAGATACCGCTCCATTTCGCGATCACGGCCGACAAGAAAGTCATTTTCTTTCTGCTGGATGCGGCTTAACCGATCATTCATCTTCGTCCCTACCTTTGTACCGCCTAAGTATCTAAATTTCACCCTAAGTATACCTTAGATTATCCCTAAGAGTAATACAGTGCTGCCAAAAAAATCATTATAGTTGCAGTATTGGCGCCGAGGAAATAAAAAGGAAGGATTATTTTATAATGGAACTACAACCGACATCAACCGCCGACCGAATTTCTTTCATTGATATTTTGAGGGGATTCGCTGTGTTCGGCATCTTTTTCGTAAATATTTTATTCATGAGTACGCCTGACCTCTTTTTTCAGCGAAATGGCGTCTTTGCCGGAGGAGTCGGCGGTCAATCAAGGGATACGGCTCGTGATCGATATGTTTTTCGCAGGGAAGTTTTACCCGATCCTTTCGGCCGCTATTCGGAGTAGGCTTCTACTTATTAATGCGCCGCGCTGAGCAAAAGGGGAAGCGTGTGTTCCGG
The DNA here is from genome assembly GCA_024704175.1 of Paenibacillus sp. P25. Lineage (GTDB taxonomy): Bacteria > Bacillota > Bacilli > Paenibacillales > NBRC-103111 > Paenibacillus_G. The sequence goes on from CP085629.1 coordinate 6,538,412, forward strand.
CTCTTCTCAAGGCGGATGTTCATCCTGTTCCTTCTGGGCATCGGGCATATGGTGTTTTTTTATAACGGCGACGTTCTGCACATCTATGCTTTAATCGGCTGTTTGTTGATGCTGTTCTACCGTCGCAGAGACAAGACCGTGTTCATCTGGGCCATTTCGATTTTTGTCATCTTCTTCGCTATGTTTGCACTGGCCTTTCTCCAACCGGAAGAAGCGTTGAATGCCGGCGGAGGCATGAAAATTGCGGAAGATACCGCCGCCGCTGCGATACAAGTCTATCAGCAAGGCAACTATGGCGAGTGGCTGGCCTTCCATATCCAAAATGAAGTGCTCCCTAATTTGATGGCGGAGCAGATCAGTTACCCCAGTATGTTGGCCATGATGCTGCTCGGATTTTATTTCGGCCGGATCGGCGTGTTCGAAAATATCGGCAACTATACGGGTTTATTTCGAAAGATCAGGAACATTAGCGGAATATTAAGTCTTTTTGTCGTTATTGCGTTAGCTTGCACCCGGCTGGGGTACGTCGAATTTGGTGCCTATCAATCGCTGCTCGGTCAATTTCTTATTTACGGTCGCGGCATCTTTGTTAGCTTTCTGTATATCTCGCTCTTGGTGCTGCTTTTGCAGAAGACGTTCGGCATGAAGCTCCTTCAGCCGCTGAAGTTCGTAGGACGCATGAGTTTGACCAATTACATTTTGCAGTCGGTTCTCTCCATTGCCGTTTTTGCAGGGCTTGGCTTGTATGCGAAACTGAATTTTCTGGCAGTAATCGGGTATTGTTTGATCGTGATCGTCGCCGAAATCGGAGTTAGCGTATGGTGGATGAACCGGTTCCCGCTCGGACCGATGGAATGGATATGGCGGCGGTTCACCTATGGGAAGCTTGAGCGTATACTACCGGCCGCAGCTTCTATGTTTAAAACGGATTCCGAGCAGAAGCAGATATAGGGGGAACGGCTCCATGTCAGCTTATTCGAATAACCGAACGGGATTTCAGTCCTAATGATGAATAAAGGAGACTTTAAATCAATGATAATATGGAGTAAACCGAAGCAAGTTGCTGCGCTTTCCCTAATGCTCGCTGGATGCCTATTGTTTGGCGGTATCGCAGGCGCGTTCGGAGAGACCGCACCAGAAGGGGTACAAATCAAGGAGTTCAGCTTGCTGGATACGGGGTCTGATGTCGTCGGTTCGGCTGATTTTACACCGGAGGGCAATAAGGACGGTCATTTTAAGCTGCGGCTAAGCCTCACTCAGAAGACGTCCATCAAGAGCGTTGTTTTGCGGTCAACCGATGATTATGGCAAGGATAACTACCATGGGGTATGGAGAACGAACCGGGTGACGACTGGCTGGCTCGCTCGGCATCGTTCAAGATAAATTGGTCACAACGCCATCAGGCACAGCCCATGAAAGTATCATTGTGAACCCGGGCTTTCGAAAAGATGTGAATGAGCCGGTGGGGAATTCGATGGCGATCTCACCTTTGATTTGTATGCAAGCGACAACGGCACGATCAAAGAGACGCAGTCTTATGTGCTGGAAATCGAGACACCGCAAGGAACGGTCGTTTCCAAACCAATTAAATATAAAAAGCCCATGATAACGGAGGGGAATTCAACAACGCCAACCCCGGCACCTGCACCAAGCCCTGCGCCGACTCCCGCTCCAACGCCGGCACCAGTACCGACGCCGACGCCAGCCCCGACTCCGGCTCCCGCACCGACGGACGGTCCGACGATCCATGTGTTTTTCAAAGGACAGGAGTTGTCTTTTAGCGATGCCAAACCGATCATCAAAGATGGTTCCACGTTAGTCCCTTTCCGTAAACTATTCGAAGCTCTTGGTTTTACGGTAAAATGGGTCGATACAGGTACGGTTCAACAAGCGACCGGTACAAAGGACGGCCTTACCATCGAGTTGACGATAAACAGCACCACCGCAAAAGTAAACGGTAATCCGGTCGGCTTGGAAGTACCTCCACAGATCATGAACGGAAGTACCCTGGTTCCTCTGCGCTTTGTGGCGGAGAACACCGGCTACAAAGTCTCCTACTCCAGAGATGGAAATGAAGCAAAAATCCAGATTGAAGGTGGTGGAGCGGTCACACCCCTGCACCTGCGCCTGAGCCGACACCAACACCAACACCAACGCCGACACCGACGCCGGTACCCGTACCATCTGCAGGGGAAGTTGAACCCTATGTCGTAAAGGGCTATTTGCTTAATTCGCAGGGCCAACCCATACCGGGAGTTACGATCAATGCGGATAACCTGATGTTTTCTGACAGCAACATGCAAGGGATTACCGATGATAACGGATTCTATCGGATTGAACTCGCTCAAGTTCCCGCAACCTGGCGCATGACTACGAGATTCTCTCTCGAGTATAATGGCAAGAAGCTCGATATCTGGTTAACGGCTGACGGCGATAAATCGTTCGCGGGGAGCACAGGGGCCATTCGCAACTTTACCTTAAAGGATGTCGTAGGGCATATCGAAATCAATCCCGATATTTGGTCGTTTGACCCATTAGAAATGACCGACTTTGAAATTACACTTACGCCAGTCGGACCATTGGTTGACGGTAGCGCCGGAAAAACGATAACGACACGCGGCTGCACTTGAGACCGGCGGTCATGGAGTGGATAAAATACCGCTCGGCCGATACAAAATATCCGTTGTATGGAAACCGGAAGGGCGCGCACCCATGCCTTTGCTAGTAAAGGTTACAGGTACAAGTAAATTTGTTCAGTCTCTGGAATTTGATTTCGAAAATCCATTGGGGGCACCTTCCATCTTTAAAAAACAGTTTGAGGTCAAGCCCGACAGTCCAACCGGAAATTAACGTTTCAAAAAAACGGAACTTCTCAGGGATGTGAAGTGACCTCAAAAAGTTAGACACTATATAGTTAGGCGACTTAGAGGGCATGAGTTCGGTACTGTACTGGGCTCATGCCTTTTAGTTTTGTCCCAAAAGATGCCTTTCCTTTTAGGTAAGCTAAGACAGCTTCTAGCCTCTCCTCTGTTGAATACTTGGTCATAAAAAAACTGCACCTCCAATTGTAAGCTGTGTCTAACAATGGGGGTGCAGTTCATGCTTGCGGCTCCTTTTCCTTTTCGTCCGCCTATATCGATTTCGTCTCTTTACAGCGACACGCGTGTCGTTTATAATAACGACATTGGTGTCGTTTATTTCGGTTGGGAGGGATGAAGGCATGTCGCCGAAAGTGTCGGAGGAGCATAAAGAGTCCAGGCAAGCAGGAAATTCTCGAAGCCGCGAGGCGGGTATTTATCCGCAAAGGGTATCAGGCGGCGACGATGAAGGATGTGGTGGAGGAATCGGGTCTCAGCCGGGGCGGGGTTTATATGTACTACGGCAGCACGGAGGAGATGATGCTGGCGCTGGTTGAGCAGATCGACCGCAGCAACGAGACGGACTATGACCGGGCCATCGGAGCGGATGGCTCGGTATGGGGAGCGATCGAGCGGCTGATGGATCAGACGCAGCAGGAGGCGGAGACGGTAACGGATTCGCTCGTGCCGGCGCTGATCGAATTTTTCATTAACGCCTGGCGGAGCAGGAAGTACGACGCTTTGATGGAGGAGCGCTACCGCCGCGGGGCGCAGATTCTGGAGGCTTTCCTGCAAAATGGCGTCGACCGCGGCGAATTCCGCCCGATCGTACCGGTGGGAGCGGTGGTACTTATGCTTCTCAGTTTCTACGACGGTTTAATGGTCCAGGCGGTGCAGCTGGGGCCCGAGGCCGCCCAAACCCGCGTAGGCTTGGACACGATGCTGGAAGCGCTGCGCCATCTCTTGCAGGTGCAGGACGGGAACAAGGAGGTTTCGCCGTGATTGCTTTACTGCGTAACGGAACTTTTGTGAAGCTGTTCTTCGCTTCCTTTGCCTCCCAGCTCGGCACGACGATCGGCAATATGGCGTTTGCCTTTTATCTGCTGGACCGCTTCTCCGATCAGCCGGGCTATGCTTCCTTGGCGGAGATGATGTATGCGCCGCCTACGCCGCTGGTGTTCTTCCTCATCGGCGTGCTGGCCGACCGGTTCGACCGGCGCGCATCGCCGAGCATACGGGGTGGATCCGGGCGGGGCTGACGGTGCTGCTGATCGCGGCGTCGCTGCTTGACCTATTGCCGCTCGTTTTCGCGCTGTTATTTGTCCGCGACGCCGTGGCCAAATTTTATGCGCCGGCCGAATCGGCGCCGCTGCAGGGCATTCTGGAGGAGGAGCAGTATGTGGAGGCTTCCGGGCTGAATCAAATGATCTTCGGCGTGTTCATGCTGTTCGGCGTGGGGCTCGGAGCCTGGACCTATTCGGCGGTGGGCATCCTGGGAGCCGTTATGATCGATGGCGTGGGCTTTCTGATCTCGGCGCTGCTCGTACGGATGTGCCGGATTGAGCGGGAGGTGCGGTCGCCTAACGGCCCGGCCCGCTGGAAGGACCTTCGGCTGGGAGGCATCCTTGAGGATTTCCGTTTAGGACTGCAGTATGTACTGCGGCACCGCCTGCTTCTGTCGCTCGTCAGCGGCTTTATCCTGTTCGGCTTTCTGAACGGAGGGTTTGCCGTACTGCCGATGTTTACGATGAAATACAAGTTGGCACCGGGAAGCTATGAGAAATTCGCCTCGCTGTTCGCCGTCTTCCTCGGCGTCGGGTTCCTGATCGGCGCGCCCTGGCCGCCGGGCTCGTGAAGCGGTTTAAACCGCACGGCGTCATGATTGTCAGCATCCTGGCCGCCAGCGTCCTGATCGGGCTGATGGGTGCGGCGGGGAACCCGTGGGTTTATCTCGTTCTGGTGTTCGCCGCCGGCCTTGTGATGGCTCCGTTCAATATCGCGCTGGGCGGCTGGTCGCCGCAGATCGTCGAGCCTTCCATGATGGGCCGGGTAACCGCCTGGACCGACCCGGTGCTTACGCTCGGACAGTCGGTAACGCTGGGGCTGATTTCGCTGCTCTACCCCAAGGCGATTTCGCTCGAGTTGATTTACGGGGTTTTGGCGGCCATCATGGCGGGGGCCTTTGCGCTGTACGCCTGGACGCTGCCCGGCTTGACCGGAAGGGCGGGCCGGCCAGCGGCGGTGGAAGAGAAGCCCTTCACATAATTTCCCACAATGCTGCGATAATGTGTCCGTATTCTTTTGCTACTTTATAGAAGCGGAGGACAGGCGCCTGTTTTCTCCCGAAACCTATAGAGTGCAAAAGGAGTGTAGGAGCATGAATAAAGCGGTAAAAGGTTTGGCGATGGGTTCGCTGCTGCTGACGCTGGCGTTCGGAGCGGTGGGAGCCGCTTCGGCAGAGACGACGAGTTCTTCACAGGGCGGAACGGAAGCGGGTCAGACTGCGGCAACTGTAGCGGCCCCGGACGGTAAGCCGCATGTCGTGTTTTTTAAAGGGCCGGGGGCCGGTCTGCTGCAGCATCCGGCGTTGGAGCGCAATTATCTGCAGTCGCTGGCCAATACTTATACGCCGGACCAAGCGGCGCCTGGAAAACGGCGCTGGCGGACCGCAAGCAGGTGGAGGCGTCCATGCCGAAGCCGGAAAAGGCGATCAAGAGCATCCATATCGGGACGATCGGTGCGGGTAAGGAGGGGCAGGAGGATCAGTTTGCCGGAGAAGGTGCTGGAGAAGCTTCCGGAGCTTCAGGAAGGGAAGCCGGGGGATAAGCCGTTCCGGATCATGATTCGCGCCAAGGGGCCGGAGGGAGCGGATACGGTAGTAACGGACACGTATGATGCGGTACCGGCCGTCCCTTCTATCCCTCCTATCGACGGGGAACTGCCGGATGGTATAATCAAGAAAGAGTCGCCGCCGGAACTGAAAGCGGAGCTTCAGCCGCAGGAGGATTTCGTTCAGGCGGTCGAATCGGAGAATGAAGCGTCCATCCGGGAGCTGCTGCCGAAGCCGCTGGAGAATTATAAAGCTAAGACGGAAGAGCTGAAGAAGCTGGCCGAACAGCTCCGCGAGAAACTGCAGAAATCGGAGCCGCAGACGCAGCAGCAATAATACGGTCCTGAAGGGCGCTGGCGGGCGTCCTTCTTTTCCATGAAGAGGGAGAGGGGATATGGCGATGTACCGCATTTTCTTGGTGGAGGATGAGGAGAACTTAAACCGGGTGCTGTCGGCCTACCTGCAAAAAGAGGGTTGGGAGGTGCGTTCGTTCCTGGACGGAGAGTCGGCGCAGCTGGCGATCGGCGAGCGGCCGGACCTCTGGATCCTCGATATTATGCTTTGCCGGGGGTGGACGGCTATCAGCTGATCCGCAGCATTAAAGCGGGCCACGAGCAGGTGCCGGTCATCTTCATCTCCGCGCGCGATGCGGATATCGACCGGGTGGTGGGCCTGGAGCTCGGCGGCGACGATTACCTGCCGAAGCCGTTCCTGCCGCGGGAGCTTGTCATCCGGACGAGCCGGTCGCTGGAGCGGGTATACGGCGGGCAGAGAAGCCAAGCGGCCTCCGGGACCCGGAGCATCGCGGTGCCGCCCTATGCGATCCTGGAGCAGGCCCGGACGGTAACGGACGGGGAGGGCCGGACCGTCGAGCTGACCTCCAGGGAGTTCGACCTCCTGCTGCACTTCGCCCGGCATCCGGGGTCGCTTCTGGAGCGCGAGCAGGTGCTGGCCGCGGTCTGGGGGGCGGATTATTTCGGCTCGGACCGGGTGGTCGACGACTTGGTGCGGCGTCTTCGCCGCAAGCCGCCGGAGCTGCGGCTGGAGACGGTGTACGGATTCGGATACAGGCTGGTGAACCCATGAAGAACCTTCCTCTTGCCTTCAAAATTTGGATGCTGTTCGCGGCGATGACGATGTCCCTCTTCGGGCTGCTCGCCGTCTTGCTGCCCTGGACGCTGAAAGGCTTTTTTACCGAGCAAATTTATGATATATTGTTCGATTCCCAGGCATCGGTACAGGTGGCGGCCAAGGTGACGGCCCGGATATCTGCGGACGGTCCTCTGCCAGCGCCGCCGAAGGCCCTGCCTTATTTATCGACAGAGGCCGTCCCGGCCCAGCCAGCCGATAATCGGGTTTATATTATGCCAAAGCCGCTTTCTCCACCGGAAGGGGCCCGGAACGGGAACAGGGCCATGTGGTAACCATCATGGGCACCCTGAAGCCGCCCGAAGGGCCCGTCGTACAGCATATGCTTATTGCCGGTTCGAGCAGCGCAGCGGGTTTGGAAGGCGGGGAGTCGGTGCTCCCGAAGCCGTTCCTGGAGGCGGTGGAGCAGGATGCGCAGAAGCAGCAGACCGCCGTGCAGAAGTACACGAAGGAAATCGGGAATAAAACGCTCTTCTACGTCATCAGCAAGGAACGCCTGGAGGATAAGCCGGGGTATATGGTTTCTTACGCATGGGGCAATTACCGGAACGACCTGGTCATGACGATGTTCGTCCGCCTCATGCTGCTGATGGTGGGGCTGATTGTGTTCAGCTGGTCGCCCTGCGTCTGGTTCGCCCGCTACTTGTCCCGCCCGCTGGTGCAGATGGAGCGGCATGTCGGAAGAATGGCCGAACGGGACTGGCACGATCCGCTCGAAACGGGCCGGCGCGACGAAATCGGCCGCCTGGGGTGGGCGATTGAAGCGATGCGGAGGAGGCTGGTGAAGCAGGACCGGACGCAGCAGTTTTTTCTGCAGAGCTGGTCCCATGAGCTGAAAACCCCGGTGATGGTGATTCGCAGCTACGCACAGTCGATTCTGGACGGGGTGTTCCCGCAAGGCACGCTGCAGGAAAGCGTCGGCGTGATCATGAAGGAGGCCGGGCGGCTGGAGAAGCGGATCCGGGATTTGCTCTATTTGAACAAGATGAATTACCTTTCAAGCAGAGAGAAGGCGTTTGGGCCGTTCGCGCTGAAGCCCTTGATCGAAGAAACCGTGGAGCGCTTAAGGGTACGTAGAACGGATACGGCTTGGGAGCTGGAGGTTCCGGATACCGTGATGTACGGGGAGAAGGAGCAGTGGGGTGTGGCGCTCGAGAATCTGCTCGACAACCAGCTTCGCTACGCGAAAAGCCGGATTCGAATCGTTCTGACCCCGGGGAAGGGCTCGGGAGGAACCGGTGAAGAAGGAGCCGGGCCTTTGCGGTCGCCCCGCTCGGGCCGGAATGCCCCTCCGGCTCCATCCCTTTGGATTTGGAACGACGGCCCTCCCCTTGCCGAGGGGCCGAAGCCAGCTCGCTTCGAGCCGTTCGCCTCCGGAGCGGACGGCGAATTCGGGCTGGGCCTCGCCATCGTGAAGCAGATCGCGGAGTATCACGGGATGGCGGTGCGGGCGGCGAACGAAGCGGGAGGCGTGGCCTTCCATTTGGAGCCCAAGACCGGGCAGGGTGCGGCAGGAGAGGAGAAAACCGCTTGATCTATTCCGTTATTTTGTTCATACTCGCAGGACTGGCGGAAATCGGGGGCGGGTACTTGGTTTGGCTGTGGCTCAGGGAAGGGCGGCCCATAGGCTACGGCATTGTCGGCGCCCTCATTCTGGTGCTGTACGGCGTCATCCCGACGCTGCAGAGCTTCCCCAGCTTCGGCCGGGTGTACGCTGCATACGGCGCCGTGTTCATCGTGCTGGCCGTGCTGTGGGGCTGGGCCGTCGACCGCAAGACGCCGGACCTCTACGACTGGCTGGGCGCGACCATCTGCCTGGTCGGTGTGGCGGTCATGCTGTATGCGCCGCGGAATTGATCCGAGCGCAGCTTGGACATTAACTTAAAGAGGACAGCCGCGGGCTGTCAAGCAGGCGACTTTTTGGCTGGCCTGCTTTTTTGTATGAAGCGAAACAAGTATTCCCGGCCTCAAGCCTAAGCTGGGAGAGCATTTTTTCCTTGCCCTCCTTATCCTTTTGGATAGAATTTATCCGGGGTGGACTTGACGAAAATAGTTGTTTTAAATATTATTGTTATAACAATTAATTGATGGAGGGGCTTATATGATAGACACGTCGCGTCAAGATAACGGGCTGGAGCATTCCATCGGCTTTCATATGGGCGTCACGTACCGCAAATTATCGGGTCTGCTGCAGCACCGGCTGAAGGCATACGACATTACGCCTGATCAGTGGTCCGTGCTTTATCAGGTGGAGCGTGTCGGCGGGCTGATCCAGAAGGACATTGCCGAGCGGGCGGGCAAGGACAGGCCGACGACCACCCGGATTCTCGATCAACTGGAGGCCAAGGGCTTCATCACCAAGAAGGCAGGTGAGCAGGACCGGCGTTCTTTTCTTGTCTTTGCAACGAAAGCGGGGAGTGACCTGATCCGCAGAACGGTTCCGGTGGAGCGGAAAGTGATCAAGGATGTGAAGGCATGCATGTCGGAGGAAGAGTATCATCAACTGATGGGGTCGCTGCATCGGATCGGCGCCCATGTCAACCAACTTCAAGATAGAGAGTAGGAGAGAACCTTATGGAGCTTGAGCAACCGCGTCCAAGATTATGGACGCAAGCCTTTATTTGTTTGACCATATGTTCGTTTCTTTTATTTCTGAATCTGCAAATGCTGCTTTCCTCTTTTCCGGCCTACGTCAAAGGTAAATTTATGGCCGGGGACCTGACGGTCAGCCTGGTAACCAGCGTCTTCGCGCTGGCCGCGATCGGTACCCGCTTTATGACCGCCGCGTTAATCCGGAGAGTGAGCCGGCATGTGCTGTTAATCATCGGTTTGGCTTTAGCCGCCGTAATCACCGTCCTGTACGTGCTGGCCGCTTCGATCGGGTCGTCGCTGGTCATGCGTGTCGGTTACGGCGTCGGTTTCGGGATGGCCAGCACCATTATCCCTACGCTCGTATCGCGGATTATACCGGAGAAGCGAATGGGTGAGGGGATCGGCTACTTCGGATTGTCGACCAGTCTCGCGATGTCGGTCGGGCCGATGATCGGTTTGAATATGATGAAGCAGTACGGCTTCAGCACCCTAGCCGTCACAGGATTCGTCGTGCTGCTGCTCTCGTTTCCCATGCTGGCGCTCTCGCGTACGCGATCGGCCGACACGCGGAATTCTCAGGCCGCGGTGGGGCCGGCTCCCGGCGGCAAGCCGCGGTTCAATACGAAGCCGCTGTTCCCGGCCTTCCTGAATGTTCTGCTGTCGGTCACCTACAGCGGGTCGCTCAGCTTTATCGCCTTGTTCGGCGAATCGGTACATCTGGAGCAAGTGGGGCTCTTCTTCCTGTTTAATGTCATCACGATTCTGATTATCCGGCCGATCTCCGGCCGGGTGTTCGACCGAAGAGGGCACGCGGCCGTACTGATTCCGGCGGCCGCCAGTGTAGTGATCAGCATGGTGCTGCTCTCCTTCATGACCTCGGCCGCCGATGCTGATCGTGTCGGCCTTGTTCTACGGACTCGGCTTCGGTGCGATTCAGCCGACCATTCAAGCATGGATGCTGCGTTCCACACCGCCGGAGCAGCATGGCACAGCCAACAGCATGTTTTATAATTCTACGGACTTCGGGGTCGCCGCCGGCGCGTTGCTGCTCGGGGGCATCGCCTCCATGTCGAATTATCCGTTCATGTATCGCTGCTCCGCCGGCTTTATGGTTCTGTTCCTGATCCTGTACATCGGGGTTCGCTTGGTCAAAGGCCGGAGCAAGAGAGAATATGTAGAGATGTCCCGTGTCTCGGGGGTTTAATGGCTTCGGAACTCTTGGAACGTTATACTGCGGTGGGGTATCCGCTTCCGGTCGCCGCCCACTGCAGGCAATCATTATTAGAAGACGCTTTACAGCGGGAATTTCCTGCAGGCGATGGCGAACGCCGGCGCTCCTCCAGTGGCTACCCCACCTTCGTAGCTTTATCCACACAAAAAGGACAGCCCGCGGCTGTCCTTTTTTAACGCTATCTTTTTAAAATCAATAAAGTCACTTCTTCACATCGAACGAGCTTTTCAGCGACACGATGCGGTTGAACACCGGTTGGCCCGGAGCCGAATCCTTCGTGTCCACATTGAAGTAGCCGTGGCGGAAGAACTGGAACTTATCCTGCGGCTTCGCATCCTTCATGTTATCCTCGACGAAGCCCTGCAGGACCTCGAGCGAATTCGGGTTGATGTTGTCGAGGAAGGTCTCGCCTTCTTCGGCTTCCTCGTCGCGGATGAGCGGCTCGTAGAGGCGGAATTCCGCCGGCGGCGCGCGGGACGCTTCCACCCAGTGGATCGTCCCCTTCACCTTGCGGCCGGTAAAGCCGGTGCCGCTCTTCGTCTCGGGATCGTACGTACAACGCAGCTCGATCACGTGGCCGTCCGCGTCCTTCACGGCTTCCTCGCATTTGATGAAATACGCGTTCTTGAGGCGCACCTCGTTGCCCGGGAACAGCCGGTGGTACCCCTTCGGCGGCTCCTCCATGAAATCGTCCTGCTCGATATAGATCTCGCGCGAGAACGGGATTTGGCGGACACCCATCGCTTCGTTCTCCGGGTTGTTCTCCGCTTCCAGCATCTCCACCTGCCCCTCCGGGTAGTTGGTGATGACGACCTTCAGCGGTCTCAGCACCGCCATCGTCCGGGGCGCCTTCAGCTTCAAATCCTCCCGCACAAAATGCTCCAGGAGCTTCTCGTCCACGACCGTATTGTTGCTCTTCACGACGCCGATCTCGCGGCAGAACTCGCGAATCGCTTCCGGCGTATAGCCCTTGCGGCGCAGACCGGAGATGGTGGGCATCCGCGGATCGTCCCAGCCGTCCACGACTTTCTCGTCGACGAGGAGCTTGAGCTTTCTTTTACTCATCACGGTATTGGTCACGTTCAAACGGCCGAATTCGTATTGATGCGGCACGTTCTCCATCTCGCATTCCTGGATGACCCAATCGTACAGCGGGCGGTGATCGGCGAACTCCAGCGTACAGATGGAATGCGTCACGCCCTCGATGGCGTCCTCCAGCGGATGGGCGAAATCATACATCGGATAGATGCACCATTTGTCCCCGGTATTGTGATGATGCGCATGGGCGATCCGGTACAGCACCGGGTCACGCAGGTTCATGTTCGGCGAGGCCATGTCGATTTTGGCGCGGAGCACCTTCTCGCCGTCCTTGAATTCGCCGCTGCGCATCCGCGCGAACAGGTCGAGGTTCTCCTCCACGCTGCGGTCCCGGTAAGGGCTGTTCTGCCCCGGCTGGGTCAGCGTGCCGCGCGTTTCGCGGATTTGCTCGGCGCTCAGGTCGTCGACGTAGGCCTTGCCTTTCTTGATCAGCAGCACGGCCCGGTCGTACATTTCCTCGAAGAAATCGGAGGCGAAGAAGAGCTTCTCCCAATCGAAGCCGAGCCATTTGACGTCCTCTTTGATCGATTCCACGAACTCCGTATCTTCTTTGAGCGGGTTCGTGTCGTCGAAGCGCAGATGGGTCCGGCCTTTAAATTCGTCCGCCAGCTCGAAGTTCAGGCAGATCGACTTGGCATGCCCGATATGCAGGTAGCCGTTCGGCTCCGGGGGAAGCGGGTGACGACCTCTTGTTCCCTGCCCGATTTCAAATCTTCGGCAATGATGCTCTTAATGTAATTGGTAGAGGAAGCGGATGCCGGTTTCGTCGTTTCCACGGATAATCAACCTTTCTGCGGGAATAGCCGCCCAAATCTATAACTACTATAATACACAAAATAGCTGGCGATTATAATGGGTTTTCTAGCGGGAGCGTATAAAAGCTATAGTAACAAATCCGGGCGGCTTGGAAAAGAGGGCGGGCGTTTTCAAGGGTAACGAAAAAAATCCCCCGAGCCAAGGGAGAATGGAATGGCCCGGGGGATCGTAATTTATGACTGCCTTAAGCGGCTTACAGTACGGGTGACGTACCGGGTCGCTCCTCTTCAAACTGCTGCAGCAACTGCTCGGCCCGGTCCAAATCTTTCTGATGCACTTCCAGCTTCACCCGTTCATGCGAATGGGAATCGACGGCGGCCGCCGCGGTATGCACGGCGCCCATAGCGGCGGGGGTGTCCGCTTTTAACCGGCATTTCACTTGATTCTGTTTCAAAAACGCATACTTCGCTTCAAGCTCCTCCGCCTGCGGCCCGGTGCCGACCTTCAGCGTGCGCCAACCGGCGCTTTGACGGTAAATGAAATAAATCACAGCGACAGCAACGAGAAGTAAAGCCAAACCTCCCATGGATCACACCTCCAATAGTTAGTTGGTTTCCCTCCACCCGCTTCCGCTTGTAAGGAAGCTCTGTTTCCCGTTATTACCCGGTTTCCGGGGCATTCAAACATTTGGCGGCGGAATTTTCGGGTTCGACCCCTTGAGCGCGGGGTAATCAAGCGAACGGTATAACAAATCCTTGCTGCAAGTTGAAGAGGATTAAAGGAGAGATGTCCATGAACCGCAGTACGAATGATCCGGTTGGACGGCGGGAAAGCTCTGCGGGGCCATCCGGAACATCAGAGCACAATGCCTACGACCCTTTATCAGATAACGTTACATCCGATCAACAAGGCCGCGGCCATCAAGGCGGGCTAGAATGGCAAAATCGGGAGGCTTCCCGCTACGGCCGGTCCTATTACGCCGTTCCGGGTGAGCCCGTCGCCTGGGCCCCTTACCCCGGCCAGGCGGAGTATAGCGGGCACCCGCCCCAAGGCGGTCCGGGAGCAGACTACACCGCTTACCCGAATGATGCGCAGCGGCGGCAGTGGAGAGGGGAAGAGGCCGCCGGGCGGACGGTGCGCCGCCGCAGGCCTTGGTACAATCAAGGCTGGGTATGGTCGCTTGTCACGCTCCTCGTTACCGGGTCGCTGCTGGCCGGCCTGCTGCTCCTGGCCGATCAGGTTGGCCGCGTAAGCGGCGCACTGCAGGAACAAACCGGCGTGCTGCGCGAGCAGAACGGCCTGCTCGTCTCCATCCGCGATCATCTCGCCGGTCTGGAGAGCGGAGTGAGGCACGTGGCCGGCATGATCCGGGAAGCGCTCGATATCCTGCAGGCGCAAATGTAGACAAAGAACGGCTCTATCCGCATCGTTTGCGGCAGAGCCGTTCTTTGTGTTGTACCTATGGTCGCGCCACTCGAAAAAAATAGGGGCCTTGTACCGCCTCCGGCTCATTCCACCGGGTCTGGTGCTCCGGGCGCAAGTCCCGAAGGGGCACACCGTCCACCAGCGGTCGCTTATCGTATACCTTGCGGATGTCCGCCCGGAGGGCCCCTGTTGCATCCGCTTCGCAAAACACAATGCGGTGCGGCTCCCACAGCAATACCCGCATGATGTCGCGGACCGCCGCGGATTCGCTGTTTTCCAGCTGCGCCGTCATTTGGTAATCCGTCATCAAGGCGATGGACTCTTTCAGCTCGGGATGCAGCTCCAGATGCAGAGCGGCCGCTTGGCCCAACAGCACATCCACCGCCAGAAAATAGGGGCTGAGAAAAATCAGGTTATCCTGGATTGCAGCATGCAGCAGGTGGATTGCGGTTTCCTCATCGGTTTCCACGCAGTTCCCCGGAAACGGAGGCGCCGGATAAGCTTGGCCGGATCGAGAGAACCTTTGCCGGCGACTTGCGTATCGCGAAGAAAGCTGTCGAGATGATCGAGACCCATGTAATCAGAGCGGTGTGTGAGCGGGGAATCCTGCTCCAGCAGGTCCACAAGGCCCTGCCGGGAGAAGCCGTGCTTCTGCAGGATCGCTGCAATCGGATCGCTAAGGATGGCCTGCACCGTAGAAACGTGATGATTCAGCCCCAGCCGCCGTTCCATGGAATGGGAGTAGGGCAAATGGCCGACATCATGAAGGATCGCAGCGGCGTGGAGCTCTTTCCAATCGGGGAAAAAGTGCTTGGCCAGCGCCCAAACGCCGATCGTATGCTCATATCGGGAATGTTGAACGGGACTGATGAAGGCGCCTGCGCCATAATGCTGCAAATGCTTCAATCGGCGGAGCGGTACGCTTTGGAAGAGCTCGGTCTCCCAAGGCTCCGGCCTGATTTCCAAACGATAGAGCGGCTCCCAGGCCGGAAGCCCCTCTGCAAAGATTTGATGAACGGAACTCATAGTGGACGCCTCCGGAATCCTTTTATTTCCTTGTCTTGGTAAAATACAGGTTTAAATCGTCATTCGCACACACATCGGTTCCCGGAATGACGGGTCGCCCCTTGTACATGATCCCCGCCCGTCCGGGATAAATCCTCTTCGCACATACAGCCGCTGCGCGTTCCCATAGCTATCATAGAGTCCGACGCCGATGCCCACGATACCGAACCGTTCCAAAGCCAGGGCCTCCACGGCCTCCATCAGCGCACTGCCGATCCCAAGTCTCCGCAATGGAGGAATCACGTTAAAATCGTTGATCTCGGGTATCCCGTTGGCTGCAAAATGTGGGTAGCAGGATGTAACCAGGAGATGCAGGCTTCCCGCGAACTGTCCGTCATAAAAGGCCAGCAGCGTGATTCTTTCCCCGGTCCGATTCTCTTCCATGCACTTCCTCATGTACTCCATCGGCTTGCGGATCCCATGTTCCGTAAAACACTGGAAAATGAGGTCCGCATCCTCCTCTGTCATTCGCCGGATTTCAATCGGATTTGCCATCGCCGCACCTCTTTTTCCGGAAACACCGTCTTTTCTTCATTTTACCATGGGCTCCATAAATGGCCGCAGAGAATTCATTCATATTAAACAAAATTTCGATCCGCAAAAGTGCAGTTGACAAAGGGAGAAGGTTTAACCTATATTTTATTTAGAGATTTGTCTAAATATCTAATAAGGTGGATCGCAATGAATGAGACCTTCAAAGCACTGGCCGATCCGACAAGACGCAAAATTATTCGGTTGCTTCGCGAGCGGGATATGACGGCGGGGAAATTGCGGATCATTTCATGATGACGAAGCCGAGCATCTCGCATCATCTGAACTCGTTGAAGCAGGCGAAATTGGTCCTGGACGTCCGCCGGGGCCAGCACATCGTCTATTCGCTCAACACCACCGTCGTTCAGGAAATCATCGGATGGTTTATGGAAATTTCGGATGTGGACAAATCCAAAGGAGATGAGAATCAAGATGACAAACAAACCTAAATGGGGACTTATCGATCTGCTGCTGCTTCTTCTGGGGCTGGTTCCGGCCGTGGTGACCTTCATGGTCTATGACAAGCTTCCGGAGCAAGTCGCCATCCACTTTGGTCCTGACGGGCGCCCAACGGATATCAGAGCAAGCTCTCGTTTCTGATTGTATTTGAGCTGATGGTCATCGGGCTTCCTTTATTGATCAAAATCTTCCGCTTCATGGATCCGAAACGCAGCAATTATGAAACGTTCGGCCGCGTCTTCGATATCACCCGGGTAGCGCTCACGCTTCTTTTATGCACTATATTCGGCAATATCCTGCTCTTCAATTTGGGATATGAGGAAATCCATATGCAAAGATATGTACTAGGGGGCGTCGGCGCCGTCCTGATGGTCTCGGGGAACTACATGGGGGGCAGCTGCGCCACAATTATATGATCGGTATCCGTACCCCATGGACGCTGGAAAAACGAAGAGGTCTGGCGCCGGACGCACCGGATGGCCGGTCCGCTTACGATGCTGGCCGGATTCGGTGTAGTGATCGCCGCTTTCTTTCCGGGAACGGCCGCTTTCTGGACTTTGATCGCCGCCGCCTTGGTTTCGGGCTTCGTTCCGGCAATCTACTCCTATGTGCTGTATCGACGGCTTGGCGGGACCAACCGGGGATAATGCAGGGGAAAAAGGCCGCTCTCTTTGAAAAAAGAAAGCGGCTTTTCCATTCAAGAAGCAAGCTCCCTGCCCCCTTTGGCCTCCACCGTCAAAGCCCCGCTGAAGACAAAGGTGAGCAGCGAAGCGGCAAAACAAACGGCCGTAAAGATCCCCACAGCGGCAAACCCGTTAAACCAGGCATAAAGCAGTCCGGCGAGCCAGGAGCCTATCGTAATCGCCGCATACATCGCCGAATTCGTGAGGCTGGAAATCGTCCCCGCAGGGCCGGATTGAGGCCGGTCAGCGACCCCATCATCAGAGGGAACAGGATGAAGAGAACGGCGCTTATCAGGAAGTACACGGCGGTGACCGCCGTAAGGGAAGGCGAGCGCAGGCAAGCAGGATAAAGGCGGCGGCCAGGAAAAGAACCCCCAGCAGCATCGTCCCCCATCGGCTCAGCTTATGGAGCACATAGGAGCTGCACAAGCCGCCGGCGAGCTGCCCGATCCCCAGCCCGATCATCACGTACCCCGTATACTCCACGGAAACCTGGAAGCGGTCGGAAAGCCATTTTCCGATAAACGAATAGGCCGCATAATTCCCCAGCTGAAACAAAAAATAGGCCAGCAGGGCGCCCCTTGCCTTCCCGCTCGTGAGCAGGGGAACATACCTGGCGAGAACGGAGGAGCGCGCTCCCGCCGCATTCGGCTTCATCGACGGCATGGCGAAGTAGATCCAGAACGCAAGCATCAGGGAAAGTGCGCCGATGGTAAAAAACGGATACGACCAATGGGTTACAGCCAGCAGGTCGCCGAGCGGAACCCCTAACGTCTGGGCGATGGCGAGGCCCGCGAACAGGATGCCCAGCGCTTTGGCCGACTTCGCCGGAGGGAACAGAGCGGGAACGGCGGCCCAGACCTGCGGTGCGGTGAAGGCCGAGCTGACGCCGGCTGCAAAACGGAACGCGAACATGGACCAGAAGCCGGTGGCCAGGCCGCATAGCATCGTGGCGGCAGAGAAACAGACGATGCCGGTCAGCATTACTTTTTTCGGTCCCATCCGTCGGAGAGCGGCCCGGCTATCAAAGCGAACGAAGCATAACCGAGCGCGTAGGCTCCCATCATCCATCCGGCCCTTTCGGTGGAGACGTGGAACAGCTCCTGAAGTGTCGGAATGAGCGGAGAAATCAGAAACATATCGGTCGCAATCACAAACATGATCATAAAAAACAAAACAGTCAGCTGCTTCATGGGGTCCTCCTCGTAACTGCGGAAAGGCGTAAATTTAGTTCACTCTAAGAACGACTTTCCCGCGAACATGGCCCGTCTCCACTTCCCGGTGGGCGTCTGCGGCCTGCTCCAAGGAAAAGGTCCGCGCGATTTGAATGCGCAGCTTCCCTTGTTCATAGAGCCGGGTCAGCTCGGCGAGCCTGGAGGCTGACCGCTGACTGCGGATCGTGCGGACGCCAAGCTGCTCCGCGAGCTCGAAGGCGACGATCGTGCCGATGCGCTGCGGATTTGGGGCGAGCTCCAGCGACACGCGCAGGGCGTCCCCTCCGGCAGCATCCAAGACCGCATCCACGCCGTTCGGGGACAAGGCGCGTACTCTGTCTGCCAGCCCTTCGCCGTAGGCCACCGGAATGGCGCCGAGGGAACGCAGATAGTCATGGTTGCGCTCGCTCGCCGTACCGATGACTGTCGCTCCTGAGGCTTTGGCCAACTGGACCGCGAAGGTTCCGACTCCGCCGGCGGCGGCATGGATCAGTATGGTATCCCCTTCGGAAATACCCAGCTGGCTTAACGCCGTATGGGCCGTCTGTCCGGATGCCGAGAGGACGCCGGCCTCTTCCCAGGGCATGCCCGGAGGCTTCTGAACAATCTGATCGGCACGCACGACGACATATTCGGCATAGCAGGCCAGGACAGTCCAGCCGATCACTTCGGCCGCCGACGGAGAACCCGGTTACACCTTCTCCGACCTGATCTACGATTCCGGCAAATTCGTTGCCGAGAATTTGCGGTAGCCGGATCGTCATGCCGGGAGGCGCCCAACCGGTTCTCCGAACGGCGCAATCCGCAGGCTGAACGCCCGCCGCTTGAACCCGAACCCGAACCTCGCCTGCCCCAGCCTGGGGATCCTCGAATTCCATCACCTGCAATACTTCAGGAGCGCCAAAAGAACGAATCGTCGCTGCTTTCATCATCTCACCTTATCCTTTCCGGGCGGCTCTAAGCGCAGATTGCTGCCGGCCCGATAGATTGTTTGACTGCTGATTCCAGCTTATAATCATATATAGATAATGAAAAATACATTTTTCGCTATGTACTCATATACTTGAATATATGAATGAAGGAGGCATGAAGAATGGAGTCGCTTCAGCTGAAATATTTTCTGACCGTGGCGCGGCTTGAGCATATGACGAAGGCGGCACAGGAGCTTCATATCGCCCAGCCCGCCTTGAGCAAGACGATCTCCCGGCTGGAGGAAGACTTGGGCACGCCATTATTCGACCGGGACGGGCGGCAGATCCGGCTCAATCCGTTCGGCAGGGCTTTTCTGAAGAAAGCGAAGGCCGCTTTGGAGCTGCTGGAGGAGGGGCGCAGGGAAGTAGCCGACCTGTCCGGGCTGGAGCGCGGCCGCATTCATCTGTCCCTGTCTCATATGGAGCAGCTTCGGGAGCCCCTAAGACTCTTTCTATCCCTGTACCCGGAAGCGAACTTCCATATCCGGCAGTCCGGGATGGAGGATATGGAGCAGTTCCTGGAAAGCAGCGAGATCGATTTCTGGCTGACCTCGATGCCGGTCGAGCACCCGGGTATCCGGCACCGCCACTGCTGCATGAGGAGGTGTTCCTGGCGGTTCCGCATTCCCATCCTCTGGCTAGAAGGGGAAGTGTCCGTTTAAGCGAGGTATCCGGCGAGCCCTTCGTCGGGTACAAGGAAGGTTACCCTTATCGGCAAATGAATGACGAATACTGCCGCAAGGCGGGCTTCCAGCCCCGGGTGGTCTGCGAAGTCGAGGATCCCCGCAGTATCGCCGATCTGGTTCGGGCGGGGTTTGGCGTTGCGCTGGTAGGGGAGTGCAAGAGCGGCGAGGAACTCGGTCTTACGAAGCTGCGGATCGAGCAGCCGGTATGCGAACGCAGCTTTCACATCGCCTGGCTGGATAACCGCTATTTGTCCAAGGCCGCTATAGCCTTCCGGGACTTCCTTGTGCAGTATTTTGCCGAAACGCAAAGATCGGGCCGTAAGTCGACACTCCTGATGAAGCTGTCGTAGGGAGGAGCCTTTGAGGAAAGGAAGCCCAAGCCATGAGCCGATTTTCAGAAATACGAAGAGCCGTTGGCAAACTCAGTCCTCAGGAAGCAAAGCAAATGCTCAAGCTGATCATGCTGCAAGTGGATTCCGCCGAAGCGGGTAGAGAAGATAAGGGCGATCTGTATGAAAGCCTAAAAAGTCTCTATGACGGGTCGCTTGCGCCTCGTAAGCGGATGTCGGTCTGGGAACCGGATGCGGGGTCGCCGCGGTCCATCTCGTATTCGGCGATTCGCTGGCCGGAAGCTTGAAACTAGCGATAGATCAGATGGGGTACAAGGATACGCATAAAGTTGTTACTTTCCGCGACCGTTTTGCGATCGGCCCGTTATGGCGGCTTCAGGAGGAGGCCGGACGGGCCGAAAGAGCCCGCTGGTTCCGGGACCATATCAATGAGGATCGGGAAGAAATGGATTACGAGTATGTGGCGGAAGCGGATGATCGGAGGCTCGCGGGGCAATTGGCCCGAATTCCGGCCGGGGCCTCCATCATCCTATGGACCGGAGACAATGCCCACGAGCAAGCCGGACTAAGGTATGCCGCTTATCTGCTTAGACATAGCCGGAATGAGATGTTCGTCATTGACGCGGGGAAGGCATGTGCCGCAAGGTTCAACACGGCGGACCGGACGATAGAGTACATGCATTCGGGAGAGGTTTCCCCGGAGAAGCTGAAGGCGATTTTTGGGGAAA
This sequence comes from Paenibacillus sp. P25, assembly GCA_024704175.1. Lineage (GTDB taxonomy): Bacteria > Bacillota > Bacilli > Paenibacillales > NBRC-103111 > Paenibacillus_G. Next base: position 6,559,038 of record CP085629.1, read on the forward strand.
ACCGGAAGGGCGGACCGCTCCCGCACGAAACGAAAGCATCCTTGGAGCGTGAATGGCTGTCGCTGGCGGAGCAGCATGAAGTGCTGCGGGTCTGGGACGGAGAACGGATTCGGAACGTGGATGAGCGTTATTTTGATACGTATGTATTGGATACGGTAGAGAAGATTCACAGGGAAAGGGCGAATCACGAATTTATTAAGGCCGCCAGAGTGATTGGGGATGCGATGGGTCACTGCGGGCAGTATGTACCGGACGGCTATTTTGAATACCGGCTGAGGGAGCTTGTCTATAGCGGGCAGCTGGAAATCCACGGGGTACCGAAGGCCATGCGGTATTACAGCGTAAGACGCCGATGGCGGCAGGATGAGGGGGATTAGGGGATAGAAGAATGCGCATGGAAGGAGCGGTCGCTATTGTCGGTACAGGTAGGCGAAATCCAAGAAATCCGGCGTTATCCGGTAAAATCGTTTGCGGGAGAGAGCCTGGAGTCTTGTAACGTAGAGACTTACGGATTGCATGGCGACCGGATTTTCGCTTTTTACGATGAGACCTTGGATGGTTGGGAGAGCTTTATTACCGCTAGAGATATTCCTACCATGCTTGCTTATAAGGCCAGGTTGCTGGATGAAGAAATCAACGTACTGTCGCCGGATGGCCGGATGTTGAAGTGGGATGATGAACTGCTCTGGGAAATCCAAAGATACACGAAGAGAAAGGTGTCCATGACGGGGTACCACGCCCCGAACCCGGAGAACCTCGACCTGATGAGCGTCGATTCGGCCAGTATATTGATCATCACGGACGCGGCATTAGGCAGGCTGGAGTCTTTATGGGGAAGGGTTTGGATCGGCGGCGTTTTCGGCCCAACCTGGTTGTATCCGTAGACGAGCAGGTTGTACATGACAACGAATGGATCGGCAGGCGTTTATTCGTTGGCGAAGCGGAGCCGCAGGTGGACATGCCGTGCGAGCGCTGCTCGGTCATCACCTGGGATCCTGATACGCTGGAGCGGGATGCCTCCCTGCTCAAGAAAGTGTACGAGGAGATGAATCTGAACTTCGGCCTGTATGCTTCCGTTGTGAAAACGGGGCCGATCCGGGTTGGCGATAAGGTATACATAGCGGGTACGGGTAAGTAAAATGATGGATATATGACGCGGGGCGACAGCGTAAAGGGCGGAATCGTAAGATATGGGTTATGCACAGGACGTTGCTCCAGGGTCGATTTATGCATGGAAGGAAGGGAGTGATTCAGATTGGATCCGATACTAATCGGCCTCGCCGGGTGGGGCGATCACGATGAGCTTTACGGCGGAGGGACGGCGGCCAAGGACAAGCTGTCGACGTATGCCGGGCATTTTCCGGTGGTGGAGGTGGACAGCTCCTTTTATGCGGTTCAATCCCGGAACAACTATGAAAAATGGGTCAAGGACACGCCGGACGGCTTTCGCTTCCTGATCAAGGCGTACCAGGGGATGACCGGGCACCAGCGGGAGCGCGGAGGGCGCGACCAAGGGCCGCTCGCGGTGCGCCGCGTGCTGGAGGCGATGGCGCCGGAAGACGGGGCGGGCCGGGCCGTAAGCGCAGATGCGGAAGCAGGAGGCACGCGGGCGGACGCCTGGCCCGGAGGCGCCGATGCGGAGGCAGGAGGCACGCGATCAGGCGGTGGCCCGGGTGCGCAGACCGCAGAAGGCATGCGGGCGGATGCCCGGCCCGAAGGCGCGGAGGCGGGCGGCACGCGGTCTGCGGGCGCAGATCGGCAGGCGGGCGTCATGCGGGCCGCAGCGACCGGCGGTGAAGCCGGCGCCGGGAAGGCGGCCGATGCCGGTGAGCCCGGCCCCGATGCGGAGCCTACTCTCGGGGACGAGGCGGCGGCCGGCGACCTCGCCGGGCTGTTCCGCGCGTTCCGCGAGTCGATCGAGCCGGTAATCGCAGCGGGCAAGCTGTTCGCGGTGCTGTTCCAGTATCCGCCGTGGTTCGAATGTACACGGGAGAGCGTGGAGACGCTGCGCAGGGCGAAGGCGGCGATGGGCGATGTCCCGGTGGCGCTGGAGTTCCGCCACCAGAGCTGGTTCACCCCGCAGATGCGGGAGCGGACGCTCTCCTTCATGGTGAAGGAGGGCTGGATCCACAGCATCTGCGATGAGCCGCAGGCGGGCGCGGGCAGCGTGCCCACCGTGCTGCAGGCTACGCACCCGGAGAAAACCGTGGTGCGGTTTCACGGACGCAACGTCGCCGGATGGCACAGCGGCGGCCAGCCCAATTGGCGCGATGTGCGCTACCTGTACCACTACAACGAGGCGGAGCTCGCCGAGTGGAAGGAGCGCCTCCTGCGCCTCAAGCGGGAGACGGCGCAGACCGCCGTCATCTTCAATAACAACTCCGGCGGCCACGCGCCGGGAACGCCAAGCAGCTGATGCGGATGCTCGGCATCGACTACGAGGGCCTTGCGCCGCGCCAACTGGATTTATTTTGACCGGCCATGCAGCCGGCAAATCCGGCGACTGCCGCGTCCGTCAACCGACGTCTCCCGCGAGAACAAAAGAGAGTGACGGTCGCCCCGGAGCCGAATCGAGACCTACGAACTGTGGAACTCCGGCTAGAACATCGTGTTGTCGTTAGCCGATGTCGCCGGGACCAGCTGGATAACGTCCCAGTGCTCGACGACCTTGCCGTCCCGCACCCGGAAGATGTCGACGACGGCCGCCCCGAGGTCGTCTGCGTTCAACTGGAAGTGGTGGTGGAAGGCGACATAGTCGCCCTCGGCGATGACCCGCTTGAGGCTGATACTAAGGTCCGGGTTCACGGCGAAGGCCGAGGTGAACTGCTCCTTGGCGGCCGCGATGCCGTTAGGGGACTGCGGGTTGTGCTGGTAGAACGGGTCGGCGCCGTACCGGTCGAAGGTGGTGACGTCCCGGTCGACGGTCACCTCGTCGAACATGGCGAGTGCGACCTGCTTGCTGGCGGCGGTGGACACGGCCAGGTCCGGCGACTGCCCGGCCGGGGTGGTTAAGGTGGAGAACATGTCGTTGCCGTTGACGTCGCTGTCCGGGACCGGCTGCATCACCTCCCAGTGCTCGACGATCTTGCCGTCCCGGACCCGGAAGATGCCGACCATCGCCTGGCCCCGGGTGCCGGGCTCCAACACGGCGTGGGTGTGCAGCAGAACCAGGTCGTCCTCGGCGATGACCCGCTCGATAATGACGTGCATCTCCGGGTATGCGGTCCGGAGGCCGGTCACGACGCCGCGTACGGCCTCGGGGCCGCCGGGGACTGCGGGTTGTGGTCGATGTATTCGGTCCCAATGAACTTGTCGATGACGGCAAGGTTGCCGTGGTTAAACAATTCGTCGTAGAAGTGGATCACCATTTCTTTGTTCTCAGCGGTCATGGTCATGCCTCACTTTCTGCCCCAGGCGGGCAATTGTTCCGGGTTTTGATCTTTCTTACACCCACAATTATGGACTATATAATTTATAATGAGAAGTAGGCACAGTAATGTGGTATAGTATAAAAAAAGGTACTGTAATGAAGGAGGCCAAAGTGTGGAAAAAAAGGACCCCGAGGAGTGTGAATTCGTTGTGGCGCTTGATACGTTCGTGGGTAAAAGGAAACCGGTTATTCTTCACTATTTGCTTCAAGGCGAAACTTTGCGCTTCAACGAGTTAAGAAGGTTATTGCCCGATATCACCCAAAGAATGCTTACCCTTCATTTGCGCGAATTAGAGGAGGAAGACATTATTAAACGGGTCGTTTACCCGCAAATCCCGCCAAAAGTGGAGTATTCCATTACGGAATACGGAAAAAGCTTGGCTCCCGTTATGGAGTCCATATATCAATGGGGAGTTGCCCATGTCGAACATAAGAAGCGTAAAAAGGAGAATACATTACAAAAAGATTCGGTCTAGAGTTCTATATTACGCCGGCCCGTTTCAAAACCTCTTACCCGTCCCGGTCCCCAGCCGCCTGAAGCAAACGGCACCAGGCGGTTATTTCTTTCCTCCGGTGGGGACGAAATCGCGCAGCGACTCTTTCATCCGCTTTCCGCTCAGCTTCCCCTGCAGCTTGATTTCATAGTAGCGATTCCCTTGTTGCCCCACATAGACACCGGGCTCCGAACCGTCCCCATAAACCTTCCAGTGCAGCCCGTTCAAATCGAATTCTTCCCGGACACCGGGAATCCGGGTTGGATTATGCGCGTCACCATAGAAGAGGGAGCCGCCGGGAAGCTTCCCCTCCTCCTTGCTTTTCTCGCTGTATTCCTCCACGAACAGGAACCCTTGGATGGTCTGCCCGTCGCTCTCCCTGTACACCGCTTCCGGCGGCTCATAGGTCAAACCCGTTCCGTACCAGGCGGCGTCCGGCGCTCCTTCGTCGGCATAGCTGGCCCCCGTCAGCTTGTATTTCGTACGCGGCCCCTGGAATTCATACAAATGCGGATCGATCTTCCGGATATTGGCGATTACGGCGGCGACTTCTTCGGGATCGTTCTTCGAGGCGAGGATGCGGGTGGTGTCGACTTGACCTACCGCTTCCGCGCGCTTTACGGCCTGGTATTCGTAGACGGCGTCCTTCGGGTCGACCTGCCGTGAGCTAAGGTTCACCTTCACCGCCAGCTTGTCGGACGGATCGATCCCTTGAATCGTATAGAGACCCGCCCCCGGTACGAACTCGTTGCTGTCGCCATCCTTTTTTATGACCCATTCGCCGGTCCGCTCCACCTGGCCGATCTGCTTGTCGATATGCGATGCCTCGATCAGCTCGTCTGTTGTCATATAATAGTAGCCGTTATAAATGACATAGCCCCCGGTAATCGGCACCGTTGCCGTCGTTTCGCCTTTTTTATGACCGCCCGATGATCGCCCATATACAAATAGCCGGACAGCGCCTTGGTTCCGAGAGGAACCGCGATCAGCGCAAGGCAGGCCGCGGCCCCGAGAAGCGACCATTTCTTGCCCGGAGCGGGCTTAGGGACGGTTGTTTGCTTCAAGACACTAGCGCTCAGCCGGTCGATCGTGTCCCCGGATACTTCGAGGCGGCGGTCCAGGTGGGCTTTGGCCGCTTCCATTTGACGGTCTAGACGTTCCATTCCGGCATCTCCTCCTGCATCTGTGTTCTGAGCTTGTCCAAGGCCCGGGTCAGGCGAACGCGGACGGTCGATTGCTTTTCCCCAGCGGCTCGGCGATTTCCCGCGATTTATACCCTTCAAAATAATATAACAGCACGACCTCGCGGTATTTCAGCGGCAGGCCGAGCAGGCGGGCGAGGAGTTCATTTTCGCCAAGTTTCCGCATCAGCTGATTCTCCGGCAAACCGGTTTCGCTTCGGGTTAAGGGCAGCATGCCTGTAAGCCGCTGTTTGCGGTAGGACCACGATTTCAGCACATCTTTGCTGCGCTGGATCGTCATGCGGAGCAGCACGAACTCGATCTGCGGGTGGGCATCAAGCTCTTCGATCCTGGTAAAAGCCTTCACGAACACGTCCTGTACGATGTCTTCCGCGGTCATTCGTTCTTTTACATAATAAAAGGCCAGCTGGATCATCCGTTTCCCGAACCGGTGCATCCAATCGCGGAGCGTCTGCTCCTGCTCTGTCACGGCACTACCTCCATTCCTACTCTTCGATATATAAACGAGGCTCGGGCCGTTTTTGCTACAGGGATCCGTAGAAAAATATTTCCAGAATTTCGGAACTTTTCGAATCAGTCGCCGCGTTTGAGGGGTAAGAGGGGTTACAACAGGAATCCAATGTGACGCAAGAGAAGAAGGAGGCTGGCCTCATGAAGAAAATGGTGCTGATGCTCTTGTGCTGCTTGTTGTGCGCTGCGTGTACGAAACCGCCCGTGAAGGATACGGTCACGCGGCCGGCGGTTGGGAAGGTGGAACCTAAACCGGAATACATCCTCTATTATCACGACTACGATAACATGGATCGCGGAAAACGGGAATTTACCGGCAAAGAAGTTGCGGTTGACCCGGATTACTACAAGAACAAACCTTTGTCCCGCGGGGATATCGTCTTCTTTAAAAATCCGGAGGTGCACGATTCCGACCTCCAATTGCCGGAATACAGCATCAGCCGCGTAGTCGGACTGCCCGGGGAACGGGTGAAGGTAGAAGAGGGTCAGATTTACATTAACGGCGCCAAGCTGGAGACGTTCTATGGTGGAGCGCACCGCGGCGGCGGCGATCTGGCGGAGCTGAAAAGGGTGCTGGAGAAGGAAGGGATCCCGGATAACATGCGGGAGAATATAAAGAACGTGGTTGAAGCGTTCACTAAAATGTTGGTCAAGGAGCGGACGCTTCAAGCGGATCAGGTTTTTCTGGTGGGCGACGATTGGATCCGGAGTGCGGATAGTGTTCTGTTCGGGCCGGTCCGGGTTGCCGGTGTCGTGGGTAAGGTGCTTGGCTACGCGGAGCCGCCGTCCGTCTCGGCAGATACGAAGCGGATGAGCCGGGAGGAGGCCCTGCAGGCAGCGAAGCGGCTGGAGCCGAGCCCCGAGGCCAAATGGAATGCGGTGCAGCGGATGGAGCTGTTCGACATCCACGGACAGCGGTATGCCCGCCCGGTATGGACCGTCACCGCCGTCTATCCCGCCGGGAATAAGACGGTGATCCGGTTTGATACATTTTCGGGACTGCAGCTGTCGCTTGGCGAAATGGAACCTCCCGGGAAGGAAGGGTAGCAGTGTGAGTGTGCGGATCGTGCTGCCGATGATCTTAACTCTGGCCCTTCTGGGAGGATGCCGCAGCGGGCCTATGCCGGGAGCCAAGCCGCCGGAATCCGGTTATATGTCGCTGGCCTGAGGCGGTTATCAATAAGGAGCAGGGCCGGCTGGCGTTTCCGCCGGTCATTTTTTCATTTTCTTCACAACTGAGATGAAGATCCAAATCAGGGCGAACAGCAATACAAGAATCAGTATCACATTCGGCCAAACGACGGCTCCCATGAGCGGCCCTCCTTTTCTCCCGGTTCACCCGGCTTACCTTATATTGGCGAACAGATCCTTAACGGGGCGCAGCGTCAGGTCTTCCGGGGCTCCCCATTCCTTGAGCGACCGCTCTGTTTCCACGTTCCCGTTCAGCACGTGAAACTCACCCGTCCGGGTGTCAACCCCGCCATGGGGCCCAGCAGGATCCAAAGCACGGCCCGGACGATGGCCGGCCCGACTCCGGCTCCTTCCACTCCTCCTCGCGCCTCTGCCCCATCCGGCTTCCCTCCTTGAACGGCATCACCTAATTATAGGGACTATTTTCTATACCAAAAAGTTGCAGTCCAGCCAAAAAAAGAAACCCCGAGTTCGGGAAACCAAGGTAACCATGAAAAGGGATAGCCGGCCAAGCAGTAACCATCGTCCATTCTGGTGATAAGAAAAAGCAAACCACGGCCAAACGTTGACATAGAGCTGTCAGCATAACACCGATATAATCGGATTAATAAAAGAAATCAACCCAATCTAAGGAGATGGATGGAAAATGACAACCCCTTCGAAAACCGTTCGGCCGATCCCCGAGGGCTATACTTCGGTGACGCCGTGGATCATTGCAAGAAACACCGTTCAGCTTTTGGATTTTATTAAAAGAGCGTTTGACGGAGAGGAGCTGAGCTGTATTTATAACCCGGACGGCTCCGTGGGACATGCGGAGATCCGCATCGGTGATGCGATAGTCATGGCGTTCGATGCGAAAGAGGAGTGGCCGGATACGCCGGGCTTTCTCCGCCTCTATGTGGAGGACGGCGCCGTGACGTTCGAGAAGGCGCTGCAGGCCGGGGCAACGGCGGTAACGCAAATGACGGAGCTCTTCTTCGGCGAGCGGGCTGGGCGCGTACAGGATCCGCTTGGCAATGTCTGGTGGATTCACGAGCGGATCGAAGAGCTGGATCAAGAGGAGATGTTCAAAAGGGCGGGGGAAAGCCGGTATATCGAGGCGATGGGGTATGTTCAGGAATCCTTGCAGCTGGATAAGCTGTACCTGCAGCACAGCGGCAAGGCTTAGGGGCCGGGCCGGCAAAAAGGCCGGAAATCCCCTTTTACCGGACGGAGCAAGACAACCGGGAAGAAGGGGCTCCGGCCTCTACTCTTCCCATACATCCTCCAAGGGGAGTCCCCGCTCCCCGCGGGCCAGGTCGACGACCTTTTGGATAAAAGAGGTTTTGGCTCGGGTATACCCATCCGGATCGGAAGCGTACCGTTCCGCCAGGCAGCGTTTGAGCTCTCCGTATTCCTGCACCAAATCGGGATGGGCGCGCAGGTAGTCGCGCAGGAGCAGCTCATTTCTTTGGTAAAATCCTTCAACCGGCATGATGTGCAGGTGGTGGGTCCGGATCCCGCCCGACTGCCTCACAAACAAGTAGCGGTCCGCCATACCTGCCTCGGTGAAGCTGTAACCCATTCCTTCCAGGAGCTTCGCGTACACATCCTGTTCCTGAAAGGGCCGGACGGCTGCGAACATATCGATGATCGGTTTGGCCTCCTGTCCCGGGATCGATGTCTTTGCCGGTATGCTCGATGGCGGCGATGTGCGGCCCGAGCGCCTCAAGCAGGCGGCTTTTCTCCTGTTCGAATTGAACCGGCCATTCCGGGTTGTAGGGGACTACGGTAATCGCGTAAGAGCTTGGTTTGGACATGCGGCGGGGTCCTCCTTTTTTGGTGCTTAAGGATTAGGATAAAAGTATACCTGAAGAGGCCTGCGCCCGCATGCATCGAAATTCCCAAAGGTGGAAAACATCTGGAGGCGCCTCCGCATAAAAAGCTCCGCATTTCCCCATTCTAACACCGAGTCTGAACCGGAAAGGAGGAGCCGAAGCCATGGCACGATACGATTCCAGCCTTCAATCGCAGAACCCGATTTCCCAGGCGCAAAATTCCGTGGAAACGGCGCATAATGCCGTAACCCAAGCGCAGTCCCATCCCTCGGGACAGATGATCAATCAGGCCGGCCGGGCTGTGCAGCGGGCCGAGCTCGCCGTCGAGCAGGCGTACGACAGTGATAACAAAGAAGCCGTAAGGCAGGCCGACGAGCAGCTTGCCGCCGACGAAGCGGCGCTGAACAGCCTGAAGCCCACCGAATAACGAGAGACGCTCAACCGCCGCAGTGCCTTCTTAGGCTCTGCGGTTTTTTTCGGCTGCAAATGCTGCCGAGCAGGTCGCTGAGCGGGGGGCTATGCTGTGCCGCCGTTTCTTGCCCGCAGGCCATGTGCTACAATGGAGACAGAACATAACCGCCTGTTACGGCGGTTGGGAGCTCGAGGAGGCGATGGTAATGGGGACGATCTATTCTGAGGCGGAGCTGGTATGGGACGGCCGAATGACGCTCGGCGAGGGGCCGGTCTGGGATGCCCGGAGCGGGACGTTGATCTTCGTGGATATTGCGGGCAAGCGGGTGCATTTTCTGGAGCCGAGCCTGCAGACCCACCGCTTCGTCCAGCTGGAGCAGATGGTGGGGGCGGCTGTGCCGCGGCAGTCCGGGGGCCTCGTGCTGGCGCTGGAGCAGGGCTTTTATACATTGGATCCCGTTACGGGAACGCTGGAGCAACTGGCCGATCCGGAGCCGGGCCGAGCGGATATCCGCTTCAACGACGGCAAATGCGATGCGGCGGGGCGCTTCTTCGCGGGGACGATGGACCGGGAGGAGCTGAGCCCCAAGGGAGTGCTGTACGCCCTGGAGCCGGACGGTACGATCCGCAAGGCGCTGGAGGGCGTAACCACCTCGAACGGTCTCGACTGGAGCCCCGACGGCCGGACGATGTATTATATCGATTCCCCGACCCGGCGGGTATTCGCTTTCGACTATGATCCGGCTTCGGGGAGCTCGGCAACCGGAGAACGATCGTGATCATCCCGGATGGCGGGGGCTTCCCCGACGGGATGACCGTCGATAAGGAAGGAATGCTGTGGGTGGCGCAGTGGGACGGCTGGCAGGTATCGCGCTGGGATCCGCTGACCGGCGAACAGATCGGCTCCGTTCCGGTTCCAGCTGCGCGCGTGACCTCCGTGGCGTTCGGCGGCCCGGAGCTTGGCGAACTGTACATCACTACGGCGCGCATCGGGCTCACCGGTGAGCAGCTCGGGAAGCGACCTGCCGCCGGGGGCGTATTCCGCTGCAGGCCGGGCGTTCAGGGGAAGCCTGCCTTTTTCTATGGGGGATAGAAGCCTTGACCGGACGGATCCCGGCCTGCAGCGGCTGATCGGGCTCATCGACCGGGAGGCGCTGCCCGGGCTGGATATTGCCAGCGAGCATCCGCATCATCCCATCGCCGTGCGCCGGGTGCCGGAGCCTTGGGTGATCGTCGGCGCGGGCAATTATGCGGTCGTCGTGAGCCATCCCGATTATCCCCGCCAGGTGGTCAAAATTTACGCGCCCGGGCGGCCCGGCATCGAGGCCGAGGCGGAGGTGTACCGGCGGCTCGGGCGGCACCCCGCTTATTCGGAATGCCACTACTACCGTCCCGAAGGCGGCTACCTGATCCTGAAGCGGCTCAGCGGCATGACGCTCTATGAATGCTTCCGGCGGGGCATCCCGATTCCGGAGCGGGTGATCGAGGATATCGACGAGGCGCTGGGTTATGCCCGGAGCCGCGGGCTTCATCCGCACGACGTTCACGGCAAGAACGTGATGATGTCGGACGGGCGCGGTGTGGTGGTCGACGTGTCCGACTTTCTGAACCCCGACCCCTGCACCATGTGGCGGGATTTAAAGCGGGCCTACAAGGTGCTGTACCGCCCCTGGGTCCGCCGCATCTCGATTCCCGGCTGGGTGCTCGATTCGGTCCGGAGAGGGTACCGGGTGTTCAAGAGGGCCAGACCGCAGCGATGAATTCTTTTGGAAAAACTTGTATGAATTTCTCCTTCCCGTTATGCTGGAAGCAGCACACATGAAACGGCACCGATTGGTAAAACTAATCCACGTACACGAGAGAAGGAGGCAGCAAGCAACTATGTCCAAAAGCTTAACGGAAGTCCTGAACACTCAAATCGCCAATTGGAGCCTGCTCTTCATTAAGCTGCACAACTACCATTGGTATGTCAAAGGGCCGCAGTTTTTCACCCTGCACCTCAAATTCGAGGAGTTTTATACGGAAGCGGCGCTGCATGTGGACAATCTGGCCGAGCGGCTTCTTGCGCTGAAGGGCTCGCCGGTCGCCACGATGCGGGAGATTCTTGAGAAGGCGACATTGCACGAGGCCTCGGGCAGCGAGAATGCGGAGCAGATGGTCCGGGCGATCGCCGGCGACTTCGGCACGATCATCGGGGAGCTGAAGGAAGGCATGTCGATTGCGGAGGAAGCCGGCGACGAGACGACCGCCGATATGCTGCTGGCCATTCACAGCTCGCTCGAGAAGCACGTTTGGATGCTGGAGTCGTTTTTGGGAAAATAATACGGGACAAGCAGGGAGGCATCGCTGGAGTCGGCGGTGTCTTTTTTGCTGCCCTTAAGCCGTGCTTTTTTAACAGCTGGAGCAAATGGGATATAATGGAACAAGGAATATGAGTGAAGGAGGCGTGGAACGTGAGGAAGATGCGAAGAGGTTGGGGGTCGCTGCTGTGCACGGCGCTGGCACTGGCCGGCTGCGAGCAGGAGGGAAGTACGGGGAAGAAGGGCGGCACCGCTGTGGAAACCTCGGGTGCAGGTGCTCTAGGTGGGGCCGGGAACGGCGCCGGGGCCGATGCAGGTGCAGGGCAGGGAGCTGGAACAGCCGCGGACCGTCAGGCCGCTTCCGGGCGGAAGCCGGAGACGGAGGCGATCCCCTACCAGCGGGAGGATCTGGCGACGGGGCTTACCGTCCCTTGGGAGATCGATTTCGCGCCGGACGGGCGGATCTTCTTCACGGAGCGCTCCGGCAAAGTGCGTGTGATCGAGAAGGGCAAACTGGTGAGCGAGCCGGTGTACGTGGCGGACGGGGGCTTGTATGCAACAGGGGAGGCGGGGCCGCTGGGTCTAGCACTGGATCCGAATTTTGCCCAAAACCACTATATCTACATCTACCACTCGTATCTGAAGGGAAATCAGCCGACAAACCGCCTGCTGCGGCTTGTGGAGAGCGGAAACCGGGCCAAGCTGGACAAGGTGCTGCTGGACGGGTCGCCGGCAAGCCCTATTCATGACGGCGGGCGGGTCAAGTTCGGTCCGGGCGGCATGCTCTACTTTACGAACGGGGATGCGAGCTCGCCTTCCGTGGCACAGGATCCGAAGCAATTGGCGGGCAAAATCTTCCGGCTCGCGCCCGGACGGCACGATCCCGGTGGACAATCCTTTTCCCGGCTCGCCGGTCTATTCGCTCGGCCACCGGAATCCGCAGGGGCTCGCCTGGCGGACCGGGCACGAACCGGATGTACAGCTCGGAGCACGGGCAAACGGCGCACGACGAGCTGAACCTCATTGAGCCGGGAGCGAACTACGGGTGGCCGCTGATCGAGGGCGACGAGACGAAGGTGAAGCCCGGCGACGAGAGCAAGCTCGGCCCGGGACCGCTGCGGACGCCGATCCTGCACAGCGGGAGGGAGACTTGGGCGCCGTCGGGGATCGCGTTCCTGACGAAGGGACCGTGGAAGGGTAGTCTGCTGATGGCGAATCTGCGCGGCACGCAGGTGCTCCGGGTGGTTCTGGCCGAGGACGGCCGCTCGGTAAAGACAGTGACGCCGCTCTTCAAAGGGGAGCTCGGGCGCATCCGGGCGGTGGCTGAAGGGCCGGACGGCTCCGTGTACCTGCTGACGAACAACCGGGACGGCAGGGGAGAACCGAGACCGGGCGACGACCGGATCGTCCGGCTGACGCCGGCTTTTTAGCGCGAAATCCGCAAAGATTCCCGGCGCCTGCGGACACCGCCCGATTGCTAGTTTCATAGAATAGAGTAAGCAACGGGTTCATTGGCGGCGACTGCGGCAAAAGGCACACCTTCTCCTGCTCGCCGGGCGCAGCAGGCTTACAGGGCCGATATCCGCACGGCCGCCGCCCGGGCAAAGGAGGGATCTTTATGGATGAAGAAAAGAAAGAAGGTGAGAGGCTGATCAAAGTGGAGACGCGTCTGGAAAATATCGAAGTGGCCGTGACCCGGATGGAAGAGAAGCTGGACAAATGGCACGACAGCTACGTGACCCGGATCGAAGTGACTGAGATGCTCCGGGCCCGCGATGAGAAAATCGCCCGTCTGGAGAAGGAAAAGATGGCGGAAAAGCAGAGCTATCCGAGCTGGCTTAATGTGATTATCGCGATTGCCGCGCTGCTGGTAGCTTGGTTTCATGGCAAATAAGACCGGGCCGGAGGGCGCGGTTCGTTTTTTTTCGGGGAGCGGTCCGGTATAATGGGGTATAAAACCGTGTGCTAACGCACGGACGAAATGGAGCATAGGAACCAAGATGCAGGAAATCCGGGAAATCATCGAACGAATGACGGCGGAAGCCTTATTGATACAAGCTACACTCAGCCAGGTGCGGAAGAAGGAGCCGGACGGCTGCAGCAAGGTGACGGTGAAGCCTGTGGAGCTGAAGGGGGAGCGGCTGTACCAGTTCAGCTCCTACTGCGGGCCGAAGGTGTTTCACGAGAACCTGACGCCGCAGCAAACGGCGGAGAAGCTGCTCCGGTCGCTGGAGGAGCAGTTCCGGCAGGCGCCGCTGCAGACGGCAGAGGCGGATTATCAGGTGCTCATCAGCAAGAAGGGGAAAGCAGGCGTGCTGAAGAAGCCCCCAACCAAGAAGGCGGCGGTGACGCTGGAGCACAACCGGCGCAAAAATTACACGCTCGAGGAGGGGCGGCCGGTTCCTTTTCTGGTGGAGCTTGGGATCATGAATGCGGAGGGCAAGGTGCTGGCGAAGAGGTACGATAAGTTCCGCCAGATCAACCGGTTCGTCGAGCTGATCGCCGATGTGACGCCGCATCTCGAGCGAGGGCGGACGCTGAATATCGTTGACTTCGGTCTGCGGCAAGTCCTATCTAACCTTTGCGATGTATCACTATCTGAAGGAGGTGCAGGGCTTCGACATCCGCGTGATCGGGCTGGATCTGAAGGAAGACGTCATTGCCCACTGCGCGTCGCTGGCGGACAAGTTCGGTTACCGCGACCTGCAATTTCTCGTCGGCGATATTGCCGAATACAAGGGGCTGGAGCGCGTCGATATGGTCGTGACGCTGCATGCCTGCGATACGGCGACCGATGCGGCGCTGGAGAAGGCGGTGCGCTGGGGCGCAGACGTCATTCTGTCCGTCCCCTGCTGCCAGCATGAGCTGTTCCGGCAGGTGGAGAGCGAGGTGCTGGGTCCGCTGCTGCAGCACGGCATTCTGAAGGAGCGCTTCTCCGCGCTCGCCACCGATGCGATTCGCGCCAAACTGCTCGATATCGTCGGGTACAAGACGCAGTTGCTGGAGTTTATCGACATGGAGCATACGCCGAAGAACATCCTGATCCGCGCGGTCAAAGGGAAGCCGCAGGCGGCCAAGGACCGGACGAAGCTGGTGCAGGGCTACGAGGCGTTCCGCGATTTCCTGCATGCGGAGCCGTATCTGGAGCGCGCGCTGGCGGACCGGCTGAAGCCGCTGTTTGCCGAAGTTTAACCGGGGCGGGATTTCTGTAAGCAACCGGTAGTTTCGACTAAGCGGGTGAGCGGGTGCAGGCGGGGAAGCCGGTGTACTCGCAGAATCTGCGGCATGGAGGTGACGGACTTGGATGAAGCAAAAGGCCAGGTAACGGGGTCGCCACCGGTGGCGACGGAGGGCGCCGGGTCGCTGGTGCTGGGATCGATGCCGGGAGAGGCGTCATTGAAGCTGCAGCAGTATTACGGGCATCCGCGGAATCATTTTTGGCGGCTCCTGTATGCTCTGCTGGAAGGCGGGGAGCCCCCGGCGGATTACGGGGAACGCCTGCGCTTTGCACAGTCCCGCGGCATCGCCTTATGGGACGTGCTCCGCGCATGCGAGAGGCAGGGAAGCCTCGATTCGGCCATCCGGAAGCCGGAGACGAACGATTTTACCGCGTTATTCCGGCAGTATCCAGGTATACGTTGCGTCTTCTTCAATGGAACGGCCGCGGCCGACTTTTACCGGCGGCATGTCTTTCGCCGTCCTTGGAAGGGCCTGCCGTTACGTACACCGTGCTTCCTTCGTCCAGCCCGGCCCGGGCTATGTCGTTCGAAGCCAAGCTGAAAGCCTGGCGGCCGCTGCGCGAAGCTTGGGAGGCGCAAGGCCGACCAGGCTCAGGCTTCTCCGGCTAGGTTGCCGGAACCGGCTGTACCGCATCTCAAACTTGGCCCGGCTCTCCGCATCGCCAAATGGCGCGCTCCCCGAGAGCCAAAGCTTGCCGAGCCAAAACAGCGAGAGCAGCTTACAGGAGGCGCTGTATCTCCGGCGTTCCGCCTCTGAAAGGGCAAACGTTTCCATGAACGCGTCCCATGACTTCCGATCCGTTCCGAGGGACTGCGGATGCTCCGTCAAGTCGGCCAGATCATACGCCTTATCGCTCCACCCTGCATACTCAAAATCGATCAAGTAAAGCCGCTCTCCATCCCACAGGCAGTTAGCCAAGTTCGGGTCGCCGCGCATAAACACGCGTTTGGCAGGTTCTTCCGACAGATGTAGAGCTTCTTTACTTGCGAGCCGAGCGATCGCTTCCGTGTAAGCCTCTTGAAGAACACCGGAGAAACGCCCGCCATTTACGCCTTCATAGAAAGCTCTAGCCCGGCCAAGCATCTGAGCGGCATTGCAGTGAACCGGCCCGATGTCGGCTCCGTCCGGCTTCAGGGCATACAGCACGTGCAAACGATCGCGCAGCAGTTCAAGCCGCTTCCCCGTGGGCGCTTGATGGCCCAAGCCTTCGCCTTGCACATATTCCATCACCACGAACTTCTCGGGCCCGTGCTCAAAGAACTCCATAGGCTTCGGGGTAAACCTGACCCCTTGTCGCTTTCAAATAATGAAGTACAGCCCATTCCTTCTCGGCCCGGCGGCAGGGATTGTTCTTGTACCGCTTAATGCATAATCGGCCGCAGTTCCCGGTATAGAGATAGACGGCGTTGTTCCGTCCTCCATGTAGTTCTTGCAGTCCGGTATGTTCAGCCCGTTCCCCACTGCAGATCCACTTAATGATTTGTTCCAACCGCAAAATCGGATCCCCATCCCTTCGAAATCCTATCATTTATCCATACCCCTGCCTGCCTGTTCGCATATATTAATGAGAGAATGTCCAAGGGAGGTGAAATCCATGACACGTATTCTGGACGCCAGAACTTCGCAAAATGCAACTACGTTTGCCTCGATTTCGGATACTTTTTCATTTGATCCGGTTTTTTTCGCTCAAGTTGGCCTCAACTGCATCAACCCTGCCGGAAACATTCGTGTGCAATTTACGGTGACTTCGACGGTTACGATTCCGGCAGAATCGGGTTCCATCGCCGTCATTATCGATATTGTCCGTGGAACGCTTCCGACGGATCAACTGGTGTATTCCGCCGCTTTTATAGAGCCGAACAGTGCGACAGCTGTGACCCGCGCTTTTACCGTGACGGGATCGGAGTTTGACATCCCGGCGCCTGCTTCCAATGAACTCGTGTATACCGCTTTTATCCGATGCCCTGATGCCGTGACGTTGACCCGGAATGGCCCCGAGAGCTTCAACGCCATTGCTTTTAGCGATGATTAGATCAATGCCCCGGAAATGGCTGAAGCGAAGGAAAGAAGGCTTTGGCGTTGGATCAACGTCAAAGCCTTTTTTGGAGGGTGGGAAAGGGATCAATTCGACGGAAGGTTAAGCTCTTTGCGAAGTCGCCTGACGGTCCTTTCCTTTTTCCGATAAGATTCCATTTCTTTTTCGAACCGGGCGATTTTTTGTTGAACCGCTTCGGCTTGTTTTAAATAAACAGGATTCTGTTCCCTGGCCGCCCGCTCCTTAAGTTCCACTACCCCGTCCTTCATCCCGAGGATGTAGGAACCCAATTGGTTTTCGAAATGTAATTCATCATCCGGATCGGATTCTCTTCGTAATTGTTCGATTTCGAGATCGAGCTTTTTGAGCTTTTGTCCTTCGGCTGCAACGGCATCCGCTTCTTCCTGGGTCTGATTCGGCATCTCAGAAAAATGTTTAAGGCCGACAGCGAACTCGGCCTCCAATTGCGCGAGTTTTCCGGACAAATCTATGTTTGCAAACGACGTGGTATGAAAAATGCCGAGTCCGGTTAGACATACGGTGTTGCCATCAGGGCAATACTTTTATGAATCGGTATCCCCTCCGGTTTCGTTTTAATCCAGCAGTGTGATCCTCGAAACGATTCGGGCCCGCTTGGTCAGCGCAATCTCGACGGCCTGCCCCGGCTCCAATGCAATGATGGGCTTCCTGAACTTGAAGGTCTGCTCTTTGCCGTTAGCCTTTGCAATCCGGATCTCGCGCTCTCCGGCGTATACGATGATCCCCGTCAGCTTGATTTCATCACGGTAAATGAGATCAAGACCGATGACAACCGCAATCCCGAGGAACACGAGCAGGGTACAGGAGAAGATAAAAATAAATACCGGGGGCCGTCCGTAATACATATGAACAAAAAGCTGCACTCCGCTGATCAGGGCATTACCGGTGCACAGCAGCAGAGAAATGACCAATGACCTGACCCACCGGAAGCTCATGCGCGGACTCCCCTGGGGAAGATGCGGGACTCTTCCGTCTCCTCCGCAAGCTCCCTCGACTCAAAATCCGTCATTCGCCCTCCGCGAAACGTGCAAAAATGCTCGAAGCGGCGGCTGTCTCCCAGCAGCTTCGGCAGGTACTTCGGGATATTCGAGGCCACGCCTTTATTGTCCGGATGAAGGATCCAGTCGATTTTCTTCCAATCCAGGAGGCCTTCCTCGGTTGGCCTCGGGGTCGTAAATTCCAGCTCTTCCTCGACTTCGGCGAGGTAAGCATACATGCCTCCGAAATAGCTGTCATCGACCTGCCAGGTGACCATGCCTTTAAAAACAACCGAGCGGGGGACTAACCCCGTCTCTTCGGCAATTTCGCGCAGCACCGACTCCTTCGGCGATTCGCCGGGCTCGATTTTGCCTCCGACTCCGTTCCACGCCCCCATCCACGGAGCACGTTCCCGGTTCAAGAGCAGAATCTCATCGTTCCTCCGTATAAAACAAATCGTATACTTGATCGTCATCTCGGGTTTCACCTGTTCTCTGGTAGGATAAGGGACTTTGCGGAGCAGTTCATCAATGAAATAAAATAACACGGCCCCGAGCATACCGTAAAGATTAAATCCGCTCAGCTCGAGCAGGTCGTCCATTCTTCCTTCGGAAATCACGAGCAGGAAGACGGTGAAGATCAAGAAGCCGCCAAACATATACAAACCCGTATGGAGCAGTGTAGAAAGGGTGGCGCCCTTATTCACGATCCGGGTCCGCCGGAAGAACGCATCGACGAGCAGCGAATAGGGAACGCCCCCCAGAAGGAACACCGGTGCACTGTACAGCAGATAAACCGCCGCCAGTCCGGAAAAGGACCAATAAATCACGCCCGGTCGCTGCTCGGACAAAGGCGTATACACGGCCCAGGCCATCGCTATAGATAAAAGTAAGCTGGAAACGAAGGCTCGCGGTGATTTTCCGCACAATCGTATACGGCTCCATGCTTGGGACGCTCCTTCCTCGGGGGCTCATCGCCTGTCCAGACATTTGAAATAATTGGTAATTATTAGACGCGAAAAAGGAGAGAATGGTTGCGGTATTTTGGGAGGAAGATCTCGATCCCATTAAAAAAGGACGCCGGCGGCGCCCTTTCCTCATGGCTCTTCTTTCTTGTGCTTCTTGATCGCTCCGACCAGATTTACGGTCGATTTCGTGGCGTTCAGCGTATCGTTCACGAACTCCATATCCTGGTTCTCGGCTTCCATGTCCGCGGTGCCTTCATAGTTGCCTTGGTGCTTCGCGTTTTCCGACATGAGACTTCCTCCTTCCGTGGTTCCTGCTTCCTTCTATAACCTGCGCACCGCGGTGGCAAAATATTCTTCGCCGGTGGATTACGGCCCCGCCGCCTTGGTATACTAAACCAAAGGAATGACATCGGTTAAAAGGAGGTCGGGGAGCATGGCCCGGGATAATATTCAAGTACCGTACGGCTACGAAATGCCGAAATCCGGCCAAGGGGAACGGGGAAGCTTATGGATCTACGACAGCTTCGAGGGCTATACGATGCCGCGACTGGAGAAGGTGCTTCGGCTGACGGAGGAGCGGAGCATCGCAAGAGCGATATTTTACCCGCTGCATGAAGAGACGGTGCGCCGGATGGACCGGCATTCCGTTGCGCCTTATTACGCCAGAACGGATGCGCTGCGCGGGCCGCTGGAGGATTCCGGCACGGACGTGGACTGGACGATCGAGGCCTTTGAAGGCAAGCGGAAAAAGTACACGCCGATCGACACCGCCCTTCGCTTCCTGGAGGAGAAATACGAGAAGCCGCATTTTGTTTATATGACGGACTTCATGGCGAATTTGTTCGCGGGATATGATTCGTTTGGGCCCTGGATTAAGAAGGTGCGCCTGTTCATCGCAGCCGAAACCGGGCTTCAGCCGCATCCCAAGCTCGAGGCGTATGGAAACCGCTGGGAGCGATTGTAACCGGGGTGCCCCCAAAAACCGGCGATAAATGCGAACCCTATAGTAACTCTTTCACCATAGAGACGGCCGGGTAAGACCGCGCTGAACGGAGGGAAACGCATGAAGAAGGGTGTAAAAATCGCCGGTCTGGTGCTTGCCGGGTCGCTGGGGGTCGGCGTCGTGTACGGGTCGGGCTGGATCGGCGACCAGACGGTATCGGCCGAAACGTCTACGGAGGTTAAGGGGCTGTTTGCCGGTCTGACGGACGGCGGGAAGACGATCAAAGTGACGGACGGGGGCACGGAAAAAACGTATCCGCTCATCGCGGATGTATGGGTGTACCGTAATTCGAAGAAAGCGGTGCTGAAGGATCTGAAGCCGGGCGATACGCTCGATCTGATTCTGAACAGTAAAAATCAGGTCGCCTATATTAAAGCCTCGGGCGTAGATGACACAGCCTCGGTCGCGGCAGGCACAGGGACGGCGTCCCAGGCGCAAGCCGCCGCGGCAGGCGGCTCGGGGGCAGCGGCGGGTGCTGCAGGGACAGCACCGCAGGCTGGAACGGCCGGCAGTGCAGGAGCGGTGGCGGCCCCTCAAGGGCCGTCCGCGGCAAAGAGGCAGCACGGGGGCAGCGCCGCAGGGGCAGTCCGGGGCCGCGAGCGGCATCCAGGCGCAGACTTCGGCATCGGGCGCGGCCCCTTCGCCGTCGGCGAAGGCACAGCCGGCTCAAGGCGCGGCCGGCCAACGGCCGTGGGAGAAGTTGTCCGTGGAGCTGAAGAGCGGAGTCGTCCAGCTGCGGATGAAGCAGGATCCGGGCGCATCCGAGTTTTTCCTGCAGTCGAAGGACCATGCGATGATCCATTTGAAAGGCGCCGAAGCGGAGCAGGTCATCAGCCTCTTTGCTGCAGAATTTGCCGGAGGACCGGACGAAATGGGAAGACGTGTTAAAGCAGCGGCTGTCTTCCGAACTCAAGCTGCAGGACGGTTCGCCGGAATGGAAGCTTGATGTGAAGTGGAAGGACGGCGGCCCGGTGCCGGTCGCGGTACAGGCCGGAGCTCACGGAGCCAAGGATACTGTTCAGGAGAAGGCTAAAGACGAAGGAAAGGCGAAGGGCAAGGAGAAAGAGAAAGAAAAGCAGGACGAGAAGGATAAAGGCAAAGGCAAGGGCCATGAAGACGAGGACGATTGAGTCTTGGCCGAGGAGAACCGTAAGGGGAAGAGCCCGTACGGTTCTTCTTTTTTAAGAGTTGGCTTTGTTAAATCAATCTGTTAATTTTGGAACAACGAGACCCGGTGCTTGCCCTGCTCCTAATCCTGGGCCGGACCTCTTTCAACGCGGAGGGCAAACCTCATATTAGCGCTGGAAACCTGGGGCCGGTAGCTGTAAACCACCTCGACGCGGTTCTCAAAAAAGTTGATTTCGGGCGCCGGCGCATCGGCATCCACACGGCAGGTCAGTCCCGGCATCGTCCACAGATCGGGGGCTATGCTTGCGTCCTGAATATGCTTGCCCGCAATTTCAAAAAACAGCTCAATTTCCGCATTCGTCTGAAAATGAACGTCAACCGCGAGCAGGTCCTTCTCCGCATGTGCATCGAACACAATGCCCCTCAGATGCGTGTTCCAATGCTTACCCGCTACGCGGCGAATCAGCCTCATATAGTACTTGTCCCCGTTGCCGGTTTGCCAGTGCATCGTGGCCGGGTGCATTTGCCCGTTCGTATTGCGGCTCCCGGACATCCCGCCGATCATCAGGCTGTCCTCGATCCAGGCCGTTGCCGTGCACAGATTCATGCTCGCGCCGGGCCGGTCCCGTTCGCACTGCTCCCTGAACCGTTTCACGGCCAGGCGCTCGCCCTGAAACGTTGCCAGCGCCGGCTTGACGGCCGGCGGCACCTGGGCCCCAACCAGGGCAATCATCGGGTCGTGCTCGGATTCGCAGTTAATTCCGGCGAGATATTCATACCCTGGCCCCAGAGCCAGGTAAAGAAAGACGCCGATCGAGCTGTGCTCCCGCATTTCCATCTCATAGGCGCGGGAGAACGGCCCGGACATATTTTCCAGATTGGGATTGTAAAATAAAGCGATGTTCGCCCACAGCCCTTGTTCTACTTCGCGTCCGATCCGCTTGAAATCGTCCGTCTTGCCGTATTTCCGCCAAAGCCCCAGCACCGTAAGGTCGACACCGTAATACGTCGTTGTGTTGAACTCCGCAAAAGATCCGAATTCCGTAAATGCCTCATAAAATTTGCCGGCCTCCCGGTCAGCATGCTCCTTCCAGCCCTCGAGGCCGTACCGGTGCCCGAAATAATGGCAGATGAACATATGCATGAGCTCGATATTGGTGTTCATCGGAATGGCATCCGACAGACGCCGGTCGATGGACGCTCCCACCGCTTTACGCATGCACACGTCCATCCGGGCGACAAGCTCGGCGGGCAGGTCGCTTTCCCAGTTTTCCAAGATGACGGCGAAAGCGCAGGATATGAATTCCCGCCAGTTCGGATCAAAGCTCGTCCAAACGGTCGGCAAACACACGTTCTACAGCGGACTGAAACGATTCCCTCGCCGCCTGATCGCCGAGCTGCTCGGCAATTTTCCCGAACGTATCGGCCAGAAAGAAGGAGAAGCCCGGCGCAAACGTTTTCCAGGGAAAGTTGCCGGACGGAGGCCGCGGCACCTGGGGTGCGGTGCGAAAGGTGCCGTGATATATTTCTTCGGGACAATCGTACTGCATGTCCATCACCTTGCTGAGAACGCCGCAGGCTCTTTCCAGGTCCCCGGCGTATTGCGGAGCAGCAGTCCTATCGCATAGTGTGCGCTCCCGCGCGTGTAATGCAGCTGCGGATTTTCTTTGCTCCGAAGCAGCTTCATTTCGTCATCATAGTGCAAATCCATATCCGCCATGGCGTGATCGACCAGATAACGCTGTTCGTCCGCCATGCTCTCCATTAAGCTTGTGCCCATACGGTTAGCGATCTCCCTTCGTTTCAGTCAGTTCCGGTTTACAAATAAAGATACGGCCCCCAGCATGCCGGCCTCATTGCCGCAAAGCGCAGGCACGATGCGCGTCAGCCCCCGGAAGTCGGGCGTTAAATAGGCCTCGACCTTGGCTGCGATTCGGTCGGTCAGGAACGTTTTTTGCGCGGAGACGCCCCCGCCCACAATGATCAGCCCCGGGTCCAGCACATAGATGAGATCGGCAATGCCTTTGGCTACCTCGTCCAGCCATTGGTCTAAAGGCTCGGCCCAAGCGGAATCTCCGCTCTTGACCTGTTCGAATAGGGTCTGGCCGTTGACGCCGGCCGCCGCCGTTTCCTTCGGCTCCCTGTCAAGCACACCCCTGACCAGGGCGGAAGTGGAAGCCCGCGTCTCGTAGCTGCCCGTTTGCGTGCGGTTCATATGCATATAGCCGATTTCCGCAGCGCGGAAGTGCGAACCTTTGTACAGCCTGGAGTTCAGAACGATAGCCCCGCCGATGCCCGTTCCGAGTGCGATGCAGAAGAACGCACGTTCCCCTTTTCCCGCACCCATCCAGGCCTCGCCCAGCGCAGCCGCATTGACATCGTTGATGACCTGCGTCTCCAGCTTCGTGCGGGATTCCAGCTCGCGCTTCAGGTTCACGCCCTTCAGGCAAGGGATGTTCTCGATGCCACCCATGATCGTGCCCGAATCATCGACAATGCCCGCCGTACTGACGCCGATCCCGCTGATCGGGCCCGCTTCTTCGCGAAACCGGCGAACCTCGTTCGTCAGCTTTTCAATAAATGCCTCGCCGTTTTCCGCCGCCTCTGTAGCCCAAGAACCGCCCGCCAGCACCTTGCCGGCTTCATCGACAAGCCCGTATTTCACGCTCGTTCCGCCGATATCGAAAGCGATAAACCGCATCTTCCGTTGTTCCGCAGGCAGAGGCAGTGAGTCCGCCTGCTGCGATTTGAAGCCGTACGCGACGAACATCAGCAAAATGGCGCCGAGCAGTGAGCTCATAGAGCATACCAGATTCATGGCGGAAGGGCCCCCTTGTCCAGCAGCAAGCCGTTAAGCAGATTGCCCGCTATGCCTGCGAGTCCCACGAAAATCATATTGAATACGCTTTGACCGGTCGCCTGCATCTCTTTATGCACAATCCGCGAGACGTACTCGACGGCGGCAACGTAAAAAAGGCCGAACGACAGTCCCTGCAGCACCTGTACGGCGACCATCACGCTTGGAATCGGGAACAGATACTGGATAAACCAGCGCGCCATGTAGGCCAGCGTCGCCAGCAGCATCGTTTTTTCATTGCCCAGCCGCTTGATAACAAAAGACGCGGCAAACATCGACGGCACATTGGAGAAGGCGGCGACCATCAGCGCGACCCCCGAGAGGGCGTACGAACCGCCCGCCATCTGGAACACGACGACAAAATACGTGTTGAACGCCGTCAATGTCTGATTGACCAGAAAACAGGCGCCCAAAAATAAAGCGAACCGCTTGTTGCGAAACAGCTCGCCGATCCCGTCGATAAAAGGCCGGTTTTTGACATGGTACTCCTTCTGGGCCGGGAGTGCAAGCACAATCATAACTCCGAGGCCGCTGACCAGAACAAACGGTATCCATAATTGGCCAGGCATGTAATACGATAAAAAAAAGCCGGCTCCATAGCCGCCCAGCGCATTGCCGACGCTCTGAAAGCTGCGGATCGAGCCGTAGGAGGAGCCCGCCGATCTGGCGGCCGACACGGCGAATGCGTCCCCGATCGGAGCCTGCGGAGCTGTGAAGACGATGGCGGCCATATAGGCCGCTACCATTACAAGTACGGACGGCGCCTGATACAGGATCGATAACAGGGCGGGCACGGCCAGACTCAGCAGCAGGATCGTTCTGGTCATCTGGTAGCGGTCGGCCAGCCGGCCCCACACCAGCTGTGCGCCCAGGATGACCAGGGAAGCTGCGGACATCATGATTCCGATGTGGCTTTTGGCCAGACCGCCGTGTACGAATATCGTCGTAATATAAGGATTGAGCGAACCGCCCGCAAGTCCTGTGCACAAATAAAGCGCCCGAAGCTTGAACAAGGTGGAGAACCGTACGCCTGCTTTCATTGCGCCACCTCATCCCCTTGCGGCAGGAAGCTGCGCGATGCGCTCCACAATGAGATTGTGGCTCGCTTCAATCGCTTCCGGCCCGCAAAGCGCCTTCAGCTCGTATACCTTCACAGGCGTCGCCTGAATGACCGGCAGGAAGCGGTCAAAAAAGCTCATGTCGCCGCTGTGCACATAGGGACACCAATGGTCCGACAGCCCGATCGTTTCATGGATGTGAACGCCGAAGACCCGGTCCATCATCGCGTTGGCTTCGGCCGCATTGTCATAGAGGCCCATCCGGTCCATCATCATGCCGTGGCCGATGTCGTACCACAAGCCGAGCGCGGCTCCCTGCAGCCGGTCGATGATCGCCCCCGCTTCCCGCAGCGTCGGCATCTGGTAGCGGCGGGAACGGGTTTCGATCCCGACGGCGATTTTCCAGCCTTTGCGTGCAATGCGGTCGCATGCGGTATAGAGGCTTTCAACGATCCTGTTCATATAGTGGCCGCTCAGCGCCTCCCTACGCTCCAGCATGTCCCGCCACAGCTTCCGGTACGCTTCCGACTCGCGGCCTTCGTCCTTGTAGATCGCCTTGAGCGCCTCGTCGATATTGTAGTCGAACGGCACTTCGCCGGGATGGACGACGACCGCCTCCGCCCCGTAACGGTGCGCGTACTCAGCCGATTGCACGAGCAGCTCGACCGCCTTGCTGCGCTTCTCTTCATCGTCGAAGCCGAGCAGCACAGAATCGGTGCCGTAATCCGGGTCAGGTGTATGCGGGAAGGTGTTGTGCACACTGGACACGCCGATTTCCCCGCGTTCGATCATCGGCTCAATTGTCGATAAAAGCTCCCGGTTTACATTATAATTCAGCTCAACCCGGCCAAAGCCGAGCGAACGGATTTCCTCGATCATGTCTTTCCCGGACGTATGCTTCTTGATGTTCCAGCAGGTCGAAAACGAATATTCGCCTTTCGGTCGATACATCTTGATTCCTCCTCTACGCAGGCCGGGTCAGCCTTTCACGGCTCCGACCATGATTCCGGAAACGAAATACTTTTGCAGCCAAGGGTATATGATCAGAATCGGCACCGTTGCGAACATAATACTGGCGGCCTTCAAGCTTTCAGGGAGCACCTGAACGATCTGCGAGCCTTCCATCTGCAATTGGTCGGTTATCTGGCTGTTTACAATGAGCTGATACAGCTTGAGCTGCAGCGGATACAGCTTCGGATCGGTAATGTAAAACAAGGTGTCTATAAAACCGTTCCAGCGGTTTACCGCATAGAACAGGCCCAGCGTAGCGACGATCGGCATCGACAAAGGGAGCATGATGCGGATCAGCGTGCCGACATGGTCGCTTCCGTCCAGCTCGGCGGATTCTTCCAGACTCTTCGGGATCGAGTTGAAAAACGTGATCAAAATAATCAAATAAAAAGGATTGATCATCTGGGGCAGAATCAGCGACCAGGTCGTATTGATCAGATGCAGCCGCTTGACCAGAATATATTCCGGGATAATGCCGCCGCTGAAAAACATTGTGACGACGATCAAATACATGAAAAACTTTCTGCCTTTAAGCTCCGTTTTCGTAAGCGGGTAAGCCGCAGCAATCGTCATGACGATACAAATGACAGTAAACAGGATCGTCAAAAAAATCGAGTAGCCCAAAGAATGAAGCATCATGGGATCCATGAGCACATGAGAATAGGCTTCAAAGTTGAGATCGACAGGAAAAATCGTGACCCTGCCGGTCAAAATCGGCGCATTGGAACTGAGCGAAACCGAAATAATGTGAAGCAGCGGCACCAGGCTCAGAAATAAAAACAGAATCAAAAACGCGATGTTGACGATATCAAAAGTGCGGTCTGCCGCTTTTGGGTTCATGCCCCTCGCCCCTTTCTTAAAAAATGGTTAAATAATGCCCTGCTCGGTCGTTTTCTTGGAAATATAATTTGACGCGAGGATAAAGACAAGTCCGACTACCGCCTGGAAGAAGCCCACTGCCGTCGCTACGGAGTATTGGCCGGACTGCAGGCCCATTTTATAAACGAAGGTGCTCAGCACTTCCGAAAATTCGCGAACCTGCACATTGCCGATAACAAACGGACGGTCAAAGCCGATCTGTACCATCTCGCCCAATTTTAAGATCAAAAGAACGATGATCGTCGGTTTGATGCCCGGTATCGTAATATGCCAAATCCGGTTCAGGCGGCCCGCTCCATCGACTTCAGCCGCCTCGTACAGCTCTTTGCTGATGCCTGTCAGCGCCGCCAAATAAATGATCGTGCCCCAGCCTGCGCTTTGCCAAACGCCCGTGCCTAAATAAGTAAGCGTACCAATAATATTTATCCGATAAAAACGGAATCGGGCCGATGCCCAAATAACCGAGCATGTGGTTAAGAATTCCCGTATTCGTGCTGAACACCTGGTAGACGATTCCGCCGATGATGATCCAAGATATGAAGTGCGGCAAATACAATATCGTTTGCGACAATTTCTTAAACCAGATGATTCTAAGCTCATTCAGCATAATGGCAAGCAGGATAGGCGCCGGAAAGGAAACGATCAAATCCAGAAAATTAAGCATGAACGTGTTTTTTAACGCTGTGTAAAAATCCTGCATTTTGAATACGGCCCGAAACGTATCCAGCCCGACCCAGGGGCTCCCGGATATCCCTTGAAAAAGATTGTAATCCTCGAAAGCGATCAAAACACCGTACATGGGACCGTACTTGAAAATAATGAAAAATACGATCGGGAGCACAAGCAGGGCATACAGCCGCCAATATCTGTTCAAATACACGGAGAAACCTTTCAACTGCTTCACCTTCCTCCACCATTATCTCTCGGATTATTAAGCTTCGCTTCATGCATGAAAGCGAAAGCCTGCTCAGCCTTCATGCATGAAGCCCGCTTGCCGGAGATTATTTTTTCATATTTTTGTAGGCTTCCGTCCGCTCTTTCTGGATCGCTTCGCCGCCGCTGGCCATGTAGTCTTTCAGCATGTCGTCATACGTTTTGTCGAAATCGGCAGGCTTGGCCAGCATCGACTTCACGATAAGTTGCTCGTACTTATCCTGCAGCGCTTTGCCGTATTTACCCTCGGCTTCAATCGGACGTTGGAACCTGACAGGCGAGAGTCCGTCGGTCAAGCCGTTTTTGTAGGCCTGCGTCGCATCCTTGCGGTTGGCTTCAATGAAAGCCAGTGACAAGGCTTCCGTGTTTTTATCCGTGCTCCCGAAGTCCGTTCCGTTCGTAATAATCGTGTAGTCGCCTTTGTTATAAAAGCTTTGCTTCGTATCCTCGTTATCGAGCGGTACAGGCAAACCGTCAGTCAATGTGTAATTTTTTCCTTCCGCCCCATACGTCATCGCGAAGAGCACATCCTTTTGAGCCATCCAATCCAGATATTGGATCGCTTCGGCGGCATATTTGCTTGTTTTCGGAATGACAATATTCAGCGCCGCAGGAATGTAAGCAGGCTTCGTATGCTTTCCTTCCTCGTTCGTATAGGGGTCCAGCGGAGCGAGCCTAGCGCCCGGCACCGTTTTTTGCAGAACCGTATACGTATCCGGAGGACTGATCAAATAAGATTCGCCTGCATCCTCTGCATACATCCCGACTTTTCCTGTAGCGATATCCTGGTACATTTTCTTTTTATCTTTATCAAGCGCAAAGTCGGGGCTTATCAAGCCTTCGTTATACAGCTTGTTCAGGAAACGGATCCCGTCCTTATGACCCGGCAAAGAGCGGCGTATATTCGCTGGAGCCGAGCCGCTGAGTCAGCGTATAGCGCTCTTCTTCGCTTACTTTCTTGATGAAAGACCAAATGATCGGTTCATAGGAAGCATTCGTCAAGGAGAAGCCGAGCGGAATCGTTTGGTCGCCCCCCGGTTTCTTCTCTTTAAAGGCTTTGAGCGTCTGGTATACCTCATCCGTCGTTTTCGGAACCGGGAGACCGAGCTTATCCAGCCAATCCTGGCGAATTTCCGAGGAATATTTGCCCAAATAAACCCGTTTTCCCGGAATGGCATATTGTTTGCCGTCATAAGTTCCGTAAGCCAGCGTATCTTTGCCCAGGTACGCTTTCAGGTTGGAACCGTATTGATCGAGCAGCGCTCCGATCTCTGCGACTCCGCCCTGCTGCACATACCTGTAAATGACGTTGGAATCGTAAGTGAACACGATGTCCGGTGCGTCGCCGCTGGCCATGAGCACGTTCAGCTTCTCCACCTCTTGGGATCTGGGCACTGGTACGAACTCGACTTTGATGTTTGTCTTTTTAGTAAAATTGTCTTCGACGTACTTCGTTAAGTAGTTGTTGGTTACGGACTTGCCTGCCGGCGAGTTGCCCCGGTCGAATACCTCGACTTTAATGGTTACAGGCTTTTTCTCCGATGAGCCCGCTTCCTTGCCGGTTTGACCTCCCGAATTGCCGGTTGAGCTTGAACAAGCAGATAATACGCTTACGAGCGTCAGCGTCATCACTGCTTGTTTGCCGAGACTGCCTTGCACTAACCTCTTCTTCATTGCTCTCCACTCCCTGTCTCCCTGATTTATCGTTGTCCCGCCTCGTTCAGGCACACCTACAGTATGTCATCATGTCAGAAAACCGGACAATAAACTTGTTTCCGTCACATAAACTGACACATTTTTTGGCTTTATTGCTTGAAATGCACCGGAAATAAGCAATAAACTTTTTTCGACCAGAACGATATGTTATGTAATATGACACGAAATCTCGATCGAGGTCATCTGGGGATAGGCGGCCGCATTCAGGGGTGGGCTTGCGCGCGTGTTCTACGCAATTTAGCGCCGGTAAACAAAAAAACAGCCTGCTAAACCCCCGTTTAGCAAACTGTTGTCCCGGTCATCTATCGATACAGCGCGTGCTTTTTTCTGTAATCTCCAGGCGTAACTCCAACCATGCGTTTAAACATGCGCCCGAACGTAATGGAATTGGAATACCCCAGCCGCTGAGCGATGTCCTGCTGCGCCAAATCCGTTTCGGTCAGCAAGTGCTTCGCTTTCTCAATTCGCAAATCCATAAGAAAATCCACAAACTTCATCCCGAACGCTTCTTTAAACATATGGCTCACGTTTTTTCCGTTAATGCCGAACCTGTCGCTCAAATGTTTTAATGAAAGATCCGGGTCCTCGAAATGCTCCTCGATATAGTTTCTCATTTCGATAATAACCGCCTGGTAGCTGTTCGCTTCGCAGACGGATACATAAGTTCGGTACAATTCGCCCAAGGCGCTCGTCATATTCGCTACGAGCTCTTGAAGTGTAGCGCTCTTCCGAACCATGCGCTGCAAATCCGCCTGCTCCCAAGCCAGCCGCATGCTTTCCGACGCCCCTATTCCGTTGCCAATCTCCCTCTCCAGCAGATGGATCATCGTTTCAAGCACCATCGTGATGTCTTCGTCGCGAAGCATATAATGACTGAAGTCGGCAAACAGCTCGGCAAGCTGCGTTCTCCAGCCGTCATGGGTCAGCCGGAACGCTTTGGCAATAGCGGCGGCCTTGGGCCAATAGGCGTATGTTTCCACCGCGGGACGGCCGGCCAGGTGGTCGATCATAATCACCGCTTTACGGTCGCGCGTCAGCTTATGACCGAGCGCTTGCAAGGCGGAGCTATAGGAATGATGCAGCTCCTCCCAATCCCGGACCGAAGAACCGCCGGCAAAGACGAAATCGACGCCCAAATGCTCCTCAATCCATTGCTGGCTTGTTTCTATAATGTCGACCAGACGGTCAGGGCTGTGCTCGCAGTCCTGGGGCACCGCGTAAATGATACCCAACCGGCTGACGCCGATCCATTCGCTCCAGACGGAGAGATGAGCACTAAAAAACTCCTGCACGATATTTTGCAGCGCAAGCTTGAGAACGGTCTGATCCTCCGGCACATGATCCGCCGTAAAGGCGTCTTGCCGTCCCATTTCAGCGACGATAACGCCCATTTCGCGAATCGGCGCCTGCTTTTGAAACGCCGGCACGCCGTCTTTCCACTCTTCTTCGGTAATCTTACCCGTACCGTTCATCAGCTCGCTAAACAATTGCCTGCGCCGAACGAGCAGATTGGCGTGATGCCGCTGTTCATAATGCTGCGCCTGCTCGATCAAGCCTTCCATAGCCTGTTCTATAAAGGACAAATCATCCAACTCCCGGCCTGCGGGAAGGGAACGGAGCTGGATGGAGCCAAGCTTGTTGATCATCAGCTGAATCGGCCTGTAGTTCCGTTTGGATATATAAATCAGGTAGCCGAGAGAGGACACAATCGTCAAAATGCCGGCAGCGAGCCAGAAGTAAGAAATCAGCGAAACCCATGCAAACAGCTGGCCGGCTTTAATTCCGCTATGAATGCTCCATCCCGTTCCCGGTATGGGAATATCCGAAATGACCTCCTCCGGGTTTAATTCGGCGCTTCCGACATTCATCGGTTCCGAAGACATCACCACAATCCCTTGTTCATCGACCGCTTGCATCAAAGTTACCTTGTGGTCGCTGAGTTTATCCAGATTTTCCTGGAGCACACGGACTTCGACATTGATCACCGCAATACCTTGACTGCCAAAAGGGATGGGGAGCTTTTTCACTAAAGAAATGACGGGAATCTCCTGTTCCGAATCGGATTCGCGAATGTTCCGCACTTCCGACCAGCGATCCGTTTGCGGATGAGCCGACATGCTCTTGATGAAATCTTTGTCAAAGAATGTATCCAAAGTATCTTTTCGATTTTGCATAATAATTAATCCATCGTCCGCGCGGTACAAATAAATCGAATGAATCAGGTGATTGTTCAACGCAAGATCGTTCAAGGCAGAAGATATGCTGTAAAAAAGCAAAGCTTCGTTATCGGGTCGCGGATTGTCGTGTTCGACGAACTGTTTGATTTTATCGCTAGTGGCCAGCTCCTCCAGGAGGGCATTCTGAATTTCATTCAGCGACCGCGACATCGTCTCCGATACGTACGCCGCAGATATGCCGTTGGCCTTTCTGGTTTCCTTGCGCGAGATGTCCGATACGACAAAAAGGCCGAGCAGCACCATGATAGAAATGGTCAGCAAAAAGAGCGGAAAATACGAAAAAAATTGCTTTTTGTACCACTTTTTCAATGAATCCTGCCCCCTTGATAACAAACCACGTTAATTTTAGGTATGGATTTACTACGATCATACTTGAAAATTGTCGAAATTACAAAACTAAAATTACAATTAATGTTATTATATATGACATTAATCTTATTAAGAAAGTGAACAACGGAGGAATTAGAAGTAACGAGGGGGTATCCACTTCCGGTCGCTTCCCACTCAGGAAATTTTGATTGGAAGCCTCTTTGCAGCGGGTATTTCCCGCAGAAAAAGGCGAACGCAATCGCTCCTCCAATGGATACCCACCTCCGTATCTCTCTAACAAAAAAACGGGTCCCCTTGTCGGGAACCCGCTTTTTTAAACGTCAACCTGCAATATACGAAACCAAACCAAGCTCAATCCTCCGGCGTTCGGTCCACATAGAGCCGGGTAACTTCCGTCGCCTCGCCGCGGCGGATTTCTTCCTCCGTGGCCTTCTCCTCCAGCGGATCGTGCGTGTTCATTCCGGGAGCTATCGTTGGCTCGTGCTCCGGGGTCCGATCTTTGTTCGTGCGATCATCCACGGGGTTTGTCCTCCCCATCTTGGAGTAGGCGATCAGTGTGATAGGGCTCCCGGTCAGTTCAGCCAGCTTCGATTCGGCCTGCTTGATGATGTCTACGACTTGCGACTCTTCCGGCAACGAAGCGATTTGGTAGTTGTCCGTTTCGATTTTCATGCGCGGCACCTCCTGGGCTCATTTTTCCTGCTCTGCCGGATATTGTTCCCTACGCCCGCTTGATCTAAACCCGCGGCGGCCTTCTTAGTTCGGTTCAAGTGTCAGCTGCATGGCGTCGCCCGAAGGAACATACACGTTCCGCTCGTAAAAACGGACGCTCCATTCACTCGGCCATACGAGCAGAAATTCCAGTTCCTGCCCCGGCGCCCATTGCTTGAGCGCCTGCGAGACGGCGGTCCCGATGCCTTGACCCCGGAATCCGGGGCGCGTATACACGTTCGTGACATAGCCGAATTTACGAGTCTTTTTGCCTGGGCGCGGGACTTTGTCGATCAACTGGGCATATTGATGCGAAGCAAGAATGCCGTCATCGCTGACGGCGACGAAGATCTTCCAACGGGAGCCCTGCAGGGCATCCACCAGGAAGCCGCGGCATTCCTCGTCATAGGGCTCGGGCGTCCGCAAACGAACCTCCGCATACTCCATGGTGAAATCCCGCGATCAAGGCTTCGATATCCTGCGGCCCGGCTTCTCGGATCTGCATTCCATCTCATCTCCTTAACGGGTTCTCAAATATTTTTTGAAGCCTTTGCTGACCGTCCCGTTGAAGCCGCAGCACTGGAAAAAGGCATGGGCCCCTTTCCGCTCGGAGCCGCTGAGAAGCATGATTTTGGTGCAGCTGCGTTCCAAGCAGAGCGAGTCGGCATAGGCCATGAGCGCCGCACCGACGCCTTGCCCGCGCGCAAGGGGATCGACGATCAGGTTCTCGATCAGCGCATAAGCTTTCATGCCGAACATCGCATCGGGGCAAATGTTCAAGGTTAAGGTCCCCGTAATCGTGTCCGACCGGTCATAGACGAGCACAAAATGATCCGGATCGTCCCGGAATTGTTCGAGCCGTTCGGGGAGCACCCGGATACGGGGGTTGGAGGGGACCAGCAGACGGTACAGCCGCTCCAGCGCACGGCAGTCGCGGGCTTCGGCTTCGCGGATCATGGACAGCCCTCCTTTTGCTGAACGTTACAGAAAGTTTAAGTCGGCTAAGCATTAAAGCGGGCTGCAACTTTCTCTACCAAGAAAACCTACCATTAGACCGCGGTCGCTCATCTTTGAAAAGCCCTCGGGTAGAGGTTTTCTGCATCATCAGCCTGCTTTTTGGATAATTATACCATGCCCCCTGGAAAGTGGATCAATGACGGCCGGATGATATTTTCCGCATAGGTTGACAGGTTGTGTTATATTGGAACTGTTATGTTCTTCCTGAAGTCAAGGTTAGGAGGCGTGAATGATGAACCGGTTAGCCGTGATGGCCAGCATTGTCCTGGCGGTGCTGATTTCTTCGATGGATACGACGATTATGAATACGACGATGCCGCTGATTTCGCGGGAGCTGGGCGACGAGAGCCTGTACGCTTGGAGCTTCGGCGCTTATATGATTTTAAGCACGATTGTGACGCCGCTCAGCGGGAGAATCTCCGACATCTTCGGCCGGAAAAAGGTGCTCTCCGCGGGCATCCTCATTTTCCTGCTGGGCTCCGTCCTGTGCGGTATGGCAAATACAATGGTGCAGCTCGTACTGTGCCGTGCGGTACAGGGGCTGGGTGCCGGTGCGATGGTAGCGTTTCCCGCGATTATTGCGGGGGACTTGTTCTCGGTGGAGAGCCGGGGGAAGATTCAGGCGTTTTTTACGGGGATGTGGGGGCTGTCGGCGGTGCTGGCGCCGCTGCTTGGAAGCTTCTTCATCGAGCATTTGAACTGGCGCTGGATCTTCTATATCAACCTGCCGATTTGCGCCGCTTCGCTGCTGCTGCTTCTGCCGTATAAGGAAGTCTATGTCGCGAAGAAAAGCCGGATCAATTACATGGGCTCCGTGCTGTTTGGGCTGGCCATCGGACTCTTGCTCGCCACGACCGTCGTGAAAAGCGGGACCGCGATTTATGCCGTGTTAGGCCTGGTGTTTCTGATCTTGTTCCTGCGGAACGAGCGAAGTCATCCGTCGCCGATCGTGCCGGTGGGCCTGCTGAAGAACGGCTCGATCGCCTGGATGATCCTGAACGGCTTCCTGACCTGCGCGGCGCTGTTCGGGACCTCGAGCTATACGCCGTATTATTTGCAGGAGCACGGCTATACGCTGTTCATGAGCGGGCTGTCGCTGATCGGCATGTCCGTCGGCTGGGTGCTGATGGGGGTGCCGGCCGGCAAGTGGATCCTGCGCTACGGCTACAGGCCGCTGCTTCTCGCAGGCAACACGATGCTGGCGCTGTCCGGTCTCTTGCTGCTGTTCCTCCCGGAAAGCGGCGGATTCTGGTACGTGAGCCTGGTGATGGTGCTGCAGGGCCTGGCGTTCGGCCTGCTCGTCACGGTGTCGGTGATCGGGGCGCAGCAGCTCGTCGCGCCTGACCAGAAGGGGATATCCACCTCGCTGCAGGTGTTTGCCCGCAACATCGGCTCGGCGGTGGGCGTCACCGTCATGGGTGCGCTCGCTCACCCGGGCCCCGGATTTCATGACGGGCATTCACCGGCTGTTTCTGTACGGTTTTGTGGCAAGCCTCGTGGCCCTGGCTTCGACGGCATATTTGTATATGAACAAGGAGCGGGCCGGGACGGAAGCGGGAGCCTAGATTCGGAAGCGAAGAAGGATAAGAAAGACGGCCGGATGGCGTATCCAGGCCGTCTTTCTTGTTTGATAATGAAAGTATAAGTTTTCCATGACTTAATGCTTCGCATCAAACTTGATAAACGCGCTGGTCCTTGTAAGACAAGGACGGCGTAGCCGTTTATCCTGGTGCGGAGCGATTGATGACGGGGGATGCCGGGACGAAGAGCGCCGCCCCACGGCAGTTCAGTTGGCAAGCCGTCCGCCTTCGGGTGGGCGCCGATTACCCCGGCTCCGCCGTGAAACAAGGCATGACACGCCCTGTGCAACCGTCCGATCCCGTTACTTGATGATGCCGCAGGCAACGCGGTCGCCGGAGTTGCCGGACGGGTCGGTCTTGCCGTCGTCCGGCTGGGCGTGGATAATCAGCGCTTTTCCTTCGCCGCCCGAGATGGAATTGGTTTTTCCTTTATCCAAGGTCACGGCTTTGGAGACGAAGGTCGTGTTGACCTTGCCGTTCGCGTCCGCTTCAATGTTAGGCAGATCGCCCATATGCGGTCCGCCGGGATTGTCCATTCCGTGCTTTTTCTGATCCGGGTTGAAATGGTCACCGGCCGATTTGAAATCGGGGGCTTCGCATTTGGCGTTCTGATGAATATGAATCCCGTGTTTTCCCGGCGCCAACCCGCTGACGTTCAGCTTGAACTCGACCCCGCCCTCGGCCTTCTTGAGCTCGGCGGTCCCGATGGCCTCCATCTTCGCATTCTTCAGCTCGACGACAAGCGGCTGATTCGCCGTATCCGTAGAAGGCGTGCCTTGCGTAGAGCTTTGCGGCGTACCGCTCTGAACGCTGCCCGCTGCATTGCCGCTTCCGCGCTTCCGCCTGCGCTCCCTTGGGAGCTGCTGCTCGGATTGCCGGTGTTCTGGTTCCCGCCGGTGCTTTGATTGCCCGCCCCGCACGCGCTGACCGTCAGGCTTAAAGCAAGCATGATGACAGGCAGGGCCCTGCTTTTTTCATGTTACTTCCTCCTTTGTGAAAAATAGGTTCATTCAACAATAACCTTGTGTCATGAAAATGACGCAGCTTCAATATGAACATTGTGTGAAGCGTCGTTCCGTCAACACCGGGAGGGGAGGAGGTCTAGGTCGTTTTTGAGTGCGGGCCGGAGCTTCGTGTAGCGCGAACCGGTTGATAGGCCGGGAATAACGAGTACAAGCTGATGGAGCGGAAGCGGAAAAAGCCCTGCTGCCCGAGGAAAGGCGGCGCTAGGGGCAAAGAAAAAGGCCGTTCCCCGTGAGCAAGTCGCGGTAAAACGGCCATGGCTGTATTGGATTCCCTGACATCCGGGTTTTGTCAGTCTTTCTTTTTGCCCTTTCCCGGTTTGTGCTCGTTCCCTTTGCCTGGCGGCTGGTCGTTATGCCCGGGAGGGCTGGGTCTGCTCCGTTTGCTGTTGCTGCTGCTGAAGGGCTTGCTCCTGCGCCGCCCGGACCTCCTCCGGCACCGGAAAATCCGAGACGGGCACATCCTGCAGGGCCCGCGTCATGATGGAGCGGAACAGCTGCGCGGGAACGGCCCCGCCGGAGGTGGTCAGGTAATGCTTAGCGTCTGTTTGATCGTAGCCAAGCCAGATTGCGGCGGTGAGCTCCGGCGTGAAGCCGACGAACCAAGCGTCCTTCGCCCCGTTCCCGCCGATCGGGGCGAATTCGGGCGTGGCGGGCAGCTGCGTCGTGCCCGTCTTGCCCGCTGTGGGGCGCCCGTCGAGGGCGGCGCCCCGGCCCGTCCCTGACGTGGTCGCCTCGTGCAGCAACTGTGTCAGGGTATAGGCGGCCGCCGGCGTGGTCAGCTGCGCTGGCTGTGGCTTCGCTTCCACCAAGACGTGACCGTCTTTGGTGGTGATTTGCGTGATGGCATGCGCCTGCAGCAAGCGTGCCCTGGTTGGCGATGCCGCTGTAGGCCTGCGCCATCTGCAGCGGCGAGACGCCTTCGGACAAGCCGCCGAGGGCGATGCTCAGGCTCCGGTCGGCCTGCGTCAGGTTGATGCCGGCCCGGCGGACATAATCGATTCCGTTCTGGACGCCGATTTCGTTCAGCGACCAGACGGCGGGGATGTTCCAGGAGCTCAGGATCGCTTCCCGGAGCGTGACCTGTCCGCGCGTCTGCCCGTCCCAGTCTCTCGGGCGGTAGCCGGCGATATCGAGATCCCCGTCGTACAGCATAGAGTCCGGCGTATAGCCGCGCTCGATCGCCGGCCCGTAGACAGCCAGCGGCTTGAACGAAGAGCCCGGCTGGCGCTTCAGCTCGGTTGCGCGGTTGAAGCCGCGGTACACCTGCACGCCGCGGCCGCCCAGGATGGCCTGGATCTCGCCGGTATGCTGGTCCAGCACAACGACGCCGCTCTGAACCTGCTGATCGGGAGGGCTTTGCGGGAACATCGAGTCGTCCTTGTACACCTCATCCACCGCTTGCTGGACTTTGACGTCCATGGCGGTATGGATCTTCAGCCCCATGGTTAAAATTTGCTGTTCGGTGAAGCCGTACTGCTGCTCCGCCTCATCCATGACATAATCCACGTAGGAAGGATACTTCCCCTTCAGCGAGTCGGCTCCGTTGTTCGGATTCAGGGTAATCGGCGTCTTGACCGCCTCCTGATAAGCCTGATCGCTGATAAAGTGCTGCTCCTTCATCAGCGACAGCACCAGATTGCGCCGCTCCAGCGCTTTATCCATATGCTTCACGGGCGAGTAAGCCGATGGAGCCTTCGGCGACCCGGCGAGCAGCGCCGATTCCGGCAGCGTAAGCTTATCCACCGGCTTGCCGAAATACTGCTGCGCCGCGCCCTGAACACCCCAGCGGCCTTCGCCAAAGTAGATGCTGTTCAGGTACAGCTCGAGGATTTCATCCTTGCTGTAGGTGAAGTTGATTTTGATCGCGTAGCCCAGTTCCTTCAGCTTGCGTGACCAGGCTTTGTCCGAGTCTAGGAACAGGTTTTTGGCCAGTTGCTGGGTGATCGTGCTTTGCCGCCTTCTGCCAGCGAACCGGCTCTGACATCCCGCAGGATGGCGCGCCCGATGGACCAAAGGTCGAAGCCGTTGTGCTCGTAAAACCGCCGGTCCTCCACCGCGATAACCGCATTGCGCAGGTCCATCGGAATTTGCGACAGCGGCACGGGCTCGATCCTAGATGACGACAGCTGGGAAACCGGTCGCCCCTTCGCATCCAGCACATAGCTCGGCTCCGGCGGCGGATGCTCCAGCTTGCTGATGTCCAGCCCGCGAATATACACGGCCGCAAAACCAACCGCCGCCGCCCCGGCCAGCATGAGCAGCAAAGCAGGCTCCACAGCACGGCCCTGCGCCACCGCTGCGCCCGCGGCCTGGCTCGCGTCGCCGCTTGCTGCGCGTCCCGCGTCGCCGCCGCTTGCTGCGCGTCTCGCGTCGCCGCCGCTTGCGCCTCGCGCGTCGCCGCCGCTTGCGCCTCGCGCGCCGCCAGTCGCTTGCGCCTCGCGCGTCGCCGCCGCTTGCGCGTCCCGCGCCAGTCGCCGCTTGCTGCGCGTCCCGCGTCGCCGCCGCTTGCGCCTCGCGCGTCGCCGCCGCTTGCGCCTCGCGCGCCGCCGCCGCTTGCGCCTCGCGCGCCGCCGCCGCTTGCGCCTCGCGCGTCGCCGCCGCTTGCGCGTCCCGCGTCGCCGCCGCTTGCGCGTCCCGCGCGCGCCGCCGCTTGCGCCTTACGCGCCGCCGCTTGCTGCGCGTCCCGCGTCGCCGCCGCATGCGCGTCGCGCCTTTGCCGCCGCATGCGCCTCACGCGTCGCCGCCGCTTGCTGCGCCTCGCGCGTCGCCGCCGCCTGCTGCGCGTCGCGCGTCGCCGTCGCTTGCGCCTCGCGCGCCGCCGCTTGCGCCTCGCGCGTCGCCGCCTGCTGCGCCTCACGCGCCGCCGCCTGCTGCGCGTCGCGCGTCGCCTGCCGCCTGCTGCGCCTCGCGCGCCGCCGCTTGCTGCGCGTCGCGCGTCGCCGCCGCTTGCGCTTCGCCGCCGCTAGCCGCGCGGCTGCGCGCGCCCGGCCGCGCCCGGCCCCGGCGCCGTGGAGCCTACCGCCGGCATGCCCCAGGCGGGCCGGCCCGGACGCCCCGGCTCCTTGCCCGCGGCCCCCCTTTTTCCACGCCCATCGAATAATCGGCTCATGGATTCCTAACCCCTTTCTCTCTGTACCGCGAACCCTGTCTAATAAAGACAGCCCGCCCGATAACGGAAACGGAACCGCCCTTCCTCTTTTTAGTAAAAGCTTCAGTTAACTCATTCGTGCCGCCCGGCCGTTTTATGCAGGTGGACTGACGAAAAAAAGCCCGGACCGCATAAATCCGGCCGGGCTTTGGAAGCCGCTCCCCGGGCGTAACCCGGACAGCGGAAGGGGACACAATAAACGTTACTGGATCGGGTCGGGAACCAGACCCTTCTCCATGAGCTGGGAGTTGGTCGGATAGCCGACCATTGACCGGCCGAGCCTTTTGACCTCCGCCTCGTTGTTGGCCATCTTGCCATTAAAGGCTTCGTGGATCGGCATCGATTTCACCTTCGATTGTTCGTTCAGCAAATACTGCTGGAGCTCGTACATGACCTCCCGGGCCGCATCCTTTGCGGAAGAGGGGACCTCCTCCTCAAAGAGAAACCCGGCCTCAGCCAGCGCAACCAGCGTCTGGCCGTTCTCCTGCGTATGTGTATGAATGCGAAAGGGATAATCCTTCAGGGTAACCGGGTCGCGGAACGTCAGCTCGTACTGAGTGCCTTCCCGGGACGGCGACTTCTCGCTGAACCCCAGTGCGGTGAGTGTGCTGTGAACATGAGTGAACGGCTTTGTGATCGACGGCGCGTTTTTTTACGGGACATCCTTCAACACTCCTTCGATTTCGAATGCACGGGACCTGAGACCGCCGCCTATGACACTCGCATAAGCCATCCCCGTTTCAGCCGAGGGCGCCTCGCATCACCGTACCCTTCATTAACCGGAACGGACAAGCTTGAAACACCCGCCCGCAAAAATAAGTCGAAAGCTCTATAAAAACCTCTGATTTCAGCCGGAAATGTCCTTATTTAACAGAATTTCATCCCGAATGGGAATGCCGTTATCGGCAACAAGAGGAATTTCGGGCTTGATTTTTCTGGCTTTCTCCACCGCACCGGGGAGGATTTCAACAAGCCGGTAGCCCCGTTTCTGATAAAATCCGAGGGCCCGCAGATTGTCGTTTGTCGTAACTAATCGGATCCGTTCGCGACCATGCTCCTTGGCTTCCTTTTCCACTCTCTGGATTAAAGCCGTCCCTATTCCTTGGTTTTCCTCCAGGCTGTCGAGAGAAATGATTTCGCAATCCCGCCCGGCAAGCACATATGTACAAAGCCCGATGATGGCTCCTTCCTCGCCAAGTACAACGAAGCCGTCCAATTCGTCGCATTGAAATACGCCGCTGGAAATGGCCATTTGCGGGCTTCCCCAGTGCACGGCAAAAAATTCGGTTAACGCGCTTTTTTCCACCTCTTTAGTTGTTATGATTTTCACTTCACTCCGTCTCCTCCATTTCCGGTTCCAAACGCAAACAAGAACCTTTCCGCCAAGATGTTGCTTTATAATAAAGTGGCTTAAATCCCAATAAAGTCGGTTGTTTTCATAATACAATGGTTTATCTATTATGTCGTGGGTCGCTGAACTTCCTTGGGCAGGATAGTTTAGGATCAAATGCGGGGAACCGTATCAAAATGAGGCGAAATTTTTGGCATTAATCGCGTACGGGGCGAGGAAAGTTGCCCCCTCCTGCTTGATTTATTCTATACTTTTCAAAGATTCAATTATACTGAATATGGAATTGGGTACCAATACAGTCAACGAAGTGACAAGCCGAATTGAAGAAATATCCGCTTCGGCACAACAAATAGCGGTGGGAACAGGAGAAGTCGTGAAATCATCCAGTTTGGTCTCAGAAGTATCAGCCATTTCCTCCCAGGAAACCCAAACTGTATCTGGCGCAACGGAAGAATAACTGGCAACAATGGAGGAGATAACGGCTTCTGCCAACTCACTTTCCCGCATGGCAGGGGAATTTCAATCTTATGTAGGCAATTTTAGTATATAGCTGTTCAGCCGACTATCGATCAGATAGGTTTTTCAGCAACTTTTTCATTAATGATAGATGATGTTCGGAAAATTACTACGAATTTCCCGAACATCATGAACGATTCTGCCTTATCTGCTCTATAAAGCACGTAAGAGTTTACTGGAATACTAAATAATCCACGTAGGCATCCCAAGTCCCAACATCGGTGGTTAGGATTAGTTTAACTTCTTGACTTCCGGTTGCATGGGTGATATTGGACAAGGTCTGGACCGTCGGCGTAGTTCCGGTAAAGTAGAAAGAACCGACTGTCGTTCCGCCTATTTGTAAATCTACTCTGGCGGTGCCGCCATTGCTCGATGCACCTTGGAGTGAAAAGCTGTGGGTGGAGCTGGTGAAATTCTGAGTGAATGAAGCAGCATCATTATTGGCGTATAAAGCAACGCCGTTGAAGGGAGAGCTGATCTTTCCGGCGTAAGGACCGCTGAGAGTCATATTCTCGGTTTCAACTCTGGTTCCAGACGTATTGGGTGTAAACTGCCAGTAGTCAATATTAAATAAGTAGCCTGACCCAGTTCCGGTAAACACAAAGAAAACGTTGTGGACACCGGTTGCACCGCTGACAGTAGTTGATAGTTCCCGCCAGTTCTGCCATCCTCCTGTAGAAGGTACAGGAAGTGTTCCGACAAGTGTACCGGTTACACTGTCAAGACGTATTTCAATATTGCCTCCTGAAGTTGCTGATGCTACATTTGCTTTAAACGTCTTGGCTCCGCCGGTACCGAAATCGGCGTTTCCTACTGCTACCCAGTCTCCATTATTGATATATCCTACATCAAGATTATTTACCGGTCCGCCTGCTGCTTGAGTTGCCTCCGTTGCAA
The DNA here is from genome assembly GCA_024704175.1 of Paenibacillus sp. P25. Classification (GTDB taxonomy): domain Bacteria; phylum Bacillota; class Bacilli; order Paenibacillales; family NBRC-103111; genus Paenibacillus_G. The sequence goes on from CP085629.1 coordinate 6,601,049, forward strand.
TACCTGCATTCCACCCGATCGTTTCAGCCTCGTTCCTAATGTACGGATCAAGATTTGCGATCTGAGGTATGCCGGCCATATCTCCCTGAACCTCTTGTATGGTTCCATCAGAATTATAGACCAGCTTATTGATATGCGGAGAACGGTATCCCTTTCCGTCTCCCAATTCAGCCTTACTGACGGTTTGGGCATGGTACACGACATACCATTGGTTGTTAAAGTTAAACACGGCATGGTGGTTGTTTCCGCCAACCCCGAAAAATGTATATGGATTTTTCAGGAAATGCCCTGTATATGTGAAGGGTCCCATAGGACTGCTGCTCACCATGTAGCCGATCTCGCCTGCCGGATAAGCTGACGGGTGTGTACCGGAGAAATTGATGCAATAAGAGTAATAATATTTGCCGTTATACTTATGAATTCCGGAATCTTCAAACATGTAAGGAGCATCAATTGTTACTGCGCTTCCATCAATACTAATCATATCAGCGCCCAATTTCAAAACTCTGGCTGTTTTCGGATTTGCAATTGATGCCGGATCCGAGGTATTGGGAATTCCTCCACCACAATACAGATATCCTGTGCCGTCGTCATCCACCAAAACTGCCGGGTCAAAAAGCCATGTAACTCCGGACATTCCGGACGTACTGCTTGTAACAAGAGCTTTTCCAAGCGGATCTGTCCATGGTCCTATAGGAGTGTCTGCAGTCAGCACACCAATACCTGATGCGCCATTTGCGAAATAAAGGAAGAACTTATCTTGGCCATTTATCGTTTTACGTGCAACGGTCGGCGCCCATGCGAGTGATGCCCATTTTGCAATACCACTGCCATTATTGGCATTATTATAACCTGCAACCGGAATGGAACCGTGATCCGTCCAGTTCACCATATCCGCGGAAGATATGACGTTTATCTTAGTCAGCTCACTAAAATCATTATCTTTAATCGTTCCGTCACTATTATATTCATACGCATCGCTCGACATATAGACGTAGACTCTTCCGTTATAGACCAACGCAAATGGATCCGCTCCCAATTTATGGTCCATAAGGGGATTTGAATTCCCTGGAAGTTTTGCAATTGCACTGTTAGCGGCAAATGCCGATGTCAATGGCAAACTGCTCAGCAGTAATGTAAAAAATAACAAATACCCAATCATTTTCTTGCGCATTCATGTACCACCTCCAAAATGAGATGTTTGTATTTTTGACCAATGTCGAGGATTGTTTTATGAACCCCGCCATGTAGCAGTATTAATTAACCAAGCGTTGTTCCTATATCAGATCAATCACTGTACAGAAACATCATCGATATACAAATTAGTTCCGCCGTTCGGTCCTTCGAAATAAATGCTCAATTCGGTTAATGTTCCGGTAACATTTAATGTATAATTACCGGACAGCTGTACCCAGGAACTATTGCCTGCCGGTTCCAGTTGCAACATTGGTATAAGACGTTCCGTCGCCGTCCACTTTTTTGATCGTCATTATAATCGTACTACTCGCGGCATTATCTAATCTTACCCATCCGGAACAGGTATAGGTTTTACCGCTTTGCACTTTTGAAGTTATATTCTGGATCGGCCCGTTCCAGGTGGCAGTCCTACCGGTAGACAACAGGCTATAAGCACCGCTATGCTTCTGGGTAGTTGAGACTGCAATGGAGCCTGCCCCATTAACAGCCCACCCAGCGGTATTTCCTGTTTCCAGTCCGGGATTAGTAATCAGATTGCTGCTGATAAATTGGAACCAGTTCAAGTTGAATAAGTATCCGCTTCCTCCGGTAAATTTCAGATATACGTTGTGTATTCCGCTAGCCCCGCTAATAGAGCAGGTTTTGGTAGTCCAAGTCTGCCAACCGCCAGTCCCGGCAACTGCACAAGTCCCTACTAGGGTCCCTGCAATACTGTCAAGTCTCACCTCAATGTTACCTCCGTTGGTAGCGCTGGCTACTCTAGCCTGGAAGCTCGCCGCACCGTCGCCGAAATCGATATTGTTGTAAACAACATAATCCCCATTTTCGATATACGCGACATCCTGCCCGCCTTCACTGGAGCTTTCAGTTTGGATTCCCGATTGGGCGCTGTAACTCTCTGCTTCGATCTTTGTAAAGGCCGATCTCGTCGTTGAAGCACTGGCTAAATATTGTTTTAACCAAGTAAGTGCAGGACGCTCAACACCTGATGAACTAATCAAATGGGTGTTGCTTGCCCATGTCTGACCCTCTATATACCCCCACAACGTGATCCCTTTAACGTATTGGCTTTCATAAAGCACAGGAAATTTTTCTTGATATCTGTTGAGCTGGGTAGTGTCATCACCTGTCATATCTAGTTCCGATACATATATCGGAAGCCCTGTTGCTCCCAATATGCCAAGCACTTGATTCATGGTAGTTACAGAAACCGTATCCATATTAAAGTAATGGCACTGTATTCCTATTCCGTCTATTAAACCTTTACTTTTCAGAATGTTAATAATCTGGACATAATTGTTTGCTGCATTCGGATCGCTTATTATACCGTAGTCGTTTATTAGCAGCTTGGAGTTCGGGAAAGCCTGTCTTGCCTGCTCAAAGGACCAAACAACCCAATCCCAACCTGTTGAACCGCTTCCGCCTATTGCATCTCTATAGGATGCCGGTGCATGTAACGGCTCATTGACAACATCAACGAACTCAGCATTAGGATATCTTTGGCCAGCAGACTGTATCCACTCTGTCACTTCTGCTTTCTGGTCAGCTGCAGAAAGGCTGTCGATCCAGGTTGGTTCCTGGCTCCCCCATACAAGCGTATGAAACTTGAACGGTATCCCATTTGTTCTGCTGTAATTGTAAATTAAGTCTGCATTACTCCAATTCATGCTGTTGCGGCTTCCCTCAACGCTGCCCCACTTAGTCGCATTCTCTGGTGTTACTTGGTTCCAGTAAGTTGCAAAGTTGGATGGGACACTACCGGCAATAATATTTCCTACAAACTTACTTCCTTGTGCCATTGCAGCTTCTGAAGGCCGAGTTGGCGGCGCCATGCTCAAAAGCATGGTTGAGCATAGTACAACTATGAATTTTTTGATTATTGATACATACATACAATTTTCCCTCCTATTTTGTTTGGCTCCATCAGCAAACAGGCATGCGTCGAAAAAACTGGGACAAACGTTGGTTTGCTCATGACCCAAGCTTCAGTAAGAAAGTACCTCCCCTTTCCATGCGAAAAAATGAAAACGGTGCAAAACTTCCTGTTTCGATAGGAGGTTCGCACCGTTATCCTATCCTTCGGCGACTGGCTGGCATGCGGCTATTGCCGCTTAAGCCCCTGTAGCTTTGCGTCGCTGGCTTTCGCCAGTTTTGCTATTATCGGGATTTGGTATTTTTTGTCGAAGATTATCAACACGAATAATTATAAATATTGGATTTAGATGAAGTAAATCGGTCTGATCGCTCATTTTCGTTGCTGCTGAAAATCGTATTTATATCGTAAACAAGGAAAAAATGGGTCCTTAGGTCCGCCCAAAATCCCGAACATACGAGAAACACCACTTTCTTTACGGTTTATTCACCTTTTATAATTCTACTTCGATGGGGCTGAAAATATTCCCTACCATGTGTATGATAAGGTGGTGCAAATAATACAAGAAGTGAAATTAGGCAACGTCGCGGCGCAAATTTTCGCCTTAGAGATGATATGCTGAACCTTATCACAAATGACACAAAATTAGATAAAGCAAGCAACGTAAGAAAGTTCCAAATTTTGATAAATAATTACCCGAAATTATGGTATTATCTACATAAATACTTCATTTAGGGGCGATATCTTTTGAAACTCAGTAGAGAGGTAAGAAGATTAGAAAATACATGGGATAGGGGAGATTTCCCTAAACATCTTGAGTGGCTTGAGATAAAAGGAATTCGCGGCTGAAATGCTGAAAGAATTGACTTTAAGTTTCCAATTGTGGCTATTGTTGGTGAGAATGGAGTTGGAAAGAGCACTATTTTACAAAGTGCGGCCTCGATTTATAAGGACCCTAGAAGAACTGTGAATCAACAACTTTATCCATCTGATTTTTTCCCCGATACTGCATGGGAGGAAAACACAGATATTGATATAAAAGCTTCAATTAAGGAAGGCCCGAATAGTCAGGTTGTTTCTGTAAGGAAACCAGGAACCAGATGGAGGGGTATTGATACAAGGAGAGAACGTAAAGTAGAATACCTTGATCTTAGAAGAATTCAACCAATATATGCAAGAATGGGATATTCTAGGCTTGCAAAGAGATCCGTTAGGGAAGCATCCTCACTGCCATTCACCGATGGGTTTGGGATAGGCCACTCGTCCCCGAAACGGCGCCGCAGGGACGCTTTTGCGGGCTTTTTTGAGTTCAAATAACGTGGTGTACTTGGCGGGGAACTTTTGCTTGCCGAGAAGCAAAGCCCCCTCCGCAATTTGTGCGGAAGGGGCGATCTCAAGCACCAAGCATGACTTCTCGGCTGGATGGGGAGTCCGGGGGAGTAATCCCCGTCTCACCGCCGTCTCACCCTACTATTTTTTAACCACAGGAACCCAAAATTCGCCGTAGAAAGTGCCGTCGCCGGTTTCTTTGCGATAAGTCGCATTGGGACCGCCGATGTAAGCATAGTCCGTAATTTGAGCCAAGACTTCGCCAAAGGCTCGGTAAGTCAACTGATCAAACAAAGTTTCCTTGTCCCCGTTTCCTGCGACCACGATGTACTCGCTCTCTGGAAACTCGATGATGCGTGTGGCGTCAGCTACCGATTTGCCAGCTTCTACCGCAAAATAATTCCACGGTTTTCCTTGATAAACCTCGTTGACGGACCATTCGCGATCATCCTTTGCGGCGGCCTTGAGCTTATCAAAACGCCCGTCAGCCTTGAGTCCTCCCCAAAACGCCGCTTTTTCCTTTTGCAAAGCGGGAACGTCTTGGAAATTGGATTGAATGGAAAAACCATAACCGGTCAAAGTAAATGATTTTTTGTGTTCAACGGTGTAAACTGCCATGGGAGCGCTCCTTTAGCCTTCTACTTTTTTTGCACGAAGCCACATTTCGCCGTAAAATGTACCGTCTTCTGCCGCTTTGACGAATGTGGAGTTACCCGGACCAACGTATTTGTAGTCTGTGATTTCTTGTAGTAGACCACCGAATACTTTGCCTGTGATTTCGTCGGCAAGGCGGTCTTTGTCAGCGCCTGTGCCCGGCACCACGAGGTAGTCACCAGCGAGGAAGTCGAGAACGACCGCGCCTTCCACGTCGTACGCGCCCATCACGCCAAAGCCGCGCCAAGCCTTGCCGCCCAGGACGTAGTTGATTTGATATTCTTGCCCGTCAGCCAGCGCGAGAAGTTCAGCAAGCTTGCCGTTTTCGGTGATTTCAGCTTTTTTTGCTGCCGTTTTGGCCGCATTGCCTGCCCAGTCGTTGTAGTCTTCAAGTGAAACACCGAAAGCCGTCATTTTGTAGTTTTCTGAGATTGTTTTGATGGAGAAGTTAGACATTTTGTTGTCTCCTTTGTGGATTTATTTTTACAAGATTGATTCTATTCTTTAAATGTATCAAAAAACGATACCTTTTATTGAAAATCAAAATAAAGTTAAGCAAAGAATCAAAATCGCTACTGTTGCTACATTTCTGATAAAATAAAATCATGAAAAAGACAGAACGAGTGAACCTGATTATGCGCTTCATCAATAACCGCGCGCATTTTACGATTGCAGAGATCCAGCGGGAGTTCAAGATATCCCGCGCGACGGCGATCCGCGACATTAACGAGATTCAGGCGATGGGCTTTCCGCTGACGACCGAGCTTGGGCGCGGCGGCGGCTACAATGTCCTGCAGAATCAGTATCTGTCCGCCGTCCGTTTCACGCCGGAAGAGCTGAAAGCGATATTTATCAGCTTTATCGCCTCGAAAAATTCGCAGTCGCCTTATTTGCAAAATCGCCGCTCCATCACTGAAAAACTCATCGGCATCGCGTCGCAAACCCAGCATGACGAGCTGATCGAGCTGAATAATATCTTGCTTTTTGAGAATACCAATCCTGCGAATCCGAATCTATTGGAACTCGATGATGCGGCGCCTGCGGAGTTGAACCAGTTGATTTCGCTGGCTGTGCGGGATAAACACCTGCGCTTGACTTATGAGCCGAGTCCCGGCTGGCCGCAGTTGATGGACGTTTTTTTGATTCATATTTTTAACTCAAACGCTCGTTGGCTGGTCGAGGTGTATGACTTGGATACGGATGAGTTTCGTTATTTGCCTGTTGAGATGCTGCGGGATTCGGCCATTTCTGAGAAGGAGATGAAGCGGTCGGAGCAAGAGATTTTAAGCAAAAAACGGCTTGGTGCCCGTGAGTCCAATCTTGTTGTGAAGCTTGATGCGACTGGGATTCAGCGTTTTAAGCGCATGCACCCGCCGGGGATTATTTTGTCCTTCACAGGGATGTTCCAGTCGAGTGGGATTTTCAATGTTCAACTGGATGTGACCGATGTTGAGACGCTAGCGTATTATGCGGATTGGCTTTTGTTTTTGGGGAAAGGGGTCGAGTTTGAACGGATTCCTGATGAGTCTGCGCTTGATTATGGAAGAGCGGTTAAGGGGAAGTGCCGACACTTTAACAAAATATATGCCAGGCCAATAAATATATCCTTGGCATGTTCCTTTCTTATTTTCGCCGATAGCTCCGTCAAGGGTGATTATCGTTCATAAACGGGCAGGAGCTCGGCCAATTGAACTTGGCTGAAGCTCCTTTATTCATTTGAAGATTGTGGGGTCGAACCCTATTAGGACCTGCTCTTCATACATGAGATTATTTATCGTCTTTAGGTGTTAACCCAGCGTCTGCGCTTATGCTTGTACAAGGCGTACAGCGTCCACATCGCCCCGCAGAAATCGATCAGGCTGAGCGGAATGAACACCCATTTCAGCCAGCCCATCCATACGAAAAAGCTCATAAATACAATAATCGCAGCCCGTGTATAGACCGTCAGGTAAAAAAACTTCACGATCCCTTCTCTGGCCGAAACCCAGTAGTCGAAGGCGAGGAACAACAGGAACATCCCGATTACGCGGATCCAGATGTAGCTTACCTCCGTATACCCGAGCAGCGGCGCGAGCAGATTCGGGACGCAGAGCAGAGTTAGGCTGAGCGCCATCATGTAAAAACTGAAATAATACACCGTTTTGGCCGGATAAGACAAGTGACGACCTCCGTTTCTTAATTTTACCGTATAGGTCAATGGTACTATAACCTTCATAGGGTATCTATCGGCTTGGTCTGAGTTTTTGTTTAGCGAAAGCGCCATGTTATAATGGAAGCTGGAAAAAATAGAACGGATCGGCCCAGCCCGAACAAGCGGAGTGACGAGCATGCGCATTAATAAATTCATCAGTGAAACGGGACTCTGTTCCCGTCGTGAAGTGGATAAAATGATTGAGGCCCGCCGTATTACGATCAACGGCAAGCTGGCGGAGCTCGGCGACCAGGTCGAAGCGGGCGACGAGGTCCGCGTGGACGGCCGTCTGGTGCAGGCCAAGAAGCCGCACGTTTATATCGCGCTGAATAAGCCGGTAGGCATTACCAGCACGACGGAACAGCATGTCCGGGGCAATATTGTCGATTTCGTCGGTCATAAGGAACGGATCTTTCCGATCGGGAGACTGGACAAGGATTCGGAGGGGCTCATTCTGCTCACCAATGACGGGGATATCGTCAACAAAGTGCTCCGTTCCGAGAACGAGCACGAGAAGGAATATATTGTGACGGTGGACAAGCCGATTACGCCGATGTTTCTGAAGGGAATGGCAAGCGGCGTACGGATTCTCGGGACCGTGACCAAGCCTTGCAAGATTAAGGCGGCGGGGAGCGCGTATTCCGCATTATCCTGACACAGGGGCTCAACCGCCAAATCCGGCGGATGTGCGCCGCCTTCGGCTATGAAGTGCGACGGCTGAAGCGGGTGCGGATCATGAACATCGAGCTGGACGGCCTGCCGGTGGGCCAGTGGCGCGATCTGCGCCAGGACGAGCTGACCGAGTCGCTGAGGCGGATCGGACACGACCCTTCTTAAACGGTGTCAGGCCTAGCCGACAGCGTATGGCCTTTCACGGCATTCCGCAGGTCCAGGTCCGCCGACATGGCGGCGCGAGCCGCCTTCAAGTCGGTCCGCCGGCCGTACTATGCGTTAAATTTGTAGCCTATGCCGCGAACCGTATGGATAAACCGCGGGTCGGAAGGATGCGGCTCGATTTTTTTGCGCAGATTGCTGATGTGGACGAGCAGGGTACGCGTGTCGCCGTTGCTGTCCACGCCCCACGTCATCTTGTACAGTTGCTCCAGGGAAATGACCTTGTTCGGCGATTTGGCGAGATGGATCAAGAGATCGAATTCCTTGGAAGACAGAGGCACCAGAGTTCCGTCCACCCGGACCGTGCGGCTGAGCAGATCGATCTCGAGTCCCGGGAAGTTCAGGTGCTGCGATTCCTCTTTATGCTGCTCCAGCAGATGGTCGCGGCGCAAATGCGCCTTGACCCGGGCGACGAGCTGTCCAGGGCTGAACGGCTTCGTGATGTAATCGTCGCCTCCGATGCTGAAGCCGAGGATGATGTCCATATCCTCGCTCTTGCAGCTGAGGAACAGGATCGGGGTATTATGGGATTTGCGGATTTGGCGGCATACCTCGATACCGTCGGTTTCCGGCAGCAGGATGTCCAGAATCACCAGATCGGGACGGTGCTCCTGCACGAGGGTGAGCGCCTCCGAGCCGCTGTGGGAGGAGATGACCTGATACCCTTCCTTCCGCAAGTACAAGCTGATTAACTCTACAATTTCCTCTTCATCGTCTACAACCAGTATGATTTCTCCAGCCATCGGTTCCCTCCAGGGCTTTGCCGTAATTTCATGATGTATGTTTCAGTTGATAAACGTGCTGGTCCTTGCAAGACAAGGACGGCGTAACCGTTTATTCTGGTTTCCAAAAGTTCCGGTTTATATTACCATGGGAATAGGTCCGTACATTCGACAACCAGAAAGAAAGTGGTACCTATTTCCAAAAACTATTACTATTATAAAGGGTACAAGGTATTTTTCGCTATACTTTTATTAGTCCTGGCCGCCGTGATCTCCGGCTGTCAAATCCGGGGAACCGTTTCGTCCGAGGACGATCCCCGCGCCGTGGACGGCGTGCTGGATCTTCGGGGCTATGCCTTCGGGCAGAAGGATATCGTTACGCTGAACGGGATGTGGGATTTTTATTGGCGCTGGCCGCTGACCCCCGGGAAATTGCAGCCGATACCTCGCCGCGCGTTCATCTGCCCGTACCCCAATCCTGGAACTCGCTGCAGCAGGGGATGCCGGACTATCCCGGCGGCGGTTACGCCACCTACCATCTGCGGATTCTGCTGGACAAGCAGACACCGGAGCTCGCCGTCAAGATGCCGACGATCCGAACCGCCTACCGGATGTGGGTCAATGATATGCCGGTTGCGGCCGTAGGGGTAGTAGGCACTTCGCCGGAGGTGTCCGTGCCGCAGTATGCGCCGAAGCTGATTCCCCTGGAAACCGAGGGGGATGAAACGGTCGACTTTACGCTGCAAATCTCCAACTATGATCACCGTCTCGGCGGAATGTGGACACCGCTCCTGCTCGGTACGGAGGAGCAAATGGAGCGGCAGAACCGCAACATGCTTGCCGTCGATCTCCTTGTTACCGGGAGCCTGATCTCGATGGGGCTGCATCATATCGGCTTATTTGTACTGCGTCGCAAGGAGAAGGGCTCCTTGTATTTCGCCGTCTTCTGCCTTCTGCTGGGCGTCCGCGCCTTATTTGTCAAAGAATCGGCGATCTATTCGTTCGTACAGGACTTTCCCTGGCTCCCGGCGCTCAGGATCGAATACAGCTGCTTTTTCCTGGCCGTCCCGGCTGTGGTCATGTTCGTTCAATCCCTGTACCCTGCGGAGGTGCACCGCCTTCCGGTAAGAATCGTGCAGGGGCTGGCGCCGCTGTTCGAGGTGCTGCTCTTTGTGCTCCCGGCCCCTTACTTCACCTACGAAGCCCCGGCCTACCAGATGATTACGATTCTGGCCGCCGGCTATTTGATCTTCTGTCTCTGGCGGGCGCTGCTTCGGCGGCGGGAGGGCACCCTCTTCGCCGCGATAGGGTCCGGGGTCTATGCGGCAACGATTATTTTGGACATTTTGTACTACAACGAATTGATCCGCTTCGGCGAGGTTTCATCTTACGGTCTCTTGATCTGCGTCTTTATGACCTCCTTCATTCTAAGCTCCAAATCGGCCAAAGCGTTCATGGCGGTGGAGACGCTCTCGCGCCAGATGCGGGAGCTTAACCAGAACCTGGAGCATAAAATCCGCGAGCGCACCGCCGAGCTGGAACGCACCAATACGAGCCTCGAGCGGATGAACGAGGATCTCGCGCGGCTTGAAACGTCGAGGCGGCATCTGCTCAGCAACATCTCGCACGACCTCGGGACGCCGATGACGCTCATTCAGGGCTATGTGGAGGCGCCGCTGGACGGTGTGGTCACGCAGCCCGAGCAGCAGCAGAAATATTTGAAGCTGATCTACAACCGCACGACCGGTCTGAACCGGCTGATCTCGGATTTGTTCCAGCTCTCGAAGTTGGAGGCGCGGCAACTGAATTTCGACATCCAGCCGATGACCACGGACGAATTTATCCGTTACTTCGGCGATTTGTACGAAGTAGAGGTGAGCAATGCGGGGCTGCGCTTTGAGAAAATCGCCACCACGCTGCTGCCGAAGGATGTCCCGCCCGGGATCGTGCGAATTGACGTCGACCGGATCGACCAGGTGCTGACGAACATCATCTTCAACGCAGTAAAGCATACACCTCAGGGCGGGCTGATTCAGCTGTACATGATCGTGGACGAGCATTCGCTCGTGGTCCAGGTGCAGGATAACGGATCCGGGATCGATCCCGAGGACCTTCCCTACATCTTCGACCGCTTCTATAAAAAGGATAAGTCCCGCAATACGGCCCACGGCGGAAGCGGGCTCGGGCTTGCGATCGCCAAGGAGATTATCGACTACCACGGAGGCCGGATATGGGCGCAGAGCCGGGTAGGGCAGGGGGCCTGCATCGCCTTTATGCTGCCCCTGACGAAGCGACCGGTTCCGTAGTATGCGGCGTGACGGGTGCTCCTGCAAGCGGGCCGCGCTCTGGAGGGGAGCGGTCCGGCATGGGGCCTGGCCGCCCGCTCCAAGCGTGCAGCATCATGCCCCGCCTTACGGCTTCAGCGACTGCCGGTATTCGGTAGGAGAGGTATGATAGAGCCGTTTGAACTGCTTGGAGAAATAAAGCGGGTCCTGGAACCCGACGGAGGATGCGATCTGCTCGACGGTCAGCTCGGTCCGTTCCCGGAGCAGATGCCGGGCCTTGTCGAGGCGCAGCCGGAGCAGGAACGTCACCGGCGTCACGCCGGTGTGCTGCTTGAACAGCGTCGACAGGTAGGCCCGGTTATAGCCGAGCGTCTCGGCCATCAGCTCGATGGTGATCGGCTCCGCATACTGCGTCGACAGATACTGGACGGCCTGCTGCACCGTATGATCGCCGCTGGCGGTTTGATGCGGCTGGCTCTTGTGCTGGGGCTGCAGCGCTTCCCCGTATTCGGCGAGCAGCAGATGCAGGTAACCGGCGGCCTTCAGGTTGGCATGGGGCGCGGGCTTGGAAAGTAAGCTGCACCTGGTGGTACAGCACCGCTACGGCGCGGTGCGTCCCGTGTGGACGACTGGTCGCCGTGAGCCGAGGCCGATACCGGCCAGCATCGATCCGGCTTCCTTGCCTTCGAAGGCGATCCAGCGGTAATGCCACGGCTCCTCGGTGTCCGCCATGTAATTGATCAGCTTGCCGGGCTCGATCAGGAAGCTGTCGCCCGGGCCGAGCGCATAGCTTTGGCCGCCGCAGACATAGGTTCCTTTTCCGGATAAAATATGATGAAGCAAATAATAGTCCACGACCTTGGGGCCCGGCTTATGCCCGGGCTTCGTTTGGCTGTGGCCGGCGAACAGCACGGTCAGCGCGTCACGGTCTGCGGGAGGTCGCGGGTTGGATACGACATAATAGCTTTCGGGCCGTTTGGACGGTGCCGGCATACGGATCGCTCCCTTTGTAAAGGATGGTTTTATTTCATTATACAAGGAGTTTGGGGCGGAATCTAACATTTTTCCATGTGGTACTGACATCCTTCCATAGTGGCGTGAAGCGGTTTCCGCTATACTGAGGGCAGGATTAAGGCATAACTGCCGGTCAGCCCGGTTCAGGGCGGCAGTAAAATAACCTTAGGGGTGAGGCCGAAGATGGCAGATGTAGCAGCATTGAAAAAGACGTTTGAAGAGCTTTACGGAGCGCAGAGCGCGCAGGAGATCCGGGTGTTTCACGCGCCGGGCCGCGTCAATCTGATCGGCGAGCATACGGATTACAACGGAGGCTATGTGTTCCCGGGGGCGCTGACCTTCGGCACGACGATGCTCATTCGGAAGCGGGACGACGACCAGCTCGGCCTGGCCTCGACCAATTTTCCGCTGCGCAAACAAATTTCCATTCAGAATTTGGTAAACCGTGAAGAGGACGAGTGGATGAACTATCCGAAGGGCATCGTCCGCGAGCTGCAGAACCGCGGGGTCCGCGTAGGCGGCTACGATATCCTGTTCAGCGGGGAAATTCCGAACGGCTCGGGCCTGTCTTCCTCGGCTTCCCTGGAAGTGGTGACGGCCTTCGGCCTCTTGACGATGGAAGGGCGACCCGTGGACAAGGTGGAGATTGCACTTCTCTCGCAGAAGACAGAAAATGAATTTATCGGCGTACAATGCGGCATCATGGATCAGTTCGCGGTGGCGATGGGCAAGAAGGACCACGCCATCCTGCTGATGTGCGATACGCTGGAATATAAGCACGTACCGTTCCGCGCGGGGAATATAAGCTCGTGATCGGCAATACGAACAAGAAGCGCGGCCTGGTCGATTCGGCGTACAACGAAAGACGCGCGCAGTGCGAGCAGGCGGTAAGGGACCTGCAGGCGGCGCATCCGGGACTCACCTTGCTCGGTCAGCTGACGCTGGAGCAGTACAACGCCTCGGAGCACCTCATCAAGGATGAGGCGGTCCGGAAGCGGGCCCGCCACGTGGTGGAAGAGATCGATCGCGTGCTGCAGTCGATGAAGGTGCTGGAGAGCGGTGACCTGGCGGCCTTCGGCCGGCTGATGATCGGCTCGCACAATTCGCTGCGCGATTTGTACGAAGTGACGGGCTTCGAGCTCGACACGATGGTGGAAGCGGCGCTGGCCGTGCCGGGCGTGCTCGGGTCGCGGATGACGGGCGCAGGCTTTGGCGGCTGCACCGTATCGCTCGTGCATCAGGACAGCATCGAGCGTTTCATCGATGAGGTAGGCCGTACGTATACGGAGAAAACGGGACTCAAGCCGAATTTCTACGTATGTGAGATCGGAGACGGCGTGAAGGAGCTTTAGAGAACAAGACTGCGAGGAACGGACCTGCGGCGCTTCGGCGGCTCGGGCCGGTCTGGCGGTGAATACCATCATTCGGATAAAAAAGGAGAGATTCTCATGGCCATTCTGGTAACCGGCGGTGCAGGCTATATCGGATCCCATACGGTAGCGGAGTCGCTTGCAAGGAATGAAGAGGTGGTTATCGTCGATAACCTGCAGCAGGGCCACCGCGAGGCGGTGCTCGGCGGCAAGCTGTATGTCGGCGATCTGCGGGACGCGGCGTTCATGGATACGGTGTTCAAGGAAAACGCGATCGATGCGGTCATCCATTTTGCGGCGAATTCGCTGGTGGGCGAGAGCATGCAAAATCCCGGCAAGTATTACCATAATAACGTATACGGCACGCTGTGCCTGCTGGAAAAAGATGAACGAGTACGGCGTGAAGCGGATCGTGTTCTCCTCTACGGCGGCCACTTACGGCGAGCCGGAGCAGGTGCCGATTCTGGAGTCCGACCGGACGCGCCTACGAACGCCTACGGCGAAACGAAGCTCGCCATGGAGAAAATGATGCGCTGGTTCGACACTGCCCACGGCATCAAGTACGTGTCCCTGCGCTACTTCAACGCGGCGGGAGCCCACGAGAGCGGCCGCATCGGCGAGGACCACTCGCCTGAGACGCATCTGGTGCCGCTCGTGCTGCAGGTGGCGCTCGGCAAGCGCGCGCACATCTCCGTCTTCGGCGACGACTACGCGACGCCGGACGGCACGTGCATCCGCGACTACATTCACGTCACGGATCTCGCCGACGCGCATATTCTTGCGATTGAGAAGCTGCGCGCGGGAGGAGAGAGCGGTATCTATAACCTTGGCAACGGCAAAGGCTTCTCCGTCAAGGAAGTCATCGAAATCGCCCGCAAGGTCACGGGTCATGCGATTCCGGCGGTGATCGAAGCGCGGCGCGCGGGCGATCCCGCGGTGCTGATCGCTTCTTCGGAGCGCTCCCGCACCGAGCTCGGCTGGAAGCCGCGGCGCGACAGCCTCGAGGAGATTATCGCGACGGCTTGGGCATGGCACAAGTCCCGTCCGAACGGTTACGGCAGCAATTAAAGCGGGCGAGCCGGAAACGGCGCCCCGGGAACGGAGTGACAACGATGAGCGAACAACAAAGGCCGGAGGTGTCCGCGGAATCGGCGCAGCAGGCGGCTCTGCAGATCGAGAGGTCGCTGCAGTACGGCGTGAGCCGGAAGCTGCTCGAGCCGCTGGATGTGTTTGCGGCCCGCAACGGGTCGCTTGACCTGTTTGGGCTTGCCGGGCCGTATGAAGGCGAGCCGGAAGGCCCGGCCGCGGAAGAAGCGGCGGAGGTGCTGGAGCCGTCGCTGGATTACGCGGCGGAGACCGGCCTGCTGGAGGAGAATACGACGACGCTCCGCGATCTGCTGGAAGCGCGCATCATGGGCATGCTCATGCCGCGGGAATCGGAGCTGGTGCGCCGCTTCTGGACGACAGCGAAGACGGAAGGCGCGGAGCGGGCGACGGACGATTTTTACCGGCTCTGCATCGATTCGAATTATATTCCGATGGCGCGAATCCGCAAGAATCTGTACTGGCTCGCGCCAACGGAGTACGGGGAGCTGGAAATCACGGTCAACCTCTCCAAGCCGGAGAAGGATCCGAAGGAGATTGCGATGCTGCGCAGCGCGCCGCAGAGCCATTATCCCAAATGCCTGCTGTGCATTGAGAATGTCGGGTATGCGGGGAGACTGAACCATCCTGCGCGGCAGAATCTTCGGGTCATCCCGCTGGAGCTGTCGGGCGATCCGTGGTTCTTCCAATACTCGCCTTACGTTTATTACAACGAGCACAGCATTATCTTCGACCGGGAGCACCGGCCGATGACCATATCGAAGGATTCGTTCGGGCGGTCGCTGGACTTCATCGATCAGTTCCCGCATTACTTCATCGGCTCGAACGCGGATCTGCCGATCGTCGGCGGGTCGATTCTGAACCACGACCATTTCCAGGGAGGCCGGCATGTGTTCCCGATGGAGAAGGCGCCGGTGGAGGAGAGCTTCAGCCATCCGGACTATCCGGGGCTGAAGCTCGGCATCGTCAAGTGGCCGATGTCGGTGATCCGGATCTCGAGCCACAGCCGGACCCAGCTGCTCAAGGTAGCCGGCGATATTCTGGATGTCTGGAAGCAGCACAGCGATCCGGAGAATGAGATCTATGCGTTCACGGAGCGGGACGGCGTTCGGACGCCGCATCATACGATCACGCCGATCGCGCGCAACAACGCAGCCGGCGAATACGAGATGGATCTCGTGCTGCGCGATAACCGGACCAGCGACGAATTCCCGGATGGGATCTTTCACCCGCATCCGGAGCTGCACCACATCAAGAAGGAGAACATCGGCCTGATCGAGGTCATGGGCCTTGCGATCCTGCCGGGCCGGCTGAAGGGCGAGCTGGAGCAGATCGCCCGGTCGCTTACCGGCGAGGACACGCTGGATGAGCGGATCACGGCGTCGACGGAGCACCCGCTGCACAAGCACGCGCCGTGGATCCGGGAGTCGCTGGAGCGGACCGGCGGCGGGCTTGCGCCGGAGGCGGCGGAGCAGCTGCTCCGCGAGGAGGTCGGCCGCAAGTTCGCGGACGTACTTCGCGACGCGGGCGTCTACAAGCGGGACGAACGGGGCCGCCGCGGCTTCCGGGCGTTCCTGCAGCGTCTCGGCTTTGCATAAGCGTGACAGGGGCGGTTCCCCGGGGCTTCGACCCCGCGGGGGCGGTCCTTTTTATGTATGGATGCTTATGGAAGCGGTCTCCGCTAATCAAATCCGGCTGTATGGATGGGCTCCCTCTATGGAATTTTCTCAGCGACCCTGACACCCAACCCTTGGCATCCCGAATGGGAATCCGCCTTGAAGACCGTAGGATAGGCTCGGCTTCATCAATCAACTTGGAGAAGGAGAGGAATGAGGGATAGCTTGTAGGTCCGGGATCACAAATTTTGTTTTATTTTAACAGAAAACCATAAGTAATTTGCCCCGAAATTATGGTATTATATTTAAACGATTTAGCACATAAGACCTATAACCGGGGGATTCGGATGTTTGGATGGCTGGGGCTAAAGAAAGGGTCGCCGCTCTGGTGGTCATACCGCTTGAACCGGAAGCTGAAGGACGATGTAGAGAGCATTTTTGAAGGTATCGCCCACACGCGGGTGGAGCCGCTGAAGGATTGGACGCAGGAGTATTGGGGGCATCTGGACCGTCTGCTGGGTCAAATGGAAGCGGCGTCTCCCGCCGGCAAGCCGGACACGGCGCTTTGGGGGCGGTTGTTCGCTGAAGCGCACAAGCGGGCGCCGGATTTTTCCGAAATTTATTTGCTGGATGCGGCGGATACTGTGATTTACTCCACCTACGCGGCTCATCAAGGGACGCGATACGATAAGGAAAGCGCGATTTATCCGGGGCTGAACTATGTCCGCGAGGGGCGGGAAGGGCGCAAGTGCCTGTTCGGACCTTACGGCGATCCGCTGACGCTGGCTATCGGTCCCAGCACCTCTTCCTTTCACGATAAAATGACGCCGCTGTTCATTGTTCCCGTCATGGATGGAGGCGTCTACCAGGGGGCGCTGTGCGGGCGGGTGCCGAACGATGTGATCGGCGATTTGATCCAGCGGGAGTCGGGCCATGTGTATCCGGATTCAGGAGACAATTACCTCTTCATGGCGAAGCCGGTGCTCCATAGGCAAATCGCCCCGGGAACGGCGCTATCGCGCAGCCGCTTCGAGGACCGTACCTTCACGCACGGGGAGAATCTGAAGGACGGCGTGACCACGGATTGGGGCGTCGTCTCGGTGAAGGAGCATACGGAACTGGAGCTGATGTTCACCGACCCGGCCACCGGCGAGCTGCATCCGGGCGTAGCAAATACGATTCGGAACGGGAGCAACCTGTTTGCCCAGTTCCCCGGCTACTCGGATTACCGGCATATCCCCGTCATCGGCAAAGGGCTGACCTTCCGTCTGCCGCATTGCCCGGATGAGTGGGGCATGATGTGCGAAGGCGATCTCGAGGAGGTATACCGGATCCGGGGGATCAGTTGGAGACTGTTCCGC
Organism: Paenibacillus sp. P25; assembly: GCA_024704175.1. Lineage (GTDB taxonomy): Bacteria > Bacillota > Bacilli > Paenibacillales > NBRC-103111 > Paenibacillus_G. Next base: position 6,618,659 of record CP085629.1, read on the forward strand.
CTGCAGCCGCCGCTGCTCGGCGTATCGGCCGTCTTGGCCGGCGTGCTCGTGTATTTGCTTGCTTCAGGCCGGATGCCGCTGGCTGTAACCGCCGCCGCCGTCGCCGTATTCAATCTGCTCTACGGTTTGCTTGCCGCTCTGGTGCTGCACCGCAAAGGAACGGAGCCGATAGCCCGCCATTTGCAGCGAATTAACGGGTTCATCCGGATCAATGCCGAAGGGAAAGGCGATTTGACCCAGCGGCTGAGGCCTGACGAGTTCGGAGGGGACGAGACGCAGGAGCTGGCGAAATGGATCAACAACATGATCGATTCGCTGGAAGGCATCATGCTGCAGGTCAAGCAGGCGTCGGGCGACGTGCTCGCAAGCCAGCGGCAGTCTCAATGAATCGACTGACGCCGCAGTAAGCTCCACGGAACAGATGAGCGGGCGGATCGGGGTCATGATCCGGAGTATGCGCGACCAGCTTCAGGACCTGGACACCGCCAAGGATGCGGTAGGAGAGATGCGGGGACGCTTCGCGTATTGGAAGAGAAGGCGTCGGAACAGATCGCCGTCGCTCAGGGCGAGGTGGAGCGGATCGGCGAGAAAATGCAGCAAATTACTTCCAAGGTAGCGGAGACGAATACGACGATCCGCTCTTTCATGGAGACGACCCGGCAAATCAGGGACGTGCTGCAGGTGATCGAGGAAATTTCGGCGCAGACGAACCTGCTCGCCCTCAATGCTTCCATTGAGGCGGCGCGCGTAGGCGAGCATGGGCGCGGGTTCGCCGTGGTGGCCGGCGAGATCCGCAAGCTGGCGGATTTGACCCGCAAATCGACGGAAGAAATCCATGAAACGGTGCAGCAGATATACGACCATGCGCAAACGGCCTACAGCTCCATGGAGGAAGGGACGGCGGTCGTGCAGGAGGGCGCGCAAATCGTCGCCGCCGCTTCGGAGCCGCTGAGCGGAGCGGGGGCGGAGGATTCGCTCAAGACGCAGGTGGTTGACGAGATGGTCGCGCTGATGGAGAAAATTGCCGAGGTCAGCAAGGAAAACCGGGAAATCTCCAAGGAAGTCGAAGGGGAAGTACATGAGTCGCTGACGGATATTCAGCAGGTCCGCCATACCTCCGGCCATGTCGAAGCGATTACCGGCTTTCTCCAGCGGCTCGTTAACCAGTTCCGCCTGACGGAAACCAGACGAAGATAAATGAAGCGGCGAGGAGGTTAGAGTGCCTGCCTCAGCGGAATGCCCGCCCGGCCTTCTCAGGTCGCGGCGGGCATTTTGTGTGCGGTCATACTGCCGCTAGCGAGCAGTCGGGGCTCCGCCTCGTTGACCCAATGCATCCGCTTTTGCCCCGCCAATGGATACCTTGCCTCCTTTCTGCCGGTACATTTATGGGTGCATCGGCTCGACGCCAATGGTAATTCCCGTATCGCCGGGGTCTTTCATTTTAACATTCGTAATGAACCAGCCTTCCCCGCGATCCGTCTCCATCTGCTGTACGGTCATGACGGCCGATCCCTGCCCGTTGTAGTTGGAGGCCACGAGTCGGTAGTCGAAGGAGAAGCGGACCGTGTTATCGTCTAGCGACTCCGTGACCAAATTTTCAATGGCGTCCATATGCGGGCTGGATCCTCCTGTCGTCCAGTAGTGTTCTTCGAATTCCTTCTTCGTTTGTTCCCGCAGTTCGGGGGATAGCACGGCATATTGCAGCGCTCCGCTGCGGGTTTGGACGCCCTTGACCCACGTATCGAGCGCGTCCTCGGGAGTCGAGGGCTTCAAGGCATCCTCTAACCGGCTGACTTGGATGGACAGCTTCGCCGCATCAGGCAGGGTTACGCGCACTTCATTCTTATCCGGATCATAGGTTGCTTTTCCCTTAAACTCTTCAGCAAGACGGTCAATGGGGACAAAAACTTTTCCATCTTCAAGCTTGACTTCCAAATGTTCGGGAACAGAAGCCGCTTCGTTGATGATCAGGTTCAGCTTCGAACCGGCATAAGCGGAACCGACTGCTAGAGCGGCCCCAACCACAAGAGCATACCGCCATTTTCGACATCATTCTCATCGTTCTCTCTCCTCGTACGTTATTTAAATTAGACGACCTAAACTGGAAAATGTTTGAATATTTTATATCCCCATACAATCAGGATGACACCTCGGTAAACGAATGCTAACCCCGCTGACTTCGGGTCGCGGTTTTTTGTGGCAACAACTTGTCATGAATATTGACACAAAAATGAAGATGGCGTATGATATGGATAATAAATCGCGTGAATATTCGGAATATTAACAATAATCACACTTAATATGTCATATTACATAACATTAATATTCGAAAATGGAGAGGGGAGTGCCGTATGTCCATAGGGGAGCGACCTTTTTACGCGTCTTATCCGCTGCACGCGTTTTTCGACGAGATGTACGCGGATGCGTCTTTTGTCCGGCCGCATTACTACCAGGTCTATCAGCGGTTCGCGGGCATGCGGCGGGAGGAGCTGGAGGCAAAACAGGCGGCCATGAACCGGCGGATGCTGGAGGAAGGCATCACCTTTACACTGTATAACCCGCTGCAAACCCATCCGCTGGAGCGCACGATTCCGTTCGATCTGATCCCGAGAATTATTCCGAAGCGGGAATGGACCCTCATCGAAGCGGGGCTCCTCCAGCGGGTCAAGGCGCTGAACCGGTTTCTGCACGATGTGTACCATGAGCGGCGGATCATCCGGGAGGGGATCGTGCCGCGCAAGCTGGTGATCGCGAACCGCTATTTCCGGCCGGAGATGATGCGGGTGCCCGTTCCCGGCGGCGCTTATATCACGACCTCGGGGATCGATCTGATCCGCCATTCGGACGGGGAGTACTATGTGCTGGAAGACAATCTGCGGTCGCCTTCCGGCTTTTCCTATCTGTTCAAGAGCCGGACGCTTATGAATGAGCAGTTTCCCGAGCTTTCGTTCTCCTGCCGGGTCCGGGAGGTGGAGGAGAGCCTGAACCATTTTTTGTCCATGTTAAAAAGCTTGTCGCCTGCGCCGAAACGGGAGCCGGTCATCGCGCCGCTGACCCCCGGGGAATATAACTCGGCTTATTACGAGCACGCCTTTCTGGCGCAGCAGATGGGGATTCATTTGGTGGAAGGACGCGATTTGGTCGCGAAGGATCATAAGATCTATATTCGCGGCATGAAAGGGCTGCGCCAGGTCGATGTGCTGTACCGGAGAATCGACGACGATTATCTCGATCCGCTCGCGTTCCAGCCGGACTCCATGCTGGGGGTGGCCGGCATCATGAACGCCTACCGGGCGGGCAACATTGCCATTGCGAATGCGCCCGGCACCGGCGTGGCCGACGACAAGGCGATGTATGCTTACGTGCCGGAGATGATCCGCTTCTATTTGAACGAGGAGCCGCCGCTGAAGAATGTGCCGACCTATTTGCTTTCGCGGCCGGAGGAGCGGGAGTATGTGCTCGGGCATCTGCCGGAGATGGTCGTGAAGGAAACGTCGCTTTCCGGAGGCTACGGCATGCTGATCGGGCCCGCCGCTACGGAGCAGGAGCTCGCGGCGTTCGCCGAGCAGATCCGTCTCGACCCGGGCCGTTATATCGCCCAGCCTACCATGCAGCTGTCCCGTGCGCCCGTGCTGCTGGACGGCGAGCTCACGCCTCGTCACATCGATCTCCGCGCGTTCGTGCTGATGGGCGCAGGGGAGGAGGCGCACATCATCCCGGGCGGGCTGACGCGGGTGGCCCTCAAGGAGGGCTCGCTTGTCGTCAATTCCTCGCAGGGCGGGGGCTGCAAGGATACATGGGTCCTGGACTGACATAGAGAGAAAAGCATACAGCCTACTTCATAAATAAGGAGTGAACGCGATGCTGAATCGGAATGCGGAGGCTTTGTTTTGGGTCGGGAGGTACATGGAGCGGGCGGAAAACCATGCGCGGCTGATCGATGTCCATTATCACATCCGGCAGGACGGCGATTTAGAGCACGCCGAGCACAAATGGGCGCGGCTGATCGATTCGCTCGGAGCCCGGCCCGATTATTTGCAGCAGTTCGATACGTTTAATGAGAAGGATGTGCTGTCGTTCATCACCTTGGACCGGGGTTATTCGAACTCCCTGTTCTCCTGTATCAGCCAGGCGCGGAACAATCTCCGCACCCTGCGGGAGAAGCCGCCGAGCGAGCTGTGGGATATCCTCAACGCCTTTTACCTGTGGCTGGGGGAGAAGCAGGTGACGGACATTTTCCAGCAGTCGCCGTATCCTTTCTATAAACAGATCAAGGAACGGACGGCGATGTTTCAGGGGGCGGAGCAGTCGGTGATGCCGCGCGAGAACGAGTGGCATTTTATCGAAAGCGGCCGGTATCTGGAGCGGGCGGAGAATACGGTGCGCATCCTCCAGTCGGTCGCTTACGCGATCAAGGAGGATCAGGCTCCTCCTTACGATTACCTGCTCGCCGTGCTGAAATCAGTCAGCGGCTACCAGGCCTTCCGCCGGTATTATGCCGATGCGATGGCGGTGGAGCCCATTCTGGAATTTCTGATCGGGAGCGAGACGTTCCCGCGCTCGGTGCATTATGCCTTCAGCCGGCTGGAGGAGCATCTGGCCGGGATTGAGCTGGAGGGCTCGAATGATTTTCCCGTTCACGAAAAGACGATCCGGCAAGCCGGCAAAATACGGGCGGGGCTCGGCTGTCTGGAGCGCGAGGATATTGCCATGGACAGCGTCGGCCCGTTCCTGGACAGCCTGATGTCCTCCTGCCAGAAGCTGGGGAGGGCGATGGCCGGTACGTTCTTTCGATTCGAGGAGGCGACCGCATGAAGATCGAGATCAGTCACATCACCCGCTATACTTACGAGGAGCCGGTCACGGACAGTGTCAATGAGGTTCGCCTGACACCGCGCACGAATTACAGGCAGTCCTGCTATCATCACGAGGTGGCCGTCGAACCGGTCGCCTCCTTGTTTACTTACGAGGATTATTTCGGCAACCGGGTCCATGCGTTCTCGGTGAACAAGCCTCACCGGGAGCTGGTGATCCGTACCCGGGCTACCGTGGTGACCCGGGATAAGCCGCAGGGGACCGGTCTTCCTGCGGTCTCGCTGGAGGAGCAGTTGGTCTTGATCCGAAGCGATGCGTTCCAGAGCCGGTATATCGAATATTTGCTGCCAACCGCCTACACGGAAGAAACGGAAGAGCTGCGGGCTTATGCCGCCAAGCATCCTTTCCGGGCGGACGGCATATATGCCTGGACCCGGCGGCTGTCCGAGGCCATTCACCGGGACCTCACCTATGATCCGGAGGCGACGGATGTGCAGACGAAGGTCCGCGATACGCTGCAGCTGAGAAGAGGGGTATGTCAGGACTACGCTCACCTCATGATCGCGCTTTGCCGCAGCATGGGCCTGCCCGCCCGCTATGTGAGCGGCTATCACTTTGTCGGCGATCTGCAGGGAGGCTCCGCCGATTTCGAGCAGGCGTCGCATGCCTGGGTCGAGGTCCACATTCCCGGAACCGGCTGGCTCGGCTTTGATCCGACCAATAACGCCGAGGTCGGCTGGCGCTATGTGAAGCTCGGCCACGGGAGGGACTACAAAGACATTGTACCGGTCAAGGGCGTATACCGGGGGCCGGTGGACAGACGCTGGAAGTGGCCGTGGATGTGCGGAGACTGGACGGTTGACCTGACGACCTGCCCACAAAAAAAGCCGCCGCGTTCCCGGCAAGGCATCGCGGCGGCTTTGAAGCGGCGGAAGTGTTTCTTATTAAGAACGGCCGTCCGCAGCGGTCGGCTCCGTTTCATTTTTAAGCTTGGGCTCGATTTGAATCAAATCGGGCTTACGGGTGATGCCGCCGACCTCGATGCCGTTCTTGGCCAGCGTTGTCGTAATAATCTCCTCATTCTGCTGCGGAAACACATAGGCCGGCTGGTGCTTCTCGCTCTGCAGCAACTGTTCGGACACGGACAGCAGCTTTTCCATGGTGAACGGCTTGCGAAGGTACTTCTCAATATCCTTCTCATGGTAATTCTGCGGCGGCTCCAGCGCCGTGGACACAATGACCGGCGTACGGTAAAAGCGCGGATGGCGGTACAGCTCCCCGATGAAATCCCAGCCGCTCTTCGTCCCCTCCAAATGGATATCGACGATGCAAAGACGAGGTCCCGCCCCTGAATACGGTTCAAGGCGATGATGCCTTCCTCGGCGGAGCGCACATGCATCACCGGAAGGTCCAGCTTGCCTAACGTGACCTGAATCAGCTTCGCAAGATTGTCGTCATCTTCGAGAATCATGATGCTGTCTTCCGCCGACGCCACATGGTATACGGGCCAGCCGACGCTGAAGGTCGAGCCCTTGCCCATTTCGGAATCGAAAGAAACCTCGCCTTGATGCGCTTCGATGATTTCTTTGACGATCGATAGCCCGAGTCCCGTGCCGCCGATTTGGCGGCGGTCGGAATTGTCGACGCGGTAAAACTTTGAGAACAGCTTGCCCCTGGCCTCTTCCGGGATGCCGAGACCGTAATCGCGGATATCGAGACGGACCTTGTCCCCGCTCCGGCGGAGGATGACATCGACCCGGCTGGTCTGTGGCGAGTATTTGATCGCGTTGCTCAAGAGGTTATGAATCACCTGCTTGACCCGGTCCGCATCGGCCCGGATCCAAACCTCGGATGCGGGGAGCTCGAGCTCGATCCGGTGGCTTTGGCGCCCTTTCCACTGCTCGGCCACCTCATGAACCAGTCCTCCGAGTTCAACAGGTGTAAAATGATACGCCTCCCGGCCAGCTTCCATCCGCTGTAAATCGAGAAAATCGTTGATCAGTGTCGATAGGCGGTTCGCTTCCTTATAGATGGTTTGCAGATACCGCCGCTGCTTATCCGCGGACAGCTGGCGGTGAAGCAAAATTTCAATAAAGCCGAGCACGCTGGCCAGCGGCGTACGGAGCTCGTGGGAGACGATGCTGATGAACTCGTTCTTCATCTCGTCCACCTTCTCCTCCTCGGTCCGGTCGCGGAATACGAACAGGAAGCCTTGCTCCAGCTCGCTCTGGCCTCCAACCTTGGTGGCATACAATTCGACATGGCGCAGCTGTTGATCCTCCGGATGGACGCAGGAGAAGCGTTCCGTCAGCTTGTCCAGTTCGCCGCGCAGCGACCCTTCGATCGTCAGGAAGACGGCGGAGAAGGACGGCGTCGTCCGCTGGATCTCAAGGCAAATATCGATGAGGTTGTTCCCATGGCTGTTGTGAACGCCGATATAATCCTTGATGCGGTCGTTGGTGATCAGGATGCGCCCCTGCGAATCGCACATCATCATCCCTTCATTCGTCGATTCGAGAATGTTCTGGATGAGGTCGCGCTGTTCCCGGATGAGCTCCTTCTCCTGAAGCAGCTGCTCGTTCAGTCGCTTCAGCCGGATCGATTGATCGCGGCGTTCCTCGTTGATTTGCTGCGAGAGGAAGGCAAGGCCGAATTGGCGGATTAATCCGTTGGCGAGCCTCGTCTTCTGCTCATTCTGTTCGGTGAGGTAGCCTGTCAGCAGCAGAAAGCCGACCGCCTCCTGGTGATCGTCAAAGATCGGATAATACCGGTCGATCGCACTTGAAATGCCAAAGTGAATGCCCCGTTCGTGCTCGGAGACGTCGCGTCTGCTCTCGATCGGGCGTTTCTCGGCGATGACCCGCAGGGCGGGCCCCATCAGCTGGCTCCGGATTTCCTCCGGCGGCTGCTCCGGATAGCCGATCGAATAAATCCGCTTATACTGCGGATCCGGGTCATCGGCGGGCGAGACCCGGACCACGAGGGCCGCCGCGTCAAGCTGAAGCGTTTCCAGCAGCGCCGGGATAGAGGCTTCCAGGAACCTTGTCATATCCATAGCGCCCGTCAGACTTTCCTGGTAACCACTGATGGCTTCCAGTTCCATCTCGCGTTGAGACAGCTTCTCGAGCGTCAGTTCCTGCGCTTCCTGTTGGGCGATGATTTCCTCATTCTGTGCTTCCAGGCTCTCCGCCATATAGCGGTAAGTCTCTTCGCTTTTGCGCAGGGCGGCTTCGGCCCGGTTGGCCCGGTTGAACACAAACAGCGAGAGGGCGCCGATGACGATGGCGACAGCTCCGCCGACCGCAATGACCACCCGTGCCGTCCGTTCGGCATTGTGTGCATCGTGATAGGCGTTGCTTGCAATCTCGTCAATTTCCGCCGTCAGCTTGGTATGCAGCTGGCGGAACCGGTCCATATTGGCTTTGCCTGTGTTGATGCGGCCCAAAGCGACATCCTTATGACCCGATTGGATCAAGGAGATCTGACTGGCGTAATAATCCTGAAGGCGCTGGATCTGCGGCAGAATATCCGCTTCCATCACACTTCGCAGGCGGGGGTATTTCTTTTCGAACTCCGACATTTTATCCAAGTTTTGCTGAAGCTCGACTTTTCCGTTCTCGAAGGGCTCTAAAAACTTCTCGTCCCCGGTAATCTCATAACCGCGAATCCCCGTCTCCAGGTTGATCAGATTGGTAAGGATTTCACGCGCCGTATTCGAGAGCGGGATGACCTCGTTGACGACGCTGTCCATTTCCTGTTCGGTATTGGTCGAAGCGGTGTAGCTGGAGAAGCTGACCAGACCGAGCAGCGCTATAATAATGATGGCATAAATGAAGGAGACTTTCGAACGGGAAATGTTCATGGTATTCCACCCTACGGTTAAAATAAAAGACGCTACTTCAAAGTTCGACGAATCGTGTCGAAATCCTTTCCGTTTCCCGGGGGGCTGGGGTTAAAATTTCGAAGGACAGCGCTGTGTGAGGAGGGCCGGTTAAACTAAAAAAGGGAGGAAGCCCAGTTCGCGGGGCTCCCTCCCTATTCCTGTCTTGTGCGGGTCTACGACCGCTCGACCCATTCGCTGCGAAGCGCAAACAGCTCCTTCAAATCCTCGGTCGACAGCTCGGTGATCCACTGCTCTCCAGTCGCCGACGATCTGTCCGCTTAAGCCCAGCTTCTTCTCGATCATTTCATCGATCCGCTCCTCCAGGGTGCCCAGGGTTACGAATTTATGCACCTGAACGTGGCGCGTCTGGCCGATCCGGAAGGCCCGGTCCGTCGCCTGGTTCTCCACGGCCGGATTCCACCAGCGGTCGAAGTGAAAGACGTGGCTGGCCGCCGTCAGGTTAAGGCCCGTGCCGCCCGCTTTGAGCGACAGCAGGAAAATGCCGGGCTCCGCTCCTCCGCCGGCAGCGTCGAATCCTGGAACGTTTCGATCATCCGCTCCCGGTCGCTCCGCGCGACGCTTCCGTGCAGGAACGGGACCTTGGCGCCGAATTCTTCCTCCAGTATCCGCTGAAGCAGAAGTCCTGTCTCTACGAATTGCGTGAAAATCAGGCACTTGTCGCCTTCCTGCCGGAGCTCCTGCACCATCTCCAGCGGCCGCTCCACCTTATTCGAGCGCTGGCGCCAGGGAGAACGGACGGATTCCTTCGCAAGCAGGGCCGGGTGGTTGCAGATTTGCTTCAGCTTCGTCAGCGCCGCCAGAATCATGCCCCGGCGCTCCATCGCCGTCATCCGGTCCAGCCGGTCGAACAGCTCGCGAATGTAGTTCTCATATAGGGTCGCCTGCTCGGTCGTGAGCGAGACGTAGGTTTTGTACTCGTATTTTTCCGGCAGATCCAGCTGGATGCTCGGATCCTTCTTCACGCGCCGCAGCAGGAACGGCCGGATCAGCCGCTGCACCTTGGCGATCAGCTCAGGGTCCTGCGTCCGTTCGATCGCGCTGACATAGCGCTGGGAGAAGTCCCGCAGCGAGCCGAGATAGCCGGGGTTCAAGAAATCGAAGATCGACCAGAGCTCGGTGAGCCGGTTCTCGATCGGCGTCCCGGTTAGTGCGATCCGGTGGTGCGCCGACAGCTTGCGGATGGACGAAGCCTGCTTCGTATAGGCGTTCTTAATATTTTGCGCCTCGTCCAGGCAGATCGACTCCCATTCGACGGAGGTCAGCTCCGCTTCGTCCAGATGAGACAGCGTATACGTCGTGAGCACCAGATCGTATCCCTGGCAGGCTTCCTTGAACGCACCGCCCTTGGCGCGAGTGGGGCCATAGTGCAGATGAATGCGCAGGTCCGGCGCAAACCGCTGCAGCTCCTTCTGCCAGTTGCCGAGCACGGAGGTCGGGCAGATGAGCAGGGAAGGCACGAATTCTTCCTCTCGCCGCGATCCATCGGCCGTCCCCGGAAGATGGTGCAGGGTCCCGGTAAGCCGCGCTCCCGGAGGTGCAGCAGGTAGGTGATCATTTGGATCGTTTTGCCGAGGCCCATATCGTCCGCCAGGCGACCGCCGAAGCCGCATTGACGGAGAAAAACGAGCCAGGAGATCCCCTCGACCTGGTAAGGCCGAAGCGTCCCGCGGAAGCTGTCCGGCGGCTCCAGGTGCGGCGGCCGTTTGGCGTGATTGAGCAGATCGACCAGCTCCTGCATCTGCTCGTCAAGCTCGACTTCCATTTTCAGCGAACGGTGGAAGTCCTGCTCCTCTTCCCCTTCTACGGAACCCAGCAGGTGAAGTTCGAGCACGTCGCGGAGGGAGAGGCCGTTCTTCTTCTCGACCTGCTTCATCACATGCTGCAGCTCGGCCAGATGGACCGGGTCGAGCTGGACCCACTGGCCGCGGATCTGGACGAGCCTGCGGTTCTGTTCCAGCAACTCGCGGAACTCGGCCTCGGTCAGCTCGATATCGCCGAGCGCGATTTTCCAGTCGAACTGCATGAGCTGGCTTAGGCCGAACACCGATTGGGGCGCCGCGCCGACCGACGATTTGATCTTGGCCTTAAGGCGCGGACGCCATTTGCGGATGCGTTCCCACCAGGCGGGCAGGAAGACGGAGTAGCCCGCCTCCATGAGCCGCAGGTCGCCCTTCGTGAGCGGCTCCCACGCCTCGTCCGCGCCGAGCTCGCTGCGGAGCGCGTCGCTCTCCGGCGCGGCGAGCCACGGCAGAATGCGGCGCCACTTGGCCGCATCGCGCGCGGCGCGGGCGAGGTGCGGCCGCCATGCCGCAGGCGACGCCTCGGCGCCTGGCGGCGGCCCGCCTGCGCGGGCGGGTGCGAGCGCGGACGCGGGTGCGAGCGCGGACTCGCCCCGCCCGGCTTCGCCGTCCGCGCCCGGGCCGGCGTCGCCACCTTCGTGCCCGCTCTCGCCAGGCGGCCGTGCCTCTGCGCCTTCGCGCGCCTTCGCGGCCCAGCCCGCCTCCGCTCGTGCTTCCGCACTCACGCTCGGGCCCGGCTCCGCCCCTGCTTGGCCTTCGTCGCTCCGGCCCGCTCCCCGCCGCTCGCCGCGCTTCCGCCCGGCCCCGTTTCCGCCTCGCTCTCGCTCGCAGCTCCCGGCTCCGCCTCCGCCCACGCGCTCACCTCCGCAGGCGCGACCTCGTGCATCACGTCCTTGTCGCCGCGGTCCTGCAGCACGATGCGCGGCGGCCAGGCGCCGCCCGCCGCCGCGGGCTCCTCGAGCCGCAGGCACGTGCGGAACGGCGTTCCGTCCGACTGCCAACCGATCGAGACGAGCCAGTCCTCCTCGTCCATCCACAGATCGGCGGCCGCCGTGCCCCGCGCGAGGAGCGGGAACGCCCGCTCCAGCTGCTCGAGGCTCTGCCGCATGACGCCGTCCTCGCGCGTCCATGCCGGGATGAGCTCATCCATCCACTGCTGCGCCACCGCACCTGCCGCCCAGGCGGCGGCCTGCTCCGGCGACTGCAGCTTCCAGCCGAGTGTGCCGGCCTTCCACTTCGCGAAATCGGGCATGAAGCGGCCCTGCGTCAGCGCTTCCTTGACATGCGGCGCGAGCGCCATCAACTCCTTCAGCTCACGGCTGAACTCCAGCCGCTGGTGCTGCACGGCCGCAGGCTGCGCCAAATAATCCAGCGCCTCCAGGGAAGGCAGCAGGAGGCCCTCCACGTTCAGCGACTCGGTGACCTCGATGAACGTGCCGTAAAAGGAAGCCGCGTGCCAGGCAAACAGCCAGTCGCGCAGATCGTAAGCGTCGCAGATGCCGCCGTTGTAGCGGGCGCCCCACAGGAAAAAGCCGCCCTGCGCCGCCCACCGCACATTCACGGTCACCACGGTCGTGTCGGTCATGGAATCCACTTCCCTTTTCTCAGCTCCTCATGCAGCGCGCGCAGTCGCGAATACTTCATGGCAAACCGGTAGATGTAATCCTCCCACTCATTCGTTCGGTTCAGTTTCTTGTACAGCGACTGCAGCTTCTTGAGAAGCTTCGCGGCCGTCTTGTACGCCGTCCGGTTCTTCTCGGCCACGCAGCGCTCCACCGCCTGATGGAACAAGGGGAGCAGCAGCGCCGGGTCCTGCTTCTCCAGCATCTGCAGGTCGACGGAATACAGATTAAGCGGCGAAACGCGGTTCGCAAGCTGAAGATCGACCCAGGCGCGGTATCGCTTCGCTTTTAACAGGTAAGCCGTATAGAACTGGTACGTCCGCGGGAGCAGGGCCACCATCACGCCGACCCATTCCGCATCGTCCTCCTGCCGCTGCACGGCCTCCATCCAATACTGGCAGAACTGCCGCAGCTCCTCGGCCTGAGCCCGCTGCACCACCGGAAGCGACCAGCGCAGCCAGGCTAGCATCCGGTCCCAGGCGCCTTCGTGGTAGAAGCGGTGCAGGTATAGGAAGAAATCCCGCGCCTCCCGCTTGCCGAGCGTCTCCATCCAGTCGCCGGGCTTCCTCGTCATGGCCCTCGATGACCTCAAAATGCGCCTCAGCCATCACCAGCGCATCCCGGCGGCGGGGCATGAGCTCCTGCGCATCCAGCATCCGCTTTAGTCTTTTTCGCTCTTCCTCCATCCAGTCGGGCCGGCCCGTCATCCGCCACCAAATGCTGCGGTACACCGTCAGCCAGGAAAGCGGCGATTCTTTGCCGGACAACGCCGTGTCCGAGACGAGCGCAAGCGTTTCCTTCCAGTGGGCGGGATGCTTCGCCATCAGCGTTTTCACGTCGAGCTCCGGCACAAGCCGCAGCGACTCATCCATGCACTGGCGGCCGACGGTGCGGCATCCCGTTTCGATATAATAGGATAAATATGAGGTCTTCGTATCCTGGTAGAACTGCTCGATCTTCCGCATCACAAAGAGCAGCAGATGCAGCCGGTACAGCTTCTGAAGCGCCTCCGGCCAGCTCTCGCCGAGCGAGCCAAGCTTCTCCTTGGCCGTGCTGTAGAACAGCTCGATCGAATGCTGCTGGGAGAGCGAGAACCCGTAGAACTGCTGGTCAAAATAGCGGTGCCAGGCGCTCGGGGCCATCTTCGGTTCCGGCACATCCACCCGGTCCTGCCGTTTCTCCGAGCGGGCGCCCGCCTGGCGGGCCTGCTGCTGGCGGCTTTTCACCAGCTTCGCCTGCTTCAGTCGCTGCAGGAGCGACTCCGGGCGGGCAAAGGACGCATACAGCGCGAAAACGACCCCTGCCATATGCCTGCACGGCTCCTCGATCGGGCAGCTGCATTCGCTTTTGGCGAAGTCGTCCAGATCCAGCTGAACCTCGTAGGCTTTCGTTCCCCGGACCAGCGCGTGAATTTCGACCCCGTGGACCAGCTCGATCCCGGTGACCTGTCCTTTGTGGAAATACTCCCATCCCCGCTCAAGCTCCGGTAAATCGACATCGTCGCGCAGATGCCCGATCAGCATTTTCATTCGATTTTTCGGAATCTGCAGCTTAAGCATGTTTTAAGCCTCCGCACTCAGGTCTATCCTTATAGTGTACCAGATTTTGCAAGGAAATGCGTACTGGAAAATCGACCCCGCCCATTTTTTTGGCGGCGCTTTCTTGGAGCGGTTGCGGGCGGCAGGTCGGTCGAGTACAATGAGTCAAAAGGATTTTCCAACAATCCACAGGTTGTCTGAAGGCCGCAGATGAGAATAAGAGCGGGTGGCTAACGGGCAACGCGGAAAGGGCGGATGAAGATGGGTATCAAATTCGGCCGGGAATACAGCGAGATTATTAACGATTTCACGGATGCGCTGCAGGGCATCGACGGTCGCTACGAATTTCTGGAGATGTCGCAGGACGAGTGGGGCGGCATGGATCAGGCGGAGCGGGAGGCGTGCATGAAGACGCTGGCGGATGACCTGTTCTACGGGCTCGGGACGGAATCGCCCATGAGCATCGGCGGCTGCACGGTCACCCATGATGCGAAGCGGCATTTGATCCGGATCGACCATGGGGATGCGCTGACGCGCGTCATCCATCTGGTGTAAGGAGCGGCGTATGAGGGAGCGGTTGTCCGAGGAACGCGCCGGGTTCCTTTTGCAATCCCTGCAGGGCTGGCAGATAGAGGAGGGGAAGTGGCTCGTCAAAAAATACCGCTTCCCTTCTTTTCCCGCGGCGGTGACGTTCGTGAACGAGGCGGCCCGGATTGCGGAGGAGATGAATCATCATCCGATGATCGCCATCGATTTCCGGGTGGTAACCCTCCGGCTGACCACCTGGAGCGCCGGGGGACTGACCGGGCTGGATTTTGCCGGGGCGGAGCGGTATGACGAAAGGTTCGGAGCCTTGAAGGAGGCGGAGGGCTGACGAAAGGGACTATGGCGGGGACTGACCGGCGGGTCGCGGCTTAGCGTGATACCGGCCCTTTTAACCAATGTTCGATTCGCTCTCGTACCTTCGGCGGAAGGGACTGCTGCAGTGCATCCTCCAGCAAATCCATCCGAATCCCGCCATGGTCCCGCCAGTACCGCTCGAGGACGGCGGTCTTGGCCTCTCTTCCCGGCATCAGCGAGTAGAGGACGTACCAATCCTCCATTGCGCTCAGCGGGATGGGGATGCCGCCGATCACCTTCGTCCGGGCGATGCGCTCCGCCTTCCAATCGAGCCGGTACACCCCTTCGGCATGCTCGATCCCGAACAAGCCCATGAGATCCACACCCACACCCCGAATGGAGTAACGGTAGAAATACGTCGTGCAAAAAGGACTTTTCGGCTCCATGATCCGGTGCTCTCCGAGCGAGGACAGGAGCGCATGGGCTTTCGGCGCATTCGATGCATTCACAAGCAGATCCAAATCGTCCGGCTGTTCGGCCAGCCCGTACAAGGCCAGCATGGACGAGCCTCCCAGCGCCCATTCCACTTGATTCCGGTTCAGCAGGCCCGCGGTGGCCAGCGGCGCTTGCCGCTTCCCCTCATCGCCCAACGTGGCGCTTGTATCCTCCCACACCATGCAGTGAAACTCGCCCGTCCCCTGCGGCGTCTTCCGTTCATACGTGTCGGTCATGCGGAACCCCGCCCGCTCATACGCCCGGATGGCCCGCTTATTCCAGGTCAACACCTCGAGATCGATCTCGTTCTGCGGCGATAGCCGCTTGGCTTCGGCGGCGATCGATCGGACAAAAGCCTCGCCCCGGCCCGCCCCGCACAGCTCCGGACGCATCCCGAGCCCCAGCCTTGTCGTACCCGCCAGCGGGAACAGCTGGGCAAACCCGCACAGCGCCCCTTCCGCATCGACTACGGCCCTGTACTGCGCCTCCCGGATCTCTGGATCGGCAAATTCCTCCCGGTTCGCCAGCGGCTCATCCCACGTCTTCCAGTTATACGTATCGTAAGGTGCGGGATAGCGCCAAGTGCAAATTTCGCGCCCGTCCTCTTCCGTTAACGGCCTCAAACGAAACATATGTTCCTTATGCTCGCTCATATTCAGCGGCTCCTTCCGCCGGCCCCCGTTGTTCGGACTTCTTTAGTTTCAGCTTTCGTTCGTCGGCGGGGCCGTTGTATACTGTAAATATACAGGAAATGATCCCAATAGAGGAAGTGATCGTTTTGAAGCATATCGTCAGCCAGGAATGGCTTTTTGAGCGGGGAACGGAAGAAGGCGTGGTGATCGTGGACTGCCGATTCGTCTTGGGCGACCAGGACCCGGAGGCCGGAAGGAAGGCTTACCTTGCGGATCATATCCCCGGCGCCTTTTATTTCGATCTGGAGCAGGATCTGTCTTCGCCGAAGGGGAGCACGGCGGCAGGCACCCGCTTCCGGACGTGACGGAGCTGGCGGACAAGCTCGGCCGGGCCGGGATCGATTCGGAGAAGACGGTTGTGGCGTACGATGACCAGGGAGGGGCGATGGCCTCGCGTTTCTGGTGGTCGCTGAAGTTTCTGGGCCATGACCGGGTTTATGTGCTGGACGGAGGCTACACCCGCTGGAAGGAAGCAGGTTATCCGGTGACCGACGAGCCGCCGCTTGAGCATCCGACGCAGTTCGTTCCGAAGGTGCAGAGCGATATGGTCGTCCATATCGAGCAGGTGAAGGAACGGATGAGCCGTCCCGGCACGGTGCTGATCGACTCCCGCGAGGACCGCAGGTACGAAGGCGTCGAGGAGCCGATCGATCCGGTAGCGGGCCATATTCCCGGGGCGAAGCAGCATTTCTGGAAAGACAGCCTGAAGGAGGACGGCTCCTGGAAAGATGCGGATGCGCAGCGGCGCTGGTTTGCGGGTGTGCAGGATGCGGAGGAAGTCATCGTCTACTGCGGCTCCGGCGTCACCGCCTGTCCGAACGTGCTCGCCCTGAGCGAAGCGGGCGTACCGAACGTGAAGCTGTACGCCGGAAGCTGGAGCGACTGGGTATCGTACCCGGACAACCCGGTGGCGAAGGGAAGAGAGTAGGAGCGGAAGGACCACGTCGGCGGGGAGTTTGGGTGTGTTTTAGGCGTACAGATTTTACATGCTGTACGCCTTTTTTGGATGCGGATTCGGAGGGCCGTGGCAGGCTAGGAACAAGTGACCCGCCGCGGGAGGCGCACGACGGATCGCTGTCTTCCGCAAGTCCATTGACGCAAAAGCGCCCGGCCGATAGAAGCCGTGAAGGAGAGGTTTTGTGAAATATTTGACTCAGGAATGGTATGATTTATGCCAGCGGACAGGACTTCATTTTGGTATGAAGGTTCACAAGAGCGCCCATATACGTGACGAAGCCCTTTATTTGCGGCTCTATAAAAGAAAGGAAAAGGAATTTGTGAATTTGCAGCGCGAGATTTACAATGTTGATCCTAGGTTTATGCTGGAGCAGGATGGCGCGCATTTTGTGCCTCTTGATAACTGGTTCTTGAATGGGAATGAGATCAGCGAAGAGCATACAGTGGTTTATCGCATGTCTTCTGAGGAAAGGGACCGTATAGAGCAACTCATTGCCGCTTACGATGCCAGGCCTCCTTTTGATGAAGAGAAATGCAAGGAAGAATTCAGCGTGAGCCAGGAGTGGGGATTTAAGGAAGCATGGCGTAAACTGCCGGACGAGCTATCCTCCCGCATTGCGGATATGCGTGTATTTGCGCTGGGCTATTGTACGAGAGAGGTATTGCGCGAGCTGAAGCAACTAAGCAAAGAAAATGAAAAGCGCATGAGGCTGGTCATGGATGAATATGCGCAGGCTCAGCAAGCGGAAAATATTCCCGAACATATCCGCGTACCAATTCCGTTTTCACGATTGCCGAGTGACGGAGCTTGTGTCCGGCAAGCAGATTGTCATGAAACTGGACACGCAGGGCGGATTTACCAACACCAATAAGATTACGTTTGATGCAGTTGACGAAATAGTCAGACAAGACGAGCACATTGTGGGCGACTACTGGATTTATGATGAACTGTATCGCACGGATTGCGGCTATGAAGTCCATATCTTGTTTTCAGGCGAAGGGATGCCTGAGCTCATTATTCGCTGCGCAGACATTGTTGCAGAACAAGAACAAGGAAAGCTAGGATGATTCGCTTGTCCATTCATCTTGAAGCAACAACGTTCATCGGATGAAGCACTCCGTATTGTAGAAAGCACAAGAGAAGATAAGTCGAACGCGGGTTTAGAGGGCTGGCAGGTTAGGAACAAGTAACCCGTTGCAGCCTCTTCAGGCTTTTCGTTCAACAGCTTGCAAACAACAACGGGGATAACGTTATTTTGGTAAATCCTTATCAAGTATATTGGATACTCTTATTTTATCGGGTTGTTGAATCTAAACTCTGTATGTTACAATGGCAATAGCAAAGCCGAGTGCTGCGAACACTCGGCCTATACAATTGGCTTGGAGGGGCTCTCCTTCTAAGCTAAATAGGACAAAACCCACCTTTGGCCGGTAAACCTTGGGGTGGGTTTTTACTTTCTCTTGTAGTTGTTCGCGATGTATGTTAAGAGAGCAATTACAAAAGTAGCAAAAGCGATCATGATGAGGAGTGCATCTTTAACTTCCATGGCTCACCTCCGTTCGAAGGAGACCCATGCCCACCCAAGATTCAATTGACAAACATATCTTATCGTTTATTTTATATGCGATCAAGTGTTCTTGTGATTTTAGTGCGGTAAGAGATTCTTTAGTCCGCTGTGATCAACTAAGGTAAGAAATATAGAAAAAACTCCTGATTTTGGTACAAGACCCCTTTGTTTAACGTTTCTCCGAATGGTGTTCGTTGAAAATGAAGTATTATAAGGGAGGCATGAATGGAAATGGATCAATTAGAACTTTTATCAAGCTTGAAATGGCATCTTGAAGCAAAAAATCTTTGCTTACAAAATGCATTAAGTGTAGACCTCCGCATGACCCTCTGTCTGTAGAAACGCAAAAAGAATTAAGATTTTATTACTCACATTATTTTTATGAAATTGGTTCGGCGATTGAAATTCTGTGGGAGAAAGACAATTTTAAAAAGAAGCTTAAAGAAGCCATGTGCTTTGAAGATTTTCCAAATGGTGAAGATAACTATTCATATATTAGAGAATTAAGAAACAGCCTAATACATAGAAGACTCGATTTATCCGAGTGTGGTGAATCTGACGGAAACATCACATTATTCATTGCCCCGCTAGTCACAGATAGAGGTGGAACAAAGAGTTACCGGCCATTTGATACTTATTTACTCGGTATTATCTCCAAATGCGAAGATGTGGTTCCAAAAGTAATGCTTGAATACCTTGAAGAGCAAAATTTACTTAAAACAGAACTGACCGAAAAAGAAATGGTGGATAATTTCAAAAAGGAAATTACAGAATCTGTATTTATGCCAGATTGGGCAAAAAATATGGCGCTGAATAATATTCCAACGTCGGAGTTATTTGAAAATAGCCAAAAACATCTTATTGATGAATTGGTGCATGAGCTAAAGTTTAAGCCGGTGACGGTTTATATGGAAACAGGGCTGAAGTAGGATAAAAAGCTTCTGGAACGATAAGCTGGAGCGATTGGGTGTCACAAACCGGACAATCCGGCGGCGAAGGGAAAAGAATAAGGAGCGTAAGAATCGTGCAGGACGCGACTTTGGTGGGCTACAGCTGGTCGCCATAACAGGCGATGTGATACAGTCCTCTTCGAGGATTTTGCAAACAAGCCTGCAAAATATGATCTACGCAAACCGTTGGCGCATCCACTGTTGCTATGGGTTGGCTTGTCGAAATCAGTTACTGCTTACTGATCCGCGACGCCAAGAAATCTATGAATTTTTTCGCCTGCGGGAGAAACATTTTTTAAAGAAACGGCGACTATGCCGATAGAGTGGAAATGTTCCCGTCCAAAGGTCGTATACATAAATCGTATGGGGTCTATAACAATATTATTTTGGGGAGAAAAGTTCAAACAATTGCCGCGTTCCAGTGCCTGTACCCCCATTGAAAGGGTGACTGGGTTCTGCGCTTGCCGGAGTCGCTGAGGAACTGCCGTTGCCTCGTTGCTTTACGCTAATACATTTATTAGAGCAGGAATTTGGGCTCTAAGAACGCCTTGAAATACGAAGAAGCACGTTCATGTATATAATCTGTTTTCGAACCCTCGCCTTCAGGCCGAGGGTTCGATCGCATTGCGTCAGGAGGCCGAAGCTTGTGGACGCGCAAAACAGATATTCGCTGGTCCGCCATGCTAAAGTGAAGCGAGCACGCGTTGGATGATCGTCTTTACGAACGGGTCGTCGATCGGTTCGCGCGAGAACCAGCGGCGGTAGAAGAGTGGCCCCAGCAGGGCTGCGACGATCGTTGACACGTCGATGTCTGCCGACAGCTCGCCTCTGTCTGCCGCACGCTGCAGGACCTCTCGCAGGGGAGCGGCGTGTCCGCGCTGAATCCGACTATGGATTTCCGCGAACTCCGGATTACGCTCGGCGGTGTCGACGATGGACGGCAGGACGAAGGACCAATTCGCCGTCGGCAGCAGGTGCGCGATTTCCAACAGGATAGCCGTGACGTCACCTTCGAGTGAGCCGGTGTCGGGCGTTTCCTGCTCGGCAATCATCCGTGAACAGGCGTCGATCACCAGGGCTTCCCTTGTCGGCCAGTGGCGGTAGATGGTCGTCTTCGCGACCCCGGAACGACGCGCCACCTCGTCGACAGTGAAGCTAGCCACACCGCCTTCGCTGAGCAGTTCAAACGCAGTGGTCAGTACGGTATGACGCGAACGTTCGACGCGTCCATTCACCTTGGCCGACGGCACTCGTTCAAATTTCTTAGACGTAGTCACCATCTTCCCTCCAACATCAAAGTACTTAAACTGGGATTCGCTGCTTTAAAATAAAAGGTCCTTCACATTATACCATGAGAGCATCCTCGGCGCCGGGTCTGCGGCCGCGCCAGGCCCCAGAGGCGATTTTGCAGGGGGGCGAGTTCACGTCGCTCAGATCGGTCAGTGGTATCTCCCCTGGATTTGATACGGGGGATTTCGGCTTGCCATTACAGCACTCCTTGTTTGTGCTTCAGGGAGGCAACGAATCCATTTCGATCACCATTTTGGTTAGTTATCCGTTCACTTGTATTTTTCGAGTTATTATGATACGATACGGTATCGTAGCGTTATATTCCATTATTGAAAGGTTGATGTCTCGTGAATTTCGCTTCTGTACGCATCATTACCGACGACTTGGACCGACTCGTCGTGTTCTATGAGAAAGTCACAGGTGTATCGGCGAACCGCCCCGCGCCTGTCTTCGCTGAGTTCGTTCTGCCATCGTGTACCTTGGCAATCGGTCACTCCCAGACCGTGCAGCTGTTCGGCGCCGGTTCCGCGCGCGCGGCCGACAACCACACCGTCATCATCGAGTTTCGCGTCCCCGACGTCGATGCCGAGTACTCGCGCTTGAAGCCGCTTGTCGACGAATGGGTACAGGAACCGACCACGATGCCATGGGGGAACCGCTCTGCACTGCTTCGCGACCCCGACGGCAATCTTGTCAACCTCTTCGCCCCGGTTACCGAGGAAGCGATCGAGCGTTTCAGCGGCAGGCCTTGAAGAACAACGTTTAAGCATCTAATGGAGTGAGCCTGGAACTCTCCTGCCCCGCCGCGGAGCGTGGTGTAACCAGATGCTGGCGATGATGAGCCGGTGTGGCTCGCGCCGGGGTCATCGGAGGTGACCATTGCGACCAGGGCTTCGGAGAGGGCATGGTCCATGTTGGCAGCATCATGGTTTCCAGTTTTAAGACAACGGGTGGGGGAACGCCAAGGGGAATGCATAACCATTCATTTCCCTTGTGTTACCCTTGACTATATATTCGATTTCATACCTTCGTAAAGGCAAACACGTCGCCACACCCCTTCCCTTTGCCAAATCACGCCGCAAAAGGCCGCCTGTGCGGTGCTTTTTCCATGGGTGGCCTTACCTCGCCCATGAAATATTTAAATTTATTATACAATGATCATCTATTTGATTTATTTAAATGTTATGATGGTATCCAAATAATCCAAAACGATTCCAGGAGGGACTTATGAGCGGAATAGCAAAGACGCCAGAGCCGCCTTATTATGCCGTGATTTTTACATCGGAACTAATGAATGGAGAGCCGGGATACGAGAAAATGGCGGACCGAATGGTGGAATTGGCTTTGACCCAGCCGGGCTTTTTAGGCATAGAGAGCAGCGCTCGCGATGGGGAAGGGCTGGGCATCACCGTTTCTTATTGGGATTCCCCGGAGTCCATAAAGAATTGGAAGGATCATGCCATGCACAAAGTTGCGCAGGAAAAGGGAAAATCGGTTTGGTATAAACGATTCGGATTAAGAGTGTGTAAGGTCGAACGGGACAACTTTTTTGAAATGTAAGCGGAGCCGGATCAATGGATCGCTTATACCCGGACAATCCGGCAGTGCTGGGAGGAGGGCTGGGTTTGCGAGGCGGCGTTAGAAGCGGATTTTTAGGGTCGCGGCAGGTCGCTGAAGGGCAGACGGGTCGCGGCATTTTTTTGGTTGCAGCGATGCAGCGGACACCACGGACCTTATTCCCCGCCAAACGCCGCTTTTCGTTTTATAACGGACCTCGCTGCGCTTATTTGTCCATCACTCCGGCGAAACAGGCTCTTTTTCCGCTCGCAACAGCGCTCCTGTCCGTTACCGGTACCAACTTTTCGATTTCCCCAAATTAGCGGCTGTGGGGTCCGTTGCAGCTTCATCCGAACCGGGCGGCTCCCCAGGCGATGGGCCAAAATAGAATCTTACCGCCGATTGGCTTTTTTGTTACACTCATATATGAACGGATGGTTAATCCTTACAATTTGTCGAAAATGAGGAGTCGCTATGGAAAAAGCCGGATTTTCATTGTTACGCCTAAATCGCCTTGGGTCCGCCTTGAAGGGCTATGTCGACCGCGGTGAAATTGCGGGAGCCGTCACGGTGGTTCATCGGCATGGGGAGGAAGCGTACGCGGAAGCCGTCGGCTGGCAGGATAAAGAAGCGGGCGTCCCGATGAAGCGCGATACGCTGTTCCGTATTATGTCGATGACGAAGCCGGTCACGACCGCCGCTGTATTGATGCTGGTCGAAGAGGGGAGGATCCGCCTGCATGATCCGGTGGACAGCTGGCTTCCCGAGCTGGCGAACCGGGTGGTGCTCCGGGACCCGGATGGCCCGCTGAATGATGTTTACCCCGCCCCGCGCCCGATCACCCTGCACGATCTGCTCACCTCCCGGTTTGGCCTGGGGTGGGGAGTGCACCCGCTGCAGTCTGCCATGATGGCTCTGCTTCCTGCACCGCTCGCGCAGACGCTCGGCATCGGGCAGTCGGAGCCCCTGGATCCCGACGCCTGGATGAAGCGGGTAGGCGAGCCGCCTCTCGTATACGAGCCGGGCACCCGGTTTCTGTACCATATCGCACATGAGATTCTGGGCGTTTTGATTACACGGGTAACCGGGCAATCGCTGGAGGCCTTTTTCCGCGAGCGGATTTTTGAACCCTTAAAGATGGCGGACACCGGATTCGTTCTGCCGCCGGAGAAAAGAAGCCGGTTGTCCACAGCGTATGAGCCGGGAACGGGCGGGGGGCTGAAGATCGCCGACGACCCCCGTACGACGGGATGGACCCAAGCCCCGCTCTTTCCTTCCGGAGGAGGCGGACTGCTCTCCACAGCCGATGATTACCAGCGGTTTGGCCGGATGCTGCTCGGACAAGGCGAACTGGACGGCGTGCGTCTTCTTTCGCGCAAGTCCGTGGAAGCTATGACGACCGATTATTTAACGCCGGAGCAGCATACCCAGCCGTTTTTTGACGAAACGGATTTTGACGGGACGCCGGTATGGACGAACAAAGGATACGGTTACGGCGTTTCGGTCAGGATCAGGCAGATCGGTATCGGGCCCAGCGTCGGTTCCTTTTTTTGGCCGGGAGCGTTAGGGTCGACGTGGATTGCGGATCCGAAGGAGAAGCTGATGGCTACGCTCATGATCCAGCTGAACGGAGCGCAGCTTCCGAATAACAGCAAGATTGCGCTGGACTTTTGGACGATGATGTATCAGGCCATGATAGACTGACGCATGGATTTTATAAGGGAGAATTATCCTACCAAACGTGATCTGTAATAA
Organism: Paenibacillus sp. P25; assembly: GCA_024704175.1. Lineage (GTDB taxonomy): Bacteria > Bacillota > Bacilli > Paenibacillales > NBRC-103111 > Paenibacillus_G. The sequence goes on from CP085629.1 coordinate 6,642,441, forward strand.
AATGATGCAGTTGCCGGAAACTTGAAAGGACGGAAGCTAGTGAACGCGATCCAATTAATTGTTTTGAATTTTGAGGAAATTAGACGCAGAAGTATGAAAGTTTGGGAAGGGATTCCCGGGGAGAGTCTGGATTGGAAACCGGATACTCATGCCATGAGTATGAAAGAGATGATCCGCCATGTGCTCGACAGCGAGCATTATTACCATCTTGCTTTGCTGAATAGAGGAAGCTTGTCGTCTTACGATTCCCCTTATGAAAAACGTCCGTTTACCACGGTTCAAGATGAGTTGGCATTTGCCCAAAGCTATAGAACGGAGTTTATTGATACGGTGAAGTCGTTTTCCGAGGAAGATTTGTCGAATATAAAGATCGATCGAAGCGATGTAGGCTACGTCCGTACCTTAGGCGAGATGCTGCTGCGAATTGCTTACCATGAATCGGTTCATACGGGACAACTATTGGATTATATGCGAACCGCCGGAGTAGATCGGCCGAAAGTATGGGATTAGGAACTCCCGGCCGTACGGCTGATGCAAGCAACGCAAACAACGCAGGCCGGACGCTCTAGCGTGCCCGGCCTACGTTTATTATTAGATCCGAAAGAATAAGTTTGAACCGGAGGTTCGGCTTTTCTTATACGGATTGCCCTGCCTTCCGATACTTCCTCGTTCGCTCGTCCTCGATCACGCCGTTCCAGTTGAGGCCGAAGGCGAAGTCATAGGTGTTGCCTTCTGAATCGACATGGCACTCCATGTCGTGGGCGACGTCCTCGAACTGTTCCTCGACCGTCCGCATGCTCGCCGGCATTTGCATCGGCAGAAGCCCCGAAGGCTCCACCGCGCCGGTCAGCACCTCCATGATCGCCTGATCCTGCACGCCGAAATTCGCGATGATCGCATCCGCCTCGGCTTCGAATTCCGCTACGACCGCCGGATTGTTCAGCAGCATCGAGACTACGACCGGCTTGCCCTTCAGCATTTCCTTCGTTTCCAGAATCGCGTTCAAATCCGACGCATTGTGCGCCGTTACGCTCTTGCCTTTGTACGAGCGGTTCAGCGTATCGCCGGGACGCGCGTCGCCGGCAAGGCTGGTCTCGCGCGCATGGACCGCCGTATAGGGCCTATACTGGAGGCTGATCGGCACGTAACCGTTGCCGCCTTCGTTCGTGTCCTCCTGGCTGTACCCGGTGCCGGATTTGGGGTCGCTGATAAAGACAAGGCCGAAGTCCGCTTCTTCCGGATGATCGGTTACCTGGAAGTACTTGCCGGCAATCGCTAGGCTTACGGGATGCTCGAACGTTTCCGGCGTCGGGTTCCCGAACCAATCCTTGCCCGGCGGGGTATACCGCTTCGGGATATACACTTTGGCCCGCGGCTTCAGCGGCAGCGTTTTGTTTTTGTTTTTTAGCAGGACGATCGATCTCAGCTGCGCTTCATAACCGGCTTTCATGAATTCAGGGTTGCCGACAACCCGTGCGCTTTCCTCCGCCTGCAGGTAAGGATTCTCGAAGAGGCCGAGGCGGAACATGTTTTGCAGCAGACGCACGGCGGATTGCTCGAAGCGCTCCCGCATATAGGCTTCGCCGTGCTCGGCCACCCCCATGCGGTAGGCTTCCAGCACTGGCTCGATTTCGTTGTTGCCCCCGAACTGGTCGACTCCGGCCATGAGCGGCTTGTAGTGCCGCTCGGCCACCGTCAGCCCTTCGACGCCCCACGGCTTGCCGCTGAGGAAGGAGTCCTTGGCGGCCGTCTCGTCGGCGGTAATGAGCCAATCCGTACAGACGACGCCGTCGTAGCCGTACCGGCCGCGCAGCAGGTCCCGAATCAAGTAGGAGCTGTAGGAGTTACCGACATTTTCCCCGTTCACCGGGTCCTGATCCACCGAGATCGTATAATACGGCATCACGGCGGAAGCCATCCCTGTCTTGCCATCCAACCGGAAGGCGCCGTCCACAAAAGGCTTCAGGTGTTCGTCAAAATTATTGCCCGGATACACCGCATATTTCCCGCAGCCGTAATGCGCGTCTCTTCCGCCTTCGCCGGACCCGCCGCCCGGCCAGTGCTTCACCATCGCATTAACGCTGTCGTAGCCCCAGCCGTCGGCGATTTCCCGCTCGCCTGCCGACGTCTGGAAGCCGTCCACATAGGCGCGGGCTAAATCCGCCGAGAGCTGCGAGTCTTCGCCGAACGTGCCGTTAAAGCGGAACCAGCGCGGGTCGGTCGCGATATCGATTTGCGGCGAGAGCGCCGTCGCGATGCCCAGGGCGCGGTATTCCTTCGAAGCGATTTCGCCGAACTTCCGGGTCGTCTCCGGATCGAAGGTGGCCGCGAGCCCGAGCGTCTCCGGCCACATCGATATCGTGCCGCCCGACCCCGCGTTGAATTCCGAGCTGGCATCCGAGCTGTGGCGCGGATCGGAGCTGTTGTTGGCCGGGATGCCGAGGCCCGTGCTTTCGGCGAAGGCCTGAACGAGGTTGCTCCAGCGGGCGGCGACCTCCGGGCTTTCGACCTTCGTGATCAGAATATGTCTCAGGTTGTCCTTCGAGAGAAATTCGATCTGCTCATCGGTCAGGTCCCAGGGCTTTGCGCCGCTCTCTTCATAGGGCTTACCGCCGTACGTGCTGGCGAACCAGCCTTTGCTTACCGCGGGAATCGCCTGGTGCCGGCTGTACAGCATGAGCCCGGCGATCTGCTCGACCGTCATTTTCGAGGCGAGATCCTTGGCCCGCTCCTCCGGCGACAGCCGCCAATCCTCGTAGGGATCAAGCTTCCCGTCCTTATTGAGATCCTTGAAAAAGTGTCCGTCCCGCTCCAAAATCGACACGCCCGATGTAATGGAGTATCCGAGCGTAGGCCCGCCGTGATTGGTGACGTACCGAATCGTATTGTTCGCTTCCATCTTGTGTCCTCCCGAATCCGATTTGAAAACGATTACATTTATTATTATAAAGAAAATGGCCCGTCTTCCGACAGGCCCGATCTTAGCGTCTTTCGTAGCGATATTTAATGTTCTTGGTGAAAGCGGAACCACCCCGGCTCCGCCCGAGGTTAAACTTTGACCCATATTAGTGCTAATAAACGGGAATCCATTCCACCAGCTCCACGCCGTGCGGTTCAAGAACAGCCGTATAGCCGGTCCGGCCGTCCTCCACTTCCGTGTAACGAATCTGCATCCGGGGACGGGCATGCGCCTTGAGGTAAGCGATATCTTCCGCCGTCACATAGGCAGGGGCCCCCATGTCCACCCATTGGTCATAGCCGCTTCCATGCTTTCGCCCGATGGAATAAGAGACGACCCGGTAAGCGCCGTTCGGCATTCCGCTCAACGTCAGCTCGAGCCTTACGGTCTTGTCGTCCTTGAAGCCGTTATACCGGTTCGTCTCGTCGATAAACGAAATATCGCCCAGCGCATACAAATCGTCAAAGTGGCAGTAGTTGAACAGCGGCGCCTGATATCCGCCCCGCCCGGCGGTTACGATATAGCCGTCGCCCCGGGCGATCAGCCGGTCGCCCAGTTTCGCCAGCGGCTCGTAGGCGACCATCGCGGGCTTCGGAATGCCGTGCTGGGCCATGAGGCCGAGACCGCCGTGGAACAGCCGCTCCGATGCCGCCGTTTCCTCGATATTGTCGCTGAGCACCCAGTAACCGAAGCCCTCGATGCGGTCGAGGTTGTCGATGAGATTTTTGGCGATATAAGCGGCCTTGTACAGCGTATCGTTCGTGAGCTCCCGGTGGTAAGCGGTCGAATTCCACTCCGTGAGGTAAAGGCCCGGATCGCCCAGCTCCAGCCGGGCCAGCAGGCTCTTCTCCCGCTCCAGCATGTCCTGCAGGAAATCCGGGTTCGGCGAGATGCCCGTGAACTGCTCCATTAATTTTTTATACGTCTGCAGCTTGCCCAGCTCATTGAATCGTTCGGCATCCATCATGTCGTCGATCTTCTCATGGGGGTAAAAGTGAAGCGGAATGAAGTCCGGCACGCAGTCGTGCGTTCGGCAGAACGCCGCGAACTCGTCAAGAAACGCGGCGGAACGAAGCGTAATGATCCGCCCGGCCGCCCCGATTTGCAGGCGGGGGAGATCCGCTTCATCGTCCGGTAGGTCTCCAGGTACAGTCGCCGGTATTCCTCCGTCGTTCCCGGCCAGAAGATATGAAACTCCGGCTCGTTCCAAAATTCGAATTTCCAGCTTTCCACCTCTTCAGCCCCGAAGCGGTTCATGCAGTGGCGCAGGAAACGGTCCACCAGCCTGCACCACCGTTCGACCGACCGCGGCGGACTCACATAGCTCGCTTGGTAGAAAACCGTCTTGCCCGGATCCGCCGCCAGCTTGGAAGGCATGAATCCGAGCTCCACGAACGGCTTCAGGCCGATCGACAGCAAGAAGTCGAACAGCTGGTCCGTGAACCGGAAGTTGTACAGCGGTCGCCCCTCTTCATCCTCGTGGTAAACCATCATGGCGTCGTCGAAGATCCCGTGAAAGCGCAAATACCGGAAGGGCGTGCTGCTGGACATAGCGGAGCTCGCTCCTGCACGTCGGCGTGCAGCCCTTCCTTCGCCTTGCCGATCGTGATGAGTCGCTTCCAGGTATGCCGGACCGGCCGTCCGCCGTCCGAAACCTCCACCTCTATAGCCGCCGTGCGGAGAGCCCCTATATCGGAAGCCCGCACCGACGGATCGCGCTGCAAATACCGGCTCACCATACCGAGCGCGCTGGATTGGTTAAAGGCCAGATAGTTGGACGAATCGGGGGGTGAAGGGGCGCCGGCTTCCGGCCGATACCGCTCGCGGTATTCCTTCGGGGTCATCCGGTACCGGTTTTTAAAAGCGGTATAGAAGGATTTCGCATTCGGGAAGCCGTGATGGTGCGCCAGATCGGCGATTGGCGCGTCGCTATGGCGCAGCAGGGCCTCGACCGTATGCTTCAGGCGGATGCTGGTCAGATATGACCCAAAGTTCAGGCCGATGTTCTCGCTGAAAAATTTGGACAAATAAGGCACCGACAAATATTCCCTCTCGGCAATGGCCTGCAGCGTTATAGGCTCTTGGTAGTGCTCGTCGATATAGGTAATGATGCGCAGCATGCGCTCCATATATTTCTCATTCATGGCTCCGCGCCGCCGGGAACTTTAAACTGCTTTATCAGGATCGAGAAGACGGCGAGCATGCGGGACTGCATATCCAGCTCGTAAACCTCGCCCTGCTTGTATTTCAGCTGAACCATCTCGGCGAGGAGCCCGCGGATGCGCTCCAGTGCCGGCTTCCGTTCCTTCCCGGCCGAAGCGGAATCGCACTCGAAATGGATGCCTTCCAGCCCGCTCATCAACGTCTTCATATAGGCGAACGGGATGAGGAACGTCGCAATGATATTGACATCCAGGCCGATCACCTCATGCACATGGCCCTGGTTGATGAGCAGAATATCCCCTTCGGTCAGCGTATGCCTTTCGGTGTGAACCGTCACTTCCAGCGTTCCGCTCAGCACAAAAATCATCTCCATGCTGTTATGCCAATGGCTCGGCACATAGTTCACGCTGTGCAGAGAGACATCGAAAGGAAGCGTATCGCCCGTCTCCACGATTTCGTAAATGGAACTTTTGGTCATCCCGTCCTCCTTGGGCGCAAGCATCAGCCCGCACGGTCATCTCGTTGTTTCCGCCATTATACCATAAGGGACGTGCGTTCTACTTTTTGCAGCGGGGAACGGACGAACGGCTTAGGAGGAACAGGTAGATTTGAAAACGAATTACGGCTTCCGCAGCAGCTCGGCAAGCCGCGAGAAGCCGTCCGCGCCATAGCCCGCATCGATCGCCCGCTGGGCCGCGGCCTTCGCCGCGCTGATCACGCTGACGTCCATGCCGTGATGCTCCGCGGCCTGAAGGATGTGCTCCATGCCTGTCGCGGCGGAGAGGAGACTGGAGCTGTCGCCCGGGTGGCGGCCTTCGTCCACGCGATTCGCCAGGTCCGCCATAATGCCGGGCAGGATGGCGGAGATCCCCTGTGCGTAGGCCGCAAAGGCTTTGGGGGCGATGTTCTCGGCCTGGGCCAGGGCGAGCGCGTGGACGTAGCCGCTCATCGTGGTCCAGAAGAGATCGAGCAGGGCCACGTCGTGCGCCGCAGCCCGGCCGGGGTCCTCGCCGAGATAGGAAGCGGTGCCCCCTAGGCTGGCCAAGGCAGGCTCGGCCGCCCGGTAGACGGGCTCCGGCCCACTGTACAGCACCACGGCCTTCGGCGTCCCGATCGTGGGCGTCGGGGTCATGATCGCGCCGTCCAGGTAATCGATCCCGCACTCCGCCGCCCACGCGGCCGTTTGCCGGGACCGCATCGGCGTATCGGCGGTGAGGTTCACGAGCGTCCGTCCCTTCAAGGCGGCGACGGCAGGCTCCAGGATCGCATGCACGGCGTTATAGTCCAGCACGCAGATGATGATGATCGGGCTGGCTTGAACGGCTTCGGCGGCGCTCCCCGCGAGGACGGCGCCTTGTGCGACCAGGGCATCGGCCCTGCCAGCCGAACGGTTCCACACGGTCACCCGGTGGCCGCCCTTCAAGAAGGCGCCGGCCAGCGCCTGGCCCATCGGGCCCAGACCGATGACCGTCACCGGCGTCGGGGTTCCCTTTTCCCCGAAGTAACTCCATCTAATGCGTTTAGTTCTTTGTTCATGGCCATGCCTCCCTTCAGATATGGTCTTATTCTAAAGGTTGACACTAGTGTCAAAGTCAATTAGAAATTCGCCTGCGGCTGTCTAACGGAACGGCAAAAAAACGGCCTTCCGCCATTTCCTAATGGCGGTGGCCGTTCCATTGTCGGCTTTATACCCGGCGGCAGACTAACGGATCAAATGCAGGCAAAAATCCAAGTCGGCCTGGAGGTGCTCTTTCATCAGCCGTTCGGCGGTGTCGCCGTCATGCGCCTTGATGGCTTCACAGATGCGCTGATGTTCCTCTATGAGAAACGGGCGGTTATAGTAAACCACCGTCTGCCGGAACAAATAAATTACGGACTGCATTCTTTCGAACAAATCGATCATGAGCGAATTGTTCGTGGCCCGCATAATGATCTCATGGAACTCCTTATTCGCCTCCATAATCTCATCCTTGGTGCCCGTGTGCCCGATCCTTACACAATGCTCCAGCGCCGCCAGCGCCTGGTCGGACAAGTAAGCGGCCGCGCTCCGGGCGGCATGTCCTTCCAGCAGCATCCTCAGCTCGAAGGTGTTGCGGAGGTCGGTCTCCGACAGCTTCACCACCCGCTTGTTCACGATCAGTCCTTCCTGTTCGAGCTTGCGGATGGACTCGCGGATCGGCGTCCGGCTGACGCCTAAATCAGCGGCCAGCTTCTCCTCGACCAGCTTGGTCCCTTGAGCGATTTCGCCTTTCAGGATCATGTCGCGCAGCACCTCATACGATTGTTGGTATGCCGAACGCGACTTGGCACCTCTGTCCTGCATGTCATTCACCTCTATCGTTTACTTTAGCGAAAAGAACCGCCGGAAACAATACAAAACGAGTGAAAGACGAAAAAGTGGATACAAAATTTATAAAATTGTATACAAAAATAATAATATCGTGTACAATTGCACTTGAGCAGTTTGATGACAGCGTTTGCAAAAAAGTTTCATTTTGGAGGGATTGCGAGATGACCAGGAAAATCGGATTTATCGGACTCGGCATTATGGGCCGCCCGATGTCGCTCAATCTGTTAAAAGCCGGCTATGCGCTGAGCGTATTTGATATCAATAAAGAGGCTGTTGCGGCCCTTGAAGCGGCTGGAGCAAGCGGGGCGGGATCGCCGAAGGAGGTTGCCGCGAACAGTGAAATTATTTTCACGATGCTGCCCAATTCCCGCCATGTAAAAGAAGTGATGACCGGAGAGAATGGAATCCTCCAGGGCGCGAACAAAGAAAGCGTCATCATCGATATGAGCTCGATCTCGCCTGTGGTATCCAAGGAGCTGGCGGCCATCGCAGCGGAAGCGGGGCTTCATATGCTGGATGCGCCCGTCAGCGGCGGAGAGCCGAAAGCGATCGACGGAACGCTAGCCATTATGGTCGGGGAAGCGAGAGCGTGTTTGAAAGCGTGCTGGACGTTCTGAAGGTGCTTGGGGAGAATGTGACGCACGTCGGTGATAGCGGCTCCGGTACAACGGCCAAGCTGGCCAACCAGATCATCGTCAATCTCAATATCGCCGCGATGTCGGAAGCGCTCGTTTTTGCAGCGAAAGCGGGAATCAACATTGAGAAAATGTATCAGGCCATCCGGACCGGGCTTGCCGGAAGCGCTGTGCTCGACGCCAAGGTTCCGCTCATTCTGGAGCGCAATTTTGTGGCCGGAGGCCGCATCGATATTAACTTGAAGGACATTACGAACGTAATGGAAACGGCCCACGAAATCGGCGTGCCGTCGCCGCTCAGCGACCAGTCGCTGGAAATCTTCCATGCGCTGAAGGTGGACGGCAAAGCAGCGGACGATCACGGCGGCATGGTGCAGTATTTCGAGAAGCTGGCCGGCGTCCGGGTTAGCAAATGAGGTGATGAGATCATGGAGATGGAAACGAAACAGATGACCCTTAAGGCGCTCCAAGAGGCTTTGCCGCCCGAATGGGAGAGCCGCGGGTCGCGGGAAGAGATCAAGCGGATCAATGAGTCCCGGGGCCGGAAGATTATCGTTTTGGACGATGATCCGACAGGCGTGCAAACCGTTCACGGCATCGATGTCCTTACCGAATGGGATGAAGAGCTTCTTGGTGAGGCGTTCGATTCCCCGGAATCGCTCTTTTATATTCTTACCAATACCCGGGGCGTGGGTGCATCGGAGGCGGAACGGATCAACCGCGAGATCGCCCGCAACGTCCAGGCGGTAGGCTGCCGGGAAAGGCAAGTCTTACACGTTCGTCAGCCGAAGCGATTCGATGCTGCGGGGATATTATCCGCTGGAAACCGACGTGTTGATGGAGGAAGTGACGCGCTTAACCGGCAAGAGCTACGACGGACATCTTATCATTCCCGCGTTTTTTGAGGGAGGGCGGATGACGTACGGCAATACCCATTACATGCTCGAAGACGGACGGCTCGTACCTGTACATGAGACGGAATTCGCCAAGGATAAAGTATTCGGCTACGAGAACGGCGATTTGACGAAGTGGGTGGAAGAGAAGACCGGGGGCCGAATCCAGGCGACCGATTGCCTCGTGATTCCGCTGGAGCGGATCCGCCGGGGACCGGAAGCGGTGAAGGAAGTGCTGCTCGAAGCCGGGAACCAGGTGCCGGTTATCGTCAACGCCGTTTCCTACGCCGACATGGATGTCTTATCGATGGCTCTGCTGCAAGCGGAGGAGCAGGGGAAGTCGTTTATTTTTCGTACGGCGGCTTCCTTCGTGAAATCGTATGCCGGCATTTCGGACCAGGATTACTTGGCGAAGGAGCAACTGATTGCGAACGGGCAGGAAGGGCATGGCGGGATCATCGTCGTCGGCTCTTATGTGCAGAAAACGACGCGCCAGCTGGAGCAGCTGCTCACCTTTCCGGGAATCGTGAGCCTGGAGATTCAGGTCGAGCGGGTTCTGGACCCGGCAGGTTATGATCAGGAGCTGAGCCGCGTGATTGCGGAAGCTAATAAGCACCTTGCCGAAGGCAGTAATGTGGTCGTTTACAGCGACCGCAAGTTGATCGCCAAAGAGAACAAAACCGACAACTTCAGGATCAGCCAGACGGTATCGGGGGCGCTGGTCAAGGTCGTGCAGTCCCTTCAGGTGGTCCCGAAGTTTATCATCGCCAAAGGCGGCATCACCTCCAGCGATGTGGCGACGAAGGGACTCGGCATCCGCAAGGCGCGCGTGCTCGGCCAAGTGTCGGCGGGCATTCCGGTGTGGCTTACGGGGAAGGAAGCCAAGTTCAGCGGCATCCCGTATATTGTGTTCCCGGGCAATGTGGGCGGCGATCGAACTCTGCTGGAGACGGTGGAGAAAATCGAGGGCTGATTCCGGATCGTTGCTTAAAAATGAAGTGGATAGGAGTAGAACCATCCGTGATAGCGAGTACGAAAGAAATACTGGAGGCGACCCGGCAGGGAAGCTATGCGGTTGCCGCCTTCAACGCTTACAATCAGGAAACCGTCCGGGCCGCTGTCCGGGCGGCTGAAAACCAGAGTCAGCCGGTCATCATCGCGCTCGGGGAGCGTTATTTCGGGACCGTCGATGTGGAAGGCTTCGTCGCCATGGTGCACGCGATCGCCGCCAAAGCGTCGGTACCAGTGGCGCTCCATTTGGACCACGCATACGAGAAGGAATCGATCGCCTGCGCGATCGCCGGCGGTTTCTCCTCCGTCATGTATGACGGCTCGAAGCTGAGCTTCGAGGACAATATCCGCCATACCCAAGAAATCGTGGAAATGGCTCACGCGGCGGGGGTATCCGTAGAGGCGGAGATCGGCTCACTGGCCAGAGGAGCCTTCTCGGACGAGGAGGAGGGTGACGGCACGTTTACCAGCCCGGCGGATGCCAGGCGGTTCGTCGCGGAAACCGGCGTCGATTTTCTGGCGGCGGCCATCGGTACGGTTCACGGCATGTACAGCGGCGAGCCGAATATCAATCTTCGGCTTCTGGAGCAAATCCGCGAGGCCGTCGATGTCCCGCTGGTACTGCATGGCGGATCCGGCACACCGGATGCCATCATCCTTCAGACCATCCGGCGCGGCATCTGCAAGATCAATGTGAACACCGAAATTTCACTCGCCGCCGCAGCGTTCCTGAAGGAGTATGTTTCCGCTCATCCGGATGCCCATCTGTCCGTCATCATGTCGGAAATGGAGAACGCCATGGTACCGGCCATGAGCCGTTTCGTATCACTTTTTGCGAGCAGGGATTGATCCCTGTTTTCTTTAGACTCCAAGTAAGCGCTCACAAATGTTGGGAGGTATTACAAATGTATTCCGTATTAGGGCTCAGCCATGACGCCAGTCTGCTGCTGTATGCCGTCATTTCCATTGTCGGATTAATTGTGCTCATTGCCAAATTCAAAATGAATCCTTTCGTCGCGCTCATCGTGGGCGCCGTATTCATGGGACTGATTGCGGGCATGCCGCTGTCCGGCATCGTCAAGGCTTATCAGGACGGGGTCGCCAGCGTCCTTGGCTTTATCGCTATCGTGCTCGGTCTCGGCACCATGCTGGGGAAGCTGATGGCCGAATCCGGGGGCGCCGAGCAGGTGGCCAAGACGCTGGTGCGCGTATTCGGAGAGAAGAACGTGCACTGGGCGATGATGGTCGTTGCCGTCATCTGCGGTATACCGGTGTTCATTCAGGTAGGGATCGTGCTTGCTGTTCCCGCTCGTATTCGTTATCGCCAAGCATACGGGTACATCGCTCGTCAAAATCGGGATCGCCCTGGTGGCGGGCCTGGCCGTAGTGCATAGTCTGATTCCGCCTCATCCGGCGGCGATGCTGGCGGTAGGCATCTTTAAAGCCAATATCGGCAAAACGATTTTTCTGGCGCTGATCGTATCGCTCCCGGCCGCGGCGATCGCAGGCCCGTTATACGGATCCTGGATTTCGAAGCGCATCAAGTCGCAGGCGTCCGGCGAGCTGATGGCGCAGTTTACTGAGACGAAGGAAAGAGAGCTGCCCGGCTTCGGCATTACGCTGTTCACGATCCTCTTTCGCCGGTTATTCTGATGCTGCTTGCCACGGTGGTCGACCTGATTCTTCCGGAGAAGAACATCACCCGGCAGATCATCGACTTTATCGGCAGTCCGATCATCGCGCCGCTGATCGCCCTGCTGTTCTCGCTCTATTCTTTCGGCTACGCCCGCGGCTTCAGCAGCAAGGAGCCGCTGAAATTCACGAACGATTGCCTCGCTCCGGTTGCTTCCATCATCCTGCTGATCGGCGCCGGCGGCGGCTTCAATAAGATACTTACGGAAAGCGGTGTAGGGAGCGCGATTGCCGGGTTCGCCCAGCATGCGCATCTATCGCCGCTCGTGCTCGCATTTGTTATCGCCGGTCTCATCCGCGCGGCCGTCGGCTCCGCTACGGTCGCGATGACGACCGCCGCCGGCATTGTCGCTCCGATCGCGGCGACGATGCCGGGGGTCAGTCCGGAGCTGCTGGTCCTTGCGACAGGTGCAGGCTCGATCATTTTGTCCCATGTCAACGATTCCGGCTTCTGGATCGTCAAGGAATACCTGAACCTGTCCGTACCGGAAACGCTGAAGACGTGGACCGTCATGGAAACGATTCTCGGCTTTGCCTCTTTTGCCATCGTGATGGTGCTGAGTTTGTTTGTTTGAACAACGAATGGAGCCTCCTATTCGGCCTTCCGGCCGAAGGGGCTCTTTTGCATATTCACAAGATTCCGGCTTCCCTGACATACTCTTCCGGGGATTTGCCGATCATGGCTTTGAACGTTTTGATAAAATGGGCCTGATCGTAAAAGCCCAGATCCTGCGCCAGCTTCGGCCAATTGAGCGAGCTTCCCTTCTCCATCAGCTCGGCGGCTTCCTGCAGCCGGCGGCGCTGGATGATCCACTTCGGGCTGACGCCGACATAACGGCTGAACAGACGCTGCAAGGTCCTTTTGTTCACGCCGAAGCGGGTGACGATGTCCTCGACCTTCGTCATGTCCCGGTGATCCGCGACGTCCCGGACGATTTGTCCGATCAGTTCCAGGTTCCCGTCCATCTCCGGGGCCCGCTCGCGCAGGAATTGCTCCGTCAGCCGCACCATCTGCTCTTCACCACCCATGGCGAACATCTGCCGCTCCCACTGCGCCCCACCTTCCCCGAAAACCGCGGGAAGGCTCAGGATTTGACCGCTCAGCCCGGAGACGGGCCGCTTCCAGAACGGGTAGAATCCGCCGGCGCGGAATTTGATGCCGAGCACCGCACCCTCGCCCTCCAGGTGACGGGTATAGGTCTCCTCCGGAATGCCGTAGACGCCGGCGAAGGTCCCGCCGTTTTCCCGCTCGAACGATATATTGACGTTGGGGTAAGACAAGATCGTCTGCCGGTGGGGAGCCTGTCCCCGCAAATCCCACCGGACCGTCCAGTAATGCTCGATAAAAGGAGCTAAATCTTCAGCCGGCTCGTAACGCATAAGCGAGAATTTCTGCAGGCCTGCTTCCGCCTTCAGAATGCCTTTATCGGATTGACGCGCGGATGGTTTCATAACATGCCTCCGGACCACAATCTTTTTGTCGCGTTTTTACAATACTTGCTCCATGGTTCCCTCTATACTTGAGACTAGCAGGTTGAAGCCGTTTGCGCAAACGCCAATGAGATGACCGAATGGAGGAATCCTTATGGATTTGAAGTACGAGCTGTATATCGGTGCGAAGCCGGAAGAGATCTGGCGGATCTTAACGACGCCGGAAGGGACGAAGCCGATCTTCTTCGGCAGCATTCTGGAATCGACCTTCGAGGTCGGTGCGCCTTACAAGTATGTCGGGCCGGGTAACGACGGGGATGAGACGGTTCATGTTTACGGTACGATTCTCGTTTACGAGCCGTATAAGGTGATGAGCTATACGGAGCATCCGGGGCCGTCTTACCGGGAGAATCACGCGGAGCTCGAAACGAGAGTTACACTCACCCTGGAGACGGTGGGGAGTGCACGAAGCTGACGCTGGTGAACGATCAGTGGCCGGAAAACCATCCTTCGTACGAGAGCACCAAGAACAGCTGGCCGATGATTCTGAGCAATATCAAGACGTTCGCCGAAACGGGCAAGACGCTGGATTTCGGCTGGTAAGCATCTGAGGCCGATTGCGGTATATGCGGTATATTATGAAAAAGCCTGGGCCCTCTCGCTGAGAGAAGTCCGGGCTTTTCGGCTTGTTAGGAAATTAAGCGAAGCATGTTCCTGTGTGTAATCGGGGGCTCCCCCAAAAGTAATACCAAACGCTTTAATCGAAGCCATCCAATGAAGTTCATCCGTTTTTAAGTCGAAGCGTTTGGTGCGAGCAGCAAGCTGCTCTAACGGACTAGGCTTCAGAGGCTGGCTTCACTTTTGGGGGGATTTGTTCCTCCGCCATTTCCAGAACCACCGGGCAGTGGTCGCTTCCGAGCACTTTGGCATCGATCCGGGCGTCGATGATGGAGTCCTTGAGCCGTTCCGAGACGAGAAAATAATCGATCCGCCATCCGACGTTCCGCTCTCTCACCTTCGGCATAAGGGACCACCAGGTGTAAGCATCCGTGCGCTCAGGGTACAAGTACCGGAAGGAATCGACAAAGCCCGCCTCCAGCGACCGGGTCATCTTCTCCCGTTCTTGGTCCGTGAAGCCGGAGTTGCCCCGGTTCGCCTTCGCATTCTTCAGGTCGATCTCCTGATGGGCCACGTTCAAATCGCCGCAAATCATGACAGGCTTCTTGGCGTCAAGCTCCTGCAGGTAGCCGCGGAACCGCTCCTCCCATTCGAGTCGATAGTCCAGCCGCGACAGATCGCGCTTCGCATTCGGCGTATACACCGTGACCAGATAAAAGGACTCGAATTCCAGCGTAATGATCCGGCCCTCGGGCTCCCGGTCCTCTTCCATGCCGTAGCGTACCGAGAGGGGCTTCAGCCTCGTAAAGACGGCCGTGCCGGAATACCCCTTCTTCTCAGCGTAATTCCAATACTGCGTATATTCCTCGCCCAGGTCGAGACAAATTTGCCCTTCCTGCAGCTTCGTTTCCTGAAGGCAGAACAGATCCGCATCCGCCTGTTTGAAATAGTCCTGAAATCCTTTGTTCACGCAGGCCCTCAACCCGTTAACATTCCAAGATACCAGCTTCATCCGTCATTTTCCCCTTGCTCACCATTGTATTTTTCTCGTTCAGTTTATCATAAATTGTCTGCTTGGAGGTCGGAGGTAAAAAGATTCTTGACACAAAAATTAACATAAGTTAACTTATTTACATAAGTTAATATTTGGCTAAAGGTGGCATACGGTAATGCAAACGGAAATTCCCCTGAGGGAACTCAAGAAGGCCCGGACCAAAGTGGCCTTGTATGAAGCTTTTCTTGCTCTGATGGGGGACAACATCTTTCGGGATGTCATGCTCGATGACATATGCCGGAAGGCGGAGGTATCGCGGGTCACCTTCTTTAAGTTTTTTCAAAGGAAAGAGGATCTGCTCATCTACTTTATGCGCGTGTGGCTGACGGAACGGCTAATCGAAATCGAGACGCGCCGGCTGCGCGGTTTTGCGGCCATCCGGCATTTGTTTCATCAGGTGGCGGAGCAAAGCGCAGCCCGGCCCGGCCTTATGCCGAGCCTGATCGCTTTTCTGGCGGAGATGAAGATGCACCCCTGCATGCCGGAGCTGAGCGAGGGGGAGGTCCGGCTCGCTCTTCCCCGGTCATGAGGAGATCGGGGCCGCGCCGCCTAACATGTTCCGGTTGTTTCATGAGTGCATGACCGAGGCGGAGACGGCAGGCGCGCTCGCGGGAGGGCCTGACGGTGGATACGGCGGTGCAAACGCTCTTTACGCTGTTTTACGGTACATATCTGACCGCTCAGCTGTACGCTTCCCCGGATATTGCCGGTTTTTATGAGACCCAGCTTCAGCCGCTTGAAAAAAGGTAAAGGAGTGATCATGAGATGAGTCCGGTGGTGCCCGGCCGGTACACGGCGCAAATGGAAGGATCTTTCGTTGTTTTTATCATCGGGATGCGGGTCAACAAGCTGTGGAAGGTGCATAAGTGGTCGCCCGTATTTCAGGCGATGGGGCCGATGCTGCGGGAATTGTATCAGAACCCGGACCTCGGGTTTCTGCATGGCGCGTTCATTTGTCATGGAGGGGCGTTTCCCTTATCCAGTACTGGAGATCCTTCGAGGAGCTCGAGCGGTACGCCAGAGAAGGCGCGAAGCATCTGGAGGCATGGCGCAGCTTCAACCGGAAGGTCGGGACGGGCGGCGACGTCGGGATTTACCATGAGACGTATCTTGTTCCCGAAGGGCAGTATGAGTGCCTCTACAACAACATGCCCGTCTTCGGCCTGGCCAAGGCGGGAAGGCATGTCCCCGCTACCGGACGCCGAGAGACGGCAAGCCGCAGGCTCGGCCGGGACAGCGAGCCCGCGGTGCCGACGCCGTCCGATCCCGCGTCGTTGTGAGCTTCGGCTGCACGCTTTGGCCGCGTAACATGCGAGATTCTTCCCCGTTTAACGAATAACTGACAATCTTAGAAGAAAAGCCGGCCCGCTTGCGTATGTAAACGATGGTCTGGAAGAGGGACACCCTTCTTACCGATCATCAAACAACGTGCCGAGCCGGCCCGCTTTTACGCGTTCGGCACCGCTCTCCATTTCTCCCCCACTTGCGCATTTCGATGAGAATGGCGCTGTATTCCCTGCCTTTCTCCGTTAAGGAGTATTCCACCGTGACAGGGACGGTCGGGAAGACCTCGCGGCGGACAACCTGGTACTGCTCCAGTTGCCGCAGGGTGTCCGTCAACGATTTGATGCTAATGTCCCCGAGGCTCCTCTGCAGCTGATTGAAGCGCAGGGCACCCTGGCACAGCTCCGATATGACATAGTACGCCCATTTGCCGCTGACAACCTGCAGCGCTTCGCCGATGGCCAGCCGGCACGGGTGCTCCTCTTTGCGGTTCATTTCCTCCACCCCTTACTTTTATTTAGCTGCCTTGCCCGAGTAGGGTATACCTCAAAAAAGTGCGTTCTTACCAAAGTATAGCACTCCATTTAAAATAGCGACAGGGCGCCGGAAAGGCTGATGAGGGCTGACCGGAAACGCCCGGACCATAAATTTGAGGAGGAACCAATATGACTTCAAATAACAAAACGATTCTGGTGCTCGGAGCAACCGGACAGCAGGGAGGTGCGGCCGCGGCGCACCTGCTGGCGGACGGATGGAAGGTGCGGGTGCTGACCCGGGACATCGGGAGCCGGGCAGCACAGGCTCTGGCGCAGAGGGGCGCCGAGCTGGCGGAAGGCGATATGGGCGACCGTGCCGCACTGGACCGGGCGATGCAGGGCGTATACGGCGTCTTCAGCGTGCAGCCCAGCGAGTGGAATATCAACGAAATCGCGAATGACATGCGGCTCGGGAATAACGTGGCCGATGCGGCTCAAGCGGCCGGGGTTCAGCATTTGGTTTATTCGTCGATTGTCTCTGCGGACGAGCAGGTCGCTTTCCGCGCCGTGTCCAAGTGGGAGATCGAGAAGCACATCCACAGCCTGGGGATTCCGTATACGATCCTGCGCCTGCCTTATTTTATGGAGAATTATGTAAATTTTTCGCACTACGGCATCCAAAACGGGCGTTATGCCGAAGCGATCAACCCGGACGTGCCGATCCCTTTGATCGCCGTGGAGGACATCGGCGTGTTCGCGATGCTGGCCTTTAAGCACCCCGACAAGTTCCTGGGGCGTACGATCGAGCTCGCGGGCGACGCCTTGACGCCTCCCGAGATTGCCGCCGCTATCAGCCGCGCCTCCGGTCACCCGGTCGCTTATTCGCAGATACCGCTGGAAACCATCCGCGGGCAGAACGAGACGCTCGGCCGGATTTATGACTGGATCAACGGCGGAGGCTTCCGGGTGGATATCGGGCCCCTTCGCGAGCTTCACCCGGACCTGATGAGCTTTGAGCAATGGCTGGGGAAAAGTGGTAAACTAAAACTCGAAGCGTTGTTTCATTCGCACCAGACCGATCAATGATCTATTGGAGGGATTCTAATGAGCAGTTCTCATTCCGTTCAGGCTTTGTTCCAGCCGTTCACCGCAGGCAAGCTGACGTCGCCGAACCGGATTGTGATGGCCCCGATGACAAGGACCTTTTCGCCCGGAGGCGTACCGGGTCCGGATGTAGCGGCCTATTACCGACGCAGGGCGGAGAACGGCGTAGGGCTGATCGTGACCGAAGGCACGGCGATCAACCATCCGGCGGCATCGTCCGATCCGCGAGTACCGAATTTCCACGGCGAGAAGGCGCTGAGCGGATGGTCACAGATCGTGGTCGCGGTGCATGAAGCGGGTGGGCGGATCATCCCGCGCCTGTGGCATGTCGGCATTCAGCGCAGGCCCGGCTCCGAGCCGAACCCGGAAGCGCCGCCGATCAGCCCCTCCGGCCTTGCTCTGACAGGAGAGCAGGTGGGTGAGCCGATGACGGAGGCCGAGATCGGAGCCGTGATTGAAGCCTATGCGCAGGGGGCGGCCGACGCCAAGCGGCTCGGCTTCGACGGCATTGAGCTTCACGGGGCGCACGGCTATTTGATCGACGAGTTCTTCTGGGGGGCGACGAACCGGCGCACCGACCGTTACGGCGGGGATCTGGTCGCCCGGACCCGCTTTGCGGTAGAAGTAATCGAGGCCTGCCGGCGCGCGACCGGGCCGGATTTCCCGATCGTGCTGCGCTTCTCGCAGTGGAAGTCCGACGCCTATACGGCCAAGCTGGCGGAAACGCCGGACGAGCTGGCCAGGTTCCTGGCGCCGCTCGTGGATGCGGGTATCGATATTTTCCATTGCTCGACCCGCCGCTTCTGGGAGCCGGAGTTCGAAGGCTCGGATCTCAATCTGGCCGGCTGGACCAAGAAGCTGACCGGCAGGCCCGTCATTACCGTCGGATCGGTCGGGCTCGACACCGAATTTATAAGCCTCTTCACGGAAGGCAAGCTCCCGAAGAGCACCGGCATCGACGGCCTGCTGGAAAGGCTCGAACGGGAGGAGTTCGACCTCGTGGCCGTGGGCCGCGCGCTCGCTGGCGGATCCCGCGTGGGCAGACCAAGATCCGGGAGGGCCGGGCGGACGAGCTGAAGCCTTTTACCCGGGAAGCACTGCAGACCCTGGTGTAAGCCGGTGCTGTCCAGTAGACCGTGAGGGGATCCTCGCTTAAGTTGAATAAAGGCAGGGGCTGTCCGGGAGCGGATGTTCATCTCCGTGGGCGCCGCCGCCTTTTTCCATGTGCAATTTTCTTCCGATGTCTAGCGTTATATGGTTGTTCTTCAATGCTTGCTGCCCGCTCATCTGCTGGGTTATGCCTTCCACAAGCAGCTAATGCGATACAAGATGACTTATGTTCAATGTAGGCTGTCCCTCCACTTGATTGTATCCGTTCTTTATATTGCTGTGGTCTGCCTTATCATTATCCTGACTGCCGGATTTGAAGATCTTTAACCGGCCGTGGCCGGCGAGCGCGGCGCTTCGATCTCCTGCTTTTTCCTTCGGCTTTTTCATTTGTTTTTCATAAACTTGGATTAAGATAAGTGAAAAATAGATTCCGAGAGGAGGAGAGGGAGCATCATGATAAGCCGCCGATCCGTTTATATTCCCGCTATCCTCGTGGCTGCAGCGAGTTTGATTCTGATCCTTTACGCGTTCTTCGGGATGGCGCATCATGCGCCGCCGGGAGCGGCCGCAGGGGCCCTGCCGCACGACATGAAGCCGAAGGGGAAAAAGGCAGCCGAGGGCCTGTTCAAAAACTTCGGTACCATCGCCGTCTTCTGCGGCGCCGTCAGCTACGTCTGGCTTCGTCTGAAGACGAAGAGGAGATCGCCATCCTCGGTGGTGCAAATACTGGTAAAATGGTTCGATAAGCTCCACACTTACGCGGGCTATGGCGCCATCGTGCTGGTTGCCGTTCATGGCGTCTACTTTTTAACCCAAGCGGCCGTTAAAGACGACACGTACACCGGGCTGGCGGCCTTTGCACTGCTGCTGTCACTGGGGGTCTACGGATTCCTGATCCGCCGGGTGAAGAACAAGCATATGCGGAAGATTCACTTCCTGCTGGCCACGGCGTTTGCCGTCGTCGCATGTATTCACGCCGGAAGCTCGGCCATTATGGCTACGGTTTGCACGATTGCGTTCTGGGGCCTCGTATTGCTGATGGAACGGTCCGCTAGGCCTGCGGGCGAGCGAAAAGCGGCGTAATACGGAGGGAACAGGATACAATGGGAAAGGAATGGATAGCCGTTCGGCATAGGTCGAGTGCGTAGTGTCGAACGCATTATACCGGATAATCATTCCGAGCAATCGGATACACGTGTGAATCATAAGAGTGGAAGACTATACGGGAGAATGGCCGCTGGAAATATCCAGATTCATATTATGGAATTGCCGATATTGGAGAAGGTGGCGCATTAAACTTCATTCAAAGAGAAGGCTCACTTGGCGGGGGCCTCCTTTTTGTTTTGGAATCGAACAACCATATCCGCCGAAATAGTTGGGTCTAATTCGACAATACCTAATATTTCTAACAAAAATCCATATGATAATTCTCCATTTCCGAATATTCCCTGAGCTATATAATGGAGTTACCTTTATAGCTGGAGGAAACATAAATGATTATGATATGGGGTTTGCTCATTATTTTTTTAGCATCCTTTGTGCAGGGAGTAACAGGGTTTGGCTTTGCCCTCATAGCCGTGCCGTTGCTATCCAAAATCATTCCTCTGCAAATGGTTGTACCTATCGTTGTTTTATTCAGCTTCTTTTCGAATATCATGATCCTGCTGAGAGTCAAACCCTATATTGATTTAAGAAAAATGAAGCTGCTGCTATTTTCAAGTTTGATTGCAGCTCCACTCGGTACCTATTTGTTGATGGTGGTCAGCTCCAATGTTCTTAAGATAATCATCGGATTAATCATTATTGTTTTCGCATTCCTTCTTATCAAAGGCTATAAATTTCCTATTCGAAACGTAAGTATGGGAATCATACCGGTTGGTTTCGCAAGCGGATTGTTAAATGGCAGTATCTCATTCAGCGGTCCCCCTGTGGTATTGTTTCTGTCCAATCAAGGGGTTGAAAAAAATGGGTTTCGTGCCAATTTAACGGCCTATGCCTTTATTTTAAACATAGTGACTATCGGCTCCTATCTCTTAGGGGGACTAATCAATAAGGAAGTTATTCACTATACGTGCTGGTTCATTTTCGCAATGATCCTGGGAGTGCTTCTAGGTGATAGAGTAGTAAACAAGATCAATGAGAGTCAGTTTCGAAAAATAACATTACTCCTAATTATTTTTTCCGGAGCATGGACCGTTGTATCGGTAATTTACAAATAAAAAGTTCACATGACGCTTAAATGCGTCCCTATAACTTAACAAGAGCAGTTGCCGCAGCAGTCCGCTCCTTTCTTCCTTCATTGACTTCTGCAAAAAAACGGGTAGAATATAATTAGAATTCTAACTATATGGGGACGATCATATGGATGAAGAGAAGGCACCACCGGGCTGGGAGTGGAACAAAGGGCCGATCGGCCGGCTGGTCAAGGTCTGCTATATCGCCCTGCGCCGCGAAATGGAGGAGCTGCTGAGACCGGAAGGACTGACCCATACGCAGTGGAGCGCGCTCGGGATTATTTATCATGATCCCGGCATTACGTCGTCCGAGCTGGAGCACATTCTCATGATCGAACGGCCCAGCGTGACCAGCCTGATCAACGGAATGGTCAAGAAGGGCTGGGCGGTTCGCAAGGATCATCCGGAGGATGCACGGTATAAGCGGATCTTTCTGACAGAGGAAGGGTTGGAGCTGGCGGCGAGGACGCAGCATTTTGCGCAGATGGTGGAGGACCGTGTCAAAGAAAGCATGCCGGCGGCGGAACTGGAGACGCTCAAGGCGCTGCTCGTTCAGCTGGCCGGTTTGTTCGGAGAGAGAGAACGCAAATAGGGCGTAAGATATTTTTTTAACATACTAGTTAGAATTCTAATTATATAAAAGGAGCTGCGTGCACATGAACGAACCGACCACGAATGAAAAAGAATGGTGTCCGCATTGGCAGGGCTTCCATCATCTCGCCCTCGTGACGCCGGATTTGGACGGGACGATCCGGTTCTACGAGAAGATGCTCGGGATGCGGGCAGGGACGATTTACCCGGCGGCGAAAGGCCGCGGCAGGCACTGTTTTGTGAAGCCCGGCGAGACGGAATCCTGGGGTATCCATTTCTTCGAGTATCCCGAGGCCGAGATATTCCAGAGCGACGAGGCACTGAGGCGGCTGGCGGCGAACCCGCAGTCCCCGGATTTATTCCGGTTCCTGCCGGGCGCGCTTCAGCATATTGCTTTCTCCCTGCCGTCCGAGGAGGAGGGGCTCGCATTGCGGAACAAGCTGCACCAGGCTGGGATCGCCATGACCGGCGTTTACGACCAAGGCCGGATTCGCAATTTTATATTTACGGACAATAACGGAATTCAGGTGGAAGCCGCCTGGCCTAAGGAGTGAGCCCAAACGAAGAGCCTGCGCGTCCTAACGGATGCACAGGCTTCATTTGCGTCAATCAATGGGAGGTTGCGTAGCTCTCGCCCTCCGCTTGGGCTTTCAGATCCATCCGTTCTCTGCTCATCGCGAAAGCGGCGACCAGCGCCAGTACCGCCGGCAGCAGGCTCCAGGCAAACGTAAGGCCGATCGAAGACGACAGCCCTTCCGTAATCCGGCCGAGCACGGACCCGGGGATTTGACCGCGGGTAGCGGGATCCAGCGGCGCATGCGGGTCGCTGAAGCTTATACCCTGGGGTACGGCGGCCCCGCCGCTTCCCGCGAACGCCTCCGACAAATTCCGCGTCAGCGAGTGGCTCTGGATAATACCGAAGACGGTGATTCCGAGCGTCATGCCGAGGGAACGGAGAAAATTGAGCGTAGAGGTCGCCGCCCCCGCTGGCTGGCCGGGAATGAATGAATCGCCGCATTGCTAAGCACGGAGAAGGAGGCGCCGATGCCGAGTCCGACCAGGATCATGTAGAGGGTGACGGTGAGACGGGACGAACCCGCAGACAAGGTAGTCAGCAGCGCGAGTCCCGCCACAAGAATCGCGAGCGTCGGGATCATGATCGTTCTGAAGGGCGACTTGTTCATCAAGGAGCCGCCGGCGGTGGCCGTAACGACCGAGCTCAGCATCATCGGCAGCAGCACAAGCCCGGAGTTCGTAGCGGTTCCGCCGAGAACGCCTTGAATGAAGATCGGAATATACACGGAGGCCGTGACAAAGGCCGCTCCGCTGAAGATGCCGATGGCATTGCTTGCGGCATAGAGCCGGTTTTGGAACATGCGGAACGAGATGATCGGCTCTTCGGCGCGCTTTTCTACGAACAGGAACAGCAGGGCGAACACGGCGAATCCCGCAAACAAGCCCACAATGGGGGCCGATCCCCACGCAAATTGCTTGCCGCCCAGCTCCATCGCAAACATCAGGCAGACAATCGCTCCGACCAGCGAGATTGCACCCCACCAGTCGATCCGCTGTCTGGAATGCCGGAGCGATTCCCGGTAGAAGAACGCGATCATCACGAAGGCGATCAGTCCGAGCGGCAGGTTGATGTAGAAGATCCATTCCCAGTGGATGTAATCCGTGATATAGGCTCCGAGCAGCGGGCCGAAGATGCTCGACAGGCCGAATACGGCGCCGAACAGGCCGCCCAGCTTCCCCGGTTCTCCGGCTTGACGGCATCGAACATGATCGTGAAGGCGACCGGAACGAGCGCGCCGCCGCCGATCCCCTGAATGGCGCGGTAAATGCTCAGCTGCACGATGGTATGCGCCGTCCCGCATAAAGCGGAGCCAAGCATAAAGACCAGGATGCCGAAGATAAAGAAACGTTTGCGTCCGTACATATCGGACAATTTGCCGAAGATCGGCATTCCGGCCATTTCGGCCACCATATAGGCGGAGGTGACCCAGACGAATTTATCCAGCCCGCCCAGTTCTCCGACAATCGTTCCCATAGCGGTGGCGACGATCGTATTGTCCATGGAGGCCATCAGGATGGCGAGCAGCGCCCCGCTACGACCACCCCGGTTTTACTCTGTGTTGTACTCATTGGGTTGATTCCTTTCTTGTTCAGATTCGGCGGCGTGGGCGTCCATTCCTTAAAGGATGAGACGCTGTGAGGCGACCTGTTAAGCTTTATTATAAAAAGACTACCCTGACAGCATTATGTCAGGGTAGCTATAGGCTTTTGGCTGAACGAAAATTTTTGCAAGTCCTTTTCTATGGGATAAGTGCCCTTTTTGTTCTCCCTGCATACTTTGGAGTATGAATTCACAAGGAGGAATCCACCATGTATCAGGATAAAACGCCGGGATCCGTTTCCCCGCTATCCACCGCACAACCGTTTCAGGGGCCGGGGCTCCGTTCCAGACAGCCGGGGCTTCGATGCCGATGCAGCCGCTTGCCGCCGGGCCTTACCCAGCCGCACCGCAGGCCTATCCCCAAGCTCCTGTAGCCCCTACCGCCGGGGCGCCTTACTATCCTTATGACCCTTATGCCCATGAGCCGCATATTAATTACTATGTGCACGACCTTTACATCCATCCGTACGAAGCCGGTTACCATGACTGGCATCATGGCTGGCTTCACGATTCTTATTTCGGACATCATTATCCTTGGGGATACGGCCATACCTACACTCCCTATGGAGTCATGGCCCTTTGACCCGAGATAGTCACCAATAGAGAAGGACCCGGGCGGCGAGCTTGCCGCGGCGGGTCCCTCTTCGTCGTTAAAGGTCAGCCGGATAGAGCGCCCTGCAGCCGGGGGTGGGCGCGGTAAGGGCCGAGCGGAATCTGGATCAGGGAGGTTTGGTCCGCTGCATCCATGCGATAGAGCTCGTCGCAGACCGGGGCGTCGAACCCCAGAAGCGGATGACCGCCGAGATCCGCGGCCAAGCCCGCTAACAGCAGGCGCTGCACCAGAATTCCCGCCTCCATCTGCTGAATGCGGTATCCCCTGTACCCGAGCGACGGAATCAGGTGATCCCTGCTTCCCGCCGCATGCAGGCAGAGCGGGACCTGAAACAGATTGACATTGTGCAGCGTCATTCCCTGCTGCGCCCGCGACCGGTGATCGCCGGGACGCAGGAGCTGCAGCGCATGGGCGGACGGATCGTAACGGTAGGCGCCATCCGCGAGGCCCTCCACGCCATGGGAGGCGACCGTACAGGGAAATCCTCGGATACGGGTTCGGCTGATCTCCGTCCAGGTCATTCGGGTAAGGGAGGCCCGCCGCCGCGCTCAGCAGAGAAGCGAGCTGCAGCAGGCTTACCTTCTTCAGCACAAAGCCTTCGCCCGGGGAATGCCGCCTGCGGCTGACCTCCGCCAGGTCGAAGGTCGCCCGCTTCACGTCGGGCAGAGCCATCGTATCGCCGCCTAAGGGCGGCTCGCTTCCCCACACCGCCACCGGCAAGCCGCCGGAACGAACCGGTCGATTCCAGCAGCGAAGCCTCGTTCATTCGCAGCAGCATCGGATATTCCCGGATGCTGCGTGACCGGACGTAATGGACATGCCGAACGGCCGGCGGCTCCCGGCATAATTCGGCGGATGTTACGGCCGGCCTCTCGCTGCCCCCACGGCCGAACCACTCAGCGGCCGGCTTCGCCGAGAGCGGGATGACCGCGTACACGCTCTCCTCCTGCTGGGATAGCCCGAGGAGATGCCCCACGGCCCGGTCGAGGAATTGGAAGCATACGGCCGCCGTAATGCCAAAACGGTTTGCCGTCTCCAGCAACTGGCCGATTAAGACCCCGGCATCCAATCCCTGCAGACGGTAGGCAAAGTTGTGATATTTGAAGAAGTTTTTCCAAAATACGGTGGATACGAAAACCGCACCGAAGCGACCCTCCATATCGCAGCGGAATCCAAGCGCCTGGTTCAAGTAAGGATCGAACCGGCCCTCCCGAAGCAGCACCAGGCGGTGATGGGCGGCATCGTAATGATAGACCCCGGCGGGCAAATCTCCGAGCTTCAGATAGACATAGACCTCGCTGGGGTAGAGGGCTCCTCCGGAAGGCACGAATCTCCGGTACATCTGGAGGATACCGGGCGGCGACTCCGCGGATTCGGGCGGATAGGCCGTCTGGCTGTACTGCGCAATCCCGTAGGCATACCAGAGCAGATGCCCGATTTCACGCAGTCCGGGTGCTGCGGGCGCCTCTATTCCTTCGAGCGTCAGCGGGACTTCCGCGAAGAGGGGAACGGCCGGCAGGCCGCGGTACAGCTTGTAAGGCGGCGGCGCGTCCGCCCAATCGGCTTCCCAGTCCTCCGGCCGGACCCGGTCGGGATCGTGCTGCAGGTCATGGATAAAGGTGTTCAGGCTCATGTATGCCCTCCTCGTCATGGGAACGGATGGGGATGCGGATTCAGCTGTCCGGGCGCCAGCGGCTCTTGTGTATACCCCAGCAACTGGGGGACCTTCAGTACCCGCTCCAGTCCTGTCAGGCGGGTAAGATGATAGCCGAACGTCATCGGCAGCAGCCCCGGAATCAGCACCTTGACACACCAGAGACCGGCCCGCCTTAGCTCCGGCGCCGTCTGATCGACTACGATCACGTCAAGCTGCAGACGGCGGAAGGCGGCCAGAATCTCCTTCAGATCCTCGGTCAGATCCGCATATCTCGCCCGCGGCTTGAAGGCTTCGTCGAACGTTTGGGACGGGCGGTCGTTCTTCAGCAGAAAATGCAGGCGCTCCTCCGCCTCTGGCAAGCCGTACAGCATGGAGTGATGCTCCATCTCCCGCACGAGGTACGGGTCGCGGAGCATGCGTTCCGACGCCTCGCGGTTCCCTTCGGATTTGCCGTCCAGCGACTGCATCATCCCGGCCAGCTCATAAATCGAGCTTTTGAGCGCCCGCACCGGGTCCGGATGGGAACCGGCCGCACAGATGAGGTTCATGCCCTGCGGTTTATTGTTTTTCGCAATGACCCAAAGGCTCGGAATCCCGTATTCCATCGTGGAGTTGAATACATGAAGCTCATATCCCGTCACGGTCTCCATCCGGTCGATCATCAGCTGCAGCTCCGTATCCTGGACCGCTCTGTAATCGAGCCGGGGAGCGGAAGCTGTGCGTACCATGTCAGGAGGAATGAATCGCGCTCCGCCGCTTCCATGATGCCGTGAAAGACGGCCTCCTCCAAGCTTCCGCCCAGCGCGCAGCCGTTCGAGGTTTCGTATACGAAGCCGCCGCTGCAGGCCAGGCTGTAATAGGCCAGCCGCTCGGGCACCAGAATCGGACGCTCCTGCAGGAATGAATAACCCCACACCCAGTCCATCGGCCGGTCCGGATCGAATGGCCGGAAGGGAAAGTCGGGCCGGGCATACTGCTCTTCGGCATGGACTCCGGCCTTAAGCGGATTCAGTGCCTGATCGCCGAGACTCCGGTAGCCGCCGCGAACTGCGGTTTGCTTGCCGCGTGGCATGAGTCCGCAGTAGCGTTCGAGCCCTTCCAGAATCGCGGTCGGTTCGCTGTCCCGATAGGAAAGCGTCCGGCCGGCGGTGCCTTCGTCTCCCGCCATTAAAGGCAAATTGACAATGACATCGGCAAAAGGGGTTGCGAGGTCCAGCATTTTACCATTCATCAGGCCGGTTCGGAAGTCCAGGTAATCGTGGGTCAGAACGGGCCTGAGCTCATCCATCGGGCGGGTCCGGAAGCTGTCCGGGCTGATCTTCGGGCTCGGCCGGAGCGTCAGGCGGGCCGCTTCCCGGGAGTCCTCCGGCGGCCTGCCGCATACCGGGCACATCGGATCAGGCAGGAAGAAGTGACGCGAGCTCTTCAGCGTCTTCAGATGGATCAGCAGCAGATGCTCCTCGAGCTGAGCCGGCCGGCCTTCCATCACACGCTTCGCCTCCGCAGCGGTCAAATGCGCGGCATGGAGCAGCCCATTACGCGAGGCCCATACATCCCGCGGGGCGCCGCCATGCTCTGCCAGCCGCCGCTGCAGCTCCCGCATCTCCAGACGGCTCCCCCGCCATGAGGCGGCGCATATCCGCGCACTGGGAGCAGCCCGGCCGGCCGGGGCGGACAAGGGGCCCGATCACGGCTTCGCCCAGGGCAGCGAATCCGCGGAGCCAAGGGATTCCGGCGGCCCGGAATACCTCCTCGGCCCTGGCATGCACGGAAGGATGCCAGGCGTCACCCAGGACCAGAGCGAGATCGGCGGTCTCGGGAACCCCTTTATCGAGACCGGCTTGCCGGATCACCTCGCAGGAGGCGGAGAGCTCCTCACCGACCCAATCCGCCCATAAGCCTTCGCCGATGACGACGGCTACCGCACTCATGGAGATACCTCCTCTCGGAGCAGCACGCAGGCCACTTCCACCGGTCCTTCCGCGAGGAACGGCTCCAGCGCCAGATCCAGCACCGAGATGCCGGCGCCGCTGCGTTTCATCACTTGCAAAGCGGATTTCAGCGTCTGCGCGGGCGTCTCTTCATGATGAGGGAACCGCAGGCGGAGCGGCTCTTTTTTCTCGAGGACGGCGGCGGAAGAAGAGGAAGCGCTCCAGGAGGAGACACTCACCTGCCTGGGCATTTCCTGCAAAGCTTGCTGCAGCGCCCTTCGCAGCGCCAGCGTCAGGTTCAGGTCCGTCGCCCCGTATCGGCGGCCGCCCGCCTCCACCCATACTACCGGCAGGCCGTACAGGTCTTCACCGACGCTAAGGGCGGGCGTCCCGTGAATCGCTGCAAGCGACCGCCAATAGTACCGGCAGCGTTCGTCCTCAATGTCGGGCTGAACGGAGGAGACGGCCTGCCTGCGGCCCGTCTGCCGTCTTCCGAGCTCCCCGGCGAGGCACGCCTGCGCCCCCGGCAGACGCCTTCAGCGAACGTCGCCCCGCTCCGACCCCGGTCGCCCGGTGCGGCGCTCCGCTTAAATACGGCTCGGCCAGCCGTGTCACGTAGGCTTCGATCCCGGCCAGTCCCGCTTCCAGCCGCGCCTCCTCATGCGTCAGGCCCGTGCAGACGAGCTTCGCGAGCAGCGGGGCCGGCCCTTCCGTCAGCGGATCCGCTGCTTGGACCCGGCACTGGGCAAGGGGAAGCCGCTGCAGCTCCTCTTCCTCCCAGACATGGAGGATGCCCGTCTCCCTTCGGGCAAGCCCGTCGAAGAACGAAAGCAGCCCGGCCGCTCCCTTGGCTTGCGGATCGGGGCCATCCTCCAGCCGCCTCTCGAAATCCTGGACGGGCTTTGCTTCGGCATGTCCGCTAACCAGCGGATGCGGCAGGAAGGGGTGCCAATCCCCTTCAAGCGTTTCCAGATTGAGCAGGTATACCGCCCGCTGTTCGTTTGGATCGGACACACCCGCCGCCAATTTGAACAGCTCGAATACGATGACGTTCGCAAGCACGCCTCCCGCCGCGGGGAGAAGGCGTGCAGCTGTGGATCGCGGTCCAGCGCGGACAGGTGAAGGCGCCGCCATGCCGATTCCCAGCTGTTCCCGCGCTGCGGATCGACGAGAGGACCCGCTAGCCCCGTATGCTGTACGCATAGGGCGGGGAGGAACGGCTTGTTCTCCTGCCGGCAGGCGGCGAGCAGCAGGCGCAGCTCCTCCAGATCCCCTTCCTGCGATACATAGAGCACCGACTGAAACGGCCGGATCGCGTTCCTCCAGCCGGAATCCTTTCCATCCGGAAGCGCGGTTTCCGTTATGTATACCTCCGGATCCGTTCTGCGGGCATGCGCCTCCAGTTCCCTCAGCCGCTCCAGGTTCGTCGGCAGGGCGCCGGTGTCCAGCACATGAAACCGAGGCAGGCCGGATTCCAGCAGAGCCGCCGCAAGCGAAATCAGCATGGGGCCGGAGCCGACCGCGAGCACTTTCGCCTGACGGTAGTGTTCAAACCGGGAAGCCCCGGAACTTCCGAAGTAGTCCAGGAATTCGATCTGTGAAGCATACCTGTCGAGAATGCGGTCATCAAGGGCATGCGGAAGATCCCCGCTGACATCGCGGACGAACCCGTTCTTATGAAGTACCGCCGTAATGTCGTACACCCGGGCCTTATAAGGCTCCGGCAATCCGTCCGTTAATTCGTCCAGGCTGTACGCCCCGTTAAACATCGGGACAAGCTTCTCGATCCACCGGTCGATCGCCTCCCCTCCATACGGAACGAACCTATATTGTTGCGAAAATAGACCGCGCCGCTCGAATCGGGAATTATAAAGGTGTCCCCGTTCAGCTTGGGACGCATCGAAGGCTTTAATCCAGTCATCTCACTCCTCCTTACCGGGAGCCGCCCGGCCCCTTGTCACGCCGCCACACTCCTTATCTTATGTATCACCTTTTGTCCTTCTTGCCTTTTTTTTGGGAGGGGCCCCGCGGCAGGCCGGCCGTGCGGCAGGGGCATAAATTCCTCTCGGGGAGCCTAAGCGCCCTCGTTAGATAAAGCAGCGGCCGCAGCTGGAAACATCCTCCGCAACGGTGGAAACATCCGCCGCAACGGAAGCGACCGCCGCAGCTGGAAGCATCCGCCGCATCCGCCGCGACCGAAGCAGCCGCCGAAGCCAAAGCGACCAAAGCCAAAGCCGATACCGAAGCAGGTGAAGACGCAAAGGCGGGCATCCGGGGCAAAAGGCTGGCCCTGGTACTGAGCGGGCACCATTTCACCGGCATTAAAATCGGAAACGCTCAGATTCTGTAGATCCTTTTTAAAATCGTCCATTTTGTTAACCTCCGTTTATGAGAAATACGCCTGCTCCTTGGCAGGTAGCATCAGGATGACCTGAACGAAAAGAATCAGCGGGTAATCCCCGGGGTCCGCCCTTGCTTCTCATTCGCCCATCAACAGAACACACTTTAAATTTATGAATGGAACTCCGCTCTTGTTACGGATGGCAAGCTTCATTTTTTTCGAAAAAAAGAAGAGCCCCTGCTTAGCAGAGACTCTCCTTCGAATATCTTAAGAAACTTTGAATTGGGACAAAAGCGCGTGGAGTTCTTCGGTCATCCGCGACAGGGAGCGGGCCGAGGACCCCACCTCACTCGTCGATTGCAGCTGGCCCTGGGCGGAGGAAGCCACATGCTGGGAGGCTTCGGCCGATTTTCTCGCGATGGCGGATACCTGCTGCACGGAGGCCGTGATTTGCTGAGCTCCGGCCGACATCTCCTCGGAGGTTGCGGCCATCTCCTGAATTTGCGAAGCGATACCGGCGGTCGACCGCAGGATTTGCTCGAAATTGTGCTCCGTATCCCGAACGAGGCTGAGGCCCGTTTGCACTTCCTGCTTAACTCTCGCCATGGACTCGCCGGATTGCCTGATGCTGCTTTCAATTTCGCTCAGCAGCGCACCGATCTCTTCGGAGGAGCGGCCCGATTCCTCGGCCAGCTTGCGCACTTCCGCGGCGACGACCGCGAAGCCTCGCCCTTGCTCGCCGGCCCGCGCCGCTTCAATCGCCGCATTCAGAGCAAGCAGATTGGTCTGGTACGCGATATCCCGGATCGCGGCAAGGATGCTGCCGATTTGCTGGGACTTCGTTTCCAGCAGCTTGATGGATTGGTCCGTCTCGTGAACCGATTGGTCGATCGAATGCATCTGTCTAGCGGTGCTCTGTACGGAGTCGCCGCCGTTCTCCGCCTGCTGCTTGGACCATTCGACGGTCTCGGCGATCGACGACGCGCTTTCGGCGAGCCGCCCGATGCCGGCGCCGACTTCCTCCATCGACCGGGAGGTTTCCTCCATGCTGAGAGTCTGCTGATCGGCTCCCTCGGCCACATCCTTGACGGTTACGGCGATTTGCTGTGTAGTCGCCTGCATTTCCTCCGAGCTTTCCTTCAGCTGCTCCGCGGAGGCGGAGACCAGCCCGGCATGCTCGTTAATCTTCAGAATCATCTGCCGCATATGCTCCGTCATTTGGCTGAAAGCGGCGCTCAGCTCGCCGATCTCATCCTGCCGCTTCAGCGCCGGGTTCGTTACGGACAAATCGCCTTCCGATACCCGTCTGGCCGCCCTGCCCATCTCCCGGATCGGCTTGGATACATCCCTCGCGATCAAGAAGGAAATGCCGATGCCCGCCAGAATCGCCACAATGCTCAAAGCGATCACCCAGGCTACGCCGGACTGGTACGAACGGTTTAATTCGCCCGCCCAACCGTTGGCGTATTCCTGGATGTTCCGGGTGAACAAATCGATGACCATCGTACAGCCGCTTAAATCGGCATTCGAGTCCCGGATCAGCCGGAGACCATCCGGTCCGTGCTTCTGCGCGGCTTCCAGGATGGCAGGAAAGGCCTTGGCATAAGCATCCCATTTGGTCTGGAACAGTTTAATGAGTCCCGCATCTTTCTCGCTCATTACCATGCCGCCAAGCCGCTGCGACTTCGAAGCGATTCTCTCGAACAGCTGCTTCGCCTTATCCGGCTGGGAGACGAAGTCGCGGTCGGACGTAAGATCCTGGGAGGTCGCATCTTCGAGATTGAGCTGGATGCGCAGCATCAGGTCGTCGAGCTCCATCAAGTCATGATTCAGGTTGGCCAGCAGGACGACATTCGGCAGACCGGTATCCGTCGTTTGCTTGGACTTGGCGCCCATGGTGTGCATTTTCGTCAGCGCGGTCGCACTGATTGCTGATAAGAGCAGCAGCACGATCAGAAAACTGAACAACAGCTTTTTGTACAGAGTGAGTTTCATTCCTTTATAGCCTCCGTTTTCGCTTTAGGGATCGGGCTTTTTCGTCCGCCGATAGGTTCTCTTCACTATTTCGACCGTTTGGCGCCAATTTTGAAGAGGTCTGCGAAAAAAGAAGAATTTTCCCGAATTTCATGATTTCCAAGGAAATAGGACAGGAAACGGGCGGAAGCTGCGAATCTTTTAATATAGCTGGCTGCAACCTATTTGGTCCTAAAGTCGTATAGTAAGCAAGGCGGGCCCGCTCGGCGTGATTCTTTTGGAACCGGTTTGTTTCATCTCCGAATCGTCCGGGTAATGAAGGACGAGGTGATGATCATGGAAAATCCAACGGTGAAATGCAGTGTGGCCAACTGTGCCTATTGGGAAGAGGGCAACAACTGCAGCGCGGAAGTCATCATGATTGAAGTGGACGCCCACGCGGATAAGCCTCAGCCTCAGCACAAAGGCGGGGAAGGCTACGATTCCCGTCATCACGACACGGCAAGTGGAATCACCGATACATGCTGTCAAACGTTTGCCGAAAGAAAGCATTAACTTCTCGGCGGCCGAAGTCCATAGATTGCTCATCAACGGGACACCGATCCGGCGAATGGCCGTTCCGGGCAGTCCTCCCCTACACCCGAGCTTCGACCGCAACCCATCTTACTTATGGAGGTCGTTATCAGCGTGCAGTATATCCTTAGCTACAAAGGTAAAACATTAGGTCAGCCTATGACCCATGAGAAGGCCGAAATTATGCTGAAGCAGCTCAGCCTCTGCATGAACAACCTGGAAATCGTGGCCTACAAGCCGCATGACCGGCGGTTCAGCCGTCGATGCGCAAGCAAATCGTTTGAATAGGAAAGAATGATCACATATGCCGGAACACAGCCCAAAAAAGCGGTGTTCGTTTTCCTGATGTACGGGAAGCGAATGCCGCTTTTTTTTAGTTTTACTGGTATTATTTGAATCGCTGTATTGACAGAACATGACTCCCGGGTTAATCTAAAAGAGCATTAATGAGCATAAATGAACATAAATAAACAGCATTTGCTCATATGCATGCTTGATTTGAAGGGAGAAGGAGACATTTGCTGGTCATGCGGAGAGAAAGCTGAGAATCGTCGAATATGTCCAAAGGCACCGTACCGTGTCGGTCGCGGTGCTGGCCCGGGAGTTTCAAGTCCATGAAGCGACCATCCGCAGGGACCTGGCGGAGGCCGAGCAGGAGGGGCTTCTCAAGCGGACCCGCGGCGGCGTCATTGTGGAGCAACTGACCCATGCCGAGCCCTCCTTCAGAGAGAGGACGAATGTGCGGCTCGAGCAGAAAATGCGCATCGGCCGGCTCGCTGCAAGCCTGGTGGAGGACGGCGATCATATCATGATCGACTCCGGCACGACGACCCTGCATATCGCGAGGAGCCTGGCCGCCCGGTCCAACATCACCGTGGTCACGAATGATATGAACGTGGCGGCCGAGTCGCGGGATGCCCCGGGGGTGAAGGTCACCGTAACCGGTGGCGAGCTGTATCCGTCGAGCTACATGCTGAACGGGATGTTCACCGATGAGATGCTGCGCTCGCTTCATGTGACCAAGGCCTTTCTCGGGACCCCCGCCATTCATGCGAAATACGGGCTGATGCATCCGGAAGCGCGGCTGGTCCCGGCCAAGCAGGGAATGATCCGGGCCGCCCAGGAAGTGATCGTCGTTGCCGACGATACGAAGCTCGGCAAGCTGTCCCTGCATACCGTGGCTCCGTGCAGCTCCATTCACACGCTGATCACCGGGAAGGAAGCCGGGGAAGACAGCATCAAGCCGTTTCAGGACGTAGGCATCCATGTCATGACCGTATAGCATCCGGTGAATTGTTCACGGTCGCCGTAAGTAGCGGCCGGGAAATTCATATAAATCATTCATGGTAACGGAGGTGTGGCATCGTGGTCACGACAACAACGGGTACCGCCCAGTCACGCACTTTGCGGCTGGTGCAGCCCCATGTCATTCAGGAGCAAATCGTGGAAAGAGAATTGCGAAAGGGCTTTGTGGCGGTCGAACCGACAATGGCAAGCATCTGTCACGCCGATCTCCGCTATTTCGGCGGGTCTGCGGAAGCCGGAGGTGCTGGCGAAGAAATTGCCGATGGCGCTGCTTCACGAAGGCATCGGCAGGGTGGCGGAAGGCGAATCCGCGAAGCTGGCGGTCGGGCAGCGGGTCGTCATCGTACCCAATTTGCCCGGCTACCTGCTTCAGGATCTCGCGCCTGAGGATTGCTGCCCCGCCTGCCGGGGCGAGATTGCGGACAATTACTGCAGCCGCGGCAAGTTTCTGGGAAGCGGCACGGACGGAATCGCCCAAAGCCGGCTGGTACTGCCGGAGGCCTGCGTAATACCGATTCCGGATTCGGTGCCGGACGAGATCGCCGTACTGGCGGAGCTGTGCAGCGTATCGTACAGGGCGCTCAGAGCAGTAAGTCATTTGCTGAGCGGGGCCCGTGTCGCCGTCTTCGGAGACGGACCGGTAGGATATATCACGGCCGCCGTGCTGCATCACGCTTTCGGGATCGGCGAGGAACGCTTGACCGTATTCGGAGCGATAAGGGAGAAGCTGGATGAGTTCGCTTTCGCCCGGACCGAAATGGTGCAGAGCTATGATTTCCTTGCCGGTGACAAGGTGGATATCGTAGTGGAATGCACAGGCGGACGTTTTAGCGAAAGTGCGGTGAATCAAGGGATTGATCTGCTGAAGCCGGGCGGACATCTCATTGCAATGGGAGTCAGTGAGGATCTGGTGCCGATCAACACGAGGGATGTGCTGGAGAAGGGGATCACGATCTACGGCAGCGACCGCAGCTCGGTGAAGGATTTCGAGCAGGTGCTAAAGGTGATGGAGCGACCGGCCTGTCAGGACACTCTGAGAAGGCTGATTCCGAATAAGTATACTGTGGTGAGCAAGGCGGAAGACTTCGCTGGCGCAATGGAATCCGCCCTGTCTCACCGGGAATGGAAAAAAACCATCCTCGACTTCCGCTG
The DNA here is from genome assembly GCA_024704175.1 of Paenibacillus sp. P25. Lineage (GTDB taxonomy): Bacteria > Bacillota > Bacilli > Paenibacillales > NBRC-103111 > Paenibacillus_G. The sequence continues at coordinate 6,677,768 of CP085629.1, forward strand.
GTGACACAGCGGGAGTCTACCCAGGATTGTATCACAAAAACGGCCTGCTGTTAATCGGCGGGGAAAGAGAGGGGAGAAGTCAGGCTGATTTTGTAAGCGCAAACATTCGGCTTCGAACATCTTTCGACGTAAACTGCGATTTATCCCTATTTTTCGAACATTTACGAAATCTTCATATGAGCATAACATTCAGAAAAAACTTCACGACTACAATGCAAATAAGCATAAATAAACACAATTACGCAAAAGTGCTCGCTCGAACAGCATACTGCGAAAAAGGGGGCCGTGCGGCCGGAGCATCAACGTCATGACCCGTGAGGAGGATCACTTTGGCATCTATTGAATTTGTACAGGTTACGCAATCGTTCGGCAAGCATGTCATTATCAAAGACTTGAATTTGAAGATCGAGGACGGAAAGTTTACCGTGCTCGTCGGCCCGTCGGGCTGCGGCAAGACGACCCTGCTGCGGATGATCGCCGGGCTCGACCCGCAGACGTCGGGCTCGGTTCTGATCGACGGCAAGGATGTAACCCGCATTCCTCCGGGACAAAGAGGCGTGGCGATGGTTTTTCAGAACTACGCCATCTATCCTACCATGTCCGTCAGGGAGAACATCGAGTTTGGCCTCAAGAACAATAAGGTGCCGAAAGAGGAGAGAAGCCGGCTGGTGGAAAGCATCAGCGCCACGGTCGGGCTGGCAGATTACCTGGACCGGAAGCCGTCGACATTATCCGGCGGGCAGCGGCAGCGTATTGCCCTGGCCCGGGCGATGGTGAAGAAGCCGTCCGTGTTTCTGATGGATGAGCCGCTGTCCAACCTCGATGCCAAGCTTAGGGTGCAGATGCGCATCGAGCTGATCGAAATGCATAAGAAGCTGGGCACGACTTTCGTCTACGTGACTCACGATCAGGTGGAGGCGATGTCCATGGCCGATACGATCGTGCTGATGAATCAGGGGTGCATTCAGCAGGAGGCCGCTCCGGAGGTGATCTACCGGCGACCGAGCAATTTGTTTGCGGCCCAGTTTATCGGCGTTCCGCCGATGAATGTGGGCGAGCTCGGAGCGGACGGGGCGAAGTTCGGCTTTCGCCCGGAGAGCGCGGTGCTTACGAAGGAGCCCGGCGATTATCACTATTCCGCACGCGGGACCATCGTCACCCGGGAGATGCTGGGAGCGGAGACGATTTATCAGGTAAGGACGGGCGGGCATGCTTTTATGATCAAGTGTACGGAGGACCTCTTCTCCGTAGACCAGGAGGTTTATGTCGGGGTAGACGCCGAGAAGCTCTTCTTCTTCGGAGCGGACGAGAACCGGGTCGACCGGAGCGATGCCCGTTACACCGATTACATGCGGGCGCTGAGGGGCGCAAGGGATGCGTAACCGAAGCGTTTGGGAAGCGGTCCGTCCCTATGTGATGATCCTGCCCGCCATGGCCGGCATTCTCCTGTTTGTCATCTATCCGGTGATTTACCTCATCAAACTCAGCTTTTACAAGTACAACCTGATGAACAAAGCGAAGAGCAAATTTATCGGGCTCGACAATTTCACCCAGATTTTCTCGCGGGAAGATTTCTACGGCGCGCTGGTCAATACGATCGTTTACACCGTCGGGGTGGTGGCGGCTACGATGATCTTATCGTCGCTGATCGCCGTCTGGCTGAACCGGAAGAGCCGGTTCAACGCGGTGGTGCAAGCGGGCATCTTCACGCCGCATATCATTTCCATCGTCTCAGTCGCACTCGTGTGGATGTGGCTGATGGAACCGAGCCACGGCCTGCTGAACTTCCTGCTGAAGGCAGTCGGTCTGCCGACCTCCGATTGGCTGCAAAGCTCAAGCACCGCCATGATCTCCATCATTATCGTATCGGTATGGCAGAATATCGGCTATTTTACCTTGATTATCGTGGCTGCGCTCCAAAGCATTCCCCCAGCATCTACGAAGCGGCCGCACTCGATAACGCGAGCAAGTTCAAAGTGTTTTATAAGATTACCTTGCCGCTGATTTCGCCTCAGCTGTTTTTCATCTTGATTATTATGACGATCGGCTCCTTCAAGGTGTTCGATACCGTGAAAATCATGACCGGCGGAGGCCCGAACGGCGCTACGACCACACTGGTGTATTACATTTACGAATTCAGGACCAACAGCATCGGCTACGCTTCCGCTACAGGCGTCGTGCTGATGGCGATCATCGCTCTTCTCACCTTCGTCTATTTCCGGTCGCTGGCTAATAAGGTGCATTACCAATAACGCTGCAAACAACAAGGGGGTGTATAAGCGTTGGCGGCTTTGGAACTGCATTGGGTGAAACGAATACTGGGCTTCTTGCTGAAAGCCATCGTGCTGATGGTGTTCGTCACTCCGTTTCTATGGATGATCTCGACCTCGCTGCAGACGCTGCAGGAGACCCTGGCGTTTCCGCCCACGTGGATTCCGTCGGTACCGCAGTGGGGCAATTTTACGGCGGCGATGAACGCAGGGCCGTTTCTGACCTATGCCAGGAACTCCTTCATCATTACGTTTTCCATCATTATTTTGCAGCTTATCGTCATGATCCCGGCGGCCTACGCGTTTGCCAAATACCGGTTCGCCGGCAAAGAAATCTGCTTCAGCATGGTGCTGCTGGCGTTCATGATCCCCGGGCAGGTGACGTTCATTCCCGTCTATCTCATGCTCGCGGACGCGGGGCTGATCAAGTCGCTCTTGCCCCAGATCATTCCGTTCATGTCGAATGCCTTCGGGATCTTCCTTCTGCGCCAATATTTTATGCAGATCCCGCAGGAGATTATCGAATCCGCCAGGCTGGATAATGCGAGCGAGTTCAAGATTATCCGCAAAATCATGATTCCGATGTCCATCCCGGCGCTCGCGACGATCGCGCTGTTCAGCTTCGTCAGCCATTGGAACGATTACTTCTGGCCGCTCGTGATGACCGATTCGGCGTCCGTCCGGCCGCTGACGATGGGGATCGCCATGCTGCGGGAGACGGAAGGCATCAGCAACTGGCATATCATTATGGCCGGGAACGTGGTGCTCGTCGTTCCCATCCTGATCGTCTATCTCTTCGCTTCCAAGCAAATCGTCAGGGCGTTCGTTTATTCAGGGATTAAATAAAGACAACATAATTTTAGCTAAATGGAGGGGTTCATCTATGAAAAAGAAGGTTTCGGTCTGCTCTTATGGCGGCGGCGATGCTCTCCGGCGTGCTGGCCGGGTGCAGCGGAGGTCAGACGCAGCAGCAGGCGGGCGGGAAAGAGCCGGCTCAGCAGTCAAGCGGCGGTGCGGGCGGCAAGGCGACCGTGCAGTTCTGGCACTCGCTCGGAGGCAAGAACGGCGACTACCTGAACGCCATGATCAAGCGTTTCAATGAGACGCATGACAAGATCGAAGTGGTCGGGACGTTCCAGGGCTCCTATGACGAGACGGTCACCAAGCTGCAGCAGGCCGTGGCGGCGGGTACCGCGCCCGATGTGACGATGCTGGAGCGGGCGTATGTCCAAATGTTCGCCGATTCCGACGTGCTGGAGGATATGACGCCTTATATGAAGAAATCGGGACTTAGCGCCGATGATTTCACGCCGGGTCTCATGGGCCACTCGACCTTCGATAAGAAGCTTGTATCGTCGCCTTTTAACCGCTCCACGCCGATATTGCATATCAACAAGACGCCGCTGGACGAGAAAGGGCTCTCCGTACCCAAGACATGGGACGAACTGAAGAAGGTGGCCAACGCCTTGGTCGTGAAGGAAAACGGAGAGTATAAGCGCTACGGGTTTACAATGCCTTACGATACCTGGTATCCGATCGCCATGATCAGCCAGACCAAAGGCAAGTTCTTCAACGATGCGCAGACCTCGATCGGATTCGGCAACGGCGAGGGCGTGAAGGTCTTCTCCTTCCTGAAGGATCTGCAAAGCACGGGCGCCTTGTACTACCCGCCGGCGCAGGATTCCGGGAATATCGTGAACCAGATGTTCAGCGGCGGGAAGGTCGCCATGATGTATCAGTCCACAGGGGTCATCGGCAGTCTCCTGGACACCGTGAAGTTCGATTATGTCACGGCGTTCATGCCGATGGATCAGGTCTATGCGACGCCAACCGGAGGGGCCAACGTGGCCTTGATGGCCGATTCGAAGAATAAAGAAGCGGCATGGGAGTTTATCCGCTGGACGATGACGGATCCGCAAGGCGGCCTGCAGTTTGTTTTGGATTCGGGGTACCTTCCTTTTACCAAGAAAATGGTAGAATCGCAGCAGATCAAGGATCTGTGGGCGAAGCGACCGAACCGCAAAGTGGCTTACGATCAGCTTCAATACGCTACCGATACGAACAAGAACGTGGCGTGGTCGCAGGTCATGCAGGAGTTCTTCAAAGCGATGCAGGCGATTATGTATGACAACAAGAGCATCGACGCTTCCTTGGATACGTTTAAGAAAGAAACCGAGCGCATTTTGAAAAAGTAAACGAGAGGAATGAAGTCGGATGATCGAGCGGATTCAACACCACCCTTCCTATATTGTAGCCGGCCATCGCGGGTATAAGTCGGCTTACCCGGAAAATACGCTGCTTTCGTTTCAAAAGGCGCTGGAGCTCGGGGTTGATATGCTGGAGTTCGACCTCCGGTTCTCCAAAGACAAGGCGGTTGTGGTTATTCATGACGAAACCGTAGACCGGACGACGAACGGCTCGGGCAAAGTAAGCGACTTCGATCTGGAGGAGCTGAAACGGCTCGATGCGGGCGGATGGTTCGGCCCCGTGTTCGAGGGTCTGAAGATTCCTACGCTCAGGGAGCTCTGCTCCCTCCTTGAGGCCTACCCCAAGGTACTGCTCAATGTGGAAATCAAACCGCAGGAGGAGGCCACAGCGGTGGCCGATCAGGCAATTGCGATACTGGAGGAATACGGCTTTCTTTCGCGCTGCGTGTTCACTTCCTTCGATGCGGACGTCATTGCCCATATCCATGACACGTATCACTTAAGAACTCAGGGCTTCCCCGGAGAGGTGATGTTAAACTATGTACCGGGTCCGGAAGGGACCCTGTCCAAGATGTGGGCCGTCGGCATTAGCATGAAGCTCTTGACGCCGCAGACTGGTTCGTGAGGTTCAGGAGCTGGGACTGCACGCCTGGAGCTACTGTCCTGACAACGATAAGCAGATGTATTATTCGATTGGTCGCGGGGCAACGCTGGTGACGGTCAACAACCCGGAGCCGGCGCTGCGGATCCGCGAGCAAATCGCCATAGGGGCCAATCCATCCAAGGAGGCAGGAATATGAACCGTAATCATGGAAATGGAAGCGCCGTTACCCGTCTGGGCCTTGGCGGCAAGCGATTGTTCAAGCTGGCGGCAGGCATTACGCTCTTAAGTCTTCTCCCGTGGGTCCCTTCCGGCGGTGCTTCCGCCGAGAAGTCGCCCTTGCACTCCAAGCGGTTCGTTCTATCCGCACCGGCGGCGGAGGTGATCCGGGACAAAGAGCTGCGCAACGGCACGGTCATGCAATCCTTTGCTTTCGATAACGTGAATCAGCGGATTTATGTCGTGCAGCTGATGGCTGGCGGCCAGCGGCTTCCGGGCGAGAGCGCCCCGGTCAGCGGCTCGCGCCGGGATGCGAACGGAGATTTGACCCTGACACAGCTGGACATGGAGGGTAACAAGCTGGGCTCCATGTTTCTGAAAGGACTCGGCCACGGTGTCCAGATCGGTGTGGAGACGGTGGGCGGCACCGCGTATTTATGGACGGAGACGGATGCCGTCACGGAAGGCAGCAGCTGGGTGGGGAACGCAGCTGGCCCGCTTCGCGTTCGAGGACGGCAAGATTCTGACGCCAAGCTCGCCGGAGCTGGAGAAATACCGGCTCATCGAGGGCGCTGACCGTACGACCGTGAATATCGACCCGGCGAACGGGCCGCTGACGATGCGCTACCGGAAGGACGGGGCGTTCCATTTTGCCGTGTATGACTTGGAGCAGGTGAAGCGGAGGGAATTCGCGCCACTAGCCGATGTGCTTCAGCCGCAGGTGGGAACCTTCCAGGGCTTCGCCTCCTACGGAGGATACTTGTATTTGCTGGAGGGCAACTCCTACGGCTCCGGCGGCTCGACGGCGCCCACCGGGAATACGTATATCACGACGGTGGACTTAAAGACGGGGAATGTCTTGGATAAACAGCTCATTTCCGCCGGGGACGATCTGACCTTCCGCGAGCCGGAAGGGATGGCGATTCGACTGCCGGACGCGGGGCACCCGCAGAAGGCCGAGCTCTGCTTCGGCTTTGCCTCGAGCTTCACGCCGCTCAGGCTGGCGAATATCTATGCGCTGGACCGGTCGCTGCCGACCGAGAGCCGTCCCAATCGCTAAGCATGCCTTGATGAAAATTCATAACCATAGAGGAACAGTCCGAGAATCGAATTCTTGGGCTGTTTTTGTTTTTTTCTAAGCCGTTTCTAATTTTCGCATGTGAGAATGGGATTCAGAGGAAAGGAGGGAAGCGCTGTGTGCTGAGGCGTTTGGGCTTAAAGGAAGGATTCGCCGCATTCTTGTTTTTGTTTCCCAGTCTGGCGGGCTTTGCCGTCTTCTTCCTGCTCCCGTTCGGGATGGGATTCTACTATTCACTGATGGACAGCCCGGTGGAAGGGTCCTTTGCCGGTTTGACGAATTACCGGGAGCCGCTGGCGAATCCCGTATTCCGCCGGGCGGCCGCCAATACCTTCCTGTTCACGGCGGTCAGCGTGCCGCTCAACATGCTGCTTTCGCTGGGGCTCGCCATGCTGCTTAACAGGAGGTCGCCGTTTCGCCAAATGTTCCGGATATCGTTCCTCAGTCCGCTTGCCGTACCGGTAGCGTCGGTTGTGCTCGTCTGGAAAGCGATATTTGACCTCCATGGATCTCTCAACGGATGGCTCGAAGCTTGGGGGATCCATCCGAAGGATTGGATGGAGAGCGGGGCGGCCATGTTCGTGGTCATTATCGTCTACCTGTGGAAAAATATCGGCTACAATATGGTGCTGTTTCTCGCGGGCCTGCAGAATATTCCGGCCGACTACTACGAAGCGGCGTCGATCGACGGAGCGGGCAAATTCAGACAGTGGCGGGCGATCACGCTGGTCTACCTGACCCCGACCGCATTCTTCGTCTTTATTATGTCGATCATCAATTCGTTTAAGGTGTTTCGGGAGACGTACCTGCTCGCCGGAGATTATCCGGATCCTAGCATTTACATGCTGCAGCATTACATGAACAACCTGTTCAAGTCGCTCGATTATCAGAAGCTGACGTCGGTCGCCTTCCTCATGGCGCTGGTGATCGTGCTTGCTGGTCTGGATTCTGTTTCTGGCGGAGCGGCGCATCGGCAGGTCGCTGGAGTGAAGGCCGGTCCGTTCCCGGAAAGGAGGCTTCGGATGAAAGCAAGCCGCATCGGCCGGAAGGCCGGACAACTGGCGCTGGTTGCCGTACTTGCGGCAGGGATGGCGGGATTCCTCTTCCCGATTGTGCTGACGCTGGCCAATTCGTTTATGGCGGAAGCGGAGATTACGGCGAATTATGCCGCTCTTTCGGGAAGCGAAGACGCGGACGAGTATGTGAGCCTGAAATGGATTCCGGACCGCGCGACGTTATCGCAGTATTACGCCGTATTGGTCGGAAAACCTCAGTTCCTGTTCATGTTCTGGAATTCCGTGAAAATCACCGTGCCCATCATCGCGGGCCAAATCGCCGTCGCTTCGCTCGCCGCGTACGCCTTCGCCCATCTGCGCTTTCGTTTTCGCGAGCCGCTCTTTTTCATGTACATCGTCACGATGCTGATGCCGTTTCAGGTGACGCTGGTACCGAATTTCATTATGGCGGATCGGCTCGGGCCGCTCGGGTCGTACGGGTCCATCGTTTACCCCGGCGTCTTCAGTGCCTTCGGCGTGTTTCTGCTGCGACAGTTTATGATGTTCGTACCCGCCAGCTATATCGAAGCGGCCCGGGTGGATGGGGCCGGCCATTTGTACATATTCGCAAGAATCGTCCTGCCGATGTGCGGCACAGGGGTGGCGGCGCTCTCCATCCTCGTCTTCATTGACAGCTGGAATATGGTCGAGCAGCCGCTGATCTTTCTGAAGGATGCGGCCAAACAGCCGCTGTCCGTCTATTTATCGGTCATCGGCGAAGAGGAGCGAGGCATCGCTTTTGCCGCTTCCGCGATTTATATCTTTGCCGCTCCTGCTCGTGGCATGGTACGCAGAAAAGGATTTGGTGGAGGGCATCCAGCTATCCGGAATCAAAGGGTAATGCGGTAAGGAGGAATAGTAATGAACACGGCGATTGCCGCAGACAGCGAACGGGCCGGAAAAAAAGCGATCAGGCGCGTCATCGCCGGGTTTTTCTTCGCGATGGTCGCACTGACGTTTTTTTCGAATACGTTACTGAACATTTCGCTGGCGGAGGTGGAGGTGGAAAAGCCTGCGTCCGGTCCTTTGTCGCATGAGGTCACCGGCTCGGGTACGATTCAGGCGGCGGACACGGCGGATTTGTACGTCGAGACGAATTGGCCGGCGAGCGACGTCAAAGTGAAAGTCGGCGATACGGTAGAGGCGGGCCAGGAGCTGGTCTTGTTTAAAACGCGGGATGCCGAGGATGCCCTGAAGGATAATCAGGCGAAATGGCAGCAGAAGCAGCTCAGCCTGCAAAAGCTGCAGGACAGCTACGCCGACGCGTTCCGCAGCGGCGACGAGAAGCAGATGCGCAGCATTTCCCGCGACATCGACAGCACTCGGCTGGACGCAGAGATTCTGGAGCGGCAGATTGCCGGCCTGCAGCGGCGGCTCGCTGAGTTCTCGCGGCTCGTTTCTCCGGTTGCCGGTATCGTTACTGAGCTCAATGCCGCGAAGGGAGCGCCCGTTCCGAGTGGCAAAGCGGCGGTGCGCATCTCCGATTTATCCGAGGGGCTGGAGCTCAAGGCGACGATCCCGGAGACCAAGGCTCAATATGTGAAAGTGGGGGATGAAACGGAGCTGATCTTCTCCGTGCTGAAAAATGCGCGCGTCAAAGCGACCATTGCCGATATCCGTGATCCCGTTTCGGGTTCGTCCGGATCATCCGGCTCCGCCGTCTCGTCGGGACAGGAAACAAAGGAAATTACCTTCTCTCTGCGGGATAACCGTTTGAAAGGGGGAGACGGGCGAATTCGATATCGTTCACAAAACGGATACGTTCGGGTCGCTGCTCCCTAACGATGCGGTCCGGGAAGATGAGATCGGGAAATATGTATGGGTTCTCAAAGAAAAGAAAGGGCCTCTCGGCACCGAGTACTTCGTGCAGCGGGCTTCCGTGCAGACCGGGGACGCGGACGATAGCAAAACATCCATCGTAAGCGGCGTGACCCCGATCGATAAGGTGGTCGTCTCCAGCAGCAAATCCGTTGCGGACGGAGACCGGGTGGTGCTTAAGAGCGATTGACGTTTCGCTGGAAAAGGAGGTGAAAGCCATGCAGCGTTCCCGCTGGGCGGCTCCGATGGTGTTTGCCGGCGTGCTGCTGATACTGGCAAGTATCGGGTGGCTATCGTCGGTTCTGGCCGATTGGGAGCAGGCGAACGGTTCCCACCGCCTGCGGAAGCTGACGGCTACCGTTGACCGGTCCGTGACTGCGCCGGAGACGGCCGGCCTGACGCTGAAGGAGGCCGAGCAGCTCGCCGCCAAGTGGGCTCCCCTGCCCATTGCCTATTCAGCCAGGGTTCAAACCCGGGCGACGCTTGGCGGCGTATCGGCAAACTGCGAGGTGTTCGGCGTGAACGGAAGTTATCGCGATTTTACCGAAGTACGGCTGAAGACCGGTACCTCCTTCGCCCCTGCTTCCGTTGACGAGCACAGCCGGGTTGCCGTGATCGGCGCGAAGGTTGCGGATGAGCTGTTTCATTCGGAACGGGTCGCCGGAAAAACGATCAAGCTGTTCGGTGTCCCGTTTACGATCATCGGTGTCATGGACGATGAGGGCTCCCTGCTCCGGCAGATGGCGGATGACGGCATTCCCGATGTGCTGATCCCGGTTACCGCCTTGCTGGATCTGCGTCCGGAGGCGCGCATTGAAGGCATCCAGCTGGCGGCAAGGCCGAGTGCAGTGCTGCGCGGGGAAACGGATGCAGGCGATGTGCTTAGGGCCATCGGCAAAAATGCGGCGCATTTCCGGATCGAAAACCATCTGGTAACGCATATGCAAATAGGGCAGCTTCACTCGCTGCTGCTGTTCAGCTGCGGAATCATCGCCTTGTATTGGCTTACCTGCAGCATAGGCCGGCAATTCCTGGCGGTCCGCACGGTGCTGCAAGAGCGGCTTCATGCACTCGACTGGAACGATGCGCTCCTCAGCGAGCGGCGCCTGCTCCTGAAATACGGCTTCGCTGCGGCCGCGCGGCGCCTGCGCGGGCGGGCTATGGTACGCTGATCCGGTTTCGCCCTTACCTTCCGCCGGATTGGGTGCCGGAGCAAATCATCGATATCCCGTTTTATATGGAGAAGCTGCGAAGCTTGTGGCAGCAGCAGGCCGCGCAGGAAGGCTACATCCCATCGCCGCAGGAGCCGCTCTCCAGCGCCGCCGGCCGGCTTGCCGGAAGGCTGTTTATTGCAGGAGCCTTGTTCGGCCTGCCCTCATTCCTGCTCGGCGTCCGTCTCTGGGCGGCTGACGGAATGCCTCTGGATCAGCGGCTGCAGCGGCTGTTTCTCTATATCCCCGCGGCCGCCATCGTCGCCTTCGCCGCCGCCCGCTGGGCGGGGATGAATTATTTGATTCATCTGCAAGAGTACGTAGTTCCGGGCATTTTATTTATCGCCGCGATGGTCCATTTTAACCATTCCAAAGGAGGAATTCTTCCCCATGCCGAAATGCGCAGCTAAACATTCCGTTGTCGCCTGCTCCGTTCTCTCTCTTCTGGTTCTGTCTGCCTGTACGGGAAAAAATCCGGCCAGCCCTGCCGCAAAAGAAGAAGGAGCCAACCGGTTGACCGGTTCGGAAACCAAGACCGTTACGCTGTCCGTGATGACGTCCGATCGCTTCCTTGAGGCGGCGAAACAAAAATTCGAAGCGACCCACCCGGGCATTCGAATCGAGATCAAGGAATATGCGGCTTCTCCGGCTCCGGTCGCCGGGGACAAAGGAAAGATCATCATGACCAATACGAAACCCGATCCTAAAAATATCGAAAAATACGTAAACACGGTTAGTGCGGAGCTGATGAGCGGCAAAGCCTCCGATCTCATCGTCGTAAGCGGTCTGCCTTATAAAAAATACGCCGATAAGAAGTCGCTGGAAAACATCGGGGATCTGATGAGCAAAGACGCCTCTTTCCAAATCGGCAATTACTACACGGGCATGTTCGACGCGATGAAATATAACGGCGCCTTATATGCGGTTCCTGTCAAGGTGGGATTGAACTTATGGCTGGGGAACCAGGCCGCCACTGGCAGCGAAAAGATCGACTACAGCAAGTGGACTTGGGAAGAATTCAAGAAACTGGCGGGGCAATGGGCAACGGATAAGAATAAGGACGGTAAGCCCGATGTGTACCCCTTGGCCATATCGAATCCGATCAGCTGATCACTCTCATGCTGAACAGCGGCTTCGCCAAGTTTGTCGACCAGGGAGGGAAGAAGGCGAAGTTCGATTCTCCGGAATTTATCGGCATGCTGAAGCTGGCGAAATCGATGTACGACGACAAGATGATTCTTACCGGAAATGCGGACAGCGAGAATGTCGTGTTCGATCCGAGAGCGAACGTCCTCATGTACGCGGACTTATACACCCTGCCCAAGATTTTCTTTGGCGGAAAAGGGGCGTTTTACGATTTGCCGTCGGAGAATGAGACGAAAGGAACCGCCTTCACGGCTGCGATGCCGCTTGCGATGAGCAGCAAGTCTGCGAACAAGAAGGAGGCTTGGGAATTCATGAAGTTCCTCCTGTCGGACGAGATGCAGTCGGCCATCGAACTCGGCGGGTTTGCCGTCAACAAGAACGGCGCAAAGGCGCAGGAAGAGAGTTTGAGGCAGATCGGTACAGGTACGGGCGAGAAGAAAGGCAAAGGCATGAAAATGATGATCCAAGGCAAAGAGGCCGCGATGGAGCCTGCCACGGATCAGGATATCGCCATGATCGAGAAAATATTGAACAATGTTAAGGTCTATGCGGAAAGCGACCCGAAAATTACGTCCATCGTTGCGGAAGAGACCGCTCCGTTCTTCCAGGGCAGGAAATCGGCGGAAGAAGTCGCCAAGGCGATTCAGAATAAGGCAAGCACCTATTTGCAGGAGTAACCGGCTATGAAACGTTCGGCATGGCATTTATCCGTCATTCTGCTCGCCGCCGTCCTGATCTTGGGCGCCGCCCGGCCGGGCTTTGCCGATGAACGAGCCGCCGCCTATGAGGGGGGAAGCCTCCCTCCTCTCGGGTCAGTTCAAATCGGGGACGATAGTTATATGGAGCTGAAGGATCTGTATATTCTGCCCGACCATGGGGTGAAGAATGTCACCTTTACCGTATCCGTTCATAATAACGGCAGAGGCGACCTGGTCTTTTTCGATTATTGGCTGCATCTGCTGACCGGATCCGGCGACTCGATATCCGTGAATATCCTTCCGCAGGATAAAGATAAACAGGTCATTGCGGCCCATACCTCCGAAGACATCGGCTTCTATGCGACCGTGAAGGAAGGGACGGACCTCTCCGGCCTCATTTTCCAATTTTTCAAGTGGGATTTCACCCAGCCGAATTATGAACGAACGTTGGGAGAAATCGCCGTGCCGGATACCTATTCCGTCGTTACCCCGGCCGGCGCTTCCCGCGAGGTCGTCATGACGGGGATACCGGTCAGCACGGACATCAAGAAGGTGCTCATGAATACAAACGAGAAATATCATAACGTAACAGTCGTCTACGAAATGACCAACGCCGGAGCCAAAAGTGTGGCGGTGCCTTCGTACCGGTTTGCGATCCGAACCACCGAAGGTTACATGTATCCGCTTAAGGCAAAGGATCTGAAGGATCTGACGATCGATCCTCAGGTGCACAAGGAAATCGAGCTGACAGGCTCCGTACCGGTTACCGTCTCGTCTCATGGCTGGCAGCTTGTCGTCATTCAATATGAGGCCGACCTGAAGCTGAATCAGGCCGTCGCTTATTACGAGCTTCCGGCGGCATCCCGGGCGGAAGGCGGGGACATCGGCAAGGAGTATACCTTTACGGGCCAAGAGGGCATCTATACGGCGCAGATCGCCACCATCCACCGTCTGCCCTGGGAGGACCAGGATATCCTGGCGGCCGATGTAGTGCTTACGAATAAAGGTGTGGAGTCGCTTGCCTATTCCCAATTTGACGGGATACTATTCCTTGGATGAAGCGGTAAAGATCGAGGCGAAGCTGATCCCAACCGATGAATTGATCAGCCTGGTGCCGGGAGCGTCGGTCCATTTTCAGTTCGTCGGCAGGTCGCCGTATTCGAATGACTTTTCCAAAGTGAAGCTCGTTCTGCAGGAGAAAGACAGCGACGGGAAAATGAACGATCTGCTCGAGTTTACGAACGGCGCCGGCATGTTGAACATCCCTTATAACAATGTCGGCGAATCTTATACCGTGCAGCACGTTGGACGCAGTTCGAGCTATAAGGTGCGGGACGTCCGGACCTACCGGGGAGACACAGGCGATACGCTAATGGCCGTATTGGAAGTAACCAACCTGGAGAAACGGTACATGGATGCGGCCAAGCTTGCGGCCAATTTCAAGACCCCGGCCGGCACCGTCTTTCCTGCGGCGGTCAGCTCGATCGACAGCAAGGTGAAGCCGGGCGGAAAAGCGCTCTTGTTCCTGACGGCGACCATGCCGAAAGGTTACCCGATCTCGGATATGCAGGTCCTGATCGGCGAGGCGACTACGGACGGCAAGCTCTCGGCCAAGGAGGCCAAGCCGGACGGGTATGTGAACGCTGCCGCATTCTGGCCGCCCCAGGAGGATTCCAAGGTCAAGGACGATTTGAAGGACGTCAATCTGACGCCTTATACCCTTTCGATTAACCATATCGCTACGACATTAAAGCTCGGGGAGCTGAAGCTGACCTTCAACTATGAGCTTACCAAGGAGTCTGTGGAAACTAATACGGAGGGCCGCAAGCTGATTATCGGGTTTGAGGACGAGAAGGGGAATAAATCCTTTACGAGGGAATATGATTTCAAAGATTTCGAGGCGGCGAAGCCGTATGACATAACGAAGGATACCAAGCTGAGGCTGGGCAAAACCGAGGGTTTGAAATCAAGGAGACCGATCAGGAGCTCATTTTCAAGCTGGAGACGCTGAAGACCTACAAGCTTAGCATTTACGACTCCTGGAACGGCCATAGCAGGTCGCTTGCGGCGAAGAATATCGATTGGTTCTTTACCACCGACTAGCGAATTTTTCCAAATTTTAATCTGCGATTCATCTTTCTCCTTTATAATGAGAATTCCAAAGAAGTTCGGGGAGGAACGGGGGAGGACAGCCCGATGAAGATACTCGTGGTAGAGGATGACGTCCGTCTGCTTAAAACGATAAACACCCTGCTTCAGGAAGAAGGGTACAAGGTAGACTCGGCAGCTTGCGGCGATGAAGGCTGTTATATGGCCGAACAAGGCATCTATGATCTGCTGCTTCTCGACCGGATGCTGCCGGGCATGGACGGGCTTAAAATCGTCCGAAGCGTCCGCGCCAAACAGATGCATACGCCGATTTTATTTCTGACGGCCCGAGACAGCGTCGAAGATCGGGTGCAGGGGCTCGATACCGGAGCGGACGATTACATGACGAAGCCGTTCGAGGTGCCGGAGCTGCTCGCACGGGTTCGTGCTCTGCTGCGAAGACGGGGACCGGTCGAGAGCGAAGAAGTGCTTGCTTATCACCGGCTTCTTCTGAATTTAAGGACCAAGGAAGCTTCGATCGGCGGGGAGAGGCTGGAGCTTACGCAGAAGGAATTCGAGCTGCTGGAATATCTGCTGCGAAACCGGGAGCAAATCTTGACAAGGGATCAAATCTGTACCCGGGTATGGGGGCTGGAATCCGACGTCGGATCGAATATCGTCGATGTCTATGTGTTCTATCTGCGGAAAAAGTTAAAAGCCTTCGATTGCGAACATATCATTCAAACGGTCCGGAATGTCGGCTACCTGTTAAAGGAGAACGCACCATGTTTGGCAAGACCCGAATCCGGTTGACGGCTCTCAACACGGCTGTGTTCTTTGTCATTCTCGCCTGCCTTGGCGTGATCGTGTATACGGAGCTCCGTCACCAATTATACGCCAAGGTGGACGAATCGCTGCGGATGAGATTGCAGCAGGACTTGCCGCCTTTACAGACAAAGCTCGGACTATTTACAACAGGAGAACCTTCGGCCCTTCCTGAAGGCAGGTCTGCCAAAACGATAATTCACATTCAGGGGATCGACCCGCGGATTTTTTTGGTATTCTGGGATGAGCAAGGAAATCCGTTTCCGACCCTGGCCGGGGCGGATTTGAGGAAGGCAATGGATGTCTTCAGGCCCTATTTGTCGGTCCGAACACCGCAAACGATCAAGGTCGGCGGCCATTCCTACCGGATATATGCTGCCGACTACGACTCGTCGAAAGCGGTCAATTTGATGCTCGTGCCGGACTTACCCCGCTTCATGGAAGGGAGCGAGGACGCAGAACCTCCTGTCCTGACGGAAGCGCCCTCCCAAATCGTCTCGGTTCAGGCCATCGGCATCGTCGATTCCGAGGAAAACATGCTGAAGCAGTTGTCCCGGTTAATTCTATTCGGCATTCTTGGCGGAGGAGCCGTCACGATACTAGCCGGGTATTATTTGGCGAACCGGGCGTCGCTGCCGATCCGCCGGTCATGGGAGCGGCAAAGCAGCAGTTCGTCGCCGACGCGTCGCATGAGCTGCGAATGCCGCTGTCGATCATCCAGGCGAACACGGAACTGGTATTCCGCCATCCGGACCGCTCCATTCTCGAGATGAGTGAGCCGCTTTCTATGGTATTAGGCGAATCGAAGCGAATGGGAAAGCTGACGGAACAGTCGCTGACGCTCGCCCGGGCCGATTCCAATCAGGAAGAAATCGTCTTAAAGCCGATAACCCTGGAAGAAGTGATCCGGGAAGTGGTGCTTAAATTCAAACCGCTTGCGGAATTCAAAGGTCAGGTTCTGGAATTAAGGATGGAGAGCGGGCTTGACATCATGGGGGACCGCGAGCGGCTTCATCAGCCGCTGGTGATTCTAGTCGACAACAGCATGAAGTTTACGCCGGACAAAGGGACGATCCGGGTTCTGGCACATAGAACCGGTCACTATGTAGAGATTGTTGTAGAAGATACAGGATGCGGTATCGAACCTGAGGATTTGCCGCATATCTTCGACCGGTTTTACCGCGGCGATAAAGCGCGAAACCGCAGCAGCGGAGGAACCGGCCTGGGTCTGGCTATTGCCCAATGGATTGCAGCCAAGCACGGGGGAGATTTAACCGCAGCAAGCATCCCCGGGTTAGGAACAACCATGACGCTTCGTTTGGCTGCGCGGCAGAAGAAGTGACGGCCGGCTATACGGAAGCCGGCCGTCATGGCATACACCGACAGCCCACCGCCCCTTACCGCAAGGGGCGGCGGGCGCCGCCTCTTCGAGGTTTACAGATGAAACCGAACGCTCTTTTTGTACCTTCTTACCCCTTTAATGCCCCTACCATAACACCCTTGACGAAATATTTCTGAACGAACGGGTAGATCACCAGGATCGGCACCGAAGCGACCATGATGGTAGCGTACTTGATCGTCTCGCCGATCTGGAAGCGGTCCGCGTTATCCGCCCCGGCGGACATGCTGTCCGTGGAGTTGGCGATCAGGATTTCGCGCAGCGTCAGCTGAAGCGGGAACAGATCGCGGTCCTTCAGGAAGACGGAAGCGTAGAACCAGCCGTTCCACTTTTCCACCGCATAGTAGAGGATCATAACGGCAATGACCGGCATCGACAGCGGCAGGATGATGCGGAACAGAATCACGAAGTGATTGGCTCCATCCATCTTCGCCGATTCCTCCAGGCTGTCCGGCACGCCCATGAAGGCGGTTCGCATAATGATCAGGTTGAACGTATTGACGGCGAAAGGAATGATGGTGGCCCACAGGGAGTTGATCAGGCCCACCCCTTTAACCACGAGGTAGAGGGGACCAACCCGCCGCTAAAAAACATCGTAAAGACGATAACGAAAATGAACACCTTGTTCCACATCACGTTTTTGCGGGACAGCACGTACGCCCCCAGCGAGGTAAGGAGCAAGTTGATGATGACGCCGAAGACGACAATGAACAGCGTATTCTTGTAGCCGATCAGAATGCCGGGATTGGCGAACACGCTTTTATAGGCTTCCAGGCTGAAGCCGAGCGGTCTGAGCAGGATCCCTTTGAAGCTGACGAGCTGCCCGGCATCGCTGATGGAGGCGAACGCTACATACAAGAGCGGATACAGGGTCACGATCATCAGGAACACCAGAAGGATATGGACGAACACGTCAAAGGCCGTATCCGCCAAGCCGTGGTCTCTTTTCATGGAATTCTCCTCCTATGGGTATTGCGCGGCAATACCGGCTTCGCAAGCATTTTTGTAGAAAAAACGGCTTTATAAACGCTTTGGCTCTGCTTACCACAGACTGTTTTCGTTGACCTTGCGGCTGATCCGGTTGGCCGTAATGAGCAGAATCAGGTTGATGACCGAGTTGAACAAGCCGACAGCCGAGCTGTAGCTCCAACCGAATTCGAGCAGACCCTTCCGGTAGACGAAGGAGGAGATGACATCCGCCGTATCGTAGATCGACGGGTTGTAGAGCAGGATGATCTTCTCCCAGCCGACATTGAGCAGGTTCCCGACGCGCAGAATGAACATGATCGTGATCGTAGGTACGATGCCGGGCAGCGTGATGTACCAGATCTGCTTCCAGCGGCTGGCCCCGTCCATACGGGCGGCCTCGTACTGCTCCTGATCGATGGACATGAGAGCTGCAATATAGATGATGGACTCCCAGCCGATTTTTTGCCAAATTTCAGATAAAATATAGATCGGACGGAACAGCTCCGGCTTCTGCAAGAGCGCCTTGCCGTCTCCGCCCAAATAGGTGAGAAGCGTATTGATGACGCCGCCGCTGTTCGTGAAATCTTTGATCATGCCGCAGATGACGACAAGGGAAATAAAATAAGGCATATAGGTGATGGACTGCGCCCATCGTTTGAAAACTTTGCTTCGAACCTCATTGATCAGAATCGCCAGGATAATGGGAGCGGGAAATTCAAAGCACAGCGAGTAGAGACTGATGATCACCGTATTTTTCAGGATTCTCCAAAAGTAATAAGTGCTGAAGAACGACTTGAAATTCTCAAGCCCCACCCAGTCGCTTCCCATAATGCCTTTCATCGGCGAGTAGTCTTTGAACGCAATGATCGCTCCGTACATGGGTGCGTAATGAAAAATCGCGTAGTAAGCAAGTACCGGAACCATCATTAGGTACAAATATTTGTTTAAAGCGAAGTCCCGGAGGAATCTCGGCAGGAATGCGTTCTTATTCACCTGGGCCTTAGCGGCGGTTTCCATCGTAATTGTTTTAGCCATCCTTTACGCCTCCTTCCGAAATGACGCGGTATAGGGGAGAGGGGACCGGTCGGCCCCCGGGCTCCTCCCGAAATCAGCGTTTGTTGTAGCGGTCCAGAGCCGCTTTCTCAATTTCAAGCGCGCGGCCCAGTTTAAGCGTTTTCAATTTATCGACGTATTTGTCGAAATTGTCTACCGGCTCCGTGCCCAGAATGATCTTCAGCGTCATTTCATCCACCAGCGTATTGACGTCCGTCATAATCTTGGCCATCTCCGAGCTCTCTTCCGGGGTCGGCGTGATCGGCGGCAAGCTTGTGCTTGTCGACGTCGGTTTTCTGCCAGATGGTCACGGCATCTCGCTGCGTCTGCAGGGCCAGGTACTGCTCCAGATAGCGTTTGTCCTGAACGAAAGGCCCGTTATAGTTGCCGCGGATATACATGGACATCGCCTGCGAAGGAGCGAGCTTATCCGGGTTCTTCATCAGCAGATCGGTATATTTCGGATAGCCGTTCTCCATCTTGTAGCTGACGCCCTCGATGCCGAAGTTGAACAGCATGTGCCCCGCATCGGAATATCCGTAATCCAGCGGCCTCGCCGCGGTCTCCGCATTCTTCGAACTGGCGGTAATGGCGACCATGCCTCCCGGGGAGAACGGCTGGTCCTTCTGGCCGAAGAAGGCGACGTCGCCTTTCTTCAGCACCGGATACGGCGCGGCGACCAGCTTCGCTTTCGGATCCTTGGCTTCGACAATCGGTCGCCAGCGGCCGATCCCGCCGCCCGCGTTGCCGATGGTGGCCCCGGTCGCGCCGGTAGCGAAGTTCGCATCCATGGCCTTCAAGTCGACGGTGGCGATGTTCTTGTCGATGAGGCCCTCGGCATACCATTTATGGAACAGTGCAAGGAAGTCCTTGTATCCCTTCTCGGCCGGCCCGAATTTGATCTGGCCGTTTTCCAGATAGAAATCGCGGGTTACGCCGAAAGCACCCATGAAATGGCCGGCGTTGAAATCGTTAAGAGGCCGCGGCACGCTGACGACGGAGAGGGGGCCGCTGCGCCTTTCTTCTCCTTGAAAGCCTTGAGCGTCGTGTACCAATCATCGATCGTTTCCGGAATCGGAAGTCCCAGCTCGTCAAGCCAGTCCTTGCGGATAATCGGACCCTGATAGACCTGAAGGGCAGGATCCCCGCGCAGGAACGGGAAGGCATAGTAGTTTGCCGTTGTCGGTTTTGACCATCTTGTCGATTTCCGGATGCTCCTTCAAATATTTCTTCAAATTCGGCGCGTACTTATCGATGACATCGTTCAGCTTCAGGATGTAGCCGTCCTTGATCGCCTTTTCCGGACCGCCCGGGAATGCGCCCAAGAAGTCGTATTCGATCATATCGGGCAAATCGCCGGAGGCCAGCATCACGTTTAGCGCTTCCTTCCCTTGGTTGGTGGGCGCCGTAGTGAACTTCAGCTTCACGCCGGTTTGCTTCTGCCATTCCTGGAAGAAAGGAACGTCGCCGTGCTGGGATTTGACTCCGGTCAGGTTGCCGGGAAGCTCTCCCCAGTAAGACAGAGTTTTATCCGTTTTCATCGGATAAGTGGTTGCCGTGCCTGCGGCGGATGTATTCTTGTTGTCGGAGGTGTTCGAGGCCGTATTGGGTTGGGACGAACAGGCAACGGTCAGGTCGCCTACCATGGTGGTGACCACCAGGGCGGAGACAAGCGGCTTTCTTCTTTTTCTCATAGAGAAGACCTCCTGAATTTCCGGTGAATCCGGATTTCGTTGAGATGGGAATCTCATACCTCTCATTTTAGATAGCGCTTTCATCATTGAAAACCGGTAAAATCTCCAAACGCATCCTCAAAAATGTTTCCACCGTATACAAAACCTCCAACGGCATCTGCAAAATATCCAATTCCCTTGACGAACCGGGAAAAACGGCGGCTTTGTCCTTGTCGTACAAGGATCGGCGCGTATATCCGCCAAGGAAAAAAGCCGCTTCCCGCGGCTATTTCTCCAATGCTTCTTTATATTTGCCCGGCGTAATGCCTTCATATTTCTTGAAGGTGCGGATGAACGCATTGACGTCGTTGAAGCCGACGCGCTCGGCGATTTCGCCGATCGTTTTGCTCCGGTCAGCGATCAAGGCTTTGGCCTGGTCCACCCGCATCTTGTTAATCGTATCGAGCAGTCCTTCGCCCGTCTGGTCCTTGAACAGCTTGGAGAGGTAGGTCGGCTTCATATCAAAATGATGCCCGATCATCGAAATATTCAGATTCGGGTCCCCGTAATTCTCCCGGATAAACGCGCCTACCTCTTCCATGAGCCCCTGAAGGGCACGTTGCCGTGACTGCGCCATATTCTGCTGCCGCTTCTCCGCCATATACCGGCAGACGTCGGCGAGCAGCTCGGTCATCTGCTGCTGCATGTCCTGGATCGTTTCGCAGGAGGCGAGCCGCTCGATCCGCTTCGGATTCTGCATGAGGAAGCTTTCCTGTACGTCGCCGATTTCGCTGATCGTCTTCATCATCGTGCCGACCAGATCCAGCATCAGGCGCGGGCCAGGGCGACGGACACGGCGGGGCGCTGAAGATTGCGTTCAATGATGCCGTCCAGCGTTGTCTTCGCTTTCTCGAAGTCGCCGACCTTCACGCAGTTGATCAACTGCTGCTCCACCTGGAGCGGGTAATAATAGCCCGTATTCGAATCGGCCTCCGTCCCTTTGTGAATGTCCTCATAGGACAAAATTTCCTTCCTTCCCATCACAAGCTTGTATTCCATCGCGTCCAGAGCTTCCGTATAGGCTTCGGAAATCCCGGTGATGCCGCTATGAACGGAGCTGACGGACAGCGTCAGCTGAATATGGTAGTGCTGGTTGAGGAAAGCCTGGGTTTCCCGGGCGAGCTGGAGCAGCGTCTCCTTCCGCTCCGGTCCGTCCTCCTGCCGGAAGCTGACCAGGCAGGCGAAGAACTCGTCGATCTCCGTCACGTATCCCCGGTTGTGCCGGGCAGCCAGCTCCTCCATCACATTGGTGAGAATGAACTGAAGCAGCTTCCGTTTATCTCCGGGGTCCATGCCCTGAACGCGTTCGTAGAACGGCCCGCTCTCCTCCAGGTTCATGAGAATGACGGCGAAACGATCCGATTCGAAGGCCATGTTGAAGGTGGTCAGCGCTTCATTCACCGGAATTTGGCTGTCCAGCCTGCCCTTCAGCGACCGGACGATGAAGTTCGAGCGCAGGATGTGATGCTTGCTGCTTCATCCGGAGCAGGATGTTGTCCATCTCCGTGAGCGTGCGGTCCAGGGCCTGTTCAATGAACAGAAATTCATTGACCCCTTTGCCGTAATGAACCGGGGCTTTCTTCGAAAAGGCCTGAACCAGGCGGCGGACCGGATTGTAGTTTTTCCGCAGGAAGAAGGTCGTCAGCAGGCCGCCTCCCAAGAGGCTGACCAGAATGCTCGTATAAGTGAGATTCCGGACATGCTCGGCTTTCTCCCAGTACAGGCGGCTCGGAATCATGGAAATATATTTAAGTCCCGACTGGGCCGAAGGGATGTACATCACTTCGAACTTTTGGCCGTTTTTCGTGTAATAAAAGAAATTGGGCGCATCCGTCAGCTTATCGAACGGGAAATCGGCGGGCATCGGCTCGCCGGAATTGGAAACCAGCACCTGATTGTCCTTGTTCAGGATGAGCACATGTCCTTCGTTGAACAGCTCCATGTTCTCAATGGAACCGAGTATGCGCGATTGATCGATCATGATTACGTTGGTGGCGATCGGATGGTCTTGATCTCCTGCGTAAGGGCTGATGAAAGCGACGCTTTTCTTCTTGAGTCCGTCCTCGCCGATCCGCACGACAGGGAGCAGGCCCCGGAAGCGGCCGTCATTCATCATGGCGTTCCATTTAGAGAACGGAAAAGAATCGTCGGCGTGCACCGTTTCATAGGCGAGCGATGCATTCCGGGTCAGCGCCGGAAGAATAACGGTTTTGCTGTCGGCCACATAAATGTAGAAGGAGTCGATCATCGAAGCGTAGGCCGATTTGTACAGCTTCAGGTCCTGCGAGATTTGATACAGATCATATTGAAACTCATTCGGATAAGAATGGTATTTGTTCGAGTACAGCAAGTCCTGCACCTTTACATTCCACGTTAATTCAATATTAAGCCGTTCTACCGCTTGAAAGTGGCCGTCCATCACCTCGCGGACCTGCTGCAGCAGGAAGTGGTTGGCCTGATGAATCTCGCTTTCCAGCGTGCGGCTGGATTCGATATATACCCCAATGCTGAGGACTACGGGCAGCAGCAGAATCGTCAAATAGGAAACGAGCCAAGTCAGGATAATACTGCGGCGGTGAAATCCCAGGCGTGCCAAGATCAAGGGCGTTTCCTCCCATCAAGCAGGCTGTGTCGGCTTTGTTTAAACGTTTCATTCAGTTTTTGCAAAGGGCCGGATTTACGGTGGGCTTAAGCTTATTTTACCGCTTCTTCCGATCCTAGTACAGTGGAAAAAGAGCGCTTTCAGGACGATAAATTCAAAGAACCGGAGTTTTTTTCGGTACTAGGCGAGAATAGTACTATCCTTTTCCAATGTTTCCAGTAAAATAGAACCAAACACTTTTTCGCGGGGAGAAGCCAATGAATGCTAATCAGGACGAGAACCGTGACGTGAACGGCCGGTGCAAAGTCTGCGGTAAGCCGATCTGTGAGGATCCGGATGACCCGGAATTCGGAAGATGCCGGAACGGCTGCGATCCGCGGCAGAGCGGGGAAGCGGAGAAGGAGAAGCCGCCGGCCCCCGCGCGCGGACCCGAACACCGGAGCAAGCCGAAGAACGGTCGCCTGCAGGCGGTTATCGCGATTCTGGCGATCATTGGAGCCATCACCGTGCTTCTTTTATCGATCTGTGCGGGCATCGTCTTTTTCAATCGATAACAAGGGGGACGTAGCCTTGAGCTTTCCCGTCTATTTTCATCTCGGGCCTTGGACCCTTCACCCGTATGTGGTTCTGGAAGCGCTCGCCTATTTCATCGGGTTCCGCGTCTATCTCTGGACCCGTACTCCGGGACGCATGCCCGCCCTGACCGGGCTGCAAATTATCGCCGGAGCGGCCGTAGGCGCCGCCGCGGGCTCCAAGGTGCTGTACTGGCTCGAGGATCCGCAGCAGACGCCGCTGCATCTGGCCGACTATGCCTACATGATGGGCGGCAAAACGATCGTCGGCGGCTTACTAGGGGGCCTCATCGGCGTCGAGCTGGTGAAGCGCTGGATCGGCTGGAGCAGCTCGACCGGCGACGACTTCGTGCTTCCGCTGGCGACCGGTATGTGCATCGGGCGGATCGGTACGCTTCCTCACCGGGCTGGAGGACCATACCTACGGCACGCCGACGCATTGGATCACGGGCGTGGACTTCGGGGACGGGGTGCCGCGGCATCCGACGCAGCTGTATGAGGTGGCGTTCCTGCTGCTGCTGGCAGGGGGACTCTTCGCGCTGAAGAAGAAGGCGGCGCCGGGGGCCCCGGGTTCGCGGTCGCCGGCCGGCGCGCTGTTCCAGCTGTTCATGACCGGCTATCTGCTGTTTCGCTTCGCCATCGATTTTATCAAGCCGACGCTGCACCCGTATTTCGGGCTGAACAATGTGCAGCTCGCCTGCGTCGCCGGACTGATCTATTACATAAGCCTGATTTCGCGATGGAAGAGCCCCCTCCTCCGGCGAAGGGGCAAAGGGCGCCTCGGGCGATCATTTGAGGGGAGAAGGAGCCATGCCATGCCGAACCGGCCTTATTTGTTCTACGAATTGACGAACAGCATCTGTTCGACCTGCTTCCGCAAGGTGGAGGCCAAGGTCATCATCCAGGACGACAAAGTTTACCTGCTCAAACGCTGCATGCAGCACGGGCCGGAGAAGGTGCTGATCTCCACCGACGTGGAGTATTACAAGCGCTGCAGAGAATTTATCAAGCCGGCGGAGATGCCGCTCGTATGGAACACGCCGATCCGCTACGGCTGTCCTTACGATTGCGGGCTCTGCCCGGACCACGAACAGCACAGGTCGCCTCACGTCGCTGGAGATTACGGACCACTGCAATCTGCAGTGCCCGATCTGCTATGCCGAATCCTCGCCTCACCGGGCCTCGTACCGGTCGCTGGAGCAGATCGAATTCATGCTGGACCGGATCGTGCGCAACGAAGCGGAGCCGGACATCGTGCAGATCAGCGGCGGGGAGCCGACGACGCATCCGCAGTTTTTCGAGATTCTGGAGCTGGCGAAGCGGAGACCGATCAAGCATCTGATGGTGAACACGAACGGCATCCGCATCGCACAGGACCGGGAGTTCGTGAAGCGCCTTGCGGAATATATGCCGGGCTTTGAGATTTATCTGCAGTTCGACAGCTTTGAGGAAGAAGTGCTGAAGGAGTCGCGGGGAGCGGACTTAAGAAGAATCCGGGAGCAGGCGCTCGCCCATTTGAACGAGTTCAATATCTCCACCACACTGGTTGTGACGCTGAAGAAGGGGCTCAACGACGGCGAAATCGGCCGGACAATCCAATATGGCTTGAAGCGGCGGGCCGTGAGGGGCGTCACATTCCAGCCGATCCAGGCCGCCGGGCGTCTGGAAGCCTTCGACCCGGCTGTTGACCGGTTGACACTGAGCGAAGTGCGGCAGCAGATCATCGAGCAGTCCGGGGTGTTCCGCCCGGAGGATATCCTGCCGGTGCCGTGCCATCCGGACTGCCTGGCTATGGGCTATGCGCTGAAGCTGGGGGAGAGGTGATCCCGCTGACCGGCCTGATCGATCCCGAGATCCTTCTCGAGGGCGGGCGCAACACGATCGTCTTCGAGCAGGACGAGACGCTGAAGTCGAAAATATTCCACCTGTTCTCCACCAATCATTCGCCGGACTCGTCCGCGTTGTCGCTGAAGAGCCTGCTCTGCTGCCTGCCGATGGCGGCGGTACCGGATTCGATCGGGTACGATAACGTATTCCGCGTCATCATCATGCAGTTCCTGGACCCGTATAACTTCGACGTGCGGTCCGTGAAAAAGTCCTGCGTGCATATCGCCCACCCGGACGGGCGGATCATCCCGTTCGACACGTACAACATGTTCTACCGGGACGACAAGGAGTAGCTCTTGGAAGCGCGCAAGCAGGAAATTGCCGCAGCGTATGAATTCGGCGGGTAACGCAACAAAGGCGACCTTCGCGCTTATGACGCGGGCTACCTTCCGTATTACCGGGCCGGTTTGCCGTCGATGATTTTCCAGGAGCCGCCGCCCGGGCCGTACATCATGCCGACACCGCTCGGCTGGCCGTCGGTGAACCCGCCGACGTACTTCTCCCCGGTAGAGAAGTAGTACGTGCCGGTGCCGTTATACTTTCCGTTCTTGAAGCTGCCTTCATAGATCAGCTTGCCGTCGGCCCCGTACTGCTTGCCGATGCCGTTCTGCTCGTCATTTTTCAATTCCCCGACATATTTCTCCCCGGATTTGGAGTACCAGGTGCCGATGCCGTCGTACTTGTCCAGTACGAACCCGCCGTCGTAGACGAGTTGGCCGTCCTTGTAAATTTGTCCGTTGCCGTAGCGGAAGCCGCGCCGCATCTCTCCGATGTACATCGCGCCCGTATCGTCGTATTGAACGCCCCGGTACGTCATATCCGCGGTGGAGGTCAGGTAGCTCTTCCAATCCTGCTCCAGCTGCGCGAACGGCTTGCCGGTGATTTGCTCCAGCGGCGACGTCAGATCGCCCTGCATGTACCAGATATTATTGATCTTGGTTTCCCCGTAAGTGGCGGTCAAATAAGTATAGAACGACTGGGCCTCCGAATAAATGAGCGGAAGGTCCGTACTCGACCATTGATTGTTGTCGTCCGGGATATTCTCCAGTGCGATCAGCTTTCCTGCCGCCGCCGCTTGGTAGACAGCTTTCTGGTCCAAAAAGTTCGGGTGGGGCCCCTTCAGCTCGTAATAAGTGGCTACCGCTTCGGCGAACCAGGTCGGCGTGCGGAGCTTGCTCTCACCACTGCTGAGCGTGAGGGCGTGCGTCATTTCGTGCTGCAGCGTTCCGAGCAGGCGGTCCATATTGTTCTGCGCGCCCAGCTTGACGAACATGGCTTTGGAGCTTGTCCGCCAGACGGCTTCACTCCAGGGATGGTTCACGTTGTTGTTGAAGGAAGCTTCATCCAGGAAATAGATCGGAATCTTCGCATCGGTGAAATTCACGCCGAACTGCTGGACCAGATATTCGTAAATAAAGTCGATTTCCCTGGACAGAAGCAGCACGTCGTTCTCGTTCGAGTAATAATAGACCTGAAAATTGCGCGTCGTGTACGTTTTCCAATCGTGTGTCTCTTTGAAAGCATAAGGAACGGAAGCCGGCTTTGTGATATCCGGCATCGGACTTGGAGCGGAATACGTATGAATGGCGCTGAAATCCGTGCCGAGGGACGGAAGCTGCGGGGAGGAGGCGGTCTGCTGTCCGCCCGCAGGCACATCCGCCGTAATCGATACGGTCCGGGTGGTCCCGTCCCACGCTACACTCGCCCCCAGCGATTCGCTGACGAAACGGGCCGGGACCATCGTACTGCCGTTCATGATCACGGCCGGCTGCTCGAGAGTCACCTTGCTCCCGCCGACGGTGGCGTCCTTCTTATCGATCGTGAGCACGATACGCTTCTTGTCCTTGGCGCCGGAGACGGTCCGCGTAGCCTGATCCCAGACCACGGTAGCGCCCAGCTTCTCGAATATGGCGCGAAGCGGCACCAGCGTGGAGCCGTTCACGATCACCGGCGGTCGCTCGAAGCTCTGTACCGCTCCGTTGATGGCGACGGCGACAGGGGCCGGTGCTTCCTCGGCCTGTGCCTGGGGAGGCGTGGAGCAGATCGCCCACAACAAGGCGCACAGGCCTATTCTCGCGGTATATTTCCAAATGGCAGATTCGCCACGTTTTTCTTCGGAACCTTGAGGGCGGCGGCTTGGGCGAAAGCCGGAGAATACGGTCATTCGGATCGCTCCTTCTCATCTGAAGTTTGTACTCCCTTATTCGAGCAGAGGAACCGATTTTCCTGCTGCGGCAGGGCGGCAAAGCCTTCCAGCGGGAAGGGGACGGCTGGCGATAAACGAACGAAAGCCCTGCAGGCTTGTCCAATCCGGATCGTTCATTGGAACGAACAATGGGATCGGCGACCTATCAGGGCTTTCAACTTAAGAAAAAAGACAACGTTAACTTACTTTGCGTCCGTCATGACCTGGTTGTACTGAGCGTCGGACAGTACGCGGCGAGCCGTGACGTAGCGCTTCTCATAGTAGGAGTCGCTCAGCCTGGTGACGGTGACGCCTTTATTGGTGGCGGAATGATAGAACTTGCCGTCGCCTACATAGATGCCTACGTGGGAGATGCCGGCTCCGCCGCTGGTGTCGAAGAACACCAGATCGCCTGGGCGAAGATTGTCCTTGTCAACCCATTCGCCTTCCTCGGCTTGACCTTTGGACGTGTGTGGCAGAGAAATGCCGAGCTTTTTGAAAACCCAAGACGTGTAGCCGGAGCAATCGAAGCCTTTGAGCGTGGTGCCGGCATATTTATACGGCGTGCCTAAACCTTCGTTTACCGCTGAGCTAAGTGGGGTTTCTGCAAAAGCGCCGCCAACCGAAATGCTGCAAAACAAAGACAAAGAGAGTGCGAATCCTGCGACGAGCTTTTTCAAAAGAAGTGTGTCCCCTTCCGGTGCCTACGAGGTTAGCTTAAGGGTTCGGTTGAAGGTTCCCTATGATCACTCTGAAGCGAGATCAATTCACCCAAAAATTGGATCCCCGTTTTCCGCGAGCGGAAATTCGGCAAATTTTTCTTATTTTTTTGAACGATAAGATATATTCGCGAATAACCACACTTTTCCTCCCCTTGTCACAAAATTGTCACAAATTTTAGGTTTAAACCTGCAACTTTTTGTTTAATAAATAAGTCGTGGTATGCGCTTTCATCCGCGCCACTGCGGCATAGGCCCTTTAGCACAAGGGCCGGGAACTTTTTTTTCGCGTTTATCGCAAAAGGAAGATATTTGTCGAATAAAATATACATTAAAAGGGAAAACAACCTAAAAAGGACATCTGCCGGAGCAGATGTCCTTTGTGCGTTTATAAGACTTTATAAGTTTTTGTAACTTAAGCTTCGCAGGGGCCTTGATAAATGGACCGATCCTTTTTGGGCAAGGACGGCGTAGTCATTTATCCAGGATACGGATCTTTTTTAAGCTTTTTCGGACCAGAGGGCGTATTGGGCGCCGATCGCCCACAGCCGGCAGAACATCTGCACCAGTCGGAACGCCTGAACCGCCAGAAGTGCGGCGAAGCCGGCCCACAAGTAAGCGGAGGTCAGCACGGCGGCCGAGAGGGCGAATGCCATGAGCAGGACGGATAGGGCGGCCGCTACGATCGGAAGCAGGTGGCGCAGGAAGAACAGCAGTGTGTAGAGCGTGGACCGGCCGTCCATTTTCCCGATCTGGAGGAAGAGAAAGACGAGCTGCAGGATAAACAGATAGGCCGCGTACAGGCCGACCGCCGGAAGAATCGCCTTGGCCAGCCCCATGTAAGAGGCCTGCTTCCCGTACTGCTCTACCGCATAGGGAATGATCCGGTACAGCGGAGCAAGCGATAGCAGGGTCTGCAGGGCATAGATGCCGAAGAAGGGCAGGCTGAGCCTCCGGATGCCTTCCACAAACCGGTATCCCGCATTGAGCTCGGTGCGGTGCAGCGAATAGAAGACCCCCGCGTTCAGCATCGGATGCAGCACCATTCTCAGACCGAGCAGGCCGACCCCCCACCAGAAGTAGGGGAGCAGCATATCGGTTTTGAGCAGCCGGAACTGGCCTTCCACCCAGAACAGCTGCGCGGCTTCCTTGGACAGCGCCTGCCCGGGGTAACGGTGAAGCAGGGGAAGGATGATCGATTGCAGCAACTTATACAGCACGATGCCCCAGATCAGGTTGTATACGAACAGGGCGCACACGGCGAACGGTCGCCGGTAGGCGAGAAGCCAACCTTTTTTTATCGTGTTCCACATACGCATCACCTCCTACCAAGCGACCCAGCCGAAGAGCGCCTCCAGAACCTTGACCGCGCCCAGGTTCCAGCGCACCGCCAGCTTCGGGTCTACGCTCGTTTTCATAAAACCGTTGATTCGTTTGTTCTCGAGCACAATCGTGTGCTGCGGATCCACGGCCACCCAATCGATCGGCGCCGTATAATCCAGCTTCATAATCACTTCGCTGTCGAGGCCCTCCCAGGTTTTGTCCAGTTGCGTACCGTCGGCGAAGTGGAAGCGGATCGGCACGTTCGGATACGTCCCGTCCATTCTGCGGAGCTGCACCTTGTTCTCGTAGAACGTCCGGCCGTTCTCCGTTACGCGCCGGGTCTGGATGCCGGTTACCGCATAATCGACCATCTGGCCGTTATACACGTACTGATCGAAGAATTCCTTCCAGCTCGTCTTCGTCACATCCTCGGCCACCTGCTGGAAGTCGGAGGTCGTTGGATGCTTGAACTTCCAACGCTGGAAGTAAGTGCGCATGATTTTATCCATCGTCTCTTCGCCGACCTGTCTTTCCATCGCCTTCAGCACCAGCTTGGCCCGGGTGTAGACGTTCTCGGCATAATGATGGTGGTTGTCGTAGTCCCAGGCGTTCAGCTTGAGGGAGGCCGGCGCCGTGATGTAGCTGGATTCGACCAGCAGGTTGGGCCGGACGCCGTATTCCGTTTCCATCAGCTTATCCTCGGCGTAGGAGGTAAAGCCTTCGTCAAGCCAGGCTTCTTCAAACTCGTTGCTCGCCACCATGCCGTACCAGAACTGGTGTCCGATTTCATGCACGACGACGCGTTCCAGCTCAAGATTCGGGTTCGCCTCGGCGGCCCCCCAGGCGGTGACCAGCGTCGGATATTCCATCCCGCCGGCGCCGTTGCCATCCTCCGGAGGCACGACGATCGACAGCGTCGAGTAGGGATAGCTGCCGTACCACTGCGAATAGCGGGCCAGCGCCTTCTTGGCGGCCGTCATGTAGCGGTTTTTCAAGGCTTCGTGCTTCGGATCGAGATACAGCTTGATGCGGACCCCCGGGAGCTTGGAAGTGGCGTAGGGCTCCTCGTAATAAATGAAATTCGGCGAAGCGGCCCAGGCAAAATCATGCACATCGTCGGCGTAGAACGAGTAGGTCTTCGTCTGGCCGTCGTCCGCGGCGGCTCTGGTCGGGAATCCGGTAGCCGCCACCTTGTAGCTGGAAGGCACCTTGATCTTCACGTCGAAAATACCGAAATCCGCATAAAACTCGGAGTTGCCGTGGTATTGATGAAGATTCCAGCCTTCCTCCGCCCGGCCGCGGGTGCCTTTCTTCTCATAAACGGCGACTTTGGGGAACCACTGCCCGGCCATGATGAAATCACCGGCGTATCCCATCCTGGCGAACACCTGCGGCGGCTTGACCGAATACTCGGTCTTGAGCGTCACTTTCTCTCCCGGGCCGACCGGCTGAGCCAGCGGAACCTTGAGCAGGGTGTGGTCGTCGGCATTGCCGTCGTCGGGCTGGACGTAGGCGATCCTCGGGGTGAGGTCGACGCCGTCCTCCGTCTTGATCGAAGCGATCTGCATCCCGCCGAAGCTGCCTTCCTTGCTGGCATCGTCTCGCAGCTTGCCCCCGGATTCTTTCATGAAGGTCGTCTTTTTCGATTCAAACGCATTCGGATACAGGTGGAAGTACAGCTCCTGCACTGGAAGGCTGCCCGGATTTTTCCAGGTGAGGGACGAGGTGCCGCGAATGATTTTCCCCGTAGCGTCCAGCTCTGCGTTCAGATGATACTCTACGATCCGGTCGCTGAGCGGCTGAGGGGCAGGCTTCTCGATCGGTTTGGCCGGCAGGCTCGGAGGAGCGGGCGGCGGCGGTGCCGGCTCATCCAGACGGGCCATGGCGGCGCCGGCCGCAGCACCCGGCGGGAAGATGCCGGTGGACGATCCGTCCCGGGCGCCGCTTGCGGCAGGCCAGCCGGGCGCCTCGACCGGGTCGCTTCCCGCGGCGGCGGCCACAGGCTTCAGCTGAAGCGGGTTCACCGGCTCTCCCGTATCCACGGGGCGCGGGTAGGCTGCATCGGACGAAGCGGGGATCATCCAGCCGGCGGCGGGCGTGTCCAGCGGGAGGCTGTCCCCCAGCAGGGTATCCATCAGCAGAGTGGTGCCGCAAACCAGGGTCAGGACGCAACCCCATTGGGCGATTCGGTTGCCGAGTCTTTTTTCATCCAATTATTCACCCCGTTGACAAGCATCTACAGCATGTATATGTCTGTCCGAGGAGGAATATTTCTGCGCCAAAAAAGAAATTGGACCGGCCCTTTTTTCAATTGGACACAGATTTTTCACAATTGTCGAATATTGTTTTTTCGAAAAATGTCCAAACGGAGTTATAATAAGATCTATATAGGGTTCCGTTTGGGCCTGTCCCTGTTTCCGATGGAAGAAGATCAGACGCAGTAACGGTGTAAATAGAGAGTTCGAAGCTCGCACCTAAGTGCTTTCCTCTATGTGAAAATTGTTACAAATCAAGTTGACGTCATTGATCCGGCTTGGGCGAGCTTTCGGAGAATAGGATAAGCGCCCTGTGATCGTCAGACAGACTTAAGCGGATTTCTATTTCATGCAAAGGAGGAAGTTGAATGTCAGTATCTGCACAGCAAGTGGTACCTTCAACCCAGGAGCTTAACGCTTCCCAACCCGCCTCGACCGGCAAACCGGATGTTCTTGATCAATTGATGAAGCCTGAGGTCCAAGAATCCCTAACGGTTCTCGTGGAGAATCTTCCGAAATTGGCTGAGATGGTTACCCTTCTGACCAAGGCTTATGATTTGGTGCAAAACCTGGCGACCGACCGCGTGCTCATCGAGGATCTGAAGGGCGGCATGGAGGAATTCGTCAAACCGATTCAGGAAAAAGCGAAGGATTATGCTTCGGCGGCTATTGAAGCGAATGACCGTGCTCAAGCGGATTCGGCTACGATCGGTCTCTTCGGTCTGCTTCGCATGCTGAAGGACCCGCAGGTTCAGAAGACGTTCCGGTTTGCGCAAGCTTTCCTGGATGTTATGGCTGAACGCCAGCGGCGCAATTAAGCAGAAAAGGACGGAGGACGAACATGGCTAAGCATATTTTGATTTTGGGCGGCGGTTACGGCGGTTTGCTCAGCGCTCTTACCGTGCGCAAATATTTGACGGCGGAGGAAGTCGCCGTTACGGTTGTGAACCGTTATCCGACGCATCAAATTATTACGGAGCTGCACCGTTTGGTCGCGGGCAACCTGGCGGAGAAGGCGGTAGCCCTGCCGCTCGAGAAGCTGCTGAGAGGCCACAACATCGATCTGCGCATCGATACGGTCGAGACGATCAAACCGGACGAGAAGCAGGTGCTGCTCGCAAGCGGCAAAACGTACAGCTACGATGCGCTCGTCATTGCGCTGGGAAGCGAAACGGCATTCTTCGGCATTCCGGGTCTGCAGGAGCACAGCTTCACGCTGAAATCCGTTCAGGATGCGAACCGTCTCCGCGAGCATGTGGAAGCCCGTATAGAAGCTTACCGCACAACAAAAAATAAAGCGGACGTGACCTTCGTCGTTGGCGGGGGCGGACTGACGGGGATCGAGCTTGTTGGTGAATTCGCCGACATCTTTGCCGGGGCTGTGTCACAAGAAAGGCATCGACTACAATGACGTTTCGCTTTACTGTGTAGAGGCCGGCCCGTCCATTCTCGCCGGTTTTTCGCCGGAGCTCGTCGAGCGTGCGCAAACGAGCCTCGAGAAGCGCGGCGTGAAATTCCTGACGGGGCTTGCGATTACCGAAATGTCGGCGACCGCCGTTTCTCTGAAGGACGGAAGCTCCATCGAAACGAGTACGCTCGTATGGACCGGCGGCGTTCAAGGGAATGCAGTCGTTGCGAATTCGGGTATCGAAGTGAACCGCGGACGCGCAACCGTAACGCCGACGCTGCAATCCACATCGCACCAGGATATCTTCCTTGCCGGGGACAGCGCGGTGGTTATGGGCAGCGAAGGCCGTCCTTACCCGCCTACAGCTCAATTGGCTTGGCAGATGGGTGAAACGATCGGCTACAACCTGTTCGCTTACTTTGGTGGCTCCAAGATGGAGGAGTTTACACCGGTCTTCTCCGGAACGCTCGCCAGCCTGGGCCGGAAAGACGCGATCGGCACGATCGGCGGCAACCAAACCCGCCTGAAAGGCCTGCCGGCTTCCATGATGAAGGAAGCGAGCAATATGCGTTACCTGTCGCATATCAAAGGCTTGTTTGCCTTGGCATACTAAGCTTCCGAATAAAAAAGGCGCCCCGGGGGGCGCCTTTTTCTAACTTTATTTTACCGGGATGTAAATATCCGGGCTGAGCCGGTCCTCGCAGCAATCGTCAGCGAACCGGTACGTTTCCAGAGACATGCCGTCCGTCCTTCCCAGGCTTTGCTCCGTCATATAGCTCTGGATGGCACCGTACGGATCGGGATCGAAGGCTTCGGGCCTTCGTAAGAGACGAGGGCGCAACGGCTTTCCGGGGCCGTCGTGTTTACGAATGATGTCATCCTTGTTGCTGTAAAACCTCCCATCGCTCCCAAGGGTTGGAGGGACTTCTTCGCTTGTTGTTCTCAGGCTCTCAGCTTAAATTTGGCCGTCAGCTCATTCAGGTGCTGGGCTATTTCACTGAGCGAGCCGGCCGAGGAAGTAATGTCCTCTACGGAGGCGAGTCGCTCCTGACTCAGTCTGCCGCAACGGCTTGGGAGTGGGCGGAGGAGTTCTTTGCGATCGAGCTGATCTCCGCGACCGAAGCGGCGATCTCTTCCGCACCGGCGACCATCTCCTCCGCGGAAGCCGCCACTTCCTGCACCCGGCTTGAGATATTTTCCGACATATGTACAATTTCTTCGAACGAACGGCTTGCTTCCGCAACGGCCTGCATCCCCTCTGCCATTCCCGCGGAGCTCTCCTTCATCGAACGGACCGTGCTCTCCGTATCGGACTGCACTTGTTCGATCAGCTCCGCAATTTGCTGCGCGGCGCTGCCCGATTGATCGGCAAGCTTGCGGATCTCCGAGGCGACCACGGCGAACCCTTTGCCGTGCTCGCCGGCCCTGGCGACTTCGATTCCGGCATTCAACGCGAGCAGGTTGGTCTGGTTCGCGATGCCGGCGATCATCTCGACGATTTGGCCGATGCTGGCCGAGTGCGTTTCCAGCCGGCTGATGTCGGTCGCGACCCGCTGCAGCGTGCCGTTCACTTCCGCGATTTTGAGGGTAACGGTGGACATGGCTTCCTTCCCTTCCGACGCATGCCTGAAGCCGGCATTGGCCATTTCGGATACGTCCGAGGCGCTCTCGGCAATGTCCTGTACGCCCCGTGCCATTTCGTCCATGGACCGGTTGGTCTCCTCCGATGCCTGCAGCTGGCTTTCGGTACCGGCGGCAACTTCCATAATAGCTTCCGTCACCTGGTTTGCCGTCACGGAAGCCTGCCCGGAGCTGGCGAGCAGTTGCTGGGAGGAAGCGGCCACCGAGGATGAGGCATCCTGGATTTCATTCATAATCAGGGACAAGCTCATTTTCATCCGGTTCAGCGCTTTCACAAGATCGCCGATTTCATCCTTGCCCTTGTACCGGATGTCCTGTCCGGTCAGATCGCCGCTTGCTACGGCGTGAAGGGCGTGCGAGGCGCGCCGGACAGGGGCCGAAATCAGGCGGGAAATCACGGCGGCGAGAAGGATACCGAGAACCAAAGCGGCGGCGACAACAGCAATCGTGCTGCGAAGTCCTTCGGAGTACAGCGTTTCACTCGTCTTGGTGGATTCGACGGCCCCGTTGTGGTTGATTTTAACCAGCGCATTCAAATACTTCTGCATCGTATTGTAGGAGTTCTCGGCTTGGCGAAGCAAATCGACGACGTCCTGCTTGCCGCTTGCCCGCCCCCTTCACGATATCCACTTCTTTGGAAAGCTCGACATACTTCGTATGAAGGGATTTGTAGGCGGTCCATTCTTTTTTGAGGGACTCATAATTTTGTTTCTCGTCTTCACTGCTTACATACCCGCTGTATTGCTGGAGCCGCTGGTCAATCCGGGCAAACGTATTTTGCGTGTCCTGCTCGATGCCCTGGTTAAGCGTATCGTCAGGCTCGATCAACAGCTTGAACTCCTGCTGCTTCACATGCTCCGTAAGGTAATTGATATTGTTGATGGTCTCCACGCCCGGCATCCAGACGGAAGTGATCTGTTTGGTCTGGCGGTTGATCGAGCTCATCGTATTAAGGCTGACAAAACCGAGACCCGCCGTCAGCAGCAAAACCGCTAAAAAACCGATAAAAAGCTTCAAGCCTACCGTTAATTTCATCAAGATCCCCCTGAGGTTGATAGATTCTCCGAGATTTATTCGACAATTTTCAACAAAACCCTTCGTTTTATGGAAAATTTTATTTTTTGGGAGGAGAATTTGCATCGCTCCCGTGCGGTGACCGCTTCCTGTTCTTCCCTCTTTCCACAAAAAAAGAGGCGTTTAATCGCCCCTCTTGGAAAATATATGGTGAGTAACCGGAACACCGGCCGTGAATTATAATTTCAGCAGTTCCGCAATAGTATCACCGAGTACACGCTTACGGGTGTAAGGATCCTTTGTATGCCGTTCTACGGCCATTTTTGCCAACAAGGGATCGCCATAAGGACTATCGGAACTAAACAGCGTACGCTCAGGTAATTCCAACATGGCTAAAGATAATGCAATCGTAGTATAAAAGGCGGAAATATCCAGATACGCATTGGAAATTTCCTTGGTAATCTTGATTGTATCCAGCCAATTTAGCCCACCCAAGTGACCGAAGATGACAGGAACCTTGGGATACTTTATTGCGAGTTCCGCCAG
This sequence comes from Paenibacillus sp. P25, assembly GCA_024704175.1. GTDB lineage: Bacteria > Bacillota > Bacilli > Paenibacillales > NBRC-103111 > Paenibacillus_G. The sequence goes on from CP085629.1 coordinate 6,714,290, forward strand.
CTCTCTGATATCGTTTAAACCAAGGGGATGGAGGGTATGCACCCAGATGGGAAGGTATCCGAACTCGCAGGAGCTTTTAAATACCGGTTCCAAAGTATTGATCTGCCCGGGAGCAAGGGTAAATTCTCCGAATCCCTTAAAACCATTGCCTATAACTTGTTGTTCTACCCACGCTGATGTCTCTTTATCCGGTAACCCGGTTGGTACAGAACCGAAGGCCAGAAAGCGATCGGGATATTGACGAATGGATTGCAGTTGCTCTTCAATTCCTGTTTTTCTTGCCTCGGCGCCGCTTACTTGTCCTCCCAATATTTTAAACAGTTTTCCCATTTCTTGTTCAAACCCCTGAAAATCCGTCGCCTGTTCGGGGTGAATGGAAGTATAAAAGAGGATGGTCTTATCTATGCCCGCTTCGTTCATGAGCTCAATTTGTTTTTCAACCGGTAACATCACATGGCTGTGGCTGTCGATGATCATAGCGCTTCGCTCCTATCTTTTCTTTGTAATTGGATGGCATGGACCCGTTCTTCCAAATTGGATTTGATATCGGTTAGGATCGTGATATACTCATCCAACTCTTTTATTTTCATTTCGTACGTGGACAACACTTGCCGGCAGACGGCTTCGTTATCTTCGAGAACACAATCCAAGAAACGGGATATCTGGTCTGTAGTGAAGCCTAACCTTAAGTACATTTGAATCATTTTGACTTGTTTAACAGCCGCGGAGCTGTATTCCCGATAACCGTTCGTCAATCGTGTTGAAGTAATCAGCTTCTTTTTTTCGTAATACCGTAGGACATGCGGGCTTACTTCCGTCAGTCGAGCGAGTTCACCGATACGCAAAATAGTTAGATAACCTCCAATCATTCTTCTGTTGTAATCATTATAAACCTTAACATCGATATCAAGGTCAATAGGGTATCTTCGCCGCCCGTTCGTCCATAGAGTGTCTTTTTGAAAATTGTCATCTTTGCACTGGAATGACCCGCCTAGTTTCGATACAATAAGGAAGTACAGCTTTTTCAATCGATGAACGTTTACTTCGAACAGGATGGTGTTCTATGGATATAAAGGATCAAAATACGGAACAGCCGGGAAGCACGGCAGGGAAGAAGCTTCCGGCGCTCAATATTGTGAATAAGAAAGAAACCAAGCACCGCGGCTTCGGCCAGGGGTCGATCGATTTGAGCCAGCTGTCGAGCGTCATTATCGACGGGGATGAGGCATATCTCGATCTGGGGGCGCCGCATGCCAAGAGCAAGGTGGAGAAAGGCATCAAGTTCACCGTGAACAAAGAGGACGTGCCGAACGGCCGGCCGTGCTGGATCGTCTGGGTCGCCGTCGATTTCAAGGAAGAGGGCAAATATTACGCGGGTGTCACCTCCTGCGAGATGCTGATCGACACGGAAGAGAAGAAGGGCTGGAAAATTCTCGCCGACCACGTGAACCGGATGGATTATGCGCTGAAGCGCCGAATTCTCCTGGACAATCTGGGGGCGAAAGAGAAGGCCGCATTGAAGCAATTGCTGGTTGAAACCGATCCCGGCATGTGGGAACGTTCGGAGGATACACTGAAGGAAGCGCTTGCCTAAAATTTTGTACATTATGTGAATTTCATTGTACGACCTGCTGGAACCATGTATACTTATCCTCAGTATATGCACCATATACTAGGACAGCAAAGAGGCGGACTTCGGTCCGCCTCTTTGTGTTCGCTCCAGCCTTGAAGCCGGATGTCTCAGGGCTCACCGGATGCGGCGCGGCTTCTCCATTCGTCTTCCAGCATGGCCATCTCAATCAGGCTCCAGTACGCATCCCCGATTCTGCGGGCGTCTCGCAGGAGGCCCTCCCGGACGAACCCCGCCCTCTCATAGCAGGCGATGGCCGGGCGGTTGAAATCGAATACGCCCAGGCTGATCCGGTGCAGCCGCGACTCGTCAAAGCCGATTCGCAGCACCGCCTCGATCATCAGCGAGCCGATGCCCCGGCCCCGCACGGACGGGTCGCCGAGCAGCACCTTGCCGATCCGGGCCGACCGGTTCGAGCGGTCAATAGAGCCGAGGCAGATGTGTCCGACGGATCGTCCGTCCTCGTCCAGCACGACCTTATAGATTAGGCGCTCCGAAATCTCCGGATCGCCCGAGCCGGCCATATACCGCTCCAGCTGATCCGCCGTTAGCGGATGCTTGAATGCGGGCCCGGCCCATTGAAGCAGGAAAGCTTCGTCTCCCGACCAAGCGATGAGTGCAGGAATATCCTCGGCCGTGAACGGTTCGAGCCTAATCATGGCGTTTCACCCCGTTTTTTAAATGGTTTTGATTGATCATGAGGTCCAGTCTTCCAATCAAACGTTCCTGGTTTTCCATCTGTTTCTTGATCCGGACTTCGATGCGGAGCAGCGTCAAAGTGATGACAAGAAGGAAAATAAATGCAATAATATCTCTAATATCAACCATTGGAGGCTTTCTCCTTTTATTTCCATTATACCATGTGGAGGAGCCCCGGAAACAGAATCCCCGTTCCAACCGGGAACCCATTCCGCTTTCTTTATAAAATTTTTTTAGAAAAAAATAGGTCTATTGCATCATTCGAATGGAAGTCGGTCTAGCCCTATAATAATATGAGAAAACGGCCTTCCCATAGACAGGGATTCGAAATATCGAACAGGCCTGTAGAACTAGGATATTAGGATTGAATGCGGATTATGAGCCCCTATAACCATAGGAGAGTCTCTATAGGTATTGCCCTCTAATGCTTATCAACACCGGATTTGCTGCAACCATCAGAAGCCATGGCCAGGAGAGGCAGGAATGATCATTGAGAGAATTATTAGGCATGAGGGTTAAGTATGATGTAACGAACCGGGCGGGGCTAGTCATCATCCCTGCGCAAACCTTCGTCGAGCCGGAGCATCTGGAATTGCTCGAACGGCACCGGGTGGATCCTTATAGCATCATCTTCGCCGGCGAATCCCAGGTATCTCCGGAACCTCCGCCTTCGGCGGCCCCGTCGGTCTGCAGCGAATTGTTCCATAAGACGGTGGAGGAGTCGCGGGAGCTGTTCGAATCCGTCCGGAAATCCGGGAAGGTCCCGCTCCTTGAGATTCGCAAAGAAATCGCCCCGATGGTGCAGGAAACCGCTTTTCACTCCGACGTGTTCGAACTGCTGGAGGCCGTGAAGGCCAAGGATGACTACACCCACCGGCATCATATCGGGGTCGGCGTGATTTCCACGTTGATCGGCAAATGGATGGGGATGGAAGAGCCGGATCTTTCCGCGTTAACCTTGGCGGCGACGCTCCACGACATCGGGAAGCTGAAGATTCCGTCCCATATTCTGGACAAGCCCGAGAAATTGACTCCTGACGAGTACAAGCTGGTGCAGAAGCATACCGTCCACGGCTACGAGCCGCTGAAGAATACGGTCGGCGTCCAGCACCGCGTGGCGCTTGTGGCCCTGCAGCATCATGAACGGGAGGACGGGGCAGGTTACCCCCTCAAGCTCGGGAGCGGGCAAATCGGCCTCTTCAGCAAGATTGTCGCGGTAGCGGACATTTTTCATGCGATGTCTTCCAAGCGGCCTTACCACGACCCGATTCCGTTCTATCAGATCATGAACCAAATGAGGGACGGGAAATTCGGGGAACTGGAGCCTAACATCGTATCACTCTTCTTGAATCAAATGACACGCAGATTGGTTGGCACCAAGGTGATTCTCACCGACGGCCGGCAGGGAGAAGTCGTATACATAAATCCATCCGATACGGAGACTACGCTGATCAAGGTCGATAACGAATATATCGATCTCAGCAAGGAACGTCATCTGCAAATTAAAGAAATTGCGGCCATCTAAAAGCGAGAGGATAAGGCGCATCATGCTCACATCTGCAGAACGCGGTCATCAAGCGCCTATGAGCGCTTTAAATGAAGCTATCGGACAACTAGCTCTACGGTATAAGCTGACGAACCGGGAGACGGAAATCATTTATCTGCTGGCCGCGCACGGCTACAGCAATAAGGAGATCGCCGCCCGCCGCTTCATCAGTGAGAAAACCGCCAAGCATCATACCGAGAAAATTATGCAAAAGATCGGGACGAATTCCACCCGAAAATTATTATCCGTCATTATAGGTGCTTTGGCCGAGGACGTCGGCTGAAGCTAAAGTGAGAACGCCGCGGGCAGCTTGAGCTGTCCGCGGCGTTTCTTCGTGGTTCGGCGCCTCAGCTGCTCCACCAGCGCTTCAAGTCCTGCCACCAGGAGCCGTTCGGTTTCGGTCCCGTCGGCCGGTCCGGATCCTTTGCGGGCTGCGCGGTGCAGTATTCGGTCGGCTCCGTTCCCGCTATGAACGCTTCGGTCCGCGAGTTCGGGCAATCGGCGTTTGCGAGCTTCCCCGTCGCGGGATCGATATCCACGGTCACCACACCCTCCGGAACCGGAAACAGCTTCGGAGGCACAGACTCCAGTGTTTTCTCCGTGAAATCGGCGAAGATCGGCGCGGCCAGATGCGACTCAACCGAGTTGACCTGCCGCCCCTTGTCATAACCGACCCATACGGCCGTTGCGAGCTCCGGCGTATATCCGACCATCCAGGCGTCGGTATCCGTCGTTCCCGTCTTGCCGGCTACGGGGCGCTTCAGCGTGCTCGAGACCCGGCCGCCGGTACCGCCTTGGTCGAAGACGCTCTCCATCAGCTGCGTCAGCACATAAGTGTACTGCGGCTCGATGACCGTTTCGGCCTTGGGCTGAGCCTCGTACAGCACGCGTCCTCTCCGGTCCTCGATGCGGAGAATTGCCGTCGGTTCGACGCGGACACCTTCGCCCGCCAGGATGCTGAAGGCGGACGCCATTTCGAAGGGGCTGACCGGGAACGTTCCGAGCGCAAGCGAAGGCACGGGCTGCATCGGGCTCGTAATGCCCATCCGGCGGGCCATCTCGATCACGCGTTCCGGGCCGACCTCCAGGATCGAATGCACGGCGAAAATGTTGTCCGACTTCGCGATCGCCGTTCTTAGGTCGATCCAGTCGTAGAAAATGTTGCCGAAATTGCTCGGCGTATACGTCTGCCGCCCCTGGTCGTAGGTGAACGTCGTCGGCTCGCTCTTGAACTTCGTGAGCGGCGTGAACTGCTTCTCCTTCAGTGCCGTCAAATAGACGATCGGCTTGAAGGACGAGCCGGGCTGGCGGGTGGTCGCGAATACGCGGTTATACTGGTTCTTTGTATAATCCCGTCCGCCGACCATCGCTTTAATGTAGCCGCCGCGGGGGTCGATCGCCACCAGCGCCGCCTGAATATCGGGCGTATCCTTCAGCTGCTCGTTCACCGTGTCCTCGGCGATCTTCTGGGCGGACAGATCCAGGGTGGTGTAGATGCGCGACCCGCTTTCTTCGAATTGATCCTCCTCCAGCCCGAGGAGATCGGTCGCCTGGCTTCTGACATAATCGCGGAAATACGGTGCCACCGCGGCCTTCTTGCTTTCCAAAGGCAGAATGTTCAGCTTCTCGCGTCCGGCTTCATCAGCCTGCTGCGGCGTGATGTACCCGGCGTCGACCATGGTTTGCAGCACGGTTTTTTGCCGGTTCAGTGCATTCTTCATATCGTAGTAAGGCGAATAATAGCGGGGTCCCTTCGGGATGCCGGCGAGCAGCGCGCTTTCGGCCAGCGTGAGATCTTTGGCGTCTTTGCCGAGAAACAGCCGGGAGGCGGCTTCGATACCGTAAGTGGAGTGCCCGTAATAGATTTGGTTCAAATACTGCTCCAGAATCTGATCCTTGCTCATCTGCAGCTCCATCTCCACAGCGTAATATGTCTCCTGGATTTTGCGCGTCCAGGTCCGGTCATGAGACAGGTACAGATTGCGGGCGAGCTGCTGCGTAATCGTTCCGGCGCCCTGCACCTTGGAGAAGTGCTGCAGGTTGACCCAGGCGGCCCGGGCGATCGCCTTCGGATCGAAGCCGTAATGCTGATAGAAGTTCCGGTCCTCGACCGCCAGCGTCGCTTCCACCAGGAAGGGCGAAATCTCCTTCAGCGTTACTGCCTGCCGGTTCTTTACACTGCCGTAGGTTTCAATCAAATCCCCGTGCGCGTCGTAAATCTCCGAGGCCTCCGTCATCTTGGATACCGGCGGCGACTGCGAGCGCATGAACAAGAGCAATACGATGGTCCCTGCCGAGAAGAGCAGCAGACAGCTGAAGCTGAACACAAACCATCGCTTGATGCGGCGCGCCCAGCGCAAAGCGGGAATGTCGCCGTCTTCGTGCCTTGTATCGGACATGCTTCGTTCGCCCCCTTCGCTCTCAAGAAATTAAGAGAAAAAGTCCCTTACTTCCCAGTATGGAAAAAGATTGAAGGGGCTAAACGCCTGCAAGCGGCCGAAATATTAATTTTTTTGGATTTGACGGGGCGGAGGGCGAATTTGTTTGCATTTTCGGGCGGATACACTATAATACAATTTGACGCAAACCCTTGCGGCTAAAACAGCCAATTAGCGCGCCCGGATCAGGATCCGAACAAGCGCGAAGAAAGGTGATTCGATACGATGGACTTGTGGTATACGGAGAAACAAACCGATAGCTTCGGCATTACGGCGAAAGTTCGCGAAACCTATGTGAGAGAGCAGACGGAATTTCAGGATCTTGCGATGATCGAGACGGAAGAATGGGGCACGATGCTGGTGCTCGACGGCATGGTCATGACGACCGTGAAGGACGAGTTCGTTTACCATGAAATGGTGGCCCACCCGGCGCTGTACACGCATCCGAATCCGAAGCATGTGCTCGTGGTCGGCGGCGGCGACGGCGGCGTCATCCGGGAAATCATGAAGCATCCGGAAGTGGAGAAAGCGGTCCTCGTCGACATCGACGGCAAGGTCATCGAGTACTCCAAGAAGTACCTGCCGAGCATCGCCGGCGAGCTCGACAACCCGCGGGTGCAGGTGATTGTCAACGACGGCTACATGCACATTCACGACCATAAGAATACATATGACGTGATCATGGTCGATTCGACCGAACCGGTCGGCCCTGCCGTGAATTTGTTCACGCAAGGCTTCTACAAAGGCATTTATGACGCGCTGAAGGAAGACGGCATTTTTGTGGCGCAGACGGATAACCCTTGGTTCAAAGCGGACCTGATCCAGAACGTGAACCGCGATGTGAAAGAAATTTTCCCGATCGTACGCGTCTACTGCGCGAACATTCCGACTTATCCGAGCGGTCTCTGGACGTTCACCATGGGCAGCAAGAAGTATGACCCGCTGGCCGTCGACGAGACGAAAATTCCGGAAATCAACACCAAATACTATTCGCCGCGGCTGCATAAAGCGGCATTCGTGCTTCCGAAATTCGTGGAAGACTTAACGAAATAAGCGAAGCCGGAGGAGAATGAAACGATGAGACTCGATCAAAAATATTCCGGCAACGTCTTTATCCTGAGTTCCGACGATTACGCCGGTTCGAAGGCCGTCATTTACGGCATGCCGATGGACTACACCGTCAGCTTCCGTCCCGGCTCCCGCTTCGGCCCAACGCGGGTCCGCGAAGTATCGATCGGGCTGGAGGAATACAGCCCTTATCTGGACAAGAGCCTCGAAGACATCACTTACTTCGATGCGGGCGACCTGCTGCTGCCCTTCGGCAATGCGGGACGCAGTCTGGAGATTATCGGGGAATATGTGAAGGGACTGCTGGCCGACGGCAAGTTCCCGCTCGGCCTCGGCGGCGAGCATCTCGTGTCCTGGCCGGTCATTCAGCAGGTCTATGCGAAGTACCCGGATTTGGCGCTGATTCATATCGATGCGCATGCCGATCTTCGCGAGCAGTACGAAGGCGAGCCGCTGTCCCATTCCACGCCGGTCCGCAAGGCGGCGGCGCTGATGGGCGGCAAGAACATTTACCAGTTCGGCATCCGCTCGGGCTCCCGGGAGGAGTTCCAATTCGGGCGCGAGCATATCAACTTCTACCCGTTCGATGTACTGGAGCCGCTCCGCAAGGTGCTTCCGGAGCTGGCGGGACGCCCTGTGTATCTCACGATCGACATCGACGTGCTGGATCCTTCCTGCGCGCCGGGCACCGGCACCGCGGAGGCGGGCGGCATCACGTCGAAGGAGCCTGCTCGCAGCGATCCACGCCATGGCGGCGTCCGATCTGAACTTTGTCGGCGCCGACATCGTAGAGGTGGCTCCGGCGTATGATCCGACGGAGCAGACGCAGATCGTAGCCAGCAAGCTGATGCGTGAAATTTTGCTCGGCCTGGTGAAATAGTACTAACGGCAAAGCCGGCCCTGCTCCTTCAAGGAGCGAGCCGGCTTTTTTGGCCTTTCCGCAGCTTATTTTCGCTTCAGTGTAAACAAGGTCAGCTCCGGCCTGCAGCAGAAGCGCACCGGGTGCATCGATACCCCGATGCCCCGGTTCACATAGAGCTGAAGCTTGTCTTCGCCGAGAGAGTAGAGGCCCTGCACATATTTGCGGGCATACAGCGGCGTCATCACATGGCCGTAGAAGGGGATGCGGACTTGTCCGCCGTGACTGTGCCCGGACAGCTGAAGATCCACCGGGTGCTCCGCGGCGATATCGGCAAAGTCGGGACAATGCGACAGCAGGACGGTACAGTCCTCCTTCGGCACGCCGCTCAGCGCCCGCCTCAGGTCGGGCCTTCCTTCCCACTGATCCTCCACGCCTGCGAGCCAGACGCGGCTTCCGCCATACTCCAGCTTGACCGCTTCATTGCGCAGCGGCCGGAAGCCGCCGGTCTGCAGCAAACTTATCACATGATCGACATGCCCGTAGTAATCATGGTTGCCGAGCACGGCGAATTTGCCGTACTTGGCTTTCATGGCCCCAAGCGCCTCGGTCGCTTCGGCCCCGTCGGAGCCGACACTGTAGTCTACCAGATCCCCGGTAAAACAGATGACATCCGGCTGCAGCTCATTCACGAGACGGCTTAGCTTCAGCAGATCGCCCGCACCGTAATGAAACCCGAGATGAAGATCGCTGAATTGCACCATGCGAGCCCCGTCCATCGCTTGGGGCAAGCCCGGCCAGCGAAAGTGTCAGCCGCTTGATTTCGATCCAGCGGGGCTCCACCCAGCGGGCGTATCCGTAGTCGCCGCTCCCGGCCGCAAGCGACCCGCCCGTCAGGAGACCCGCTTTCTTCATAAAGTCTCTCCGCGTCAGACGAGGAGGAGGGCTTGTTTCGAAGCGGTTCATCGTACCGAATCCTCCGTTGCCGTTTTCATGCCTATCTTTAGTTGATCCTGCCTTTTATACTAACAAGAATGGGCAGAAATTGGAAATCGGCGGGAAGACGGGGAGGAGAGGCTATGGTATAATGGTCCATTATGAGAACGGAAGGGAAAGGGGGATTGGCATGACGGGGACAGGCAGTCCGGACGGCGCAAACCGGAAGGTGCTCGTAACCATTGAAAGCAGCGGGGATAACGGACAGATCAAGCAGCAGGCGGAAGGGGAGCTGTTTCCGAAGGGGCGCCAGTGTTATCTGCGTTATGCAGAGCCGCCCGAAGCGCAGCTGGGCCGAACGATCACGACCATCCGGCTGGAACCCGGTCAGCTTCGCATCGTTCGCCACGGAGACGTAAGAACGGAACAAACCTTCGATCCGAATGCCCGTCATATCGGTTATTTGAATGTTCAGCAGGGCCGGCTCGAGCTGGAAACGCATACGGATTCCGTGGAAGTCAGCGGCGATTGGACGGCGGACGCCCTGGCTCTTACGGTGCGCTGGAGCTACCGGCTTACGGTGGCGGGGGCGACCGGCGGGGCGTTTTCGCAACATTCTGACCGTCCGTTCCTCCTCTTAGGATTTGGAAGAGACGGCGGACACCGCCCGGAGCGCATGGATTTCCTTGGCTCCCCCATCCGCTTGCCCGGCTTCAGAATCATACGCGCATGCTTGCTCAGCAGGAGCTTCACCTGCCGGGGCCGCAGGTCCGGTTTGCGCGCCAGCATGAGGGCGATCACGCCGCTGACGTGCGAGGTCGCCATGGAAGTGCCGCTCAGCTCGTGATATTGGCCGCGCAGCCAGGTGGAGTAGATCTTCTCGCCGGGAGCATAAATATCGATTTGCTTTCCGACATTGCTGAATGGGGCGATCCGCCCTTTGCGGGTGGTGGCTCCTACGGCGATCACCTGGCGGAAGCGGGCCGGGTAATCGACCTCCGCCTGTTTGCCTTCGTTGCCTGAAGAGGCAACGACGATGATGCCCTGCCGGTAGGCGTTCAGCACCGCTTCTTCCAGCGCCTTGCTGTAGGTTTTCATCCCGAAGCTCATATTGATAATGTCGACGCCGTTCTGCACGCACCAATCGATGCCGCTGATAATATCGGAGACGAAAGCGCCCCCTTGGTGATCGAACGCTTTGACCGGATGGATGATGGCCTGCGGGGCGACGCCGATGATCCCGTTCTGGCGGGCGGAAGCTGCGATCGTTCCGGCGATATGCGTTCCGTGGCCGTTGTCGTCGAGCGGAAGCATCTGGCGGCTCAGGACGTTGATGCCTTTCGACAAACAATGGCGGAGATCCGGGTGGGAATAGTCGGCCCCGGTATCGATGACGCCGATCCGGATGCGGTCCCCCGGGATTTGCTCCAGGCCAGTGGGGCCCGGATATGCTTGATGCCCCAAGGAATGCGGGCGGCGGTGGCTGATTTGGCGGTACTCTGCGATTTGGGCCGCGAGTCTTTGGCAGGCTGGGCGGCATGAACGCGTACCCGGATATCCGGCTCGATGGAGCGGACGTAGGGAACCTTGGCCAGCTTGCCCGAATGGCGCAGCGGACAGGAGATGGCCTGGATGCCGTACAGCGGCTGCACCGGGCTGGGGCTGGACGAGAATTTATTTAGGCGTCCGAGCAGTCTGGCGCAGGCGGCAAAATCGCGACGGTCGCCGAAACGGATGATATGCCTCCCGTCGGCGCGATCGGATCCTTCCATTGCCTCATGCAGCCATTCCACGAATGTCGTTGGATCCACATTCGATTCCCCCAATCATGAAAAATCGTGCGAGAGCCTGCTTCCTCATACGAAGATGGCGCCCCAGCCGTCCGGGAATAGGAAGGGCACTCATATTCCGGTTAGGACCGGCCGCCGGTTTCTGAAGATACCTTTGTCTATCGTATGTAAGACCGTTTGCTCCCGTATGAGCGCATGGCCCGTTTTTAAATAAATAGGTGGCGGATTGTGTCAAAGAGCGGGCGGTTTCATACGATAGGATAGGGGAATATCTTGATTTCTTCCTAATCATCACCCAGGGGCGGGAGCCGAAGGCGTTACGTTCGGTCGCCGCGGATACAGTCAGAGCGAAGGAGAGGCCTGGCAGAAAACCGGCGGTTGCCGGTTCGCTGACCGGGAGCATCCTTCGTTTGCTTTGCCCGGGTTTCGCTTAAGACAGTTGCTTTTTTACATAAAATAAGGTTTACTAAATGATGACAATGGATATTGTAGTTGTGATAACGTAATATTTACGTCGGAAGGGAAGTGCCCCCATAATGAGTGCTCAATACACGTTAAAGATCAGTGCGGAACAAGCCAAGGAAATGCCGATGGTAGACCTTGCTTTTGAGTCGCTGAAGGCGGCGAATACGCCGTTCTATTACCGGGATCTGATGAATGAGATTGCGAAGATCAAAGGTCTTTCGGACGATGAAGTCATGCAGGTAATTGCTCAACTATATACGGAGATCAATATCGATGGACGGTTCGCTTGCGTGGGAACCAACCTGTGGGGACTGAAGCGCTGGTATCCGGTGGAGAAATCCGAGGATGCCGTCGGCGGCGGCAAGCGCCCGCGCATTATCAACGACGAGGACGACGATCTGGACGACGACGATCTGTTCGCCGAGGAAGAAGACGTATTCGCCGAAGAAGAAGATTACGATTCCTTCGATACGCCTCGCGACGAGTTCGATGCCGACGAGGAAGTGGAGGAAGAGGCCGAGTTCTTCGAAGAGGAAGAGATCGAAGACGAAGAACTGGATGACGAAGCCTTGGAAGAAGACGCCGATCTGGATGAGGAAACCGAGGATGAGGAAGAAGACGAGGAACTGGATGAAGATGACGAGGATGACAAATAATTCATCCCGCCTTCTCTTGACAGCATAGACCGTTCAGAGTAAACTATTTTCTGGGCTTTTGAATCGAACGTACGGACCGTGACGGTCCTTCGGATAAAGTGCCCCGTTGCCGCGGGGTACTTTTTTCTTTTTTTAGGGAAGAAACGGATATTTTGCGGACAGTACTGGGGATTCTATTTTCAAGATAGAGGGTATTTTCGGTGAACGGCGAAAACCGGTTAATCCGGGAAGGAAAGTCAAACTTGGGAGGTTACATAAATGACAAAGTATATTTTCGTGACCGGGGGCGTCGTTTCCTCGCTGGGCAAAGGCATCACGGCCGCATCCTTGGGACGGCTCCTGAAAAATCGGGGACTCAAGGTCACGATTCAAAAATTTGATCCTTATATCAATGTCGACCCGGGAACGATGAGCCCGTACCAGCATGGGGAAGTGTTCGTCACGGACGACGGTGCGGAAACCGACCTCGACCTCGGGCATTATGAGCGTTTTATCGATATCAACCTGTCGAAGAACAGCAACGTTACAACAGGCAAAATCTATTCCTCCGTCATCGCCAAAGAGCGCCGCGGCGAATATTTGGGCGGTACGGTGCAGGTTATTCCGCATATTACGAATGAGATCAAAGAGCGTGTATTCCGTGCCGGACGCGAGGCGCATTCCGATGTAGTCATTACGGAAATCGGGGGTACCGTGGGGGACATCGAGAGCCTGCCGTTCCTTGAGGCGATCCGCCAGATCAAGAGCGACATCGGCCGCGATAACGTCATGTACATTCACGTGACGCTGATCCCTTACTTGAAAGCCGCAGGCGAGGTGAAGACCAAACCGACCCAGCACAGCGTCAAGGAGCTTCGCAGCATCGGGATTCAGCCGCATGTCGTCGTCTGCCGGACGGAGCACCCGCTGTCGGAGGACATGAAGCGCAAGCTTGCGCTGTTCTGCGATATCGATCCGGGCGCGGTGGTGGAATGTCTTGACGCCGAGACGCTGTATGAGGTTCCGATGATGCTCCGCGAGCAGGGGCTCGACGACATCGTAGTGAACCATTTGAAGCTGACGACGAACCAGCCGGACATGACCGAGTGGGAAAGCATGGTGGCTCGCGTCAAAGCACCGAAGGATACGACGGAGATCGCGATTGTGGGCAAATATGTCGCCCTGCATGACGCCTACCTCAGTATCGTCGAAGCGCTTGGACATGCCGGTATCGACTGCAACACGGAAGTGAAGATCCGCTGGGTGAACGCCGAGGAAGTAACCGACCACAATGTCGCGGAACTGCTTGCCGGCGTACAGGGAATTCTGGTTCCGGGCGGCTTCGGGGACCGCGGGATCGAGGGCAAGGTCTCGGCCATCCGTTATGCGCGCGAGAAGAAAATCCCGTTCTTCGGCATCTGTCTCGGCATGCAGGTGGCGGTCGTCGAATACGCGCGCAGCGTGCTGGGTCTCGAAGGTGCGAACAGCTCGGAAATCAACCCTACCACGCCTTATCCGGTGATCGACCTGCTCCCGGAGCAAAAGGATATCGAAGACCTCGGAGGCACCATGCGTCTCGGTCTTTACCCTTGCAAGCTGAAGGAAGGCTCTTTGGCGATGCAGTGCTATCAGGATGAGCTGGTCTATGAGCGTCATCGTCACCGCTATGAATTCAATAACGAATACCGCGACCAGATTGAGTCGGCCGGCCTGATCATTTCGGGTACGAGTCCGGACGGGCGCCTCGTGGAAATCGTCGAATGCCCGAGTCATCCTTGGTTCCTCGCGGTGCAGTTCCATCCGGAATTCACCTCGCGCCCGAACCGTCCGCGCCGCTGTTCAGGCAGTTTGTGGAGGCGGCATACCGTTTGTCCAAGTAACTTGAATGACGATAGCATCAAAGCAGGCGGCTTTCTTCGGGAGCTCCTGCTTTTTCTTTCTGTAAAGTCTTCTTATTTTGTAAAAGTTTTCAACTTTTCTTCCCGGGCGGGCAGGAATCCCGGCTTTCACATCGAATATCTTTGTAAACAGATGAAAAGGACGGGTCGGCTAGCCGATACTATGGAACGGAAACGGGGAGGATGACCAAAATGAAGAAGAAACTGCTCATTGTCGACGACCAGAACGGCATACGCATTTTGCTCATGGAAGTATTCAGCGCCGAGGGTTATGAAACCTACCAGGCCTCTAACGGAAAGCTCGCTTTGGAAATCGTCCGCAACGTGGCGCCCGATCTTGTTCTTCTCGACATGAAGATCCCGGGGATGGACGGCCTGGACATTCTAAAGCATATCAAGAGCATCGATTCTTCCATTAAAGTCATCATGATGACGGCTTACGGAGAGCTGGATATGATCAAGGAAGCCACCGACCTCGGAGCGATCATGCATTTTACGAAACCGTTCGATATCGACGAGCTTCGGGCCGCGGTCAACCAGCGGCTTCGTTCGCCGAATAACAGTTCATATGCCGTGGGATCCTGAAAAGGGTCTCTTTTTTTTTGGAACATTCCTTATTGCTTCGCACGGGCCTTGGCAAACGCGCAGGTCCTTGTGAACCAAGGACGGCGTAACCGTTTATCCTGGCGGGGTTAACGTTTCAACCGATCTATGGTATAATAGGCCAGTATGACACTTAGAGCGGCCTAACACATCCAGGGAAGGTCCATTACACTAGGAGGAGAGAAACCTATGCCACTCGTTTCTATGAATGAGTTTTTGCCTAAGGCAAAAGCGGGAAAATTCGCAGTAGGACAATTTAACATGAACAACCTGGAGTTTGCCCAAGCGATTACCGAAGCGGCGGAAGAATTGAAATCCCCGTTCATCTTCGGTGTATCCGAAGGCGCATTGAAGTACATGGGTATGGAATATACGGTTGCGATCGCGGAAGCGGCGACCAAGAAATCGGGCCTTCCGATTGCCCTTCATTTGGACCACGGCAGCAGCTTCGAAGTGGCGATGAAATGTATCCGCGCCGGCTTCAGCTCCGTTATGTTCGACGGTTCTCACTATTCCTTCGAAGAAAATATCCGCTTGACCAAGGAAGTCGTTAAAGCCGCGCATGCGATGGGCGTATCCGTCGAAGGCGAGCTCGGAACGATCGGCGGCGTGGAAGACGACATCAGCGTGGATGAAGAGCATGCCAACCTGGCGAAGCCGGAAGAAGCGATCCGCTTCTACGAAGAAACCGGCGTTGACTGTCTGGCCATCGCTGTAGGTACGGCGCACGGCATGTATGCCGGCGAGCCTAACATCCACTTCGATATCATTGAAGAAGTATCCAAAGCGATTCCGGTACCTGTGGTTCTGCACGGCGGTTCCGGCGTACCGGACGAAATGATCCGCAAATCGATTGCAGCCGGCGTAGGCAAAATTAACGTAAACACCGAGAATCAAGTGGCATGTACGGCTACGATCCGCGAAGTCTTGAACAAAGACGCGAAAGTGTATGATCCTCGTAAATACCTCACCCCTGCCCGCAAAGCCATGGTTGACGTCGTCAAGTCGAAAATCCTGTTGTTCGGAAGCTCCAACCAAGCTTAATTGCTTGTCTCATAAGGGAAATATGCCGCCTGTGCGGTATATTTCCTTTCTCTTCTTTTTATTTTTATGGGGAACATGCCGGATATTTTATATAGACACGTTTTCGTGGTAATGCGTTAAAGAGGTAATGTGGGAGGAACAGTAAAGCATGGAGAAATTGATGATCGCCGGCGGCCGCCCGCTGAGGGGAACAGTGCAAATCAGCGGAGCGAAGAATAGCGCCATCGCTTTGATTCCGGCCGCCATTTTGTCGGAAACGGCTGTAACGCTGGATAATCTGCCGACTCTAAGCGATGTGGCGATTTATACGGAATTACTGGAGGAACTCGGCTCTACGGTGGATTGGAGCGGAGATCGGATGACGATCAACGTCCGCAGCCTGCGGTCCAAACCGATGCCGAACGGCAATGTGAAGAAGCTTCGGGCATCGTATTACCTCATGGGCGCTTTGCTGGGACGCTTCGGGGAAGCGACGATCGGTATGCCGGGCGGCTGTAACTTCGAGCCCAGGCCCATCGATCAGCATATCAAAGGATTTGAAGCATTGGGGGCTCAGATAACGAACGAGAACGGCGCCCTACATATCAAGGCGAAGGAACTTCGCGGCGCCAAAATTTATTTGGACGTCGTGAGCGTCGGTGCAACGATCAACATTATGCTGGCGGCCTCCCGGGCTAAAGGCGTCACTCTTATCGAAAATGCGGCCAAAGAGCCTGAAATTATAGATGTAGCTACCCTCCTCAATTCCATGGGTGCCAAAATCAAGGGCGCCGGTACGGAAACGATTCGGATTGAAGGCGTCGATTCGCTGAACGGTCGCAGGCATTCCATTATTCCGGACCGGATCCAAGCCGGTACCTATATGATTGCGGCCGCGGCCACCCGGGGAGATGTTGTCGTAGACAATGTAATCCCGAAGCATTTGGAAGCGGTCACCGCCAAACTGCAGGAGATGGGCGTGCATATCTATGAAATGGACGAATCGATCCGCGTGGTGGGGCGACCTGATTATGAGAGCGTCGATGTGAAGGCGCTGGTTTACCCGGGTTTCGCAACGGATTTGCAATCGCCGATGGGCAGTCTCCTTACCCAGGCGAAAGGCGTCAGCATTTTGTCCGATTACGTTTACAGCAACCGCTTTAAGCATGTGCCGGAGCTGATGCGGATGGGAGCCCAGATTAAGCTGGAAGGGCGCTCCGCCATTATCGAAGGCTCCAAGCTTTACGCAGCTAAGGTGAAGGCTACGGATTTGCGCGCAGGTGCCGCCCTCGTTGTTGCGGGGCTGACGGTAGAGGAAGGCGTTACGGAAATCACCGGGGTCGAATATATTGATAGAGGCTATGATCATCTCGTAACCAATCTATCAAATTTAGGCGCCGAAGTTTGGCGGGAAAATGGCTGAGGCGGTATAGAATGCCTGATTTTTGGGTAATGCTAGATTAAGTCCGTCCGCCTTGAAAATTTAATAGTTTGGTGGTTGAAAATTTATGGATATTAATCTTGCGCAGCTCGAAGCGATGAAATTAACGGATCTTTACAAGCTGGCCAAGAAGCATCAGATTCAGTATTACGGCCAAATGAAGAAAAAAGAACTTATATTTGCGATTTTACGGGCTCAAGCGGAGCAGAGCGGCCTGATGTTTATGGAGGGTGTGCTCGATATCCTTCAGGAAGGGTTCGGTTTCCTAAGGCCGATCAACTATTTGCCGAGCTCGGAAGATATCTATATCTCCGCGTCCCAGATCCGCAGGTTCGACTTGAGATCCGGCGATGTCGTTTCCGGCAAATGCCGCCCCCCAAGGAGAATGAAAGATATTTCGGACTGCTGCATGTGGAAGCGGTCAACGGCGAAGCCCCTGAAACGGCGGCGGAGCGGCTTCATTTTGCAGCCCTGACTCCTCTGTATCCGCAAAGAAAGCTGGTTTTGGAAACTTCCCCTACGCATTATTCCACCCGTTTGATGGACCTTCTGGCACCCGTAGGCTTCGGACAGCGCGGTTTGATCGTAGCACCGCCCAAAGCGGGCAAGACGTCGCTGCTCAAAGAAATTGCGAACAGCATCTCCACGAACCATCCCGACGTCGAATTGTTCGTGCTTCTGATCGACGAGCGTCCTGAGGAAGTAACGGATATGCAGCGTTCGGTCAAAGGGGAAGTCGTCGCTTCCACGTTCGATGAGCCGCCGGAGAATCATATCAAAGTGGCGGAGCTTGTGCTCGAACGGGCGCAACGGCTGGTGGAGCATAAGAAGGATGTTGTGATTCTGCTGGACAGCATTACCCGTCTGGCGCGGGCCTATAACCTCGTTGTGCCGCCTACGGGACGGACTCTGTCAGGCGGTATCGATCCGGGCGCATTCCATAGGCCGAAGCGATTTTTCGGCGCGGCCCGGAATATCGAAGAAGGCGGCGACCTGACGATTCTGGCTACTGCCCTGATCGAGACCGGATCGCGTATGGATGACGTTATCTATGAGGAGTTCAAAGGCACGGGCAACCTCGAGCTGCACCTGGACCGCAAGCTGGCGGAGCGGCGCATTTTCCCGGCGATCGATATCCGCCGTTCGGGCACTCGCCGCGAGGAAATGCTTCTTACGAAGGAAGAGCTGGAGAAAGTGTGGGCGATTCGCAAGAGCATGAACGATTCCCACGAATACGTGGAAGCCTTTATCAAGAAATTGGCCGATTCCAAGACGAATCAGGAATTTTTGGAAAGTCTCGATACCGGAGGCGGGTCCCAAACCGGGGGCGGGGGTACTTCCCGCCGCGTCAAGCATTCCGTTTCCTAGGCCGTGCTTACAATAGGGCTTCGTGAGGAAGCCCTGAGGAGGAATTCATCATGAATTTGGTCTATGCCGGTGCGGACGGACAGGTTTACGATCATCCCGATTTCTTGGCCTTGGGACGCAGCGGCGAGATGGTTACGGAAATCATGGAGGAAGAACTGATTCCTTTGCCGGAAGGAGCCACGCTGGTCAGTCTGCCGGACACCCGTCCGATCGGGATCGACCGGTCCACGGGCGAGATGAAGGTTGTCCCCGGGGACGTCATGGCTGTCGGAGCGCTGCTTCCGCAGGGGTTTACACGGTCGCTTCTTCCGGGTTACGCGAAGACGGACCGGACTAAAGCGCGCCTCTTTTCGGCTATTCGGCCGTTGTATGGAAGGACGGCGGGTTCTATGTGGCCGCCGAGGCTTCGGACGACCCCGAACGCTGGAATCCCCGCAATTGCGATCCGGACGAGCTGGAGATCAAGGTGAAGCAGCTGCTGGATCGTTACAGTGAGAACCGGCTGTATCAGCATCTTTCCAACTGCGCGCTGGGATATGAATGCCTTACCGCATCGAATACATTCCTGAACCGCTGGGAAGGCGCGGTGCCGGTATCCTTCTCCTGCAACGCCGGCTGCTTCGGCTGCATTTCCGAGCAGCCCGAGGACAGCGGCTTTCCCGCTCCGCAGACCCGGATGAACTTCCGTCCCACCGTGGAAGAAGTGACGCAGGTGATGCTCGAGTACTTGAAAGCACCGGACAGTATCATCAGCTTCGGCCAAGGCTGTGAAGGCGAGCCTTCCACCCAGGCGCCGATCATCATTGAGGCGATCCGCAAGGTGCGGGAGCAGACGAAGCTAGGCTACATCAACATCAACACGAACGCCGGGCTGACCGATCATATCCGCGGCATTGTCGACGCCGGGCTCGATTTGATGCGGGTCAGTACGATCAGCGCACTGGACGAGCATTACAACGCCTATTACAAGCCGCGGGCCTATTCCCTGAAGAACGTGGAGAAATCACTTCGCTATGCCGCGGACAAAGGCGTATTTACGTCCATCAATTACCTCATATTCCCCGGGGTCACCGATCGCGAGGAAGAGATCGAGGCGATGATCGACTTCGTCCGGAGAACCGGTCTTAAGCTGATCCAGCTCCGCAATCTGAATATTGATCCGGAGAGCTATTTGAAGCTGATCCCCAAAGCGCAGGGCGAAGTTTACGGCATGAAGCAGATGCTGGAAATTTACCGTTCGGAACTCCCTGACGTGGTGCTGGGCTCCTACACGCATGTACCTGAAGAGCTGCTCAAGCGGCGGAAAAAGCACTTGCAACGATGAGAACAAGCGTGATATAATCTTCTCATGTGTGCTATTAGATAACTCTGTTTCACATGGTGATTCAGGGCAAAAGAGGTGAAAGCAATGAAACAAGCTATCCATCCGAACTACCACCAAACGACAGTTACTTGCGTTTGCGGGAACACGTTTGAAACGGGTTCGATTAAACAAAATCTCCGTGTTGAGATTTGCTCCAACTGTCATCCGTTCTTCACCGGCAAGCAGAAGTTCCTGGATGCCGGCGGTCGCGTTGATAAATTCAAGAAGAAATACGGCATGTAATTTGTTGTCATGTGCATGACGGCATAACCGAGCCTCCTGTGGCCATCCTAAGATTAGAACTTAGGTTTGCCCAGGAGGTGTTTTTATGTTCAGATATATTCCTTTTTTAATGGGAGCCGCCTTGCTGATTTCCGGTCTTGCGGCCTGTAATACCAAAGATACGCATCATGAACGGGAATTCCACTCCCAGGACGGAACGCTCGGTATCACCGAGGCGAACCCGAACGTGCAAATGTCCACGACATATCGTACGTACCCGGACGATGTGCGGATGATCAAGACAACGATCAACAATCAATTTCCCATGGTTCATAATATGGCGGTCAATCTGAATGGACCTACGGCGCATGTCCGGCTGTATGTCCCGCCCGGAACCACGGCCGAGGAAATCGCCAGAATCCGCCGGGAGGCGTACCGTGCCTTGACCGCGGGCGTGCCCCGATACCGGATGGACGTTACCGTATCTGCTAAATAAACCCGCCATGTTGCACTTTGCTCTTGTATGGTCTATACTTATCTATGCCGTGCTAGACGGGGAGGTAGCGGTGCCCTGTAACCCGCAATCCGCTGTAGCGGGGTTGAACGCCTATGAGCGGTATGGCGATGTAAGGTTTGGGTTTTAAAGTCGGTGTTGAGAGCCGGGTCCTCCGCAATGGATGCCTGTGAACCCGGTCAGGTCCGGAAGGAAGCGACCGTAAGCAGGATGTTTCATGTGCCGGAGGGCGACCTAGCTTGAGTCGACGATAAAAATTCCACTTGGATCGCCCTATCAATATAGGTGCACGGTTTTCATTTCTTTCAACTTAATAAGACAACAATTCCAAGACACGGATTCTTAGCGCAGGGCAGACCTGCGGGAATCGGTGTTTTTTTGCGTTTCAGAAGGAAAATGAAAAATTTAGGAGAATTGTATACTAAAGTTAACCTGAGAAACCGGCTTTTCATAGATAAATAAAGGGGAGGGGACACGGGGTGCGGCATGAATTGACTTTGCTGCAACGATTTGCGGGTTCATTTTTGCGAGACGCTAATTTTGGGGTACTCCTCATGAACACGGACTTTGAGCTGGTGGATATCAGCGATATGGCGTGCCGCGTGCTTGGACTGAACCGGGAACAGGTTCTGAACCAGTCGATTGAGCAAATTTTTGCCGATTTGCCGGAAGAGCATCAATTGGTTCGCCGTCACATACTGGACGGAATCGTCGTCAGGAACCATGCCGTCTCATGGATGAATCATCATGAACGGTTCGAGCTTTTGCTTGATTCCAACGTTCTCCGGGACGAAGAGGGAAATATCGTCGGGGCCTACCTTCTTTTCAAAGACGTCACGAATTTGCGTTCTTTGGAGGAACAGGTTCAGCGAAGCGACCGGCTGGCCATGATCGGGCAAATCGCCGCAGGCACAGCTCATGAAATCCGCAATCCGTTAACTTCCATTAAAGGATTCCTTCAGGTACTGCGCAAAACGTTCGAGGATCAAGGGATGGAGCGGGAGACGGGCTATACCGATGTGATGCTGACGGAGATCCGGCGGATCAACGAGCTGGTCAACGAGTTTCTCCTGCTCAGCAAGCCGAAGAATGTAAGCTACGATCAAGTGGATATGTCCCAGGTCATTCGGGAGATTCTGCCGATCATTAACAATGAAGCGATTCTTCACGGCGTAGTGGTGCAATATGAAGCGCTGTACGGGCCCGCCGCCTGTGGTTGCGGATCGCGAGTCGCTGAAGCAGGTCTTTTTAAATATCAGCAAAAATGGGATCGAAGCAATGGGAGACGGGGGATTTTTGACGATAAGCGAACGAGTGGATATGGAGGAGCGGGTGGCTAATATCGATATTCACGATACGGGACCGGGCATTCCGATGTATGTCATCGATAAAATCTTCGATCCTTTTTTCACTACCAAAGCCGAGGGTACCGGATTAGGGTTATCCGTGTGCCAGCGCATCATTCATGATATCGGGGGAATATCCGGGTTTCCTCGAAAGGCTACGGCACCACATTTACCGTCAGCATCCCTTTTTAATAAAATGCAGCGCCCTCTCCGCCCTTCAATCCTGCTGCCAAGTGTAGTATAATATACAGGATAATCAATTATTGGAGAGGGCAAGATGGCACATATCGCCTTATACCGTACGTGGCGGCCGCAATCCTTCAAGGATATGGTCGGCCAGAAGCATATTGTCCAAACCTTGCAAAATTCGCTGCGCGAGGGCCGTTACAGCCACGCTTATTTATTTTGCGGGCCCCGGGGACGGGGAAGACCAGCGCGGCTAAAATTTTGGCCAAAGCCGTCAACTGCCAGAACGGTCCCGGCGTGGAGCCTTGCAATGTCTGTGACGCCTGCCGGCGGATTACCGAAGGCGCCGTCATGGACGTCGTGGAGATTGACAGCCGCCTCCAACCGGGGTGTCGAGGAGATTCGCGACATCCGCGATAAAGTAAAATACGCGCCAACCGAAGTCCGGCAGAAGGTTTACATTATCGACGAAGTGCATATGCTGACAACGGAGGCGTTCAATGCACTCTTAAAGACGCTTGAGGAGCCGCCGGCGCATGTGATGTTTATTCTTGCAACGACAGAGCCGCATCGGTCGCCGGCCACGATCATTTCCCGTTGCCAGCGGTTTGATTTCCGACGTGTAGCCTTGGAAGAGCAGGTGGAGCGCCTGCGTGAGGTGTGCCGTGAGGAAACGATTGAGGCCGAGGACGATGCACTTGCCTTTATCGCCCGTTTGTCGGACGGCGGGATGCGCGATGCACTCAGTCTGCTTGACCAAATCATCGCATTCTCCGGGAACAAGGTCACTTATGACGACGTGCTTTCCATTACCGGCGGCATGGCTTCAGATCAATTCGAGAAGCTGGTTGACGCCGTGCAGAACGGTAACGTCGGAGGAGTCCTTCAGCAGATCGAGGCTTTCATGCAAGAGGGGAAAAGCGCCGACAAGTGCATGGAGAGCTTGATCTATTACTTCCGCGACCTGCTCATGGTCAAGATGGTGCCGGGCTCGCAGGCGGTTACCGAACGGATACTCGATATCCGGCGGTTCGAAGCCGTAGCCGGGCGGTTTACAAGCGATGCATTGATTGCGATGATCGATACACTTAATTATTATCAGACCGAGATGAAATATTCGGTTCAGCCGCAGACCCTGCTCGAGGTTGCACTGATGAAGCTGTGCAGTCAAGCATCGGGGGTGCCGCAGCAGGCGGCTTCTCCGGTCGCAGCTTCGTCGGCTCGCGTCGGTCGCCGGTCAGGATCCTCTCGTGAATCAGCTGATGAATCGGATTCAGAAGCTCGAGGAGCGACTCACCCAGCTTATGAAGCAGGGAGTCTCCCCATCGTCGGGAGAGGCGGCCGCTCCCGTTCAACGAAGAGCCCCGGCTCCTTCCGGGCCGAAGAAGAGGATCGAGAAGCTCGACGCTTATTTAAGCGCCAAGGACGATCCGGCTTTTCAGAAGGTGGCCGGGCAATGGGGAGCGATCCTCTCCAGGGTGAAGGAGCAGAAGATCACGATCCACGCTTGGCTGGTGGACGGGGAGCCCGTTTCGCTGCATGAAGGGAATGTGCTGGTTGCTTTTAAGAATGAAATCCACCGTCAGACCACCGAGAAGCCGGCCAATAAGGAGCTTATTGAGAAAGTGATGTCGGACACGCTGGGGCGACCATGCCGGCTCGTTACCATGATGCTTTCGGATTGGAAGGCGGCCGCGGAGCAGGCTAAGCCTGCGGAGCCCAAGGAAGAGCTGAAGCTCGTTCCGGAGGAAGAGCCGTCCGATGGTCCGAAGGAAGATTGGATTCACGAAGCCATTCAGCTTTTTGGCGAAGACCTGGTGAAAATAAAAGAAGATTGACCATTTCATGCTATCTCTAAGGAGGAATTAATCCATGAACAACATGAACCAAATGATGAAGCAGGTTAAGAAGATGCAGGAGCAAATGCTCAAAACGCAGGAGGAGCTCGCGAATAAAACGGTGGAAGGTACGGCCGGAGGCGGTGTGGTTAGTGTTACCGTGAACGGCCAAAAGAAAGTAACCGCTGTAGTGATCAAACCGGAGGCCGTGGATCCGGACGATGTAGAGATGCTGCAGGATCTGGTCCTGACCGCCATTAATGACGCTATGGCCAAAGCCGAAGAACTTGCCGGCAAGGAAATGTCCAAATTGACCGGAGGCATGAACATCCCTGGCCTGTTCTAACGGATAGACTTCAATGAGTGAGGAGCCCTACTTGTGTTTTATCCGGAACCGTTAGCCAAATTGATCGACTCATTTTCCCGCCTGCCGGGGATCGGACCGAAGACGGCGGGGCGTCTGGCTTTTCATGTGCTTCGTATGAAGGAAGACGATGTCATGGATTTTGCCAAGGCGCTCGTTAATGTAAAAAGAAACCTGCATTACTGTTCCGTCTGCTGCAATATCACCGATACCGATCCGTGCCGCATCTGCCAGGACAAAAGCCGTGACGGTTCCATCATCTGCGTAGTTCAGGAGCCCAAGGACCTGGTAGCCATGGAACGGACCAAGGAGTTCAACGGCTACTACCATGTTCTTCACGGGGCGATCTCGCCGATGGAAGGGATCGGCCCGGACGAAATACGGATTGCGGATCTGCTCAAGCGGCTGAGTGACGAGCAGGTCCAGGAGCTGATCCTGGCGACGAACCCGAACATTGAGGGGAGGCGACGGCCATGTATATTTCCCGTTTGGTCCGCCCTTTCGGCCTCAAGGTCACCCGTATCGCTCACGGCTTGCCGGTCGGCGGGGATTTGGAATATGCGGATGAAGTGACCCTGACCAAAGCACTCGAAGGCCGCAGGGAATTATAAGGTAAGCGATGAAGCCGTTCAGGCTTCTTTTTTTTGGTTCTAGCGCGGCCAAGCCTCTTATATGTATTAATGTGGGCACATTAATCGAGGAGGGGACCGGGATGATGCGCTGGTTCAAACGTTGGAAAAGGAAGCCGGGAGGAGATCCGGGCCTGCGGACGGAGCAGGTGGAGCTGGTGCGGGAAATCCAGAAAGCGCATATGGAATGGCAGATTGCCCAGAAGCGCCTGGATTACGTGGTCGAAAAGGAACAAATCGATTATGTGGTATATGCGATGGAGGCCGCGGAAAAGCGGTTTGAAATGCTTCTTAAGCAGGCCAAGCAGTCCAAGGTAACCAGGGCGGAGGTATGCGCCAGCCGGGAAGTGGAGGGAGGATGATGACCTCGTACGTGCTGTGGGGCGTTCTGATCGGCTCGGCTGTCTTATTGGGAGTCATCCTGCTGCGGAATCCGCATGTATTTCAATCCTTCGGGTATGTCTGCCTTCACGTAGCGCTGGGTATATTCCTTTTGTACGTTTTGAACTTATTCAGCCAGTATACCCATGTGGAGTCGCCGTTAAATACGGTAACTGTGGGTACGGTCAGCCTGCTTGGAGTTCCCGGTCTGATGATGCTTGTCGCGCTCAAGCTGTGGATTGTCGTATAGAATTGCACGTGTAAAAAAATACCATTATTTTTGTGAATAAAAAAGCTTGCAATCTGTCTGGCGGGTGTGATATATTAATCAAGTCGCCGCTAAACGAGACGACAACAAACGACAAAGCTTTGAAGGATTTATTAAGGAGCTTTGCCAAGGAATTGCTCTTTGAAAACTGAACAACGAGTGAGTGCTTTAAGAGAATGCAAATTCTCGTCAGCAGTAAAGATTGAGCTTTAATCAGCTCTTTTCGATAGAACTTGTTGCTTCGTTCGGCTTCGGCTGAGCGGATGCGCGAAACTTTATTGGAGAGTTTGATCCTGGCTCAGGACGAACGCTGGCGGCGTGCCTAATACATGCAAGTCGAGCGGACCCTTCGGGGTTAGCGGCGGACGGGTGAGTAACACGTAGGCAACCTGCCTGTAAGATCGGGATAACTACCGGAAACGGTAGCTAAGACCGGATAATTAG
This sequence comes from Paenibacillus sp. P25, assembly GCA_024704175.1. Taxonomy (GTDB): domain Bacteria; phylum Bacillota; class Bacilli; order Paenibacillales; family NBRC-103111; genus Paenibacillus_G. The sequence goes on from CP085629.1 coordinate 6,740,244, forward strand.
CCGCGTCGCATGATGCGGTTATGAAACACGGCGCAAGCTGTGGCTTACAGATGGGCCTGCGGCGCATTAGCTAGTTGGTGGGGTAACGGCCCACCAAGGCGACGATGCGTAGCCGACCTGAGAGGGTGATCGGCCACACTGGGACTGAGACACGGCCCAGACTCCTACGGGAGGCAGCAGTAGGGAATCTTCCGCAATGGACGCAAGTCTGACGGAGCAACGCCGCGTGAGTGATGAAGGTTTTCGGATCGTAAAGCTCTGTTGCCAGGGAAGAACGCCTTGGGGAGTAACTGCCCCGAGGGTGACGGTACCTGAGAAGAAAGCCCCGGCTAACTACGTGCCAGCGACCGCGGTAATACGTAGGGGGCAAGCGTTGTCCGGAATTATTGGGCGTAAAGCGCGCGCAGGCGGCCGCTTAAGTTTGGTGTTTAAGCCCGGGGCTCAACCCCGGTTCGCACTGAAAACTGGGTGGCTTGAGTGCAGGAGAGGAAAGCGGAATTCCACGTGTAGCGGTGAAATGCGTAGAGATGTGGAGGAACACCAGTGGCGAAGGCGGCTTTCTGGACTGTAACTGACGCTGAGGCGCGAAAGCGTGGGGAGCAAACAGGATTAGATACCCTGGTAGTCCACGCCGTAAACGATGAGTGCTAGGTGTTAGGGGTTTCGATACCCTTGGTGCCGAAGTAAACACAGTAAGCACTCCGCCTGGGGAGTACGCTCGCAAGAGTGAAACTCAAAGGAATTGACGGGGACCCGCACAAGCAGTGGAGTATGTGGTTTAATTCGAAGCAACGCGAAGAACCTTACCAGGTCTTGACATCCCTCTGAATACGCTAGAGATAGCGTAGGCCTTCGGGACAGAGGAGACAGGTGGTGCATGGTTGTCGTCAGCTCGTGTCGTGAGATGTTGGGTTAAGTCCCGCAACGAGCGCAACCCTTGACTTTAGTTGCCAGCATTTGGTTGGGCACTCTAGAGTGACTGCCGGTGACAAACCGGAGGAAGGTGGGGATGACGTCAAATCATCATGCCCCTTATGACCTGGGCTACACACGTACTACAATGGCCGGTACAACGGGAAGCGAAGGAGCGATCCGGAGCGAATCCTTAGAAGCCGGTCTCAGTTCGGATTGCAGGCTGCAACTCGCCTGCATGAAGTCGGAATTGCTAGTAATCGCGGATCAGCATGCCGCGGTGAATACGTTCCCGGGTCTTGTACACACCGCCCGTCACACCACGAGAGTTTACAACACCCGAAGTCGGTGGGGTAACCGCAAGGAGCCAGCCGCCGAAGGTGGGGTAGATGATTGGGGTGAAGTCGTAACAAGGTAGCCGTATCGGAAGGTGCGGCTGGATCACCTCCTTTCTATGGAGTCCATGTCGTCTGTAGGACGACGGACAATACAGCAACTTCGGTTGCAACAGCACTCACTCGTGTTCAGTTTTGAAAGGTGCAATGCCTTTCACCCGCTTTGCGAAAGCGAAGCAAGCAGTTTGGTGATGATGGCGGAAGGGAACCACGCGTACCCATCCCGAACACGACCGTTAAGCCTTCCAGCGCCGATGGTACTTGGACCGAAGGGTCCTGGGAGAGTAGGACGTCGCCAAGTCGCCACCTTCATGGTGGTTTCTGCATGAAATGCATATAATTGAGGGCCCTTAGCTCAGCTGGTTAGAGCGCACCCCTGATAAGGGTGAGGTCGGTGGTTCGAGTCCACTAGGGCCCACCATAACTAAATAGTGGAAGATCGGGGTCCCCGAAAAGTAATATCGAAAGCTTCTTATCGAAGTATATTCGAAGAAGTACATCCGTGCTTTAACGGTAACTTTCGATGCGAGCAGCAAGCTGCTCTAACGGAATCAACCTCGGAGCTTATCTTCACTTTTTGGGGTAAATTTGGGCCCATAGCTCAGCTGGGAGAGCGCCTGCCTTGCAAGCAGGAGGTCAGCGGTTCGATCCCGCTTGGGTCCACCAATATCTACCGCTTGTAGTTTAGTGGGCGGTGTGATAATCTAATCTTCCTGCCGATGACGGCAGCGAACTTGTTCCTTGAAAACTGGATATCGAAACAAAGTAACAATAGCTGAAGTATTCCGCTGCGATTTCGCAAGAAATCGTCAGCATGTATGCTTAATGCTTACCGGTGTCATGCTAACGCATGGAAGTTGACAATGCTTTGCATTGCAACGAGGTTAAGCTAATAAGAGCACACGGAGGATGCCTAGGCGCCAGGAGCCGAAGAAGGACGTGGCGAACAACGATAACGCCTCGGGGAGCCGTAAGCAGGCTTTGATCCGGGGATGTCCGAATGGGGGAACCCGGTCTGCGGTAATTCGCAGTCACCATGTAGTGAATACATAGCTACATTGGAGGCAGACGAGGGGAACTGAAACATCTAAGTACCCTCAGGAAAAGAAAACAAAAGTGATTCCGTCAGTAGCGGCGAGCGAAAGCGGATTAGCCCAAACCAGGGGCTTGCCCCCTGGGGTTGTGGGACGTCAACATGAGATTAGTTTGTTAGGTGAAGAGGTCTGGAAAGGCCCATCACAGAGGGTAACAATCCCGTAGCCGAAAGCAAACGAAATCTCTAGACGGATCCCGAGTACCGCGAGACACGTGAAACCTCGTGGGAATCCGGCAGGACCATCTGCCAAGGCTAAATACTCCCTGGCGACCGATAGTGAAGCAGTACCGTGAGGGAAAGGTGAAAAGAACCGCGGGAGCGGAGTGAAAAAGAACCTGAAACCGTGTGCTTACAAGAAGTCAGAGCCCGTTAACGGGTGATGGCGTGCCTTTTGTAGAATGAACCGGCGAGTTACGTTCCCGTGCAAGGTTAAGGTGAGAAGCCGAAGCCGCAGCGAAAGCGAGTCTGAATAGGGCGCTTATAGTACGTGGACGTAGACCCGAAACCGGGTGATCTACCCCTGTCCAGGGTGAAGGTGCGGTAACACGCACTGGAGGCCCGAACCCACGAATGTTGAAAAATTCGGGGATGAGGTGGGGGTAGCGGAGAAATTCCAATCGAACTCGGAGATAGCTGGTTCTCCCCGAAATAGCTTTAGGGCTAGCCTCGGGTTAGAGTCGCGGAGGTAAAGCACTGATTGGGTGCGGGGCCCGCCAAGGGTTACCAAGTCCAGTCAAACTCTGAATGCCGCAGACTTGATGCCCGGGAGTCAGACAGTGAGTGCTAAGATCCATTGTCAAGAGGGAAACAGCCCAGATCATCAGCTAAGGTCCCCAAGTGTGTGTTAAGTGGGAAAGGATGTGGAGTTGCGCAGACAACCAGGATGTTGGCTTAGAAGCGACCACCATTCAAAGAGTGCGTAATAGCTCACTGGTCGAGTGACTCTGCGCCGAAAATGTAACGGGGCTAAACACACCACCGAAGCTATGGGTCCGTAAGGGCAGTAGGGGAGCGTTGTAACAGCAGTGAAGGTTGATCGGAAGGACAGCTGGAGCGGTTACAAGTGAGAATGCCGGTATGAGTAACGAAAAGATCAGTGAGAATCTGATCCGCCGAAAGCCTAAGGGTTCCTGAGGAAGGTTCGTCCACTCAGGGTTAGTCGGGACCTAAGGCGAGGCCGAAAGGCGTAGTCGAAGGACAACAGGTTGAAATTCCTGTACCACCGTGAACCGTTATGAGCAATGGGGTGACGCAGAAGGATAGTGACGCGAGCTGATGGATGCTCGTCCAAGCAGTGAGGCTGATGTGTAGGCAAATCCGCACATCGTAAGGCTGGGCTGTGATGGGGAGGGAAAATTACAGTACCGAAGGTCATGAGTTCAAGCCGCCGAGAAAAGCCTCTAGCCAGGGAGAAGGTGCCCGTACCGCAAACCGACACAGGTAGGCGAGCAGAGCATGCTAAGGCGCGCGGAAGAACTCTCGTTAAGGAACTCGGCAAAATGACCCCGTAACTTCGGGAGAAGGGGTGCCTCGGTAGGGTGAATAGCCCGAGGGGGCCGCAGTGAAAAGGCCCAAGCGACTGTTTAGCAAAAACACAGGTCTGTGCGAAGCCGCAAGGCGAAGTATACGGGCTGACGCCTGCCCGGTGCTGGAAGGTTAAGGGGAGCGGTTAGGAGTAATCCGAAGCTGTGAACCGAAGCCCCAGTAAACGGCGGCCGTAACTATAACGGTCCTAAGGTAGCGAAATTCCTTGTCAGGTAAATTCTGACCCGCACGAATGGCGTAACGACTTGGGCGCTGTCTCGACGAGAGATCCGGTGAAATTTTAATACCTGTGAAGATGCAGGTTACCCGCGACAAGACGGAAAGACCCCATGGAGCTTTACTGCAGCTTGATATTGGACTTTGGTACGATCTGTACAGGATAGGTGGGAGCCTGAGAAGCCGGAGCGCCAGCTTCGGTGGAGGCGCCGTTGGGATACCACCCTGATCGTATCGGAGTTCTAACCTGGCACCCTGATCGGGTGCGGGAACAGTGTCAGGTGGGCAGTTTGACTGGGGCGGTCGCCTCCTAAAGAGTAACGGAGGCGCCCCAAGGTTCCCTCAGAATGGTTGGAAATCATTCGAAGAGTGCAAAGGCAGAAGGGAGCTTGACTGCGAGACAAACAGGTCGAGCAGGGACGAAAGTCGGGCTTAGTGATCCGGTGGTACCGCATGGAAGGGCCATCGCTCAACGGATAAAAGCTACCCTGGGGATAACAGGCTTATCTCCCCCAAGAGTCCACATCGACGGGGAGGTTTGGCACCTCGATGTCGGCTCATCGCATCCTGGGGCTGAAGTAGGTCCCAAGGGTTGGGCTGTTCGCCCATTAAAGCGGTACGCGAGCTGGGTTCAGAACGTCGTGAGACAGTTCGGTCCCTATCTGTCGCGGGCGTAGGAAATTTGAGAGGAGCTGTCCTTAGTACGAGAGGACCGGGATGGACGTACCGCTGGTGTACCAGTTGTTCCGCCAGGAGCACGGCTGGATAGCCAAGTACGGAAGGGATAAGCGCTGAAAGCATCTAAGCGTGAAGCCCCCTCAAGATGAGATTTCCCAGTATGTAAGACCCCTTGTAGACGACGAGGTAGATAGGTTCGGGGTGGAAGCGCGGCAACGTGTGGAGCTGACGAATACTAATCGGTCGAGGGCTTATCCTATAGGTTTTGCGACAGCAAAACCCCATCGGAAGCATAAGTAGCGGCAAAGCAAAAAGCAAGCATGATTACCTCAGCGAAAATACTTGTTTCGATCCAGTTTTCAGGGCGCAAGAGGGCTCCTTACGTGATTCGCGTAGGGAGCCTTTACGTTTTATTACGGGCCACAGCAAAGAACGCCTCTTACTGCAAATAGCAAGAGGTGTCTTTGCTGTTGACAATCAGGTAGGCGGTGTGTCTAAAGCTCCGGAACCGCCATAAGATAAAAAGTCTGGGGAGCATGAGCCAAAGGTGCAGATATAACAATTGAGCAAGCGGCTCCTGCGGCGACCACGGATAGAAACAACCGATGACCACTAGCGTTATAAAAAACACTTGAAGGTGAAGGCTGAAGATTTTGCTCAAAGCTACATAGCCAATGGGAGCAAAGCCAAACCAGGGGACGCGGAAGCTTAAGCGCCACTGCCTGAGGCCCTGATCCGACTTTAGCTTGCCGATTACCGTAATCAGCAGCACATGAAGGATAGGTAAAGCGATGAAGCTTATGAAGAAGAAAGCCGGCTGTAGGCGGTATAAATCCCATACCAGTGGAATGAGGGCGATTAGCCACAGTGTGCAGGAGATGGGCAGCGAGTGGCGTACCCTTTTTAAAAGCGTATAGGTGTAGATGGTGGAATCTTTGGACAAATTTCGGTCGTTATACTTGTTCAATGTTCGAACCCCATTTGACGGACTAGGATAAAGATAGGCATTCCTTTCCTTTTATCGGCAGCATTCAGGAAAAACATAAGATTTTTTTGCACCAATGGCCTGAGATTTTCATAAAAATATGGAAGAAGAGGTTTACAATTAAGAGAATCCGTCCATACTAATAGAAAAGAAGAATAGAGGTGAATCGAATGGGCGAGACAGTCGCCGCAAGATTTAGTTCACCCTTGCATCATTTGCGGGCAATCGAAAGAGCACGGCATCATGATTATATCCGAATTCATATGCGAGGATTGCGAGACGGAAATGGTGAAAACCGATGTGAACGATGTCAAATATCCGTTCTTCATCCACCAGATGAAGCAGATTATATATAAGAAAGACGCTTAAATTGCGGGAAACCCAGCTCTTTTTTGTCCGGACCGGATGGAAGAGGGCTTTTTTGTTTGGTACAATACTGCTGTTATCCACTTTGGGAAAGCGAGGCATAAGGGATGTCGGAGAATAAGGCTCCGCTATTTGAAAGCCTCATGAGGCATAGCAGCAGGAAGCCTGTCAGTTTTCATGTACCGGGGCATAAATCGAATAAAGCATGGTTTACCGGTGAGGCATCGGTTTATCGGGATATCTTATCGATCGATCTGACGGAGCTCCCTGGGCTGGATGATCTTCACCAGCCCGAAGAGGCGATCCAAGAAGCGCAGCGGCTCGCAGACCGGCCGCTTTGGCGCGGAGGAGAGCTTTTTTCTCGTTGGGGGAGTACGGCGGGCAACCTGGCGATGATCCTGGCCCACTGCGGCCCGGGAGATGTGTCTGCTGGTTCAGCGGGATGCCCATAAATCGGTTATCCATGGTTTGATGCTGGCCGGGGCGCGGGCGGTATTTATTACCCCGCGGGTCTGCCCGGAAAGCGGGCTTCGTTTGGGGCTGGATCCGGACGATATATCCGAAGCCTTGGAACGTTATCCCGAGGTCAAAGGGTCGCTGGTAACGAATCCGAGTTATTATGGGATCGGACGCGATTTACGGCCGGTGGCCGAGCTTCTACATGCGAGGGACAAGTCGCTGCTCGTCGATGAAGCCCACGGGGCGCATTACGGTTTTCACCCGGAGCTGCCCGAACCGGCTTTGGCGGCCGGTGCGGATGCGGTGGTCCAATCCACGCATAAAATGCTGACGGCGATGACGATGGGGGCGATGCTCCATCTTCAGGGGAAACGCGTGAACCGGCAGGCGGTGCAAAAGAGCCTTGCGATGCTGCAAAGCTCAAGTCCTTCTTACCCGATCATGGCCAGCCTTGATCTAAGCCGGCAGTGGCTTCAGGGGTCAGGGGAACGGCAGATCGGCGAAGGGCTGGAATCAGTGAAGTATTTTGAGCGGAGACTTACGGGAGAAGGAATACCTTGGCGTATTCGGCGACCAAGGCAGGCCGCGGATGAGCTGAACTGCACGCAGGATCCATTTAAAATAGCGCTATATGACCCGGACGGTGTTTGGGACGGCTTTGAGATCAAAAGAAGGCTCGAGGCTCTATCCTGCTTTCCGGAAATGGCGGATGAAAGACATGTGCTGCTTGTCTTTAGTCCGGCAAGCACGCAGGGGATGCGGATAGGCTGATAGAGGCGCTGGAGAGGATCGGGAACGCGCCGTCACCGGATGAGATGGAGCAGGAATCCCGGAAATCCGGCGCAGCCTATTGGCCAATTACCGATCGTATATCGGAGCCGGTTTCGTTTGACCTGACGCCGCTTCGAAGCAGAGAGAACACCTGCAATCTTGTACCGGTAGCAGAAAGTGCGGGATATACCGCGGCGGAGATGATCATTCCTTATCCGCCGGGGATCCCTGTGTTGTACCCCGGAGAGATCATCAGCAGGGCTCTGGCCGCGGAGCTGACCCGCCTTGCCGATCTGGGCCGCCGCTTTCATGGGCATGATGTGTCGGGCCTCAGGACGATTCCTGTGCGGCCGTAGTCTTTTTCTCTCTTCGTTCGCAGGATATGTTATAGTAAACTATACCGATAAGATGGAATAGGGGAGCTTGCCAGTGAATTCTGGATTTTTTATAACGGTGGAAGGCGGGGAAGGCGCAGGGAAAACATCTGCCATCGAAGCGATGATGCAGACGGCCAGGGAGCTGGGCTGCGAGGCTCTCTCTACCCGCGAACCCGGGGGATTCCCATTGCGGAGCAGATCCGCCATATCGTCTTGGATAAAAGCAATACGGCCATGGATGCCCGTACGGAGGCTTTATTGTACGCTGACCGCACGGAGGCAGCATCTTGCCGAGAAAGTTATTCCGGCTCTGGAGGCCGGCAAGGTAGTCATTTGCGACCGGTTTATCGACAGCAACTTGGCTTATCAAGGACATGCCCGGGGGCTCGGCATCGACGATGTGTTCGCGATCAACCGTTTCGCGATCGGAAGCCGGATGCCGGATCTGACATTCTTCATGGATGTGAGGCCCGAGATCGGTTTGGCCCGGATTAATGCGGATAAAAGCCGGGAAGTGAACCGGCTCGACTTGGAATCGCTCGCTTTCCACCAAAAGGTAAGAGAAGGTTATTTGCTGGTAGCGTCCCGCTTTCCGGAGAGGATTGTACGGATCGATGCCGAGCAGGAGCTGGAGGCCGTTCTGCGGCAAATCCAAGAGGTCATGAACCAAAAGCTGACTGGGCGAATATAATGCACCCGAAAGGTTATAACGAACACCTATATTAATGAAGGAATTTTTCGAAGCCTTGACGAATTATTACTGTAGAGCAGTGTCGTTTCATGACTTTTTCCACGGGGTAGGAAACGATATTGCCGTCCAACCCTCGCCGCGTATGGTGAGGAAGCTTATTCAGTAAAGGAGGCTGGAAGTATGAAATTGGTGATTGCGGTCGTCCAGGACAAAGACAGCAACCGTCTCTCGAATGCTTTGATCAAGGAAGGGTTTCGCGCTACCAAGCTGGCCAGTACCGGCGGATTCCTGCGGGCAGGCAACACGACGTTCCTCGTCGGGACCGAAGATGAGCGCGTGAATGAAGTGCTGCAGGTGATCAAATCGAACTGCAAAATCCGTGAGCAAATGGTTACGCCGGTTTCTCCGATGGGAGGAACGACGGATTCTTACATCCCGTTCCCTGTCGAAGTCCAAGTGGGCGGGGCCGCTGTCTTTGTGCTTCCGGTCGAACGGTTCGAACACTTCTAGGAAAGAGGCGGAACCGAGCGTGAAAATTAATCCGGGCTGGCGCCCTTTCGGTAAAGAGATTGTCAGAAACGAAAATGCATCCTCTCAGCGGCTGCAGCAGAAAACCTTCTCGGATATGATGCAGCATCACGACGAAAGGGCGACGCACGAACAGCTTCAGCGCATTCTGTCCGAAATTGATCAGCAGAGCCAGCGGCTGTCGAAATCGATGACGGTACGTGAGCTGAGACAATACAAGCCGCTGGTCAAGCAGTTCCTGGAGGAGACGGCGCGCCGGGGCGTAAAGCTGCGGGATACCCGCGGCTGGGACCGGCGCGGACGTACTAAACGGTACAAGGCTGCTGGAAGAAATCGATTCCGAGCTGCTGGCTTTGGCGGACGACCTGCTGGAAAGCGAACAGGGGCGGATCGAGCTCTTGAGCAAAATCGGTGAAATCCGCGGAATGCTGATCAATTTATTTTTTTAAGTTGATATGAATTATTCTGGCATAGTGATTCAGGGTAAGAAAGGAATTAAGTGAGGCCATGTCTTTTGCAGCGATAGAAGGACAGGATCGGGTCAAGCGGATCTTGCAAAACAGCCTGCGGGAAGATAAAGTGTCGCATGCTTATATCTTTACCGGGCCTTCAGGAACGGGACGGAGAGCGATGGCCAAGGCCTTTGCCCAGGCGGTCTACTGCAAGGTGCTGGCGGACGATGCGTGCGGGGAGTGTCTGGACTGCCGCAAAGTCGAGCATGGCAACCATCCGGATCTCTACTTCATCCAGCCGGATGGGGCGACGATCAAGATCGAGCAGATCCGTGAGCTTCAGAAGCAGTTCGCCTACCGGGCCTCTGCATCCGGAGTGAAGATGTACATTGTGCAGGATGCCGATAAAATGACGGTTCAAGCGGCCAACAGCCTGCTGAAATTTCTGGAGGAGCCAACCTCGCAGGTTGTTGCCGTACTAATTACGGACAACGGGAATGCGCTTCTGCCGACGATTCGTTCCCGGGCGCAGTGGGTTCCCTTCATGCCTCTAAGCAAGGCACGGATGACGGCTGAACTGTTGAAGGAAGGGCATCCGGCTGCGCTTGTACAGGTCGCCGTTCAATTGGCCGCTGGAACCGGGGCTGCACGAGAGTTAATTCAAGGAAATGGGTTTGCAGAACTCCGAAATCTAGTGATACAATTAACTAAAGAGAGTTTGTCCCGGCTTCCGTCCGCTCTGCTGACCGCACAACAGAAGCTGACGAAAGGGGAGCTCTCGGAGCAGCTTCCTCGTTTCCTGGACATGCTCATCCTGTGGCTTAAGGATATGGTCCGGCTAAGTCTCGGCCACCGGGAGGATCTGGTATATACCGATCAGACCGAGTGGATGACACAGCAGGCTTATCAATACCGGGTCGAGCATTGGATCGCATGCCTTGAGCATGCGGTGGAAACGCAGAAAAGACTGCGATTTCATGCCAATTCCCAGCTGGCGCTGGAGCATATATTAATGCGGATCAAGGGGGTGTAGGATTGTTTTCCGTGGTGGGGGTCCGCTTCAAGAAAGCGGGTAAAATTTATTATTTTGACCCGATCGACCTGCCCGTAGATAAGGACAGCGCCGTGATTGTCGAAACCGCGCGCGGTGTCGAATACGGTACGGTCGTGATCGGACGCAGAACCGTCGGAGAGTCCGATGTGGTGTCGCCGCTTAAGAAAGTGATCCGGATGGCGGATCAGCATGACGCACAGCTGGTGGAGGATAACAAAGCCGCCGCCAAGAATGCGTTTAACATATGCCAGGACAAGATTAAGGATCATCAGCTGAAGATGAAGCTGGTGGACGTTGAATATACATTTGACCGGAACAAAATCATCTTTTATTTTACGGCCGAAGGCCGGGTGGATTTCCGCGAGCTGGTCAAGGATTTGGCAAGCATTTTCCGTACCCGGATCGAGCTCAGACAGATCGGTGTCCGGGACGAAGCTAAGATGCTGGGCGGGATTGGCCCATGCGGCCGGATTCTGTGCTGCTCCTCCTTCCTGGGGGATTTTGAACCGGTGTCGATCAAGATGGCGAAGGACCAGAACCTGTCGCTGAACCCGACAAAAATTTCGGGACTGTGCGGCCGATTGATGTGCTGCTTGAAATATGAGCATGATAACTACGAAAGTGTCAAGGACGATTTGCCGCGCGTCGGCAGTGAAGTCATTACTTCCTTAGGCGGCGGCCGTCTGATCTCGCTCAATGTGAATGAACGTACGGCAAAAGTGCAAGTGTTTGATTTGAAAAAAGTGATGGATCTGCCTCTCGATGATGTGGTGGAACAGCATTAAAACCAGCTTCTGCTCTTGCGGCTCGAGGTGAAAGCGTGGATAAACGGGATATTTTCTTGCAAATCGAACAGATGGAAGAACAAATGGGGGCGCTCTATACCGAGCTTGGCCAGATCAAGCGGCAAATTGTAGAGCTTCTAGAAGAGAATAAACGGCTGAGTATAGAAAACGCACAGCTGCGCAAGCTGTTAAAGAAAGATACGCAGGTACCCGCTCCGGCGGTTGTGCTCCAAACGGTTGGCGCAGCCACACCCGCGAAGGAAACGACCGGTCAGGGACACGATAATCTGACACGGATTTACCATGAAGGATTCCATATCTGCAATGTGTATTACGGGCATTTGCGGACGGAAGGCGATTGTTTGTTCTGTATGTCATTTTTGAATAAGTGAAAGTTCACCGTAGGGAGGATTTCTTCTCTACGGTTTTTTTGAACGGAAAGAGGAAAAAGCATTGGAAAAGGTGCCGGTCTATGAAAGGGAGCGGATCGATGATCTGCTGACGAAGGATTTGAAAATCATACAAAGCGAGGAGGTCTTCAGCTTCTCGCTGGACGCCGTGCTGCTGGCGCGGTTCTGTTCGGTTCCGCCACGGGGCCGGATCGCGGATCTCTGCTCGGGGAACGGCGTGATTCCGTCTGCTCCTTAGTACCCGGACTAAAGCGCACTTGACGGGAGTGGAGATTCAGGAGCGGCTCGCCGACATGGCGGATCGCAACGTCCGGCTGAACGGACTGGAAGAGCGAATCGATATGCTCCATATGGATTTAAAGGAAGCCCCTGAACGGCTGGGGAATGGCGTATTTGATGCCGTCACGGTCAATCCTCCTTATCTCCCCGTTCCAAATGGAGAACAGAACGTGAACGAGCATGTCGGCTGCGGCGCGTCATGAGGTGTTTTGTACCCTGGAGGATGTGGTGAGGGTCAGCGACCGGCTCGTCCGGAGTGGGGGAAAGGTGGCCATGGTGCATCGGCCCAGCCGGCTCATCGATATTTGCTGCATTATGCGGCAGTACCGGCTCGAGCCGAAGCGGATCCGTTTCGTCCACCCCCGCGCCGACATGGAAGCGAATATGGTGCTGATCGAAGCTGCGGGACGGGAAGCCCGAGGTGCGGATGCTGCCGCCGCTGATCGTCTATAAGCAGGGCACCGAATATACGGAAGAGTTGATGGAGGTCTATTACGGCCGAAGCGATACGCTTGCTTTTCATTCGAATACATAATTGAGGGATGGCCTTGAATATTCAAAAAAGTTATCAGGAGCACACGCAGACCGGCAAGCTGTATCTGGTCGGCACGCCGATCGGCAATCTCGAGGATATGACGTACCGGGCGGTGCGGATTTTGCGGGAAGTGCAGATCATCGCAGCGGAGGATACCCGCCATACGCGGAAGTCGCTGACGCACTTCGAGATTTCGACGCGGCTTGTGAGCTATCACGAGCACAACAAGCACGCCAGCGGGCCGGAGCTCATCCGGTCGCTGAAGGGAGGCGACAGCATCGCGCTCGTCAGCGATGCGGGGCTCCCCGCGATCTGCGACCCCGGAGCAGATCTGGTCCGGATGGCCGTGGACGAGGCCATCGATGTGATCCCTGTGCCGGGAGCGAACGCGGCACTGTCGGCTTTGATCATGTCGGGGCGCCCACCGACAAGTTCAAGTTCGCCGGCTTCCTCCCGCGGGACCGGAAGCCGCTCGCCCAGGAGCTGGCCGGCCTCGCCCGCGAGCCGGCCACGCTCCTCTGCTACGAGTCGCCGCACCGACTCGTGAAGACCTTGACCGCGATGGCCGAGGCCTTCGGCCCCCATCGCGAAGTCTGTCTCGTGCGCGAGCTGACCAAGCGCTACGAGGAAGCCCTCCGCTGCACACTCGCGGAGGCGCTCTCGCACCTGGCCGAGCATCCGGCCCAGGGCGAGTATGTCATCGTCGTCCGCGGCTCGGAGGACGACGAATCCGCCTCGCGCAGCGAGGGCGCCTGGTGGGCCGGCCTCTCGGCCGCCGAGCACGTCGCCCGCTACGAAGCCGAGGGCGCAGAACACAAGGAGGCGCTGAAGCGCGCCGCCTCCGACCGCGGCGTCCCCAAGCGCGAGCTGTACAACGAACTCCACCGCGACAGCTAGGGATAGGGGTCTAGGTCACCTGCCGCGCACGCCATGCGCAGCGAGAGGCGCGCGTTTGGGGACGATTGGGCAGCTGTCGGAGATAGGATAGATAGTTGTTAGGGTTTGGTTTTAAGGCTTCTGGTTCCTGCTCTGATCCCTTACGCCCTTAATAGCGATGCTGCGTAGCGGCTGGGCTCTGCTTTCAAGCTCTTGATCTTTAACGGTATGCTGGTGCAGCGCACGCCACCCCCACACGAACAAAAGCTTGCAAGGCAACGCCTTGCAGAGCGGGGAGACGTGCGAACGTAGGTCTACAACGCACATCGCCGGCCACGCACTCCGTTCTTCCAGTAAGAACGCCGCCGTCAAGCGTGTCCGGGCCTCAGGATAGCCCGCCGAAGCGGCGGCTAATCCTAAGGCCCGGACGAACAGCGCTCCCCGCACCCAACTTCGCTTCGAAGCGCGGGGTCCAGGGGCGGGAGCCCCTGGGGTCCCCCCCTACGAAGGGGGATTTAGGGGGATGGAAAGCCGTTGACACTCAAAAAAAATCCCCGATCCATATAGAATCGGGGATATTGAGGAGATATGAAAAAGGTTAGAATTACCTTAGATAAAATTGCTAATCTTATTATAACCTATTTTTTTTATTTTGTCACAGGTATTGGCATTTCGGATAAACATTCATGGCAAACAATTTTTCCTTTGAAATAAGAAACGTTTTCGGCATTGCCGCAGAAAATACAGGCAGGCTCGTATTTCTTCAGCATGATCCGTTCGCCGTCAACGTAAATTTCCAAAGCGTCCTTTTCACCGATGCCAAGCGTTCTGCGAAGTTCAATCGGAATGACGACGCGGCCCAATTCGTCAACTTTTCTTACGATGCCAGTAGATTTCATCATATAATAATTCCCCTCTCTTAGAAGTACAAAAATAATCGCCATGTTTCGACATAATTCTCATTAATATGATACCAACCATTCCCAAAATAGTCAACATCAAAATGGGAGTTTTAGATGTTATTATATGGAATTTAAGTATTTCTTGACTAATCGAAGCCACGATCTTGCGCTGTATTCGTTGTTCTTTATAACGTTTTAGTGTCCGACGGCCCGGTTAATAAAAAGAAAAGAAATGAAAAGATCGATAAAACAGGTAATAAAAGGGAATTTTAAAAATAGCATAATTTCGACAATATTCGACATATCCTTAGTACAAATAAGAACTTATTGTCGAATCAAAGCTCTTACCTTGTAAAAAGGAGGCCAGTCCATGTCCACCCCCTTGAAAGAAGAAAAAGTTTTTAAAGATCCGGTGCACAAATACATCTATGTTCAGGACCAGACGATCTGGGATTTGATCAATACCAAGGAATTTCAACGCCTCCGCAGGATCCGGCGACTCGGTACCTGCTTTCTCACCTTTCACGGGGCCGAGCACAGCCGATTCTCCCATTCCCTGGGTGTCTATGAAATTACCCGCAAAATCATTTCCCAATTCGAACGCAACCAATATGAGGATTGGCCGCGGGAGGAAAGGTCGCTGTGTCTCTGCGCTGCGTCGCTGCATGATGTCGGACACGGACCCTTTTCTCATTCGATCGAAAAAACATTCGGTACCCACCATGAGTCGTGGTCCTGTCAAATTGTGCTGGGCGATACGGAAGTAAACCGCGTACTGCGCGAGGTAGCTCCCGACTTTCCGCAGAAGGTGGCGGGTGTGATCGCCAAAACGTATTCCCGCGAAATCGTTGTCAGCCTCGTCTCCAGCCAGCTCGATGCGGACCGGATGGATTATTTGCTGCGCGATGCGTATTTCACCGGTGTGAATTACGGTACGTTCGATTTGGAACGGATTCTGCGCGTGCTTCGCCCTTATCAAGGCCACATCGTGGTCAAAGATAGCGGGATGCATGCCGTCGAAGATTACTTGATGTCACGCTATCAAATGTACTGGCAGGTTTATTTCCACCCGGTAACGCGCAGCGCCGACATCGTGCTTCATAAAATATTCGAAAGGGCCAAGCTTCTTTATGAGGAGGGCTATCCATTTAGATTTATGATCCATCCCCTCCATCGCTTGTTCCGCCGGGAGCTGACGGTGAACGATTATTACCTGCTGGACGAAGCCTTCATGCAGACGGTGCTGATGCAATGGACCTTCGAAGAGGACAGGATTTTGGCGGACCTGTGTTCCCGCTTCCTGCAGCGGCGGCTCTTCAAGTTTATTACGCTGGACCGGCTCGATGCGGGTCTCCTCGAACGGCTTCGGCTTGTTATGCAAGGGCTGGGGTGGGATCCGTCGTTTTATATGGAAATTGATTTTCCTTCCGATCTTTCGTATGATGTGTATCGACCGGGCGAGCAGGACGAGAAGCTGCCCATTCTGCTGCTCGATTCCAAGGACAACCTCACCGAAATATCCAGAAAATCGGAGATCGTGCGCTCGATCAGTGGGATTCACATGGGAAAATACCATCTCTATTACCCGCAGGAGTCGCCTTTGAAACAATTATCTCCCGAACTGAGAAAGCTGTTCTTTTCAGAGTAAAAAATCTATCAATTAGAGGATCTGTTTCTTCTATATAATAGTGAACAATTCGTGAAAAAATGAGGTGCAAACATGCTTATCGATACTCATGCACACTTGAATGCGTCCGCTTTCGATGAAGATCGACAGGAGGTCATTCAGCGCGCGCTTGACAAGGGAATTCGTCGAATCGTCAATGTCGGATTTAACCGGGAAACCATTCCGAGCTCTATTGCGCTTGCCGAGCAGTACGATTTTATCTATTCCACCGTCGGCTGGCATCCCACGGATGCGGGGGATATGAAACCGGAGGATTTGGAATGGCTGGAGTCGCTTTGCCGTCATGAGAAGGTGGTAGCCATTGGAGAAATTGGGTTGGATTACTATTGGGATACTACGCCTAAAGAACTACAGCACCAGGTCTTCCGCGAACAAATTCGTCTGGCACGCAAGCTGGGGATGCCCATCGTTATCCATAACCGGGACGCCCATCATGATGTGGTTCAGATCCTGCGGGAGGAAAAAGCGCACGAGGTCGGCGGCGTGATGCACTGCTTCTCCGGCGGCTGGGAAACGGCGAAAATGTGTCTCGATATGAGCTTCTATATTTCATTCGGCGGGCCGGTCACGTTTAAGAACGCCAGGCGGCCGAAGGAGGTACTGGCCCAAGTGCCGGCCGATCGTCTGCTCATTGAAACCGACGCCCCTTATTTGGCACCGCACCCTTACCGCGGCAAACGAAATGAGTCGTCCTACGTCCGGCTGGTGGCGGAAACGGCGGCTGAAATCAGGGGGATTTCCATGGAGGAGCTTGCTCAAATCACGACGCAAAATGCAATGAAATTATTCCGATTGAAGTGAACTCCAGCGGGGAATTGAAAGAACCTATTTTTGTCGAAAACCAAATAATCGAAGAAATTTAATCATATAGTGCGTCTTTGGAAGAGAAAGAAGGGTTTGTTTGGTAAAATGCGGGAAAAGACGCTGAAATAGCGAAAGACCGCTCTTTTTTTCAAAGTTTGTATCCTTTACAACTTCTACCTCCGCATCGTAAACTCAATAATAACTTCATACGATAACCAATTTTCCAACATCGCTGAGTTTCCGTAAGGGAAACGGGGAACCGTTAGCAGGCGACCGGAACCAAGTTTTGATCCGGTCCGCAGTTTTGGGGTGAATCCTATGAGCATATTTCGTGCTCTGGGTAGGGCGACTCTCAAGTCCGAATCCGTCAGCTAACCTCGTAAGCGTTCAGAGAGAGGTTCAATTGTCGTGTGCTTCTATTTTTCATTTTTTACAAATGAGAAAAAGTCACGGGAAGGTTCCTCTTCTCCGCTGACTTTTTTTGTTGTCTTTTCCCCGTTCAATGGAATAAATGTCCAAGCCGGATGAGTCCATGTTACCCAAAGGAGGTGGCCAGCGCAGGCAAGTCGATCATCTGATGGCCGAAGCAGGAATGGTTGGTAATTGGGATCAACATTTTACTTAGTCGCGTCAGATCTACTCATGCATAACACTCGGGTGGCGGGGCTTTTGAAGGAGGACCGAACAAGTGGGCGTTGTAGCTTCGGAGCAATCCCATGTAAGACGATCATCCAGCATGACCTTCGCATTGCGATGGAAGCATGAAAACTTGCGTTTGATATCGATTATAGCTCTCATTTCATTCGCTATGACTTTCATGTGTTTGATGATGTTATACGGAACGGCGACCAAACGTGTAACCGTGGTTGTGGATGGCCAGGAACGAACGGTGAACACGAGGCATTATGTTGTACAGCATATACTGGATGAGCAAGGCATTGTGATCGGCGAGCACGACCGGGTATCACTTCCCTTGACGGGGTCGGTGAAGTCCGGCGACAAAGTCACGATCGAGAAGGCTATCCCCGTGAAGCTTACCATGGGCGGCGAGAGCAAGACCGTCTATACCACAGGCAAAACGGTAGGCGATGCACTCAAGGATTTACAAGTCAACCTGGGCGAGCTTGATAAAGTAACCCCTGCTGTGGATGCACAGTCGCCGGAGAACGGCGAGATCAAACTGGTTCGTGTGAAGAAAGAGCTCGAGGAAGTCACGGAGCCGATCGCCTACGAAACCGTTAAGAAGAATGATCCGCAAATTATAAAAGGCAAGGAACAAGTCGTACAAGAGGGACAAGAAGGCGTGCTGCTCAAGAAGAAAGAGAAGCTGTATGAGGACGGCGTTCTCGTTTCGGAGCAGGTCGTCGATCAGAAAGTCCAGACGCAAAGCGTGCAGAAGATCGTCGCGGTCGGAACGAAGAATCCGGTCGTCGCTTTATCCGCATCGTCTCCCGAGTCGGGAGCGGTCACGAAGGGCGGCGTTACCTTCGGCGTGAAGCAGGTTATTAACAATGTCACTCTCACTGCCTACTCTGCAGGTCCCGCCTCCACAGGCAAGGACAGCAGTCATCCCGGGTACGGTGTGACATCGTCGGGAGCGAAAGTAACGGAAGGACGCACGATTGCCGTGGATCCGAAAGTCATTCCGATCGGCTGGTGGGTATATATCGACGGGCTCGGATTCCGCAGAGCGGAGGATACGGGGAGCGCGGTTAAGGGCAACCTGATCGACGTCTACTTCGAGAGCAACGATTATGCCAATCGTTTCGGCACGAAACGGGGCTACACCGTCTACGTGATCGGGCCGAAAAAGCCTACGGCGGATTAAGGGCCCGCGGGATCGGGCAAACTCTTTATATACAATAGTTCAAAGAAGAGGCAATCCCTTCCTCAGGGTCCTCTTCTTTTTCTGCTTGTTAGGAAAGAAGGAAACGATAAGGATGATTAAAGAAATTATAGTGGTGGAAGGCAAGGACGATACCACGGCTATCAAAAGAGCGGTGGAGGCCGAAACGATCGAAACAGGAGGCTCGGCGATTAATCGCGAGACCTTGGAGCGGATCAAGCTGGCGCAGCAGCGCAGAGGCGTTATTGTGTTCACCGATCCGGATCATGCCGGCGAGCGTATCCGCAAAATTATTGCCGCCCGGGTGCCGGGGTGCAAGCATGCCTTTCTCACCCAGGAAGAGGCGACGAGCAAAGGCGATATCGGCGTCGAGAACGCCTCGGTGGAGGCGATCCGTAAGGCGCTGGAGCAGGTGAAGACGGATTATCAGGCGGCGGAGTCGGACATTGCTTGGGAGGACCTGATGGGAGCGGGCCTGATCGTTCATCCGCAGGCCGCTTCGAGGCGTCTTACGATGGGGAAGCTGCTTGGAATCGGCTACTGCAACGGCAAGCAGTTCTATAACCGGTGCCGGATGTTTCAGATCACGCGCGAGGAGTTTGCGGCCGCTTACCGAAAGCTGGAGGAAGAAGAGGGGACGACGGAATGAATCGAGATAACGGTCAGCTTCAGACAGGACAAGCTCCTCATGACATTGCGACACCGAAGCGGACGAAGGAGCTCATGCAGAAGTACGGGTTCGTTTTGAAAAAGAGCCTGGGCCAAAATTTTTTGATCGACCCCAATATTTTAAATAAAATCGTATCCGCGGCGGAGCTGGATGCGGGTAAAGGGGCGCTGGAAATCGGCCCGGGCATCGGCGCACTGACGCAGCGACTGGCCAAGGCGGCCGGGAAGGTCGTGGCCATTGAGATCGATCAGCGGTCGCTTCCGATGCTGGAAGAGACGCTAGAGGGCTACCCTCATGCCTCGGTGATTCACGCCGACGTGCTGAAGGTGGATCTGCAGGAATTGTTTCAACAGCAGTTCCAGGGGTTCCCCAAGGTGAGCGTAGTCGCCAATCTTCCTTATTATGTAACGACGCCGATTCTGATGAAGCTGCTCGAAGAGAAGCCGCCGCTCGAGCATATTGTCGTTATGATTCAAAAAGAAGTGGCCGAACGGATGGCGGCAAAGCCGGGAGGCAAGGAGTACGGGAGCCTCAGCATTGCCGTGCAGTACTACTGCGAGCCGGAGATTGTAACGGTGGTGCCGCATACTGTGTTCATTCCTCAGCCGAGCGTCGATTCGGCAGTGATTAAGCTGAAGATTCGGGAACGTCCGCCGGTGGAAGTGGAGGATGAGGCTTTCTTCTTCGATGTGGTGCAGTCGAGTTTCACCCAGCGGCGCAAAACGATTTATAACAACCTGGGAGCGAAATATTTCACCAAGGAGACGAAGGGCCGGCTGGAGGCGGTGCTGCAGGAAGCGGGAATTGATCCGGCAAGAAGAGGCGAGACGCTGTCCATTGAGGAATATGCCTTGCTGAGCCGCTGTCTGGCGCGTGTTGTGGGCAGGCTTTAAGGCCGTACTGGCACCAAACGCCTAGAACCGCATACGATACACGAGGAGGCGATGCAGCCATGAAGCAGGGAGACCTGGTCACTCGGAAGTCGTATGGCGGTGACGTAGTGTTCAAAATTCAAGAAATCAGGCAGCAGTACGCCGTGCTTCGCGGTGTGGAGCTTCGGTCGCTAGCGGATGCCCCTTTGCCGGATCTGGAGCCTGTAACCCAGCTCGATCCATACCAATATATGACGGTGGCCCATCCCCGTTGGATGGATTATATGAAGCGTTCGATTACACCGTCTCCGGTTCCCGGCGATGACGGAGGGCGACCGGCGTCCATATGGCCTGCCGGAGCGGGGATGGAGAAGCCGCTGCCGGGCCCGGCTTATTTTGATTTGCCCGGCAAAGTGCTGCATCTGGACGGGGATCCGATTTATTTGCGAAAGTGTATGACGCTTTACGGGGAGCTTCGCGTTCCGGCCGAAGGCTACTATGTCCCGGAAGCGAATATGGCCGACGCGCTCTACCGGTCGCTCCCCCAATCGAAGCCGGATATCGTGGTCATCACCGGGCACGACGGGATCCTCAAGCAGCGGCGACCGAGCGATATCACGCATCTGAGCAGCTATAAGAACTCGCACAATTTCGTGAATGCCGTCCGTATCGCCCGGCAGTATGAGAAGAACCGGGATGTACTGACGATCGTAGCCGGAGCCTGCCAATCCCATTTTGAAGCGCCGCTGCAGGCGGGGGCCAATTTTGCCAGCTCCCCGGCCCGCGTGCTCATTCATGCGCTCGACCCGCTCTGCGTTGCGGCCAAGGTGGCTTTTACGCCGATCCGGGAGACGGTGAACATTGTCGATGTGATCGGTCTGACGCACAGCGGCCTGGAAGGCATCGGCGGGATCGAATCCCAGGGAAGCTACAGACGGGGCGTACCGAAAATGCAATACAGCCACCTCCATTGAAAAGCGCTGCAAGGCGCTTTTTTGTTGTTTGGGAAATGAGGCGAAGCATGTTCCTGTGTTATAACCGGGGGATTGTTTTTGGCCGAAATTAATCGAATTTGGTCGAATCGGTGATTGACTTTGACCGTTTCAAGGAATATAATGAGCATGTGGTCATAAACGATCACAAACGAGCATATAATATAAGATAAATAATCAAAAACATTCGCGGGAGAGAGAACCCATGTTTGGTGAAGAGAGAAAAGCCAAGATTTTGGAACTGGTCGAGCTTCATCAACGAGTCGATGTGCAAGAGCTGTGCGAGCAGTTTGACGTCTCTGAATCCACTGTGCGGCGCGATCTGCGCGAGATGGAAGAAGCGGGCATGGTCAAGAGGACGCACGGCGGGGCGATTTCCGTGAAGAATGTGAACTTTGAACCATCCTATTCGGAGAAAGAGATAACCGGCATTCTGGAGAAGAAGGCCATTGCCCGAAGGGCCGTTCAATGGATTCGCAATGGAGAGACGGTACTGCTCGATTCGGGGACAACCACTCATTACCTTCTGAGGGAGATCGGACAATGCTTCACCCGGCTGACCATCGTGACGAATTCCTTGATGCTGTCCCAGGATTTGAAGTCGCCGCCGGGCATCGAAGTGATCGTACTGGGCGGAATCTTCCGGTCCGAAGTGATGTCGCTCGTAGGTCCGTTTGCCGAGAAATGCCTTGAGATGATCAAAGTTGATAAGGCTTTCATGGCGACCAACGGTTTCGATCTGAGCGAGGGGCTGACGACGCCTCACTTTATGGAGGCGGACATCAAGCGCAAGATGATGAAGCGGGCCGACCGGGTGATTCTCATATCCGACAGCAGCAAGGCGAACCAGGTCAGCTTTTCGCGGTTTGCCGACTGGGGGGACATCGACGTATTTATTACGGACAGCGCGCTTCCCAAAGAATACAGGGACGGGCTTGGCGCCGGGGCGTCGAGGTTCACATCGTTGACCCGCAGAAGGAGGATGGACATGCTTAAACAACAAGTCGTCACCGTAACCCTGAACCCTTCCATCGATAAGACGCTGGTTCTTCCGAGCCTCGAAATCGGGGGGCTGAACCGGGTCGGTGAGATTCGGCTGGATCCCGGGGGCAAGGGCATCAACGTAGCGAAGATTCTGCAGACGTTCCGGGTACCGGTGACGGCGGCAGGCTTGATCGCCGGACAGCTTGGCGGTCAAATCCGCAAGAGTCTGGAAGCCAGCGGTATTCAGACGGGATTCGTCGAAGTGAAGGGGAAACCCGAACGAATCTCAAGCTGGTGGACACGTCCAGCCGGCTGACGACGGAAATCAATGAACCGGGGTTTGAAGTGGCGCCGGCCGATTTGGAAGCGCTTAGGGATCAGTTGAAAGAACTTCTGAAGGAAACCGGGGTTCTGGTGCTCGGCGGAAGTTTGCCTAAGGGCGTGAGCGAGGATGTGTATGCCGGTCTGGTTCAAGCGCGGGTGCAGCAGGAGTTAAGACGATTCTTGATGCGGACGGGGCCGCCTTCGCAGAGGGGCTGAAAGCCGCGCCTTATGCGGTGAAGCCGAATCTTTATGAGCTGGAGCGGCTCACCGGGAGAAAGCTGGACACGGACGAAGCGATTGTGAAGGCGGGAAGGCAGCTGCTGGAACGGGGTGTATCCCTGGTGGTCATCTCCATGGGAGGAGACGGCGCCATTGTAATGAACTCCGAAGCGGCTTACCGCGTCAGACCGTTCGCCATTCAGCCGCTCAGCACTGTAGGTGCCGGTGATTCCATGGTTGCCGTGATGGCATATTGCCTGCTGGAGAACCGGCCGCTGGAGGAGCTGGCCCGCTGGAGCGTGGCGGCAGGGACTGTTACCGCTTCCAAGGCAGGGACGCAGGTTTGCACTTATGAAGAAATTATTTCGCATGCAGGTCAAGTAAGCATCGCTCCGCTTTCAATGTAATTTATTACGAGGAGGCTTTCCTATGAAAAAGCTGTTAGCTGTAACCTCATGTCCGACCGGCATTGCGCATACGTACATGGCGGCGGAATCGCTGCTTAAGACAGCAGAGGAAAAGGGTGTCGAACTGAAGGTAGAGAAGCGCGGAGCCCTCGGTGTCGAGGATGAGCTCACCGAACAGGAAATCCGCGAGGCGCATGCCATTATTATTGCCGCGGATACGGATGTGGCGGAAGCCCGGTTTGCCGGGAAGCCTGTCGTGAAGGTCGGCGTGGCCGAAGGCATCAAGAATCCTTCGGGCCTCATTGAACAAGCGCTGGCCAAGGAAGCGGCACCTCAGGCGTCTTCCACGGCGGATTTTGCCTCCCAGGTGGATCAGGCGAAGCAGGAGCGCGGCGCGAAGCGTTCCGGGCCGTACAAGCATTTGATGACCGGAGTTTCCCACATGCTCCCACTCGTGGTGGCAGGCGGTATTATTATAGCCCTTTCGTTTATATTCGGCATTCACGCCTTCGAGCAGAAGGGAACCTTGGCCGCGGCCTTGATGGACATCGGCGGCGGTGCGGCGTTCGCACTCATGGTTCCGATCCTGGCCGGATTCATTTCCTTCTCGATTGCCGATAAAGTAGGTCTTGCGCCCGGGCTCGTCGGCGGTATGCTGGCCAGCAAGCTGGGGGCAGGGTTCATCGGCGGGATTATTGCAGGCTTCATCGCGGGTTACACCGCCCAGTGGCTTAAGAAGGCCATCAAGTCGCCGAAAAGCCTGGAAGGCATTAAACCGATTCTGATCATTCCTGTTTTGTCGACACTGGTTGTCGGCCTGCTGATGACTTACGTTATCGGTACGCCGGTGAAAGCGATTATGGACGGACTGACGCATTGGCTGATGGGACTGAACTCCGCGAATGCGGTGCTGCTCGGCTTGCTGCTTGGTGCCATGATGGCTTTCGACATGGGCGGACCGCTCAATAAAGCAGCTTATACCTTTGCCGTAGGACTGCTGGGCGACCACGTCTACGGACCGATGGCGGCCGTCATGGTCGCAGGCATGACGCCTCCGCTCGGATTGTGGCTCGCGACCTTGATCGCCAAGAAGAAATTTACGAAGGAAGAACGGGAAGCCGGTAAGGTGGCCTCTGTAATGGGGATTGCCTTTATTACAGAAGGGGTTATTCCTTTCGCCGTCGCCGATCCGTTCCGCGTCATTCCGGCGACGATGGCCGGTTCCGCTCTGGCGGGCGCGCTTTCCATGGTATTCGGCGTAACGCTGCAGGCGCCGCACGGCGGGATTTTCGTCCTGATGATTCCGAACACGGTCGGTCATCTGCTGGCTTATACGGTATCGATCATTGCAGGGACCGTGCTGACGGCGATTATCGTAAGCATTCTGAAGAAGCCGAAAGAAACAGCGTAAAGCACGACTGGTATTTTAATGGAAACTCGAGCACACTAACTTCGGAACGATACAGACCTTAGGAGGGTTATAACCATGGCAAACGATTTGATTCAAAAAGAAGCGGTACTGCTGAATCTGGAAGCGGCGGATCAAGACCAGACTTTAAACCGGCTCGCAGATGCGCTGCAGGGTGCAGGCTTTCTGGCGGACAAGGACGCTTTCGTAGCATCCGTAAAAGATAGAGAGAAGCACGCTTCCACCGCCATCGGCTTCGGCGTAGCGATCCCGCATGGCAAATCGTCCGGCGTGAAGAAGGCCGGCATCGGCTTCGCCCGGCTGGCGCAGCCTGTGGAATGGAACTCGCTGGACGGCAAGCCGGTCAGCATCATCATTCTGCTGGCGATTCCTCAAGAGGAAGCGGGCAAGGAGCATTTGCGGATTCTGGCGTCCGTATCGAAGCGGACTCATTCATGAAAGCTTCCGCAAGCAGCTGCTTGAAGCGAAGACGGAAGAAGAAATCGTAGGCATCCTGGAATCGGCTCTGTAAGCATCCATCACAAAGGAAGGTGTTTGAATATGCAATCCAAATCCATTACGATACGCAACGAAGAGGGGCTGCACCTGCGCCCCGCACAAATGCTGGCCGACAAGGCGGGCCAATTCGAATCCGATATTACTTTGCATGGGGCTGACGGCGTCGAAGCGAACGTGAAGAGCGTGCTCGGAATCATTGCGCTCGGTCTGGAGAAGGGCGCCGAGGTGACGCTGACGGCGGAAGGTCCGGACGAAGAGCAAGCGGTGAGCGAGCTGGCCGGTCTATTCGAACAAGGGTTCGGTGAGTAATCATGGGCGAAATCCGCATTAACGGAATCGGGGTGTCCGAAGGGATCCGCTTCGGTAAGGCTTTCATTTATGCGCAGCCTGAAGCGGCGGAGGAAAGCTACCCGGAAACGATTGACGCCTCCCAGGTCGAAGAGGAATTGGAACGCCTGGAAGCGGCCAAGCAGGTGTCGGTAGAGGAACTGGATCGGATTATCGAGAAATCCGAGCAGACCTTGGGCAAGGAGAAGAGCGCCATCATCCAGGGGCAAAAAAGCTTCTTAAGCGACCCGGCCTTCTTCGGCGAAATCCGGAACCAGGTGAAGAAGAAGCTGGCTTCACCGGAAAAAGCGGTGCAAACCGTGGTGGCCCAGCTGACCGCCTTGTTTGAGAAAATGAACAACGCCTACGTGAAGGAACGGATTCACGATGTACGGGATGTAGCGGACCGGCTCATGTCGCATCTTCGCCAGGTATCCTATCCGGATTTGGGGCAAATTAAGGAGCCGGTCATTTTGGTAGCCGAGGATTTGACTCCCTCCGTTACCGTACAGCTGGACCGGAATATGATTCTCGGCTTCATCACCCGGTTGGGCGGGGAAACGACGCATACGGCCATTCTATCGCGTTCGCTGGGCATTCCGGCGATGGTCGGGGCCGGAGAGGCGTTCTCTGAAATCCGGCAGGGGGATGAGCTGATTCTGGACGGGACGGCCGGGCTCTGCATTCTGCATCCGGAGCCGGCTACGACGCAGGAGTATCAGGCTTCCGCGAGCCCGGGAGCAGGCGTTCACGGACCGGCTGGCGGCTTTCCGGAACAAGCCGGCGCTGACGGCGGACGGCGTGGAAGTGGAGTTGGCCGTCAATATCGGCATGCCGGAGGAAACCCAGGAGCAGATCGTAGAGGAAGTGCAGGGCGTAGGTCTGTTCCGGACGGAGTTCCTGTTTATGAACGCGAACCGTTTTCCCGACGAGGAGGATCAGTTCCGCGCTTACAAGCAGGTGCTGGAGCAGTGGAAGGGCAAACCGGTCGTGATCCGGACGCTGGATATCGGGGAGACAAGTCGCTCTCCTACTGGAAGCCTGCCTGAGGAAAGCAATCCGTTCCTCGGCATGCGGGCAATCCGCTTGTGTCTTCAGGAGCAGGAGCTGTTCAAGACGCAGCTGAAGGCCATCCTCCGCGCCAGCGCTTATGGCTGCGCCAAGATAATGTTCCCGATGGTTTCGTCCATGCAGGAATTTAGAAAAGCAAAAGCTCTGGTGGAGGAAGTCAAGGAAGAGTCGCGGGCGGCGGGCATCAGCTTCGACGACAAGCTCGAGATCGGGATTATGGCCGAGGTGCCTTCGGTTATTCAGCTGGCCGATCGCTTCGCGAAAGAAGTTGATTTCTTCAGCGTGGGCACGAACGATTTGGTTCAGTATACCCTCGCTGTTGACCGGATGAACGAGAAGGTAGCCGATCTGTACGATTATTTCCATCCGGCCGTGCTGAGATCCGTGCAATCCCTCATTGAGGCGGCTCACGCCGAAGGCAAATGGGTAGGCATGTGCGGTAAAATGGCCGGCGACCCGCTCGCCGCTCCGGTGCTGCTGGGCATGGGACTCGATGAATGGAGCATGGATTCGGCCTCCGCGGCCCGGCAGAAGTTCACCCTTGCCTCGATTACGGTAGAGGAAGGCAAGAAGCTTCTGGCCGAAGTGCGCGATCTGGATACCGCGGAAGAGGTCCGCGCGGTGCTTAAGAAGTTCCATGAATCCAAGTTTGCGGGAGCGACCGCAGGCGTCTGAAATCATTGTATTTATATATGGAAGAGAGAACAGTCCAAGGGAACGATCCTGCGGGCTGTTCTTTTTTGTGCTCTGGTGTGCTCACGGCGTGCGTGCTTCTGTATATTTCGACAAATTTGTGAACATATTAATATAGGTTTGTGGACCAAGCCGCCATGTGTCAAGAAAAATGCCGTTGACAACGGGTTTGTATGGCTGATATAATATTCGGCTTAAATTGACATACTACATACGTTGAGTTATAATTTAGAAGGAAAGAGGTGGTAGTGGTCAATGGCAAAAAATGCGCTGTTGGAGATCAAACGCAGTTTGGAACCTCATGTCGGACAAAAGATTATGTTAAAAGCGAATGGTGGTCGCCGTAAGACAATCGAACGATCCGGTGTATTGGAGGAAACCCTACCCTTCCGTTTTCATTGTTAAGCTGGATCAGGAGCAGCATGCTTTTAAGCGGGTCTCTTACAGCTATGCCGACATTTTGACCGAATCCGTGCAGGTAACGGTTTGCAACGATGACGGTGAAGTACGAATAACTATACAGCAATAGCTTTACATAAACGGTTGGCCGGGCGGCCAGCCGTTTTGGTTTTTCTGGAAGGCTTTGGCGGAATGGTCTTCTCCTCCGGGACACATACTAAACTTAGCCGAACAACCAAGGAGGGATATCCATGTCTCGCAGGAATCGACGGGGGATCATGTCCGAGGAGTTTAAATCGGAGCTGGCCAAAGATTTGGGGTTTTATGAAACCGTTCAGCGCGAAGGCTGGGGCGGCATCCGCACGAAGGATGCGGGGAATATGGTGAAGCGGGCGATTCAGATCGCCGAACAGACGCTCAAGCAGCAGCAGGGACAAGCTCCTGTACAGACGCCCCAGGCCTATACACAGCCTCAGGTGCAGCCGTATACGGCAACCTATACACAGCCTCAAGTGCCGCAGGCGCAGCCGTATACGGCGTCCTATACGCCGTCTTA
The DNA here is from genome assembly GCA_024704175.1 of Paenibacillus sp. P25. Taxonomy (GTDB): domain Bacteria; phylum Bacillota; class Bacilli; order Paenibacillales; family NBRC-103111; genus Paenibacillus_G. Next base: position 6,768,334 of record CP085629.1, read on the forward strand.
TTCCCAGCCGGTCGCTTCCGTCTACTCGGGCCATCCTTACCCTCAAGCAGGAACGGCTCCGGGCCAGGCCTTCGGGTATATCCCGCTGGGGCAGCCTGCGATTTACGAATCCCGGCAGCGCCGGGGCGTTGAAGTCTTTTCTCCGATAAGCTAGAGCCCGCGGCAACCCCGGCTTTAGCTTTTTTAACGTTTAGAAAGAAAACCTATCTTTGTAACCGGGGTCGCTCATCTCTGAAAAGGCTTGATAAACGCACTGGTCCTGGACAAGGAGGAGGCGACCGTTTATTCTGGGTACTGTTTTTGGTATAGTATTAGAAAAGATGGCATGAAGCCCCATACGGCGGATAGACAGGACGAAGAAGGTGTCGTAATGAAAATATTCGAGAAAGCTCCGGCCAAAATCAATTTATCGCTGGATGTTTTATATAAGCGCGAGGACGGCTATCATGAAGTAGAGATGGTCATGACGATGGTTGATCTCGCCGACCGGATTGAGATGCAGGAGCCGCCCCGCGACACGATCATCATTTCCAGCCAGGCGGGGTACATTCCACTGGACGAGAAGAATTTGGCCTTCCAGGCGGCAAGGCTGATCAAGGACCGTTACGACGTGAAGCAGGGCGTCTATATTCACTTGGACAAAAAGATTCCGGTAGCCGCAGGTCTGGCGGGAGGGAGCGACGATGCAGCCGCCACCTTAAGGGGCCTGAACCGGTTATGGCGGCTGGGTATCCCCGTGGAAGAGCTGCAGAAGCTGGGAAGCGAGCTCGGCTCCGACGTGCCGTTCTGCGTCACCGGAGGGACCGCCATCGCCAGAGGCCGGGGAGAGAAGCTGGAGCCGATCGATTCACCGCCGCAGTGCTGGGTTGTGCTGGCCAAGCCTCCGATCAACGTCTCGACTTCAGAAATCTACGGGAAGCTGAACGCCAAGGCGATCCGGCGGCATCCGTCCACCGAACAGGTGCTGGAGGCCATTCGCGGGAAGCGGTTCGACCGGCTGTGCGGCGCACTCGGCAATGTGCTCGAGGAAGTGACGCTGGATCTGTATCCGGAGGTCCGGCGCTGAAGGAGTGCATGATCAAGCTTGGAGCGGATGGCGTGCTGATGTCCGGCAGCGGGCCGACAGTGTTCGGCCTGGTTTCGAAGGAGGCCAAAGTGTCCCGGATTTACAACGGGCTGAGAGGCTTCTGCAAGGATGTATTCGCCGTTCGCCTGCTGACGTAATGACATCAAGGTGTGTCAGATCGATGTCATGATAATTTTCATGATGTCTCTTGAATAAATACGTATAAAAATGGTATATTGGCAATATATTATTCGGATTTTATTTGCCGAATCAACAAGCTAAGGGGAGAACCAATGAAAAAATTGAAAAGAAGCGCAAGATTGGTCGAGATGACCCAATACTTGCTATTTCGCCCCCATACGCTGATTCCTTTAACGACATTTGCAGACCGATATAATTCCGCCAAATCGTCCATCAGCGAAGATTTGGCCATCATTAAGGAAGTATTCGAGGAAGAAGGTCTTGGGGAGCTTCAGACATTGGCGGGAGCGGCCGGAGGCGTGAAGTTCATCCCCCGCGTATCGAAAACGCATTCTCTGGAGTTTATTAACGGGGTATGCCGGCGCCTGGAGCAGCCGGAGCGCATTTTGCCGGGCGGTTATTTGTACATGTCCGACATTATGGGGCGACCTCTGATCCTGAACGAGGTGGGCAAGATGTTCGCCTCCGTCTTTGCGGGCAAAGATATCGACGTAGTCATGACGGTGGAGACCAAAGGGATTCCGCTGGCGTACTCGACGGCGATGTATTTGAACCTGCCGGTGGTGATCGTCCGCCGGGACAACAAGGTGACGGAGGGATCCGCAGTAAGCATCAATTACGTATCGGGATCGAACAAGCGGATTCAGACGATGTCGCTGTCCAGGCGGGCCCTGAAGGAAGAATCGAAGGTGCTCATCGTCGACGACTTCATGCGGGTGGGCGGCACGATCCACGGCATGATGGATTTGCTCCAGGAGTTCAAAGCCACGGTTAAGGGCGTCGGCGTTTTTGTGGAATCGGGCGAAGTCGAGGAGCATTTGGTAGAAGATTACATCTCTCTCGCCAAGCTGTCGGCTGTCGATCCCAAGACCAAGCAAATTACGGCGGAGCCGGGCAACTATTTCAGCGACGCCGATAGTGACGAGGAGTGATAGAGATGAGTTTGGACATCGTATCGACAGCCGGAGCGCCGGCGGCGATCGGCCCCTATTCCCAGGCGGTGCGATTCGGCAATCTGTTATTTACCTCAGGTCAAATCCCGCTAGGGACGGACGGCCAAATTGTGGAAGGCGGCATCGAAGAGCAGACCCATCAAGTGTTCCGCAATCTGGCGGCGGTGCTGGAAGCGGCCGGCGCTCTTTCAGCCGGGTTGTGAAAGCAACCGTCTTCATCAAGGATATGAATCAGTTCGCCAAGGTCAACGAAATCTACGCTTCCTACTTCGGCGACCATAAGCCGGCGCGTTCAACCGTAGAAGTAGCGCGTCTTCCGAAGGATGTTCTTGTCGAAATAGAGCTGATTGCGGCGGTAACTGTCGAATAATTTAAAATTTATAAAGTATTTATAAAATTGCGCAAAAACATTCGAAAAAAAGAAGGATTTTACACTAAAATGTGGAATTTATCACTCAAGTCTTCAAGTCTCGAGATGGAAAAAGGTGGTGAACACAAGTGCAAATTACTGACGTCAGACTTCGTCGGGTCAACTCCGAAGGCAGAATGAAAGCCATTGCATCCATAACCATCGATAACGAATTTGTTGTTCATGACATTCGTGTAATTGACGGGAACAACGGGATGTTCGTGGCAATGCCCAGCAAACGCACACCGGACGGCGAGTTTAGAGATATCGCACACCCGATTTCCTCTTCTACCCGCGAGAAAATCCAAGCTGCGGTGTTGGCTGAATACGAGCGAGCCGCGACGGAAGAAGAAGTCATCGAAGAAGGAGCTTGATTATGAATTCCCAAGAGAGGGCCTAAGGGTCCTCTCTTTTCTTTTGTGCGGAACTAAGCTATATTGGACTATGGCGTCTTGCCCCCGGCAAGCGTATAGTATTTGATAGAGAGCGTACTATATTGCGAACAAAGGAGTGGACGAAGTTGAATATTATGGGAATCGTGCTGGCGGCAGGCCAGGGCAAGCGGATGAAATCGAAGCTGTACAAGGTGCTGCATAAAGTGTGCGGGAAGCCGATGGTCGGCCATGTGGTAACCGCGCTTAAAAACATAAATACGTCGAGAACGGTTGTGATCGTCGGCCATGGAGCCGAAGCCGTGCAGTCTTATTTGGGGGACCAAGTGGAATATGCGCTGCAGGCGCAGCAGCACTTGGTACGGGACATGCCGTCCTGCAGGCGAAGGATTTGCTTGGCGGGGAAGAGGGACTGACCATCGTGATCTGCGGCGATACGCCGCTCGTTTCGGAAGAGACGCTGCAGGGCCTCATCCGGCTGCACCAGGAGAAGGGCGCGGCCGCGACCATCCTGACGGCCGAGGTGGATGCACCTTTCGGCTACGGCCGGATTATCCGCGACGACCGCGGGTTCGTGGCGAAGATCGTGGAAGAGAAGGATTGTTCAGAGGAGCAGCGTCTGGTGAAGGAAGTGAACACCGGCACGTACTGCTTCGATAATAAGAAGCTGTTCGAGGCGCTGGCTCAGGTGAAGAACGACAATGCGCAAAGCGAATACTACCTCACCGACGTAATCGGCATCCTGACTTCGCAAGGCGGTATTGTCGAAGGATACGTGATGAAAGAAGCGATCGAATCGATCGGCGTCAACGACCGCCTCGCGCTCTCCGAAGCGGAGCAGGCGATGCGCGCACGCATTAACCGCCGCCATATGCTGAACGGCGTGACGTTGATCGACCCGGCTTCGACCTATATCGAGGCCGATGTCGTAATCGGCTCCGATACGGTGATTTATCCGGGTACGGTTCTCAAAGGCGCAACGGCCATCGGCGAGGACTGCATCATCGGGCCGCAGGCGGACATTACGGACAGCAAGCTGGCGGACGGCGTGACGGTGAAGCATTCCGTACTGCAAGAAGCGGTGGTCGGCTCCGGAACTTCCGTTGGCCCGTACGCATACCTTCGCCCCGGCGCGGATCTCGGCCAGAACGTCAAGATCGGCGACTTCGTCGAGATCAAGAACGCGAAGCTCGGCGACGACGTGAAGGTGTCGCACCTCAGCTACATCGGCGACGCGGTGGTCGGGCGCAACGTCAACTTCGGTCGCGGCTCGATTACCGTCAACTACGACGGCTTCAACAAGCAGATCACTGAAGTCGAGGACGACGCTTTTGTCGGCAAGCAACGTCAATCTGATTGCTCCGGTCAAAATCGGCAAAGGCGCGTATGTGGTGGCCGGATCGACCATCACCCACAACGTGGAGGCCAATGACCTTGCCATCGCAAGGGAGCGTCAAGTGAACAAGCCGGGCTATGCCGAGAAGCTGCGCAAGAAATTCGCGGCCAAGAAACAGCAAGCGACCAAGGAATAATTTTGAACTTTTTTTGAAATTAAACGGGTACAGGTTTCGAACCTCCTTCAAATGGGTAAGTTAGTATAAGCCTGGGACTCGTCCGGGTTCAATTTGAAGGAGGTTTTTCTATGGCCGTATCGCTTAAAGCCGAGGTTCGTACAGGCGACACGAAGGGACAGCGCAAGGATCTGCGGAAGCAGGGCAAGGTCCCCGGTGTCGTGTATGGGAAGAAAGTGACGCAAACGCCGATCGCCATTGAGCAGAAGGAGCTTCTCGCTCTGTTGAAAACCAATCCCCATGCGATCATCGATATGGAAGTGCCTCAGTTCGGCAAGCGGCCTGTGATGATCAACGAAATCCAGCGCGATCCGATCAGCAGACAGTCGCTGCATGTGGATTTTCATCAAATCAATATGGATGAGCCGGTCAATACGACGGTACGTCTTGAATTTACAGGCGATCCGGTCGGCGTCGGGGTCGGCGGGATTCTGCAGATCCAGCACCATGAGCTGGAGATCCGCCGCCTGCCCCAGCAAATCCCGAGTGCGATCGAGGTCGACATCAGCGGCTTGGACATCGGACAGAACCTGCTCGTATCCGAGCTGAAGGCGCCGGAAGGCCTCGAGGTCCGGACGGACGAGCATGACGTTGTAGCCACGATCCTTGCACCGCAGAAGGCGGAAGAGGAGACGGTGGAAGCGGCGGATGAGGCCGCGGAGAAAGCAGCGGAATCGGCCGAGAAGGCCGAAGAAACCGTATAGGTCCATAATTTCATGGCGGAGCGTGTCGGCTGATGGCCGATACGCTCTATTTTTGCTGGAGAGTTGGCGCACGGCTCCTTTTTCGGTTATGATAAGCTAAGGTAAGCTGCAGGAAGGAGCAAGATGGGGTTGAAATGGTTCGTCGGTCTGGGCAACCCGGGCAAGCAGTATGAATCGACAAGGCATAATATCGGCTGGATGGCCTTGGACCGGTTCGCCGAGAAGCATGACATCCGCATATCGCAGAGCAAATGCAAAGGGCTCTTGGGTGAAGGGCATGTCGGCGGGCAGAAGGTCGTTTTGCTGAAGCCAATGACGTATATGAATTTATCGGGCGAGTCCATACGCGCCTATATGGATTTCTATAAAGCGTCGATTGACGATTTGATCGTGATTTATGATGATTTGGATACGCCGTTCGGCAGCATCCGCCTCCGGTATCAAGGCAGCGCGGGCGGGCATAACGGGATCAAGTCGACGATCCAGCATCTCGGAACGCAGTCGTTCAACCGGATCCGGATGGGCATCTCAAGGCCTGCGCCGGGCCGGGATATCGCGGACTATGTGCTGAGCACCTTCTCTAAGGAAGAGATGCAGACGATGCCGCAAGTGCTGGACCGTACCGTTCAGGCGATGGAGTTCGCGCTGCAGAATGATTTTGAGAAGACGATGGCCAAGTTTAACGCTCCGGGATGAAGCTTCGGTCTCCCCGGCTCTTATATTGATAAAGGTCGCTTTCCCGCCAAAGGCTAACAGGGTCCGAATATGGGCATACTGTTAAAAAATGCGCCGGGAGGTGGCCGTAAGCTATGGCTGTTAAATATGTGTGTCCGCATTGTCAAACGCTGCTGGGGAGATTGCCCAGTCCGGAATCAACGAATTCCAGCTCGGGTTCCATTTCTTGACCCCCGAGGAGCGGAGAGATATAATATCGTATAACCCAAACGGGGATGTTACCGTCAAGGTCATTTGTGACTACTGCAAGGAAGCGCTGGAAGCCAATCCGGAGCTCTCGCTCCTTGCAAATCCTCTGCAATAGAGGTTTGCCGCAGCAGGCTGTGGGCTTTGTGAACAGAAAATTCCATTGAATACGGTCTGGCTACCTTGAAGGACTTCGATAGAGGTTTTTCTTAATGAACTAATAGCCTAAAGCATCTTCGCTCTAGGCTTTTTTAGTGTTACGTGGGTTGAGAGGGGTGTCCTGTTTGCAGGCGTTAATCCAAGCGTTCTCCGCGGATTCGGACTTTCAGAGTATCGTAGCCGGCGTCCGTTCGGGGATGAGGGAACAGCTGATCGCCGGTCTGACCGGATCTTCGCGGCAGGTAATGCTGGCTTCTTTGTTCGAGGAGCTGCAGCGTCCGCTGTTTGTCGTTACGCACAATATGTTTTCCGCACAAAAGATGTTCGAAGATTTGGCCGAGCTGCTGCCCGCGGACCGGGTACTGCTTTTCCCGGCGCAGGAGTCGCTGGCGGCGGAGGCGGCGATTGCCAGCCCCGAGATGCTGGCGCAGCGGATCGATGCCCTGACGAAGCTCGCGGGAGGCTTCCGGGGGATTGTCGTCGTGCCGTATGCGGGCATGCGCCGGTCGCTGCCGCAGCAGGAATCGGTCGCCCAGGCGACGCTTCGGATCGAGGTCGGCCAGACCATCGAGCTGGATGCGCTGGTAGCCCGTATGGTGGAGCTCGGGTATGAACGGGTGGAGCGGGTCGAACGGAAGGGAGAAATGAGCGTCCGCGGCGGGATTCTCGACTTCTTCCCGCTGGCCTCGGCGAATCCGTACCGCGTCGAGCTGTTCGACGTGGAGGTCGATTCGATCCGTTCATTCGATGTAACCGACCAGCGCTCGATTGAGAAAATACAAGAGCTGACGGTCACGCCGTGCCGCGAAATCGTAGTTGATAGAAAACGTTTACAATTGGCTGCGCAAGGAGCCTACGAACTGCTTCAGGCGCAGCTGGAGAAAATGTCGGACCGGCAGTCGAAGGACCGGCTGCTCGAAGGCATCGGACACGATATTGAGCGTCTGCGTGAAGGCCAGTACTTCCACGGCTTGTTCAAGTACGTGTCGCTGCTCTTCCCCGAGCGCCAGACGCCGCTGGATTACATGCCGAAGGATTCGATCCTGGTCGTCGACGAGCCGGCCCGGTCGCTGGAGACGGCGAAGCAGCTTGAGAAGGACGAAGCGGAATGGATGACGATGTCGCTTCAGGACGGCCAATTCCTGCCGGCCCTCACGCTGTCCAAGCCGCATGAAACGCTTCTGTACCGGAAGCCTTATCCCACCTTGTATATGTCGCTCTTCCTGCGCCAGGTCCCGCAGACCGCCCCGCAGAACATCGTTAATTTCATGTGCCGCTTGATGCAGAACTTCCATGGACAGATGAATCTGCTGAAAAGCGAGATGGAGCGCTGGAGGAAGTCCGGCGCCAAGGTGATGATGCTGGCGAGCGGCGAGGAGCGCGTCGAACGGGTGCGCCGGGTGCTGGCCGATTACCATATCGACGAGCCGATGATGCTGAGCGCCAACCTGCAGACCGGCTTCGAGTCGCCGGGCATTCACCTGGTGGTGATTACCGAAGGCGAAATGTTCACCCAGAAGCAGCGCAAGGCGCGCAAGGTGGACAAAAAAATCGAGAACGCCGAACGCATCAAGAGCTACCAGGAGCTCAAGGTCGGCGACTATGTCGTGCATGTCAATCACGGGATCGGGAAATTCGTAGGGATCGGTACGCTCGAAGTAGGCGGAATTCATAAAGATTATCTGCACATTATGTACGCGGGCGGCGACAAGCTCTCCGTGCCGATCGATCAGATCGACCATATTCAGAAGTACGTAGGCGCCGAGGAAGGCAAGGAGCCCAAGGTCTACAAACTCGGCGGCTCCGATTGGAACCGGGTGAAGAGCAAGGCCCGGGCTTCGGTACAGGATATCGCCGACGATCTGATCAAGCTGTATGCCGAGCGGCAGGCCACCCAGGGCTATGCATTCAGCAAGGACAGCGCCTACCAGCAGGAATTCGAGGGCATGTTCCCTTATGATGAGACGGTGGATCAACTCCGCGCCATCTCGGAAATTAAAAAGGATATGGAAAAGTCCCAGCCGATGGACCGGCTCGCTCTGCGGCGACGTCGGCTACGGCAAGACCGAGGTGGCGATCCGTGCGGCGTTCAAGGCGGCCATTGACGGCAAGCAGGTGGCGGTTCTTGTGCCGACCACCATTCTCGCACAGCAGCATTACGAGACGTTCCGGGAGCGATTCTCGGGCTATCCGTTCAATATTCAGGTGCTCAGCCGCTTTCGTTCCAAGAAGGAACAGACGGAGACGATGAAGGGCGTGAAGAACGGAACGGTGGACGTCATTATCGGCACGCACCGGTCGCTGTCCAAGGACGTGCAGTTCAAGGATCTTGGCCTTCTGATCGTTGACGAAGAGCAGCGCTTCGGTGTCTCCCACAAGGAGAAGCTGAAGCGGCTGAAGACGAATGTCGACGTGCTCACCTTGACGGCGACGCCGATTCCGCGGACGCTGCATATGTCCATGCTGGGCGTTCGGGACCTGTCGGTCATTGAGACGCCGCCGGAGAACCGTTTTCCTGTGCAAACGTATGTGGTGGAATACAGCATGTCGCTTGTGAGGGAAGCGATCGAGCGGGAGCTTGCGCGGGAAGGCCAGGTCTACTACCTGTATAACCGGGTCCAGGGCATCAATCAAATGGCGGAACAGATCTCGATGCTCGTTCCCGACGCGCGCGTAGCGGTCGCCCACGGCCAGATGTCCGAGCAGGAGCTCGAGAAAACGATTCTCGATTTCCTTGACGGCGAGTTTGACGTGCTGGTCAGCACCAGCATCATCGAGACGGGGGTCGACATTCCGAATGTCAACACCCTCATTGTCCATGACGCGGATAAAATGGGCCTGTCCCAGCTTTATCAGCTCCGTGGGCGGGTAGGCCGTTCCAACCGGATCGCTTACGCTTATTTTACGTACCAGCGGGATAAGGTGCTGACGGAAGTGGCGGAGAAGCGGTCGCAGGCGATAAAAGAGTTTACAGAACTTGGATCAGGGTTTAAAATTGCCATGAGAGACTTGGCCATACGCGGAGCGGGCAATTTGCTGGGCGCGGAGCAGTCCGGCTTCATCGCATCCGTCGGCTTCGATCTGTATTCCCAGATGCTCGAAGAGGAAATCCGCAAGCGCAAGAAGGAAATCGGCGGGGAGCAGGCGGAGGAAGTCAAGCCTTGGAACACCACGATCGATATTTCGATCGATGCCTATATTCCCGGAGACTATATTTACGACAGCGTGCAGAAAATCGAAATTTACAAGAAGGTCGCTGCGATCAAGACGCTGGAGGAAGCGGCGGAGCTGCATGACGAGCTGGTGGACCGGTTCGGCGATCTGCCGCAAGCCGTGCACAATTTGCTGACGGTCGCCAGGCTCAAGGTTTACGGTTCGATGTACGCCATCGAGAGCATTTCGCAAAAAGGAGCGGATTTCGAGTTCAAAGTGCACGCCGATCAGAACGGGAACCTCGACGGCCAAAAGCTGTTCCAGCTAGCAAACGAATTCGATAACCGGATCAAGCTGATCGGAGGCCCGCAAATCCATATTGAGTTGAAAGGCAAAGGCTTGCAGCCAGAAGAAACCATCGCCATGCTGGAAAGGTTTCTGGTACAATACAAGCGTGCGCTGAAATCGAAGGGAGAGCTGCAAGATGTGGCAAAGTAAGCGAAAACCGGTTCATAAAGGGCTTCTGGCTCTTTTAGCCATCATATTGGTAGTAAGCATCGTGATCACCGGTTGCGGCAAGAAGGATGCGGCGGCGGGTGCCGGCGCAGGAGGAACGGGCACGACGCCGGCTCCGGCCGCCAAGGGCAATCCGGATGACGTCCTGGTTACCTACAAGGACAACGGCAAAGTTACCCGGGGCGAATTCGACAAGTTTATCTCCGTGCTCACCCTGTTCCAGCAGCAGTACGCCCAATTTAAGGACGACCCTTCGTTTCAACAGGAAATGATGAACCAGTACCTGACGATGAAGATCCTCGCTTCCCGTGCGGACGATAAGGCCAAAGCGGAAGGGGAGAAAGAGGCTCAGAGCCAGCTTTCGCAAATCAAGACGATGATGGATGCGCAGGAAGGCGGAGCGGACGGGCCGCTGAAGAAAGCGGGTATCGCTCAAGCCGATTTGGATTCCTTCGTGAAGATGAACATCCTGGCGATCGTATCCGAGGAAAGCAAAGTGACGGACGCGGATCTGCAAACCGCTTACCAAGCAAAGCTGGCGCAGGACAAGAACGCTTATACGACGGCGACGGTTGACCATATCTTGATCGGCACGTCCGATGCGGCAACGGGCAAAGAGACCCGTTCCAAGGAAGATGCGCTCAAGCGCGCCCAGGAAGTGAAGACGAAGCTGGATCAAGGCGGCGACTTCGCGGCTCTGGCCAAGGAGTACTCCGACGATCCGGGCTCCAAGGATAACGGCGGGCAGTATAAGGACGCCGACATTACGCAGTGGGTGCCCGAATTTAAGAAGGTCGCTGCCGAACTGCCGATCAACAAGATCAGCGACCCGGTGGAGACCACATACGGCTACCATGTCATGAAAGTGGAATCCCGCAAGACGAAGACGTTCGATGAAGTGAAGAATGACTTGAAATCGGAAGCGGCGCAAACGAAGATGTACGATTTCTCGGAAAAAGAGCTTCCGACGCTGATTCAAACGAACAATCTGCCGAAACCGGCACCGGCTCCTGCGGCAACGACGCCTTCGGCACCGGTCGCGGACGCACCGAAAACCGATGCGCCGAAGACCGATGCTCCGAAAACGGACGCGGGCACAGGCAAGTAAGAACTTTCCAAGGCACCCTCCGGGGTGCCTTGTTTTGTTTTCTTTTTTTGGACATAATGTAAACAGCGGAAGCCCGCTATCTACATAGGGCGGCAGCCCGGCCGGGTCCGCCGGAGTGTATGCATAAGCCACTGGGAATCGAAGAATACTATGGATAGTCGAATTCCCTCCATTTGTATACAAGAATTATCCAGCTGTATAATCTCTTCAAGGAAAGTGAGGCATCTAGAATCATGAAAGCAACTGGAATCGTTCGTCGCATCGACGATCTTGGAAGGGTCGTTATCCCTAAGGAAATTCGCCGCACGCTGCGCATACGCGAAGGGGATCCATTGGAAATTTTCGTTGACCGTGACGGGGAAGTCATTTTGAAGAAATATTCGCCGATCGGAGAACTTGGAGACTTCGCCAAAGAATATGCCGAATCGCTGTATGAAAGCACGAATCATATTACGATGATTTCCGACCGTGATACGATTATTGCCGTCGCCGGCGGATCGAAGAAGGAGTATTTGGAGAAGCAGATCGGCGCAATCGTCGAGACCTGCATGGAAAGCCGGAAAGCCTCGGTGGAGAGCGCCAGCGGGCAGTATGAGATCTGTAAAGACGTGAACGAAACCTACAGTTCCTTCGTCATTGCTCCGATTGTAGCCGGCGGGGATCCCATCGGATCGGTTATTCTGGTCAGTAAGGACGAGAATGTGAAGATGGGACAGATGGAGCTGAAAATGGCGGAAACGGCGGCCGGCTTTTTGGCGAAGCAAATGGAGCAATAGACGTATGGTCAAGACACGGCTTCCTGACGGAATTCCTTACAGGGATGGGGATCAGGGAGCTTTTTTGTGCGGCCCGGAGAACCGGTTCTTGGTAAATGGCGGAGAGATAAGGTATAATGATGCCGTTAAGATGGCCTAACGAATAAAGGGGAACCGGCATGGAGTCGCAATCGGACAAGGCCCGGACGAGGCCGAAGGGAGAAGCGGGGCCTTCGCTTCTGCGGGGGGCGGCCGTACTGGCGGCCGCCGCCGTGGCGTCGAAGCTGATCGGCACGATGCAGAAGATCCCGCTGCAGAATGTGGCCGGGGATACGGTTTTCGGCATTTATAACGCGGTTTATCCGCTTTATATTTTGATTTTGTTTTTAGCTACGGCGGGGTTTCCGCTGGTTGTATCCAAATTCGTTTCGGAATACGCGGCAGACGGCGACCGGGAGGAGGCCCGCCGCGTCCTTCGTGTCGCTTCGGCGGTGCTGATGGCGACCGGAACGGTATTCTTTCTCTTCTTGTATTTTGGAGCCGAGCAGATCGGCCTGTGGATGGGCGTGCCTCAGACGAAGGCGGCTATCCGCAGCGTTTCGTTCGCCCTGCTCGTCGTGCCCGTGATGTCGGCGCTGCGCGGATACTACCAGGGCTTTCATAACATCTTGCCTACGGCGTGGTCCCAGGTATGGGAGCAGCTCATCCGCGTTATGACGATGTTCGGACTGCTGATGCTGCTCATGAAGCTGGGTGCGGGCCCGGATCAGATCGCCGCCGGGGCGACCTTCGGCTCGGTCACCGGGGCTCTCGCCGGGCTGGTTGTGATGGGCTGGTATCACCTGCGGGACGACCGGAGGGCGGGCGCAGCCCGGACCCAGCCCGGGCCGGGCGCTCTCGCGGCGGGCGGCCCGTCGCCGGAAGCGGCGGAGGTCGCACCGGCCGGGCCGTCTTCCGGGACGGCTGTGACGGCGGGTTCCGGAAGGTGGCGGAAGAACCGGGCGCTGGTCGGGCGCTTGGCCGCCTATGCGTCGCCGCTCTGCCTGGGCTCGATCGCCATGCCGATCCTGACGCTTACGGATTCGTTTACGATCCCGCGGTCGCTGCAGCGGAGCGGGTACGACGAGAACGGCGCGCTCTTCCAGTTCGGCTTGTATAACCACGGGTCGCCCATGGTCCAGCTCGTCGCGATGATTGCTTCGTCGCTGTCGGCGGCACTCGTGCCGTCCATCGCGGAGGCTCGGCGGCGGCGCGACCGGGAAGCGGTCCGGGCCCGCAGTGCGGCGTCCCTTCGGCTCACCTGGCTCGCTGGGGCTGGCCGCTTCCTTCGGGCTCGCGCTGCTCGCAGAGCCGATGAACCTGATGTTCTTCAAGACCGCCGAGGGCGACCTGACGATGGTTATTCTGGCCTTCACCGCCTTATTCTCGGCGCTGAATATTATCGCGAGCAGCGTGCTGCAGGGCTTTGGCGCCGTCCGTGCGCCCGCCGTGTACCTGCTGCTCGCCGCCGCCGCCAAGGCGGCCGGCAACGCCGCGCTCGTACCGCGCTACGGCATCGCCGGCGCCGCCTTCGCCGCGCTCGCCGCGTACGCGCTCGCGGGCGGGCTCGCGCTCGCGCACGCGCTGCGCGCCACCGGCGTCCCGGCCGCGGGCGGCCGAAGCATCATGAAGCCGATCCTGGCGATCGGCTTCATGACGCTCGGCCTGCTGGCCGTGACGCACGGCGTGCCGCCGCTGCTCGCGCGGATGGGCTTGAGCCTGCCCCCCGGGGCATGGCCGCGCTCATCACGCTCGGCGGCGTCGCCGCGGGGGCGCTCGCGTACGCGCTCGCCCTGCTGAAGCTCGGCGTGATCACCGCCGCCGAGCTCGCGTCCATCCCGCGGCTGCAAGGCAGGCCCCTGGCGTCGCTGAAGAAGCTCCGGTCGCTCCGCTGAGCCCGCCGGAGAGCGGCCCGCCCGGGCCGCTCCCTGCGGAGCGGGCGGCGCCCGCACCCGACAACCCCAAAGGAGGCGATTGCCCGATGTCCGCGCAACCGCAAATCACCGTCGTCGGCCTAGGCACAGGCGACGAAAACCAACTCACGCTCGGCGTCTGGAAGAAGCTCCAGGCCGCCGGCGCTAAGCCCGGTGCGCTGCTGCTGCGCACCAAGGAGCATCCGATGGTCTCGCTGCTCGACCATCACGGGCTCCGCTACGAAACGTTCGACGGGATCTACGAGGCGAACGCGGCGTTCGAGGACGTCTACGAAGCGATCGCTTCGGAGTCGCTGCAACGCGCCCGCCAGGCGCCCGAGACCGAGCTGCTCTACGCCGTTCCGGGCCACCCGATGGTCGCCGAGAAGACCGTGCAGTCGCTGCGCGAGCGCTGCGCTCAGGAAGGCGTACTCCTTGCCTTGATGGGCGGCGAAAGCTTCCTCGACCAGGCGTTCCTGCGCCTCGGTTTCGACCCGATCGAGGGCTTTCAGTCGCTGGATGCGACCGCGCTGTCCGCTGCGGATCTGAATCCGCGGATGCATACACTGATCGGGCAGGTCTATGACGGGCTGACGGCATCGGATGTCAAACTGACGCTGATGGAGTTGTATCCGGACGACTACCTGGTCACGGTCGGGCATGCGCTCGGCGTCGCGGGCGAGGAACGCGTCCGTGAAGTGCCGCTGTACGAGCTGGACCGCGTGGAGGGCTACGGCAATCTGTCGCTCGTCTGGGTGCCGCGCACCGAGCTGGACGCCGTGCGCAATCGCACCTTCCAGCGGCTTGAAGAGATCGTGGCCATCCTCCGCAGCCCGGAAGGCTGTCCTTGGGACCGGGAACAGACCCATCAATCGCTGCGCAAGAACCTGATTGAAGAGGCGTACGAGGTGCTCGAGACGTTCGACGAGGACGACCCGGACCATATGCGTGAAGAACTCGGCGACCTGCTGCTCCAGATTATGCTGCATTCGCAGATCGAGGCGGAGGAAGGGAGCTTTACCGTATACGACGTCATCGAGGGGCTGAACGAGAAGCTGATCCGGCGCCATCCGCACGTCTTCGGCGAGATGACGGCGGAGGATGCGGACGAGGCGCTCAGCAACTGGCAGCAGATCAAGGACGAGGAGAAGCGGCAGAAGGGGATCGACCCCGAAGCGCAGCCGCTTCTGTCGGGAATCCCGAGGGAGCCGCCGGGGCTGATGAGGGCGTACAAGCTGCAGAAGAAGGCGGCGCAGGTCGGATTCGACTGGTCCACGCTGGAGGAAGTCCTGCCTGTAGTCGAGTCGGAGCTTGAGGAAGTCAAGGAAGCGATAGCGAAATTCGGCAAAGCGGAGCAGCAGGAGGAACTGGGCGATCTGATCTTCGCCATCGTGAATTTGGCCCGGTTCCTAAAGATCGATCCGGAGGAAGCGATGTCGGATGCGAACCGCAAATTTTTTGAGAGATTCGGCTACATCGAGCGAGAATTGCGTTTAAATGGTAAATCCTTTGACCAAACTGATTTACAAGAGATGGAATCTTTGTGGCAGGAAGCAAAAAAAGTTCTAAAAAAACAAAGCATTTAGCAGGATTTTCTCCGGCTGCAAAGAATACATTAGTTTAGCTTCAATAAAGGGAGGAATTTTTGACCAATGAACAAAACAGACCTGATCAACAATATTGCAGAAAAAAGCGGCTTGACTAAAAAGACGTTGAATCCGTACTGAACGGCTTCCTCGGCGAAATTACGGAAGCCCTGTCCAAAGACGACAAAGTCCAGCTGATTGGCTTCGGCACTTTCGAAACCCGCAAGCGTTCCGGCCGTACGGGCCGCAACCCGCAAACGGGCAAAGAAATCACCATCCCGGAATCCAAGGTACCTGCCTTCAAAGCAGGCAACAAGCTTAAAGAAGCGGTTAAGTAATGCGGCTTGACAAGTTTCTCAAGCTTTCCCGTCTGATCAAGCGGCGCACGGTCGCCAAGGATGTGTCCGAGCAAGGACGCGTCTGGATCAACGGCCGGGAAGCGAAACCGAGCAGTGCGGTGAAGGTGGGGGACGAGCTGATGATTCAGTTCGGCCAGAAGCTGGTCACCGTCCGCGTAGAGCTCTTGTCCGAGTCGACCCGCAAGGAAGACGCCGCCAAGATGTATACGCTCCTCAAGGAAGAAATGAATAAAACCGAGAACGGGCTGTTCTAGCCCGTCGAAGAGAGGCCGGTCCGACCGGCCTCTCTTTTGTGTACCCCGGAGAATCCTCCAAGCCCCACCCCTGCCCGATAAGATTTGTTTGCGTCCAAGCTGTTCTAAACCCGGGACGCTCCCCATATTTTTAAGTAAACAAGCTTTGGGTTGTCTGCATAACCCAGGAGGGGGAGTGTTTCGTTATGGTGGAACCGGCGAAAGTGAAGCGGCAGGAAGTCCGGATGCTGAACCGGAAGCCGCTGGAGGTTACCGGCGTGCTCAATGTGGAGAGCTTCGACAGCGAGGAATTTTTGCTCGAAACCGAATGCGGTTTTCTAATGATCAAAGGGCAGAATTTACATATTAAAAATTTGAGCCTGGATCAGGGTCTCGTGGCGATTGAAGGGTATGTGAACGAGCTGGCTTATTTGGACACAAACTCCCAAGGGAAAACCAAGGGATTTCTCGGTAAGCTGTTTAAGTGACGCTGCATACCCAGTTTCTGACGATGGGCATGATGTGCGCGGGGGGCTTGCGCTGGGCGTTCTCTTCGATCTGTACCGGGTGCTTTCTGGCCAGCTGAAGGTGCCCCTATGGCTCAAGGGCCTGTGCGATCTCCTGTATTGGTTAATCGGCACGCTCGTCGTCTTCAAGCTTCTGTACGAAAGCAACGGGGGTGAGGTTCGCCCCTTTATTTTTCTCGGGCTGGGCATCGGCATTATTTTATATTTTTTGCTGTTTAGCCGGCCGGTCATCCGGTTAATAGTACTTATCATTCGGATCTTTGTCACGATCGTCCGGATCGGCAAGCGAATGATCGAGCTCTTCCTCATTAAGCCGGTCATCTGGCTCTACAGGTTCACCATCATCTTTTTAGGATTTTTGTCCGCGACCGCTATTTTCCTTTTTAAAATTATGCTACAATTATGTTATCCTGTGTGGAAATTGCTGCTATGGCTGGTGAAACCGATAACCCGAAGGTTACGGATCCCCATTCCTGCATGGATGAAGAAAACGGGTCAAAGCATCGCGGGGTGGTTCCGGAGGTTCTTTTGATCCAGCTTAGGAGGATTATCTTTGGATGCAGGCAAACTCTAAAGCAAACGAGGCGGTAACGCAGAACAAAGGCTCTTTTCGCCGGCGCCGTTTGGTCATGCTCGTGCTAGCTTGCTTCTTGAGTTGGGCTGGGGTCACGCTGTGGAATCAGGTCGGCAGACTGGAGGAGCGGAGTGAGAAGGTGCTCGCTCTTACGCAGAAGCAGGCCGAGGCCCAGCAGATTAACGAAGACACCAAGCGGGAGATTGCGCGGCTGAATGACCCGGAGTATCTGGAACAAAAGATTCGCAAGGAACTTCATTATGTGAAAAAGGGCGAGACGCTTTTCTACGTACCGAATTCAGTAACCAAATAAGACGGCAAATGATGGCAAGCTTATTGTGTTGACCGTTGTTATACCGTAAGTTATAATCTGCATAGCTCCGTTGTTTTTCAGTTTTTTAACTATTTAAGGGAGGAACATTTTACTTTATGGCAATTGAAGTGGGCAGCAAGCTGCAAGGAAAAGTGACAGGCATTACTCACTTTGGGGCGTTCGTTGAGCTATCCGAGGGGGTTACCGGCCTCGTACACATCTCGGAGATTGCAGACAACTATGTTAAGGATGTCAACGATCATTTGAAGCTGAACGATATCGTCACCGTGAAAGTGATTAATGTCGACAAAGACGGCAAGATCGGCTTATCGATCAAGCAAGCGGTCGATAAACCAGTGGATGCTGCTCCATCCAGACCTCCCCGTTTTGAAAGACAAGGGGGCGGCGGCGGAGACCGCGGCGGATTCGGCCGAGGCGATCGTGGCGGCCGTGGCGGCGGAAGACCACCCCAACCGAACAGACTTTCATTTGAAGATAAAATGGCGCGTTTCCTGAAGGACAGCGAAGACCGGATCTCTTCCCTTAAGAAGAATACCGAGGGCAAGCGAGGCGGACGCGGCGCGCGCCGTGACTAAATAGAAGCTGCAAGGTCCTCCGATTGCCGCATAAGGCCCGAGGACCTTTTTTGCTCCGGTTATGGACTTGACAAGCCGAGCGGAGCTAGTATATACTATTGCTTGTTGTGGCGGCGTAGCTCAGCTGGCTAGAGCGTACGGTTCATACCCGTAAGGTCGGGGGTTCGATCCCCTCCGCCGCTATATAGAATCCGGTTTGCCTGACTGAAGGTCGGGGCAAGCCGGATTTTTTGTTGATCTTGATAATGGTACGAGTCCTTGCAAGGGCAGAAGACGCGTTCGGGTCCGGAGGAAGTAGAAGGCATCTCTTATCTATTCCCTGCTGCGCTCAAACGTACGGGTTAATGTAAGGACTTAGTTTTCCGTTCATCCTGCATCCAAGGCTTCTAAAAAAATATACTGACTGCTTTTGTCGTCTGAACCGAACCGCCCCCGTGAATCGACAGGTTGTAACGGGATAGGCGCTTATCCGCAGACGGACAGCCGAAGGTTTATGGAAAACGCTACCAGAACAGCCGTTTTGTGATAGCGCTTTCATAACAGTCGGCGGCAAGGGTCTTTCAGATTTCGCACAAGCCCTCTTTTTGTCGGAAAAAACTTTGCCCCCGCCAACTCATTCTGACAAACAATCCTATGGGACACCGCTTATACTAGGTTCCACAAATAATATATGGGTGGTGTCCTGAAATTATGCAAAAATTGAGCCAAATGGGAACAGTATGGTCAGGTTGGATGAATAAAGCGAAGTCCGGAACGGCCCAAGCCGTAACCGGCAACCGGTTCGTTCAAACGATGGTCGCCAAGAAGTGGTCGATCCTGCTCATGTTCATGGCCTTCCTGCTCGGACGAGCCATGATTCTGGACCAGCTGGCCCCGTTTGCGGTTGCTTTTTTTGCAGTCGTCTACTTCTTGCGCAGAGAGCTCATGTACTGGTCGGCCTTGTTCATCGCGGCGGGCAGCCTCTTCTCCATGGATCCGAAGCATACGGCCTATATTGTAGCGGAAATGGTGGTCTTTCTTCTCATTCAAAAAGGGGTCGAGCGCTTCGAAAGATCGGATATCTCCTACGCTCCCGTGATCGTGTTCACGGCGACCTTCTTCGTGCAGCTGTTCTCGCACCTTGCCTCCACCCAGCTCAGTTGGTATACGCTCACGCTTACCGGAGTAGAATCGATGCTGAGCCTCATCCTTACCCATATCTTTTTGCAAGCGGTCCCGGTATTTACCCTCACCCGCAAAAATTACGTCCTCAAGAACGAAGAGGTGATATGCCTTATTATTCTCCTTGCCTCGGTGATGACCGGAACGGTGGGATGGCTGATCGGTCCGGTTACGCTGGAGCATGTGCTATCCCGCTATCTCATTCTGCTGTTCGCTCTCGTCGGAGGTGCGCCGCTCGGGGCCTCCGTTGGGGTTATCTCGGGCCTGATCTTAAGTCTGGCCAACTCGGCGGCAATTTACCAGATGAGCTTGCTTGCATTTGCGGGCATGCTGGCCGGCCTGCTGAAGGAAGGGGGGAAACTGGCCGTCGGCTTGGGCATGCTCCTGGGCTCATCGATTCTTTCCATCTATTTGGGGAACCAAACGGAGGTGATCGGTTCGACGTGGGAGTCTGTGGTCGCCGTAGCGCTGTTCCTGCTGACTCCGAAGGGTGTGATTCAGACACTGGCCAAATATGTGCCCGGCACGCAGGAGAATTTGAAATCGCAGCATGATTATGCAAAGCGCGTGAGGGATATTACGGCCAGCCGGGTGGAGCAGTTCTCGGAGGTATTCCGCCAGCTCTCCCGCAGCTTCAAGCAAATTACAGTGGACGCGCAGCCCAAGCAGAAGGAGGAGGAAATCGGGCACTTCATGAACTCGGTTGCCGAGAAATCATGCGCCACCTGCTGGAAGCGGCAAGAGTGCTGGGACGATAAGTTTTATCAAACTTACAAGTTCATGACCGATATGATGACGGAGGTGGAGCTGAGGGAGAACATGACGAGGAAGGAGCCGCTGCCCGAGTGGAAGCGGCTGTGTATCAAGCCGGATCAGGTGCTTGAGATCATGAAGCAGCAGTACAGCCTCTATAAGAACGATCAGCATTGGAAGAAGCAGATCATCGACAGCCGCCAGCTGGTGGCGGAACAGCTGTCCGGCGTGTCTCAGGTGATGGAGGATCTGGCGAAAGAAATCAAGCGCGAGGGCCAGGAGCTGTTCATGCAGGAGGAGCAGATCCGCAGTGCATTGGAGGAGCTCGGCCTTTCCATCCACAGCATCGATATTATCAGCCTGGACGAGGGCAACGTGGAAATTGAAATTATCCATCAATATACGAAAGGATTTGATGAATGCCGGAAAATCATTGCTCCGCCGCTGTCGGAGATTGTGGGCGAGCATATCGCCGTCAAGAACGAGCAGGCCTTGGAGCGAAAGGAGGGCTACAGCACCGTTCTGTTCGGCTCGGCCAAGGAGTATGAGGTCGAGACAGGGATTGCCGGCGCGGCCAAAGGCGGGGATCTGCTGTCGGGAGACAGCTTCAGCACCGTCGAGCTTGGCAACGGCAAGTTTGCGGTGGCGCTCAGTGATGGCATGGGCAACGGCGAGCGGGCCCGGGCCGAGAGCAGTACTGCACTGACCATTCTGCAGCGGCTCCTGCAGTCGGGAATGGATGAGAAGCTCGCCATCAAATCGGTCAACTCCATCCTGATGCTGCGTTCGTCGGATGAGGTGTTCGCCACCGTCGATGTCGCTTTGATCGACCAATACAGCGCGCAGACGACCTTTATGAAAATCGGCTCGACGCCGAGCTTTATCAAGCGGGGAAAGAGGTGTTTCCGGTAACCGCCAACAATTTGCCTGTCGGCATTATTAGCGATATCGATGTCGATTTGGTCAGCGTGCCGCTGCAGGACGGAGATATTCTGATCATGATGACCGATGGAATCTATGATGCGCCCGGCCATACGGTCAATAAGGAAATGTGGATGAAACGGATGATTACCGAGATCGAGACGGAGGTGCCTCAGCAGTTTGCCGACATTTTGCTTGAGCGGGCGGTCCGCTATCATCACGGGGAAATCTACGACGATATGACCGTCGTGGTGGCAAAGGTGCAGAAGTACCATCCGGAATGGGCCACTTTCCATTGGCCGGGGATGCAGCGGATCGAACGGCCGAAGACGGTGAGTTAGAGAGATGATACAGGGGGACTTGAGCGGATAAAGAAGCGGTGTGCCGGCGGCCATCGCTTCTTTTACTGTTTATATTCCTTTTAAATGGAAAAACTAGATTGAAAGAAGGGAGAGATGACATAATGATGAAGCAAATCCTATTGATAACGGACGGTCGCTCCAATGTCGGCATCAGCCCGGTGGTGGCGGCGGCCCATGCGAAGGCGGAAGGCATTATTGTTCATGTAATCGGGGTGCTGGATGCCTATGAATTGTCCGAATACGGGGCGGAAGAAATCCATGAGACCGCCCGTGCAGGCGGGGGCATCAGCCGGCTCGTTACGCCTTCGCAGCTGTCCGAGACCGTTCAGATGATCACCCGGAAGACCGTTGTTCAGACCATCCAGCAGGTGGTCAGCGAGGAATTGAAGGGGATTCTGGGCCATTCCCGGCTGGAAGCTCTGCCCCGCAGGAGCGCTCCGAGGTGGTCCGGGTCATTGACGACCTGACGGAGACGACGGGGCTCAAGATCGCCTTACTGATCGACACCAGCGCCAGTATGAAGCCGAAGCTGCAAGCGGTGAAGGAAGCGATCGGCGATCTGCAGCTCAGCCTGCAAGCCCGCCTTGGCGAAAGCCTAATGTCGGTTTTTCATTTTCCCGGGAATGTGTCGGGCGAGCAGGAAGTGGAGATGGACCTGGGCTGGACGAGCGATCTTGCAAACTTAAGCCGTTTGTTTTATAAATTAAACATGAAAGGAACAACGCCTACCGGACCGGCCTTGCTCAAGGTCGTTCAGTATATGACGGATGAGGCCGGGGATCTGCATGCCGGCCGCACAGGCGAGACATGGGGAGCCCGGTTACCGGCGGGCAGGCTCCTGCAGGCAAGGATGGGATATGGAGTGACTACGTCGTTTGATCAGGCGCGCCGGCGGGTACCGTCATCCAGGGCAAATGGAATAAAAATACATACAATGTAGAGCGGCTTCTAGGGGAAGGGGCTAACGGCAAAGTGTACCTGGTGCGCCGAGCCAAGAACCTTTACGCGCTCAAAATCGGATTCGATCCGCTGGATCACCAGTCCGAAGTGAATGCTTTGAAAACATTGTCCGATTCGTCCACCTCCTTTCGCGGATTTCTGCTGGAGGCCGACAATTTCGTATGGGACGGTCACGATTATCCATTTTGTGTCATTCGCTACATACGGGGTAAATCTATAAGAGAGCATCTCAAACAGCGTGGACCGGATTGGCTCCCGCTGATCGGGCTCCATCTTCTGCGCAAGCTTACGGAGCTGCATGCACAGGGCTTTGTCTTCGGGGACCTCAAGCCGGAGAATATCCTCGTCGGCGATTACGGAGACGTGGAGCTGATCGATTTCGGAGGCGTCACGCCCAAAGGCCGGTCGGTGAAGCAGTTTACCGAGGTATTCGACCGCGGCTTCTGGAGCGGCGGTTCCCGCACGGCGGACGAGGCGTACGATTTGTTCGCCTTTGCCGTTCTGCTGCTGAACGAGGCCGATCGGGAGCGGAAGCTGAGCGCGTTCAAATCGATCCTGCCGCAGAACCGGAATGTAGAGTCGCTCCTCGACATGCTCCGCGAGACTCCCCTGCTGGAGCCGATGGAGCCGGTGCTTCGCAAGGCTCTATTGGGGCAGTACGGTTCATCGAAACAAGCGTGGGCCGATTGGCGGGCGAGAATGGGGACGAAGCTCGCCGCGGCTTCCGGCCAAGGCGGTCCCGGCGCGCTGGCTGAAAATTTGCTTTGCGGCCTCGCTGCTGCTGTTCGGTGCCACCCTGTATTTTTATTGGCAGTAAGGGGGCTTTCGGCACCCGGGCCGCTTCGGGGAAGGAATGGTTGGAAGGGATATGGATAAGGCTTGGGAACTGGCCCGGCGGGTGGAACAGGGCATTGAACAAGATCATCTGCTGCAGCGGGGGATCGCATTGTGGTGGCGGTATCGGGAGGACCCGATTCGGCGGCGCCGCTGCATCTCCTTTTCGCGCTGTCGGAGAGGTGGGACTGGAGCTTGATCGTGGCTCATGTGAACCACGGCTTCCGCCCGGAAGAATCGGCCCGCGAAGCCGAGCTGGTGGAAGCCATGGCGCGGCGACTGGGGCTTCCCTGTGAGACAGCCATGATCGATATGCCCCATATTATTGAAACTACCGGGCTCAACAAGCAGGCGGCGGCGAGGGACGAGCGCTACGGTTTCCTGCTTCGCGTTGCGGAACAGTACGGAGCGGCGCGAATCGCTTTGGCCCATCACGCGGACGACCAGGCCGAAACCGTGCTTATGCGTGTGCTGCGGGGAACCGGTCCCTCGGGGCTTAGGGGCATACCCATCCGCAGGGTGGAAAAAAATGGAGTGGAACTCGTTCGCCCCCTGTTACGTATAACTAAATTGGAACTTTTGGCATACTGCGAGGCGAAGCGGATTTCATACGCCGTGGACAGCAAGCAACCTAGAGACCGACTACTACCGCAATCAGGTCCGGCTCGAGGTGCTTCCTTATCTCACCCGATTCAATGAACGGTCGCCGTCGGCGCTTCACCGGCTGGCGGATCTGATGGACGGTGAAGACGATTATATGGAATCCGAAACCCGGCGGCTTTACAGCCGATTCGTCACCCGGGAAAACGATTTCCATTCCTGGTCCGCCGAATGGTTCGCGGGGGTACATGTCGCTTTACAAAGGCGTTTGATTAAACTAATATTAAATTATCTTTCCGCCGGCGGGGATTCCATGGATTTCCTGAAGGTCGAGCAAATCCGCCGCGCCGTACTGAGACCCGCGACCGGGCAATCTTACAATGGATATCGGGCTGGGGATTCGGTTTACCAGGGAATATGATCGCGCGGCGCTTCATAGTATGGTGGTACCACCCGCTCCCTTCGATTACGAAATATCGCGGGAGACGGAGCGGCTGGACATCCCTGAAGCCCGGGCGGCGATCTCACTGCACCGGTATGAGGGGTCGCCGCATCCTCCGGGAAATACAGGCCCGCTGGAGGCTTGGTTCGATGCCGACGCGGTAGTTTTTCCGCTGAGGATACGTTCGCGCAGGCCGGGGGACCGTATGGAGCTTCTCGGACTAAACGGAAGCAAAAAGGTAAAAGATATGTTCATCGATGCCAAGCTGTCTCCGGCTCTTCGGGAGCGCATTCCGATCGTGACAGACGCGGAGGGCCGCATTCTTTGGGCCGCCGGCATCCGGCGTTCCGCCGCCGCGCTGGTAACGACAAGGACGGAGCGGTCGCTGCAGCTGAAGCTTTTCATGCCGGACCTTGACCGGTCCGCATGTGAAGATACATAATGCGTCATCATTTTACTTCAAAGTGGGAGGACCTCTCTTGCAAAACGATGTTCAAGAAATACTCTACTCCGAGCAGCAAATCCAAGACAAGGTGAAGGAGATGGGGAAATCATCAGCCGCGATTTCGAAGGCCGCAATCCGCTCGTGATCTGCGTGCTGAAGGGCGCCTTTATTTTCATGGCTGATCTGGTGAAACGGATGACCATTCCGCTGGAAATCGACTTCATGGCCGTATCGAGCTACGGAGCATCGACCAAATCCTCGGGTGTGGTCAAGATTATTAAGGACCTCGACGTTCCTGTGGAAGGACGGCATATCCTGATTGTAGAAGACATCATTGACAGCGGACTAACCCTCAGCTATCTCATCGACGTGCTGGAGCGGCGCAACGCCAGATCCGTCACGGTGGCGGCTTTATTCGACAAGCCGGGGCGTAGAACGGTCGATTTGGACGCAGACTATAAAGGGTTCGTTATACCGGATGCCTTCGTGGTAGGATACGGTTTGGATTACGGCGAGAAGTACCGGAATCTGCCCTTTGTCGGCGTGCTGAAGCCGGAAGTTTACTCCCATTAGCATTTGTTGAGAAGCCGAGACTTGCTGTGGTACAATATACAAAGTTGCCGTTTTTTGAGAGGAGGTAGGGGATGAATCGTATTATTCGCAATACAGGCTTTTATCTGCTCATTTTTTTAGTCACCGTGGGTATCGTACATTTCATCAGCACGCAGAATGATCAGAAAGCCGCTATCAGCTATGATGTACTCCGACAACAGTTATTAGAGAAAAATGTAGATTCGGTCAGCGTGAAGTTTGACGGATACACATATCTGGTCAGGGGGACGTTAAAGAACGCTTCTGCGGATAAGAAGAATTTTGAAACCCGCGCGCCGTACGACCCGCAGATATTCCGTCTGATCGAATCAAGCGACGTATCAAAAGTGACCATTGAGAAAATGGAAGGGGACAACGTTTGGATCAGCTTCCTTACCTCCATTATCCCGTTCGTAATCATCTTCATCCTGTTCTTCTTCCTGATGAATCAGGCACAGGGTGGCGGCGGTAAAGTCATGAACTTCGGCAAGAGCCGGGCCAGACTTTATAATGAAGAGAAAAAACGCGTCACCTTCGAAGATGTGGCAGGAGCGGACGAAGAGAAGCAAGAGCTGGTCGAAGTTGTGGAATTCCTGAAAGACCCGCGCAAATTTGCCGCGGTGGGTGCACGGATTCCCAAAGGCGTACTTCTGGTAGGTCCTCCGGGTACAGGTAAAACGCTTCTCGCGCGGGCCGTTGCCGGCGAAGCGGGTGTGCCGTTCTTCAGTATCTCGGGTTCGGATTTCGTTGAAATGTTCGTCGGTGTCGGTGCATCCCGTGTGCGCGACCTGTTTGAGAATGCGAAGAAGAATGCCCCTTGTATCATATTTATAGATGAAATCGATGCGGTTGGACGTCAGCGCGGCGCCGGGCTCGGCGGCGGTCATGACGAACGCGAGCAAACGCTCAACCAGCCGCTTGTCGAAATGGACGGCTTCGGCGCGAACGAAGGCATTATTATCGTCGCCGCGACGAACCGCCCGGATATTCTGGACCCGGCCCTTCTTCGTCCGGGACGCTTCGACCGTCAGATTACGGTGGATCGTCCGGATGTGAAGGGGCGCGAAGCGGTGCTCAAGGTACATGCCCGGAACAAGCCGCTCGCGAAAGACGTGAAGCTGGACCAGCTGTCCCGTTATACTACCGGTTTCACCGGTGCGGATCTGGAGAACCTGCTTAACGAGGCGGCCCTGATTGCAGCGCGCCGCAACCGTAAGGATATTTCGATGGAAGAGATCGACGAAGCGTTCGACCGCGTCATTGTCGGTACTCAGAAGAAGAGCCGCGTCATCAGCGAGCGGGAGAAGCGGATGGTCGCCTTCCACGAAGCGGGGCATACGATCGTCGGCTATCACGTGGAGAACGCCGAGATGGTGCACAAAGTGACGATCATCCCTCGCGGCCGTGCAGGCGGTTATGTCATGATGCTGCCGAAGGAAGGCGAAGACCGGATGATGCAGACGAAGTCGGAGCTGCTCGACAAGGTGACAGGCCTGCTGGCAGGACGCGTATCCGAAGAGCTGTACATCGGCGAGATCGGAACGGGGGCGTTCAGCGATTTCCAACGCGCCACCAGCATTATCCGCCGAATGATTACCGAATTCGGGATGAGCGACAGGCTCGGACCGATGCAGTTCGGTACGACGCAGGGTCAAGTCTTCCTCGGCCGCGATATCGGGCATGAGCAGAACTATAGTGACGCGATTGCTTATGAGATCGACCAGGAAATGCAGACGATGATCCGAAGCCTGCTATGACCGCGCCAAGGAAATTCTGACGAAGTACGCCGACCAAGTGCGGCTGATTGCGGAAACGCTCATTGATAAGGAAACGCTGGAGAAAGAGCAGATTCGCCAATTGATCGAGAACGGCCGTCTGGACGACGAGGATGGCGCCTCTGATGTGAAGGTGAACATCCAAGGACAGACGAAAGAAGCGGACGGCAACAAGCTCGAATTCGAGAAGAAGCCGACCGATGATACAAGTAACGAATAATGAGGAAGCCGGCGCAGAGATGCGGCCGGTTTTCTTTTTTGTTACGGCTTTTTGCTGGGCTAAAAAAGGACGCCTCTTGAGAAACTATAGTCAAACGGACGGAGTGCAAGTAGCGGTGAGACAGACGGGCAATTTTCGTCCGATTTGTGAAGATTTAAGCATTGACACCAAGAATCATGTTGTGTAAATTAGGTGTAAATCTTTAAACGATTTGTGAAGATTTTCACCAAGTCGGTTGAAGGTAGAAGAGAGGACATCTAAGATTATTCCAACTGGCGGGTTTCATAAGGATAAAAGGGATGGTGCGCAATGGAAGCATTAGCATTGGAGCGAAAGGCCGAGCAGAATAGAGAGCTGAAGGAACGAATCGCCCAATTGAAGAAAGAACGCAACGCTATTATTCTTGCTCATTATTATCAAAGGGATGAAATTCAAGAAGTCGCGGACTTCCGGGGAGATTCCTTCCTGCTCGCTCAGAAGGCGGCTTCTACCGATGCGGAAGTGATCGTTTTTTGCGGAGTGCACTTTATGGGAGAGAGCGCCAAGATCCTCGCTCCGAACAAGACGGTCCTGATCCCCGACGAACGCGCCGGCTGTCCCATGGCGGATATGGTCAACGTTAACGGGCTCAGAGCATTGAAGAAGCAGCATCCGAACGCGAAGGTCGTCGCTTACATTAATACTTCGGCGGAAGTGAAGTCGGAGACGGACATTTGCTGTACCTCCGCTAACGCGATCAAGGTGATCAATTCGGTCGATTCCGATGAAATCATCTGGGTTCCCGATAAGAATCTCGGCGACTACGTTTCGAAATTCACCGATAAAAAAATGATTATCTGGGAAGGTTACTGCAACACTCACGATATGCTGACCGTCAAAGATGTAGAAGAGATGAAGGCTCAGTATCCTAACGCCCAGTTTGTCGTCCATCCCGAATGCCGGCCTGAAGTGGTGAAGCTCGGCGATTTCGTAGGCAACACCACCGCCATTATCAAATATTGCAAAGAATCCGACTGTCAGGAATTTATCGTTGGCACCGAGGACGGAACAGGGTACCAGCTGCGTCTGGACAGCCCGCATAAGAAGTTCCACTTCGCCACGAAATATCTGGTTTGTCCGAACATGAAGGTAAACAATTTGAAAAAGGTGGTTAAATGCTTGGAGACGAACCAGCCCCAAGTGTATGTACCGCCGCATATTGCCGATCAAGCCAGAGCATCCTTGGAGCGCATGCTGCAGGTCAAGTAGCATGCGCCGCTTCCTTTCTCGGACAGGGGGCAATGTCGTTTCAGGTACCCGCCTTCGGGTTGAGAATTAACGGGATTGCCAGCCTGAAAGATACTTTCAGGACAGGTGGTAAACGGATATGATTCCTCGTTATTTGGTCGATTTTGATTTGCGGCACCGCCGCAGGTACATACGGAAGTCATCGTGATCGGCGTAGGCATCGCCGGTCTTTTTACCGCTTTGAAGGCGGCTGAACGGCATAAAGTATTGATGGTTACGAAGAAATCGCTTCTCGACAGCAATACGCGCTACGCCCAAGGGGGATTGCCGCGGTCATTTCGGACGAGGATTCCCCGGCTTATCACCGGCAGGATACATTGATTGCCGGGGCGGGACTCTGTTCTTCGGTCGCCGTCGATGTGCTCGTTCATGAAGGGCCGGCCGGTGTCACGGATTTAATCCGGATGGGCACCGAATTTGATATGGAAGACGGGCAGTATGCACTTACCAAGGAAGGCGCCCATAGCCAGCGGCGTATTCTTCATGCTCAAGGGGACGCTACGGGAGCGGAGATTGTCCGTGCGCTCTCCGAAAGAACGAAGCAGGATCCGAATATCGAGATATGGGACGACCATTATGTGATCGATCTGATAACGGAGGACGGGGAATGCTACGGTGCTCTGGTGCAGAAGCCGGACGGCCAGCGCATCTTCGTACGCGCCGATGCTACGATCCTGTGCAGCGGCGGTGCGGGACAGCTGTTCCGTTATACGACGAACCCCGATATCGCTACCGGCGACGGGATTGCGATCGCTTACAGAGCGGGTGCGGACATCCGGGATGTTGAATTCATCCAGTTTCACCCCACGGCGCTCTGCTACCCGGGGGCTCCCCGTTTTCTGATTTCGGAGGCCGTCCGCGGGGAAGGAGCCGTGCTCCGCAACATTAAAGGCGAACGGTTTATGGAACGCTACCATCCGCGGCTGGAGCTGGCTCCGCGCGACATTGTGGCCCGGGCGATTGTAAGTGAGATGGAAGCGACGAAATCCACGTTTGTTTACATCGATTTTACCCATGAGTCTGAAGAAACGGTGAAGCATCGTTTTCCGACGATCTATGAATTTTGCCTCAATTACGGGCTGGATCTTTCCTCCGATTGGATTCCGGTCGCGCCGGCCGCTCACTACATGATGGGTGGCGTGGTGACCGACCTGTACGGCGAAACGACCGTCAAACGCTTGTTCGCGTGCGGGGAAGTCACTTCAACGGGAGTGCACGGGGCGAACCGTCTCGCCAGCAATTCCTTGTCGGAAGCAATTGTCTTCGGGCGGCGGATCGTGGAACGGATCAGGCAGCTTCCACGGGTAGACCGTATTCCGGAGGTTCGTCAGGAGACGCCGGAGCGCAAAGATATCGCCATTCAGCCGATCGTAGAGAAGAAGCTGAAGCTGCAGAAGGTCATGCTGCGGTATGTGGGGCTATTTCGAAATGCCCAGGGGCTGGAAAAAGGGTATGAGGAGCTGAAGCGGCACCTCTCCATCTTTGACGCAAGGCTTTCGAAGCGCGAGGAGTACCAATTTGCCAACCTGCTCACCTTGGCGCTGCTCACCACCCATGCCGCTTTGATTAGGGAAGAAAGCCGCGGGGACACTACAGAGAAGATTTTCCGGAACGGGACGACCTGGTTTGGCGAAAGCATACGGTATTTAACCGCGTAACCGGAATAACGGAAGGACGGATTGACGATGTATGAGTTCGATCGCGCTTCGGTGAACCGGAGCCTGAAGCTTTGGCTGGAAGAGGACATCGGCATGGGGGATGTCACAACGATGACCACCATTCCCCGGGAACAGCAATCCAAAGGCATTATTCATGTGAAGGATACCGGCATTGTAGCCGGATTGTCCGTGGCCGAATCAGTTTTCGCTTTAGTGGATCCCGAGCTGCGTTTTGAGGCGAAAGTGGCGGAAGGCACGCCGGTTGCCAAAGGAACCGTGATCGCCGAGGTTAGCGGAAGCACCCGTAGTATTCTTCTCGGAGAACGTCTGGCGCTGAATCTGCTGCAGCGGATGTCCGGGATTGCCACACGTACCCGGCAGTACGTGGACCGGCTGGAGGGCCTGCCTACCCGTCTGGTCGATACCCGCAAGACGACACCGGGCCACCGATTGCTTGAGAAGTACGCCGTACGGGTCGGTGGCGGGCATAATCATCGTTTCGGTTTGTACGACGCCGTCATGATCAAGGATAATCATATTAAAGGTGCCGGCGGGATTGCCAAAGCCATTGAAGCCGCCCGTGCGAACATACCCCACACCATGAAGATCGAGGTTGAGGTCGAGACGCTGGAGCAGCTGGAGGAGGCGCTGGCCGCCCGGCCGGACATCGTGATGCTGGACAATATGACTCCCGCCATGATGAAGGAAGCCGTACAGCGCATGAAACAGCAGGCGCCGCATATCATTGTAGAAGCATCCGGGAGCGTAACACTGGATACCCTGCGCACCATTGCCGAAACCGGTGTGGATGTGATTTCGGTCGGAAGACTTACTTATTCCGTCGAAGCGCTGGATATCAGTCTCGATTTGAACGAACGGAAGGAGGGCGGTCAATGATACTCGTTGCAGACGTCGGGAACACGAATATCGTTCTCGGGATCTACGAAGGCAAGCAGTTGCTGCATCATTGGCGGCTCAGTACGAACCGGCAGGCGACCTCGGATGAATACGGCATGCTCATGTATAATTTATTTCAGCATGCAGGCATCGAGCTCGACCAAATGGAAGGCGTTATTATTTCCTCCGTCGTTCCTCCGCTCATGTTTGTGCTGGAACAGCTGTGTTTAAAATACTTAAAGAAAGAACCTCTGATCGTAGGACCAGGTATTAAAACGGGACTCAACGTTCGTTATGAGAATCCGAAAGAAGTCGGCGCCGACCGGATCGTCAATGCGGTTGCGGCTATCGAGCTTTACGGCCCTCCCTGCATCGTCGTCGATTTCGGAACGGCCATGACCTTCGATTATATCGATGAGCACGGGCAGTATGTGGGCGGAGCCGTTGCGCCGGGTATCGAGATATCCACGGAGGCGCTGTATCAGCGGGCCGCCAAACTGCCGCGGATTGAGCTTACGAAGCCGAAAAGCGTAGTAGGCCGCAATACGGTCGCGTCGATGCAAGCCGGCATCATTTTCGGCTTTGCCGGGCAGGTGGACGGCATCGTAGAGCGCATCAAACGGGAGTATCGGGTAGAACCTAAAGTCGTAGCCACCCGGGGGCATGGCTGAGCTGATTGCGGGTGAATCCCGCACGATCGATCTGGTGAATCCGCTGCTCACGCTGCAGGGCCTGCAGATGATTTATGAACGGAACCGCTGACGAGACTTAGATAGAGAAAAGCCATTTCCCATACAAATAAGGAGAGTAACCATGCAGGATTATTTAATCAGAGCCACGGCTTACGACGGTAGAGTGCGCGCTTTTGCCGTCAATACGAAAGCCATCGTCGAGGAGCTCCGCCGCCGGCATCAGACGACGCCTACGGCGACAGCCGCATTGGGGCGAACCGCTACGGCCGCTGTGATGATGGGGACTATGCTGAAAGGACAGGAGAAGCTCACCGTTCAGGTTAAGGGAGGCGGCCCGATCGGGCAAATCGTCGTGGATGCCAACGCTGAGGGAGAAGTCCGCGGCTACGTGGATCATCCCGATGTCGACCTGCCGCTGAATGCCATTGGCAAGCTGGATGTGGCGGGAGCTGTAGGGACGGACGGCTTCTTGTATGTCATCAAGGATTTGGGCCTAAGAGAGCCTTACCGGGGCAGCGTCCCGATCGTTTCCGGCGAGCTCGGGGAAGATTTCACTTATTATTTCGCCAAGTCGGAACAGACGCCATCGGCCGTTGCGCTGGGGGTATTGGTGGACGTTGATTATACGGTAAAGGCGGCCGGAGGTTTCATTATTCAGCTGCTTCCGGGCTTGTCGGATGACGAGATTGCTGCAATTGAACGGGAACTGGAGCAGCTTCCTCCCATAACGACACTGCTGGATCGCGGGGAGACGCTGGAAGGGATTCTAACCTCCCTTTTGCCCGATGTGAAGGTACTTGAACGCAGAGAAGACATTCGTTTTCAGTGCAAGTGCTCGAGGGATCGCGTGGAACAGACCTTGATCAGTTTGGGCACGAGTGAAATGGAGAAGCTGCTGGAGGAAGACGGGCAGGCGGAGATCGTATGCCATTTTTGCAACGAGCATTATCATTTCAGCGGTGATGATTTGAGGGCGATTCTGGCTACCATGCGCTGATCCTAGTAAGGCAAGGACGGCGCAGCCGTTGATCCTGGCCCGGGGAGCGGGGAATCCAGGAGAAAAGTGATCATTACGAGGGGACTTTAGGACATGCGAAACGTAAGGTTATTATGGGGTGTTATCGCGGTTTTGCTGATCGCCGTTCTCGTCCTGTCCTTCGTATTGACGGCCAATATCTTAACGCCATCGCAGGCTAGTCCTATTCCGGGTCAAGCAAACCAGGCCGACAATGAACGGGCCATCGCCACGGTCGGGAATAAAACCATAACGAATTCGAATCTGGTGGAACAGCTGAAGAGCAGGTACGGCAATGAACTTCTGAACCAAATGCTGGATCACGAAGTCATTCGCCTGGAGGCTAATGCCTTGGGAATTAGCGTAAGCGAAAGTGAAGCTCAGCAGGAACTGAAACGGATGCAGCAGGGATACGACAGCGAAGAGCAGTTTTACCAATCGATGAAAGAGCAGCTCGGTTTTACGCCGGAAACGCTCAAGGCGGATATCGTAAACAAGCTGATGTCGGAAAAAATCGCGACCAAGGATATCCGGATCGGCGACGATCTCGTGGACGCTTATATCAAAGCGCATCCGGACGAATTCCGTTCGAACGTACAGCTTCGGCTTCAGCAGATCATTGTGAGCGGCAAGGATCAGGCCGGCAAGGTGCTGGGCGATCTGGCCGGCGGAATGGACTTTGCCCAAGTGGCCAAGGAGCGCTCTCTGGATGATGCGACGCGAAACGGGGGCGGGGACCTCGGCTGGGTGGAGGAGGACGATCCGTTCGTGGCGGCGCCGATCATGAAAGCGGCGAAGCGACTGAAGACCGGGGAAGTTTCCAAACCGATCGATATTGGAGGGAAATTCGCGATTATCCGGGTTAAGGACCGGAAGGAAGCGGGCGGCGAATCGGCATCCGCGGTTCGGGAGCAGGTCCGCAAAGAGTTGGCCTTGCGGGAGGCGCCTCCGATGAAGGAGGTTATAAGCAAATTGCGGGAGAAATGGAAGGCTCGTATTTTGGAGACATTTTAAGCGGAACCTGTTCAATTGCGTATTGACAATTTGTGCCCTGGTTGATAAGATGATCTTATAATACCTACTAATTTACTCGGATATTTATCGCTCATGAGGAGGATTACAATGGCCAGACTAGTCCAGAACATTACGCAATTGATTGGGGACACGCCGCTCGTTAGGTTAAATCGGGTGGTTCCGGAAGGAAGCGCCGAAATTTATGTTAAGCTCGAGTATCAAAACCCGGGTGCCAGCGTAAAGGACCGGATTGCCATCAGCATGATCGAAGTGGCTGAGCAGGAGGGCAAACTGAAGCCGGGAGACACCATCATTGAGCCGACAAGCGGTAATACGGGGATCGGTCTGGCTATGGTAGCTGCAGCCAAAGGTTATAAAGCGATTCTGGTTATGCCGGAGACCATGTCGATGGAGCGCCGCAACCTGCTTCGCGCCTATGGCGCCCAGCTCGTACTTACCCCTGGAGCGGAAGGGATGAAAGGCGCTATCCGCCGTGCGGAAGAGCTGCAAGCGGAGAATCCGAGCTATTTCATGCCTCAGCAGTTCAAGAATCAGGCCAATGTGAAGATTCACCGCGAAACCACCGGCCCGGAAATCGTAGAAGCGATCAAGTCCCACGACGGCAAGCTGGATGCGTTCGTCGCAGGGATCGGTACAGGCGGTACGATCACCGGTGCAGGCAGTGTGCTGAAGGAGAATTTCCCGGGCATCAAGATTTATGCCGTTGAACCGACCGCTTCTCCGGTACTGTCCGGCGGCAAGCCGGGCCCGCACAAAATTCAGGGCATCGGCGCCGGCTTTGTTCCGGACATTCTGGATACGAACGTCTACGACGGGGTTATTACCGTAGAAAACGATGAAGCCTTTGAAACCTCCCGCCGCGTAGCGAAAGAAGAAGGCATTCTTGGCGGAATTTCTTCCGGCGCAGCGATCTTTGCCGCTCTGAAGGTAGCCAAGGAGCTTGGAGCCGGCAAGCGCGTCGTTGCCGTACTGCCGAGTAACGGCGAACGTTACCTGTCGACGCCTCTATATCAATTCGAAGACTAATCCTTAACTCGCAATTATCCCATCCCCGGCTTTGCCGGGGTTTTTCCTATGGTATACTATTCGCAATCCAATGGAATTAGGTCGGTAAAGGAGAGGGAGCATGCCCATCACCTCATATGAACAGTGGCTTGAATGGTCCGGAGCCTATACTATGCTCCCCTATATTCAAAGCTATCCGCTGCCCGAGAGCGGGGCCCGTCCCGCCGTCTGGCAGGGGCATGGGAGCAGGCGGCGCCCGGTTCCTTCGTCCTCGAGAGCGGCAAAGACGGACGATACACCTTCCTTGGTCTGCACCCGGTATCGACGATCCGAGGGAGCCTCACCGAAGCCGTGGTGAAGGGCCGGGACGGAAAGCCCGAGGTTTGGCAAGGAGCTCCGCTGGCCTTAGTCAAACGCTGGATGGAGCCCTTTCGCGGACCTATGGTGGAAGGGGCTCCGAAATTCACCGGCGGATGTATCGGCTTTTGGGGATACGATGTGGTCCGGTCCGTCGAACGGCTTCCGGAGAAGGCGTCAGCCGATCTGCCGGCGCCCGATTATGCTTTCGTAAGGGTAGAGGAGCTCTGGATCATCGACCAGAAGCAGCATACGCTTTATTGTGCGGTATATACAGCGGTTCCCGACGGGAGAAAAGCAGACCGACAGTGGCTCGCGCGAACAATATGAAGCCGCAGCGGTCCGGGCGGACGGGATGAAGCGGACATGGGACCGGATCGCCGCCGTTTCACAGACGGAGGCGGTTCGGAAGGAGCTCGCTGAAATGCGGGCCATGATCTCGGAAGACCGGCTTCAGATTGAAGTGGATGCGATGGAGGGAATCCAGGCCGATTTTCCCAAAGCAGATTTTATCCGGGCCGTGGAACGGATCCGGGAATATATCGGGGCGGGCGACGTCTTTCAAGTCAACCTGTCGGTCCGCCAGCATAAACCGCTGAGGGAGAGTGTGGAGACGATCTATGAATGGCTCAGGCAGGTGAATCCTTCACCTTATATGGGGTCGCTTCGTTTTGAGGATTTCCAGCTCGTCTCGGGATCGCCCGAGCCGCTTGTGCAGCTGGAGCGCCAGAACGTCCGGACCCGGCCCATTGCAGGAACGCGGCCCCGAGGAAGCACACCGGAAGAAGATCTGCAGCTGGAGCAAGAGCTGCTCGGGAATGAGAAAGAACGGGCTGAGCATATCATGCTCGTTGATCTGGAGCGCAACGATCTGGGGCGAATCTCGGAGTATGGGACCGTTTGCGTCAAAGAATTGATGGTGATTGAGCGGTACTCCCATGTCATGCACATCGTTTCGGAGGTAGTAGGCAAGCTGGACTCCGGCAAGGATGCCTTCGATGTCATTGCGGCGACTTTCCCCGGGGGGACGATAACCGGAGCGCCCAAGATCCGCACCATGCAGATCATAGAAGAGCTGGAGCCGGTCCGCCGAGGGCCTTACACCGGATCGATCGGCTGGATTGACTATAACGGCAATATGGAATTTAATATAATCATAAGAACTTTACTGGCTGTTAACGGCATCGGTTATGTGCAAGCGGGAGCGGGAATTGTCATTGACTCGGTCCCGGAGAAGGAATACACGGAATCGATCAATAAAGCGAAAGCCATGTGGAAAGCTATACAATACAGCGAGCGGAGCCGCATCGCCGCAGGAGGGATACAGCCATGATCTTGGTTATTGACAATTACGATTCGTTTACTTATAACCTGGTGCAGTATTTGGGGGAGCTGGGCGAGAAGGTGGAGGTCCGGCGCAACGATGAAATCGACCTGGCGGGCATTGAAGCGCTGAAGCCGGATCATATCCTGATTTCTCCCGGGCCTTGTACGCCGAATGAAGCAGGGATCAGTTTATCGCTGATTGAGCACTTTAAAGGGAAAATCCCGATTCTCGGCGTATGCCTCGGCCATCAATCGATCGGGCAAATCTTCGGCGGAGAAGTCATCCGTGCCGAACGGTTGATGCACGGCAAGACGTCGCAGATTCACCATGACGGCAGGACCATTTTCAAGGATCTGCCTTCGCCTTTTACGGCAACCCGTTATCACTCGCTCATTGTAAAAAGAGAAACGCTTCCCGATTGCCTGGAGATCAGCGCCGAGACGGCCGAAGGGGAAATCATGGGACTGCGTCATAAAGAATACCCGATCGAAGGCGTTCAATTTCATCCGGAATCGATCATTACGGACCATGGTCACCGGATGCTGAAGAACTTCCTGAAGGAAACGGCGGCGAGCCGGGCATGAAGATCTATTTGAATGGGACGATAATCGAAGAACAGCAGGCCGTGGTCTCCGCATACGACCACGGTTTTCTTTATGGGATGGGCTTGTTCGAGACCTTCCGCACCTACGGGGGCGAGCCGTTTTTGCTGGAACGCCATTTGCAGCGGATGGCAGGGGGTGCAGGGAGCTGGGCATCCGGTATACACCCGATCCGGCCGAGGTTCGAGGCATAACGGCCGATCTTCTGCGCACCAACGGACTGCAGGACGCTTACTTCCGCTTCACGGTCAGTGCGGGCCCGGGGCTGCTCGGGCTTCCGGCCGGGGAATATGAGAGCCCTCAGGTTATTATGTATGTGAAGGCGCTTCCTGCCCCAGACCCGCGTCTGGATGCGGAAGGAAGGCCGCTACAGCCGCTGCGGCTTCGCCGCAATACGCCGGAAGGAGAGGTAAGGCTCAAATCGCTGCACTATATGAATAACATTCTGGCGAAACGTGAGCCGCAGGGGTATGCGTCCGCGGCCCTTGGCGCCGAGGGGCTTCTTTTGGACCGTCAGGGAAGGGTCTCGGAAGGGATCGTGAGCAACGTCTTTTTCATCCGGGGAGATCGCCTTGGTACACCCTCGCTCGAAACCGGAATCTTGCCGGGAATTACGCGGCGCTTTGTCATGGAATTGGTCGCCGAAGCGGGACTTGCCGTAGAGGAAGGGCTCTACCTTTGGGGACACCTGGAAGAGGCCGACGAAGTATTCCTCACGAATTCCGTTCAGGAGATTGTACCGGTCACCTCCTTGTTTAATACAGAGGGAGGCTTGCGCAGGGTAGGATCGGGGATTGCCGGAGTCAAAACGGCCGAGCTTCGAAGCCTTTACTGCAAGGTGGCCTATGAAAGTAGCGGAGGGGATAAGAAATTATGACGATCAACCGTGTGCTGAATTGCCGGGGCCTTTCCCTCCCTCTGGGGGATAGGACCATCATCATGGGGATTCTGAACGTAACGCCCGATTCCTTTTCCGATGGCGGCCGTTATATCGAACCGGAGCTGGCGGTGGAGAGGGCCAGGCAGATGCTCGAAGAAGGAGCCGATATCCTCGATGTCGGTGGAGAGTCGACGCGCCCCGGTTTCGCCGCTGTTCCGGAGGAGGAAGAGCTGCGTCGTGTCATCCCGGTGATCCGGGCCTTGAAGGCGGCCGGGATTGAAGCACCGATTTCGGTCGACACCTACAAGGCCGAAGTAGCCCGTCAGGCATTGGAAGCGGGTGCGCACATGATGAACGATATCTGGGGATTGCAAAAGGATCCGATGATGGCTTCCGTCGCCGCCGAATACGGTCGCCCCATCGTGCTGATGCATAATCGGACCGAGGCGGTGTATGCTAACTTTATCCAAGATGTGATAGGCGATTTGCAGAACATTGTCGAACGTGCACTTCTTGCCGGCATTCGGGAGGAACAAATCATTCTGGATCCGGGCATCGGCTTTGCCAAATCGTATGAGCAGAACCTGCAGCTGATGAACTATTTGGATCGTATTGTTCAGATTGGCTTCCCCGTGCTGCTCGGTACCTCACGGAAGAGCATGATCCGCACAACGCTTGAGTTGCCTCCGGACGATGTGGTGGAAGGTACGGCGGCAACCGTCGCACTCGGCATCGCTCAAGGCTGCAGGATTATGCGGGTGCATGATGTCAAGGCCATGAAACGCGTGGTCGCCATGACCGATGCCATTGTGCGCAATAAATAGTAAATGGGACAGTCCATGGGGAGGAGTGTCGTAATGGATAAAATTACGATGAAAAATATGGCCTTTTTCGCTTATCACGGGGTGTATCCGGAAGAAAACAAGCTGGGGCAGCGGTATTTTGTCGACACGGAGCTGCATCTTCCTTTGGACAAGCCCGGACGTACGGATAACGTGGAAGATACGGTCAATTATGCCGAGGTCTATGAGCTGATCCGCGGGATCGTCGAGAACAAAACCTTCAACCTGATTGAAGCGCTGGCCGAAGATATTGCATCCGAGGTGCTGCGAACTTATACTAGTATAAATGAAATCACCGTACGTGTCGTTAAGCCCCATCCTCCGGTGGCGGTACTTTTCGACGGGGTATCGGTTGAAATTCACAGAAAGCGGGCGTCGTCCTTATGAAATCGGCAGACGAAGGGAACGGCATACCCGGAGAACTGGCCTATGTCGGCCTCGGATCGAACCTTGGCGATCGCGAACGCTATTTGATGGATGCGATCCGTCTGCTGGAGGAACACCCCGGCATTCGGATTGAGCGCAAGTCGAGCCTGTATGAAACGGATCCGGTTGGGTTTGTAGATCAGGATCCCTTTTTAAATATGATCGTTGAAATCCGAACGACTTTGACGGCCGAAGGCTTGTTTGGCCGCATGCTTGCAGCCGAGCAGGCCCTCGGCCGGAAGCGGGAAATCCGCTGGGGACCGCGCACCATCGATCTGGATCTGCTGCTGTTCGGCGAGCTTCAGCAGGACCGTCCGGAATTAATTCTGCCGCACCCGCGAATGCTGGAACGGGCGTTTGTGCTTGTGCCTTTGATCGAGGTGCTTGCGGCAAGCCATCCGGAGCGGGCGGAATCGCTTAAGGGACATCTAGAACAGGCGGAAGGGAAGGAAGGCGTTAGATTATGGACAAAAGCACAGCAATAGCGCAGCGGATCCGCGCTTTTCGCAAATTGAAGGGATATACGCAGAACGAGCTTGCCGAGAAATTGGACGTGTCCATCGCCGTTCTCGGCTCCATCGAGCGGGGACGCGCAAGGCGGATCCGAAGATGATACGCAGAATATCCGAAGTGCTGGGCATCGATCCGAATGAACTCATTCCGGCAACGATCCCCACGGGAAGAACATAGATATGATTTGGAAAGGAGGCAAATCTGATGCTCAAAATCGGAAACGTAACCGCACCGAATAAGGTCGTGCTGGCCCCCATGGCGGGTGTATGCAATCCGGCGTTCCGGCTCATTGCCAAAGAGTTCGGTCGCGGCCTCGTCTGTGCCGAGATGGTTAGCGATAAGGCCATTCTGCACGGCAATCACCGCACCATGGAGATGCTGTATGTGGACGAGCGGGAAAAGCCGCTCAGCCTGCAAATTTTCGGAGGAGACACCGAAACACTTGTCGGTGCCGCGAAGTATGTCGATCAGCATACCAATGCCGACATCATCGACATTAACATGGGCCGCCCGGTTCCCAAAATCACCAAATGCGACGCCGGAGCACGTTGGTCGCTGGACCCCGGGAAAATCGAGCAAATGGTAACCGAGGTCGTGAAAGCCGTCAGCAAGCCGGTTACGGTCAAAATGCGTATCGGTTGGGACGACGAGCATATATACGCGGTGCAGAATGCCAAGGCGGTGGAGAACGGCGGCGGTTCCGCCGTATCCGTACACGGCCGTACGCGGGTTCAGATGTATACCGGCCATGCCAATTGGGACATCATCAAAGAAGTGAAGGAATCTGTCTCGATTCCGGTCATCGGGAATGGCGACGTGTTTACCCCGGAGGACGCGAGACGCATGCTCGACCAGACTGGCGTGGACGGCGTAATGATCGGCCGCGCGGCGCTGGGCAATCCGTGGATGCTGTACCGCACGATCCAGTACCTCACCAAAGGCGAACTTCCGCCCGATCCTACGCCGCAGGAGAAGATCCGCATCGCGATTCTCCATATGGACCGTCTGGTCGCTCTGAAGGGCGAAGCCGTTGCGGTTAAGGAAATGCGCAAGCATCTGGCTTGGTATTTGAAAGGGCTGCACGGCGCCGCGCGCGTCAAGGACAGCATTATGGAGCAGACCCGCCGCGACGACATGGTGCGTCTGCTGCAGGATTTTATCGATTCGTTTGATGCCGTGTCCGCACTTTCCGGGCTGCAGGGCGAGGAGCAACCTGCACCG
The DNA here is from genome assembly GCA_024704175.1 of Paenibacillus sp. P25. Lineage (GTDB taxonomy): Bacteria > Bacillota > Bacilli > Paenibacillales > NBRC-103111 > Paenibacillus_G. The sequence goes on from CP085629.1 coordinate 6,809,203, forward strand.
ACTTTTCACTAAACCCAAGCGGTTTGTACCCGGATTCAAGGGGCAAACCGCTGCATTTGGGTTAGATTGACATTTCCCAGGGCATGAAATATAATCAGTCAATAGCAAATTGGAGAACCAAGACGAAGGCATCAATTATCTGCTCGTTCATATATTAAATGATCAGTGAATTCATACTCGATATCGGCTCGAACTATGAAAAATTTTCACACGACGGGAGAAGTGTAGTCCATGAGTGAAAAAGAAGTCATTCTCACGCAGGAAGGCTTGAAAAAGCTGGAAGAAGAGCTGGAACATTTGAAATCGGTTAAACGCCGCGAAGTCGCCGAAAGGATCAAGGTCGCCATCGGCTACGGCGATATCAGTGAGAACTCCGAATACGAAGATGCCAAGAACGAACAGGCCTTTATCGAGGGACGTATCATTACCCTGGAAAAAATGCTCCGCAACGCCCGCATCATCAACAACGACGAGGTCGATACCGATATCGTCAGCGTAGGATCGATCGTGACGCTGAAAGATCTGGAGTTCGGGGATGTTGTGGAATACACCATCGTCGGAACGGCTGAGTCCGATCCTTTCCAGAACAAGATTTCGAATGAAAGCCCGGTCGGCAAATCGATTCTCGGCAAACGCAAGGGAGCCGTGGTCGACGTGAACGTTCCCGCTGGCACCATTCAATATGAAATTATTGACATTAAGAAATAACCGGAGAAGCTTCCTATTTGGAAGCTTTTTGCCTATACTAGATGGATAAGTATTTATGGACCAAGGAGCTGGAAACATGACTGTGGAACTGGAATTAAACGAACTGCTGCAAATCCGCCGGGGCAAGCTGGACGAACTCAGGGCACTGGGCGTCGATCCTTTCGGCCAAAAGTATGAGCGTACGCACCATGCTGGCGATATTTTGAAGGCATACGAAGACAAGACCAAAGAAGAGCTGGAAGCTCTGGGAGCCGAAGTCAGCATCGCCGGACGCATTATGCAGAAACGGGAGATGGGCAAAGCGGGCTTCGCTCACTTGCAGGACATAACGGGAAAAATCCAAATTTACGTCCGTGCGGATGCAGTCGGCGAAACGAAGTACAAAGCCTACGATCTGCTCGATATCGGCGATCTGATCGGTATTCGCGGTACGGTGTTCAAGACGAAGACCGGCGAATTGTCGGTCAAGGCCCAGTCTCTGGAGGTCCTCTCCAAATCGCTGCTGCCGCCGCCTGAGAAATATCACGGGCTCAAGGACGTTGAACTGCGTTACCGCCAGCGTTATGTGGATTTGATCATGAACCAGGACGTGCAGCAGACGTTTATTCTCCGTTCCAAAATCATTCAATCCATGCGCCGGTACCTGGATTCCCGCGGCTATCTCGAAGTAGAGACGCCGACCCTTCACGCTATTGCCGGGAGGGCGCCGCGCGTCCTTTTATAACGCATCATAATGCATTGGATATGCAGCTTTACATGCGGATTGCGATTGAGCTTCATTTGAAGCGTTTGATCGTGGGCGGTATGGAGAAGGTTTACGAGATTGGACGGGTATACCGCAATGAGGGCATATCGACGCGGCACAATCCGGAGTTCACCATGATCGAGCTTTATGAAGCTTATGCTGATTATAAGGATATCATGAAACTGACCGAAGAAATGATCGCGCATATTGCTTCGGAAGTACTGGGAACGACTAAGGTTACGTATCAAGGCCAGGAGATTGATTTGGCGCCGCCGTGGCGCAGGGTTTCGATGGTGGACGCGATTAAAGAAGTCGTAGGCGTTGATTTCAGCGTGCAAATGAGCGACGAAGAAGCCCACAAGCTGGCCAAGGAGCATAAGGTGCCGGTAGAGCCAATGCACACGTTCGGGCATATCGTCAATGCGTTCTTTGAGCATTTCGTGGAAGAGACCTTAATTCAGCCTACGTTCATCACCGGACATCCGGTAGCAATCTCCCCGCTTGCGAAGAAAAGCGATACGGATCCTCGCTTTACCGACCGCTTTGAGTTGTTCATCGTGGCGCGGGAGCATGCGAATGCTTTCACCGAGCTTAACGATCCGATCGATCAGCGGGAGCGTTTTGAGGCGCGGCTGCGTGAACGCGAGCAAGGTAACGATGAGGCGCATGAAATGGATGAAGATTTCGTGCGCGCTTTGGAATACGGCATGCCGCCGACCGGCGGTCTCGGTATCGGCATCGACCGACTGGTTATGCTGCTTACCGATTCCCCTTCGATTCGCGACGTCTTTGCTGTTCCCTCTCATGAGGGAGCGTCAGGGAGAATAAACAGTTCATGGGCACACTACCGAAGAAGTTCGGCGGTGTGCCTTTTAATTTATATCCGACAGGAAGAAATTGGGCGTTGTATTGTACCTTGAATTTTGTTATATTATTTCTTGTCGCTTCTGAGGCGGGCAAGTGAAACGAAAGAAATTAAAAATAATGCTTGCAATCAGATAGGCAAATGTGATATATTAATCAAGTCGCCTTCGACGGGTAAGTCGAGAGCGAAGAGAGAAATTGCTCTTTGAAAACTGAACAACGAGTGAGTGCTTTAAGAGAATGTAAATTCTCGTCAGCAGTAAAGATTGAGCTTTAATCAGCTCTTTTCGATAGAATTGTCGCTTCGCTCGGCTTCGGCTGGAGTGGATGCGCGAAACTTTATTGGAGAGTTTGATCCTGGCTCAGGACGAACGCTGGCGGCGTGCCTAATACATGCAAGTCGAGCGGACCCTTCGGGGTTAGCGGCGGACGGGTGAGTAACACGTAGGCAACCTGCCTGTAAGACTGGGATAACTACCGGAAACGGTAGCTAAGACCGGATAACTAACCGTGTCGCATGATGCGGTTATGAAACACGGCGCAAGCTGTGGCTTACAGATGGGCCTGCGGCGCATTAGCTAGTTGGTGGGGTAACGGCTCACCAAGGCGACGATGCGTAGCCGACCTGAGAGGGTGATCGGCCACACTGGGACTGAGACACGGCCCAGACTCCTACGGGAGGCAGCAGTAGGGAATCTTCCGCAATGGACGCAAGTCTGACGGAGCAACGCCGCGTGAGTGATGAAGGTTTTCGGATCGTAAAGCTCTGTTGCCAGGGAAGAACGCCTTGGGGAGTAACTGCCCCGAGGGTGACGGTACCTGAGAAGAAAGCCCCGGCTAACTACGTGCCAGCGACCGCGGTAATACGTAGGGGGCAAGCGTTGTCCGGAATTATTGGGCGTAAAGCGCGCGCAGGCGGCCGCTTAAGTTTGGTGTTTAAGCCCGGGGCTCAACCCCGGTTCGCACTGAAAACTGGGTGGCTTGAGTGCAGGAGAGGAAAGCGGAATTCCACGTGTAGCGGTGAAATGCGTAGAGATGTGGAGGAACACCAGTGGCGAAGGCGGCTTTCTGGACTGTAACTGACGCTGAGGCGCGAAAGCGTGGGGAGCAAACAGGATTAGATACCCTGGTAGTCCACGCCGTAAACGATGAGTGCTAGGTGTTAGGGGTTTCGATACCCTTGGTGCCGAAGTAAACACAGTAAGCACTCCGCCTGGGGAGTACGCTCGCAAGAGTGAAACTCAAAGGAATTGACGGGGACCCGCACAAGCAGTGGAGTATGTGGTTTAATTCGAAGCAACGCGAAGAACCTTACCAGGTCTTGACATCCCTCTGAATACGCTAGAGATAGCGTAGGCCTTCGGGACAGAGGAGACAGGTGGTGCATGGTTGTCGTCAGCTCGTGTCGTGAGATGTTGGGTTAAGTCCCGCAACGAGCGCAACCCTTGACTTTAGTTGCCAGCATTTGGTTGGGCACTCTAGAGTGACTGCCGGTGACAAACCGGAGGAAGGTGGGGATGACGTCAAATCATCATGCCCCTTATGACCTGGGCTACACACGTACTACAATGGTCGGTACAACGGGAAGCGAAGCCGCGAGGTGGAGCGAATCCTTAGAAGCCGGTCTCAGTTCGGATTGCAGGCTGCAACTCGCCTGCATGAAGTCGGAATTGCTAGTAATCGCGGATCAGCATGCCGCGGTGAATACGTTCCCGGGTCTTGTACACACCGCCCGTCACACCACGAGAGTTTACAACACCCGAAGTCGGTGGGGTAACCGCAAGGAGCCAGCCGCCGAAGGTGGGGTAGATGATTGGGGTGAAGTCGTAACAAGGTAGCCGTATCGGAAGGTGCGGCTGGATCACCTCCTTTCTATGGAGTCCATGTCGTCTGTAGGGCGACGGACAATACAGCAACTTCGGTTGCGAACAGCACTCACTCGTGTTCAGTTTTGAAAGGTGCAATGCCTTTCGATCTTGTTCCTTGAAAACTGGATATCGAAACAATAATTAGCTGAAGTATTTCTTTAAATGCTTAATGCTTACCGGTGTCATGCTAACGCATGGAAGTTGACAATGCTTTGCATTGCAACGAGGTTAAGCTAATAAGAGCACACGGAGGATGCCTAGGCGCCAGGAGCCGAAGAAGGACGTGGCGAACAACGATAACGCCTCGGGGAGCCGTAAGCAGGCTTTGATCCGGGGATGTCCGAATGGGGAAACCCGGCTCGCGGTAATTCGCAGTCACCATGTAGTGAATACATAGCTACATTGGAGGCAGACGAGGGGAACTGAAACATCTAAGTACCCTCAGGAAAAGAAAACAAAAGTGATTCCGTCAGTAGCGGCGAGCGAAAGCGGATTAGCCCAAACCAGGGGCTTGCCCCCTGGGGTTGTGGGACGTCAATGTGAGATGAGTTTGTTAGGTGAAGAGGTCTGGAAAGGCCCATCAGAGAGGGTAACAATCCCGTAGCCGAAAGCAAACGAAATCTCTAGACGGATCCCGAGTACCGCGAGACACGTGAAACCTCGTGGGAATCCGGCAGGACCATCTGCCAAGGCTAAATACTCCCTGGCGACCGATAGTGAAGCAGTACCGTGAGGGAAAGGTGAAAAGAACCGCGGGAGCGGAGTGAAAAAGAACCTGAAACCGTGTGCTTACAAGAAGTCAGAGCCCGTTAACGGGTGATGGCGTGCCTTTTGTAGAATGAACCGGCGAGTTACGTTCCCGTGCGAGGTTAAGGTGAGAAGCCGAAGCCGCAGCGAAAGCGAGTCTGAATAGGGCGATTATAGTACGTGGACGTAGACCCGAAACCGGGTGATCTACCCCTGTCCAGGGTGAAGGTGCGGTAACACGCACTGGAGGCCCGAACCCACGAATGTTGAAAAATTCGGGGATGAGGTGGGGGTAGCGGAGAAATTCCAATCGAACTCGGAGATAGCTGGTTCTCCCCGAAATAGCTTTAGGGCTAGCCTCGGGTTAGAGTCGCGGAGGTAAAGCACTGATTGGGTGCGGGGCCCGCCAAGGGTTACCAAGTCCAGTCAAACTCTGAATGCCGCAGACTTGATGCCCGGGAGTCAGACAGTGAGTGCTAAGATCCATTGTCAAGAGGGAAACAGCCCAGATCATCAGCTAAGGTCCCCAAGTGTGTGTTAAGTGGGAAAGGATGTGGAGTTGCGCAGACAACCAGGATGTTGGCTTAGAAGCGACCACCATTCAAAGAGTGCGTAATAGCTCACTGGTCGAGTGACTCTGCGCCGAAAATGTAACGGGGCTAAACACACCACCGAAGCTATGGGTCCGTAAGGGCAGTAGGGGAGCGTTGTAACAGCAGTGAAGGTTGATCGGAAGGACAGCTGGAGCGGTTACAAGTGAGAATGCCGGTATGAGTAACGAAAAGATCAGTGAGAATCTGATCCGCCGAAAGCCTAAGGGTTCCTGAGGAAGGTTCGTCCACTCAGGGTTAGTCGGGACCTAAGGCGAGGCCGAAAGGCGTAGTCGAAGGACAACAGGTTGAAATTCCTGTACCACCGTGAACCGTTATGAGCGATGGGGTGACGCAGAAGGATAGTGACGCGAGCCGATGGATGCTCGTCCAAGCAGTGAGGCTGGTTAGTAGGCAAATCCGCTAACCGTAAGGCTGGGCTGTGATGGGGAGGGAAACTTACAGTACCGAAGGTCATGAGTTCAAGTCGCCGAGAAAAGCCTCTAGCCAGGGAGAAGGTGCCCGTACCGCAAACCGACACAGGTAGGCGAGCAGAGAATGCTAAGGCGCGCGGAAGAACTCTCGTTAAGGAACTCGGCAAAATGACCCCGTAACTTCGGGAGAAGGGGTGCCTCGGTAGGGTGAATAGCCCGAGGGGGCCGCAGTGAAAAGGCCCAAGCGACTGTTTAGCAAAAACACAGGTCTGTGCGAAGCCGCAAGGCGAAGTATACGGGCTGACGCCTGCCCGGTGCTGGAAGGTTAAGGGGAGCGGTTAGGGGAAACCCGAAGCTGTGAACCGAAGCCCCAGTAAACGGCGGCCGTAACTATAACGGTCCTAAGGTAGCGAAATTCCTTGTCAGGTAAATTCTGACCCGCACGAATGGCGTAACGACTTGGGCGCTGTCTCGACGAGAGATCCGGTGAAATTTTAATACCTGTGAAGATGCAGGTTACCCGCGACAAGACGGAAAGACCCCATGGAGCTTTACTGCAGCTTGATATTGGACTTTGGTACGATCTGTACAGGATAGGTGGGAGCCTGAGAAGCCGGAGCGCCAGCTTCGGTGGAGGCGCCGTTGGGATACCACCCTGATCGTATCGGAGTTCTAACCTGGCACCCTGATCGGGTGCGGGAACAGTGTCAGGTGGGCAGTTTGACTGGGGCGGTCGCCTCCTAAAGAGTAACGGAGGCGCCCCAAGGTTCCCTCAGAATGGTTGGAAATCATTCGAAGAGTGCAAAGGCAGAAGGGAGCTTGACTGCGAGACAAACAGGTCGAGCAGGGACGAAAGTCGGGCTTAGTGATCCGGTGGTACCGTATGGAAGGGCCATCGCTCAACGGATAAAAGCTACCCTGGGGATAACAGGCTTATCTCCCCCAAGAGTCCACATCGACGGGGAGGTTTGGCACCTCGATGTCGGCTCATCGCATCCTGGGGCTGAAGTAGGTCCCAAGGGTTGGGCTGTTCGCCCATTAAAGCGGTACGCGAGCTGGGTTCAGAACGTCGTGAGACAGTTCGGTCCCTATCTGTCGCGGGCGTAGGAAATTTGAGAGGAGCTGTCCTTAGTACGAGAGGACCGGGATGGACGTACCGCTGGTGTACCAGTTGTTCCGCCAGGAGCACGGCTGGATAGCCAAGTACGGAAGGGATAAGCGCTGAAAGCATCTAAGCGTGAAGCCCCCTCAAGATGAGATTTCCCAGTATGTAAGACCCCTTGTAGACGACGAGGTAGATAGGTTCGGGGTGGAAGCGCGGCAACGTGTGGAGCTGACGAATACTAATCGGTCGAGGGCTTATCCTACAGGTTTTGCGACAGCAAAACCCCATCGGAAGCATAAGTAGCGGTAAAGCAAAAGCAAGCATGATTACCTCAGCGAAAATACTTGTTTCGATCCAGTTTTCAGGGCGCAAGTCCTGGGATATTTTCTCGAAGCGGATTCTGAAGAAGAAGCTTCACGAAAAATCCGGTTTGGTGATGATGGCGGAAGGGAACCACGCGTACCCATCCCGAACACGACCGTTAAGCCTTCCAGCGCCGATGGTACTTGGACCGAAGGGTCCTGGGAGAGTAGGACGTCGCCAAGCTGCTAAAGAACCTGTTCGATTCATTCGAACAGGTTCTTTTTGCATTTGCTCCCGAGAATAAAAACCCTCGGCTTAACCGAAAATGATAACAAGCATGAACGATGTTGCAATCCTGTAGAAATCTGCTATAATAAAATTAAAGTCAAAGAAAGTCAAAGTCAATTTACTTCTTGAAGTCAGTTGGAGGTTGAATTGATGCGCAATGTTTCAGAAGTGATTGAACAATATCTGAAGCAGGTCCTGCAGCAAAGCCCCGACGGTGTGATCGAGATCCAGCGGAACGAGCTGGCGGATCAGTTTAACTGTGTACCTTCCCAGATTAATTATGTTATAAGCACCCGCTTTACGTTGGAAAAGGGCTACATTGTTGAAAGTAAGCGCGGCGGGGGCGGATATATCCGGATCCAGAAGATCGAGCTGAATTCCCATGGGGCTTTAATGGATCACATTTTCCAAACGGTAAGTTCCCAAATGGACCAAACCATGGCGGAAGGATTGCTGTATCAGCTGGAGGAGGGCGGTTTTATCACTCCCAGGGAAGCTTGCTTAATGAAAGCTGCAATAGCCCGAGAGGTGCTTGCACTGAAGCTCCCGCTCAGGGATGAAATACGCGCCCGAATTTTGAAGGCGATGCTCATCTCGTTATTGAGCAAATGATCTGACGCTGACAAGAGCCGCCTTTTCCGACTATGGCAAAGGGGTGAAGGAGGGGTAAAGATGATTTGTCAAGAATGCGGCAAGAGACAAGCGACACTGCACTTTACGAAGATTTTAAACGGTGAGAAGACGGAATTTCATATATGCGAATCGTGCGCCAGGGAGAAAGGGGAGCTCATTCCCGGGACGCCGGGAGGCTTCTCGATTCATAATTTGCTGAGCGGCCTGCTCGATTTTGAACCGAGTACCCAGAATACCTTGGCGAGTAAGAATCAACCCAGCCGGTGCGAGCACTGCGGGCTCACCTACAGCCAGTTTAGCAAGATAGGACGCTTCGGGTGCAGCGAATGTTATAAGTATTTTGGCGATAAGCTGGATCCTTTGTTCAAGAGGGTGCACGGCAGTGTTGTCCATACCGGAAAGGTTCCGAAGCGGTCGGGCGGGTTAATTAAACATAAGCGCGAAATCGACCAGCTGAAGAAAGAACTGCAGCTCAAGATTGAACATGAAGAATTCGAGCAGGCCGCTCGGATTCGGGATCAGATTCGGGAGCTGGAGAAGAAGGTCGCAGAGAGTTAGTCATGATGCGATATGTCGGTAAGGAGGATTGTCCTATGACGGAGGCAACCCGTTTTACGCAGCACGCGCTTAGCGATTGGATGAAAGGGGAAGGACCGGATTCGGATATTGTCATCAGCGACCGGATTCGCATCGCCCGTAACTTACAATCGTATCCTTTCCCTATGCTGGCGACCAATCAACAGTCGAAAGAAGTGCTGGATCAAATATCCAATGTAATAAAGAGCGAGGAGTTTCATAAGATCAGTCATTTTACCCTGCTTCCCCTTTCCGAATTGAATGAACTGGAGAAGAAGGTTCTGGTCGAGAAGCATTTGATCAGCCCCGCTTTGGCGAACGAATCGCGCAACGGAGCGGTGCTGTTGAGCGATAATGAGTCCATCAGCATTATGGTGAATGAAGAGGATCATCTGCGCATACAATGCTTGCGCCCCGGTTTTCAGATTAAGGAAGCCTGGGACCAGGCGAATCAGATTGATGACCTGTTCGAAGTGCATCTAAATTATGCTTTCGAGGAAAAACGAGGTTTTCTGACCAGCTGTCCGACGAATGTAGGGACCGGGATTCGGGCATCGGTGATGATCCATTTGCCAGCCCTGGTGCTGACCCAGCAAATTAACCGGATCCTTTCGGCCATTACGCAGGTAGGCTTGGCTGTTCGGGGACTTTACGGTGAAGGCAGTGAAGCGTTGGGTAACCTTTTCCAAATTTCCAATCAAATCACATTAGGCCAGTCGGAAGAAGAAATCATTGACAACTTGTATAGTGTAGTAAGGCAAATCATCGAGCACGAGCGTGCGGCCAGACAGAAGTCGCTGTATGAGACGAGAGCCAAAATTTTGGACCGGGTCAGCCGATCTTACGGGATCTTATCGTATGCGGCGATTATGGATTCGAAGGAAGCGGCGCAGCGGCTGTCGGACGTAAGGCTCGGGATTGATTTGGAATTTATAAAAAATGTGTCGCCTCATGTGTTAAACGAACTTTTGGTTATGACTCAGCCGGGTTTTTTGCAGCAGACGGCAGGAGAAAAGCTTACGCCTGAAGAAAGAGACATAAGGAGAGCTCAGCTCATCCGCGAAAAGATGTCCGAGCAGAGTTAATCAAAAGAAATGGGAACCTTAAGGCACACTGTCTAAATCGGTAAACCAATCTTGGAGGTGTTTTCTATGATGTTTGGCAGATTTACAGAACGCGCGCAAAAAGTGCTTTCTCTGGCTCAAGAGGAGGCGGTACGTTTAGGCCATAACAATATCGGCACCGAACATATTCTGCTTGGACTGATCCGTGAAGGGGAAGGCATCGCCGCCAAGGCTTTGATCGCTCTCGGACTCGGACTGGAGAAAATCCAAGACGAAGTGGAATCATTGATCGGCCGGGGGCAAGAGCGACCCACGAACATTGCTTATACTCCCCGCGCTAAAAAAGTAATTGAGCTTTCCATGGACGAAGCCCGCAAGCTGGGACACACGTATGTCGGCACCGAGCACATCCTGCTGGGCCTCATTCGTGAAGGTGAGGGTGTTGCAGCCCGCGTCCTGAACAACTTGGGTGTAAGCCTCAACAAGGCACGCCAGCAAGTGCTTCAGCCGCTGGGCAGCGAGCGAAGTCGTGTCGCCGAACCACGGCAACCCGACAAATGTGAATACGCCGACGCTGGACGGCTTGGCCCGCGATTTGACGGCCTATGCCAAAGAGGGTAACCTTGATCCGGTTATCGGCCGCAGTAAGGAAATCGAGCGTGTCATCCAAGTGCTCAGCCGCCGGACGAAGAACAATCCGGTGCTCATTGGGGAACCGGGGGTTGGTAAAACAGCGATCGCCGAGGGGCTCGCGCAAAAAATCGTGGCCAACGAAATTCCCGAAACGCTGCGTGATAAGCGCGTCATGACGCTGGATATGGGCTCGGTTGTAGCAGGTACCAAATACCGCGGCGAGTTTGAGGACCGTTTGAAAAAAATCATGGACGAAATTCGTCAAGCCGGCAACATCATCCTGTTCATTGACGAGCTGCATACGCTGATCGGCGCAGGCGGTGCGGAAGGCGCCATCGACGCCTCCAACATCCTGAAGCCGGCGCTGGCGCGCGGCGAGCTGCAGTGCATCGGGGCGACGACGCTGGATGAATACCGCAAATATATTGAGAAAGACGCCGCACTGGAGCGCCGCTTCCAACCGATTACGGTGGATCAGCCGTCTCCGGAAGAAGCGATTCAAATTCTGCACGGCCTGCGTGACCGCTATGAAGCTCATCACCGTGTGAAAATTACCGATGAAGCCATCGAGCAAGCGGTACGCTTGTCCGACCGTTATATTACGGACCGCTTCCTGCCGGACAAAGCGATCGACCTGATCGACGAGGCCAGCTCCAAAGTAAGGCTTCGCTCCTATACGGTACCGCCGGATCTGAAGAAGCTGGAAAGCCGCTTGGAAGACATCCGTAAGGAGAAGGATGCTTGCCGTTCAAAGCCAAGAGTTTGAAAAAGCGGCCTCCCTCCGCGATACGGAGCAGAAGCTTCGGGAAGAGCTGGAGTCCACGAAGAACGAGTGGAAGGAAAAACAAGGGCGTACGGACTCCGAGGTCACTCCGGACGATATCGCTCAAGTCGTAACCAGCTGGACCGGCATCCCGGTGGTGAAGCTGGTGGAAGAAGAAACCGAGCGTCTCTTAAAGATGGAATCGATTCTTCACGACCGCGTCATCGGTCAAGAGGAAGCCGTTAAAGCGGTAAGCCGGGCGATCCGCCGTGCAAGAGCAGGGCTGAAGGATCCGAAACGTCCGATGGGCTCGTTCATTTTCCTTGGACCTACCGGTGTAGGTAAAACCGAGCTGGCCCGGGCCCTTGCCGAGTCTCTCTTCGGCGACGAGAATGCCGTGATCCGGATCGACATGTCCGAATACATGGAGAAGCATTCAACCTCCCGTCTGGTCGGAGCGCCTCCGGGGTACGTAGGCTACGAGGAAGGCGGACAGCTCACCGAGAAAGTTCGCCGCAAGCCGTACTCCGTAGTTCTGCTCGATGAAATTGAAAAAGCGCATCCGGAAGTATTCAACATCCTGCTGCAGGTACTGGAAGACGGACGCTTGACCGATTCCAAAGGCCGCACGGTTGACTTCCGCAACACGCTGATCATTATGACATCGAACGTGGGCGCCGAAGCCATCAAGCGGAATTCGACGCTGGGCTTCACTGCCGGCAACGACACGTCGAGAGAGTACAACTCCATGAAGGATAAAGTGATGGGCGAGCTGAAGAAAAGCTTCCGTCCGGAGTTCCTGAACCGGATCGACGAAATCATCGTCTTCCACTCCCTGGAAGAACAGCACATCGCTCAAATCGTATCCTTGATGGCGGCCGACCTGCGCAAGCGTCTGAAAGAACAGGACGTCGACTTCGAGCTCACCGACAAGGCCATGGCCTTCTTGGCGAAGGAAGGGTACGATCCGGCTTTCGGTGCAAGACCGCTGCGCCGCGCCATCCAGAAGCATATCGAGGACCGCTTGTCCGAAGAGCGCTTCGCGGCAACATTTCTAAAGGCGATACGTTAACCATTGACGAGAAGGACGGAGAGCTGACGGTCACTCGCAATCCCGTTCACTCCCAAGCTTAAAAAATACAGCACCCTTTAGCGAGGATCCTGCATCCCGATCTAAGGGGTGCTTTTCTTTGGGAAGAGAGGCAGGAAGGGTTTTCAACCGGGCGGCAAAATGGTAAACTTTGATAAGTGCGAAAGTCGTCATAGCAAGGAATGGCGGGAGATAGGAGCAAAGAATGGCCAAAACAAAAACCAAGTTTTACTGCCAGCAGTGCGGGTATGAATCCCCCAAATGGCTTGGAAAATGTCCGGGTCGCGGGGCATGGAACAGTTTTGTCGAAGAAGTGGAGACGGTCAGCAAATCGCAGGGATTGCATTCTTCTTTCGCAGGGAAGAAAGAAAAGCCGGTATCCATCATAAATATAGAAAGCAGTGAAGAAGCGCGCATCGTTACGGATAACAAAGAATTGAACCGGGTGCTGGGAGGAGGCGTAGTGCCCGGTTCCCTGATTCTCGTCGGCGGCGATCCGGGGATCGGCAAATCGACGCTTCTCCTGCAGACCTCGCATGAGCTGGCCAAGCAGCGGCTGAAGGTGCTGTATATATCCGGCGAGGAATCGGTGCGCCAGACGAAGCTGAGGGCCGACCGGCTGGGTGTCGTGTCCCCCTGCTCTTCGTGCTTTGTGAAACGAATCTGGAACATATTGAGGCCGCCATTGACGAGATTCAGCCGGATTTTCTCGTGATCGACTCGATTCAAACGGTGTATCATCCGATGGTGACCTCCGCCCCGGGCAGCGTCTCGCAGGTTCGCGAGTGTACGGGACATTTTATGCGGATAGCCAAAATTAAAGGAATTGCAACGGTATTAGTTGGTCATGTTACTAAAGAGGGAGCCATTGCCGGTCCGCGGATGCTCGAACATATGGTCGATTGTGTGCTTTATTTCGAGGGGGAACGCCACCATTCTTACCGTCTTCTTCGAGCGGTCAAGAACCGTTTCGGCTCCACGAACGAGATGGGCATATTCGAAATGCGGGAGAGCGGACTGGCGGAGGTAAGCAATCCCTCCGAGCTGTTCCTGTCGGAACGGCCGCTCGGCGTGTCCGGTTCTACAGTGGTAGCGAGCATGGAAGGGACGCGTCCTGTCCTTGTTGAGCTGCAAGCGCTCGTTTCCTCGACCAACTTTCCGTCGCCGCGTCGGATGGCCACGGGCTTCGATCACAACCGGCTGTCATTGATTATTGCGGTGCTTGAGAAACGGATGGGCATGTTTCTGCAAAATCAGGATGCCTATCTGAATGTGGCAGGCGGCGTCAAGCTGGATGAACCTGCCGTAGATTTGGCGGTAGCGGTCAGCATCGCTTCCAGCTTCAGGGAGCGACCTACACAGCCCTTTGACGTAGTGTTCGGTGAAGTGGGTCTGACAGGAGAGGTCCGCGGCGTATCACGTGCCGAGCAGCGGGTGAGAGAGGCGCAGAAGCTCGGGTTTAAACGGGTGATTCTCCCGGAGAAAAGCTTGAAGGGCTGGACGCCGCCCAAGGAAATGAAAATTATTGGCGTAAATACCGTGTCCGAAGCGCTTTCGGCCGCGTTAAGCTAGATGGTGGGGAACAGGAGGGACCGTGTTTGAGCAAGGAAGAATCCAAAAGGGACGTAATGAGTGAGTCTGCTGCAGCTGGTGGCTCCGGGCACTCCGTTCCGGGCAGGGCTGGAAAACGTGCTTCGGGCCAAGACGGGCGGGCTCATTGTTGTAGGTTACAGTCCCGAGGTGATGGAAATTGTGGACGGCGGCTTTTCCATCAACTGCGATTTCTCGCCGAACTATTTGTACGAGCTCGCCAAGATGGACGGGGCCATTATTATCAGCGAGGACTTAAAGCGGATCCTTTATGCCAATACGCAGCTGATTCCCGATTCTTCGATCCCTTCGATTGAGACCGGTATCCGTCATCGGACGGCGGAGCGGGTGGCCAAGCAAACCTCCAAGCTTGTCGTCTCGATTTCCCAGCGGCGTAACGTCATTACGCTTTATCAAGGAAATTTAAGGTACGCTTTGAAGGATATCGGGGTTATTTTGACGAAAGCAAACCAGGCGATTCAAACGCTTGAGAAATATAAATCTGTCCTGGATCAGTCGCTGACCAACCTGGGAGCATCCGAATTTGAGGAGCTTGTCACCTTCCACGATGTCACCGGCGTAATACTCCGGATCGAAATGGTACTGCGGATTAAAGCGGAGATTAAGCGCTACATCAATGAGCTCGGCAACGAGGGCCGTCTGATCAGCATGCAGCTGGAAGAGCTAGTGGGCAACACCGAAACGGAAGCTTACCTGCTGATCAAGGACTACATTAAAGATCCGCAGGAAGAGAAGATTAAAGAAGTCATGAGCGCATTCCGCAAGCTGGCTTCCGACGAAGCACTGGATCATTACAACATCGCCAAGCTCCTCGGCTATCCCCAATCGAACAGCGCTGAGGAAACCGTATCTCCCCGCGGCTACCGGGTGCTTAACAAGATCCCTAGGCTTCCAGCAGTAATCATTCATAATTTGGTGGAGCACTTTGAACGGTTGCCTCATTTGGTAATGGCGACTATTGAGGAGCTTGACGAAGTGGACGGGATCGGCGAGGTGCGCGCCCGCACGATTAAAGAAGGTTTGAAACGCATCCAGGATCAGGTTCTCATTGACAGACATATTTAACTTGCATACAATCAGAGGGTAGCCTAATATTATCCTGTAGTTTAGGGTACAGTAAAACCAGAGGTGGAACAAGACATGATAACGAAATCACTCCCTAACGTGTTTACCGTAGGGAATCTTTTTCTAGGCATCATTTCAATTATTCTCGTATTCAACGAAAGGCCCGAGCTTGCGGCGATCATGGTCATCGTAGCCATGCTGCTTGACGGGCTGGACGGTCGAGTGGCGAGAGCGCTGAATGCGCAAAGCGAATTCGGCAAGGAGCTGGATTCTCTTTCCGACGTCATTTCTTTTGGAGTGGCACCGGCTTTTATCATGTATGTGGTCGCCTTTAAAGAAATTAATCCGGCTGCAGCGTGGATCGTTACGGCGATTTTCCCGATCTGCGGCGCCCTTCGCTTGGCTCGTTTCAATGTCGTTGCCGGTGTGCCCGGTTATTTTATCGGCTTGCCGATTCCGGCGGCCGGCGGTGTCCTGTGTACCCTGGCCTTGTTCCACAAAGAATTGCATACGCTCGTACTGGTTTTGTCCACTTTACTGCTGTCTTATCTGATGGTCAGCACGGTGAAGTATCCTAACTTCAAGAAGGTAGGCATTCCGAAGGCGGCAATTTGGATTACACCTATCGTGGTTATCGTTGCGGTGACGGTAGCTATCCTTTATCCCGGCACGTTATCCAAAATGATTTTCGTACCGCTCGTGATCTACGCGCTGTATGGCCTAAAAAAAAACGTTGATCGCCTATTCAGGTTCGTGATCCGCAAAAGAAGAGGCAAGAGCATAGAGGATGTTGAAACCAAAACCTCTTCCTTCTAACCCCATAAGAGATCACTTGTGAAAATGAAAAGCATTTATTTTCCTGGCTTTCAAGGCTGGAAAATAAATGCTTTTTTTGTGTTTTTTCGGAGGGTGAACGATTAGGCAGGAAACTTTTGGTTCATAATTGTAACGTGAACGATTAATTCGTATCTTAATGGAGGTGAAATCTATGATGAGAAGATGGTCACAGCTACTGTTTGCAGTTATCGGCGGTTCGTTAGGGGTACAATGGAGTGATACGCTTGGAAAGCCATTTTTCACTTTCATAGAAGCGCATTGGGGTCCGGGAGCGGTTCGCGGACAAGCATGGTGGGTGTTTATCATCGCCGCACTGCTGTTTTACTCGGTCAGCTCTTGGGCGATGGCTTACTTTGGGAAAGTGATGCAGCAGGGAGAGGCGAGAATCGCCCATGTACCGGTTATGGAGCTGATGGCGGGCTGCGCGGGGATGGTGGTCGGGTTATTTCTTTCCTCCGTGCTGCTAAAGCCTTTCGAGCAGGAAGGTTTCATCAGCCCGCTGGTGCATCTGGTGTGTGTTGGATTGTTTGCTTTGGCCGGGTTCCGTCTCGGAAGAGCCAAGAAAGAGGAGCTGTTCTCCATTCTGGAGCGGCAAGCAATCCGGTCGGGAGAAAGCCCCGGGACAGCCGAAGGGCTTCGAGGAGCATAAGATTCTTGATACCAGTGTGATTATCGACGGTCGGATTGCGGACATTTGCAAAACCGGCTTCATCGAAGGAACTTTGGTCATTCCCGAATTTGTGCTCGAGGAGCCGCAGCATATAGCCGATTCTTCGGATCTCTTGAAGCGCAACCGCGGCCGGCGGGGTCTGGACATTTTGAACAAAATCCAGAAGGAGCTCGATGTGAAGGTGCTCATTTATGAGGGCGACTTCGAGGAGATTTCGGAAGTGGACAGCAAGCTGGTGCGTCTCGCTAAGGTGCTGCAGGGCAAGGTCATCACCAATGATTTTAACCTTAACAAGGTGTGTGAGCTGCAGGGCGTTTCGGTGCTGAACATTAACGATCTCGCGAATGCGGTCAAACCGGTCGTTTTGCCGGGCGAGGAAATTCTTGTGCAAGTTATCAAGGACGGCAAAGAGCATGGCCAAGGCGTCGCCTATTTGGACGACGGGACGATGATCGTAGTGGAGGGCGGACGCGACTTTATCGGCATGACGCTGGATGTGCTGGTAACGAGCGTGCTGCAGACCTCCGCGGGCCGAATGATATTCGCCAAGCCGAAGCTATTGGAAAAAGCGCTCTGACACGGTATGATAGGAAGAGGCGCGAAGAAGCGAGGGACATTTCGTTTCGCAGCCAGTAAGTCGCGGCAGGTGGACCAATTGACGGATAAGCTTGGGGTTGTCATTGTAGCGGCCGGTAAAGGCACTAGAATGGGCACGAAGGAAAGCAAGCAGTATTTACTGCTGCAAAATAAACCGATCATCGTGCATACGCTGGAGCTCTTTGAGCGTATTGAAGCGGTGGACAGCATTGTGCTCGTAACGGGTGAGGATGATATCGGTCGCTGTGAAGGCTATATAGCTGAATATGGGATATCCAAAGTAAAACAGGTGATTAGCGGGGGAAAGAACGCCAGGACTCCGTCTACCGGGGGCTCCTGGCTTTAAGCGGTGCGGTCGAGTGGGTCATGGTGCATGACGGCGTCCGGCCGTTCGCAGCCAAGGCGCATATCCTGGCCTGCTTGAGCCAGGCGAAGGAAAGCGAAGCCGCGGTTCTGGCCGTGCCCGTGAAGGACACGATCAAGGTGGTGGACCCTTCCGGAACGATTCAGGCCACCCCCGAAAGGCGCAGCTTGTGGGCGATTCAAACCCCGCAAGCTTTTCGTCTTTCTTTGCTGCTTCGGGGATATGAAGAGGCGGCGAAAGACGGCTTCATCGGCACAGACGATGCGATGCTCGTCGAACGGCTCGGCCAGCCGGTGCAGGTCGTGGAAGCGGATTATTATAACATCAAAATCACCACCCCCGAGGATTTGCCTTGGGCCGAGTGGATTATCAGCCATGTCAGGGGAGAGAAAGAACTATGATTCGAGTAGGACAAGGATTTGACGTGCATCAGCTGACCGAAGGCCGCAAGTGCATTATCGGCGGAGTAGAGATCCCTTATGAAAAAGGGCTGCTCGGCCATTCCGACGCAGATGTGCTTGCTGCATGCGATCAGCGACGCTATTCTGGGCGCGCTCGGGCTCGGGGATATCGGCAAGCATTTCCCCGATACGGACGCAGCCTTCAAGGACGCCGACAGCTACCAGGTTGCTGCTGCAGGTATGGAAGCTCGCCAAAGAGGCGGGGTACCGTCTCGGCAATATCGATTCCACGATAATCGCGCAGAAGCCGAAGATGGCTCCTTACATTCCGGCTATGGTGGAGCGCATTGCTGTCGCCCTGGAAGCGGAGACTTCGCAGGTGAACGTGAAAGCGACGACGACGGAGCAGCTCGGCTTTACCGGGCGCGGGGAAGGCATTGCCGCACAATCGGTTGTTTGTCTTGTTAAAGGTGTGCTATCATAACAAATAATATTTTACGGGTCATGAGGTAATCCGGGAGGAGAACAAGATATGGGAGATTTTCGCGTACGGTATGCGCCGAGCCCAACGGGCCACCTGCACATCGGGGGAGCCAGGACGGCCCTGTTTAACTATTTGATCGCAAGGAAGAACGGCGGTCAGTTTATTATCCGTTTCGAGGATACGGATCAGACCCGGCACATCGAAGCGGGAGTGAGCAACCAGCTGGAAGGACTCAAGTGGCTGGGTGTGGATTGGGACGAGAGCGTGGACATCGGCGGTCCCTACGGGCCGTACCGTCAAACCGAGCGGCTGGAGCTGTATCGCCCCTTTGTAGAGCAGCTGCTTCGCGAAGGGAACGCTTACCCTTGCTACTGCACGGAGGCGGAGCTGGAGCAGGAGCGTGCGGAGCAGGAAGCCAAAGGCCTCATGCCGATGTATTCGGGCAAATGCCGCCATTTAACAGCGGAGCAGAGAGCGGCCTATGAAGCGGAAGGGCGTAAGCCTTCGATTCGTTTCCGCGTTCCGGCCGACAAGGTGATTGCGTTTGAGGACCGCATCCGCGACCATGTCGAGTTCGAATCGAACGGGATCGGGGATTTTATCATCGTCCGTCCGGACGGCATCCCGACCTATAACTTTGCCGTGATTTTAGACGACCATTTGATGAAAATTTCGCTTGTAATCCGCGGGGAGGAGCATTTGACCAATACGCCGCGGCAGATCATGATGTATGAAGCGCTCGGGCGCCGGTGCCGGATTTTGCCCACCTTTCGCTCATTTTGAACCAGGACCGCAAAAAAATGAGCAAGCGCGACGAATCCATCATTCAGTTTATCGAACAGTACAAGGAGCTCGGTTATTTGCCGGAAGCGATCATGAATTTTATTGCCCTTCTCGGCTGGTCGCCCAAAGGCGAAGAGGAAATTTTCACCAAGGAAGAGCTGATTGCACAGTTCGATTTGGACCGCATTTCGAAGAGCCCTGCCGTCTTTGATATGGATAAGCTGAATTGGATGAACAACACGTATATCAAAAAAGCGGAGCCTTCCCGCATTGTAGACCTGGCGCCGCCGCATCTGCAGAAAGCGGGCCGTCTGCCTGCCGAGCTTAGTGAGGGGCAGCAGCAATGGGTGCGTTCGCTGGTCGGGCTGTACCAGGAGCAGCTGCGGTATGCCGCGGAAATCGTGCCGCTGTCGGAGCTCTTCTTCCGCGAAGAAGTCACTTTCGAAGACGAAGCGAAGGCGCTATTGGCTGAGGAATATGCGCCGGTGGTGCTCGGCGCCTTCCTGAGCCAGGTGGAAAAGGTAGCTGAGTTTAATGTCGATACGATCAAAGCCATGCTTAAGGCCGTGCAGACGGAAACGGGATATAAAGGCAAGCCGTTGTTCATGACCGTAAGAGTTGCTTTGACAGGGCAAATGCACGGTCCTGACCTGAATATGACGATCTACCTGCTGGGCCGGGAGACCGTTGCCCGTCGTGTCAAGAAGTTATTGTAATAGCCGGCCGTTTCTTATATACTGATAGCAATAAGCATACGATCATGGCGTCGAACGGGAAAGTACGTTGCAAGACAGGATTCCCAGAGAGGACAATCGGTGGAAGAGAAGGCTGACTATGGCCCATTGGAAACCGGCTGGAAGTTGTCCAATCCATTGGAACGGAAGTGCACCCGGGAGCCGTAAAGACGATCTGCATCGCGAGCGGATAGACGCAGCGGCAGGGTAGCCTTTACCGTAACGTTCACGATACGAACGATGGAGATGGACAACAGCGAAGGGTCGCTAAGGCCGGGAGCTGTCGATCCAAGCAGAGTGGAACCGCGAGATGAACGCCTCTGCAGCCTGAATCGGGCTGTGGAGGCTTTTTATTTTTCCAGCAGAAAAGCTTGATCGAAAGTGGTGAGATACCGATGTTCAACCGAATGAAGGAGGACATTGCGGCCGTCTTTGAGAACGACCCGGCGGCAAGAAGCTGGTTCGAGGTTGTCTTTACGTATTCCGGACTTCACGCGCTTTGGGCGCACCGGATCGCGCACTGGTTCTACAAGAAGAAACGGTATACGATCGCAAGGATTATATCTCAAATCAGCCGCTTCATGACGGGCATTGAGATCCATCCGGGGGCTGTGATCGGAAGACGGTTTTTCATCGACCACGGGATGGGGGTCGTTATAGGCGAAACCTGCGAAATCGGGGACGACGTGCTGATATACCATGGCGTGACGCTCGGGGGGACCGGTAAGGAAAAAGGCAAGCGCCATCCGACCATCGGCAATAACGTGGTGATCTCCGCCGGAGCCAAAGTGACCGGTTCCTTCACGGTCGGGGATAATTCGCGGATCGGCACGAACGCCGTCGTGCTTAGCGAGGTACCGCCCAACAGTACGGTCGTCGGCATTCCAGGGCGGGTGGTGAAGCGCGACGGGGTACGTGTAGGACGGCTGGAGCATGACAAGTCGCCGGACCCGATTGTAGATATGTTCCGGCAGATGCAGGAGCAGATTGATCAGTTGAAGAGCGAGCTTACTCATTTAAAGTCTAAAACGGAGGCAAAGAACGATCATGACATTAAAGATTTACAATACCATGACGCGGTCCAAAGAAGAGTTCAAGACCTTGGAGCCGGGAAAAGTTAAAATGTACGTCTGCGGTCCGACCGTTTACGACTATATTCATATCGGGAATGCGCGGCCGGTCATCTTTTTTGATGTAGTGCGGCGGTATTTGGAGTCGGTCGGATACGAAGTGACTTACGTGGTGAATTTCACGGATGTCGACGATAAGCTGATCAAAAAGGCGGCCGAAATAGGGTCGACCGTACCGGAAGTGGCCGACAAGTTCGTGCAAATGTACTATGAGGATACCAAAGGGCTCGGCGTTCGCGAAGCGACTGTTCATCCGCGGGTAACGCAGAACATGTCGGAAATCATCGACTTTATTTCCGGTCTTGTCAACAAAGGCTATGCCTATGAAGCGGGCGGCGACGTCTTCTTCCGTACTTCCAAATTTCCGGATTACGGCAAGCTGTCTCACCAAAACATGGAGGAGCTGCAGTTCGGGATTCGGGTCGAGGTCGACGAGCGCAAAGAAAGCCCGCAGGACTTCGTGTTGTGGAAAGCGACCAAGCCGGGCGAAATCAGCTGGTCCAGTCCTTGGGGTGAAGGCAGGCCCGGGTGGCACATCGAATGCTCTGCGATGGTCCGCAAATACTTGGGGGAAACAATCGATATCCATGGCGGCGGCCAGGATTTGACCTTCCCGCACCATGAATGCGAGATCGCCCAGTCTGAAGGGCTCACCGGCCATCCGATGGCCAATTATTGGATGCATAACGGCTTTGTGAACATCAACAATGAAAAAATGTCGAAATCGCTCGGCAACGGCATCAACGTGCATCAGCCGCTAAAGACGATCAGCCCGCAGGTGATTCGCTATTTCATGCTCTCCGGCCATTACCGCAATCCGCTGAATTTCAGCGACGAGGCGGTGGAGCAGGCCCGCAACAGCTTAAACCGGATTGAGAACAGCATAGCGAATTTGAAGCACAGGCTCTCTTCGGCGGAAGCGGGAACTCCGGACCCCGAATTGATTCAGGCGCCGCAGGGTGTGAAGGAACAATTCGAAGCCAAAATGAATGACGATTTCAATACGCCGGATGCAATTACCGCGATGTTCGATTTGGTTGCTCTGTCCAACCAATACTTGACCCGAGATCAGGTGAACAAGGAGTCGATCGGACTTCTTCTGGGGCAATTCGAGGCGATGGATAACGTGTTGGGCATACTAGCAACAGCGGAAGAGGATCTGCTTGATGAGGAAGTCGAGCAATTAATCCTTGAGCGCACGGAAGCCCGGAAGGCGAAGAACTGGGCCCGCGCCGATGAAATCCGCGATTTGCTGACAAGCCGCGGCATTCTCCTAGAGGACACTTCCCAAGGGATCCGTTGGCGCCGAAAGTAGGGTCTTGAACAAATGGATGAACAGATTTTGTTAAATAACCTTTTATTCGGATTTCCTCCCGCCAAGGATCCGAAGCAGCTGAACCCTCTGGTTCTTGCTTATATGGGCGATGCCGTATATGAAGTGTTTATACGGCAGTTCGTTATTTCCCAGCCGAACCACCGGCCGAATCATATTCACCGCCAGTCTACGCAGTATGTATCGGCGAAGGCACAGGCGCGATCACTGCAGCGCTGGTCGCCTCATCTGACGGAGGAAGAGCTGGATATTGTGAAGCGGGGAGGAACGCTAAATCCGGGACGACCGCCAAGAATGCGGATGTCCTTGAATATCGGCACAGTACGGCTTTTGAGAGCCTGATCGGCTATTTATATTACACTCAGCAGTGGGAGCGACTCCAGTATTTGATGCTGCTATCGCTTGAGAAAGAGCCGCCCGGAGAACAATAATGGGATGGAAAAAGGAGGGGCGCAAAGCATGGAAGAGGATATTATCGGAGGGAAGCATTCCGTATTGGAGGCCCTTCGTTCCGGAAGAACAATCAACAAGATTTGGATCGCGGAACAGGCGCAGAAGCAGCTGACGCAGCCGATCATCGCGGAAGCCAAGCAAAACGGCATCATCGTACAGTTCGCGGACAAGCGCAAGCTGGACCAGATGGCCGGGGGCGTTCAGCACCAAGGCGTGGTAGCCCAGGTAGCGGCTTATGCCTATGTCGAAGTGGACGATATTCTGGCGCAGGCGGCGGAGCGGGGGAACAGCCGTTCATCCTGATTTTGGACGAGATTGAGGATCCGCACAATTTGGGCTCGATCTTGCGATCGGCCGATTGTACCGGCGTACACGGCGTGATTATTCCGAAGCGGCGGTCGGTAGGACTCACGGCGACGGTGTCTAAAACGTCGGCCGGCGCCGTAGAATACGTGCCGGTGGCAAGGGTGACCAACCTCGCCCAAACCATTGAGCAATTGAAGGAACAAGGCGTTTGGGTGGCGGGTGCCGATGTTGGCGCGGAGCAACCGATCTATCAAACTAACCTGAATCTGCCGCTCGCCATCGTCATTGGAAACGAAAATAAAGGCATCGGACGTCTGATTCGGGAGAAGTGCGATTTTCTCCTTCAGCTTCCGATGTTCGGTAAGATCAATTCGCTTAACGCCTCCGTTGCCGCATCGGTGTTTATGTACGAAGTGGTTCGCCAGCGGCTGGCCGCTCGTTAGAGCGGCCGGACGGGGCGATGGGGCATGATTCAGGAGATACTTATTGTAGACGGTTACAACATCATAGGGGCATGGCCCGAGCTGCAGCGGCTTAAAGATATCCGCCTGGAAGAGGCACGGGACCGGCTGATCGAGATTCTGGCGGAGTACCAGTCCTTCTCCGGGATGAAAGTGATTCTAGTATTCGATGCCTATTACGTTCCGGGTCTCGGCGGGAAATATACGCAGAGCAAGCTTCCGGTCTATTATACCAAGGAAAAAGAAACGGCGGACGAGCTGATCGAACGTCTCGTGGCGGAACAAACGGGGCGGCGGAAGCAAGTCTATGTGGCGACTTCCGATATGATAGAGCAGCATGTCATCTTCGGAAAAGGGGCCTTTCGCGTGCCGGCAAGCGAGCTTCTCGTTAAGGTCAGACAGGCCCGCAAAGAAATCCGGCGCAAAATAGAAGAGGATAAAACCACGAAGCGTAATACGTTTGATAGTCGGCTTGATGAGAATGTCCGGGCTCTGTTCGAAAAGTGGCGCCGCGGGGAGTAAAAATACCGAATCTAGCGGCATTTTCCGGCGCTCCTACGGGGAATTCGGTTGACGATACTAGATTACATAATGTATACTAGTCCTATCTTTTCATGCGTGGGCCGGAGGGATTGTGGTGAGTGTCGACCTCAAAGAGCTGAGAATGTACGAGTACGATCTCAAGGCAGACGAAGATATTGTCGAATCGGTCCGCGAAGGTGATAGCGACGCATTGGAGTACCTGATCAATAAATACAAGAATTTTGTCCGTGCCAAGGCGCGCTCTTACTTTTTGATCGGTGCCGACCGGGAAGATATCGTGCAGGAGGGCATGATCGGCTTATACAAGTCGATTCGTGACTTTCGGGGCGATAAGCTTGCCTCGTTCAAGGCGTTCGCAGAGCTTTGCATCACCCGCCAAATCATCACAGCTATCAAAACCGCCACACGCCAGAAGCATATTCCGTTAAATTCATACGTTTCCCTGGACAAGCCTATCTATGATGAAGACTCTGACCGGACGCCGCTGGACGTCATCTGCGGCTCCCGCGTATCCGATCCGGAGGAATTGATCATTAATCAAGAGGAGTTCAGCGGTCTCGAGGACAAGATGGGAGAGATTCTGAGCGATCTCGAGCGAAGAGTGCTGATGTTGTATTTGGACGGACGATCGTATCAAGAAATCGCTGTGGATTTAGACCGTCACGTGAAGTCTATTGACAACGCGCTTCAAAGGGTTAAACGTAAATTGGAGAAATACCTGGAAGTTCGCGACGCATAGTTTAGCATGCACCTGCCGTTGAGGGGGTGCTTTTTTATTGGAATCGCAAACTACAACTTTGTCTTATGGTAGCCGGCTTGCTTCGTCTTCAAAGCTATTATAGAACAAATGTTCCGTGTTTTGCAATACTCTTTTATACAGTTTATGGAACGGATTTATGGTTTAATCCCGTCGCCGCTGGTCCATACTGGAAACAGGCGGAACTAGCAGTCTTGTTAATCCTTTTTCCTTGACAGAGACAGGGGCGTATGCTAAAGTATTCAGGTAGCCTTAAACTTTGAGGCTTTTTTTGCTGATTGTTTAGGGTCTTAAATCTTGGGGCTCGTCCGTAGGAGGTGTACATCATGCGGGTAATCATCACGTTAGCGTGCACGAACTGCAAGCAAAGAAACTATACATCCACCAAAAATAAGCGCAACCATCCAGACCGCATGGAGTTGAAGAAATATTGCAAGTTTTGCAATGAACAAACGGCTCATCGCGAAACTCGCTAGTTTTTTGGAGGTGTAGTTGTGTCCTTTTTGGCTAAAATGAAGCAGGGATTCGGCAACACATTTTCTTTTTTTCGGACAGCTGGTCCGAGCTTAAAAAAGTAAAATGGCCTAGCCGTAAAGAAATGATCACGTATACGCTGGTCGTGTTATTTACGGTTGCCTTCGTGACGGTGTACTTCTACGTTCTGGACTTGGGAATTTCTGAGCTCGCTTCGCCTCGTGTTTCAATAATTTGGGCTGACGGGTGGCATATGGAAATGGAAAAAAGATGGTACGTCGTACATACCTATTCCGGGTATGAGAACAAGGTTAAGGCAAACTTGGAGAAGCGCGTCGAATCCATGGATATGAAGGACAAGATCTTCCGCGTCCTCGTTCCCATGGAGGAAGAGCTTGTGAATAAAGACGGCAAGAAGAAGACGGTCATGCGCAAAGTGTATCCGGGTTACGTGCTGGTGGAGATGATCCAAACGGACGACTCGTGGTATGTGGTGCGCAACACGCCCGGGGTTACCGGATTCGTGGGATCGACCGGTTCGGGATCGAAACCGACGGCACTCCTTCCCGAGGAAGTGGATGCCATTCTCAAGCACATGGGCATTGAAGAGCCGAAACCCAAGATCGACTTCGAGCTCAAGGAAACCGTGCGCGTGAAAGTAGGACCTTTTGCTAATTTTGTCGGTTCCGTAGAAGAAATTCTCGTCGACAAGAGCAAGCTGAAGGTGCATGTCAATATGTTCGGCAGAGAAACTCCGCTGGAGCTCGACTACCATCAGGTTGAGAAGCTCTAACGATGATTTTCGGCCATATTACGGCAAGGAGGTGTCTTAGACATGGCAAAAAAGGTTATCAAAATGGTAAAGCTGCAAGTTCCCGCAGGTAAAGCGAATCCGGCGCCGCCGATCGGTCCTGCACTCGGTCAAGCAGGGGTTAACATCATGGCGTTCTGTAAAGAGTTCAACGCTCGTACCGCAGATCAAGCCGGTTTGATCATCCCTGTTGAAATCACGGTATTCGAAGACCGTTCCTTCACGTTCATCACCAAAACGCCTCCGGTCGCCGTATTGCTGCGTGTAGCCGCAGGGATCGAAAAAGGATCCGGCGAACCGAACAAGAAGAAGGTTGCAACCGTGAAGCGTGCGAAAGTGCGTGAAATCGCCGAGCAAAAAATGCCTGACCTGAACGCTGCATCCGTTGAGGCCGCTATGCGTATGGTTGAAGGTACGGCTCGCAGCATGGGCGTAGTTATCGAAGACTAATCCCTTGCGTTCAAGCTGACCGGATCTGCCGGAAGCTTAAGACAGTGGGAGGATATTCCGCTAATACCACTTAGGAGGAACAAACGAAATGGCTAAACACGGCAAGAAGTATCTCGAAGCCGCGAAGCTGATCAATTCGGAAGCTTTCTATGAGCCGCTCGAAGCGATCCAGCTCGTGAAACAATCGGCCCGCGCCAAGTTCGACGAAACCGTTGAAGTTGCGGTCCGCCTCGGCGTTGACCCGAGAAAACAAGACCAAGCCGTTCGCGGCGTGGTAGTTCTGCCTCACGGCACTGGTAAAACCAAGCGCGTTCTTGTATTCGCCAAAGGCGACAAAGCTAAAGAAGCGGAAGCAGCAGGCGCTGATTTCGTGGGCGATCAAGACATGATCAACAAAATCCAGCAAGGCTGGTTCGACTTTGATGTCTGCGTAGCTACGCCGGACATGATGAGTGAAGTCGGTAAACTCGGTCGTATCTTGGGTGGTAAAGGTTTGATGCCGAACCCGAAAGCCGGTACGGTTACGTTTGACGTAGCTAAAGCCGTGCAAGAGATTAAGGCAGGTAAAATCGAATACCGTCTGGATAAAGCAGGCCAAATCCACGCTCCGATCGGTAAAGTATCCTTCGATGCAGAGAAGCTGACTGAGAACTTCAAAGCATTGATCGACGCCCTGAACAGAGCGAAACCGGCTGCAGCCAAAGGGGTATACCTGAAGAACGTTGCGGTATCCTCCACAATGGGCCCAAGCGCTCGCGTGAACGCAACCAACCTGAGATAAGGAAAAGCTTATCAGTTGACTTTACGGTCAATCCATGCTAACCTAATCTAGGTTCTGACAAACGAATATGATTACCGTAGACCGCAGGTGCCTTAGGGCTTAATTTCCTGCCGAGGTATTGTGATTATAGATCGGTTTTCTTTGTACTAATGTTCAAAGATGCTGGAATCATCATGCCTTCGCAAATCTGCGGAGGCATTTTCGCTTTTATGGCGGATGGGCCGAAGCGGATGAAGCGAAGCGCATTCCTCGATGCTCGCAGAGTTTACGGGTCATTTCATAGGAAGTAGTTTTCTAACGAAAACTTAAGGTTATGCTTACGAAGTAGTTTTCTAACGAAAACTTGTAGGAGGTGCAAAAATGGCAAACGCAAAAATTATCGAACAAAAAGCTCAACAGGTTTCCGTTGTAGCTGAGAAGCTGAAAGACAGCTCCTGCTCGATCGTAGCGGACTACCGCGGTTTGAACGTGAAGCAAGTAACGGAACTTCGTACCCAGCTTCGTGAAGCCGGCGTAGAATTCCAAGTGCTCAAGAACACGCTGGTTCGCCGCGCTACCGCTTCTACGGAACTGACGGCTCTGGATGAGTACCTGACAGGTCCTACCGCGATCGCATTCAGCAAAGACGACGTGGTTACTCCGGCGAAAATCCTGACGGAATTCGCGAAGAAAAACGAACAACTCAGCGTTAAAGCGGGTGTCGTTGAAGGTAAAGTGGTTGATTTCAACCAAATCAAAGCGCTGGCGGAGCTTCCTTCCAGAGAAGG
The DNA here is from genome assembly GCA_024704175.1 of Paenibacillus sp. P25. Classification (GTDB taxonomy): domain Bacteria; phylum Bacillota; class Bacilli; order Paenibacillales; family NBRC-103111; genus Paenibacillus_G. The sequence continues at coordinate 6,837,426 of CP085629.1, forward strand.
TCTTCTGTCCATGTTGCTCAGCGTGCTTCAAGCTCCTGTCCGCAACTTCGCCCTTGCGGTTAAGGCTGTGGCAGAGAAGCAAGAAGGCGGCGCGCAAGAAGCTTAATCGTTTCCTGACCGGAACAAACAATAATTCATTGATGATAATGGAGGTTTAACCATGAGCAAAGAGCAAATCTTGGAAGCCATTAAAGGCATGACGGTATTGGAACTGAACGACCTGGTTAAAGCAATTGAAGAAGAATTCGGCGTAACTGCAGCGGCTCCTGTAGCTGTAGTAGCAGGGGCGGCGGCGCAGCCGCTGAAGCTGCTGAGCAAACAGAGTTCGACGTAATCCTGACGAACGCTGGCGCTTCCAAAATCAACGTAATCAAAGTTGTTCGCGAAATCACGGGCCTCGGCTTGAAAGAAGCAAAAGACCTGGTAGACAACGCACCGAAGCCGCTGAAAGAAAAAGTAGGCAAAGAAGAAGCGGAAGCAGTAAAAGCAAAGCTCGAAGAAGCTGGCGCAACTGTAGAAGTGAAGTAATTTCGTATAGCTTACCGCCCCTTGCAGAGGGTCTTCCTCTCAAGGGGTTTTCCTTTTCATCTTGCAAGAGGAGGGTGTTACACTTTGTCCGAGCATTATTACTCTAAGAAACCCACTACGGCGCATGATCTGCAAACGATTGAGGAACAGCTGCGCGGACGGAAGTTTACGTTTGTTACGGATGCCGGGGTCTTCTCGAAAAAGGGGGTGGATTACGGGTCCAAGCTCCTGATCGAAACGATGGAGCTGACAGAGGATGCGAGCGTGCTGGATGTGGGTCGCGGCTATGGTCCGATCGGGCTATCGGTCCGCTCTCATGGCGAGTCGCGGTAGGGTGGCAATGGTGGACATCAATGAGCGGGCGGTCGAGCTTGCGAAGCGGAATGCGCAGCGTAACCGGATTGAGAATGTCCGGATATTGCAAAGCGATATGCTGGAAGCGGTCATGGATCAGACGTTTGATGCGGTACTAACCAATCCGCCGATCCGTGCGGGGGAAAGAAACGGTACACCGGATTTTTGAACAAGCGCATCAGGTGCTGAAGCCGGGTGGAGCGCTTTGGGTCGTCATTCAGAAAAAGCAGGGAGCCCCTTCCGCTTGGGCGAAACTGGAGACGCTTTTCAGTCAAGTGGAAGAGAAGGAACGGGATAAAGGCTATTGGATTATCAAAGCAACGAAATAAACACGAACGTGGAACAAAACAATGATATCACCCTTGGGAAAAATCTTGACTTGACATCTTCCCTGTGATATTATTATAAAATGTCAGCATTAAGATTGGGCGACATGTCTTTAGTTTACTAAAATGTCAAGATTTTTTTCGCGGCCCGATGAATAAAATTTAAGCATTCGACGTATAATGTTTAGATTTTAGGTGAAAGCTACCGGGTAATGAAGAAAATTATGGTAAGATGAAGGTTGGTCCCACAATCCCATGCGGTATTCTAGAAGCTTCTACAAGAAGTGACACTTCTACGGTATTAACACGTGAAGGCTTCCCAAGAGGCTTTTATTTTGTTCTACTGAGTAGACATGAGGGGTGAATCTAAGTTGGCGGGTCATCTTGTTCAATTAGGTCGACGCAAACGCAGGTCGTACGCTCGGATTCATGAGGTTTTGGAAGTTCCAAACCTGATTGAGATCCAACAAAAATCATACCAATGGTTTTTGGATGAAGGATTGCGTGAAATGTTTCAGGATATTTCCCCGATTCAGGACTTTACGGGGAATTTGGTGTTGGAGTTTATCGACTACAGCTTGGGAGAGCCGAAGTACTCCGTCGATGAATCCAAGGAACGCGACGTCACCTTCGCAGCACCGCTCCGTGTGAAAGTTCGACTGATCAATAAAGAGACCGGCGAAGTTAAAGAGCAGGAAGTCTTTATGGGCGATTTCCCTCTGATGACGGAGACAGGTACCTTTATTATCAATGGCGCCGAACGGGTTATCGTCAGTCAGCTGGTTCGATCTCCTAGCGTCTATTTTAGCACCAAAGTCGATAAGAACGGAAAGAAAACTTTTACGGCTACCGTGATTCCTAACCGGGGGCATGGCTCGAGCTGGAGACGGACGCGAAGGACATCATCTATGTCCGGATCGACCGCACGCGCAAAATTCCGGTAACGGTGCTGCTCAGAGCGCTCGGTTTTGGCACGGATGCGGAAATCATAGATTTGCTGGGTGACGACGAGTACATCCGCAATACGCTGGATAAGGACAATACCGATTCGACGGACAAGGCTTTGATCGAGATTTACGAACGTCTTCGTCCGGGAGAGCCGCCTACGCTGGATAACGCAAGAAGCTTGCTGGTTGCGCGTTTCTTCGATCCGAAGCGTTACGATCTCGCGAACGTGGGCCGGTATAAAATCAACAAGAAGCTCCATATCAAGAACAGGCTGTTTAACCAGCGTCTTGCCGAAACATTGGTGGACCCTGATACAGGGGAAATCATTGCCGAAGCCGGTCAGCTGATTGACCGCCGCTTGCTTGATACCATTCTGCCTTACCTTGAAAACAACGTGGGTTTCAAGGAATATACGGCTGTTAACGGCGTAACGGAGATTGATAAAATCCCGCTGCAATGCATTAACGTCTACTCTCCGATCGAAGACGGCAAGATCGTAAAGGTCATTGCCAACGGGAAGATCGATAAAACGGTGAAGCATATTACGCCGGCCGATATCTTGGCCTCGATCAACTATTTCATTAATTTGCTGCACGGCATCGGCAGCACGGACGACATCGACCATTTGGGCAACCGCCGTCTGCGTTCCGTAGGCGAACTGCTGCAGAACCAGTTCCGGATCGGCTTGTCCCGTATGGAACGGGTGGTCCGCGAGCGGATGTCGATTCAAGACGTGAACACCATCACGCCGCAGCGGCTGATCAATATTCGTCCGGTCATCGCTTCGATCAAGGAGTTCTTCGGTAGCTCCCAGCTGTCGCAGTTTATGGACCAGACCAACCCTCTGGCCGAGCTGACACACAAACGCCGTCTCTCCGCACTCGGACCGGGCGGTCTGACGCGGGAACGCGCCGGCTTTGAAGTCCGCGACGTTCACCACTCCCACTACGGCCGGATGTGTCCGATTGAAACGCCGGAAGGTCCGAACATCGGTCTTATCAACTCTTTGTCGACCTTCGCCAGAGTGAACGAGTTCGGTTTCATCGAGGCTCCTTACCGGCGTGTAGATCCGAATACAGGCGTTGTTACGGATGAGATCTCCTACCTGACTGCGGATGAAGAAGACAACTACGTTGTCGCCCAGGCGAACGCGGAGCTTACGGAAGAAGGCAAATTTGCCAACGACTCGGTTATCGTCCGTTACAAAGACGATATTCTTACCCTGCCGAAAGACCGTGTAGACTATATGGACGTATCGCCGAAGCAGGTTGTATCGGTTGCTACGGCACTGATTCCGTTCCTTGAGAACGACGACTCGAACCGTGCGCTCATGGGATCGAACATGCAGCGGCAGGCGGTGCCGCTTCTCATTCCGAAAGCGCCTCTGGTCGGTACGGGTATGGAACATAAGTCGGCAAAGGACTCCGGTGTATGTATCGTTTCGAAAGTAAACGGTGTGGTAGAGAAGGTTTCCGCCAATGAAATTTGGGTCCGCCGCCAAGAGATGGTGGACGGCAAACTCGTTAACGGCGATCTGGTCAAACACAAGCTGCACAAATTCTTGCGTTCCAACCAAGGCACATGTATCAACCAGCGTCCGATCTGCCATAAGGGAGAGCAAGTGCGCGTTGGCGATATTTTGGCCGATGGTCCTTCCACTGAAATGGGCGAGCTTGCGCTCGGCCGCAACGTGGTCGTTGCCTTCATGACCTGGGAAGGTTACAACTACGAGGACGCGATTCTGCTTAGTGAGAAGCTGGTCAAAGAGGATGTCTACACCTCGATCCATATCGAGGAGTATGAGTCCGAAGCACGCGATACGAAGCTCGGACCCGAGGAAATTACCCGCGACATCCCGAACGTAGGGGAAGATGCGCTTAAGAATCTTGACGAGCGGGGCATCATTCGTGTCGGTGCGGAAATCGCTGCAGGCGACATTCTCGTGGGTAAGGTCACGCCGAAAGGGGTAACCGAGCTGACGGCGGAAGAACGCCTCCTGCATGCCATCTTCGGCGAGAAGGCCCGCGAAGTTCGTGACACCTCACTCCGCGTACCGCACGGTACGGATGGCATCGTGGTCGACGTGAAGGTCTTCACCCGTGAGAATGGCGACGAGTCGCCTCCTGGCGTTAACCAATTGGTTCGGGTTTACATCGCCCAAAAGCGGAAAATTTCCGAGGGTGACAAAATGGCCGGACGTCACGGTAACAAAGGGGTTATCGCGCGCATCCTGCCGGAAGAGGACATGCCGTTCCTGCCGGACGGTACGCCGGTAGAGGTTGTTCTGAACCCGCTCGGCGTTCCCTCCCGGATGAACATCGGACAGGTGCTTGAGGTTCACCTCGGCATGGCGGCCAAATACCTTGGCATTCATACCGCAACACCGGTATTCGACGGTGCACGCGAGAACGACGTATTTGACACGATGGAAGAAGCCGGAATGCAGCGCAACGGTAAAACGATGCTGTATGACGGACGCACCGGCGAGCCTTTCGAACGCGAAGTAACCGTCGGCGTCATGTATATGATCAAACTGGCGCACATGGTTGACGATAAAATCCATGCCCGTTCCACCGGGCCGTACTCTCTCGTTACGCAGCGAGCCGCTCGGCGGTAAGGCGCAGTTCGGCGGCCAGCGCTTCGGGGAGATGGAAGTGTGGGCGCTTGAAGCGTACGGTGCTGCATATACGCTCCAAGAAATTTTGACGGTAAAATCCGATGACGTCGTAGGCCGTGTAAAAACGTACGAATCGATCGTCAAAGGCGAGAATGTTCCAGAACCGGGAGTTCCGGAGTCCTTCAAGGTATTGATTAAAGAGCTTCAAAGCTTGGGCATGGACGTCAAAATCCTTACCGAGAACGAAGAAGAGATCGAGATGAAGGAAATGGACGACGAAGACGAAGTTACCAGCGACAAGCTTAATCTGAATCTTGAAGGTGCGGAGCTCGGCGTAGAATAATCGCTGGCGCAGGACGCTTTGGCAATGAATCCGGGGCGTTCTGCGCTTTCAGCGAAACTTCTTAATGATACGGAATGTTCATGCCGCCGAATGTAAACGGGCTTAAACATTTCGTGCTAAGAAAAAACTGCCGCTAAACACGGTCTGGCTATTTTGAAGATCTCTTAAGGGTTCTTCTTACAGCAAATGCTTCCGATGCGGTTTTGTTCCACAAAACTTGGAGGAGGGTTGCTCCTTGATGGACGTTAACAATTTCGAATTTATGAAAATCGGCTTGGCCTCTCCCGACAAGATCCGTTCTTGGTCCCGCGGCGAAGTAAAGAAGCCCGAAACGATTAACTACAGAACGCTGAAGCCTGAGAAGGAAGGGCTGTTCTGTGAGAAAATTTTCGGACCGACGAAGGACTGGGAGTGCCATTGCGGTAAATACAAACGTGTCCGTTATAAAGGCGTCGTCTGCGACCGCGCGGAGTGGAAGTTACGCGTCAAAAAGTGCGCCGTGAGCGTATGGGCCACATCGAGCTGGTCGCTCCGGTATCCCATATCTGGTACTTCAAAGGGATTCCAAGCCGGATGGGTCTTGCTCTCGATATGTCTCCCCGTTCGCTGGAAGAGATCATTTATTTTGCATCTTATGTGGTAACCGACCCGGGAGATACGCCGCTTGAGAAGAAGCAGCTGCTCTCCGAGAAGGAATACCGCAGCTACCGCGATAAGTACGGCTACGCTTTCCAAGCGGGTATGGGTGCGGAAGCGGTGAAGAAGCTTCTTCAGGACATCGACATTGAGAAAGAAGTCGATATGCTGAAGGAAGAGCTAAAGACCGCCCAAGGCCAGCGCCGCAATCGTGCAATCAAGCGCCTTGAAGTAATGGAGGCGTTCCGCAACTCCAAGAATATGCCGGAGTGGATGGTTCTCGACGTGCTTGCCGGTCATTCCGCCGGAGCTGCGTCCGATGGTTCAGCTGGATGGCGGACGTTTCGCAACATCCGACCTCAACGATTTGTACCGCCGCGTTATTAACCGGAACAACCGTTTGAAAAGACTGCTTGACCTCGGAGCTCCGGACATTATCGTCCAGAACGAGAAGCGGATGCTGCAGGAAGCGGTTGACGCGCTGATCGACAACGGCCGCCGCGGCCGTCCGGTAACGGGTCCCGGCAACCGTCCGCTCAAGTCCCTCAGCCATATGCTGAAGGGTAAGCAAGGACGTTTCCGTCAAAACCTTCTCGGTAAACGTGTTGACTACTCCGGCCGTTCCGTTATCGTTGTAGGACCGAGCCTAAAAATGTACCAATGCGGTCTGCCGAAGGAAATGGCGCTTGAATTGTTCAAGCCTTTCGTTATGAAAGAGCTTGTAAATAAAGGTCTGGCGCATAACATCAAGAGCGCGAAGCGGAAAGTGGAGCGCGTCAGCCCGGAAGTTTGGGATGTGCTCGAGGAAGTCATTAAGGAGCATCCGGTGCTTCTGAACCGTGCCCCCACGCTTCACAGACTCGGGATCCAGGCGTTCGAGCCGATTCTGGTGGAAGGCCGTGCGATCAAACTGCACCCGCTCGTATGTACCGCCTACAACGCGGACTTCGACGGCGACCAGATGGCCGTGCACGTACCGCTGTCGGCTGAAGCCCAGGCGGAAGCGCGCCTGCTGATGCTGGCGGCCGGCAACATTTTGAACCCGAAAGACGGCAAGCCGGTTGTAACACCGTCCCAGGACATGGTCTTGGGAAGCTTCTACCTGACGACGGAGAACAAGAACGCCTTCGGTTCCGGTACGATACTCCGTTCCGTTTCGGAGGCCGTATCGCTGTATCAGCGGGGCGCCGCTTCCTTGCATGCCCGTGTAGCCATTCCGGCTAAAGCGCTGAACAAAACAAGCTTTACACCGGAGCAGCAGGACGCTTTCCTGATCACCACGGTCGGAAAGATTATTTTTAACGAAATTTATCCGAGCGATTTCCCTTATATCAACGAAGCTACGAAAGCAAACTTGCTGAGCGGGATCTCGGACCAATATTTTGTATTCGACAAGGGTGCGGACATCCGTAAGAAGATGGAGGAGCTTCCGGAAACCAAAGCGGTCGGCAAAGACTACCTTGGAACCATTATCGCGGAATGCTTCCGCCGTTACCATACGACGGAGACGTCTATCATTCTCGACAACATCAAGCGGCTTGGCTTTACCTATTCGACCAGAGCAGGTATTACTATTGCTGTGGCCGACGTTACCGTTCCGCTGGAAAAAGCTCAAATCATGCGTGAATCCGACGAGAAGGTCGCCGTCGTTACGAATCAGTATCGCCGCGGTTTGATTACGGATGACGAACGTTATGACCGCGTAATTGCGATCTGGAGCAAAGCCAAGGACGAACTGACGGACATCCTGATGAAATCCTTGGATAAATATAATTCCATCAACATGATGGTGGAATCCAAAGCACGGGGTAACAAATCGCAGATTACCCAGCTTGGCGGGATGCGCGGCCTGATGGCCAACCCGTCCGGTAAAATTATCGAGTTGCCGATCAAATCGAACTTCCGCGAAGGCCTGACGGTATTGGAATACTTTATTTCCACCCACGGCGCGCGGAAAGGTTTGGCGGATACGGCGCTCCGGACGGCGGACTCCGGTTACTTGACCCGTCGTCTCGTCGACGTGGCGCAGGACGTCATCGTTCGCGACGAGGATTGCGGTACGGATAAGGGCTTCCTGGTCAGCCGCATCCAAGACGGTAAAGAGGTAATCGAGGATCTGTATGATCGTATCGAAGGACGCTACTCCTTTGAAACGATTCGTCATCCGGAGACAGGTGAAGTCATCGTAAACCGCAACGAGCTGATCGAAGCGGGCATTGCTGACAAAATCATCGCAGCCGGCATCGATAAGGTTCAGATCCGTTCCGTTCTCAGTCGCCGTTCCAGACACGGCGTCTGCAAGAAGTGCTACGGGCGCAACCTGGCTACCGGCCAACACGTGGAAATCGGCGAAGCGGTAGGGATTATCGCGGCGCAGTCCATCGGTGAACCGGGAACGCGGCTCACGATGCGTACGTTCCACACCGGCGGCGTTGCCGGCGATGATATCACGCAAGGTCTTCCGCGGATTCAGGAGCTGTTCGAAGCCCGGAATCCGAAAGGTCAAGCGATCATCTCCGAGATTGACGGCGTCGTCAAAGATATTCGCGAGGCGAAAGACCGCCGCGAGATCGAAGTGCTGGGCGAAGCCGAATCGAAAGTATATTCCGTGCCTTACGGCTCGCGTATTCGCGTTACCGTGAATCAAACAGTGGAAGCCGGCGACGAGCTTACCGAAGGTTCGATCGACCCGAAGGAAATGCTGCGCATCAAAGGGATCCGCGGCGTGCAGAACTACATTCTGCAGGAAGTGCAGCGCGTTTACCGGAACCAAGGCGTGGAAATCAACGATAAGCACGTAGAAGTCATGATTCGCCAGATGCTTCGTAAAATCCGTATCGTAGATGCGGGGAATACGACGCTTCTGCCGGGATCGTTCGTTGACATGCATGAGTACGAGGAAGCGAATAAAGTAGCTCTGTTTGCCGGAGAAGAGCCTGCCGTAGCCAAACCGGTTCTCCTCGGTATTACCAAAGCATCTCTTGAAACCGACTCCTTCCTGTCGGCCGCTTCCTTCCAGGAAACGACGAGAGTGCTTACCGATGCGGCGATCAAAGGAAAAGTGGATCAGCTGCTCGGTCTGAAGGAGAACGTCATTATCGGTAAGCTGATTCCGGCCGGTACGGGGATGTCGAGATACCGCAATATCCGGATCACGGATCCGAATGCGGAAGAGTCGGAACTCTCGCCCGCTGAGGCGGAAGCCGTTACTGTAGAATAAGCTGTTTTTGACGGTGAGCTTGCCTTCAAAAATTGGAATGTAAATTCTTTTTGAAGGCAAGCAACCTTTCTTGACAGGGCACTAACAAGGTGCTAATATATCAAAGTGTGCCATTTTATAATAGTAACCTGTGCTTTGGAGGATATGTTTCATGTCTTATGAAAAAGTGAAACAGGCTGCAAAGATAACAATCGGCACCAAGCAAGCGACGAGGATTGTAGAGCAAGGCAAAGCCGCCGAAGTCTTTGTTGCCAAAGATGCAGATCCGCGAATTACGATAAAAATGATTAACCTCTGCAAGAAAATGGGGGTTAAGATCACATACGTGGACTCTATGAAATTGTTAGGCAAAGCGTGTGGAATCGAAGTGGGCGCCGCGATGGCGGCGGTAGCGAATGAATGAACCGGGATGTTTTTGTCTTCCGTCTAATCATTGACAAGGGCAAAAACTTTTACTTTGTTCATTTATGATTCGCCTGGATCTGTGGGCTTGAAAAAGTAAGGTATTTTATAGAAGGAGGTGGCACCATGCCAACAATTAACCAGCTCGTTCGTAAAGGACGCCAAGCTAAAGTTGTAAAATCCAAATCCCCGGCTCTTCAAAGAGGCTTCAACGCTCTGAAAAGAGAAGCAACGGATATCAGCGCTCCGCAAAAACGCGGTGTTTGCACTCGTGTAGGTACCATGACGCCGAAAAAACCGAACTCCGCTCTTCGTAAATATGCGCGTGTTCGTTTGACTAACCGTGTTGAGGTTACGGCTTACATTCCGGGTATCGGACACAACCTGCAAGAGCACAGCGTTGTATTGATCCGCGGCGGCCGGGTTAAAGACCTTCCGGGTGTTCGCTATCATATCGTTCGCGGCGCGCTTGACACTGCAGGCGTGAACAACCGTAAACAAGCTCGTTCCAAGTACGGCGCAAAACGCCCGAAAGTGAAGAAGTAAGATTGACTTTTAAGAGTTACAAGAATTATTTTTTGAGAAAGGGGGATAACTATGCCTCGTAAAGGTCCAGTATCTCGCAGAGACGTATTACCCGATCCGATTTATAACAGCAAGCTGGTTACACGTCTGGTCAACCGCATCATGATTGACGGTAAGAAAGGTGTAGCCCAGTCCATTCTTTACAACTCCTTCGAGTTGATTAAAGAACGTACAGGCAAAGAACCGATGGAAGTTTTCGAACAAGCCATCAAAAATATTATGCCCGTTCTTGAGGTTAAAGCACGCCGCGTAGGTGGTGCTAACTACCAGGTTCCGGTTGAAGTTAGACCGGAGCGCCGCACGACTTTGGGTCTTCGTTGGCTGGTGAACTACTCTCGTCTTCGTGGTGAGAAAACCATGGAAGAGAGATTGGCTCAAGAGATCATCGACGCAAGCAACAACACCGGCGCATCCGTTAAGAAGCGTGAAGACACGCACAAGATGGCTGAAGCGAACAAAGCGTTTGCTCACTATCGTTGGTAAAATTAAATTCCTAAACCCAGGAAGGAGACAAATGCATGGCAAGAGAGTTCTCCTTAAAAGATACGCGTAACATCGGGATCATGGCGCATATCGATGCCGGTAAGACGACCACGACCGAGCGTATTCTGTTCTACACGGGCCGCGTGCACAAAATCGGTGAAGTTCACGAGGGTGCTTGCAACGATGGACTGGATGGAACAGGAGCAGGAGCGCGGAATTACGATTACTTCCGCCGCTACGACCGCTCAGTGGAAAAACCACCGCATCAATATCATCGATACCCCGGGTCACGTTGACTTCACCGTTGAAGTTGAACGTTCCCTGCGCGTATTGGACGGAGCCGTAGGCGTGTTCAGCGCGAAAGAAGGCGTTGAGCCCCAGTCCGAAACCGTTTGGAGACAAGCGGACCGTTATGGTGTTCCTCGGATTGCGTACGTCAATAAGATGGATATTATCGGCGCGGATTTCTTGGGAGTTGTTCAATCCATGCGCGACAAGCTTGGCGCGAATGCGGTTGCTATCCAATTGCCGATCGGCGCAGAGAACGACTTTGTTGGCGTTATCGATCTGATCGAACGCAGAGCTTACGTTTACAAGGACGATTTGGGCAAAGAGCCTGTTGAGTCCGAAGTTCCTGCAGAATACAAGGACAAAGTGGAAGAACTCCGCCAAGAGCTTGTAGAGAAAGTAGCTGAACTGGACGAAGAGCTTATGATGAAATACCTTGAAGGTGAAGAGCTGACAATCGAAGAGATTAAAGCTGGGCTCCGTAAAGGTGTAGTTAATGTTCAAATCTTCCCGGTTATCTGCGGCTCTTCCTACCGGAACAAAGGCGTTCAGATGATGCTTGACGCCGTTATCGACTACCTGCCGGCCCCGATCGACGTTCCGGACATCAAAGGTACGCTCGAAGACGGTACGGAAGTCGTGCGCAAATCCGCAGACGATCAACCGTTTGCGGCACTTGCCTTCAAAATCATGACTGACCCGTTCGTTGGTAAATTGACGTTCTTCCGCGTATATTCCGGCGTGCTGAACTCCGGATCCTACGTATTGAACGCAACGAAAGGCAAACGGGAAAGAATCGGCCGGATCCTCCAAATGCATGCGAACAGCCGTCAAGAAATCAGCGTCGTTTATGCTGGTGACATCGCTGCGACCGTTGGTTTGAAGGATACCGTTACCGGGGATACGCTATGCGATGAGAAGAACCCTGTTGTTCTCGAGTCCATGAACTTCCCTGAGCCGGTTATCCAATTGGCTGTTGAGCCGAAAACGAAAGCCGACCAAGACAAGATGGGCGTTGCACTGGCCAAATTGTCCGAAGAAGACCCGACTTTCCGCGCTCACACGGACGAAGAAACAGGCCAAACGATCATCTCCGGTATGGGTGAGCTTCACCTCGAGATCATTGTTGACCGTATGCTTCGCGAGTTCAAGGTAGAAACCAACGTAGGTAAACCGCAGGTTGCTTACCGTGAAACGTTCCGTCAAGCCGCCAAGGTTGAAGGTAAATTCGTTCGCCAATCCGGCGGCCGTGGTCAATACGGTCATTGTTGGGTTGAATTCGAACCGCTTGAGCCGGGAACTGGCTTCCAGTTCGAAAGCAAAATCGTCGGTGGTGCGATTCCGAAGGAATACATCGCTCCGATCCAAGCAGGTATCGAAGAATCCATGAAGAACGGCGTTTACGCCGGCTTCCCGCTTGTTGATATCAAAGCTACCGTAGTGGACGGTTCTTACCATGACGTCGACTCCAGTGAGATGGCATTTAAAATTGCCGGCTCCATGGCTTTGAAAGCGGCAAGCTGAGAAATGCCGTCCGGTATTGCTCGAGCCGATCATGAAAGTGGAAGTTACCGTGCCGGAAGAGTACATGGGCGACGTTATGGGCGACCTGAACTCCCGCCGTGGACGGATTGAAGGTATGGATGCTCGCTTCGGAGCGCAAATCATCCGTGCGAAAGTACCTCTTTCCGAGATGTTCGGATACTCCACTACACTGCGTTCCCGTACACAAGGCCGCGGTGTATATTCGATGGAAATTTCCCATTATGAAGAAGTGCCTAAGTCCATTGCTGACGAAATCGTCTCGAAGAACAAAGGTGCTTAATATAACATTGTTTATCTAAGGAGGCTATCTATCCATGGCAAAAGCGAAATTTGAACGCAATAAACCGCACGTTAACATTGGTACGATCGGTCACGTTGACCACGGTAAAACGACTCTGACGGCTGCAATCACTACCGTTCTTTCCAAAAAATACGGTGGCGCAGCGGTAGCTTTCGACCAAATCGACAAAGCTCCAGAAGAGCGCGAGCGCGGTATCACGATCTCCACAGCTCACGTTGAATACGAAACACCTAACCGTCACTATGCACACGTTGACTGCCCGGGACACGCTGACTATGTTAAAAACATGATCACCGGTGCAGCTCAAATGGACGGCGCGATCCTGGTTGTATCCGCAGCTGACGGCCCAATGCCGCAAACTCGCGAACACATCCTGCTGTCCCGTCAGGTAGGCGTTCCTTACATCGTCGTATTCCTCAACAAATGCGACATGGTTGAAGACGAAGAGCTTTTGGAACTGGTTGAAATGGAAGTTCGCGATCTGCTGAACGAATACGAGTTCCCGGGCGACGACACTCCGATCATCCGTGGTGCAGCTCGTGAAGCTCTGCAAAACCCAGACGGCCCTTGGGCTGACAAAATCGTAGAACTGTTCGAGCAAATCGACACCTACATCCCGACTCCTGAGCGCGACACTGATAAGCCTTTCTTGATGCCGGTAGAGGACGTGTTCACGATCACTGGTCGTGGTACCGTTGCTACAGGTCGTGTAGAGCGTGGTGTGGTTAAAGTCGGCGACGAGATCGAAATCATCGGTCTGGCTGAAGAAACTCGCAAATCCGTTGTTACAGGCGTTGAGATGTTCCGTAAGCTTCTGGACTCCGCTCAAGCTGGTGACAACATCGGCGCACTGCTTCGCGGTGTGGACCGTAAAGATATCGAGCGTGGACAAGTTTTGGCTAAGCCGGGTTCGGTTAAACCTCATACGAACTTCACAGCTCAAATCTACGTTTTGACGAAAGAAGAAGGTGGACGTCATAAGCCTTTCTTCACAGGCTACCGTCCTCAGTTCTACTTCCGTACAACGGACGTAACGGGCATCATCGCTCTGCCGGAAGGCACAGAAATGGTTATGCCTGGCGACAACATCACGGTAACGGTTGAGCTGATCTCGCCGATCGCTATCGAAGAAGGTACTCGTTTCGCTATCCGTGAAGGCGGCCGTACAGTAGGCGCAGGCGCGGTTGCAACGATCCAAAAGTAATAACCTTCTAAATAGAGTGACCCTTCATCTTCGGATGAAGGGTTTTTCTTCTATAATATATGGAAGAAACATTTTTCTAGACATTGGCATAATTTTTTCTTGCTTTTTTCATTTGGTTTTAATATAATAGTGAACGTTGGTCTGTGACGTTGCGATGATGTGAGAGGTTGCTGACACACCCGGCCCCTTTGCCATAGGGACGGCGTCAGGAGATTTTCACGGAGTATGTCCGATACTAAATTGGGCGATAAAAGGAGGGAATACTATGGCAAAGCAAAAGATTCGTATTCGTTTGAAGGCTTATGATCACAGAATTTTGGATCAATCCGCTGAGAAAATCGTGGAAACAGCCAAGCGTTCCGGTGCAGGAGTTTCGGGTCCGATTCCGCTTCCGACTGAGAAGCAAATCATCACGATCCTTCGCGCGGTTCATAAGTACAAAGATTCTCGCGAACAATTCGAAATGCGCACACATAAGCGCTTGATCGATATCGTGAATCCTACGCCGCAAACGGTTGACGCTTTGATGCGTTTGGATCTGCCGTCCGGTGTGGATATTGAAATCAAACTGTAATTACCCACATGAGCATAAATTCATGACAAGATAGGAAAAGAGGTGTCAACGATGAGTAAAGGTATCTTAGGTAAAAAGCTTGGGATGACTCAAGTATTTACAGCTGAGGGATTGGTTATTCCGGTTACGGTTATCGAAGCAGGTCCTTGCACGGTTCTTCAAAAGAAGGACGTTGAGAACGACGGCTACGAAGCGATCCAAATCGGTTTCGCCGATAAGAAAGAAAAGAATGCCAACAAACCTGAGTTGGGCCATGCGAAAAAAGCAGGCACAACACCTAAGCGCTACGTGAAAGAAATTCGCGGTACTTCCGAGTTCGAAGTTGGCCAAGAAATCAAGGCTGACATTTTCTCCGAAGGCGAGTTCGTTGACGTAACGGGTACTTCCAAAGGTAAAGGGTTCCAAGGCGTTATCAAGAGACACAATCAATCCAGAGGTCCGATGGCTCACGGTTCCCGTTATCACCGCGGTCCTGGTTCCATGGGTTCGATCCAAGCCAACCGCGTACCGAAGGGCAAAAACCTGCCTGGACATATGGGTTCGGAAACAGTCACGATCCAAAAGCTTGAAGTGGTTAAAGTCGATACAGAACGGAACGTACTTCTGATTAAAGGCTCCATTCCTGGACCGAAAAACAGCTACGTAACCGTTAAAACTTCGGTGAAGAAGTAAGAAATCGGGAAAGGAGGATAACTCATGCCAAAAGTAGCAGTTTACAATGTTAGTGGTGCACAAGTCGGCGAAGTGGAACTGGCGGATTCCGTATTTGGAATTGAACCTCATGCTCATGTTTTGAATGAAGCGGTTCTGCTCCAGCGCGCTTCCCTTCGTGCAGGTACGCATAAAACGAAAGGTCGTTCCGAAGTGCGTGGCGGTGGCCGCAAACCTTGGAAACAAAAAGGTACAGGTCGTGCTCGTCAAGGTAGCATCCGCTCTCCTCAATGGAAAGGCGGCGGTACGGTATTCGGACCGACTCCTCGCAGCTATTCCTACAAGTTTGCCTAAGAAAGTTCGTCGTCTGGCGATTAAATCCGCGTTGTCTTCCAAGGTGAAGGACAGCGAAATTATCGTGCTCGATCAATTGCAATTGGCCGCGCCGAAAACGAAAGAATTTGCAACGATCCTGAATAACCTGAAAGTGGATCGCAAAGCTCTTGTGGTTACCGCTTCTTACGACGAGAACGTTGCTTTGTCCGCTCGTAACATTCCAGGTGTTAAGTTTGTTGCAGCTGAAGGCATTAACGTTCTGGACGTTATGGTCTACGACAAGCTGATCATCACTAAGGATGCCGTGCAAAAGGTAGAGGAGGTGTTTGCGTAATGAAGAACCCTCGCGATATTATTAAGCGCCCGGTCATTACCGAACGTTCCAGTGAGATCATGGCTGACAAGAAATACGTTTTTGAAGTCGACATTCGTGCGAATAAAACGGAAATCAAACAAGCCATCGAGCAAATTTTCAAAGTGAAAGTCACGAATGTAAATACGCTCAGAATGCCGGCTAAGCCGAAACGCTACGGCCGCTATTCCGGTTACACTTCCGAATGGAAGAAAGCTATCGTTACTTTAAGCGCAGACAGCAAAGAACTCGAGTTCTTTGAATCTGTGTAACGGACCATTTCTAGAGTAAGGAGGGAATCCACGTGCCAATTAAAAAATACAAACCAACGTCCCCTGCAAGACGTGCGATGTCGGTTTCTACATTCGAAGAAATCACGACGTCCACACCGGAGAAATCGCTTTTGGCTCCTCTGAGCAAAAAAGCCGGACGTAACAACCAAGGTAAAATTACGACTCGTCACCAAGGCGGCGGACATAAGCGTAAATACCGGATTATCGATTTCAAACGGACGAAAGATGGAATACCCGGTCGCGTTGCTACTATCGAGTATGATCCGAACCGTTCCGCTAACATCGCATTGATCCATTATGCCGACGGCGAGAAGCGTTACATTCTTGCTCCTAAGGGCTTGAAAGTGAACGATCAAGTCGTATCCGGACCGGAAGCCGACATCAAAATCGGCAATGCTCTTCCGTTGGAGAACATCCCGGTAGGGTACGGTGATTCACAACATCGAGCTGAAGCCTGGCAAAGGCGGTCAATTGGTTCGCGCCGCAGGTACGGAAGCTCAGTTGCTCGGTAAAGAAGAACAGTATGTTACGGTTCGTCTTTCTTCCGGTGAAATGAGAAAGATTCTGAAAGTTTGCCGCGCTACGATCGGTTCTGTGGGTAACGAAGACCACGAGCTCGTGAAAATCGGTAAAGCCGGCCGTTCCCGTTGGCTCGGTCAACGTCCTGAAGTTCGCGGTTCCGTTATGAACCCGAATGATCACCCGCACGGTGGTGGTGAAGGTCGTTCCCCGATCGGACGTAAATCTCCGATGTCTCCTTGGGGCAAACCGACGCTCGGTTACAAAACGCGTAAGAAAAACAAAGCTTCTAACCAATATATTATTCGCCGCCGCACGAAGTAATACGTTTTACGGTGTGGTTAAAGAAGGGAGGAACGAAGCATGGGTCGCAGTTTGAAAAAAGGGCCATTTGTTGATGGTTATCTTTTAAAGAAAGTGGAAGCATTGGGCACGGATGGTGCCAGGAAGCAAGTGATCAAAACTTGGTCCCGCCGCTCCACGATTTTCCCGCAATTCGTCGGTCATACGTTTGCCGTTTATGATGGCAAGAAGCATGTACCGGTTTATGTAACGGAAGATATGGTAGGACATAAGCTTGGTGAATTTGCACCTACCCGTACTTACAAAGGTCACTCCGGTGACGACAAGAAAACGGGCAAGCGCTAATTAAGAACGGACGATTCAGTTTTTTGAATGAGAGGAGGTACATTCATGGCACAAGCTAAAGCTATTGCAAGATATGTTCGTATTGCTCCCCGCAAAGCCCAGCTGGTTGTGGACCTGATCCGCGGCAAGCAAGTAGGCGAAGCGATTGCAATCCTGCGTCACACGCCGAAGTCGGCATCCCCTATCGTGGAGAAGCCGCTTAACTCGGCTATTGCGAACGCAGAGCATAACTACTCCCTGAACCCGAACAATTTGGTGGTTGAGCAAGCCTATGTTAACCAAGGACCGACTTTGAAAAGATTCCGTCCTCGCGCAATGGGCCGTGCAAGCCGCATCAATAAACGTACCAGCCACATTACATTAGTGGTATCTGAGAAATAAGGAGGGATAACGTGTGGGTCAGAAAGTAAACCCGGTAGGACTTAGAATTGGTATCATCCGCGATTGGGAATCCAAGTGGTACGCTGGCAAAGATTTCGGCGATCTGCTGATGGAAGACGTAAGAATCCGCGAATACCTGAAAACAAAATTGAAAGAGTCGGCTGTTTCCCGCATCGAGATCGAGCGTGCGGCAAACCGCGTGAATGTTACGATTCATACGGCTAAGCCAGGTATGGTAATCGGTAAAGGCGGTTCCGAGATCGAAGTGATCCGCGCATACCTGTCCAAGCTGACGAACGGCAAGAAGATTCACATCAACATCACTGAAGTTAAAGGTCCGGACCTTGATGCGATTCTGGTAGCAGAAAGCATCGCACAACAACTCGAACGTCGCGTATCGTTCCGTCGTGCGTTGAAACAAGCAATCCAAAGAACGATGAGAGCCGGAGCCAAAGGGATTAAAACATCGGTTAGCGGTCGTTTGGGCGGAGCTGAGATCGCCAGAACGGAAGGTTACAGCGAGGGTACGGTTCCTCTTCATACACTGCGTGCGGACATCGACTACGGTACGGCTGAAGCTCATACCACTTACGGTCGAATCGGCGTAAAAGTATGGATCTATCGCGGCGAAGTTCTTCCAACGGCTAAGAAAAAGGTCGCTACGGAAGGAGGCAACTAATTCATGTTAGTTCCTAAACGTGTAAAACACCGCAAAGAGCACCGTGGCAATATGCGCGGCAAAGCGAAAGGCGGAGCTGAAGTTCATTTCGGCGAATACGGTTTGCAGGCGCTTGAGCCGGCTTGGGTAACCAACCGTCAAATCGAAGCTCGCCCGTATCGCGATGACCCGTTACATCAAACGGGGCGGTAAAGTATGGATCAAGATTTTCCCTTCCAAGCCGATTACCCAAAAGCCGCTTGAAGTACGGATGGGTAGCGGTAAAGGTAACGTAGAAAAATGGGTTGCCGTAGTGAAACCGGGTAAAGTGCTGTTTGAACTTGCCGGCGTTAGCGAAGAAATCGCCCGTGAAGCAATGCGTCTCGCATCCCACAAACTGCCGATCAAGACGAAGTTTGTGAAAAGAGAAGAAGTGGGTGGTGAAGCAAATGAAAGCTAGTGAATTTCGCAACTTAACCACTGCTGAGATCGAACAAAAGATTGCCGGATTTAAAGAGCAACTCTTTAACCTCCGTTTTCAACTGGCTACCGGTCAACTGGATAATCCCGTACAAATTCAGAAAATCCGCAAAGAGATTGCCCGGGCAAAAACTGTTTTGCGTGAAAGAGAATTGGGAATCACTAGTTAATGAATGAGAGAGGAGGATCTCAGAATGGCTGAACGCAACGAGCGTAAAACGCAAGTGGGCAAAGTCGTAAGTGACAAAATGGAAAAAACCATCGTTGTTGCGGTTGAGACTTACAAGAAACATGACCTCTACCACAAGCGGATCAAATATACGAAGAAGTTCAAAGCGCATGATGAAAACAACGAAGCGAAAATCGGTGACACGGTTCGCATCGCTGAAACTCGTCCGCTCTCCAAAGACAAGCGTTGGAGATTGGTTGAAGTGGTTGAAAAAGCGGTTATCGTTTAATATAAGGTTCTTGGCTAACCAAGTCCGGAAGGAGGGAATACACAATGATTCAACCTTTTACTCGATTGAATGTCGCCGACAACTCTGGAGCTAAGTCGCTCATGTGTATCCGCGTGTTGGGTGGTACGGGCCGCCGTACGGCTAACATCGGCGATCTGATCGTATGCTCCGTAAAAGAAGCAACACCAGGTGGCGTTGTCAAAAAGGGTGACGTTGTTAAAGCAGTAGTAGTGCGTACGAGACGCGGTGCTCGTCGTAAGGACGGTTCCTACATCAGCTTTGACGAGAATGCAGCGGTTATCGTAAAAGAAGATAAGAGCCCTCGCGGCACGCGGATCTTCGGACCGGTTGCTCGTGAACTTCGTGACAGAGACTTCATGAAGATCGTATCTCTGGCACCGGAAGTTATCTAAGAAGTAAGCCTTACAAATCAGCTTCTTTGAAGGAAGCTTAAGATGTCCTTACGAAGCGGCTTCTCTACGGAAGCTTGTAGGAGGTGTAATCAAAAATGCCAAAACAACCGAAGAAACTCGAGTCCCATAACCATAAATTGCACGTGAAGAAAGACGATACGGTTTTTGTTATCACCGGTAAAGACAAAGGGAAGAAAGGCCGCGTTATCGCAGCATTCCCTCGTGAGAACCGTGTGCTGGTTGAAGGTGTGAACATGATCAAGAAGCATTCCAAACCTTCGCAGCAAAATCCGCAAGGCGGCATCATCACGCAAGAGGCTCCGATCCACGTTTCGAACGTGATGCTGGTGGATCCGAAGAGCGGCCAACCTACTCGCGTAGGCTACAAAGTACTGGATAACGGCCAAAAAGTTCGCGTAGCGAAAAAGTCCGGCGAAGTTATCGATTAATCGTAAAGGTATGGAAAGGAGGTACATCCATTCATGGCAAAGCAAGAATGAAAGATCGTTTCTTGAACGAAATTACCCCTGCTCTGATGCAAAAGTTTAACTACAGCACGGTAATGCAGGTTCCGAAGATCGAGAAAGTGGTAATCAACATGGGCGTTGGCGAGGCAGTTTCCAACTCCAAGGTATTGGATACAGCTGTTCAAGATCTCCAGCTGATCGCAGGTCAAAAGCCGGTGATTACCCGCGCGAAAAAATCTATCGCAGGTTTCAAACTGCGTGAGAATATGCCTATCGGTGTGAAAGTGACGCTGCGCGGCGAGCGTATGTATCACTTCCTCGACAAATTGTTTAACGTTGCTCTTCCTCGCGTACGTGACTTCCGCGGCGTTTCGACCAAAGCCTTTGACGGCCGCGGCAACTATACGCTCGGTTTGAAAGAGCAGCTGATTTTCCCGGAAATCGAGTACGATAAAGTGGATAAAGTTCGCGGTATGGATATCGTTATCGTAACGACGGCCAAAACGGATGAAGAGTCCCGTGAGTTACTGGCCCAACTGGGCATGCCGTTTACCAAATAAGCAAACTTGCTCAGGCAAGTTTTCGTTTGGAAACCCCTAGGAGGTGTAAACGAAAAGTGGCAAAAACTTCGATGAAGATTAAGCAGCGGCGTGCTCCTAAATTCAAGGTTCAAGCCTACACGCGCTGCGAACGTTGTGGTCGCCCGCATTCCGTATTACGGAAATTCAAAATTTGCAGAATTTGTTTCCGCGAATTGGCATATAAAGGCCAGATCCCTGGCGTTAAAAAAGCAAGCTGGTAAAACTCATAGTTCCGGGAAGGAGGTTTACAACACATGGTTATGTCCGATCCAATTGCAGATATGCTTACACGCATTCGTAACGCAAACGTTGTTCGTCATGAAACGGTTGAAATTCCGGCTTCGAAGATCAAGAGAGAAATCGCTGAGATCCTCAAGAAGGAAGGCTTCATTCGTGACGCTGAATATATCGAAGACAACAAGCAAGGCATTATCCGCTTGTTCCTGAAATACGGTCCGAACCAAGAGCGTGTCATCACAGGGCTGAAAAGAATCAGCAAGCCTGGTCTGCGCGTTTATGCAAAAAGCCAAGAAGTGCCTCGCGTACTCGGCGGCCTTGGTATTGCTATCCTCTCCACCTCCAAAGGTGTGATGACGGATAAAGATGCTCGTCAATCCAAATCCGGCGGAGAAGTCATCTGCTACGTTTGGTAATCCCGATTTTGAATGAACGGAGGTGCAAAACATGTCCCGTATTGGTCGCAAGCCCATCACGATCCCGAGCGGAGTTAACGTGACTTTGGACAATACATTGATTACGGTTAAGGGTCCGAAAGGAACTCTGAGCCGCGAGCTTCACAGAGATATGAAAGTGAGCGTTGAAGAAAACCAGTTGACGGTTGAACGCCCTTCTGATAATAAACTGCACCGTTCCCTGCATGGTACGACTCGCAGTGTAGTACAAAACATGGTTAGCGGTGTAACGGAAGGTTTCGCAAAATCTCTTGATCTGGTTGGTGTAGGTTACCGCGCGAACAAATCCGGCAATAAGCTGGTTCTGAACGTAGGTTACTCGCATCCGGTTGAAATCGAGCCGGCAACAGGCATTGAGTTCGAAGTTCCTTCCAACACGAAAATCATCGTTAAAGGCATTGACAAGGAGCTTGTTGGTGCAACAGCAGCAAAAATTCGTTCCGTTCGTGAACCGGAGCCTTACAAAGGTAAAGGTATCAAATATGAAGGTGAACGTATTCTTCGCAAAGAGGGTAAAGCCGGTAAGAAGAAGTAAGCTTCTTAGCTTAACGGCTTAACCCAAGCTTTCGGAAAAACTCGAAAGGAGTGAACCTCGAATGATTACTAAAGGCGATAAGAACAAAGCGCGTCTGAAAAGACACCTTCGTGTTCGTAAGAAAATTCAAGGAACGGCTGAACGCCCACGCCTCAACATTTTCCGTTCCTCTAAGCATATGTACGCTCAATTGATCGACGACGTTAAAGGCGTAACCCTTGCTTCGCCGCTTCGACTCAAGACAAGGAACTGAGAGAAGGTCTGGGTAACGGCGGTAACGTGGATGCAGCAACTAAAGTCGGAGCACTGATCGCTGAGCGCGCTAAGAAAGCCGGCGTTGAGAAGGTTGTATTCGACCGCGGCGGATATCTGTACCATGGACGTGTAAAAGCACTTGCTGACGCTGCTCGTGAAGCAGGTCTTGAATTCTAATCTACTTACAAGGAGGTAAAGGACTTGCGTATTGATCCCAATACTTTAGAATTGACTGAAAAAGTCGTTCACATCAACCGCGTTGCTAAAGTTGTAAAAGGCGGTCGTCGTTTCAGCTTTAGCGCACTCGTAGTTGTGGGCGACGGCAAAGGTTGGGTAGGCGCCGGAATCGGTAAAGCAGGCGAAGTTCCAGATGCGATCCGCAAAGGAATTGAAGATGCAAAGAAAAACCTGATTCACGTGCCTATCGTTGGAACAACCATTCCTCACCTGGTAACTGGGCATTTCGGAGCAGGTAAAGTGCTCTTGAAGCCGGCTTCCAAAGGTACCGGTGTAATCGCCGGCGGTCCTGTTCGTGCCGTACTCGAACTGGCTGGCGTAGGCGACATTCTGACGAAGTCCCTCGGATCTTCGAATTCCATCAACATGGTTAATGCCACACTGGAAGGCCTGCGGCGCCTGAAGCGTGCGGAAGAGGTTGCTAAGCTTCGCGGCAAAACCGTTGAAGAACTCTTGGGTTAGGAGGGATACCATGGCTAAGCAATTGCAAATTACCCTCAAGCGCAGCTTGATCGGCCGTAACGAAGCACAGCGCCGTACAGTTGCCGCTCTCGGTCTGAGAAAGCTGCACCAAACCGTATCGCAACCTGACAATGCCGCTATCCGCGGTATGGTCAATCAAGTAATTCACCTGGTTGAAGTGAAAGAAATCGAAGCATAAAATTGCTTTACACAAAGCTTAGAGGAGGTGCAAACGATGAAATTGCATGAACTTACATCTACTCCTGGAGCCCGTAAGTCCCGCAAACGCGTTGGCCGTGGTATCGGTAGCGGCATGGGTAAGACAGCTACTCGCGGTCACAAGGGTCAAAATGCCCGTTCCGGCGGTGGCGTTCGTCCGGGCTTTGAAGGTGGTCAAAATCCGCTGTATCGTCGCTTGCCGAAGCGTGGCTTTAACAACCAATTCCGTAAAGAGTATGCGGTTGTTAACGTCGAGGAGCTGAACAAGTTTGCAGCTGGTACGGAAATTACTCCGGACGTTCTGCTGGAATCCGGCATCGTCAAGAACCCTAGAGACGGGATCAAGATCTTGGGTAACGGCGAAGTTACGGTTCAACTGAATGTAAAAGCCAACAAGTTCTCTCAATCTGCGGTAGAGAAAATCCAGGTCGCCGGCGGTAAAACCGAGGTGATTTAATGTTTCGTACCATATCCAATATAATGAAAGTAGACGATCTGAGAAAACGCATTTTGTTCACCCTTCTGGTGCTGATCGTCTACAGAATTGGTGCTTTTATTCCGGTACCTAACATTAACACAGAAATTTTGAAACTTCAGGATCAAGCAAACTCGAACGATGTGTTCGGTTTGCTCAATACTTTCTCCGGAGGCGCGCTGTTCCAATTCTCCATCTTCGCGATGGGGATTATGCCTTATATCACGGCATCGATCATTGTACAGCTCCTTTCCATGGATGTCATTCCGACATTCACACAATGGGCCAAAGAAGGAGAAGTTGGCCGTAAGAAGTTGGGGCAGATCACACGGTATGGTACAATTGTATTGGGATTGATTCAAGCCTTTGGCCTTGCCATCGGCTTCAATCGGGTTTATAATACTCAGTTGGTCCTCAATCCTAGCTTTACAACTTACGCGTTAATCGCGATCGTACTTACCGCCGGTACTGCCTTTCTGATGTGGTTAGGGGAACAAATCACCGAAAAAGGAATTGGAAATGGTATTTCCATTATCATCTTCGCGGGGATTGTGGTCGCAATTCCGAATGGCATTCACCAAATTTACAAAACGCAAATTGCGGATGCCGGAGATGCGCTATTCCTTAACATCATTAAAGTGGTCATCATTGCGATTGTGGTTGTGGCCATTATCGCGGGTGTAATATTTGTACAGCAGGGCGTAAGGAAGATTCCGGTTCAATATGCGAAGCGAGTGGTCGGTCGCAAAATGTTCGGAGGCCAATCGACGCATATTCCGCTTAAAGTCAACGCGGCGGGCGTTATTCCGGTCATCTTTGCTTTGTCGCCGCTTGTATTTCCCCGACGATCGCAAGCTTTTGGAGAGGTAATCAAGTTGCGGATTGGATCATCACCAATTTGAACTACTCTCATCCGCTGGGTATGGTCATCTATGTACTGTTAATCATCGGCTTTACTTACTTCTACACCTTTGTGCAGATCAACCCTGTGCAGATGGCCGATCAGATGAAGAAGAACGGTGGTTACATTCCAGGGATCCGTCCCGGTAAGACGACATCGGTATATCTTACGAAAGTAATGACAAGAATTACATTGTCCGGAGCTCTTTTCTTGGCTGCAATATCCATCCTGCCGATGGTTCTTGGTAGTGTGGCAGGTTTGCCGAACTCGGTCAGAATCGGTGGTACTTCGCTTCTGATCGTGATAGGGGTCGGTCTTGAGACGATGAAACAAATCGAAAGCCAACTGATCAAACGCCACTACAAGGGCTTTATTAATAAATAGCAAATAGGGGGCAATGTCGATTCAGGATCGTCCTTGGGATGGTCGTGAACGAGATTGCCATCCTGAAAGAATCTTTCAGGATAGGTACTGGTAGCGCCGCGCTATCGGCACCTATTGTGCTGTTAGCATCGAAAGATGCATTGGGGGAGGAAGTCAGATGAACATCATCTTTATGGGACCTCCTGGTGCAGGTAAAGGTACTCAGGCGGAGAGAATCGTGAGTGAATTTGGAATTCCGCATATTTCAACGGGAGACGCGTTTCGTCTGGCTATGAAGCAGGAAACGGCACTTGGCGTCGAAGCGAAGAAGTATGTGGATCAAGGTCTGCTGGTTCCGGATGAAATCACAAACGGTATCGTTCGTGAAAGACTTGCGCGACCGGACTGCAGCAAAGGATTTCTGCTTGACGGTTTCCCGCGCACCATATCTCAAGCGGAAGCACTCGACGGAATGATGGCTTCCTTGGGGAAATCGATCGATCATGTGATTAACCTGAGTGTTGACCGCAATTTATTGCTTGCGCGTTTGACGGGCCGTCGGATTTGTAAATCTTGTGGAGCCACGTATCATATCTTGTTTAACCCTCCTGCACGTGAGAATGTATGCGACAAGTGTTCTGGTGAGTTGTATCAACGTTCGGATGACACCGAAGAAAAAGTGGGTACGCGTTTAGACGAATACCTCAATAAGACAGCTCCGCTGTTGGCGTATTATCGTACCAAGGGAATATTGCGTGAGGTTAACGGTGAGCAAGAGATTAATACGGTTACTGCACAAATCAGTTCACTATTGCGAGGGCAAGCGTGATGATCATTTGTAAGTCTGCCGCTGAATTGGAATTGATGCGTGAAGCCGGCCGAATCGTTGCGGAAACGCATCAGTCGCTTAAAAAGGCCATTCAGCCCGATATTACAACGAAAGAGCTCGATCAAATCGCAGAAGATTTTATTCGCAGTCAGGGCGCAATTCCGTCTTTTAAAGGCTATAACGGTTTTTCCGGTAGTATCTGTGCTTCAGTAAATGATGAATTGGTTCACGGCATTCCCGGTCCGCGAAAGCTCCGAAACGGTGACATCATCAGCATCGATATCGGCGCCCAGTATAAGGGATATCATGGAGATTCCGCTTGGACTTACGGAGTCGGCACGATTTCCGAGACAGCCCAAAAGTCGCTTGAGGTAACGGAGAGATCCCTCTATGCGGGTCTTGCTGAGGCGAAGCCGGATGTTCGGTTGTACACGATCTCTGCAGCGATACAGAAAGTGATTGAGGATGAAGGATTTTCGGTGGTGCGGGAATATGTCGGACACGGGATCGGTACCGAGCTTCACGAGGAACCGCAGATCCCGAACTACGGCATAGCCGGTCATGGACCGCGTCTGAAGCCGGGCATGGTACTGGCAATCGAACCCATGGTTGTTGTCGGAGAACGGTACGTCAAAACGCTCGAAGATAATTGGACGGTTGTCACGGTGGATGGCACACTGTGCGCTCATTTTGAGCATACCATAGCAATTACGCCTGACGGTTATGAAATCATGACATTGCCTGGCGTATAGGTGAGGACGATGGAGACGGTGAACCTGCCGCATATCGGACAAATCGTAAGGGTGAATAAAGGTCGGGATTCCGGGAAGTATGCCGTCATTATCGGCGTCGTAGACCAACGTTACGTATGGATTGCTGACGGCGACAAACGGAAATTCGATCAGCCCAAGAAGAAGAATATCATTCATCTGGAGCTTTTGCCGTTGACAAGTCCCGAGGTAGCGGACAGCATTAGCGAAACCGGCCGTGTCACGAACGGAAAGCTGCGATTTGCACTGAACAAGGTTGTGGACCAAATAGACACTGAAGCGCAAGAGAAAGGAGAATGACTGTGGCCAAAGAAGATGTGATTGAAGTTGAAGGTACAGTGATTGAACCTCTTCCGAATGCAATGTTCAAGGTGGAACTGGAGAACGGTCATAAGATACTTGCTCATGTATCCGGGAAAATCAGAATGCACTTTATCCGGATTCTTCCGGGAGATAAAGTGACTGTCGAGCTTTCGCCGTATGATTTGACCAGAGGCCGTATAACCTATCGTTTTAAATAAATGCAGGTTCTGAACCCGATAAGCTTTATCACACAGCACGAAGCAAACTCATACGAAGCAGTTTTGCCCGGCAAAACGCTAACTCTTACGAATTAGCTTGTTAACGCAAGCTAGGAGGAGGTAACAGCCATGAAGGTAAGACCATCGGTCAAGCCAATTTGCGAGAAATGCAAAGTCATTCGCCGCAAAGGTAATGTTATGGTCATTTGTGAAAATCCGAAGCATAAACAAAAACAAGGTTAAGGAGGTGCCTGACTAAATGGCACGTATCGCTGGTGTAGATTTACCTCGTGACAAACGCGTTATTATCGCGTTGACTTACATTTTCGGGATCGGCAACACGACAGCACAAAAAATCGTAGCGCAAACCGGTATCAATCCGGATACTCGCGTTCGTGATCTGACGGAAGATGAAGTGAGCAAAATCCGTGATATCATCGACAAAACGCTGAAAGTGGAAGGCGACCTTCGTCGTGAAATCGCCCTGAACATCAAGCGCCTGATTGAAATCGGTCGCTATCGTGGTGTTCGCCATCGTCGCGGTTTGCCGGTTCGCGGTCAACGTACCAAAACCAATGCTCGTACGCGTAAAGGTCCTCGTCGTACGGTAGCAAATAAGAAGAAGTAAAGGGGGGTAACTCACAATGGCTAGACCAAAAAATAAAGCTGTTCGTACCAAACGTCGTGACCGTAAAAATATTGATTCCGGCGTAGCACATATCCGTTCCACGTTCAACAACACGATCGTAACGATCACGGATCCGCACGGAAATGCAATCTCTTGGGCAAGCGCAGGTAACCTGGGCTTCAAGGGCTCGCGCAAAAGCACGCCTTTTGCAGCACAAATGGTCGCTGAGTCCGCCGCCAAAGCCGCTATGGAACATGGCATGAAAGCAGTTGAAGTTATGGTTAAAGGACCGGGAGCAGGTCGTGAGGCCGCTATTCGTTCTTTGCAAGCTGCAGGTTTGGAAGTTAACCTGATTAAGGACGTAACTCCGATTCCTCATAATGGTCGCCGTCCTCCGAAACGCCGTCGTGTTTAATTCAGGATTGCTGAGCTAGGTGGTATAAATATCCAAAAGTTGAGAATACTATTTGGATAGGCATACTGCACGTTTTATGCGTCTTAAGTTATCCAGAGGGAAACGACGTTTGAAGGAGGGTTAAACCATGATCGAAATCGAAAAGCCGAAGATAGAGACCGTACATTCGAGCGAAGACGGAACCTATGGCAAGTTTGTTGTAGAGCCTTTGGAAAGAGGCTACGGCACTACGCTTGGGAACTCGCTTCGCCGGATCTTGTTGTCTTCCCTGCCGGGAGCTGCTGTTAACTCCGTCCAAATCGATGGGGTACTTCATGAATTCTCCACCATACCGGGGGTCATGGAAGACGTAACGGAGATCATCCTGAACCTTAAAGGGCTGTCGCTCAAAATCCATTCCGACGAAGAGAAAGTGTTGGAAATCGATGCAGAAGGTGAAGGACCTGTCGTGGCCGGCGATATTCGAGGCGATAGCGATGTGGAAATTTTGAACCCGGATCTTCACATTGCCACGCTGTCTTCCGATGCGCGTCTTCACATGAGAATTCATGCAAGTCGTGGCCGCGGATATGTATCGGCGGATAAAAACAAGAGGGAAGATCAGCCGATCGGCGTGATTCCGATCGATTCGATCTACACTCCGATCACTCGCGTGAATTACAGTGTGGAAAATACTCGCGTCGGCCAAGTAACTAACTACGACAAACTAACCCTCGAAGTCTGGACCGATGGAAGTATTAGGCCGGAAGAAGCCGTAAGCTTGGGCGCCAAAATTTTGACCGAGCATTTGATGCTGTTTGTCGGCTTGACCGATGAGGCGAAAGATGCCGAGATCATGGTAGAGAAGGAAGAAGACAAAAAAGAGAAGGTTCTAGAGATGACCATCGAAGAACTCGATCTTTCCGTTCGTTCTTACAACTGCCTGAAGCGCGCAGGAATCAATACGGTTCAAGAACTGATTACCAAAACCGAAGAAGATATGATGAAGGTTCGCAACCTGGGACGCAAATCTCTAGAAGAAGTTCAAGAAAAGCTCGAAGAGCTGGGCCTTGGCTTAAGAATGGAAGATTAAGCGAAACCGTTTCGAACCTCCATAATTACGCAGAAGGAGGCTCTCCACATGGCATACCAAAAGTTGGGTCGTGACTCCAGCGCGCGGAAAGCATTATTCCGTGACCTGGTAACCGACTTGTTCATACACGAACGCATTCAAACGACCGAAGCCAAAGCTAAGGAAGTGCGTTCTATCGCTGAAAAATTGATCACTCTTGCAAAGCGCGGAGATCTGCATGCTCGCCGTCAAGTGGCTTCCTTTGTTCGCCGTGAAGCTGCAAACGAAAACCAGGACGCTATTCAAAAGCTGTTCTCCGATTTGGCTCCTCGTTACTCGGAGCGTCAAGGCGGGTATACCCGTATACTGAAACTCGGACCTCGCCGCGGCGATGCGGCCCCAATGGTTTACTTAGAGCTGGTTGATCGAGCTTAATCAAAGGATAGGAAAGGGTAGAAGGGATCTCACGATTCTGATGAAACCCTTTTTTTGTAGGCTGAAAAGGGATTGGGGATACGACACGGAGGTCAGCCGTGAGAAATATTTGCATGAAGGTCAGCTATGATGGAACGGCCTATCATGGCTTTCAAATACAGCCGGGCAAAATTACAATCCAAGAATGCCTGGAACAAGCAATTAGAATACTGACAGGCGAATCGGTGAAAGTAAGGTCATCCGGAAGAACGGATGCGGGAGTACATGCCAGAGGACAGGTGTTCAATTTTCATACGGCCTCCAAGATTCCGATTGAGCGATGGGCGATGGCACTGAATGCCCGCCTGCCGGAGGACATTGTCGTTCGCGATGCACGGATTGTCCCCGACGACTTTCATTCCCGGCGCTCCGCCAAACGGAAAACCTACCGGTACACGATTCGCTACGGAAAGCTCCCGGACTTGTTTAGACGCCATTTGGAGTTTCATCATCCCACCAAGCTTGACCTAGAAGCGATGCGAGAGGGGCTCAAATGGCTCGTAGGACAGCATGACTTCGTTTCCTTCTGTTCCGCCCGTTCAACGAAATTATCGACGGTAAGAACGATTTACGAAGCCCGTTTGGAATGCGAGCCTTGGGATGAGGAACTCGGTTCTTGCGCTGTTCATGTTTATTTGACCGGGAACGGCTTCTTATATAATATGGTACGGATCATTGTCGGGACCTTGCTTCAAGTAGGAGAAGGCAAGAGAACCAGTGCCGATATATCTTCCATCCTTGAGGCAAAGAACCGGAAGGCCGCCGGACCGACGGCTATGCCTCATGGCCTGATGCTGTGGGAAGTTTTCTATGAATAGTCCGGGAAACTCTTGATATTTGCTCCGAAATGTTGTATGATATCAATTGGTGTTTCTTGACTGGCTACCCCACGGCCCCGGGTCTTGAAACCGAAATGACCATTGATAATAATTTTATTGAACCTGATTGGCAGACATAGATTTTAGGAGGAACAATTTCATGCGTACCACATATATGGCTAAGCCTAATGAAGTTGAACGCAAATGGTACATCATCGATGCGACGGACAAAACGCTCGGACGTTTGGCCAGCGAAGCGGCAACGATTCTCCGCGGCAAGCATAAGCCGCAATTTACTCCGCATGTGGATACCGGCGATTTTGTCGTTATCATCAATGCTGAGAAAATCGTACTGACCGGTAAGAAACTGCAAAACAAAATGTACTATCGTCACTCCCTGTATCCGGGCGGTTTGAAAGTAACTTCCGCTCAAGACATGCTGAACAACAAACCGGAGCGCATGTTGGAGCTGGCGATTCACGGCATGCTTCCGAAGAACCGTCTGGGCAACAGACTGAAGACGAAGCTGAAAGTATACGCCGGTTCTGAGCATCCGCATCAAGCACAACAACCTGAAGTTTGGGAACTTCGCGGTTAATTAAAGGGAGGACTGTCTTGTGGCACAAGTACAATATTATGGCACTGGCCGTCGTAAGCATTCGGTAGCTCGCGTTCGTTTGGTACCGGGTGAAGGCCGGATCATTATCAATAAGCGTGATCTGAATGATTATTTCGGTTTGGAAACATTGAAGCTGATCGTGAAGCGACCTTTGAACCTGACAGAGACATTGGGTAAATATGATGTCCTCGTACTGGCGCATGGCGGCGGGATTACCGGACAAGCCGGCGCAATCCGTCACGGGATCTCCCGTGCACTGCTGAAAGCCGATCCGGAGCTCCGCGGTTCCTTGAAGAAAGCGGGCTTCCTGACTCGCGATCCTCGTATGAAAGAACGTAAGAAGTACGGCTTGAAAGCGGCTCGTCGCGCACCTCAATTCTCCAAACGTTAATCTTATTATATACAAAGCAGTCTCCTCGATTTCGGTCGTGGAGGCTTTTTTGTTGTTTGCAGAAATATGCACCCATGGGCAGAAATAATAATATAATATGCTATGGCCTAGAAAAGTTTTAATTTGACAAAAAGTCATGATGCGATATAATAAAAATTAATTACAATAAATCGTATTATAATAGTCGGAATTTTTTAACGGGAGGGCATGAAACCCATGAATTTGTTCGAAAAAGAGGCATTAATCAATCAAGCGGCGGAAGAGTTTGAAAAGCAGTCTCCGGAGGCACTTTTAGCCTGGGCGGTAGAAAGATTCCCTAACATTACATTGGCCTGTAGTTTCGGGGCAGAGGACGTAGTATTGGTCGATATGCTCCAGAAGGTAAGTCCGAAAACCGATATCTTTTATCTGGATACGAATGTTCATTTCAAAGAAACTTATGAAACGAGAGACCGGCTGCAGCAGCATTATGGAGTGGAATTTGTTCAAGTTTTGCCTAAATTGACGCTGGAAGAGCAAGTCGCTGAGCACGGCGAAGAGCTCTGGAAAAGCAACCCGAACCAATGCTGCAACATTCGTAAAGTGGACCCGCTTACGGACATTCTGAAGAACTATGATGCGTGGATCACTGGGATCCGCCGAGATCAAGCGCCGACCCGTGCCAATGCCAAGAAAGTGGAATATGACGTAAAATTCGGTCTTGTTAAATTCAATCCGTTGGCCGACTGGACCTCTGAGGATGTATGGAACTATATCCGCAGCAATAATGTAATCTACAACCCGCTCCATGACCGGAACTATCCCAGCATCGGCTGCGAACACTGCACCAGACCCGTAGCCGCAGGCGAAGATCCGAGAGCAGGACGTTGGGCCGGATTTGAGAAAACGGAATGCGGCTTGCACAAATAACATAGATTACACGTCGAGGAGGAACATATTATGGCCGAATCGATTCGCCCTCATGGCGGCACTTTGATCAACCGAGTCGTTCAAGGCGAGGAAAGAGAGCAGCTGCTGAAGCGTGCAGAACAGTTATACCAACTCAAAGTCAATGCTTGGACCGTTTCTGACTTGGACCTGATCGGTGTTGGTGCCTTCTCGCCGCTTACAGGCTTTATGACGGAGCAGGATTACCGCTCGGTTGTAGACCGAATGCGCCTTGCCGACGGCAACGTATGGAGTATCCCGATCACCCTGGGTGTTGATCAAGAAGTGGCCCGGTCTTTTGCCATCGGACAGGAAGTGGCTTTGGTCGGGGAAACCGACGGGGTGGTTTACGGGATTATTGAAGTTCAAAGCGTGTATAACGTGGATCAGCAGGATGAAGCGGTAAAGGTGTTTAAAACGGATAATATGGAGCACCCGGGCGTTCAAAAGCTCTACTCGAAGCCTTCGACTTATGTAGGCGGTCCGGTTCAAGTGTTGAATCGTCTGAAGCCGGAGAAGTTTGAAGAGTTTTACTTCGATCCCGCGGAAACGCGCAGGATCTTCGCGGAGAAGGGCTGGAGGACCGTTGTCGGTTTCCAAACCCGGAATCCGGTACACCGCGCTCACGAGTATATTCAGAAATGCGCCATGGAGGTTGTCGACGGGCTGTTCTTGAATCCGCTCGTCGGGCAAACCAAATCCGATGATGTGCCGGCCAACGTGCGCATGAAGAGCTATCTTGCCCTTCTGGAGCACTATTACCCGAAGGATCGCGTATTCCTTGGGGTATTTCCGGTCGCCATGCGCTATGCAGGGCCTCGTGAGGCGATTTTTCACGCCATGGTGCGCAAAAATTACGGATGTACCCATTTTATCGTAGGACGCGACCATGCCGGTGTAGGCAGTTATTACGGCACGTATGAAGCGCAGGAGATCTTCAGCAACTTTACCCGTGAAGAATTGGGCATCACGCCGATGTTCTTCGAGCACAGCTTCTTTTGTACCAAATGCGGCAAGCATGGCGTCCAGCAAAACCTGCCCTCATGGCAAAGAAGATCATTTGACATTGTCCGGTACCAAGGTACGTGTTCTGCTCCGTGCCGGGGAATGCCCGCCGCCGGAATTCTCCAGACCCGAAGTGGCTAAGATCTTGATCGAAGGTATGAAAGAACCGGAATATCAGGTCTAGCACCAAGTATATTTGTCCACCTCGTCCCATATAGATAGTAAGGAGTCTATGGGGATGTGAGGTGGATTTTTTCATGTTCGGAAGAAAGAAGAGGGTCGTCGTTTGGCTAACGATGCACAGCGGAATCAAGATCGTCATGTCCGCCCTGCTCATAGCTTTAATGCTCTTCATGTTTACTTATGAGCTCGCCTGCAACGAAAACATGGACGTACTGGACCATGCCTTTATCGGGCAAAATCATCGCTCTCGACGCAGGACACGGGGGGCCTGATGGGGGCGCCCGGAGCAAGGACGGACTTAACGAGAAGAATGTGAACCTCGCGATTACCCGGTATTTACGCGATTATTTGCAGGAGGCCGGGGCGCTGATCGTTATGACGAGGGAGGAAGACACCGATCTGGCCGACCCATCGACCAAAGGATACAGCCGCAGGAAGACGGAGGATTTGCTGAAACGAGCCGAATTCATTACGCAGCAGAAGGCGGATCTCCTCGTAAGCGTTCACCTGAACAGTATTCCGTCGCCTAAATGGTCAGGAGCTCAGACATTTTTTTATCCCAATCATCAGGACAGTTCACGGCTGGCGGCACTCATTCAAGACGAAATCCGGAAGAATTTGAACAATACGGACCGGATTGCGAAACAAGCGGATAGGGAGATTTATTTGCTCAAGGCCACCCAAATCCCTAGCGCACTGGTGGAGGTCGGCTTCCTCTCCAATCCGGGAGAAGCCAAGCTTCTTGGCGACCCGGGGTATCAGAAGAAGGTAGCGGCTTCCATCTATCAAGGGATTCTCCGGTACTACTCGGGTGAAAAAGTGGGCTCTGATTGAAAATATGGTATAATGTCCTCAGCTAAGTACTTCCATTGTCAGAGGTGACGTCGTGATAACAAGAGAACAACTGCTTTCGTCCGTCAGCCATTTGATCGATCCCGTATTCGGCCTCAGTTTGGCCGAGCTCCGGTTTATAAGGGATATTATGATTAAAGAAGGACAAGTATCCGCCACTGTCCTGCTTTCGGCTGAAGACGAGGGCTTTAAAGAAGAGCTTCAGCATCATATTACCGATGCCTTTACCCAAGCGGGTGCCGATTCGGTGCATCTTCGTTTCCGGGCTTTATCCGATTTTGAACGGAATGAGGCCGCGCAATTGGCACAAGCCAAGGGCGCTGCGCCGACCAATGCCGATGCGGAAACCGCTCCGGAGCCTTCGGTCCTAGATCCCGAATCGGGAGTGCAATTCATTGCCATCGCCAGCGGAAAAGGCGGCGTGGGTAAATCGACCGTAACGGTTAATCTGGCCGCTGCACTTGCAAGGGCAGGGAAGAAGGTCGGACTCGTCGATGCCGATATATACGGATTCAGCGTTCCGGACATGATGGGGATCGAAGATCGTCCTCAGCTTGTAAACAATCGAATCATTCCGGTAGAACGATTCGGTGTGAAAGTCATTTCCATGGGTTTCTTCGTAGAAGAGAATACGCCTGTCATCTGGCGCGGACCGATGCTCGGCAAGATGCTGCGCAATTTCTTCAATGAAGTCCAATGGGGCAAGCTCGATTACCTGCTGCTGGATCTGCCACCCGGGACCGGCGATGTTGCATTGGATGTTCATCAAATGATACCCCAAAGCAAAGAAATCATTGTAACGACACCTCATGCAACAGCAGCATTCGTAGCGGCCCGTGCCGGGGCTATGGCGCTTCATACCGATCACGAAATTCTCGGCGTGGTGGAGAACATGTCCTACTATTCCTGCAGTCAATGCGGAGAAAAGGACTATGTATTCGGACGCGGGGGTGGAGCCAAGCTGGCGGAAGAGCTTCATACCTCGTTGTTGGCACAAATTCCTTTAGGTGTGCCTGACAACCACGTGGCTGAACCGGATTACTCTCCATCCGTTTATAAGGCCGACACCGAAACGGGACAAATTTACAATGATCTGGCACAGCAAATCATTTCACGTTTAGATAAATAAGGACCGGCCCCGCCGGTCCTTTTTCTATAAATTCATGACTTAGGAGCCTCCGCCGCCTCCAGATTGGCCGCCCTGACCTTTGCCGCCACCGCCGCCGCCTTCTCCCCCTCCGCCTTTTCCTTGTTGACCTTGCCCTTGTTTTCCCTGCCCGCCTTGCTGATCTTTCGGCATGGATTCTTCCTGAAGTACTTTTTTCATTAGATCCATAAGTTCCAAGCGAAATAGAGGGCTTTGCAAAGATTCCTGAATGACGCTCTTCATTTGCGTTCTATAAGGCGTGCCCTTCATGGTATCGAGCAGAATCGTTTGATAATCCGGGCTCTTCATAGCATCCATCAGCGATTTCTGGTACTCGGGGTCCTTTAACAGATCCTTGTGCAGCTGTTTTGTATCGCTTTGAATCGCTTTGGCGAACTGACCGGCAAACCGGGGATCGGTTATCATTTTTTGCAAAAACTGATTGTTTTGCGTATCGACCAAGACGTCCTTTACGGCAAGCTGTAACTGCTGGGTATCTCCGGCAGACAACATTTGCATTTTACTGTTTTGCATGGTGGCCGCTTCCTGGATCGCTTTACGCCCGTCCTCAGTTTTAAGAATATCCAGGACCATGGATTTGGTATCTTTATAATTGTTTCCGGTATTGCTGGACGAAGCTTGCGTCTCGGAACCGCAGGCCGTCAAGAAGCCAAGGACGAGTACCAAAGGCATGTAACGTGTCCATCGCGCTTTCATCAGTTCGGGCTCCTTTCAGTCATTTTAAGCTTAGTATGGTTCATCCAACACCGCTTTAACACAAACGATCATTGGCTTTTTATTGCGATCGTTGGTACAATTAACTTTTGAAACGATGGATTTTTTGGGGTCAGCCGCAAGTGACAATTAGAAAATGGTTTTACTTATTTTGGACTACCTTATTGATCGGATCCTTGTGCGCGGTTGTCGTTGGAATCATTCTGCAGCTTTCCGATCAGCAAGTAGAGCTTGGCGGTAAGATTGGGTTCAGTTTCATTACCATGCTGCTGGGCGGCGCAACCATCAGTGTTCTGAGTCAAATGGGATTCTTTGCTTATCTGATTGTCCGATTTATTATGATGGGAATGATTCGTAATAAATTTACTTGGGATATGCTTCAACTGCTGATTGTGCTGTACAGCTTGTTCGATTTGATTTACTTGCGCTATGCAGGCTCTGAAGCCGGCGAAGGGTGGGCAAGCTTTGCGATACTGCCTGTAACCTTGCTCGTTTTGTCCATTGGGGTGGCCTGGTGGAAAGTAAGGCTGACGAACCGCGGCGCATGGGTACCGACCTTATTCTTTATGATCTCCGTTACCGCAATGGAGGCCGTGCCTTCGCTGCGGCTGAACAATCCGGCGTCGACCATATTTATGATGGCTCCATTATATGTTTGCAATGCTTGGCAAATTTTAATACTGAGCAAAGTGCTGGAAGGCAGCAAAAAAGAGCCGCGTTAACGGCCCTTGTTTTTTTAAACTTAATGAATTTGCTTCATCGTCTGATCCTCAACCGGTTGTTTGTTGTCGACTTGTGTCTGTTTCATCAGTTCACTAACTGTAACAAATTGGTACCCTTTTTCCCGAAGCTTATCGATGATGGTAGGAAGGGCTTCATGGGTTTGTTTGCACGAATCGCTGGCATGCAGCAGAACAATATCCCCTGGATGGGCTTTCGTTACAACACGGTTTACTATATTATCCACCCCAGGGTTTTTCCAGTCCAACGAATCCGTATCCCACTGAATCACGGTATAATTCAATTCGTTAGCTATACGGAGAACCCGCTTGTCAAAATCACCATTGGGCAAACGGATTAAATTCGGCTCCTTGCCTGTCACATCGCTTAAAATTTGGTGAGCGGTTTTAATTTGCGTCCGAATTTCGTCATCATTCAAGTTGCTGTAATTGACGTGCTTATGGCCGTGACTGCCGATTTCCCAGCCGCCGTTTTCGATGCGTTTTACCAGTTCCGGATGGCTTTTGCTCCAGGGTGACGACAAAAAGAAAGTTGCGTTCTTGACACCCTTATCTTCCAGAACCTTAAGAATAGGCTCTGTTCGCGTTTCGCCCCAACTGATATCGAACGTGAGTGCAATCAGCTTTTTATCCGTTGAGACGCTGTAGACTGCAGCAGGCTCTCCTTGAGAAAAGACCGCCATATTGCCTTTCTCGGAGTAAACAATTCCGATCGCGAACAGGACAGCTACGCAGATGAT